>NZ_JBEFOG010000027.1:0-2502500 GCF_045063645.1 Winogradskyella sp. Asnod2-B02-A
ATCTGCATCATCAAAACTTAAATGATAACTCACATTGTAATCTGATGAGGGTTGTGATCCTAAAATAATCGCAGTCTGTGACTCTAAATCGAACTCTGAAAATCCATCATTGCTCTCATCATCACATGTCTCTAAATCTGAAACTGGATTGATGGTGGGTTGGCCGTCTACATTTAGAATAAAAGACAAAATCTCAAAACAACCAGAACTCAAATATTCTACTCTAATAAATACAATTTCTCCATCAGTACCAGAATAACTTCCAGTGTCAGTTATAGGATTAATGTCTGCATTTGCATCTCCAAGTGTATTATGGTAAGTAACCACTAAATCCGAAACATTTGTTGCACTAGCAAGAACTACTGCTGTATTAGATTCTAAGTTAAAAATATAAGGAGGGATACCCGTATCACAGATATATAAATCATTTGGACTCTCAGTAATAACCTCAGGTAAAACTTCTATACATACATCTTTTGTATATTCACAACCAAAATCATCTGTAACTTTATATGTATAACAGTATACACCTGCTGCTGATGGTTGAACTGTAATTACATTTCCGGCTGTATTAGTGATAGTAGCATCTGCATTCCATGCTTCAGTTTCAATTACGGGTGTAAATGACAATTCTGGAGGTTGAAGATTTGGATCAAACTCTATTCCCCATGCAAAAACATGGCCATTATCTGCTCCTAGATTATCTACAATTCTTATGGTCCAATCTCCATTAAGAGGAGAACCAAGAAGACCATTCAATGAGTTTATAGAACTATAAGTTCCTTCTGGAACAAATGAATCATTATAAGTTGCAGGTCCATCACCATTAGGAAACGTACCACCTGTTTGAACACCTCCTACTAACGTTGGAAACCCTCCTGTAGGCACAAAACAATACTGACTACCTGTTCCTGGAGTTGTATTATTACTATCACCGTCAACAGTTCCTGTAGCCCAAGGAATACCTAAATTAGCACTACCACCACCTTGATCATGCATTCTAACAACTTGACCATTAGGAGAAATAATTTCGATATCTAAATCCCCCAAATAAGAATGCTCCATAGTTACACATATACTAATCAATTGGCTAATATCTGTTAACTCTTGATCAGAATCATAACAATCTACAGTAATAGAAGTCTCATAAACAGCACCACTTCCATCTGGTAAAAAGGTAATACCACTTACAGGAGGTGTACAATTATTTATAAACTCAACAGCTTCAACTTCACCTGTAATATCTGTATTATCACCAAAACAAAGCACAGATTTTGCTGCTTCAGTACCTGAGAAATCAGGTTCAGTAGCTACTTGAATAACCTGATTAATTAAATTATTATTATCACATCCTAATGGATCAACAGAAGTATTAGCGTCACGAATATTTAAATTCACAATATATACACCTGGATCAGGGTATGAAAATGTAGCTGTTTGACCAGATGCCGTATTTCCGTCTCCTAAATCCCATTCATAAGTAGCTCCAGCTCCATCAACTGAAAACACACCGCTTCCTGTTAATGTAATTTCTTCGTTAGGACATACTCTAATATATCCATCTCCATTTGGAGCTGGAGATGTAGAATCAATTTGAGAGTTAATAGTTTGACAAGGTGTTAGACAATTAATATTCGCTGCCCATCCATCAATACTACCAGATCCACTTGACACAAATTGAATGGTAATACAGCCTGATGTATTATCTTCTGTAGCCTGCACTAAACCAGGAGTATTGGTCCCAGAAAAATCTCCAAAAGAAGTTGCTGCAACACTATCTCCATCATAAATTGTCATTACATCAGGTGTTGCACCTAATTGTGTGGAAAATGATATAAAATTTAATTGTATGGTTTGCCCTGGCTCTTCAGGACAAATAGTTAAAACAAAATCTTCATCATTAGAATAGTTACCAAATTCACCGCCCGAATCATAAAATATGCCTCCACATTGACTTATAGTTGCGGTTTGCATATTTACATCTTGAGCCAATAATAGCGATGAAAATAATAGAGGGATTATTGTAATTAAATATTTCATGAGTTTACTTTTATTGTTCTTTGTTAGTGTCACTATTTGTTAGCAGTTAATAATAGAATAACATTGCTTTTAATACGCTAGCTTCAAACGACGATACTATTTTATTGGTACTGAGATTTAACGATGATATAATAATTTGTATTATCCACCTGAAACAAACCAGCTTCTCTTGAATAAAAATTCAAGTCATATTTTAATGGATTAAAATCATTAGGATTAAACGCTTTAGCATCTGCAGAATTTGAATCATTAAATAAAGACACTTCAGATAATTTAGGACAGGTTTTTTTATCCTTAACATCTGAAATTAATTTAATAACAACTCTATTCCTAAGAATATGCTTTATGCTTTTTAATCGATGCGGCATATTAAAGACAAGTTTCTCTGCAGAATCACCATAAACTTCAATAATTTGAGCACGCTCTTTAGCAGTTAATGGCAAATTAACATTAGCATCAAACTTTGCTAATGGAAGTGCATTTTTTTGTTTTGATTGTTGACCAGACATGCAAAAAGGCATGATTATTAAAGTCATAATAATTAGTATTTTTTTCATAGCTTAACCATAATAATTAGAATTTCGAAAATTAAGAAAATTTTATATAACCAATTGTTAATTCGTCAATGATATTGACTTTTTAACGGTTTTACATATATAACAGTCATAATTAAAAATCTCCTACCTTTATATGAAACTATTTTTATTGTTTATCTTTGTTTTTTGTTTTTAAAAACTGATAAACAATTATTTTATAATGAAAATTGAAAATGATTTTAATGATATTGATGCACTAGGTGATGATCACCTAAGTTCATCTAGTGAAACTCCTTTGAGAGCTGATGCTTTTGAATTATCTAGCAGCGAAAAAATAAATATCATTAAAGGTGATGTAAAGCATATTTTAGAAACTCTAGGCTTGGACTTAACTGACGACAGTCTTAAAGGCACTCCAAATCGTGTTGCTAAAATGTTTGTAAACGAAATATTTAGTGGCTTAGATCCTGATAAAAAACCAAACGCTTCTACCTTTGATAATAAATATAAATATGGTGAAATGCTAGTGGAAAAAAACATTACTGTTTATTCTACTTGTGAGCATCACTTACTGCCTATAGTTGGTAGAGCACATATCGCATATATTTCTAATGGTACTGTGGTAGGATTATCTAAAATGAATAGAATTGTAGATTATTACGCCAAACGACCTCAGGTTCAAGAACGTTTAACAATTCAGATTGTAAAGGAACTTCAAAACGTTTTAAACACAGATGATGTTGCTTGCGTTATTGATGCAAAACATTTATGTGTAAATTCTCGAGGTATAAGAGATATTGAAAGCAGTACTGTTACTTCAGAATTTGGAGGTAAATTTAAAGAACCAGATACGCGAAGAGAGCTTTTAGAATACATAAAATTAGAAACGCAATTCTAGCTTTCATTTTTTTAGATTAAATTACTTAATATATTGGTTCATTTTTCAAAATAGCATCATGTCGTTATACACTTCAAATAAATTAAAAATATATAATACACTCTCTGGGGAAAAAGAAGTTTTTGAACCAATAACTGAAGGCTATGTTGGCATGTATGTATGTGGACCAACTGTTTATAGTAATGTGCATTTAGGCAATGTAAGAACTTTTATGTCTTTTGATATGATTTTTCGCTACTTAAAACACTTGGGTTATAAGGTGCGTTATGTAAGAAACATTACAGATGCTGGACATTTAGAAAATGATGCAGACGTTGGAGAAGACAAAATCACTAAAAAAGCAAGATTAGAAGCTATAGAACCCATGGAAATCGTTCAGCGTTATACGGTAGATTTTCATAATGTACTAAACACTTTTAACTTTTTACCACCAAGTATTGAGCCTACAGCCACTGGTCACATTATTGAGCAAATTGAATTAATTCAATCCATAATAGATAATGGCTTTGCTTACATTGTAAATGGCTCAGTTTATTTTGATGTACACAAATACAATGAATCTAACGAGTATGGAATTTTAAGCAAACGAAAATTAGAAGATTTAATTCATAATACGCGTGCGCTTGATGGACAAAGTGATAAGAAAAACCCTCAAGATTTCGCCCTTTGGAAAAAAGCAGAACCAACTCATATTATGCGTTGGCCATCACCATGGAGTGACGGTTTTCCTGGATGGCATTTAGAATGTACAGCCATGAGCACCAAATATCTTGGTGAATACTTTGATATCCATGGAGGAGGTATGGATCTAAAATTCCCACATCACGAATGTGAAATCGCACAAAACCAAGCCGCAAAAGGACAGGCACCTGTAAAATATTGGATGCATGCCAATATGTTAGAACTGAATGGTGCCCGTATGAGTAAATCGACTGGTAACTACATAAATCCGGCTGAATTACTATCAGGAGACAACGATATAATGTCTAAGGCATATAACCCTAGTGTTATTCGCTTTTTTATGATGCAAGCCTCTTACCGAAGTGTTTTAGATTTAACAGATGCTGGTTTGGCTGCTGCTGAAAAAGGATTCCATAGACTTATGGATGCCATTAGTTTAATCGATCTTTTGAAAACAGCAAATACATCATCATTTAATGTTGCAGAATGGAAGCAGAAATGCTACGACGCTATGAATGATGATTTTAATACGCCTATTTTAATTGCTACGCTTTTTGAAGCTGTTAAATTCATTAACCAAGTTAAAGATGGAAGCGCAACAATAACTGCTGATGATCTTATACTTCTAAAAGAAACTATTGAAACTTTTGTGTTTGATGTACTTGGTTTAGTCAATATTTCTAAAGAAAATACTAGTAACGACAAATTAGCTGGAGCCGTTGACATTTTAATCAATCTCAGAAAAGAAGCACGATTAAATAAAGACTTTGCATTGTCTGATAAAATTAGAGACGAATTAGCTGAAGCTGGCATTCAACTTAATGATAGTAGGGAAGGCACCACTTTTACGACTAACTAATAGTGAAGAAATTTTTAACCTATCCGTTTCTATTTATTATTAAAGTCTATCAGACCATAATATCTCCATTTACTCCGGCTACCTGCAGATATCAACCTACATGCTCACATTATGCTAAGGAAGCTCTTGAAGTTCATGGTTTTTTTAAAGGAGGCTGGTTGGCTATAAAGCGAATTTTTAGTTGCCATCCTTGGGGAGGAAGTGGTTTTGACCCTGTTCCAAAAAAGGATGACAACTAAAAATTTTGCCAACGCGCCAGCTCGCCCGTTCTCTAAAAATGTACTCCGTACATTTTCTTTACGTTCCGTCGCCTTGGGGAGGAAGTGGTTTTGACCCTGTTCCAAAAAAGGATGACAACTAAAAATTTTGCCAACGCGCCAGCTCGCCCGTTCTCTAAAAATGTACTCCGTACATTTTCTTTACGTTCCGTCGCCTTGGGGAGGAAGTGGTTTTGACCCTGTTCCAAAAAAGGATGACAACTAAAAATTTTGCCAACGCGCCAGCTCGCCCGTTCTCTAAAAATGTACTCCGTACATTTTCTTTACGTTCCGTCGCCTTGGGGAGGAAGTGGTTTTGACCCTGTTCCACATAAAGAAGATTAATATTACGTTAATCTCATTTTCAATCGCAATCAAAATATTATATTTACCGAATAAAGATAATTTCTATGTTTCTATTACACATTGATTGGGATCCTATTAAATTTATTGATCTCGGATTTTTTAAACTTCATTTTTATAGCCTAATGTGGATTACAGCCTTTATTCTAGGCTTTCAGATCACTAAGCGTATTTATAAAAATGAGGGACAATCTGAAGAATCGTTAGATTCCTTATTCATATATTCTGTATTAGGAATTATGCTTGGCGCAAGATTAGGTCATGTTATTTTTTATCAATCAGAACTTATAACCGAAGATTTTTTTAGCATCTTTTTACCATTCAAGTTCAAAGGAGGTTTTGAATTTACAGGCTTTCAAGGTTTAGCGAGTCATGGTGCTGCTATTGCTATGATTATTTCAATGTATCTCTACAATAAAAAAGTACTACATAAAACGGTGCTTTGGATTTTAGATCGCGTAGTAATTCCTGTAGCTTTAGGAGCTGTATTTGTTAGAATAGGAAACTTTATAAATTCTGAAATAATAGGAAAATATACTGGCAGCGATTTTGGAGTTGTGTTTAAGCAATTAGGAGAAACTGCTCCAAGACACCCTGCACAACTGTATGAAGCATTCTGCTATATTTTTGTATTTCTAATTCTCTTTTACTTCTATTGGAAAACTAAAAAATCTGAACAGCAAGGCTTTCTATTCGGCCTATTTTTAGTACTACTTTGGACGGTAAGATTCTTTGTAGAATTTGTTAAAGAAGCTCAAAACCCAGAACGTGCAGATTGGTTATTAAACACAGGTCAACTACTAAGCATTCCTTTTGTTTTAATCGGATTATACTTTATGTTTATCTACAAACCCAAAACAAAACTAAATTAATGAACTTTCAACGGTTTCTATCAACAGTACTTATTGTTTTTGGACTTACATTACTTTCTTCATGTAAAGAAGACAAGAAAGCAGTGCCTGAAGACAAAGTGGTGGTTAATTTTAAAAACGAAGGTACACTTACACTAAAAAAGGCAGATTCAGATACTATAATTAAGACCATAGATATTGAAATTGCCGACGATGATTACGAAACACAAACTGGTTTAATGTACAGAACCAAACTTGAAACTAAACATGGTATGCTATTTATATTTGCAGACACGCAAATGCGTAGTTTCTATATGAAAAATACCAAAATTCCTTTAGATATTATTTACATTGACGAAGATCTATCTATTGTTAGCATTCAAAAGAACGCAAAGCCAATGGACGAAACTTCGCTGCCATCTGAAGCACCAGCAAAATATGTTTTAGAGATTAATGGTGGTCTTTCAGACACATGGCAAGTTGCCGTTGGAGATAAGATCAGTTTTACATTAAAAAATGAATAGATCGCAAGATCTATATATCAACACACC
This sequence comes from Winogradskyella sp. Asnod2-B02-A, assembly GCF_045063645.1. Classification (NCBI taxonomy): domain Bacteria; kingdom Pseudomonadati; phylum Bacteroidota; class Flavobacteriia; order Flavobacteriales; family Flavobacteriaceae; genus Winogradskyella; species Winogradskyella sp. Asnod2-B02-A. The sequence continues at coordinate 7,037 of NZ_JBEFOG010000027.1, forward strand.
TTTAGGACACCAATTAAGCCTTACTTCTTTTAAGCCACAATGTTCAAATAATAAAAGTATTATCATTTCTTCAGCCACTGGAGTATTACAACATTATTATTTTAAGTTCGCTTTATATTTTTCAGAATTAGGTTATACAGTTTATACCTTCGATTATTCTGGAATTGGAAAATCACATTTGAGTATTACCCACTTAAAACAAAATACTAATGATTTAAAAGCTTGGGGAGAAAATGATCAAGCGTCTATTGTAAACTATGCAAAATCACAAAATTCAGACCATAAAATAACCATCATTACGCACAGTATTGGAGGTCAAATATTAGCCTTCAATAAAGAAATCTCTCAAATAGATGCTATAATTACTATTGCATCACAAAGCGGTTATTGGAAACATTGGAAAGGTTTTGAACGTTTTAAGATGTTTACGTTTTGGTATGTGCTCATTCCTACACTTACTCCTATATTCGGATATTTTCCTGCAAAGAAGTTAGGACTTTTTGAAAATCTACCTAAACTAATGGTTTATCAATGGAAACGCTGGGGAAAACACAAAGATTATTTACTGAGCGAATTTGAGTTTAATTACCTTCAATTCAAAAATTATAATAAACATTTGCTTGTGTTAAGTTTTACTAAAGATGAATTTGCTTCAAAATCATCAGTAGATTGGTTTGCTCAACAGTTTTCTAATGCTAATGTAGATAGACGGCATATAATCCCAAAAGACTTGGGTATTTCTAATGTTGGACATTTTGGATTCTTTAGAAATCAATTCAAAGCGTCTCTATGGAAAATGACGCATGAATGGATTGAGAATAATACTTAACTATTAAATTATTATTTTAAAGAAAAAAAAAAAAAAAACACCTCTCTATTAAGAAAGGCATTTTTATAATTCTATAAATCTATAGCTTCACTAATTTCTTTACAACATTTAACCCAAATTCCTCATTAGATATCTCTAATAAATAGGTCGATTTTTCTAATTCTCCTAGGTTATTAATTGTGATTTGGTTAGCGCTAATTGAATGAACATTTTGGTATACCATACGACCATTTAAGTCATAAATAGTAATGTCCAATTGACTTCCTGTTAAAATAGTTGGCACATTTATTATTAATTGGTCGCTAAATGGATTAGACAACACTTTAATATCATCTAAGTTAAAATCATCTAAACCTAGTGTATCTCCATCAACTCCATCACAGTTTTCATCAATCGCATTGCCCTCAGAATCTTCTGCATCTGGATTAATTAAACCATCAGTATCATTACAATCTAAACCATTTACAACATATCCTAAAGGAGGAGTATCAGAACAATCTTCAATTGTACTATTAGGATCACCATAACCATCACCATCTAAATCTTCATAATACGTTATTGGAGATGCTCCTTCTTCTGTTACATTAACACACACTTCTTTAGTGTATTCACATCCAAAAACATCTACAGTTCTAAACGTGTAACAAAACTCACCTGCAGATTCTGGTGCTACTGTAATTGTATTGCCATTAACCTCAGTAATACTTGAGTCAGAATCCCAAGATTGTGATACAATAGTTGGAACAAAATCAAAATCTTCTAATTGCAAACTACTATCAAAATTTAGTTCCCATGAAAAGACATATCCATTATCTTGAGCTAAATTATCAACAATATGAATTGTCCAATTTCCATTTAATGGAGAACCTAATAACCCTTCTAAAGGATTTACAGAACTATAATTTCCTTCTGGCACAAAACTATCTACATACGTATTTGGACCATCACCTGTAGGAAAAACACCACCTAACTGCACACCATCTACAAGTGTTGGAAATCCACCATTAGGCACAAAACAATAATCAAACCCATTACCTGGTGTGACATCAAAACTATTACCATCCACACCACCTGTTGCCCAAGGAATACCTAAATTAGCAGAACCACCTCCTTGATCATGCAGTCTTACTACTTGACCATTGGGAGATATAATTTCTATATCTAAATCCCCTAAATACGAATGTTCCATATTTAAACAAATGCTTTCAATCTGACTAACATCTGTTAGAACTTGAGCAGAATCAAAGCAAGTTACATTAATAGATGTACTGTAAGCCGCTCCGCTACCATCGGGTAAAAAGGTTAATTCACTTTCTGGTGGAGGACAATTATAAACTAAAGTTAATGGATTTACAACACCTATTAAAGTCGTCGTTTCTCCAAAACACAAGGTACTATCTGTTGCTTGCGTATCTAAAAAATCAGGTTCTCCAGAAACGCGTATTACCAAATTTATACTATTTGTATTTGGACAACCTTGAATAATATCATCTGTATTTGTATCTCTAATATCTAAATTCACTAAATAGACACCTGGTATGTTATATGAAACGTTAATCGTTTGACCCAAAGCCGTATTACCATCGCCCAAATCCCAAGTATAACTTGCTCCTGTTCCATCAGTTTCAAAAATACCACTACCACTTAAGTTTATATTATCACCTATACAGACCTCAATAATACCTTCTGCATTTGCTATTGGAAAGGTTGAATCTAATACAGATGTAATTTCTTGACACGGAGTTGTGCATGATATGTTTGCTGCCCATCCTATATCATTATCAGTAGAATTAGATGTAAACTCTATTGTTAAACATCCTGTTAGATTATCGAATGTAGCAATTAATACACCTGGTGATTGCGTACCTGAATAGACTCCAAGAGATGGAGCAGACACGTCATCTCCATCATAGATCGTTAAAAGATCAGTATTGAGTTGGGTAGAAAACTCTTGAAAATCCAATCGTGTACGTTGTCCAATTTCTTCAGGACAAATTGTTATAATATAACTCTCATTATCTGCGTAATTTACGAATTCACCACCAGCATCATAAAATGTTCCTGAACATGCAGTTATTGTGCCATTTTGCATAAGAACATCTTGCCCAAAACTGCAAAATCCTAACATTAAGAATAATAAGCGTAGTAAATTTTTCATTTTAGCGATTTTTTATATTAGTAAAACTGTACTTCTCCCTTTAAAGATACATAAACTGTAAAAAGGTTGCGTAAAAAGATCAATAATTATAAAACAAAAAAATGCCTTTCAATTAAGAAAGGCATTTTAAATTCTGAATATAATTCAAAAAATACTATAAAGACTTAAGCTTCCTCATCGTCTTCTTTTACTTTTTTCTTAAGTGCTTCTGTTGCATTACCTTTCTTAGCAGTATCATACATAATTGGTGTTGCAATAAATACAGAAGAATAGGTACCAACAATAACACCAACGATTAATGCAAATAACAAATCTTTAAGTGAATCTGCACCAAATAAAAACATCGCTAATAATACAACCAAGGTAGTTAAAGACGTATTTAATGTTCTACTAATAGTACTGTTTATAGAACGATTAATAGTGGTATCAAATTTCCAACCTAAGTTTTCATTGAAATATTCTCTAATTCTATCAAATACAACAACAGTATCATTCAGCGAGTAACCAATTACCGTTAAGATTGCAGCAATGAACGTTTGGTCAACTTCCATGCTAAATGGCATAAATCTCCATGTTAAAGAGTAGATACCTAATACAATTAAAACATCATGAAAAACTGCAGCCACTGCACCAAGAGAGAATTGCCATTTCTTAAATCTTAATAAGATATATAAGAAAACCACAACTAAAGACCCTAAGATGGCCCAAATTGAAGATTTTTTAATATCATCTGCAATCGTTGGACTTACTTTACTCGATAACATTTTACCGATTGCTTTATCTCCAGATCCATCTAAAAACTCAGCATAAGTCATTCCTTCTGGAAGGTATTTTTGAAGCGTTGTAAACAACATTGATTGTACTTTTTCGTCAGCTTCATTAGAACTGTCTTCAACCAAATACTTCGTAGAAATCTTTAATTGGTTTGGACCACCAATAGTTTTTACCTCAGCACTCTCAAATACAGCGTTAAGATCATTCTTAACCTCTTCAACACTCATTTCTTGATCAAAACGCACTTGGTATGTTCTACCACCAACAAAATCAATACCTTGATCTAATCCTGTTGTAAAAAGAGAACCTAAACTTGCTAAAATGAACGCTCCAGAAATGATATATGCAATCTTACGTTTCTTTAAGAAATCAATATTAACATTTGTAAATAAATTTTTAGTTAAACCTGTAGAGAATTCTAATTTACCACCTCTATTTACATACCAATCAACTAATAGACGTGTAATAAAAATTGCTGTAAATAATGATGTTAAAATACCAATGATTAATGTTGTTGCGAAACCTTTAATTGGACCAGTACCAAAAACAAATAATATTAAAGCAGTTAAACCTGTTGTAATATTCGCATCTAATATTGAAGATAAAGCGTTAGAGAAACCATCTTTAATAGATTCTTTTTGCGATTTACCTTTTGCTATTTCTTCTTTTATCCTTTCAAAGATAAGAACGTTCGCATCGACAGAAATACCAATCGTTAATACAATACCTGCAATACCAGGTAACGTTAATACAGCTCCTAAGCTTGCTAATACACCAAAAATTAACAGGATGTTTAATAATAATGCAATGTCTGCAAATCCACCAGCTTTTCCGTAGTAAAATATCATCCAAAGCAGTACAAATGCTAAAGCAATTACAAATGATTTCATACCACTATCAATAGCTTCTTGTCCTAATGATGGTCCTACCACATCTGCTTGTACAATTTCAGCAGAAGCAGGTAATTTACCAGCTCTTAAAACATTTGCTAAATCGACAGCTTCTGTTAATGAAAATGCTCCAGATATTTGAGAATTTCCTCCAGCAATTGGGCCAGAAGATACACTTGGTGCAGAATACACTATATTATCTAATACAATGGCAATAAACCCTTGAGTTTCATAAGCTTTTTTGGTCATTTCTTCCCAAATCTTAGCTCCTTTAGCGTTCATCTGCATACTCACAGCTGGTCTACTTACCGGATCGTAATCTTGCCTAGCATCCGAAATTACTGCACCACTTAATTCTGGTACTCCATCTCTATTTCCTTTTATAGCATACAATTGTGAAAATTCAGAATCTTCTTCTTGAAGACCCCAAACAAATCTTACATATCGCATTTCTGCTGGTAAAGATGCTCTGTTTTTTGGTGCATTTAATTGCTCCATAACTTTTTCTTTGTCCTTAGCTAAGAACATACCAACAACAGAACCACCATTTCCATAACCTTGAATACCTAAAGGGTTTATATTTGCTACGTTAGTAGAATCTGTTTCTATCTGACCAGTTAACTCATCAATTGCACTAGAAGTTTCATCCTGAACCTCAGTTGCATCTACAACCTCTTCTGTAATTTCTTCTTTTGCCTCTTTCTTTTCATTTTCTTCAATCAAATTTTGGTTAACTTCCATTAAATATGGTAAAACTTCTTGAGTTTTATATGTTTCCCAAAACTGTAATTGTGCTGTTTTAGTTACTAAATCCGTAACACGCTCAATATCTTTAGCGCCAGGTAATTCTAAAAGAATACGACCTGAGTTACCTAAACGTTGAATGTTTGGAGATGTTACACCAAACTTATCTATACGTTTACGTAATACTTCGAAAGCTGAAACTATAGACTCGTCTATTTTTGTTTCAATGATACTTTTAACTTCGTTATCTGACATATCGAATTTAATCTCATCACTTAACGTTCTGTTAGCAAAAATATCTGGAGATGCTAATTTAGTATCACCTTTAATAGCATCAAATGCAGTAAAAAACGATTGTAAATATGAATCTTGTGAATCTTTTTGTAATTCTTCAGCATCATCTAAAGCCTTATTAAATACAGGATCTTTAGTATTATTTGCTAAACCTTTTAAAATATCTCTTACTGAAATTTGAAGAATAACATTAATACCACCTTTAAGGTCAAGGCCCAAATTCATGGCATTATTCTCAACTTCAGTATAAGTGTATTTTGCAAAACCTAAGTTGTAAACGTCAATAGACTCAAACTTATCTCCTACTTTAATTTTAGAAGTTTTTAATGAATCTAAGTAACGAACCTCCTCTATGTTTCGCTTAGTTTGATAATCGTCTTCTGTTTCTGCGTACTTAGCAATTGCCGCTTGCTCAGCCGTATCTTCAATTTGATTTGCTCTAAACGTAAATGATAATTGGTAAATACTTACCAAACCAAATAAAAGCGCAAAAAGCTTAATTAATCCTTTGTTTTGCATTGTAATTGTTTATTTAATATCGAGTTTTAATTATAATTTTCTGGGCGCAAATATAGCCTTTACACCAAAACCCGACAATGTTTTTTATGAATTAGATTTTGATCTTTTTAGAGACAAAAAAGACCTTTGTGAAGTTCGAATTATTTTAATATTGAATAATTCTATTATGAAATTGGTCCTGCTCTGACTTCAGGAATTTTATAAGAAAGTCTACCAATAGCATTTACAACAGTATTATTAGCAGCAACTGCTACATTTACTATGTTATTAACTGGTTTTGTATTAAACGGCTTACCAGAATAATTTACTTGAAGCTGATTAGAATGATCCGTTTTTTGATTGACTTCTGTTACTTGAGTGCCTTCAAAATCCCAATTAAAATTACTATCTGATTTAATTTCAGAAATATTAAGCTCGTAATCTTTGGCCTCTTTATCTTTAGGGAAATTATTTGAATGTTGCTGAGAAGTATGATAAGCGATATCAAAACCATCTGCCTTAAAAAGCACATCTTGAATCTGTGAAACTTCAGAATCGCTATGATAGGTAATTCTAAGTTGACCATCTCTATTTTGACCAATCTGAATATGAGTAACACCTATACTTTGTAATTTGTATTGAATAGATTCAATAGCTTTTTCAGAATCTTCTATAGAAACCGATTTATCTAAAAACTGAACTACAATCTGCTGATTAGGTACCGTTTTTTGATCCATAAACGCTCCTAAAAACGCCAAGATCACAACGACTATCGCAAAATGTAATTTAATTTTCATGCGTCAAATATAAGTAAAAAAACAAAGGATTTCTATATGAATTTGAATTGCAAACTTTTAAGCCTCAACCTTCAAATTGTTAAATCTATCAATTTATTTAGCTTTTAATTCCTTGGATGGGTTTTTACCATAACCAATAAGGTAAAATGAATACTTAGGAAATAGCTTATTCACACCTATGGCAACACCCATACTCACACTTAACATAAGCAAAATAATCAAGATATAAGACAGCAACGAATAGCCTTCAAAACTTAAGTTAAAATAGTTTTTTACAGTAAAAATCATCTTTAATATATAAACATGTAAAAAATAAATAGCAAAACTTGTATTTGCTAAACTGTTTATAATGTTGCTTTTAACGTGTTCAAACCTATGTAACCATACCATAAAAAACAAGCAAACAAAGACCATTTTAAATATTATTAAATCAACACCATTATAGGTTAAAAAGTGATTTCTATAAAGACCTACATCTCCATTATTTGTTTGTAAAACAACAAAACCTAAAGCAATAATTAAGAGGTATATGTCTTTACCTTTTAATAGTTTGTAAATTTTATCCTTATGTATGGCGCACATAATTCCCATTAAATATAATGGTGTAAAATAAATCATAGATTGAACAGCTTGAAATAAAAACGTTCGGGTATAAGGTCTTTGTACAAATGAAGCAATTATTAAGAGTATAACAAATATAATGAGCTGCTGTTTAAGTTTAAGTTTAATAAACTTTACATGTAGTGGTGACATTAGCGTCATAACTACTATAAAAGGAATATACCAGTATGCCGTAATATGAGCTCCTGTTATTACATATTTAAATATTGATATTAAATACCAAAACCACCCATTATATTCGGCTAAATTAGAATTATCCCAATAGTTCGGTATGGTAATTAAACTGACAACAATAGGCAATATTGATAAAAATAAGTAAGGCTTTAAAAATCGATTTACACGTCCTCTAACAAAAGTTGAGTACTTATAGTTCTTGTATAAGACAAGATAAAACAGAAAGCCTGAGATAAAAGAAAAATTTAGTGTAGCTCCACTAATGGCGTTAAAAAAAAACTGACTGACGTAGGTATCCAATTTTAAATCAGCCACAAACTGTGCATGAACTGCAATAATCATTACGATTGCCAGTGCTCTATAATGATTAATAGAATTAAAAAACTTCATTTTTGGGACTTCAAATATAAAAGTATTAATGTTACTATCAGGAAACAAGAATAGTTAATAAAAAAACTACTATAAATGAACAATTCACATTATCTAACACCATATTTCCATGAAATTTTGAAAACAAATAACTTAACATAAAAAAAGAGGATTGCTTTAACAATCCTCTTTACTTATTTGTAAAATAAAATTTTATAGTTCTAATAAACCATTTGTTTTCTTCACACCTTCTGCACTTGCTTTCATATGTTCTTTTTCAGCAGCACTTAATGGAACATCAACAATCTTCTCGATTCCGTTTCTACCTAAAACTACTGGTACACCAATACATAAATCAGTTAAACCATATTCACCGTCTAATAAAGTTGAACATGGATAAATTTTCTTTTGGTCGCAAGCAATAGCCTGTACTAATCCACTTACTGCTGCACCTGGTGCATACCAAGCAGATGTTCCTAAAAGTTTTGTTAGAGTCGCACCTCCTACCTTAGTATCTTCTGCAACCTGATTTAAACGGTCTTCAGATAAAAATTCAGATACTTTTATACTGTTTCTTGTCGCGTGAGAAATTAATGGTACCATTCCGGTATCACTATGTCCACCAATTACCATTCCGTCAACATCACTAATAGGAGCTTCTAATGCTTCTGCTAATCTATATTTAAAACGAGCAGAATCTAAAGCACCACCCATTCCAATAATTCTATGCTTTGGCAAGCCTGTAACTTTATGCGCCAAATACGTCATAGTATCCATAGGGTTACTTACAACTATAAGAATAGTATTTGGAGAGTGCTCAACTAAACTTGTAGATACTGTTTTAACAATACCTGCATTAATACCTATTAATTCTTCACGTGTCATTCCTGGTTTACGAGGAATACCTGAAGTAATTACACAAATATCGCTATTTGCTGTTTTAGAATAATCGTTTGTACTTCCTGTAATTTTTGTGTCAAATCCATTTAAAGATGCACACTGCATTAAGTCCATTGCTTTTCCTTCTGCATAACCTTCTTTAATATCAAGAATCACTACTTCTGAAGCAAAGTTTTTAATTGCAATATACTCTGCACAACTTGCGCCTACTGCACCTGCGCCTACTACTGTAACTTTCATATTTATACGTGTTTTTAATGTAAAACTAAATGTTATTAATTACCGTAAATTTACGAATAAAATTACTGCAAACGAAGAAAGCACAAGAGTAAATCTTGTGCTTTTATATTATTTTAATGGTAATCTAATTTTATCTAAATCCGAAGTTGACTCCTAAAGAAAATGCATTAAATTCTGACAAGTGGTATTCTGCATTAAGTCTAAAAAATCCTAATTTTAATTTTGTTCCTACTGTACCTCTAACTGCAGATACTTCACTTGAAACTGAAAATGGATCTTTAATAGTTTCCGTAGTTAAAAAACCGTCAGTTACTCTATAATCACCAAGTATATCAGATTCAGAAGTTCCTTTTATATAACCAACTCCACCGTAGAAATTAATAATTTTAAATTTGGTAGAGGCTATTAATTGAAACAACCATGTATTGGTATTATTTTCTAAACGCTGGTTTTCACCTTCAATTCCAGAAGATTCTGTTATATCATAAGTTCCGTCTAAATGATTGTAAGCCACTAATCCAGACAATGCGATAGGCAAAAGATTATTGGCAGGAAGCCACTCAGTAATTTCAAATTGTAAACCAGCACCATACATAGATAGACTGCCTTGATCAGTATCAATATTAGGTACAAAACGTGCTTTTAATTCTAAACCACTACTTATACCTAATGCTCCTTGTATAAAGGCAGATGGCAATAAGCTCTGATTATGCTCTCCAATACCTTGAGGTAACTCAATTTCGGTAGTTTGCTCTCCAAAAATTAGATCGTCATAGACGACTTCTACATATATATCTGGATCATTTTGCCCTAAAAAAGAGGCTACATTTTGAGAACTTGGTCCTTGTGAAAACTGAACATTATTATAATCGGCTGCATTAAGATTAAACACTTTGTGCTCATCCTTTACCACTGCAGCATTTGCAACAACCGATATTTCAAAACCACCAAGGGGTTTTACTTTTGCGGAATTAAACCAATTGGCATTCATGCTATGCATTAAACCATTTGTTCCTGGTGCTAAATAATCGTTAGCAAAGCGTTTTGCGTCATCTATTCCTGCAGCTAATAAGACATCTAAGTCATTTTGGGCATTTGAAACTGAAGCACTAAAACATAAGGTTAGCAATAAGATTATTTTTTTCATCTAATTAAGTTTAAATTATTTGGGATACAAATATATCAAAATATCCTTAACATCACACTTCGTCGTGTTTTATTGCATTTTATCGTTGTGTTTAAAAACAAAAAAAAGCAATTACATCATTAATGTAATTGCTTTCTAATCTATTTAATTAAGTCTTTTATCTATGCATCAATATTTGCATAAATAGCATTCTTTTCAATAAACTCTCTACGAGGTGGCACTTCGTCTCCCATTAACATTGAGAATACGCGATCTGCCTCTACTCCGTTATCAATTTGAATTTGACGTAATGTTCTAAACTCAGGATTCATTGTTGTATCCCAAAGCTGCTCTGCATTCATCTCACCAAGACCTTTATAACGTTGAATTTTTGAAGACTCTCCAAAATCATCCATAATAGCCTGACGTTCTTCATCATTCCAAGCGTATTGCTTCTTTGCACCTTTTTTAACTAAGTATAAAGGCGGTGTAGCTATATAGATATGACCATTTTCAATCAACTCCTTCATATATCTAAAGAAGAATGTTAAGATTAATGTTTCAATGTGAGAACCATCTATATCGGCATCACACATAATCACAATTTTATGGTATCTTAATTTTGAAAGATTAAGCGCTTTGCTATCTTCTTCCGTACCTATAGTAACACCTAAAGCTGTAAAGATATTTTTAATTTCTTCGTTTTCAAAAACTTTATGAGTCATAGCTTTCTCTACATTAAGAATCTTACCTCTTAATGGCAATATAGCTTGAAAAGCTCTATCTCTACCTTGTTTTGCCGTTCCACCTGCCGAATCTCCCTCGACTAAGTAAACTTCACATTTTGCAGGATCTTGCTCAGAACAATCTGATAATTTACCAGGCAAACCACCAATACTCATTACCGTTTTACGCTGAACCATTTCACGTGCTTTTTGCGCTGCGTGACGTGCTTGAGCGGCAAGAATCACCTTCTGAACAATAGTCTTAGCATCATCTGGATGCTCTTCTAAATAATCAGTTAACATTTCTGAAACCGACTGACTTACTGCTGCTGAAACCTCACGGTTTCCTAATTTGGTTTTTGTTTGTCCTTCAAACTGTGGCTCTTGTACTTTTACAGAAATAATGGCTGTTAAACCCTCACGGAAATCATCACCAGCAATATCAAACTTCAACTTGTCTAACATGCCAGATTCATCCGCATACTTTTTAAGGGTATGAGTTAAACCTCTACGAAAACCAGAAAGGTGAGTTCCACCTTCATGTGTGTTAATATTGTTTACATAAGAATGTAAGTTTTCTGCATAAGAGGTGTTATAAATCATAGCAACCTCAACTGGCACACCATTCTTTTCTCCTTCAAAAGAAATTACATCGTTCATTAAAGGCTCTCTTGTTGCATCTAAAAACTTAATAAATTCTTTAAGTCCTTCTTCAGAATGAAACGTTTCACCTTCAAATTCTCCATCGTCTTTTTTATGACGCTTATCAATTAAATGAATCGTTATCCCTTTATTAAGGTAAGCCAACTCACGTAAACGACTTGCTAAAGTATCGTAATTATATTCTAAAGTCTGCGTAAAAATTGTTGGGTCTGGCTTAAAAGTAACTATAGTACCTCTCTTATCAGTTTCGCCAACTTTTTTAACAGGATACATTGCTTTTCCTCGCTCGTACTCTTGCTCCCACACGTCTCCTTTTCTGTAAACCGTTGCTTTTAAATGTTCTGACAATGCATTAACACAACTCACACCAACACCGTGTAAACCACCAGACACTTTATAAGAATCTTTATCGAATTTACCACCAGCACCAATTTTAGTCATTACAACCTCTAATGCAGAAACACCTTCTTTTTTATGTAAATCTACAGGAATACCACGACCATCATCTTCAGTAGTAATAGAGTTATCTTCGTTGATAGTTACCGTAATATTATCACAGTGACCAGCCAACGCCTCATCAATAGAGTTATCTACAACCTCATATACTAAATGGTGTAAACCACGCACACCAACATCTCCAATATACATGGATGGACGCATACGCACATGCTCCATTCCCTCTAGGGCCTGAATACTATCTGCTGAATAATTATCCTTATTAAATTCTTCTTTCTTTTCGCTCATTATAATGAAATAATTTTAGTTCGATTTATCGCATAAAAAAATGACACGATTGTATCATTTTTGAATACTAACAAATATAAGAAATTAAAACACCTTTTAAAAGCTTTTTACACGTTGAGACGGATAATTATTAACATTTGTTAATTTTTTAAAAAATGGCTTAGAATGCTTAAAAAGCAGCTTAAAACCAATTTGAAGCTCTTAATACCCATCTAAAAACAAGAGTAAACAACAAAATCTCGCAGAAGCGAGATTTTGAACATTTATATTTTAATAATTCTACATAAAAACGACGAATTCACATCTTTTTTAATACGCCTTATCATGCACATTAGCAATAGCTCTACCAGAAGGATCATTCATGTTTTTAAAGGCTTCATCCCATTCTAAAGCTGTTGCCGTACTGCAAGCAACACTTGCTTCTTGAGGCACGCTTAATGCTGCTGCATCACTTGGAAAATGACCTTCAAAAATACTTCTGTAATAATACTCTTCTTTGTTTAGAGGTGTATTTATTGGAAAACGAAATGCTGCATTTTCTATTTGCTCATCTGTAACTTCTGAAGCAACGAGTTCTTTTAAAGTATCGATCCAACTGTAACCTACACCATCAGAAAACTGTTCTTTCTGTCTCCAAGCTACGCTTTCAGGTATCATATCTTCAAATGCTTTACGAACAACCCATTTTTCCATACGTTCTCCGTTAATCATTTTATCTTGTGGGTTGATGCGCATGGCCACATCCATAAATTCTTTATCTAAAAATGGCACACGACCTTCAATTCCCCATGCTGCTAAACTTTTGTTAGCTCTTAAGCAATCGTACATGTGTAACTTATCTAATTTACGAACTGTCTCATCATGAAATTCTTTAGCATCTGGAGCTTTGTGAAAATATAAATAGCCACCAAATAACTCATCTGCTCCTTCACCAGATAATACCATTTTAATTCCCATAGATTTAATAACTCTTGCCATTAAATACATTGGTGTCGATGAACGTATGGTTGTTATATCGTAAGTTTCGATGTTATAAATTACATCTTTAATAGCATCTAAACCTTCTTGGATAGTGAACTTAATCTCATGATGAACCGTACCAATATGATCTGCCACTTTTTTAGCTGCAGCTAAATCTGGAGAACCTTCTAACCCAACTGAAAACGAGTGTAATTGAGGATACCATGCTTTTTCTTTATCATCGGCTTCGATACGTCTTTCAGAATACTTTTTAGCAATGGCAGACGTTACTGAAGAATCTAAACCACCAGATAATAAAACTCCATAAGGCACATCACTCATTAATTGTCTATGTACAGCATCTTCTAAGGCTTGCTTTACTTCAGCAATACTAGTTTCATTATCTTTTACAGCTTCATACTCTGCCCAATCGCGTTTGTACCATTTTACAAATTCACCATCTTTACTAGACATGTAATGTCCTGGAGGAAATAATTCAATTTTAGTACAAATACCTTCTAGTGCTTTTAATTCTGAAGCCACATAGAATGTTCCGTTTTTATCCCATCCTATATATAAAGGAATAATTCCCATATGATCTCTAGCAATGAAATACTCATCTTTTTCAGCATCATAAATAGCAAAACCAAAAATACCGTTCATATCATCAACAAAGTCCACACCTTTTTCTTGATACAAAGCTAAAATCACTTCACAGTCACTTTGTGTTTGAAAATCATACTTACCTTCAAATTGTTTTCTTATCGCTCTATGGTTATAGATTTCACCGTTGGCTGCTAAGATTAATTTTTTATCTGGACTTAACAAAGGTTGTTTTCCTGAAGCTGGATCTACAATTGCCAAACGCTCATGCGCCATGATCACTTTATCATCACTATAAATTCCGCTCCAGTCTGGTCCACGATGACGAATGGTTTTTGCCATCTCTAATACCTGAGGTCTTAAATCTTCAACTTTTTGCTTTATATCGAACGCACATACAATTCCGCACATAACTTTTATCTTTTTAACTAGGCTTTAATTAAACCTTACATTATTAATTAGAGGACAAATATGAAGTTAAACTTTCATATTAAAAACATAAAAAACAATAATGGTTACAATTTAAAACAAAAAATTAAAAAAACTAACCATATTAAAACCAACTTATCCTTAAATAAATAGTTTATCTGTTAATCTGTAAATTTTAGTATTTCCTTACGACATAGTACACATATTAAACTCTATTTTTAACCAAACAAAACAATTAAAATTATTATGAAAACAACAAGACTTTTTACAACTATTGCTTTTGCATTTATGATGCTTGTATCTTTTAATGTAGACGCTCAAAAATTTAGTGGCTTAGACAAAAGCCCAATGGATGCAGCTTCTTTTGGTAGAGGAAACGAACAGTTAATTAAAGTGTATTATGGAAGACCTCAACTTAAAGGTAGAGATGCTAAAAAATTAACTCAAAAAGATAAAGTATGGAGAACAGGTGCTAATGAAGCTACTGAACTTATTTTATTTACCGATATGAAATTAGGAGGCAAAACAGTTAAAGCTGGTACGTATTCTTTATTTACTATGCCAGGCGATAAAGAATGGACAATTGCCATTAGTTCTGATGTAAACAATTGGGGAGCTTCTGGTTATAAAGAAGATAATATTGTTGCTAGCATTACAGTCCCTGTAACAGAAGGCAAAGAATCTTTAGAAGCATTTTCTATCGCTTTTGATAAATCAGATGATGGTGTACAGATGCATATGGGTTGGGGAACTATTAGAGTTGCTGTACCTTTTACAAAGTAAATATATTCACTTTTAGATATTGAAAAACGCCTTGAGAAATCAAGGCGTTTTTTAGCTATTAAAAAAATAGGGTTATCAAAACAAAAACAGCCACAGAAAGAACTTCATTTAAAAAATTCTACCCTAAGTAGACACATATTATAAAGATGGTACATGTCCCCAATTCTCACCAGTTTTAATCCTTTGCAGTTGCATTGTGCTAACACCAAATCGCTTTGCTATCATTTTTAACCTCGTTCTTCTATTTGGATCATTTAGCATCTTTTTTATACGTCTAACATCGTTTTCTGAAAGCTTTGCTGAAGTTAGTTTTTCTGGCCTTTTATAACTAGGATTAGAAAACTGATGGATTTCTTTTTCGCGTTTTGTAACCCATTTAAGATTATCTATGTGATTATTCAATTTATCGTAATCTAAATGAATGACGTATACTCCATCCTTTTGCTCTAAAAAGTGTTGCGCTAGTATTTTATGCAAATAATATGTTTTGAATTTCCCCTTTTCTATTTTTTTTACTTTAAAATACAAGTAACCATGCATCTTATAGGGTTCAAAAAGAACTTTTTTTCCATTTCTAATTCGGGCTAATCGACCGTAATTAGATAATTGATATTTTTCATCAGGATGCACAAAGTCATCAAAAACAACGGTTTTCCATTGCTCTTTCCATAAATCTCTTATCATTTTATAAAAATTAAGGGTTTCTAAAAAAATAATAAAAACTAGTTTATTTTAGTTTTTAAGGGATATTCAAATACTTATGTGTTTGTAAAGAAACTTTCCATTTAGGATTTTCCATTACGTAATCTACTATTTGCGGTACCACTTTATCTCGCTTACTCCATTCTGGTTGTAAATATAATATACAATCTTTATTTACTTTAGCAGCTTGCTCTTCTGCAAAACGGAAATCGTCTTTATTGTAAATAATACACTTTAATTCGTGTGCCTTTTCGTAAACTCTTTCGGTTGGTAATTTCATCTTTTTTGGAGACAGACAAATCCAATCCCAAGTACCAGATAACTCATAAGCACCAGACGTCTCAATATGTGTTTGTACTCCTTTGGCTTTTAGTTGTGCCGTTAAAGGTCCCATGTCCCACATTAACGGCTCACCACCAGTAACAACAATGGTATTGCTATATTTCACTGCATTCTCAACAATCTTTTCCGTTTCCGTAGGCGGATGTAATTCTGCCAACCAGCTTTCTTTAACATCGCACCAATGGCAACCTACATCACAGCCACCAATTCTCACAAAATAAGCAGCAGTACCTTTGTGAAATCCCTCACCTTGAATCGTATAAAACTCTTCCATTAAAGGCAATAACAAACCTTTATCTATTAACTCTTGTCGTTCTCTTCTTGTCATAGTGGGCAAAGATAGTTATTTAGTTTACAGTCTCAGTCTCAGTTTGCAGTAATTTTAGTGATTAGAAGTTGGCTTATTAAAATCTTTTTTGCCTTGTAAAGGCGCAATGACACAAAGTTTAAAAATACAAATATAAAACTGAATACTAAGACAGCGACTGCAAACTGAGACCAAAAACTATTTCATACTTGATTAAAATTAGAGTATTTTTATCCAAATTTTCTGACTAATGAAGAATACAGAAGCATTCATAAAAGATATAAACCAAGGAAACACCTTTAAAGGCGACTATATTACCCTTGGTTCTGCCATGCTTGATGGTAAAACTATAACAAACACCTTTGTAAATGTCCCTTTAAAAACCATGAACAGACATGGTCTTATTGCTGGTGCAACTGGTACTGGTAAAACAAAAACGTTACAAGTATTAGCGGAGAATCTTTCTGAGAAAGGTGTTCCTGTTTTGTTAATGGACATTAAAGGAGATTTAAGTGGTTTAGCAAAACCGAGTCCAGGACACGCTAAGATTGATGAACGAATGGAAAAAATTGGCTTGCCTTTTGAAGCCAAAGGATTTCCTGTAGAATTATTGACGTTATCAGAACAAGATGGTGTAAGACTTAGAGCCACTATCAGTGAATTTGGACCTGTTTTAATTTCTAGAATATTAGATGTTACGGAAACACAAGCAGGAATTATTTCAGTGATTTTTAAATATTGCGACGATAACCATCTGCCGCTATTAGACCTTAAAGATTTCAAGAAAATATTGCAATATGCTACAAGTGAAGGCAAAAAAGAATTTGAAGAATCTTATGGTCGTATTTCAACAGCTTCAACAGGAGCCATCCTTAGAAAACTAATTGAAATTGAGCAACAAGGTGGAGATTTATTCTTTGGAGAAACCTCTTTTGATACTCAAGATTTATTGCGTATCGATGAGAATGGTCGTGGTTATATTAACATTATCAGATTAACAGATATACAAGATAAGCCCAAATTGTTTTCAACTTTCATGTTGAGTTTATTAGCTGAAATCTACTCTACCTTTCCAGAACAAGGAGATAGTGGACGACCAGAATTAATTATGTTTATTGACGAAGCGCATTTAATTTTTAATGAAGCGTCAGACGCCTTATTAAACCAAATTGAAAGCATTGTAAAACTGATACGAAGTAAAGGTGTTGGTATTTATTTTGTTACGCAAAGTCCAACAGATGTACCAGAATCTGTTTTAGGTCAATTAGGTTTAAAAGTACAACATGCTTTAAGAGCATTTACTGCCAAAGACAGAAAAGCGATTAAATTAACTGCTCAAAACTATCCAGATACAGCATATTACGACACAGCAGAAGTATTAACCTCTCTCGGAATTGGAGAAGCATTAGTATCTGCATTAGACGAGAAAGGAAAACCAACTCCATTAGCTGCAACCATGATGCGCGCACCAATGAGCAGAATGGATGTTTTAACCGAATCTGAATTAGGAAGCTTATTAGCCCAATCTCAATTGGCTAGAAAATACAATAAAGAGATTGATAGAGAGAGTGCTTACGAAATGCTAAATGAAAAGATTAAGCAAGCCGAAGCTGAAGAAGCTAAACAAAAAGCTAAAGAAGAAAAAGAAGCATTAAAACGTGCTGAAAGCAAACGAAAAACAAGTACAACGCGGAGAAAAAGCACACGAATGAATCCTATTGTTAAGGTTTTAACCAGTGCAACCGTTATAAGAGGAGTCTTAGGAATATTAAGTAAAATGATTAAATAAAATAATGTCTAAATCTAAAATGAAAAACACCCTATTTGCAGTATTAATTTGTGGCCTAATAATAACTAGTTGCACCACAGACAAAGCATCAAACCCTTTTGCAGTAACTAAGAGTCATATTGGGTTACTAACTGATTCTACACAAGTAAGAGAATTAGAAGCCATTTTTAGTAATGACTCAGTAGTACGTTATATTGCAGGAGATGAATTTATAGGCTCTGTAAATACCATTGAAATTTTTGAAAAAGGAGGAAAAAAACTATTAGACTTATCTCCTAAAGAAGCTTTAGATTCTACTTCAGTTATTTCTAGTGTCAACATTATTGACGCGCGATTTAAAACTGAGAAAAATATATCTACGTTAAGTACGTTTAAAGATATTAATGCCGCTTATAAAATTTCAAAAATTGATAATCTTATAAATGCTATTGTTGTTTCTGTGAATGAAATAAATGCATCTTTCACTATTGATAAAAAGGAATTACCAGCTAGTATGCGTTTTGATATGAATATGACTATTGACCCTATTCAGATTCCTGGAAAAGCGAAGATTAAATATTTTATGATTCATTGGTAGATTAAAATTAGATACCTTAATTTTAGGTAAACAGTTAAAAGTATGCACAAAAAGCAAAAATATACAATTCAAAATTCGCCATTTGTAGTGCCTACAGACGACGGTAAAATTATAAAAGAACACTTTGGAAATGCCACAGATGGTAATTCTCAATTAAGTATTGCTCACATGGTTGCGCCAGCTGGTTGGTCAGAACCTTTTCAAACTCCAGAATTCGATGAATACACCTTTATTATTAGAGGAAAAAAGCAATTTATCATCGATGGTGAAACTATAGTCTTAGAAGCTGGTCAATCAATTAAAGTAGAAAAAAATACCAGATTACAATACTCTAACCCTTTTACCGAACCTTGCGAATACTTAGCTATTTGCTTACCTGCTTTTTCAATAGAAGCAGTAAATAGAGAAGACAACTGATATGAGTAGTTTTGTAATTAAATCTATTGGAAACGCACTCAATGCAACGAGTTTAATTTCATCTAAATATGCCTCTAAAAAGGCACTTAATTTATTTGCTTCTCCAAGAAAAGGGCGTTATAACGACGATCAAAAACGCATTATAGAATCCGCTTATTTTGAAGAAGTCAAATATAACAACATGGAAATTGCAACCTACCGTTGGGTGGGCAAAGGCAAAACTGTTTTGTTAGCACATGGCTGGGAAAGTAATACCTCACGTTGGGATTATATTTTAAAAGACTTAAAAGCACAAGACTATAATATTATTGCTTTAGATGCTCCTGCTCATGGTAGATCTGATGGCAAACAATTTAATGCTGTTTTATATTCTGAATTTATAAATGTAGTGGTGAAAAAATTTCAACCAGACGTTTTAATAGGGCATTCCGTTGGTGGAATGGCAAGCGTATTTTGCTTGCATAAGCACCAATTACCATCTATAAAAAAACTTGTGCTCTTAGGTGCGCCAGCTCATTTTACAGGTGTATTTGACAGATACAAATCAATGATGGGTTTTAACAACCGAATTTCTAATGGTTTAGATCAAATTGTTTTAGAACGTTTTGAGCAACCAGTATCTTATTTTTCTGCAGCTAATTTCACGAAGAACTTTGCCGCAAAAGGTTTAATTATTCATGATAAAAATGATCGCATTATTCCATATGAAGATGGACAATTAATTGCTAGTCGTTATAAAAATTCTAAATTTATTTCTACTACTGGTTTTGGTCATGGTCTAAAAGATGCATCTCTAATTCCACAGATTATTGAGTTTATTAATGAATAATCTTTATTGTATTTTTACAGCATGTCACAAGAATTAAAACGCCTTAATAAATACCTCAGCGAAGCAGGCTATTGCTCACGTAGAGCAGCTGACCGATTAATAGAAGCAGGAAGAGTTACCATAAACGATGTTGTCCCAGAAATGGGTACAAAAGTAGCATCAGAAGATGTTGTAAAAGTTGATGGTGAAATTATTGGCGAACGCAAACAAGATTTTGTTTATTTAGCTTTTAACAAACCCGTTGGAATAGTTTGTACTACAGATACACGTGTTGAAAAGGACAATATTATTGATTACATTAATTATCCCAAACGTATTTTCCCAATTGGAAGATTAGATAAACCCAGTGAAGGTTTAATTCTACTTACGGATGATGGAGATATTGTAAATAAAATTCTAAGAGCTAGTAATAATCACGAAAAGGAATATATCGTCACCGTTGACACTCCTATTTCTCAGACCTTTATTGAGCGTATGTCTGGTGGTATTTATTTGGAAGACTTAGGTAAGCGCACCAAAAAATGTGTAGTTAAGAAGATTGACAAATTTACCTTCAGTATTATTTTAACACAAGGCTTAAATCGCCAAATTCGTCGCATGTGTGAGTACTTAAATTACGAAGTACAAACCTTAAAGCGCGTAAGAATAATGAATATAAAGTTAGATATCTCATTAGGTCAATACAGAGAGCTTACTAAAGAAGAATTTAAAGAATTAAACACACTTATAAGTGATTCTGTAAAAACATTTCAACCCAAAACAATAGATAGGTCTAATAATCATTAATTATGGCACTTACTCCTTTTCACTTAGCAATTCCTGTAGATAATCTTTCTAAATGCAGAAATTTCTACACTAATGTTCTAAATTTTGAAGAAGGACGTAGCAGTGATCATTGGGTAGATTATAACTTTTTTGGACATCAGTTAGTCATACACTATAAAGAAAAACAAACCACTGCAGATGCTACTAATTTGGTAGATGGCAAAGCTATTCCTGTACCGCATTTTGGTGTTGTTTTACCTTGGAAAACATTTCAAAATTTTGCCGAATTATTAAAATCTAAAGGCATTACATTTATTATTGAACCTTATATACGATTTGAAGGACAAGTTGGTGAACAAGCCACCATGTTTTTTAAAGACCCTTCTGGCAATGCTCTAGAGTTTAAAGCTTTTAAAGATATGACTCAGTTATTTGCTAAGTAGTTTTTCTTGCTTACCACAAAGTAAAAACGGTAAATAAATTAAAAGAAACAAAGGAATAATAATCAACTGACCAACTAGAATATAATAAGGCCATTCCCCAAAATAATCTAATAACGTCGCTGATTTAGGTTTCTCATTTAAATAAAAATAATTAGCATCTAAGAGTACATTCAATACTATCATTAAAACGACATAAACCTGAAGTGCTAAAAAAGATTTAAAAACACTTCTCAAGGTTGGTTTCATTTTCAATTCAAATACAAAATAGAAAATAATGGATAGTAACCCTAAATGCACTACCCAATACCTAAAATAATCGAAACTAGGAAAACCATTCGTTATATCTGGTGTAATAACAGCTTGTAAAGTGCCTCCTATGATCCAAAACACTAATATTTCAAACATCCAGTACTTACGGTAGTGTGTAAAAAAAGGAATGAGAAGTGCCATTAAACTACAGAGGTAAAGTGGCAAATCGGTTTTGACATTATAATTACTGAAAAGTATGCGATATAAATGAAATCCAATAAGCGTAGCAGAAACCATCCACCCTAAATAGTGAACAGCCTTTTGTTTTTGTGGCTCATTAAAATGCTTCTTAGAATATTTAACTAGAAAAACAGTAAAGCCAATAGCAAACAGAATAGGAATGATATGCTGAAAACTACCTATCGTTACTTTTGTATTAACGATAGATAGCCACAGTAACTCCATACAAAAATATTACCTATTGTATTTTCTGTGCTGCTCTCTAGCCAATAATGTATTTTTTAATAGCATTGCAATAGTCATTGGGCCTACTCCACCAGGAACCGGAGTGATAAAACTCGCTTTTTTACTCACGTGTTCAAAATCCACATCTCCTGTTATATAATAACCTTTTTCAGAATCATCAGTTACACGAGAAATCCCAACATCAATAATAACAGCATCATCTTTTACCATTTCTGCTTTTAAGAAATTAGGAATACCCAATGCTGATATAATAATATCTGCTTGTGATGTAATCTGTGTAATATTCTTAGTGTGACTATGCGTTAAAGTTACAGTTGAGTTTCCAGGAAAACCTTTTCTACCCATTAGTATACTCATAGGTCGACCAACAATGTGAGAACGACCAATAATTACGGTATGCTTACCATCTGTATCAACTCTGTAACGTTCTAATAATTCTAAAATCCCGAAAGGCGTTGCAGGAATAAAAGTAGACATATCCAATGCCATTTTTCCGAAATTCATAGGATGAAATCCATCCACATCTTTGTTAGGATCTACAGCCATTAATACTTTTTGAGTATTAATTTGACGTGGCAATGGCAACTGTATAATGAAACCATCGATATCATTATTCTTATTTAACTCTTCAATTTTATCTAACAACTCAATTTCACTCGTTGTACTCGATAAACGTACCATTGTAGACTCAAAACCAACACGCTCACATGCTCTCACTTTACTGCCAACATAAGTTAAACTTGCTCCATCATTACCAACAATTACTGCTGCTAAATGCGGAACTTTTTCATCATTAGCTTTCATCTTATCGACTTCGGCTTTGATTTCGTTTTTAATGTCGTTGCTTATTTTTTTTCCGTCTAAAATTGTCATGCTGTTGGTTGTTGTTTTCTAGCAAAAGCGCTATAGCGCTAATATTTACTTGGTTATATTTAAATATTTAAAAAAATCTACGGAATATAGAAACTTAAAATTTCTATTTTGGCATATTCTGCATCGCTTGCATCATACGCTTTCCTCCTCCACCTTGCATCATCTTCATCATTTTACTCATTTGCGTAAATTGCTTTAAGAGTTGATTTACTTCTTGTACAGATGTACCAGAACCTTTACCAATTCGTTTTTTACGACTTGCATTTATTACTGATGGATTAGAGCGTTCTTCTGGTGTCATTGAATGGATAATTGCTTCAATACCTTTAAAAGCATCATCATCGATATCAATATCTTTCATCATTTTGCCAGCTCCAGGAATCATTCCGATAAGATCCTTCATGTTACCCATTTTCTTGATTTGCTGAATCTGTTTTAAGAAATCATCAAACCCAAACTGATTTTTAGCAATCTTCTTTTGAAGTTTACGTGCCTCTTCTTCATCAAACTGCTCTTGAGCACGTTCCACTAAAGACACCACATCACCCATACCTAAAATACGATCTGCCATACGTGATGGATAGAAGACATCAATAGCTTCCATCTTTTCACCTGTACCAATAAACTTAATTGGTTTATTTACTACAGACTTAATAGAAATTGCTGCTCCACCTCGTGTATCACCATCTAATTTAGTTAGGATAACACCATCAAAATTCAAGATATCATTGAAGGCTTTTGCCGTATTCACCGCATCTTGACCTGTCATAGAATCTACAACAAATAAGGTTTCTTGTGGTTGAATTGCTTTGTGAATATTAGAGATTTCAGTCATCATCGCTTCATCTACCGCTAAACGACCTGCTGTATCAATAATAACAACATTAAAACCATTAGCTTTTGCATGAGCAATACCTGCTTGCGAAATCGCTACAGGATCATTATTTCCTCTATCACTAAAAACCTCAACACCTATTTGATCACCGACAACATGTAACTGATCTATTGCAGCAGGACGATAAACATCACAAGCTACCAATAAAGGCTTCTTCGTTTTTTTGTTTTTTAAATAATTGGCAAGCTTACCAGAAAAAGTGGTTTTACCAGACCCTTGAAGACCTGACATTAAAATTACACTTGGATTACCAGAAAGATTAATACCTTCTACATCACCTCCCATTAATTCGGTTAATTCGTCTTTAACGATTTTAACCATTAATTGACCTGGTTGTAATGTGGTTAGTACATCTTGACCAAGTGCTTTTTCTTTTACACGTACGGTAAATTCCTTTGCAATTTTAAAGTTAACATCGGCATCTAAAAGCGCACGTCTTACTTCCTTAAGTGTCTCAGCAACATTTACTTCTGTAATGCTACCATGACCTTTTAATACGTGTAACGCTTTATCTAACTTATCACTTAAATTATTGAACATGTTTCTAGTATTCTATTTGCAGCCTGCAACAAAGCAGCCCGTAATTATTTAATAAGCTGCAAATTTAAGAATTTATGAGCGAATTACTAATGAGTTTAAGAATTAGTTTTTTGTTACAAATGAAGGTTTAAGAAGATAAAACATTACATATATTGACTTTTTGCTTTTAAAGAAAAAGAGCTACTCATGGCGAGCAACTCTTTTTAATCAACTTAACTAACTTACTAAAATTACTAACTTTTAGCACTTTCTTTATTCACAGGTTCTATCTAGAACTATTTCATTATTACTATCATTAACATTATGCAACACTAATTGTTCTGCTGTACATTCCACCACTCTCCAACTACCGTTTATAGCTTGGATATTTGGACCTGCAACATTTGAGAATTCAATAATTACACCATTGTTTTGTGATGTTATCCAACTAGCATCGATTGTAATTGTATCATTATAAATAACTACTATACCTGAGTTTGACTCAAAATCGAAATTATAACCGATTAGATTATCACTTCCGTTATAACTTGTGATGTTCCATTGGCATTCAGTTAAAATTCCATCAATATCTCCTTCTGTACAATCATTAGAATTACAATCTTCTATAATTAACTCATGGGTAAATATTTCATAAACCAAATTATCTGAAGCTAAAGCCACCCTAGAATATATAATTTGTGGATTTGAATAATTTGTAAAAGGACTGACTAAAGCTCCAACTTGTGCTTCAGCATCAGCTACCGACAAGTAAAAATTATACTCTACATCATCATTTGGACAGTTTGCAAAGATTTGCTGTAAATTAAAGTTTGCTAAGCCATCCACAGCACCATCTTCTTCATCGCATGCTGTTAAATTATAATTACCAAAACACTCAAAATAATTGCATTCAACCGTATTTAAGAAAACAGCAAAGACTTCAAAGTTTCCGCTTTCAGCTTCTATTCTTAAATACACTTCTGTCACTAATGTTCCGTATGCTTCAGTATTTACTATTGGGTTTACATCATTCTGTGCATCTATTAAAGTTTCGTGAAATGATGGATAATAAACTTCAGTACAATCTACCAAACCTATGGTGTTTGCGCTTAAATTATAAACAGGCACATTATTTGGTTGGTCACATTCTACAATTTCAAAATCTCCGAAACAACTAAAAACAGCATCATTACAAGATTCAACTATAAGCTCTAATTCTTGTATAGCAAATTCATGTGTTTCTTGATTAAACACTCTAAAATATATGGTTTGAGATGCTAATTCTGTTGGTGTTGTTAACTGAATATTTAAGTGATTTGTTGTATTCACAGCATCTTCATATGTAGGATGATAACTTCCAGCTATTGGATAAAGTGCTATACATTCTGACGTTTGTAAACTATTAGTTTCAAAAACAAAAGTTGCTATTCCGTCATTATTATCATCACATTCTTGAGACAAAACATATAGACTATAACAATTTAAAAGATCTTGATTATTAACTTCACAAGCTTGTTCTAAAACAATATTATTATCATCGTTAACCAAATACAATTCGCCTTGTTCACATTCCACAACTTGCCATTGCCCATTTAATGTTTCATAACCTTGTTGAAATGTAAAATCTATAAATATGTTTGTTGAAATGGTCACAAGATCCCAAGTACCAATTGGTGATTCTAAATTATCTGCACCTTCAACAAATACATTTCCATCAGGTCCAAAATGAACATAAACAGGAACAAATGAATCAAAAAGATTTGTTTGTAACGACCAAGCACATTCCAAAATATCTGCATTAATATCTTCAACTGAACAACCTAAATCTCCTAAACAATCTTGTTCTAATTCCAGTATAGTATTATCTTGAATAATTGTTAATTCATTTGAGGATTCATCATTGTCATTACAAGAGATAATTATCCATTCTCCTCCTAAACTATCTTGAAATGCCGTTAAGTTTGAAAATGTAAGCGCAACACCATTATCTGTAGAAGACAAACTCCAATAACCACCAATTGCAGATGCTGCCATCCCTTCTGAGATTTGTAGCTCTCCATTATCATTAAAAATTAATTGATAGTTGTCATAATTACCTGTGCCATCTGTAAAATCCCATGGACATTCTTGTAAAATGCTACTGATATCTGTAATTGAGCACTCTAAATCATCATCACAATCTTGTTCAAAATACATCCCTGTTCCGTCAACTGAAAGGTGTTCAAAACGTAACTCGTCATCACCACATTCTACAATTAACCAATTACCAAATTCAGCTTCGTAGTAGTAGAAAGATTCAATAAAAAGCTCCAAGCCTGCATCTGTTTCATTAATTGCCCAGGACGTGTAATGTGTTTCTGTTGTAATACCTTCAATAGTTAAAACAGCATTTTCATTAAAATTAAAAAAATACGGACCATCTAAATTATCTAAATCATTATTAGTGTATACATAAACTTCCCAAGGACATTCCATTAAATTCAATACAACTTCATCTTCTACACAATCATCGTTCTCATCCTCACAAAATTGATCTGCGTCTTCAATTGCATTTGCTAATTCTTCATTAGTGTTAACCTCAATGGTTTCACCATTACCATATTCTAAAGTTATAGGAAAGTCTAAACTAACGATTAAAGTATTTTCATCTTGATCCAATTCTTCCAAAAACACGTATAAAGCTTCATCATTTTCAATGACAATGGTTTCGATAAGATTAAATCCTGAATTAAAAACCGAAAATGAAATAGGGTATATAAAATCGACACATTCAATAACATCAATATCATCCTCAACACATGCTTCAATAAAATTTAGAAGTTGGTCTTCATTCTCAATGACAATTTCGCTATAATCACTAAATATAACAGTAATAGGAAATATAAAATCTAAGATATCGTCATCAACAGAAACGTTACTTAATAAATCCTCTAGTTCAAATAAATCAGCTTCAGTTTCAATTATAATAGTAATATCGCTTAACACAATAGTCACTGGTAATTCTACTGAAAAGCAACTTGCATTGTCTAAAAAATCGTCTACTGCTCCATCATTAGTTGCAGTTCTACTCATAAGATTTGCCAAATTAGTACCTGGCACAATAGTTTCTTGCTCATTTTGATCTTCAATTTGAGAAATCTCGTCTTGACAAGATGAAACACAAAAAAGAACAAAAATGAAGCTAATTAGAAAGTGCTTAAATTTGGTTTTCATAGTATTTATACTTTAACTATTTATTATAAAACAGTTTAGTTATAAAAAGTCCTACTCGCAATTATTAAAATATTATTTATAATTTGTGGCACCTTTAAGAAGCTATGAGTAAACCTTTACGAAATAACATTTGCGAATCACAATTATTTGAAAGTATCTATAAAAAGCACGCCAAAAACTTGCATGATTTTTTGTATTACAAATTTGGAGAACACTTAAATCCACAAGATCAAGTTCAAGAGGCATTTATAAAATTGTGGAATAATTGCAGTAAAATTGAACCAAGCAAAGCAAAAAGTTACTTATTCACTACAGCAAATAACTTAATGCTGAATGCTTTTGCGCATCAAAAAGTAGTATTAAAGCATAGTAAAATCCCTCAAAAACATTCTACTAATGAAACACCAGAATTTGTTTTACAAGAAAAAGAATACCATCAAAAACTAGAAAAAGCCATCAATAAACTAACTGAAGCACAACGTGTTGCATTTTTAATGAATAGAGTTGAAGGCAAACGCTTTAAGGAAATAGCAGAACTCTTAGACATTTCTGTAAAAGGTGTTGAAAAACGTATTTATGGAGCTTTAAAAAAATTAAGAGAAGACATAGATGAACTTTAAAACTTAAAGATGGTAGGGATTTTTAAACCTAGACTGTTATATAGTTGAAATAAGAATATGAAAAGAGAAGAACTCATAAAAAAATGGTTAGATAATAACCTAAATCCTGAAGAGCAATATGCTTTTGAGCAGCTTGAGGATTATAATCAACTAATTAAAATGGATGCGACTTTAAAAGGTTTTAAAGCTCCAGAATTTTCAGTAGACCAAACTTACCAAACACTAAAACCGCATCTTAAATCTCAGTCATCAAAAACCAACCAATGGTTAAAACCGCTACTTAGAATAGCAGCTGTATTAGCTATAGGATTTAGTGTCTATTTTTATACTTCAAACTTAGACGAACATATTGAAACTCTTGTTGCACAGCAAACAACAATTCAATTACCAGATAACTCTACGGTAGATTTAAATGCGAATTCAACCTTAACTTTTAATGAAAACAACTGGAGTAAAACAAGAGCAGTTACGTTAA
Organism: Winogradskyella sp. Asnod2-B02-A; assembly: GCF_045063645.1. Taxonomy (NCBI): domain Bacteria; kingdom Pseudomonadati; phylum Bacteroidota; class Flavobacteriia; order Flavobacteriales; family Flavobacteriaceae; genus Winogradskyella; species Winogradskyella sp. Asnod2-B02-A. The sequence goes on from NZ_JBEFOG010000027.1 coordinate 35,859, forward strand.
ATGGCGAAGCCTTTTTTAAAGTTGCCAAAGGTGAGAAGTTTGATGTCATTACCTCAGATGGAATTGTTAGCGTTTTAGGTACACAATTTAATGTAAAACAGCGTGAATCTTACTTTGAAGTAACTTGTTACGAAGGTTTAGTTGGCGTTACACACAATAATAAAACCGTAAAATTAAAACCAGGACACACCTTCAAAATTATTGACGGAGAACAACTTACAGCTGATAAAGAAACTGACACACAACCTATTTGGCTACATGGAGAAAGCAGCTTTAAAAGCGTTCCTTTAAAACATGTGATTACTGAGTTTGAAAATCAATATGATTTACAAATACATACAGATCAAATTGACACCTCGCGTTTATTCACAGGAAGCTTTACTCATAATAATTTAGATTTAGCCTTGAAATCTGTTACAATACCATTAAATTTAAGCTACAGCAAATCAGGAAAATCTATTTTACTAAAGCGTGAATAAAAAATTACTCTGTCTATTTTTTTTCTTTTTAACTATTGCCTCTTGTAACCTTGCTTTCAGCCAAGAACAAGAGGAGAAACAACCGCTTGCCAAAATTCTAATAGATTTAGAAAAACAATACAACGTAAAATTTTCTTTTGAAACCAAAACAATTGAAGGTCTATTAATTTCTCCATTGTACCCAGAATTATCCTTAGAACAAGTAATTACTCAATTAAAACTTGTTACACAACTTAATTTTGAAATTTTAAGTGACCGATTCATCGCTATTACACCAAAAAGCATATCAGAATTACAAAATGAAATTCAGCATTTAGAAGAAGTTGTGGTTATCAATTATCTTACTAAAGGTATTTCTAAAACCAATAATGGTACAATTGAAGCAGACACCAAATCATTTGAAATTTTACCTGGATTAATTGAACCAGATATACTACAAATAGTACAAAATTTACCAGGAATTATTAGCGTAGACGAACGCATTTCTAACATTAATGTTAGAGGAGGAACAAATGACCAAAATCTTATTTTATATGAAGGCATAAGAATGTACCAAACTGGTCATTTCTTTGGATTAATCTCTGCTTTTAACCCTTATTTATCTGAAAATATTACGGTTTCTAAAAACGGAACAAGTGCCAAATTTGGTAATGGAGTCTCGAGCACTATTGCTATAAAAAATGTAGATGAATTAGATAAAAAAAGAAGCGGAGGCATTGGAGGAAATCTATTAAGTGTAGATGGTTATGCAAAAATTCCGCTCTCAAAAAAAACCGAACTACAATTAGCAGCAAGACGCTCTTTTACTGATATTTTGGTTTCTAAAACTTACGATGCTTATTTTGATAGAATTTTTAGAGATTCAGAATTAAATACAACTAATAACAACACACAATTAGCATTAGATGAACGTTTTTTGTTTCACGATTTTAATGCTAAGTTTTTATACGATATAGACAACACCTCTAAGTTCCGTATTAATGTGATGAATATGTATAACAACTTATATTACAATCAAGTTTTTACCACTTCCGAAAATAATTTTCAAGAAACAAAGAGCCAGCTTAACCAAGTAAGTTTTGGAGCTAGCGCTAATTATGCTAAACAATTAAAAAATGAAATAAGTATATCTACTGAAGCGTATTATTCTAGATATGTCCTAGATGCCAAAAACAATAACATTACTAGTAATCAACTTTTAGAACAAAAAAATAAAGTTGAAGATTATGGTTTACGATTTGATATTTCAAAAGTATTAAGCCCAAGTTTAAAATTAAATTTTGGCTATCAGTTTAATGAAGTTGGTGTGACCAATTTAGAAGATGTTATTAATCCTAATTATACAAGCCTCAAAAAAGAAATTATAAGATCACATGCATTATTTGGTGAAATTGTACGTTACTCTCAGTCTCGTAACACATATTTACGTTTTGGTGCAAGAATCAACTATTTTAGTAAACTACAAGATCTTATTATTGAACCTAGATTTGCATTTAATCAAAAAATATCTGATCACTTTAGGCTAGAAATATTAGGAGAAATTAAAAATCAAGCAATTACGCAGGTTATAGATTTACAGCAAGACTTTCTAGGTATAGAAAAACGACGTTGGCAATTAGCAAACACAAACAATACTCCACTAGTTACAAGCCAACAAGTATCTGCTGGCATTAGTTACAACCATAATAACCTTTTAGTTTCACTTGAAGGTTATTACAAAAATGTCAGTAATATTACAGCCCAAAGTCAAGGGTTTCAAAATCAATTTCAATTTATAAATGACATAGGTTCTTATACCGTAAAAGGCATTGACTTTTTAATTAACAAACGCATTAGTAATTTTAGTACTTGGCTAAGTTATTCTTATAGTAAAAACGATTATCATTTTGAGAATTTAAACGACGGAAATTCTTTTCCAAACTCCTTAGATTTACAACATGTTGCCAATGCTTCTTTAACTTACAACTATAATAATTTTAAAGTTGGTTTTGGTATTAATTGGCATTCTGGCAGACCATTTACAACACCGTTATCATTACAAGATGAAAGTAATATGGTGATAGAATACAACGCGCCAAATAACAAAAGACTACCAGGTTATTTTAGAACCGATATTTCAGCAATTTATAATTTCACAATTTCAAAAGGCGTGAAAGCAGATATAGGAGCTTCAGTTTGGAATATTTTCAACCAAACCAACATTGTCAATCGCTATTACAGTTTAGATGCAGACGATTCACTTATAAAAATTGATAACCGTTCTTTAAAAATCACACCAAATTTTAGTTTTAGAATCAATTTTTAATGGTTTAATGCTATTATTGTAGTACCAACCAACTACAACAAATGCATTACAAAAACTATTTCGGTTTATTTATAGCACTAATTATAATCGTTTTTCATCAAAAATGTTTAGCTCAAACACCTTCTACTAGCGAGAACAATTCACTGTTTTTTATACCTGAAATTCTCATCGGAAAAACACTAGAAGCTAATACTGATTTCCCGGAAACGAAACTTCAAAAAAACTTATTTTTTAGTATAGGACGTTATAATTTTAAGCAAAATAAAGAATGGGCAGCAAGATTGAACTATCCTAAAACTGGTATTTCATTTGGCTATACAGATTTTGGAAATTCAGAAAAAGTGGGTCAAGCTTACTCTATATTGCCATTTATTGAGTTTTCATTATTTAAAAAACGTATTCAAGGCTTAAACTTACAAATTGGCTTAGGTGGCTCTTATATGAATACACAATATGATGAAATTACTAACGAATTCAATAGAGCTATAACCACTAAAATCAATTGGTCATTTAGATCATTTATATATTATGACATGTTTAAATCCAAATCAACAGATTGGAGATTTGGATTGGGTTATTTACACCATTCTAATGGACATACTAATCTGCCAAACCAAGGTTTAAATTCATTAGCAGCAAGTATCTCCACAAAAATTGACCACAAACAATCGCGTATTTCTACGTTTGAAAAATCAAATTTCAAGGCTAAATCTCAAATGTATTATGATTTTAGATTTGGGTTAGGGCAAAATGTACTATCAAAACATTTCAATACTAAAAAAGAAGTGTATTCTATTGCTGCTTCTGCAGGAAAAATTATTAATAACACCTTTAAATTTGGTGGTGGATTTTATTACAGATTCTACGAGCACTATTATGATTATATAAAAAACAATGAAGCTTTAGTTGCAGAACAATTACCACATTTTACAAAAAACCCTTATAGTTACGCAACCGCTTTTGGTTTATTTGCATCTTCAGAATTACTAATAGACCACATTGGTATTGAGTTTAATATTGGACTAAACATATACAAACCATTTTATAAAATAGACTGGCAACTTAACCAAGGGTATTCTTACGACCTAGAAAACGGAGAAACCGTAGAAGTTTTAGGAGAGCTAGATTGGTATTACGAAATTAAACGAACCGTTTCTGCCAGATTGGGCTTAAAATATTACTTATGGTCTACCAATAATGCACCAAAAAACAATGCTTATGTCGGAGCACATATTAATGCTAATTTGGGACAAGCAGATTTTACAGAATTAAGCATTGGTTATGAATATCGTTTTGATTTAAAAGAAAACTAATTATGACAGCTGAAGAACTATATCAATTAAAATTTCCTATTGGCGAATTTATAACTCCAAAAAATATAACAACAGAGCTTCTTAAAGATTGGATTATATCTATTGAAAAATTTCCACAATCTCTAATTTCAATAACACAAAATCTCAACGAAAAAGAACTTAACTATCAGTACAGACCAAATGGCTGGACAATTAAACAAGTGGTTCATCATTGTGCAGATAGCCACATTAATAGTCTTTTGAGATTTAAATTAGCGCTTACAGAAGACACTCCTATGATAAAACCTTATTTTGAAGACCGATTTGCAGAGTTAAAAGACTACTCAGAACCTATTGACACTTCCATTTCAATACTAGTTGGAGTTCATAAAAAACTTGAAATACTTCTTAAAAAGTTAAACAAAGAGGATTTAAAACTCCAATTTATTCACCCAGAACATGGCAAGTATTTTTCAATTGAGCAAACCATTGGCACTTATGCTTGGCATAGTAATCATCATTTAGCACACATTGAACAAGCTTTAAGGTTTCAAGATAAATTTAAATAAACCAGTCACTTAATTATTGACTAATAATCTATTCATAAATTTAGCCATTAGAAGAATTTTTAGTTTCTCGGTTTTTCTGCTTTTCAATATTTCTTCTAATTTTATCAATAGCAGATTCAATAGATTTGTCTGGTTCTATAAGGTTATATTCTCCCCAAAAGTCGGGATCAGAAAATCCTGAAATAGCATCCGTAATTATTACGCTTGGTTTTAATTTATCTTTATTTTTAATTTTCTTATCCGCTACATTAACTTCCCAATCCGTTACTGCCATTTCACTCGCTAAGGTATACACTTTATTAAAAAGTTCATGTTTTTTATTTATTTTAAATTTTAAGCTTAAATTAGAATAACTGTAATACCATTTATTTCCATTTTCTTTATAATCTACTTTATAATTAGCTTCTAAAGGATAAACTTCAATATCTCTCGGTTTTTTTCTTACAAGTAGATTTTTCGTTTTATTCTCATTACTTAAATCCAAACTATAATTTGCACTTACTAATGCCAACGATTCTACATCTATAAAAAGCTTACCTATATAATTTACATCTTGAAAAGCATTTTTTGGACTGAAATTTATCACATATACATTTCGGTTATTTATGGTTGATGGATTATCAAAAGAAAAATTATATATCCCAATACTCTCGTCTGTAAAAATATATTCAGGATATTTCATAATATCCATATATACCGTTGAAAATGGACCACCTTGTAATTTTACAGAAACCGTATCTAAACGCTTATAATCTGTACTTTTTCGAGCTTTACCTAACTGTAATGCATCACGCTGATCTGAAGTTATAGGTTGTTTTAAAATATTAACTATGGCCTCAGTTAACGATACATTTCTATTTCTGCGTTTTATGGTTTCTCTATAAAAAGCTGTCATAAAAACACTAGATTCTTCTAGATTTTTATTTTTATCGTCAAATACTTTTCTTACCAAACTCTCAGCATCCTTATATGCAGAAATACTTACAGCAGATAACTCGGTAATTGCCATATACAATTTTATGGTATTATCTTCTACAGACAACTGAGATAACGGAACTACGTAACTGTTGTATCCTAATAAGGAAATTACCACTTTAGAATCTAAATAAGCACTAGGAACTTTTAGCGTAAATTCTCCTTCAGAATTTGTAATTGTACTGATATTGGTGGCATTAATATTTAAACTAGCTGCTTCTAAAATTTTATTAGAGCGACCGTCAATAACCTTTCCATTATATTCAGTAAAACCTGTTTGAGCATGCATAGAAAATGCAATGAACAATATTGAAATTAATGTACTAGCGAAATGCTTTAAGGTGTGAGATTTTTCCATAACAGTAAGTTTTAATGAACGATTTAACAATTACTAAGATACGACAAAAGTGACTTTTCACTTAAAAATCAATTCATTTAACCGTAAACAATTATTATTATTCACTTTTTTGACTTGCGAAATGCAGCCGGAGTTTGCTCAGCAAACTTAGTAAACGCCTTGTAAAATGTTACTTTATTATTAAAACCACTTTCTAAAGCAATGGCTTCAATTTTATAATTATCATATTTAGGATTGTGCAAGAATTGTTTCGCAATTTCTATTCTATGCTTATTTACATAGTCGTTAAAATTCTCCGAAATGAGTTCTGAAAATGTTTGAGAGACATGATGTTGTTTTTCATTTATTGCTTTACTAAATGCAGAAATATTAAAACTACCATCTAAAAAAACTTGGTCTTTTTTAAAGGCCTTTTGAATTTTAGACTGAATACGAAGCATATCCTTTTTACTCAAATTTGAAGCAAAATATTTCTTTTTAATCTGAAGCAAAAATTCTGGATTTTTAACCAAAAAATAACCAACACCAAAGATCAAAAAGGTAACTAGCACATAATACCATGCAAAATCTCGCCAACCTTCTGCAAAATGTGTCAAATAAGAAATTAAAATTGAAGAACAAACATAAGACACCACCAAAAATACGGCATATTGGAATCGCTTTTTAGATAATTGGCTACGATTTAAGTAAAGAAAAACTGAAGAACCTATAGCATAAAGCATCATCTGAAATGCTAACAAATAATTCCAAAACATGGTTCTTGTTAAGAAATGAGCATTAATATATGCACTTCTAATGTTCCCTTCCATAAGTAAAACATCTCCGTAACCTAACCAAAAAATAAGAATTGGAATTACATGCAATAGATCTATTAATAGTAATTGCTTCTTATTTAAAATAAGACATTGCAAGTGAATAAAAATTAGAGGTCCAAATAGAAAAGCAATTTCATAATAAAACCAACTTTTAAACTCAGGATATATATGAACCAACTCACCAGAACCAAAGAGGAACAACAAAATATGACATCCAAAACATGCAATAAGTAAAGACAATGTTAAACTCCTTAGCTGTCTCGATTTAAAAAAAACACCTCCAGCTACAAAAAATGCAACAAATACTTGCGCAAACAATATGTAACGAACAATATTCAAAATGTGTCTTTAATGAGTTGACACAAGTTAAGCTATATTTTTTAGTTATTCAAAACTACATGCGCTCTGGCACTTGTATCCCTAAAACTTGAAATGCATTTTTAATAGTTTGACTCACCAATTTAGACAAATCAACTCTAAAACTCTTTTCTACCTCAGAATCAGCTCCAAGAATAGAAACATTTTGATAAAATGAATTAAACTCCTTAACCAATTCGTAAGTGTAATTAGCGATTAAAGCCGGACTGTGTTGTTCTGCCGCATTTTGAATTATTTCTGGAAACAACTCTAATTGCTTAATAAGTTGTTTTTCTTTTTCATGTAAAACAATTTCATCATTAGACGAAGTTTGAGCGACGTTATCAGAATCTGCTTTTCTTAAAATAGATTGAATTCTCGCATAAGTATATTGAATAAAAGGACCTGTATTTCCTTGAAAATCGATAGACTCTTTAGGGTCGAATAAAATTCGTTTTTTAGGATCTACTTTTAAAATGTAATATTTTAAAGCACCTAAACCAATAGTTTTATAGAGGGCTTGTTTTTCATCTTCGTTGTATTCTTCAAGCTTTCCAAGCTCTTTAGAAATCTCTTCGGCAGTATCTGCCATTTCTTGGATTAAATCATCAGCGTCTACAACGGTTCCTTCTCTACTCTTCATTTTTCCGCTTGGTAAATCTACCATTCCGTAACTTAAATGAAATAGATTTTTTGCCCAATCGAAACCTAATTTTTTCAATATTAAGAATAGTACTTTAAAGTGATAATCTTGCTCATTACCAACTGTATAAACCATACCTCCAACATCTGGATAATCTTTAATACGTTGTATAGCTGTACCAATATCTTGCGTCATATAAACAGCTGTGCCATCACTACGCAATACTATTTTTTCATCTAATCCATCTTCGGTTAAATCGCACCAAACCGAACCATCTTCTTTCTTAAAAAAGACACCCGTTTTTAAACCTTCGGCAACAAATTCTTTTCCAAGCAAATAGGTATTGCTTTCGTAATAATAGGTATCAAAATCTACACCTATGTTTTTATAAGTCACTTCAAAACCATCATAAACCCATTGGTTCATTTTTTTCCAAAGCGCAACGACATCTTCATCTCCTGCCTCCCATTTAATAAGCATTTCTTGAGCTTCTAATAATAGAGGTGCATTCTTTTTTGCCGCTTCTTCAGATTGTCCTTGAGCCACTAAATCTGTAATTTCAGCTTTATATTCTTGGTCAAACTTTACATAATAATTCCCTACTAACTTATCACCTTTTAATTCTTCAGTTGGTGTTTCGTTTTGTCCAAATTTTTGATAAGCCAACATACTCTTACAAATATGAATGCCTCTATCATTTATAATTTGAGTTTTATAAACTTTCTTTCCTGAGGCTTTTAAAATTTCGGCAACACTGTAACCTAAAAGCACATTTCTAACGTGTCCTAAATGCAAAGGTTTGTTGGTGTTTGGCGAAGAATACTCTACCATAACGGCTTTGTCATCTTTTTGCTCAACAAAACCATAATTCGTTTTATCTTTTACAGACTGAAAGAAATTGAGATAATAAGAATCGCTAATCTCAATATTTAAAAAGCCTTTAACCACGTTAAATCCCTGTACCAAATCTACATTGTCTAAAAGATACTGACCAACTTGTTCACCAATTACCACTGGATTTCCTTTTACTACACGTAACATTGGAAATACAACAACGGTAATATCTCCTGCAAACTCTTTACGAGTTGCCTGAAATTCTACGGATTCCAATTCTGATTGAAACAACGCTTTTATCGCTGCCTTTACGTGTAATTCTAGAGTATCTTGAAGATTCATAATCTGCCTTATTGTAGTATTTTAAAACGCTTGCAAAGATAGAGGTTTTATTGTTTTATTGGGATTCTATAAAAACATTATTACTTAACTTTGGAAGTCGTTTGAAAAATGCATGATAGACGGAAGACAAAAATTGCGATTCAACATGAAATTATTAAAATATACGCTTTTTGTAAGCATCATTGTATTGGCATCATGTTCTAAAAAGGATGACAACATTAATAGCCCAATAGTTACAGAAACCTTTTATAAAGGCATGGATTTATCTTTTCAAAGTGAATTAGAAGATTACAATGTACCTTACAAAGACGTCAATGGAAACGCTGTAGAACTTCTCGACTTTGTTAAATCTAAAGGCACAAATCTTGTGCGTTTAAAACTTTGGCATACTCCACAAGACGGACAAAACAGCTTAGAAGACGTAAAGAATTATGCTCAGCGCATTAAAGCTAAAGAAATGAACTTCCTTCTCGATTTTCATTACAGCGACTTCTGGGCAGATCCTGGGACGCAAACGCCTCCTGCTGCTTGGCAAAGCTTAACGTTAGCAGATTTAAAGATTGCTATTTATAATTACACTAAAAATGTGGTTCAACAATTAAAGGCACAGCATACTCTGCCAGAAATAATTCAAATTGGCAATGAAACCGACAGCGGCTTTCTTTGGGATTATGGTAAGGTTTGGAATGAATTTAATGATAATTGGATCAACTACGCTAGTTTAGTTACCGAAGCTATTAGAGCGGTTAGAGAAATTGATACCGAAAATAAAGTTAAAATTATGTTGCACCATAGTAGTGTAGAAAATTCGATTTACTTTTTTAATGCACTTCAAACTTACAATCTTGATTTTGATATTATAGGACTATCCTACTATCCTCAATTTCAAACTAAAGACTTAGATGTAGTTACTTCAAAATTAAACACCTTAGCAACAACATTTGATAAAGAAATTTTAATGGTTGAAGTTGCCTATCCTTTTACATTAGAATGGAATGACAATCTCACAAATTACATTGGTAGCTTAGATCAAACTATTCCAGAATTTGCACCAACACCTCTAGGACAAAAAGCATACTTAGAATGGTTGATTAATACCGTTAAAAATATTCCGAATAACAAAGGTATAGGGTTTTGTTATTGGGCTCCAGATTGGGTGGCTTTTAATGGTAACGAAAACACCTCAACAAATGGCACTTCTTGGGAGAATCAATGTGTGTTTGATTTCAATTTAAAAGCACTGCCCATATTAGATGCATTTAACACTAACTAATTAAAAAACAACATCCTAACAGAAACGTGCATTTCATCGATAAAACAGTTATACTCCCATGATTTTTACCGTTAGTCGATAGGTGTTTTTTTTCTAAAAATAATATTGACCGTTCATCTAATTTATTAGTATTAAAACCTAAATATTAGCATATTTGTATACATAGTAGCACTTTTGGTAGGCTATTAATCAATGTCCCAAACATTAATGAAGCTTGATGATCAAACTTTAACTAAGTTGTTATTGTTTTGTGTTAACTTACTTTTTCTATCCCTCTATAAAAGTTTTTCGCACCAAAACAGCGCGATTCATTTTAATACTATATTAAGATGAAACAGATACTAACATTAGCTATTTGTCTTGTGTCGTTTGCTATTTTTTCACAAAACGAAAAAATAGATGAACTAACAGTTCAGTTAACATATCTAAACCCTGACTCTACGAAAGTAGATAAGTCGCTTATGCTTATAAGTAAACTTTACGAAGTTAAGGATTACGACAAAGCTTTACTTTATGTTAATCAGACTTCAAAACTTGCAAAAGATTTAAACTATATTAAAGGACTTGCTGAGAGCAACTATTATAGAGCCTTAATTTACACAGAACATAATGATTATTTTAATGCTATAGATAACTATAAAAAATCTAGAGATTTATACCTTCAAATTAGTGACACTTTAGGTGTTGCAAAAGTGAGTAATAGTATAGGTTTAGTTGAAATTAAACGTGGAAATTATGCTATTGGGTTGCAAAACTCATTATCTGCAATCGATATTTTTGAAAAGCAGCATCTTCAAGAAGAATTAAGTAAAGCGTATAACAATTTAGCAGAGGCTTATCACAAAACAAATCAAATTGATAAAGCCATTGAATTTAATTTTAAGGCTTTAGAAGTCCGAAAACAAATTCAGGATAAAAATGGTATTAAATCTTCTACTAAGAATATTGCTGAACTATACTCTTTATTGAAAGAGCACAGAAAAGCGATTGAATACTATGAAAAAGCTTTAGATATTTTAAATCCAAAAACAGATCAAGATTTACGAGGAGAAATTCTGCCTAAATTAGGTAGTGAATATTTGCGTTTTAAGGAATATGATAAAGCATCTGAGTATTTAGTTGAAGGTTTAAAATACAATCGCAAACAAGACAATAAAGAAGGCCTTTTAAGAGCATTGAATGCTATTGGAAATCTTAATCTTCAAAAGAAGAAAGTTAAACTTGCAGAAAAGCAACTTAATGAAGCCTATGCCATTGCTCAAAAAACAAATAACAAAACTGAACTTTTAGAAAATTACAAACTTCATATTGCCTTAGACTCTACTCGTGGCTATTTTCAAAATGCATTCTTTTGGCAGAATAAGTTTTACAACTTAAAAGACTCGATTTTAAAAATTGACCAACCTGTTTTCCCAACAGATGTTACTGCTTTAGATTTAATTTCAAAAAACAATAACGAAACAAATAATCAAAACAATAACAATCTTGCTAAAACAGATCTACAGACACAGCCTGTAAAATCATCATCTTATTGGCTCAGTAATCCTTATATTTTATATGGTATAATTGGTCTTTTTGCATTGTTGCTAGCGCTTTTAATATTTAGTTTAACAAAAACAAAATCTCATAAAGAAGAGTTAGACATACAAAAAGAGAGATTTGCAGAAGAGCAAGTAAGAACGGATGCTATTTTAGAACAAACGCATCATTTAGAAGAAGTTAACCAAGTAAAAGACAAACTTTTCTCTATTGTTTCGCATGACTTGAAAGATTCGATTTCTTCTATTAAAGCATTTTTAGATTTATTAAAAGAAGGTAGTATTTCTAAAGATGAGTTTTACGAACTTATTCCGGAATTAAGCGAGAATGCAAATAACGCATCATCACTTTTATTTAATTTATTAAACTGGTCTAAATCGCAATTGCAGAATTTAGAACCAAAACCAGAGTTGTTTAATATTCAAGATGTTTTTCATTCTAAAATTGCATTAGTAGAACAAAAAGTTGAAGACAAAAGGATTGTACTTATTGATGAATCTCAACGCGATTTTGTTTACGCAGATCGTAGTATGGTAGAAATTGTAATTCAGAATTTAATTACCAATGCGGTTAAATTTAGTAGAACTGGTGATGTAATTACCATTTCTAATATAGATGTAAATGGTAGAGCCTTAATCTGTATAGAAGATTCTGGTGTTGGTATTGCTAAAGAAAATATTGATAAATTATTTGCTGCACATAAAAACTTTACCACTACCGGAACTAAAAATGAAAAAGGAACTGGATTAGGCTTAACCATTGCGAAAGATTTAGTAGAATTAAACAATGGTAGAATTTGGGTAGAAAGCACGCAAAATGTGGGAAGTAAATTCTTTGTAGAGTTACCAAAAGCAGAATCTAAAGCTTAATTTCTTTTTATATCTTTGTTTCTCTAACACTAGTTTATGAAACGTATAATTCCCTTTGTAATTATTTTACTTGTATTATTTAATTGTAAAAATAATACCTCATCTGAGATTAAAGAAGATACAGAACTCAATGAATTATTTGCATTAATGCAAGGTTCTTTTACTTCTGAAATTCAAGCAGAAGTAGATTCTACATATTACAATATTTCATTACACATGTATCCTATTTGGGAAAACCAAGGCCATTTTCTTTATGTAGAACAAGCCTTAACAAGTACACCTAAACAACCTTATCGCCAGCGCATTTACGAAGTTAAAAGAGACTCAGACAGCACCTTTAGTTCTGCCATCTACAAATTAGACACAGATTCTTTATGGATTGGTAAATGGAAAAATCCAAAAGCTTTCGATTCTATCTCTTTAAATAATATTGCTTTAAAAGAAGGTTGCGAAGTTATTCTTAAGCGCATAGCTCCAAATCAATTTATAGGAAAAACAGGAGACAACACTTGTGTAAGTACTATGAGAGGTGCCTCTTTTGCACGTAGTGAAGTAGAAATATTAGAAGACAAAATTATTTCTTGGGATCGTGGTTTTGATGCCAATGGAGACTATGTTTGGGGAGCAGAAAAAGCAGGTTATATTTTTAATAAAATAGACTAACAATTAGCACAAAAAACGATGTCTTCTTTTTAAGCCACTAAACAATGGGCTTAATTTTTTGGAAGAAACACCTCTGCCATCATACAACGTGCACTGCCACCACCACAAGTTTCAATAGTTTCTAATGAACTAGAAATTATAGGACAGTGTTTCTCAATACTAGAAATTTGATGAGGTGTTAAACTTTTATGGGCAGCTTCACTCATTACTAAATAACGCTGTTCGTTTTCACCTTTAAGTTGAAGCATATTCCCAGCAAACTGATGCATTTGAGCTTCTGTTATAGAAATAATTTCTTTACCATCTTGCTTTAAATGTTTTACCACATTTTTACGCTCCTTTTTATCATCAATGCTATCTAGACAAATCACAGAAAACGTTTCTGCCAAACACATCATTACATTGGTATGGTAAATGGGTAAACGCTTTCCTTTTACTGTTTGGTATGCCGTAAAAATAACAGGAGTGTATTCAAAATCCTCACAGAATTCAATAAACAACTCTTCATCAGCTCTAGCAGATAAAGCACAATAGGCTATTCTATTTTCACGATCTAAAGCCATACTTCCGGTACCTTCTAAAAAGAAACCTTCATGTTCTGCAGACGTATAATCAACAATATTTTCTATAACAAAGCCTTCTTCTTCTAATCTTATAAAAACCTCATCTCTACGTTCGCGCCTTCTATTTTCGGCAAACATTGGATATTTAGCAACATCACCATTACCATGAAAACTCACCCAATTATTAGGAAAAATAGAATCTGGTGTATCATTTAATTTATCATCCTCTTCTACCACTACATCAATACCAACTGAGCGTAATTTTTCTACAAAAGCATCAAACTCTTCTTGTGCTTTTATATTTATTTCGGCATTTTTTAAATTCAAATCTTCTTGAAAATAATTATTGACAGCCGTTTGCTCGTTCATCCTAAAACTTACCGGACGAATCATTAATATGGTATTTGTAGTTTGTTGCATAAGAATATAAAGTGATAAAACTTATGCAAAGTTATTGTTTTTTAAAACGAAAACTATCATAAATTAATCTTCATTTTCTAACCATTCTAAGGCTTCGTCTCTTAGTCTAAAAGTCTTAATATTCCAATTGTGCTCTTTATTAATACCAATTAAAAAATTAGTAGAAATTTTTGCATTAAAATCTTCTACAACAACAGCCATAGCTTTAATTTCTTTTAAAGTCGCAATAGTTTTTTGAGCTTTATACGTATAGGCATAAGAAAACTTTTTGTTTACAAGGAGAGAAAAAGGTGCTTCTAAATGAGTTAACAAAAAAGTATGATATTCATCTACCATTTTCAAATCCATTAGAACTTCTTCATTAATTATAACTTCTGCAAGATTAGGCTTAAGGATAATAATTTTGCCAAAGCTTAATTGATGTGATTTCATATCAATAAATATAAGTAATTTTAGGACAAATATATTATAATGAAAAAGCTCACCTTCCTTTTCCTGATTCTTTTCTCGTGTAATGATAAAACAGAAACACAAGATTCAGAAGAAAAAAAAATTTCAATAGATTTCACTACTGTTTTTGAAAAAAGTAAAGGCTTAGAGACAGCAACTTACCACGAAACTATTAAATATTACCAAGATTTAGCAGACAGTTACCCAGAAATTTCAATGAAAGAAATTGGAGCTACAGATTCGGGAAAACCGCTTCATATGGTCACCTTAAATATGAAAGGCTCTGGTAATAATTTTGAAAACCTTCAACAAAACAACAGAATAATATTAATAAACAATGGTATTCACCCAGGCGAATCTGATGGTATTGATGCCACCATGATGCTCTTTAGAGATTTGGTTCAAGGTGAAGTTGAAGCTCCAAAAAACACCATTTTAGTTACCATACCTATATATAATGTTGGAGGCAGTTTAAACCGTAATTCTACAACTCGAACCAACCAAAATGGCCCAAAAGCATACGGATTTAGAGGTAATGCAAGAAACTATGATCTCAATCGAGATTTCATAAAAGCAGATACTAAAAACGCCAAAACCTTTACTCAAATTTTTCATTTGGTGCAACCAGACGTATTTATAGATAACCACGTAAGTAACGGAGCAGATTATCAATATACATTGACCCATTTATTTACACAGCACAATAAACTAGGAGGTAGTCTTGGCGAATTTATACATACTGAAATGATGCCAACATTAGAAGAAAAACTAAAAGCAAAATCTTGGGACATTACACCTTATGTTAATGTATTTAATAGAACTCCAGATTCTGGATTCACACAATTTTTAGACTCTCCTAGATACTCTACAGGTTATACTACGTTGTTTAACACACTTGGCGTAATGGTAGAAACACACATGTTAAAACCATACAAACAACGTGTAGAAGGTACTTACGAATTAATGAAAAGCATTATTGAAATTACCGAAGAGCAAGGAGAAAAAATCGCACACCTTAGACTGACACAAACCAAATTATGGTCTGCTGGAAATAAGTATCCATTAAATTGGGTAGTTGACACCACAAAATCATCTACCTTAAAATTTAAAGGTTATGAAGGAGAAATGGTTCCAAGTGAATTTACAGGAGCCAAACGCTTAAAATACGATAGATCAAAACCATTTACTAAAGACGTTTTGTATCAAAACTATTTCAAAGCAACAGATTCAATTACAATTCCTAAAGCATACATTATACCTCAAGGTTGGTACAATGTCATTGATTTATTAAAACTGAATAATGTAGAGTTTACAAAATTTAAAAACGATACCACCGTAACTGTTGAATCCTATAAAATCGGAAGCTACGAAACTCGTACTTCTCCATACGAAGGTCATTACGCACATTATAATACAAACGTAAATACTTCAAATGAAAAAGTAAAATTCCGAAAAGGAGATTATCTCATTTATACGAACCAAAAAGCCATACGTTATTTATTGGAAACGTTAGAACCTTCTGCTACGGATTCATTTTTTAACTGGAATTTCTTCGATACCATTTTACAACAAAAAGAAGGCTTTTCTCCCTATGTTTGGGAAGACAGAGCAAAACAACTTTTAGATGAAAACCCAAAACTTCAAATAGAATACAATGTAAAAATTAGTTACGATGAAGATTTTGCAAATAACTGGTATGCGCAATTAGATTGGTTGCATAAGCAAAGTAAACATTATGAGTCTGCTCATTTACAATATCCTGTTTATCGCTTAAAATAAAAACTAACGATATCCCTTAAATAATACATGATAAGCATATATTTATTGAACATAATACGAGTTGTAAAACATTTAAACTGAATGAAAATAACATTAACAATAATTGCTGTAATCGGAATTGCTTTATTAATATTTTCCTGTACTAATAAGACTAAAAAACAAGAAAGTGAAACGATTACTATTGACCCAAACGAATTAATACCTAATGAACTATCCGAAAATGATGCTGATTATATATTGAGTGAGTTTGAAAAACAAATGAATAAATAAAAACGTTTTACAACAATGGCTATAAGTAATTGCTTGTCCTCGCCTACTTTGGAAATTCCTTCAGAATTTCCAACTCGATGTGTACTTGCAAAGTTTAGTGCTAACCCACGCAACTACTCATAGCCGAGACCGTTGGCATTCATTGGCGGAACGAACTCAAAACTAAAATTTAAATTAATATTATGAAGTCATACACAAAAAGAGCTATAAAATCTGGAATTTTTGCTGGAATTGGATTTGGAATTGCTACAGCTGGAATAGATTATTATAATGGAGACGATTTTGAATTATGGAAACTTGTTTTTAAGATTTTATTTTTCGCTGTATTTATGGGACTATATTTTAATTATAGCTTTAAAAAACAATCCGAAAAGGAATCTAAATAGAAACCTAAAACCGGACTGAATGTGGAATTTAGCAAATTGCGGAATTACTCACTCAAATGTAACTGAAAGAAATAACGAAATAAAAAGTGGTTGAATTCATTTAAACGTTAAAAATCAGAAAAAGGAATTTAGTGTAATAAAATGCAGACCGATTTGACTCAAAACTCTGAAAAAATAATCTGAAATAAAAACAACGTAATGGCAACAATATATATATTTTATTGCTAGGTATAGCCTACTTACGAAAGTCTTCTCGGACTTTCTATCTGTGATTTATTTGCTAACTTTAGTACTTAAACACGCAACGAAATCATACACGATCACGTTGCCTGTAATGTAAAACCGAACTAGACGATGAAATTTAAAACACTTATTATATTGGGATTTATTCTTTTACTATTTTCTTGTAAAACATATACAATTCCCGTTGAAAGTTTCAGAAAGCAAATGACTGAATCTGGAAATGAAAAACTACGTGATGTCGAAATAAATAATCCGATTTCATACTGGAATCTTAAATATCAGGCGAGTAGTGTAAAATCAATAGTTGTTGTTGATAAGAACGGAAATAATGTGGAATTAGAAAATTCACCAAAATTGGAAATGCGAATCACAAGAAAAAGTGGAAAAAAATACATTCTTCTTTTTGACACAGTGATTGTAGAAAATGACACTCTAAAAGGTGCTAGGTCAAGAATGTTTCAGAATTTGAGAAGAGAAATTCCTTTGAAGGACGTTGAACAAATTGAAATTCAAGATAGCGGGAAAGTTTATAAATATCAATAAATGAATAAAACACTATTGGCAACACCTGTATAATTAATTGCTATGTCACTGCCGACTTACGCACATTATTGCGGAATATTCTTTCTGTGATTTATTTCCTAAATTAGTCGCTTAACCACGCAACTAGCCATTCATAAACACGTATTGCAAGTAATTAAAAACGAAAATGGAAGAAAAAATTATAGAAATTAGTAAAATTAAAATTATTGGTTTAGTTGGACTTTCACTGTTATTTGTATTATTAGGAATATGGATTGCCTTTTATGCACCAATTGTTAATTTTGAGATACTAAATAATAATATTTTTAGAAAACTAATTGGATTTCTTTCTATAATCTTCTTTGGAGGCATGGGAATATTGATTGCAAAAAAGCTCTTTGAAAATAAATACGGAATAAAAATTAATGATAAGGGAATTTATGACAACTCAACTTCCATAAACTCTGGACTTATAAAATGGGAGAATATTGAAAGTATTAAAAAAAGTAAAGTCGTAAATCAAAATTTTATACGAGTAATTGTTAATAACCCAAACGATTTTATCAACAGACAAAAAAATACTCTAACAAGAAAAAACGTTGAAACTAATTTTAAAAAATTTGGCTCACCGATTCAAATATCAACAAATGGGTTGAAAATTAAATTTGAGGAATTATATGAAATAATGACATCTGAATTGAATAAAAGAAAATAACTACTTACAACACCGCATATAATTTATGGCTAGAGTTTCTACCGTCCAATCTGAAAATTCTCTTAATTCTCCTCACGTTCATCCGTTTTAGCTAACTTAGTACATCAAGCAATTAAGCATGCACATAAACCGTTGGCAATCATTAAAATATGTAAAAACTATAAATAATGTATTTTAAAAAACCATTACTCTTTATTATTTTATTTACACTGTTTATAACAGATAAAATAGAAGCACAAATGCCACAACCAGATTTAGGGAAACGAGCAGATTGGATGCGTGGCACGTATGGGTTAAACTGGAAACCAGGTAAAGGCGCTAATGGCAAATATGAAAGTGAAAATTATACAATTAACCATTTTTTAAATCAAATAAGTCATCTTAAAACGGTAGATTACATTCAGTTGCATTTAAATGAATCTAATATTTATACTCCAGTACATGCCGCACCACACGACTTAATTGAATCTTTTTGGGAGGGAGATATGAGTGATGGCAGCCCTATTAACCTAGTTGTTCCTCGAAATTCTATTGGAAGAGACCCTTTTTTGGATATATTAAAAGCGATAAGAGCAGCAGGATTAAAAGTACAGGTATATGTTAATAGTTCAAACATGCTAAGACGTGCAGGCAGACCTTCTCCAAATGATTTTCCTGATGTAACAAACCGATGGATGAATTGGTGCGATACAGACCCATACGCACAAGAATTTATAAATAGCAAATCATATCATACAGATGGTATTAATACAAATCGACCGTATATGTTTTGTTACGCAGAATTCATACTTAAAGAATATGCTGTTCGTTATGGAGATTTAATCGATGCTTGGTGTTTTGATTCTGGACGATATATGTGGCAATACGGAGGAGATAATCGAGATAGTGATGATTTAAATGAGCAAAGGATTTATCAGGCATTTGCAGATGCTTGTCATGCAGGCAACCCTAATGCCGCTATATCTTTTCAAAATTCACCTGGTAGTAAAAACTTGGTAGACAACCCATTTACACCTGCTACACTTTTTTGCGACTATATGTTTGGGCATCCGTTTAACGGTGGTAAAAATGTTGGTAGCAATGTCAAAAATAAATTTATTATTGATTGGACAGCAACAAGGAATGGTTACGCGCATCTTAATGACCATAATAAACCAAATCGTACTTGGGACGATAAGGTTGTTGGACATTATGACCCACCTATGAGTACCACCAGATGGAATACTGGCTCCAAACCTGGAGTTGATAACGCCATTTTTGCAGAGTATTATAGTGATATGATTATAGGAAATGGTGCCGTATCTTTTGGAATCCCTCTTAATAGTAGGTATAATTTTGACAGTCAATTTTTATGTCGTGATTGGGCTATTATACAACTAGAGTTGTTAGACGATTATTTAAATGTTAATCAATTTCCAGGAGCGCCAAATTGGGCTAGACAACGTACAATCTTACCAGATGCTGTGTCAGGAATTCCATATACACATACTTTAGTTGAAGGAACAGATTTTTGGGATCCTGAAGGTGATGCTATTACTTCTCTTAAATCCACAGAGAATTCCCCAGCATGGTTAACGATTTTAGAAACAGAACCTGGTGTATGGACATTAAGTGGAAGACCTAATGAAACAATTAATAAAGAATATGAATTTAATTTAGTAGTTAGTGATGCTTCTGGAAGGACTAGTAGGTTGGTTAGCATGAAAGTAAATGTTAATTAATGTACTATCTGCGGAAAACAAAAATTGCATTTATCTTTAGACTATAAAACACCACATATGGTATAAATTATTAGCGCAAATCAATTTTAACCTGTAGCCATATTTCAGGACTAGACACTAAAACAAACCCTGAAATAAACTAAAAAAAATAGTTTTCAACACACGTAAAACCAATCAAAAAATAGTATAATTTTGTTTAAAATTATAATAGCGTAACGCGCTCTAAATGAACAAATACATTGTTGTTAATCAACCTGAAAAATGGAACTTTTCAATTGATAATATCACCGTAATTTCCGCTCAAGATTATCTTACAAATCCTAAGTATTCCCTATTAAAAAATGCACGAATTTTCAATTTATGCAAGGATTACTCATATCAATCCAAAGGCTATTACGTATCACTTTTGGCAGAAGCCAGAGGTCATTTACCAATTCCAACTACAAAAAACATTGTTGATCTTAAAGCATTAAAATTAGTCCGAATCGTTTCTGATGAGTTTGATGATGTTATTCAGCAAAGTCTTAAAAACATAAAGTCGCAAGATTTTACATTGAGTATTTATTTTGGGCAAAACGTAGCACAGAAATACAAAAACTTGAGTGCACTTTTTTACAAGCATTTTCAAGTCCCATTTTTACGCGTAAATTTTAATCATGCTACAAAATGGAATATACAGAGCATTAAAGCGATTTCAGAAGCTGAAATTCCAAAAGAACATATATCTAGCGTACATGAATTTGCGAATCAATATTTCGCCAAAAAGCGCTATGATAAAGCAAAGGTTAATAATTACGATTTCGATTTAGCTATTTTAGTTAACCCAAAAGATCCTGCTCCACCGAGCAATTCTAAAGCTTTAAAGAAATTTATAGACATTGCAGAAAAGATGAATATCTATGCAGAAATTATTGAGCCTAAAGATTTATCACGCTTATCCTCATTTGACGCTTTATTTTTGAGACAAAGTACAGAAGTAAATAATGAAGCGTACACCTTTGCTAGAAAAGCACAGCAAGAAGGTATCGCCATAATTGATTATCCGGATGCTATTTTAAAATGTTGTAACAAGGTTTATATGGCAGAAGCCATGAATAATGCTAACATTGGCACACCAAAAACAGTAATCGTACATAGCAATAACAGAAATGCAGTCTTAGAACAAACAGGATTACCTTGTGTTTTAAAAGCACCTGATTCTACCTTTTCTTTTGGTGTAAAAAAGGCAAAAAACAAAGACGAATACAACACCTTAGTGACGGAAATGCTAAAGGAATCTGATTTGATAATTGCACAAGAGTTTTGTCCTTCGGATTACGATTGGCGCATTGGTATTATTGACAACAAACCATTTTACGCTTGTCGCTATTATATGGCGAAAGGTCATTGGCAGATTTACAACTGGAAAGCCACAGACAAAAACGAACAAGATGGAGATGCTGATTGTTTACCTATAGAAGAAGTTCCAAAAAACGTTATTGACATAGCACTAAAATCTGCTAAATTAATGGGATTAGGGCTTTACGGTATTGATATAAAAGTGGTAGAAGACAAACTGATGGTCATAGAAATAAATGACAACCCAAATATAGATTTTGGTGTAGAAGACGCTTATTATGGTGATGCTGTTTACACCGAAATTCTTACGGCATTAAAAAAACGCTTAACGTAATCAATGAAAAAAACATATCACTTATTCGATGTCTATGGTATAGAACTCGAATATATGCTTGTCAAAAATGACAGCTTTAAAGTGGCACCACAAGTAGATGAACTTCTATCTAGTAAAGCAGGAGAATTAAAAGCAGATATTGAAAATGGAGATATTGCTTGGAGTAATGAATTAGTGGCACACGTCATTGAACTAAAAACTAATGGCCCAACAAAAAACACTGATGATTTAGCTGAGAAATTTCATGCCAATATCTTAGAGATCGATGCGCTTTTACAACCCTTAAATTTACAACTTTTAGGTTCTGCATCGCACCCATTAATGCATCCAGACACAGATGCTGAACTCTGGAAACACAGCTATAGTGAAGTGTATGCACTTTATAATACGATATTTAATTGCAAAGGTCATGGTTGGAGTAATGTACAAAGTACACATATTAATTTACCGTTTTATGACGATAAAGAATTTGAAAAACTACATGCAGCTATCAGAATAATTTTACCGTTATTACCAGGCCTGTGTGCAAGCTCTCCAATTTTAGAAGGAAAAATTACAGGTTTTAAGGACACCCGATTAGAGTTTTACAAAACCAATCAGAAAGAAATTCCTGAATTAACTGGTATGGTAATTCCTGAGCGTGTATTTTCAAAATTAGATTATTATGCCACGATTTTTGAACCTATTAAAAAAGCGATTAGACCTTATGACAAGGATAAGATTTTAGATCAACATTTTTTAAATTCTCGTGGAGCTATTGCTCGTTTTGATCGTAATGCTATTGAAATTCGATTAATGGATATTCAAGAATGTCCTAAAGCAGATATTGCAATTTGCGCGCTTGTTATTGAAGTTTTAAAAGCCTTAGTAAACAAAGAATTTTGTTCGCTTCAAGATCAAAAACTATGGACTAAAGAAGAATTGTTCCCTATTTTTAATGATGCTATAAAACATGCTGAAAATTCAAAAATTAAGAATCTTGAGTATTTAAAATTATTTGGAATTAAAAAGGTTTCAACCGTAAATAACGTTTGGAAACAGTTATATCTAGCCGTAAAACCAAAATTGCACAAATCGCACCACCAAGCTATTGAGTTCATTTTGGAAGAAGGCACTTTGGCAACACGACTCTTAAAATCGATTGGCAACAACACGTCTGAAGAACACATTATATCAGTATATCGTGAGATGCAAAATTGTCTAAAAACTAATACATTATTTCAACCGTGAAACTCATTTTAACCTGTGAACATGGCGGAAATAACATTCCTGAAAATTATAAAAAACTATTCACTAATAAAGCTGTTTTAAAAACGCATCGTGCTTATGATTTGGGAGCTCTAGATGCTTTTCAACATCTAAAGTCCTTATCTGAGGCTTCATATTATAGTACAACAAGTCGGTTATTAGTAGAACTAAATCGGTCTTTATTTAGTAAGTCTTTATTTTCAGAATTTACTAGAGGTTTATCTAAAAAGGAGAAATCAGAAATTCTACAAAAATATTATATCCCTTATAGAACTAACGTTGAATATAAAATAGCTGAGTATATTAAAAGCAATCAGCAAGTTTTGCATTTATCTATTCATAGTTTCACTCCAAACCTTAATGGAGACGAACGCAAATGTGACATAGGATTATTATATGATTCTCGTAAAAAAAAGGAACAAGAGTTTTGCAAACAACTTAAAGCAAAACTTTTACAACAAAACCCAAATTTAAATGTGCGATATAATTATCCATATCTTGGAAAAGCAGATGGTTTAACTACTTTTTTAAGAAAGCAGTTTCCAGTAAATTATTTGGGTATTGAAATTGAGATAAATCAGAAATATGCTTTAAAAAATAGTTTAGACTCAAAATTAAAACAAACCATATATAATGCTTTAGATAACTAATTACAACTACTCTAAACTCATAAAAACATAAAGTTATAGTTATCTAGAGTTAGTATAAAAAAATTGTATTGCTAATATCTCAGAACCAATAAATGTCACTAAACCAATATTCTAATATTAGCATAACTATTTTCCAAAGCCTTTTGAGACTCCTTTGCATCTAACCATTCTACCTTAGTAATACCTTCATTTTCTTGAGGAAATAGCTCTCCTTCAAAATCTGTTTTCATCTCAAACCAATAAGTCACTTTTATCCTGTGCTTACCATTTCGCTTAAAAATATGATATGTTGTAGGTAATGGTTTTACAATTTTTAAACCCTGTACTCCTGTCTCCTCTTCTACTTCACGTATTGCTGTTTGTTCTATTGTTTCTTTACGTTCAGCTTTTCCTTTGGGTAAATCCCATTTATCATTTCTATAAATAAAAAGAATTTCGTTTTTAGCATTGTACGCTTTTCCGCCACCTGCAACAACATTAGGCAAAAGTGTTAAAAACTTTTTAAGCAGTTTATCTTCATTCTTATGAATTAAGTGTACCGCTTTTAAATCTGTATTATTTAAGGTTTTTATAACCTTACCAATATTTACCGACTTCAAAAGAAAAGATTTAAAATCAGTTTCCTTTGTGTTTTCTGTAGTTAAAATAATAGGTTTATCGCCTACATAAATAGTATACATTTCTTGGATATATTTCAGCTTTCCTTTTGTAAAAATATTATTTTTTATGACAAACTATTTGAAATGAAATTTATTTTCGATTAAAATTTTCTAAACTTTAAATTTCATTATTTTTGTATTATGATTTTTAACAAAGATACTGCCAAAAAAACAGCAGAAGTTTTACTTCAGATTAATGCAATAAAGTTGCAACCAAACGCCCCTTTCACATGGGCTTCTGGATGGAAATCGCCAATTTATTGCGATAATAGAATTGTATTATCATTCCCTACAATTAGAAACTATATTAGAGAGTCTATTGCGCGAAATATAGAAGAATTATACGGTAAACCAGACGTTATTGCTGGTGTTGCTACAGGAGCAATTGGTATCGGAGCTTTAGTTGCCGACTATTTAAACCTTCCTTTTGTATATGTTAGACCCGAAGCAAAAAAGCATGGTCGCCAAAACCAAATTGAAGGTTACATTGAGAAAGGACAAACCGTAGTTGTAGTAGAAGACTTAATTAGTACAGGCATGAGTAGCCTTAATGCGGTAAAAGCACTAAATGAAGCTGAAGTTAACGTTAAAGGCATGGTCGCTATTTTCTCTTATGGTTTTGATATTGCCGCTGAGAATTTTAAAAATGCCAATGTAGAATTACACACACTTGGTAATTACGAAAATTTGTTGGAACAAGCTGTAGATACTTTTTATATCACTAAAGAGCAACAAGACATTTTAGCACAATGGAATGCTAATCCTAGTAAATGGAACGCTAATTGATAGTCTATTAAGGTAAAGTTGTTAAGTTGAATAGCAACTAAGCAATTTCACAACAAACACATTAATAAAAAACACAATGAAATTAGAATCACCAAAAGTTACCTTAGATAAATCCGCAGAAGAAACCTTCAATTTTCTTTCAGATGTTAAAAATTTTGAAAGTTTAATGCCAGAAAACATAAGCAAATTTGAAGTTTTAGAAAATGATAAGTTTCTATTTGCATTAAAAGGAATGCCAGAAATTATATTGAAGAAAAAGGAAGCTATAGCTAACAACAAAATTGTATTAGGTGCTGCAGGCGGAAAATTAGATTTTGCCCTCATCGCAGATATTACTGAAATAGAACCAAATAAATCTGATGTAAAATTAAATTTTGAAGGTGAATTCAATGCCATGATGGCCATGATGATAAAAGGACCTATTAGTAAATTTATAGATACTTTAGCAACTAATATGAAAACCGCGATTTAGAATAATAATTTTATTTCTTTTAGATCAAAAGTTTTAATTATTTCATCTTCTATCCAAACTTGCAGGTGTCCATATTCAGTTACACCTTTAATAATACCAGAAAAGCTTTCATTTTTAGACGTTCTAAAAGTTGAAGGCTTTTCTTTTCTAAATAAAAGACTTTCGTATTCTAATTTTAGCTGAGCGTATTTTTTTGATTCTAATAAATTGAAATAAATTTTCAATTGTTTTAATACTTCAAAAAGCACTTCATCTTTATTATAAATCGAACCTGTTATTAAGCTCATTGACGAAGCATTTGGTAAATTATCAAAAAATTTCTGATTTAAATTAAGCCCAAATCCAATTATTGAACCTTGAATACTATTGTTTTTTATGACATTTTCAATTAAAATACCACACAATTTAGTATCTGCTGACAAAATGTCGTTAGGCCATTTTATACGTAATTTAGGTATTTTAAAGACGCTTAAAGCTTTATAGATTGCCAAAGAAACAGCCATACTAATGTAAAATTGATCGCTAACATTAACGGAAGGCAATCTTTTAAACACACTCGCTGTGAGGTTTTTACCAATTTCAGATTGCCATTTCGCACCCATTTGCCCTCTACCATGCGTTTGTTTTTCGGCAACAACAATAGTATAATCTTTAGGTAACGCAACTGACGCCAAATCCTTTAGATAAGTATTTGTAGAGGCAATGGCATTAAGTTTGATAATATACATTAACTAAGCAATTATAATTTATAGTTTTCTTATGACAATTAGAGCTTAAAAGAACTAAAAAAATAATAACTTTGCAAAAATTAATACTATTTAATGACAAAAGATAAAATCCCTGTAGACCAACTTATAACAAGTATTATTGGTGGCATAGAAGAAGTAAAGGGAAAAGAGATAACAATATTAGACCTAAGAGAGATAGAAAATACGGTTTGTGATTATTTTATAATTTGCGAAGGTTCTTCAAATACGCAAGTAAACGCAATCGTTGGTTCCATACAAAAACAAGTTAGCAAAGCACTGAAAGATAAACCTTGGCATATTGAGGGTACGGACAATGCTGAATGGGTTTTAATGGATTATGTTAATGTTGTAGTGCATGTGTTTCAAAAACAAATACGAGAATATTACGACATTGAAGGTCTTTGGGGAGATGCAAAAATCACCAAAATAGAAACGAGTTACTAAAAAAGAGAAACGCTTATAATGGCAAAAGACAATAAAAATTTAAATAAAAAACCTAAGGTAAGTCCGTACTGGATTTACGGAATAATTATAGCAGTATTCTTAGCGATCCAAGTGTTTTCTGGTGGTTTTGGAGATACTTCTGGTAGTAAAACTACACCAGCAGAATTTTTTCAATATCTAAAAAATGGTGACGTAGACAAGGTTGAAATCATAAACAACCGTATTGCAAGAGTTTATTTAACTAAAGAAGCTCAAGAACAAGATGTTCATAAAAAATCGAAGCAAAAATCTTTATTACCTTCGGTAGCAACGGGTCCTAACTATCAGTTTGAGTTTGGTGATTTAAAATTATTTCAAGAAGAAATCGCTAAAATCAAAACAGAAGATAACGTAGATGTTAATGTAGCATTTGATTCCGAACAAAATGTTTGGGGTGATTTACTGCTCACATTATTACCTTTTGTTTTAATCATTGGTGTGTGGATCTTCATTATGAGACGTATGTCTGGAGGCGGAGGCGGAGGCGCTGGCGGACAGATTTTTAATATCGGAAAATCTAAAGCTAAACTCTTTGACGAAAAAATAGATACCAAAACATCATTTAAAGATGTTGCTGGTTTAGAAGGAGCTAAAGAAGAAGTACAAGAAATTGTAGACTTTTTAAAATTCCCAGAAAAATACACCTCTTTAGGTGGTAAAATTCCTAAAGGAGCCTTACTAGTAGGACCTCCTGGTACAGGTAAAACCTTATTGGCTAAAGCTGTTGCTGGTGAAGCTCAAGTACCATTCTTTTCTCTATCTGGATCAGATTTTGTAGAGATGTTTGTTGGTGTTGGTGCATCTAGAGTAAGAGACTTATTTAAACAAGCTAAGGAGAAATCACCTTCAATTATTTTTATTGATGAGATTGATGCTATTGGTAGAGCTAGAGGAAAAAATAACATGTCTGGTTCTAATGATGAACGTGAGAACACATTAAACCAACTTTTAACAGAGATGGATGGTTTTGGTACTAACACTAACGTAATAGTGTTAGCTGCAACAAACAGAGCTGACGTTTTAGATAGTGCATTAATGAGAGCAGGTCGTTTTGACCGTCAAATTTATGTAGATCTTCCAGATGTAAGAGAGCGTAAAGAAATTTTTGAAGTGCATTTACGTCCACTAAAAAAAGAAGAAACTTTAGATATTGATTTCTTAGCAAAACAAACACCTGGTTTCTCTGGTGCAGATATTGCCAACGTTTGTAATGAAGCGGCTTTAATTGCTGCTAGAAAAGGAAAGAAAGCTGTAAACAAGCAAGATTTCTTAGATGCAGTAGATAGAATTATTGGAGGTTTAGAGAAGAAAAATAAAATTATTACTCCAGCAGAAAAGAGAGCTGTTGCTTTCCATGAAGCTGGTCATGCAACTGTAAGTTGGATGCTTGAGCATGCTGCTCCTTTAGTAAAAGTAACTATTGTACCTAGAGGACGTTCTTTAGGTGCTGCATGGTATTTACCAGAAGAACGCTTAATTGTTCACCCAGAACAAATGCTAGATGAAATGTGTGCTGCTTTAGGTGGTAGAGCTGCAGAAAAAGTAATTTTCGATAAGATTTCTACTGGAGCTTTAAGTGACTTAGAAAAAGTAACCAAACAAGCTAGAGCCATGGTAACCGTTTATGGTTTAAGTGACAAAGTAGGTAACTTAACATATTATGATTCTTCAGGGCAATCTGAATACGGGTTCACAAAACCTTATAGCGAAAAAACAGCTGAGCTAATTGATAAAGAAATCTCAGATATTATAGAAAAACAATATCAACGAGCTATTGCTTTATTAGAGAAAAACAAGGATAAGCTTACTGAATTGGCAGAAGTGCTTTTAGATAAAGAAGTTATTTTTAAAGATAATCTTGAAAAAATCTTTGGAAAACGTGCTTTTGAAAACTCGGCTATTATTAACGAAGAGGAAGAATAGACAATTCTTAAAAAAAGATAGAATTCATTTAAAATTTCACTTTTATAAATTGCTTTATCGTCACACTATAAAGTTGATTTAACTTATCAAAGTGATCGTTTTCTCCTAAAAACAAAACTTTAAATGAGTTCTTATAAAAAACTTAAATTAACCCAATGTTAATTTAAGTTTTTTTATATTTGAAAATAACATAAACGACAGGATTAATAGCAACTATTGAATGAGCTTATTTCGTAAATTCTTCGGAAAAAAGTCTGAAAAGACTGAAGAACACATACCAAATCAAGAGCGAGGCAAATATATGCCCGAAGTTAAGCTACCTGTTGATGAACGCTTTACCATTAACTTTAAAGCTAACGGAGGAAAATTTTTATATTGCGAAAATTTTGATGAAGTAAAAGAAAGTTTTGATGCTATCTTGAAAGAAAATAATTGGCAAAACGATAAAGTCTTTCTATTTGACCAACGTTTAACAGAATTATTCAAAACTTTTAATCTTAACAGCACAAAAAAACTATCTGAAAGCACTTATTTTTTATCAACTTGCGAATATTTAATTTCTGATGATGGTTCTTTATTAATTTCATCAAATCAAATTGCTGAAAAAAAATTAATTGAACTTCCTGATCACTTTATTATTTATGCAACAACCAGTCAGTTTGTAGAAACCATTGGAGAAGGCCTTAAAGGGATAAAAGCTAAAAACAAAGTTACAATACCTACAAACATCACTACCATTAAGCATTTTAAAACCGCTGACGACAAAGACTTTTTAACTTATGGTAGCAGTTCTAAAAATCTATATTTACTTTTATTAGAAGATTTATAATGAAAGAGGTAGCTATAAGAGCCATTTCTGGTGCTGTATATGTTTTACTACTTATAGGTTCTTTATTTGTACAAGAAGCTTCTGTTATTCTAATTGCCATATTTGGTATTATATCTCTATCCGAATTTAGCAACCTGATTAGACTTAAATCATTAGTTCAGTACATTATTTTCTTTATTATTTACGGAGGATTTTGGTATATGTGTATAAAAAATACTGATATATCTTTTAATGACGAAGCCATTCAAATTTTATTAGTCATTACCATATTTGTAAATTTAATTTTAATTAAAGATTTGTTTACTTCAAAGAGAATTCCTCTTTTTAAAGTTAAGCGCTATATTGCCTCTACGTTTTATTTATCTAGTGGTTTTGTTTTTATGCTATTAATTGCAAACTATAATTACGTATTTACACCAGAATTATTATTAGGTGGATTTATACTTATTTGGGTTAACGATAGTGCAGCGTATTTAGTGGGTAAAAACTTCGGAAAACAAAAATTATTCCCAAGTATATCTCCTAAAAAAACAATAGAAGGTTTCTTAGGCGGCTTATTTTTTGCCTGCATATCTAGTCACTTTATTGCGATATACACAGAAGCACTTGGATTTACTCCATGGTTAATATTAGCAATTGTTGTTAGTGTTTTAGGTACTTTTGGTGATTTAATTGAATCTAAGTTTAAGCGTCAAGCTGGCGTTAAAGATAGTGGTATTATTATGCCAGGTCATGGAGGACTGCTAGACAGATTAGATAGTATTATATTTGCTTCACCATTTATTTATTTATTTTTAAGAATTTCAACTCATGTTTCATAAAGAAGGCCATAAAATTATTTTTATTACACTAGTCCTCGTTGTAGGTTCATTTTTTTTAATAGATGAGTTTATTACAAACGAATGGATTCGAAAAGGACTAATGCTAACCATATTAGTTTTCTTCATCTTAATTTTACAATTTTTTAGAAACCCAAAACGAAATACACACGTCAACGAAAAACAGGCATTATCTCCTGTTGATGGTAAAGTTGTTGTTATTGAGGAAGTAGAAGAGAATGAATTTTTTAAGGATAAGCGTATTCAGGTTTCTGTATTTATGTCACCTATTAATGTACATGTAACGCGTTATCCAATTGCTGGTAATGTTACTTTTAGCAAATATCATCCTGGTAAATATTTAGTAGCTTGGCATCCAAAAGCAAGTGAAGAAAACGAGCGTACAACTGTAGTTGTAGAAAATGAACATTTTGGAAAAGTACTATATAGACAGATTGCAGGTGCACTTGCTAGACGAATTGTTAACTACGCAAAAGTAAACGATAAAGTAGAACAAGGTGCTGACTCTGGATTTATAAAATTTGGGTCGCGTGTTGATTTATTCTTACCTTTAGATGCAGATATTAAAGTAGAGCTTAACCAAAAAGTTAAAGGAGGAGAAAGTATCATTGCAGAGATTTAATGACATCAGAGGAATTAGATATAGAGTTTATTGCAGCCGTAGATCGTGTAAACGACCATATAGAGCCTTTCCCTGCTGATTTCTTATTGCGCCTATATGCTTATTATAAAAAAGCGACTAATAATTACGATCAACCGAGTAGTCGTAAACCAATTATTAATGCATTTAAGGCCAATGCACTTTTCCAAGTAAAAGATATTACAAGGGACGAAGCCAAACAAGAGTATATTAATCTTGTTACCAACTACTTTTTGTATCGCAAATAATTTATTCCCTTACTAAAGGTAATGTAGAACAACGTAATAAACCTTCTTGTTTTGCTATTTCCGAATAATGTACTTCTTCAACTATAAAGCCTTTTTGCCTTAACCAAGTATTTAATCTTGTGAAGTTTTTTTCAGAAATAATAACTTCTTCTGAGATTGAAAAGATGTTACTATTCATATGATACATTTCTTCTTTTGTAATTTCGAATATCTTATCCTCACCAAAGAAATCTACTAGCCATTGATATTCCTTTTCAATTAAAAAACCATTTTTATGAAGAATCGCTTTATCTTTTCCTATAGGTTGAAAGCAACAATCTAGATGTAAGGCATTTTCTTTTGGATCTGTATTAGACTTTCTCAACTCAAAAGCTTTAACTGTTTTATTAGGAAATAATTCTTGAATAGCAATTACGGCATCCATATTAGTCCTAGCCGTAATATAATCAGAATAATCCTCACCAGAATAAGTACCTATGAAAATATAATCATTCCAAGGCATTACATCACCACCTTCTACGTGGCATTCTTCTGGCAATACAATAATATTCTCCTCGCCTATTTCATCTAAGACATGCTGAATAGCTTCATACTCACGCTCGCGATCTGGTAAAATATTCGCTTCTATTAATTTATCTTCAATAACAAAGGCAATATCTCTAGAAAATATCTGATTATAATCCTTAATTACCTTTGGTCTATAGACTTTTACATCATATTTTTTAAACACAGCAGCTACGGCTTCCATTTCCTTAACCATATCACTTTCTTTAGGGTATGTACCAGCTTTTATATGCTGAACTGATTTAGGGTCGTAAGCGTCTTCTATTGATGGCACTGGACCAATACTTTCTGCTATACCCAAAATAACAGCTTTGAGGCGAGACGTTTCGTTTTGAATGTTTAACTTCATAATGCTAAAAATAGAAAAAGCTCCATAATACATATGAAGCTTTTATAGAAATATTATAATAATTTATCTCTTATCAATTGTTGAAAAAGGTCTATATGTTTCACCAATATATAACTGTCTAGGACGACCAATTGGCTCTTTACGTGAACGCATTTCCTTCCACTGTGCTATCCAACCTGGTAAACGTCCTAATGCAAACATAACAGTGAACATTTCTACAGGAATTCCCATAGCTCTATAAATGATACCAGAATAGAAATCTACATTTGGATATAATTTTCTATCTACAAAATATGGATCTTCTAAAGCTTCTTTTGCTAAACCTTTGGCGATATCTAAAATAGGGTCTTCTATACCTAAATCTGCTAATACATCTTCTGCTGCTTGCTTAATAATAAGTGCTCTAGGATCAAAGTTTTTGTAAACTCTATGACCAAATCCCATTAAACGGAAAGGATCATTTTTATCCTTTGCCTTAGCCATATATTTTTTAGTATCTCCACCATCTGCTTTTATGGCTTCTAACATTTCTAAAACAGCTTGATTAGCTCCTCCATGCAATGGTCCCCAGAGTGCAGAGATACCAGAAGCAAGTGATACAAAAAGTCCGGCATGCGATGAACCTGTAATTCTCACTGTAGATGTAGAACAATTTTGCTCATGATCTGCATGTAAAATTAAAAGTTTATTTAAAGCGCTTACCAAAATTGGATTCTGAACGTAATCACCATTTGGGCTTTTAAACATCATTTTCAGGATATTTTCAACATAACCTAATTTGTCATCACCATATTCTAGTGGTAAACCTTGTTTTTTACGCATAGTCCAAGCCACAATAACAGGGAATTTACCTAAAATTGTTACTATAGAATTATACATAGCTTCTTCTGATGCTACATATACAGAAGATGGGTAAAATGCAGTAAGCGCACTAGTTAATGAAGATAAAACACCCATTGGATGTGCTGATTTTGGAAAAGCATCTAATATCTTTTTTAAATCATCATCTACAACTGAATGCGACTTTATATCTTCATGAAACTTATCTAATGTTTCTTTATTTGGTAACTCCCCAAAAATAAGTAGATAAACGACCTCCAAAAAGCTAGCATTTTCAGCAAGTTCTTCAATAGAATAGCCTCTATACCTCAAGATACCTTTTTCACCATCTAGAAAAGTAATAGCGCTTTCGCAACTTCCAGTGTTCTTATAACCTGGATCTAAAGTAATAACACCTTCTGTTTCACCTCTTAAACTTTTTATATCAATAGCGACTTCTTGTTCTGTTCCAATTATAATTGGGAACTCATACTTTTCACCATTAATTTCTAATATAGCTTTATCTGACATATTTTCTTTTCGGATTTTAATAATTTATAAGGAATGTAAATTTACGAAATATCAAACGATTTCGAAAGTAGATTTATAACCGTTTTAACATTTAAAAATAGAAGTTTAGAAATGCTACTATTTTTAAACCTTTAAGCTAAAAAATCGAACTATTTTTGCATTTATTTACGCATTATGAAACACTTTATTTTATTTGTTTTTTTTTCAATTCTAGGTTACCATATTAATTATGCTCAAATTGTAAATGTAGAATCATTAAGACGCGTTTCTGATACATCTAAATGGTCTGGAGCGACAAACTTAGATATTGGACTTATAAAAAACACAAAATCTATTTTTAAAATCAGCAATAAAATAAGACTTCAGTACAACACATATAAGAACTTGTATTTGTTTGTGAATGACCTTAAATTAGATAAAATTGAAGGTAATTCATTTGTAAATAAAGGGATACAGCATATAAGATATAATAGAAAAATTTTAAACCGCTTAAAGCTAGAGGTCTTTGTTCAAAGTCAATACGATGCTATTTCTGATATAAAATTTCGAGGATTATTGGGTATTGGACCACGTTTTAAACTCTCAAAAAGTGATAAATATAGACTTTATTTAGGCACACTCTTTATGTTTGAACATGAAGAAGCTTCGGAAGATTCCATAAAAATACTAAGAGATTTCAGAGGCAGTACATACTTTTCTTGTAGTTTATATCCTTTAGAAAATATATCTTTAGTAAGTACAACATATTACCAACCATTATTGAAGCAATTTTCTGATTTTAGAATTTCTAATGAAACGTCTATTGGTATTAAAGTATTGAAAAACTTACTCTTTAAAACGACGTTTACTTATAATTTTGATGCAAACCCTATTATTGGTATTCCTAAAACACAGTATGAATTAACAAATGGTATTGTTTATACGTTTGATTAAACGCAAAAAACCATCTAAAAATTAAATTTTAGATGGTTTAGTATTTATAATAAGTTTGAAAACTTATGCTTTTACTTTAAAAGCATTTGCTCCAGGAAAATAAGCAACACTTCCTAATTCTTCTTCGATACGTAATAACTGGTTGTACTTAGCCATACGATCACTACGAGAAGCAGAACCTGTTTTTATTTGTCCACAGTTTAATGCTACAGCTAAATCTGCAATAGTATTATCTTCTGTTTCACCAGATCTATGAGACATTACAGTGGTGTAACCAGCATTTTTAGCCATATTAACAGCAGCTATAGTTTCCGTTAAAGAACCAATTTGGTTTACTTTAATAAGAATTGAATTAGCAATACCTTCTTTGATACCTCTAGCTAAACGCTCTACATTAGTAACAAATAAATCATCACCTACTAATTGTACTGTATCTCCAATTAATTCAGTAAGGTATTTAGTTCCTTCCCAGTCATTTTCATCCATTCCATCTTCAATAGAGATAATTGGATATTTCTTAGTTAATTCAGCTAAATATTCAGCTTGTTCTTTTGAATTTCTAATAACACCTTTATCACCTTCAAATTTAGTGTAATCATATTTTCCATCTACAAAAAATTCAGCAGAAGCACAATCTAAAGCAATTTTGATTTCATCACCAAATGTATAACCTGCTTTTTCAACAGCTTTTTTAATGGTATCTAATGCATCTTCTGTTCCGCCTGGTAAGTTTGGTGCAAAACCACCTTCATCACCTACTGCAGTACTTAAATTTCTATCGTGTAATACCTTTTTAAGATTGTGGAAAATCTCAGTTCCCATTTGCATTGCTTGTGTAAAGTTTTTTGCTTTTACAGGCATAATCATAAATTCTTGAAATGCAATAGGTGCATCACTATGAGAACCACCATTAATGATATTCATCATTGGTAATGGTAAAGTATTGGCAGAAACACCACCTACGTATCTGTATAATGGCATGCCTAATTCATTAGCAGCTGCTTTAGCAACAGCTAAAGAAACACCTAATATTGCATTAGCTCCTAATTTTGATTTGTTTGGAGTACCATCTAATTCGATCATCATTTGGTCAATAGCGTTTTGTTCAAAAACAGAAACACCTAATAACTCTTGAGCAATCGCAGAGTTTACATTTTCAACGGCTTTTAATACTCCTTTTCCCATGTAAGTATCTCCACCATCACGTAATTCAACAGCTTCATGTTCTCCTGTAGATGCACCAGATGGCACTGCTGCTCTACCCATAATACCGTTTTCTGTTGTAACATCAACTTCTACTGTTGGATTCCCTCTAGAATCAAATATTTGTCTCGCGTGTAAATTGATTATAATGCTCATTTTTATATTATTTTTAATGTTGATTTCTTATCAAATTTACGAAATTCTACAGCGCAAAACATAACAAAAATCATATTTCCTATTAATATTTACTATAATGTTTTCGTAACTAAAAAAACGCAATAAAAGAGCTATTTTATTGCGTTTTTGTTATTATTTATTTTTAATATTATGTAAAAATTGATCAAATAGATATAATGAATCATTTGGACCAGGACTTGCTTCTGGATGATACTGGACTGAGAAACAGTTTTTGTCTTTTATTTTTATTCCGGCAACGGTATCATCGTTTAAATGCACATGAGTAATCTCTACATTACTATTAGCTTCGGTTTCTTCTCTATTAATAGCAAATCCATGATTTTGAGAGGTAATTTCACCTTTACCTGTAATTAAGTTCTTTACAGGGTGATTGATACCTCTATGACCATTATGCATTTTATAAGTTGAAATTCCATTAGCTAAAGCAATAACCTGATGTCCTAAACAGATCCCAAATAATGGTTTATTTTTTGCAATAATTTCTTTAGCCAAATTAATAGCATCTACTAATGGTTCTGGATCACCAGGTCCATTAGATAAAAAATAACCATCTGGATTAAATGCTTCTAATTCTTCGAACTTTGCATTATATGGAAATACTTTAACGTAAGCATCTCTACTAACTAAATTTCTAAGGATATTCTTCTTTATACCAATATCTAAAGCCGCAATTTTATAAGTTGCATTTTCGTTACCTACAAAATAAGGCTCTTTGGTAGATACTTTAGATGCTAATTCTAAACCTTTCATTGAAGGTAATTCCGCTAATTGTTGCTTTAGTGTTTCTAATTTATCGATTTCTGTAGTAATTACAGCATTCATTGCTCCATTATCTCTAATGTAGCTCACCAACGCTCTAGTATCTACATCTGCAATGGCTAATGTATTATGTTTATCAAAGAACTCTTCTAAGGAAGCATCTGCTGCTGGTCTTGAATAATTAAAGCTGAAATTTTTACAAATTAATCCTGCTATTTTAACATCCTCAGATTCACTTTCTATCTCCTTAGTTCCGTAATTTCCAATATGAGCATTGGTGGTTACCATAAGTTGACCATAATAAGAAGGATCGGTGAATATTTCTTGATAACCGGTTGTACCAGTATTAAAACAAACTTCACCAAAAGCAGAACCATCTTTTCCTATGGACTTACCATGAAAAATTGTTCCGTCTGCTAAAAGAATAAGGGCTTTTTTTCTTTGTTTGTATTTCATTGTTGTTGCGTTGAATCGTTTATAGCTATTAAACCGATGTTTTTACTTATTTTACTATAGGTTATTTACAACCTTATTTGTTTGCGTTAGTGATTGAACGGTTTGTTTGAGCTCCTCGCAGAGAGCGAGTAGTGAAAGCGCGACCGAATAAGTTTTCTTAAAAACTTGTTGGGTAACGCCCAAATCGTTATTCTAAACTTTGCAAAAGTCCAAAAAAAAAGGATAAACTGAAACAGTCTATCCTTTATATTTATCAATGCTTATTAACACTCGATAATCGAGATTTAAATAAAACTAAAAACGTCTTCAAATTTTTATCATTAATGATGTTAAATTCTATTCGTTTTTTTGCTTGCATTTTTATTCTTCTTCGTTTGAAGCTTTAGTCTCCACTGGTGGAGTTGTAGTAGCTTTACTACCACCTCTTCTACTTCTACGAGTTGTTTTCTTAGGTGCTTTACCTGCATTATAGATTTCGTTGTAATCAACTAATTCTATCATTGCCATATCAGCGTTATCACCTAATCTGTTTCCTAATTTAATGATACGTGTATAACCACCTGGACGATCACCTATCTTTTGTGCTACATCTCTAAACAATTCAGTTACAGCTTCCGTTTGTCTTAGCTTAGCCATTACAATACGTCTGTTGTGAGTTGTATCTGTCTTTGATTTTGTAATCATAGGCTCTACAAACTGCTTTAAAGCTTTTGCCTTGGCAACGGTAGTGTTAATACGCTTGTGCTCTATTAAAGAACAAGCCATATTTGCTAGCATTGCTTTTCTGTGTGCTGTTTGTCTACCTAAGTGATTGAATTTTTTTCCGTGTCTCATGACATTTGTTTTATCATCTTGCTACTAAACTCGTAAATCGAGGAGCAAAATATGATTAATTAATCTTTATCTAATTTATATTTACTTAAGTCCATTCCGAAGTTTAACCCTTTAACGTTTACTAGTTCTTCTAGCTCAGTTAAAGACTTCTTACCGAAGTTTCTGAATTTCATTAAATCATTTTTATTGAATGATACTAAGTCACCTAAAGTATCTACTTCTGCAGCTTTTAAACAATTAAGTGCACGTACAGAAAGATCCATATCAACTAATTTAGTTTTCAATAGTTGTCTCATGTGAAGTGATTCTTCATCATAAGTTTCAGTTTGTGCTATTTCATCAGCTTCTAAAGTGATACGCTCATCTGAGAATAACATGAAGTGGTGAATTAATATTTTAGCAGCTTCTGTTAAAGCGTCTTTAGGATTGATTGATCCGTCAGTTTGAATTTCGAAAACTAATTTTTCGTAATCCGTTTTTTGCTCTACACGGAAGTTTTCAATAGCATACTTTACATTCTTTATAGGTGTAAAAATTGAATCTGTAAAGATGGTTCCGATTGGTGCTGAAGCTTTCTTATTTTCTTCTGCAGGAACGTAACCTCTTCCTTTTTCAATAGTTAATTCCATATTGATGTTTACTTTAGGATCTAAGTTACAGATTACTAAATCTGTATTTAATACTTGGAAACCAGAAATAAACTTCTGAAAATCACCAGCTGTAATTTGATTTTGTCCTGAGATAGAGATTGTAACGGTTTCGTTATCAATTTCATCTATTTGACGCTTAAAGTTTACTTGCTTTAAGTTTAAAATCATTTCAGTAACATCTTCAACTACACCTGAAATTGTAGAAAACTCATGATCTACACCTTCTATTCTAACTGAAGTTATTGCAAAACCTTCTAAAGAAGATAATAATACTCTTCTTAAAGCATTACCTACTGTTAATCCGTATCCTGGTTCTAAAGGTCTAAATTCAAACTTACCTTCAAAATCAGTAGAATCAATCATGATTACTTTATCTGGTTTCTGAAAATTTAATATTGCCATATTGTCTTCGTTTTAATTGTTATTTGGTTGCGCGATTTAAAAGTTTGAAGAAGTCTAATAAAACCTTTGGCCAAATACCAATATAATTAATTATTATTTAGAGTAAAGTTCAACGATAAATTGCTCGTTGATTTGTTCTGGAATTTGAATTCTCGCAGGTACAGCAACATAAGTTCCTTCCATTGATCCTGTATTCCAAGTAATCCATTCAAATACATTACTAGAGTTAGACAATGAATTTTGAATAGCTTCTAAAGATTTAGATTTTTCTCTTACACCTACAACATCTCCAGCTTTTAATTGGTAAGAAGGAATATTCACTTTTTCACCGTTTACTGTAATATGTCTGTGAGAAACTAATTGTCTAGCACCACTTCTTGTTGGAGCAATACCCATTCTGAAAACAACGTTATCTAAACGAGATTCACATAATTGAAGTAAAACCTCACCAGTAATACCTTGAGCAGCAGTTGCTCTTTTGAACATGTTTCTGAATTGCTTTTCTAATATACCATAAGTATATTTTGCTTTTTGCTTCTCCATTAATTGGATAGCATATTCAGATTTTTTACCACGACGACGTGTGTTACCATGTTGTCCTGGTGGATAATTTCTTTTTTCGAAGGCTTTATCGTCTCCGAAGATAGCTTGTCCGAATTTACGAGCTATTTTAGTTTTAGGACCAGTATATCTTGCCATTTTAAATTGTTTTTTAAGAGTGATAAATGAATTAAGGTCTTAATCTTATCCTTCAAGAATCGTTGATCTCTTATTAATACTTGTTAATATTTTTCAGTTTGCAAATTTATACAAAATAAACTAATATCAGCACATAAATGTGTGATATTAGTTTATTTGATAATTTTACTAAGTGTTTCTAACTGAAATTAGTTAGAAACCTATATAGAATTTAGATTAAACTCTACGTCTTTTTGGTGGACGACAACCGTTATGTGGCATTGGAGTAACATCAATAATTTCTGAAACTTCAATTCCTGCATTATGTATAGATCTGATAGCAGATTCTCTACCATTACCAGGACCTTTAACATATGCTTTCACTTTCTTTAATCCAGCTTCTTTCGCTACACCTGCAGCATCTTCTGCAGCTAATTGTGCAGCATATGGTGTGTTCTTTTTAGAACCTCTAAAACCCATTTTACCTGCTGATGACCAAGAAATAACGTCACCTTTTTTGTTTGTTAAAGAAATAATGATATTGTTGAAAGATGCTGTTATATGAGCCTCTCCAATTGCATCAACAATTACTTTACGTTTTTTAGTACTTGACTTTGCCATGTTTACTTTTAGTTTTTAGTATTAGTTTATAGTCGCTAGAATCCTAAACCGTTAAATTTCAAACAGATTCTTTCCAACGTCTAATAGACTAAAGACTATTTATTATTTAGTTACTTTTTTCTTATTAGCAACCGTTTTTCTTCTACCTTTTCTTGTACGAGAGTTATTCTTAGTACGTTGTCCTCTTAAAGGAAGACCAGATCTATGACGAATACCTCTGTAACATCCAATATCCATTAATCGCTTAATGTTCATTTGGATTTCAGAACGTAATTCACCTTCAATCTTAAAAGTACCAACCACGTCACGGATAGCTCCGATTTCATCATCAGTCCAATCTTGTACTTTAGTACTTTCGTCAACTTTAGCCTCAGCTAAAATTTCTTTCGCTCTACTTCTACCTACTCCGTAGATATAAGTTAAAGAGATCACTCCTCTTTTTTGTTTTGGTATGTCTACACCTGCAATTCTTGCCATATTTACCCTTGTCTTTGTTTGAATCTAGGATTCTTTTTGTTAATGACGTAAAGTCTACCTTTTCTGCGCACTAACTTACAGTCTGCGCTTCTTTTCTTTACTGATGCTCTTACTTTCATCGTGTATTAGTATCTATAGGTTATGCGAGCCTTCGTTAAATCGTAAGGACTCATTTCTAATTTTACTTTATCTCCTGGTAAAAGTTTAATATAATGCATACGCATCTTACCAGAGATATGTGCGGTCACAATATGACCATTTTCTAATTCAACACGAAACATAGCATTTGATAATGCTTCTATTATTGTTCCGTCTTGTTCTATTGCTGCTTGTTTTGCCATAATATATTTTTAGTATTCAATCCTCAATAAGCAAATACCTTGCCTAACTTAAGATTGAGATCTAAATTTGATTCATCTTATTGCGCCACCGCTTTTCTGTTCTTACCCGTTTTCATAAGGCCATCATAATGCTTATTCAATAAATAAGAATTAATTTGTTGCATTGTATCAATAGCAACACCAACCATAATTAAAAGTGATGTACCACCAAAGAATAATGCCCAACCTTGCTGCACATCCATTAACTTATGAACGAACGCTGGAAAAATAGCCACTAAAGCTAAAAATATAGAACCAGGCAATGTTATTTGTGACATAATTTTATCTAAATACTCAGAAGTTTCAGAGCCTGGACGAATGCCTGGAATAAATCCACCACTACGTTTTAAATCATCTGCCATCTTATTGGTAGGTACAGTAATTGCCGTATAAAAATATGTAAATACAATAATTAATAAAGCAAATACAAAATTATACCAAAAACCAAACATATCAGAAAAATTAGATTGCATCCAAACTCCTGTACTTGTATCTTTTAACCATGATGAACTACCAATTAAATTAGGAACAAACATAATAGCTTGAGCAAAGATGATTGGCATAACACCTGAAGCATTCAATTTTAATGGTAAAAACTGACGTGAACCAAATACATTCTTTTCATAACCACCAGATGCCGTTCTCCTTGCGTATTGCACAGCGACTTTTCTAACAGCCATCACTAAGAATACAGCTGCTAATATGATTACAAACCATATTACCATCTCTATTAATATCATCATAAATCCTCCATTACCACCTTCTAATCTAGAATACATATTCTGAACAAAAGATTGAGGTAAAGTTGCAATGATACCTACCATAATTAATAACGAGATACCATTTCCTATACCTTTATCAGTAATTTTCTCACCTAACCACATTGCAAATACACAACCAGTTACAAGAATTACTACTGAAGAGAAATAGAATATGCTTTCATTAAAACCAGGTACTAACATAGAACTGATTGAAGATGCTCCAGATAATGAAGGTATAGTTGCTAAATATCCTGGAGCTTGTACTAGACAAATTCCGATAGTTAACCAACGTGTAATTTGCGTGATTTTCTTTTGACCACTAGCTCCTTCTTTCTGAAGTTTTTGTAGATAAGGAATCGCAATACCCATTAACTGAACCACAATGGAAGCCGAAATGTAAGGCATAATACCCAACGCAAATACAGACGCATTAGCAAATGCACCACCTGTAAAGGCATTTAACAATCCTAATATACCAGTTGATGTTCCAGCTTGCAAACCACCTAAAGCTTCGATATTAATACCCGGTAAAACTACTTGAGCACCAAAACGATAAACCAAAAGCAAACCTAAGGTTAGAATAATTCTATCCTTAAGTTCTGTGATTTTCCAAACGTTTTTTAATGTTTCTATTATTTTCATCCTATAATCTTATAAAGTTACAGCTTCACCACCAGCAGCTTCAATAGCAGCCTTTGCTGTAGCAGTAAATTTATGAGCAGTTACAGTTAATTTTGATTTTAACTCTCCTCTACCTAAGATTTTTACTAGCTCGCTTTTACCAACTAATCCCATAGATAATAAAGATTCAAAATCAACGCTATCCTTAATTTTCTTTTCATCTACTAACTTTTGTAAAGTATCTAAGTTTACACCTTGATAATCTACTCTGTTAATATTTGTAAATCCAAATTTAGGAACACGTCTTTGTAATGGCATTTGACCACCTTCAAATCCTAATTTCTTAGAATAACCTGAACGAGACTTTGCTCCTTTGTGACCACGTGTTGCCGTACCACCTTTACCAGATCCTTGTCCACGT
Organism: Winogradskyella sp. Asnod2-B02-A; assembly: GCF_045063645.1. Lineage (NCBI taxonomy): Bacteria > Pseudomonadati > Bacteroidota > Flavobacteriia > Flavobacteriales > Flavobacteriaceae > Winogradskyella > Winogradskyella sp. Asnod2-B02-A. Next base: position 79,096 of record NZ_JBEFOG010000027.1, read on the forward strand.
CCAATACGCTTTCCTTGATTTTTTACTGAACCTTCTGCAGGTTTTAAATTACTTAAATCCATTGTTAAGTTATATTTTTAAGCTTCTTCAACAGAAACTAAATGTTCAACTTTCTTCACCATACCAAGGATACTTGATGTAGCGTCGTGCTCTACTACTTGACCAATCTTTTTTAAACCTAAAGCTTGTAATGTAAGCTTCTGTCTCTTAGTACGATTGATTGCACTCTTTACTTTCTTTACTTTAATCTTTGCCATTTTGCTTAGTTTATTAGTTGTTAGTATTTAGTCGTTAGAAATTAAAAAAAACCGACGTCTAAACACTAAAGACTAAAGTCTATATTTATCCGTTAAATACTTTTTCAAGTGAAATTCCACGTTCTTTAGCTACAGCCTTAGCATCTCTTAATTGTAATAAAGCATCAAAAGTTGCTTTTACCACATTATGAGGATTTGAAGAACCTTGAGACTTAGATAATACATCATGTACACCTACTGCTTCAAGTACAATTCTCACTGCACCACCTGCAATTACACCTGTACCAGGTGCTGCTGGAATTATATTTACTCTTGCTCCACCGTATTTTCCTTTTTGCTCATGAGGAATAGTACCTTTAAGAATAGGAATTCTAACTAAGTTTTTCTTAGCATCTTCTACAGCTTTAGCAATTGCAGTAGCAACATCTTTAGATTTACCTAAACCTTGTCCTACTACATTTGTTTCGTCACCTACAACAACAATTGCAGAAAAACCAAATGCTCTACCACCTTTTGTTACTTTAGTTACACGCTGAACGCCAACTAAGCGATCTTTTAATTCTAATCCGCCTGGTTTAACAAGCTCTGCGTTTTTATATTTTTGATACATAATGTCTTAAAATTTAAGTCCTGCTTCTCTAGCACCTTCTGCTAATGATTTTACTCTTCCGTGATATAAGTAACCACCTCTATCAAAAGAAATAGTCTCAACACCAGCTTTCATAGCCTTTTCTGCTACAGATTTACCAACTAAAGTAGCAACTTCTGTTTTGTTACCTTTAGCCTTAGCAATATCCTTATCTCTTGAAGATGCAGCAGCTAAAGTTTTACCAGTTACATCATCTACGAGTTGAGCATAAATTTCTTTATTACTTCTAAAAACAGCTAATCTTGGTTTTGTTTCAGTACCAGATACTACCTTACGGATTCTGCTTTTAATTCTTAATCTTCTTTCGTTCTTTGTCAATGCCATAACTTAATTATTAAGCTGATTTACCTGCTTTTCTTCTAATTTCTTCACCAACAAACTTAATACCTTTTCCTTTGTAAGGTTCAGGTCTTCTAAAGCCACGTATTTTCGCTGCAACTTGTCCAACCAATTGTTTGTCAAAAGACGTTAATTTAACTCTTGGATTTTTACCTTTTTCTGAAATTGTCTCAACTGTTACTTCTGGAGCAATATCCAAAACAATATTATGAGAAAATCCTACGGCTAAATCTAATTTTTGTCCTTGATTAGACGCTCTATAACCTACACCAACCATTTCTAGTTCTTTGGTCCAACCTTTAGAAACACCTTCTATCATATTAGCAATTAATGCTCTATAAAGACCATGTTTTGCTCTTAAATCTTTCTTATCAGAAGAACGCTCTAATGTAATAGTACCGTCTTCTACTTTAATTTCAATCTCTGAATACTCTTGAGTTAATTCACCAAGTTTACCTTTAGCGGTAATCATGTTGTCTTTAATCTCAACTGTTACACCTTCAGGAACTGTTATTGGGTTTTTACCTATTCTTGACATAATTTCCTGTTTTTAGTATACGTAACATAATACTTCTCCACCAACATTTTCTCTTTGCGCTTGTTTACCTGTCATCACACCGTGAGACGTAGAAACAATTGCAATACCTAAACCATTAAGGATTCTTGGCATTTCGTTAGAAGAGGCGTACTTACGTAAACCTGGTTTACTGATTCTTTGAATTTTTTTAATGACAGACTCTTTAGTGTCTTTGTTATATTTCAAAGCGATTTTAATCGTACCTTGAACTGAAGCGTCATCAAATTTATAACTTAAAATAAAGCCCTGATCGAACAATATTTTAGTTATTTCTTTTTTTAAGTTAGATGCAGGAATTTCAACCACTCTGTGATTTGCGTTAACTGCATTTCTAACTCGCGTTAAATAATCCGCAATAGGATCTGTATACATATTTATTAATTTGCGGTAGCGGTTTTCGACACTATTGCCAAACCTGAAACCAATTTATAATCTTTTTTAAACGTAATAAACTACGCTCTTACCAACTAGCTTTCTTCACACCAGGAATTAAACCTTGGTTAGCCATTTCTCTAAACATTACACGAGAAATTCCAAATTGTCTCATGTAACCTTTTGGTCTTCCTGTAAGTTTACAACGGTTGTGCTGACGTATAGGAGATGCATTTTTTGGTAATTTCTGTAATGCTTCATAATCGCCAGCTTCTTTTAAAGCTTTACGTTTTTCTGCATACTTAGCTACCGTTTTAGAACGCTTCACCTCACGGGCTTTCATTGATTCTTTAGCCATAATTAATTCTTTTTAAAAGGTAATCCTAATTCTGTTAATAAAGACTTCGCTTCCTTATCTGTATCAGCAGAAGTCACAAATGTAATATCCATTCCTGAGATTTTATTGATTTTATCAATATCAATTTCCGGAAAAATGATTTGTTCTACAACACCTAAGTTATAATTTCCACGTCCATCAAAACCTGTAGCTTTAATTCCGTTAAAATCTCTAACACGTGGTAAAGCTGAAGTTACCAAACGATCTAAGAACTCATACATTTGCTCACCTCTTAACGTTACTTTGGCACCAATAGGCATCCCTTTACGTAATTTAAACGACGCAACATCCTTTTTAGACATTGTGTGTATAGCTTTCTGGCCAGATATTTTTGTAAGTTCTTCTATTGCGTGATCGATTAATTTCTTATCCGCAACAGCTGCACCAACACCCTTAGATATTACTATCTTAGTAAGTTTAGGTACCTGCATTACATTTTTATATCCAAATTCTTCTGTAAGAGCAGGAACAACTTTGTCCTTATACTCTTGTTTTAATCTTGCAACGTAAGCCATAATTAAATTACTTCATTAGATTTTTTTGAAAATCTTACTTTATTATCACCATCCATTTTGTAACCTACTCTAGTTGTCTCTCCTTTCGAAGTTAACAATGATAAGTTTGAAATATGAATAGATGCTTCTTTCTCTACAATTCCACCTTGAGGGCTTTGTGCACTTGGTTTAGTATGTTTCTTAACCATGTTTACGCCTTCTACAATGGCTCTGTTCTTATCTATTAATACCTTAAGTACCTTACCTTCTGATCCTTTATGATCACCAGCAATTATTTGTACTGTATCTCCTGATTTTATTTTAAGCTTTGTCATCTTTGTTTATCAATTAAAGCACTTCTGGTGCCAATGATACAATTTTCATGAATTGTTTATCACGAAGTTCTCTAGCTACAGGTCCAAAAACACGTGTTCCTCTCATTTCCCCTTGAGGATTTAATAAAACACATGCGTTATCGTCAAATCTAATGTAAGATCCATCTGGACGTCTTACCTCTTTAGCCGTACGAACAACAACTGCTGTAGAAACAGCACCTTTTTTAATAGCTCCATTAGGTGTAGCATCTTTTACAGCAACTACAATTTTATCTCCTACAGAAGCATACCTTCTTTTAGTTCCTCCAAGTACACGGATGGTTAAAACCTCCTTTGCACCAGTGTTATCAGCTACTTTTAATCTTGATTCTTGTTGTAACATAATTACTTCGCTCTTTCAATTATTTCTACTAATCTCCAACATTTAGATTTACTCAAAGGTCGTGTTTCCATGATCTTTACAGTATCTCCTTCGTTGCAGTCGTTTGTCTCATCGTGTGCGACATATTTCTTAGTCTTTAACACGAATTTACCATACATAGGGTGTTTTACCTTCTTAACTTCAGATACAACAATAGATTTCTCCATTTTGTTACTAGTTACGATCCCTATACGTTCTTTTCTTAAGTTTCTTTTTTCCATCTTTCAGCAGAATACAATTATTGTACGTCTCTTTTTGTTAATTCCGTTGCCACTCTAGCTACTGTGCGACGTGCAACTCGTAACTGAATAGGGTTATCCAAAGGAGAAATAGTATGAGCCATTTTAAGGTCTGTATAACTCTTTTTAGATTCACTAAGTTTCTCTTGTAACTCAGCTATTGAAAGCTGTTTAATTTCTGATTGCTTCATAATATTTTTCTATTAAGCTTCGTAATCTCTAGCTATGATAAACTTAGTTTTTATCGGAAGTTTCTGAGCTGCCAAACGAAGTGCTTCTTGAGCAGTTTCTAATGGTACTCCACTTATTTCAAATAACATACGACCTGGTTTCACCACTGCTGCCCAATATTCTACGGCACCTTTACCTTTACCCATACGTACTTCAAGAGGTTTCTTTGTGATAGGCTTGTCTGGAAATATTTTAATCCATAACGATCCTTCTCTTTTCATGTAACGTGTAGCTGCAATACGTGCTGCTTCTATTTGACGTGCAGTTATAAAAGTCGATTCTAAAGATTTAATACCGAAAGTACCATTTGATAACAAATGACCTCTTCCCGCATTACCTTTCATACGTCCTTTTTGCTGCTTACGAAATTTTGTTCTTTTAGGCTGTAACATTTTTCCTTTTCTTTAAAAAATTACTTTCTACGACGAGATTGGTTCTTGTTTCCTCCACGTCCACCTTTACCTTTTTGTTTAGCTAAGCCAACCAATGGAGATAATTCTCTTTTACCATATACTTCGCCTTTCATTATCCAAACTTTGATGCCCAATCTACCATAAGTAGTATGTGCTTCTACTAAAGCATAATCAATATCAGCTCTAAATGTAGATAATGGAATACGTCCTTCTTTATAATGCTCTGATCGTGCCATTTCAGCACCATTTAAACGACCACTAATCTGAATTTTTATACCTTCAGCATTCATACGGATAGAAGCTGCAATTGCCATTTTAATAGCACGTCTGTAAGAAATTCTACTTTCAATCTGACGAGCAACACTTGCTGCAACTAAAAATGCATCTAGCTCAGGTCTTTTAATTTCAAAGATGTTCAATTGAACTTCTTTTCCAGTAATCTTTTTAAGCTCTTCTTTTAACTTATCTACCTCTTGACCACCTTTTCCGATAATAATACCAGGTCTTGCAGTTGTGATAGTAACGGTTACAAGTTTAAGCGTACGCTCAATAATTACTCTACTTACACTAGCTTTAGATAGACGAGCATGAATATACTTTCTAATCTTATCGTCTTCGGCAAGTTTATCACCGTAATCATTTCCTCCGTACCAGTTAGATTCCCATCCTCTAATAATTCCTAAGCGATTTCCGATTGGATTTGTCTTTTGTCCCATATCTTAGCTTTGTGTTTTATTTATTGCATCTACAACCACTGTTACGTGATTAGATCTTTTTCTAATTCTATGTGCTCTACCTTGAGGTGCTGGACGCAATCTCTTTAACATAGAACCACCATCTACTCTAATTTCTTTGATAAACAATTTAGCCTCTTCAACATCAGAATCTTCGTTTTTAGCTTGCCAGTTTGCAATTGCAGACATTACAAGTTTCTCTAAACGACGTGACGCTTCTTTTTGACTAAACCTAAGAATCTGAAGAGCTTGCTCTGCCTTTTTACCTCTTACTAAATCCGCAACTAAACGCATTTTCCTTGGAGATGTAGGACAGTTATTTAGCTTTGCAAAAGCAACCTGCTTTTTCTCCGCTTTAATAGCTTCCGCCATTTGTTTTTTACGACTTCCCATGATTCTTATTTTTTACCTTTATTCTTAGCACCTGCATGACCTCTAAAAGATCTTGTCGGTGAAAATTCGCCTAATTTATGACCTACCATATTTTCAGTAACAAATACTGGAACAAATTGACGACCGTTATGAACTGCTATAGTCTGCCCAACGAAATCCGGAGATATCATTGAGGCTCTAGACCAAGTTTTAATTACCGTCTTTTTGTTAGAAGCTACATTTTCAGCAACTTTCTTATCTAATTTATAGTGGATATAAGGTCCTTTTTTTAATGAACGTGCCATACTATCTTAATTATTTCTTTCTACGTTCTACAATATACTTATTACTCGATTTTGTCTTAGAACGTGTTCTAAATCCTTTAGCAGGAATACCGTTTCTAGACCTTGGATGACCACCTGAAGATTTACCTTCACCACCACCCATTGGGTGATCGACTGGGTTCATCACTACTGGTCTTACTCTTGGACGTCTTCCTAACCATCTACTTCTACCAGCTTTACCTGACACAAGTAATTGATGATCTGAATTTGAAATCGCACCAATAGTAGCCATACAAGTAATTAAGATCATTCTTGTTTCACCAGATGGCAACTTTACAGTAGCAAATTTATCACCTCTTGCCATTAATTGAGCAAATGCACCAGCACTACGAGCCATAACAGCTCCTTGACCAGGACGTAACTCAATGCATGAGATAATTGTTCCTAAAGGTATTTCACTTAACGGCATTGCGTTTCCTATTTCTGGAGCAATACCAGTTTCACCAGCTACAATATTTTGACCTACTTGCAAACCATTTTGTGCGATAACATAACGTTTCTCGCCATCTTGATAGTTTAACAACGCAATAAATGCTGTTCTGTTCGGATCGTATTCAATTGTCTTAACTTCTGCAGGAATTCCCGCTTTGTTACGTTTGAAATCGATAATACGATAACGTTTCTTATGACCACCACCTAATTGGCGCATAGTCATTTTTCCTCGACTGTTTCTACCACCAGATCTCTTTTTCGGAGCAAGCAAGCTTTTCTCCGGCTTATCAGTAGTAATGGCGTCAAATCCATTAACTACTCTAAATCGCTGACCTGATGTGATTGGTTTTAATTTTCTTACTGACATTAATGTCTAAAATTACATGTTAGTGTATAAATCTATTACTTCACCTTCCGCCAGTTGTACAATTGCCTTTTTAACAGCATTTGTTTTACCATGTTGAATACCTGTCTTTGTATGACGAGTTCTTCTTTCTGGACGGACATTAATTGTACGAACTTTTTCTACAGAAACTCCATAAGCAGCTTCAACTGCTTTTTTGATTTCTACCTTGTTCGCCTTTGGATTCACTTGAAATGCAAATGCATTCAACGACTCACTTTGCATGGTCGCCTTTTCTGTGATTATAGGTTTTATTAAGATACTCATCTGTTCTATTTACTTAAATTCGATTCAATTCCTTCTAATGCACTTTCAATTAGAATCACTTTATTAGCATTCATAATTTTATAAGTGCTTAATTCAGAGGCTGTTATAACTTCCGAACCTTTAAAATTGCGTGAGGACAAATATACATTATTATTTGTACCACCCAACACAATAAGAGATTTTTTGTTTTCTACCTCTAAAGCCTTTAAAACATCTACAAAATTCTTAGTCTTTGGTGACTCAAAATTGAAATCCTCCATTACTAAAATTGATTTGTCATTTGCTTTAATAGTTAGTGCAGATCTACGTGCTAATCGTTTTACAGTTTTGTTTAATTTAAAACCATAATTTCTTGGTCTAGGACCAAACATACGACCACCACCTCTAAATACACCAGACTTAATACTACCTGCTCTCGCAGTACCAGTACCTTTCTGTTTTTTAATCTTACGTGTACTTCCAGAGATTTCTGCTCTTTCCTTAGCCTTATGAGTCCCTTGTCTTTGATTTGCTAAGTATTGCTTAACATCTAAATAGACAGCGTGATTATTTGGCTCTATAGCGAATACGTCTTTAGAAAGCTCAGCTTGTCTACCCGTATCTTTTCCGTTTATATCTAAAACTGCTACCTTCATTACTTCTCGATGATTACATAAGAATTTTTGTGACCAGGAACACATCCTTTTACCACAAGTAAGTTCTTTTCAGCAACTACTTTGTAAATTCTTAAATTTTGAACTTTTACTGTTTCGCCACCCATTCTTCCGGCCATCTTCATTCCTTTGAATACTCTCGCAGGATAAGATGCTGCACCAATAGAACCTGGAGCTCTTAAACGGTTATGTTGACCATGCGTTGCTTGACCTACACCACCGAAACCGTGACGTTTTACTACACCTTGAAAACCTTTACCTTTAGAAGTACCTGCGACATCCACAAATTCTCCTTCAATAAATTGTTCTACTGTAATAGCATCACCTAATTTGTACTCCTTATCAAAACCTTTGAATTCAACAACTTTGCGTTTTACAGAAGTACCCGCTTTTTTAGCATGACCTAAGTCTGCTTTAGTAGCGCTTTTTTCTGTCGCGTCATCGAAACCTAATTGAAGGGCTGAATAACCATCCACTTCTTCAGTTCTGACTTGGGTAACGATACATGGTCCAGCTTCGATTACTGTACAAGGAATGTTCTTCCCATTTTCATCGAAAATGCTGGTCATACCGATTTTTTTTCCAATTAACCCAGACATAATTTTTTGTTTTTATTGTGACAACTCGCGAATTGTCATCTTTTGTTTTTTTCGGGACAACTCGCGAATTGTCCATGTGTATATAAAATTCAAGGCCGAAAATACGTTTCAGCCTTGAATTGTATTTTTACCGTTTTTCCCTCGCTCGCAGCTCAGGACATGTTAATTTCTAATTACACTTTAATCTCAACTTCCACTCCACTTGGTAATTCAAGTTTCATTAAAGCATCAATTGTTTTAGAAGATGAAGAGTAAATATCTAATAATCTCTTGTAAGAGCTTAATTGAAATTGTTCTCTAGATTTCTTATTTACGTGTGGTGAACGTAATACAGTAAATATTTTTTTGTGTGTTGGTAATGGAATTGGTCCTGTTACTACTGCACCTGTACTTTTTACTGTTTTTACAATCTTATCAGCAGACTTATCTACTAAGTTATGATCGTAAGACTTTAATTTTATTCTAATTTTTTGACTCATTTTCTTAACTTTTTAAGATTCTTCTCCTTTAGCTGCTTTAATTACGTCTGCGGACACGTTTGCTGGAGTTTCAGCATAGTGTGAAAATTCCATTGTTGATGTTGCTCTACCTGAAGATAATGTTCTTAATGTAGTAACATAACCAAACATTTCAGAAAGCGGTACTGTTGCTTTAATTGTCTTTGCACCTGCACGGTCTCCCATACCTTCCATCATACCACGTCTTCTATTTAAATCACCTACAATATCACCCATGTTTTCTTCTGGTGTAATCACCTCAAGTTTCATGATAGGTTCCATTATAACCGCTTTAGCCGCTTTTGCAGAATTTTTAAATCCTAATTTAGCTGCCAATTCGAAAGATAACTGATCAGAATCGACATCGTGATAAGATCCATCTCTCAATGTCACTTTCATTGCATCTACTTCGAAACCAGCTAATGGTCCATTTTGCATAGCCATTTTAAATCCTTTTTCAATTGAAGGGATAAATTCTTTAGGAACATTACCACCTTTAATAACAGATTCAAACTGTAATCCTATAGCACCTTCATCTGCTGGCTCAATCGTAAATACGATATCAGCAAATTTACCACGACCACCAGATTGTTTCTTATAAACCTCTCTATGATCCGCAGATTGTGTAATAGCTTCTTTATATTCAACTTGTGGTTGACCTTGGTTAACCTCTACATTAAATTCTCTTTTTAAACGATCTACAATTACATCTAAGTGTAACTCACCCATTCCAGAAATAATAGTCTGTCCTGAAGCCTCGTCTGAACGCACAGTAAATGTTGGATCTTCTTCAGCTAACTTAGCTAAGCCCATACCTAATTTATCTACATCTGCTTTAGTCTTAGGCTCAACTGCTATACCAATTACTGGATCAGGAAAGTCCATAGATTCTAAAATAATAGGATGCTTTTCATCTGTAAGGGTATCTCCTGTTTTAATAGATTTAAATCCAACAGCAGCTCCGATATCACCAGCTTCTATATATTCAATTGCATTTTGCTTATTTGCGTGCATTTGATAGATACGAGAAATACGTTCTTTCTTACCTGAACGGTTATTCAAAACATATGATCCTGCATCCAAACGACCAGAATATGCTCTAAAGAATGCTAAACGACCAACAAAAGGATCTGTAGCAATTTTAAATGCTAGAGCAGCGAAAGGCTCCTTTACATCTGGCTTACGAATTTCTTCTTGATCAGTATCAGGATTCATACCTACGATACCTTCCTTATCTACTGGAGAAGGCAAATAACGACATACTGCATCCAATAAGAACTGTACACCTTTATTTTTAAAAGCAGAACCACAAATCATAGGAATGATAGCCATATCCATTACAGCAGCTCTAAGCGCAGCATGCACTTCTTCTTCTGTAATAGAATCCTCATCTTCCATGAACTTCTCTAGTAAATTCTCATCATAACTAGCAACTTCCTCAATAAGTAGTGCTCTATATTTTTTAGCTTCAGCTTTAAGCTCTTCTGGTATTTCAATAACATCAAAAGTCGCCCCTTGAGTTTCATCATGCCATACAATAGCTCTATTCTTTACTAAATCTATAATACCTTTAAAGTCATTTTCATCACCAATGTTTAAAACAATTGGCACTGCATTAGACTTCAACATATCTTTTACTTGCTGACAAACACCTAAGAAGTCAGATCCCTGACGGTCCATTTTGTTAACGAAACCAATTCTTGGAACTTTATAATTATCAGCTAATCTCCAGTTAGTTTCAGATTGTGGCTCAACACCATCAACTGCACTAAATAAGAATACTAAACCATCAAGTACACGTAATGAACGGTTTACTTCAACCGTAAAATCAACGTGACCAGGTGTATCAATTATATTAAAATGATACCCTTTAGTTTCTGGTGTTGGTTCTCCATTTTCAATTGGAAACTTCCATGTACAAGTTGTTGCAGCAGAAGTAATTGTAATACCTCTTTCTTGCTCTTGCTCCATCCAATCCATTGTTGCAGCACCATCATGCACTTCACCAATCTTATGAGAAACTCCCGTATAATAAAGAACACGTTCTGTAGTTGTGGTTTTACCAGCATCAATATGCGCGGCAATACCTATATTTCTTGTGAATTTTAAATCTCTTGCCATTTCTTAAAATCTAAAGTGTGAGAATGCTTTGTTTGCTTCCGCCATTTTGTGCGTATCCATTCTTTTCTTAACGGCAGCACCTTCTTCTTTAGCCGCAGCTAAAACTTCCGAAGCCAAACGTTGCGCCATAGATTTTTCGTTTCTTTTACGTGAAAAGCTAATTAACCATTTCATCGCAGTCGAAACCTTACGATCTGGACGAATTTGCATTGGAATCTGGAATGTAGCACCACCAACACGACGACTACGTACTTCTACGTGAGGCATAACGTTAGATAAAGCTTCTTTCCAAATTTCTAAAGCTGTTTTTTCGTCATCATTCTTTTTCTCTTCAACAATATCAATTGCATCATAGAATACTTTAAAAGCGATAGACTTCTTACCGTCCCACATCATCATGTTAACAAAACGTGTTACTAACTGATCATTAAATCTTGGATCTGGTAAAAGCGGTCTCTTTTTTGCTGCTCTTTTTCTCATGTCTTCTTCTTAAAGTTTTAAATTACTTCTTAGGGCGTTTTGCACCATACTTAGATCTACGTTGTGTTCTTCCTGATACACCTGCTGTATCTAAAGCACCACGAACGATGTGATATCTAACTCCTGGCAAATCTTTTACCCTTCCACCTCTAACCAATACTATCGAGTGCTCTTGTAAATTGTGACCTTCTCCACCAATGTATGCATTTACTTCGTTTCCGTTTGTTAAACGAACCCTTGCTACCTTACGCATTGCTGAGTTAGGTTTCTTAGGTGTAGTTGTATAAACACGAGTACATACACCACGTCTTTGAGGACACGAATCTAAAGCAGCCGATTTACTCTTCTTGGTTATTTTGGCTCTTCCTTTTCGTACTAATTGTGAAATTGTTGGCATATATTTCTATATAAAATTTTATTAACCCTCACTTTTGAGGGCTGCAAAGGTAGAAATTAATATCTATAATTCAAACAGTTGTGAATTAATTTTTCAAAGAATTACAAACTTTTTTTTTAGTCCTATATATTATACCCTATTTTTACGTTACTATAAGGCCTATACCAATTAGTGAAAATACAAATTTTGAGACGAATTATTTTTTTTGCTTTAATTTTAGTTTTATCAAATCAAAGCTACACACAGTCAATTAACCTAAGTATTGTTGGAGAAAACCAAGATGCTACAAAAATTATTGATTCAATTAATTACAAAAAAAATCACACCAATTATAATGACCTTCAAAACGAAATCAATCGTTTAAAAATAAAATTGACCAAGGATGGCTATATTGATACTTCTATAAAAAATATACACAAACAGAACGATTCACTTTTTGAAGCGCAATTTATATTAGGTAAAAGAATCAATAAAATTAGAATTTATTATGATTCTGGCTTTAACACAGAATATCTAACAACAACAAAGCATTTAAAAGACACTAATTTCTTTGAATTAAAAATAACAGAATTAGAAAGTCAATTAAAACTCTTAAACTCTAGAATTGCAGAACAAGGTGATCCGTTTTCTACATTACAGCTCATTAATATTTCAAAGTTAAGTTCTGATTTAATTTCCGCAGATTTAAAAATTGTTACTAACCAAAAAAGGCGAATTGATAAGATTATAATAAAAGGTTATGAGAAGTTTCCTAAATCTTACATTAAACGTTTTATGAAGTTGAAGACAGGAAAATCTTTTAACTTAAATGCTATTAAAGAAAAGGTTGAACTTCTAGAAGAATTACGATTTGCAAGTAAAATTAAAGATCCCGAAGTTCTTTTTACTCAAGATTCCACAACATTATATTTATATATTGAAAAAACTAAAACCAATAATTTTGATGGATTTCTAGGTTTTGGCACTAACGAAAACACCAATAAAATAGAATTTGATGGTTATTTAGATTTAAGACTTATTAATAACCTTAATTATGGAGAAACATTAAACCTTTTTTATAAAAGCGACGAAATAGATCAACAAACCTTTAAAGTTGATGTTGATTTGCCTTATTTGTTTGCTTCTCCTGTTGGACTTCAAGTTGGCTTAAATATTTTCAGAAAAGATTCTACATTTTTAAACGCCAAACAATATGCGAAAATTAACTATCAGATTAATGCACAGCATAAAATTGGTATCGGGTTAAACTCAACAACCTCTACCAATTTATTAGAAAACGACACAGATATTTTAAACGATTATACTTCAAATTACTATACCCTTCATTACAATTATACCAAACCTCAATTTTATGACCCTTTGTTTCCTATTAATTTTTGGTTTGATTTTTCTTCAGGTATTGGGAATAGAAATAATGATATAGGTAAAGAAAAACAAAGTGTCTTTAATGTAGATGCTTATAAAATTTTCAACCTCAACAATAAAAATAGTTTTTATATGAGACTTAATGGAGCCACATTAACTTCTGATGATTACCTAGACAATGAATTATTTCGTTTTGGAGGCATCAACTCTATTCGTGGATTTGAAGAAAATAGTTTGGTTGCTAATTTATATGGTGTAGTTAGCACCGAATACAGATATCGTCTTAGCAATAGTATTTATGTACATTCTGTTATAGATGCTGCATATTTTGAAAACAAGCTAACTGAAAGTAAAGAGAAACTATATGGTTTTGGTTTTGGATTAGGCTTATTAACTAATGCTGGACTCTTTCGTTTAAATTATTCTAGCGGTAAGACAAAAGATAGACCTTTTAAATTATCCGATTCTAAAGTTCATGTGAGTTTAACTGCTACTTTTTAAATCTGTTTCTATACCTTTGCTCCAATTAAATCCATAATGGATATTTTAGTCAATCATGGTGATTATACCATAAATTAGCTAGAACAATAATCTTTTGAATTAGCATATATTATATAGATGGAAAAAGAAACCACAATTTTTGGCATTAGAGCAATTATAGAAGCTATAAAATCTAATGAAACTATCGATAAGGTTTTTATGCAAAAAGGTCTTCAAGGTGAATTATTTAGAGAATTAGAACAATTAATTCGTACTGAAGGCATCAATTCATCATATGTACCTGTTGAAAAGCTTAATCGCTTAACGCGTGGTAACCATCAAGGGGCTGTGGCTCAAATTTCACCTATAGCTTTTCATGACATTGATGACTTAGTAATGGGTGTTATTGAATCTGGCAAAACTCCCTTGTTCTTATTATTAGATCAACTAAGCGATGTCAGAAATTTTGGTGCTATTGTTAGAACGGCAGAATGTACAGGTGTTAATGGTATTATCATTCAGAAAAAAGGTGGAGCCCCTATAAATGGAGATACTATTAAAACAAGTGCAGGTGCTATTTTTAAGATGCCTATTTGTAAAGTAGATCATATAAAAGATGCTGTTTTTCATATGCAGTCTTCCGGAATAAGAGTGATTGCGGCAACAGAAAAAGCTCAACACTTTTTATATGATGTCTCTTTTAAAGAACCATGTGCTATAATTATGGGTTCTGAAGGAAGAGGTATAAATCCATCGGTTTTAAAAGTAGTAGACGACCAAGCAAAACTTCCTATTTTAGGTGAAATAGAATCCTTAAATGTTTCTGTGGCTTGTGGCGCTTTTTTGTACGAGGCGGTTAGACAACGTCAATAACGTAGCACCCACCTTAAATAGGTATAGGTTTTTATGAAGTTTTAAAAGACATATCCACACTCACCAATATTAATACAGAATAAATTCAATATTCAACTCAGTATTACGACATAATAAAAAAAGAACTTAAAATTTAACATATTCTTAGTATTTGATGTGTTTTTTTTAAGATTCACATAGGATATTTCGCGTTTTTGTTGCATTTTTGTTAAAATTTTAACAAGGAAACTATGAAAGCAAAACTTAAAGGAGTCTTAACGTTATTCTTGGCGTTTATGGTGCAACTAACCTTTGCGCAAGAAAAAACAGTTTCGGGCACAGTAACCGATGAAGCTGGCTTACCCTTACCGGGAGCAACTGTTATAATTAAAGGCACTACCAGTGGCGTCTCAACAGATTTTGATGGCAAGTACTCAATTGACATCGTTACAGGAAAGTCATTAGTGTTTAGTTACATTGGATATGTAACACAAGAAATAACCGTCAGCGCTTCAAACATCATCGACGTGCAACTTTTTGAAGATACCTCAACTCTCGATGAGGTTTTAATAACGGCATTAGGCACTGGTGATCGAAATGCCAGACAAGTTGTTTATGCCAATCAAACCTTAAAATCAGAAGATTTGTTATCCACCCCAAACAAAAATGCACTGGAAGCATTAAGAGGTAAAGCCGCAGGGGTAAAGCTATCAACAGGTTCGGGTTCAGTAGGAGCCTCTACAAGAATAGTCTTAAGAGGTGAAGGTTCACTGACCGGAAATAATAATGCTTTAATTATAGTTGATGGTATTGCCATTGATAACACGTCAACAAGAGGTGGTGCAGGTGCTTCCACTACTGGATATTCTGATTTTGGTAACAGATTTAATGACATTAATCCTGATGATATTGAATCTGTAACAGTTCTCAAAGGACCATCAGCTACTTCACTTTATGGGTCGCGTGGAGCATCTGGTGTGGTTTTAGTTACAACTAAAAGTGGAAAAGGCAGTAAGATGAAAGTGAATTACAACGGTTCAACTTCAATGGAGAATGCTATTATCGTTTTACAACGTCAAAGCGAATTTGGCCAAGGCTACGATAACTCACATTTAGATTCAGGGGAAAACTGGTCGTGGGGACCAGCGTTTGATGGAGTTGTTCGTCCATGGACAAGTCCAATAGATTCCGATGGAGATGGATCTTTAGAAGCCCTAACTAGACCTTATAGCGCTGTAAAGAATCAAATTAAAGATTTTTTCAATACGGGTTATACGACTAGTCATAACGTTAGCGTTTCAGGATCTAATGATAATTATAATTATTTTGCTTCTTTTGGCAACACGGATCAAACTGGTACTTTGGATAACACATATTACAAAAGAAATAACCTTACATTTAACTCTTCTGCAAAATTAAGTGATAAATTAAAATCTGACTTTAAAATAAGTTATGCTAATGTAAGACAAAACACAGCACAAGAGGGATCCCGTGCCTTTGAAGGAAACAATGCTTACGCTATGGCCTTACAATCCCCAGTAAATATTCCATTAACTGAACTAAGAAATTATACAAGTCCATTTCATGACATAGATGGGTATTGGGGATCTTATTCTTCAGTTAACCCGTATTACATCTTAAACGAATACGGTAACGAGGCAAATATTGACAACTTTCTTGCCAATGCTTCTATAACATATGAACTTTTCAAGAATTTATCTGTTACTGGTCGTTTTGGTGGAAATATTGTATCTACTCAAACCAACGTATGGACACCTTCATATACTCCAGCACAACAAATTGTCTGGACCGATGATTTACAGCAATCAGTTAGAGACACTAAACATAGTTCCATTGGAGATTATACCAATTACAGCAGTAGAAGCATAAATTTAGATGCCTCAGTGTTAGCTAATTATTCTAATGAATTAAGCGATAATCTTAATTTAAACGTTACAGCAGGATACAATTTCTTTCAAAGAGAATTTAAGTCATTAACAGGCAGTACGGTAGGCGGTTTAGTGGTTGACGGAGTTTATAACTTATCAAATAGTGTACAGTCCCCAACATCCGAAATGTATATTAGTAAATATAGAATATATGGATTTTTGGCAAATACGACTTTAGGTTATAAAAACGCTGCATTTTTAGAGCTTTCTGCACGTAATGATTGGTCTTCTACTCTACCATCCGAAAACAATTCCTTTTTATACGGTGCTGTAGGTGGTTCATTTATATTTACTGACTTTTTTGATATCAAAAGTGATGTTTTAAATTATGGTAAACTTAGAGGAAGTTATGGTACATCAGGTAAAGACGCAAGTATATATCTTTTAGAATCTTATTTTGATGGAAATCCTACTATTGCTGATTTAGGCGACTATGCCCTTACCTTTCCAATTGGCGATATTCCTGGTTTTTCATTAGGAAATCAAATAGGAAACCCAAGCCTTAAACCAGAATTAACAACAACCTATGAGGTTGGTGCAGACCTAAGTTTCTTTAAGAATAAAATTAATATTGCTTATACCTATTACCATTCCATTCATGATGACCAAATTGTAACTGTAGATCTTCCACGATCAACAGGATATACCTCAACTGCCTTGAACATAGGTAGAATGGAAAACAAAGGGCACGAACTTACACTAAGCTTAAAACCGCTTAATGGCGTGGTGGATGGACTAGATTTTGAACTGTTTGGATCTTTTTCCAAAAATGAGAATGAGGTCGTTAAAATTACAGACGATTTAGATGAATTATCATTGGGTACGTTTGGCTTTGCTGCAGGCACAACCGTAACATTGGTTGCAAAAGAAGGTTTGCCATATGGTACCTTTAAAGGTAACGACTTCAAATATAATGAGGATGGGCAAGTTATTGTCGATCCAAATACAGGTTTTCCAGTTTATCCTGATGATGATCAATATTTAGGTAATTCCCAACCCGATTATTTATTGAGTTTTGGTACAAACATTAACTATAAAGGTTTCGGATTAAGTGTATTGTTTGACATGAAAAAAGGAGGTCTATTTGCTTCCCAATCCAAATACAATGGTGAATTTAATGGAACTGGAATTAACACCACAATTTATAATAGAGAATCTTTTATCTTTCCTAATTCTGTAGTAGATAATGGAAATGGCACTTATTCAGAAAATACGGTAGCTATAACGGAACAGGACTATTACACTAACTATGACGCTCCAGTCTCAACACAATTAATCGATGCTAGTTATTTAAAGTTGAGAGAAGTAGAATTAAGTTATAACATTTCACAAAAACTACTAGAGAATACATTTTTTACCAGTGTTAAATTATCCATATATGGTAAGAATCTCTGGTATTGGTTACCTGATGAAAATAAATATGCTGATCCAGAAGTTAATGGACCTGCTTTAACAGGTAATGCACAAGGGATAGAAACCTCTCAGACACCTTCTTCAAGAAGTCTTGGTCTTAATGTACAATTGTCATTTTAAAAAAAAGAATATGAAAAATACAATAAAATTAATAGTATGCGGTCTAATGCTCTTTCACTTTTCTTGTGACGATAGCTTAGATGAGATAAACGTAGACCCTAACACATTCCCTTCTGCTGATGATCCACAAGTGTTAACATCATCACTCGGATTCTTGGGTTATATTGTTGATGCGGATTTAAATTACAGTGATTCATTTGTATGGAGCCAATACTATACTTGGGGTATTGGAGTTGCCATTGGAAATTCTGAACGCTATGTACAACAAGCTGGTGACCATGATGGCTATTGGTCACGTGCTTATGCCAGCTCACTTGCCGATTTGGATTACATAGATAGAAATAGTACTAACAAAGCTTATAGAGGCATCTCTAAAGTTTTAAAAGTATATATTTTTCAAGGTTTAGTAGATCATTTCGGTGATATACCTTTTACAGAGGCCCTTTTAGGTGCTATAGAAGATGGATCTAATTTTTCACCTAATTATGATTCTGCTGAGACAGTTATATACCCAGCATTGGTTACAATGTTAGATGATGCTATAGAAGAATTAAGTACGGCTGATGATGATGATATTGATGTAATAGGTTCTGATGATTTACTTTATCAAGGAGATATATCGAAATGGATGAAATTCGCCAACTCTTTAAAATTAAGAGTACTTATGAGAACTTCTGAAGTATCTTCACAGTCATCTGTTGTACAAGATTTAATTAGCAGTGGAACGTTTATAGAAACAGTTGATGACATGCCTTCTATCACTTATTCTGGTGCTACGGGTAATCAAAATCCTATGTTTGCCTTAGCGGAAGCTGGTGTTGGAATGTTTTATTTTGCAAGTAATTCAACATTAAATGTATTACAAAATTTGAATGACCCAAGAGATGAAGTGTTTTACACACTCGCTACAACAGGAACATTTGCAGATAACTTACACGGTATAGACCAAGGGACTATTGATGATGAGGATTTTACAGCATCTGATTCTAATTATAGCTTGGCGAGTGATTATGCCTATGGTGAAGCTAACTCAGTTATTTTAATGAGCCCGTGGGAGGTTTGGTTTCTTAGAGCAGAAGCTGATGCCAGATATGGTACAAGCGATGATGAGACCAATGCCTTTGAAACTGCAATTAACCTGAATTTTACTTATATGGGATTAGATGCCTCTGCCTATATTAATGCACTTGGCTATTCTAGTTCTGAATCTTTGGATGACAAACTAGATGTAATAGGTATCCAAAAATGGATAGCCTTAAACGGAACACAGGAAGACGAAGGCTGGATTGAAGCACGTCGCTTCGATAGACCTGCAAGCAGAATATTTACTGATGGGATTTGGCAAACACCACCATTATCTGTATTAGCTAGTGGAGAGTTTCCTTCTGTATGGCTCTATCCATCAACTGAAAGAAGCTTAAACCCAAATGCTCCTGCACAGCGAACTATAACTGATAATATCTTTTGGGATAACTAATAAAAAATGATATGAAAAAACTAAAATTTAAATTTTACGCATTTTTAATCTTAGGATTAATGTTGTCAAGCTGCGACCCAAGTGTCGATGAACCAGGTTCTAGTGATAAGTCCGAAATTACTTATCTACCTTTAATCACACTTGAAGGCGCTACAAGCCTTGAATTAGATTGCGATACCACATCATATACGGATCCTGGTGCTGTAGCATCTGTCGCAGGAAATGAAATAGAATTAAATACCGTAACCTCTGGAACATATTTTGGAAGTGATGTTATAGATAGCCCTGACCTATATAGTGTTTCTTACTCCGCGTTTAATAGTGATGGAATTCCAGCTACTGCATTTCGTGAGGTATTATGGCCGCCTTGTAACGGAGATTTAATAACAAGTATTGCTGGCATTTATACTGCTAGTTTAACCAGAACACCCGGTTATTCCACTACCGATATAGGTCCTATCCTTATTAAAGATTTGGGTAATGATGTTTATGCCATTTCAGACGCAATTGCTGGTTGGTATCAATATGAATACGGTTATGGTGCTGATTACGCAGCTTTAGGAATGACGGTTACTGCCAATGATATTTCAGCCAATGATTTTACTCACGATGATGTCATAGGTGTAGGGGCTTTTGGAGGTGCATTGTCTATGGATTCGTTCTCTGTAAATCCAAATACCGGAACTATTGAATTTGAGACTACTTGGAGTTTTGGATACGTATTTGAAGTAACCTTAACCCAAATACAATAGTCTACCAGTATTTAACATTGATTAATTATTAAACATAGGAAAAATGATATATAATAAAATAATTAAAAAAATTAGCTATCTATTAGTAACGATAACATTTATGATGGTTTTTACTTCTTGTGATACTGATACAGTTGCAGATGAAAGTGATATTGCAATTGAAAAAATGAGAGGTACATGGGTTGTTGATATGACTTGGGATGGAGATTTTTATAGTAGCAATACGATTAGCACGTATAACAACTCATATAATGACACCGATGCTATGTGGATTGATGATTTAGAGCATGGTTGGGGATTAAAAACACAGGTGAATGCAGATCTAAATGCCTTAACCTTTTCCGGAAGCGATCTAGATGAACTTTATTATGGAGTCACTGTAAACGTAACTAATGGTCAAATTGTAAAAAATGGAGCCACGACTCCAACAGGAGACATAGTTGACAGCATTTATTTTGAAGTTGAATTTTCTGATATTCCGGGAGAAATATGGATATATTCAGGTTACAAAAGCACAGCACAAGTAGATGATTTACCATAGAAATTAAATATAATTTTATCATAAAAAAAGCAACCCTATTGGAGATTGATTTCTTGTTGTAGCTGAATACAACAAGAAATCATAATCTTTAAAAGAATTAATATATTCTGAACACATAGATAATTATTAGTTAACTGCTCAAAAAATTGACTCACTTAACACATTCAAATTATCAAGGTGTTGTAGTTCAGTTTTCACCTTTTACTTTACATAATATCAATAACTATGTAACTAACGTTGTAGAATCTAGTAAATCACTATGATTTTATTTACTAGATCAACTAAGTGATATCAGAGTCATTTTGACTCAAACGTAAGAATAGCTGAGTATGCTATTATTATATAAAACAAAGGTGAATCATATTAAACATGATGTTTTACACATACAATCACCAGATATAAGAATGTATGCAGCATCCGATATAGTTTAGTATAAAATTTAATTTTCCTTCTTCTTATAAATATAATTAATTTTTAAAGTTTGAATTTTTTCAGATTCAATTTCAGGCTCAGTTTCAATTTCTGGTTCAAATTCAATAAAATTTCCATCTTCATCAAAATGTTTCATAAATGGATCATTGTCCTCATTGTAATTAGGTTGTTCCCATTTATAACGTTCTGGCTTAGCAATTTGTTTTCTAAAAATTAATGCGAATACAAATCCTGTAATCAAACCGGATAAATGCCCTTCCCAAGACATGCCGCTTTTTATTGGAAATATATACCAAATCGTACTTCCATAGAGAAAGATAACTAATAAGGATAATGCAATTAGCCTATAGTGTTTGGCAAAAATGCCTTTAAAAAACATAAAACTGACCAAAACGTAAACTAATCCGCTTGCTCCAATGTGATTACCATTATTTGCTATAAGCCATGTTAGAAATCCTGAAAGAAGAATACCAAAACCAATAACCTTCCAAGCAATTCTATTATAAAAATAAAACATGGATAAACTAAGCACAAAAAGCGGTATGGAATTATTATAAATATGATTGACATCACCATGCAAAAACGGACTAGTGACAATACCTATAAGTCCCTCTATTTTTTGAGGCCTAATTCCAAAAGCTTTAATACCACTATCAATTCTAACTTGGTACCAAAACACTAACCATATTGTAAACAACATTAACAAAGGATAAACAATGATACTGTTAGAGTATTTAAAATGTTGTGTTTTGCTCATATTCAAATTTAAAGAATCCTATTCAAATTTATATCCAAAATAGAATTGTCTGCAATATTGGCAGAAACTAACAATTATAAAACTTGATTATTTTAAGATGAAATTCCTTAATTAAATGAATGCATCACAAATGCATTTTGTAATTTTGAATTATGAATATTCCATTAGCAGAACGTTTACGACCACATACTTTAGAAGACTATCTTAGTCAACAACACTTGGTGGGTAAAAACGGAATGCTTTATCAACAGATTAAAAGTGGAGTAATTCCCTCTCTTATACTTTGGGGTCCTCCAGGCATAGGAAAAACGACATTGGCAAACGTTATTGCTAACGAGTCTGATCGTCCATTTTTTAAATTGAGTGCCATCAATTCTGGAGTTAAAGATATCAGAGAAGTTATAGATAAAGCAAAGAAAAGTGGTGGTATGTTTACTACAAAAAACCCCATTTTATTTATTGATGAAATTCATAGATTTAGCAAATCGCAACAAGACTCCTTATTAGAAGCTGTAGAAAAAGGTTGGGTGACTTTAATAGGTGCAACCACTGAAAACCCAAGTTTTGAAGTCATCTCTGCACTACTTTCGAGATGTCAAGTTTACACACTCAATGCATTTAGTAAAACGGATTTAGAAGATTTATTACAACGTGCATTAACCCAAGACACAAAACTCTCTAAGTTAAATATTGAATTAAAAGAAACGGAAGCCTTATTAAGATTATCTGGTGGAGATGCCAGAAAATTGTTAAATATTTTTGAACTTTTAGTGGCTTCGTTTGACGACAAAGATATTATCATCACTAATGATTTAGTGATGAAACAGGTACAAAATAAAGCTGCTCGTTACGATAAAGCTGGAGAGCAGCATTATGATATTATTTCAGCATTTATAAAATCCATAAGAGGCAGTGATCCAAATGCGGCTGTTTATTATTTAGCACGAATGATTGAAGGCGGTGAAGATGTGAAATTTATTGCAAGACGACTTTTAATCTTAGCGAGTGAAGATATAGGCAATGCCAATCCAACCGCTTTAGTAATTGCAAATAATACATTTCAGGCGGTTTCTATAATTGGTAATCCTGAATCTCGTATAATCTTAAGTCAATGTACAACCTATTTAGCGAGTTCTGCAAAAAGCAACGCAGCTTACGAAGCCATAAATAGAGCTCAACAATTAGTTAAAGACACTGGTGATTTATCGGTTCCATTAGCTATTAGAAATGCTCCTACTAAACTAATGAAAGAATTAGGTTACGGAGACAGTTATAAATACTCGCACAATTACGAAAATAACTTTGCTGCTCAAGAATTTTTACCCGAAGAGATAGCTAATACAACATTATATAAACCAGGAAATAATGCTCGTGAGCAAGCTCAACGAAACTTTTTAAAATCGCTTTGGAAAGATAAATATGGCTATTAATTTATTAGAATTTAATATTCATTGATTTTCTCTCTCCAAGCTCTCCATTATTTTCTGAATAGTACCAAAAGCCATCTTCTTTAAAAACGATAGCATTTTTCCCCTTTACTATAAATACATTTTCTGCCGCAGTAGCTAGTAAAATCATAACGATTCTTGGTTCTGAATTCACCAATTGAAAACCGTTTTTAATTTCTTGTGCATAATGCAAATCTGAAAAATTGTTTTCTGTTGATACTTCTTTTGTAATTACCTCATTAACTTTCTTCTCATTAGCAGCAATTGTTTCCTTTGGAGTATTTACTTCAGCTATCGGTTGTTTTACATTTTCAACTTTAGGTTTAGGAGTCTCAACTAAAGTCTCTTCATTTGAAACATACTTATAATCTAAATTTTGAAAAGTCTCAAAAGCATTTCTTAAAGCTTCGGTGTAAGCTTTCTTATATTCTTTTTCTCTAGATTGGCCCTCTTGAGACATCATAACTATATTACCAAAGCAATCTTTAAGCTCAATCTCTAATTTTGTTTTAAAAAGACCACCTTTATTTTTAAGAGCTTCAGCATTTAATGCTAGACACCTATTACTCTTTAAATCTTCTGGTAAATCATCGGTACCAAAATAGGCTTCATATCCATATTTATTAAATAAAAATTTAAGTAAAGAATTTAATTGATATTGGTCTTCACTTTTAGAAAACTCAAATGATGTTGGTAGAATGATATACTTATAATTATTGATATTCTTTTGTGCTATTCCATAAAAACTAATAAGTATAAATGAAATTGTAAATACTATTTTCTTAAACATAATGGTAATTTTTATAAATGAGTTGTTAGTGTTCTTAAATTTGTGATTCGTTTATATTTTTGACTTCTAGATGTATCTTTATAATCAAAATGAATAGTGTCCATTCCTATATTATGAGCTCCTTCAATATCTGCTTCAAGACTATCACCAATCATAATACTCTCAATTGGCAAAGCCTTAGCAAAATCTAAAGCAAAGTTAAAAATTTTAGGATTAGGTTTTTTCACTCCAACCATTTCAGAATTAGTAACGGTTTTAAAATACTGTTTAATATTTGAAGTCGTCATTTTTTTATCCTGTGCTTCTTCAAATCCGTTAGTAATAATATGTAATTCGTATTTATCTTTAAGATAATCTAAAATTTCAAATGTACCGTCAAATAAATGGTTAAATGAAGGAAGGTAGTCAATATAAGATTCCGATAAGTGATGTATCATTTCATCATTAACAGCAACTCCTACTCCATCAAAAGCTTCTTTCAATCTACCATAACGCAATGCAGATTTTGTCACTTTTTCTTCTCTGTAAAGCTTCCAATAATTTAAATTAATAGGTTCGTAGACAGGTAAAAAATCCTCGAGTTTTACATCAATATTATTTAGGTCAAATATCTTTTCAAACGTTAAACCTGAATTTTTGTCAAAATCCCAAAGGGTATGATCTAAGTCGAAAAAAACATGTTTTATTTGGCTTTTCATTCTGAAGATTCTAATATTAAATTAAATAATGACCTAAAACCCTTCCAGCGATCCAAATCACTAAAGGAGTAATTATGAAATACAGGTATAAAAGTACCATTTACCGCCTTAACTTCACGTATTATTTTTTGTAAATGCTCCGTTTTGTCTAATTCTGAATTATACTTTAACAACGCATAATCCAAACATTGATATGGGTTAATTTGTAATGGTGTTTGCACTTCGTAATCCAAATCGTAAAATTGAAATGGAGTACATGTACCTGCTCTGAATCCTAAAGTATCAATATATCCCATAGAATAGTCTTGATTAATTTCTAGCTCCACCAAATTACGATAGGATATTGGTAAATTAAGCTTAGAAAACGAATGACGAACAGCCTTTAAATGGGTATGAGTGATAGCTTCCATTTTCAGCTTTTCTTTTTTTAGAATTGAAACATCATCTAAAGCTAAATAGGATGCTTTAATACCTACATCACAATAATCTGCAACAGATTTTATTAGTGATACAAATTCTTTTTTATTAGTATTTATATTTTTATCATAAGTTGAATAATCTCCTATTAAAAACAAAACCATAAATTTAAAATTGCAATTGTTCTGCTTTCTAATGATCCATCTAAAAGTATCGTAAGGGTCGCGTTTAAAACCAAACAACACTAAATACCGAAAATATAATTGTTTTAACTTAAACCTCCTTAAGTCATTTAATGTCCCACCAATTGTTCGCAGTAAACCTTTGTGCTTAAAATAATAAGCCATTGGCACATCTATAACAGGTTGCACATTATAACTACGCACTGGAAATTTATAATCCGGAAAACGTTTAACCAATACGTCTTTAAGCTTATAAGCCCAAATATCAACCACAGGTTGATTAAGGAATTTTTGTTTAAAAGCCACACTTTCTGATGCTAAAAACCGTCCATATTCATCTTTTACATGTGGCAAATATTCTTCATATCTACTCAATAAATAAAAGGATGCAGCAAATATATCATAAGGTAAATCACTGCGTTCACCTGTAGCAAAGAACCCTTTGGTACCTTCCCATTGTTGTACATTAAGAGTTACATCAGACAAACCGTTTTCAAATAACAACATATTACTTTGCACAAACAACTCGTTACTTAAAGGCTGTTTGGCATACGACATCTTAAGACTATCATGTGCAATAAAATCTTCAACTTTAGATGTAAAACGCACCTCAATACCCAAAATACGTTTGCATATATGTTTAAACGTGTACGTAACACGTGGTGTGATTTTATGTGTATAAACTAGTAGCATATTTTTAGTTTGCAGAATTCCGATTAAAGTTTAACGTTGTAATATTACATAATGTTTTCATCTGCGAAACTATAATAAGCATTTTGAGTAATAATTAGGTGGTCTAAAACAGAAATATCTAAACTTTGTGCCGCAGCTTTTAGTTTTTTGGTAATATCCTTATCTGCCTGACTTGGTTTTAAAGTGCCTGATGGATGATTATGACATAAAATTAAAGCCACAGCTCCTACTTCAAGCGCATTTTTTAATACCAAACGCACATCAACCAAAGTCCCAGTAATACCTCCTTTACTTAATTGATTTTTTTGAATCACTTTATTGGAATTATTCAAGTATAGAATCCAAAATTCTTCATGCGGTAAATCACCTAATATGGGTTGCATGACATCAAATACAGAACGACTAGATGTTATTTTATCTAACTGAAGTGCATCTTCTATACGACGACGACGTCCTAATTCTAATGCAGCAGCAATAGATATCGCTTTAGCTTCTCCGATACCTTTAAATTCCATTAATTGAGAAAGAGATAATTTCCCTAAAGCGTTCAAGTTATTATTTACACTTGCAAAAATGCGTTTACATAATGCTACAGCACTTTCTTCTCTATTCCCAGAACCGATTAAAATAGCTATTAATTCGGCATCACTTAAAGACGCTTTTCCTTTGTCTCTCAGCTTCTCTCGTGGCTGATCATCTTGCGACCAATTTTTAATTGAAAATGAAGTTGGTTTCTCTGACATGCACTAAAGATAAAAAATTGTAAATTTAAGCGTCTATAAATTTTGAAGTAATTCAAAGAATCTAAATACTATATCTTTTGTATCCACCAAAACAACATCAAGATAACAACATTGACCATATGATAGAGGTGATAAAGACATATCCTTTGGCAACGGTTATTTCTGTAAAAGACCATCACCCCTTAATTACACATTTACCTTTAGTTTATGAAGATGGCAAACTCATTGGGCACATAGACATTTATAATCCTCAAGCTGAACTATTAAAAGGAGATAATGATGTCACGCTTATTTTTGCAGGACCCGAATGTTACATTTCTCCTAGTATTTATTCAACGACACAACTACCAACTTGGAATTATATTAAAGTGCATCTCAAAGGAAAAGTAAGAGCCATTGAAAGTAAAGCTGCTCTTAAGCAATCATTAATTACAATGACTGAATTTTTAGAAGCGCCTGATCATAAATATACGCTAGAGTCAGACAATCCACGTTTAGACAAAAACTTAGATTATATTGAAATGTTTGAAATCACCATTACAGATTGGGAAGGCAAATTCAAATTATCTCAAGACAAAAAACCAAGTGATACTAAAGCTGCTCGTAAAGAACTAATTAGAGCGAATACACAGAGTATTACTCATTTTTTAGACCAAATATTTTAAATAAAACGTATGAAACATTTAATGACACTTTTTATCATTCCGCTATTTCTATTCACTTCAAATCCTAAAAAAGAAGATTTCTTAGGCAAATGGAAAGGAGACGACAAAAGTGAAATCGGTTATATCACTTTCGATAATGAAGGCTACGCTACTTTTGAAATACAAGGACAAATTATAGGTGGAAAAGAATTTACAATGAATGGCAAAAAAGGAAAAATGTCTTATTCTATTAATTTTAAAACAACACCTATAGAAGTAGACTTCATTGTTACAAAAATAGCATCTAAAGAATCGAAAAAAATATTAGGTATCGCAGAATTTCTAGATAACGATACCATGAGATTTGCAATGGATTTTAATGCCAAACGACCAACCGAATTTGGTGATCATACCATTTTACTTGAACGTGTTAAATAATTATAAATTTAAAATTTACTTTATTATTATTTATAACTTAACGCATTAGACTTTTTAATCACCAAAACCTGACAGTAATGAAAGACCTTAAAAAAGAAGATATTAAACAAGAAGTTTTTGATTTATACGATGACTATGCGCACAACAAACTTAACAGAAGACAGTTTGTAGAGAAACTCGGAGTCTATGCTGTTGGTGGTATCACATTGTCTTCTTTAATGAGTTTTATGTCACCTGATTACATTACAAATTTAATGGTTAAACCAGATGATCCAACCTTAGATTCAGATTATATTACTTACGAATCTCCAAAAGGAGGTGGCACCATAAAAGGTTTATTATCGCAACCAAAAGATAACAAAATTAAATTACCTGGTGTTATTGTAGTCCATGAAAACAGAGGTTTAAACCCATATATTGAAGATGTCGGACGACGCACCGCTAAAGAAGGTT
Organism: Winogradskyella sp. Asnod2-B02-A; assembly: GCF_045063645.1. Lineage (NCBI taxonomy): Bacteria > Pseudomonadati > Bacteroidota > Flavobacteriia > Flavobacteriales > Flavobacteriaceae > Winogradskyella > Winogradskyella sp. Asnod2-B02-A. The sequence continues at coordinate 107,763 of NZ_JBEFOG010000027.1, forward strand.
TCATTTCATTAGCACCAGATGCCTTAAGTCCATTGGGTGGTTATCCAGGTAATGATGATGACGGTAGAACAATGCAAAAAACGAGAAGCCAACAAGAAATGCTCGAAGATTTTATCGCTGCCTATCATTTTCTTAAAAATCATGACAATTGCGACGGTAATGTTGGTGTTGTAGGGTTTTGTTTTGGAGGCTGGATTTCTAATATGATGGCTGTTCGTTTACCAGATTTGGGTGCAGCAGTACCTTACTATGGCAGACAACCAGAAGCTGAAGATGCTGCTAAAATTAAGGCTCCACTTCTACTCCAATATGGTGAATTAGATACACGAGTTAATGCAGGTTGGCCAGCATTTGAAGAAATTTTGAAAGCCAACAACATTGAATATACAGGTTACATCTATCCTGAAGTGAATCACGGTTTTCATAACAATACCACTCCTAGGTTTGATAAAGCAGCAGCCAATTTATCTTGGAAACGTACCATCGCTTTTTTTAAAGAACACTTAAAATAATAAACCACGGACATTCATCAGAATAATACATTAGTTTTTCGTTATTTAGCGGTTGTAAAAAAAGTCAACTTAAACACCTAAAACGAAATGCCAATTACGCTGTTATCATCACCATTACAAGGGTTTACTGATTTCCGATTTCGGAATGCGTTTAACCACTATTTTGGTGGCATCGACACGTTTTATGCTCCTTACATTCGGTTTAATAATAAGTTGATTATTAAAAACTCTTATAAACTCGATTTACAGCTTGAAAACAATACAGAACTCGAAGTCATTCCACAAATTATGACCAACAGTGCTGATGAGTTTTTATTCGTAGTCGATTATATTCAGGAGTTAGGATACAAAGAGTTGAACTGGAATTTAGGTTGTCCTTATCCCATGGTGACGAATCGAGGGATGGGTTCTGGACTCATTTGCGATCCTGAAAAAATCAATCATATTTTAGAACGCGTACATAAAGAAACTGATATTACCGTTTCTATGAAAATGCGCATGGGTTACGAACATCCCGAAGAAATTTTAGACACTTTCCCTATTCTAGACGCTTATCCTCTTAAGAATATTGCCATTCATGCACGTATTGGCAAACAATTGTATAAAGGTGGTGTGAATCTTGAGGCTTTTCAAAAGTGTATAGAAAGCACCAAACACAAATTGTATTACAATGGTGACATTACATCTGTAGCTAAGCTGAAAGAAATGCAGGCACGTTTTCCAAGCATCGATCATTTTATGATTGGCAGAGGCTTAATCGCTGATCCGTTTTTACCAAGCATGATTAAAAACAACACGACAGACTATCCTGAAAATCGATGGGATATTTTTAGAGAATTCCATGATATCATTTATCAGCAATACGATGAAGCCTTATCTGGACCAACACCTATAAAAATGAAAATGCAAGGCTTTTGGGAATACTTTGCGCAGTCGTTTTCAGATCCACGGAAGACCTTTAAGAAAATTAAAAAGGCGAATAATCCAAGAGCTTATCAACAAGCGGTTGCTGAGATTTTGAAGAATGGGTAGGAATTAAAACCTCATCTTTATTTAAACCACAAACGTCAGTTCGAGTGTTTAGTTATTCGAAGTGGAACGAAGAATAAATAAATGTATCGAGAACCATCTGTACAACCAATGTTCTCGATACAATTTTATCGTGCCTCAAAAATCACTCTAACTGACGAAAGGATATAATTGAAATCCAAACCACTCAAACGAACCACCTACGTCAGTTCGAGTGTTTATTTATTTGAAGTGAAACGAAAAACGAATAAATGTATCGAGAACAATTCGTTTACAAAAAAGTTCTCGATACAATTTTTTTGAAGAAAAAAAATCACTCGAACTGACACATCAGTATTTATTTGAATTTCTTTTTTGCCAAATTAGGTAACTTCTCATATTCATCATTAATCAAAGCTTCCTTCTTTGCTCTCGACCACTTCTTTATTTGTTTCTCAGTTTCTATAGCAAGATTTATATCTGTAAATTCTGCATAAAATTTCAATTCTACAGGTCGTCTTTTGTAGGTATAGCTATCTTTGTGCGCTCCTGATTTATGCTCAAATAATCTTTTATTTAAATTACTCGTGATACCAGTGTAATAAGTATCATCTGCGCATTTTAAAATATAAATATAAGATTTTTTCATAGCTAAAGTTATGAATTTCAAAATGAACTGTCATCGTCAGTTCGAGTGTTTATTCATTTGAAGTGAAACGGAAAATGAATAAATGTATCGAGAACAGTATGTATACAACTAGGTTCTCGATACAATTTTCTCGTGCCTCAAAAATCACTCGAACTGACGGAAGGATATAATTGAAATCCAAACCACTCAAACGAACCACCTACGTCAGTTCGAGTGTTTATTTATTCGAAGTAGAACGAAGAATAAATAAATGTATCGAGAACAGGTTATATACTACTAAGGTTCTCGATACGATTCCGAAAAAACGGAATCACTCGAACTGACGATATTACTCCCATTAAAATTCAGAATACACAACGATATAACTTCTATATTTGCAATCATCAAATTCAAATTCGTTTTCAATTTCAACTTCAACCAGTGAAAGACCTCTTACTCATAACACCTCCATTTACCCAACTCAATACTCCGTATCCTGGAACGGCCTATCTTAAAGGCTTCCTGAATACCAAAGGTATTGGCGCATTTCAAATGGATTTAGGAATTGAAGTGATTTTAGAGTTGTTCAAAAAAGAAACCTTTGAAGAAATATTTCAATTGGCTTTTGAAAACGATCGTATTCAATCTGAAAACTGTGAACGTATTTATGCTTTAAAAGATCATTATTTAAAGTCTTTAGATGATATTATTTTATTTCTTCAAGGCAAAAATCAAACCTTTGCCAGACAGATTTGCACCACCAACTTTTTACCACAAGCTTCGCGTTTTGCGCAATTAGATGATATGGATTTTGCATTTGGTGCCATGGGAATGCAAGACAAAGCCAAACATTTAGCCACACTTTATATTGAGGATTTATCCGATTTCATCGTCGAATGTATTGATCCCGATTTTGGATTCAGTCGGTATGCGGAACGTTTAGGGCAAAGTGCCAACTCCTTTGATGAACTTTATGCGCAGCTTCAAGATGATGACACTTACATCGATCAAATCACATTAGAATTATTAGAGACTCGGATTAAAGATACCCAACCCAAACTCATTTGCTTTTCGGTACCGTTTCCTGGGAATTTATACAGTGCTTTTCGTTGTGCACAATTTATAAAAGCCAATTATCCTGAAATTAAAATCGCGATGGGTGGTGGATTTCCAAATACCGAATTACGGTCTGTAACAGACATTAGAGTTTTTGAATTTTTCGATTTTATCACTTTAGATGATGGCGAATTACCAATTGAGTTACTCTATGAAAACGTTTGTCATTCTGAGCCAAAGCGAAGAATCTCAGAAATGGAATACAAACGCACCTTTGTCCTAGAAAACGGAACCATCGTTTATAAAAACAACAGCAGCTCTCCAGATTACAAACAAGCCGATGTTGGCACTCCTGATTATTCAGATTTATTATTAGACCAATATATCTCTGTTATAGAAATTGCCAACCCAATGCACAGTTTATGGAGCGATGGCAGATGGAACAAACTCACCATGGCACATGGTTGTTATTGGGGAAAATGTACCTTTTGCGATATATCCTTAGACTATATAAAAATTTACGAACCTGTTGCTGCATCGCTTTTAGTCGATCGTATGGAAACGCTCATTGCACAAACTGGCGAAACCGGATTTCACTATGTCGATGAAGCCGCTCCTCCATCGTTGATGAAAGCTTTAGCGCTCGAAATCTTAAAACGAAACCTCAGCGTCACTTGGTGGACCAACATTAGATTCGAAAAAAACTTTACTCAAGATCTTTGTATTTTATTGAAAACCTCTGGTTGTATTGCCGTTTCTGGTGGATTGGAAGTCGCTTCAGATCGGTTGTTAAAACTCATTGATAAAGGAGTTACCGTGGAGCAAGTGGCGCAAGTGACTCGCAATTTTACCGAAGCGAATATTATGGTGCATTCGTACTTAATGTATGGTTATCCAACGCAAACGGTTCAAGAAACGATAGATAGTCTAGAAATGGTGCGTCAATTGTTTGAAGTTGGTGTATTGCAATCGGGCTTTTGGCATCAATTTGCTTTAACAGCACATAGTCCTGTGGGATTAAATCCTAGTGATTATGGGATTACACCCAATTATAAAAACATCAGTTTTGCCAATAATGATGTCGATTTCACAGACTCTACAGGCATTGACCATTCACAATTTAGTTACGGATTAAAGAAATCACTTTTTAATTTTATGCATGGTATTGGGTTTGATAGTCCTTTACAAGATTGGTTTGACTTTGATATTCCTGACACCGAAATCGATCCTGATTTTATATATAATTCCTTAGCACAAGAACCTGTTTTCAACATTAAACCGACTGCAAAAATTGTGTGGTTAGGCAGCATGCCTTTAGTGGCTGAATTTTCAAAAACTAAAAAAGGAACCACTAAAGATTTCTTAGAATTCACGTTTCATGATACGGCAGCTAGCTTTCAAATTACACTAGAAAAAGAAAAAGGGCTTTGGCTTTTAAATATTTTAGAAGACATCACTCCTCAACATAAATCACAATCGTTTAAGCAATTAAAAACCAGTTTTGAAACTCAATTTCAAGATTTTGAATTGTTTTGGTATGCTAAACCGATAAATGTTCTGCGTGATTCTGGTTTATTGGTGTTATAACGTTAAACTCTAAATTTCCACCCTACAATTTGTCGCTTAAAAATTTTCTTAGACCTTTGTAAAATCTAAGACTGAGTGATTAAAATCAGTCAAAGGCAAAACTTCAAAAATTTCTTAATGAGAAAACATAAAGCCATTCGATTTTTAATGGTCGCTACTGTTTTATTTACACAGGTTACCTTTTTAACCATGATTGTAAACGCGCATTACGAAACCAACGCAGCCATAATTATAGCCGCACTTGTTATTATACTTACCATCGTTTTTGGCTATCGCTACTTAGATTTACACCACGAAGATTATGCTTACGAAAAAATATCCGTCGTCATTTGGGTGCCAATAGGAGCCGTATTGTGTTACCTCTTAAATGTTCCTGGTGGTTTAGGCCCCATTTTAGCCATGGGCATTGTAGGAACATTAGCATCATTTTTACCATCTTTAAATAAAAAATCGAATTACTTAAAACAACTACCAGCAAGCATTTATTGTGGTGCTTTTGTTGGTATGTCTAGTGTAGAAACCAGTCCCTCCCTTGGTTTTGCGCTTGCTGCAGGCACACTTGCAGGACTGTTTTTTATGATGTCTAAAAACTTATTTCTTGGTGTTGGCGGAAAATTAGGCACCATGGCATTTGCAGGTGTCATCACAGCAACTCTAATGTATGCGTTATTAGTATGAATACATTCATCCTCATCATCACCGGAATTTTAGGCGCCACACTCACCCACTTTGTTAGCGAATACTTACGCCTTGGCGCTGTAAAAGCCTCTGCGTTATTATCGCTCATTGTTGGGTTATTTTTTTATGCCTTTCCTAACGTACTTAATGGCTATTTAACCGAACACCTCCCTATTGTATTTGTTGGCACCTCGTTTATTGGGATGGTCTCTGCTAAAACCTTGAAAAGTTACACCTTGCTTGCCATAGCAGGAGCACTATTTACTGGGATTTACATTACGAAAAGCCACGTCTTTGATGGTTATGGAGGTGCACTTGGCGCACTTGCTTTTATTGCTTTGGTTACTACTATGGGTTTTGCTTTTGTGGTATCGAATTCAAATAAGATTAGGCGTAAGATTGTTTTGGTTTGGGAGACGGTTTTTGGTTCTGGGGAATAGGTTTTGGGTTGATTTGTTTTTTTGAGAGATTCTGGACTTCTAATTTTGTGAGCTTAGTTTGAAAAGGTAAGTTTAAAATTGAGTTTGATATTTCAAGTAACCTACACGTCTATATACTTTTTTAGTATATATCAATGTATATATTCATAAATCGATTTTAAGATTTGTCTTGTTGAAAAATTTCACCGAACTTCGTTAGCGAATGCTCAATTATTAATTCAATTAATTGCATTTTTGTATATTAAGTAAATCACTTCAATAAAAATGAAATCAAAAGAATACATTAGCGGATTATCTCAACTTGAGATGCGTGATGCTGAAGGACATTCTTATGGATTAATTCATATTGACGAACTTGAAAATCCAGAAATTAATTTCTATCAAAAATTATCTCTCGAAAAAGCAAAAAAAGCAGGAGCAAATGCTGTATATTTTCGAAATTTTCCTGATTCGAATAGATCTTCTAAACCACAACTATATATTTTTGACTTTACGTCAGAAGAACAAGACATTGTAGAAATTCATAAAAATGTTTGGAGTAGCACTGAAGTACGATTATATCTTATAATAACTAAATCTGAAATTAAATTTTTCAATTCTTCTAAACCGGTTAAGGTTACAGAAAGAGGGAATTTACATATTTCTCCTTTTGAAACTTTAAAAATTGCAGGTGAGGCGATAAAAAAGTATAAAGAATATTCAGGAAAAAAATTCGATAATGGCTCTTTTTGGGAAGAAACTGAGTATGACTTTGGATATAGTGAAACTGCTTACGAAAAACTAATTTCTCAACTTAAAATTACAAGAAATCAATTTCTTGAAACAATAGAACTTGATAAGATTATTGCAAGTAAACTTCTTGTTTTAGGTATTTTAATAAAATACCTAGAAGAAAGAGTAGATATCGATGAAGATGGAAACGAAACAAGAGTTTTTGCTCCTGATTTTTTTAATCAAGAAAAATTTGGGTACTCTGCTAATTTTACAGAAACCATAAGAAAAGGAAATAAATTCACTCTTAACCTATTTGAATATCTCAGCAATCATTTTAATGGAAAGATATTTTATTTATCTGATGAATATCAGGAACAGATAAAAGAGATGGACTTATCGCCATTAGCTGATTTCTTATCTGGAATGTTAGACAACAATCAGTTTGTTTTTTGGAGATTATATTCATTTAATCACCTTCCTATTGAGCTAATAAGTAGTATTTACGAAATGTTTTTAGAAGCTGACAATAGTACAGGAGTTGCCTATACACCTTCTTATTTGGTTAGTTTTATGATTGATGAGTGTATGCCTATCAATCAACCAAAAGAGAATTTTAAAATATTAGATCCAGCCTGTGGCTCAGGAATTTTCTTAGTTTCTGCCTATAAGCGAATTATTGATTGGTGGAGAGTTTCAAATTATGATAAAACAGGGGAGTGGATTTTACCTGGTAAAGAAAATTTAGATGAGTTAAAAAAATTATTAAAAGAAAGCATCTATGGTATTGACATTGCGAATGAAGCTGTTGATTTAGCCATTTTTAGTTTGAGTTTAACTCTATGTGATATTTTATCACCCAAAGTTATATGGGAAAACCTGCGTTTTGATAATTTAAATAATAATGTAGTAGGTTCAGATTTTTTTGATTGGTATCCTGAAAATAAAGAAAGAAAGTTTGATTTAGTTATAGGAAATCCTCCCTTTATAGAATACGGGATGAAAGAACCTAAAATAAATAGCTTGATTTCTGGGTTGCACTTGAAAGAGCAAGTTCCCAATAATCAAAGTGCATTATTATTCGCCATACTTGGTATGCACCTTGTGAAAAAAGGGAAGGGATTACTTTCCTTTATTTTGCCTTCAGGCCCAATGTTGTATAATAATTCATCAAAACCTATAAATTTCAGAAAGTGGTTATTTAGTGAATATAATATTCCCCAAATAATAGATTTCACTTACTTAAGTAATACCCTATTTAAAAATAAAGGAAACGAGAAAAACGTTGCTGTATCTACATTTTTTATTGAAAATAAAATGCCCGATAAAAACCCCATTTATCATGTAACTGTTAAGAAATTAAAAACAGCTAAAGAGCGTCAATATTTTGAAATCGACCACTATGATTTTCATAAAATAAACAAAAACAGTGTAATAGACAACCCTTTCGTTTGGAAAGCTAATTTATTGGGAGGTGGAAGATTAGTTCAATTAATAGAAAGGCTTAGTAGTTTCAAAACTCTACAAAGCTTCTTAAAAGATAAAAAAAATCAAGGTTGGGTATATGGTGATGGAATAATAGAAGGGAAAAAATTAGACACTGAAGTAACTCAAAAAGATTTAGAGGAAAAAAAATATAAAATTGCTGAATTCCTAACGAATAAAGACATTTTTGACCCTTCCGATTTTGATGAAAATGGTATACACAGAACATATATTTGTGAAAGAAAATATTTTCAAAGGAGTAGAAATACGAAAATAGAAATATTTAAAAAAAATCATTTACTTATAAAGAAAAATATAGGTTATAAATCAATCCCTTGTATTTTATTAGACCATGATATGGTTTTTAAAAATGAAGTTATTGGAATTCACGCTCCACCTACTGATGTAAAAGAATTAGAGAACGTTTTTATGCGTATTAAAAACAATTCGCTTTACAGATTTTATATTTTAGTTACCAGTGCAAGAAGCGGAGTGAGTCGTTCAACAAAAACAACATTACAGAAAGATATTTTAGGTATTCCTTTTCCTCAAAGTGCAAAAGACATTGAATTAACCAAATTTGATAAAATTCTAGTCAACGATACTTTAGAATATAGTTTAGACTTCCTAGGTAAAGACACCAATGTTAAAGTATTAAAAGCCGTAACTAAAGAAGAACTAAATAAATTCGGAAAAATATTCAGTGAGGTTTTAAATTCATTATTTGAAATAGAATCAAAAAAATATTCTCAAAAGAGTATTCATCAAACACAATCTTTTACTTGCTTGATATTCGAATATGGCAATGAAAAAAATACAGTTTCCATACCACTAAAAACTGAAATTGAGATTGAGAATCATATCACAGAACTAGTTTATAATAAATTTGGAACTAGTTATAGAATAAATAGAGTTGTCAAAATTTATGATGGTGATTTAATTTACTTAATTAAACCTAAGGAATTAAGATATTGGCTACAATCCATTGCTTTAAGAGATGCTGATGAAACTATTGTTGATCTATATAATGCTGGATATTAATGTTAAAAGACAATCATAACTCAATTTCGAATATCCCTAATCCTTCCATAAAGAAAGGTTCAATACACACGAAATTAATTGAATTTATAGAAGCGACATTATATAAATTTCAAAATCAATTTAAAGGAGAAATAAATACTTCAGAAGAAGTTTTAAATGAACACTTGGGTAAAACATTTAGTTATTACTCAAAAACACATCCATTTATTTTTCAAGCGGAAACTATACAAAAGCAAAAAAAAGGTCAAAATCGCAAAGTGGATATTGGAGTTTTCAAACATTATGCAGATCATAATCCTTTCTTTACCATTGAGGCAAAAAGATTATCTAATTCAATCCGAAATAATAGAAAGAAAGAATATGTCGTAGGAGATGACCCAACTAAATTTACAGGAGGCATCGAAAGGTTTAAACACAATCTTCATGGCGTAAATTTATCTAATAGTGCTATAATTGGTTACGTTCAAAATGAAGATTTAAAATTTTGGTATAAATCAGTAAATGAATGGATTCTGGAATTGATACTTGGCAAAATTAAATCTCCTCTAAAATGGAATTTCAATGATGCATTATATAATACTTGCAATTTCGCAGATTTGAGGTGCGCTAAATTCAACTCGGAAAGTGAAAAAATTGACAAAACTCGAATTTCCTTAAGTCACTACTTTGTCAATTTGTGCTAGCTATCAATATACCATATCAAAACGTCATGTTAAACCTTCTTCATCCATCCAATTAATCCATATTTTTGCATATTGAAAATTGAGAATCATGCAAGACCATAAAACCCTAAATTACATAAAAGACGTTCTAAGCAACATGCCTGCAGACTGGTTAAATCTAACCACGCATCGTTTAGATATTTACAACGAGAAATTAGCTAAAACACAGTTTTTAGATACGTTTGAGAACCTATATAAAAACAATAATTCAGAACCGTCAGCATTAAGTGAATTACCAACCGCTTACGATTATATTCGTTTAGGGCATCCCTTATCTTGTATTCTAGAATGGGGAATTGCGAATTTGAATCACATTAATGCGGATAACGTGATTAGTTTTTCGTCACAAACGGTGCCTGTGTTGTCTATTTTAAGAACTAATTTATTAGAGGATAAAAAGACCCAAATTGTATATACAGGAGACCTTCCAGAATTTTTCGATGCTGAGATCATCAAGGAGGTTTATGGTTATCATTTCGATGTCATAAAAGTGGATAGTGCAGATGCTATTTTAGAGTTTAAAGGCAGTACTGTTTTTATCTCGCAGCAAGAGGACATTTCACATCTTGAGGACAATGTAAATATTGATTTTTATATCAATCTTCATGGACACCTTGGAAGTGTACTCATAGTGAATGGCAGTCACAATGATTATTATATTTCAGATATTCAGCATGTGAGACGTCGTGAAACGATTGCTATGACTCCATCGAATTGTTTAGTGGCTTTAAAAGCCTTAACTGAACATACTGCAATTACCAATTTAGACCATCATTTTGAAGCCAATAAAGCAAGTGTTTTAAACTCTATTAAGGAGATTAATGGTACAACGTCTCAGCCTTTAGTCGGTTCTAGCGGATTGTCGGTTCAGTATGCTATTATGATGGGCTTGGTGGACTATGCCTTAGAACACCATAAAGGCAAAGCGATTAAATTTGTGGTCCCACCAAATTGTTATGGAGGCACCAATGACCAAGCCCGACGTGTGGCTGCCTGTTTAGAGAATGTGGAAGTGGTAGATTTACCTGTAGATGGTGATAATGATATGGTGCAAAGTATCCATACCGTTTTAGATAAAATTGCGCACGAGGACGCGATTCCTTATATCATAGCAGAAATCCCAACCAATCCACGTGTTGAAGTTCCGGATTTACAAAAATTAAAAGACGCTTTGACCGAAGAACGTAAAACAGCTTCTGGCGACATCGCGATAGATCCTGTGTTTATATTAGACCAAACGTTTTGTCCTAATGTGCACTTTTTAGGGGAAGGTGAAATACTATCTACAATGCGTACGATTTCTTATGCTAGTGGTTCTAAATTCCCAAGTGGTGGAAAATGTACAGCGGGTTATATTGTAGGAAATGCTAAAGTAGATGCTTTAATGAGTAAAATAGCATTGCATTTGACGCTTTGCGATAACGAGGCGACTGCGCTTCAATACGAGATATTGGCTAAGCAATTACCATCCATGAATCAACGAATTGCAGAGGCGTATAAAAACACACGTGAGTTTGTAACTTTTATTCATGACACCTTACCAGAAGCGAAAATCAATTTTGTATCTGAAGAATTAGCTGCTCAAGGGTTTACACCATCGGTGTTTTCATTAGACTTGCCAACAAAAGGCAATACACCTGAAGAGAAGGAAGCCTATAAACGAAAATTAAATCATAGATTAATCAATTTAATGATTACCGAAATCCCTAACGAAAGCAAGTATTGTGTGAGTTACGGACAATTAAAAGGCTGTTATTGGACGATTCCGGCAACCTCAACGCAAGGCACCACCAAAGAAGGAGATAAAGATTATATTGCACGTGTGTCCTTATCACCAGATATGGATTTAGAAAAGCATAAAGCGGTGTTTTTGGAATTTGTTTCTGAGATTTAGGAATCACTGAACCTATCCTAGCACGTCAGTTCGAGTGTTTATTAATTCGAAGTGCAACGACGAATAAATAAATGTATCGAGAACCATTGGGTATACTAAAGGTTCTCGATACAATTTTTCGAAAAGGACAAATCACTCGAACTGACGGAAGCACGAAATAAAGAACAAAAATTACTAAACACACTACAATCGTCAGTTCGAGTGTTTAGTTATTCAAAGTGCAACGACGAATAAATAAATGTATCGAGAACCATTGGGTATACTAAAGGTTCTCGATACAATTTTTCAAAAAAGAAAAATTACTCGAACTGACTTACGTATTAAATAAAGAATAAAAATTACTAAACACACCACAATCGTCAGTTCGAGTGTTTAGTTATTCAAAGTGCAACGACGAATAAATAAATGTATCGAGAACCGTTTAGTTTACTAAAGATTCTCGATACTATTTTTCTAAAAGGAAAAATCACTCGAACTGACGGAAAGGTAAATAATTCATTAGTTGTTATTCATAACGAGGCGCGAGTGAAAAATCTCAGCACTCTTTGTTGGTTGAGATTCTTCGCTTTGCTCTGAAAGAAAAATGAATCACTCGAACTGACGTTTCAACTTAAAAGACACTTTCCCCTTAAAATATATCCAAAAATTAAACTAATGTGACAAATGTCACATTTTAACCCAAAAACCAATCGTAAATTTGCGATAAGAGATATGAAAAGAAGTTTAGAAACTATAGAATATAAAGAAAATACCGAAGCCTTAGCAAAATTTGCTAAAGCCTTAGGCCATCCAACACGTATTGCCATATTGAAACATCTCGAAAGTCAATCGTGCTGTTTTACAGGAGATTTGGTTGATGTATTTCCGTTGGCACAATCTACAGTATCTCAGCATTTAAAGGAATTGAAAAATGCGGGATTAATTCAAGGAGAATTAAAACCACCAAAAATAAAGTACTGTATTAATCAAGACAACTGGAAGATTGCAAAATCATTATTTCAAGATTTTTTTGATTGATATTTTTTTAACAATCAATCGCCTATTGGCGATAAACAAATAATTGTATTATGAGTAAAGTAATTAAAATATTAGGAACTGGATGCCCAAAATGTAAATCGATGACCAATGTGGTTAAAGACGTGGTTTTAGAAAACAACATCGATGCTACTATTGATAAAGTTGAGGACATCATGGAAATTATGAAATTCAATGTAATGACCACACCTGCTTTGGTTATCGATGATGTAATTACCATAAAAGGTAGAGTGCCTTCAAAAGACGAGGTATTGAAACTTTTAAATTAAAATGAACGGTTATGAATTATCAAATCAAAGCCTCTTCACTTTCTAATGAAGATGCTAGTATTCATATCAAAACATCACACATAGATTTTGGAACGACTTCAAAAACGGCTGACGTTTTACCCAATCCTGCAGAATTATTCTTAGGCTCATTTGCAGCTTGTATGCTAAAAAATGTAGAACGTTTTTCTACAATGATGAAATTTAGCTACACCAAAACAACACTTAATGTTAGTGCAACTCGTTTAGAAAATCCGCCACGGATGGAAAACATCAGTTACGATTTAACCATCTATACCAATGACGACAAATTGAATGTCGGTTTATTAAAAAAGAACATTGAAAAATTTGGTACCATTTACAATACCATCAAATTAGCTTGTTCTATTTCTGGCACTATTAAAACACAAAAAGATGTTTGATTGGTTACAACATTTTGCAGATTGGTTCATCTATTCCGTCTTAGGTATTGGTGCCGAAACCCATTTGGGAGTTGCCCTCAACTTTTTTGTGTACGACACGCTTAAAATTCTGATTCTGCTTTTCGTTATCGTTTTTATCATGGGTATTGTGAATGCTTATTTTCCCATTGAACGCCTTAAAGATTACCTGAACAGAAAAAAACTTTACGGTTTAGAATATTTCTTTTCTTCTATTTTTGGAGCGATTACACCCTTTTGTTCCTGCTCTTCTGTACCGTTGTTTATAGGTTTTGTACAAGGAGGCATTCCTTTAGGTGTTACCTTTTCGTTTTTAATCACCTCACCTTTAGTCAATGAAGTGGCTGTCGCCATGTTTATTGGTATGTTTGGTGTAAAAGCCACATTAATTTATGTAGTTTCAGGAATTTTATTAGGTACTATTGGTGGTTGGCTTCTCGGTAAATTTAACCTTGAACCTTTACTTTCAGATTGGGTAAAACAGATTCTCGAAAACAAAATGCAACAAGCCAAATTTCAAGAAGAACATAGAACGTTTTACCAACGCTTACCAGAAATTACAAACGGAGCTTGGGATATTGTAAAGAACGTTCTACTATATGTCATTATTGGTATTGCTATTGGTGCAGCTATGCATGGCTATGTTCCAGAAAACTTTTTTAGTGCGTATTTAGGAGGAGGCGAATGGTGGACGGTTCCGCTTGCAGTAATAGTTGCCGTACCAATGTATGCTAACGCAGCAGGTATTGTGCCTGTGATTCAAGTATTTGTTGCTAAAGGAGTGCCTTTAGGTACAGCCATCGCTTTTATGATGGCAACCGTAGGTTTATCGATTCCTGAAGCCACTTTGCTAAAAAAAGTAATGTCCTTAAAATTGATAGCCATATTCTTTAGTGTCATTACGCTCTGTATTATACTTTCAGGCTATGTCTTCAACATCTTATTATAAACTATAAATCAATATACAAATGCAACAAACAATTAAAATATTAATAGTTCTAACAGTAGGTTTACTGCTAACAGCGTGCAATGGCAAAAACAAAAGTGAGGCACAGAATTTAGATCAATCTATAAGTAAAATAGAGGTTATGGACTTCCACTCTACACATCGTTGTATGACGTGCAATGCCATTGAAGCCAACACAAAATTTACGTTAGACACTTATTTCTCAGATGAAATGAAAGCTGATAAAATTACGTTTCAAGTCATTAATGTTGATGAAAAAGAAAACGAACAAATCGCAGAAAAATTTGAAGCTTCAGGTACAGCGTTAATCTTAAACGTGATTAAAAATGGAAAAGAATCCAAAATAGATTTAACCGAATTTGCATTTATGAACGGAAATGATCAAGATGTATTTTCTAAAGAACTAAAATCTAAAATTGACACCCAATTAAAAACGCTCTAGATGGAATATCTAAAATCACTTTTAGAGATTTACAATATTCCTATTTTATCAGCCTTTATACTCGGACTAATGACAGCCATTAGTCCGTGTCCTTTGGCAACTAATATTACAGCAACCGCATTTATCTCTAAAAATATTTCGAGTAAAAGAAAGGTTTTATTGAGTGGATTATTATATGCTGCAGGAAGAGGTTTTAGTTATACTGCCATTGGATTAATCTTATATTTTGGAGCAAGCAAGTTTCATATTGCACGTTTTTTTAATCAGAATGGCGAAAAATATTTAGGGCCATTATTAATTATAATTGGTTTAATAATGTTAAATATTATCAGACTCAATTTTTTAGGAACCTCTAATTTTCAAGAACGCCTTTCCGAAAAATTTAAAGACAAAGGTTTATTAGGTTCATTTTTAATTGGTGTTGTTTTTGCGTTAGCGTTTTGCCCATATAGTGGAGCTTTATTTTTCGGAATGCTTATTCCGATGAGTATAGCGTCTGCAGACGGCCTTTATTTACCCATAATATTTGCCTTTGGGACAGGATTACCAGTGATTTTATTCACTTATTTACTAGCCTTTACGGCAGGAAAAATTGGTGTGTTTTATAACAGAATTACCAAAATTGAAAAAGTAATGCGAACCATTGCAGGTATTGTATTTATCATTACAGGATTATATTATCTTGCTATTTTTACAGGATTATTAAAATAAACACTTCCTAATAGATTTATACGTTCAACTTCTACACAAGACGACGCTAAATCAAGAGATAAAGATTATCTTGCAAGCCTTGGGTTGTACATTTAACGTGGATATTAAAAAGTAATAATTTAACCCAGAACATCAGTCCAAGTGTTTAGTAATTCGGATTGAAATGAAGACTAAATAAATGTATCTAGAATAATCAAAAGGTTCTCGATACGGTTTTTCTAAAAGGAAAAATCACTCGAACTGACGCAAGAATAACAAATCAAATTCAATACCTTATAACACAAATGGAAATATTAGAATGGATACAAAATTGGCTTAAAGACAATGCCGATGGAGAATGGGAAAAAGGTGATGCCATTCAAATTACCACTATAGATAGTCCGTTAGGTTGGGATGTTGAAATTGATATTTCAAAAACATCTATTGCTAATCTCGATATCAAATGGATTCTCAATGAAAACGGGAAACAAGATTGGTATGGTGTGAAAATTCAAAACCAACGGTTTAGAGCTGCTGGTGATGCTAGCAAATTGACCTATTTACTTAATTTGTTTAGAGAAATGATTGATAAAATTGAGAATGAGTAATAATAATAATAATATCTAAACGTATTTAAAGCGTCTCATAATTGGCAAAGAAAGCCTCAACATACCTATGTCTATGTAGTTGCAATAGCTAACTAGAAGAACAAAAAGATATTGGACTTGCAAGCAGATTTAAAAACCCATAGAATTACATGTTACAAATGCATGAGGCCTTCGAGCACATGTATTTGTAAATATATTAGTCCTTTTCAGACTAAGACGCGCTTTATTATTCTTATGCATCCTAAGGAGTACAAAAAAGAAAAAAACGGAACGGGACATATGACTAATCTTCAACTTGAAAATTCAGAGATTATTGTTGGTGTCGATTTTACTAATAATAAACGTGTGAATGACATTTTGGATAACGAAAAAAGTGCTTTCCTTCTTTATCCTGGAAAAGATAATTTCAACTTATCCATAAGAAAAAATTCTGAAATAAATTCTTTTATGGGTGATACTCCACACATCTTCATTCTTGATGGTACATGGCCATGTGCTCGCAAAATGCTTAAATTAAGTAAGAACTTGCAAAAACTAAAAAGAGTGAGTTTTGATAATAAAATAAAATCAAAGTTTATTATTAAGCAGCAACCAGAATCGCTTTGTTTAAGTACTATTGAGTCCGTTTACACGGTTTTAAATTTACTTAAAGAAGGTAACGTAGAACAATGCGAAACAAAAGATTTTCTTATTCCTTTTGAAAAAATGATAGAGCATCAGCTCGATTATATTCTAAACCCAAATAGTAAAAACTATTCTCCAACGGCTAAGAGAGAAATAACGCCAAAAGACATGTATAAAAGAGATACACAAAGAAATACTGTTTTTGAACAAGAGTAGATGTCATTAGCAAAAAATTAATGATATCTTTTTTTGGTAATACTATTATAATTAATCGTTGAACGCCTTAATTACAAGAATTTATTCAAAGCGTTCGGTTATTCGAAAAGGAAATTTGTTTTGTATTCTATCTCTTTCTTCATAAAGTTTCTCATCACGACTAAATACATTTTTCCGAATCTGAGCATCTATCTCTTCATAATTTTCGGTCGCTCTTAATTCCCATACTGCAATTTTATGAGCAGACAACACATTGATATAATCTTGATAGGTAACATTTTCTCCGTAAATGTATTCAATAATAGAAGATTTATTAATATAGTTTTTGAACTTTTCAGAAAGCATACTTTGTGGAATTTCCAGATTATCAATTTCAATCCCTTCTGAAATATACACGCTTAATGTATCTTGAAACTTTTGTTCTTTATAAAAATCCCAACCCGGAACTCTAGGCGGTTTTCCAGCGCGTGAAAAAGCCTCTTGCAAAGATGGGGAAATATTTTTATCTATTTGATTATTATAATAGTTAGCAGTATATTCATCAGTATTAACAACTTCATAAACAAGTCTCCATTGATTCATTTCTAAAAGTATGAATTCAAATTCTTTTATATACTTAATGGGTATATTTTTATTTGCCCTTAATCGCACCAACGTACTATATGAATTAAAAGAATACTCATTAAAATCCAATACTAACCTAGATAAATCATTCCATTCTATCCTTTCATTTTCCTCATTAAATAAGCTGACGCGATGCTTCGAATCAAAATCCATTTTAATGACTAAATTATCATAATAATATCTACGATAGTTATCATTTAGGTATAAACTAGACGGCACATCCACTGTTGGGTTTGAAGCTATCATAGACGCGTCCAATGATTTATAATCTATAAAATTAACACGACTAAGTATAAAAGTTAGAACTACAAAAACTATCAAATGAATACTTTGAATTTTCCAACGGTTCTTTTTTATAACGGTTATCAGTGTTTTCCAAGTATCTAAATAAAGTACTATGACCAATAAGATTGAAGGCCATAAAAAAGTATCGATAAATTTCGAGCCCATAAACTGAGAAGTAAAAACGCAAAATAAAAACCAAATTTTTGTAAACCAATGAAGAAAAGTTGGCCCTAGAAATGCTTGATCATTAAGAACTCTATTCCGCTTATTGTTTCTTCTTGAAAATACTTTTTGAGGCCTAGAAAACAAATAACTAATACCAATAGAATTTCCTATAACCATCGAAATTGAAGCGAAGAATAAATTGTATAATTGTCTTTCAGATTCAGGAATTATAATGGGTCTATTCTCAAAATTAAGAAATAGCATCCTATCCGTTTCTCGCAAAACAACATAAAAACTGTAGAGTATAATCGCAGATAATAATCCAATAATAAATGACAAAACAATTCTCTTCTTAGAAATTGATTTGAAGTTTACATGTGAATCATAGAAAATACGATTAAATTTCATAAATAATAAGTTCTAACATATCAGTCCTATAAAAAGAATAATTGTTACGTCTGACGATTTAAAAATCAAATGATTATGAAATTCTGAAAAAGGATAAGAATGACAAATCTATTTAATCAAATTCTTCACCTCATCAAAATTCAAACCGCCATAATTACCAGAACTCATTAACAACAATGACTTATTATCAAATTTTTGAGAGAACAAGAAGTCTTTAAACTCTTCTGGATTGGTATAGATAATTAAATCATCGCGCTCAAAAGCATTAGCAATTTGGTCTTTTGTAACTTCTTCTAGTTTCTTAATTTCTACAGCATGTGGTGAATAGAAAACGACAGCCACATCTGCAGCATCTAAAGCTCCTTTGTATTCTTTTAGGAACTCGGCATTAAGACTACTATACGTATGTAATTCTAAACAGGCGACTAAAGTGCGGTCGCTGTACTGTTCTTTTACTGCTTTCGTTGTTGCTTCTACTTTACTTGGTGAATGTGCAAAATCTTTATAAGCTACGCTTGTCTTAGATTCGGCAATTTTCTCTAAACGTTTACTTGCACCTTTAAAAGTAGAAATGGCTTCGTAGAAATCGTCTTCATCGATGCCCATGTGTTGGCAAATCCATTTGGCACCAGCTAAATTATTTAAGTTGTGTGCACCAAACACTTCAATTGGCATTGGACCTTCTGGAGTTTCCAATAATGTTTCACCATCTTCAACTGTATATTCTGGAGTCTTGTATGCTATTTTTCTGATTTGATTTTCTGAAGCTTCAACCACACGTTTTACTTCTGGATCTTCTTCGTTATAATTAATGCTTCCACCTCTAACAATAGAATCTACGAAAATGCTAAACTGATCCACGTAGTTTTCATAGGTTGGAAACACATTAATATGGTCCCAAGCAATTCCACTCAACAACGCAATATTTGGTTTGTACAAATGAAATTTTGGTCGCATATCTATTGGTGAACTTAAATACTCGTCACCTTCCAATACCATAAAATCATTATGCTCTGTGAGTTTTACCATCACATCAAAACCTTCTAATTGTGCACCAACCATATAATCCACATCTCTATTATGATAATGCATCACGTGCAAAATCATTGAAGTAATGGTTGTTTTACCATGACTTCCGCCAATAACCACACGTGTTTTATTTTTGGCTTGTTCGTATAAAAACTCAGGATAACTATAGATTTTTAAACCGAGTTCTTGAGCTTTTAACAATTCTGGATTATCAGCTTTAGCATGCATACCTAAAACAATAGCATCTATGTCTGAAGTAACCTTTTCAGGATACCAACCAAAAGCATCAGGCAGTAAACCTTTTGCATCTAATCTCGATTTAGAAGGTTCGAAAATAGTATCGTCGCTTCCTGTAACTTTATAACCTTTATTGTGAAGTGCTAAGGCCAAATTGTGCATTGCTGCACCACCAATAGCGATAAAATGTACGTTCATAGTATCCTTGAATATGTCCCGTAAAAATACTATTTATAATTTAGGATTTACAGCCAAACTATTAAAAAGCTTCGCTTTAGTACTAAAAAACTTATTCTGAATTTCAATCGCTTTTAACTGTCCATCAATTAATTTAGACTCGCGAGAATTCACCAAGAACAATGAACTTTCACCAAGTTGAAATTTACGTTCTTCTGCTTGCAACATACGCTCATAATCCGAAACCATTTCTGTGGTGATTTCATTTTGGGTGACATAAGATGCTAATTCTTGCTTTAATGCTATAATCTTATTTTCTAGATTAACACGTGTGGCATTCATTTCAAATTCTGTGTCTTGCATTTTAATTTTTGCCAATTTTAAATCACCGCGTTCTTTCCTTAAAAACAATGGAAAACTCACATTTAATCCGCCTTTGTATTCAGCAGTATTAAAAGTTCTAGCAACATTTGGTGTTTCAGTTAAGAAATTATATTCTGCATTTATCTTTGGTAATAGCTTGTTTGCTTTTAGACGTTTATCGACTTCTAAACTTTCTAATTTATAACCTAATGACATCATTTTAGGATGCTCATCTAACAACAAATCCTGATCTCTAAGTTGATTGATATTAAAGGTCGCATCTACAATCGGTTCCGTATTAACATCTGGAATAATATTGGGCTGTAACTCTACAGGTACATTATTCTCTAGCCATAAAAAATTAGATAATTCTAAAGCAGCTTTCATCAGTTTCACCTTAGATTGTTCTAAGCCCAACTTTCTATTATTAACTGCAATGCGTGCTTCTGTAGCATCAATTTCTGCATTTTCTCCTACTTCTACTCCTTTTTGCACACCTCTGTATCGCAACTCTGCATTAACCAAAATAGTTTTGAACAACGTTAATTCATTATACGCTTTTAACCATTGAAAATACACCAAGGATGCTTCAAATAAGATGTTGTTTACATAAATATCACGGTCTGCTTTGGCTTGTTCTCTAAATAATTTGGCTTGTTTTAAAGCTGCCATTCTATTATTAATCAATAAACCTTGCGCTAAGGAAACCGAAACTCCTGCACTGTATAAACCATCATCAGGAACGAAGGCTTCGGGATTTAAATATTGCCCAGAATTATCATCGAATGCTGCTTTCAACCCTACTCCATACCAAGTAGGAATTTTAAATGTGCCATTTAATCTATCATAATACGCTGTATTTTTGAATTCTTTACGATTATAATCCACTTCAATTTTTGGATCGAAAGCACCTCTAGATTTCAAAAGTTTAGCTTGACTTTTGTCTATTACCAATTCGGCTTGCTTTACAATAGGATGAAATTTCTTTACAAAACCTAAGTATTCATCAAACCTAAGCACGTTAGATAGGTCTTCCGTTTGTGAAAATCCGATAATACTAAAACCAATAAGAACCGCTGTAAGTATAAATCTCATTTGCTATTTCTTTTTTGTTTTTGTTGCACCTTCTGGTTGATAATAATTTGGTGGAAAACCATTTAATTGTCTCCATAACTCATACCAAATAGGCACATCTTCTAATAATGCCATGGTAAATGCACCAGAACCTGCTCTAATATCTTCTGGCCAGGCTGCTTCGTCTTTATCTGGTGCTAATAGCACTCTAAATTTACCATTATCACTAATAAAGTTTTCAACCGCTACGACTTTTGCACCATAAGTTCCGTAAGACACATTTGGCCAACCACTAAATACAATTGCAGGCCAACCATCGAACTGAACACGGACTTTAGCACCAACATAAAGAAGCGGCAAATCAATTGGTTTCACAAAAGTCTCAACGGCCAAATCTACCATGGCTGGCATAATACCAACTAAGGCTTCACCTTCTTTAAACGTTTGGCCAACACCTCCTCGTATGGCTCTATTGATGTAACCATCGTAAGGAGCAGTAACAAATTGCAAATTGTTTCGCATTTGGTAATTTGAATATTGATTATCTAACTTACTCACTTGTGCTTCCGTATCGAACTGGCTAGATTGTGCCGTAAACTTGTCGCTTTGCGCTTTTGAAATCTTATCTGAATAGGCTGCATTCACTCTAGAAATTTCGAATTGTGCATTTAAAATTTCATTCTTGCTTGCCAATAATTTATTTTCTTGAGAAATAAGTTTGGCTTCTGTTTCTTGAAGTTTTAAGCGTTTGTCTTCAACATCTCTAGTGGCTTTAAACCCTTCCTCTTGCAAGGTTACTGTTCTATCAAACTGACGTTGTGCAATTTCCTTATTAGTTTTAGCTGCTTCAAAATCTATACTATCACTTTGTACTTTTAATTTAGACTGCAATAATTTATTCTTAGCCTGCTCTAGTTTTAAACCACGCTCATTAGCCAGCGCACCAATTTGCCTGTTTAAAGCTTTTACTTTTTCTTCATAAGAACCTATAGATTGTGCTTTTGCATCGCGTTGCTGACCTGTACGTGCTACCAAATTAGGATCGAAATATTCACTTTTAATTTCAGAGATTTTAATAATGGTATCTCCTTTAGCCACAAAATCACCTTCGCGTACAAACCATTGCTCAATTCTACCTGGAATGGGAGATTGAATCGTTTGCGGTCTTTGATCTGGCCTCAACGTGGTTACATTCCCTTTGCCTGTAATATTTTGCGTCCACGGCAGAAATAAGATGATTACACCAACAATAGCAAATGCTGCCAAAAAACGATTAAAGTACTTGTAATATCTGCCGTGAAACACACGCTTACCTGATTTAGAATCGGTAATATCCACAGACTTATGTAATTGATTATGAGATATATTTAACATGACCTGTTTCTTTAGATTATTTCACCTTTTTTAAGCGTTACTAATTGTGTACATCTTGCTGACCAATCGTTATTTCTGCTAACTACAACTAATGCCCATGGATTAGCTTCATCAGTTAAGAAATTAATAATTCTTTTTACTTCAGCAGGTTCAAATTGATCTAATGGATCTTCTAAAATGAGCACCTTTGGCTTATCAACTATGGCTCTTGCGAGTACAATTTTCTTAGCAATGGTATATGAGATCTGCTTGCCCTCTGGATATAAAATGGTATTTAAACCTTTTGGACTTTCCTTTATAAATTGATACAGTCCAACATTATCAATTGCCCACATTAATTGTTCATCGGAAATTTCAGGATTTCCAAAAGTGATATTTTCTCTTATTGTGCCTTCAAATGGAGTTTCGTCTGCTAGAGATAAACCTAAATGTGACCTGTAATGATTGAGATTAATATTACTAAGCATGTATTTATCTAAATACACCTTACCTTTTGTAGGCTCTATAATACCTGCTATTAATCGCAATAAACTCGATTTACCAGCACCACTTTCTCCTTTTACAAGCAACCTACTTTTTGGTTTAATTTTTAAGGTAATTTTACTCAAAATGTCATCCTCTTTATTTGGCACTCTAAAAGAAACATTATCTAATTCTATATCAAAATTTGCTTTAAACTCTGGCTTATCACCATCTTGCATTTCTAATTCTTTATCTACAATCTGACCCATTTTTTCTAGTGACGTCAAGACATCATAAAACGATTCTAAACCCAGAATAAGTTTCTCTACAGAAGCAATTACTAAAAGGATAATGATTTCTGCGGCTACAAATTGACCAATATTCATTTCTTGATTTAAAACCAATAAACCACCAATTAATAATAGACCTGCTGTAACAACAACTTTAAAACCTATCATTTGAATAAATTGAATAACCAAAATTCTAAAATGACTTTCTCTCGCAATTAAATAATCGTTTACCAATTCATCATTTTTGCTTAAAGCTAAATTCGTTTTTCCGGATAATTTAAAACTCACCACAGCTCTTGCAACTTCTTGGATCCAATGCGCCACTTTATATTTATATTTAGATTCCATAAGACTTGTTTCCATTCCTTTTTTAGCCGTAAACTTAAATACGATATAAATTAGAATCAGTAACAAAAACCCAAAAGCGATGAAGAATGGATGGTAAAACGACAACAGAATTAAAGCAAAAACAATTTGTAAAATTGCTGCCGGAATATCTACCAAAATCTTTGATAAGCCTTTTTGAATATTCAAGGTATCAAAAAATCGATTTGCTAATTCTGGCGGATAATTATCGCGTAATTCGTTCATTTTAAATTTAGGAAAACGGTATGTAAATTCAAATGATGCTCTAGTAAAAATACGTTGCTGAATGGTTTCAATAATACGCATCTGCATCAATTGTAATATCCCAACAAATGCAACACCTATGGTTACAAGAATTACTAAAACAACCCAAGATGTACTGACTTGAGCTCCTTGAATTAAATTGATAATAGCTTGAATTCCCAAGGGCAATGTCAATGCCAAAAAACCTGAGAAAATCGCATAATAAATAACCTGTCTGACATCTCTTTTTTCTAGTTTCAAAAGACCAATTAGTCTTTCCCACGGAGACATAACTTCTTTAATATTCATACCCTACTTAGTAATTGTGTTCATAGTGAGTTCTTTAAAAAAATCCGCTGGAGTAACGTCATCATTACAATCTGTAATTGACGTAAAATGCGATTTTAAAAAATGTTGATGCAGTGCTCCTTCAACAATCGTACTTGCTAAACTCGATGGGAATTTATATTTGGAATTGATATTAATAATCATATCTCGTAAACGTTTAATCATTCGTTTATAGACCACAAAATAGCCCTCTTTATTTTCGCTATCGACTTCTTTAGTTAAGTAAGATTTTGAGTATTCATTAATAATAATTCTATTTAAAACAATCTCGTTTATATGCGAGAAGGTTAGATCTTCTTCGATGGTTTTTGTAACGACATCAATGGCTTTGAAAAGTTGTTGTTTAGCATCTGGCATATTAAAAGTGGCAAATACCATTTGGTATTCTATCCAAGCCCAATACCAAGATGTTAAGTATAAAAGTAACTTATGCTTGCTTTCAAAATAACGATAGATTGAACTTTCATTAGATCCAATTTTTACACCTAACTTCTTAAAGGTAAAACTGTCAAAACCTATTTCATCTATTAAAAGAATACTATGTTCTATGATGCGCTTACCTAATTTTGAAGTTTCCGGATCTTTAATATAGATTTTATCTGGAACTGAAATTTTTAAATTTGAAAGTAGACTCTTCATTATTGAATTATTTAATTGCAAATATAATAGTATTACTATTAATTTTAAATAATTAACAAAAATTTATTACTTCAAAAACTGAAGCTTAACACCATCTACTAAAATTATTATTGAGTACTAGAGGTTAGTAATAGCCGTTTTCTCCTCTTTAAACACTTCGATATCAGGCAAACCAACAATAGCTTTGTTAATCCACTCCAAAGCTTTATCCTTATTGTTTTTGTGTTTATAAATTTGTGCTAATCTATAATAAGCCCATTCTTTAGGCACGCCATCTTTAGAAGAGTGATGAGACAGATAAGCTTTTAAACATTTTTCACCTTTTTCTAATTGAATATTATAATCTGCACATACTTTGCCTATCTGATAATGCATAGCATTACGTTGGTGTTTTTGTTGTGCTTCTTCTAAATTTCCTATAGCTTTTTCTGGCTGATCTTGACCTTCGTAGAAATCCGTTAACTTTTCATAACACGTTACAGAACCTCCAACTTTTATAGCTAATCTATAATATTTTTCAGCCAATTCTGGTTCATCATCATATTCGTAAACATACCCTTTTGCAAGGTAACCATCAACTTTAGATAACTCTTCTAACTCTTCAGCATATCTTTTAGCTTTAGAAAAACTTCCACCTACAATTCCTGGCAGTGACACATATAATTCTACCAGAGCCCAACGCGTTTCAATATGACTTGGATCTAATTGTGCAGCTTTTAAAAAGGCATCTTTTACATCACCAATAATTCCTAAGGCTTCAATTTTACTTATGCTTAATGCTTTCATGCCTAAAGCACCTCCATATTTGTAATGGTAATTGGCGTTTTCAGGCCGTTTTTGTTTTAATTTTTGATATTGCACAATAGCTTTATCCCATTTTTTTTGATGGCCATAAGCATCACCCAAAAGTTCAATCGCTTTTAAATCGTTGGGATTAGATGCTAAGAATGTGCTCATTTCGCTTTGAGCTTTTACAAATTCTTTCTTAACAATAAATGCCTCTGCATTCTCTATTGAAGTTTGAGAATAACAGAACGACGACAACATTAAAACAAACAAATATCTAATCATATAATTATTAAATCTTTAGACAAAAATACAATTTAATAACGCTAGGTTTCTTCAACAAATTGTTAACTTCACTAATTCAAATGAGACTTTCACTCAATAGGACTGTTTTTGGAATACATTTTGAATGTATTTTGCTATAAATTATTACTGATGAAAAACTATATATCCATACTCATGTTAATTTGCTTCGCTTCTTTCTCTAACGCTCAAAATGATTTTGAAAATCAATGGAAAGAAGTGACTAAACTTGAAAACGAAGGGCTTACAAAAAGTGCTTCTGATTTAGTGGAAGACATTTATAAAAAAGCAATTAAAGCAGAAAACACTAATCAACGCGTAAAAGCTTTACTATTTATAAGTAAGTATATGTTAACGCTCGAAGAAGATGCACAACTTACCATTGTTAATCGTTTTAAATCTGAAATTGATGCTACAAAAGACATCGTAACTAAGCGTCTTTTAGAGAACATGCTAGCCACCATGTATTGGCAATATTTTCAACAAAGTCGTTATCAATTTTACAACAGAACAAAAACCTCTGAAAAAGTAAGCGATGATTTTAGAACCTGGGATTTAGAAACTATTTTCAATGAAATCCATACCTATTATCAACGCTCTTTAGAAAATGGTATTTTATTGCAACAAGAACCGTTAAGCAACTATAGTTTACTATTACGTGAATCTGAAAACTCTAAAGACTTTCGTCCTACGTTATATGATTTATTAAGCCATAATGCTCTTAGCTTTTACAAAACTGACGAAAGTAGTATTACACAACCTTCTTATAAATTTATAATTGATAATGAAGATTTTATTGCAAGCAGCAACATCTTTATCAATGCAGATTTAAAGTCTAAAGACACGTTATCGCTACAACGCAATGCTTTAAAGATTTATCAGAATTTAATAAAATTCCATCGTCATAAAAAAGAAACCAAAGCATTTGTAGATGTAAATATAGAACGCTTGAATTTTGTAAAACAACATGCTACTTTCAAAAATGCAGAAGATGTACTTATTGAAACTTTAAAGTCGGAATCAGCAGCATTAAAGACTTCTGAGTTATCCGCTTTATATGATTATGAAATTGCTTTAGCATATCAACGTCAAGGCAATACTTATTACTTTAATCTTGAAGAAAGCGCATCCAAGGATAAAAACCGTTGGAAATTAAAAGAAGCTATAGCCATTTGTAATGCTGTAACTGAAAAATTCCCAGAAAGCATTGGCGCACAAAAGTGTGCAGTTTTAATTGAGCAGATTAAACAACCGAATTTACATTTACAAGCCGAAGAATTTATAGGAATCAATTCACCTTCAAGAACTTTAGTGACGTATAAGAATTTAGAAAAGCTAGATTTTAAAATTTATAAAGTCTCTAACAGTCAATTAAAACGTTACAATGACATTTACAGAACTGAAGAAAAAGAAGCTTTTTTCAAAAAACTGAATCCGATTGAGACATTTTCGAATGCCTTAAAAACGGAAGCTGATTATCAAAATCACAGTACTGAAATTATATTACCAAATTTAGCCAATGGTCTATATTTAATTAAAGCAAACACAGCCACTAAAGACAATGTTTTTGCAACTACGCATATCCAAGTTACAGATTTGGTATTGGTAGAAAGCTACGAGAACAGCCATCATTTATACCAGATTATAGACAGACATAATGGCGAACCAAAAGTAGATGCTGCCATAGAGTTATCCTATTCAAATAACAGAAACAACAATAGAAAAACGAAATCATTTACAACAGACCGTTTTGGGAAATTCGAGATTAAAAAAGATAATAATTACTATAGAGATGTACAAATTAAAGTAAAAACTAAAGATGACACTGGCCATTTTGGTAAATTCTACATCAATAGGACCTACGACAACAGCCCAAATAATGATACACATTATAGAAACTTCTTGTTTACTGACCGCAGTATTTACAGACCAGGACAAACAGTTTACTTTAAAGGTATTGCAACTAAATCTAAAAATGGAAAAACAGAAGTTTCAGCAGATGAGGCTGCAAAAATCAGATTAAAAAATGTGAATGGCGAAGTGGTTAGCGAGCGCTTATTAAAAACTAACGAATTTGGTTCTGTGCATGGTGAATTTATATTACCTAACGATGGTTTAACTGGTAATTTCACTATTGAAATGTTTTCCCATAATTCTACGTATGCTTATATCTCAGTTGAAGAATACAAGCGACCTAAGTTTAAAACCGAATTTCAACCTGTTACTGAAACTTATAAAGTAAACGATAGTATTACCGTAAACGGAACAGCTATAGCTTTTGCTGGTAGCAATATTACAGATGCTAAAGTGGTTTATCGTGTAAAAAGAAATGTGCGTTTTCCGAGCTGGTACTATTGGAGGCACTCGTATTTTAATGCGGAAGCCCAAGAAATTACGTTCGGTGAAACAAAAACAAATGCTAAAGGCGAATTTGAAGTCAGCTTTAAAGCTTTACCAGATGAAAGTGTTTCTAAAGACAACCTTCCTGTTTTTAATTACGAAATCACAGCAGACGTTACTGATATAAATGGAGAAACACGCTCTACCTCTACCATTGTAAATGTTGGCTATCATGCCATAACACTCAATATTGCAGTACCTCAGAAAATTAATAAGGGTAAAAACGAGATAGAATTCTCTATAAATTCGCAAAATCTAAATGGACAATTTACACCTGCAAAAGGTGAATTAAAAATATATAAACTGAATGCACCAAACCGTGTTTTAAGAACAAGACCTTGGCAAGCGCCAGATTACCAAGTACTTTCTGAAACAGAATTTAAAACCCTATTTCCGCATGAAGCTTATGACAACGAAGGTCAATTAACCAATTGGAAAAAAGGAGACGAAGTTTTTAGCACAACATTCGATACTGAAAAGGACAAAGCCATAACGCTCAAAAAACTTAAGAAATGGAATTCTGGTCAATACATTATTGTTGCAGAGAGTAAAGATAAATTTGGACAACCTATAAAAGACCAAGTCTTTACAATGCTTTTTAGTGATAAAGATAAGACAGTCGCGGACAACCAAATCTATGAAGTACAGTTAGATAAAGCAACCTACGATGTGAATTCTATTGCAAAACTAACCTTAGGTTCTGCTGCTAAAAACATCACGGTTACTGTAGAAATTGAAAAGGACAACACAATTATAATGACACAGTTAGTCCAACTCAACAATTCTAAAAAAACAATTAGTATTCCTGTAACAGAAAGTGATTTAGGCGGATTTACAGTACATACATCTTTTGCCGCTTTTAACGAATTTAAATCTCAAAGTTTTAACATTAATGTACCTTATCCAAGTACTGATTTAGACATTGAAACCACCACTTTTAGAGATAAATTACAACCAGGACAAGATGAAACTTGGAGTTTTAAAATTAAAGGACCTCAAGGAGACAAAGTATCTGCCGAATTATTAGCAAGCATGTATGATGCCTCTTTAGATGAATTTAAAGGGCACCATTGGAGTTTTAATCCTATTAGCAATCCTAATTATTCTGGAAGAATTTATAAAAACTCAAGACAGAGTTTTGGGCACACTAGCTTTAGAATTCATAATCAATTCAAAACTACAGCATCTTACCCTTACCAAGGTTATGACCAATTAAATTGGTTTGGGTTTTATATTGGGAATAATCAATATTTGAGAAGAGGTTACTCAAGTATGAAACGCATGGCTGCGCCTGAAGCAGTTATGATGGTTGAAGATTCTGCTGAATTTGATGAAGTTGCTGTTGGAAGTGGACTAATAGCTGAATCAGATGGAGTCTTAAATGCATTTGCTAATGACGAGGAATGGAACACTAAAAATTCAGATGGTGATTATCCATCAAAAAAGGATACTTCTTTAGATTCAGAAAACATCCAAATAAGAAAAAATCTAAACGAAACTGCGTTCTTCTTTCCACAATTACAAACAGACAAAGATGGTAATGTAAGTTTCAACTTTACAGCACCAGAAGCTTTAACCAAATGGAAACTGCAATTATTGGCTCATACCAAAAATTTAGAAAGTGGTACTACACAATTAACTACGGTTACACAAAAAGAGTTAATGGTAATACCTAACACACCTCGTTTTTTAAGAGAAGGTGATAAAATTAGAATCAGCACTAAAATTGCTAATCTTACAGAAAATGCTTTAGATGGTGTTGCACAATTATTGCTTACAGACCCAATTACAGGTAAATCTATTGATGGCATATTATCTAATGCTTATAATGATTTAGGTTTTAAAGTAGATGCCAAAGGCAATACACAAGTAACTTGGAATTTAGAAATCCCGGAAGGTATACAAGCTGTACAATATACAATTATTGCTAAAGCTGGCGATTTTAGTGATGGCGAACAAAATGCCTTACCTGTTTTATCTAACAGAATGCTAGTTACAGAAACGATGCCAATGTGGATTCGTTCTAATGAGACCAAAACATTCACTTTAGATAAGTTAAAAAATAATACCTCAACAACACTTACCAATCATAAGTTGACTTTAGAAATGACCTCAAATCCGGCTTGGTATGCTGTACAAGCATTGCCGTATTTAATGGAATATCCTTATGAGTGTAATGAGCAAACATTTTCGCGTTATTATGCAAATGCATTAGCACAACATATTGTACAATCGAATCCTAAAATTGAAGCCGTTTTTAATCAATGGAAATCTACAGATGCCTTGCTTTCTAATTTAGAAAAGAACCAAGAATTGAAATCGTTATTGATTCAAGAAACACCTTGGTTACGTGATGCACAATCTGAAACTGAACAGAAAAAACGTATTGGGTTGTTATTCGATTTAAATAAAATGAATAACGAATTACAATCTGCCATAAGAAAACTAAAGAACAACCAACACAGCTCTGGAGCTTGGCCTTGGTTTAATGGTGGACGCGATAATCGCTACATCACACAACATATCATTGCTGGATTTGGGCATTTAAAACAACTAAATGTCTCACAGAGCAATAGCGAGGAATCTATGATTCAAAATGCTTTACGTTATTTAGATGCAGAATTTATTCAAGAATATAAAGACATCAGAAAATATAATAAAGATGCCGATTTGAGTAAAGACCATTTATCGCAAATGCAACTGCATTATTTATACACACGAAGTTTTTATCCTGAAACAAAGCCTAGTTCTGAAGTGCAGAAAATTATGGATTATTATCAGAGTCAGATTCAAAACTATTGGTTAAAACGTTCATTATATGCTAAAGGATTAATGGCTTTAACCATGAACCGAATGGACGATTCTAAAACGGCTGGTAAGATTATAAAATCTTTAAAAGAAAATAGTATTACTTCAGATGAATTAGGCATGTACTGGAAAGCAAATACGAATTCTTGGCATTGGTACCAAGCACCAATTGAAACTCAAGCGCTCATGATTGAAGCATTTTCTGAAGTTGGAAATGAAATACAGAGTGAAGCGAAAAATCTCACAGACATTGATAACCTAAAAATTTGGTTACTAAAGAACAAGCAAACCAATCAATGGAAAACCACTAAAGCAACGACTGAAGCAGTATATGCTTTACTACTTCAAGGTAGCGATTGGTTGAGCGTTACGGAACAAGTTGATGTAAAAGTTGGCAATGAAACTATTTCGCCTGAAACATTAGACAACGTAAAAGTGGAGGCTGGTACTGGTTATTATAAAACATCTTGGACAGGTTCTGAAATTAAACCAGAACAGGCTGATGTCACTATTACTAAAAAAGGAGAAGGTATTGCTTGGGGAGCTTTATACTGGCAATATTTTGAAGATTTAGATAAAATCACCTCAGCAGAGACACCACTAAAATTGAGCAAGAAATTATTCTTAAAAACCAATACAGAAAAAGGCGAAGAGATTACTGAGATTACGAAAGACTCAAAATTAAAAGTTGGTGATTTAGTAAGAGTGAGAATAGAATTAAGAACTGATAGAAACATGGAATTTGTGCATCTAAAAGATATGCGAGCTGCAGGTTTAGAACCTATCAATGTATTGTCTCAATACAAATGGCAAGATGGTTTAGGTTATTATGAAAGCACTAAAGATGCAGCCACAAATTTCTTTATGGATTATTTACCAAAAGGTATTTACGTTTTTGAATATGATTTACGCATAAACAATGCTGGCAATATGAGTAATGGCATAAGTACCATACAAAGTATGTATGCACCAGAATTTAGTAGCCATAGCGAAGGTGTAAGAGTAATAGTAGACTAAAAACTTAATTGATCTTTAAAAATATAGGATTGTCTTCTGGAGATTTCAATTTCCTCTCCAGAATTCATTTCTATTTTTAACTTTCCGTTAAACCAAGACACTACTTTATTAACATGGTTGATATTAATAATCTGCTGTCTATTAGCTCTAAAAAACACATCTTGGGGAAGTTTTTCTTCAATCTGAGCCAATGATTTATAAATTAAAGGTTTATTAGAATCGAAAAAGACTCTGGTGTAATTCCCGACAATTTCAAAAAGTGAAATGTCTTTAATTTTCACCAACCAACAATTTTCACCATCTTTTATAAAAATCTGTTTATCTAGACTTAGTCCTTCTTGTTTTTTGTCTAAAACTGCAACTGAACTCTCTTTTTCAATGACTTTTGCTATAGAACTTGAAAAGCGTTTTTGACTTATAGGCTTCAACAAATAATCGAATGCATTGTACTCAAAAGATTTAATAGCATATTCATCAAAAGCCGTTGTAAAAATTGTTATTGGAACCTCATCTAATAGTTCTAAAAGCTGAAAACCATCTTTTTCTGGCATATTAATATCTAAAAAAAGCAGATCTGGATTCGTTTTATTAATTAGCGCAAACCCATCGTCTACGTTTTCGGCCTCACCAATAAGTTCAATCTCTTTATGCGCTTTAAAAAGTTCTTTTAACTCATTGCGAGCTAAACGAGAATCTTCAACAATAACAGCTTTTAAGGTTATCATACTAAAGGCATTTTAATAGTGGCAACCACTTGGTCTTCTATTTCTTTTAATGTAAAACTAGCATCTTGTCCATATAGTAATTCAAGTCGCTTTTTTATGTTTTGTAATCCTAGTTGTGTTGAATTTTTACTTTTATGTAGTGTTCCAGAATTTGCGACTTCAATTTGTAATTGACTATCTTTTACTATAGTTGATAATTTCACTATACCTCCATTTTTTAAATTAGAAATTCCATGCTTCAATGCATTTTCAATTAACATCTGAATGATCATTGGAGGAATTTGCTTGTTCAATGAATCAGAGTCAATGTGTGTTTCGAATTGCAAACGATTTTCAAACTGAATTTTAGAGATTTCAACATAATTTTCTACCATTTCTAATTCGTCTTCTAAAGAAATAGAGTTCACATCACTCTTTGTAAGAGAATATCTTAAAGTTTCAGATAAATTGGTTAGCATTCCTCTTGCTTTATCAACATCCTCTAACATTAACCCACGAATATTATTTAAGCTATTAAACATAAAATGTGGGTTTATTTGACCTTTTAATGTGTTTAGTTGAGACTCTTTTAAATTCGTCTCTAATTGTAGTTGCTTCAGTTGAACTTTCTTTAATTGATAATAAATCTTTATCGTTAAAAAAACAAAAAGCCAGATTATAAATAGCGTTCCAAAATAAAGAAAATTAGAAATTCTACCAGCCATAGTTAATGGACCACCACTAATTTCTGGCATACTGCCACCAAAGAAATCTACAAAATCTAACAATGGCCAAATTAATATTGAATATAGTAGCTGTATTAATAAAAACAGACTTAGTACTTTTAAAATATCTAACCTTTTTATAGCGCTAAGATTGAGTTTTAAATCTATAAATAGTGACACTACAAACGATAAAATAAACGCAAGAAAACCACATGCTATTCCTTCTGCCCACAAATAATTAAACCTTGCGTCAGAGATATTTTCACCTTCGAATAAGTAAATTTTTCTGATAGTAAGTGTAAAAAAAAATAGAAGAATCCAACCTAACAAATTGAATAGGATATAATATTTATGAAAAGATAATTTCATTCAGTTTTTCTTAAAAATTAGGGCAAGGTAATGTATAAAACTAATATTACATTAATTCATTTTTCATTGTTCTTTCTAACAACGTAATTTCTTTGTCTGTCTTTTTATAGGCTAAGTAACCAAAAACACTTACCAAAGCTATATAGCATAGAATAGCGACAATACCTATAATGTTAGACTCAAAATGTCCTATTGAAGACGGTATTAATGTTAACACCCAAAAAGCCATAAAATACATTTCATATTTTTTACGGTTAGCCATATATAACCTTAATTTTGAGATACTAGAAACCAAAGATGTTTGTGTATACGATTTTTGTTTTATTTCTTTTAGAGATAAAAATTTATCCATAAAAAAGACTATAGCTAAAGCTCCCATTAATAATAGCATAACATATAGGCCGTTGTCTCTAGACTTAAACGCAAGTACTAATGAAACGGTAACTAAAATAACTGATGATAACTTAGCCATCTTTGCTCCTGCTAGCAACTTTTCAAACTTCTCTAATTGTTCTTGAAATGTGTCTTGTTTTTTCATAATTAATGAATTTTTGATTGATTGATTGATTGATTGATTGATTGATTTTTTGGGTTTAACTAAATACAACTTCAATGATAAACTCTACAATGGTTTTTACTAAAATGAACATAATACTGTTGTTTTTTGATTGATGATTTCTATTCGTTATTAATTGATAGGATAAATATAAAACAGCTTTACCTTTATATAATTGAAAATATGACGAGTGGTAAATTGATTACATTAAACGGAAAGTTTAATAACTAATCTAAGCTAGAATGAATATAGAGTGAAGATAACAATCGATGAAGTCAGTATATCAATACAACACATAGAAAAATTAATATAGTTATGAATTCAAACCTCTTTAAAATTCTAAGAAGTACTCTTGGTATTTTTTGTTTAGTTTTTGGAATAGATAAATTCTTGCATTTTTTACCATTACCAAAATTAACCGGAGATGCTGCAGATTACTTTACAGCTTTGTCTAACTCTAAAACTATGATACTTGTAGGTGTAGTGTTGGTTGTATGTGGTTTATCTCTAATGGCAAATAAATATGGAGCATTAATGGCACTCATTTTAATGAGTATATCTGTAAATGCTTTTTTGTTCCACATAAATTTAGAACCTAACGGCATAATAAGAACCGCAATACTACTTATTCTTAATATTGCAGTAATGGTGGGTTATAAAGATAAATATAAGGCGTTATTGAGTTAAAAAACACAAACAAAGTAGAAAGTAAATCTGTTTGTTTTATCCTTTTTTTGGTGGATACTTAGCAAATATCTTTTCTACTAATTTTACAAGTGTAGTTTCACGCTTTTCAGGAGAAGCATTATATCTATAAGTACTTTCACTGACAGCTTGCCAAAATAATCTTTCATTTTGCTTCATATCTACAAACTCAATAATTATTTCTCTGGTGCTTTGGTTTGTACCTATTGGAATTCCAACAGAGACACCACCTCCACCGCTTCCTAATCCAACACCAACATTAGGGCTGCTCCTATTCATCAGTTCTTCACTTTGAATATCAATATAAAAATCTGCATTATCAGAACGTGTCAGTCCCATTGCAGATAGTTTGGCATCCATGGCCTTCATTAAACGTATGCTATCAAACGGACTTAAACCCGTTTTCATATCATCAAAATAATTATAAGTTTTATACTTACTGAAATCCGTTGATTTTTCGTAATCGTAGTGAACTAGTGTTCCGCACGATGTAAAAACTACTAAAAAAATTAAGGCACTAATTATTCTTTTCATTGTTTAATTATCTTTTTAGTGATAGTCGCATTTCCACTAAATACTTTAAGAAAATAAACTCCCGACTCATACTCAGACAGATTTAAAGTGGCATCCATAGCATCAATCGGCTTTACTGCAATACGTTTCCCTAATAAATCATATATATAAACTTGATCTATCTTTCTGTTATGAGACACAAATAATTCATCTTTAAAAGGATTAGGAAATACTTTAAAATTTTCTAAACTATTATCATTTAAAGATAACGTTGCATCTTGTATTGTTATTTCTAAATCTCCTAAAGTTGTCGAATTTGCTGATCGATCTTCTAAATCATCTGACCATACTTGTAAAAAATAAGGTGTGTTAGCAACTATTGAAACATCTTCTAATATATTCTGAGCACATGCTCCTGAAACCTGTGTTAAATCATAACAATTGCCTTCCCAAAGCTGAAGCGAAAACCCAGTAGTCACTTCAATATTAATGACGTTACTAGCATTTAAATTTAATAAAAACCATATATCTTGCCTGTTAGCATTGTCATTACAAAACGGACTATATGTTGATGCTGTAGCATAATCATTATTTGCCGTTACTGTTTCTCCTACAATTAGACTAGACATTCCATAATAATTAGTACATGTAATATCGTCATTAAATGGAGGAACTTCACAAGCAGTACTAATATCATATGTAGAATTACAACCGTCACCATTGTTAGAAACATTGAAATTATTGAGATATGGTATTGTACTGCAGACAAAATTGATATTACACACAGACAAAATTGGATTATTCTCTATAATGATACTTGGACCACAATTATCTTCAAAGGTATCTACAAAACCATCTATATCTGCTAACATCTCATTGTCTCGAATTGTAAAACCACAAAGCGGATTTACATCATTAAGAGATGTAAATGAAGTCATGGCATCATTGTTCTCAAATTCAAAGCTACCTGTAATGGCTAAATTATCTAATCCATTAAAACTCGCTAAGGCAGCGTTATCTTTTATTACGAGATCGTCAATATTTGTAAACCCGTTAAAACCATTAAAATCCACTAAAAGATCATTATTAGTTACCACAACAGTGTAACCAACTCCTTGAATACCTTGCAATCCATTTAAGCTTACTAACTGAGGATTGTTTACAATTTGCATATCCATAGGATAATCATTAGTAGCATTAATTAATCCTGAAAGATTGGTCAATAATGGGTTGTTATTTATAATTAGAAAGAGAAAATTACCAATATCAGTAAAATTTGTTAGCGAGTTTAACCCATCCACATTAGTAAGTAAAGGGTTATTTTGTAACCATAAACCACCAACACTAGTAATTCCATTTAAACCATCGAGATTAGTAATATCATCTCCTTCAATTACTAAAGTTCTTTCTATAGTTGTACAATTGGGATAATTTACAGAATAGTTATCAATATCTTGTTGATTACTCAAAACCAAATTCACCATATTATCCGGACATACTGTACACTCAGATATAATTTCAGCAATAGAATTACAACCTTCTGCATTATTTGTAGCTTGCACATTAGATGACTGAGCACTAGTTGCCCAATTACAAATAAAGCTATAATTACATACTGCTAAACTTGTATTGCCAGAAATATTCAGTTGATTAGTAAAGTCTTCAGTAAAATTTTCAATCACTGATATATCTGTCAAGCTTGGGTTATCAATAATACTTATTGAATACCAATCTGTTATTTCACCTAAACCGTTTAGACTTGTTAGCATATCGTTACCTTCAACACTAAAATCAGCAACTTTTTCTAAAACGACAAATTCATTAAAACTTGTAATAGCATCATTATCTTTTATATCAAAACTTACATAAAGGAACTCTAAATTATGAAGTCCTGTAAAATCTGTTAGCGCGTCATTATTCTCTATCTCTAAACTATTAAAAATTCTGAACTCTTCTAAACCTTGCAAACTTGTTAAAGATGGATTGTTTTTAATCCTTACACCATCAATAATAGCAGGCACAAGATTAGCCAACCCATTTATATTTGTTAAGTTATCGTTATCTGAAATATCGAGCCAATTAAATGGGAATGTGAACAAATTCTCAATACCCATATAAGTAATTGAACTAAGCCCATCAAGATTAGTCAACTGATCGTTATTAATGATATCAATATTTCCGCAAGCCACTATACCTTGAAGCGCACTAACATCCGTTAATGTTGGATTATCTATAATATGTAAATCCGTTTTATCAGTACTATTAGATTGTAAATTATCTAATCCATCTAAACTTGTTAATAAAGGGTTATTCTCAATAGTTATTCTTTTTACATAAGTTAAACTAGATAATGGACTTAAATCGATGATATCTGATCCGCTAATAATAAAATTATAGCCCGTTGTAAAGGATGTACAATTAGGATAATCTAAAATAAATGAATCTACATCTGCTTGCGAGTTTAATTCGATATGAGCATCTGTTGGACACTGAGCAAAAGATAATGCAGGTATTAAAAAAAATAAGGCAAATTGTAATTGTAGTTTCATGTGGTTTTATGTATTAATTTTTAAAGATCACATGCTAATTACTTTTAATCATTCATTAAAATGATCATGTATCTAACCTGCTTGTTTTATAAAATAGACATTAAAAGGTTTTTTAAATATAATCAAATCTAACGACTAAATTTTAAAAACTATTCTTCTTCATCTTTAGGCTCAACGGCCTTGGTTAAAGAAGATGAAATAATTCCTGTAGGAATAGCAACAATTCCCAAACCAATCATAAGAATAAAGAAAGTGAATATTCTACCTCCTACAGTAATTGGATACACATCACCATAACCAACGGTTGTTAAAGTAACAATAGACCACCAAAGACTAGAAAATATGGAAGAAAAATGCTCTGGCTGCGCTTCATTTTCAAAATAATAAATACCTACAGCGGCGAAATAAATGAGCATTAATGTAATAATCATAAATAAAACAATCTGCTCTTTTGCCAACTTCATTGCATTAACAAAATGTTTGATGGCTTTATTATAACGCACCAACTTAAAGAGACGAAATAAACGAAACATTCTTAGTAAACGCAATGAGCGCAAATCAATACCGAAAGACAAATAAAATGGAAGAATAGCTAGAAAATCAACAATACCGAAAAAACTAAAAATAAATTTTGGCTTACTGTCAGCTACGTAAATACGTGCTAAATATTCAAAAGTGAATATAATAACACAAAAGGCTTCAACGGAATTTAAAATAACCTTGGTTTGTGGTTTTAAATTAGGTAATGTTTCTATTGAAAACGTAATTACAGAGAAAATAATTAGAAACTGAATAAAATAGGCAAAACGTCTACTTCTTTTATTATCGTTAAGCTCTACTAAATTTTTAAGGTATGCTTTCATCTAATTGGTTGGATGTAAGCTTCAAATTTACAAGTTACATTAAGAATAATCAACAGCTTCGTGAGTTATTATACTATATAAAATAAATAAAAGGCCTCCAGTTTTTGAGAATCTGGCAGCTAAAAAAGAACACTGTATATTCCCGTTCTTAGTCTTTCAGAACCTTAAATATATTTTCTTTCGAATTACTTTTCACTTTTAAAAAATAAAAACCATCACTTAAATGGCTCATATCAATTGTACCTTGAGTCACTTTAGGTGTTATAGTAATTACATTCTCACCTAAAGTATTGTAAACTACAATAGTTTCAATAATAGTATTTGCACTAAAGTTTAGTATGCTTTGAGTTGGGTTTGGATAGCTTTTAAATACAACATCTGTAGAACCATCTATTGATAAACTTTCGCAGGCTAGATTAACTTCAGAAATAGAATTACAACCTATAGCATTATTTGCTATAACGATAGCACCATTATTTACAAGTTCACAAACCAAATCATTTTCACAGATTTCAAGTTGTTCATTATCTGTAATCTCAGCTGTTAATGCACTATTATATTGTACTGAGTTTAGTCTTAAAATATTAGATAGTACAGCATTATCCGAAAGATAAAGAAGCGGTGCTTCAATTACACCACCAACTATATTTAGGTTTGGGTTTAAAGCATTTAAATCTGTTAAAGCATCATTATTTTCTAAATAGATATTTATGAACTCTGTAATATTTTCTGAACCCTCTAAGGAAGTCAGTTGAGGCATATCCCTAATTAAAAATACTATTGGTACATTAAAAGTATAATTATCTAAAAATATAATATCTTGAAGCAAAGGATTATTGTCTATTACAACAAATGCATCTTCTGGCAAAGTAATACCAGCAATAGTTAAAGCATTAAGACCTTGCATACTTGTAAGTGATGTATCACTGATAAGGATACTACCAACGGTTGTGATTTGAGACAAAACGGATACATCTACTATATCGTTGCCTGACACTATAAGAAAGCCATCAACAGTATCACAATTCGGATACGCACTAACAAAATTCTCAACCTCAGCTTGTGATAATAATGTAACGTTACCTTCAGGACATTGACTGAAGCAAAATGCACAATAAAGGGATATTGTAAAAAGTAAAAATGATCTCATTATATGCAGAATATTGTTTATTAATTCTTTTTAAGGATTAATCATTCAACATCTTCCAAAGTGTATCTTTTAACTCTGTTAGGCCTTGTTGTGCTACAGAAGAAATAAACATGTAATTAGCCTTAAGATCTTTATCTAATATTGTTGCTATTTCAGACTTTAATTCGTCATCTAACATATCGGATTTAGATACCACCACAAAACGTTCTTTGTCTAACATTTCAGGATTGTAACGTCTTAATTCGTCTTCTAATATTTCGTATTGCTCAACAATATCTTTGGCATCTGCAGGAATTAAAAATAGTAGAATTGAATTCCGTTCAATATGTCTTAAAAAGTAATAACCTAAACCTTTACCCTCTGCAGCTCCTTCAATTATCCCAGGAATATCTGCCATTACAAACGACTGGAAATCGCGATATTCTACAATACCTAAATTTGGTTTTAAGGTAGTAAACTCATAATCTGCAATCTTTGGTTTTGCAGAAGTTAACACCGAAAGTAAAGTTGATTTCCCTGCATTAGGAAACCCAACCAAACCTACATCTGCTAGAACTTTAAGTTCTAAAGTAATATATCTTTCTTCAAGTGGAATACCTGGCTGTGCGTAACGAGGTGTTTGATTAACTGAATTTTTAAAATGCCAGTTTCCTCGTCCTCCCATACCACCTTCGGCAACAATACGTTCTTCACCTTCTTCTGTAATTTCAAACAGAATAGTATCGGTTTCAGAATCTCTTACAACCGTACCTAACGGCACTTCTACATACATATCTTCGCCATCAGCACCTGTACTTCTACCAGAACTACCATGCGATCCATGACCAGCTTTTACGTGTTTCTTAAATTTTAAGTGAATAAGTGTCCAAAGATTAGAG
This sequence comes from Winogradskyella sp. Asnod2-B02-A, assembly GCF_045063645.1. Taxonomy (NCBI): domain Bacteria; kingdom Pseudomonadati; phylum Bacteroidota; class Flavobacteriia; order Flavobacteriales; family Flavobacteriaceae; genus Winogradskyella; species Winogradskyella sp. Asnod2-B02-A. The sequence continues at coordinate 149,223 of NZ_JBEFOG010000027.1, forward strand.
TTTCCTCGGAGTATTACATGACCTCCTCGACCACCATCACCACCATCTGGTCCACCTTTAGCAATATATTTTTCGCGATGCAAATGGGCAGAACCTTTACCTCCGTTTCCAGAAGACACATGCATTTTTACGTAGTCAACAAAATTTCCTTCAGTCATATTCATTTCCCACTAAAGTGGGAATCTTATTAATTATAATTAAGCTGCAATTAGTGCGACTCTTACTTTGTAAAAATTACAGTTTATCTAGCACAGTACTTAAACGCACTGTAATATCTTCAATACTACCAACTCCATCAACGCCAAAATATTTATTTTGGTCTGCATAATAGTCTTTTAAAATAGCCGTTTTGGTGTAATACTGCTTAATTCGGTTTCTAATAATATTTTCGTCAGAATCATCAGTTCTTCCGCTAGTTTTTCCTCTTTCAAGTAATCGTTCTACCAAGACCTCATCATCAACTTCTAATGCAACCATGGCATTAATTTGAGAATCCTTATCCTCCATTAATTCATCTAATGCTTTTGCTTGTGCATTAGTTCTAGGAAAACCATCAAAAATAAAACCTTTAGCATCGGCATTTTTTTCCACTTCTTTATTCAACATATCAATAGTTACTTGATCTGGCACCAATTCTCCCTTATCCATAAATGATTTAGCCAACATTCCTAAAGCCGTTTCGTTTTTAATATTAAATCTAAAAACATCACCTGTAGAGATATGAATTAAATCATATTTTTCTTTTAGAAAATTTGCTTGTGTTCCTTTACCTGCGCCTGGAGGGCCAAATAGTACTATGTTCGTCATGTGTTGTGTGGTTTTTAATTGATATACCGCAGGCAAATCTCTTCCTAATCCATTGTAATCTAATCCATAACCAACAATGAATTTATTAGGAATTTCCATACCTACGTAATGAAGTTTAAAATCTTTATCATAAGCTTCTGGTTTATAGAACAAGGTTGCTATAAGTAATTGCTTTACATTCTCATTTTTAAAAATGCGATGAACCTCTTCAAGTGTATTCCCAGAATCTATAATATCTTCTAAAATAACTACGGTTCTGCCAGTTAGATCTTGCGTTAAACCAATTAGTCGTTGAATATCTTCTGTAGACTTCACCCCTTCATAAGAAGCAAGTTTTATAAAAGTAACTTCACATGGTTTTGGATATTTTTTTACAAAATCGCTTACTAGCATAAACGAGCCGTTTAATATGCCAATAAACACAGGCACCTCATCACCCAAATCTGCAGCAATATCATCTGCCATCGTTTGGACTGCCGAATCAATTTCTTTTGCTGAAATGAACGGTTTAAAGTATAAATCGTGAAGCTTGATCACTTTCTTGTTATTTTAGAAATGCAAAGATACATATTTGATTGCTGTTTGAAGGATTTTTGATTTACGAATTTATAAGTATGTCTCATTTTTAGCGTATTTTTGTTGTTGAAAAGCAGAATTTTTAATCTTAAATAAGATTCCCTTTTGCATGGGAACAACAAAAATTGATGAACTATTTTTCTTCAAAATTTAAACTCGGAATTCTTGGTGGTGGCCAGCTTGGCAAAATGCTTTTATATGACACGCGTAAGTTTGATATTTACACCTGTGTTATAGACGCAAGCGCAGACGCACCGTCAAGACTGGCTTGCGACGAATTTACTGTAGGTGATATTTTAGATTACCAAACCGTTGTAGACTTTGGGAAGCACGTTGATGTATTAACTTTTGAAATTGAAAACGTTAATGTAGATGCTTTAGAAACACTTGAAAAACAAGGTGTAAAAGTTTTTCCATCCTCTAAAACTTTGCGAACCATTCAGAATAAAGCCACACAAAAATTATTTTATCGCGATCATGATATTCCTACTGCAGATTTTTCACGATTTGCATATACCTCTGAAATTGATGAAGCTATAGATAATGGAGGCTTAAATTATCCGTTTGTATGGAAAAGTGCACGATTTGGTTATGATGGCACAGGTGTTAAAGTCGTAAGAAACATTTCAGATTTAACTGATTTGCCAAATGTGGAATGTATTACCGAAAAATTAATTCCGTTTAAAAATGAATTAGCGGTTATTGTTGCCCGAAATGGAAAAGGCGATTTAAAAACATATCCTGTTGTGGAAATGGAATTTCATCCTGAAGCTAATCAAGTGGAATATGTGATTTGTCCTGCAAGAATTCCTGATGACATTGCAAAGAAAGCAGAGTTAGTCGCTTTAAAAGTAGCATCCGAATTTAAACATGTTGGTTTGTTGGCTGTTGAAATGTTTCAGACTGAAAATGACGAAATTTTAGTAAATGAAGTCGCACCAAGGCCACACAACTCTGGTCATTATAGTATTGAAGGCAGTTACACTTCTCAATTTGAGCAGCAGATTAGATGTATCTTAGATTTGCCTCTTGGCAATACGGAGAGTAAAGTTGCTGGAGTGATGGTAAATCTCGTGGGTGCAGAAAATCACACAGGAAATGTGGTTTATAAAAATATTGAAAAAATCTTAGCAATGGAAGGTGTAACTCCACATATTTATGGAAAAAAACAAACCAGACCTTTCCGTAAAATGGGACATGTAACCATTGTAAATAAGGATATCTCTGTGGCACGTGAGATTGCAGAAAAAGTAAAAAGTACAATAGAAGTAATTAGCGAATAAAAATGAGTAAAGTAGCCATAATAATGGGAAGCAAAAGCGATATGCCAGTAATGCAAGACGCTATAGATATATTAAACGGATTTGATATTGAAATTGAAGTGGATATCGTTTCTGCGCATAGAACGCCTGAAAAATTATTCGATTTCAGTAAAAACGCACACAAAAGAGGTATAAAAGTGATTATTGCAGGTGCAGGTGGCGCAGCACATTTACCAGGTATGGTAGCCTCCATGTCACCATTACCTATTATTGGTGTGCCTGTAAAAAGCAGTAATTCTATAGATGGTTGGGATTCTGTATTGTCAATTTTACAAATGCCAGGCGGTGTACCTGTAGCTACTGTAGCTCTAGATGGAGCGAAAAACGCTGGTATTTTAGCTGCTCAGATTATTGGGTGCTCAGATCAATGTGTTTTAGACAAGATAATGGTCTATAAAGAAGGATTAAAAGCCAAAGTTATTGAATCTGCCAAGGACCTATAAAAAAGCCTCAACTCACGTCAAGGCTTCTTAGCTATTAATCAATCATACTTTAACATCATTTACTATGCAAAATATTAATGCAAAGTTACAAAACATCATCCTAAACGTCATCACAATTAAAAGTTAAAATTCGGGTAATCAAATACTTAATAGAAATTTCAAAATCATGACAATTCTTAATAAATCATTTAACACACCTTATCATACGGCTCCGTTTTCTAAAGTTAAATCAGAAGACTATTTACCTGCATTTAAATTAGGTATTGAAAATGCAAAAGCTGAAATTGACGCTATTACATCAAACCAAGAGGATCCTACTTTTAAAAACACTATAGAAGCCTTAGATTATTCTGGTGAAGAACTAGATCGTATATCTAGTATTTTCTTCAACTTAAACTCTGCTGAAACCAATGATGAGATTCAGAAAATAGCACAAGAGGTATCTCCACTTCTTTCAGAGTTTAGCAATGATATTACATTAAATGAAGATTTATTTAAACGCGTAAAAGCCGTTTACGATTCAAAATCTACGTTAGATTTAACTACCGAACAAGAAACACTTCTCGATAAGAAATATAAAGGTTTTTCTAGAAATGGCGCCAATTTAGCTGAAGACAAAAAAGAAAAACTAAGAGCAATTGATAAAGAATTAAGCCAATTGAAATTAAAGTTTGGTGAACATATTTTAGCTGAAACTAATAAGTTTGAAATGCTACTCACCAACGAGGAGGACCTTTCCGGCTTGCCAGATGGTGCAAAAGAAGCAGCTAAGCAATTGGCAGAAAGCAAAGACAAAGACGGTTGGTTGATCACCTTAGATTACCCAAGTTACATTCCGTTTATGACCTATGCAGACAACAGAGAATTACGTGAGCAGTTGTCAAAAGCCTTTGGAAGAAAGGGTTTTCAGAATGATGAATTAGACAACCAAGATATTGTTCTAAAAATTGCGAAGTTACGTTTTGACAGAGCTCAATTATTAGGTTATAAATCTCATGCCCATTTTGTGTTAGAAGAACGTATGGCACAAACACCAGAAAAAGTAACGTCTTTTTTAAACGAATTATTAGACAAAGCAAAACCTGCTGCAAAAACAGAATTCAAAAAACTTGAAGATTTTGCAAAAGATTTAGATGGCATAGACCAATTACAAAAATGGGATTCTGGTTACTATTCAGAAAAGTTGAAACAAAAATTATTCGACTTAGATGATGAACAGTTGAAGCCATATTTTAAATTAGAAAACGTCATTGATGGTGCATTTATGGTTGCCAATAAATTATTCGGATTACAATTTGAAGAAATAAATACCATCGACAAATATCATGAAGACGTTTTAACATATAAAGTAACCGACAGCGAAGGCGAATTAGTTTCTATATTTTATGCCGACTTTTTTCCAAGAGCAGGCAAAAGAAATGGAGCTTGGATGACGTCTTACAAACCTCAAATGATAAAGAATGGTGTAAACGAAAGACCACACGTGTCTATTGTCTGCAACTTTACTAAACCCACCAAAAGCAAACCTTCATTATTAACGTTTAATGAAGTTACAACGTTGTTTCATGAGTTTGGTCATGCGCTTCATGGCATGTTAGCCAATACAACCTATCCAAGTTTATCTGGCACAAGTGTCTATTGGGATTTCGTAGAATTACCAAGTCAGGTTTTAGAAAACTGGTGTTACGAAAAAGAAGCGTTAGAATTATTTGCTACGCATTATGAAACAGGAGAAGTCATTCCTATGGAACTGATTGAAAAGATAAAAGCATCCTCTACGTTTCATGAAGGCATGCAAACTTTACGTCAAATTAGTTTTGGATTATTAGATATGTCTTGGCATGGAATTGACCCATCAGAAATTAAAGATGTAAAAAAACATGAAGTTGAAGCCTTTGGAGACACAAGCTTATATCCTGATGTGGCTGAGAATTGCATGAGTACATCCTTCTCGCATATTTTTCAAGGCGGTTACTCTTCTGGTTATTACAGTTACAAATGGGCCGAAGTTTTAGATGCAGATGCTTTTGAATACTTTAAAGAAGAAGGCATTTTTAATAAAGAAATTGCTCATAAATTTAAAACCTTTGTACTATCTCAAGGAGGAACAGAAGACCCAATGACTTTATATAAAAAGTTTAGAGGACAAGAACCAAAACCTGAAGCTTTATTGCGTCGTGCAGGATTAGTGAAGTAATAAGTTTTTAAGATATTATACCTTACTTAAATAAGTAATAATAAAATTTACTAATATTAACTTTTTAAGTCGTTAGATTTCATTTTTTTCTATATTAACCTAAAATTCATTATCTTAAATTTTAATTTACATTAATGATTTTCGGTTATTATTATAAAATGTTTTTTTCAAGTAATAAATTAGCTCAAATTCTACTATGCGTTTGTTGTATTTTTTTAGGTACAAGTCATGCTCAGAATGAATCTTCAAATTGGTATTTTGGATCTAATTCAGGATTAACTTTTAACACCTCACCTCCTTCGTCTCTACAAGATAGTCAAATGAGTACCAGTGAAGGATGTGCTTCAGTTTCTAATTTTGCAGGTGAATTACTTTTTTATACTGACGGAAGAACTATTTGGAATCGCAATCATTCTGTAATGCTTAATGGTACAGATTTATTGGCCGACAATTCTGTTTCTCAAGCTACATTAATTATTTCAAAACCCAATAATCTAAACGTTTATTATGTTTTCACCATAGACAAACCTGTGTTTCTGCATAATAACTTATACTACTCAGAGATTGATATGACCTTAGATAATGGACTAGGTGGTGTGACCGAGGTAAAAAATGTTTTAATTGCATCCGATGTAACAGAAATGCTTACATCACATAAAAGCGACAGTTTTGAGGGGCATTGGGTAGTTGCACATGAAATGTCTAACAACAAATATTTAACATTTAGAATTGACGAATTAGGTATAAACACAGAACCTATAATATCCTCTTCAGGTAGCAGCGCCGGAGGTTTTGGTCAATTAAAAATATCGCCTCAGGGAAATAAAATTGCTGCGACCTTATATAGTGTCACTGACAATATAAATGTTAGTTCTTTTAATGCTAATACTGGCGTAATTTCTAATTCAAAGACACTAAACCTGGGAAATAGGAATTCTTATGGATTAGAATTTTCACCTAATGGCTCTTTACTTTATGTGAGTTCAGGATTTGTAGCTACTCCATATATCGCACAATTTGATTTATCCGCAGGCACCACAAATGCAATACAAGATTCTAAAACAGTTATTCATGGGAATTCACCAAGAGCTACCGGATCTATGCAACTTGGTATTGACGGAAAAATTTATATTTCTGCTATTCAAGATAGTTACCTTGATGTTATAGATAACCCTAATACATTAGGCATAGATTGTAATTATATTGAAAGCGCAATAAATCTGGGTTCCAATAGAGGCCAATATGGACTGCCTCAATGGGTTGAAAGTATATTCTCTAATGAAATAATTACTGTTGTAACTACCTGCCCAGAAACGGAGGTTAACTTCACATTGAAGCACAATAACTTCGATTCAGTAGTCTGGGATTTTGGTGACCCATCCTCTGGAGCTAACAATGTATCTTCTGATCTTAATCCTCAACACACATACCCGTCTTCAGGAACATACACAGCTAGTGCAACTATGCAAGTCAATGGAGGTGAATTTCAATATTCCAAAGACATTGTTGTTTTTACAAATCCTGAGATCACAGAGACCGTCCAGCTAATTCAATGTGATGATAATATGGACGGTTTTGCCGCTTTCAATCTTACAGAAGCAAATGAAATAATTTCAGAATACAATGATAATCTAATTTTTACTTATTATTTAAACGAAGAAGCGGCCAAATATGAAACTTCTGAATCTCAAATAACAGAAATTCTTAACTACACAAATAACGATCCGTTTAATGATGTTGTTTATGCTAGGATTGAAAACACTAACGGATGTTACTCTATTGCAGAAATAAACTTAACCTTAAGTTCAAATCAATTTCCGCAAGCCAATATGCTTAATTACACAACTTGTGATGATGATATTAGTGACATTGACCACACTGATGGTATTGCTACTTTCGACTTTAGTGACGCAACTGCTACTATAGAAAATTTGTTCTTAGACCAAGATGTAACTGTTTCTTATTATACAAACGAGCTAGATGCTTTATCTGAAAATGATAATATTTACAATATAAATGAGCATAGCAATAGCCTTTCTCCTTTTATTCAGAATATTTGGGTACGTATTGATGGCACTGATAACAATAATTGTATTGGCTATGGCCATCTTATAACATTAACCGTAATACCTTCAAATATTGACGAGACTGACATATTAGATGAATATGTAATTTGTTACGATACAGATGAAAACATCATCAATACAGATTTAACCATTCATACAGAAATTAGTGCAGATAATTTTAAATTCCAATGGTATAATGGTTCTATGGATGATGTTGTTAATAATTCAAGCTCTACAATTCTAGTCGGAGCAGAAAATAATTATTACACACCTATGCACCATGGTTTCTATACTGTACAGATAACAGATATAAATACAGGTTGTAATTTTTGGGACTCAACACATGTCATAGCATCCTACCCTCCTGAGAATATTAACATAGAGCAAACTTCACCTTTTTTCTCAACCAAAAACTCAGTAATTGTAAATGCTATTGGCAGTGGAAACTATTTATACAAATTAGATTCAGGAGAATGGCAATCAAGCAATATATTCTCTAATATACCTCCAGGAGAACATATAATCAGTGTTAAAGATGTTTTCGGTTGTGATGTTATTGAAAAATCATTTTCGTTAGTCGGCTTCCCAGTCTTTTTCACACCAAATGACGATGGTATTAATGATTTTTGGATGGTTAATTCTAGTGAGAATTTAGTAATCAAAAAGATTTTAATTTTTAATAGATATGGTAAATTAATTACAGAATTAAAAGGTACTGACAGTTGGGATGGTACATATAATGGGAACCTCCTCCCAACCAACGATTATTGGTTCAATATAACCTATTATAACACTGAAGATTTTATTGAAAAGAAGTTTCTTGGTCATTTCACTCTGAAACATTAATAATAGTACTATAATCCAATTAATTTATAAAGCTGAATTCTTGTTTTGAAAGAATCTCTATATTATTATATCTAAAATACGTAGATGCCTTTGAATACTTTAAAGAAGAAGGTATTTTTAATAAAGAAATTGCTCATAAATTTAAAACCTTTGTACTATCACAAGGAGGCACAGAAGACCCAATGACTTTATATAAAAAGTTTAGAGGACAAGAACCAAAACCTGAAGCTTTATTACGACGTGCAGGATTAGTGAAGTAATACTAATATTTTAGCATTTTAATTGTTCGTGTAAATTGACCATCATTAATTTTAACCAAGTAAACACCTTTTGTTTGTAATTGGAAATAATGAGTTAATAATCCCGAAACGTTAAACTTAGCATCAACCACTTGTTTACCTAGAATATCATAAACTGTAACTGTATAATTCCCTTGTGAATTAAAAGTGATTTGCCCATTGCCAACATAAATATCTTTTGTTTTATTAACAGAATCTATAGAAAGTGTTGTGGAACCAAAACCATAATCGCTACCTTTTAAATCAGCAGACTGCCTAGATTGGTCTGCAACAGTAATTAAAAAGTACCAATCATTAACGGTAGTTCCGCTCGGAATTGTAACTGTATTAAGCGATGGTTCTTCTAAATAAGAACGTGTTGCAGGATTGAATGTAGCCACATAATATCCCAAATTAGCATCATAAGTCAAGGGAATCAAAGTGCTACTATTAGTAAAATCATCATGATAATCCCAAGTTAAAGGATCTGCATCTGTATCTAAACCTGTGTATAAAAACAAATTAAGGTCGCTCATTGGATCAAAAATAGAGTAATCGCCAGATGCACCATAGGTTAAAGTGAAGGTGCCAGAATTAATATCTGAAGGATTAGGCATAAGTGCTATTTGAGCACTACAAAAACTTGTGAATAGCAAAAAAATGTAGAGTAATTTTGTTGTCATATTAATTGATTTAAAATCTAAAATAGTTAAAATTAATCAATTTAAACTTTCAATAATTACTGAAAGTTTAAAAATTAGTATATATTTGTAGTATGAATTACAAAGAAGCAAAAGAAAAATTTATTAGTACTTGGGGAAGTTTAGGGTCACTTTGGGGCATAAACAAAGCCATGGCACAAATACAAGCGCTTCTTTTTATTTCTACCAAACCATTGTCTATGGAAGACATCATGGAAGAACTTAAAATTTCTCGTGGTAATACAAGCATGAATTTAAGACAACTTATGGATTGGGGAATTGTAACCAAAGTTCTGGTATCTGGTGAACGAAAAGAATTTTTCACTACGGAAAAAGACGTGCAAGAACTAGCACGTATTGTTGCCAAAGAAAGAAGTAGAAGAGAAATAAGACCTGTGATTAAAGTTTTAGAAGACGTCTCTTCTATTAAAGATGATGGCACCGAAAAAACAAAGGAATTGATTAAACAAACTAAAGCACTAAACCAACTAACTCAAGATTTAGATACATTAATGAACAAAATGGTGAATCAAAAACAAAATTGGTTAACTAAGTCAGTTTTAAAACTGATGAAATAGTTCATCTATTTTTTTAAAACAAACTTTCAATTTTTTCTGAAAGTTTAAAACAAACAAAAACATGAAGAATCTATATAAAATAAATAATTGGTGCGTCCTTATAACAATTCTACTCTACTTCACTTTTTGGGGAGGGATTATTGCTCAACCCACATTAGGGCTAATACAAATAGTAATGAGTATATATATTTTAATCCATTTTAAAGAGCTTAGTAAATTAATTAAAATTTTATTTACAATCTACATTCTCACAACAATAGCTAGTATAATACTATTTAGAACAATAGTACAAAACACCAATGGCGAATTAGAATTAATGTTTATATGGATATTCCATACGCTACTTCTGGCCATATTTCATTTATACATCACATACAAAATCAAACAATCATGAAAACACTACAAAACCAAACTTTACTGTACGATAAAGATTGCCCACTTTGTAACATCTATACAAGTGGTTTTATCAAAGCTAAAATGTTAGATGATAATGGTAGAAAAGCCTATTGTGATTTAACCAACGAAGAGCAACATTTTATAGACTTAAAAAGAGCCACAAATGAAATTGCACTTTTTGATAGAAAAAACAAAACTGTAATTTATGGCATTGATAGTTTACTAAAAGTCATCGGTAATTCAATGCCATGGGTGGAAAAAATAGGAAATCTAAAACCTATTAAATTCGGATTAAAAAAGTTGTATTCTTTTATATCTTATAATAGAAAAGTCATAATTCCGAGTAAAGAAGACCAAACGCAAACACTGCAATGCGCGCCAGATTTCAACTACAAATACAGATTCATTTATATTCTATTTGTATCACTAGTCACCAGTATTGTATTATTCAAATTTGGTAAATCATTAAATGTTATACCTGAATCAACCTTCTTAAGAGAATGTTTAATGGCTTTAGGACAGATTGGATTTCAAGGCTTATTTATTTCAAAATTAAAATTTGAAAAACAGCTCAACTACTATGGTAACCTTATGACGGTTTCATTAATGGGAAGTCTTATGCTAATTCCTGTCTTAATCCTTAATTCAATTATTCAACTACAAGAACTACATCTACTATTTTGGTTTGGACTTACAGTAACGATTATGTTGTTAGAACATATAAGACGGATTAAGCTGTTAGAATTACCAACGGTATTATCAGCAACTTGGATATTGTATCGACTCCTCGTTTTACTTCTAATTTTATTTTTATAATATGAAAACTATCATCATAGCAGGTGGAACCGGATTTTTAGGACAAGTATTAGAATCATACTTTTCTAAGAAAGGTTACGATATAAAAATCTTAACTCGAAAAACTACAAAGCCAAACCACGTTTATTGGAATGCTAAAGATTTAGACCAATGGACCAACGCACTTGAAGGCGCAGATATTCTCATTAATCTTACAGGAAAGTCCGTAGATTGTAGATATACAGAAGCGAATAAAAAACTTATATATGATTCTCGTATAGACTCCACCAACATATTAGGTAAGGCTATAAACCAATGCGAAAATCCACCCGAAGCTTGGCTCAACATGTCTACATCTACAATTTATAAAGACTCTTATCACAAACAAATGACTGAAGAAAATAGAGATATTGGTAATGATTTTTCCATGAATATTGCAAAATCTTGGGAGGCAGCATTTAATAGTATTGAAACACCTAAAACCAGAAAATTAATATTAAGAACATCAATTGTATTAGGAAAAAATGGAGGTGCACTAATTCCTTTAAAACGACTTACACAATTTGGCTTAGGAGGTAAGCAATGGCATGGCAAACAAAAAGTAAGTTGGATTCATGAAACTGATTTTGCAAGAGCAATTAATTTTTTAATTGATAAACAACTTGAAGGCACTTATAATATTGTGTCACCAAAACCAACTTCAAATGCGTTTTTAATGAAATATATACGCAAAGCATTAAAAGTGCCATTTGGAATTTCACACCCAAAATGGTTATTAAAAATTGGAGCTTGGTTTATAGGAACAGAAACAGAATTGGTCTTAAAAAGTAGAAATGTAATTCCAGAAAAATTAACAGAAAAAGGATTTACATTCAAATATCTAACAATAGAAGATGCTGTAAATGAACTACTAAAACGAAATTAATTTCTCGTTTTTTTAACCTATTTTTGACACAGCAATGCAAATGAACAATGCCTAATCATCAAATAGACCCAAATAATTGGGTAAAATCATACTCAGATTACCTCTTCAATTATACGATTACTCGTGTTAATGATAGAGACATCGCTCAAGACCTCATCTCTGAAACCTTTTTAGCTGGACTAAAATCTATGGCTAACTTTAAAGGAGAAGCGAGTGAGCGCACATGGCTTATTTCAATTTTAAAGCGAAAAATCATTGATTATTATCGAAAAATAAATTCTAATAAAGGTAAAGCTGAAGTTAGAATGGGATATATTAATAATGAAGACGCTGAAGGCGATTGGTTAGAAGAACGTGTAGCAGACCCTTTTGATAAAACGGCTGAAGACACTTTAGAGAATACAGAATTAGGTGACGCTATTTACGACTGTATAGACAAATTGCCAGAAAAACAAGCTGACGTTTTTAAAATGAAAACTATTTTAGGCTATGATACTGAAACTATTTGTAATGAATTAGAAATTACTGCGTCTAACCTATGGGTTATTATCCATAGAGCTAGAACTTCACTTGCAGATTGCATGGAAGAAAATTGGTTTTAAATATTAAAAAGTCCTTTCCTTTTGAAAGGTTTGAATACAAATGAAACAAAGTTTTTTATTTATTAACTGTGATGAAGCCAAACATATTTGTGATAAAGCACAATATGGAGAAGCCTCTTCTTGGGAACGCGTTAAATTAACGATACGTTTGGCATATTGCCGTGTCACTCAGAATTATTCTTCAAAAAATAGTAAACTCACAGAAAGCATAGAAAAGGCTGAAGTGAAATGCTTAAAAGCTGAAGAACGCAAGAAAATTGAAAATCAATTTAAAGAAGAATTAGCTAAACAGCAACACAGTCACTAACCACATAATGGGTAAACTTTCTACCCAAAACGCACTATAATATTTCGATTGATTTTTATTAGAAAATATTAATAGCACAAGCGTAATTATAGCAATTATTATTGTTGACAATAAGGTTTCTTCTGTTAACACATCTTTAAAATAATCTAATAATACAAATAGCAATAAAAGCAATACACCAATAATTTTGGTTTTTTTTATGCCTATTTTTTGAGGAATAGTCGCTAATTTTAGACTATCGTAATTCAAATCTCTTATTTCAAAAGGCAACATTAAAACGAGCACATAACAAAATCGTTGCAAACCTAAAATCATCACATCTGTATTTATAGAGACAGCTTCATTTACTACTGGTAAGAATACTGAAGTAAATGCCCAAACTAATGCAATTACATAAACTTTTAAACCACCTATTTGTCGCAAATTTTTATGATCATCAAATAAATAATTTTTGGGAAGCATAACAGGAATAGCATAAAAAAAAGTTACAACACCAAGAATTCCAATCAATATTAAGGTATTCAACTCAAGATAGAACGTTACAAAACACATAGCCAAAAAAGCTATAAACGAAAATACCTGTATAACTTTAAGCCAAGCTGCTAAATTGCGATGATGAAATTTCGCTACGCCAAAATATTTTACAAAATTATAGCCAGTTATTGTTGAAAAAAACACAAAATAAAGCAGGTATTTATCTAATTTTAAATCCAATTCAATTAGCGTAACCCAAGTTAATGCTGAAGCTGCTAACGCAACATGAATACTGCTATTTAAGTAGAAATTTAAAATGCGTTTTAATACTTGCATAAAGCAAAAGTAAGAATTGAACTCATCTAAACATTTTCAATTCCATAAAAATTAAAAATTTACAAGCCATTTTATCGTTTGTAGTTTTTAAAGCAGTGTACTTATACAAAAACATCACTAACACTACAAAATTTTAATTCAACCCTAAAAAGCAGAAATTTTAGATCAAATCACAGTGTTAATAACCTCTACTTTCGGTTAAAAACTTTAATGCTTAAAATCTAAAAAATTAGGGTAAATCCGTACTTTTGCAAGACTAAATAAACTATTTTTTTTTAATGGATACTACCTCATTTGCACTCAGACATATTGGCCCAAATTCTAACGAACAAAAAGCCATGTTAGACACTATTGGTGTTAACAGCATAGAACAACTAGTTTCAGAAACCATACCAGCAGGTATTCGTCTTGAAAAAGATTTAGACCTTGATGCTGCCATGAGTGAACAAGAATACTTAAGTCATATTTATAACTTATCGCAACTTAATAAAGTATATAAAACCTATATTGGTTTAGGCTATTATCCTACTAATTTACCTGCAGTAATACAGCGTAACATTTTAGAAAACCCAGGTTGGTACACAGCTTATACGCCATACCAAGCCGAGATAGCACAAGGAAGATTAGAAGCCTTGTTAAATTTCCAAACTATGATTATTGACTTAACAGGTATGGAAATTGCAAATGCATCACTTTTGGATGAAAGTACAGCAGCTGCTGAAGCCATGTCATTATTATTTGCAGTTAGAGATCGTGCTCAAAAGAAAGCTAACGTCAATAAGTTTTTTGTTTCAGATTTAGTATTACCACAAACTATAGATTTATTAGAAACAAGAGCAAATCCTATTGGTATTGAATTGGTCATTGGAAACGAAGCTGAATACAACCTCTCTAGCGAATACTTTGGAGCGTTATTACAATATCCTGGCAAAAACGGACAGATTACAGATATTCAATCTTTTATAGAAAAAGCAAATGCAGAAAATATTAAAGTCGCTGTTGCCGCAGATATTTTAAGCTTAGTTAAACTTGAAGCACCAGGAAAATTTGGAGCTGATGTTGTTGTAGGTACAACACAACGTTTCGGAATCCCAATGGGTTACGGAGGTCCTCATGCAGCATATTTTGCAACTAAAGAGGTTTACAAACGTGATATTCCAGGTAGAATTATTGGAATTACAAAAGATGCCAATGGCAACAGAGCCTTACGTATGGCGTTACAAACACGCGAGCAACATATTAAACGCGATAGAGCAACTTCTAACATCTGTACAGCCCAAGTGCTTTTAGCTGTTATGGCAGGAATGTACGCCGTTTATCATGGTCCAAAAGGATTAACGTTTATTGCAGACAAGGTTAAAAATTCAACTTCTACTCTAGCCAATTCACTTTCAAAATTAGGATTAGAGCAAGTGAATTCTCATTATTTTGATACACTTCAAATAAAAGCAGATGCTGTTAAGGTAAAATATGAAGCCGAAAAAAATGAAGTAAACTTTCATTATCCAGATACGAATACGGTAACAATTTCAATAAATGAAACAACTACGATTTCAGACTTAAATGAAATTATTTCAATTTTTGAAACTGTAACAGGAAAAACTACAGATAAAATTGAATCTGTTGCGCATGACAAAACTATTCCAGATCATTTAAAGCGTCAATCAGAATTTTTAACTTTTGATGTATTTAACACCTATCATTCGGAAACAGAATTAATGAGATACATTAAGCGTTTAGAGCGAAAAGATTTAGCTTTAAACCATTCTATGATTTCTCTTGGTTCTTGTACCATGAAGTTAAATGCAGCCTCAGAAATGTTACCTTTAAGTTGGAGCAGTTGGGGAAATATGCACCCATTTGTACCAACAGACCAAGCTACTGGTTACAAATTAATGTTAAACGCGTTAGAGAATCAACTCTCTGAAATTACTGGTTTTGCAGCTACTTCATTACAACCAAATTCTGGTGCTCAAGGCGAGTTTGCTGGCTTAATGGTTATTAAAGCTTATCATGAATCTCGTGGAGATCACCACAGAAATATTTGTTTAATTCCATCATCTGCGCATGGTACAAATCCTGCAAGTGCTGTTATGGCTGGTATGAAAGTTGTAGTAACTAAAGCCACTGAAAATGGAAATATTGATGTTGAAGATTTAAGAGAAAAAGCAGAGTTACATAAAGACAATCTTTCTGCTATTATGGTCACTTATCCTTCTACTCATGGTGTATACGAATCTGCAATAAAAGAAATCACACAGATTATTCACGCTAATGGAGGGCAAGTTTATATGGATGGTGCCAATATGAATGCTCAAGTTGGTTTAACCAATCCAGGAAATATTGGTGCAGATGTATGTCACCTCAACTTACACAAAACCTTTGCTATTCCGCATGGAGGAGGTGGACCAGGTGTAGGACCAATATGTGTTGCTAAACAATTAGTACCATTCTTACCAGGAAACCCAATTATTAAAACAGGAGGTCATCAGGCGATTACAGCTATTTCCGGAGCACCATTTGGTTCTTCTTTAGTATGTCTTATTTCTTATGGTTACATCAAAATGTTAGGTTATAGAGGATTGAAAAAAGCAACTGAAATTGCCATATTAAATGCTAACTATATTAAAAAACGCTTAGAAGGCTCTTACCCTACTTTATATTCTGGAGAAAACGGTAGAGCTGCTCACGAAATGATTATTGATTGTAGAGATTTTAAAGCGAATGGTATTGAAGTTACCGATATCGCTAAACGTTTAATGGATTATGGATTTCATGCACCAACAGTTTCTTTTCCGGTTGCAGGAACGATGATGATTGAACCTACAGAAAGTGAAAGTAAAGCGGAAATGGATCGTTTTTGTGATGCTATGATTTCTATTCGAAAAGAAATTGATGCTGTGGATAAAGACACTCCAAATAACACGCTTAAAAATGCACCTCATACGTTAGATATGTTAACCTCAGATGAATGGTTATTACCATACTCTAGAGAAGCTGCTGCGTACCCATTGGACTTTGTTAGAGACAATAAATTTTGGCCTAGCGTAAGACGTGTTGATGATGCTTATGGAGATCGAAATTTAATTTGTAGCTGTGCACCAATAGAAAGCTATATGGATGCCTAAATACAACATAATAAAAAGCACACAGATTGTGTGCTTTTTTGTGTTTTTCAAATTATAAATACCATTTATTGAGAATTCATTAAAAATTGACGCATTAAAACTTTAATTAAAAGAAAATTCTAGAATATTAACTAGCTTCGTAATATTGAAAAATTTATAACTATGGCGATTAGAATAACTGGAACAGGAAGTTATATACCAAGCATTATTGAGAAAAATGAAGATTTTTATAATCATCAATTTTTAAATGCTGATGGTTCTGCAATAAACAGTACAAATGAAATTATTGTAAAAAAGTTTAAAGCTATAACAGGAATACAAGAAAGGCGCTATGTTGAGGATAATCAATTAAATAGTGATATTGCTTTTATTGCCGCAACAAAAGCGATAGAAGATGCTAATATTGATAAAGAAAGTATAGATTATATTATTGTAGCTCATAATTATGGAGACATAAAACACAACACAGAACAAAGTGATACTGTACCCAGTATTGCCTCTAGAGTTAAACATTTGCTGAAAATTAAAAATCCAAAATGTGTAGGTTACGACTTGCTTTTTGGATGTCCTGGTTGGATTGAAGGAGTCATACAAGCCAAAGCATTTATTGCTTCTGGTATAGCAAAACGCTGTTTGGTAATTGGCTCTGAAACCCTGTCTAGAGTTATAGATAAGCACGATAGAGATTCTATGATTTATAGTGATGGAGCTGGTGCTGTAATTGTTGAAAAAAACGATGAAAAAGGTGGAATTTTAGCGCATGAAACAGCAACTTACGCTTTAGACGAAGCTCACTTTATATTTTTTGGAGAAACAAACAATCACGAGACTACAGACAAGCGTCGCTATATTAAAATGTATGGACGTAAGATCTATGAATTTGCACTTTCTAATGTCCCTAAGGCTTTAAAATCTTGTCTAGAAAAAAGTGGTAAATCAATTACTGATGTCAAAAAAATATTGATTCATCAGGCCAATGAAAAAATGGACGAAGCTATAGTACAAAGGTTCTATAAACTCTATGATATGCAAATGCCAAACGGTATAATGCCAATGTCTATAAATCTTTTAGGAAATTCTAGTGTTGCCACCGTACCAACTTTGTTAGATCTCATTTTGAAAGGAGAAATTGAAGGTCAGGAAATTAATAAAGGAGACATAATTATGTTTGCAAGCGTAGGTGCTGGGATGAATATTAATACAATTGTTTATCAGTATTAATTTAAATCTTATCTCCGCAACCATAGATGTACGAAAAAACATACCCAAATAAACGATTTAAACTCACACTTCAGTTTTTACAAAAACACGTTAATACTAAAGAATCTATATTAGATTTAGGTGTGAAAAATCCATTTTCGGAGATTATGATTTCTGAAGGCTATTTGGTTGAAAATACCACTGGAGAAGATTTAGACGAAGATACTTCTGCTATTAAAAATTCAGCTGCTGATGTTATTACTGCCTTTGAAATTTTTGAACATCTTTTATCTCCTTACGAAGTTTTAAAGTCTATAAAAGCTAATAAATTAGTTATAAGCGTGCCTTTAAAATTATGGTTTGCTTCTGCTTATAGAAGTAAAACTGATATGAGAGACAGACATTACCATGAATTTGAAGATTGGCAACTCGACTGGCTTTTAGAGAAAACAGGCTGGATTATTAAGGATAGATATAAATGGACCAATCCTGTAAATAAAATTGGGTTAAGACCCATTTTAAGACGTTTTACACCTAGATACTATATTGTTTACGCAGAAAGAGGTTAACTTTGAAAAAACAGCTTTCAATTTTGAATTTCCACATCATCATTCCTGCACACAACGAAGAAGATTACATTGGTAAAACTTTAGAATCTTTAGCTCAGCAAACCTTATTGCCAAAAGCAGTTGTTATTGTTAATGATAACTCAACAGATAACACTCAAACTATTGCTGAGCACTACGCCTCAAAATACAATTGGATTTCAGTTATAAATTCAACTTCTTCAGATAAACACTTACCTGGTTCTAAAATTATTAAAGCATTTAATAAAGGACTTCATTCGTTAAATGAAGACTTTGACATTATCTGTAAATTTGATGCTGACCTTATTTTCCCAGTTAATTATCTTGAAAAAATTTCGAATCATTTTAAGTTTAATCCTAAACTAGGTATGGCTTCAGGATTTTGCTATATCAAAAAAAACAACGAATGGATTCTAGAAAACTTAACTAATAAAGACCATATTAGAGGTGCTCTAAAAGCGTATAGAAAAAAGTGTTTTAATCAAATAGGGCAATTAAAATTGTCTATGGGTTGGGATACCGTTGATGAACTAATTGCAAAATATAATGGGTGGGAAATTTTAACCGATGAATCGCTTCATGTAAAACATCTCAAACCAACAGGACAGTCATACAACAAAGCCTCTAAGTATCTGCAAGGCGAAGCGATGTACAAAATGCGTTATGGGTTTTCGATTACGCTCATTTCGGCTTTAAAACTGGCTTTCAAAAAAAGAAGTTTTCAGCTATTTAGAGATTATATGTCTGGATATTTTAAAGCTAAATCTAATAAAGCAGCATTTTTAGTATCTAAAGCTGAAGGTGAATTTATAAGAGATTTACGTTGGAAAGGGATTAAAAGTAAATTCAGTTAAAAACTCCAACTTTTATAACTGCTAGACGCTTCTAATTTATTTTCAAGATTATCGTCTAACTCAGGAAAGAAATCAATTCCTGTTAATGCTTCAACCTCATCAACTGACACCACAAATTTATACAATGGTAATTTTGAATCCTCGTGATCTATTAAAAATGCTAAAACCTTAGTTTTGCCATTTGCATTATCTAAAATAACTTTGTAAAATTGATTAGGCACTGAAACATCATCTGTTCCAATTGTTTTCATGTTACCAGATAAAACGCCACCTGTAACTACAAAAACACCATCATTCTTTTTTGCCCAATATCTCACTTTCTGTTCTAATCGGTTCCAAATACCTGCATTAAATTTATGCTCTTGTGGACTTATATTACTTGTTAAAAAAGTTTCATCGTGTGCCATTTTTGTAAATCTTCGATCACCAGCAGGACATAAATGCCCTTTATCATATCCCGATTTCTTATAATTCCTCCAATGTGCTGCTCCTGTTTTTACGGCTTCATCAATTTCAAAATAAGGCCTTATATGATTTGTATAACTTATGTGAGAAGCTTTTAACTCATAGGCGACCCATTCCGCTTGCTCATGTGGCTCGCTATAAGACAAAGAATAATTTTGATGATGAACTATTTGATTTGTAGTACTCGTTGGCAAAAAGTACTCGTTAGTACCACTTTTTACGGTTTGCCCTACGTTTACAACTTCAGCTTTTTGTTCAGCATTAAGATAATAGTCATAGCTATAAATAGCTATAGCTATAATGATCGCTATTATGGTGAAAATGGGTTTTCTTTTCAAATCAAAAAATTAATCAATTAAAAATCCTAAAGGTTGACCAGTTGCTCCATTTGGAAAACTAATTCCTAACAATGCAGACATGGTTGGTGCAATATCTGGAATAATTGTTTTGTTTAAAGTTTCTCCATGCTTAATGCCTTTACCAAAAAACAATAATGGTACATGCGTATCATAATTTAAAGCACTACCGTGTGTAGAACCTGTTCTGCCGTATGAAATAAAAGCAGTGTCATTTACTAAAATAACATCACCAGAGCGTTTTTGATTGAACCCGTTTTGCAACAACTCTTCTACTCCATTCGAAAAACCTGATGTACTCATTGTCGTCGCGGTATATACTTTAGATACATTAGGATAAGTTAGTTGCTCCATTGCTATAGTATTCTGAACATCAATAAGATTTAAGCCTAAAGACTTTACTTTGGCTCTATCTAAGAATATTTGATTGTTACTGATGTTTTCAACAATATCTTTAGTTCCATAAGTCTCATTTAAAAAAGCATTAAACTTTTCCTTTCTATCTTTATTATCTATATAGCCAGCTGGCACGTTAACGGATTGCAAATAAGCTGGCACGTCTACAGCGCCATGATCTGCTGTTAAAAACACAGTGTATTCTCCTTCACCTACAGTAGCATCTAAATAGTTAAAAAAGCGCTCTAAATCTTTATCTAAACGAATGTAAGTATCTTCAATTTCTTTAGAATTAACGCCAAAATTATGACCTACATAATCCGTAGCAGAAAAACTAACAGCTAAAACATCGGTTATGTCATCAGCACCCAAATTTTCTCCTTTAATTGCAGCCATAGCAAAATCAGTAGTTAGGCTATTACCATAAGGTGTCGCTTTTAAAATATCGAATCCTCTGTTGTCCTTACTTAATGCTTTTAAATCATATGGAAAAGTTGCTTTTTCTTTTCCTTTAAACCCACCTTCAAAATTATTTTCGTCAGTACCACTTTCTACATAGGTAGAAATATCATAAAATGTATTCCATACTTTCAAATATGATTCTGCACTTTCTGAAGTATTAAAATCACTAACCCATTGTGGTAATTGATTCATATAAAAAGAACTTGAAATCCAAGAACCTTCATCTCTTCCATGAAACCAATATGCTGCATTTGCAGTATGACCAGCGGGTAAGATAGCACCTCTATCTTTTAAAGAAACGCCTATTGTTTTTCCTCTCATTTGAGTAAACAATCTGTTTTCATCTCCAAACGTGGTAGTTTGCATTCTTCGTGGTGACATTAAACCTGCTTTATCTTCTGTACCAATTGACTTTACATTATCATCTTGAGCGCAGTACACCATATCCTTAATCTCCTTATCATAAAAATTATTACCCACAATGCCATGATATTTTGGAGTTGTACCTGTATAAATCGATGCATGTCCTGGACCTGTATAAGTTGGTACGTAGTTGAAATGATTGTTTTTACAATTAAAACCTTCGTTTATCATACGTTTAAAACCTCCATCTCCAAACTTAGACTCAAAACGTGTTAAATAATCGTAACGCATTTGATCGACCACTATACCAACCACTAATTTTGGTCTAGTATTAGATTCTATTGTATTCAATGGTTCTGTAGTAGTATCAATAGCTGTATTTTGAGATCTACAAGCGCTAAATAAAACTAAAAAGGCAATAAAAGTGATGGCATTTTTCATCTGAATAAGACTTTAAATTTAATATCAAAAATACAATTTTTATGTTATCTTATTTTTAATTTAACGTAATTTCATAAGTTCATATTTATTTTTTTTATTTGTCGCATGTCGTTCACAATTAATCATTTTTATGTGTGAAAAAATAATGAATATGCTCGTTTCCTAATCATTTTTTATACTTTAGCATTAATGAAAAGACCCAGCACTTACCTTTATAATATAGGTACATATTTTATAATGATTAAGGACATATTTCGCAGACCTACTAAATGGTCTGTAATGAAACCCTTAATCTTAAAAGATATTGATGATCTTATTATTGGATCGTTAGGTATCGTAGCCTTTATCTCGTTTTTTGTTGGAGGTGTTGTAGCTATACAAACCTCGTTAAATATGACGAGTCCCTTAATGCCAAAATATCTAGTAGGTTTTGCCACTAGACAATCTATAATTTTAGAATTTGCACCAACATTTATTTCTATTATTATGGCAGGTAAAGTAGGTTCATTTATAACATCTAGTATAGGTACCATGCGTGTTACAGAACAAATTGATGCCTTAGAGGTTATGGGAATAAATGCAATTAACTATTTAGTGTTTCCAAAATTTATTGCGCTAACACTTTATCCTTTTGTTATTTCTATTGCTATGTTTTTAGGAGTTTTAGGAGGTCTTGTAGCCTGTGTTTACGGTGGATATGGCACACTAGAAGATTATTTAGAAGGTGTAAAAACAGATTTTATCCCTTTTCATTTTATATATGCTTTTATTAAAACATTTGTATTTGCCTTCTTGTTAGCAACAATTCCTTCATTTTACGGTTATTTTATGAAAGGAGGAGCTTTAGAAGTTGGTAAAGCCAGTACAACATCATTCGTTTGGACGAGTGTAATGATTATATTGGTCAACTTTTTACTAACCAGTTTATTACTAGGCTAATTATGATAGAGGTTAAAGATTTACATAAATCGTTTGGAGATGCACATATTTTAAAAGGCATAACAACGTCTTTTGCAAAAGGAAAAACCAACTTGATTATTGGTCAAAGTGGCTCTGGTAAAACTGTGTTTTTAAAATGTTTATTGGGTTTATTTGAATATGAAAAAGGATCTATTTCTTATGATGGCAAGATATTTAGCAAATTAAGTCCCGATGAAAAACGTGCACTACGTGCAGAAATAGGTATGGTATTTCAAGGTAGTGCTCTATTTGATTCTATGACTATTGCAGAAAATGTAATGTTTCCTTTACGTATGTTTACTAAGCAAAGTAAAAGTGAAATGGAAGATAGAGTTAATGTGGTTTTAAACCGTGTAAATCTTCCTGATGCTCATAAAAAAATGCCAAGTGAAGCTTCTGGAGGTATGCAAAAACGTGTTGCCATTGCTAGAGCAATTGTGAATAGACCTAAATATTTATTTTGTGACGAACCTAATTCTGGTCTAGATCCTAAAACAGCTATCGTAATAGATAATTTAATACAAGAAATTACAGACGAATTTGACATTACTACGGTTATAAATTCTCACGACATGAATTCTGTAATGGAAATTGGAGAAAAAATTGTATTCTTAAAAGATGGACTTAAAGCATGGGAAGGCTCTAACGAAACTATTTTTAGAACTGATAACGAAGTTGTAACGGACTTTGTATATTCTTCTAACCTATTTAAGAAAGTGCGTAAAATGTATCTTGAAGAACGTAATTAACTCGTCCTTTTTCAACTCTACTATATAACTCTATTATTAGTTTCGTTTAATAAAAACTGTATCTACTTTCAGTTCATTTTTTAGCCATTGTTGTAAATCGCGCTCTTTTGTAAGCACTAAACTATCGGCAAGTTTAACTTTCCATCTTACGTTTGCTACGGTTACCGTATCAATATTTATAAAATCTTTTGACTCTAACATTTTAGCATATCCAAAATACTCAAGATCATTAAATTTAATTTTTGCATCGCGAGATAACTCACTAAATGAAATTGCATTTTGATTGGTGTTTCTAGATTCTATAACTTTATTTAAATTAGAGATATTAGATTGCAACTCTTCTATTTGTGTTTGCAAACCATCAATCACATTATCCTTTCTATCTAAATCAGCATAAGCTCTGTCTAAAGATTCTGCTAAACGATCTGCACTTCTAGTTTTATTAGCATTAATCACCAATTCAAATTCCTTTAAATCTACAGATTCATTCTTAGCATTCTGAAAAGCTGACACCATCTCATCACTGATTTCTCCATTAAAATATAGGCTTATTGTTTTGGCATCAATGTCAAGCTCTTCATCATATAACCATAGACTCCGATTATCTTCAACTTCAGTTTTAAGAAATGCTTGATAATCCCTATTTATTTTACTTTCCTTAAGCACTGTTAAAAACGTCCAAATTGCAGGAATCATAACAATAATAGCAACTCCCATAGCAATTCTCGAAGTACGTTTACGCTTCGCGGAATTAGCATATTTAAGCATTGGAAAACGCAATATTTTTAAAACCAAAAATGTAGCTAAAGCAATAAATATAGTATTAATGGTAAATAAATACATAGCTCCACCAAAAAACTGCCAATTCCCTATGGCTAAGCTATAACCTGCTGTACATAAAGGCGGCATTAAAGCGGTAGCAATGGCTACACCAAAAATCACGGAAGCTATAGTTCCTTTTTTTGTTCGTGCTATGATTAAAGCCAAACCACCAAAGAAAGCAATTAACACATCTCTAATATCTGGACGTGTTCTTCCTAAAAGCTCAGACGTTTCAGTACTTAATGGAAAAAGGTAAAAGAACAAGAACGCGGTTAGCAAACTCAGAACAATCATTGTTGCTAAGTTGACAAGAGATTTTCTTAAAGTATCAATATCATTAATCGCAATAGACAAACCGATTCCTAAAATTGGTCCCATTAATGGTGAAATTAACATGGCACCAATAACAACAGCTGTTGAATCTGCATTAAGACCAATGGATGCTACAAATATCGAACAGACTAAAATCCAAGCAGTTGCTCCTTTAAAGGGAATATCTGCTTTTATAGCTGTAATCGTTGCATCTCTATCAGTATCTTCTCTAAAATCGAGCAGTTCACTTAAAAAGGTTTTTACGCTTGCAAACAAACCTTGAGCATCTTTCTTTACTGCGTCTTTCTTTTCTTCAACAGCAGCTTCCTTATTCATCTCGTTGGTTATCTGAGAATTCTCATCCTCAGAAAAATTGAATTTATTTTCGTCACTCATAGTTTAAAAAATTCCAATATATAAATTTAGGAATAAATGCTTTAGGTTAGCTATGCAATTCAAAAAGTATCTATCCTAAAGATTCACCAAATTTAGCCTTAACTTTTTGCAATACTTTTTTTATTTCCTGTTCTTTTACTTTAGGAAAGATAAGTAAAACTTCGTCTTTGTCGACAATGATGTAATCTTTTAGGCCATCAACAACCACAACTTTATCTTTTTTAGAACGAATCATGTTTCCATTAGCATCCTCTAATAACGTTTTTGCATTAACCACTGCGTTACTATTCTCATCTTTATCTAACTTATCGTAAAGACTTCCCCAAGTTCCAAGATCATTCCAATCGAAAGTAGCAGGAATTACGAATACATTTTCACTCTTTTCCATAAGTGCGTAATCTACAGATATGTTTTCTGCTTTCTCGTAATTTTCTTTTATAAAATCATCCTCAAACTCAGTGTTGTAAACGCTGTATCCTTTTTCAAATAATTCATACAATTTAGGCTGATTATTCTTAAACGCAGCAACTACTGTTTTTGCACTCCACATAAAAATACCTGCATTCCATAAGAAATTCCCTTGACTAATAAAAGACTTAGCCGTTTCATAATCTGGTTTTTCTCTAAACTGATTTACAGATTTTATCTCTGTTGTAGCTGATTTATCATATTCTATATAACCATATCCAGTATTCGGAAACGTTGGTGTTATACCTAACGTCATTAATGCATCGTTAGACTCGCAATAATCAAATGCTGTTTTTACATTATCAGAAAAGGCTTGTTTATCTTCAATCCAATGATCACTTGGTGCCACAATCATCACTGCATCTTCGTTTTCTTTCTGAATTTTTAATGACGCATACAAAATACAAGGTGCTGTGTTACGCATTGCAGGTTCTAAAACCACTTGGCGTTTTGTTACCATTGGCAATTGCTCAAAAACAAGGTCATTATAACGTTCATTAGTTAATATGAAAATATTTTCTTCAGGAATTAATTGAGCTAAACGATGAAATGTTTTTTGAATCAAAGTATCTCCTGTTCCCAACATATCATGAAATTGTTTTGGGAAATCTTGTGTACTTACTGGCCAAAATCTTGATCCTACTCCACCTGCCATTAATATTGCGTAATAATTTTTGTTTTTGCTATTCATCAATTTATGTTTTAATCTAAAACTTCTACTTCTGCGTTTGGGTTAAACAAATATAATTTTCCTGAGCTAACTTCCACACATTCGTAGCGTTTTCTTCGTTTATTACCTCTTTTAAATACTCTACCATTGTAAAGTTTAAAAGTTTGATTCAAAGGTAATTCAAATACATACGTCTTATCGTTGCTTTCGTCGAATTGCTTTAAGGCGTAGGCGAGATGTGTATCTGTATCGCTAGACGCTTTTGGGTTTTTAAAATGACGAGCCAATAATGGCAATAACTCATTCGGGAAAATTTCGGGTCTTATAAATGGTAACATTAAATGCTGAAACGTATGCTTCCACTCTTTTCCATGCGGCTTAATGCTTCTTCCATATTTATTATAAGCTTCAAAATGGGCAATCTCATGAATTAACGTAATTAAAAACCGATAGCTATTTAAATTAGAGTTTATAGTAATCTGGTGTTTACCGTTGGGTAACGCTCTATAATCACCATGACGTGTTTTACGTTCGCGCTTAACTTTTACCGTTAAATTATCATTAGATAGAAGCTCTAAAACAGATGGCTTTGCTGTAACGGGAATAAATTCTAAATACTGTGCCTGCATTACCACAAAAATAGTTGTTATATTTCTATTTTTTCAATCTTAAAATTCGAATTAAAATTTAGGGTGTCGAATTAGACACTTGTAACACTTTTCCGTTGTAATATTTATTACCAGTTAAAGCAAAATTCTGAATATATTCTGCCATTTCTTTAGCTGTTGTTGGTGCTTTGTAACCAGGAAAAGCTTCTTCTAGCATTTCAGTTTGTACAGCGCCTAAAGCCAAAACATTAAATTGTGGGCCAGTTTCTTTATATTCTTCAGCTAACAATTCCACTAAAGTAATCACTGCTCCTTTACTAGAACTGTATGCTGATAAGCCTGGAAACTTCATACTCCCTTGAATGCCTCCCATAGAACTAATCGTTACCACATGACCATCATTTTTAAGAAAAGGTAAAACTGTTCTCGTTAACTCCGATACACCAAAAACATTAGTTTGATATACTTTAGTAAAATCTTGAAACGTAGTTTCTGCAAACGGCTTGTTTATTATAGCACCTGCATTGTTTATTAAAATATCAACGTGTTTCCATTCGTCTTTTATAAAATCTGTGACCTTTTGATAATCGTCTATATTACATAAATCAAAAGCAAATGAGGATATATTATCAAAATGAAGATTACTTACTGGTTTTGCATTTCTAGATAATGCTAAAACATTATGTCCTTGATTAGCAAAAAGGTGTACCAATTCAAACCCTATGCCTCTACTTGTTCCTGTAATTATTATATTTTTACTCATCTTCTTTTATTAATACGACTTCTTTAGTTGATGCATTCATCATTCCTTCTAACGCAGGAATCATTTTTTCTATAAAACTAACCATGTGTTGGTAGTCCATTTTATCTGCTTCATCATCTACATGATGATAATAATCAAAATTTGAAAAATCGAAGGTTGAAATGGCATGCGCAGGAATATTTAATTCTTTAAAGAAAGGATAATTATCTGACCTCATAAACAAACCGAAATCCTTTGCTTTAGGAAAAAAACCTATCACTTCTTCATCTG
The DNA here is from genome assembly GCF_045063645.1 of Winogradskyella sp. Asnod2-B02-A. Lineage (NCBI taxonomy): Bacteria > Pseudomonadati > Bacteroidota > Flavobacteriia > Flavobacteriales > Flavobacteriaceae > Winogradskyella > Winogradskyella sp. Asnod2-B02-A. The sequence goes on from NZ_JBEFOG010000027.1 coordinate 177,142, forward strand.
CATAATTGTTTAAAGTTTCCGCAAAATTAGAACGTTCAAAACCACTCATATAAGCCATTGATTCACCTTCTGCTCTTGAGACACCAATCATTTCAAAATTTATCATTGTATAAGCCTTTATGCCCTTATTTTTTAAACGTGCTGCTAAATGCGCAGAACCCTTTAAACCTATTTCTTCAGCATCATATAACGTAATTAAAATACTACGTTTATTCGTTTTAGTTTGAGCAAAATATTTACCAAACTCCATAGCTGCTATTGTACCAGACGCATCGTCATTTGCGCCATTAGCAATTGAATCTCCTTCTACAACTTTCCCTTGTCCTATATGATCGTAATGACCTCCAAGAATTATAAATTCGTTTTTAAGTAATGGATCATTACCCTCAACCATGCCAACAATATTATAACCATCTAAATCATTTACTTTAAATGAATCGCGATACGTTTCAAAATAAGGCTTAATATTATTAGTCTTTAAATAATTCTCTATAAAAATAGCTGCTTTTTCAATGCCTTCACTTCCTGTAGCACGTCCTTGTAATTCATCTGAAGCTAAATAGTCCATACTAGCTTTAATTGCTTCTTGTGTAATTTTTGGTTTTGCAATTTCACCCTCATTACCAGGTTTTCCATCAGCGCCTTTTGTATGACAAGCGCATGAGCAAGCTAATGCAATGATTAGAATTGAAAGTGTTTTTTTCATAATATTTATTTGAGTTTAAAGATAAAAAAATCCTGATTCGAAAATTATCAAATCAGGATTATATTATATAGATTCTGAAACACGTTCAGAATGACAATTTATGATACTAACATCGTAACAGGATTTTCAATATATCCTTTTAATGTTTGAAGGAATTGAGCTCCTGTTGCACCATCTACTGTTCTGTGATCACAAGCTAAACATAATTGCATAGTGTTACCAACTACAATCTGCCCTCCTTTAACTACTGGTTTTTCTACAATGTTACCAACCGATAAGATAGCTGAGTTAGGTTGATTGATAATTGACGTAAAACTATCAATACCAAACATTCCTAAGTTAGAAATTGTAAAAGTACTACCTTCCATTTCGTCTAGTCCTAACTTTTTATTTCTCGCTTTACCTGCTAATTCCTTAACAGCAGCTCCAATTTGAGTTAAACTTTGCTCATTTGCAAATTTAACAACTGGAACTAATAAACCATCTGGTACGGCAACAGCAACACCAATATGAACGTGATTATTTAATTGCATTCTATCGTCAAACCACTGAGAGTTTACTTGAGGATGCTGCTTTAATGCTAAAGCACATGCTTTAACAATCATATCATTGTATGAAATTTTTGTATCTGGAATAGAGTTGTATTGCACTCTAAATGCAATTGCATTTTCCATATCAAACTCAACATTCAAATAATAATGTGGTGCTGTAAACTTAGATTTTGCTAAGTTTTTAGCAATCGCTTTACGCATATTTGAATTTGGCACTTCATCAAAATCTTCTTGACCTGTTGGTACAAATTTACCAACTGAAGCTCCTTGTGCTGATGGAGTAAAGTTTTCAATATCTTTCTTTACAATTCTTCCGTTTTCACCAGAACCTTTAACCTGAGATAAATTAACTCCTTTTTCCTCAGCCATTTTTTTGGCTAATGGTGAAGCGAAAATTCTACCTGAAGTTGAAGTTGAAACCTTTGGAGTTTCTTTCTTTGCTTCTACTTTTTTAGGTTCAGCAGCTTTTGGCGCTTCTTTTTTAGGTTCTGGAGCAGCTTCTTTTTTAGCTTCTCCTCCAGCAACTGTAAAGTTTTTAGCGACATTAGAAACATCAGTTCCTTTTGGACCAATAATAGCTAATAACGAATCTACTTTTGCAGAATCACCTTCGTTTAAACCTATATATAATAAAGTACCTGATTGGAATGATTCAAATTCCATTGTTGCTTTATCTGTTTCAATTTCAGCAAGAATATCTCCTTCTTCAACCTCATCACCAACATTCTTTAACCAAGCAGCCACAGTTCCTTCTTCCATGGTATCACTTAAACGTGGCATGGTAACAACTATAACCCCTTCTGGCAATTCTTCTTTAGAATCAGAATCTACATCAGAACTATCTTTTGCTTCTTCACTAGCTTCTGGAGTATCATCAGATTTTTCAACCTCAGTACTTCCATTTAAATAACTAGAAATATCTTCACCTTCTTCACCAATAATAGCTAAAAGAGTATCTACTTTAGCCGTTTCACCTTCTTGAATACCAATATGAAGTAAAGTACCTTCGTTAAAAGCCTCAAACTCCATAGTTGCTTTATCCGTTTCAATTTCTGCTAATATATCACCTTCCTCTACTTTGTCACCAACCTTCTTTAACCAAGAGGCAACTGTTCCTTCTTCCATGGTGTCGCTTAAACGCGGCATATTTATTACTTCTGCCATAGCTTATTTTATTTTGTGGTCTATAAATGGGTAATCTTCTTGCTCGTACACAACATCGTACATTACATTCTTGTCTGGATATGGAGATTCATCAGCAAACTTCTCACATTCAGCAACGCGTTTTTTCACATCCTTATCGATAGCTTTTAAATCTGCTTCTGTTGCATATTTCTTTTCAAGAATAATATCTTTTACTTGTGTAATAGGATCTATCTTCTTGTATTCTTCTACCTCATCTTTGGTTCTATAGTGTTGCGCATCAGACATTGAGTGACCTCTATAACGATACGTTTTCACTTCTAAAAATGTTGGTCCTCCACCTTTTCTTGCACGCTGAATAGCTTCATCAAAAGCTTCAGCCACTTTAATAGGATTCATTCCATCAACTGGTCCACAAGGCATTTCATATCCTAATCCAAGTTTCCAAACATCAGTATGATTTGCTGTACGCGCTACAGAAGTTCCCATAGCGTAACCATTGTTTTCACAAACGAAAACCACTGGTAAATTCCAAAGCATTGCTAAGTTAAACGTTTCGTGCAAAGAACCTTGTCTTGCAGCACCATCACCAAAACAACAAATAGTTACGGCATCTTTATCGTGATATTTATCACCAAATGCAATACCAGCTCCTAAAGGTATTTGACCACCTACAATACCATGACCTCCGTAAAAACGGTGTTCTTTAGAGAAAATGTGCATAGATCCACCTAGACCTTGAGAAGTACCAGTAGCTTTACCAAATAACTCTGCCATTACACGTTTAGGATCTACTCCCATACCTATTGGCTGAACGTGATTACGGTAAGCCGTTATCATCTTATCCTTAGTTAAGTCCATTGCATGTAACGCACCTGCTAAAACAGCTTCTTGTCCATTATACAAATGAAGGAATCCTCTAACTTTTTGTTGAATATATACTGCTGCAAGTTTGTCTTCAAACTTTCGCCAGAACAACATGTCCTCGTACCACTTTAGGTAAACTTCTTTGGTTATTTTTTGCATTTCTTGTTGAGTTCTTTAAATAGAATAACAAAAATAATGATTTAGAAAATAATGAAGAAACACTATATCGTAAAAAAAAAAGAAATTACTGAATTTACTGTAACGAAAACCCTATAATACTGAACTTTCAAAAAGAAGTGGCAGTAAGTTGGCTAATGAGTTTGATTTTACAACCTTACCTTTAGCTCCCATAAAATAAATTTCGATAGGCTGATTTTGTTTTATTTCGTATTCTGCTATCGATTGACGGCAAGCTCCACAAGGCGGAATAGGCTTATCTGTTACTTGGTTTTGAGAAGATGCTGTTATTGCCATTTTTAAAATCTTAGCTTTAGGATATTTTGCTCCGGCATAATAGATAGCAGTGCGTTCTGCACATAAACCTGAAGGATAGCAAGCATTTTCTTGATTGCTACCAATGACCACAATACTATTATCAAGCAAAATAGCAGCTCCCACATTAAATTTCGAATAAGGTGCGTAAGCATTTTCCCGAGCTTCTATCGCAGAATCCATAAGATTCTGTATAGACTTGGGAAGCTCATTTATATCATCATAGACTTGTAACGTGGTTTCTATTTTGACTTCCTTCATAAACTTACTATTTTAGTATTGCCATCTAAAATGTGTTATTAAAAATTTTAAATTGGCATGAGACAAAAAAACTATTGCTTTATTAAACAATAGTTCTTTGTATCTAAATTAAGTATAATTTTTTAATATTCGTTATATTCCCCTGCACCAAAATTAAATGTTAGAGAAAAACGTAATGTATTTTCTAATGGACTTTGAATTTTTGAAGCTGAAAATAAATATGATAAATCTACATTTATAGTGGTGTATTTAAAACCTGCACCTAATGCAAAAAACTTTCTAGCTCCTTTATCATCTGATTCGTTAAAATAACCTGCTCTAAATGCAAAGCTATCTTGATATGTGTATTCTGCACCTAACGCCCAAGTAAACTCTCTAAGCTCTTCACTAAAACCACCTGGCGCATCACCAAAAGATTGAAAAACTCCACTTAAGAAACTAACATCTGTATCTTTTCCTTCAAGAATAACATCATCGCTTGGGTCATCAAGATTACCTGATGCAGCTAATTGATCTTCTGTTTGAAAGTCTTCGTCTTCAGGATTGTATTCTCCATTTCCATCAACATCTGTAAATACTAGTTTATCACCCAAAATTGGTGGTGTTGGCACTAAGTATTTAGACACCTCCGCAGATACTGCTAACTTGCTGTATTGATCAAAAATAAAATCGAAACCAGCACCTAATCTTAAATTGGTTGGTTGAAATACTTCTTGCCCACCATCATCGTACTTAAATCTTGGTCCTAAATTCTGAATCGCAAAACCTAATCTCCAACGGCCATTAAAATCACTATAAGCCTCTTCTTCACTTTGGTAATAACCTGTAATATCTGCACCAAAAGTACTTCCTGGATTTGCATTAGGATCTGTTTCTTGTAATCTTAAAGCAGAACGCATATAACGCAACGCTACAGCCATTGAGAATTGATCGCTTAATTTTAAAGCATAAGCCGCATCTACTGCAAATTCATTTGGTTTTACAGCTACACCAGGTGATGTTGCATCTTGAGTTAACACTATTTCTCCTAAAGTGAAATATTTAAAACTCGCAGAAAAAGCACTATATTCATTTATTCTGTTGTAATACGTTAAGTAACTTAATGAAATATCATTAACTAATCTCGTTAAATAAGGAGTATAACTTAAACCCACACCTTGTTTAGCCTCAGAAAACGCATATTTTGCAGGATTGTATTGTTGAGAAAACCCATCTACAGATGTTGCTACTCCCATATCTCCCATTGATGCAGATCTTGCATCTGGTGAAATAAGCATAAATGGTAAACCTGTTGTAATTACTCTACTATCTGAACTATTAGGAACACTTAGAGTTACTTGTTCCTGTCCAAATATTAAGCTAATTGTCGCAAAAGCGATAAGGGTAATGGTGTATTTTTTCATGTTCAATTTTTGAAGTATTAATACCGTTTGCGCAGTATTAAATCGTTTGCAAATATAAATTATTATTTTAATTACAAATTATCATTAAAATAACTCTTATAATTTGTTTCTATTGTATTTGTATTTCAAATTATTATTAAAAACATTGGTTATATAGCTACAAACAGCTTTCTTTTACTTATAAAACATTCAAATATTTTATAATATTACCAATTTCTGAATCTTTTCTACTTGTTTATTTAAACGATTAGATTTCACTTTTAGTTTATAGATATACACTCCTTTTCCAATTTTATCACCAAAATCGTCTCTTCCGTCCCACACTGTACTTCGAGATAATGAAGATGAACCATTATAACAACATTCATCTGCATTTGTTTGTCCATTAATAGTTCTCACTAATTTTCCAGAGACTGTAAATATCTGAACAGATATATCTAGAGGTTCTGAACTATTATGATTAAACCAAAACTCTGTATAATTTACAAAAGGGTTTGGATAATTTAACACGTTATTAATTACTAGTTTTTCATCCTCATCAAAAACAGTAAATTGAATTTCTGCGGTTGAAGAATTATTATAAACATCCCAAGCTTTTAAAGTTAAGGTATGTAAGCCTGGTTCTAAATCTCTAAATGGATAGCTTACTTTACCATTAGTATAATCATCTACATTGGCTTGGTAATAATTATTAAGTACAACCGGATTGGTTTCGTCTCCATCTATAATTGCTGTAATATCATGACCAATTCCACTTGCTGTATTAATTCCATTATCGTCATAAAGGTTCACTAAAAAAGTAGGTGATTCATTAGTGATACCACCTGAAACAAAATTTTCATCATTCATATATAGATTAATGACAGGCCCTACATTATCTGTAGGAGCATTTTCATTTATACCACCAATTTCAATATCAAAATTTGAACCTGTTTGATCTGAAACAGGACTTTCTGTTTGGGCATAAAAACTAACTTTACCATTCCCTACAGGTATACCAATATCTCTAGGCACAATAAAATTAAATTCAAATAAGCCATTAACAACACTTGCTTGACCTTTAAAAATGACTTCACCTAATGTTGTAAAATCCATAATTATTAAACCTCCAGAATCCGTAGTTCCGTCGTTAGCCAAAGTTTGACGTTCAATTTCTTTATCAAAAACCGTCGCAGTTAATACTCCGTTATAATTAGATAACAAATTACCATTAGAATCAACCACCTCACCTGATAATTTTGTAGAAGCTAAAGCTTTTAATGTATCAATAGGTTCTGTAATGGCAACATCGTTTACTTTAGTTAACCTTATATCTGGCTGAGGAAAAGCTAATTTCATTGCTGGATCACCAATAAGAAAGACCAATCTTTTTTGAGTAATACCAGCTATACTATTAGACACTTTAGTTAATCGCAACGCTTCACCAATGGATGGATAATCATTAGAACCAAAAGCATATAGGTAGTTATCTAAAGAAAGGTTAAAAATTCTTCCATTAATTTCAGCTATTTGACGCGTCGTTGTAATTAAACTAGCTGCACCACCATTAACGTTCCAAAACGTATATTCACCAGCCGTATCCCTATCTGGATCATCAAATTTAGTGTATTCGCATGTTACAGTGATAAATAAATTATACTTACATATATTATTAACCTCCTGAGAATCAAACTTATCAAAAATACGTTCCTTAGCAATACCATCTTCACCTCCATGTCCAAAATAATTTACAACTAACGCACCAACTTCAATCGCATCTTTTATAGCTTCATTTACTTTAGGGTAACGATCACCTGCAGCTGACGACTCTTGTTCAAAAGCATCAGAATGAATTTTTACTACATTTAAAAATGGTTTTTCTTCACCTAAAGTTGTTCCTAAATTATCTGTAGTTTCCTGTAAGCTTCTTTCCCAATCTGCATCTACATCATCAGAAATAAGCACTATATTATTTCTCCAACTTCCCAATGATTCTGGTTGGTAATAAGACTTTATTTTATCTACCATTTCTGTGGCTCTTTGCACATCTTCTACTAAAATCCTCCCAATTGCAACATCCATACGATCGATGTTAACTTTCATTCCGCCTTCATTATCATCTAACATAACATAAAAATCATCTGAAACAAAAGAACTTGTAAGGCTAAAGCTCTCTTTAGAATACCAAGAAGGCACCAAATTAGTGTTATCATTTAGTCTATTCTTATAATCGTAAGAACCATCACCAAATAAACATAAGTACTTTAACCTATTACTAGGTGTACTAGCATTATCATACACATATTTAATAAAATTTCTAAGTGCTGCAACATCTTGACTTCCGGTACTAAACTCATTGTAGACAGATTGTAAGTCCACTACTTTAACGTTTAAATCATATTGATCTCTATTAATTTGTGCTAAACGTTCTGCTTGTGCTAAGAATTGAGATGGAGATAAAATGATATAATCTATATCTTCAAACTGCCCTTGAGAATTATTAAAAATTGTGCCTTTTAAATTTTGATTAGCCACAGTAGACCTAGAATCTTTAATTGGCTGTAAAACACTAGAGTTAGAAAAAGCCAAATATGTTCTAAGCTCACCTGAGGAAGCTTTAAAGCTTATGGTACTTTCATTTGTTAAGTTAACAATATTACTGATATTAAATCGATCTGTAATATCCCATATTTCCCTTAACGATGTTGTATTTGTTAGATTATATTGTGCAATTCCTGGAGTTGTAATCGTCTCATTATTTTTAAAAACTAATTGACCACCTTCGTAAATTAAATTTCTTGTTGCTTCAATATTAATATAATCTAAGAATGCATTTGCTGAAGGATTTCCACTATTATTATAATCTAAAACTACTGTAACAGCATCACCTGCTATATTAAGTGAATTAACATAAGTACGGCTAGTCCCTAAAACAGAACCAGCAGTTATAGTCCCTAATCCCAAATTGGTAACCTCAGTTCCATTTATTGTAATAGCCATAGTTGTTGGCACTTCGGATACGGAACCAACTTTAATATTAAAATCCACAGGTTCACTTGTCACTAAGTTTGGAAATTCAAATTCATAAGACCTTTGGTTTTCAATATCAAAATCATCACCATACCATTCGCGTCCTAATTTTGCTAAATTATGAGTGTCTACTTCATAATACTGATAGTCTTGAAACGTATTAATTTGAATATCAGCAGCCGCTTCTATTGTTGGCATGGTCTGAATTCGTTTTCCGCTTCCAGAACTAATATTTACGTAGTAATACGTTTTATCAGTGAATAAATTAATATTGGTTTCGCTTTCTTCATTATATGTTTTAGGCCCTTCACCATAAAAAAGAATATAATCATTACTATCAAAGCTTCCATCGTCTTCACCAATAAACTTTACTGCATTTTCTACAACGTCGAAAGGGTAATTGGCAGAATTCTCCAAAGGCAGCATTCGCCCTCCATTACCATATATTTTTATTGTTCTTGGATCTACCGAGTTGGTATTAATGCCTAAATCACTTAAAAAGCTTTTAGATAATCTATACACACCAGACTCTTCTATATAAAATCGAAACCATTGCCCTGAGCTAAGAACTGAGTTAGTTAATTCAGTAACACCCATAGTACTATTACCTGAGCGACCAGAACGTGTACTATATATTATAGTAAAGGAAGTTATTTTTTTATAAACACCTCTATCCTTAATAATAGGGCTCAACTGAAAATAGTAACCCATATTATCTCTAGCATTAGTATTACTAATACTATACTTAGGAGTACTTGGTATGTTTTCAAGATTTAAATCTTTTAATTCGGATGACGTTATGGACTGATAAACAACATTAGCCAATTGTATAGAGTTTTCATCAATTTGGGTTCCATTACTTTCCCATTGCGCAAAAAAAGTTAACCCACTATCTTCACTATAATTAAAATGATCAACATCAAAAGCAGGTACTTCAATTTTATTGTAAGCCGTTTCTAAGACTTTATACCCATTCCAATTAATATTGAATTGCTTTTGTTGCCCAAAACCAAATGTTGCAATCAATAATAAAGTGATTAAATAGCAATTTTTCATGTATTCATTTTCAGTTTTAACCGTACGTAAAACTTCTGAAAATGTTATTCTTATAACAAATCCATCTATTTCACAATAAAATAACGTCCATTAAAGCACGTTATTATGACGTCAGAATTTTTATTTCAAAAATACAACAATAATTCATTTCTATGGCCGTTATTAAGGAGCAAAATACACCGATAAATAGAAAAAAGTCCGTTGTTATGTTCAAAAAAAAGGACGAAATGCACATTTTTTTGCATTTAGACGCAAAAAAAAGTTGTCAGTTTACCTTTAATTGTTATATTGCGACTCTAAAATTAAACGAGCTTACTTAAACGTATGGATATGAAACATGTCTCAAACCTAAAATTTTTAATAGCAGTAACGCTTTGCGCCTCAATTGTGAGTTGTAACCGTTCTTCTAATTCTGGCAATGTAGATAGTGCCACTGGCTGGAAAATCAACGATAAACAAGGAGGTTTTCAGTACAATACCCAATTTAAAGAACAGGAAACACCTCCTGGAACTGCTTTCATAGAAGGTGGAACTTTTACAATGGGTAAAGTAGCAGATGATCCAATGCATGATTGGAACAATACGCCAAATCAACAACACATTCAGTCATTCTATATGGATGAAACTGAAATTACCAATATTAATTATCTATACTATTTAGATTATTTAAAAAGTGTTTACCCACCAGATAACCCAGATTTTGCGTTAATCTATAAAGGTGCACTTCCAGATACTTTAGTATGGAGAAATCGTTTAGGTTATAATGAAATGATGACCGAAAACTATTTACGTCATCCTGGATATGCAAATTACCCAGTAGTAGGTGTAAGTTGGATTCAAGCAGTAGAGTATGCAAATTGGAGATCAAACCGAGTAGCCGAATTATCTTTACAAGATGCTGGTTACATTAAAAGAGATGCTCAATATACCGATTTGAGTGCAGAAAGTACTTTTGATGTTGATACTTATATCAATGCGCCTACAGAAACTTACGGAGGTAACTCTGATGTATTAGAAGGAGGTCAAAGAAGACAACAGACTGATGCAGACGGTAACCCTATTAACATTTATGCTAATAGAGAATCTGGTGCTATTACAGTAAAATACAGACTACCAACTGAAGCTGAATGGGAATATGCAGCTTTAGGTATGAGTGAATTACGTAGCTTTAATGTTTATAGAGGACGTAAAAAATATCCTTGGGATGGTCAATATACAAGATCAGGAAAACGTGTAAATCGTGGTGATCAAATGGCTAACTTTAAGCAAGGAAAAGGTGATTACGGTGGAATTGCAGGTTGGTCTGATGATGGTGCTGATATTACTGCAGAAGTAAAAACATACTCACCAAACGATTACGGTTTATATGACATGGCTGGTAATGTTGCAGAATGGGTTGCTGATGTTTACAGACCTATAGTAGATGACGAGTTTAATGACTTTAACTACTACAGAGGAAATGTATATACTAAGAACGCAATTAATGAAGATGGAACAGTAAAAATTGTTACCACTGACGAAATTGTTTACGATACTTTACCAAACGGTAAAATTGTAGCTAGAGATTTACCAGGTGAAATTGCAAGAATTCCTGTAGACGAAGAAGAAACGTACTTAAGAACTAACTTTAGTGAAAGTGACAACAGAAACTTTAGAGATGGTGATAAGAGTTCTTCTAGATATTATAGAGAAAGCTTTGATGAATCTGATGGAGAAAAGAAAAGTACCACTGGAAAAATGTATAATTCTCCAAAACATAGAGTTGAAGTAGATTCTACAGAAGGTACTCTAGTTAGAGAATACGATCAATCTAACAGCAGAACATCTTTAATTAATGATGAAGTAAGAGTTTATAAAGGTGGATCTTGGAGAGACAGAGCTTACTGGATTGACCCAGCGCAACGTCGTTACTTCCCACAAGACATGGCAACAGATTATATTGGCTTTAGATGTGCAGTATCTAGAGTTGGTTCTAAGAGCCAAAAAGGTGGAAAAAGACGTAACTAAGCAACGTTAAATAATATTTTAAAAAGTCCTGATAAATTTATCAGGACTTTTTTATTTTTAAGCCTATCAAAGAAGTTCTTTTAGAGGTATCGTATAATGAGCATAAATACTCAAAAGAATAATAATCATAAACACATGAAAATAGCTGATTTATATCAAAAATTTAATTCCTGTTCTACCATTTCTACTGACACCAGAAAATTAAATCAAGACTGCATGTACTTTGCACTTAAAGGTGATAATTTTAATGGAAATAAATTTGTCCATAAAGCATTTGATGGAGGTGCTAAGTATTGTGTTATAGATGATATTAATGCTAACATTAATACTAACTGTATTTTAGTTGAAGATGTATTAACAACACTTCAAGATCTAGCAACACACCATAGAAAAACCATTAACATTCCTATTATTTCCTTAACAGGAAGTAATGGTAAAACAACCACAAAAGAACTTATCAATGCTGTTTTATCAACAACCTATAAAGTAAAAGCAACAAAAGGAAACCTAAACAACCATATTGGTGTACCTCTAACATTACTAAGTTTTACCAAAAATTTAGATTTTGGAATTGTTGAAATGGGAGCTAACCATAAAAATGAGATTAAGTTTTTATGTTCAATTGCACAACCCGATTATGGATTAATTACCAATTTTGGAAAAGCACACTTAGAAGGTTTTGGCAGTATTGAAGGAGTTATTATGGCTAAATCTGAACTTTATAATTTCTTAAAACAAAACAACAAAACTGCATTTATCAATAATGATGACTCAAAGCAAGTACACGAAATTGGAAACTATGACAATGTTGTATCCTTTGGTTCTGATTTAAATAATAACTGTGTTGTAAGATTTAAAAAAGCAAATCCTTATGTCAGTCTCAATTATGACAATACAAAAATTGAGAGTCAACTTATAGGAGATTACAATTATGGAAATATTGCCGTAGCAGTTGCAATTGGAAACTATTTTAAAGTGAGTACAGAAAATATAAGAAACGCTATTGAAAACTACCAACCAGACAATAACCGTTCTGAAATCATTGAAAAGGACACTACAAAAATTATTCTCGATGCCTATAACGCGAATCCCACTAGTATGTTGGCTGCTTTAAAAAATATTAAGCAATTACATGCAGAAAATAAATATTTGTTCCTTGGAGATATGTTTGAACTAGGATCTGAAGCAGAAAATGAGCATCAGACTATCGTAGATTTTATAGAGGCTAATTTTAAAAATAACATCTATCTCATTGGTAAAAACTTCTATGAAACTACTTCTAAAGAAGGAATACAAAAATTTTCTAGTTTTGAAGATTTAAAACCTCTTTTACAAGCCTTACAACTTCAACATGCAACAGTTTTAATTAAAGGGTCTAGAGGTATGGCATTAGAGCGCATTCTAGAGCTATTATAACTCAATTAAAGCTATTGTTATACCCAAGCTTTATAAGTGCTATAGTTACTACTAATTACTATACGATTCACTAACACAAACACCACTTAAATTAGCTTAAATCTTATTTAAACTTATATAAGTTTAAAACTACTTTTTAGATAGCGTAATGCGTCTTAAATTAATGCAAGAATCATAGGTGTGACTTTTTTTAAAAACAATTTAAAAGCAGAAACACTACTAGCCCGTTTTAAGTTTTACCTAAATGTACTAAGCGCATTTAGTAATGAAAAAACCCACAATAATTTCTGGATTAATCTAAGGTAGTGGGTCATACTGGATTCGAACCAGTGACTTCCACGTTGTCGACGTGACACTCTGAACCAACTGAGTTAATGACCCTAAATCTGATATTAAGAAGCAGAAGACTTTGTAAATGTGAAAACATTAATTTTAGCATTCACGAGTCCTTTTATAAAACAAAAAATCCGACTTGAAAAATTCAAATCGGATTTCTTTTTTTGTGGGCGACAAGGGATTCGAACCCCTGACCCCTTGGGTGTAAACCAAGTGCTCTGAACCAACTGAGCTAGTCGCCCTAATAATTAGGACTGCAAAGATAGTCTAGTTTTTAATATCTCAAAACATTTATCGAAAAAAAATTAAATTATTTCTGCTACTACAAATGTACTTCCTCCAACATAAATAAAATCGCTTGTGTTAGCGTTTGATTTTGCGCTAGTTAATGCTTCAGAAACACTATTATAATAATTTCCATGTAAATCATTTTTTTTAAAATAAGACTGTAATAATTTAGCATCTAACCCTCGTTGAACGTCTGGTTTACAAAAATAATACCTTGCATGCTTTGGTAGTAATGGAATAATAGCTTCTAAATCCTTATCATTTACAACCCCAAAAACAATATGAAGCTTATTATGCTTCTCTTTTTTTACCTGCTGCATCGTATAACCTAAACCTTCTTTGTTATGCGCAGTATCACAAACAATTTTAGGTTGATTGCCTAAAACCTGCCATCGTCCTTGTAAACCTGTATTAGCAACTACATTTAAAAGTCCCGTTTTTAAATCTTTAGAAGAGATATAAAAACCAACATCATTTAAAATTTTTACCGATTGTACTACCGTTTTAATATTGTTAATTTGGTACGTCCCTTGTAAATCACTTTCTAAAACGTCATTGATTATTTGGTCTGCAAAATAAATAGGAGACAGTGTTTCTTTTGCTTTATTTATAAATACGTTTTCAGTTTCTAAATGCGTTTCACCAATAACAATAGGAATATTGTTTTTTATGATGCCTGCTTTTTCTCCAGCAATTTTTTCAAGTGTATTGCCTAAAAACTGTGTATGATCGAGACTAATGTTTGTGATTACTGATAATAATGGTGTAATAATATTGGTAGAATCTAATCGACCTCCCAACCCGACTTCTATAATAGCAATATCCACTTCTTGGTTGGCAAAATACTCGAATGCCATACCAACAGTCATTTCAAAGAAAGACAGCTGATTTCTTTCTAAAAATGCTTTATTTCGTTTAATAAAATCAATAACTGATTGCTCAGTAATTACCTTACCATTAATGCGAATGCGCTCTCTAAAATCCTTTAAGTGTGGTGAGGTATATAAGCCTACTTTATATCCAGATTCTTGCAAAATAGAAGCCAACATATGGCTAGTAGAGCCTTTTCCATTTGTACCACCAACATGAATGGATTTAAATTTACATTCTGGATAGTTTAAATGTTTTGCTAGATTTATGGTATTGGTTAAATCTTTTTTAAAAGCAGAGTTGCCTTTATTTTGATACATTGGAAGTTGTTGAAACATCCAATTAACAGTATCTTGATAATTCATTCTATTGACCTACATCAAAATTAATACTTACAAAACCCACTTGAGTTGTTGGTGCTTCTGAATCAGCAGGCCACTTATGAGACATCGCAATCTTTCTTGCTGGCTCAAGCAAACAAGGATGTGTATTGGTTGTGCCTCTAATTCCAGGTTCTGCCTTTACAACTTTACCTTGTCTATTAACTTCAATTCTAACAACAACGAGACCATATTCATTACAATCTTGCTTATAAATTTCTTTAGAAGGCCTTCCTCTGCCACCCAATCCATAACCAACTCCTCCTTTTCCCGGTCCAGAACCTCCAAAATAACTTGCTGCATAAGGATCACCATCTAGTTGCCCCTTATTTCCACCTTGATTGTCTGGTCCCTCTCCTCCATCTGTATTCCCTTCAGCATTTTTAACACCTCCAATCATAGCATCGAGCTTTCTCTTTTTCTCAGCTTCTTCAGCACGTTTCTTCTCCTCAGCTTCACGTTTTTCACGTTCCACTTTTTCTGCCGCTGCTTTAGCTTTAGCTTCTGCTGCCTTAGCTTTTGCCTCTGCTTCTTTTTGCTTTTTTATAGCAATTTCTTCAGCGTTATCTTGGGTCATTACTTCTTCTGCTTTGGTCGCAGCTTCTGTAGGTGTCACTTGTGTTTCTTCTGGTATTACTTCTTCAACAGCACTTTCTTCTACTACTTTTTCTTCAACAGCCTTTTTAGGTTCGCTTAATGGTTTATTGCCACTACCAAAATCTGTGGTCCCAAAGTTTACTGCTACACCATATTCTTCTGGCGGATCCATATATTGAGGTCCAACAACAAACAATAGTAAGAGCAGTATCAAAACTATAAGAGTCGTGATGCTTGCAGAATTACGTTCGTGTTTGGTGTCTAAATATTTCATTTGTTCTAAATAAACCTATAAGGTTAGATTATTTTAACCTTTGTTATAAAACTAAGTTAATTCAATAATGATGCCGTTAATTTGGTTGTACTGCTAGTATTACTTTAAATTTATTTCTATTTGCAATATCCATAACCTTAACCACATTTTCTACAGGCACAGATTTTTCAGCTCTTAGTACTATTGTTGGCGAGTCTTGATTAGACAGCATAGAAATTAACTCTGTTTCTAAAACACTTTCACCAACACGTTTCTGATCAATATAATAGCTTAAATCTTTTTTTATACTTACCGCAGTGGACTTCTTATTCTCAGTTTTCCCACTTGCTTTAGGCAATACAATGTCTATTGCATTAGTACTTACTAAAGTTGACGCTATCATAAAAAAGATTAATAACAAGAATACAATATCGGTCATGGACGCGAAATTGAATTCTGGTGTTACTTTATTTCTTCCTCTAATATTCATAAAATTAGATTGGTTCGTTTAAGTGATCTAAAAATTCAATAGAATTTGCTTCCATTTGGTAAACAACTTTATTGGTTCTTCCAACAACATGGTTAAAAGCAACATAAGCGACAATACCAACAATAAGTCCACCAACAGTTGTTGTCATGGCTGTATATAATCCACTCGCTAGCACATCCATTTGAATGGTTCCTCCTGCATTTGCTAATTCGAAAATTGAAATAATCATACCAATTACTGTACCTAAGAAACCAATCATAGGTCCAACACCAGAAATGGTTGCTAAAACACTAACATTTTTTTCTAGATTATAGATTTCTAATCGACCTGCATTTTCAATGGCTGTATTAATATCTTCAAGAGGTTTCCCTATTCTGGTAATTCCTTTTGCAATTAATCTTGATACAGGTGAATTTTGCTGTGCACATAGCATTTGTGCCGAATCAATCTTACCATTACTGACATGATCTTTAATCTGATTCATAAAATTTGAATCGACCTTAGAAGCTGCTTTTATGGCAAAAATGCGTTCGAAATAAATATAAATAGCTACGATTAAGAGCAGAAATAAAATGAAAATAATCACCATTCCTGATGTTCCTCCACTTGTAATTAATTCAATTATAGATAACGTTTTTTCAACTGATTCTCCCTCAGTTAAAACAGCTACTTCATCTTGAATAGTACTTAATGATATCATACTAAAATGTTTAATTTTTTAAGTTGTTATTTTAATAACGTTAAGTTTTTAACTTAAGTATATTTATAATTTTTATCGGTTTTTAAAAAATAGTTCTGGTAAACATAAAAACAACAGCTCCTGCTAAAAAACCAATTAATGCTAGCCATGATATTTTTTTAACATACCAAAAGAAATCTATTTTTTCCATTCCCATTGCTACAACACCTGCCGCAGAACCAATAATTAACATACTTCCTCCTGTACCTGCAGAGTAAGCTATAAAATGCCAAAGTTCATTATCTATAGGCTCAGAAAACATTCCTAAACTCGCTGCAACAAGCGGTACATTATCAATTACTGCAGAACCTACACCCAACAATAAAACCACTAAATCAGACACTCCAGCATGATGTAATTCAGTTCCTAACATTGGCATTGTTTCTTGAAGAGAACCTGCAAAACCAAATAACGTTCCTAAGGACTCTAGTGCTGCAACTGCCATTAAAATTCCTAAGAAAAATAATATACTTGGTAATTCAATTTTAGATAATGAATGATGTACAGGACTATGATGGGCATGTGCATCACTTTCTTCAGAATCATGATTTGAAATACTAAACTTTGAACTACTGTAAATTTCTGCAAAAACAGCAACAACACCTAAAGCTAACATCATACCAACATAAGGTGGTAAATGTGTAATTGTTTTAAAAATTGGAACTGATACTATACCACCAAGACCTAAATATAACATTATAGAGCTAAATTTACTTTTTGGCTTGTCTTTATCGTTTCCATCTGACTCTATTTTACCTTTGAAAGCTGGTAAAAAAGAAGCAATAAACGTTGGTACAAGCATACATATTAAAGATGGTAAAAATAAATATACAAATAAATGACCAGTGGTTACTTTTTTACCAATCCAAAGCATTGTAGTTGTTACATCTCCTATAGGCGACCAAGCTCCACCAGCATTTGCTGCGATAATTATTAAACCTGCATACCAAATACGAACATCTCTATCGTTTATTAATTTTTGTAAAATAGATATTAATACAATCGTAGCCGTAAGGTTATCTATAATCGCTGAAAGAAAGAAAGCTAAAAAACCAAAAATCCAAAGTATATTTCTTTTGCTCTTTGTTTTTATAAAACCTTTAATAGTAGAAAAACCATCGAAATAATCAATAATTTCTACAATCGTCATTGCTCCCAGTAAGAAGACTAAGATTTCAGCCGTTTTACCTAAATGATGAAGTAAGGTTTCTTCCATTAGATGCATTTTTTCTTCATGCGGAAGCAACCCAAAATTTTCCATTAAGCTATGTTGTGATGAATCAAACCATTGGGTAAAATTATCTATTCCTAATGAAATTAATGCCCAACTTATAGCCATCATTACTAAAGCTGGGATTAGTTTATCTATTTTAATATTATGCTCTAGTGTTATAGCTAAATAGCCAAAAACAAATACAAGAATTATTACTGTTTCCATTACTAAGGATTTTTATATTAGTTGTCTTAATGCAATTTCGAATGCGGTTTCGCTTATGCCTATTTTTGTTGGATTATTTTTATGCACTTCTTTTAACGCTTTTCTTATAACTTTAGATGTATCATTAAAAATAGCCTCATCAGTCATTAGTACTTTACGTTCCATGAAATAAGCGAAAACTCTTGCCATTCCACAGTTTGAAATAAAGTCTGGTATTAAGCTTACTTTTTGATCTGTATGCTCCATAATAGAACCAAAGAAAATCTCTTTATCTGCAAAAGGTACATTTGCTCCGCATGAAATCACTTCTAAGCCTGTTGAAATCATTTGATCTATTTGATCTTGAGTTACCAATCTTGATGCTGCACAAGGTGCGAATACTTCAGTTTGTAATGACCAAATTTGTTTATTTATTTCGCTAAATGGAATAAGATTGTCTGCTACTAAGGTATTTCCATTTTTAGCAAGATATAAATCTGTAATTTCTTTAAATGAAAATCCTTCTTCGTTAATTAATCCACCTACTCTGTCAATGATACCTACAATTTTTGCTCCCATTTGAGCAAAGTAAAATGCTGCAGCTGCACCAACGTTTCCAAAACCTTGAACAACGACACGTTTTCCTTGTATTGTATCTCCTTTAATATCATAAAAATGCTTAGCTGCTGTTGCAACACCAAAGCCTGTTATCATATCTGCAACTGTAAATTTTCTACTTACACTTGGAGAGTATTTTGGATTTTCTAATACCTTAATTACTCCTTGTCTTAACTGACCTATTCTATTAATTTTATCAGCAATTGTCGGTTTAAAATGACCTTCAAAAACACCTTCTTGAGG
This sequence comes from Winogradskyella sp. Asnod2-B02-A, assembly GCF_045063645.1. Taxonomy (NCBI): domain Bacteria; kingdom Pseudomonadati; phylum Bacteroidota; class Flavobacteriia; order Flavobacteriales; family Flavobacteriaceae; genus Winogradskyella; species Winogradskyella sp. Asnod2-B02-A. The sequence goes on from NZ_JBEFOG010000027.1 coordinate 196,284, forward strand.
ATGCCATACACCACTTTCTTCAGTGATTGGTATTACTTCATGAATTTCATCAACGTTTAAATCTCCACCTGTTCCGTAATAACTTTTCAATAAAGGAGAAACGGCAGCATACCAACGTTCTAAAACTCCTTTTTTTCTTGGATCTTGTGGATCAAAATTAATTCCAGATTTTGCTCCACCAATAGCAGGACCAGAGACCGTAAACTTAACTTCCATAGTCTTAGCAAGGGACAATACTTCGTTTCTATCTAATCCTTTACGCATTCGTGTTCCTCCACCTGCTGCTCCTCCTCGTAAAGAGTTAATTACAGTCCAACCTTCGGCTTCAGTTTCTGGGTCATTCCAATGAAATACGATTTCGGGAGTTTTATTTTCGTATTTCTGAAGTAAATCTTTTATCAATTTTAGTGTATTTATTTCGTGTAACAAATATAAAAACAAAAATGGCTTTATAGTTAAGCCTTTTTAATATTATTCAAAACTATCCTATTATTATTTGAGTGTCATTTTTCCAAATTTATGTTTTTCCTTACCTGTAGCATAAATGTAGAAAACTTTATCTTTAATTAATATGGTTTGAGTTGGTGCAAATGTGGCATATTGATTTTCACCTCCAGTTTCACTATTCCAAAATGGTATTGTTTTTATGTTCCCTTCATCATCAAAAGATTTTAAAACAATAGCTTTAGCATTCGCTTTTTCACTACCGAAAACTATTTTTTTATTTTTTAATATATATTCTTTTTCATTTGCTAAAACAAACAATTGGCCATTGTTTAAAAACGGAAAAAATGAACCCAAAACTTCCATTCTATTTAGGTAATCTTCTCCATAATTTATAGGTGTCTCATATATCACACTTCCATTAATATCTAATTTAATTACAATTCCAGGACCAAATCTATGTGTGTAATTGTATTCAAAATTTTTACCATCAATCTCTTCAGAATCTGAAGAATAACAATCCCCAATTAGGTAAACAATTTCGTTATCCATTAAAACATCTTTTATTTTTAAATTAATATACCCCTTACCTAGCACACGTTTTCTAGTATCTTGTGACCATTTTTGATTTTTTATAAGATTGCCTTCAGAAATGTTATATATAAAAAAGCTATCGTCTTTTGCTCCTCCAACAGAAACTGTTGGCTTAGCATTATCTGTTGCAAAACCTACTAAGAATTGAGAATCATTATAACTAATTACTTTAGAGTCTGAAACATAAAACCCTTCTGTTGAAACTTGTTGTTCTTTTACATCATTACCTTTTACAGTAATAATAGTAGTAATTGGATGTTTTTTAGACGTATCTGTTTTTTTAATAATATTTACGGTTGCATCATTTTCAACAGACAAGGATTCATTATAAGCGCGATCACTTTCAAAAGACAATGTATGAGTACCTTCTGAAAGCTTATTTAAATTTTCATCAAATGTTAGTACAGTAATGGCTTCATTAGTTTTCTTTTCAAATAATTGATTAACTAAAACAGCAAAAGTCTTTTTATCTGAAGAGTTAGCTATTTCAAAAAATCCAGAGTTATTAATTTTCTCAAATGGAATCGTATATAATTCGATTGGATCTGAAACTCGATGAGTTTCGTTATCATAAATTTGAGCATATAAGACATTCTTGCCATCTTTTTTTACAGCAATATTTGAAAAGAAATACAATTTGTTATCTCCTTCAATAATCTTCAAGAGTGCTGCGTCTTTTAATAAACGAATTGGTAATTTAAAATCTATAGCAGAAGTAGGTTTCCCAAAAGCATCAAATTTAGTAATGTTAATAATTTTTGGAGCATAAAATTGAGAGCCAAATTTTTCAACACTATACATTGTAAAACCAGATTCTGAAGGAAAAGCTAAAATAGGACTTAGCGAACCCGAAACTCTATTATTAGTCAATTCTGACCATTCAAAATCAGCTAATGTTTGTTCTTGAGCTTGAGCTTGAAAAGTTATTACACAAATAATTGAACAGATGCTAAAAAGTAATGATTTCATATTAGTAGTTAAAGGGGTTATTATATTGATTTACAATTTTTAAAAATACTGAAAATTATTATGGTCATTTTTATTATTCCTGCTATTTTAAACTATTTCAGAATAACGTGAAACCTTTTTATTGAGGGCACTATAAAGCTAAATATATCTTTAGAAGGTGTGTCTTTTTTTTTTACAAATCTTTACTTTATTCAATCACAAAAATTTCAACTTGAATTTTTGTATCTTAAAAATATAAAGAGGCTTCGGATATCGCTTTTAAGAACTTGAATAAAAGATGTTACAAAGGTAATTAATAACTATAGTAAAACATTAGATTGTATAAATTACTCCTGAAGAATGATCACGTTTTGCGCCTGTAACACTTTTTAAACAATTAACTTCATTTCGTTCTTTAAGAACTCCGAGTAACCCAAAAATTAAAGCTTCTTTGAATTCTACAATTTCGTTTTCTGGAATAACAATTTCAGATGTTGAAAAACCATCTATTCGTTTCATTAAAAAATCATTATAAACTCCACCTCCTGTAACTAAAGCTTGTGACTTATTTTTTATCAGAATCTTTGAAATTTGTATAGCAATATGTTCCAGGTAAGTTCTCAATATATCTTCAATTTTAAGCTTATAAGAATCAATTAATGGGAAAATATTTAATTCTACCCATTCTAATCCTAAAGATTTTGGAGGTTGCTCATTATAAAAAGAAATTTCATTGAGTTGAATTAATAGATTTTTATTGAGGCTTCCTGTTGATGCTAATTGACCTTTATCATCATAATCTAAACCTAATGTTGAAACATAATGATTCAAAACAATATTTACAGGACAAATATCAAAAGCGATTCTTTCATTATTTAATTCATATGAAACATTCGCAAAGCCTCCTAAATTGAGGCAATATTCATAGTTATTAAACAGCAATCTATCTCCTATAGGTACCAATGGAGCTCCTTGACCTCCAAGTAAAACATCTTGAACTCTAAAATCGCAAATAACTTTTTGATGTAGTTTCTTTGCTAAAATCTGTTGATTTCCTATTTGGTATGTTAACCCATTTTTGGGCTGATGCAGTGCCGTATGACCATGAGAAGCTATAAAGTCTATAGATTTAATTGAATTATTATTAATAAAATCTAAAATTACACTTGCTAAATATTCGGTATATTTTATATCTAAAATCTCTAATTGATCCATTGGCAAAGTGACCAATTGACTTAAAGTAGATTTCCATGGCTTTGAATATTCTATAGTTTCTGCATTAAGTATTTCAAAGCTCCAACCTTTATTGAATGAAAAGTTAACATTAATTATATCTATACCATCTAATGATGTACCAGACATTATACCCAAGATTTTATAATTAGATTTTATCATATTAGTAAAAATAATATTACTTATTGAAAATACGCTAATAAAAATTTATCTTTGCTTCAAAATTTTAAGAAATCAATAAATATTTATAGTTTATGGACTTTAGTTTAACAGAAGAGCATCTAATGATTCGTGATGCAGCGAGAGACTTTGCTCAAACAGAATTACTTCCTGGTGTTATAGAACGGGATAATGCTCAAAAATTTCCTGAAAGCTTAGTTCGCAAAATGGGCGAGCTTGGATTTTTAGGTATTATGGTAGATCCTAAATATGGAGGGAGTGGTATGGATGCTATTTCTTACATATTAATTATGGAAGAATTATCTAAAATTGATGCCTCTGCTTCTGTAATGGTTTCTGTAAATAACTCCTTAGTTTGCTATGGCCTAGAAGCTTATGGCAATGAAGAGCAAAAGCAAAAATATTTGACTAAGTTAGCTACAGGAGAATGTATTGGAGCATTTTGCTTAAGTGAACCTGAAGCTGGTAGTGATGCAACTTCTCAAAAAACTACGGCAATAGATAAAGGTGATCATTACATTCTTAATGGAACTAAAAACTGGATAACTAACGGTGGGCGCGCAGAAGTTTATTTGGTTATTGCGCAAACTGATAAGCACAAAGGATCACACGGAATCAATGCTTTTATACTAGAAAAGGGAATGCCAGGTTTTGATATTGGACCTAAAGAAGATAAACTAGGTATTAGAGGAAGTGATACTCATACACTTCAATTTAATGATGTAAAAGTACCTTTAGCAAATAGAATTGGTGAAGATGGATTTGGTTTTAGATTTGCCATGAAAACACTTTCTGGAGGACGAATTGGTATCGCTGCTCAAGCTTTAGGAATTGCATCTGGTGCTTATGAATTAGCTCTAAAATACTCTAAAGAGCGTAAAGCTTTTGGAACAGAAATTTGCAACCATCAAGCCATTGCTTTTAAATTAGCAGATATGTATACAGAGATAGAAGCTGCAAGAATGTTAGTAATGAAAGCCGCTTGGGATAAAGATCAAGGTAATAATTACGATATGAGCAGTGCAATGGCTAAACTTTATGCAAGTAAAGTTGCTATGGAGCACACAGTTGAAGCTGTACAAATACATGGTGGTAATGGATTTGTAAAAGAATACCATGTAGAACGTTTAATGCGTGATGCAAAAATTACTCAGATTTATGAAGGAACTTCGGAAATTCAGAAAATTGTAATTTCTAGAGGTTTAATAAGAGGATAGTTTATTAAAAAATCATATTTGAAGGCTTCAGAATCTAATTTTGGAGCCTTTTAATTTTCAGAAAGCTCGTTAACTACTATTCTTAATTCACCATATGAGAATTTATCGTCGAGTTGATGCTTTAAGTCGGAAAGGTTTTCAAAGGTTTTAGTTGGAATAATTTTCTTTAATTCTGAATAATGCGCTTTAGACATTAAATCAGTAATCGCAATTTCTTTTGAAGTGATAAAGCAAGCTAGATGTCCAAAAATTGTATTTACATTTAATTCTCTCTCTAGTGCAATTTGATCGATCGATTTTCCACTTTTAAATAATTCTAAAGATATTTTCTTAGAATCGCCTTTGTTACTTTTAGTATTTAATTCTTTAATAACAGGCAAATCTTTTAAAGTTTCAATATCATTTTCTTCACAATAGGTTTTGATAACGTTTAATATTTCGCCTCCATATTTTTCAATTCTCGTTTTGCCCATGCCATGAACTTCTTTTAGTTCTTCCTTAGTAATAGGTAAAATTTCACACATAGCGTAAAGCGACTTTTGAGTAAAAATTTGAAAATGTACTAAATCTTCTCGCTTAGCAATTTGATTTCTAAGTTCTCTCAGTAATTCAAAAAGTTCAATATTCGTGGTTCCGTCAATAACGGTTTTGCGTTGCTTTTTCGGCTTATCCTTAGCAAGGAAAACAGATTTAGCTCTTAATTCTAAAAATTGTTTTACATTGAATTCTTTTTTTAAACCTTCAAAAAACAATAACTTAGTTGTGAGTAGCTCCTCTAATCCATCATATTGTTTATTTATATCTTTCTCAATTGTTTTATTATCTGTAGTAAAAACTAGAGTTTTAAACGCTGTTTCTATTGTTGTTTTTGCTTCATTATTAAAATAGATTATAGCTTTTACAAAACGTTCTTGTATAGAATCATTAGATTCTGGAATATCTAAAGAACCGCCAATTGATTTTAACTGAGTATTAAAAGAGGTACTTACTTTTAATAAATTAGTTATACTTTTTTTAATTGCATTTAACGGATTTTCAATATTGCCTTCAATACTACCCCTATTTTTATAGTAAATATCTAAAATTCTATTCGTGGGATATATAAACTTATAAAAGTTGAAAATTTCCGAAATTAAATCTAATTGAAATAATCTCTTAGATTGCTGTAAAATATCATCATTAGGTTGTTTTGATTCTGCTTCCTCATTAAATGTAATAACATTACCATCACTAATTATTTGATTTGAGGTAATCTTACTTTTTAAAACTAAACCCTCTAAAGATTTGCAACGACTTAGAGCCACGTATGTTTGTCCATGAGCAAAAGCTCCTTCTGCATCTATTATGGCCTTTTCAAAAGTTAGACCCTGACTTTTATGAATGGTAATTGACCAAGCCAAGCGTAAAGGTATTTGTGTATAACTCCCTATTTTATCTTCAGAAATGGCTTTAGTATCAGAATCTACGGTATATTTTATATTTTCCCACACTTCTGGTTTAGTAATAATATTAAAGTCATCATCAGGACAGTTAACCACAACTTCATCCTTATCTAATAAAATTACTTTACCAATTTTACCATTATAGTAGCGTTTCTCAGGAGAACTATCATTCTTTACAAACATTACTTGTGCACCTACTTTTAATTTTAATTCTTCCTTATTTGGGTATGAGTTCTCTGGAAAATTTCCTTTAACAACTGCTTTATACATTTTTGATTCACTCTTGAGTTTTTCAAGCTCTTCTCTATTTGTTTGACTTGCTTTTTTATTATGAGTGGTCAATGATATATATCCATCATTTTCATTTGAAACAAATTCAGGTTGGTAGCGTTTATTTAATTCATCATCTGAAGATTTACTTAATTTATTACTCCGAATTTCATTAAGAATTTCGATAAATAAAGGATTTTCTTGTCTATATATATACTTTAATTCTATTGTTATAGCATTGCATTGCTGATAAGATTGACTACTAAAGAAGAAAGCATTCTTATAAAAAGGACTTAATAATCTCCATTCATGTTCCTTAATTACAGGTGATAATTGTTGAAGGTCACCTATCATTAGTAACTGTACTCCTCCAAAAACTAAATTTCGGTTTTTAAAACGTCTTAAGGTCTTATCAATACCATCCAACAAATCAGCCCTTACCATACTTATTTCATCAATAACTAAAAGATCAAGCGACCTAATAATATTGATCTTGGTTTTACTAAACTTTCTATTAAAACCAGCCGAAGCATTCAAATCTGTATCTGGTAAAATAGGTCCAAATGGCACTTGAAAGAAAGAATGGATTGTTACACCTTTAGCATTAATAGCGGCAACACCAGTTGGAGCAACAACAACCATTCGTTTTTGAGACTCCAATTTGAGTTTGTGTAAAAAGGTTGTTTTACCCGTACCAGCTTTACCTGTAAGAAAGATATTTCTATTGGTATTGTTTACAAAGTTCCAAGCTAGTTGTAATTCTTTATTTTTCATATTAAGTAAGGAAATAAATAAACATAAGAGTTATTTATTGATTAAAGCTAATCAAAAAGCCTATAAAAACTAAACATTTTGAATAGTTTTTATAGGCATTAAGTTTTGCAGTAGTTTTGGTTCAACCCAAAAACAAAAAACCCTTACTAGATAACTAGTAAGGGTTTTACAAATATCGATTTATCATCGATACAAAAAAGGCGGCGACCTACTCTTCCACAGTAAAGCAGTACCATCGGCGCAAACGGGCTTAACTACTCTGTTCGGAATGGTAANGCTAAATCTGTCTGGAAATGAACGTGCGAAACTTAAACTAGTGTCTTTGTTTCGGGGTGCAAATATAAAACCCTTTTCTAAACCCACAAGTCCTTTTTCCTTTTTATTTTAATCTTTTTTTTAAGACTCTAATGTCCAAATAAATACAAATGTTTATTTCTAAAAATCTTACACCTAACAACTATGAATAGACCTATGCTTATATTATAACTATTCAGTAAATTAAACCTTAGGATATAGTTAAATAATAAAAACCCTTGCTTTTAGGTTACAACCAACCCTAATTATATATTACTAATAACAAGACTACCACTGTACTATATTAAACAAACTTTAGCCAAACGGTTTTATTAATTTAGTCAAGCTATTATACGAAGTCTATTTAAAGAAAGAAATCCCAGACTAGACCAAAGCGAATAATAAAGTCCCTATATGGCTGGTTAGGTGCGGAGAAATAATCGTAACCAGTAAATGATGAATTAAAGTGTTCCGCCTTTAAGAAAATTCGCGCTTGTCTTACTTTGGCATTAATAAAGAAATCTAATCTAGGAAAAGCACCTAATTTAGTTTCATTTTGTGTGTAAAATTCTGCCAATAACGGATCATACCCATTCATATTATATTTTGAAAAATAGTTTAAGGTTACTCCTGTTTGCACCATCATTGATTTTTTAAACAAATAATTTGTATAATATAATGTATTTCGAGTAATGAACTCAGGAACATTTAGAACTTGGTCATCACTAACAACATTTTGATACATAATTGTGTTGTCTAAAGCAAAATTACCTAGCTTGAATTCCTTTTGAATCTTTAGTCTTAAGTATTGAAGTGGTTTATTGTATTGTTTTGGCTTAATAATATTAATCTCATCTATAGTTTCCTCTAAATTAAAATAAGTATAATTATCAATATTTGATATATCAAGGTATGCGTTAACAAACTTTTGAGATTGTACATTGAATTTTAACTGTTGTGTATTTACATTTTTGAAATTATCAAAATTGTACCAATTATAATTAATATAATCACTTTGATATAATAAATAATTATAATTAGCAAGTCTAGAATTAATTGATATCCCACCTGAGAGTGATATATCTTTGTTTAGCTTAAGACTAATTGATCCATCCAAAAAACTACCAACAAATGTGTCCGAAAGATTTATACTACCCTTACCAGAAATATTAAAACTCTTATATGTCTTTGAATATGCTCCTTCTAATCCTAGGAAGTTCGATTTAATTCTATTTGGTATAATCGGCTGACTAGGAAATAGCACTATACTATTATAACCATAATTTATATCAGTATAGTTTAAAGCTAATCCTATTTGGCCTAAAAATTTATTAGAATAATTGACACCAACTGACGTCTCAAAGTTTTCTAATGTTACTTTATCTTTAATACTATTGGTAAAAGCATCCCCAAAAAAGTCAGTTGAAGCCGTTAATTGGTCAAATTGATAATACTTATCTTCAAATGAAATCTTATTCAATATAGAAATTCTATTATTTAAGGAGTCTTGCTCAGAATTTAGTTTATAAGAATGCTCGAAATAAAACTGTTTACCCTCTAATATATTCTCTGCATCCTCGAAATTTGGATCAAACACAGACCTATCTGAAAACTCCTTATTTCCAGATGTAAAATTTTCAATGTCCTCAGTTGTTATTCCACCATTTTCTTGGTTTAATAAATCTTGCATTACAATATACCCCTTAGCACTATAACGCTTATCCTTTGTATGATAATTTGAATTGAAACGAAAATTACCAGAACTCGTTAATGCATTTTGATATTTCCCAAGAGACCTTAATCCTTTATATGCTATTGAAAAATTGAACTGTTTAGATAGGTTAACCGTAAAAAAAGCATCTAATAATTGTCCTTGATCAAAAGCAGTTTTATAAGTTAATCGCGTCCATGGTGTTGGAACTTCATAAAAATAAATATCCTCATGCTCCAAATAATTAAAATGACGGGCTCTCGCTCCAAATTGAGGTACTGATAGCTTTTCTGCAGCATTAAAACTTAATGTATTATATGTTTGTCCAATATTAGCAAATGGCATTAAACCAAAATTGTCTTTTTGAAGATAATTAAATTTTAAATCTTTTTTTATAGATAAGGTTGTATCTACTGATATGGAATCTAATTCACTATTAAATTGCTTATACATATCTATTATCGCAACATTCTTAAACCCTTTTGTACGATTTGTCGGTAAAGAATCGTTTGATATAGATTGTTGTCTATTTGTTAGTGACTTGCTAGTAAGTTTTGTTTGAGCAAAGAGACTTATTGACAAAGACAAAAAGATAAGTATGAGAAAATATTTTATGTACATTTAAGACTATATGATTATCGAACAAAGAAAACTATAAAATATTGTTTATGTATGTAAAATTACAATTTACTTAACATAAAAAAGACCAACAGTTAATAATGTTGGTCTTTTTTATTCTAATAACTGAATAAGCGTTTTACTTTATTCAATAATTATTTTATGAGATGTAGTATTAGTACCCTGAGTTATATTTGCAATATAAACACCTGAAGCTACTCCATTTAATTCTATAGTTGTATTAAACTGAACAGCATCATTAGCATAACTATTTTTAAATACTAGTCTTCCGCTAACATCATAAATATCTATTTTAACGTCGTTATTATTATCTATGTTAGAATCGAAACGAATATTGAACTCTCCATTATTAGGATTTGGCCATATCGCAAAATTATCTTGTTTAAACTCTGCATTATTTAAAACCAAATCCGCTCCAGTTAAAATTAAAGAGAATGGTTGTACTCCGTTTATTAAAAATGGTTGCTTATGAGTTACTGTTAATGTATAACTACCAGCAGAACCGGTACTTATATTGATTCTTTCAACATTATCAACAACGTTATCTCCTTTAGTCGCAGACTGAGTAACATTTGCACTGTTTAATTTCCATGGCATGTAGATATTCGTACCATCCGTAATTCTAATATCTAAATCATTAACTAAAACAGGAGTTGCATCATTTACAATACCTGATCTATCGGTTCCGGCAGGATCTGTCCAACATATAGTAGCTATTATTGGGCTTGAACCTGTTGAGTTAAACGTATAAGAAAACGTACCACCACTACTCAGATTTTCTTCAGCCACTATAGCTGTACCATTACTAGCACCAGTAATTGCTTCTGCCATTTTTTTAACATTTAACAATCCCCATCCATAGATAGGATCTGGTCCAATATTAATAAAATCATCATCAGCAGTATGGCAAGCTAGACCTTTTAATGTCGCAGACTTCATAAAGCTAGAATGTAATTGATTATAATACTCCTGCATTAAAAGCAAACTTCCCGCAACAGTAGGAGAAGACATAGATGTTCCTGAAGAAGTTCCGTAAGCACTATCATCAGCACTGTAAGTTGAATAAACATCAGAACCATCTGCAGTAATATCTGGTTTAATTCTACCATCATCAGAAGGTCCTTGACTACTACTCGCACTAATATTTATACTAACCAAATTCCCATTACCGTCAGTACTAATAATTGGGTTATTAGCATTAGCAACAATAAGATTATTTTTACTATTTTTTTCCCCAACCAACTTATCGTAACCATTTGCTGTACCACCAGTATAACTTTCTAAACCATCATTACCTGCAGATACTACTTGTAAATAATATGGTGCGCTAAAAGCAATTTGATCCCATAATCTTGCACTACCATCATATGTACCCATTGTAGAAGCTGGCTGACCATCAACTGGAACACCGTATGAATGATTTGATATCAACAAACCATTAGATGTAATTTCATTAATTACTTCACCATTATCACCATTCCAATCATAAGAAACAATATCAGATTTTGGGCTCATACCTAAAGCACTTGGATTTACACCAGATGCACCAATAGTACCAGTAACGTGCGTCGCATGATTATTAATACCTAAAGATGAATTAATATCTGGTGCCACAATTCTAGATCCACCTCCAAATACTCTAAATTCCGTATGAGTAGTTCTCGCTGAACCACCATCCCAAACACCAATATACATAGATTCACCAGTTAAATTTAATCCGAGGTCACCTCCTGGCTTTACAAAATTTGTTCTACTGGTTCTAGCCCCACCGACATTGTCCGTAGATATATAAACAGCCTTATTATCAACAATTTTTCTAATTTGCATAACCTTATTTCCATCTCTTTTAATTCTTGGTACATTGTTAGCCTTAACAAATACATTTATAATACTGTCGTTAATTTTTTGTTGCTCTGCCGCATACTGACTGAGTTTAGTTAATTCACTTATATTAGTTTCTCTTAGAATTTCTTCAACTTCTAACTTATTCTGAGAATAAGTATTAAAAGATAACAAGCAAACAACTATAAAATAGATTTTCTTCATAATATAAATTTTTCTTTAATAGCAAGCATTTTTACATTTTGAATAAATGCAGCTAAACCAATCTTCTTTTTTTAGTAAAGGTAATAAAAACTTAGGATAAATAAATAATAAAAAATAGGGTTTACTCATAAAAACAAAGGACCATCATTTATTAGATTTGAAAAGTATTGAACAAAAAAAAACCTCACTTTATAAAAGTGAGGTTTTAAAAAAATATTATAAGTGACTACTATTGTAACACTACCGTTATACTTTCGCCAAATAAACTTTCATCTAATAAATCTAAACTAATAACATCTTCACAAATATCATAAGTTCCTGATCCAGAAATAACATAAGCTATATCAATAAGATATCCTTGGCCTGCAGATTCACCACCAGAAAGAACAGTAATATCATAAGTTACAGGATCAATAGAAAATCTTAATGGTCCAGGGAAATCACCAGGATTAACACAACCACCACAAACAATTCCTATTAATTCATCACCCCAACTAACGTCAAGATCATAAGTGTTATCCATTCCAGCAACAGGTGTTACATTAACAGCATAACCTTCTTGACTTGCTCCATTAGGAACAAAAACAGAAGTACCTACATAACTAGATGATAAATTTAAAGCAAATTCTGGAGTTGAATAGTTGTACTCACTCACTTTTGCAGATCTAACACCATCATTATTTAGAGTTATAAAGTAAGCTTTATAATCTGTTGAAGGATTCAAATTTCCAGATGTAATACTAGCGGCACCATTTACAGGTACAACTGCAGTACCTTCATCAAATATTGTTTGAGAATCAGGTGCGTCTGCGTCTGCACTCAAAAACATATAGTAAATAGTATTAGTAAAATTTGAAGAAGAGATACTAATATCAGTTCTACAAGGCGACTCACTAGATACAACAAAGCTCACATCGTTAATTAAAGCTGTAGCCTCTTGAGGTGGCACATCATATGTAAAAGCATCATCAGTATTACAAGCAGTAGTGAACACTAAAAGGATCACAGCAAGTATATTTAAATAACTTTTAGATAATTCTATATAATTCTTCATATTATTATTTTATAGTTTAGTTAAAATGAATTGATAAGGACCAGCAGTTGAAATGGGACCAGTACATGTGATAGTAAGATCACTATCACTATATATAGAAGTTTCATATTCGTATTCATTCCACTCGGCTATTAATGGAGACCCATCATCTATTATAACTTCTTTAGTACATGTAATAAAGGTTACCACAACCCCATCATTAAAATAAGTATTAAACCCTGGTGAATTAGTAAAAATAAGTTTTGTACCAGTGGTATCACTAGGATCCAAAACAGCTTCCATTTGATATGACTCACCGAAAAAGTCTCCCAAACCAAATCCTGCATTAGGAGTAGCGTCATCATCAGGATCACCAGTAAATATCTCATCTACATTATATGTACCAACAAAATCAGAGATTTCTATTGGACAATCATCCTCAATAATCCTAAAATCAGTAGTTACATTATAAATACCTTGACCTGCAATACCTAAAGGTGCAGCAGTATTTCCTTCTATTGAAAAAGTAATAATAATATCATCAGAGGCTACTGCGTCATCTTCTGGTATTACAGTAATATATCCAACAAACTCGCCTGCAGGAATATTAATCATACCATTAGCTGGTAATACTGTAAAACCATTTGGCACTGTAGCTGTGTAAGTAAAGCTCACATCTACACCATCTGTATTTTCGTTAGATGAATAAAGAATTGGTACTTGCATTGACGCTTCTCCTTCAGACATGTTGTCCGAACTGTTTTCAAATTGTAACCAATCACTATTTAGTCCTAAATCTGACGTTTCAATATCCTCACAAGAAGATAATAAAACAGTTATAAGTAATAAAAATAAATATTTCGTTTTCATAATTGTGTGTGTTTTAATATACAGGATTTTGAGTGATATCAGGATTTACAAATCTTTCATCTTGAGGAATAGGTAATGTAAAAAGATAATTACTACTCTGTAGAGTACAAGCATCTGCATTAAGTATAGAACAGTCATTAGTATCTCTTACTAAATCAGTACCTGTTCTCTTTAAATCTAAAAATCTATGTCCTTCGAAAGCAAGCTCTCTATAACGCTCATCTAAAATATTAGACATTGCAACAACCACATTAGAGAAACTCTCTGGTGTATATCCTACAATTCTATTCATTCTTAATTCATTATAATCATCAGCAGCCAAAACAAGTTGTGTAGATCTTGCATAAGCTTCTGCTCTGATTAAATATTGCTCAGAAATACGGAAATCTTTAATGTGATTTAAACCAACTTCTGCCACGTTACCTGGATACTTATTAATTACTCTAGTTGTATTATCAATAAGGTTTAATCTGATATCATTAGCCTCATAAGAATTAAATAATTTCTCTGAAGCTAACCAATATGTAAGTGCAGAATTCGCATTGTAAATTTGGCCGATAGCATCATCACCTACAACTCTAGCTAATTTAAATATATTTTCAGCATCTTCATTATCCGTCCAAATTGAAGGGAAACTAGCCGTATCCGTCAAATTATACTTATCTATCAATACAGTAGATTTTGTAATTGCCGTAGGGAAATCCTCACGATATAATGCCATTCTAGCTTCCAAAGCTGTAATTGCATCCAAAGAAAAGAAAGTATTATCATTAAAAGTATCAGGAATTAAATCCTTTGCTAAAGCTAAATCATTTTCAATACCTTGAAAAACTTCACCTACTGTATTTCTTAGAGGCCTTTCTAAAACCACAACATAATCAATATAAGGAACTGCTAAAGCATCATCATTTGTATAAGAAGTGCTAAAATAAGTTAATGATTTAAAATGACTCCATGCTCTTATTGCATAAAGCTCACCTTTTAATCTATTAAATTCAGCTTCATCATCAGCATCTACACTTAAATTACCCGCAGCTTCTAAAATACGGTTAGCTCTATTAATTACTGAAAAGTAACTATTATATAGCGATAAAACAGTTGCATCTGAAGTCGTTATTGACCAAGTATGCACTTGTACTCCTTGTCCATTATTAGATGAAGGTAATTGCAACTCATCAGTAAACCATGAGTTCCAAGAAATAGCACTGGTAGCAGGCATAAAAGCGTAAACTCCTATAACCCCATCTCTAAAATCTGTTAAGCTTGTAATTGCATTACTTTCAGTTATTTCATCATCTGGACCAATATTGTAAGCATCCTCACAACTAGTAAAAAGAGATAGAGATAACATTAGTAAAACTAAACTTGAACCTAGTTCTTTACTAAAACTTAGTATGTTATTTTTTATTTTCATTTTCATTTATTTTAAAAGTTTAAATCTACACCAAACGTAATTGTTCTAGGCGTTGGATACTCATATCCTGCAATATTGTTATCATCCTCTGGATCAAAACCACCAAAGTTTGTCCATGTGTAAAGGTTCTGACCTTGAACATATACTCTAATTCCAGAGAACAAATTAATTTTTTCTAAAACTTCAGGATCTACAGTATAACCAATTGTAACATTAGTTAATCTCATGTATGAAGCATCTTCAATATCAGCAGAACTAAATTCTCTATTATTCCCAAAACCAGCTATATCAGTAATCTGACCAGGTGTTCTCCATATATCTAACATTGCTGTAGATAAATTAAAGTTAGAAAAATTAGGATTTTCTTGGAAGAATGTTTGGTTATTATATCTGTAATAATCATTTACCCAAGTAAACTGAGCAGAAACATTGAATCCTTTATAGTTAATTTGAGTTCCGAAACCACCAGTCCAAGTTGGTTCGTAACTTCCCCATTTAGCCAATGCGTTCTCATCACTAAATACGTCAGTAATATTACCATCAGCATCCAAATACAATGCTTGTCCGTTAGCAGGATTAACTCCAGCCCAACCTACAGCATAATGAGATCCGAAAGCTAAACCTTCTCTAACAATAGAAGTACCTAATTCGTATTCATCAACTTGACCTAAATCAGTAATTTCATTTTTATTGTAATTGAAATTAAAATTTAAACTCCAAGAAAAATCTTTTGTCTGTAATACAGTACCTGTGATTTGTCCATCGACACCTTTATTTTGCATCTTACCAACATTAGAGTCAATAGATGTAAAACCAGATGTACCAGAAAGACGTTGATCAATAAATAAATCTGAAATACTTTCAATATAGTAATCAAGGCTACCTCTTAATCTATTCTTAAACAACCCATAATCAACACCAACGTTAAATTTCTCAGACTCCTCCCATTTCAATTGGTTATTCCCAATAGAAGCTACAGAAATACCTGCAATTCCGTTGTAAGAAGCTGTACCATAAGTACCTTCATCTTGGAAATCAGCAATACCTAACTGATTACCAGTAGTACCTATACTTGCTCTTAATTTAAGATTATCTATCCAATCTGCGGTTAAGAAATCTTCATTATGTAAAGCCCATCCTGCTGCAACTGCATAGAACGTACCCCATTTATTAGCTTCAGAAAATCTTGAAGATGCATCTCTACGTATTGTAAATTCAGCAAAATATTTACTATCGTAATTATATTTAGCGTTAGCAAAAATACCTAAAAGACCTCTCTGTGTAACTGAACCACCAACTTCTGGAATAAAACCATTAGTATCTGTACCAGCAGTTATACCTGTAGCATAACCAAGTCTCTTTGGATCAATTCCAAATCCAGAAAAAGTACCACTCTTAGCATGATATTTATAATACTCAACGTGTGCCGCAACATCTACGTTATGAACATCACTAAAAACATTGCTATACATTAAACTTGTAAGTGCATTAATGTTAGCGATGTAAGAATTCGTAAAACTATACCCTCCTTGATCGCCAGTAAAACCAGCATTTTGACCAAAATATGTATCTGGAGAAGCACCTGTTTCTGATTTTCTATCCCTATAATCAATACCAAGACTTACTCTTGCTGTTACATTCTTCACAATCTCTAAACTTGCGTTACCGCTAATGTTTAATTTTAAATCAGCACGCTTACTTACGTTAGTTTCTAAATTTTCTAAAGCATTACCACCAATTAAAACACCTCCTGTATTATAAGAGCCATCTTCATTATAAGGTAAATCATAAGGATTTGATAAATAAACAGCAGCAAAAGGATTATTTAAGTTAATTCCATTTTCACTACTAATAAAGTTAGATTTAGAATAACCTATCGATGTACTAACACCAACTTTAAATCTATCTGAAACTTTGTGATCTAAATTTAATCTCGCAGTAAATCTCTGAAGGTCGGACCTAAGACCAATACCTTCTTGATCATAAATACCTACAGAAGTAAAGAATTGAGTTTTATCATTACCACCTGTAACAGAAAAATCATGAGTCTGTGTTATACCTGTTCTGAAGAATATATCACTCCAATCCGTATTAGGAGCGGTTGCGATATCCTCATCAGTCCATTTTCCTGGTGTTTGCCAGTTTTCAAAAATCATCTTCTCACTACCGGTCATCATCTCGAAACGTAGTTGTCCGATTTCAGAAATACCATACTGAGTAGAATACTTTACTCTAGATTTCCCAGAAGTACCTCTTTTAGATGTAATTAAAATTACACCACTACTACCTCTAGATCCATAAATAGAAGTAGAAGCTGCATCTTTTAATACAGTAATGTTTTCAAAATCATTTGCGTTTAATGTCGCAAAATCATTCGCAGTAATTGGCACACCATCTAAAATATATAAAGGATCTGAACCTCCATTAATTGAGTGTGTACCTCTAATTCTTACCTTAGCACTAGTACCAGGTTGTCCTGAACCAGAAGATATATGTAAACCTGGTGATTGACCTTTAAGAATTTGATCAAAAGAACCGATAGGCACTTGCTCAATATCTTTAGCTCCAACTGTAGAAACAGCACCAAGCACAGATTCTTTCTTCTGCTCACCGTACGCAACAATAACTACCTCATCAAGAGTGCTACCATCTTTCAATGCTACATTATAAGTGTTCGAAGCACCTATTTTAATTTCAGCAGGTGTCATACCCACATAAGAAATCACTAAAACATCGCCAACATTAACTTGAATGGAATATTTACCATCAAAATCTGTTTGTTGACCTTTAGAAGTTCCTTTTACAACTACACTAGCTCCTGGAAGCGGTAATTCATCCGAAGCGGTTGTAATCGTACCTGTGACAGTTTTTTTCTCTTGTGCAAAAGAAAACTGCATCACGAACGCCATAAAAAGCGTTAATAACCATGTTAATTTTAATTTCATAAAACAATTATTTGAGTTAGTCTATTTGCAAACATCTTAATTAAATATTAAATAACCAAGCGTTTTTGCCAAAAACATGTTAAAGCTTTTGCGGATTATTCAACAAACCTTTGAATCCATTTTATATAATGTTTTAGGCATGTAACTCATTATTAAGATGCAAAAACTGTAAAAGGGTTGCGTTAAAATTTTAACTTTGTTCAAAATTTAACATTTTGGCTCTAAAAATTCAATTTTCCACCTATAATTTAGAATGTGGCACCGACGAAGCAGGTAGAGGTTGCTTGGCAGGCCCTGTTACTGCAGCTGCAGTTATTTTACCTCTAACTTTTAAAAACAAAGTTCTGAATGATTCTAAACAGCTTTCTGAAAAAAAGCGGTTTTTGCTAAAACCTATTATCGAAAAAGAATCCATATCTTTTGGCGTACAACATATTTTTGAACCCGAAATAGACACCATCAACATCTTAAACGCTTCCATTAAAGCCATGCATGGCTCAATTTCTCAATTAAAGCCAATACCCAAATATATTATAGTAGATGGCAATCGGTTTAAGCCATATGAGTCAATCCCATATTCCACTATTATAAAAGGAGACAGTAAATATTTGAGTATTGCCGCTGCTTCTGTATTAGCAAAGACATATAGAGATACATTTATGGAGATCATCCACGAAGAATTTCCTATGTACAACTGGAAACAAAACAAAGGCTACCCAACCAAAGAACACCGAGCAGCAATTAAAAAATATGGAATTACTAAATATCACAGAAAATCATTTAGATTATTGCCTGAGCAATACCAATTGGATATATAACTTTTTATATTTGTATTCTAAAATATTCAATTAATGAAGCAACTTGGTTTTTTTACAATTTTATTCACTCTTCTATGGTCTTGCCAAAAAGATTACAACAAAACCAAACAGCCTTATAAATTTATTCCACAGGAATCGAGTGCTATTATCCAAATAAATGAGCTGAATGATTTTATAAGTAGTATAGACAACAATGAAATTCTATCTAGCTTATATCAAAAAGAGTTAAAAAATGCATCTCAAATCTTAAACCAACTTCACACTACGGAAGAAATTTTTATCGCTTTTTCAGATTCTACTCAAACTGATTATTTAATTCTCACAGAAAACGATAGCACTTTATTTATTATTGATGCTATTCCAAATCACATTTCGGAAACCTTAAAGGATTCTAAAATTGAAAAAACTCAAATTAACGATTATACCTTCTATCATACCGTTTTAGGGAATACTTTTTGTGGATCTAACAATCTAGAGCTCTTAAAAAACTTAGATCCCCAAAATGAAAATGAAGAACTCAGTAAATTAATAGAAACTACAGATAAAAAATCAGTAGCCTCTATCAGCTTTAAATCAGATGCCTCCAATTATTCAAAATTACTATTTACAAGTATTGGAAATAAAACACACTCTAGCTTTACTACTTTAGATTTAGACTACACTGATAAAGGTTTAAATTATAACGGCATTTTAACCTCTAAAGACTCAAGTACCAATTACCTTGAGACTTTTAAAAATACTATTCCCCAGAAAATAAACACCCCTTCAATAGCTCCTCTTGGCACAAGTTCTTTAATCAGCATTACCTACGATGACTTTTCAATATTTAGTAAAAATAGTGCTGTATTAAAAGACAGTACCGCTATAAGCAATAGAACATTTCTAAACCTAACTAATGAGGTTGCCTTAATAAACAATGCCTTACTACTTCATTCGTTAGATACCAATTTAATTTTAGAATCTATTGAAGATAAATCGCATACAGAATCCTTTAGAGACATTGACATTTTTGAATTTAACGAACCTGACTTTTTTAAGTCTAATTTAAAGCCTTTTATAAGTTTTGAAAATGCTAATTACTTTTCAGTTTTTGAAGATTTCGTAGTCTTTACATCCTCATTAGATACCTTAAAATCCATCTTAACAAATGCACTAAACAATAATACATTGGCAAATTCAGATGCTTTTGAAAGTATCAATGATGATTTGAGTGATGAAGCATCGTTGTTTATTTTTAAAGATTCTGAAGGGTTATCTCAAGTTTTAGGAAAACCCATGAGTGGCTACAATGCCAATGCTGTTCAATTTGTAACAGAAGATAATTACACTCATATTAATGGAGTCATTCAAAAATTCAAGAAGAGAGCAGCGTCAAATTCAGTAACAGAAACTTTTACTTCTTCGCTTGAAGCGATGATTTTAACAGTACCTCAAGCGGTTAAAAACCATGTTTCAAAATCGCATGATATTGTAGTACAAGATGTCAACAATGTGCTTTATCTTATTTCAAGTTCAGGGAATATTCTTTGGAAAAAAGAATTAAGTGGTAAGATTTTAGGCCAAATAGAACAAATTGACATATACAAAAATGGCAGATTACAATTAGCATTTGCTACACCAAATCAGTTATATGTTTTAGATAGAAATGGCAATGACGTATCTCCTTTCCCTTTAAAATTTAAAGACCCAATAACGCAACCGCTTTCTGTTTTTGATTACGACAAACGCAAAGATTACAGACTGCTAATTACCCAAGGCAAAGACCTTGTAATGTATAATGCAAAAGGTAAAACGGTTAGTGGTTTCAAATACAAAAATAATGGCTCTGATATTATTTCTCAACCCAAACATTTTAGAATTGGCACAAAGGATTATATTGTCTTTAGTGCTGGAGAGAATCTCCAAGTTTTAAACCGACAAGGATCAAATAGAATAAACGTAAAAGATAGAATTCAATTTTCTAATAACGCCATTTATTTATATCAAAATAAGTTTACAACAACTAACACACTTGGTCAACTTATTCAAGTAGATACACAAGGAAAATTAAGCACAAAAAACCTCAATCTTTCTGATAAACACAAAATTACCACAACCAGTAAAACCCTCGTCTCTTTAAACGAAAACAGATTAAATATTAAATCTAGAACCATAGATTTAGATTATGGAGATTATACAGAACCTAGAATTTTCTATCTGAATGATAAAATCTACGTGACCACAACCGATTTACAATCAAAGAAAGTATATCTATTTGATAGCCAAGCAAAATCCATCCCAAACTTTCCTGTTTTTGGTACATCTAGCGCTACTTTAGAAAAACTAGATAATGACAAGGGCTTAGAACTTATAACGCAAAGCGACGATAAAACGATTGTTGTTTACAAACTGCATTAAAAACGCATTACATTTAAACACTATTTTAACTTTAAATAGCCCCTATGTTTTGTAGTATTGCATAATATAATTTAGACTTTAATTTTCATCATGATTAAAAGACAAAAAGCTTCAATAAAGAGCTGTATAATTCACAAAGTAGGTAACAAATTTAACGGTACAAAAAATGCCTTTTCAGATGCAATTGTAGATTTTGATGAAGCCACCTATAACCTCATGCTACCCTATCTTCTAAAACCTTTTGTTAGCGTTGCAGAGAGCTATCGTTTTCATCATCATAGTGATGTTGGACTCAATGAGATTAATACTTACAGCGATCAACTTTTTAAAGAAGAGGCGGATTTTGTTGATCTTTCTAAACACATAGTCACTCACTTATTTGAACAAAGTAATTCTGCTCAAATTAAAACTGGAGATGTACTGATTTGTCATTTTGAAAACGTGCAATATGAAGACTATTTTACAGATGCAATTGGCATTTTTAAAATTGAAAATAAAACAGAATTTTTTCAGACGTATTTAGAAGATAACAACTACGATATTTTAGTGCAAAAAGGGATACAAGCAAAAAAAGTTGACAAAGGCTGCTTAATCTTAAATACTTCTGATATGGAAGGTAAAATTGTGTTTAGCGTAGATAACAACACTTACGATACACAATATTGGATAAAAAGCTTTTTAAACATCCGATATCCAGACGATAGCAATCAGCATACTAAAAACTGTATTGAATTGTGCAGAGAATTTTCTAAAGAAGTACTTCAACCCAATTTTGGAGGCCAAGAACAAAGTAATTTCTTAGCTAAAACTGTTGACTTTTTCAAAGAAAATGAAATTGTAAATATTGACACTTTTAAAGAAGAAGTTTTTGATGAAGAGGATAAAATTCAACTTTTTGAAGACTACAAAAAAAATTACGAAACCGACCATAAAGTACTCATTAGAAACCAATTTGACGTTTCTGAAATTGCCTTAAAAAAGCAAAAACAAAAAATTAAAACCGAAATAAAACTCGATACTAATATTCAAATAAAACTCGATGTAGATGCACCAGATGCATCTGCAGAATATTTAGAACGCGGTTACGATGAAGAAAAAAAAATGCACTTTTATAAAGTGTTTTTTAATGATGAAACTTAATGAATAACAGGGCATGTTGGTCTATACTGTAAGTATATAAAAATTCAAGTTAAAATAGTATAACGTTGGCTATTTTACTTACAACAATAGAACTAAAATTGTTAATTATATTTAATAACTAGAAGGTTAAAAACGGTAATAAAAGCACTATTTTTTGTAACCTTGTTTCTTACTTGTTAAATATCAACCAATTAGATGCAACCAAAGCTTTTATTGTTTTTTTTATTTTTAGTTCCCTCAGCACTAATTGCTCAAAATAGCTCACCTTTTATTGAAATTACGGATACCCAAGGACTTGATGATATATTAGTAGATTGCGACTATCCCGTTGACGCTAACAGATGCTTTATTCTAGAGGCTAATTACACAATAATAAGTGAAACAACGTCTTACGAAGTAACATCAATACCTTTTAATAATCTAACTGGCTTAACTAACGAAACTATTGTAAACATTGATGGAGACGATAAATGGAGTGCGGCTTTAGCAATTCCTTTTGATTTTTGTTTTTATACAGAAGGTTACAATGAATTACTAATTGGAGACAATGGTATTATAAGTTTCAACTCAAATGCTGCTTTAGCTGATAGTCCTTTTTTTGCTGGCACCATACCAAATACTTCAATGCCAACAAATGCCATTTTTGGCGCTTATCATGATTTAACAAACGACAATAATGTTTTTGGATGTACTGACGACCCAAATACGCCACAAAACGAATGTGGCGAAATAAAAACTTATACTACAGGCACTTCACCAACAAGAACATTTGTAATTAGTTATGAAAATTTAAATCATTTTAATTGCGAAACAAGCAGATCTACATCTCAAATTGTACTTTACGAAGGCTCAAATATTATTGAAGTTTATGTTGCAGAAAAGCCTATAAATTGTGAAACAAGTCCATCTGCATTGTATAGAAAAAATGCGTTGATAGGCATCCAAAATAGTGATGGTACAATTGCTGCCACTCCACCAAACAGAAACACAAGTATTTGGTCTGCTAGTAATGAGGCCTGGAGGTTTTCTCCAAACGGAATTCCTGTAACTTCAGTAGAATGGAGAGATGAAAGTAACGCGCTTATTTCTACTGGAGACCAAATTACTATTTGCCCAGAACAATCTACTAATTATACAGCTACTGTAACATACGATATGTGTGTTGGACCAGACATTATACTTAATGATAATATAAACATAGAGATAGATTTGCTATATCCTGTGGCTTTAGATTATGAAACCGTTGTTTGTGATATTAACAACATAGGCACAGAAATGATAGACTTAACTTCTTATGAACCAAATATCCTTGGCACACAAACAGGACTAGGAATATCTTACTATAATGCTTTAGCAGATGCGCAAACAGAAACAGCAGCTATTGCTAACCCAAATGCATATTTATTAAGCAATCCTACGGAGACAATTTTTGTAAGGTTACAACGTGGTATTGGTTGTTTTGATGTTGGAACACTTCTTTTTAATTTAGAAGAAATAGCAACATCTCAACTTTCAGAAATAATATTGTGCGATACTGATAATGATAATTCTGAAGTTATCATACTTTCAAATTACACAAACCAAATTATTGGCACGCAAACTGGAGTCAACATATCTTACCATTTAACTCAAAATGAAGCCAACGATAATACAAATCCCATCACCAATATTACCGCTTCAAATGGTGATTCTATTTTTGTTAGATTAACGCTACAGCCAGAATCTACTTGTCCTAATATTGAGGAGATTACTATAAATTTATTACCCGTACCAAATGTAGCACCAATTGAGGTTACATTATGTTCTAATATTGCTGTTTATGATTTAACTCAACACGAATCTACTGTTCAAACCAATAATACAGAAGCCCTAAATTTCTCTTATCACTTACATCAAAGTTGGGCATTAAACAATATCAACCCTTTTAATCCCTTACATACAACAAACCCTATAGATCCTGAATTTTATGTTTTAAATGGCATTTCTCGTATTTGGGTGCGCACAGTTACCAACTCTGGTTGTGTTGAAGTGTTTAATATTGATTTTAACTATATAGAAGGTGTAACCGTACAAAATGATACTCAAGTAAGTTCTGGTACTATTTTCGATTTAACAACTTCTATTACAGATATGGTAGCCGATTTAACAGGAATAACCTATCAGTTTTACGACTCACTAATTGGTGCTCAAACTCAAAATGCTATTAATCTTATTTCTGACCCCTTAAATTTTTCAGTGACAAATCCAGAAACAGAGGTCTTTGTTGTTTTTACAAATACGTCATCTGGATGCATTACAATTGGAGATATTCAGTTAGAATCTGTAAGTTTTAACGGAGCTGCAAATGGCTCTTTTCAAGTGTGTGATAGCTCCAATGATATGGAAGAATTGGTAATACTAAATGATTATGACGAAGGCTTAATCATAGGTTATGACAACGCCCAATACATGGCAGTCACGTACCACATTTTAGAAACCGAAGCAAACACTAATACAAACCCAATTACCGAGATAAATATTACAACACCAACCACCATTTATGCAAGAATTGCTTTAGTTTTTGAAGGTGCAGAAATAGATTTCACAGTAGAAGAAATCACTTTAGATTTTCAATCTACTATTCTATTAACACCTGTAACAGATGTTATTTGCGACGAATTTTATAATAATCAGGAAATACATGATTTAACACAATACGAAACCCAAATAACAACAGCACCTGGAGCTACATTTTCTTATGAATATACCAATGGATCAGCTATTAATAACCCAACAATATTTAATGTTATCGGACCAACTCAAGTCATCAATATATTTGTAACTACACCTAATGGCTGTATAACGGAAACAACAACAACTATTACATTTCACCCAGACATAACAACAGCAACAGCTACAATTGAAGCTTGCGACGCAGATAATAACAACGAAGAAGCATTTAATTTGAATGATGCTTTACCAGATATAAACGCCAACTATACCAACTACACAAATACCTTTTATCCTACTCTGCTCGAAGCACAAGTTGGTGACCCAACTACAGAAATTTTGAATCCTACAACCTATTCCGTAAATACAAATTCTTCGGTTTATGTGCGTCTTTTTAATGCTACAACAACATGTTACACTACTGCTCGAATAAACTTATCTATTATACCTGTTCCTGAAATAATTTCAAATGAAATAATTGTTTGTGATTTTGAAAATGATGCCATAGAAAACAATGTAGATTTAACCCAATTTAATTCTGAAATTTTAGGAAATCAAACAGGAGTAAATCTCACTTATTACAATTCTTTAACTAATGCCAACAGTTTCACAGACCCTATTTTAACAGCATCTATTACCAATTTAACAACTTTATATGTAAATCTTGAAGCTGCAGACAACTGTGTTATTACTGGAGACATTAACTTCAGTCTACAAGCCGCACCTATAGTTAATAATATTAGTGTTACGGTCTGTGATAATTTCACAGATGGCGAAGAGTATTATAATTTGATTTTAAGTAATCCTGATATAATTTCAGACCCTTTAAATCATAATTTCAGATATTTTAACTCAGAAATTAATGCCATTAATAATAGCAGTCCAATTTCTTCAAATTATTTAATAACAACGGTACCACAAACTATTTATGTAAGAGTTAGAAACCTAGCTACGGACTGCTTTTCTATTGCAGAAATAGATTTAGATTTCACATTTCCTGTTGCTGTTCAAGATACAGAATTATCAGAATGTGATGATGATTTTAATCTTACTGAAGAATTTGATTTAACAATGGCAATACCAGATATGCTAGCCGACACAACTGGGCTAGACATTACCTATTATTCTGATGAAATTGGTGCACAAACGGCAAACCCATCGTTTCTTATTTCAACACCACAAAATCACAATACAGCTTCGGAAACAGATAACGTTTTTGTGAGATTTGATGATGTTACAAGGGGCTGTTTTTCTATTGGTAAAGTTGTTTTAAAAGCATTAGCAACTCCTAAGCTAGTTGATAGCAACTACTCCATTTGCGATACTGATTTTGATGGACTTTATACCTTAAATTTAAATGATTTAAATCCTTTAATCATTCAAGATCAAACAGGTTTAGTATTTACCTATTACACCAATCTAGCTGATGCAGAAAACGAGGACAATGCCATTAACAACACCTCTGATTACACCATTCCAAACGACAATCACACTATTTACATACACGTTATAAATCCGTTTGGCTGTGTATCTATTGCTACAGTTAACATCACTATAAGAAGCTCTGCAACTGTTGAAATACCTACTGATGTTTTAGAAGTTTGTGACAACGATTTAAATACCTATGCCTTTTTTGATTTAACTACTTTTGAAAGCCAGTTAACGACAGAACCAAATGCCACTTTTAAGTATTTCAATTCAGAAAATGATGCCCATTTAGAACAAAACGAAATATTAAACCCTACAAATCATGAAAATGTAAATCCAAATTCACAAACCATTTTTGTTAGAGTTTCTGCACCAGATAAGTGTGATAATATAACTTCATTTAATATTGAAACCATTCATATTACACCTCCTTCACTTACCGAAGCTACATTTTGTGCAGGCAGCTCTGTTATTTTAGATGTTGGTTCAAATTATGTCACTTACAACTGGAATACCTCTGAAAACACACAAAGTATTGAAGTTAGCTCAGCCGGAACGTATAGTATTACACTAATAGATAGCAATGGTTGTACAGATACTTTTAATATTGTAGTTACAGAACTTCCACTTCCAGATGTAGTTTCTACTGCAATTACAGAATGTGATTACACCGGAATAGCAGATGGCTTCATGGAATTTAATCTTAATGATTACGACAACCAATTAACAAACAGTAACTCTAACGTTACAACGCATTTCTATTTATCACAAGCCGATTTAAACGCAAACGTTAATGAACAAAATTCAACATTTACAAATACCACCAACCCTCAAACCTTATTTGTAAAAATTGTAGATAATACAACACAGTGTTACAACTCTACAACACTTATAATCAATAGTAACTACAGTGTTGTTTCTTCGAATACTTATGAAATTTGCGACACAGATTTCGATGGTAATTACACCTTCAACCTTACGGAATTAAACAGTTTGGTTGTATCTGATGTTACAGACTTAAATTTTCAATATTATACGTCTCAAACAAATGCTGAAACTCAAAATGAATCTATAACAGGAGATTACACCATACCAAATAATAATCACAGTGTTTTTGTTAGAGTTGAAAACAGTTTTGGCTGTGTCTACATTACCTCAGTTTTGGTGAGCTATAGAGCTGATGCTATTGTGAATAATATCACTGATATTTTGAAAGCTTGTGATGATGACTTGGATACATTCACTGCTTTCGATTTAACATCTTTTGAAAACATGGTTTCTTCAGAAACTGATGCTATGTACCGCTATTTTAACTCCGAAATCAATGCTCAGTTAGAACAAAACGAAATATTAAATCCTACTACATATCAAAATACAATCCCAAATTCGCAAACTATTTTTGTTAGAGTTTCTGCGCCAGACAAATGTGACAATATAACTTCATTTGGTATTGAAACCATACATATTACTCCTCCTACGCTTACCGAAGCTACATTTTGTGCAGGAACCTCAGTCATTTTAGATGTTGGTTCTGATTATACCACTTATAATTGGAGCACCTCTGAAAACACTCAGAGTATTGAAGTTAGCTCAGCAGGCACGTATAGCATTACATTGGTAGACAGCAATGGCTGTACAGATACTTTTATTATTGAAGTTACAGAATTACCACTTCCCGAAGCTTACAATTTGGATGTTTTATTATGTGACACTTACGGAACAGATGACGGTTTTATGTATTTTAACCTTAATGATTACAACGATCAATTAACGGGAAACAACACCAATGTTACCACTTATTTCTTCCTATCTCTTGATGATTTAGAAGCACATTCTAATGCCCAAAACCCAACATTTATAAATAACTCTAATCCTGAGACACTTTTTGTAAAAATTGAAGATAATACCACACTATGTTACAGTATTGCGGAACTTACTTTAGAAAGTAGTTTTATTCATTCTAATACAGCAATGCTTGAACTTTGTGATGAGTTAAATTCTGAAAACGGTCTAAATACGTTTGATTTAGCATTAGCAAACCCACAAGTCATTTCTGGATTACCTGCAAATACTGAAGTTATGTATTATGAAACATACACTGATGCAGAATTGCAACAAAATCCATTAAATTCAGATTACACAAATACAGAACCATATTATCAAATTATTTTTTCGAGAGTTAATAATGATTTTGGATGTTTCTCAATTGAAGAAGTCACGCTAATTGTTAACCCACTTCCTAATATTGAAAATGATGAAACCGTAATTTATTGTCTAAATTCTTATCCTAATACAATAACACTTTATGGTGGCATCATAGGAGATTCACCTAGTAACTACTATTATGATTGGAATACCAATGAGAACACGTCTACTATTGAAATAAACGAAATTGGCATTTACTCGGTTACAATAACGGACACTGATGGTTGTTCTAAAATTAGAAATATTACGGTTGTTCCATCTAATAGCGCAACCATTGATCGTATTGATATTGTTGATGCAACCGAAATAAATACCATCACCATTCATGTTCTTGGTGAAGGCCATTATGAATATGCCTTAGACGACGAATATGGTCTTTACCAAGACAGTAATATTTTCACCAATATACGTGGAGGATTACACACAGTTTATGTGAGAGACAAAAACGAATGTGGTATTGTAAGCGAAATTATCTCAGTAATTAGCATACCTAAATTCTTCACACCAAATAACGACACAGTTAATGACTATTGGATTCCTAATGGTATGTCAAGAAATTTCCAAAGGAATACAACTTTACAAATCTATAATCGTTATGGTAAACTATTAATACAGTTAGACCCGTTTGGATCTGGATGGAATGGTTTGTATAATGGAAATTTATTACCAACATCTGATTATTGGTATACTTTAAAATTCACTGAAATTTTCAGTGAAAAACATAGGGTTTTACAAGGTCATTTTACCTTAAAACGATAAACTCAATAATAACTTAAGAGAAGTATTGAATACAATGATTTAAAAAATTAAATTTACTTAGTTAAACTTTTAAGTAATCTTAGTTTTACTTTTCATCATATATTATTCAAATAATTTGAACACAAAATGTTTAGACACCAAGGCAAGAGCAGAACATTAAAACACAATCTGCGAATCGCTACCATTTTGTCCTTTGTTGCTGGTATTGTAAATGTCACAGGTTTTTTAGCTTTTGGCCAACTAACAACTAATGTCACTGGTCATTTTGCACTTTTTATAAGTGATGTTGCCAATTTTGAATTTTGGAAAGGCACTGTTTATTTTCTTTATATTTTTTCCTTTCTGTTTGGTTCATTTTTTTCAAGTTTCCTGATTGAGAAATTTAGGGGAAATAAAAAACTCAATGTTTTTGTCTTCCCAACACTTATTGAATGCGCCATTTTAACTTCAATTGCAATCCTAAGCAATACCGTTGAAATAAAACAGCCAGACGTCATTATATGTGCTCTTCTATTTGCGATGGGACTTCAAAATTCACTTGTTACAAAAATCTCTGATGCTGTTGTAAGGACTACACATTTAACAGGGTTGTTTACCGATTTAGGTATTGAATTATCACAACTATTCTTCCCAAAGCATCATCCAAACAGACAACACATAAAAGCAACAATTAAACTGAGAATTTTTATAATTTGTTTCTTCTTTCTTGGAGGATTAATTGGTGGATTTCTTTATTCGAGGATAAACTTAAGATTAAACACGTTACTCTTTGGTGCACTTATTTTAATAATAAGCCTATTTTATGACGATGTGAGGTATAGTTTAATACGATCTAAAAGAAAATATACACAGAGAAAACAAAGCAAATAATCACTCCGTAAAAAGACAACTTGCTAAATCAATAGAACTAAAATTAAGTTTAGCTACTTCACAAATTGAGCCTCAAACAAAGCTGAAAAATGCTTTAAAATTATCTTTTTAACCTCAGCTTCATCAACTACATCCATACCCAATTCATTATTTAAAGTAGTCACTGCTTTACCACGAATACCACAAGGAATAATATGGTCAAAATAGCCCAAATCTGCATTAACATTTAAGGCAAAACCATGCATGGTTACCCAACGACTCGCTCGTACTCCCATAGCACAAATTTTTCGTGCAAATGGTGTTCCTACATCTAACCAAACACCTGTTTCACCAGGACTTCGCTCTGTTTTTAAACCATATTCTGCTAGAGTGAGAATAATGACCTCTTCTAAGAAACGTAAGTATTTATGTATATCTGTAAAGAAATTATCTAAATCTAAAATAGGATAACCAACAATTTGCCCTGGACCATGATATGTAATATCACCACCTCTGTTTATTTTATAAAATTTAGCTTTTTTTTCAACCAATTGTGTTTCCGAAAGCAATAAATTAGATACATCTCCACTCTTACCCAAAGTGTAAACATGAGGATGTTCTACAAACAGAAAATGATTATTGGTTTCTAA
This sequence comes from Winogradskyella sp. Asnod2-B02-A, assembly GCF_045063645.1. NCBI lineage: Bacteria > Pseudomonadati > Bacteroidota > Flavobacteriia > Flavobacteriales > Flavobacteriaceae > Winogradskyella > Winogradskyella sp. Asnod2-B02-A. The sequence goes on from NZ_JBEFOG010000027.1 coordinate 227,293, forward strand.
ACCTGCATCCTCTCTTCTATTCTTAATCTTAGTATCTAAAATAGCTTTAAAAAGTGTCTCTTGGTAATCCCAAGTATCTTTAAAATCTTTGCTCCCTAGATCTTGTAGTTGTATGGTTTTATTCATTTACAAACTCAACATTCACATCCAATAATTTTGGATTTTTAAGATATTCTATCCAATTCGTTTTATAAGTCACGGTTTTTCTATCCTTAGAAAATTCTGCACCTTCTACAGAAATGGTTTTTATTGCTTTTGGGAACGTTAATTTTACTGTATAAAAAGCATTTTCAAAATACTCAATAAACTCTTGATTACTTTCATTAGTTTCATCAAATAATTCAGTCATAGCTTCTTCAGCCTGCTCTTCTGAAATATTGAGTTTAGTCACTCTAGAAAAATTATTTTCAGTAAGAATATATCCTGTTTTATTATCATCACTACCAAAGAAATTACCTAGTGGTGAGTTTTCTTTCATTGAACCAACCTGATCACCTTGAGAATTTAAACTTTGTACTTTCTTTATCTTTTCATTAATATCTTTTAAATCATCTATAGAATTAAAATTAAGACCTATTCCCATATCCATAATACCGGCATCTTCATCCATTTTCATTTTCATAAACATATCCTTCACGGCTTCCATCGCTATACGCTTCTCTTCAGGTAACGCTGCAACACTATCTTTATATGTTTCCATGATATCCGCAAACACCATAGTCGTATCCATAACTTCTCCCCCTTTTTTCTTGTCAGAATCAGAATCTTCTCCTCCCATAGCAGCCGTCATGGTTTTCATTGCTTCACCCATTTCATAAGTGACTAAAAACTGTCCTGAACCATTTTCATTAAAAACAATAGATTCTGTAACATTACAACTTGTAAAAGAACAAATGATTGCGAATAGTAGAATAATTTTTTTCATATATAATATATTAATTAGGTAGACAAAGATAAGAATTTATCGTTCAGGATTATTTAATATAATCAATGCAGCAATAACACCTGGTACCCAACCACAAAGCCACAATAAAAAAGTAATTAAAATAGAGCCACAACCTTTGTCTAAGACAGCTAAAGGTGGACAAATTATAGAAAGAATTACACGCCAGAAGTTCATATTTTGTTTTATAATTAAATAAATCTTTAAAATTGATTTGATCTATTTATAGGACGTAATTTGATATAAAATGTTACATTTTTTGTGAATTCAACGTATTGAAATCAAAATAAAATTATGTAGTTTCGTTTTATGCGAATAAAAATTCTTTTCGTCTTTTTAGTTATTTCTTCAGTTTGTAAAGCTCAATATTCTTTTTCGGGTTACACAAATCCAGAAGAAGGAAATAGAGCAGTATATCTTTCTATAGTTGAGGATTACCGAAAAATGACTGGTGTTTATTCCGAACAAATTATCGCTAAAACAAGTGCTGATACTACAGGCTACTTTGAGTTTAGAGGCAATATGTTAGATACTGAAAACCGTATTTATCGCATTCATATTGATCGTTGCTCGGACATTCAACAAGACGTTAATCACTTTAATGGTTATTGTGCAGATAGTGAAGCACTTCTTTTCATTGCTAAAAACACAGATACTTTAAAGCTGCCTTTTTCATTTGGAAAGCAAATATTTTGCCGTGTAGAATCTAACAACCCTAAAGCCAATGCATTTGTAAAAATAGATTCTCTAAAAAACGATATGCGTTTTGCATATGGTGAATTTAGAAGTGAAGCTAACCGCAAATTGAATAACAAAAAATGGTTTAAAACCCTTCAGTATTTTGGAGAAGCTTTAGACGAGCCCTTAGCAGAACTTTATATCTACACCTATTTATCGGATAGAAGCAGTGATTTACACAGCTATTACGTTGAAGACCTAAAGAATAATGACTACTACAACAATTTAAAAACACGTTTAGAAAACAGCTACCCAAGCGCTCCTTATACCAATCAATACAATAACGAATTGAATGCAGATCGCTATATGTTAGACTCCTCAGATGGACAAACAACTTCAAATTGGTATATCCTCCTCTATGCTATTTTGGCGCTTTCTGTTTTACTCAATCTATTCTTTGTTTATCAATTCTGGATGAAAAACGCTTCTAAAATTGAAGATTTAAAAGCTAAACTATCTAAACAAGAACAAGTGGTTTTAGAACATTTATTAATGGACAAAACCAATAAAGACATTGCAGAAGCTCTTTTTTTGAGTGTAAGCACAGTAAAATCTCACACAAACAACATCTACAAGAAGTTAAATGTGCAATCTAGAGATGATGCAAAATCACTATTTATCAAGTAGTTAAAAAATTCAACCTAGGTACTAGTACCTATTTCCAACCTCCAATTTTTAAAATTAACATCTTAATACTTGATGTTTGCTTTCATATTAATCATTTAAAATATTTATTATGAAACAAACATTAAACATTGCAATCCTTTTAGTTTTAACGCTAAGTTTTTTTAGTGCTGCACCAACCGAATTTGATAAATACGACACCAAAGTTGCGGTAATGAAATTTAAAACTGAAGTTATAGACTATGGAACTATTTCACAAAACTCCGAAGGCAAACGACTATTTACTTTTACCAATAAAGGAGACGCTCCTCTATTAATTACCAATGTAAAAACGAGTTGTGGTTGTACGGTGCCTAGTTACTCAAAAGCACCAATTTTACCAGGTGACATAGGTGAATTAGAAATTAAGTACGATACTAAAAGACTAGGTGCTTTTACAAAAACAATAACCGTTATGTCTAATGCTGAAGGAGGAAATAAAATCTTAAAAATAAAAGGTAATATTATTGCTTCAAAATAATATGAATTGTCATTCTAGAATCCAATAATAAGAATTTAGAATGACATTCTTTTTTTACCCATAAATTTAATAATCAATCAATTCATCAAAATGAAAACGAACATTTTAACCATCATAGTCACAATCCTCTGTGCATATCAAATCAATGCACAACAACTCAATCAAGAAATTATAGAAGAAGGCGAAACACCTTTTTTACTAGGAAAAATAGATAAAACTGGTCTAGAAAGTGAACATTATAAATCTTGGTTTATTACTAATCACTCTGATTATGAAACTAATCTAGAATTAATAAATGCTATTTCTTCGGAATTAAAAAATTATACCATTACCCTATTTATGGGAACTTGGTGTGGAGACAGTAAGCAAGAAGTCCCTAAACTTTACAAAGTATTAGAAGCATCTAATTTTCCGATGGAACAATTAACCGTCATAGCTCTTAGCAGAAAACCTAACATGTATAAACAAAGTCCGCAACATGAAGAAGCAGGCTTAAATATTCACAGAGTACCAACTGTTATTTTTTATAAAGACGGAAAAGAGGTAAACCGTATTGTAGAGCATCCTATTGGTACTTTTGAAGAAGATATTCAGAATATAATTACAATCAATGACTATAAATCTAACTATCAGATTGTAACAGTTGCAAACAATATTCTAAAGAAAAAAGGAGCAAAAGGGCTAAAGCGTAAAGAGAAAAAACTATTAAAAACGTTTAAAAATGAAGTCCCAAGCATGTATGAACTAAATACTTTTGGCAGAATTTTATACGGAACAGAAAGAATCGATGAAGCTATTGCTGTATTTACATTGAATACTAAGTTGTTTCCAGACCAGCCAAGAACATTCATGAGTTTAGCAAATACACTTGGTATTTCTAGCAAAAAACAAGAAGCTATAGAAGTCTTAGAAGACGCCATAAAACGGCATCCTGATAATGAGGATTTAAAAGAAAATTTAGAGCTTATAAAATCAAACTAAAAAGGTGTTCTCTAATTTTTGTAAAAAGTGTAATTTTGCGTCTGCTTATTTATAAAAACAAATAAGCCTATAAAAATAAATAAGAATGCAACTTTCAGAACAAGAATTGGTAAGACGCCAAAAGTTAGAAAAGCTTAGAGCTTTAGGGATTAACCCTTATCCAGCGGATTTATTTCCCGTTAATCATACTTCTAAACAGATAAAATCTGACTTTGAAGAAGGTAAACAGGTTATTATTGCTGGTCGTTTAATGGCAATTAACATTCAAGGAAAAGCGTCTTTTGCACAATTGCAAGATAGTGAAGGTCGTATTCAAGTCTATTTTAATAGAGATGAAATTTGTACAGGAGAAGACAAATCATTGTACAATGATGTCTTCAAGAAATTACTAGACTTAGGTGATTTTGTTGGTATAGAAGGGACTCTTTTTACGACTCAAGTTGGTGAAAAGACCGTAATGGTAAAAGATTTTAAATTATTAAGTAAAGCTTTAAAACCCTTACCAATACCAAAGCAAAAGGATGGAAAAACGTATGATGCCTTTACAGATCCAGAAATGCGTTACAGACAACGCTATGCAGATTTAGTGGTGAATCCACACGTTAAAGAAGTATTTGTAAAGCGTACCAAACTTTTTAATGCGATGCGTCAGTTTTTTAATGATGCTGGTTATTTTGAAGTAGAAACTCCAGTTTTACAACCTATTCCTGGAGGAGCAGCTGCACGTCCATTTATTACACACCATAACAGTTTAGACATTCCATTATATATGAGAATTGCTAACGAATTATACTTAAAACGATTAATCGTTGGTGGTTTTGATGGTGTTTATGAGTTTTCTAAAAACTTCAGAAATGAAGGTATGGACAGAACTCATAATCCGGAATTTACCGCTATGGAAATCTATGTATCATACAAAGATTACAATTGGATGATGGATTTCTGTGAGAAATTACTAGAACATTGTGCACTAGCTGTTAATGGAACATCTGAAGCGACTTTTGGTGAACATAAAATCAATTTTAAAGCACCTTATAAGCGTATCACCATGCGCGATTCTATTTTAGAATTCACAGGTTTTGATATTTATAATAAGTCTGAAGACGAAATAAGAGCGGCTGCAAAAGGCATGCATATTGAAGTTGATGAGACCATGGGTAAAGGAAAGTTAATTGATGAGATTTTTGGTGAAAAATGTGAAGGGAATTATATCCAACCAACATTCATTACCGACTATCCTAAAGAAATGAGTCCTTTGTGTAAAGAACACAGAGAAAACCCAGAATTAACTGAGCGTTTTGAATTAATGGTTTGCGGTAAAGAAGTTGCCAATGCCTATTCAGAATTAAATGACCCAATTGATCAACGCGAGCGTTTTGAGCACCAATTAAAATTAGCTCAAAAAGGGGATGACGAAGCAACAGAATTTATAGATCACGATTTTTTACGTGCACTAGAATACGGAATGCCTCCTACATCTGGAATGGGAATTGGTATGGACCGTTTAATTATGTTCTTAACTAACAATCAAAGTATACAAGAAGTTTTATTCTTCCCTCAAATGCGACCAGAGAAGAAGAAAGTAGACCTTAGTGATAATGAAAAAGCAATTTTAGAAGTTCTAAAAGTTGAAAAACGCATGGATTTAACCGTTCTAAAATCTAAATCTGGTTTAAGTAATAAAGGTTGGGATAAAGGCATTAAAGGTTTAAGCAAACATGGTCTAACAAAGGTTGAAAAAACTGATGATGGTTTGTTTGTTGAAATGGTTTAAATTTAACCATGCTTAAATATCAACAGATAAAACTCACATATGTTGTTCCTGTTTATTTAGAACACAATCTTAATGGTTTATATGCTCTTTTAAATATATATAGAGCATATAAACCATATCTTTTAAGACATATTCATTTTATTTTTATTAACGACTGTTCTCCTGTAGAGATTACAATTCCTGAAGATTGCTCGCTTAACTATACGTTAGTTAAAATCACTACTGATATTAAATGGAATCAAGGTGGTGCCAGAAATTTAGGCGTTCATTTGTCTAAATCTCAAAAACTGATTGTCACGGATTTAGACCATATTTTCCCTGAAGCAGTTTTACAATTTCTAATTGCATATAAAATTCCAGATCATATTTATAAATTTCTCAGAAAAAGAGATAATGCTGAAAACAAGACACATTTCAATACATTTTTCTTGAGTAAAAGCACCTATTTTAAATCATTAGGCATTGATGAAGAATTTTGTGGACATTACGGACACGAAGACACATTCTTTATTGATTTCCAAAAGCGTTTAGGCACTAAAATATCTGTTTTTAATAACAAAACTATTTATAGCCATGAACACAAAATTTCTGATAATCCACATCATAATCTTATTAGAAACACAAAACCTACAGAAGATTTATACAAAGCAAAAAAACGTATTTTATTAGATAAAAATAGAGACCCTTTTGAAGCTCATAGTCGTCTTTTCTTAAATTTTGAATGGCATATTGTGAAAGAGCAAATTTCGTTATAATTAAACAGGCAAACAAAACACAAGCTGCTCTTCAATTAAAGTATTAATTAAAATGTTTAAGTTATCCGTAGGAATAGAATCAACAAAAACATCATTCTGCACCAACTCTGTAAAATATAAACGCTCAGCTTTATCCTTAAACTCTAAAAATAATTGCTTGTCTTTAGAAGTGATTCTAAATCCTTCTGATTCAGATTTTACTTGATATTCAGGATTAAAAATTAATTTCTCTCTACCCTCTCCCATAATATCACTTTTTTGTATCAATTTATAAACAGCAGCTAAAGCCGTTTGAATAGATATTGAAGTTAAACAAATACGATGCTCACAATTTGTTGCAATATCGTACTTACAAGTAATATTACAATTGCCAGGTTTACCCCAAATAATTTCTTTATGTTCTGAAAGTGCCGACCACGATCCTGGACCTGTAAGTCCATGAAAAGATAGAAATGGCACATTAAACACACCTGCAAAATGCGTTATACCAGAATCATTACCAATATGAAATGATGATCCTTTTAAACAAGCTTCCACAGCATCAAGATTACCAGTTTCTACTGTTACTCGCTCTATATTTTTAAAATGAAATGATTCAGGATCATTTGGCCCCAAAATAACCGTACATGTATAATTTTTAAATCGCTCTAAAATTAACTTTATAAGTTCTACATAGCGATTTGTTGGCCACCATTTTGGTTTAAAACCTGCTCCTGGATGCACCGTAAAATAAGGTTCATCTATATTGACCTCAGCCGCAAAATAAGGGTAGCCGTTATAGTTTGTATCTACTTCTTTATGCAAAGTGGCAATAGCATCTATGTAATGTTTAAGCGCGTGCTGTCTTAATTTATTATGTGTTGCATAATCAATAACGCCTTCATTGCGATAGCGACGACTCTTAGGGTAATTCCCTAGATTAATAACTTTATCAAATTGACTTGTATCACTATTTTCAATATCAGAAATAGCCATAAGATGAAATCCATTGGTATGTTTTTCAAAAACATTAAGTAACCCTTTTGGAATCGCTAGCGTAACCTCTTCTGAAACTTCTTTTAACTTATTTAAAGCAGGAATAGCAATAAACTGATCACCAAGTCCACCATAACTTTTATACACGAGGACGTGCTTAAATTTAGCTTGTTTTTGTTTTGTTTTTGAAAGTGCTTCTAAAACAGATTCCCAAAAGAAACTTGGAGCATTTGCCATATCTTCTCTTGCTCTTTCAATATCATTAGGGTAAAAATCATAAGAAAATGTACCTACTCTATCATTAGATACTATAGAATTCCCAGACAAAAAAGCTTCAGCAGCCACACGTCCAGATGGTTCTGGCCAAAGTGGTTTAAAAAAGAAATATTCAGCTTTTGCAAACGCTTCTAAAACCTTTTTATTTGGTACTTTGTCTGTAATTGTTATATTTTTCGGAAGTGTTCTTCTTAATCTATTCTTTCCAAAAACTTTAAATTTTAATTCAGGATGAGAAATAGCATAATTTATTAATTTATGCCCACCTTTTACTTGGTTTAAGCTCCCAATAAAAACGACTTCGTCTTTATTTTTATTTGAAGAGGTCTTTATATTTTCAACATTAATTGGAGGAGGAAGAACAATATGTTTAGTTACAGCTTCGCCATACAACTTTTTATGATAATCATAGTGCATTGGTGACTGAAACACATTAAGCAAAGCATCGGCAAAAAGGTTTCTATAATTGTGAAAGCGATTAGTATCACAACAATTTTTAACTTTAGACTCTACCATACATAGCAAACTTCGCTTAGCACAAAGGCCATAATCGTGTTCCCACTTTATATAAGGTAACTGTTGAGATCGTAAAAATGCAATAAGTTCAAACTCATATTTGCATCTTACCAAATTGTTTAGAATGGTTATGTCGCTAGTTGCGATTATGGATTTAGTACGTTCAAAATCTCGTAAATTATCATAGACAACTTCATAGCCTAATGCAAGCCCTTTGTCAATAATTTTCTTATTAGACAATTCTGCACCACCAATAAAGTCCATTCCTACATCGTGTAAAAATGCAACTTTTAACATAAAATAAATTTAGAATGAATTGTTGTAGCTATTAATAGCCATCATCGTAATAACCATCATCGTAATAACCATCATCATAATAGCCATCATCATAATAGCCATCATCATAATAGCCATCATCATAATAACCATCATCATAATAACCATCATCGTAGTAACCATCATCGTAATAACCATCATCGTAGTAACCATCATCGTAGTAACCATCATCATAGTAGCCATCATCGTAATAACCATCTGTGAAACTATCATCAGAATCGTCTGTAGAACATGAGTTAAGAGATATTCCGGTTAACGCAATAGTTGAAGTAACTAATAATGCTTTACCGCCTTTTTTTAAGAAATTTCTTCTATCCATAGCTTAGGTCTAGTTAATTATTTGATAAATATACTATTTTTATTTTAACAAAAAACAGCATTGAGTTAAAGCCTTAATTAATAGATTTTTACCATATTTCAAAGCTCCTTAAATAATATAAAAAGCTTACTCTTCTTGAAAATTTTCAAGCTAAAGTCATGAAAAAATAGATAGTTAATACATTTTTAGTATTTTCACAACTGCTATGTCTAAAGAAACACATCATTTATTATGAAAAAGCTATTTATTTTATGTTTTACTCTATTTACTGCTTTTTCTTGCTCAGATGATGCAGATGATTTTATTGCCGTTTGTGATAGTGTAACAAATATTTCTTCACATACAATTACTAGTAATTCCGCGACAATTACATGGAATGCCGTTAATGCTTCTGCAGAATACTCTATAGAATATGGTATTACAGGATTTACATTAGGTAATGGCACAACGATTTCTGAAGCAGACACAGACCTTGAACTCACCAATTTAATAGCTAATACAACTTACGACATATATATCCAAACGCTTTGTGACGCCAATAATATGAGCTTATACTCTAATGTGTACAGCTTTACAACTTCAGTACCAAATGTCGCTGCAGAATTTAAAACCAACCTATCTGAGTTAAATTTATTTTCAGGTAATTTGAATGAATTAATGATTACATCAAAAGCATTTGAGTACGACCTTAACACCAGATTGTTTTCAGACTATGCTCACAAACAACGTATTATCGCCTTACCAGAAGGAACTAGTATGGAATATGATGGAGATGGATTGCCTATCTTTCCTGACAATACTGTCATTGCCAAAACCTTTTATTTCAACATTGATGATCGCGATTTATCTTTGGGAAAAACAATTATTGAAACACGAGTTTTAATTAAATTAAACGGCCTTTGGGAAACAGGTGATTATAAATGGAACAGCGAACAGACAGATGCTGTTTTAGATCTAGAAGGAAGCTCATTACCTGTAACTTGGATTGATACCGAAGGTAACAGCAACTCTTCTACTTTTCAAATACCCTCTAACACAGATTGTTTTACATGTCATAGTAATAATGATAACATTATACCAATAGGTCCAAAATTGAGATCTATGAATTTTGAAATTAATGGAGTTAATCAATTGGAACAATTTATAGCCAATCAAACTTTAACTGGTTTATCTAATAGTGCTTCTGTAAGAAGTCTAGCAAATTGGCAAGACACATCGCTTCCTTTAGAAACCAGAGTAAGAGCCTATATGGATATTAACTGCGCGCATTGTCATATTCCTGGCGGATCATGTGCGGATCAATCGACCTTAAACCTCGCACTCGAAACTCCTTTAGAGGAAAGTAATATCCCAGAACAAAGTGTACTCATTGATTATAGAGTTTCTTTTTATTTAGATGGTATAAGTATGCCATTTATTGGCACCACCATGCGACACGTTGAAGGATTAGACCTCATCCAAGAGTACATGAATACCTTTTAATTATCACGTTAAAAAAATACTAAAGTCGGTTTTAAATTTATCAGATTCTTACTAGAATCCGTATTTTCAACAAAATTTAATAAAAACCGACTAATTTGAAACACGTATCACTTAAACTACTCCTAGTAGTTTCAGCATTTCTCGCATTTTCTTGCTCTACTGCAAAAAAAGCCGGAAAATCAAAAGATGCCACAGCCATGGCAAAACCTCCAGCAAAGAAACCTGGAAAAAACGATCCACAACCTTACAGTAAAATCATCACTAAAGAAGCAAAAAGCGACGAAGGTTTATTTACTGTGCACACGGTAGATGACAAATTTTACTATGAGATTCCAGATTCTCTTTTTAATAGAGAAATGCTTATGGTAACTCGTATAGCTAAAACTGCATCAGGTCTTGGATTTGGTGGAGGAAAATTAAGCGAACAAGTATTACGTTGGGAAAAGAAAGACAAAAAAGTATTGTTACGCATGGTTTCTTACGAAGTCGTTGCTGCAGATTCTTTACCTGTACATGAAGCTGTTGAAAACTCTAATTTTGAGCCTGTAATTGCTTCTTTTCCTATTAAAGCATTTAGCAAGGATTCTTTAAATACAGTTATTGAAGTTACAGATTTATTTGAAAAAGATGTGAAGCCATTAGGTTTTCCACAACGTGCAAGACGACAATATAAAATTTCACGTTTAGATGCACAGCTTTCATACATTGAAACGATAAAATCTTATCCTACAAATATTGAATCGCGTACCGTAAAAACGTATGCATCAGGACAACCACCATCAAATTCTAATACAGGTGCCATATCTATAGAAATTAATAACTCTATGATTTTATTACCAGAAGTGCCTATGAAGCGTCGTTATTTTGATGAGCGTGTAGGTTGGTTTACTAGTAACCAAACGGATTATGGTTTAGAAGATCAAAAAAGTAAATCATTAGAATTTTTAGACCGTTGGAGACTAGAAGTTAAAGATGAAGACATTGAGAAATTTAAGCGAGGTGAATTAGTAGTTCCTAAAAAGCAAATCGTTTATTATATAGACAGAGCAACTCCAGAAAAATGGAGAAAATATCTTAAGCAAGGTATAGAAGATTGGCAAGTGGCTTTTGAAGCTGCAGGTTTTAAAGATGCTATTATAGCAAAAGATCCACCAACTGTTGAAGAAGATCCAGATTGGAGCCCAGAAGATGCACGTTACTCAGTAGTACGTTATTTAGCATCTCCTATTCCTAATGCAAATGGTCCTCACGTAAGTGACCCAAGAACAGGTGAAATATTAGAAAGTGATATTAACTGGTACCATAATGTAATGTCATTATTACGTGGATGGTTCTTTGTACAAACAGCAGCCATTAATCCTGATGCTCAAAGCCCACAATTTAAAGATGAAGTTATGGGACGTTTAATTCGTTTTGTATCTGCTCATGAAGTCGGACATACTCTAGGTTTGCCTCACAATATGGGAAGTAGTGTTGCTTATCCTGTAGAAAAATTACGTGATGCAGAATTCACTAAAAAATATGGTACTGCACCATCTATTATGGATTATGCGCGTTTTAATTACATAGCGCAACCTGGTGACGAAGGTGTTGCTTTAATGCCAGATATTGGAACTTACGATAAGTATGCTATTGCTTGGGGTTACAGACCTCTTTTAGATAAAACTGCAGAAGAAGAAAAGGCAATTCTTAATCAATGGATTATGGAACATGCTGGTGATCCTATGTACCGTTTTGGACATCAACAAGCTGGTGATGTTGTAGATCCTAGCTCACAAACTGAAGATTTAGGAGATGATGCTATGTTAGCTAGTGAATATGGTATTAAGAATTTAAAACGAATTGTACCAAATCTTATTGAATGGACTACAGAAGCAGGAGAAGGTTATGATGATTTAGAAGAAATGTATGGACATGTAATTTCTCAATTCAACCGTTATATGGGACATGTTTCTAATAACATTGGCGGAGTTTATGAATACTACAAAACTTCTGATCAAGAAGGTGCTGTTTATACTGCTGTTCCTAAAGCGCATCAAAAAGAAGCTATGAAATTTATTCAAGAGAATTTATTTGATACTCCACAATGGTTAATTGACAAAAATATTTTTGATCGTATTGAGTTCGCTGGTTCTGTTGAACGCGTTAGAGGTTTACAAGCCAGAACGCTTAACAACATTATGAGCTTAGGGAAAATGCAACGTTTAACAGAAGCATATACTTATGATAATAAAGCTTATGCTTTACCAGATATGATGAGCGATTTACGCAAAGGTATTTGGAGTGAATTACGTACTGGAAATAAAATAGATACTTACAGACGTAATCTACAACGTGCACATATTGATAGACTAGAATATTTAATGACAGCTAAGGACCAAAGCGGAAGATCTAGAAGTCCTTACGTTAAAATGACTGCTGTAAATACTAGCCAATCTGATATTAGAGCTGTTGTTAGAGCTGAGTTAAAAACGTTACGTAGCCAATTACGTTCCGCTCGTGGTGCAGATACTATGAGTAGAATACACATTGCAGATGCTATTGAGCGTATTAATCTTATTTTAGATCCGAAGTAATAAATAATCTAAAATTTAATACCACTTATAAAGAAGGCTTCAATTTATTTTGAAGCCTTCTTTTTTTTACTTATTAGTTTATTTTATAAGAAAACGAATAAATTACCTCTCCTCTTTTTCAATGTAATAATGAATAGACTTGTCATTGATATACACATCTTTTAAAACAGCTTCTCCATTTTTAATAGCCACCAAAGCATATGTCTGGTTTATAGTATCGTTTCGTCTGCTGTATTCTCTATAGATATCTTCTGCAGGTTTCGCTTTAGATTCCTCCATGTAATAACGATCAAAAGGCAAATTAAAATGCACCATATTAGCACTCACATTATAGTAATCTATTTCAACTTCTATAAAATCAGTTCCCATTTTAAGATCTTTTTTACTCACGCTTTTCACCTTAGCAAAACCTAAACTATCGTTTTCAAGATAAATTAAAACTCTATCCCTATTTTGAATTGTAGAATCTAAACTTTTAGCAGTACTTAATTCATAACCTAACGTTACATATTTCCCTCTAAATGGATCATTGGGATCTATGGGTTGTGTTTTAAATTTGTAAACTGTTCCGGTTATTAAAACAGTTTCTTTGTCGTAAATCATCTTTGCTGGCACCATTAACTGAAGTAATGCAACAACAATAAATATGATAAATATATGTATGGTTTTCATGTGTTTCATTTTAAAGATTGTTGTTTTTTACTTTTTGCTTTTTAAGCATCATATAATTTGCAAAGAAGAATCCAAGTCCAACGAGTACAAACAATATTCCTCTTAAAACAAAGCTCATATCCACGTCAAAAAAGCGACATACAATAGTTGAAGAAATAATTAAAAGTCCATAGTTTAGCACACTAAACCTTGAAGAGTCTGCTCCTATTTTAATGGCAAAAACACCTAAAATTAATAAGAACACATTTGTAAAAATGGTTGCCAATTGTGCATTTTCACTACCTACTGCAAACACAATTAAAAACAGAACAAATGCATATTGAAATATATTCAATTCCCATTGACTCTTACCAATTTTAGTATATACCAATAATGCCAAAGCAATTACCATTAGTACTAATGATATCAGCATTTCTTGACTATTAAATACTATTAAGTTTTGTTGAATTTCTTCCCAAACAACATTAAATGAAAGTACCAATAGTAAAATTACGGTTCCTAAAGAACCCAAAACAGTGAAACTATTACGTCTTAATTGTTGACTTTTAAAGATTGGTAATTTTCCCATATTATAGAAAAAACCAAACAACATGGCATACATTAAAAAGCCTAATGACCAATTATAATCAATAAAAGCTCCTAACACTATAATCAAACTTATGGTGTATAACCAATTAAAAATTCCGGTAGTATTCGCTTCTGGTTTCTTTTTAAGCGCTCTAACATAAAACGGGATTGTACCTAAAATGAGTACAAAATATAACCAAGGAGACTTGTTTCCGTAACCAAAACTATAACCATATTCACAAGCATAGTAGGTAGAAAACACAATAACCAACATGGCTACGGCCTTAGAGTTAAGTACATAAATTAAAGGTAGACCAAGTACAATCCACGTCAATAAAAAACTACTTAAATCACCTGGAATATTATAAACCTGACTCACTAAAGCAATAGAAGCACCTATTGCAAAAAAGAGAAAAGTGCCTGAAGATTCTTTCCATGCTTGACTTTTCTTTTTAAGAATAGCGTAACCTGCAACACATTGCCCAAAAATTAAAGACAAAAATGCAAACATTGTTTTTGTTGCTCTTGAAAAATCATCCCAGTTATGAGCTAATATTAAAATAATACCTAAACCCACTAATGCCGATCCTAATATCCCAAAAATAGTAAATAATGGATTAGACTTTTGGGTATCTTTAGCATCATAATAAGCTAAAATCTGATGCGCTACAGTATCAGAAATAACATTGTTTTCTAATAATTCTGTCACATCATTATGCAGTTTTGATTTCATAATTTAAAATTTTAGTTCAACTTATAAGTATTTAAAACCTCGCAATACCATTACGGATTACGAGGTTTTGGGTGACTAGTAAACCCATCATCAAAACTAATCTTCGTCTTCTTCTGATATTAGTTCGTTATTAATATAGGCAACATCTCTTGTATTTTTCTGCACTGCAATTGCAGAAAACAAACTTAAGGTAAAAGACATGGCATAGAATCCTTTTTCACTTAATTCTAAATCGGCATTCCAAAGCCCTATAGACAACAAAACAATGGCTGCTACAGAAGTGAACCAACTTATTCCATAATACATATCTGTGACCTGAATGTTTTCAAGTTTATCTCTAACCGCTTTTTGCACTGAGATTACGGAGAACAATCCAAATAATAGAATGGTAAAATAATAGCCTTTTTCATTGAGCTCCATAGTTGCATTCCAAAGCCCTACACAATAAGCAACCATACCTATAAGTAAAGCAGACCATGATGCACCAATAAATGCAGGAGTTGGCTTGTGGTTATACACCTTCTTTTCTTTCTTTCTTGATTTTACATTTTCCTCGTCTTTTAAAGACACTGTGGTTTGATAATTCATAATACTTTGTTTTAATGATTATGATGCAAATCTCGCACACAAGAGCTGATCAAAAAAACCATATTTACAATAAAACTGACGATATAATTAATAACTAAACTTAAAAAAGCATTATATTTATTAACTAATATAAAAATATACTGACGAATTAATGATAGAAATAAAATCAATTATAAACACTTTAAAAACTGAAGACCATAATAAATTCGTCACTTACCTTCAGCAAAAGAACAAAAGAAAGGATACTAAAAACATTCAATTATTTAAATCACTTGCGCATTCTAATGATGATTCTAAAACAATATGCAAACGCTTATATGGAGTAGAAAAGAGCAACGCTTATCACGCACTAAGAAAACGCCTGTTTCAGTCCTTAATAGATTTTACAGCCAATAAAAATCTTGAAGATGAAAACTCTTTAGACATGCAGGTTGTTAAATACATCTTAGCCTCTCGCACATTTTTATTACAAAACAAGTTTAGCATTGCTTACAAAATTTTAGATAAAGCCGAACGTTTGGCAGATGAGCATTTGCTGTTTCCTATTCTAAATGAAATTTATCATACCAAAATTCAATACGCTTCAAACCTTCCTAAAATTGACTTAGAAACTTTAATCTTAAAACAAAAAGAGAATCAAAAAAAACACCAATTAGAGGATCAACTTAATATTGTATATGCAAAACTAAAAGCAATGTTAAACGAAGTCAGCTACCAAGGCAACGTCATAGATTTTGAATCTGAATTAGGACACCTATTAAAAGCACATCATATTGAAATTAATTCGTCACTTTCTTTTAAATCCTTATACCAGATTTTAGCAATCGCTAATATTTCTGCTTTAGTAACCAAAAAGTACTACACCATTGAGAGCTTTGTAATGAATAGCTACGACCTTCTAAAACAGAAGAAAGAAACAGAGAAACAACTCTTTTATCAAATTGAAATTGTCTACATCATTGCCAATACTCTTTTTAGAAACAAAAAATTTGAAGCCTCCTTACATTACATAAAGGAAATGGAGCAACTCATGTTGTTAAAAAAAAGCACTTATCATAAAGCTTTTAAATTAAAGAAAACGCTAGTTGAAGCACTGAACCTAAACTATAGCCATAACCAAGATAAAGCAATTGCGTTAATTGAAAGCGTAACCACAACAAAGCATAATAACTCAGAAACATTGTTAGATCTACGTTTATCTTGCTTTATGTTTTACTTTCAGAAAGAGGACTTTGCAAAAGCTAAATCAATTTCAGCAAAGTTCCACCATACAGACCAATGGTATATAGAAAAAGCAGGCATAGATTGGGTGATTAAAAAAAATGTCGCAGAACTACTCTTATATATTGAACTTTATGAAGACGAGTTATTCAATTCCCGATTAAAAGGCTTTAGACGTCGTTATACGAAATATCTTAAAGACATTGGCCAAACTAGAATTCTCACTTTTCTAAAATTTGCAGAACTGTATTATTTAAAACTAGAACAGATGTCTAAAGAAGATTTTAAAAATCAATTAGAAACCGCTTTTGAATGGGTGACAATTAGAGAAGAAGATATTTTTGTTATTAGCTTCTACGCTTGGCTAAAAAACAAGACAGAGCACGGTAATCTTTACCAAACCACACTTCAACTCATTGAAAGCTAATGTTAAATTTCATGTTAAAAATAGATTTACCATTAAACGTTTTTAAACATCTCTTGTCTAAGCAAGTATAATGTTAAAACAAAAGACACATGAAAAAATTAGTAATTATCGCCTTAGCTCTTGTAACCTTAAATGGTTTTGCACAAAAAAAGGAACACAGAAAAATGGACAGAAATAATACTTCTGAACTAAGACAGGATATGAATCCTAGTGACATCGCAGATTTAAAATCTAAAAAGCTAACACTTAAATTAGATCTTACCGATGCTCAACAAAAAAAAGTACATAAGTTAATTTTAGATGAGGCGGAAACTAGACAAGCAGCTAGAAAAGCAAACAAACCTGCAGATGGTGAGAAAAAAGAAAGACCATCTAAAGAGGAAATGATAGAAAGACAAAATCTTAGATTAGACGCGCAAATTGAAATGAAGCGTGAAATGAAAACCATTTTAACTGCAGAACAATATGCTCAGTTTGAAAAAATGAAGCCGAGAGAACACAAAAAAAGAGGCAAACGTGGAGAAAACCGCGATGAAAAACGTAAGTAAAAGAGGTTAATTTAATTTTTTTTACAATAAAAAAGTATCGCTTAGTCGATACTTTTTTATTTTATTGAATTAAATTGTTACTTTAGTGACCAATTTAATTAAACACTTCAAAATGAAAAAAGTAATTACACTTTGTTTGTTTGCCCTTGTAATGATTCTTGGAACAGAATCTGTAATGGCACAATCGACTGCTATCCACACAGAAATTAACACTGAGGCTACTAATAAGACCCAAGAATTGAGAAAACAGCTAAAGCTAGACAAATCTCAATTAGAGCCAATTTACAAAGCTTTTCAGAACCATGGAAAACGCGCAGCTGAACTTGAAGAAAGCAACCCAAGTAAAGAAGCTATCTTAAAATTAAACGCAGAGTTAGATAATAAAATTGAAACAATTTTAACAGAAGAACAATTCGAAAAGTATAAAATTTTCAGCGCTAATAATTAAAAAAAAGCCTCACTAATTGTGAGGCTTTTTTTTATTACAATGTTTTAGCAACCTGTTCTACAGCTGCAATAGTTTCATTTAAATCTTGATACGTTAAAGCATCAGTAATAAACCAAGTTTCAAAAGCACTTGGCGCAATATAAATCCCTTCATTTAACATGCCATGAAAGAATTTCTTAAAGGTATCGTTATTTCCCTTAGCAGCAGAATCAAAATCTACAACGGCTTCTTCAGCAAAATGAACCGATATCATAGAACCGATTCTATTAATGGTATGTGTTACATTATTCTTAGCTAACGCATCCGTTATCCCTTGATGAAGATATTTAGTCTTCTCCTCTAGCCTATTCATTAAACCACTATCCGAATGCACTGCTTTTAGCATGGCTAAACCTGCAGCCATCGCTAAAGGATTCCCACTTAAAGTTCCAGCTTGATATACTGGACCCAATGGAGCGAGGAAATTCATAATTTCATTTCTCGCAGCAAATGCACCAACTGGTAATCCACCACCAACAACTTTACCAAAACAAACAATATCTGCATCTACACCTTTAAGTTCTTGCACTCCACCTTTTGCCAGTCTAAAACCCGTCATTACCTCATCAAAAATTAATAAGATATTGTTAGCATCACATAACGCTCTTAAGCTTTCTAGAAAACCATCTACAGGAGGAATACACCCCATATTACCTGCAACTGGCTCAATAATAATGGCTGCAATTGTGCCTTTGTTAGCGCCTACCAATTCCTTTACATTATTAATATCGTTATAGCGTGCCAGCAAAGTATCCTTTGCCGTTCCTTCTGTAACTCCAGGACTATTTGGAGTACCAAAAGTAATAGCTCCACTACCGGCTGCAATTAAAAATGAATCACTATGACCATGATAACAACCAGCAAACTTTATTATTTTATCTCTTTTAGTAAATCCTCTTGCTAAACGAATAGCACTCATACACGCTTCCGTTCCGCTATTTACAAAACGAATCTTATCAATATTAGGCACCATAGAAACGGCCAATTCTGCAATTTCAGTTTCAATCGCAGTTGGCATCCCAAAAGAGGTACCTTGTTTTGCCTTTTCAATAACAGCATCTACTACTGGTGGAAACGCATGACCCAATAACATTGGTCCCCAAGAATTAATATAATCTATAAATCGGTTACCATCTTCATCATACACATAAGCACCTTTTGCCGATTTAGCAAAAATAGGTGTACCACCAACAGCACTAAATGCTCTTACTGGTGAGTTTACACCTCCCGGAATTACAGCTTGCGCATCTTTAAATAATGCACTACTTCTTTGATATAACATAATTTAATTTGGAATAATAAGTTGCTGACCTATAGTTAAGCCATTTGATTTTAAATTGTTTTCAGCTTTAATTGCATCAACTGTTGTTTTGTATAATCTAGACAGCGAGTATAATGTATCTCCTTCTGCCACAATATGCTTTTTAGAAGTCGATTTTTTCTTCCCTTCTATGATTGTAGTAGATTTTCTTACTGTGGAGGTTGTACCACTAATAACTTCTTCATCGTACTTATAAAGTTCATAACGCTCAATTAAACTTATCAATTTTTGCGGATACTTTCTGTCCGTTGCATAGCCAGCTGCTCGTAAGCCTTTTGCCCAACCTTTATAATCATTTGGTCTTAAATCAAACAAACTCGCATAACGACTTCTGCCTGTTAAAAACTTTGAGTGATCTTCATAAGACATTTCTGCTTTAGTATATTTTCTAAAACATTCTTGAGAGCGATCATCATCGTGGTAAATTTTAGCACCTTTCCAACCGTGGCATTTTATACCAAAATGATTATTAGCTTTAACAGCTAAGCGACCACGACCTACACCAGACTCTAATACACCTTGAGCAAGCGTAATACTTGCCGGAATTTTATGATAACGCATATTATTTTTAGCAATCTCAGCATAAACGCTAACATACTCCTCGACAGCATCTTGTGTACCGCTGTTTTTTGCTACAGTTTTTTCTATATTGCCTTGAGTCTTCTCTTCCGTTTGGTTAGTAACAACCTTTCTTTCGGTTTTTGTTCTTTCCGTTTTTGTTGAACCTCGCTTTGTTACAATTCCTTTTTTAGGACCACAACTCCAAGCAGACAGTATTATTAAAACTAATATAAATCGAAATTTCATGTATCTGTTTCTGTTTATTTTTTAAATATCAATGAGAGGCATTTTTTTTCGTTGCAACATATCATTTGCTCCAGTAATGCCTTGTAAGCCTCCTGTATGAATTGCAAGTATTTTTGCGTCTTTAGAAAAAAACCCTTTATCAATTAGATCAAATATGCCAAATAGCATCTTACCTGTGTAAATTGGATCTAATGGAATATTATAATCGGCTTTAAACCTATTGATAAACGCAATTAATTCTGGCTTTATTTTACCATATCCTCCAAAATGATAATCTGTAATTAACTTCCAATTTTCTTGATTTGCAAATTTACGAATATCTTGTTGTAAAAAATCACCTTTTAAAGCAGGAAAACCTAAAACTTCTTGAGATGCTTTAGAGGCATTAATTAAACCTGCAATAGTACCACCTGTACCAACTGCACAACAGATATAATTATAAATACCATCCTTTGGTTCTAAAATTTCCTCACACCCCTTAACTGCTAAAGCATTGGTACCACCTTCTGGCAATAAATAAAAATCCCCAAAAATTTGCCTTAAGCGCGCTATAAAATCAACATCTGTTTTCTTCCTGTAATCTTCTCTAGACACAAATTCTAGATGCATACCATGCTCCTTTGCAAAGCGCAAAGTTGGATTTAGATCTTCTTTTAACCCAAGTTCTTCTCCCCTTATAACACCAATTGTATCTATACCATAAGCTTTTCCTGCATAAGCCACTGCAGCGATATGATTAGAATACGCACCTCCAAATGTTAGTAAGGCTGGTGCATTTGTCGCCTGAGCCTTCTCTATATTATAATTTAACTTCCGAAACTTATTTCCCGATATAAAAGGATGAATTAAATCTTCACGTTTTATAACTATTAAAATAGACTTGTAGGTTATGGTTTGATTAACAATAGGATACTGATACAATTCCTTTTTTTTACAAAAATAATCAACTCATTTTAATTACTCTAGTCTTTAATTCTGTAAGAAAAACCACCAAACATGCGGATAATCGATGTTTTTAATCGTTTTGTCGGTAAAAAATTATTTTTTTTCCAATATTTTCACTACACTTGACCCAATATTTAATGCAATTAGTCCAAATTAACCCATAGATTAAGATAATTATCAATGTCCATTAGTGATATTTTTAGTTAAAAAACCCTACTTATTATGAAGAATATTTTACGTTCTCTGTTATGTTCTCAAATTAATTTTTCGAAAAAATTTAATAAACATTTATTCGTTTCATTACTGTTTTTCGCATTTCTATTAAGCAGTAATTTAGCTCATGCTCAATTACCTATTTTTGATGATTTTGAATCAAATATTGGAAACTGGAATGATGGTGGTGAAGATGCAGACTATGTATATAGTACATTAATAAATGGTGTTAGAAATATTAGACTTAGAGATAACTCTGTTGAATATTCTTCTATTTATACAGATGATATCAACTTAGCCTCCTACTCTTCAGTGACCTTTGACTTCTTGTTTTATGCTGATAGCATGGAAAATGGGGAAGACTTTTTTGTAGAGTTTGACAATGGTAGCGGTTATGTTGAAATAGGAAATTATGTACGCGGAACTGATTTTAATAATAACACACTTTATAATCCATCTATAACAATAGCATCTACAGATTATGCCTTTAGCACTAGCTCAACATTTAGAATTCGTTGTGACGCCAGTGGAAATGGAGATTATATTTATGTAGATGATATAAATATTACTGGAGTAGACGGATTATATTGTATTCCTGAAGGAACAAATTCATCGTATTATATAGATGATTTTTCTACATCTGGAGGCGTCACTAATATCACAAACAATAATACAGGTTATTCTAATAGCGGCTTTGGCAATTATATAAATTTATCTGTAAGCCAGTACGCTGGCTCTAGTGTAGACTTTTATAGTAATTTTATCGACGGTTCCTTTTTTTATAATGGATTTGGAGTTGGAGTATGGGTAGATTACAACAACGATGGCGATTTTAATGATGCTGACGAAACGCAATTTAATAATGGTTATTATGATCCTATAAATGGCAGTTTTACAATCCCAACAGCAACACCTCCTGGAGACTATAGAATGAGAATTGTAGCGGACTGGAATGACGGCACACCTTCTTCTTGTAATAATTCCTTTACTGGTGAAGCAGAAGATTATACTTTAACAGTATTAGCTCTACCGCCTTGTACAGAACCTTCTAATCAACCAACTAATCTAACATTTAGCAATGTTTATGACACCTCTATTGAAGGAAGTTTTACAGCTTCAACTAGCTCTCCAGATAGTTACCTAGTGCTTTACAGTACAAACAGTACTCCTCCAACTATTAGCGATGGTACAACTTATACTGCAGGTTCAAGTTTTTCGGGATATACGGTTCTTAGTAATAATAGTAATACAACTTTTACAGCAACGGGTCTAAATAATGATACAGCCTATTACTTTTATATTTATTCATTTAATGAAAATTGTACAGGTGGCCCAAATTATTTAAACACAAACCCTTTAACAGGTAATGAAACAACTGATGTATATTGTACTCCAGTTAGCACTAATAATTCAAGATACATTGATGATTTTTCAACAACTGGAGGTATAACAAATATTACAAATAACAATACTGGCTACTCACCACCGGGTTATGGAAATTACACAAATTTATCTGCAAGTCAGTATGCCGGAAGTACTCTTGATATTTATGCAAGTTTCATTGGTAATCATGGCTTCTCTATATGGGTAGATTTTAATGATGATGGAGACTTTTTTGATGCAGATGAGCATGTTTATGTGAGCAGTAATAGTATGAACCCGGCAAATGTCAGCTTCACAATTCCTGCTACTGCACCAACAGGTAATCATCGTATGAGAATTTTAGCTGATCGTAATAGTGCTTCACCTAATTCACCATGTTCATTTTCTGGCAGTAGAGGTGAGGCAGAAGACTATACTTTAACAGTCGTTGCCCCTCCTCCATGTATTCAACCAACCAATCAACCAACTAATTTAGTTTTTAGTAATGTAGATCAAAATTCTTTAGACGGAAGTTTTACTGCCGCAACGAGCTCACCAGATAGCTATTTAGTGATCTACAGTACCAACAGTACTCCTCCAACTATTAATGATACAACAACCTATACAATAGGCACTAGTTTTTCTGGTTATACTGTTGCAGATACAGATAACAACACCTCATTCAGTGTCTCTGGATTAGATCCTAACACGACCTATTACTTTTATATATATTCATTTAATGACAGCTGTATTGGTGGACCAGATTACTTAAATACAAATCCTTTAACAGATGACGAAACTACAGATTGGTACTGCATACCTAGTGCAACTAATAGCTCTAGATATATCAATGATTTTTCTACAACAGGAGGCTTTAATAATATTTCTAATCTAAGCTCTGGTTACTCATCTGGCGGATACGCTGACTTCACAAGTTTATCTGTGAGCCAATATGCTAACTCAAGTATAAATTTCTCAGCAAACTTTGTTGGTGGTACTTTTGGCTTTGGTATATGGGTAGATTTTAATAATGACGGAGATTTCACAGATACAGGTGAGCAAGTTTACCTTAGTGGCTTTTACGGAGATCCCATTAACAATTCCTTCACAATACCTGCAGCTACAGCTACAGGAAGTTATAGAATGAGAATTGTAGCAGATTGGGGAGATACAACACCAAATCCTTGTTCTATTACTAATAATGGTGGTGAAGCAGAAGATTACAACTTAACAGTTACTGCTCCTTGTTCTGTTTCTTATGACAATGGAGTATCTGATTTAGGATGCCCTTTCGTAGAACTTGGAGGTCTAGGATTGGGTAGCACTGCTCCACCTGCTGTGGCTTGTTCTATTCCAGAGACCACAATAGAAGCTAATTATTTAGAACTAGGAGACACCTCTAGCTATTCTGTAGAATCTATTCCTTATAATCCACCTTTTCAATTTTCATGTTTAGAAAACCCTGTAAGTGTAAATCTAGATGATGTTTGGTCTCCAGAAATCACCTTACCTTTTAACTTTTGTTTTTACGACAACACTTACAATTCAATAGTTATTGGATCTAATGGTGTTATCTCATTCGATGTTGATAGATTAGAAAATAGCCCTTCAGGATGGAGAACAACTAGAGACATCCCTAACATAAAAAATGCTGGTAGTGGCAGTACAGACTACTATTTTGGCCCATCTATTTACGGAGCTCATCATGACGTTGACCCAAGTGTTGGCGGTGAAATTGGATACCAGCTTATCAATTTAGATTCGGGCTGTCAAGCTTTAGTTGCTGCTTGGTCTGATGTACCTATGTTTTATGATAATTCTATATTATACTCCGGTATGATAGTGTTCTATGAAAACACAAACATTATAGAAGTCTATATTAAAGAGAAGAATATTGATGGTACAGGTTCCACAAATTTTGGAAGTGATCCGTGGAATGATGGAAATGCAAGCATTGGAATACAAAAAAATCAAAACTCTGCAACTGTAGCTCCTGGAAGAAATACATTAGACCCAAACTGGACGGCAACTAACGAAGCCTGGAGATTTGTTCCCTCTGGAGATCCTATTACAGATTTAACATGGTATGAAGGTCCAATAGCTGATGGTATTGTAATCCCAGATCCTAATAATGATAATCAAATTACAGTGACTCCTTCTACTACTACAACTTATTTCGCTGAAGTAACATACACATTATGTAATGGAGACGTTATTAAAGAAAGCAATAGTACAACAGTAACTGTAGATGGTCAAAAAACATGGAACGGTTCACAAAGTACAGCTTGGGAAAACCCAAATAACTGGACTCCTTTAGGCGTACCTGTAGCTTCAGATTGTATTTTAATACCTGTTACCGGAAACAATCCTATTATACAAGGAAGCACAGATGGTCTTGGTTTTAATTTAGAAATTGAAAATGGAGCCCTTTTAACCCAACAGTCTAATTCTACGTTAACCATAGAAGATGTGATTAAAATTGAACCAACTGGTGATTTTGAAATTAAAGATAGTGCGAGTGTAATACAAATTACAGACGTTGCTACCAACCAAAACACAGGTACTGCAAGAGTACAACGTGAGGTTGCCGCATTAACTAATTTCGATTATGTATATTGGTCAACTCCTGTAGAAACATTTGACGTATCTAATATCTCACCAAGCACACCTTAT
Organism: Winogradskyella sp. Asnod2-B02-A; assembly: GCF_045063645.1. Classification (NCBI taxonomy): domain Bacteria; kingdom Pseudomonadati; phylum Bacteroidota; class Flavobacteriia; order Flavobacteriales; family Flavobacteriaceae; genus Winogradskyella; species Winogradskyella sp. Asnod2-B02-A. The sequence goes on from NZ_JBEFOG010000027.1 coordinate 252,672, forward strand.
TATGGTATGTTTGAATGGATACCAACTGTAGATAATGGAACCACCGGAAAACACGGAGAATGGACTTACGCTTCTGGCACTATGGCTCTTGGTCAAGGTTATGCCATTAGAGATTTAGAAGGCACTCCTTTAGCAGATAACGCTGAGTTTGAAGGTAAACTAAATAACGGACAGATTACACACTATATTACTAGAGGTACTTACAATGGCGGCAATTATACTGGTATTGGTAACACATCTAATGCAGAAGATGACAACTGGAATTTAATGGGTAATCCATATCCTTCAGCTATTTCGTTAACAACCTTTACTAGTGCAAATCCATCTATTGATGGTACATTATATTTCTGGAGACATACAGCACCACCAAGTACAAGTGTAGATGATCCTTTCTACGAAGGTTTCCTTTATAATTATTCTGAAAACGATTATTTAAGCGCTAACAGTTTAGGTTCTACACCTCCTGGTTTTAACGGTTATATTGCAGCTGGCCAAGGCTTTTTTGTACAGCTTCTTAACTCGGCACCAGCACCAAGTGGTATTGTATTTAATAATGGTATGAGAGGCGTGTATGCCAACGACGGCTTCTATAGAGGCGTAAGTGAAACTACCACTACACCAACTGTGGCTGATGAAAAACACAGAATTTGGTTAGATTTAATTGACAGCAACAACAAAGCTTTATCTCTACTTGTAGGTTATGCATCTGGCGCAACCGATGATATTGATAGATTATTTGATGGGTATTTATTAAATGATACTAGCTACCAGTTTTACTCTATCTTAAATGACACAGAAAAGGAAAACAAGTTAACTATTAATGGTAAAGCATTACCTTTTGATGATGCAGATACCATTCCTTTAGGATACCAAGCTCCTGAACAAGGTCAGTTTACTATTGCACTTAACACTGTAGATGGTTTATTTGCCTACTCTGATCAAAATATTTATTTAGAAGATACGGAACTTAATATTATACACGATTTAAAAGCCAACCCATACATTTTCACAACAGACTTGGGTGTCTTTAAAGAACGATTTATCCTTAGGTTTACTTCTGAAACATTAAGTATTATTGACCAAGACATATTAAACAATGTAGATATTAGAGCGCTAAGCCAAACGATTGAAGCAACCTCTACACAAAGTGCTATTAAAACCTTTGAACTTTTTGATATCACAGGGCGTTTAATTCATAAAGAACTAAGCGTAGAAAACACCAATTATAGCTACCCAACCAACAACTTAAGTAGTGGCACTTATGTGGTTACGGTATCTTTAACTAATGGTGGCACATTATCTAAAAAAGTGATTATTAAACAGCCATAATAACACCTCATCTTACTAAGACATATCTTATAAGATATGGCAAAAATCCTAACAATTATACGTTAGGATTTTTTGTTCTTTTATACCTTCACGCAAAACCGTTTTTACCACAAAAATATCTTGTAGTTTCAACCTATTTAAGATAGCGTTTTTAATCGTTTTAAAATTAAAAAGCCCTTCAACTTAAAATGGATTAATTTTTGGTAATTAATGTTGAATACAGCAGCACTAAAACACCATGTTTTAGATGACGTTTTGCATACAACCATTTGGTCACCTCATAACTTTTGCACTACCCTAAATGCTAAAAAGTTAGGTTTATATTTCTTACAAAAAACCAACCTTCTAACTTAAATTTTGTGTTAATAACCGATGATTTTTTCATGTAAAAAATCAAAAATTTTAGCAAGTAACCTAAGAATAAAGCAATTAAACACTACAAAAACCACACTTTTAACCAGCGTTTTTTGAGTTTTAACGAGAATAAAATGAGAATCATCTATAAATCCTAGAATAATTATATTTTAACTCCTTAACAGTTGCTTAACAACAGGGTAACATTTACTCTTAATTAATTTGCTGAAACTGTTACAAATAAATTTAATAATCCAGATTACAAAAAAGGATGTCTAAGCGTATCCAAATATTATTTAACCCTACATTAAAAAATAGAATACATGCTTAAAAAATTACTCTTTGCTATTGCATTAACTACTTATGGTGCAATTAGCGCACAAACAACCGTAATTGATCCCACTGGAGATGGTGGGTTTGAAACAGGAGCTACACTTGGAGCTAATGGTTGGTCTGCAATTGACCAACAAACCCCTTTCCCTTTTACTTTTTTCAACAGATGGGTAACCGATACTGCACCTGCAGGATATACAGGAACACGATGTGCTTATATCACTAACGATACTGATGGCAATCCTTTAGTACCTCCATTTGCTAACACTAATAACCAAAACACTAACAATCCTAAAATATATCGTGATATTGCTTTCCCTGCAGGAGAAAACGACATTACGCTAAGTTTTGATTGGCTAGGAGAAGGAGATGCTAATGACCTTATGAGAGTTTGGCTAGTACCGCAGAGTTATACTATTCCTATAAATACAGGTATCACAGCAACAGGTACAGCACCATCAGGCAGAATAGAATTGGGCACTGGTTTTAGTGGATCAACTAGTTGGACTAACTTTACAACTACCATACCTAGTGCTTACGCTGGAGAAACAGCCTACCGTTTGGTTTTTGAATGGTTAAATAATGGAACAGCTGGTGCTACTCCTATAGCCGTAGATAACATTAGCTTGGTGACACAGACTATCATCTCTTATTGTACACCAAGTTCTACGAATACATCATATTGGATCAGTGATTTTTATACCAATGTAGGCGGAGGAGCTTTAGACATTTCTAATTTAAGTTCTGGTTTAGGAGCTTCGGGTTATGAGGATTTTTCAACTACTGAGATTGTAGAACAACTTCCTGGTAGTGTAGTAGATTTTGTAGCCGAGTTTGAAGGAGCTTTTTCTACTTACGGTTTTAATATGTGGGTAGATTGGAACAATGATGGTGATTTTACAGATACCGGTGAAAAAGTATATGCGTCTAGCGCTTATGTCATAAACGTGGTTGCTAATTTTTTAGTACCTGCAGCAACAGCACCTGGCGATTATAAAATGCGTATTAGAGCAGATTGGTTGAATACAGATCCCGATTCTTGTGCCGCAGCAACGTATGGAGAAGCAGAAGATTATACATTAAGAGTAGAGAATATTGGTTGTGTTAATGACCCTTCTAACATTACAATCTCTGCCATTAACTATACCACAGCAACTATAGATTGGACAGCAGCATCACCTGTACCAGCTAGTGGTTACGAATATTTTATTACCACCAATACCAATACACCACTCTATGACCAAGTGCCTACTGGCACTACTAATTCTGCAACAACCACTGCAAACTTAACAGGTCTTATAGATGGTACTATATACTACGTTTGGGTAAGATCTGTCTGCGATACAAATTTTGGCGGTACTGGTAATTGGTTTGGTTCAGAAACATTTACAACATTAATACTGCCACCAACAACAACAGATATCGCTATCTGCCCTGGAGATGTGGGTCCTTTTTACTTAACAGCAGTGTCTTCAGATTGTGCTGCCACAGTAAATTTAGGTACGCAATTAACCGGAGCGCTTAATGCAGGTACAGATCCTGTGGCGTTACGTCCTGTTGGTAGCACAACCAATAACACGTGTGCATATGCCACCGTTACATCTAACTACCAAGGTATTGATTTCGTGGTAGATACTGACGGCACTTATACCTTAGAAATGGAATTACCATCACCAAATTTTGATGGTATGGGCTACATTGTTTTAAATGATGGCAATTTTACACCAGGCTTATGTAATGGCACATGGTTACAAAGTGACGATGATAGTGCTGGTAGTGGTTTCAGACCTCAACTAAATGTTACGCTTACAGCCGGAGTTTCTTATACATTATATACGACAGCTTGGGATCTAAGTGATACTACGGAAAGCGGTTCTTATGTATGGAATCTTTCTGGTCCTGGATCATTACAAGGTCCTCCGTCTGGTTCTATGGATTGGTACACTTCAGCGTCTGGAGGCACACCTATTTTTTCTGGTATTGATTTTAATCCTGTAGGTGTTGCAGGTTCTGGTTTAACAGATACAAACACTACAGGTGTTTACACCTATTGGGCATCATGTGGCTCTACACCAGGACTAAGAACACCAGCCGATTTTGTTATTGGTAAAACATGGAATGGCTCTGTAGATTCAGATTGGAACAATCCCAATAACTGGACACCAAATGGTGTACCAAATGACACAGATTGTGTAGTAATTGCTAACACAGCTAATACACCTGTAATTAACACAGCAATAGATGGCTTAGGAAATAGACTTATTGTACAAAGTGGTGGTATTTTATCACAAGCTACGGGTTCTACATTAACTATTACAGATGCCGTAGACGTTGAAGCTGGCGGAACCTACTTAATAGATGATAGCGCAAGTTTAGTGCAAATTAATGATGTGGCTAATACGGTTAACGGAACTTTCTCTATTGCCAGAACAGCTACTGTGAGAGAAAATGATTATATATATTGGTCGTCTCCGGTAACAGCCTTTAATATCGAAAATGTATCACCAGGCACACCTAACGGATTTAAGTATGAATGGGTGCCTACTATGTTTCAAGGTATAGGTCCTCCAGGAAACATGACCTTTGGAGATTGGCAAGCTGCAGATACCGGAGCCATGTCTCCTGGTAAAGGTTATGCCATTAAAGGACCAACAGGGCATGGAGCAACACCAGCACCACTAACAGCCGTATTTACTGGCACACCAAATAATGGCTCTATTGCACAAACTATTGGCAAAGGAGATTATACAGGTGCAGACTATACTTATATACCTTATGCTGCAACGAGTCTTACCGTAACTAGTGAGGATGATAACTGGAACTTTATTGGAAATCCATATCCTTCAGCGTTACATTTAGAAGATTTTTTATACCACCCATCGCACAGTAGCCAAATTGATGGTACAGCCTATATTTGGACACATGGTACAGATATTGGTGCCAACGGACAATCTTTTTACGATGAATATACATATAGCTACAATGTAGCAGATTACTTAGCCGTTAATGCTACTGGTAATTCTATACCAAGTCCTTATAAAGGTTTTGTAGCTTCTGGTCAAGGCTTTTATGTATTAATGACGGATTTCTCTGCAAATGCTACTGAAACTGTATATTTTGAAAATTACATGAGAAGAGCAGACTATAGAAATGATCAATTTTTTAGAAGTGCAGATACTTCTACTGAAGAGACCACTGAAACAAACACAGAAAATAAGCATAGAATTTGGTTAGATTTCATTGAGCCTTCTGGCACCACTAACACCACATTAATTGGTTATATTGATGGAGCTACCAATGAAAAAGACAGAATGTATGATGCTAAAAATGCTAACGGAGCAGGACTAAATCTATATTCTATGATAGAGGATGATGCTTACCTTATTCAAGGAAGGCAAACACCATTTGTAAATACAGACCAAGTACCTTTAGGCCTTAAAATTACTGAAGCTGGTATACAAACTATTGCCATTAATACGTTAGAAGGTTTATTTCTAAACACAGACCAAGACATTTATATTGAAGATGCCATCACAGGTATAACGCATAATCTTAATAATGCTCCTTACACATTTACAAGCGACGCTGTTGGTTACGTAAACGATAGATTTATGTTAACATATAGAGCAAGCACCTTGAGTGTAGAAGATTTTGATATTTTAAATGGCATCAAAGTTTACGAAGAAAGTGAGACTATAATGGTAACTTCAACACAAGAGACTATAGCTTCTATTGAAGTGTATGATATGCTAGGACGTACATTATTTAATAAGCGCTCTATTAACTCAGACCGTTTTACAATTAATAACATTAGCCCTAACAATGCGACTTTAATAGTAAAAGTAAAATTGGCTAACGGACAGCAAAAAATAACGAAAATGATATTCTAACAGTCAGTTTCTAAATTTCAAAAAAAAGACCTTAATTATATAATTAAGGTCTTTTTTTATACCTAATAATAACCTCAAATAAAAAATGCGTTACAACAAATAATGAAGAACTCATTTATTTAAACTGTTCAAATGCTAATTACTAAACCAAAGAACATTACTATCATATCGAAATTTTCACACAGACACCTAATAATAAGCCCATTGCAATCTATACACACGTACCGTAATCCGATATTTTCATCATTTTATCAAAAAATTAAAATTATTCCTTAAAAAAACGTTAAAATCTATAATTTTTCTTAAATTGAAAAACCAAAGCCTTCAAAATCTACACATTAAGAATTACCTCTACTAATACACACAGTGACAGCTATGGTACTGTCTCACCAAATACAGAGGTTATATGATTAGAATTTTACTTTATTTTTTACTCGCTTTTATGTGCGCTCCAGTTTTAGGGCAACAAACCAATACAAACACAAACAATTGTGTTGAACATTTTACCATTACAGGTCAAAATGTCCCAAAACCAAATACACCTATAAATGATACGCTTATTTCTTGGGATTTCTCTGATACACCCAACAAAGAACACCTCGAAGCGGTTATAGAAGTACAACCCTTAAGCAGTTGCTGGAAAGACTTAGAAGGGAAAATTAGAGGGGAAATCAAAATTTTTAAAATTTCAGATATTTCTAGAAATAGTATTGGTGACCAAACCATCACCTATAGAGATATTAATGCCAAGTGTTTTAAATGGCAAGCTGTCATTATAGATACTGAGACCAACTGCAACACTGAAACCGAATGGCAATTCATTAGTCTTTTGTAATTATTAATAGCGCGTAATACTAAACACTATGAAAAAAACATTACTCATACTCACACTATTTATGGCTATTAATTGGTCATTTTCTCAAGGCACAGATATCTTAAGTGCTGAACAGTTTTGTTCTGGTAGTTCACAATTAACATTTAATAATGTATATGGTGGCACAGACTCTACACCTGTTGGCTGTTTAGGCTCTATACCAAATGCCAGTTATTTCTATATGGTGATTGATCAACCTGGAGATTTGTATTTTGATATCGACCAAGAAGATCTTTTGGGCAATCCTATTGATGTCGATTTTATTGCTTGGGGACCGTTTACAGATATTAATGATGCCAATACAAACATTAGCTATACAGACTGCGCTGCCTGCCCAAACAATACCACAGATCCAACATTTTACCCTTATGCCACAGATACTATAACAGATTGTAGTTTTGATATTGCTCCAACCGAGTTAATGAGCATTTTAAATGCATTACCTGGACAAGTTTATGTGGTACTAATAACTAATTTTGATGGTGATGAAGGAATTATTAACTTTCAGCAAAGTGGAGGTGGTGGCACCACTTCCTGTTTATCCTTACCTGTATGTGGTAATGTATATATTGATGCAGGAGGAACTACTAATAATTATGCCGGTGATGAAACCACAACAATAACCCCTTATTTTGCAGGAGGAACAGTTACTGTAGATTTTACAGTTGTTGACATTCCGGATGCTGGAGATGTGTTAACCGTATATAACGGCCCTGATAATAGCTATCCTGTTTTGGGTACAGTAACAGGACTGCCAGCCATATTCACATCCAGTGTTGCAGGAAATCCTACAGGAGCTATAACTTTTGAATTTATAAGTGATAACGATGGCAATGTTGGTAACGGCTGGGAAGCCGATATAACTTGCGACCCACCACCACCTCCACCATCTTGTGGTGAAACTTTTTATGATAATGGTGGTGCAGGAGGCAACTATGTGGCTAACGAATCTCAAGTAGCAAACATCTTACCAGATACTCCTGGCGATATTATAACCGTAACATTTACAGCATTTGACACCGAAAGCGGTAATGATGTTTTAACTGTTTATGATGGCCCTAACACCACCTATCCTATAATTGGAACGTATTCTGGCTCTACTATTCCTGGCCCTTTTACGTCTACTGACTATTCTGGAGCACTTACATTTGTATTTACGAGCAACAATAGCGTACAAAGCAGTGGATGGGCAGCAGATATTACCTGTTTCACACCACCAACGTGTGGTAATACATTTTATGATAGTGGAGGACCAAGTGGAGATTATATCTCTAATGAATTAGAAACCACCACATTTTTTCCAGACACACCTGGAGACGCTGTAACAGCTACATTTACTGCGTTTTACACTGAATTTATAGATGATCTTTACGTTTATGATGGACCTGATGATACCTATCCACTCATTGGTGTATTTACAGGAACTACAATTCCTGGACCTTTTACATCTACAGATGCTTCAGGAGCTTTAACCTTTGTGTTTGATAGCGATGGCTCTGTTGAATACAGTGGCTGGGAAGCAAATTTAACCTGTAGCACACCGGTTTGTGGCAGTACAATTTATGACAGTGGTGGCTCTGGTGGAAACTATGCTTCAAATGAAACCACATCCACCACCTATTATCCAGACGCCTTTGGGGATTTAGTAAACATAACTTTTACTGCATTTAATACCCAAAACGGCACAGATACATTAACTATTTATGATGGCCCTGATGACACATACCCTTTACTGGGTGCGTTCTCGGGAACAACAATTCCTGGACCTTTTACCGCATCGGATTTAACTACAGGTGCGCTTACCTTTGTTTTTACTAGTAATGGCTCGGTTGAATCTAGTGGTTGGGCAGCTGATATTACTTGCGTGGCACCTCCAAGTTGTGGCAGTACATTTTATGATAGTGGAGGCTCTTCAGGAAATTACTCACCATCTGAATTAGAAACTACCACCTTTTTTCCAGATTTTCCAGGAGATACTGTAGTCGCGACCTTTACGGCTTTTAATATTGAAAATGGATATGATGATCTATATGTCTATGATGGTCCTGATGACACCTATCCTTTAATTGGAATATTTACAGGTTCAACAATTCCGGGTCCGTTTACATCTACCGACCCCTCAGGAGCCTTAACTTTTGTATTTGATAGTGATGGATCTTATCAATTAAGCGGTTGGGCAGCTAATATTACATGTTTTACACCTATCTGTGGTACTACGGTTTACGATAATGGAGGTTCTAGTGGAAATTATATAGCTAATGCATCGGAAACAACCACCTACTATCCTGATGCTGCTGGTGACTTAATAAACATAAACTTCACAGAATTTAATACAGAAAATGGCACTGACGAATTGAGTATATATGATGGTCCTGATGCCACCTATCCTTTACTTGGTACGTTCTCGGGAACAACAATTCCTGGCTCTTTTACATCTTCGGATTTAACTACAGGTGCGCTTACCTTTGTTTTTACTAGTAATGGATCTGTACAAAATAGCGGTTGGTCCGCTGATATTACTTGTATACCACTGCCAGATTGCGGTAGTACATACTATGATAGTGGTGGCTCAGGTGGAAATTATTCCGCAAATGAATTAGAAACTACCACGTTTTTTTCTGGCAATCCTGGAGATGTTGTGGTAGCCACTTTTACCGCTTTTAATACAGAACTTGGATATGATTATCTTTCTGTCTATGATGGCCCTGATGACACTTACCCACTTTTAGGTGTTTTTTCAGGAACCACAATACCAGGTCCATTTACATCTACTGATGCTTCAGGAGCCTTAACTTTTGTATTTGATAGTGATGGATCCTCTCAAAGAAGCGGTTGGTCAGCTGATATTACTTGTGTAAACCCTTGTAATTTAATTATCACAGATATAGCATATCCTTTAGGTGCTGATGATTGCTCACTAAACTATGTTGAACTCACAACTAATGCACCGATACCAGCTGCAACAAACACATTATTTTCCGAAAGCTTTAATGGAGGTACTTTTCCTACTGGATGGACAACTAGCAATGGAGCCGCTAGTGCAGACTGGATCATATCAAGCACAAACAACGCTGGAGGTACAGCAAATGAAGCCATGTTAGATTGGATAAGCGGATTTGATATAGCGACTTGGTCATTAACGTCACCACAAATAAATATCACAGGTGAAACTAACATTCAGCTTAGCTTTAAACACGATTTGTGGCAGTATGGGACTGATTTCACCTTATTTATTGAAACCTCTATCGATGGTACCAACTGGGTTACACAATATACGCATGCCAATCCACCTGATTTTAACGAAACCAGAAATGTTGATATTTCTTCAGTAGATGGTAACACTATACTTTATATACGATTCCGATTTACAGGTGACACAGGTGACTTGTTCAATTGGTCAATAGATGATATCGTTATAACTGCAGACGGTATACCATCTCCGCCAGAAGTAACTTGGTCTCCTATTAGCGGCTTATTTACAGATGCCACACTAAGCACACCTTATGTTGCAAGCACCTATGCTGGAACCGTTTTTGCCGCACCAAACGGAGTACAAGTGTATACCGCAACGGATTCTAACGGATGTACAGATACCGTGACTACAACTTATCTTAAAAAAATATGGAATGGTTCGGTTGACGATAATTGGTATGTAGCCAATAATTGGACACCTTCAGGAGTTCCTACCATTGATAATTGCATTGAAATTCCGGATAACGCTTTGGTGCCTAATTATCCCATTACAGATAAATTTCAAACACCACCACCAATTCCTCCACTACCAGCACAAGCGAGAAATGTTACCCTTTTAGATGGTGCCTATATAGAAATTGAAACCAACACCGAACTCATTATTCAGGAATGGTTAGATGTTCAAGGCTCTGCTATTTTTAACCTTAAAAGTAGTGCTAGCTTAATTCAAATTGAAGATACTGCAACTAATACTGGAAATATACATATGCAACGCTCCCCAAACTTTGATGGCAGTGCTATTGCAGGCTCAGAATATGTGTATTGGTCTTCGCCTGTAGATAATTTTCAAGTAGGAGCTATTTCTCCAGCCTCAGCACAATTGTACTATTGGCAAGCATCTGTAGCAGGAAATGGTGCAGGAAATCATGGCACGTGGTATGGAGCTTCTGGCACAATGGAAGATGGAACAGGTTATATTGTTAGAGGTTTAGCAGGCACACCAACTACAATACCTACAACTGCTTACGCTGTACCTAATAATACAGCACTCTTTAGTGGTGTCCCTAAAAATGGTATCCTTACAAAACAAATATTTCATGGAGGCTATGACGGAGGACCTTATGCAGGTATTGGTAACACAGCCACAAATGAGGATGACAATTGGAATTTAATTGGAAACCCCTACCCTTCTGCCATCTCTGCAAATGCTTTTACCAACCTAAACACAGCCATTAATGGCACCATTTATCTTTGGGATCATAACGGAGCAGCCAGCACTATGGTAGATCCATTTTACGAAGACTTTGTATATAATTACGATAATAATGATTACATAGAACACAACAACACAGGCTCCAATCCGCCAGGTACTAATGATTTATTCATTGCTTCTGGTCAGGCGTTCTTTGTATTAATGAATCATAGTGCAACTTCTGGATCTAATGTAACATTTAACAATAGCATGAGGCAAGCAATATCTACCTATAACAATAATGCTTTTGCCAGAAATAGTGAGACTGAAGAAAGCCAAAACTATAACGAAAAACACAGAATCTGGTTAGATTTATTATCACCAAATAATGTTACCAATTCTATATTGGTAGGGTATGTACACAATGCAACCAACAGTTTTGATCGCTTATATGATGGCTATGACTTTAGTAGCGGTGACAACAGTGGCTTTTATTCTATTTTAGACAATGAAGGGTTATCCATACAAGGTAGAGCACTCCCTTTTTCACAAGAAGACTTGGTGCCTCTAGGTATAATTGCAAATGAAACAGGTAGCCACACCATAACTATAAATACTTTAGATGGCTTATTTTTAAACGAAGCCCAAAACATTTATATTGAAGATACCGAACTAAACATTATACATAATATTCGCACATCACCTTACCAATTCACAATTGATGCAGGCACACATAACGACAGATTTATTTTAAGGTACACAAACAGCAACCTTAGCATAAAAGATTTAGATATCATTTCTGGTATTAAAGTATTTGAAGAAAATGATCAATTGGTAGTCACTTCTGAGCAAGGTACTATTGAATCTATAGATGTTTATGACATTTTAGGACGAACGCTTTTTTATAATCACTCAATTAACCTTGACAGATATCCAATTTCAGAAATTAGTCCAAAAACAGCGACATTGTTATTAAAAATAAAGCTTGTTAACGGACAGCAGAAAATAGCAAAAGTTATTTTCTAAAATAATTTAAAGCATTGTATTTAGGCCTCGATTTTAAATAATCGAGGTCTTTTTCGTTGCTATAAGCCTCGCGCTCAAACGAAATATTTCTATACGCCAAATCCCAGTTTCTAAATTGAATCAATCGGAATAAGAATTCAAGTGTATACATAATAAAGAATGGAATAATAAGTAATTCCAACTGTTGCTTTAGATGAATTTTTTCATGATTAATGAGCACCTTATTTTCTTTTAAACTTTTGGTTTTTAAAACCATAAATGGAAACAGGGTAATTCCTAAATACCCTTTTGGCACTATATATTTTGAAATCAATATCATGGTTTATTCGTTTCAAAAATCAAACCAAATTACATTATCTTTGTTAAACATGAAGAAATATGTCCCAATTGAAGATGGTGATTACTACTTAACACCAGAAGGTTACCGCTGTTTTACAGAACAATATCATTTAAAACGCGGTTATTGTTGCGAAAGCGGCTGTAGACATTGTCCGTATGGATTTAATAAAAATACATTAAAAAAAAAGTAATGCAGACTACAACTTTATCATTTAAAGATCAAATACTAGAAGGTATTCCAAATATTTTACCAGAACCAAAACCTTTTGAAGCAAACATCAACCACGCTCCAAAACGAAAAACAATTCTATCTAAAGCCGAAGAAAAATTAGCTCTAAGAAATGCCTTACGTTATTTTGATAAGAAGGATCACAAAACCTTATTGCCAGAATTCAAGAATGAACTAAACACTTATGGTCGTATCTACATGTATCGCTTAAGGCCAGATTACAAAATGTATGCCAGACCAATTAGTGAATATCCTGCAAAATCAACGCAAGCAGCAGCTATAATGTTAATGATTCAGAATAACTTAGATTATGCGGTTGCACAACATCCACACGAGCTTATTACTTATGGCGGAAATGGTGGAGTATTTTCTAATTGGGCACAATACCGCTTAACGATGAAATATTTAGCAGAAATGAACGATAAGCAAACGTTAGCGATGTATTCTGGTCATCCTATGGGTTTGTTTCCTTCACACAAAGAAGCACCTAGAGTTGTGGTTACAAATGGCATGATGATTCCTAACTACTCTAAACCTGATGATTGGGAAAAATTTAATGCTTTAGGAGTGACTCAATACGGACAAATGACTGCTGGAAGCTACATGTATATTGGACCACAAGGCATAGTGCATGGCACAACCATAACGGTTCTTAATGGTTTTAGGAAAATAAAAAAAGAGCCCAAAGGCAACTTATTTGTAACCTCAGGATTAGGAGGTATGTCTGGCGCACAACCCAAAGCCGGTAATATTGCTGGCTGTATTACAGTATGTGCAGAAGTAAATCCTAAAATCACACAAGTTAGACTCGATCAAGGCTGGATTGATGAAAAAATCACAGATTTGGACGAATTGGTTAATCGTGTTAATAAAGCCAAAGCAGAAAAAGAAACCATTTCTATCGCTTACCTTGGAAACATCGTAGAAGTTTGGGAGAAATTTGACCAAGCCAATATTTATATTGATTTAGGTAGTGATCAAACCTCACTACATAATCCATGGGCTGGAGGCTATTACCCTGTTGATATTTCATTTGAAGATGCCAATATCATGATGGCAAACCAACCCGATTTATTTAAGGAGAAAGTACAACAAACCTTACGTCGCCATACAGCTGCAATAAATAAACATACGGCAAAAGGCACTTATTTCTTTGATTATGGTAACGCCTTTTTATTAGAAGCATCTCGCGCTGGTGCAGACATTATGGCTGATAATGGTATTGACTTTAAATACCCTAGCTATGTTCAAGATATTATGGGTCCTATGTGTTTTGATTATGGCTTTGGCCCATTTAGATGGGTTTGTGCTTCTGGCAAACCTGAAGATTTAGCCAAAACTGACGATATAGCATGCAAAGTTTTAGAGGACATAAAAAAGAATTCTCCTACAGAAATACAGCAACAAATGGCTGACAATATTCAGTGGATAAAAGGAGCACAAGACAATAAACTAGTAGTAGGCTCCCAAGCCCGAATACTATATGCTGATGCAGAAGGTAGAATGAAAATTGCTGAAGCTTTTAATAAAGCCATTGCAAATAACGAAATTGGAACAGTTATTCTGGGAAGAGATCACCATGATGTATCTGGCACCGATTCTCCATATAGAGAAACTAGTAATATTTACGACGGCTCAAGTTTTACTGCAGACATGGCCATTCAAAACGTTATTGGAGATAGCTTTAGAGGTGCTACTTGGGTGAGTATTCACAATGGAGGAGGCGTTGGCTGGGGAGAAGTCATTAATGGTGGATTTGGTATGGTTCTTGATGGTACTATAGAAGCATCTAATCGTCTTAAACAGATGCTATTTTGGGATGTTAATAACGGAATTTCAAGACGAAGTTGGGCTAGAAATGAAGGTGCTGTTTTTGCAATAAAACGCGCTATGGAAACAGAGCCTAATTTAAAAGTAACCTTGCCAAATTTCGTTGATGATGATTTATTAGAACATTTATAATTAAAAAAAAGCGATATGAAAAATTCAATGAAACCACTTAAAGTATTACCTGCCTTAATTTTACTATTGGTATTAACATCTTGCAGTTCTGTTAGAGTTGCAACGGATTACGACAGAGAAGCGAATTTTGACAATTACAAGACCTTTGCATTTTTTAAACCTGGAATTGACAAAGCAGAAATTAACGATCTTGATAAAAGACGAATACTTAGAGCTATTGAGGCCCAATTAATGGCCAAAGGTTACACCAAATCTGAAAACCCAGATATGCTAGTAAGCATATTTACCAAATCTAACCAACGTGTTGATATTTATAACAATGCTTGGGGCAATGGTGCTTGGGGTTGGGGAGGCTATGGTGGTTGGGGCTGGAGATCTGGCTGGAACAACAACCAAGTATCAACCACAACGGAAGGCGTATTATACATTGACCTTATAGATGCACAAAAGAAAGAACTCATCTGGCAAGGTTCTGGAACGGGTAATCTTGAAACTAGAAATGTAGAAAAGAAAGAAATTCGCATTAACGAATTTGTAACAGAAATGCTTATGCAATTTCCACCAGAAAAAAAATAAACCGGAATAGGATTCAATAAAGAGCATTGGGAAACCAATGCTTTTTTTGTTTAATTAATTCAGGCTTTTTAGGTTAAATTGAAAAAGGTTATCTTTGCCGCCTTTTAATTTGAAGAATTATGATGCTAGGCAAAAATACTATTAAAAAAATCACTCAAAATCCTAAAAATGATATCCTCGCAGGTATAACCGTATCATTAGCAATGATTCCAGAGGTTGTCGCTTTTGCTTTTGTTGCGCAAATAAGCCCAATTGTCGCTCTTTTTGGTGCTTTTATAATTGGTATAATTTCTGCTCTTTTTGGTGGTAGACCAGGTTTAATTTCTGGAGCTGCAGGTGCTGTTGCTGTAATTTTTGTTCATATGATACAAGAAGGACACGCTAAAGGTCTTTTGTTTGACACACCTGTTGAGAACATGGGTTATTTCTATTTACTCGCGGCTGTTGTTTTAATGGGAATTATTCAAATTCTAGCTGGTGTTTTTAAGCTTGGAAAGTTTGTACGTTTAATTCCACATCCTGTAATGATGGGATTTGTTAACGGATTAGCCATAGTTATTTTCATGGCGCAATTGGGCATGTTTAAAGAAAATACAAAGGATATTTTTGGACAAAACATGCGTAATACCGAATCTAAAGAACTAGTCTATAAGGTTAGTAACAACTCGGTAAAGGACTTAATTTCTGATACTGAATTATTTTTTATTCAAGGTGAAAATGTAATTAACAAAAACACAAACAAAGCTGTTTTTGTTATTGCTGACAATCAAGTTTATGATATTAACACCAAAAAAGTAGTGTTCAACTTTAATGATAATGGCTTCTATTCCGTAACGGATAATGGAGTTGTAAAATCTATAATGCAAGGCAATAAGTTATATATAATGATAGGCCTTGTATTGTTAACCATGTTCATTATTTGGGGTTTACCAAAATTAACAAAAAAATTACCAGCTGCATTAACCGCGATTTTAATTGTGACTTTAATCTCAATTTTTGGAGGTCTACAATCTATAAATGTCGGAGATTTTATTAGAGATGGTGGAGGTGCTGGCTTAAATGGATTTGATGAATTATCTAGCAAACTTAATCTATTAGAACTTTGGAGTCATTTACCATTTAATTTAGACACTTTAAAATTTATTGCACCTTATGCATTCTTAGCTGCATCTGTAGGTTTAATAGAAACCTTAATGACTATGAATCTCGTAGATGAATTAACAGACTCTAGAGGCGATGGTAATAGAGAATGTATAGCCCAAGGAAGTGGAAATATGCTGAGCGGTATCTTTGGTGGTACTGGTGGCTGTGGAATGATTGGACAGACCGTAATAAACATTAACGCAGGAGGAAGAGGTCGCTTATCTGGTGTTATGATGGCATTAACTTTGTTAACTTTTATTCTATTTGCAGACAAGTATATTGAGCAAGTGCCAATCGCTGCTTTAGTAGGTGTAATGTTTATGATGGTTATAGAAACTTTTGCTTGGTCTAGTTTCCGTATTATGAAAAAAATACCAATGTCTGATGCCATTGTACTTATAATTGTTTCTATCGTAACTGTTGTCTTTGATTTAGCAATTGCTGTATTTGTTGGTGTTATTATTTCAGCATTATCATTTGCTTGGGAAAATGCGAAGAGAATTAGAGCTAGAAAACGATTTAAAACAGATGGCACAAAAACTTATGAAATTTGGGGACCATTATTCTTTGGAAGCATCACCTCTTTTAATGAGAAGTTTGATATAAAAAACGATCCAGATATAGTAGAGATTGATTTTGTTGAAGCCAGAATTTCAGATCATTCAGCCATTGAAGCTATTTTTATTTTAGTGGAAAAATATCAAGCTATCGGAAAAACCATTAAACTAAAACATTTAAGTGAAGATTGTAAAATTTTACTTTACAAAGCCAATCCCAAATTTAAAGATGTCATTGTTGAAGCAATTGATGACCCACGTTACCATTTAGCTGAAAACCCAGAAAAATTTACGAAGCCATTATCTGAATACAATATTTAATTCAGTCTAACTGTTGAAATTATAGACTAAGGCTTAGACTGTTAACCAAAATAACTTCATTAAAAAATAAGCACTTTAAAATAATTGATATTCAACTATTTAGATTATATTTGCATCTTAATTTAATATATTTTAATATGAGTACTGGTACAGTAAAATTTTTTAATGACTCTAAAGGTTTTGGATTCATAACAGAAGAAGGAAACAACAAAGAGCATTTTGTACACATTTCTGGTTTAGTCGATGAGATTAGAGAAGGAGATAATGTAGAATTCGATTTAGCAGAAGGAAAAAAAGGATTAAATGCAGTAAATGTAAAAGTTATATAATTATATACCTTTCAATCTTTTTAAGAATAGAGCCTATCTTTAGATAGGCTTTTTTTTGTGCTTAATTAGACACAAATTTTAATCCTACAATAGACACAATTAATGTGGTAATAAAAAATAATCGCCAAAATGTCGCTGGTTCTTTAAATACAAGTATTCCAACAAGGACCGTTCCTACAGCGCCAATGCCTGTCCAAACTGCATAAGCTGTTCCTATGGGTAATTCTTGAGTTACTTTTACTAGCAATAACATACTAATAGACAAGCATATTAAAAAACCTACATACCAATAAGTAACCTCAATTCCCGTAGCTTCTCTAGCTTTACCTAAGCAAGCCGCAAAAGCAACTTCAAATAAGCCTGCTATGATTAGTAAAATCCAATTCAATTTTTAATAATTCGTTGGTTCATTAATGCTTCAAGCGAATTTCGTGGTTTTATATGAGATAATCAAATTACTTTTCCCGATTAATTTTTAATACGATTTGATTTGTATTAAATTTACAAGCTAGTTAAAATTCAAAATTTGATCTCACAAAACTCCATAGCACACGTATTTGAAACCGCTCGCGTAGAAGAGGTTATTGGCGATTTTGTTCAACTTAAAAAATCGGGAAGTAATTTTAAAGGCTTAAGTCCGTTTAGTGAAGAGCGCTCTCCTAGTTTTATGGTCTCTCCAGTAAAGCAAATTTGGAAAGATTTCTCAAGTGGAAAAGGAGGAAATGCAGTGACATTTTTAATGGAACATGAGCATTTCACCTATCCAGAAGCTATAAAATATCTCGCCAAAAAGTACAATATTGAGATTGAAGAAACCGAACGTACAGACGAGGAAAAAGCGCAAGCTGACACTAGAGAGAGTTTATACTTAGTTAGCGAATATGCCAATACTTATTTTCAGAAAATATTACACAGTACCAATCAAGGTAAAGCTATTGGCTTAAGCTATTTTAAAGAGCGTGGTTTTACAGAAGAAACCATTAAAAAGTTTCAGTTAGGCTACTCTTTAGATGAATGGCAAGCCTTTACAGATGATGCTTTAGGCAAGGGCTATAATATCAATTTCTTAGAGCAAACGGGATTAACTATTGTTAAAGGAGAAAAACGATTCGATAGATTTAAAGGTAGAGTGATGTTTCCTATTCACAGTATGAGTGGAAGAATTCTTGGCTTTGGTGGTAGAATTTTAGTAACTGATAAAAAAGCTGCTAAATACCTAAATTCACCAGAAAGCGAAATCTATCATAAAAGCAAGGTATTATATGGTTTATTTCATGCCAAACAAACAATTGCTAAAGAGGATAATTGTTATTTAGTAGAAGGCTATACAGACGTAATTCAGTTTCACCAAACTGGTATTACAAATGTGGTATCGTCTTCTGGGACCGCTTTATCTGCAGATCAAATTCGTTTAATTAATAGACTTACCAATAATATTACAGTACTTTTTGATGGTGATGCAGCTGGTATAAGAGCCTCTATTAGAGGTATTGACTTGATTTTGGAACAAGGTGTTAATGTAAAAATCTGTACGTTTCCCGATGGAGAAGATCCTGATAGCTTTTCTAAATCAAATACATTAGAGGAACTTACCGAATATCTCAATGATAATTCTAAGGATTTTATTCAATTTAAAGCTTCGTTATTAGTAAAAGAAGCTAATAACGACCCTATCAAAAAAGCTGAAACTATTCGAGATATTGTAAATAGTATTGCTAAAATTCCTGATCAAATAAAACGAGAAATCTACGTGCAAGAATGTGCTCGTATTATGGATATAAGCGAAGAGGTACTGTTTAGTACTTTAGCGCAGATTAATAAAAAAGAAAGCCAAGAGGATAACAAAAATTATAAACAAGACCAAAAAGCATTTCAAGTTGTTAAAAGCGAACCTCAACCTAAGCAAAAAGTAGATATTCAATTTGAATTAGAACGAAAAATTATTGAAATTTTGATGCTTTACGGAGATAGAGTTGAGCAATTTGAAGATTTAATATTAACCGAAGACGAAACCTCTAAAGAATTAGTATTAGAACCAACAAAACATGAAACACGCGTATTTGAAAAAGTGTATTTAGATCTTCAAGAAGATGAAATGCAATTTTCAAATCCACAATTTAAAGCCCTCTACTACTCTATCATTGACAAATTGAATCAAGATGAAGACTTTTCTACTAAAAACTTCATCAATCAATTAGACCAAGATTCTGCAAGTACAGTAACTAGTATTTTAATGGAGGACGAACGCTACAATCTTCATGATTGGGAACGCAATCAAATTGTACCAAAAGAAAAAAAAGATTCTGTTTCTCAATTAGTAAGTCAAACTATTTTAAGCTTACGTTGTCATTTAATTGACCAAAAAGTTGCGGAATATAAAAATGAGACCTTAAACGAAAATGCAGATACACGCACCATAATGGAAGATGTAAAAGATTACGTTGGTCTTAAAATGTTATTATCTCGTAAATTAGGAAAAGTATTAAGCTAATTATATTACGTTAAGTTATGATGCTTAGCTTGATGAATTAAATCTACAATATTAGTTACATTAAGCTTTTTAAACAAACGCGCTTTATAAGTACTCACTGTTTTTTCGTTAATATCTAATTCTTGTGCAATTTCTTTATTTTTTCTACCTATAGAAAGTAGCTTTAAAACTTCAACTTCTCTAGTGGATAATTTTTTAAACATTCGGCTTCTGCTTTTTCGTGTATCTTCATAACGAAAATGTTTATCCATTTTTTCACTAAGTGATATTTCTCCTGCACTAATTTTTCGCACAGCAGCTTCAATTTCATCCACTGTAGCGGTTTTATTTAAGTAACCTGAAGCTCCTGCCTTGAGCGTGCTAATAGCGTAAATTTCTTCTGGTTGATGACTAAACATCAAAACATTTACAGACTTGTTTTCTTTTTTAATAGCTCTTAGTGCTGTAATACCATTAAGCTCTGGCAAATCGATTTCTGATATAATAACATCAACATTGTGGTGACGTACAAATTCAAATATCTCAATTCCACTGCTTAAACTGCCAATAACTTTAAAATCTGGCTTACTATTTAATAATAATTCTAATCCAGTTCTAACGATAGGATGACTGTCAACAATCAAAATATTTATCATGACAATTGTATTTTTGGTTTTCGGTTAGGGTTAATAATTTACAATTAAAAGCGTAATTGAATACAACGTAGAGAGTTACATGCAAAAATAGTTAAAAATTAAATAAATTAGCTGTTTTATTTTCTAAAATGCAATTATTATTTTAAATTATTAGGAATTTCGCAAACTGGTATGGGATTCATTTTGTGTTTGTTTGATGTGTTATAACGCATAAAAATTTCAAATACCGTACGCTTTCTACCCTCAAAATCTTCGACTGTTTTACCCTCGTCTTTCATTTGCATTGCCCACTCTAATTCTGGATAAGATGCTCCAATTTGATCTTCATCACTTCGTGCATCACCAAACAATCCATCACTAGGAGCTGCTTTCATAATGGACTCTGGCACATCAAGGTATTTACCTATACTATAAACTTCAGATTTCATTAAGTCTGCTATTGGACTTAAATCTACTCCTCCATCACCATATTTAGTATAAAAACCAACGCCAAAATCTTCCACTTTGTTACCTGTACCAGCAACTAAAAGTCCTAAAAGACCTGCATGATAATATAAAGTAGTCATTCGTAAACGTGCTCTAGTATTGGCTAAAGCCATATCTACTGTTGCTTGCTTACCTTCTAAGCTTACTTCTGTTTTAAATTCTTCAAAGACAGGAGTTAAATCTACCACTTTGTCTCTTACATTAGGAAAACGCTTTTTTAACTGCGCTATATGCTCTTGTGCTCTAGTCACATGGCTCGCTGCCTGATGAATAGGCATTTCTACACATAAAAGATCTAAACCCGTTTTAGCACAAAGTGTTGAAGTTACTGCCGAATCTATTCCACCAGAAATACCAATAACAAAACCATTGACACCAGCTTTTGTAGCGTAATCTTTTAACCAATTCACAATATAATCTACGACCTTTTCAGTTTGCATAATTTTTGAATTTTTAAAACAAAGAAGTGTACCTTTGCACAACAAAAATAACAGAATCAAGTTAGGATTAAAAATGTTTTGCCAAATGCATATCAAATTTTACGTTTTATTAATAGTCGGATTTATACTTCTATCTTGTGATGAGGAGTCTAAAATTGAAAAAGAAATTGCAAATATTGAAGCAGATTTTAACGTAGAACGTTTTGATAAAGCTTTCTCAAAAGCACAACCTAAAGATTTAAATAAATTAAAGAGCGCTTATCCTTTTTTATTCTCTAAGCATGTACCAGATTCTATTTGGATTCAAAGAATCAATGATACCATGCAAAATGCATTATTAACAGAAGTACAAGATAAATTTTCTGATTTTAGCACCTCTAAACAAGAGCTTAAAGGCCTATTTCAACATTTAAAGTACTATGACAAAACGTTTACTACACCACGCGTAATTACGCTTACTAACGATGTTGCATATAGAGACAAAACTATTGTGAATGACTCTTTAGTTCTTATTGCATTAGATAATTATTTAGGTGCAGAACACGAGTTTTATCAAAATATCCCAATGTACATAACGGCTAATATGCAAAAGAGCCAAATAGTACCTGATGTAGCAAATGGTTATGCTAAAAAATACATGTTTCAAACCAACAGAAAAACGTTGTTAGATGAAATGATTTACTTCGGAAAACTACTATACTTTAAAGATCTAATGATTCCGTTTAAGTCGGATGCAGAAAAAATAGGATATACAGAAGCTCAATATAAATGGGCAGAAGCAAATGAAAGCCCTATATGGAGTTATTTTATTGAAAAAGAACTCTTATATAACACAGACCCTAAATTGCCAAATCGTTTTATTGCAGATGCTCCATTCTCTAAATTTTATTTAGAATTAGATAATGAATCGCCTGGACGTTTAGGTCAGTATTTAGGATGGCAAATTGTAAAAGCTTATGCTGAAACAACAGGCGAAGACCTTATGAAAATAATGCAGACTGAACCAGAAATTATATTTAGAAAATCGAAATTTAAACCCAAAAAATAATGTCTAAAGTTATAAAATCTAAAATCGTATTAAACGTAGAACTTGATGAAAACCGAGTACCAGAAAAGCTAAATTGGTCGGCACAAGATGGTAATGTAGACAACGAGGAAGCTAAAGCCATAATGTTATCGGTTTGGGACAGTAATGCTCAAGAAACCTTAAAAATAGACTTATGGACTAAAGATATGCCTGTAGATGAAATGAAGCTCTTCTTTCATCAAACTTTAGTAACCATGAGTGATACATTTTTAAGAGCAACTCAAGACGAAAAAATGACAGCAACTATGAAAGATTTTTGTGATTATTTCGCTGAAAAATTAGAACTTAAAAAGTAATTATATTACGTCTCTTTTAATAACAGAAAACAAAAAATCTCAGATTAATAATTAATCTGAGATTTTTTGTTTTCTAATGATGTGGCAATAGCTAACGTGATTATAAATCACTTGCCTCTGTTTCATTTACCTTTTTATAATAAGGCTTCATCTTAAAACTCTCTGAAGCAACTTTTGTAAAATCGGTTTTATTTAATCTTTTATGTTCTACAAATTTAGGTGGATCATATACTGTCCAAACTGTAAGTTCATTTAATCGACCTGCTTTTGTTTTCATGTCAATTTCAATCTTTCTAATCATTCGGTCAACAGTTTCTTGATCTCCTAACTTTTGTATCTTTTGTGAACTTTGACCATTATTAATTTTGTACTCCACCCAATAAGTACTAACGATTCTATTTGCTCTAGCTGCATCCACGACTCTCGTTGATCTTTTAGGTTTGGTGGTAGTAGGCTTTGCTTTTGTGTTAAACAGTGATAAGCTACTCTTTTTAGGCTCTTTAGCTACAGTAGGCTTAGGTTTAGGTTCTGCTTTTTTACCAGCCACTGCTAAATCTGTCTTTTTAATATTACTTTCCTCACCAAATATGTCATTATTTAGTGGAGGTACATTTTCTGCTACAATTTCAGCTTCTTCCTCTACCTCTATTTCTAATGTTTCTATTGATGGTTCAATACTAGCTACAACTTCCTTTTTAGGTGCTGTCTTTTTACCAAAAAGGTCTGAGCTATCTGCAACTAAATCATCTTGTTTAGGTAAATTAAAAGACTCGTTTCGTAATAAGGTAATAACAATTAACTTATCACTTAGTAAAGCTTCAACAATATATCGTCCAACAGGAATATCAGCAATAGGAATTACGGCATCAGTATCTCTTACTTTTATAACGCGCTCAAAGTCATCATTAAATATTACCACTTCGTAAACTGTGCGTTCACATTTAAAAATTATGCTATCACCAGCTTCGTTAAGGTTATGTTTAAGCTCATTAGCTCTAACATTAACATTTTGAAATAATGTTGATTTTTGACCATAAGTAATGGTCGTCAAAAGTAAGAATACAATTGTGTGTAGTAGTCTTGTCATAAGTAGGTTTTTTGTTTTGGGGAAACAATTTTTTTTCACAAGGAAAAGGCAAATATGTACAATTCCTTGTTAAAAACAAAGATATAAGTATATAATTCTGCAATTTTATAATTTAGATACATAACCTATTTCCGTGGTTAACATGCATTAACACTCGATGTAAAACAAAAAACGCGGCACAAAAAGACGACTCTAATATAGAACTCTCGAATTAAATTAAACTGAGTGCTTTAAATGAAATTTTAACAATAAAACACAGACTGTTAGAGGTTTGCAACTTTAGCATGTGTAGAATAATACGGTGTTGTATTAAACAAATCTGATGTTAATGAATAGAAAAAATTAGGATTGGTCATTTGATGCTCCATGAACTCTGTAGTATTATAAACCTCCCAAACCGTTAATTCATTTAATTTACCTGACACACTGTTTAACTCTTGTTTATGCTTTAAAATCACTCTTCTTACAGCATCCTCTTCCATTAACTTCATAGTTTTGCAAGACCCACTTTCATTATTAACCTTGGCTACCACCCAATAGAATTTTGGGTTTTTCTTGGTTTGTTTTTTAGCGTTAGAACCCGTTAAGATGAATACGATACTTTTATTGGGTACAGTTTTTATCACATTTAAGGATTCATCTAACATCATACCTTTTCCTTCTGCTACAGTATGGTTATTATCTGACAATTCAGAATTTTCTTCGTAAAGATCAATATCGTAGCGCATCAATCCCATAATTATATTTTTATCAGCCAATTTAACTTCAACAACAAATTTACCTTCTGGTATATGTTCTAATGAAATTTGAGCCTTATAACCATCTATAAGAACTATTTCTTCAAAATCTTCATTAAAAATTTCAACATGAAGTATCTTAGTTTCAGATGCTAATAATAGACTATCCTTAGTTTGGTTTAAAACATGCTTTAATTCTTTAGCTTTTGGATTGGTATTTTTAATTAAAGTAAAGTTCTGACCATAATTAAATAAAGTCGAAAATAAGATAAGTAGAGTGCATATGTTCTTTGTCATAATAGTCACTTTTAGATTAGAGGGAATTACAGAAACACATTGCTTAATGTAGCTATATTTACTTGCAACTAAGACTAAGTTATAACCTTACAACAGAATTATTATAAATTTAAGATATGTTGCATTTTTTATAGACAATGCACGCTCATACACGACATATGGTAAAAAAACAGGATTTAATTATGCCTAAATTAGCGTGTATACATTTGTAAATGTATCAAATCAACTAGGGCAAAAATATTAGTTAGATTCATAATTACATTAACTTCGTTTGGATAATTAATTCACCTGTAAAACCTCTAAAATTGTCTTTATATATCTATTAGAAGGCATACTACATTACTATAATTACCTGTGCAAATGTAACTATTGGATATAACTTAAGTTAAATAGAATAATGGTTAGATGAGTAATAAGGCACAACATTAAAGGCCTTCGATTCCGAAGATTTAAAATACGAAGGGTTTTTAAACTGGTTACGCATAAATTGAGACATATTATAAACCTCATATACAACCAATATATTGTTCATGGCGATTGCTGTGTTTAATTCTGCTTTATTCTTGGCGATGAGTCTAGAGACCTCATCTTTATTTCTAAAACTCATCGATTTGGTAGATCCTGAACCTGTAATACTCTCATGTACAACCCAAAATCCAGTTCTTTTTTTAGTTGACTTTTTTACTGAAGTATTATTATCGGAATTTTGATCTTTACTTGCATTTGCTACGATTATGGATTTTTCAGAAATTTCAGTAGCTTCACTTTTCACTAAATACATAACAATCCATTTACGCTTTAATCTGGCTTGTATAATAAATTTACCTACTGGTAAAATATCAAGACCAATTGTAGATTCATTGTTATTTACGCTGATGCTGTTCGAATAATTTTCGTTAAATATATCAACCTGGTAAATAATTTTATCGCTTTCTAAATTTAAACTATCTCGATTTTCATTAAGACTTTGTTTTAATTCTCTAGCTTGGTAATTAATGTTTTTTTGAAAAGTTATTTGCTGACCTTGTATAAAAAAGGAAGAAATCAATAATATTAATGAGGGAAAAAATTTGTTCATTACGTTTGTTGTGGATTTTATTAAATTTTAAAAGGATTAATTAATTCGAGCATCTCAATATTTAGACACCTTCAATTCAATTCAGTCACATTTATATAGATGTTAAATTGAAGATTTTGTTTTAAATTAGCGCATGCGAAAAATACTATTTGGAGTCATTATTACATTAGTTGTCTTATTCACTTTTAAATATTGTGGAGACAAACAAGAAGATAAAATTGTGCTTAAAGAAAGTAGTGCTTTAATACAAGAGCAGATTAAAAATGTTGGCAAGCTAGTTGTTACTGAAGGCCATTTTAGTGAGGTATTTACCTATAAAAACTCAAAGGAAATTTTTGGAGATTACTTATCTGCCGAGAAAAAAGCCATTGTAGTCGTTAATGCAGATGTTACTGTAGCATACGATTTAAGTAAAATTGAATACAAAATTGACGAAGCCACAAAAACACTTCAAATCATAAGTATTCCTAAAGAAGAAATTAAAATTAGTCCTGAATTTGAATATTACGATATGCAAGCAGATTTTCTAAATCAGTTTGAAGCCAAGGATTATAACGACATAAAGGATACTGTAAAAAAATCTTTGGCAAAAAAAATTGAAGCATCCGATTTAAAATCTAATGCACAAAACCGATTAATTAGTGAGCTTTCAAAATTCCTTATACTTACCAATTCTTTAGGTTGGACCCTACAGTATAATGAAAGTACAGTTCAAGAATTAAATGAACTTCAGAATTTAGAAGGCATTCTATATTAGGTTTATCCCAACTTACGTTGTAAACTTCCTATGCCTCCACCATTAATTGCATCAACACCGTTCTTTTTCAATAAACTTGTTGCACTACCAGAACGCATACCACTTGCACAATAAGCTATAACAGGCTTATTCAGTTTTTTAATCTCATTAATCCTATTTCCTAATTCCTGAACTGGAATATGCTTAGCATTTTTAATATGACCACCTTGATATTCGCTTTTTGTTCTCACATCTAATATCACAGCACCTTTTTCAATATATTCTGCAACGTTATCCGTCGATTTTCCAAATAAAGCATTAAATATTCCCATAGTATTTATTTTTTGTCAAAATTCCGAAAAGTATTAAGAATCAAACGTAACCAAAGTTACACTATAAATCTGTTCAACTAAAAAATCTTCTTATTTTAGTGCTCAACATACTTATGAAAACAGAAACAAGACAACAAGAAATAATAAGAGTAGCAACCAAGCTATTCAAAGAAAAAGGTTACAGCGCAGTAACTATGCGCGATTTAGCCAAAGCGATGGGTATTAAAGCCGCAAGCCTCTACAATCACATTAATTCAAAGCAAGACATTTTAAATACAATCATTATTTCGTTAGCAGAAGAATTTACAGAAGGCATGAAACAAATAAGCGCATCTAATGACACTTGTATTGAAAAACTAAAAAAAATTATTGAATTACACGTTAATATATCTAGTAAAAACAGCTACGGAATGGCATCCTTAAATAATGATTGGATGCATTTAGAAACTCAAAAAAACTACTACAAAAAACTACGAAGCGATTACGAAAATGATTTTAAAACCATTTTAGAAGATGGTATAAAAGCAGGCCAAATAGTAAATGTAAAACCAGATGTAATGATGTTTTCAATTTTAACCACCTTGCGCTCACTCTACATTTGGATTCCAAAAAAGGAAGATCTTAACCTTAATGAATTCTCAAATACCCTATATCAAATCTTGATAAAAGGCATTAACAAATAATTTAGATTTTATTTTATAACTTTGTCAAACAAACTAACAAGTGTTAGTTTACTCGTTAAGTATACTATATGGCAGATTTTTATAATATAAAGATTGCAAACATTTATAAGGAAACAGAAGACACATCAGTTATCACTTTTGCTATCCCAACAGAATTGCATGAATCATTTAAATTCAGACAAGGCCAACACCTTACACTGAAGGCAGATATTAAAGGAGAAGATGTACGTCGTTCATATTCCTTATGTTCAAATCCAGCAGATAATATTTGGCAAGTTGCAGTGAAACAAATTCCTGGAGGTAAATTTTCTACATATATAAATGAAGAATTAAAAACAGGAGATGAACTAGAAATCATGGCACCAAGTGGAACTTTTGGTATTTCCGTAAAGCCAGAAGCTTCTAAAAATTATCTCTTTTTTGCTGCCGGAAGTGGTATTACACCTGTACTTTCCATGATTAAAGCCCATTTAGGACAAGAACCAAATGCCACTTGTAAACTGTTTTATGTTAATAAGACTGCAAAATCTATTATCTTTAAAGAAGAACTAGAGCAGCTTAGAAATAAATACTTTGGAAGATTAGAAATCTATTATTTCTTAACTAAAGAAAGAAGAGATATTGAATTGTTTAATGGACGGTTTGACGATGAAAAAATGGAGGTTTTAACAAAGACTTTTATTGATATTCCAGACACAAGTGAAGTCTTTCTTTGTGGACCTGAGAAAATGGTAAATTACGTTAGTGAGTATCTTATTAATGCAGGCTTACCAAAAGAATTAGTTCATTTTGAGTTGTTCGTAACCGGACTTTCAGAAGAAGACAT
This sequence comes from Winogradskyella sp. Asnod2-B02-A, assembly GCF_045063645.1. Classification (NCBI taxonomy): domain Bacteria; kingdom Pseudomonadati; phylum Bacteroidota; class Flavobacteriia; order Flavobacteriales; family Flavobacteriaceae; genus Winogradskyella; species Winogradskyella sp. Asnod2-B02-A. Next base: position 281,529 of record NZ_JBEFOG010000027.1, read on the forward strand.
AAAACGTGCAGAACGATTAGCTCAGCAAAATGTAGAAGGCATTGAAGTCAAAATAGTTGATGGAGGAAAAGAATTTTTATTCACCATGACTAAAGAATACGATAACATCTTAGATGCTGCCCTAGGAGCAGGTGCAGATTTACCATTTGCTTGCAAAGGAGGTGTTTGTAGTACTTGCAAATGCAGAGTCATTGAAGGTGCTGTAGAGATGAAGATTAATTATGCGCTAGACGATAAAGAAGTTGCACAACAATTGGTATTAAGTTGTCAAGCAGTACCAACAACAGATAAAGTTGTGGTAGACTTTGATGTTTAAAAAAGACGTGTTATTCCTTTCAATTCAGGAATTTGAAAAACATATTGAATAAGAAAAATTAAGTTCAACATGCTAAAGGCCAAAAGCCAATAGCGAATAGCTATTATGATGAGTGAAGAACAAATTAAAAATTTAGAAGCACAATTTGAAGCACGAATTGCTCGTGACGAAAAAATTGAACCTAAAGATTGGATGCCAGAAAAATATCGTAAAACGCATATTAGGCAAATGTCGCAACATGCACATTCTGAAATTGTAGGTATGCTTCCCGAAGGTAACTGGATCACAAGAGCACCATCTTTAAGACGTAAAGTAGCACTTTTGGCTAAAGTTCAAGATGAAGCTGGTCATGGGTTATACTTGTATTCAGCTACTGAAACTTTAGGGATCTCTCGCGAAGAAATGTATGAGCAACTGCATACTGGTAAAGCTAAATATTCTTCAATATTTAATTACCCAACAATAACGTGGGCAGATATGGGAGCGATTGGTTGGCTCGTAGATGGAGCAGCAATTATCAATCAAGTACCACTTTGCAATACATCTTATGGTCCTTACGCAAGAGCAATGATTCGTGTGTGCAAAGAAGAAAGTTTTCATCAGAGACAAGGTTTCGAGATTATGATGAAATTGGCAAATGGAACACCAGAACAAAAAGAATTAGCTCAAGACGCTTTAAATCGTTGGTGGTGGCCAAGTCTTATGATGTTAGGCCCAACTGATGCAGAGTCTATTCACACAGAACAATCCATGAAATGGAAATTAAAACGTAAATCAAATGATGACTTACGACAGCAATTTATAGATCAAACCGTACCTCAAGCTGAGTTAATCGGACTTACCATTCCTGATCCAGATTTAAAATGGAACGACGAAAAAGGTTGTTATGATTTTGGAGAAATAGATTGGGACGAGTTCTGGCAAGTAGTTAAAGGTCATGGACCAATGAATAAAGAACGCATGAAAGCAAGAGTTGGTGCATGGGAAAAAGGTGAATGGGTTAGAGATGCAGCAATGGCATATGCAGAGAAGAAACAAGAAAGAAAACAAAAACAAGCAATTTAATTATCCTGTCAGGTTTTAAATACCTGACAGTTATAAATAACTCAAGTTTAATAAATAAGATACCTGCTTTCGCAGGCATTAAGAATTATGTCTGATAAAAAAAACTGGCCACTTTGGGAAGTCTTCGTAAGAAGTAAAAACGGATTAGAACATCGTCACTGCGGAAGTTTACACGCAGCAGATGAAGAAATGGCATTAGAAAATGCACGCGATGTATACACTCGAAGAAGTGAAGGTGTAAGCATTTGGGTTGTAGAATCTAAAAATATTACAGCATCAAATCCCGAGAATAATGGTGAGATGTTTGAACCAGCTCACGATAAAGTATATCGTCACCCAACATTTTACGATTTACCAGACGAGGTAAAACATATGTAATTTGGGCAAAGCTCAAATTACAATTCCCACGAAAGTGGGAAACTCATCAATTGAACCTAAATGTTATTCTGAGCAAAGCGAAGAATTTCAATAATGAAATAATAAATGTTTAATTAAAAAGATTCCCACTTCCGTGGGAAGTAAACATGAAAAACGAAAACTTATACAATTACATCCTAGGCATCGCAGACAATAGTCTAATTCTCGGTCAAAGACTAGGAGAATTAACAGGTCATGGTCCAAGTTTAGAAACAGATATTGCTTGTACTAATATCTCATTAGATTTATTTGGGCAAGTAAGAAGCTATTTTCAGTATGCAGCAAAAATTGCTGGTGATGATAGAACAGAAGATGATATCGCCATGCTACGTAAAGAGCGCGAATATAAAAACGTATTGTTGGTAGAACAGCCAAATACAAATTTTGCCTACACTATAGCGCGTCAATTTTTATTCGATGTGTACCATTTAGCATTTCTTGCCGAACTTCAAAAAAGTAAAGACTTAACAATATCTGCAATTGCCAATAAATGTATTAAAGAAGTGAGTTATCACGAGCGTTTTTCTTCAGATTGGGTAAAGCGATTAGGCGATGGCACTCCAGAAAGTAAAGCAAAAATGCAAGAAGCCATTAACGATTTATGGACATATACTGATGAGTTATTTCATCAAACCGAAGCAGATAAATCCATGGTTTCAGAAGGTATTGGTGTTGATGTAACAATATTAAGAGCGGCATATTACCAAAATGTAAATGACCTTTTAAAAGAAGCATTTTTAGAAATACCTGAATCTAAGTATTTCCAAAAAGGTGGCAAAGAAGGCATTCACACGGAACATTTAGGCTATTTATTAAGTGAATTGCAATATATGCAACGCACGTATCCAAACATGGAATGGTAACAAATTCCTTTGAAAAAAGGAATCTCATAAATGAAAACAAAATGTCACTTCTAGTGATTCCGATGTTTTATCGGAATCGTATCGAGAAGTAATAAAATAAGATTCCCGTTTTCACGGGAAATAAACATGACAACAACAGAACAAAATATAGACGAAACCTTAATTCCAATTCTGGAAAAAGTTTCCGATCCAGAAATCCCAGTATTATCTATTATGGATATGGGAGTGGTACGTTCTGCAGTCATAGAAAACAATATTGTAAAAGTCGAAATCACACCAACCTACAGTGGTTGTCCTGCAATGGATGTGATTGGCGAGGATATAAAATTAGCATTAAAACAAGCCGGATACGAGTCTAAAATTGAATTGATTTTACATCCTGCTTGGACAACTGATTGGATTACACCAAGAGGTAGAAAAGCATTAGAAGATTACGGAATTGCAGCACCTTTAAATGCAGAAGCAGATAAAGAGGTTTTACTAAACGGAAAACGATTAGTAAAATGTACTAATTGTGGTTCCACAAATACAAGATTAGTAAGTCAGTTTGGTTCCACAGCATGCAAAGCACAATTTCAGTGTGACGATTGCCAAGAACCGTTTGACTACTTCAAGTGTTTAAAGTAGAGTTACATCAGTTCGAGTGAAATTACACTTTAACAATTTTGTATCGAGAACAAATAAAAAATAAGGTATGAGTAATAATTCAATTCTATTAAAAATTGAAAACAAAGTAGCGTATATCACGCTAAACAGACCAGAAGTCTTCAACAGTTTTAACCGTGAAATGGCATTTTTGCTTCACGATACTTTAGATGCATGCGAAACAAATGATGAGGTTAGAGCTATCGTTCTCACCGGAAACGGAAAAGCATTCTGTGCAGGTCAAGATTTAAAGGAAGTGACAGATCCAGATTTAAACCCTGGATTCAAAAAAATACTAGAAGAACATTATAACCCAATCATCACTAGAATACGTTCCATTAAAAAACCAATTATTGGAGCCATTAATGGTGTGGCAGCAGGTGCTGGAGCAAATATAGCTTTAGCCTGTGATATTGTTGTTGCTCATGAAAAAGTAAGTTTCATTCAAGCCTTTAGTTTAATAGGATTAGTGCCAGATAGTGCAGGTACATTCTTTTTACCAAGATTAATAGGTTTTCAAAAAGCATTAGCATTAGCGATGCTAGGTGATAAAATTGGAGCTGAAGAAGCAGAAAAAATGGGCATGATTTATAAATGTGTTCCTACTGAAGAATTCGAAGAAACAATTAATAAGTTAGGTTTAAAACTAGCAAACATGCCAACGAAAGCGCTTGGTATGATTAAAGAATTATTCAATAAATCCATGACCAACGATTTAGAATCGCAATTAGCTCTAGAGTCTAAATTACAAATAGAAGCAGCACAAACTGAAGATTACAAGGAAGGAGTCGCTGCATTTATAGAAAAACGTCAACCAAACTTTAAAGGAAACTAGATTAACGTCAGTTCGAGTGAAATTGCTTTTTGCAATTTTGTATCGAGAACAAATTATGACTAAACAAACTCTCATAGAAACTCACAACCGAATAAAGCCTTTTATTCATAAAACACCTGTATTAACATCGCAGTTGTTAAATGAAAAAGCAGGGTGTAACCTGTTTTTTAAGTCTGAGAACTTTCAAAAAATGGGTGCCTTCAAAATGCGAGGTGCAGCTAATGCCATTTTATCACTTTCAGAAGATGAAAGACAGCGAGGAGTGGTGACACATTCGTCTGGTAATTTTGCGCAAGCCGTTTCATTGGCAGCTAAAAAATTAGGAGTTAAGGCTTATATTGTAATGCCAGAAAATGCACCTCAAGTAAAAAAAGATGGTGTTAAAACGTATGATGGAGAAATTATAGAATGTGAATCTACGCCTCAAGCAAGAGAAGCAACAGCAAATAAGATAAAAGAAGAAAAAGGTGCAACTTTTCTACATCCATCAAATCAAGATGAGGTGATTTACGGAAATAGTACAGCAGCAATTGAGTTTTTAGAAGAACAACCCAATTTGGATGTTATTTTAACACCAGTTGGTGGAGGAGGATTAATTGCAGGTACAGCTCTGGCAGCACACTATTTTTCAAATAACTGTAAAATTATTGGCGGAGAACCTATGGAAGCTGATGATGCCTATCGTTCATTAATTTCAGGTAAAATTGAAACAAACGATAGTTTTCATACCATTGCAGATGGCTTAAGAACACATTTAGGTAATCGTAATTTTCCGATAATTCAGAAGTACGTAGATAAGATTATTCGTGTTGAAGAAGATGAAATTATAAGTGCCATGCAATTAATTTGGGAACGTATGAAGATTGTTGTAGAGCCTTCAAGCGCAGTGGCTTTTGCTGCTGTATTGAAGAATAAGGAAGAATTTGCAACTAAAAACGTAGGTATTATTTTGTCGGGCGGAAATGTAGATGTGAAAAATCTACCTTTTTAGAATTATCCTGCAAGGTTTCAAAAACCTTGTAGGTGTAAAAAAAAATAGAAGTTTAATTAAAAGTTACCCCCTTTAGTGGGCACAAAGATGAACATAGGAATAATTGGAGGAGGAACCATGGGAAGTGGCATAGCGCAAGTTGCTGCAACGTCTGGATGTAAAGTGAAATTATACGACACCAATCAAGCTGCTTTAGATAAAGCTAAAGCAAGTTTAGAGAAAATACTATTGCGTCTTATTGAAAAAGGACGAATTGATTCGGATGAAAAAAACAGAATCCAATCTAATATTTCTTATGTAGATAGTCTTAAAGATTTAGCTGATGCCAACTTAACGATTGAAGCTATTATTGAAAACCTAGACATCAAGAAAAAAGTGTTTTCAGAATTGGAAAGCTATGTTTCAGATGATTGTATTATTGCATCCAACACATCAAGTTTATCAATAGCATCCATTGCGGCTTCATTACAAAAACCTGAACGTTGTGTGGGAATTCATTTTTTCAATCCAGCACCTTTAATGAAATTGGTTGAGGTAATTCCTGCTATTCAAACATCAAATGAGGTTCTAGAAAAAGCCATACAAACCATTAAAGATTGGAAGAAAGTAGTCGCAGTAGCTAAAGACACACCAGGATTTATAGTAAACAGAGTGGCAAGGCCATTTTACGGAGAAGCTTTACGTATTTATGAAGAAGGATTAGCAGACTTTGCGACGATCGATCATAGTTTAAAATCTTTAGGTGATTTCAGAATGGGGCCATTTGAATTAATGGATTTCATAGGAAACGATGTTAATTACACCGTAACCGAAACCGTTTTTACAGCATTCTATTTCGACCCAAGATATAAGCCGTCCTTTACTCAAAAACGTTTTGCAGAAGCTGGTTACTTAGGACGTAAATCTGGAAAAGGTTTTTATGATTATGATAAAAACGGAAAAATAATTGAGGCAAATCATGCAAACACAAAGACTTTTGAAACTTATGAAGACGAGGAGTCTTTGAAAAATCAAATTTTTAATCGTGTCTTAGTCATGCTCATCAACGAAGCAGCAGACGCACTATTTTTAAACATCGCATCAGCAGAAGATATAGACAATGCCATGACCAAAGGTGTAAATTATCCAAAAGGATTATTAGCTTGGGCAGACGAAAAAGGAACAGATTGGTGTGTAACTAAGATGGATGAATTATATAACGAATATCATGAGGATAGATATCGCTGTAGTCCGTTATTACTTAAAATGAACAGAGAGAATAAAACGTTTTTTTAATATAACGTCAGTTCGAGTGAAATTGCTTTTTCTGCAATTTTGTATCGAGAACAAGTGAGGCTTCTCGATACAATTCCGATGAAAGATCGGAATCACTCGAAGTGACGAAAGAATAAATATGAAACCAGAACAAATCCCACATAAAATGCTATCCCAAGACGCCTACAGCACTTGGCTAGGAATAGAAATTCTAGAATGTGAAATCGGACGATGCAAAGTCGCAATGACCATTAGAAAAGAAATGCTAAACAGCATGAACAAAGCGCATGGTGGAATAAGTTATTCATTAGCAGATACTGCTTTCGGATTTGCAGCAAATACCCATGGTAAATATGCCGTTTCTATCGAAACAAGCATTAATCATATTGAAGCCTTAAACGAAGGTGATTATATTGTAGCAGAATCTGTAATAGAATCTGTAAAAAACAGATTGGGATTTAATATTATTGAAGTAAAACGAGGAGAAGAATTAGTAGCACTTTTTAAAGGTGTCGTTTATAGAACTCAAAAGGATTGGGAATAAAATAGTAAAAATATAAAATTATGAAATGGAAAGGTAGACGACAAAGCGGGAATCTTGAAGACCAACGCGGCATGGGAACTAAAGGTAAAGTTGCAGCTGGTGGTGGAGTTATTGCCGTAGTTGTAATTTTATTGCAACTTTTTGGAGGTGAAACTGGTCAGCAAATAGCTCCAATTATAGAGCAGGCAGCTAATAGTCAAACCACTCAGCAAGTAGAACAAAGAGATTTAACCAGCGAAGAGCTTGAAATGGGCGATTTTATGGCAACTGTTTTGGCCGACACCGAAGATGTGTGGAACCAAATATTTAGAGACTACAATCTAGGGGATTATAAAGAACCAAAAATGGTATTATTCACAGATGCGGTTTCTACAGCTTGCGGTAGTGCAACTTCAGCTTCTGGACCTTTTTACTGTCCTGGAGATCAAAAATTATATATGGATTTGGCTTTCTTTGACGAATTAAAAACACGTTTCGGAGCTCAGGGAGGTGATTTTGCAATAGCTTATGTTACAGCGCACGAAGTTGGTCACCATATCCAAACCATTCTTGGAACATCTAACAAAGTAAGACAGTTACAAAGCCAAACTAACCAAACAGAAGCCAATAAACTCTCAGTGGCACAAGAGTTGCAAGCCGATTTTTACGCAGGCGTTTGGGCACATCATAATAAAGAATATTTGCAAGCGGGAGATATAGAAGAAGCCCTAAGTGCAGCCAATGCAGTTGGTGACGATGCCATACAAAAACGATCTAGAAGAAGCGTAAATTCAGATAGTTTTACACATGGTACATCTGAGCAACGTATGGAGTGGTTTATGAAAGGCTACAACACAGGAGATATTAGAAATGGAGATACATTTTCTGCACTTTTAGATTAACCAATTCCAGCTAAAAAAAGACAATCTATTGTTTATAACAATTTGTCATTCCTGCGTAGGCAGGAATCCACTATAAGAGTAAAAATATTAATTTGAAATAGAAGAATCAATTTCAATATCAATTTCAAAAATGAAAGAAGCATACATAATAGACGGTATTAGAACACCAATAGGAAACTATAAAGGAACTTTATCTGCTGTTCGTACAGACGATTTAGGAGCTTTAGTAATTTCAGAAATCGTAAAACGTAATCCAAACATCCCAAAAGAAGCATACGACGATGTTATTATGGGTTGTGCCAACCAAGCAGGAGAAGACAATCGTAATGTTGCACGTATGGCTTCGCTTTTAGCAGGATTACCATATACTGTTCCTGGAGAAACTGTAAACCGATTATGTAGTTCTGGTCTATCCGCAATCATTCACGCTAATCGTGCCATAAAAACAGGTGATGGAGACGTGTTTATTTCTGGTGGAGTTGAAAACATGACACGTGGCCCCTACGTCATGGCAAAACCATCATCCGCATTTGGAGGCGATTCTAAACTATACGATTCTACTTTCGGATGGCGATTTGTAAACCCGAAAATGCACGAAATGTATGGTACAGATGGCATGGGAATGACGGCAGAAAACCTAGTCGAAAAGTATAATATCTCTCGCGAAGACCAAGATAAATTCGCGCTTTGGAGTCAGCAAAAGGCAACCAAAGCACAAGAAAACGGACGACTAGCAAAAGAAATAGTTACTGTAAAAATTCCACAACGTAAAAAAGATCCTTTACAATTTTCAAAAGATGAGTTTATAAAACCAAGCTCTTCCTTAGAAGTTTTAGGAAAACTAAGAGCAGCCTTTAAAAAAGAAGGCGGAAGCGTAACAGCTGGAAACTCTTCAGGATTAAACGATGGTGCAGCAGCAACAATTATAGCATCAGAAGATGCAGTAAAAAAATACAATCTAAAACCATTAGCTAGAATTGTAAGTTCAGCAGTAGTTGGTGTTGAGCCAAGAATCATGGGAATTGGTCCTGTTACAGCTTCAAACAAAGCGCTAGAAAAAGCAGGATTAACCATGGACGATATGGATATCATCGAGCTTAACGAAGCCTTTGCAGCACAAGCATTGGCATGCATTCGCGCTTGGGGATTGGCAGATAACGACCCAAGAATTAACCCAAATGGAGGTTCGATTGCAATTGGTCATCCATTAGGTGTTACAGGAGCCAGAGTTGCATATTCAGCAGCTTTAGAATTACAAGAACAACAAAAAAAGTATGCCTTAATTACCATGTGTATTGGTGTAGGTCAAGGTTATGCTTGTGTAATTGAACGAATTCCTGCGTAGGCAGGAATCTCATAGCAAGAGGGAAATAATCTTTGACTAAGATAAAAAATATAGCAAGTAAGTGCGTTAGGGATTGAAGTGGCATCCTTTTTTACGTCAGTTCGAGTGAAATTGCTTTTTGGCAATTTTGTATCGAGAACAAGTAAAAAAGATATAACGGAAAGCCCGACCTTTAGGTAACGCTAAAAAAATAGTAATTTAATAGATACCTGCCTGCGCAGGCATTTGATATGAATAAAATACAACATTACGTTCAAGGACAATGGACAACAGGTAAAGAAGAAGGAACACCAATCTTAGATGCAGTAACTGGTGAAGCATTTACTAGCGTTGCAATAGAAGGATTAGATGTTCCTGAAATTTTAAACTACGGACGAACAAAAGGAGGAGAAGTACTTCGTAAAATGACCTTCCAAGAGCGTGGAAACATGCTTAAAAAATTAGCATTATATCTTACCAAAAGAAAAGATGCTTTTTACGATTTAAGTTACAGAACAGGAGCAACTAAAGTAGATAGTTGGATAGATATTGAAGGTGGTTTTGGTAACCTGTTTGCCAATGCATCATTACGTAAATTGTTTCCTAATCAACCTTATCACGTAGAAGGCGATGCTATCGATTTGTCTCGTGGTGGTCGCTTTATGGCGCATCATATTATGGTACCTAAAAAAGGAGTTGCAGTGCATATTAATGCTTTTAACTTTCCGGTTTGGGGCATGTTAGAAAAATGTGCGGTAAACTGGATGGCTGGAGTTCCTGCTGTGGTATTACCTGCACCTTCTTCTTCCTATTTAGCCGAAGCAGTTGCAAGAACCATTATAGATTCAGGTATTTTACCAGAAGGCGCATTACAAATCATAAACGGAACGGTTAAAAATATTCTAGACACCGTTGAGTCTCAAGATGTAGTAACCTTTACAGGTTCTGCACAAACCGGACGATTATTAAAAGCGCATCCAAGATTAATTCAAGAATCTGTACCTTTTACTATGGAAGCCGATTCTTTAAATGCTTCCATTTTAGGAGAAGATGCTGTTCCTGGAACACCAGAATTCGACTTGTTTATTAAAGAAGTTAGAAAGGAAATGACGGTTAAAGCTGGACAAAAATGTACAGCGATTAGACGCATCATTGTTCCTGAGAAATTAGTAGACGATGTGCAAATTGCATTAGCTAAACAACTAGATAAAGTAACTATTGGAGACCCAAGATTGAAAGAGGTGAGAATGGGTTCTTTGGTTAGTCACCAACAAGTACAAGCGGTTCGAGATTCGGTAAACGATTTGTCAAAAGAAGCACAAATTGTTTATGGTAATTTAGATGCAATTAAGACCATTGGAGCAGATGCCAATAAAGGCGCATTTATTAGTCCGATTTTATTACGAGCAGATCATCCATTTCAAAATACAGTCATTCACGAGCGTGAAGCTTTCGGACCAGTAAGTACCATTATGCCGTACAAAAACCTAGATGAAGCTATAACTTTGGCGCAAATGGGTAAAGGGTCGTTAGTGTCTTCTATTGCTACCAATGACGATACAATAGCTAAAGAGTATGTGATAAACGCAGCGAGTCATCATGGTAGAATTTTAGTCTTAAATAGAGAAAGTGCGAAGCAAAGTACAGGTCATGGTTCGCCATTACCATATTTAGTGCATGGCGGTCCAGGACGTGCTGGTGGAGGTGAAGAAATGGGAGGTATGCGTGGTATTAAACATTATTTACAACGTACAGCAATCCAAGGTTCGCCAACCACTATTACTGAGATTACAGGAATTTACCAACAAAACGCAAAATATAAGGAAGCACCACAGCATCCATTTAAATACCATTGGGAAGACATCCAGCCAGGAATGTCTATGAAAACCCATAACCGTACATTTACAGATACAGATATTATTAATTTTTCAAATCTGACTTGGGATCATTTCTACGCACACACAGATATCACCTCTTTAGATGGAAGTATTTTCGAAAAGAGAACGGCGCATGGGTATTTCATTATTTCAGCTGCAGCAGGCTTATTTGTATACCCAAATAAAGGACCAGTTTCAGCAAATTACGGATTAGAAGAATGCAGATTCTTACGTCCGTTATATCACAACGATACTATTTATGTTCGATTAACCTGTAAGCAAAAAGTGGATAGAGATGTGGCTTCTGCAGAACATCCTAGCGGAATTGTAAAATGGTATGCAGAAATCTTTGACGCAAATACGGATGAGAAAGTAGCATTCGCAACAGTTTTAACGATGGTTCAGAAAAAACAAGAAGTTTTAACTGAAATGACTGATGATAAAATTAACGAATGTCTTTATGCATTAAAGGAAGATGCGAAACCTAAATGGGGAATTATGACACCTCAGCATATGATTGAGCATTTAGAATACACTTATAAAATTGCTTCAGGTGAAATTCAGGATTTTGAAATAGCAACACCAGAAAAGATTTTAGAGAAAGTGCATAATAGTTTATGGAATTATGATAAATTCCCAAAGAACTCTCAATTTCCTCAGTTAGAAAAAGACACTTTAGATACATTAAAGCATCCTGATTTGACAACAGCAATAGAAAAGTTTAAAGCACAAAGAGAAACCTATTTAGGGTATTTTAAAGAAAATCCGGAGGCTAAATTAAAGAATTTAGTTTTCGGAGAATTGAATAAATATGAATCTTATTTATTAGAAAGAAAACATCTAAATCATCATTTCGAGCAATTCAATTTGTTGTAGCAAATTGAATTGCTCGAAGCACCCGAGAAATCGGGTGTCTTGTAAATAAAGGCAATAAGTTGAAATATTCCAGTTTTCAAAGCAAATAACTATGAAACACTACATCTACATAATAACAAATAAAAAGGATGGTGTTTTGTATATTGGAGAGACAAAAAATTTAAAGAAAAGAATTTATCAGCATAAAAATAAAGTCCAGCCAACTACATTTTCTGCAAGGTATAATTTAGATAAACTTGTTTACTCAGAAGAGTTTGAAACAAAAGAAGAAGCTAAATTAAGAGAAAAGCAAATGAAGAAATGGAATAGAGCTTGGAAAATAGAATTGATAGAAGAACAAAATTCAGATTGGTTGGATTTGTATAATAAAACTAAGTAGAACTAAAATAATAAGATTCCCGTTTTCACGGGAACACTATCGTGATGACAGAACCATACGTAAAACTAGAAATTAAAAACGAAGTAGGATACATTGAGTTTTTCCATCCTGCACATAATTCATTGCCAGGAAATATTTTAGCAAAACTAGCGCAAACCATAACAGATGTTGGAACTAATGAGGCTATTAAAGTTGTAGTTCTTAAAAGTGGAGGAGATAGAACCTTTTGTGCAGGAGCAAGCTTCGAGGAGTTAATAAATATCAACGATGCCGCAACAGGAAAAGTGTTTTTTGCTGGATTTGCAAACGTAATTAATGCGATGCGTAAATGTCCAAAATTTATTATTGGACGTATACAAGGGAAAACTGTTGGTGGAGGCGTTGGTTTAGCAGCAGCAACCGATTATTGTATGGCAACAAAGTTCGCTTCCATTAAACTAAGTGAGTTAAATATAGGAATCGGACCTTTTGTAGTTGGGCCAACAATAGAGCGTAAAATGGGCTTAAGCTCCATGTCGCAAATTGCAATAGATGCAAATACATTTTACACACCAGAATTCGCAAAACAAAAAGGATTATATACCCATGTTTTCGACACGACAGAAGCATTAGACGAAGCCGTAAAAACAACAGCAGAGCATTTATGTACCTATAATACAGAAGCGATGCTAGAAATGAAAAAAGTATTCTGGCAAGGCACAGACCATTGGGATACTTTATTAGCAGAACGTGCAGCAACAAGTGGAAAACTAGTTTTGAGTGAGTTCACTAAAGAAAAATTAAAAGGATTTAAATAAAACTTTAATTGCGAGAACGAAAAACGTGGCAATCTATTGATGAGATTCTTCGCTTCGCTCTGAATGACAAACTCGAGAAAAAAATGGCTATTTATTCATTCAAAGGTTACACACCAGTAGTACACAAATCCAGTTTCGTACATCCATTAGCAGCAGTTACTGGTAATGTTATTATCGGTAAAAACTGCTACATTGGTCCAGGAGCAGCTATTCGTGGAGATTGGGGACAAATCATTTTAGAAGATGGTGTAAATATCCAAGAGAACTGTACTGTGCATATGTTTCCTGGTAAGTCCATCACACTAAAAGAAAGTGCACATGTGGGACATGGAGCGATAATTCATGGTGCAAATTTGGGTAGAAATTGCCTAATAGGAATGAACACCGTAATCATGGATGATGCCGAAATTGGAGACGAATGTATCATTGGAGCCATGTCGTTTGTAAAAGCAGAAACAATAATTCCATATCGAAGTTTAGTGGTTGGAAATCCTGGAAAAGTAATTAGAGGAATCACAGATGAAATGATTGCGTGGAAAACAAAAGGCACACAATTATACCAACAATTACCAGCAGATTGCCATGAGAGTTTAAGAGAAGTTGAACCATTAAGAGAAGTGCCCGAAAACATGAAAATGCAAGAAGATGTTTATAAAACACTTCGGGAAACGTTTAAGAAGTAACATTGTAAAGATTGTCCCGTTGAGGGGACTTTAGGGGTGTTTTCGAAAAACAAACGAGATTTAAAAACACATGGACTCTTAGTCTCAAATGAGCTATTCTACAAAACCCTGCTCAAATCAATCTCATTAGTTTCTTTACTCGTAGACAAAGCAATCAAGCTTTGTACATTCCCTAAATATGGAAGAAGCGTTAATTTTGAAATGATAAACGTTTCATAAGCTTCAATATCCTCTACAACTAGTTTTAATAAATAGTCAAAATTTCCACTGACGCGATGGCATTCTACAACTTCAGGAAAGTTGTTGATTTCCTTTACAAACTTTTCTAAATAACTTCGCGTATGACCTTGCAAAGTGATTCCTATAAAAACAGTCAGCTTTAAACCTATTTTCTTATTGTTTAAAACAGCGACATATTTTTCAATATACCCTTCCTTTTCCAATTTTTTTATACGTTCAAATATTGGTGAAGTGCTCATACCTAGTTCTTCTGCTATACTTTTTGTTGTTCGATTGCTATTCTTTTGTAGTATAGCTAACAGTTGTGTGTCTATTTTATCGAGTGTATGTGGCATGAGAAAATTAGTTGCTTTAAAGCGGTAAATTTAATGATTAAAAGTCTAATAATCTGTAATGGTGTTTATTTTAAGAATAATATCCTTTTCAATGGTAAATTAAAAGATTTTAACAATTGCATAATTCTATATGCATTATCTTTAATTCTTATTTTTCTAAACTACGATAACTTGAAGAATTTCGAATTAAAGATGCCTAAAATGGGCGAAAGTATAACTGAAGGCACCATTATTAATTGGTTAATTTCTGAAGGAGACTCTTTCGAAGAAGGAGATATTATACTAGAAGTAGCAACAGATAAAGTAGATAACGAAGTGCCAGCACCAGCATCTGGAACACTAGTAAAAACCATGTTTCAAGCAAAAGATGTTGTGCCTGTTGGAGAAGTTATGGCAATTCTTGAAGTTTCAGAAGAAGTAAAATCCTCAAACAAGAAGACTGTTGTTAAAAGTGATAGTGGAGACTCTCAGAAAAAGAAAACAACAGTAAAAAGACCAAAACCTGTACAATCAACTTCAACTTCATTTTCAACATCAAACACAAACACCTTCTTTTCCCCATTAATCATTACAATAGCAAAAGAACATCACATCAGTTTTGAAGAATTGGCACGAATTCCTGGAACAGGCCACGAAGGCAGATTACGCAAAAGCGATGTATTTCAATATATAGAAGACGGCAGATCCTACAAATTTGCACAACCAGTAGCCGAAAAAGACCCAACAGCATATCGCATTCCGCAATTAAACTTCGATAAAGGCAAAGGGAAAGTCATCGAAATGGACAGAATGCGCCAAATGATTGCGGATCACATGGTGTACTCAAAACACACATCACCACATGTTACTGCTTACGTTGAAGCCGATTTAACTAATATGGTAAACTGGCGAAATGCAAACAAAGTCGCTTTTCAAGAAAAACATGGAGAACGTTTAACCTTTACACCATTATTTGTAGAAGCCGTAGCAAAAGCTGTTAAAGATTTTCCGAATATTAATGCCTCAGTAGATGGTAATAACATCATCGTTAAAGCAGATATAAACATTGGTATGGCAACAGCTTTGCCAAGCGGAAATTTAATTGTTCCTGTAGTAAAAAACGCAGATACTAAAGATTTAAAAACCATTGCAGCTAACGTAAATGAATTAGCCGGAAAAGCAAGAGAGAACAAATTAGCAGGCGACGATATTAAAGGCAGTACATTCACTATTTCAAACGTTGGAACCTTTGGTAGCGTCATGGGAACACCAATAATTAACCAACCAGAAGTCGCTATTTTGGCATTAGGAATTATAAAAAAACGACCAGAAGTTATCGAAACCGAAAATGGAGATGAAATAGCTATCAGAAGCATGATGTATTTATCACTATCCTTCGACCACAGAGTCGTCGATGGCTTTTTAGGAGGAAGCTTTGTGCGACGCGTAGCAGATTATTTCGAGCAATTCGATACAAATAGAACAATATAAAAGCACTGTCATTCCTGCACAGGCAGGAATCCACAACAACTTAATTAAAATAGATTCCAGCTTTTGCAGGAACGACCAAGATTATGAAAAATAACATTTCTATAAATACAGTAACCGAATCCAAAGTCAAAAATATAGACTTCAACAACATACCATTAGGCACAACATTCACAGACCACATGTTTATTTGTGATTATAACAATGGCGTTTGGGAAAACCCAAGAATAGAACCCATGGGAATGATTCCTACACATCCAGCAGCGATGGCTTTGCATTACGGACAAGCCATTTTCGAAGGCATGAAAGCTACTGTAGATACCAATGGAAACCCAATGCTTTTCAGGCCATCAAAAAATGCAGAACGGTTAAATTTTAGTGCAGACCGAATGGGAATGCCTCATTTTCCAGAAGATTTATTTGTAGAAGGCTTAAAACAACTAGTTGCAATAGAACAAAATTGGATTCCACCAATGGACGGAAGCGCACTCTATTTAAGGCCATTCATGTATGCCGACGAAGCCTTTATTGGTATGCGAGCAGCAACACATTACAAGTTTATAATCATGGCATCACCAGCTGGTCCATTTTTTACTAAACGTATAAAACTATGGGCAGAAAATAAATATATACGTGCAGCCTCAGGCGGAACAGGAGAAGCTAAAGCTGCTGGAAATTACGCAGCAGCCATTCGTCCAACAGAATTAGCAAAAGCCAAAGGGTACGACCAAGTATTGTGGTTAGACGCAGTAGAACATAACTATATCCAAGAAGTTGGCACCATGAATATTTTCTTTAAAGTCAACGGAAAATTCATCACACCAAAACGCGATGGTTCCATTCTAGATGGCATTACCAGAATGAGCGTTATGGATATTTTAAAAGATAAAGGTTACGAGGTTACAGAACGCGCTATAACCATTCAAGAAATCCGAGATGCTTCAATTGACGGTACATTAGAAGAAGCCTTCGGAACAGGAACAGCCGTTGGTATTGCTTATATTCAAGAAATTGCAATGGGCGAAACAATAATTCATGTGTCAGATAAAAGTCCAGTAGGTTTAGAAGTTAACGATACTCTAAACGCTATCAAAACGGGAAAAGTAGAAGATAAATTTAATTGGATGGTTAAAATTGAAAACCAATTAGCTTAAAATAATTTGGGCGTTACCACAAGGGTCGGGCTTTCGGCAGTCGCTTTTTTTGAAAAAAACAAAAAAGAGCTTCAACAAATGCCTCAATCCCTAACGCTAAAGTAACCGTCCGACAATGAATAAAGTCACTTCTAGTGATTCCGATTTTTTCATCGGAATTGTATCGAGAAGTTCAGCAAGAAGTTCTCGATAACATATAATTGTATAACTAATGAGATTCCCACTTTCGTGGGAAATGAATATGAAAAAAGAAACACTAAAAAAAGGATTTTCAAAACTCTGCACAGCAAAAGCCATGGCAGAATTATACGAAGCTAATTTTAAACAAGTTTCAAAATACGTACACGCAACTTCTCGTGGACATGAAGCCATTCAAATAGCTTTAGGAATGCAACTATTACCTCAAGATTATGCATTTCCGTACTATAGAGACGATGCTATGCTATTATCATTTGGTTTAGAACCTTACGATTTAATGTTGCAATTATTAGCCAAAAAAGACGATCCGTTTTCTGGTGGAAGAACCTATTATTCACATCCAAGTTTAAAGGACGACGATAAGCCAAAAATTCCACACCAATCTTCTGCAACGGGAATGCAAACCATTCCAGCAACAGGCGTTGCCATGGGAATGCAGTATAAAGAATTACAAGGTTTAGACGATTATAGTTTAGAATCTGACCCTGTCAGTTCGAGCGCAGTCGAGAACGCTCTAAAACCAATAACTGTTTGTAGTTTAGGAGACGCCTCAGTAACCGAAGGAGAAATAGCAGAGGCGTTTCAAATGGCAGCTTTAAAGCAAATGCCAATCTTATATTTAGTACAGGATAACGGTTGGGATATTAGTGCAAATGCAGCAGAAACGAGAGCGCAAAATGCTTTCGAATATGCCGCAGGATTTAAAGGTTTAGAGGCGATCTCAATAGATGGTGCCAACTTTACAGAAAGCTACGAAGCCTTAGAAAAAGTTATAGAAACTATCCGTACAGAGCGTAGACCATTTTTAGTACACGCAAAAGTACCGTTATTAAATCACCATACTTCTGGTGTAAGAATGGAATGGTATCGCGATGATTTAGACGAAGCACGTTCTCGTGATCCTTATCCTGTTTTAAAACAACAATTATTAGATGCAGGATTTTCAGAACAAGAAGTTGAAGACATAGAAAATTCAGCGAGTGCGAAAGTACAATCAGATTTTGAAAGAGCGTTATTAGCCGAAGATCCAAAACCTGAAGATTTATTTACAAACGATTTTGTACCCACACCAATTACCGAAGAAAAAGGAACACGTTCACCAGAAGGTGCCGAAAAAGTGGTTATGGTAGATTGTGCTTTATTCGCAGTAGAAGAATTAATGAAAAAGCATAAAGAATGTTTGCTTTACGGTCAAGATGTTGGTGGAAGACTTGGTGGTGTTTTTAGAGAAGCAGCAACGTTAGCACAAAAATTTGGAGACGATCGTGTGTTTAACACACCAATACAAGAGGCTTTTATTGTAGGTTCTACAGTTGGTATGTCTGCAGTTGGCTTAAAACCCATTGTTGAGGTTCAGTTTGCTGATTATATTTGGCCTGGATTAAATCAGTTATTTACAGAAGTCAGTAGAAGTTGCTATTTGTCTAACGGCAAATGGCCAGTTAGCATGATTCTTCGTGTACCGATTGGTGCTTATGGAAGTGGAGGACCTTACCATTCCTCTTCAGTAGAAAGTGTAATTACAAATATTCGTGGTATAAAAATTGCCTATCCAAGTAATGGATCAGATTTAAAAGGCTTGATGAAGGCAGCTTACTATGATCCTAATCCAGTTGTAATTTTAGAACACAAAGGTTTGTATTGGTCTAAAGTGCCAGGAACACAAGGAGCAACCTCTGTTGAGCCAAGTGAAGATTATGTATTACCTTTTGGGAAAGCTTGGGTGTTACAAGAAATTTGGAAACAAGAAAATGTAGAAACTTTAACCATTGTAACATATGGAATGGGAGTACATTGGGCAATGAATGCTTCAGAAGAATTAGGCATGCAAGACCAAATTGAAGTAATCGATTTGAGAACATTATTCCCTTTAGATGAAGACTCGATTATGAAATCTGTGAAGAAAACGGGTAAATGTTTAGTTGTAACAGAAGAACCTAGCAATAATAGTTTTGCAAGAGCATTATCTGGAAAAATTCAAGAAGAATGCTTTAAACATTTAGATGCGCCAGTAATGACTATTGGTAGTGAGAATATGCCAGCAATTCCTTTAAATTCAACTTTAGAACAAACGATGATTCCTTCAACTGAAAAAGTGAAAGCTAAAATTGAAGTTCTATTGAATTACTAATTAAAAAACAAAAAGCCTAAATCTAAAATTAGACTTAGGCTTTTTAACACTCAAAAATTGATTGATTGATTTAGTCCATATCAAATCGTAATCCGACAGATATATTATTTTGATCCACTACTTGATTTTTGAACAATGGATTAAGATCGTATTTCACATACAAAGCCACATTTCCTAAAGCCACATAGCCACTTAATCCATAAATAAACTCACTAACTTCTAATTGGTCACGTTGTTTATCTTTTTCGCGCTCTCCATCTTCTTTGTATTTTATTTTTTGCATGTTTCCAATATTTAAACCTGCATATCCACCTAAACCGACTTTTAATTTTTTGAATGTTGAATACCTAAAGTAATCTTCCTTTTCAATCTTTTTAGAAGGTCCGAATTCTAGATGCATAGGGATAACTAAGTTTGTTGTTCTAAATTTTATTTTATCCGCATCTATTGGATATTCTTGCAAAGAAATATTGCCATCTGTATTAACTAAGTAATTATTGTCTTTAATCTTTAACTTATTCCATTGCATAGAGAAACCGTATTTTAATCTCCAAAAGTTCGTGTTTTTAAAGATTCTTGTTTTCCATGCATAACCTAATTCAATAAATCCAGATCCACCCAACTTGTATGGAGAATCTTCTAAATCCTGACCATCGATTAATGCATTATTAAACCCAAAAGCAAAGACAATATCTTCGGTCGTTCTTCTATCATACTTTCGTGGTTTATCATCTGCCCTGTCTCCAACGTAAATAAAGCTCTCACTTGTACTCTCATCACCACCAATTCTAAGAATCAATCGATTTCCTTCGTCAACTCTTTTATATTGGTATGCATCATAACCGTTTCTCTGTAAAAGTGCAATTTTTTGGTCTATTATTTCACGACGATTTTCTATGTTAAGTGCCGCTGTTTTAGCCGCTTCTTTTTTAAGATTTTCAGCCTCTGCTGCTGTAATTTCTTTACTATCTAAACGTTTATTAATTTTGGAAATCTTTAATTTCAAAATTGACTTCTCTTGTTCTTCAATTTTAGTTCTATCCTCCTCAAGGTCACTAATTTTGTCATTCATTTTAGCCACTTTAATTGAATCTAATTCTTTGGTCTGTCCTTGTGTTGTGGCAAATGATAGAATTAATATCAAGTACACTAATAATCTGGTAATTGTGTTCATAACTGTTCGTTTTTTGATTTATTGATGTTTAATTAATTTGATTCTTGTTTTACATACATTTTCTGTACTGATTTTGACATTAGTTATTACGATTAACAACTGCCGTTTTTACAGTTTTGTAACTTTCTTTTAAAGCTTCAAATACTTTTCCTCTGTAGGATTGTCCCATTTCATCCTCCACACTTTCTAATAACTTTCCTGCATCAACTGTTTTAGTAGTTTCTATATTTAATTTTTCTTTGAAAAGTTCTTTACTAGCCACCTTTAATAAAGAATCTATTTCTCTATCACTGACACTTGACTGTTCATTTTTTGATTCTTGAATTGCAACTGTTAAAGTTTCATTAATTAACGCTTCTTCAATTATTGTTGCTTGGTTATTGACTTCTTTATTGTTAATTAAATTTTCAACGTCTTTTAAATTATTTTGTTCCGCAAGTCTTATATGCTTCTTGGTTTTTCTTTCAGTGCTTTTTTTATAATTAATGATCTCTGATTTATTAATTACAGGTAAGGTTTCATTTTTATCTTCTAATTGATCTTCTACCCTATCCTCTTGAATAACCAAATCAATAGAATTTACATCTTCATTTTTTTTATTATTAAAAGGTTCCTCTATTACATGTTCTTCAACTATTTGAGGCAGCACATTTTCGGACTCGTCAGTATTAAAAAACTGAAACGATACTGCTACCATTATCAATAAACCTGCTGCAATACTCAACCACCAATACATTGGCTTTTTAGATTTTTTTTCATCTTCATCTAGTCGATCAGATAGTTTTGACCAAGCGTCTGATGATGGAGACAAGCTTCGTTTTTCGAGCTTATCTTTTATTTTTTCTTCAAATTTAATTGGAGCCATAACTGTTGTTATTTAATTCTTTAATTTTCTTCTGAAGCATTTGTCGCGCTTTAAATAATTGCGATTTTGATGTGCCTTCAGAAATCTTTAATAGTTTAGCAATCTCTTGATGTTTATACCCTTCTATGGCATACATTACAAATACCATTCGGTAACCTTCTGGTAAACTATCTATGACTTGCTGTATTTCTGCTACTTCTATATTTGAATTGATGTTATTAAAAGAATCATGTTCTAAATAATCATCTTCTACTGCAAACTCTATATTCTTTTTCTGTCTTAAATAAGAAATAGCTTCTCTTACCATGATCCGTCTTATCCAACCTTCAAAACTGCCTTCATTTTTAAATGATTTTAAGTATTTAAAAACTTTAAAAAAACCATTCAACATTACTTCTTCGGCTTGATGTACATCTTTTATATAATAACGACAAACACTTAACATTTTGGGTGCATGCAACTCATACAATACATGTTGTGCTTCACGATTTTGTTTAGCAGCGCGCTGTATGAGTTTCGATTCGTTTTTATGAAGTTGTATAACTTTCATGGTTAGTTTTAAGTTCTAAATACGCTTAGATTGCTTTCTATTTATAAAGACGCTAGTTTGTGAACAAAGGTTGCTTCAAAAATTAAAATTATTTAAAAAAAATCACAAATAACTAATTTACAGTGTATTAAACACGCAAAAAAAATCATATTATAATTAGTAAAATAAAGCTAAACTAGCTTTCAGTAAAAAACTATTTAAATATAGTTTTAATAATTTGCTCTAATAATTAATACTCTTAATTTTACAATAAAACCTCTATGAAATATTTACATTTTATATTTTTAATTGGAATTACGCTTGTATTACTTAGTTGTAATGACGATGATGACCAATCAAATACACCAATCAATTTATCAGATAATGTAGAAATATATAACGGTAGTCTTATAGAAAATGGATATGTATTAGCTGTTAAAAATGGCAGTGCAACATCTTATTTATTAAATAAAGAAGGTTATAAAGTGCATGAATGGACATTTGAAGATAATTTAGGTAATGATTTGGAAATTCTTCCGAACGGTAAGTTATTAGGCATTTTTAAATCTAATAGTCCAGAAATATCTTTTGGTGGGTATGGAGGCATATTAAAAATCTTAAATCCTGATGGAACTACAGAATGGGAATACAACTATGCATCTGATGATAAAATTGCTCATCATGATGTAGAAATGCTACCAAATGGTAATGTATTATTTATTGCATGGGAGAGAATTAGTAGCGATGAGGCAGCTCTAGCAGGTGTGGATACAATAACAACTGATATTTTTCCAGAAGTTCTGGTTGAAGTTAATCCAACTACAAATCAAATCGTATGGGAATGGCATAGCTTTGACCATATTATACAAGACAAATTTAACACGTTGCCTAACTTTGGTAATGTGAGTGAGAACCCTCAACTCATAGATTTTAATTACGACATTGTTGATAATGGAGATATTATGCACGCTAATGGTATTGATTACGATGCAAACAAGGATGTTATCTATTTGAGTGTGAATTATTATCATGAAGTCTGGGTGATAGATCACAGTACAACGATAACCCAAGCAGCTACAAATTTCGGTGGGAATTACAACAAAGGTGGTAACCTACTTTATAGA
Source organism: Winogradskyella sp. Asnod2-B02-A (assembly GCF_045063645.1). Lineage (NCBI taxonomy): Bacteria > Pseudomonadati > Bacteroidota > Flavobacteriia > Flavobacteriales > Flavobacteriaceae > Winogradskyella > Winogradskyella sp. Asnod2-B02-A. Next base: position 304,493 of record NZ_JBEFOG010000027.1, read on the forward strand.
TTCGGTAATCCTGAAGCGTATAAAAACACTCAAGGACAACGTTTGTTTTACAACAACCACTTCCCAAATCTACTAGAAGACAATGAACCTGGAGCAGGAAACATGTTAGTCTATGGCAATGGCAATAATGTGAGTCAATCAACTGTTTTTGAACTAGATCTACCAGAGAACTTTTCTTTACTACCAAATACAAATAATGAACCAACTGTAATTTGGAGTTTTACCAATCCAGACTTTTATTTTGGTAGAGTTTCTGGTGCTGTACGTTTACAAAATGGAAATACCTTGATAGCCGAAGGTGATTACGGTTTTTGGGAGGTGACACCAAATAATGATATTGTTTGGAAATATAATGGTGGAGGTGACATTTTTTGGAGATGTTACGACTACTTACCCACCGATGAAAACATTCTTAACTTAGACTTATTTTAACCTCTATTTTTTTCTATCTATAACATAATCCACCATTAATATTAATGAAGATTTATAAGGTGATTCGGGATATTTCTTTAATAAATTAAGAGCTTCTTCTTGAAATATTTTCATTTTAGAAACCGCATAATCTAATCCTCCATTATTTTTAACGAAAGTGATAACTTCTTTTACACGCTTTTTATCTTTGTTATGATTCTTTATAGAATTAATAAGCCATGACTTTTCTTTTTTAGAACAATTATTTAATACATATATTAAAGGTAATGTCATTTTTTGCTCTTTTATATCTATACCTGTAGGTTTACCAATTGCCTCTTGACCATAATCAAATAGATCATCCTTAATTTGAAATGCCATACCAATCAATTCACCAAATTTTCTCATCGCTTCTACCTCTGGAGAATTAGGTTTTACAGAAGCAGCACCCAAACTGCAACAAGCTGCAATTAACGTTGCTGTTTTTTGTCTTATAATTTCATAATAAATATCTTCTGTAATATCAAGCTGTCTTGCTTTTTCAATTTGAAGCAACTCCCCTTCACTCATTTCTCTTACAGCAACCGAGATAATTTTTAATAAATCAAAATCATTATTATCTATAGAAAGTAAAAGCCCTTTAGATAATAAAAAGTCACCTATTAAGACTGCTATTTTATTTTTCCAAAGTGCATTGATAGAGAAAAAGCCGCGTCTGCGATTACTATCATCTACTACATCATCATGAACCAAAGTTGCAGTATGGATTAACTCAATTACCGAAGCTCCTCTGTAAGTGCGTTCGCTTACTTCTCCATTATTCATCATTTTAGCTACCAAAAAAACAAACATTGGTCGCATTTGTTTGCCTTTTCTATTTACTATATAATGCGTAATACGATTTAGCAACGCAACCTTACTAGCCATGGAGAGTTGAAACTTTTGCTCAAAAAGATCCATTTCGTAAGCAATTGGTTGTTTTATTTGTTCGGTAATCTTCATTTATGACATAAAAATGTAAAATTACAAATTCTATCAGCTATATATTCTTAAAATAGAATTATAATATTTTAACTTTTTCTGCTCGCAAATATTTGTAACTTTATGCAATTAATCTTATAAAACACAAACACATGAAAAAAATTACTTTATTATTTACATTAATGTTTGGCTCTGCTCTAATGTTTGGACAAGTTGTATTGTCTGAAGATTTTGAAAGTGGCTTAACATTACCTGCTGGTTGGACAAATAACGATATTGCTGCAGGAGGAGAAATATGGACTTTTGCTACTGGAGGCGATGCTGTAGGGTATAATTCACCTAATACTATTTATTATGATGACGCTTTTTTAGTTGGAAATTACGCAATACTTGACAGTGATGGTTATGGTGGTGCTATTGCTGAAGAAGTAGCATTAGAGAGTCCTGCTTTTGACGTTTCTGGAGCTACTAATGTTATCCTTTCTTTTAATCATTTTTTTACTGCAGGTTATGGAGGCGAAGGCTATGTAGAAGTTTATAATGGTACAGCATGGGTGCAAGTTGCTTATTATACAGGTGCATCACAAGATGATTCATCTTTTGGTTTAGAAGAAATAGATGTTTCTACAGAATTAAGTAGTGTTGCTAATGCTCAAGTTAGATTTAGATGGGTAGGAGACTACTCTTGGGGATGGGCTGTTGACAATATAGTAGTTTCTGCACCTACTTGTGTAGATCCTTCTATAACTTTTGATGATTTCTCTCAAACTACTGTTGACATTTCAATGAATGCTTCTGGTGATTATGATATAGAATGGGGAGTTTATCCATACATTCAAGGTACTGGTGGATCTACAGCTACTGTTACTGCTGGAGATACTTATCAACTTACTAGTTTAATGTCTGGTGTTTCTTATAGCATCTTTGTTAGAAAAAACTGTGGTGGTGGAGATTACTCTAACTACATAGAAGTAACAGCTGGAACCAGCCCTTCTAACTTAAGTACTTATCCTTACAGTGAAGATTTGGAGGCTGACGCTAACCAAGCATTATTATTAAATTTTGGTCTTAGCTTTGCAGGTACTGGAGCTTGGAGCTATACAGTAGATGATCTTCTTGACGGAGATACCACAAATGATTATGCATACGATGGATTAGCTTCAATGTTTTCAAATAACACAAGTACAGCAGAAGACGCTGATGCATGGGTATATGTTGGCCCTTTTAATTTAGCTTCAGATAGCGAATATACTTTTTCGTTTTTTCAACGAGTTTTAGCTGCTGCTGGCCTTTCTAGACCTAATAAAGATCTTGAAATAGCAGTTTCTTCAACTAATGATGGGTTAGGAAATACAATTCTATTAACTCTAGATGATTTAGTAAATATCGATTATGTAGAACGTTCTGTTACTTTTACGCCTGGAACTACTGGTGAATTCTATTTTGGAATTCATGATAAATCTAGTTTCCTTGCAACAGCTACCGCAGGAAATGCGCTTTTCGTTGATGGTTTCAGTGTAACAAGTGAAGCTCTAAGTATTGCTGAATTTGAATCTAATCGTTTTACACATTTCTACAATAAGAATGCACAAACACTTAACTTAGAATCTTCAAATATGGAGATGACAAGTATAGAAGTTTATTCTTTACTAGGTCAACGTGTAATATCTAATTCTTTATCTAATACTACTGAATCTATTGATGTTTCTGCTTTAAACACTGGTGTTTATTTAGCAAAAATAAATATTGATGGAAATTCTAAAACTATAAAGTTTATTAAGAATTAATCAGTATTAATTAAACAAAAAAAAGCGGCAATTGCCGCTTTTTTTTATGTCTAAATGTGAAGATTTCATTTTAACTATTAGCTTTTATTAGCTAACTGACCACAAGCTGCATCAATATCTTTACCTCTACTTCGTCTTACTGTAACTGTAATATTATTAGCTTCTAAAACAGATACGTACATATCTATAGCTTTTGTATTGGCTTGTTGAAATTCACCATCGTCAATGGGATTATACTCAATAAGATTAACTTTACTCGGTGCGAATTTGCAAAACTCAACTAAAGCTTCAGCGTCTTTTCTTTTATCGTTTATGCCATCCCAAACAACATACTCGTAAGTAATTCTGTTCTTTGTGGCTGCATACCAATATTGTAACGCTTCCCTTAAATCAGTTAAAGGAAATGTGGCATTAAATGGCATTATAGAAGTTCTAATTTCATCTATAGCAGAATGTAACGACACAGCCAACTTAAACTTTACGTTATCATCTGCCATTTTCTTTATCATTTTTGGTACTCCAGATGTAGAAACCACAATACGTTTTGGCGACATCCCTAAACCTTCAGGCGAGGTTATCTTATCAATAGCCTTAAGAACGTTATTATAGTTCATTAAAGGCTCTCCCATACCCATAAACACAATATTGCTTAATGGTCTGTTATGATATAATCTGCTTTCGTTATCTATAGCTACAACTTGATCGTAAATCTCGTCTGGATTTAGATTTCGCATGCGTTTTAGTCTTGACGTTGCACAAAATCTACAATCGAGACTACAACCTACTTGTGATGAGACACATGCTGTTGTTCTAGTAGCAGTTGGAATAAGTACCGATTCTACAATTAAATCATCATGTAATCGCACTGCATTCTTTATAGTGCCATCAGAGCTGCGTTGCATCTGATCTACTTTGATATGATTAATGACAAAATTATCTTCTAGCATCTGTCTAGTTTCTAAAGATACATTTGTCATATCCTCAAAACTATATGCAGACTTTTGCCATAACCATTCGTAAACCTGGTTACCTCTAAAGGCTTTATCTCCATGTTTAACAAAGAATTCTCTAAGCTGTTCTTTGGTTAAGGCGCGTATATCTTTCTTTTTGGTTTCCATCTTTTGCAAATGTACTTAAAATCTAGTGTATGCTTTAAAAAGTAAAAGCCTCAATGAAGAGGCTTTTTAATTATAATCTTGTATTCTTAATTAGATGATAAGCATCGCATCACCATAAGAATAAAATTTATACTTTTCTTTTACAGCTTCTTCGTATGCTTTTTTCATAAAATCATGACCTGCAAATGCAGACGTCATCATTAATAAAGTTGATTTTGGTGTATGAAAATTAGTAATCATACAATTTGCAATACTAAACTCGTAAGGAGGAAAGATGAACTTATTTGTCCAACCATCAAATTCATTTAATCTACCGTTAGAAGACACTGAACTCTCAATAGTACGCATTGATGTTGTACCAACAGCGCACACACGTTTTTTCTTTTCAATTCCTTCATTTACAATATCTGCAGCAGCTTTTGTAATAATGATTTCTTCACTATCCATTTTGTGCTTAGATAAATCTTCTACCTCAACAGGATTAAAAGTACCCAAACCAACATGTAAAGTTACTTCTGCTGTTTTCACACCTTTAATCTCTAAACGTTTTAATAAATGTTTAGAAAAGTGTAAACCTGCAGTTGGTGCAGCTACAGCTCCTTCATTTTTTGCATAAATAGTTTGGTAGCGCTCTTCATCTTCTGGCTCTACTTCTCTATTAATATATTTTGGTAATGGTGTTTCTCCAAGCTCAGTTAACTTTGTTCTAAAATCTCCATAAGATCCATCATATAAGAAACGTAAAGTTCTTCCTCTAGATGTTGTGTTATCTATTACCTCAGCAACTAATGTTTCGTCATCACCGAAATATAACTTATTCCCTATTCTAATTTTCCTAGCTGGATCTACCAAAACATCCCAAAGGCGTTGTTCTTGGTTTAATTCGCGCAATAAAAAAACTTCAATACGCGCTCCTGTTTTTTCTTTATTACCATATAAACGTGCAGGAAACACTTTAGTGTCATTCATAATCATCACATCTCCTTCATCAAAATAATCGATGATATCCTTGAATTGTTTATGTTCAATAGTTTGTTTTGCTCTATTAAGAACCATTAACCTCGATTCATCTCTGTGTTCTGCAGGATGCTCGGCAAGTAATTCATCTGGAAGGTCAAAACTAAAGTGTGATAATTTCATGTGTTTGTTTTATTTTTAAGAAGTTGCAAATATACAATCTCAAGATAGGGGTTGTCAAGTAAATAAGCGTTTATTTTAATATCGTAAGTTTTTAAGTGAAAATTATAACTTTAGATATTAGATAAACACTAACATATTTAATTTACAATATTTTATTTTAAGTTGAAACCAATAGCTATAAAATCTTCCCAAAACTGTGGATAGGATTTACTCACCACATCTGCGCTGTTAATTACAATTGGCACTTTTAAACCTAATGGAGCAAAAGCCATTGCCATTCTATGATCGTTATAGGTTGAAATACAAATGTTATCATTAATTCCCTTTGAAGGCTTTAAATGCAAAGACGCTTCAGTAATAACTACATCTCCTCCTAATTTTTCTATTTCTGTTTTAAGAGCAACTAAACGATCTGTTTCTTTTATTTTAAGCGTATGCAAACCTGTCATATAACTCTCTAAACCTAAACCAAAGGCTGTTACAGCGATTGTTTGTGCAATATCAGGAGCATTACTTAAATCTAATTCCACACTACTTTTATCACTTGTAATTGAAGTTTTTTGAAGTATAATCGAATGCTCTAAAAAAGTCGTTGTAACACCAAAATTTTTATAAATTGAAGCCAAAATCGAATCACCTTGTAGGCTATTTTTGTTGTATGAATTAATCGTTATTTCCGAGCCTAGATCACTTAAAGCAATAACGCTATAGAAATATGACGCAGAAGACCAATCAGACTCAACTGTTAATTTTTGAGGTTTAATCTCAACTGCATTAGGTTTTACTGTAATGGTGTTATTAATAAAACTGGTTTCAACACCAATACTATTTAGCAATGTTAAAGTCATTTTAATATATGGAACGGATGTAATTTTTCCTTCTAATATGAGCTCTAATCCGTTTTCTAATTGTGACGCAATAAGCAATAATGCAGAAATATATTGACTACTCACATTAGCTTCTAATGAGACCTTACTTTTTTTAAGATGCCTTCCTTTTATTTTTAAAGGCGGAAAGCCTTCATTTTCTAAATAAGTGATATCTGCTCCTAAAGTGGTTAAAGCATCGACCAAAATTTTTATTGGTCGTTCTTTCATCCGTGAAGAACCTGTAATTATAACTTCTCTATTATTTTGAATCGAAAAATAAGCTGTTAAAAACCGCATTGCTGTGCCAGCATGATGAATATCTATAAGTTCTTCTTGAGAATTTAAAGCTTTTTGCATCAACACAGAATCGTCTGAATTAGAAACGTTCTCAATTTTAATCTGCGGATATAGTGCTTGCAATAACAATAAACGATTAGATTCACTCTTAGATCCTGTAATCTGAATATTTTGATGACTTGTAAGCTTTGATTTTTTTATACTGATGTCCATATTTGGAATCTCTAATAAGATTGAAGTTACAAAACTACTTCAATTTCTCGTTATTGTGATGTCTGTTATGATCGCGTTTGGTTTTTTTATCCATTTTTTTATCAAATGCCTCTTGTAAGTCAATACCTGTTTGGTTAGCCAAACATAATACCACAAACATTACATCTGAAAGTTCTTCACCAAGATCTTTATCTTTATCGCTTTCTTTTTCACTTTGCTCACCATAACGTCTAGCAATAATGCGAGCAACCTCACCAACTTCTTCAGTTAGTTGAGCCATATTGGTTAGCTCATTAAAGTAGCGCACTCCGTGTGCATTTATCCAATCGTCAACTTCTTTCTGTGCGTTTTTAATGTTCATGTTTAGCTTTTAGTTAGTATAATTTGTTCCGCTTGTTTCTCTACAATTTTGCTGTAAAAATCTTTAAAAACCCTATAATCTTTAGGTGAAATAAGTGGATTAAAGATATCTAATTGAATTTTTAATTGTAAATAATTTCCGTTTTGTTTCGCAAGATAAGTAAACTTCACGTCAGAATTTTTGAAATCCACAGCTTCGGATGCTGGTAAATATTCTACCTCAAAACCTTCAGGAATTAATATATTTACTAGATACTTTTCGGAATTAGGAATAATAAAATCAATAGGGTATTGACGTTCTTCTAATTTAAATGGGTTTTCTTTATCCCTTAAAAACAATAATGGTGTAAAATAAAGTTTATCACCTATTTCATCAATACCATCAGTGAGTTCGTATTCATAATTCACTTTTATTGGCTTAGCACTACTCTTAAAATTCTCGACATTTAATTCACTAATTTCTATATCACCTTTATCTTTCTCTAATGATTTAACATGGTCATCTTCTTTCATATTTGCATACTTTTCTCTGTAGAAGTAAGCAATGTAATTTGATAAATTTTTGGCTACTTTGCCTGTAATTGTGTAATCGTCATTAATTTTAACATTAAGCACTGTAGCCTCTGAAGAATGTTTACTTGCTTGCAAATTAATCCACCTTGATTTATTTGTATCTTCCATTAATCTTCCTTGCCAATTAAGCACGCGCAAAGGTAAAACGTTATTAGTACTATACTGCTCAGTAGCATCTATTAATAAATACTCATCTTTTTGTTGCACACTACATATTACATAATTAAACACTTCGCGAGAAGGAAATAACGGGATTCCATTGTTTCTTGTACTTAATACTACAGGATTAGCGTTTACACCTTGAGAGCGTAACATAGATACCACCATTAAATTAATATCAGCATCATTGCCCTCTCCATTTTTATATGCAGAACGCACACCTTTCTCAGCATACTTGCCATAGTTCCCATTCCACTTTACTTTAGATTTAACAAAACTCTCAACTATTAGTGCTTTTTCAAAATCATCTTCAACACCTGCTAATATAGCTTCCAAATCAGTTTTATAAACATTAAACTTACCTAATTGCCCTCCAAAATCTTCATTATCGTAAACTGTTTTTGAAACATCTTCCCATGTTAACGAAAATGATTTTTCTACAAGCTTCATATTATTTAAATATGCAGAAAGCTCCATCGCCAATTTACTTCTATAATTATTAATATTCCCAGCAAAAGCCTCACTACGAAGAGCTGGAATATCTACCTCATTTACAGAAAAAACATCGATGTTATAACTAAATGGTATCGTAGTATTTTTAGAAGATGTTTCTATTTTAGGCAAATAACTAGCTTGTAAATTAAACTGTTTATTATAAACATAATATTCAGGTGTTTCAACTCTAATATCTAGCTTATTAAGAGGAATACTAAACTGAAAAATGATATCGTCTATGCTGATTCTTGGGGAGGTGATTGTATACTTATATTCAATAATGGTACCTTCCTTAACATTAGGCATAGTAAATGAACTTATTTTTAAAAACTCATTATAATTTTCTTCAAACTTTCCATCATTTTTTAATTTCTCTTTTTTAATTTTATCTTGTTCAAGATTATATGAAAATCCTTTTAAACCTATAAGAGTTTCTTTTTGTGAATTACTTCTTAACAAACGAATTTTTTTAGTTGCCCAATCAAAACCATCCTTATTATATATTTTTATACGTTCATGTACTTCTCTATTTTGAATGAAGCCTTGATTTTCTACATAATTAAAAACAATCCTCTCTTTTCTATATAATATTGCAGCCGAAGCCGATGAATCTTTATAATGGTACTTTTCTTCCAATTCTACTTTTGATACTTTTCCAAAGTCATAATTCTGACTACTCAAAAAATTAAAACTTAAAACGATGGTGATTATAAATAGTGTTTTTTTCATGCGTAAAGTGGATTGATTAATTTATTAGTTTTTCATTTAGTTTTAGAGTAATAGAATGATCTATTAGGCTTTGGTTAAGACCACTTTGCTTTTATCGTTTTTTACAATTTGTTTTCTAAAATTTCTAAATGCTTTATAATCTTCTTTTGGGTAATTCCCCTTTAATAAAATGTAGGTTCTTGTATATTTAAGTTTATTTCCTTCTACTTCTTCAATTTTAAAATTATAGCTGCCAAACTTCGTTTTTATCTCTTTAAAATCTGTCATCGCTTCCACTTTAAGACCTTCGGGTAATTGAATAATAAATTCATCAATATTTTTATACGAACGATCTATCTTAAACGCTAATTTACGTTCAGTATATCGTGTGGGAATCTTAGTGACTTTATTAAACATATTAGGCTGAAATATCAATCTAGTCCCACTTTTAGAAGCATAATTTGTAGAAGATAATTTTACATTTTCTTGATAAACAATATTTTCCTTATCATTCACAATGCTTATATCGTCTAAATTTATATTGTTTATATTATCCCAATATTCTTTATAATAAAGTTGCTGATCTCTTTGGGTTTTATTTCCAATACCATCATGTAGACCATATTGATAACCTGTAGTTGTAATACCTACGTCTGCACTAAAACCGCCTGACGCATCCATAATAATAGTTGCTATAGTCTTTTTTACATTCTCATCAATACTATATATTTTTGTGTGTACAATTTCACCTCCTTCTGGTTTTACCAATAATACATTTCTATCATCTGTAAAGCCAGCTGAAAAACCAAAAGGGTTGGTTTGGCTAGTACACTCTAAGAATATATTTTCATCACCATTTGGCACACATAGTATAGCATGATTTCCTTGAGCTGAAGAAAATTCACTATCAATATCCCTAAGTCCCGACCCTCCATAAACTAAGGTGTAATAAGATGGTACATCTACAGCCTCCAACAATGCTTTTGTATAATTTGTTAATCCTTTACAATCTGCATATCCAAGTTTATCTACATCATTAGCTAACATTGGTTTCCAACCACCAATACCAACTTGAATACTTATGTAGCGCGTTTTATCTTGCATATACTTATATACAATTTTAGCGCGTTCTATTTGGTCATCAACACCAGTGGTAAGGCTTTTAACGTGGTCTATTGTTGTTTGTGGAATATCATCTGTACCAGTAAGTAATCTATCGTACATCCATTTTCCGAAATCATTCCAATTATTATTTACACCTTCAACTCCTATCATCTCAAAATTTCTAAGTGCTACTTTAAAAAGTGGCACTAAATTATTTAATTCTGGTGTATACGCTTCGTATTTTATACCTTCAATATTTTCAGCTACAAAATGATGTTCAGAGATTTCTTTGATATTATAATTTTCAAAATTTTCGTTCTTAGTTTTTAAATCAATTCCTACTGAATTAATGATTTCATATTCTGCATGTTGAATACTCACATAATAATCATCTATAGGTTGCCAATTCGGAAAGAATGCGGTATTCCTAAAAATGATCTCAGCACTATACTCTACAGTGTAAGGGTATTTTAACGGAATATAATCGAGATATTTTACACGATTATCTTCGTAAATAGAAATTTGACTCACAGCACTTTCGTCTGTAAAATCTTTTTTCTTTACTTTTTTTATTTCTTCTCCAGAAGCATCATAAATAACGGCTTCCATCTTTCCGATATCTGTATTATCATCATAAAATGCAACAGCATTAATATGTCTATTGCCATATTTATTATATACTGTCGTAATTCGTTTAGTTGTTAACTTTATCTTATCCGAGTCTAAGATCTCTACTTGTTTATGTTCGAATCGGACGACAGCATTTGCTTTAGTTTTTAATTCCTGAGGAACGGAATATGAACTATACACTTCTTCCGATTGAGAAAAACTATAAATTGAAATAAAAAACAAGAAAGTAAATAGCTGAATTTTAGAATAAGGCATTGATAAACTTTATATATTTAAGCATACAATATATAAAGTAAATCTTTTTATACAAACGATTTATATCATATATTCTTAACTATTTTTAAAAATTAGATTATTGTATTGTTTTCTTAGCTTTTTAGCACTAACCGTTTGATTTCCTTATATAAAACAAGACTGTTAAGATCACAAAACAAGGTATTCCTATATATTTTAATTCACTCAAAAGCACATTAATTCCCCACTCTGAAAAGAACTCATTTATACCAATTGGCGACACTTTTATTGGCCTTAACGAAAAGAAATATCTAGAATTATCAAAAGGGATAAAGAAACCTACTCCCTCACCACCTGTTGTCATAGCATCTAAAATACCATGTGATACTGTTGAAAGAAAAATGACGATTGCAAAAAGTAGCTTTCTAGCTTTTCCGAATAGCAGTGAAAGTAACACACTCCAAACAAACGCAAATAGTATGGAATGTGTGAAACCTCTGTGACCTAAAGGGTGTAAATAATCAATCCCAAATTTAAATGCTAGCACATCTAAATCTGGCAAGACTGCAGAGCTAATTGCAAGTATTAAAAGTATTTTGCTCGATTTAGAATCTACAAGCTTAGCCGTTGTATAAGCAACCAATCCGTGACCAAAGATAGAAGCCATTATTCTCTGTTCTTAGAGTCTATAATTATAGTCACAGGACCATCATTTACCAATTGCACTTTCATATCTGCACCAAATTCACCTGTTTGTATTGTTTTACCCAATGTATCTTGAAGCGATTCAATAAATTTTTCATATAAAGGAATAGCTACATCTGGTTTAGCTGCTTTAATATAACTTGGACGATTTCCTTTTTTTGTGCTGGCATGAAGCGTAAATTGACTTACCAATATCACATCACCATTAGAGGCTTTTAATGAGGTATTCATCACTCCATTTTCATCTGGAAAAATGCGAAGATTTATAATTTTATTGCACAACCAAGTGATATCATCTTTAGTGTCTTCATTTACAATGCCTAATAAAACCAATAGTCCATTACCAATTTCAGCAACACTATCACCTTCTATAGTAACACTCGCCTCAGTTACCCTTTGTATTACAACTTTCATTCATTATCGTAATTATCAGTTCTATAATGCTCATCTTCTCCTTCTAAAATCTGAACATAGCTCTTATATCTTGAGTATGAAACCTCATCAGCTTCTAAAGCATCTTTTACTGCACATTTTGGTTCATTTAGATGAATACAATTATTAAACTTACAGTCTTGCTTTAATGCAAAAAACTCAGGAAAATAATCACCAACTTCTTCTTTTTCCATATCTACAACACCAAAACCTTTAATACCTGGTGTATCTATAATTTTAGCATCAAAGCTTAAATCGAACATCTCTGCAAAAGTTGTAGTATGTTGTCCTTGGCTATGCTGTGTAGAAATGGCTTTTGTTTTTAAATCTAAAGAAGGCTCAATAGCATTTACCAAAGTAGATTTACCAATACCAGAGTGTCCTGCAAACATGCTTACTTTGCCTTCCATTAAGGTTTTTACTTTATCTATGTTTTTTCCTGTGGTTGCAGAAATTTCTATACATTCATAACCAATAGCACGATAAATGCTTGCTAGATATTTTACTTCTAATATCGTTTCTTCATCATAGGTATCCACTTTATTAAACAATAAAACGGCTTTAATCCCATAAGCTTCTGAAGTGACTAAAAAACGATCTATAAATGTGGTGAATGTTGGCGGATTATCAATCGTAACCAACAAAAATACCTGATCAATATTTGAAGCTATAATATGTGTTTGCTTTGAGAGATTAACGGATTTACGCACGATATAATTTTTTCGCTCTTCAATGCGGTTTATAACACCTGTTTCTGTATTATTTTTTGTTTCTAGCTCAAACTCTACTATATCACCTACAGCAATTGGGTTGGTACTTTTAATACCTTGCAACCTAAAACGGCCTTTAATTCTACATTCATAGAATTTACCATTTAAGGTTTTTACAGTGTACCAACTGCCTGTAGATTTATATACTGTTCCTGTCATTACTACAAAGATGGTCATTATTGTTTAATGGAACAAAAAAGCAGAACAATAACAACTACTTTTTTAACCTTTTACAGCTTTAATAGGCTCTAAACGTTTGCCATCTGCAATTATATTAATAATATAAATTCCTGTTGAAAATTGAGATAAGTCAATAGTAATTTTTTTACCCAATTTTTGAGAGCTAGAATTCCAAATTATTTGCCCAGACATATTTGCTACTGAAATTTTTACCTCGTCATAATTTTCAACTAATTTTAATTGAAAAATACCGTTTGAGGATGGATTAGGGTAGAGTTTGTTTTTTTCTACATTAGTATCCCAATATGTATTATAACTTATAGAAACTCCACAACCTGTTGTCCAACAACGATGACCACTATAAGCTACAACCACAACTTCATTTAAAGCATCTTCTTTAAGCTTAATCTCAATTTGTTCCGTTTTATTTATAACAAACTCTTGAGGTTTATAACCTAAATATGAAACCGACAGCGTGTCTCCTTTTTTAGCTTCAAGTTTAAATTCGCCTTTGCTGTTGGTCGCTACTCCGTTTAAAGAATTTTTAATTATTACATTGGCAGATTCTAGAGGAATAGAATCATTACTTACAATTCCTGATACAGAAATTTGAGCCGTTGTAATTAAAGTAAAACAAACGGCAATACTAAATAAAGTCATTTTTTTCATGAGTAATTGGTTTTGGTTAATACACCAAACTTATCATGAAACTCTATTAAAAAAAATCAATAATACGTGAATGCTACTTTTCAGTGAGTGAATGCTGTAAATAAAAAAGGCTCGCAAATTGCGAGCCTTTATATAAAATACTAATTTTCAATTAACCATTAATAATCTTCTCTTGACGATTAATCGATTCTTGATGAACAGCTTTAAACATACGTAAAATAAACTCTTCACTTAAACCTCTTTCTTCACCTTCTAATACCATTTTACCTAAAATCTCATTCCAACGTTTGCTTTGTAAAACAGCAACATTCTTTTGTTTTTTAAGTCCTCCTATTCCATCAGCAACTTTCATTCTTTTACCTAATAAATCTAGAATTTGGTTATCTACAACATCTATCTGAGCTCTTAAATTATTTAATTCAGAATTATATGCTGCTTCAGAATTTGTTTCTTTTCTGATTTTTAAATCGGTCATGATCTGCACTAGAGCACTTGGTGTAACTTGCTGTGCAGCATCACTCCATGCATTCTCTGGGTCAAAATGTGTTTCAATCATTAGACCATCAAAATTAAGATCTAATGCTGTTTGCGACACATCAAAAATCATATCTCTATTACCTGTAATATGAGAAGGGTCGTTAATTAAAGGTAAATCAGGGAATTTATTCTGAAACTCAATTGCGATTTGCCATTCTGGTATATTTCTATATTTAGATTTTTCATAGGTAGAAAAACCTCTATGAATAGCACCTAAATTTTTGATACCTGCAGAATATAATCTTTCAATACCACCTAACCATAAAGATAAATCTGGATTTACCGGATTTTTAACCAATACAATCTTATCTGTACCTTCTAAAGCATCTGCAATTTCTTGCATGATAAATGGACTTACTGTAGAACGAGCACCAATCCATAATAAATCTACATCATTTTCTAAAGCGAGCTTTACATGCGCAGCATTTGCAACTTCAGTACAGGTTTTCATACCTGTTTCTGCTTTTACTTTCTTTAGCCACTTTAAACCTAAAGCACCGACACCTTCAAAATTTCCTGGTCGTGTTCTTGGTTTCCAGATACCTGCTCTAAAATAATTAACATCTGTATCTTTTAGCTCGTGCGCTATTTTTAATACTTGCTCTTCTGTTTCTGCACTACATGGTCCTGCTATTACTAGTGGATGATCTAGATTCATATCATCCAACCATGTTCTCATTTCTTTTTTGTTTTCCATTTTCTATTAATCTATTTACTATTGTATTCCGTTTAATATGTCTTTTATATAATTTGTTGATTTCATTTCGTTAAAAACCGCTTCAAAATCCTCATCCTCCATTAATTTTTTAAAATTCATTAAATTATTAATGTATTCATCTAAGGTTTCGATAACATTGTTTTTATTCTGCTCAAAGATTGGTGTCCACATGGCTGGTGAACTCTTTGCTAAACGCACTGTACTTTCAAATCCACTACCTGCCATGTCAAAAATATCACGTTCATTTTTCTCTTTATCTATAACTGTTTTCCCTAGCATAAAAGCACTAATATGAGATAAATGAGATACATAAGCGATGTGCTTATCATGTGCTTTAGGATTCATGTATCTTATGCGCATTCCTAAATCTGAAAATAGTTTTAAAGCTTTTTCTTGAAGTTTAAATGCCGTTTCTTCAACCTCGCAAATAATATTTGTCTTGTTTTTGTACAAACCATTAATTGCCGCTTTAGGACCAGAATGTTCAGTACCTGCAATAGGGTGAGCTGCCAAATAATTTCGTCGTTTTGGATGATTTTTTACCGTAAAACAAATATGTTCTTTAGTAGAACCTACATCAAAAACAATAGCATTATCAGATATCTCATCTAACACTTTAGGCAAAACGTTTACCGTTGCATTTACAGGAATAGCTATAATCACCAAATCTGCTTTTTCTAAGTCTTCGAAATTTGCTTTATGGTCTATAATTTTAAGATCAATGGCTTCATCTAAATGCGCTTCTCTTTTATCTATACCAAACACGTTACTTTTTGGGTATAATTTTTTAATATCTAAAGCGAAACTACCGCCAATTAATCCTACTCCTACTATAAAAATATTATTCA
The DNA here is from genome assembly GCF_045063645.1 of Winogradskyella sp. Asnod2-B02-A. Classification (NCBI taxonomy): domain Bacteria; kingdom Pseudomonadati; phylum Bacteroidota; class Flavobacteriia; order Flavobacteriales; family Flavobacteriaceae; genus Winogradskyella; species Winogradskyella sp. Asnod2-B02-A. The sequence continues at coordinate 320,431 of NZ_JBEFOG010000027.1, forward strand.
TACGTACTAAACTCTTGCTATTGCTTCCTTAATAATTGTGACATCTGCACATAATGAAAAACGCACATAACCCTCTCCATTACTACCAAAAACGGTTCCTGGAGTGATAAAAATGGAATGTTCTTTCAAAACCATATCTGTAAATTCTTCTGATTTAATATGAGGTGGTAATTTTGCCCAAACAAATAAGCCAGTGGCATCTTTATCATAAGTACAATTAAGATTGTCTGCTAATTGCCATATTAAATCTCTCCTATTTTGATACACGCTATTTAAACTTTTAAACCACATATCTGAACATTTTAAAGCTTCTATAGCTCCTTTTTGGATGCCATAAAACATGCCAGAATCCATATTACTCTTTACACGCAACACTGCACTTACATAATCGTAATTACCCACTAACATACCAACTCTCCAGCCAGCCATATTAAAAGTTTTACTTAATGAATTTAATTCTAAACAAACGTGCTTTGCATCTTTATATCTTAAAATGCTAATTGGTTTTTCATTGAGTACAAAACTGTAAGGATTGTCATTGACTATTAAAATATCGTGTCGTTTTCCAAAGGCAATAATCTTATCATAAAACTTGTTATCTGCATTCCTACCAGTTGGCATGTGCGGATAATTAATCCACATAATTTTTACGCGTTTTAAATCTAAACGTTCTAAGGCCTTAAAATCTGGCTGCCAATTGTTATTTTCCTTTAAGTCGTAATAAATAGGTTTTGCTTCCAATAATTTAGTCACAGAAGCATATGTTGGGTAACCAGGATTTGGTATTAACACTTTATCACCTTTATTTAAAAAAGCCATAGAAATATGCATTATACCTTCCTTACTTCCCATTAATGGTAAGACTTCAGTTTGCGAACTTAAATCTACTGCATAATGTCTCTTGTAAAAATTTGCAATTTCTTCTCGCAATTCTGGCAGACCTTGATAACTTTGATATTGGTGTGCTTTTTCATCTATTAAACTATCTTGTAGCACCATAGAAGCCTTAAATGGTGGCTCTAAATCTGGACTACCAATTCCTAAATTAATGATAGGCTTTCCTTGTGCTTTTAAAAGCGCAACTTCCCTCAACTTCTTAGAAAAGTAGTATTCTTCTACATTTTGTAAACGTTTTGCTACTTCTATCATCGTCTTGCATTTTTATATTCTCCCAAAACTTTAAAATTTTCGGCCATTAAACTCATTATAGATTTTGCTTTTTCGTAATCTTTATAAGCTTCAAAAGTAACATCTACGAAGAAAGCATACTTCCAAGGTGTTTCAATCTTTGGTAATGATTGAATTTTAGTAAGGTTCAATTTACAATCACTCAGTACATTTAAAATAGCGGCTAAGCTTCCTCGCTTGTGGTCTAATTCAAATTTTAAAGAAACTTTATTAATCTTATTTATATCCTTCTGTTCATGATCTCTATTTACAATTACAAAACGTGTTTCGTTATGTTTTATCGTTTGAATACTTTCGGCTAAAAGATTTAAACTATATAATTCTGAAGCATTCTTACTTGCAATTGCTGCTATTCCCTTAATATTTTGCTCAGAAATCTGTTTAGCTACATCTGCAGTATCCTTTGCTTCTACCAATTTTATATGTGGATAAGATTTAAAAAACAACTTACATTGTAACAATGCCATTGGGTGAGAATGCACTTCTTTAATATCTGAAATAGTTTGATTCTCTAGTGCCATTAAACAATGTTCAATTTCTAAATAATACTCACCAACAATACTTAAATTATGACTATCAATAAGGGCATAATTAGGAATAATTGAACCTGCAATAGAATTTTCTAAAGCCATGACAACCTCATCGGTTTGTTTTTCTAATAGTGAATTTACAACATCATCAAAAGACATGCATTCTAATACTTCAGAATCTGTATTAAAATAATTCTGAACTACTAAATGATGAAATGATCCTTTAATTCCTTGTATGGCAATTGGTTTTTTCACTTTTTACAATCTTAATTTTTTGAACAAAAAAAAGTCTCAATTAAATTGAGACTTTATAATTTATATTTAAATAATACATATTCAGTCTCGTTCCTTTAGCTAAAAAAGAAATAAAACCAGTTATAATATGCTTTAGATATGTTCATATTTTATTTTCCACCACTGTGGAAATCTATAATTATATCGCTAATGTAATTATTATTTTTACAAATCAAAATTGTAACCACGCTTTTTTAAAGAATAATTGAAAATTTTAAAGAATCCATAATAATTGCAATTCAATATTCGGAATTACCTATTTTTGATTAAAATTCTGACTTAATTTCTTTTTATATGTCTATTGAAGTTCAAAACATTACAAAACGCTATAAAGATCAAAAGGCACTTAACAATGTGTCTTTTAAAGTAAAAGATGCTGAAATTGTAGGTTTTTTAGGTCCTAATGGTGCTGGAAAATCTACCATGATGAAAATCTTAACAACCTATATAGAGGCGTCTGAAGGATCTGCAAATGTGAATGGTTTTAATGTTACTTCAGATAAAAAAAGCGTGCAAAGTAGTGTTGGGTACTTACCAGAACACAATCCGCTATACACAGATTTGTATGTAAAAGAATATTTAAATTTTAATGCTAATGTGTATAACACTCCAAAATCTAGAATTGAAGACGTTATTGAACTAACAGGCCTAAAACCAGAAGCGCATAAAAAAATAAGTCAGCTATCTAAAGGTTACAGACAGCGTGTTGGTTTAGCAAATGCCTTATTGCATAATCCTGAAGTATTAATATTAGACGAACCCACAACAGGCTTAGATCCAAATCAATTAGTTGATATAAGAAACTTGATAAAAACTATTGGCAAAGAAAAAACGGTGTTTCTGTCTACACATATAATGCAAGAGGTTGAAGCCATGTGCGATCGTGTTATTATTATTAATAAAGGAGAAATTGTTGCAGATAAATATTTGAAAGATTTAAGAGCCGGACAAGAACAAATTGTAATTGTAGAATTTGACTATAGAGTTGAAGATGCTTTTCTTTTAAAACTACCAAAGGTTGCTACTGTAAAAAACACCCATAGTTTTGTGTATGAAATAACATTCTCAACAAAAGAAGATATGCGTTCTCATGTTTTTGATTTTGCCCATGATAATGATTTAAAAATTCTACAATTAAATCAGAAAAATGCGAGCTTAGAGAGTTTATTTAGAGACTTAACAAGCAAGTAACTATTTTTAATATTGGTTAAAATTGGTTAACCAATTTCGATATTTCTTTCAAATTATGATAAATATCAGCTTAAAAAGCACTTACCCAATCTAACTTTGTGTCATATTTTTATTAAATTTAATGATAAAGGCACATTATTTATTTATTAAGAATAATGTACCTTATCAACATAACACAAGTAAAATGAGTAAAGGAATTTATGTAGCTACCATAGAGCCAAACAGCGGAAAATCTGTTGTGGTTTTAGGACTCATGCGAATGCTTTTAGGGAAAACAGCTAAAGTCGGTTACTTTAGGCCAATAATAGAAAATACTAAAAATGGTGAATTAGATAACCATATTAACACTGTTTTATCGCATTTTGAATTAGACATTAATTATAAAAACACATACGCTTTTACTCGAAGTGAAGTACTAGATTTATACAACAAAGGAAAATCTGGAAGTGTTATAGACGGAATTATAAAAAAATACAAATACTTAGAGGAACGTTTTGATATTATTCTTGTAGAGGGCACAGATTTTTCTAATGAAAATGCCAATTTAGATTTAGATATTAATATTCTTATTTCTAAAAATCTTGGACTTCCTGTAATTATAGTCGCCAATGGTTTTAAAAAACCTTTAGACCACATTATAGATAATACACAATTGGCTTATGATACCTTTAAAGCAGAAGTTAAAGTACTTTCTATAATTACAAATAAAGTAAATCCTACTGATTTAGAAATTTTAAAAATGCGTCTAAAAGAACGTATTAAACAAAGTACTAACGTATCTGTAATACCAGTTATAAAAAGTTTATCGTCTCCTACAATTAAGGAAATCACCAAAGCATTAAAAGGAACGATTCTCTTTGGTGAAGACATGATTAATAATGAATCTGAAAACTTTAGTGTTGGTGCCATGCAATTGCGTAATTATTTAACACACTTAAAGGAAAACGCTTTAGTTATTACGCCTGGAGATAGAGCAGACATTATATTAGGTGCATTACAAGCTAATATCTCTAAGAACTATCCAAAAATTTCTGGAATTGTACTTACAGGAGGTTTAGTACCAGAAGAACCCATTTTAAAATTGATTGAAGGCCTATCAAGTATTTTACCAATTATTAGTGTTTCTGAAGGAACTTACACTGTAACCAACGCTATTGGCAAAATAAAATCTAAAATTTATGCCGAAAACACTGAGAAAATTGAATTCTCAATAGCTACGTTTGAAAAACATGTTGATACAGATAAACTTTCTAATGACTTAATCACTTTTAAATCTGAAGGGTTTACACCTAGAATGTTTCAATACAATCTATTGCAACAAGCCTTAAAAAACAAAAAACATATTGTTCTGCCTGAGGGTTATGATGAACGTGTTCTGAGAGCTTCGGCAAGATTAATAGACGCTCAAGTTGTGAATTTGACCCTTATTGGAGATAAAGACAAAATATTGGAGCGCATTAAAAAGTTAGATATTGCTTTAGATACAGAAAAAATAAATATTGTTTCACCGCAAGAATCAGAACATTTTGATGATTACGTCAACACCTTTTACGAATTAAGAAAACATAAAAATGTTAACTTAGACATGGCAAAAGATACCATGTCTGATGTGTCTTATTTTGCAACAATGATGATCTACAAAGGTCATGCTGATGGTATGGTTTCTGGTGCTGTGCATACTACAGCCCATACCCTTCGTCCTGCTTTACAATTTATAAAAACAAAACCAGGAGTTAATATTGTATCCTCTGTGTTTTTTATGTGTTTAGAAGACCGTATATCTATATTTGGAGATTGTGCTATAAATCCTAATCCTAACGCAGAAGAGTTAGCGGAAATAGCGATTTCTTCTGCTAAAACAGCTCAAGATTTTGGAATTGAACCTAAAGTTGCAATGTTATCTTATTCATCTGGTGCATCTGGCAAAGGTGAAGAAGTAGACAAGGTGAGAAAAGCAACAAAAATAGCTAAGGAAAAAGCGCCACAATTAAAAATTGAAGGTCCAATACAATACGATGCAGCCGTAGATATGCGTATCGGAAAAAGTAAATTACCCGATTCTGAAGTTGCTGGTCAAGCGAGTGTATTAATTTTCCCTGACTTAAATACTGGAAATAACACGTATAAAGCTGTACAAAGAGAAACAGGTGCTTTAGCTATTGGACCAATGTTACAAGGATTAAATAAACCAGTTAATGATTTAAGTAGAGGTTGTACCACAGACGATATTTATAGTACCGTAATAATAACTGCAATCCAAGCCCAAGAATTTTAAGCCCATGCAACAAATATTAGTATTAAACTCTGGAAGTTCTTCATTAAAATTTCAACTATTCTTAATGCCTAATGAAACCGTCTTGTGTTCTGGTTTAATTGAACGTATTGGCTTAGAAGATGCTAAATTTAAATATGAAACGAAATCGGGTGTTATTGAAGTTATCACTCCTATTCTTAATCATAATGCAGCATTAGAACTATTATCTAAACAATTACTAGATAAGGAAACGGGAATTATAAAATCTGCTGAGGATATAGATATCGTTGCGCATAGAGTTGTACATGGTGGTAAACACTTTAGTAAAACTTCTGAAATAACCAAAGAGGTAAAAGATAAAATAGAAGCATTATCTACATTAGCACCATTGCACAATCCGGCTAATTTAGAAGGAATTAAAGTGGCTGAATCTATTTTTAAAAATGCAAAACAAGTCGCTGTTTTTGATACCGCTTTTCATCAAACGATACCAGAACATGCCTATAAATATGCTATACCAAACGAGTTTTCGGACAAACATAATATAAGATTATATGGTTTCCATGGTACTAGTCATAAATACGTTAGTGAAAAAGCCATTGAATTTCTAGGTAAAAAAGAATCAAATATTATTACTATTCATTTAGGGAATGGCTGTAGTATGTCTGCAGTGAAAAATGGAAAAAGCATTGATCATTCTTTAGGATTCTCTCCCATTAATGGATTAATAATGGGAACCCGATCTGGTGATATAGACCAATCCATAATTTTTTACTTAGCTGAAAAATTAAAAATGAGTTTAGATGAGATAAACACATTACTTCTAAAAAAGAGTGGTATGCTAGGACTCACTGGTTATAGTGATTTAAGAGATATTGAAGAGAAAGCGCTTGAAGGAGATAAAGCATGTAAACTAGCACTTAAAATGAATACGTACCGTATTAAAAAATACATTGGTAGTTATGCCGCTATTCTTAATGGCTTAGACGCTATTGTTTTCACTGCTGGTATAGGTGAAAACTCCAACTATATGAGAGAATTAATTTGTAATGATTTAGACTTTTTAGGCATAAAATTAGATTCAGACAAAAATAATGAGCGTCTAAAAACAATTAGATCTATTAACTCTGAGGACTCTAAAGTTAAAATTTTAGTGATACCAACTAATGAAGAATTAGAAATTGCTAAACAATCGTTTCAATTACTCAAAAAGTAATTGACCATCATAAAACCGCTCCACATCTACAAATGCAGGTTGGTTAACTGAAATTAAGTCACCCACTCCTCTCAGTTCTCCTGTAAGAGATTGTTGAGGGTTTATAACCATATCGTTACTACCACGATGATAAATAGTAACATTTTGAGCGATTAGGTTTTCACCTTCAAAGCGTCCTGCGCCTGCATAAAAACCAACAAATAAAGTATCTACAAATCCATCAATATAATAGAATGAAAGGTTATTAGAGACGACTTCAAAATTTTCAGAATTTAAAGTCAATCTAAAATCTCCTACTGTAAACTCATTATTTTCATTAAAATCTTCAGAATATAACGTTAGCGTATCGTAATTTAAAATACCATCTGATGTTATTTCAAACTGCGTAGATGTTCTTATTTCTGTGAGGTTTGGTGCTTCTACATATATCTTTGTTATACCATAATCTCTCACATAATTGCAAGAATTATTATCGGTTAACACTAATTGGTCTCCTATAACTTCAGCTTTAACATCGTTTATTAAATTTTCACCTGTTTCAATGGTTACTTTATAAGCTGGTGCTTCTTTAATAATTAATTCTATATCTCTATTTACAAAAATGCGTTCAAAATCTAAAACGGTTATCTCTTGTTGTACTAAACTGCCTGAAGTCTGAAAACAATCATAGGCATCCTCACTATTGCAAGCAAAGAAAGAAAGTGCTAAAAAATATATTATTTTTCTCATTGTATGATTTCAGTAATATTAAGCATAACATAGCCCATTTATAATCTAACTCCCACTCCAAACTCAACTGCCTCTGCTTTGGCTGCATGCGATTTTAGGGTTACTGCTCCAAATAATTTTTTGCCAAAATAACGTTTTAAGCCTATTCTTAAATAAGTTTGACCTTCAAAATCATAAGGATAATACACATAATAACCCACTTGAGTTTCAATCGATAATTTATTCACAAACAATTCATGCCCTACAAACAACCCAACTCGTCTGTAATCTTCATCTCCACTAACCTCTAATTCTGGATAAGACACAGACTGATAATAAATAAGTTCTTTCAAAAATTTAGAGAAAAACACATCTGCACCAAACTGAATGGCACTAAAATGACTTAAACGCTTATCTACATAACCAGAGAAAACATAAAATGGAAATTGTTTACTACCAATGACGTCACTTTGATTAATACCAGATCTAAATGCTAAATTAAACTTTATTTTTTCTGTAAATTTTTCATCATCAAGATTATCAATAAACTCAGAGTTTTCTTTGTCTAGATTATAAATAACACCAACATTAAAACCAATAGTGTTTACACTGGTATTTGGCGCTTTTACATTTGCATTAGAATAATGAATTAGGAAAAAACCTGTTTGCAAACCAAACTGTTTAAACAGTCGCTCTTTCTTATAATTAATCATTAAATAGGTAGAACTTAAAATGTCTGATCCAAAAGCTATATTTTTTGGATTTTCAATTTTATCATAAGGATTAGTATTATAAACCAAACCTTGCCCAATACGCAACATTAAATTCCGCTTAAAGAAATAAAAATTATAATGCGCATACAATCCATAAGCCTCACCTAGTTTGTCATTTTTAAAATCTTGAGATATAAAGGATGCTCCAAAATCTGGATAGTTAAAACGTTGCTCCCAAGCCTTATCACCATAAGTCTTTTTGTTAAAACTAAAAATAAAACCATCTGGATGTCCTGTAATTAAATGAAGAATATCATTATTATGAAGAGCTATATTACCTCCAAAATAATTGAGATCAAAATACGTGTTATGCTTTTTATCTTGCCCATATAGTGCTACAGACATTATTATTAAAACTAAACATAAACGATTTTGCATTGGTAATTATTGAAGCACAAAAATAACCAATAATTACAATTAGCAGCTTAAGTAGGCCACAAGTCTGCTATACAAAAATAGAAGCAATTAATGATACAACTGTTAATGCAAGAAGCTGCACAACAAATCTAAAATCTGGCTTATACTTATTTATTAAATTCATGATTAAGGGCTTAATTATTATATGCAAATATCTAATTAAAAACAATCACAATTGTTAATTAAACCCTAAGAAAAAGTTATTATAATGTTTAAAATAAATCACAAAAAATACTTAATATTCCTAAGTATTAGACAATAGCCTTCACAACTGCCTTTGGTGATTCTTTTCTGCTGCCATCAAATCCATTAATTCCACTAACCGTTGTATATTTTAAAACAAACTTCTTTCCAGGATTTAATCGTTTATAAGCAGATTGACACATTAATGTTGCTTCGTGAAAACCACAAAGAATCAACTTTAATTTCCCTTCGTAAGTATTAACATCACCAATGGCATAAATACCAGGAATGTTAGTTTGGTAATCTACAGTATCTACTTTAATGGCGTTTTTTTCAATCTCAAGCCCCCAATCTCCAATTGGACCTAATTTTGGTGACAATCCAAAAAGTGGAATAAATGCATCCGCTTCTATTATTTTGGTTTCACCATCTTTTGTTACCGAAACACCTTCTATTTTATCTTCACCATGTAAAGCTGTAATCTCTGCTGGTGTAATGATATTAATTTTGTTGAGTAATTTTAATTCTTGTGCACGTTCTACAGAATCTAAAGCGCCTCTAAATTCATTTCTTCTATGCACCAAAGTCACTTCTGAAGCCACATCTGCCAAGAAAATACTCCAATCTAAAGCAGAATCTCCTCCTCCTGCAATTATGACTTTCTTATCGCGATAAACTTCTGGATCTTTAATAAAGTAATTAACACCTTTATCTTCATACTTCTCAATACTTTCTAACTTTGGCTTTCTAGGCTCAAAACTTCCTAATCCACCTGCAATTGCAATAATTGGTGCATGATGTTGTGTGCCTTTATTAGTGGTTACAATAAAACTACCGTCTTCTTGTTTTTCTATTGTTTCTGCTCGTTCGCCTAATGTAAAACCAGGTTGAAATTGCTTCCCTTGTTCTAATAAATTAGACGTAAGATCTCCAGCTAATATTTCTGGAAAACCAGGAATATCGTATATCGGTTTTTTGGGATATAATTCTGAACATTGTCCACCTGCTTGAGGTAATGCATCAATTAAATGACATTTCATTTTTAATAATCCGGCTTCAAAAACTGTAAATAATCCTGTTGGTCCTGCTCCTATAATGAGTATATCTGTTTTAATCATAATCTAATTTTTTTCGACTAAACCTTTAGTGAATTCGTTTAATTTTTCGACCTTTTGTTCAAAGTCTCCTTTTATTGTTTTTCTGTATTCATTGAGATTTTTAACCAAATCATCAATATTTTCTGGAATTACATCTTCAAAAAACTGACGTAATCGTTTTGCTGTTGTTGGCGATTTTCCATTCGTAGAAATCGCTACTTTTACATTACCTTTTGTAACAATTCCTCCCATGTAAAAATCACAATATGGTGGATTATCTGCCACATTTACTAACTTATTTTGTGACCTACAATCGTTATATACTTTAATATTCACCTCTGGTTGATCTGTTGTTGCTATCACCAAATGATGCCCTTTTAAATACCCATTTTTATAAATATCATCAACACGTTTTACGTTTCCCGTATTTGCAATTTCTATAGTACCATCTCTGTACATTGGCGACACCATAGTTACATTTGCATCTGGACTTGACTTTAACAAAAATGTTAACTTCTCTTCAGCAACATGACCTCCTCCTACAATTAAAACATTGAGATTTTTAGACTTTAGAAAGATTGGATATAGATTGTTTCTTTCCATTATTAAGCTGTTTTTTGCGTATTATATTGTGCTAAATCTGCTTTTGAATATATCTCTGTAAGATCTACACGTTCCTTAACCACTTCACCAATGATAATGATAGCAGGATTAGAAAGTTTTTGTTCTTCAACAATAGACTCAATATTTGAGATTTTACCTATTCCAACTTTTTCATTAGGTCGTGTTCCATTTTGAATAATAGCTATTGCAGTTTCAGACTTTCCTTCTTTAGAAAAAATTTGAACAATTTCTGAAAGCTTACTCATTCCCATTAAAATTACTACCGTTGCCGTTGATTGTGCTGCTAATGCAATATCTGTAGAGATTTCATGAGATTTTGTGGTTCCTGTAATGACCCAGAAGCTTTCTGAAGCATTTCGTTTTGTTAATGGAATTCCTTGATAAGCAGGTACAGCAGCTGAAGATGAAATACCAGGAACCATTGCAACTTCTATAGCATATTCCTTAGCATAGTCTAACTCTTCTGCACCACGACCAAATATAAATGGATCACCTCCTTTTAGCCTTACTACATGTCCAAATCTCAAAGCACGTTGTACGATTAATTCATTTATTTGATTTTGCTGATATGCATAACACCCTTTACGTTTGCCTACGAAGATTAACTCGGCTTTTGACGATGCATACTCTAGTAATTCTACGTTTACAAGTGCATCGTACATAATAACGTTTGCAGATTTTATAGCCTTAATTGCTTTTAATGTAATTAAATCTACATCGCCTGGTCCTGCTCCAACTACTGTTAATCTTGGTGTCATAATATTAAGCTTTTACTGCAACTTGCTCTTCTCTAAAAACTCTAACGCTTTTTAAGAATTGCTCTGATGCATTTATATAATTTTTTGCAAAGTCTTCCGTTGGTGGAAATACTTTTATTTGATAAATAAGATCTGAAAATGAAGTTCCTAAATCAACTCTTTTTGTTTCAACAAACAATTCATCAAACTGACTAACAATTCCCGCTTGCGTATTTGTTTTAATATTTTCTGAAAGTAAAATGGCTTTTGCTGAATTCACCATAGAACGATACGCTTCATAAATAGCACTTGAGTATACTTTGTTTGTATATGCTTCTTTGGCTTCTTCAATTTTTTCATCGCTTTCTAAAAATAGTGTAGCGATTAAATCGATAACAACACCTGCACACTCACCAATACCTATAGCTTTTACATATTGTTCTTCAGTTCCCCAATCAATAAAATCTTCTTGGGTTAAGTTTTCAATATCTGATAAATCCGTTAGTAATTGATAAAAATACTTTTCGCCTTTTTCCTTGTAGTAATCTACAAACAGTTTTCCGTTAGCATTGGCCTCAAAATCAATTAAAATTCTTCGTAATGCTTCTGGTCCTCTTCTGCTAGGTACTTTTACAACTTTATCTGCGAAATACGCATTTCCATTTCCTAAATTTCCACCACCTAAAAGCACTTGTAATGCTGGTGCGACTAATTTATCTTTAGTACGAATTGACATCCCTTGAAAACCAATATTTGCCATATTGTGTTGTCCACATGCATTCATACATCCACTAATTTTAATAACTAAATCGTTATTTTCTAAATATTGTGGATACTCAGCTTTAATGACGCGTTCTAATTCTTCAGCGATTCCTGTACTGCTCGAAATTCCTAAATTACAAGTATCTGTTCCAGGACAAGCTGTGATATCTACCGCTTTATTATAACCTGCTTCAACAAAGCTTAATTTTTCTAATTCCGTATAGAAAAATGGTAATAAATCTTCTTTTACAAAAGGAATTAATATATTCTGTCTTAAACTCAATCTTATTTCACCTGCCGCATATTGCTCAACTAAATCTGCTAACAAACGTGCTTTATCTGTGTAGAAATCACCCAACAATACTTTGATACCTATAGCAACATACCCTTCTTGTTTTTGAGGAATCACATTAGTAGACTTCCACAAATTATAAGCTTCTATATTTTGAATTTCTATTTTTGGTGCTGTTACTGAAACTGGTTTTGAAGGGACATAATTAGAATCGTCAATAATTACAGATTTGAACTCTATGGCATTTTGTTCTTCTTCAACTAATGCTTTAAACGCCTCTAATCCGATATCTTTTAATAAGAATTTAAGTCGTGCTTTGGCTCTACTTTTACGTTCTCCATAACGATCAAAAACTCTAATAACACCTTCCATTAATGGAATGATTTTATCTGATGGTAAAAACTCGTAAAACAAATCGGCATGTCTTGGCTGTGAACCTAATCCACCTGCTAACATTACTTTAAAGCCTTTTACTCCATTTTCAATTTTGGCAATAAAGCCTAAATCGTGCATGTACGATAAACCTGTGTCTTCATCTGTTGCAGAAAATGAAACTTTGAATTTTCTACCCATTTCTTGACTGATAGAATTCCTTAAAAAGTATTTAAACAAGGCATCTGCATATGGCGAGACATCAAATGGTTCGTCAATATCAATTCCTGCAGTTTCACTTGCTGTTACATTTCTTACGGTATTCCCACAAGCTTCTCTAATGGTAACATCATCGCGTTCTAATTCTGCCCAAAGCTCTGGAGTTCTATTTAAATCTACATAATGAATTTGAATATCTTGACGCGTCGTTATATGTAATCTACTTCTAGAATATTCATCTGAAACATCCGAAATTCGTCGCAACTGATGACTCAACACTTTACCATAAGGCAATTTGATTCTAATCATTTGCACGCCTTCTTGTCGCTGGCCATAAATTCCTCTTGCTAAACGAAGACTTCTAAACTTTTCTTCGTCTACTTTGCCATTATTAAAAAGTTCAATTTTATTGGCTAAATCAATGATATCCTTTTGTACTACCGGATTTTCTAATTCTGTTCTAAAACTCTGCATATGTTCTAATTATTGAAAGTGTATACCACACTCTCTATTAAGTAGTGCTTTTATTGGATCGAAGTAATTTATATTTTTCTCTAATTGATGCTCTTCAATATATTTATCTAAATCCGCATCAGTCCAATAGTAAAATGGACTCACTTTAAGAATACCATCTTTACTGTAACTTAAAATATCTTTATTGTCTCTATATTCCGTTTGCCTTACTCTAATATTAGTAAACCAAATGTCTGGGTTTTGCTCTTTTAACGCTCGTCTAAATGGTTCTAACTTCACTGCTTCAGAAAAAACAGCATGATTATCATCTTCTAAAGTTGGCAAACCAATAGTAGCATCTATCTCTTCTTTGGTATATAAACTTTGATATTTAAGAATATTAAGTTGATACTTTTCTATTAAATTAGAAGCATGCTTGTAAGTACTTGGTTGATTATATAACGTATCACACCACACAACTCTTATATCCTTATCTAGTTTAGAAATTGTACTTAACAACACAGAAGAGTAAATCCCAAAACTTGTAGTTACTATCTTATTCTCAGATAAACCTAAAGCCCATTCTGCAATTTCAACAGGTGTTTTATATCTTAATTTTTTGTTCCAATCACTTATGTTTATATCTATCATTTTCCCCATTTTATGTTATTCCAAGCGCGCTCATGAAAGAAATACAGTAACATTTTAGATACTAATTCTATACCACCAATTGAAAATGCTAATGCCATAGTTCCGGTAATTACATAAGAAATAGTAACCGTAGTAATTGTACCAAGTGCTCTCCAGCTTATCGTTTTCACTAAACTTCTCTTTATGTTTTCTTGAGATCCTTCAGAAACTTGTGTTTCCTTTTCTATGCCTAAATCTGCTTGTACTGTGCTTCCCATATTATGCTATTAATTTACTAATCCTTTTATCCTATCGATTTACTAGGATAATGCAAACATATAAATTAATTCTAGTTTAGAACGTAATTATTTAAAAAAAATAAGTGTTAAAAAATGAGAATCTGCTAATTAGATAAATCAGCCAAGCTTGTATTACGGAATATTTCTAAGGTATTATCTCTAACTTTTAGCATTAATTTATTAACGGCACATGCGTTTTCGTCTGGGCAATCTTCGCATTTTTCATAGAAATTTAAACTTACACATGGCACCATTGCAATTGGTCCTTCAAGCAATCTCATAACAGTAGTCATTGAAATATCTTTTGGATCCTTTAGTAAATAATAACCTCCTCCTTTACCTTTTTTAGAACCTAAGACTCCATTCTTTTTTAAGGTTAATAAAATGCTTTCTAAAAATTTTTGAGAAATATTTTCAGATTTAGAAATAACGGAAATCTGCACAGGTGCACGATGGTCTTGTTTGGCTAAAAATACTAAAGCCTTTATTCCGTATTTTGTCTTATTTGAAAGCATTATGCTATAATAAGTATTTTAAAAACTATATACTAATTTGCAGTGTGTGATTTTTCTAAAGCGTAAAATGTTGCCTGTACATAATCATCATCATTTCCAGAATTGTTAGCCTGATATAATCCAGCTTTAAAATACATATATTGTCCACCAACATTAAAGCCACTATTTATCATATTTACTGTTTCAACAACATCAGATTTTCCTTCTCTAATAATGGTAACCGTTAAATTATCTCCAACTACTTTAATTCTGTAACTAAATATTTCATCTAACGCAATACCGTCGGATGGGTTAGACGCACTGTTACTTCTAGATCCAATCATTTCGTGCCATTGCTCGTCTCCATTTCCATCAGTAGGTTCGTGTGCAAAATAAATAGAACCTAATGCATTATTTTCTAATTTTCTGTAATATAAACGAATAGGTTCATCATCATTTGCATGTATTTGCCCAATAATTACTCTCCCAATATGACTGCTACTTCCTGTTGTTGTAACATGGTTTACAGCAAGTGTAGCATTCATTTCTCCATCATAACCTGCAGCTGCATTTATATCCGCAACAGGAGCAGTACCAAATACCCAGTTATTTCCATTAACACCTTGTGTGCTAATACTTGTATTTATACCTCTAAGCATTTCCCTTAATTCTACTCTTGTATAACTTGTGTTTTCAGAAGTTCTATAACCATCAATTGGACATTTAAAAACCATACCTCCATCAGCTGCGGTATAAAAATAATTGTTGTTTTCATAACCGCTATTAATCTGACTCACAGTAATAGTTGTTGCTGTACCATTTCCTTGATCTACAGGAATACTTAAATTCCATGTTGATAAATCAAAATTTTCTGAAGGTGCTTTATTAGGATCTAACGCCCCAACGGTTTCTTCTGCTGCAACTTGTGTAATCGTTATGTATCTTGTAATATTTCCACCTGATACGGTGACTGTTCCAGTACGATTATTATACGTTGGGTTCACGTCAACAGAAATAGCAATTGATCCGCTATTAGTTCCACTTGATGGTGTTGTAGATATCCAAGCCAAGTCTTCACTTACACTCCATTCTAAATTAGATATTACATTAACAGATTGTGTTTCTGCGTTTGCAGAAAATTCTGAAACTGACGTAATTACTAAATTATCTACCAACTCGTCTTTATCTGAATCTTTAGAACTACAACCAAATAACAACGTGAAAATAATAAGCGTGAAAACAATGCGTAATAATTTCATAATTTATTTTTTTACAAAAATAACATCTATTAACTATAGAAACCTAAAAAACATCTTTTTAGAAATAGAAATTGTGTAAACATAAGTACCAACTTAACAAATCTCAATGTTTATATATTTTTAAAGGACGTTGTATATCTTAGATAACGCTATTCTTTAAGCAAATACTTAAATTTTCTACTTGATTTATGCTTTCAAAATTGTTTAAAAGGATAATTAAATCATAAAAAAACTGAAATAAAATCACATTCCATTTAATTTTTCTACTTTTGTAACATCAAAATTGAGAGGAAAAATTTGATCTGATTGCAACCTCTGACGCTAAATTAATTTTAGTTGAAACAAAAAATGCTAAAGCAGTAAGTTTTGTACTTCTCTGGCGACCAAGCAATCTGATTTTTTTTCTATAAATTAATATAACCTAAACTTAGGACTTATGCCATATTTATTTACTTCAGAGAGTGTATCTGAAGGCCATCCAGACAAAGTTGCAGATCAAATCAGTGATGCTCTAATCGACAATTTTTTAGCTTTTGATCCAGAATCTAAAGTCGCATGTGAAACTTTAGTAACCACAGGACAGGTTGTTCTTGCTGGTGAAGTAAAATCTAACACTTATTTAGATGTCCAGAAAATTGCAAGAGATACCATAAACAAAATAGGGTACACTAAAAGTGCTTATATGTTTGACGGTAATTCTTGTGGTGTTTTTTCTGCCATACACGAGCAATCAGAAGAAATTAATCGTGGTGTAGACAGAGCAACAAAAGAAGAGCAAGGAGCAGGAGACCAAGGTATGATGTTTGGTTATGCTACAAACGAAACCGATAACTATATGCCTTTGGCTTTAGACTTATCACATAGAATTTTAAAAGAATTAGCTGAGTTACGTCGCGAGAATAAAGATATTAACTATTTAAGACCAGATTCTAAAAGTCAAGTTACTATAGAATATAGTGATGATAATGTACCACAACGTATCGATGCCATTGTAGTCTCTACACAACATGATGAGTTTGATGCTGATGAAGCAATGTTGGCTAAAATTCGTAAAGATATTATTGAACTATTAATTCCTAGAGTTATTGCTAAATTACCTGAGCATACTCAAGAATTATTTAATGATGATATCACCTACCATATTAATCCAACAGGAAAATTTGTTATTGGTGGACCACATGGAGATACGGGTTTAACTGGTCGTAAAATTATTGTGGACACATACGGAGGAAAAGGTGCACACGGAGGTGGAGCGTTTTCAGGAAAAGATCCAAGTAAAGTAGATCGTAGTGCAGCTTACGCAACAAGACATATTGCTAAAAATTTAGTGGCTGCAGGTTTATGTGACCAAGTTTTAGTGCAAGTTTCTTATGCTATTGGTGTTGCTAAACCAATGGGAATTTTCATAGACACTTATGGAACTTGTCATTTTAATCTAACAGATGGTGAGATTGCAAAAACTGTTGAAAGCCTATTTGATATGCGACCAGCATTTATAGAAGACCGTTTAAAACTACGCCAGCCAATGTATAGCGAAACCGCTGCTTATGGCCACATGGGAAGACAACACGAAGTAGTTACCAAATCATTTCAGCAACCTAATGGAGAACCTATCACTTTAGATGTAGAATTATTTACTTGGGAAAAGTTGGATTATGTTGATAAGGTAAAAGCTGCTTTTGAAATTTAATAAGCTTCATCTTAATAGATAATAAAAAACACCCTAACTATATTTTAGTTAGGGTGTTTTTATTTTGATTTTAATTCAATTCAATTTTGATTCCTCTTACCTCTTTACGTAAGTAATAAAGGAAAATGTATAAGCATGTTTCTCATCAGCATCATGAGTAATTCTACTCACTTCTTTCCAAATTGTTTCATCTATTTGAGGAAAAAATGTGTCCGCATTTTCAAAACTTGCATGAACTCTAGTTATTTCTAATTTATCCACTAAAGGCATGGCTTGTTTATAAATTTCACCACCACCTATGATAAATGGTTGTTTATCTTTTCTTGCTGCATCTAAAGCGTCTTCTAATGAATTGACTATAATTACTCCATCTGGCGCTTTGTAATCCTTCTGTCTTGTTATAACAATATGAGTTCTATTAGGCAAAGGTTTTGGAAAGCTTTCAAACGTTTTACGACCCATAATAATATGGTGGCCATTAGTTAAAGATTTAAATCTTTTAAGATCGTCACTTAAATGCCATATTAAGTCATTATCCTTTCCTATAGCATTATTCTCACCTTCTGCAACAATGATAGTTAACTCAGAAGACTTTTTTTTTTCAGATGTCATCTTATTTTCTGTTACCTCATTATAGGCTTGTGTCTGTGCAATTTTAGATTCTTCTTTAAGGAAGTTTTGCTTTAATTTAACTATACGTTCTTGTTGTAGATTTACTAATTTATCTAGCTGTTGTTTTTCCCAATCCTTACCCATAAATTTATTGGTAATAAAGACATTTACAAAATGATAAATAAATAACAATAACCAAGCAAATATGGCATATACAAACCAATTCACACCTGCAATGGTAAAGTTTTTACCAATACCCAAAACCGTATTTGCTAAAATTAAAAATACAGCACCAATTAAAAAGATGACAAAATGAATATACAATCGTTTCTTCTGTCTTATGCGTTTTTGAGCATTTTCTATGAGCTCTAACTGATCTTTATCAATCGTAGAAACTTGTTTTTTCTTCCCAAACATAATTGTAATTTAATAAGATAAAGATACTTGTTTTTTTACTAAATTGTTAATGCGATTTAAACAGTTTAATATATTGTTACATCCGAAAACGATTTAGCTGATAATCAGCATTAAAGCATTTTATTATAGCGTTATCAATCCATTAAAATAAGCGTTTATATATTACATTCTTAAGTAAAAAATAATTGCAATTTTAAGAAATTGATAATTCTTTAGTGTTTAGGTCTTTAATAGATATTAATTGCATTTTTCTTTTATACTTTTGTTTTCATAATTAATTAATTATAGTATTATGGCAATTAAAAAGCAGTATTTAAAAAGTAAGCCAGTATGTAAGGTAACATTTTCTGTACCTGCAAAAGAGGCAAAAAGTGTAGCAGTAGTTGGAAGCTTTAACGAGTGGAATACTAAAGCTACTGAATTGAAAAAACAGAAAAATGGTATTTTTAAAGGTACATTAGATTTAGCAAAAGATACATCTTATGAATTTAGATATCTTGTAGATGGTACTTACGTTAATGATGAACAAGCAGATGCTTTTGCTTATAGCGAATTTGCTTCAGCAGAAAACTGTGTGATTAATTTATAATTCACATTACATATTTTATATTAAAAGTGCTCTCATTTCTGAAAGCACTTTTTTGTTTTAATTTAGTAGACGTACTGTGATTAAAGCACTAAAATAAGTAGCAACAGGTTTTCCATTCATGGTTCCAGCTGCTTTAAATTTTGGCATCCGTTTTATAAGCTGAATCACATCAATAGCAATAGCTTTATGATGTGCCTTTACATTAATTTGCTCTGTTTTTCCTTTTTTATTAATAGTAAACTCTACTTGAAACTTAGTGGTTAGATCCGTAGGAAAGACTTTATCTGCTAATTCATAATTAAAACTCACTTTGATATAATCCATGATTTTATCTGAAGTGCATTTCTTTGTTTCTTCAAAGCTTAGATCTTGTTTACAACCTCTATACACAGGATAAGTTGCATCTTGTTTTTCTTGCGCACCTATAACTAAGCAACAAAAAAAGGTAATTGTAAAGACTAGCATTTTCATAAGGAAAAATTTATACGGCTACTTTACCTTTAATATGTGGATGTGGATTATAATCAACTAGAGTAAAATCTTCAAATTTAAAATCGAAAATATCTTTCACTTCTGGATTAAGAATCATCTTTGGCAATGGTCTAATATCTCTAGATAATTGCAGTTCTAATTGCTCTTTATGATTATTATAAATATGCGCATCTCCGAATGTGTGTATAAAATCACCTGCTTCATAGCCGCAAACTTGAGCCATCATCATTGTAAATAAAGCATAAGACCCAATGTTAAATGGCACGCCTAAAAAGATATCTGCACTGCGTTGGTAGAGTTGACAAGATAATTTGCCATCAGCTACATAAAACTGAAAAAAGGCATGGCAAGGAGGCAAAGCTGCTTTCCCATTGGCCACATTCTCAGAAAATGATTTAGATGTATCTGGTAAAACAGATGGATTCCAAGCAGAAACTAACATTCTACGACTGTTAGGATTACTTTTTAAAGTAGCAATTACTTCTTTAATTTGATCTATTTCTTCACTTGCCCAATTTCTCCATTGATGGCCGTAAACGGGTCCAAGATCACCATTTTCATCAGCCCATTCGTTCCAAATTCTTACTCCATTTTCAGTAAGGTACTTGGTATTTGTATCACCTTTTAAAAACCAAAGTAATTCGTAAATAATAGATTTTAAATGTAACTTTTTAGTAGTTACCATAGGAAAACCTTCACTTAAATCGAAACGCATTTGGTAACCAAAAACACTTTTTGTGCCTGTACCTGTTCTATCTCCTTTGTCGTTTCCTTCTGCTAAAACATGTTTTACTAGGTCGTGATATTGTTTCATACTTATTTCCCACCAAAGTGGAAATGTCTTTAAATTAAACTGAAATCTTGAGGAATGAAATGCTAAAATAAGATTAGCAGAACTTATAGCGAAAATAAAAAAAAGCTTCAAATCATTAGACTTGAAGCTTTGTATAATATTAAAAGTTATTAACTAACTCTAACCAATTATCATTCCTGCAATAGTTGCAGAAACTAATGAAGCAAGTGTTCCTCCAATTAAAGCTTTCATACCAAACTTAGATAATTGTGTTCGTTGTCCTGGTGCTAAAGATCCTATGCCACCAATTTGAATACCTATAGAAGCGAAATTTGCAAACCCACAAAGCATATAAGTAGCCATAATAATAGACTTCTCATAGGTTAAATGTATTGGATTAGCTGCATTTTTTAAGTCAGCTAACTGAATATAACCAATAAACTCACTTGCTGCTAGTTTAATACCTAATAGCTGTCCCATTAATGCCATATCTTCGGATGCAACACCAATTAACCACATTAAAGGTGCAAAAACATATCCTAAAATAAATTCTAAGGATAAACTTTTATATGGAGTATTATTTGCAATAACCTCATTAAGTGATGTAAAATGCCAATCGATATTTAAAGCGTCAATACTAAAACCATTAAAGCCTGCAACACCTCCTAAAATACCATTTATCATGGCTATAAATGCTACAAAAACTAATAACATGGCGCCAACATTAACTGCTAGTTTTAAACCTTCAGTTGTTCCATTTGCTATAGATTCTAAGATGTTAGAACCAATTTTATCTTGCGAAACTGCAACCTCTGTATTAATTTCTTCAGTTTGTGGAAACAATATTTTTGAAATCACAATAGCTCCAGGCGCAGCCATTACGGAAGCAGCTAATAAATGTTTAGCATAAAATAATTGTAATGCCTCATCTTCTCCTCCTAAAAAACCAATGTAAGCTGCTAAAACAGCTCCTGCAACGGTTGCCATTCCACCAATCATAACTAGCAGAATTTCGGACTTATTCATTTTTTCTAAATAAGCCTTAATTAACAATGGCGCTTCAGTCTGACCTAAAAATATATTACCAGCAACACTTAAACTTTCTGCTCCCGAAATACCTAATACTTTAGATAATAACCAACCCATACCTTTTACAATTTTCTGAATCAATCCGAGATAAAATAACACAGATGTTAAAGCCGAGAAAAAGATAATTGTTGGTAATACTTGAAACGCAAATATGAAACCAAAAGAAGTGACATCTAACATACCACCAAATAAGAACTCGCTACCAGCTTGTGTAAATCCAAGTATGGCAATAAAACCTTGACCTATAAATTCGAAAGCAGATTTCACAAAATCTACCTTTAAAACTCCAATAGCAATAATGAGTTGAAATAATAATCCTATTCCAACTGTTTTCCAATTAATAGCTCTGCGGTTGCTACTGAATAAAAAAGCTATAATTATTAATGTCACCATACCTAAAATCCCTCTCCATAAACTGGTTATAGAAAAACCTTGATTAGGTATAATTTGAGCTATAGTTGTTTCGGCTGGTACAACGGATTCTTCTTTTTTAGCGACCATATTAAAGCGCATCTCATTTCCTGAGAATACTAAAGTAGAATCTGTAAGTTCCGTTATTTTATATCTCTTTATTGAGTTTAAAGAATCGTTATGATAGAGTACCAACAAATTGTTTTGATACATGTAATCTCCATCAAGATTATGTTCTGAATTTGATAAGAAATTGAATTCACCCTCTTTAAATTCTAAAGTATTAAAAACGCTTTCAGGAGTTACCGATTCCCATGTTTTTTCAAGTTCTTGTGCTGTAATTGATGAAAGTCCAATAAAAATAGCAAGAAAAGCCTTGAAAAACTGATTCATAAAAAGTGGTGTTAGTTAGCGTTTAGAAATTTCGTCTCTTAATTTTGCAGCTGTTTCATAATCTTCATTATTAACAGCTTCATCTAAGAGCTTATTGAGTTCTTCGAGAGATGTGTTTTTATAACCTTCTTGTTCACTTGTTGCAGCTTCTATTTCTTCAACAATTAGGTCGTCTACAAGAATACTATCTTCCTCTTCATCATCCTTTTTAGGATTGACTTTAAGATAAATTCCGGCTTTGTCTAAAATGTTTTTGTAAGTGAAAATAGGTGCTTGAAAACGCAAAGCCAAAGCTATAGCATCGCTAGTTCTGGCATCTATAATTTCTTCAATTTTATCGCGTTCGCAAATTAAACTTGAGTAAAACACTCCGTCTACAAGCTTATGAATAATGACTTGTTTAACCACTATATCGAAACGATCTGCGAAGTTTTTAAATAAATCGTGAGTTAGAGGACGAGGAGGACGAATTTCTTTTTCTAAAGCGATAGCAATTGATTGTGCTTCAAACGCACCAATAACTATTGGTAGTTTTCTGTCTCCATCAACCTCATTAAGTATTAAAGCGTAGGCACCATTTTGGGTTTGACTGTAAGAAATGCCTTTGATATTTAAACGAACTAAACTCATAATTTATAAAACACAAAGAACTGTTTAAATTTGGACTTTACCAACTGCAATTTACAGATTTGGTTAATTTCCCCTATACTTTCGATAAAACGCAAGCAAACCAGAAAATTTCAAAATTTAAACAGTCCTTATTAATACCTTATCAATTTTATTACTAATTTGGTATTGAGGATTACAAGGTAATAAAATTATGCGTTTGCAGCTTTAAAAGCTTTTAATTTTTCTATTAATTTAGGCACAACGTCAAATGCATCACCTACAACTCCGTAATCAGCAGCCTTAAAGAAAGGCGCTTCAGGATCTGTGTTAATAACCACTTTTACTTTAGAAGAGTTGATACCTGCTAAGTGCTGAATGGCTCCAGAGATTCCTATTGCAATGTATAAGTTGGATGCTACAGGTTTTCCTGTTTGACCAACGTGCTCACTATGTGGTCTCCAACCTAAATCAGACACTGGCTTAGAACATGCCGTAGCTGCACCTAATACTTCTGCTAATTCTTCAACCATTCCCCAATTTTCTGGTCCTTTAAGACCTCTTCCGCCAGAAACTACAATTTCTGCATCTGCAATGCTTACTTTATCTGTTGCTTTATCTACAGATTCTACGCTCACTCCAGAATCTGGTATAGAAGGTGAGAATTCTTCAACAGAAGCACTCCCTCCAGATTCTACCAATCCGAATGAATTATTAGATAAACCTACGACTTTTACATCTGTAGTAATTTCTGTATTTGTAAATGCTTTATTAGTAAAAGTTGTTCGTTTTACTGTAAATGGAGACACACTAGATGGTGCTTCAACCACATTAGACACATAACCTGCATCTAAACCTACAGCTAATAATGGTGCTAAATATTTACTATCTGCACTAGAACTTACTACAACTACTTTTGCACCTTCATCTTTTGCTGCATTTTCAATAATGGCTGCGTATTTCTTCGCGTTAAATGCTTTTAAACTTTCGTCTTTTACTAAAAGTACTTTAGTTGCTCCATAGTTTCCTAGTGTTTCTACACTATCTGCATTAACAGCAACTGCAGTAACTGAAGTTCCCATTTGGTCTGCAATAGCTTTAGCATAAGACACAACTTCTAAAGCTGTTTTTTTTAATTTTCCGTTTTCGGATTCTGTATATACTAGAATTGACATAAAATTTTATTTATAAAATTTATCCTGAACTTAATTCAGGAACTTATTAATATTTCCTTTAACTTCATAAGATTCCGAAACAAATTCGGAATGATTTAAGTTCGTTAAATCACTTTAGCTTCGTTATGAAGTAAGTTCACTAATTCATCTATATTATCTGCATCAACCAATTTAACGGCACCTTTTGGAGCTGGTTTTTCAAAACTTACCGCTTTTGTTTCTGCACTTACATCTACCGGCTCAACAACAGTTAAAGGTTTTTTTCGCGCCATCATAATTCCTCTCATGTTTGGTATACGTAAATCGCTTTCCTCTACTAATCCTTTTTGTCCTCCTATTACTAAAGGTAAAGATGTACTTACTGTTTCTTTACCACCATCAATTTCTCTAACGGCTTTTGCATTAGTACCATCAACTTCTAAACTAATACAGTTGGTAACAAAGTTAGCATCAATTAAACTTGCCAACATACCTGGAACCATGGATCCGTTATA
The DNA here is from genome assembly GCF_045063645.1 of Winogradskyella sp. Asnod2-B02-A. NCBI lineage: Bacteria > Pseudomonadati > Bacteroidota > Flavobacteriia > Flavobacteriales > Flavobacteriaceae > Winogradskyella > Winogradskyella sp. Asnod2-B02-A. The sequence goes on from NZ_JBEFOG010000027.1 coordinate 345,184, forward strand.
ATCAATAGATTCTCTACCAGCAATCACTAAATCGTATCCACCATCTTTAACCACTTTGGCTAATTGCTTTGCAACTGCAAAACCATCTGTAGCTTCTGTGTTAACTCTAATGGCTGAATCTGCACCAATGGCTAAAGCTTTTCTTAAGGTTGGCTCAGTTTCTGCTCCACCAACATTAACAACATCTACACTTGCTCCTTGTTTTTCTTTAAACCACATGGCACGCGTTAGACCAAACTCGTCATTAGGATTGATTACAAACTGAACACCATTAGTGTCAAATTTTGTATCTCCATCTGTAAAATTAATCTTTGAGGTTGTATCAGGTACATGACTAATACATACTAATATCTTCATATAAAAATGATTTATTTTAAACGTCTTTTTTACTGATGACGAAGATAAATATAAATTTCGAAATTTTACTATGCATGCATAATAAAATTTTCAAAATGACAGTTTTAATCGATTAAACTATCAATTTTTCAAAAATTTAAAGATTTTTTGCTGATTGTTTAAGTTTGAAATCCGAATGAAGTATAAACCAACAGATAAATCTGAAATATTAAGACTGTTTTCTTCGAAGTTTTTTACTTGAGTTATATGTTGTCCTGAAGTATTATAAATATCAACATTAACCGATTGATTATTCAAGTTTGAAATTTGCAAATATGGATTCCCTTCAATTTGAAACGGCTTCATGACTTGAAGAGTTTCGTCAACAACAGATAAATTAGTTCTCGAAAACTCTACTATATGTTCTCCGAACACCATATTAGCCCTGTTAAAACGAAATGATTCATTTTCGGAATCTAGTGTAACTGAAATATTTCCAATAGCATAATCATATGGCGAGCAAACTATATTCAAAACAGCAAATACGGCTGCTTCAATTTCATGACAAGGTTGAGAAAACTCGGTTTCGGTAGCTGTTACGGATGTGGACTCCCACAATTGTAAATTATAATCTGTCTGATTAAATTCATTAGGATTCCCTCCGCTTAAGCCAATTGAAAATGTATTACCACAAGGTGTTAAGCTTTCAGTTTCCATATGTAACAATTCAGTTTCAGAATTATAATTAAATTTAACCCTAAAGACAAAATCATTTGGCACATCAATTAGCGTACAATTACCATAACATTCATCTGTATCTGACGTGACTCTATATTTAGTAAGCTCAAAAGTATTATCATCTAGCGCCAAAATTAAATCAGGATTTACATTTGAATTAAATGGTAAACTAATACCGTTAATATTAGCTCCAGAATACTCTAAAATAGTGGTTGGCACATTGGCAACAATATCTTCTATCAAAGATCTAGTATCATAAGTTACATTGTAGTATTTCTCTAACGCTTCTGATGTGTTTGGGAACGATTGATAAAAATCATAAACGGTATAATTAGCAAAAATAGCTGACACATATGCATCCGGAAACATTAAAGTAACTGTATCATCACCATTAGACGTAATTGCAGGAATATTTTCAGAACTTTCAATTCTAAACGTATCTGTTTGCAAACCACAAAGCACTGCTTGCTGAGCAATTAAAACATTAGATATTAACACAAATAAACCTATTATAATGTAATTTTTTGCTTTCATAGACACTAAATATTTTACAAAGTTCTTCAAGTTACAAATAATTTATTTTTTCACTTAAGATTTAATGTCATTATATAGTCAATAATTATTATTTTTGTTTTTCGTTTAAAAATAAGACAATGAAGACAATTCAATTTAGAGAAGCTATTTGTGAAGCCATGAGCGAAGAAATGCGCAGAGATGAAAGTATTTATCTTATGGGTGAAGAAGTAGCAGAATATAATGGTGCTTACAAAGCATCTAAAGGTATGTTAGATGAGTTTGGTGCTAAACGTGTTATTGACACACCAATTGCAGAACTTGGTTTTGCAGGTATAGCTATCGGTTCTACAATGACGGGTAATCGTCCTATTGTAGAATACATGACGTTTAACTTCTCTTTAGTTGGTATTGACCAAATTATAAATAATGCCGCTAAAATTAGACAAATGTCTGGTGGACAGTTTAAATGCCCTATTGTATTTAGAGGCCCAACAGCTTCTGCTGGTCAGTTAGGTGCAACGCATTCTCAAGCATTTGAAAACTGGTTTGCTAATACTCCAGGATTAAAGGTAATAGTACCTTCAAACCCATACGATGCTAAAGGTTTATTAAAAGCAGCTATTAGAGATGACGATCCAGTTATTTTTATGGAAAGTGAACAAATGTATGGTGATAAAGGTGAAGTGCCAGAAGGAGAATACACGGTACCAATTGGTGTTGCTGAGATTAAACGTGAAGGTACAGATGTTACTATAGTATCGTTTGGTAAAATTATAAAAGAAGCTTACAAGGCTGCAGATGAATTGGCAAAAGAAGGTATTTCTTGTGAAATTATAGATTTACGTACGGTTCGTCCAATGGACAGAGACGCTATTTTAAAATCTGTAAAGAAAACTAACAGACTAGTTGTTTTAGAAGAAGCATGGCCTTTTGGAAATGTTTCAACAGAAATCACTTATTTAGTACAATCTGAAGCTTTTGATTATTTAGACGCTCCTATTGTAAAGATAAATACCGCAGATACACCTGCACCATATTCACCTGTTTTATTAGCAGAATGGTTACCTAATAGTGACGATGTTGTTAAAGCTGTGAAAAAAGTAATGTACAAATAAATAGCAGTTTACTGCGTTTAGAAAACTTCATTAATAACCTTCTATATAAAGTTTAGCATGGTTGTTGATGAAGTTTGTTTTTTAATATGAAGTTAAAACTATTTACATTTTTATTAGTTCTAGGATTTTTATCTACATGGGCACAAACCAAAGTTAGTGGTTATGTTTTTGATGAAAATAATACACCTGTTCCTTTTGCCAATGTCTTATTTAAGGGCTCTACTATTGGAACAATTACCAATGAAGATGGAAAATTCTATTTAGAATCTGATGACGTTTGGAACACTTTAATTGTGTCCTTTGTTGGTTTTGAAATGTTAGAGATACCAATAACAAAACGTGTTAACTACGATTTAAAATTCATATTAAAAGAAGAAGCATCTACTCTAGACGAAGTACTTATTGTTACCGGAAAACAATCTAAAAAAGCTTCCGAAAATCCAGCAATTAGAATTCTTAAAAAGATTTGGGAACGTAAACGGCAAAACGGCTTAAATCAATTTAAGCAATACGAATATGACCAATACGAAAAAGTAGAATTCGACCTCAACACTATTGATAGTGCATTAATAAAGAGTAAACTTTTTAAAGGCATGGAATTTGTTTTTGAAGAAGTAGACACATCTAATGTAACAGGAAAAACGTACTTACCCATTTTTTTAAATGAATCTGTTAAAAAAGTATCTGGAGATAATTTAATTAATAAAGAACGAGAAGATTTATTAGGAAATAAGAACTCTGGATTTAGTAACAATCAAATCATTATAGATTTTATTGACGATTTATACTCTGAATATAATGTCTACAATAATTACTTAAAGTTTTTTGATAAAAGTTTTGTTAGCCCATTAAGTAGAACGGGAATACAAACCTATAATTATGTATTATCCGATAGCGCATTCATTGATAACAAATGGTGTTATAACATCATTTACTACCCAAGACGAAAAAATGAATTAACCTTTAAAGGAGATTTTTGGGTCAATGATTCCACTTATGCCATTAAGGAAATTAATCTTCAAGCTTCAAAGAGTGCTAACATAAATTGGGTTAAGGAGATTTATATAGAACAAGAGTTTGAAGTACTTAACGATTCTGTTTTTCTCATTAAACGCGATTATTTTTTATCAGACTTCGCTTTCAACAAAAAAGAAATCTCAAGAGGTGTTTACGGAAAGCGTACCACAATTTACGATAACTATAAATTTGACCAACCTAAGGATTCTAAATTCTATGATAAAGTGGTATATAATTACGATGCCGATGTCTACAATAGAGAAGATGATTTTTGGGATACCAATAGACTTGAAGCCTTAAACAAAGATGAAAAAGGCGTCTATAAAATGCTAGACACGTTAAAAACAGTTAAGAAATTTAAACGTCTCTATAACGTAGGAAGCATACTAGCATCAGGATATATTGAAATCCCGAGTATTAATTTCGATTATGGTCCTATATTTTCAACCTTTGGATATAATGAAGTTGAAGGAGTAAGACTAAGAACTGGAGGTAGAACTTACTTTGGCCCAAATGATTTATGGAGATTAGAAGGATTTTTAGCTTACGGATTTAAAGATGATAAATTTAAATACGGTATTTCTGGGAAATGGTTATTAAATAAACGTACCCGATTTACCTTATTTGGCGGCAATAGACGAGATGTAGAACAAATTGGAGCAAGTTTAACGAGTTCTACAGATGTATTAGGTCGTAGTTTGGCATCTTCTGCTGTTATTGGCACGAGTACAAATGATAAGTTAACCAATATTAATTTAACCAATTTAGGAGCTTCTATTGAACCTTTTAGAAATTTAGAGATTCGTATAGATGGTAGTTTTCGGAAGCTGAGTTCCGCATCACCTACTTTTAGTTTAGATTATTTAGATCCTGAATCACCTACTGGTATTTCTTCAGAAATTAAACAATTTGAATCTAGATTATCACTCGCCTATTTCCCTAAACGTCAAATGACAGGTTTTGGAGTAGAACGAAAAAATAAAAATGATAATTTCGCTACATTATTTGCACAAGTAAGTCGTGGAGATCGTGATTGGTTTAGTAGTGATTTTGATTATACTAAACTACAATTTTCTTATATACAACCATGGCAAGTTGGTGGTTTTGGAAGATTAGTTACCTCTGTGGAATTAGGTAAAACTTTTGGAGAAGTACCTCTTGGTTTACTTAGTGTTGTTCCTGGTAATCAGTCTTATTTCTCAATTTATAACACATTTCCCCAATTAGATTTTTATGAGTTTGTTACAGATACGTATAGCTCTGTGCATATTGAACACAATTTTAATGGTCGTATTTTCTCCCGTATTCCATTCTTAAAAAAGTACAATCTTAGAGCTATTTTAGGATTAAGAGGTGTTTGGGGAGAATTGTCTGAAGAAAACAGAGCACTAAGTAACACGGGAATGAATGCTGCAGAATTCCCATTAGTAGCTCCAGACACACGTATGTATTACGAATACAGTGTTGGTGTTGCTAATATTTTTAAAGTGTTACGTCTCGATTTTAACTTTAGAGGAAACTATCTAGATCGTCCAAATGCTAGACCTTTTGGAGTTACTGGTAGTTTTGGATTTTATTTTTAGCAAAAGTACCTTACGTAATTGTAAAATTATTTAATCTATTCCTCGCCCATTAATCAAACAATCCAGAAGACAAATAGCGATCACCACGGTCGCAAATAATACAAACAATAATTCCACTTTCTAATTCTTTAGCTAATTTTAAGGCAGCAGCTGTAGCTCCTCCACTACTCATGCCTGCTAAAATCCCTTCTTCTTTAGCTAATCTCCGTGTCATTGCTATAGCTTCATCTTTACTGACTTCAATTGTTTGATCTACTTTTGAAGCATCAAATATTTTGGGTAAATACTCTAATGGCCATTTTCTAATACCTGGTATTTTTGATCCATCGGTTGGCTGCACTCCTACAATTTTTATATTCGTGTTTTGTTCTTTTAAAAATGTAGATGTTCCCATTATGGTTCCTGTAGTTCCCATTGAAGATACAAAATGAGTGATAGTACCTTCGGTATCTCTCCAAATTTCAGGACCTGTAGTTTTGTAATGAGCTTTCCAGTTATCATTATTTGCAAATTGATTAAATGAAAAATAACCTTCATTTTCTACCTTATTAATGGCATAATCTCTTGCACCTTCTATACCATCTGGATGTAATGTTACTTTAGCACCATAAGCTCGCATGGTAAGAACACGCTCTTTGGTTGCAGTATCAGGCATTACAAGTTCTATGTTCAATTTATAAATACTTGCAATCATTGCTAATGCAATCCCTGTGTTGCCACTTGTTGCTTCAATTAATTTTGAAGATGTATCAATTTTGTTTGAATCTAGAGCACTTTTAATCATATTATAAGCCGCTCTATCTTTAACACTTCCACCAGGATTATTGCCTTCAAGTTTAAAATACAAACTCACCTTAGGATTCGTATTCAATACTATTGATTTCACAATAGGTGTATTTCCAATTTGATCTATTAAAGTCTTATTCATATTACTTTTTTATTTTCGAAAAAATTTCAACTTGATGATTGTGCGTTACAATAGAGTTTTCTGGAACAGATTCCGTTAACCATGTATTACCGCCAATCACACTATTTTTTCCAATAATGGTATCACCTCCTAAAATAGTTGCATTAGCATAAATAGTAACATTTTGCTCAATCGTAGGATGGCGCTTTGTATTTTGATGTTGTTTTTTTACAGTTAATGCGCCTAAGGTTACACCTTGATACACCTTAACATTATTATGTATTTCCGTTGTTTCACCAATAACCACACCAGTGCCATGATCTATAAAAAATGACGCACCAATTGTAGCACCAGGATGTATATCTATACCTGTAATTCGATGTGCATATTCTGTCATTAACCTTGGTATAAGCGGCAAGTTCAATTTATAAAAAACTCTTGCCATTCTATAAATAGAGATTGCAAAAAAACCAGGATACGCTAAATAGATTTCTTCAATAGATTGTGCCGCTGGATCATTATTATAAATGGCTTCAGCATCTTTTTTTAAGCTAGCATATAAATCTGGAATATTAGATTTAAAATCATCCCAACGTTTACATGGCAGATTTTTAATTTGCGGACAAGCCATATTTCTTATTGTCACAAATAGTGTTTCAAGTTCTTGTAAAGCTAGATCAGCATCTGTATCACAATCATAAAAAGCTTTATATAGCAATTTTGTAAAACGTTGCGATTCTTCCTTTAAAGTCATTGAAACCTTAATTATTTTTTTATGCTGATTTATGACTTTGATTAAGTTCGAATTCATCCTTAAATAACTATTTTAAATGTCTTGTAATTATTATGCGCATTACAGATTAAACGAAATTAGTGAAACAATTTGAAGAAGAAAAGTTCACAATAGTTTATTAGATGTTTCACATTATAAAAACTCTTATTTTAGACTCATCCTTAATTTAACTTATTGCAGTTATTAGCTATGATGATAAAAATGAATCTTTGAATCAATATCATAAATGTGCATAAAAAATTCAGTAAGCCACTATATACTTAAACTCAAACATAATTAATTGCTTAACTCGTACAATATATTATCTTTGTCATACATAAATATTTAAGAGAGAATATAATAACGGTTCTAAGTAAAATAGAACACCCAAATACAATTTAAAACATGTCAGAATCAGAAGAATTAACTTTCGACGTATTAATTGAAATTCCTAAAGGAAGTCGTAATAAATATGAATACGATTTCACATTACACAAAATAAGATTTGACCGTATGCTTTTTTCATCTATGATGTATCCAGGTGATTATGGTTTTATTCCAGAAACTTTAGCTTTAGATAGTGATCCTTTAGATGTTTTAGTTTTAGGACATCAGCCTACATACCCAATGGTAGTAATGGAAGTAAGACCAATTGGTGTTTTCCATATGACAGATGAAAAAGGACCAGATGAAAAAATTATCTGTGTACCAGTTTCAGATCCAATTTGGAGTAACAATAAAGATATCAGCGACTTAAACCCACATAGATTAAAAGAAATTGAACACTTTTTTAGAGTATATAAAGATTTAGAGAAGAAGAAAGTTGATGTTGGTGGTTGGGGAGATGCAGAAGAAGCTATTAAAATTTACCACGAATGTGTACAACGCTATGATGACAGTGAGCACAAAAAGAAACGTACGTTCACCATTTAATACCCTTATTTAGGAATCCAAAGTTTTTTAACTTAAAAATAATAAAAAAGCAATATCAATTAATTGATATTGCTTTTTTCGTAAAAATATGATTCATTTCACTACTTTTGCCCTGCTAAAAATCTAATCAAAATAAATAATATAATATGGAGTCAATGATGATTTATACGCCAATAGCTTTGGCACTTTTAGGATTAATTTACATGTTAATTAAGCAATCTTGGGTAATGAAACAAGATGCTGGAGATGGTAAAATGAAAGAGATTTCAGATCACATCTATGAAGGAGCATTAGCATTCTTAAATGCTGAATATAAATTGCTTGCAATTTTCGTAGTAATTGTTGCTGCGTTGTTAACCGTAGTTTCGTTCATTGTACCTACAACACATTGGTTAATTGTAATCGCTTTTGTATGTGGTGCTGTATTTTCCGCTTTCGCAGGAAATATTGGAATGAAAATCGCAACTAAAACTAACGTTAGAACAACTCAGGCTGCTCGAACAAGTTTACCAAACGCACTTAAAATCTCTTTTGGAGGTGGTACTGTAATGGGACTTGGTGTTGCTGGCTTAGCTGTTTTAGGCTTAACCGTTTTCTTTATCGTGTTTTTCCATGTATTTATGGGAGGTGAGTGGACCAATACAATGGATATGACCATAGTATTAGAAACACTTGCAGGTTTCTCATTAGGTGCTGAATCAATTGCTTTATTCGCAAGAGTTGGTGGTGGAATCTATACTAAAGCTGCAGATGTTGGAGCTGATTTAGTTGGTAAAGTAGAAGCTGGAATTCCTGAAGATGATCCTCGTAATCCTGCAACTATTGCAGATAACGTTGGTGATAATGTAGGTGATGTTGCTGGTATGGGAGCGGATTTATTTGGATCTTATGTGGCAACAGTATTAGCTGCTATGGTTTTAGGTAATTACGTAATTAAAGATATGGGCGGAGCTATTACGGATGCTTTTGGAGGAATTGGCCCAATCTTATTACCAATGGCCATTGCTGGTGTAGGTATTATTATTTCTATCATAGGGACTATGTTGGTAAAAATAAAGAGTAATGACGCTAAAGAATCTCAGGTTATGGGAGCTTTAAATATTGGTAACTGGACTTCAATTATATTAGTTGCTGCAGCATGTTTGGGATTAGTAACATGGATGTTACCAGAAACAATGCAAATGAATTTCTTTGGAGAAGGCTTACAAGAAATATCTTCTATGCGTGTATTTTATGCAACTTTAGTTGGTTTATTTGTAGGAGCTGTTATTTCTTCAGTAACTGAATACTATACAGGTTTAGGTAAAAAACCAATATTAAATATTGTACAACAATCCTCTACTGGAGCTGGAACAAACATTATTGCAGGTTTAGCTACAGGTATGATATCTACGTTCCCTTCAGTATTATTATTTGCTGGCGCTATTTGGGCATCTTATGCTTTTGCTGGCTTTTACGGTGTTGCTTTAGCTGCTTCTGCAATGATGGCTACAACTGCAATGCAGTTAGCAATTGATGCTTTTGGACCAATTTCTGATAATGCTGGTGGTATTGCTGAAATGAGCGAACAAGAACCTATCGTTAGAGAGCGTACAGACATATTAGATTCAGTTGGTAATACAACAGCTGCAACAGGAAAAGGTTTTGCAATCGCTTCTGCTGCATTAACCTCATTAGCATTATTTGCTGCCTATGTCACGTTTACAGGTATTGATGGTATTAACATTTTTAAAGCACCTGTTTTAGCCATGTTATTTGTTGGTGGTATGGTACCAGTAGTATTTTCTGCTTTAGCTATGAACGCTGTAGGTAAAGCTGCTATGGAAATGGTAGAAGAAGTACGTAGACAATTTAGAGATATTCCAGGGATTATGGAAGGAACAGGACAACCAGAATACGATAAGTGTGTTGCTATTTCTACAGAAGCTTCTTTAAAAGAAATGATGTTACCTGGTTTATTAACTATAGGTTTCCCATTAGCCATAGCCTTTATTCCAATGATTTTTGGAATGGATCCATTAGCTATTGCAGAAATGTTAGGTGGTTATATGGCTGGTGTTACGGTTTCTGGTGTGCTTTGGGCAATCTTTCAAAACAATGCAGGTGGTGCTTGGGATAATGCTAAAAAATCTTTTGAAGCTGGTGTAGAGATTAACGGAGAAATGACTTTTAAAGGTTCTGAAGCTCATAAGGCTGCTGTAACTGGTGATACTGTTGGTGATCCATTTAAAGACACATCTGGACCTTCAATGAACATCTTAATTAAATTAACATGTTTAATAGGTTTAGTCATAGCACCTATTTTAGGAGGTCATGCTGATGAAACTGGTTTAGCAAATATTAATGAAGAAGTGTCTATTGAAATGACTGCGGATTCTGAAATTACTACAAAAGCAACCGTTGATTATTCTATAATAAAAAATGGTGAAAAAGTATTAAAAACAATAACTTTTGAAGGTACAAAAGCTCAAGTAGAAGGCTCACTAAAATCTTTTGAAGCATCATTAACTAACAAAGCTGGTGAAATTGAAAAAGTGATTGAAAAAATAGATATTTCTAAAGTATAAGCTTTAGTCAATAAGATTAAAAACCCTTATAATTTATTTTATAAGGGTTTTTTGTTTTATAAATTCAGTATGCCTTATCAAGTAGGAATTTTGCAATCCTAACTGTTGTATTAAAGAAAGAGCCAAGCAACTCTGATGAACAACAATCAATTAAAACAAAAGATTATGACAAACATTAAAAAATTCCCCAATCTTATTTTAGTGCTTTTAATTTCCTTAATCACAGTCACCTCTTGCGAAAGAGATGATAGTAATTCAGGAGGTGAGCAACAAGAAAATATTCCAGATACTTTTTCTGAATATTTTGGCAATCAAATATCAAGAAACTTCTTAGGAAACATTATTGATTCAAATAAAAACCCAATTGAAGGAGTAACAGTTTCTATTGGTAATGAAACGGCAACAACAGACAGTAATGGTGTATTTATCATTAATAATGCTGATGTTAATGAACGTTTTGGATATATAAAAGCCGAAAAAACAGGCTACATCCATGGATCACGTAGTGTTGTTCCATCTAACGGAACTAATAAAGTGACTATTATGTTACTTGAAGCAACAGTCATTGGCTCAGTAAACAGTGGTTCTTCAGAAACGGTAAGTATGGCAAATGGAAGCTCTGTAAGCTTTGATGGTAATTTCATAAAACCTGATGGTTCTGATTATACAGGCTCAGTAGATGTTATTATGCATCACTTAGATCCTGCAGATGATGATATGTCATTGCAAATGCCAGGTATGTTATATGCACAAAATGAAGAAGGAGCTGAACGTATGTTGCAATCTTTAGGAATGCTTGTCATTGAATTAAGAGGTACGAGTGGAGAAGATTTAAACTTAGCAGAAGGTTCATCGTCTATAATTAAAATGCCAGTTGATGCAAGTTTAATGTCCATTGCTCCTTCAACAATTCCGCTTTGGTATTTTGATGAAGTCAATGGTTATTGGAAAGAAGAAGGTGTGGCAACTTTACAAGGTAACATGTATGTTGGTACCGTTTCTCATTTTTCCTTTTGGAATTGTGATATTCCTGCCGAAGCCATTACACTTTGTATTACTGCAACGAATGATGATAACGAAACTTTAAATAATTTATATACAACTATTACAAGTACAACTTTTGGAGCGAGAGGTGGTTATACCAATGAAAACGGAGAGGCTTGTGGTTTTGTGCCTAGTGGTGAAACTTTAGAATTAAATGTTTATAGTTATGATTTTTGTGGAAGTACGGCACTGTATACTGAAATGATTGGTCCTTTTACTGCAGATTCAAGTTTGACAATTGTTGTACCAGATAGTCCAGATATTATTGAAGAAACTATCGTTGGTAGTTTTAACACTTGCGATGATGATGCTGTATCCGATGGTTATGTGCAATTGCGCTATGGTAATCAAACATTTACAGATGCCGTTAGCGATGGCACATTTGAAATTAATCTATTACGTTGTACTGATGATAATACCTTCAAAATTAAAGCTAGTGATTATGTAAATCTTCAAACTACAGACAGTATTAGTTATACCTTTACAACACCATTAACTGATATTGGAACTATAAGTGCTTGTAATGCCGTAACCGAATTTATTCAATACACAATAGATGACAACGAAACAATTTTTATAATTGATGGTATCCAAACATATTTTGTTGAAGTCTCAGATGCTGTTAATGGATCAAGATTAGACATCAGTGGTTTTGGAGGAAATGACGGCACCAATACTTGTTTTTATTTAGCAGGAGTACTGAATGAAACAATTTATGAAGGTACTTATGGTACTTACGACTGGAACGATCCTAATGATACAGGTTTCAATATTGAAGAATGTATTAATATGTCTAACACAAATAATAATGTTAGTTATAATCTCACATCATTCGGAGAAGTAGGAGAATATATAGACATCAATTTTGGTGGTGATTATGAAGATTATGAAGGTAACACACATACTATAAATGGAGTTGTACATGTTTTAAGAGACAACTAGAAGATAAAATTTGAATAAAAAAAAGCCCATTGAAAACATTCAATGGGCTTTTTAAGTATTTATTATAATAACCTTATAACGTATAAATAACTCTAAACGTTACAAATCGTGGTTGTAAAAATGTTGCTGAATTAACAACTGAGAATGTTCCAACATTATTATTAATATTAGCATCAATATTTAAAATATTGTTTGCTCTAATTTCATATTCCCATTTTGCATCTCTATCTTTTCTATAACCTAGTCTAGCACTCCATGTTTGAAACGATTCTGATTCACCTGCCACACTTTGATTAGTATAAGCATAATCTGTAGAAAACGTTACAGCATCCCAGATATAGGCATCAAAATTTATGGATGGTGAGTTTCTAATAATCTTAGTGTTTCTTGTGCCTTGGTCAGTATCAGTAACTGAGTATTGGTAACGTAAACTTACGTTTGGTGCTTCTCTAAAATTAGTTCTGATCTCTGGTGTATACGTCTGCGTAAAACTTTCATTTTTAGACTGCACACCATTTATAAACTGGTTACTTAAACTGTAGTTAAAATTACCTCCCATCGTCGTTCTAAATTTTCCAAACGTTTTTTGCCAACGTCCAAATGCTGAAAAACTCTCATCCGCGAAAGGCGAATTGAAAAATGTACTTGTACTAACAACACTTTCAAAACCAGTATCGTTTCTTATTTGGTCTTCGTTTTTAGTATAACTCAGTCTTCCTATTACATTTGTATTGTTAAATAAGTTGAAACTTCTGTAAAATAAACTAAACGTTTGACTCAATCCGTTTTGTAATTCTGAATTACCATAAGACAAATTATCAAAACTATTTAAAACTAAACCCTCCGCTAAATTCGTAACATCCGTAAATTGGTTGCTCATACGATAATTAAACTGTAAGCTTTCAGATTTTTTAAATTGAACTCTTGCTTCAAACTCAGGTAATACTCTGAAAAAGTTATCTTCGTATTTAGTCCCAAATTGTGTGTTTTGATTGCCATATGCATGAAAAGATAATCCTGGTCTGAAGGTAAATTTACCAACTCGCAAGTTATATCTTGTTGACACATAGATATCACTAAAATTATACATAATATCATTTTCAGATCCTACATCTAAAATATTACCTTCTGCATCTTCGATATTAGGATCTGCATCTTGAGTGGCACCATTTTCTAAAAACTGAAATATACTAGAATTAAACTCTTGTCGACTAAAAATAGTTCCTAAAGAAATATTGATATTACTCTTGCTATTTAAAATATTATAATAGTCTAATTTTGCATCTAACTGGTTGGTTTTAACAAGTTGATCTTGCCCTAAGCTATAAAAATCCAAACTTCTATCTAATCCTAGTTGCTCTGCTGTTTCATCATAAGCGTCTGCGTCGTCAGTGAGCGGATCGTTGTCTATTCCAAAATCATTATTAGCTGGATTATTATTTAATATGGCATTATAAAATGGATCTTCATTACTATACAAATGTTGCGCTTCTAGAGCAAATATATTATTCTCATTAAGCGTGTAGTAATAACTTAAGTTTTGATTAATACTATATGGTGTTACTTCATCTAACTGAGCTGTGGTACCAATTATTGAAGAAATTTCAGTTTGTCTTTCAGAATCTTTAGATAAACGCCCTAAAAGATCATATTCTAATTGATTGTTTCCGTTGGGCTTGTATGCCACACTAAACTTTGCTAACCCTTGGTCAGAAGCTTCTTTACCAGTATTTACTGTTTCCTCATCAGGTATACCTAATTCTGGATCTGTATATCTAATAAAACTTTCTTGACGTGTACTTAAACGTGTTGTGTTATAGATTATAAAGCCACTTAAATCTAAAGCTGGGTTTGGTGCATAACTAAAGTTAGTTGCTAATAATTTAGATTCTACTTTCTGAGCATTGGCAGAAGTAGTTAAGCCACTTAAACCATTATTACCTAAATTTAAATTGGTTCCACTATCACGACTTGGCGATCTAAAACCACCACCAAAATTACGTACATCACGATTTGACAAGGCTGGTTCGCCAATATTGTTTATATCTCCAATAACATTTATACTTGCCTTTGGGCTATAGTAAAATAGTTTAGGTTGTACCAAATATAAATTATCATTGGGTGAAGGAGCACTACCTGCACCAACAGTGACATCTCCAAACCAAAAATTCTCTTTACCTTCTTTTAGCTTTATATTTATGGCGACATTATCTGAGTTATTGGTAACATTACGCAATTGATTAACTTCAGAGAAATTACGCAACACTTCTATTTTATCTACTGCATTAGAGGGTATATTCTTTGTTGCTAGTTTAGAATCCCCATCAAAAAAGTCTTTTCCGTTTACAGTTAGTTTTTGTACTGTGTTACCATCGACTTCTATTTGGCCATCGTCATTAATCTCTACACCAGGCAATTTTTCTAAAACATCTTCTAATTTTCGTTCAGAACCATTTTTAAATGAATCTGCATTGTAGATTATGGTATCCCCTTTTATTGTCACTGGCATTTCGTAGGTTAGCTCAACAGTGTCGAGTGAATTATCTAAAACCATTACAAAATCTTTGTTTATACCAATTTCTTTTGTTTCTAAAACAAAATCAATAGATTTCATACCAATATAAGAAAGTTGTATTTTATAAGTCCCGTTCTTGCCCAAACTGATTTTGTAAAAACCTTTAGTATCGGATATTGCATAAGACTCCAATGCCTTAGTATCTTGATTAATAGCAACAATATTGGCCAACTCTAATGGTGAACCTATACTGTCTTTAACAACTCCTGAGAGTTTAATTTGGGAATAAGAAGTTAGTGCTAGCAACAATGCCAGCAATGTGGTAATCTTTTTCATGTATTTGATTTTGTTTTAGGTTGTAGTTACCAAGATTAATTTCTTCTGCCTCCTCGACCGCCTCGACCGCCTCGTCCTCTACTTTCTCTCAGCTCTTGCATTTTTTTAGTTGTAATCTCAGTATATTCTTGTTGGGTAACAACTTCACCTTTATCTGGTTTGTCTATCTTATCTTTATCTTTTGGATTCATCACAACCTTAGTACATAAAATTGTGGTGTTACCTGCACTAACTTCTAAAATTAAACCAGGTAAGCCCCAATAATCGTCTGGACCTTGGTTTACTGGAATTTGCATAGTGTACCAAGCGACAACATTAACAGTTTTAGGCTCTTTAGTTTCCTCCTCTTCTTTTTCCTTTTCTGTATCACCACCTCTTCCGCCTGGTCTAAAACTTGAAAAATCGAAACCTGTTAATTGTTTTACTGCTGTTGCTTTAAAAACAGTATAGTTTCCTATTTGTTTGCTTTCGCCACTCATAGTCCATTTAAGATCTGCTAATTCATCTTTTATTAAAAACTGTTTTCCAAAAAACTCTTGGTCTTGAAGTAATTCTTTGCTTTTTACATTTTTATATTTAGGCCCTCCAGTAAAACTACTAGCAAAACCACCAAAACCTCCTCTACCACCAGTAGATGCTTCTAAAACCTCTTCTTCTTTATATATAGATGCTTCTCTATTAAAAGTAAGTATGTACTCTTTTTCTAAAAAGCTTTTCATTCGTTCTGCAATTTGTTTTTTTCGCTCAGGACTAGCGTCTGGTCCTCCAATACCATCCATATCCATTGTTGTTTTAGACATGTAATAGGCTTTACCTTGAAAGTCTTGAGCAAATGCGAACCCGCTAGTTAAAAATACAGTTAACAGTAATGCAATTCTAAGTGGAAACTTTATCATTTTTTATGTTTTGATTTAAACTGAATAACAAAATTAGTTATCTCGTCCATTGTAAGACTGTACAAAACATAAAAAGTTAAATCACCACATGTTAAACTTGTGTTAAGAGAATTAACCTCCTATTGAAATACTAAAACCACTTTCTTTAGATCCTTTTTTAGGCGCATAACGTTCCATCATTTCTTTCATCTTCTTTTCCATTATATCATCGTATTCTTTTTGATTAACCTCTTTACCTTTAGTTGGTTCTTCTATCACAATTTTTGCTTCTGGGTTAATTACAATCTGACTACATATAATGGTCAATTTCCCATCATGAATTTCTAATATTAAACCAGGAAGTCCTTGGTACTTTGCAGGTCCATTACTTACGGGAATTTCTGGTGTATACCAAACTGTAATAATACGCTCTTCCATTTCTGGCTCTTTTTCTTCCTTGTCTTCTTCAGAATTTTTATCCTTATTAATCTTGCCACTAAAGCTAAAATCTCGTTTCTCTACTTGTTTGGTGTAAGTTGCTTTAAAACAAGTATATTCCCCAATACCCTTAGTTTCAGACCCTAATTTCCATTCTATAGGAGAGATTGTATCTTTAATCAAAAAATTCTTACCCATGGTTTCCTTTTGGTCTACATATTTTTTGTCTTTTATGTTTTTATAAAACACATCAGACCCACTATTATCAAAAGACATCTGAAAACCGCCTCCTACTTGTGGCTTATCTAACTCCGCTTCTTGCTGGTATAAAGATGAAGATTTATCGAAAGTTAATGTATAGGTTTTTTGGAATTGCTTCTTCATCATTTCCATCATTTGCTTCTGCATAGCATCATTCATTTTGGTGCTATCCATCTTAATATCAATTTTTCGTTGGGTTTTGTATGTCGCTACACCTTGAAAATCTTGAGCGTTAACAGATGATATCACTGCTATAAACGCAATAATCATAATTCTTATTATTGTTGTCATCTTATTGATTTTTAATTATTGTTTGTGTAATAATTAACACCTAAGTCTTTAAGTTTCTGAATTCGACTTAATAAAAAGGTTTTGTCTTCTGTATTGCTTTCAATTTTAAAAGACACTGATTTCTTATTGTCTTCTGTATATTCAATAGCTTTACAAACCAATTTAAAAGAGACGTTCTTAAACTCTTTTGAGTCTTCAAATATGTCTTCCAATTCTTTAATGTTTAATTCAGACTCTAATTCTTTTAATGAATTGACTGTAATAACAAAGTCGAGACTATTATATTCTATTTTTGTATTTTCCTGATGGTTTTGGGTTACGCTATTAGACTGACTAAATCCACTAATAGAGATTATAACTATTAAAAAAGTAAGTACATTTTTCATTTTAATATGGTTTTATAATTAATACCCTACAAATATCAGAACACTATTTAGTTTTATAAGTTAACGAGTGTTAACGTCTGTTAACCGAGCGTTGATTATACATTTTTACGTTATACATTTGAAATTATGAATGACAAAAGATACAAATGGATTTTATATACTATAGTCGCTGTAATTATGGCAACCATTGGTATACAAGTCTATTGGAACTACAAAAACTATCAAACCAATAAACAACAGCTAATAAACGACGTGCAAATTAGCTTAGATAAAGCAGTTGATGATTATTATGCAGCTTTAGCAGAGCGTACTACTATTGGTTTTATTCTTGAAGGCGACCAACAAAAAAATGCTTTCGAAGAAGGTAGTGAGCTGGAAAAATTTTTTAAAACCATTGATGAATCTAAAAATGAGTTTACAAACCTTGATTCTTTAGACAAAAATACTATTGAAGGCATAACTATGTTTAGAGGATTCAAGGCAGATTCAATGTCAGAAGCACATAATAAAAAACATAATCCCTTATCAGCAGAGCAATTTAAATTAAAAATAGATAGTCTAAAAGACAACAATAAAGATGTCAATATAAAAAATGCCGAATTTCTCACCTCTAAAGTGATGATTTCGATAAAAAATGACACACTCGATGTTAAGGCTGTTGAAGAATTAATAGCTAAAGAATTAGAACGCAAAAGCATTAATGTCGACTTTTATTTAGATTATAAAGACATTGAACGTGATGTTAACTATTTTAAGGTAAATGGATCCTTACCAGAATTGGATCCTAACCATATGTCTGATGATTATTTGCAAACAGACACAAAATCTAGATTCCTTCCAAAAGGTACTTTTTTAACCATTCTATTTACTAACACCACCAAAACTATTTTATATCGCATTCTTGGAGGCATCTTAATTTCAACGTTATTAGTTTTGGCCGTAATCAGTAGTTTATTCTACCTCCTAAAAATCATAAAACACCAGAAGCAATTAGCCGAAGTAAAAAATGACCTCATCAGTAATATTACACATGAGTTTAAAACGCCTATCGCTACCATTAGCGCAGCATTAGAAAGTATAAATAATTTTAATGCCATTGACGATAAAGATAAAACCAAAAAATACCTCAACATGTCATCTGAGCAATTGGGTAAATTGAACGTAATGGTTGAAAAACTCTTAGAAACCGCAACCCTAGATAGTGACAGTTTAAAACTGAACAAAGAAAACTTTGAGATAATAGCTTTACTTGAGACCTTAATTAATAGGTATAAAATCCAATTTCCTAATAAAAGAATTACTAATAATATACAGCTTGAAAACTTGATTGTTAATGCTGACATTTTCCATATCGAAAATGCACTTAATAATGTTTTAGATAATGCTATAAAATATGGTGGAGACACTATAAATATTGACTTATTATCTAAGAGCAATAATTTTGATATTCTAATTTCAGATAACGGAAACAGCTTAACTAAGGCAAATAAAGACCAAATTTTTGAACAATTCTATCGCGTTCCAAAAGGGAATACACACGATGTAAAAGGTTTTGGGATTGGGCTATACTACACCAAAACTATTATTGAAAAACATAATGGAACTATCACCTTAGAACTCAATAAAAATTCAACAACATTTAAAATCACACTTCCAAATGGCTAATAAAATTAAACTCTTATTGGCTGAAGACGAAGCCGCTTTAGGACAAATTATTAAAGAAAGTCTAGAAACTAGAGACTTTGAAGTTACACTATGCGAAAACGGTGAAGTCGCGTTAAAAAAATACGAATCAGAATCTCCTGAAATTTTAGTATTAGATGTTATGATGCCTAAAAAAGATGGCTTTACACTAGCCAAAGAGATTAGAGCTATTGATGACACTATTCCTATTATATTTTTAACGGCAAAATCGCAAACAGCAGATGTGGTTGAAGGCTTTTCTATTGGAGGCAATGATTACCTTAAAAAACCATTTAGTATGGAAGAACTCATTGTTAGAGTTCATAATTTAGTGGATAGGACTAAGACTCAAAAAGCATCAGAAACGATAATGATTGGCGCATTTAGTTTTGATTTTCCTAAACAACAACTAAAATTCAAAAATGAAGATTGTACGCAATTAACTCATAGAGAGGCACATTTATTATTTCATCTCATTAAAAACAAAAACCAAGTTTTAGATCGCTCTCTAATTTTGAATAAACTTTGGGGAACAGATGATTTTTTCTCAGCCAGAAGTATGGATGTATTTATTACCAAACTGCGTAAAAAGCTTAAAAAAGATGATAGTATTCAAATTATTAATGTGCGTGGGTTTGGGTATAAACTCACGGATTAAAAATCTAATATTAATTAAACTAGCTGACTAAATTTCACTTTCTCTATAATCGGTCATAACAAAACCTAAGAACTCTTTTTAAAAAAGCTGATCTTATTTTCGTATTTTTCAAGCTTATTCACCCACAAACATGCAAAAGTTAGTCTTCTTATTTGTTTTCTTTAGCTCCTTCTGTTTTACTCAAGAGAAAACAGAACAACAAATTAAAGCGACGCTAGTAGACTCTTTAAAAATAAAAGCGAAAGCGCTTTATGGTATTGATAATTTTGGCACACTATATTATGCTACCGATAATAATTCATTTTACAAAAAAACAAAGGATACCATTGTTACTTATTCTAATTTTCAACTGGGAGAGATAACTTCAGCAAACACATTTAACCCTTTAAAAATTAATTTGTTTTATAAAGATTTTAATACGGTTGTAATTTTAGATAATCGATTGGCTGAGATTTCAAGAATTGACTTTAATACTACGCAACCATATAAAAATGTGTCATTTGTGTCTCCTGGTTACGATAATACCATTTGGCTCTTTAATGCAGATTTTCAATACTTAGAATTGTACGATTACAAAACCAAAAAATTGAAGCTTAAAACAGTACCTGTACAATCTGAAGTATTAGATTTAAAGAGCGACTACAATTATTGTTATTTACTGACCCAAAACTATCTGTTTGTATATAGCTATTTTGGAAGTTTAATTCATAAAATAAAAAATATAGGTTACGAAAGTTTAGCATTTAACGAAGCACATATAGTATTAAAAAAAGATACATCTTTATTTATCTTAGAAAAAAATGATACTAAAATTCAACCTATTCAACTTCCAAAAATGTTAATAAAACAGTTTTTGGTAACCAACGAAACGGTGTATATTTACGACGAAATTTTACTACGTTATTACCAATTAAAAATAGAATAGATTATGCATGTTGCTGTTGCCGGAAATATAGGAGCTGGAAAAACTACACTCACAAAATTACTCGCTAAACACTTTAAATGGGAAGCTCAATTGGAAGATGTAGTAGACAATCCTTATTTAGATGATTTTTACAATCAGATGGAACGCTGGAGCTTTAATCTCCAAGTCTATTTCTTAAACAGTAGATTTCGCCAAGTCAACCAAATCCATGACAGCGGAAAAGACATCATTCAAGACAGAACCATTTACGAAGACGCACATATTTTTGCTCCTAACCTTCACGCCATGGGCTTAATGACTAATCGTGATTTTGAGAATTACTCGTCGTTATTTCAACTTATGGAATCTTTTGTAAAAGGGCCAGATTTATTAATTTATTTACGTAGTTCTATTCCTAATTTAGTGGCTCAAATTCACAAAAGAGGTCGCGATTACGAAAATACTATTAGTATCGATTATTTAAGTCGATTAAACGAACGTTACGAAGCTTGGATCTCTAAATACGATAAGGGTAACTTATTAATTATTGACGTAGATAATCTTGATTTTGTTGCTAACCCTGAAGATTTAGGTGATATTATTAATAGAATTGATGCAGAAATAAACGGGTTGTTTTAGGTGACTATTACACTTTATTTCCTCAAGGCCATTATCTTCACTTTTGGATCTTGGACTATGGGATTGATAATTAATAATGCTATAAAAAACACCACCTTCTATTCAAAATTATCAGATTTTCAATTCATTAGAAATAAAAACATTAATCATATTCTTGGACTGTCTATATTCTCTTGGATTATAAAAAATAGTTTCTTTAGAGTCTTCAATCAAAATATTCAACTAAAAAAACGAGCTTCTTACAAAGAATTAAAACAGATTAGAAACGAAATGGTTTATGCAGAAATAGGCCACCTAATTGGTTTTCTATTTATTCTTGTATTTATTTTTATACAAATAATGAATAATCAATACACATATGCATTGCTGTTGTTGGGATTCAATATTATTTTCAATCTCTATCCTACGTTATTACAGCAATACAACAAAAAACGTGTAGACAACATTCTTAGGCGATAAACCCGCTTTTTCTAGCATGTTCAATGGCTTGTTGACTATTTTCTACCAGTAGCATTGGTGTGGTTTTATAACTATCTACAATACCTTTTACACGCAACATTTTCTTCTTATGTTTAACACTACGTAGGTAAATTGCTAAAATTCGATTTGGAAATTCTTCAGCAATCTCAATATAAATATCAGGATCGTGCTCTCCACTATCACCAATTAAGATAAAAGGCAAATGAGGATATGTTTTTAAAAGATTCATAATTTCCTTTTGTTTTTGAGGCTTTTCATCTTGAGGTTTCTTACGAAGCAGATTACTGAGACTTCGTAATAAAATTGGGCCTTTAGGAAAATTATTTTGCCTTAAAAAAAGTTCTAAATAACGGTAAAGATTCCAAGGACTATGACTTACATAAAAAATAGGATTGGCATTATCACCAGAAATACCACGATGCAGTTTGTGATAAAACTCGGCAGAACCTTCTAAAGGAATTCTATTTTTAGCATGCTTAAAAATGGAATTGTAAATTACTTTCCACTTTAAAATAGAAACAACTCCTGTGTGCAATATAGTATCATCTATATCACTCGCCACGCAAAACTCTGCTTTGTTAGAAGGAATTAAGAGTTCTCCAAGAAATCTATTTTTATTCTGTATGGTACGTTTAATATTTACGTCATTATAAGATAATTCAAAAAGCAACCAACCTTCTTCATTAGTAAGTTCTCTTAAGTTTTCTATGGATTCTTCAGCAATAAAATAACCATTCTCATCAGATGTAACTTTTAGAATTTTATTGTTTGGTAATTTTACATCTAAACCTACATGTTTTATTTCGTCGGTTTCAAAACGTTTCCATGTATTTACAATAAGATGCCAAATATGCTGATCTTCTAAATCAATAGATTCATCTTCTAAAGCTCTACCTCTAGCGTAAAAATGCGAATCCGTTCCATAACTCTGAAACGTAATAATCTGTAATGGATCTTTTTTAAACCAGCTCAATTATCTTAACTTTTTATATTTTTCAAGATACTAAAATCACTTTACAACAAAAGCAATAGCAAGATTAATTCGTTAGTCTAATGTTAAATATTTATCAATTTTATAATATTCCTAGTATTTTGGTCATATCAAGAAACCAACCCAACCTAAACCCACACACAACGCATGCAAAAATTAATACTTTTACTCCTATTAAGCTTCTCTTGTAGTTTAATAACCGCACAGAATACAGACAAAGAAAATAAAACACCAACACCTAACTATAGAGCAGCAGCTAAATTTTCTCCGACAAATTTAGGAAAGCTAGTGCATTCAACTTCAGTAAGACCACATTGGCTAAAAAATGGCAATCGTTTTTGGTATCAATATAAAACAACAGATGGTTCTAAATACTATATTGTAGATGCAGACAACCGTAGCAAAAAAGAGCTTTTTGATAATGAAAAGATGGCAAAATGGCTTACTGAAATTACAAAAGATCCATATGATGCCAAACATTTACCTAAATTCAATTTTGAGTTTGTAAAAAATGAAACAGCAATACGTTTCTATGTAACATCTACTGAAAAAGTTGATGAAGAACAAAAAGAAGACAATGACGAAAAATTAGACACTATAGAAACAGACTCTACAAAAACGGATAAAAAGAAAAAAGGAAAAGCTAAAAAAGCCAAAAAAGTCAACAAAGTCTATCATTTTGAATACCGACTTGGTAGTAATAGTTTAACCGTTTTAGATAATAAAAAGAAGGAAAAAGAAGATTGGAAAAAATGGGCAAACATTGCACCAGACAGTTCAGTAGTCTTATTTTCTAAACATTACAATTTGTATTGGATGGATAAAGAAAACTTTCTCAAAGCTGTAAAAAATGAGAAAGATTCTACAATAGTTGAAAACCAATGGACCACTGATGGTGAAGAAAATTATGACTTTGGCGGAAGCAGTCGTGGTGAAAACAATGAAACCAAATTAAAGAATAAGGACAAACGTAAATATGCACGTGGTATTTGGTCTCACGATTCTAAAAAGTTTGTATTCCAAAGATCCGATTCTAGACATATTAATGACTTATGGGTGATTAATACAACTTCAAGCAAACGTCCTACCTTAGAAACGTACAAATACCATATGCCAGGTGAAGATGAGTATTATAAAACAGAGCTTCACGTATTCGATATTCCTTCAAAAAGTAATATTAAAGTACAATTAGATACTGTTAAACAACAGAGTATTCAAGTGTATCGTGAGCCAAGATTAAAATCGAGTTACGATGATGATTTTACACCTTCATTACTTTTATCAAAAAAAGGTAAAATCTATTATAGCACAATTAGTAGAGATCGTAAAAAGTTAGATATCTGTGTTGCTGATATTAATACAGGAGAAACCAAAGTATTAATTGAAGAACGCTTCAATACGTATATAGAGTCTCGTCCATTAGTATTATTTAACAATGAAACTGAGATGCTTCATTGGGCAGAACGTTCGGGTTGGGCTCACTATTATTTGTATGATACTGAAGGCAACTTAAAAAACGAAATTACTTCAGGATCTTATCATGTAGAACGTGCTGTGGGAGTTGATGAAAAGAGTAGAACACTCTATTTTACAGCTCATGGTATCGCCAAAGACCAAGATCCATATTACGAACACCTTTATAAAATTAATTTAAATGGCTCTGGATTACAAGCGTTAAATTCTGGAGATTATAATACTAGTACAAGCATGGCTGATTCTAATGCCTACTTTGTGAATAATTATTCTAGAGTGAATACAGTTCCTAAATCAGAATTAAGATCCCATACTGGTAAGCTCATTATGAGTTTAGAAGAAGCCGATTTATCGCAATTAATGGCTACTGGTTATCAATTTCCAGAAACGTTTAAAATGAAAGCAGACGATGGCATTACAGACATTTACGGAGTAATGTATAAGCCTTACGATTTTGATGAGACTAAAAAATACCCATTACTAGAATATGTATATCCTGGACCACAAACCGAAGCTGTAAACAAATCGTTTTCTGTGCGTATGGACAGACTAGACCGTATGGCACAAGTAGGTTTTATTGTAGTCACTATGGGAAATCGTGGTGGACATCCAGACCGTTCTAAATGGTATCACAACTATGGCTATGGCAATCTTAGAGATTATGGCTTGGCTGATAAAAGACACGTTGCAGAACAACTTGCTGACAAACATAATTTTATAGACATTAATAAAGTGGGCATTTATGGTCATTCTGGTGGTGGCTTTATGTCTACAGCAGCCATGTTAGTGTATCCAGATTTCTTTAAAGCAGCTGTCTCTTCTGCCGGAAACCATGACAATAACATTTATAACAGTTGGTGGAGTGAAACACATCATGGTGTGCAAGAAGAAATGGATGATGACGGTAATGTAAAATACAAATACTTAATTGACAACAACCAGTCTTTAGCAAAAAACTTAAAAGGAAACTTAATGCTTATTACTGGAGACGTCGATAATAATGTGCATCCTGGTGGCACTATTAGAATGGCAAACGAGTTAATTAAAGCAAACAAGCGTTTCGATTTTATGCTTATGCCTGGTCAACGTCATAGCTTTGGAAATATGACAGAGTATTCATTTTGGTTAAGAGCCGATCATTTTAGCAAACATTTTCTTAATACAGAAGCTACCGAAATTGATATCACAGAAATGAATAGAGACCAACCAAAAACAAAATCGTAATACCGTTGAAATAAAAAATAAAACCACGTTAATTAACGTGGTTTTTTTATGTTTATAAGGAAACGTAAACAATACAACTTATTGCTATTTAAAAATTTTGATAACATTTCTTTTCTTTAATTTTGCAACATGATAAAAGCCTTACAACTACGCATTAATTTACACCAAGAAAGACAACCTGATGGTTTGCTTAACAAAGCGGCCTATGATTTGGGTATGAAATCTTCTGAAATTTCAGGAATAAAAATTCTGAGAAAATCGATTGATGCACGTAAGCGAAATATCATGTTTAACTATAAAGTTGAAGTTTACATTAATGAACCAGTACCTGAAACTTCAGATTATCATTTTGATTATAAAGATGTATCTAAAGCAAAGCCCATTCATATTATAGGATTTGGACCTGCAGGTATGTATGCCGCTTTACGTTGTATAGAACTTGGTTTTAAGCCTATTGTTTTAGAACGTGGTAAAAACGTACAAGATCGTCGAAGAGATTTAAAAGCCATTAACCAAGATCATTTTGTAAACGAGGACTCTAATTACTGCTTTGGTGAAGGTGGAGCTGGCACGTATTCTGACGGTAAATTATACACCAGAAGTTTAAAACGTGGAGATGTTAGAAGAATCTTTGAAAATCTAGTGTATCATGGAGCCACAGATCAAATTTTGGTAGATGCACATCCACATATTGGAACCAATAAATTACCTAAAGTTGTTCAAAATATAAGAGAGAATATCATCAAGTTTGGTGGTGAAGTACATTTTGAAACGCGTGTAACCGATTTCACGATTAAGAACAATAAAATTGTGGCGATTCAACTTCAAAATGAAAAAGAAATTGACGTAGAAAAAGTCATTCTAGCGACGGGTCATTCTGCACGAGATATTTTTTACTTATTGAATAATAAGAAGATTAAATTAGAAGCCAAATCATTTGCCATGGGAGTGCGTGTAGAGCATCCGCAAGACATTATTGATGGTATTCAGTACCATTGTAAAGGTGAGCAACGCGACGAGCTACTTCCGGCTGCCTCTTACAGTTTAGTACAACAAGTTAATGACAGAGGTGTGTATTCATTTTGTATGTGTCCTGGTGGATTTATAGTTCCTGCAGCCACAGCCAATGGTGAAGTTGTAGTTAACGGCATGTCACCTTCCAAACGAAATAATAAATTTGCTAATTCTGGTATAGTCACAGAAATCAATGCTGATAAAGACCTTTATAAATACGAACATTTTGGAGCTTTGAAAGCCTTAGAATATCAAAAAGATTTAGAACGTTTAGCCTTCACTGCTGGAGGACGTAGACAATCTGCTCCTGCTCAAAGGTTAACGGATTTTGTAGAAGGAAAATTATCTTCAAGTTTAAATGAAACCTCTTATCAGCCTGGTTTAAAATCAGCACCATTGCATTCTTTATTACCAAAAATAATTGGTGGCTCACTACGTAAAGGATTTAAAGCATTTGGAGAAAAAATGAAAGGCTACTATACCGAAGAAGCTAATATTATTGGTGTAGAATCTCGCACCTCATCTCCTGTTAGTATTCCAAGAACTGAAACTTTAGAACATCCTGAGATTACCAACTTATTTCCATGTGGTGAAGGAGGCGGTTACGCAGGTGGCATTGTATCTGCTGCGATGGATGGAGAGCGTTGTGCGGAAGCTGCTTGTGTTTGAGTTTTTAGTCTTAGTGGCAGTTTTTTAGTTAATTACGCACTAACTGAAAACAGCGACTGAATACTGCAAACTGAAAATATTTATTCCTATTTTTGCATCTTAAATTTGATACATAAATGAACGCATATATATTTCCAGGTCAAGGAGCTCAATTCTCAGGAATGGGATTAGACCTTTACGAAAACTCACCTTTAGCACAAGAATTATTTGAAAAAGCCAATGATATTTTAGGCTTTCATATTACAGACATTATGTTTGAAGGTTCTGCTGAAGATTTAAAAGAG
The DNA here is from genome assembly GCF_045063645.1 of Winogradskyella sp. Asnod2-B02-A. Lineage (NCBI taxonomy): Bacteria > Pseudomonadati > Bacteroidota > Flavobacteriia > Flavobacteriales > Flavobacteriaceae > Winogradskyella > Winogradskyella sp. Asnod2-B02-A. Next base: position 372,775 of record NZ_JBEFOG010000027.1, read on the forward strand.
ACAAAAGTAACGCAACCGGCTATCTTTTTACACTCTGTAATTTTAGCAAAAACTTTAGGTGATACTTTTAAACCAGATATGGTTGCTGGTCACTCTCTTGGAGAATTCTCAGCATTAGTTGCAGCAGGAGCTTTAACTTTTGAAGATGGACTTAGACTAGTATCACAACGTGCACAAGCAATGCAAAAAGCTTGTGAATTACAACCAAGTACTATGGCTGCTGTTTTAGGCTTAGAAGATGATATTGTTGAAAAAATATGCGCTACTACTGAAGGTGTTGTCGTTGCAGCAAATTACAATTGTCCAGGACAGCTAGTAATATCTGGAGAAGTGGAAGCCATTAATAGAGCTTGCGAAGCGTTAAAAGATGCTGGAGCAAGACGTGCTTTAGTTTTACCTGTAGGTGGAGCTTTTCACTCACCATTAATGGAACCAGCTCGTGAAGAATTAGCTGCAGCTATAGAGAACACAACATTTAGCAAACCCAATTGCCCAATATATCAAAACGTAACAGCCTCTGCTATTACTGATGAAAACGAAATAAAAGCAAATTTAATTTCTCAATTAACGGCTCCTGTGCGTTGGACACAATCTGTGCAGCAAATGATAGCTGATGGAGCTTCTCATTTTACAGAAGTTGGTCCTGGAAAAGTTCTTCAAGGCTTGGTAAAAAAAATAAACAGAGAAGCAGAAACGACTTCTGCTACATTTGAAACTAACGCCTAAATCTTGGTATTTTGAATAGAAACCTATTTATTACGCTTCTTATTATATTTAATATTGCTATTGACCAAATATCTAAAGTTATAGTCCGCAATACTTTAACTTTCAGAGAAGAAGTTAATGTTATTGGTGACTACTTTCAATTAATTTGGGTTGAAAACAAAGGTGCTTTTTTAGGCATGGGAAGTGACATGGATCCTACCTTGAGATTAATTTTCTTACTGATATTACCCACTCTTGTTTTAGGTTATGTTATATACTACATTATTAAAACTAAAGAATTAGATCAATTAAGCCTTATTGCCTTTTGCTGTATTGCAGGAGGTGGTATAGCCAATGTCTTTGACCGCATTGCTTTTGGTCAAGTCACTGACTTTTTCTTTATAAACTTAGGAGGTGTATTTAAAACAGGAATTTTTAACATTGCTGATCTTTCTGTAACCATAGGAATGGTAATGTTACTATTCAGTGGTGTTTTTAACAGCAAGAAAAAAGAAGAAATTACTGCTTAACGAGCCAATTGGCAATCGTCACAATCTTTCACTTCACCATAATATGTTTCACGATATTTATGAAGTGTTTTATACGGAATAGTTAAAAATAGTTTTTTAATATAGGTAACATCAGTTAATAATACACCCATTTTTTTTGTGAAGCGACCTTCGGTTTTGGTCTCTCTTTTAATACTTATCAATTTCATATTGTTCAATTATCATTCAATGCAAAGCAACGAAGATAGATGACCAACTCCAAGGAATCGATGTTAAAACAGGGTTAATACCTTTTGATATTATCATATTGAAAATCAGACATTAAAACAATTAGCATATTCGCAGTAGCTTAAACTCCGAATTACATATACGATAATTGAATTATTAATAAAAATGAGCTATTTCTTATAAATAATACCATTTTTCATAACAAAAACAACATTTTCCATAGTAGAAATGGTTGTTACCGGATTGTCATTTACGGCAATAATATCTGCTATATAACCTTCTTTTATTTGCCCAATTTCGCTTTCCATATTTAATAACATAGCATTGGTAATTGTTGCGCTTTGAATAGTTTCCATTGCAGGCATTCCAGCTTCAACCATATAACCAAATTCCTTTCCATTATCTCCATGGTAAAAAACAGCTGCATCTGTACCAAAGGCAATACCAACTCCTGCTTTATAAGCTCTTCCAAACATGCCTTGGATTTTAGGTCCGATGTCTAATGCTTTTGGCACAATAATCTCTGGATAATAACCAGGAATCTTTGCTTTGTCTGAAACAAACTTACCAGCAGTAATGGTTGGCACTAAATAAACATCGTACTTTTTCATGAGTTCCATAGTCTCGGCACTCATTAATGTACCATGCTCAATAGTTTTTACACCTCCTAAAATGGCACGTTGCATACCTTCGTCTCCATGCGCATGTGCAGCCACATGAAATCCATAATCTTTTGCCGTTTCGCAAATCGCTTTAATTTCTTCGACAGTGAATTGTGGATTCTGACCACTTTTAGCCATACTCAAAACACCACCTGTTGCTGTGATTTTAATTAAATCAGCTCCATTTTTATAACGCTGTCTAACTGCTTTTTTAGCGTCCTCTACTCCATTAACCACTCCTTCTTTTGGACCAGGATTACCCATAATACTTCTTTTATAACCATTTGTAGGATCTGCGTGACCACCTGTTGTTGCCAAGGCTTTCTCTGCTGTAAAAATTCTTGGACCTACAATTTTTCCGGCATTTACAGCGTTCTTTAAAGACACATTTACGCCAGAACCTCCCAAGTCTCTAACTGTTGTAAACCCACTCATTAATGTAACTTTAGCGTAGTTTACAGAGTTGAAGGCAACATCTGCATCATTTAAAGTATACTCTTCTAAATAAGATTTTGGATTGGTTTCTCCCTCAATATGCACATGCATATCTATTAAACCAGGCATTACTGTTTTAGATTTTAAATCAACGGTATTGTCTTCAGGATTAATTGGATTTACATAGCCGTTTTCAATTGAAATAATTTTATCTCCAGAAACAACTATTGTTTTTTCATTTACTATTCTCCCAGATTTAGTATCTATTATTTTTCCGCAATGCAAATACGTATTTTGCGCTGTTAGTGACAATGCACATAGTAGTACTAAAATTCTGAGGAATGATTTCATCTCTATATCAGTTTATTTATTTCTAATTTTCTGTTCCCATTTCCAAGCAGATTCCATGGCATCATCTAAAGTCAACTTTGTTTTCCAACCCAATACATTATTAGCTTTAGAAGTTTCTGCATAAGCAGCAGTAATATCTCCTTCTCGTCTATCTACAATTTTATAATTTAAAGATTTACCTGAAACACGTTCAAAAGATTGAATTGCTTCTAAAACAGTACTTCCTGTTCCTGTTCCAAGATTAAAAAACTCGTAATTAGAATCGTTTTTACTTTCTATTAGACGTTGTAAAGCAACCACATGTGCTTTTGCTAAATCTACCACATGAATATAATCTCTTACGCAAGTACCATCTGACGTTGGGTAATCTCCACCAAACACAGAAAGTTGCTCTCGCATTCCTATACCTGTCTGAGTAATAAAAGGCACTAAATTTTGTGGCACTCCAATTGGTAGTTCACCAATTTCGGCTGAAGGATGTGATCCAACAGGATTAAAATAACGTAAAGCAATTGCATTTATATCGCCATTAACCTTACATGTGTCTCTTATTATTTCTTCACCAATTTGTTTGGTATTACCATATGGAGATTCTGCAGGTTTAACTGGTGCATTTTCTGTAATTGGCAATTCATCTGCTTGTCCATATACCGTACAAGATGAGCTAAAAATGAAATTCTTTTTGCTTAACCCACTTAATCCCTGAAGCATATAAACCAAGGTAGTGATATTATTTTCATAATACATTAAGGGTTCGGCTACACTTTCCCCAACCGCTTTACTAGCTGCAAAATGAATTACACCTACAATGTCATTATGGCGCTTAAAAAAATCTTGAACATCTGGTTTTACCTTTAAATCTAACTTTTCAAAATGTGGTTTTTTATTTGTAATGGCCGTAATACCGTCTAAAACTTCAATTGATGAATTAGATAAATTATCGATAATTACAACTTCAAAACCTTTATTTTGTAATTCTACTACGGTATGTGACCCAATAAAACCTAGACCTCCTGTAACTAATATTTTCATTTTAAGAATTGCTATTTATAAAATTAAGTACTGTACTAGTAATAAATTCAATTTGTTCTTCATCGAGCTCAGTATGCATAGGAAGTGAAATAACAGATTTAACTAACGAGTTAGTTACTGTAAAATCGGCTTCGTTATAACGCTCATCCAAATATGCTTTTTGTTTGTGCAATGGAATTGGATAATACACACCACAAGGAATATTTTTTTCTTGTAAATGTGATACTAATGCATCTCTATCTACCCCTTTTAAATTCAAAGTGTATTGATGAAACACATGGCAATCACAAGTATCACAAATACCATTACATTCATCTCTACCTGAAGGAATAGTAATATTTTTATGATTTTTAAAGGCAGCATTATAACGTCTTGCAGCATCGCGTCTTGCAGCATTATATGTATCCAAATGTGGTAATTTTGCATCTAAAACGGCTGCCTGAATAGAATCTAATCGGGAATTTACTCCAACAACATCGTGATGGTAACGCTCGTACATTCCGTGGTTTACAATACCTCTAATCTTGTGTGCTAAATCATCATCATTAGTAAAAATGGCTCCACCATCTCCATAACAACCTAGATTTTTAGAAGGGAAAAATGACGTTGAAGCTACATGACCAATAGCACCTGTTTTGGTTTTAGAACCATCACGATGCGTATAATCTGCTCCAATACCTTGCGCATTATCTTCTATGACGTATAAATTATGTGCTTTAGCTAAATCCATTATGGCATCCATATCTGCTGGCAAACCAAATAAATGTACTGGCACAATCGCCTTTGTTTTAGGTGTTATTGCTTTTTTAATCGCTTCCACATCTATATTAAATGTTACAGGATCTACATCAACTAAAACAGGAGTTAATTGTAATAACGCAATAACCTCTACAGTTGCCGCGAATGTAAAATCTGCTGTAATCACCTCATCACCTGGCTTTAAACCTAAACCCATCATTGCAATTTGTAATGCATCTGTACCATTAGCACAAGGTATAACGTGCTTGACACCTAAGTAGTTTTCAATATTTTTTTGAAACTGATGTACTTTAGGTCCATTAATATACGCTGCACTTTCCATTACCTCTGCTATTGAAGGATCTACAACGTCTTTTATTTTTGCATATTGACTCTGAAGGTCAACCATTTGTATTTTTTTCATTTAAATATCTAGTTTTATTAAATAAACAAAAGCTAAAATCGCTTAGAGAACTAACCTCAATTTCTTCGTTATAAATCGATCTAAAACAAGTCTGTTTTCAACTTTTTCGCTAAACGTAGCGATACTATATTTTTTAAAAATAGCTTGAACAGATTAAATTCTACATCATTTTCGGTTAACGACAAAAAGTCAAGATAAGTACAACGAAAATACAAAATTGTAACGGCTAGGGCAATGCTTTTAATTGAAAGAAATGTATTTTAGCACAAATCTTTGTTTTGAAAGGACTCTATTCCATCGGAATTTACATCGCAAGTTTTGTTATTAAAATTGCAGCTGTATTCAACTCTAAATTGAACAAAGGAGTTATTGGCAGAAAAAACACGTTTTCAAAACTTAAAAACGCAATTAAACCTGAAGATAAAACCTTTTGGTTTCATTGTGCATCTTTAGGAGAATACGAGCAAGGGCTACCTGTTTTTGAAGCTTTAAAATCGAAACATCCCAACCATAAAGTTGTCTTGTCTTTCTTTTCTCCGTCTGGTTATGAGGTGAGAAAAAACGCAAAAATTGCAGATGTGGTAGTTTATCTTCCTTTAGATACCTCTGCCTATGCTAAACGATTTCTAAATCTTGTGCATCCAGATTATATACTATTTGTAAAATATGAAATTTGGCCCAATTTTTTACATGAAATAAAAAAGCGGAACTTAAACGCTATTTTAATTTCAGCCGTTTTCAGAAAAGATCAGGCATTTTTTAAATGGTACGGAGGCTATATGAGATCTGCATTATTTGGATTCAATCATATTTTTACACAAGAGGAAAATTCTAAACTACTACTTAAAAATATTCATTACAATTCGGTTTCTGTTTCTGGAGACACACGTTTTGATCGGGTTTCCAATCAACTAAAAATTGATAATTCAGTTTCGTTTATTGAAAAATTTAAAGACGAAAAATTATGTGTTGTATTTGGAAGTACCTGGCCAGATGATGACAAGTTATACTTCGATTTTATTAATAACCCTAAAAATTCAAAGGTAAAATTTGTGATTGCTCCTCATAATATAAAACCCGGTTATATTACATCCTTAAAATCACAATTGAAAGTAAAAACGATTTGCTATTCGGAATTAAACCAGAATGAAAACTTAGCAGATTTCAATGTCTTTATTTTAGATACTATTGGTTATTTGAGTAAAGTTTACAGTTATGCTAACATTGCCTATGTTGGTGGAGGCGCTGGTTCAACAGGCTTACATAATATATTAGAACCAGCTGTGTTTGGAATTCCAATTCTTATTGGTAAGAATTACAAAAAGTTCCCAGAAGCTAAAACGCTAATAAATTTGGGTGGAGTTAGAAGTTTAGCAAGCTCTACAGCATTTAACTCAACTCTAAATGCTTTAATTACAGATAATGTCTTAAGAAAAAAACAAGGTGAGATTACCAAATCCTTTATTGATACAAATACGGGTGCTGTTCTTAAAATTATGAATTATTTAGAATCATAATTCAATCCTCTCAATTAAGATTCTATAGTTCTAAACGTTAAATTAATTCTTGGTGTGTTTACTTTTTTAGTCGGTGGTAAACGATGCAGCCATTTGGTTTGTGTTTCTCCTTTCATTACTAATAAACTACCTTTTTCTAAGTAAACAGAAACGTTTTGTTTTGTAACCTTATGCTTAAATAAAAATTTACGTTCAGCTCCAAAACTTAATGAAGCGATAGCTCCATTCTTTTTTAAATCCTTTTCACCATCACTATGCCAAGCCATGCCTTCTTCTCCACTATGATACAAATTAAGCAAACAGGAATTAAAAGTTTCACCTGTTTTCTGCTCTACTATTTCTTTGAGTTCTAAAAGCTCTTTACTCCATGGTAACGCTGATTTTGTAGTTTTAGAATAAGTATAATCAAAAGGCTTATCACCATACCAAGCCACTTTTCGTTTTGTGATAATTAGCTTTCCAAATATGATGGCTTTATCATTTTCCCAATGAATTTGTTGAAATAATTTTTCGTAATAATCTTGGGCTTTTTTAATAGTCATTATTGAACCATAATAATTGACTTCACCATCAAACGGTAATAGATTAGATGCTATTTCTGAATTAAATAAGTCCATAAAACATAGTTTTACCAAATATCATGGTCTAATTAAAGTTTCGAATTCACCAATCGATACATTAAAACAGCTGTTATTTTTGCTTGCGTAGCCACTGTATTTAAATTTCCGGATTCATTAATAGTATGATCTCCACCACCACCTGTAAGTCCTAATCCATCAATTGCCATATCTACATATTCTGAGGTAAAAGAAATATCTGCAGCGCCAGCATTTCTTGGGTTAACGGCTGTGACTGATCCAAAACCTAGATCTTCACTTACGGTATTGAAGTAACTCAATAACTTTGTATTTCCTTCAGTTAACGACAATGGAGGATATCCACCAGATGTAAATGTTAATTCGGCATTTGTTTGTAGATAATTTTCTGAAACAATATTTTGCATAGTCTCTTTAGCTTTTACTAATTGCTCTAAAGAAACCGCTCTTAAGTCTCCTCTAACAATAGTCTCTTGAGAAACCACATTTGTTTTTCCGAAGGCACTACCACCTGTTCCGTCCTTATCTTCTTTTAAAGCTGTGCCTCCAATAATAAATCCTGGATTAAAAGTTAAATCTTTTTCTTTAGCTAATTGAATATAGAATTCATTTAAAATTCTTGAGGTTTCATAGATAGCTCCTGTTCCAATATCCTCAGTAAATATTTGTGATGAATGTGCAGGATTCCCTGTTACTTTAAGTTTCCAATCTGTAGATCCTCGTCTTGAAACAACTATTGTTTTTGGATTGTTATCACCATTTTCAAAACCTAACGCAATATCTGCTCGTTTTGCAGCATCAATTAAATCTTTCTTTGATAACTCTAACGGTTTACCGCTTTTTTCTTCATCTCCAGTCATAATAATTTCTATAGACATATCATCTAAAAGTCCTGCTTTACTTAACGCTTGCATGGTTAAAATAATAATCACATCTCCACCTTTCATGTCAGCCACTCCAGGACCTTTCATTATAGAATCATTTTGCATTGTGTATTCTTGCAATGGACTTTCTAATTCAAAAACCGTATCTAAATGACCTATCATTAAAAATTTTGGTCCTTTTTTACCCTTTCTTGAAGCTATTAAATGGCCTGCTCTTCCATAAGCGTCTCCGTTAGTTAATTCTGTTTTAAAACCGAGTTTATCAAGTTCCTTTTGAAAAAGAGTTCCTACTTTTTTTACACCTTCAAAATTCATGGTACCACTATTAATGTTAACCGATTTTTTTAGTAGGCTAATTGCGTTTTCGCTAAGTTCATCTACGGCACCTATAATTTTTCGTTCATTTCTGTTGTTTTGCGAAGAGCTTAAAATTGAAAAACAAATAGTAACTAAAAAAAATAAATTCTTAAACTTGGATTCTAGATTCATAAGGCTAAACTATTGTAAATGCATGACTTGATTAATATAAATTTAAAAGTAATGGAAAATAGAAAAAAATCACCTAAAAGAAGTCCAAATCATTAATCTAAACGTATATATCAGACATGTACGGTGAATAAATCAAAAAAAAATGTTAAAATTATATTGAAATTACTATTTTCGTACATTAACTAAAATTAACACTAAAACTATTAAAATGAAAAAAGTTGTATTAAGTCTAGCACTTGTTGCTGTATTAGGATTATCATTTACGTCTTGTAGAGAAACTGCAGATAAAGCAGGAGATGCTATAGAAAACGCAGCTGATGCTACAGGTGATGCTTTAGAAGATGCTGGTGACGCTGTTGAAGATGCAGTTGATAATGCAGGTGATGCTTTAGAAGAAGCTGGTGATGCTGTTGAAAACGCTGCTGGTGACGCTGTAGATGCTGCTGGAAACGCAGTAGAAGGAGCTAAAGATGCTGCAGGTAACGCTGTTGACAGTGCTAAAGATGCTGCTGGTAATGCAGTAGATAGCGCTAAAGACGCTGCTAAAGATGCAGTTGACGGAGCAAAAGAAGCTGGTAAAACAGCTGTTGATGATGCTAAAAAAGCAGGAAGTGACGCAGTAAATAAAGCTGCTGATAAAGTTAAAGGTTTGTAATATCTTACTTTTATAAAATTTAAAAGAAGTCTGATGTAAATCAGGCTTTTTTTTATGCTTTAATTTTAGAAGTTTGTTTGTGTAGACTCACTTAATTTAAGTTCACTAGGGACAACAATAGTTTTAGGCATAAGGGATTCATCGCTAATAGTATCAATTAATAGTTTGGTAGACATTTCACCTATTTTATGTGCCTTCTGATGAATAATTGATATTTTAGGACTAGATAATAATTGTGTATGCTCATAACCAAAGCCTACAACAGATAAATCTTGAGGAATAGCCTTTCCTAGTTTTTTAGCCATATTAATAGCCACAATACCAGTTACGTGATCTATAGAAAGTATCGCATCAATGGATTTATTACTCTCTAAATAATTATAAATTTTATTCTCTACATCCTCAACTTTAGTGTTATCTAGTTTTAATATTTCAGGTTTTAAGCTATGATCTTCTAAGGCTTTTGAATACCCTTCAATCCTTAATTTACCAACGCTTAATTCTTCGATATTACTTACCAATAGAATATTCTTACGCTTTTCTTTTAAAATTAAATATTCCGTTGCTTCATAAACAGACTGAAAATCATCAACAATCACTTTATTACATTCAATATCACTAACCACACGATCAAACATTAAAACAGGAAGTTTACTTTTTAAGATCGCCTTAATATGACCAGTTTCTTTTTTTACTTGGCTCTCTCTGGCCACAGCCATTATAAAACCATCAACGCTTCCATTAGATAACAATTCTAAACTTCGTTTTTCCTTATGTAATGTTTCGTTAGACAAACAAACTATTATATCATAATCACCTTCTGTTGCAGCCATTTCAATACCATGCAATACCTCAGCAAAAAATGGATTTGTAACTGTAGGAAGAATAACGCCTATCGTTTTAGACTTATTTGTTTTTAGTTGTTGCGCAATTCTATTTGGTTTATAATTTAGTTTAGTAGCTAATTCTTTAACACGGATTCTCGTGTTTTCGCTAATTTCATGACTATCATTTAAAGCCTTTGAAACCGTAGAAACAGATATATTTAAAAGGGCTGCTAATTCTTTAAGTGTTGTCATTGTTATAATATTAAATTAAAAATAAAAAGAGCGTAAAATATACGCTCTTTAATTGTATTAAGAAATTATATAAACTAATTTTTGATTAGTTTGATTGTTTTAGTGCCAATATTAGTTGTCACCTTTGCTAGATATATACCATTTTTTAATTCTGATGCATTAATTGCAACATCAGTTGTATCTGGTTTTAAACTTATTACTTGCTTACCTAAAACATCAATTACCACTACACTTGTTACTGAACTATTTGCTTGAATATTCCATGTGTTTAATGCTGGATTAGGAAACACCTTAAACTTGGCTGTTTCAAAATTATTAGTACTCAATGTTTGCTGAGGCGCATTCCAAACAAAATTTATAGTTTTATTACCATCAACTTTAATATATCTATTTGTGTATGTTCCATCTGTAGATGTTTGAACATCACCAGGAGCAAAAGTTTCTTGATCTGCCCATCCATCTACTGTAAATTTAAATTGATATGCATACTCTTCTAATGTTAGTGTTTTTTCCCAAATTCCACTACCCATATCGGTCATTTCATTTCCACAAGACCCACACCAAGCACCAAAACCTTGATTATTAAAATTTTCTCCATTAACATGTACTGTTCCTAAAGTACCAGAATACGCACTCATATCTATGGACATCGTAATTGTAAAAGGCCCATCAGTACCATCATTTGATTCTGCACATTGACTAAACATAGCTGTTGGTAATACCATATCAGAACCTTCTACAACTAAGCGTCTGTTTGTATTACCATAATTAGTAATTGTACATATATCTCCTTGATTGAAAGCATCTTGTCCAGCCCAATTATCATAAGTAAATTTATACTCATATTCACCATCCATTATAGGTAGAGTAGCTTCCCATATGGTACCTGTTGTATTGGTCAATGGATTTGCATCTCCACTCCATCCATTTATACTTCCACTGACATAAGCTTGTGTAAAGGTCTCACCAGCCATATCAACACTAAATGTGATATTGCTTTGTGCAAAAGAAATAATACTAATTAATAGCATTGAAATTAAAAAAGTAATTTTTTTCATAATTATTGTTTTTATTTAGTTAATCTTATAAAGATATTGAATGATTTCTAAATAAAAAAAAGAGCGTAGTTGATACGCTCTTTTAAATTGCTATTAATTAATATAAAAATTAGTTTTTAACTAATTTAAGCGTTTTAGAGCCTTTAGTAGATAAAATCTTAACTAAATAAATTCCATTTACTAATTCTGATGCATCAATTGCAACTTCCGTTGCGTTTACTTTCTGTAAAAGAACTTGTTTCCCTAATATATCATATACTTCAACAGAAGTAATATTTTGATTGTTAGTTTTTACATTCCAAATTGAATTTGTTGGATTTGGATATACATTAAATTCTGATAATTCAGCATCATTAATTCCTAATGAAGTTCCAAAAGACACATTATCAAAATAATATGTTTTTTCACCTGCTGTAGCTCCATCAGTTCCAAAATTAAAGAAGATAGATGCTTTATTGTAAACCCAACCGTTAGCTAAACCAACACTTAACGATTCAGTTCCTGTTGCTTGGTTATTAAAATCAAATTCTAATGTCTCCCAGCCCATTGAAACACTAGTCATAACCTCTGTTTCACAAGTATGCGTTACGTCATTTGCGTCTTCAACTTTTAAACGAACTGGAATGTTTGCGTCTGGAGACCATACACTTACGTACATTTTAGAAGCCGTTCCTGAAAATGGAAGATTTGTAGCAAACCCTGTAGCCGTTCCAATAGTAGTTCCTGCCCATGTTGCAGCTCCTGTGGTTTTAACTGTTTGAATTACCATATTACCAGAGTCTGTTGGGTCTACAATTAAAGTAGATGCATTTCCTCCAAAATCTGTTACTGCATAATTTGTAGTTGTACCTTCAAAATCTACTGGATGATCAATTTGATCTAAACCTCCAGTTACATCTATTTGTTCTACATCATCAAAAAGGAATGTTGAAGCAGCAGTACCATCTCCTAAATTACCAAAGTCAAACATAAATACTAAAGTATTGAAATTAGCAGGTTGACCTGTAAAATCCCAAGTTAAAGTTTCCCATGCACCAGAAACAGTTGTTAACTGATCTACTTCAGTTTCTCCAGTTCCTTCTAATTTTAATTTAACTGTTGTACCGACTGGAGCCATAGTAAATACTTTCATAGAAATACCTCCAAGTGCAGAGAAATTAAGATTATTCCCTAGAATGACTTTACTTCCTCCCCAAATTTGACCACCATCTCTTACTATCTGTGCTACAGTTGCACTAGTGTTTGGTGCTACTGATTGCGGATTAGCAATCACTGATGCTGTTGCTCCATCAAAATCAATGAAATCTGCAGTATTAGGTTCTGTTTCAAAATCGAATGGTAATGCTAAAGCAGAACCAGCTCCTCCATCATTATATAAAGTAACATCATCAAAATAATACGTGAAGTTTGCTGTTCCGTCTCCCATAGTTCCCAAATCAAAAATTATTACAATTTTATCATAAGCATTAGCTGGTATACCTGAGTAATCAAACACTAACGTCTCCCATGCATTTGTAGTTGTCATGGTGACTTCTTTTTCATAATTAATTCCTGCATCGCTAGAGTTTTCAACTTTCATTAAAACCTTAGTTCCTGCTTTAATTGAATAGGCTTTCATAGAGAAAGTGTTGTTAGCTGTAAAATCCATAGCAGAACTTAAAGCTAATGAACTTCCGCCCCAAACTTGTCCAGCATTTTTCACCATTTGACCAACATTAGCAGAATTGTTATCACCATTACTTTGTGGATTTGCAATAGTTGTAACTTCACCACCATCAAAATCTACCCACGTGGTAGCCGTTTCAAAATCTAATGGTAAAGACGCAGCAGCTCCTGTACCTCCTCCATTATCATATAATGTAATATCATCAAAATAATAAGTAAAATCCGCTGTACCATCTCCCATTGTACCTAAATCAAATATTATAACAATTTTGTCATAAGTATTTGCCGGTATTGCTGAATAATCAAAAACTAGAGTCTCCCAAGTATTAGTTGTTGTCATCGTAACTTCTTTTTCATAATTAATTCCGGCATCTGTAGAGTTTTCCACCTTCATTAATACTTTTGTTCCTGCTTTTATTGAATAAGCTTTCATAGAAAACGTATTGTTAGCAGTAAAATCCATAGCAGAGCTCATTACTAATGCACTTCCGCCCCATACTTGACCAACGCTTTTTACCATTTGACCAACATTTGCAGAACTATTATCTGCATTACTTTGTGGGTTTGCAATGGTAGTAACTGCACCTCCATCAAAATCTATCCATGTAGTTGCTGATTCAAAATCGAGTGGTAATGTTTGTGAATACCCAAATGACATTGCCATAAGGATTAAGAATAAAGTAATTTTTTTCATCGTTTTATTGTTTAGTTAATATTTATTAAAAAATTGCGGTATTTGTAAAATTTACACTTCTATACTGCGGTTCTGATAAATATACCATCAATAAATTAACATGTTCACAAATAGCACAATACCTAAACCATACAACAGTAGATTTTTTTTAAATTAAAAACAATATTGTCCAATTAGCCTATAAAATAGAAGGTATTACAGAACAATGTAAATTAATGTAACGCTATAAAAATCCGATAAAAAACAGAATGTTGTGGTAATGTATAGGTCGTATTTGGGTAGAGTTAAAGATGTATAGCTAACTATCAGATTTTTAATTACTAATTTTGACTCCTTTTAATTTATAATGGCGTTTATGAGCTTTAAAAACATTTAAAATTTGAGGATCTCATCTTTATCCCAAATTCCCCAATATGCTCCAACATCTCCTTCTTTTCCAACTTTCCATGATTCATCAAAAGCTGAAAAGTAAAAAATATCAATATCGTCTTCTTGAGACCATTTTTGAGTGTTGATGAAGTATTTAATCGCATTTGCTTCTGAAGGAAAAGCACCATATAAATTTGTTCCTTCACTAGGCCAACCTGTTTCTGTAATAATTACTTTTTTTCCTTTACCTGCACGCAACGCTTTGTTATACATATCCTTCATATATAGTAATGAATAGTCTAAGTCGCAACCTTCCCAGAAAGGGTAGCAATTGGCTAATATGATATCGCAAACTTCCGTAATAGCAGGTCTTTCACTAAATTCATAATAAGCATCAACATAACCAACTGGAATATCTTTAACAGACGTTTTAACCTGATTAATATGTACAATTAACTCTTCCTCTGTTAAATCTCCACGATACATAACTTCATTACCTACCGCAGCGACATCTACAAAACCTTGATTAGCCAACTCTATTAAGCCAGCAATCTCCCTTTCATTGATCTCTTTGTCATCACCTAACCATGCACCAACAAGAGTTTTCATTCCCAATTCTTTTGCAATTTTAGGAATAAGCTCATTACCTTCCGTACAAGAAAATGAACGCACCCATTTGGTATACGGTTTCATTATTTCTAATCTTCGACGTATTTGTATTTCTGATAGTCTATCTCCAGGCTCTTGACCCTCTTCATAAGGACTGGCGCACAGTCCATGCATTCCAGATTTTAATGCTTTTCTGAATAATTTTCTTAATTCTTTGATAGACTTCCCTTCATAATCGATGGAAGCTAGTGCCAAAAATTTCTCTTCTCTTAAAGACATGAAGTTTATATTTATTCTGTTAAATACTCATTATTCAGCTTTACGCTTGTCTAATTCAGCCCTAATTTCATTAGAACGTTCTTCAGATAAATCATAATTGCGCATTATATACATGGCAACAAGTGTTCCCAATATTGGAAATCCTGTAAAGAATAATCTCAAACCTGTAATTGCACCTTCTGTTTGTATTTCTAGCGCAGAATCAAATCCAATAACGGATAAAATTGCACCACTTAATCCACCTGCAATTCCAAAACCAAATTTTACCATCCACCAATAAATAGCACCAAAAACACCTTCGCGTCGTTTGCCTGTTTTTAATTCATCTAAATCAATGACATCTGCTGTCATAGACATCATTAGGGTAAACAAACCTCCTATTCCAAAAGAAAAGAATGGCAAAGCGAATAAAAACAAATAGGGTTTTCCAGGAATAAATAAGAACCACAACATAATATAACCTACCACTGAGATACCTTGTGATACCATAAATGCTTTTTTCTTTCCTAATACCTTCGACATTTTAGCAACAATAGGAATCACAAGAAACGTAGTCACTAAAGCACCAATACTACCAAATAGCGTAGGCCAAATACCAGCTGCTGCAGCATCTCCATTAAACAGATAATACACAATTATAAAAAAGGTAAAACTTGCAACTGTATTAAAAGCATTGAACACAAAAAATGTTGCAAAACATAGCTTTTTAAATGGTACTGACTTGAAGGCTTCTACGAAGTTATTTCCAATTTCTTTTAAACTACCACCAATATTTTTAATGGTTAATGCCGAATAATTTTCATTAACCGTTGACCTACTTTTAATAAAAATAGCTGGTACCATAGCACAAATTGCAAATATAATTCCGACCCAAACAGCTAATTCTCTAACAGCAACATCTGCAGTAGCATACCATTCTGGGTCGTACATAACAACCCAAAACCAAGGTGCAATTACCCAAGCCCATTGCCCAATCCATTGCGCAACAGCCATGATACTTGTACGTTCATGAAAATCATCACTCATTTCATAACCCATTGCTACGTATGGCACACTAAAAATGGTTAAACCCAAATAAAACACAAATGACCATAATAAAAAATACCAAAAATTATAATCAAGTGAATTTTCTCTAAAGAGTTGCCACATAAAAATAAATGCAATTCCCATTAAAATCGCTCCAATAAAAACATACTGTCGTCGTCTTCCCCAACGCGATTTTGTATTATCTGAAATGTAACCCATAATTGGGTCTGTAATCGCATCAAAAAGTCTTGGAACTAAAGAAATAACGCCCCACATCCAACCAGGAAAACCTAAATCTTGAACTAAAACCACTATAAAAATTCCAATAACAGCAGGAAACATTTGGTTCGCTAGCATACCAACTCCAAACGCAACTTTTTGACCTAACGGAACTTTATTGGTTATAGTAGACATAATTTTTTTAGTTTTTAGTTGGGATTATTATCGTTTGAATAGCTTGTCCGTTTATTTTTACTTTTACAATTTCCCCTCCAAGTGATAACGTAAAGTCTTTAGATATTTTTCCTTCATTGAACAATACTACAGCAATAGTACCATCAGGATTCTTAGCTGCAGTAACCATTAAATCGTTATCTGCATTTTCTACACCAATAACTTCAGCTCCTGGTCTTATATATTTACTAAAATGTGCCATAGTATAATACAACGGTGTAAAATATACTTCATCAGCCTCTGGATCAACAATCACTGGTGCAGCACACCAATTTTCAAACCAATTTGGTCCACCTTGTTTATCTAAAACCATGTTCCAATCTACCCAACCATCTACCCAATTATTTAGGCAACCAATAATATCTCTTGCATAACGGTTTACTGGTGCATATTTTGGGTGTAAATGTTTATCTTCTGGCGAAGCCCAATCCCAACCCCAATCTGTAGCTTCTTTTTTCCAATACCAAGCATCGTCTTGCCATTTTGGGATTTCAGAATCTACACAACCTTCCGTTTCAATTAAAAATTTATTAGGTGCTTTTTTATGCGCATATTGAAGTGCTTCTGGTAAATAATCATAAGTACTCTCGTACCAATGAATCGCTGTTCCTGCAAAATATTTAGATGATGCTTCATCTTTAAACATAGCATCAACCCACTCATCTAAACCTGCCCTATTTTGATCGTAACCTAAAATGTTTACGTTTCCGAAACCGTCAGCTTCTAATTTAGGTCCTAAATGATTTTGTACAAAATCCGTCTCTTCTTCTGGTGAAAAGTGCATACTTTCCCAATTATTACCATTTCCATGTGGTTCGTTCACTGGTGTTAAACCCCAAACATCAATACCTTCTGCTTTATAAGCTTCTAAATATTTAGAAAAATAAAGTGCAAACACATCGTAATATTTTGGTAATAATTTACCTCCAACGTAAGCCCTATTGTCTTTCATCCATGGTGGTGACGTCCAAGGTGAAGAGATGATTTTAAAACCATCTTTTGAAATCGCCTGAGCATCCTTAATCATAGGAATTAAATCATCACGATCTTCTTCAATATTGAAGCTTTTAAGCTCCATATCATCTGCATCAGGTGCATATGTATAATTGTTTAATGAGAAATCACAAGATGCAATATGTGTTCTTGTTAACGAATAGCGTGCTCCATCTTCTGCAAAATAAGCCTGAAGAATAGTATCACGATTCTTTTTACTCAACTTATTAATTAAGTAAGCAGATGACTCTGTAAATGAACCTCCAAAACCTGTTATGGTTTGAAATTTTTGCTCTGGTAATAATTTTATAACTGCTGAAGAATCTACTTTAGAAAACTCCGTAATCCTAGTTAGTTTATTCCCGCTTTCTGAAGTTTCATAGACTTCAACTTTTAAGTCTTTAATTTCTTTTTTTTCAGTATTACAACTCATTACAGTAAAAATTAAGAGTGCCAATATGCTATATCTTGTTGTTTTCATGTTTTATAAATTAGTTGTTTTTATTTTCAGACGTATAGATTTCTTTAACAACATCAAATACTTTTTTCTTATTTCTATCAATATCCACAATGCCCCAATATTCTTCATTCGGACTACCATCAAACGGCACTCCTGTGCTATTTGGTGCTGTTCCGCCTGTGTCTTGCACATTGTTATTTCCAGCTTTCCACCAACCATCTGTAAATTGAAATAATGTAACTCCAGAACAAATATCCTGGCCTTTAAAAGTGGATTTCAAGATTATTGCTGTGGCATCTGCTTGTGCTTGCTCATTAACACCTTGCTCATATTTATCCGTAGCGATTTGCATATAACTATCAGATCCTGTTTCGGATAAATACATGGGCTTGTCACTAACTTCTTTCCACTCCTTAAAAATGGTTTCTGGTCTAACTGAACGATACACATTCATTCCCCAAACATCAATATTCGGAGACATAGAACGTGCTGGTTCTTTTGGTAAGTCACCATGTGCTGTGGTCACTGGGTGTGATGGGTCGTTTTTATGAATTAAAGACGCAGCATCATTCATTGCTGTGTACCAGTTTTTAATATCACCATCAAACCATTCTGGATGGTAATTATATTCATTCCCTAATTCCCACATTAAAATGGCATTGTGGTTTTTAAATCTATTGATATAATCTACAAATGAACCTGATACAATATCATTCTTTCCTCCTTGATTGTATCCAAATCCGATGATTACTTTTAAACCTGCCTTATTTATTTCATCTAAAACATGCTCTTCTTCAATTGGAGAATATACTCTAATGGTATTAATTCCCGCTTCAACCATGAGTTTTAAATCTTGAGTCAAAGTCCCAAAATCTCTTTGAGTAGAATCACCTTTAGGCACGGGATGATAGCAAATACCTTTAATTAAATAAAATTCATCATTCACCATTAATTGTCTCCCAGAAACTGAAACCACATCAATTTTTGATGTTTCAACTTTTGTTGGGACCTCTTCTTGTTTCGTTTCATTTTTACAAGAAACAAAAGCCATTAAACTAATAACTATGATTACTAATTTCTTCATTATTTAATCTCTTGGGTAATCTGTATTTGGCACTAAGACATCTTTCATTAACTCCTCTAAATTTCCACCGTAAGTTTTTGTAATTGGTTTACCATCTCTGGTTAATCCTTCAAACGTACCATCATCTACTAAGCTCCATAACGGATACTTTGCTTCGCTTTTTAAGTTAATTAAGCCAAAGTGATTTTCGGAACCTAATTCGTTTTTAGCGTCTTTCCATTGCTCATCAAAAGCTTCAAAATAAAAAACTGAAATTTTTTCTTTATTCGTCCACTCACGTAAATGTTTATAATATAATCCTTGTTTATATTCGTCTGTAGCTCTAGAACCATTTTTACCATAATGACCTCCAGAAACGGAAGCCCAACCAGTTTCGCCAATATGAATTGGTTTATTAACACCAATGCTTTTCATGTAATTTGAAACCGAATCGTACTGAGTTTTAGCAAAATCTAGTGCACGCAACATGGCTGCATCAATTTTTTCTTTATCAGTTAAGCCTTCTTCATTTTCAGGAACTTTCCAAAATCCAGGATTGTAATGGGAATTGTGATAAGCATACGTATGCATAGAAACATAATCTACCGCATTTGCTATTTTCTCTAAATCTTCAGTATGATAACTGGCATCACCTCCTCCCCAAGACACAAAATCGTCTGAGCTTGTTATCCATAAATCTTTAGGTAATTCACCTTTTTTCTTTAAATCTTGAAGATGATTTACCCACTTTAAAATTATCCATGGTTGCACATAATAAGAGGTTGCCCATCTTACCATAGCTTCATTACCAACAGCAAGAACTTTTACGATGTCTGGATATTGTTTTGCCAATGCAACAGCAGTTTTAACCTCAACAGGGTTTCGTTCACTTTCTTCATTGTGAATTGGCTCACCTTCTCCCCAATCGAATGCATTCTTGCAATCAATCCAAATGCCGAGCATCACATACATTTCAAAAGTTGAATCCTCAGTCTTTAATTCGTCTATTGCTTTTAACAAATTTGCAGCTTGGTCAAAATGAACATTATAAGTCCTCAGCACTTTAATTCCCATAGCATTTAAGATTTTCATATCTTCTTTAAGCTCTGGTATTGTTGGCTGAACATTTCTATCCTTTTGTCTATAACCTCCGTAAGAAATCGCTAAATAATCTGGATTTCCTAATATCTCTTTTGCGTTCACAATTTGATCTTCTTTTAACGGTGTTTCCGTCTTCTCCTTTTTTGCATCATTACATGAAAACGCAAGTAGTACAAAAAAAATACATACTGCTAAATTGAAACTTTTATTCATGCTTAATAATTTTAATTATTTTTTTACAGACACAATAATTTGATTTACTTCACCCGAGCGATTAAATATTTTATCACTTGTAGTTTTATCTAACTTTAAATCATTAAAATTTGAAACTGAACCATCATTGAATTTAACTTCAATTGAGTTTTCATCTCGAAGCTGATATATAACAGGCACTTGGCAATATGTAAAACAAAGCGAACCTTTATCAAGTTGAATTGTTTTAAGTTCTTTATCTAATGCTGTATAAACAAATTCTTTTGGTTGACTTAAAAATTCTTCAGCTCTTAAAAGTCTAGGATTAAAAAACAGTTTTCCGTCTTTTACAAATACTCCTAATTCTCCAAAACGACATAACACATCTTCTTTTACCTGACCAGTCATTCCTGGTTGCTGTGCGCCTTTTCCTCCTGGTGTATGAGAATATGGATCGGTTGGAAAAGCACCATATAATTCTGGTGATTTATGTGCTCCGATACCTTCATTAATTTCGTAATAATGCTCTAATAAGCGTCCTATAGTTTCTTCACTTTCATTATTAGCCACTGCTAGTAAACAGTTTTCTTGAGTTGCTAACAATAATTTAGATACCATGTGCCAGTAAATAGACCCTAAACCTTCATAACCGTAGAATGTACCTGAACGCCCTGTAAATGATTTATGGTCAAACATGTCTTCAAATATCTCTAACAATAAACGAGTATCAGACTCAATTAGGTCATCATATTTCTCTTGTGGCAACTGGTTTAATGCCGTTTTTAAACTCTCTGCATTATTAAAATTACCGTTAAAATGATATGCACCTAGAACATCTTTCTCTATAATCTGAGTATTACCATCAGCAATTAATTGCTTTAATAATTTTGATTTTTCAACAGATTGAGCAGGAATATTATTTTTATCTACAAAGCGCGACAATTGTTTATTTGGATATAAAATGTAACTGTATTGGTCCTCTCTAAAAAGCGCACTTGCTTTTAACCCATCTAATAAACTTAATGCTTCTTTAGGTTTTAAATACCCTGAACTTAAAACAGCAACCTGACCTTCTAACATTTCTGGCAAGTAAGAAATTGACACTTCTGCATCATTTTTAACCGTCATTAAATTGTACGCATGATATAAGTTATCAGCTCTCTTGTTAGCTTTAATAGTATGGTCTAAATACTGTTTTAATGCCGTGAAGAATTTTAATAAATCTTCTTTTGAAATAGCTTCTTTATCGCTGGTAAAACCGGCTTCATAAATTTTTAATCTATAGTCGCTACCTGCAGTACCTAATCCATCTAAAATGGTTTTTCTTTCTTTATCAGATATTTTACCTGACAGTACTTTTACATTATCATTTAATGTTTTTACAACACTTTCAAAAAACGTTTTTAATTCTGTTGAAAGCTTATACTCCGTATCTGAAGAATTTTCAACAATACCTTCAAAGAAATTAATGAATCGTCTTAGGTAATATAAGGTCACCATAGACACACCATTACCAACTAAAGCATTGTTAGCATCGTTCCATTCTGGTCGTTGTGTATTTAACCAAATTCCGCCTTCTGGTATAAAATTAGACACTTTAGCTAAAACGGTAGCTAATAATTTTTCGATTAAGTTGACTTTATGGATGAAATAATTTTCATCTCTTAATAAAGCACCATCAGCACCTAATCTATCTTTTACTGTGTTGATTTTTTCATCTAAAGCATGATCAAAATCTATAGTGTCTTTAGGATTTTTTAAAGTGTCTTGATAACTCTTAATCTTATATGGTACGTTAGCATACACAAAAACATCTTGAGTAAAACTATGAGCAAGTTTAGTAGGATAATGCTTCTCAATAAACTCTAAAAACTTTAATAAGTAGATAATTTGATGATCTCCCCAATATCCGATATAAGACCATGGATCATCTTCTTCTATAGTTTCCCAATCAAATCCATCTTTGGTTACTCTGTAAGGATTATAACCTTCAAACGTAGTGGCATTAAAAAACTTATGAATCATCCCTTCCATAAAAGCAGGATAAGAATGTGCTAATGTTTCCCAATTTTGAAAAATATCTCTCCAGTTCCCTTCGTAATCTAAAATTTTAGAACCATCTACCTCACTACGTGTGTTTATAGAAAACTTATTCCAAGGTCTACTTGGGTCACCATGTCTTCTACTAAATTTCAGTGGTAGGTATTCATAACAGAGCCTTTTAAAATTACTATCATCATCTTGATCAGCGATATTTTTAATATAATCTACCTTGAAGATTTCAGGTAAACTATTTAAAATATCTTCTTTACTTTTTGAAACCTTTTTATTGGCCTTAGCCATATATTTTACAAAATCTTCTTTTTCAATGTTGTAATCGTCATCAAAGATTCCACCTCTCATAATGTTGAAAAGTGTATTTGCAAAGTGTCTTGTATTTCTTAATTTATCATCACCAAGCTGAATTCCGTCTGAAGCACCAACTAATTCTAAAAGATTTTTAGTACCAGCATCTATATCTTGCTGTACTAATTCTTCAAGATTAGTATTACTTTTTATTTTTTCTGAAATATTATTAATTTCACTTATTGTTTGGTTGACTTCTGCCACAAACATCCAACGTTGTTCGCCATGAGGCTCTAAGCTCAAATCCTTAACAATAAAGTATGCTCCTTTTTCAGCTCTAATATCTTTTTCTTCAGTAATCGTTTTACCGTTTCTGAAAGCATCTAACTGTAAAGATGAAATTAAATGCGTAGGATTTTCTAATCCAGAAGACCAAACTGTATTGGCTTTTAAAGCCTCACTTGGTTCTGCCTTATCTACAATTATAGCACTTAAAGCAAATATCCCTATTCCAGAATCTGATTCTAGTTCACACTTTTTATATGCATCAATTAAGTTACTTGTTGCATTTTGAAAATCTGAAGCTAAGCCATATGGTAGAATATTTTGAATACCGTCTAAAATCGTAATATCAACTTTTTCACTTGTATTATTGATAACTTCCCCTTTTCTCACAAATCCAAATTGGTCACTAGAGTTCCATTGGTATCTATAAGTAAGACCTAAGTCTTCGTTAATTTCTTCAAAAACAACTTTATTACCATAGCTGTTTTTGTATAAATTTCGTTTAGTAGCATATACACCTTGATACTTATTTGAAAAAGGTTCCCATAAAAATGTTTTATCATCTTTATGAATTTGAATAATCGTTTTACTACCTGTAGTTTCTAATGATTCAGTGATTTTATCATCTGTATAATAAGGAAACAATGCATTATTTGCATTTTTTCTACCTGCAGTTAACGCTCCATTACTAGATATAAATAACCAGTGGTTAGAGTTACTAACAAGACTCATAAAAAATGGTCTCATTTTGTCACTATTAGTAATTTTATAATAGGCTTCATTATAAAGTGATACAAGTTCTCCTTTAACTTCATTTTCATCGTTTGAAGCTCTCTTATTTCCTATGTAAATGGGATTCTTTGTCATTGGTGTAATAAATATTTCTAATCGTAAAGCTTAGTATTTTTTTTCTAAATAATTTATATTAACGGTACAGGTTAATAAAGTTGAAATGTACCTATTATAAAAGGTCGAGCATAAAAAAAACTCGACCTTAAATAACTTATTTAATCAAATAATTGGCACTGTTTTTTTATTGATATACTCTGATATAATCTACTTCCATTGTGTCTTCTGTAAAAGCAGGATCAATTGTTCCACCTAAAGTTCCTCCCATTGCAATATTCATTATAAAAAAGAAATCTTTATCATAAAATGGTAATTCAGCATCATTTGTTAACGTATAATATGCTGTTCCATCAACAAAAATTCTTAGAGACTCTTCTGTCCATTCTAATGAATACAAATGAAATTCTGATGTAGAATTAGCTACAGCTGTAATTTCTCCATAACTAGCATTACTGCTTGTACCATTATCAAACCAATGACAAGTTCCTAATACATCGTTCTTATTATCACCTGTTTGCTCCATAATATCTATTTCACCACAAGCAGGCCATCCTACATCAGGAAAGTTAGCGCCTAACATCCAAAGTGCTGGCCATGTTCCTTGAGAGGCTGGTAATTTTGCTCTAATCTCTACTCTACCGTATGTAAATTCTTGTAAGCCTTGAGATTTTAATCTAGCAGAAGTATAACCACTACCATCTGCTTTGGCTGTTATTTTCAAGAAGCCATCTTCTACAATTACATTCTCTGCGGAATCAGTATAAGTTTGTGCCTCGCCATTTCCCCAGCCACCTGCACCGAGATCATATGTCCAGTTTGCTGTATCTGGTGCTCCGCTTGTATCAAACTCATCTGACCAAACTAGAGAAGGAAAATTATCAACGTCAAATGGATTTTGAGTTTGGTACTTAGCATACCAAGCAAAACCTCCACCTTCTTGAATAAATCTCACATGTAATTCTGTATCACTTATTGAAATAATATCGTATTCAACTGAACCAGTATACCAACCCAAAAATCCACCATCAGAAATCTCAAAACTCGTTTGTCTGTATGGCAGTTCTGCATAAGTACCTTCTAATGCTGCCATTGAAGATGACGGGAAGAAAGATACATTTTTAACACCATACATGCTTGGAATTACACTTTCATCTTGACATGTATCACCTGCTACACCAAGAATATCTGCATACGTCCCTGGAACAAATGCAGGTCCTTCTGTTTGTTCAAAAGTTACTCCGTTTTCTGTTTTTGTAAATACAAATTTATCACTATACATACATGATTTTTCTTCATCAAATGGC
This sequence comes from Winogradskyella sp. Asnod2-B02-A, assembly GCF_045063645.1. Classification (NCBI taxonomy): domain Bacteria; kingdom Pseudomonadati; phylum Bacteroidota; class Flavobacteriia; order Flavobacteriales; family Flavobacteriaceae; genus Winogradskyella; species Winogradskyella sp. Asnod2-B02-A. The sequence continues at coordinate 397,825 of NZ_JBEFOG010000027.1, forward strand.
TGAATTCCATTCCACCAAGCTTCATAAGCAAATTCTCCATTACCGTAATCCTCATCTACAGGACCTAAACCTACATGTAGTGCAACATTAGCTGCCCAATACCAAGTTTTACTATCTCCTACATTAGTACCACTTAAGAAATTTTCTGCTTCGGGATCTGTAAAAGAGCTAAAAACTTCAATTTCTAGTAACTGGCTTGTCATTATTCCACCTGTTCCAATTGCATTTACAACCACGGTATATGTGTTAACACCTACGTTAGTATATCTATGTGTAATTTCTCCACTAGGCGCTATATCACTTTTTTCATCACCAAAGTCGAATCTATAACTTATCTCATTATCTGCTGTTGAAACAAAATTTACGAATCCACTTCCATCACCATAAGGATTGTCTGCATCTTGTCCCACAATTTCTGCTGTTATAGTTACGTTTGTTGGCGTAACTAAATCTCCAAATTCGTAGTTGTCTTCTTCACAACTCACCAATAGAGTAAGTGAGAACAGAAGCATCATTGCGTATTTTAAATTTTTCATGTTTTTCATCTTTTTCTTTTGTTAAATTTTCACCAATTTATATTGCCAAAACACACCAGCACCTGCTTCTACCATTACATTAATTGTATTATTATCTACAATAGTAATATCATAAACTATTGAATCTGGTGTATCTGCAGGACTAGCAATTTCTCCTGAATTCACAGCTTTTGCAAGACCTATATATGCGCCAGCACCATTTATAGTAAGGGTTCCTGCACTTAAGTCTAAAGTATACGTTGCCACTGCTGATCCATCATGAGGTGCTACAGGAGTACCACAAGCGTCTCCACCACCTTGCCATGCTTCTATCCAAGTTTCAGCACCTAAAACATTTGAAAAAGAACCGTCTGATCCAAAAACATATTGATCGTCATAATAACATGCTCTATCTCCAACACAAGCATCATCACAATTCCACCAAGAAATATCTCCAGGTGTTGGTCCTACTCCGAGCGAACCTGCTTCTGCAGATAATTGCCATGATCCTGCCAATGGTGAAGGTGCAGCACCTTCTTTAGTAAAATTAAATTGCCAAAACACACCAGAACCCGCTTCAATATATACAGACATTTCTGTATCAAAGTTTGATAGTGTAACATTATATGTTATTGATGCTGGTGCGTCTGCCGGATTTGATATTTCACCCGTATTAGTTGCTTTAGGAACCCCTAAAAAGGCTCCAACACCATTTAATGTAATTGTTCCAGCTCCTTCATCATATACAAATGTTGCTGCTCCAGATCCATCGTGAGGTGCTACAGGAGTGCCACACGCATCTCCACCACCTTGCCAACCTTCTACCCAAGTATCAGCCCCTAGAACATTACTAAATGTACCATCTGCATTAAAAATGTATTCATCGTCATAATAACATGCTCTTTCAATTACGCAGTCTGAGTCACAATTCCACCAGCCAATATCACCTACAGCAGGCCCTACACCCAATGATCCAGCCGCTGAAGACAACTTCCAAGTACCAACTACACCTGTTGGAGAACCTGAAGGGGCTTTCCAGAAATATAAATTATCTACAAAGATTGTACCTTCTACTGGGTTACCATCTAACTTAAATTGAATGATATCACTTAAATCTACCAATGGATTTTGATCCGTAAAAAATGATAAAGGAATATCAAACGACGTCCATTGTTGTGCCGTTAAATCCAAATCATATGCTGTTTCATTTGGACCCGAACTAATTGGTGATATTTTCGCATCGTTTTCATCTGCTGTCCAAACATCAACATGTAAATACTCCATTTGCGAAGCATCAATTGGTGTACCTGAAAAATCTATGCCTTGATAATTTAAATTTGTGTACTGCAACATATCATCTCCTCCTAAATTGAATAAGTTGAAAGTAGTTGATTGTCCCCAATTTGGATAGAAATCAACTCCTGTAATATCTGTATATGCACCACTGAAAATTGAAATAACATCCGTCTCTGATCTTGAAGGTTGTGTTGGCGCAGAACTTAATGGCTGTACTATTTCCGTAACTTCAAAATCTACTTCTGTATAAGTCGTAGTTTCAATAGCTGCTCCCATTGCAGTAACTGTTATAGTATACAAGCCAGCATTTTCGTAGGTATATGAAGTCACTTCTCCTATATTGGTTTGAAGAACTTCTGAACCATCTCCAAAATCAACTTCATAAAACATAGCGTAATCTGCCGTTGCTGTTACATTTACCTGTTTAGATATAGCTGCATCATTTTCAATTGTCACCATTAAATTCTCTGGCGGATTAAACGATACTACCAACTCTTGGGTGATTTCAGTTTCTAAACCTGTAAGACCGAAAGCTACCACTGTAACAGTATAGACTCCTTCTTCATAAACATGCGTAGTATTTTCTCCTTGAGCCAAGCTAGCTGGATCAACCGTACTATCACCATAAAAGATATTAAAACCTGTTGCACCGTCAGCTGTTGGTGTAATAGTAACCAAACCACTGTTATCTTGAGTTACTGTAAATGAAGCTAGTACGTTAGCTGGAGCCACAGCAGTATTCAAAAAATCTGTATTATCATCATCTTTAACACAACTGTTAATTAGAAGTGCTATAAGACATAAACTAAATATATATTTTACTGTTTTCATAGTGTTATTCTTTTTTTAGTATCCATCATTTTGAGACCAATTATTTCCTGCCAATTCAATCTCGATTCTAGGTATAGGAAATAAAACATTTTTACTTGAAAAATTAGGAATAGTATTAGTTCTACCTGTTCTAACCTGGTCAAAAAAGCGATGACCCTCACCTGCTAATTCTAACCTTCTCTCATTATATATGTCTTGAGTTAAATTAGTTCCAGAAGTTTGTATTTCATCCAATCCAGCTCTAACTCTTACTAAATTAACATAATCCTTAGCTCTTGAATCGTTAAGCCCACTTCTATTATAAGCCTCAGCTGCCATCAATAAAACGTCAGAATATCGTATTGCTCTATAGTTATTACTGTGCGTAAGATTTACATCACCAGAATTAGCTTCTGAATAAGGAATATACTTTTTATTATAATAACCAGTATAATCAAGTGAATTACCTTCATTAAATGTAACATCTGGGTTTTCTAACACAAATTCATCCATATTTAGTATCGTTGCATCTCGTCTTTCATCATCTGCTGAATATGCATTATATAGCTCTTCTGTTGGAGGATTAAAACTAAATCCTGAAGTAAATGGTGAAAAGTCACCACCAGTAAATCTCGGTCCCATAAACCCAACAGCTATATTTCCTTCAACACATTGGAAGCAGTCAAAGCTTGCACCTTCACCTCCAAAATATTGCACTTCGAATACAGATTCAGAATTGTTTTCATTAGAATTTAAAAAGATTGTTGAAAAGTCATCTACTAATTGATATTGACCAGAGTTAATCACTTCGTCTAACGTATTAGCCGCCAACTCAAACTTATCTTGATATAAATAAATTTTTCCTAATAATGCAAGAGCAGCGCCTCTAGTTACTCTTCCATTTTGAGTTTGTTCCCAAGGAAGATTATCTATCGTTGATTGTAAATCTGCTTCAAGTTGTGCATAAACGTCTGCTTTTGGTGTTCTTGAAATTGTTTGTGACTCTTCTATTGTAATTCTTCCATTAGTATATAATGGTACATCTCCAAAAAACTTTATTAATTCAAAATAGTAATAAGATCTTAAAAATAAATTCTCCGCAAGCAGTTGTTCCTTTCCTTCAAAATCAGTTTTGTCTTGAAATTCTATAATGTAATTAGCTCGACTAATTCCTGCATACATAAACTGAAAAACACTTCTTAATGCACCGTTGTCTGGTGTATGCGTCATGTCATCAATTTGTTGCCAATCTAAAACATCTGTTGGTGTCTCACCTCCACACAAACTATTGTCTGACGCTATCTCACCTAAGATATTATGTAGATAAGTTGTGGATAATAAATCATATACACCAACTAAGGCATCTTCGTAATCTGACTTGGAATTGAAATAATTCTCACTATTCTCTTGACCTTCCGGTAGCGTATCTATATAATCATCACATGCAAAACATGTTATGATTAAAAATAAAGCTGTTATTTTTTTTATAGTCATTTGTCTTAAATTAAAATGAAACATTAATACCTGTTGTAAAAGTTCTTGTCTGTGGATATTGTCCATAATCAACACCAGCACCTAATGGGCTTGAGTTTGACACGTCTGGGTTATACCCTTTATATTTAGTAAAAGTATAAAGGTTATTGATAGCTACATAAATTCTAATTTTATCCAGTTTTAGATTATCTAATACCTCTTTAGGAAGTGAATAACCTAATTGAATATTTTGAATTCTTAAATAAGAACCATCTTCAACATAAAAATCTGAAAACAAAAAGTTATTAGAAGCTGTGTTTGAAGCTCTAGGTACCGAATTTGAAGTTCCCTCACCAGTCCAGCGATCTAAATAAAAGTCTGGTTTGTTACTATAGGTTAAGAATCTTTCATAACTACGTGCTATATCATTACCAATAGAAGCATATAAAGAAGTTCCAAAATCAAGAGACTTATAGTTTATATTTAAATTGAATCCCATTGTAACATCAGGAATTGGATTACCAATAACCGTTTGATCATCACTACTTCCGTATTCTACAACTCCATCACCATCTACATCTACATATCTAATATCACCAGGACTTGCGCCAACTTGATATGCTGTATCAGAGCTATCAATAGTGCCATCATTATTTGTATCTGTGTTTAAGGCATCTATTTCGGCTTGATTTTGATATATACCATCCATTTTTAATCCATAAAACACACCTATTGGTAATCCTGTTTGAAATCTAGATGTTGTTTGGCTTAATCCAAAAAGTCCTCCAGAAATAAAACCTGCAGCATTATTAACCTGAAGTGCTTTATTTTTAATTGTTGTTAATGTATAACCTGCACTAAAACCAAAATTATCATTAAAGTCGTGCTTATAATTGATACTTAAATCAATTCCTTTATTTTCAATGGTACCTGCATTAACAAAAGGAGCTGAACTACCACCAGCAGCTGATCCCAAAAGACCTGATACTTCTGGCACTAACAATAAATCCTCAGTCGTCTTTTTATAATAATCAATAGTTAAATTTAACTTACTATTAAAAAGCCCTAAATCAATTCCGATATTTGTCTGTTTGTTCGTTTCCCATTTTAAATCAGGATTAGCCAATGCTCCAACTGCATTACCAAATGATAATAAATCATTAAAAGGATATGTTGCCTCACCTGTAGTACCTTGTAAAAGACCTAACCATCTATAATCACCAATTTTATCATTTCCTGTTATCCCCCAACTTCCTCTAACTTTAAGTTTATTAATAAAATCTACCTTAAAAAATTCTTCGTTAGAAGCTAACCAACCAACAGAAACTGATGGAAAGTTACCTATTCTATCATTCGATCCAAATTTTGTTGACGCATCACGTCTTACCATTGCAGACAATATATACTTGCCCTGATAATCATACTGAACTCGTCCGAAAAAAGAATACCATCTATTTTCATTTCTTCCATCTGCAGATGTCACTAAACTAGAAGTGACCTCATCGCCAACTACTTGTATAATTGAATTAGAATTACCTAAATATGCATTATCCCATGAGTCTGGTCCACTATTTAAAGGCCCTGAACCAAAAAAGCCCTTATAAACCTCACTTCTAATAGAAGTACCCAATAAAAAATTAAAATTATGTTTATCATTAAAAGACTTGCTGTATTCAACAAAGTTTTCCCAAGTATAATCGAAAGAGTGCTGCGTGTTTTCAGCAACTGTACCATAAAGATCTCTCTGACCATCGTCATTTCTATCAACATCGAAAGCACTAGGGTCATTCGCATCTAATACTACATTATTTACAACTTTACCTAAACCATAATACTGTAGTGGGTAATATTCTCTACCGCCATAATCCGAATAATTAAAATTGAATCGAGTTGTCGCCTTTAAATCATCTATTAAGTTATAAACTAGTTCTATTTTACCAGTAAAACGATCTGCCCATCCCTCATTATAAGTATTATCTAATAATGCAAGTGGGTTAACAATTTCGTTACCTTGGTCTTGACTAATATAAGCATACCCATTAGAGATATTTGAAGGTGTAGAATCATCATAAACAGGACTTAATGGCGAAGCGTTTAATGCATAATATAATGCAGAACCTCGACCACCCTCTGCTATAGATTTATTCCTAATATTAGTATACAACAAAAAGGTATTCAGTTTTAATTTTTTTGAGATATCCACCCCTAAATTATTCTTGATAGTCCAACGTTGATAATTAGACTTATCACTTTCAATTATACCATCTTGAGCAAAATAACTAGCACTAAAGCCATATGTAGTAGATTCTGAACCTCCATTAACACTGAAATTATGATTAAACATTGGAGCTTGTGAGAATAGTTCTTCTTGCCAATCTGTATTAGTAGTTAAATTTTGTAAATTTGGATAAGGCAAAGGATTACCATCAGCAGCTTCCGTTTCATTCACATATGCCGCGTATTCATAGTTATTAAGCATATCAATTTGATTATCTGCTTCCTGAATGGTATAGTATGAATTGTACGAAAATTTTGTTTTTCTGTTTTTCTTTCCAGATTTAGTAGTAATAAGAATAACACCATTTGCCCCTTGCACTCCATATATCGCGGAACTAGCATCCTTAATAATATCCATTTTTTCAATATCGTTAGGATCTATAATACTAAGATCATTACCTATATTAACCCCATCTACAATTACTAAAGGAGAGTTATCACCATTTGTAGTAATACCTCTAATTCTAATATTAAGTGAAGCTCCAGGCGAACTAGAATTTGCATTTACTTGAACTCCTGCCGCACTACCTTTTAATGCTTCTTCAATTCTCGTCGGATTAGTTTCAACAATGCTTTCTGCATCCATGCTAGAATATGCACCTGTAACCAATTCTTTTCTCTGCGTACCATAACCAATTACAACTACCTCACTTAAAGACTCTGAGTCTTCAACTAAAGCAATATTTAGTGGGTCATTATTTAAAATTGTAATCTCTTGCTTAACAAAACCAATATATGAAACAACTACTACAGAATTTAATGGCACATCCTTTAAAGTAAAGTTCCCATCAAAATCTGTCGATGCTCCTTTAGTGGTATTCTTAAGGATTACATTAACACCTGGTAAAGGTTGCCCTGAAGATGCTTCAGTTACCGTTCCAGTTAGATCTACATTTTGCCCAAATGCTGTCATTGTTAAAATGAGTGCAAATAGCGTGAAAAGTTTTATTTTCATAGTTTATTTAATTAGATACTGTAATATTAGAAAATAAATATTAAGAATTCTTAAATCAAGGCTATACATAAAACATACAACGCAAAATAAAACACCAAAAATTACTAAAAAATCATTCAACACCCCTTTATTTTATGATATTCTCGGAATTAACTTTTACTTAACAAAACTCTTGTATATAGTTAAAATGACGCCAAATACAGCTTTTGTATAGGTAATGTATAGGCGAATTAGGTAAGTGTATAGGTACTACAATTCAATAATATAATTAGATAGACTTTGTTCGTGCTCTAATCCCAATTTTTTACGCAAACGATAGCGCTTAACCTCAACACTTTTATGAGAAATATTTAAAAGTGGAGCTATTTCTTTTGAAGATAGATTTAATCTTAAATAAGCACACAATCTTAAATCATTAGGCGTAATAGACGGATGGAGTGCCTTTATCCTTTTCATAAAATCTTTATCGACGTTATTAAAGGCTTCTTCGAATAATTCCCAATCGTTTGTATTGTTTATGCTTGAGTTAATAAGTTTAACCACTTTATTAACTTCTGTTAATGATTTACTTTTAGTTAACTCACTCTTAATATTACTCAACAACTCATTACGCTTTACTAAATTCATAGTTGCCATACCAAGTTCCCTGTTCTTGTTTTCAATGTCTAATTGTAAGTTTTTGTTTTTAAACTGTATTAACTGACGCTTATTTTCTGATTGTTCTAATGCCAATTGTCTTTCTTTTTTTTCAATAAGCTTTTTTTGCTGTTTTTTATAATGCTTTTTATTGAAATAATACAGCACATATATAAAGAGTAATGCTAAAACAAAATAAGAAATTATGGCCAATGGTTTAAGATACCATGGTTTTTCAATTGTAAAACCATATGACAATATATTACTAGATACAACACCTCCTGATATGGCTCTCGCCTCAAAAGTATAATCTCCATAAGGCAAATTTTTAAAAAACACTTCTGAGCTTGGAGACCAATTACTCCAATTATCATAGATACCTGTTAACTTATATTGGTATTTAGAAGCGGAAAGTTTATCGTAATTAGTAACACTATATTTAAATTTAATATTATTAGTTTTATTCTTAAAGACACTAGAGTTAATTAGATCCAATGACTCAAGTTCATTTGGATGCGATCCACTAGCAACACTGTTTAAGTGAATATCTAAAGCTCTATACTCAAGCTTATTTAAATCCATTATTAAATACCCTTCTGTAGTTCCGATTAAATAAACATTACCACCTAGGTCTAATATATTTTCAAATCCAGATTTACTTTTACGCACTTCTTCAGAAAGCGCAATAGAATTAATTTTTGGCTCACTTGATAATTTCCCAGGCTCTATATATATGATATCATTATTAGAAAAACCCCAAAGCTTATTAGCTTCCCTATCATTAATTAGCTTACCAGAAACGTAATTTTCTCCACTAAACAACTTACTTAAAACGGTATCTGGTTTAAATCTTTGATTTTCTTTATCATATGAAAAAAAACCATCTTGAAAACTATATAAGATTTTATTATCATAACTTACAATACTAGATTTCACACCTTCATGGATAGGTATCTTCTTGAAATCAATTACTCTCTCAAAATCATTATCTATCTTAATTTTATAAACGCCTTTATACTCATGACTCACCAATAACTCATGTGAATCAAGAAATTCAAAATATCGAGAAGAAATATCAAAGTCAACAATTTTATTTCGATAACTCCATGTATTACCAATTTTTTCTAAAATATTTAATCCTTTATAATTACCTTGAATTAAAAGATTAGGGTAACCTTTAATTTCTTTAACTACCCAAGTCCCTAAAACACTAGAAATTCCTTTAGCAGCTCCTTTATCAATAATAAAAGTTCCCTTATCGTGACCACAAAACAACGTTCCCTTAACAAAAGATAAGCTCCAAACTTGCCCTTTAGTGCCTTCTACAAATCTAAATGAGTTTTTATAATTTAAATTTTTATAAAACAAACCCTGATTCGTTCCCAAATAAAGATAATCTTCTACTTTGGCAGCAACATACACCGTACCCAAAACACCTTGCTTATCAGTATAAACTTTATACGGAGAATTCAGATTAATAACATTTATACCATTATCCAAGCCTAACCAAATATTACCATAACTATCTTCTAAAATTGACAAAACAGTATTATTGCTCATCCCAAAAGACTGATTGACTCTTAACAACTCCTTGCCATTTTTATCTATATGAATAATTCCATTAGCAACTGTTCCTAAAACAAAGCTTTCATCATTTAATTTAATACTACTATAAATACTCAAATCAGAAAATGGTATATTTGAACTTGGCAACCAAGGCTCTATACCTTCATCATTAAAACTAAAAAAGCCATTCTCTTTAGTTAGTAGTAGCAGCTTAGAGTCTGTTAAAAACATATTCACTAACTCTCTATCAGCAATCGTTTCTGCCGAAATCACCATGGCTTCTACACCATTTTCAATCTTAAAAACACCTTTATTTATTATTTGAAAATAAATAGTTTCACCTACCTTAAACATTTTATTTATCCTAGAATCAGAGTTTATAATGTCAAAACTTTCCTCTTCTGTATTATAAATATAAATTCTATCGAACGACTGAAATAACACATAACCTTCAATATTAATGATGCCCCAAAAATCCTCATCTTCGTTTACTGAAAATTTTTGATCATCAATTAGAGAAGTATACAATAATTTACCTTGGTTGTTTTTAGCCCAATAACCAAAATCCATATATCCACCCGAATAAATTTTATCTTCAACAACCCTTAAAGACCTTAAAATGCCAACGTTTGGAGAATTATAAAGCGTCCAAGACGCACCATTATACTCCAGCAAACCTTTATTGTTAGCAACATAAATAAAATTATTTTCAGCTTGAGCTATTGCCCAATTTTGATCTTCAGCACCATAATCTTGCGATGTAAATACCTGAATAGGAGGAATCTCTTGTGCATAAAAAGTAACACTAACAAGTAGTGCTGTAAGCAAAAAACAAAGATTAACCTTAAGTTTATAAAAAAATAACATAAAACAGATATTGTATAATGCTGTTAAGGTAGTAAAATTATTAATAAGCTTTATTTATTAGGCTTAACATCTTAAATGTTTTAAGCATGTATAGTTATAAGACAGAAAAAAAGCACTCAAGTTTTCTTAAAAACAAAGTGTTATTGTGCTGAAAAAGAATCTAACCTGATAATTTTCAATATATTCGACCAAACAATAATTATAAACTCTATTCGATGAAAAAAGCCTACCTTTTATTTTGTACATGTCTTTTCTTACTGACATTAAACGCACAAAAAGAATTATCCCCAGATTATAGTTTTAATGTTAGTGAGCCTTATCAAGTTTATGATGCAGCAAAAAAATTCTATTTCAGTAAAAACAAACAAGTTTTAACTGTAAAGCCTTGGAAAAAATATTTAGTTATTCAAAAATTTGACGTAGAAGGACTAAGTATTATTTCAGAAAAAAAATACGAAGATCTCCCTGATAATTATGTTGTAGAAGGAATGATTGAATTGCAAGATAAGTATTACTTTTTCTACTCATCTTGGTCAGGAAAAAAATCCAAGCACGAGCGCTTGTATTATAGAGAAATCAACTTTGAAACTGGTGAGTTTACAGGAGAGCCTATTAAACTAATTGATATTGCTGGAAAATTAGCCGGATCACCAATGGCCACATATACTACAGGCGTTAATTTTGGTGCAATGGGAATGTTTGGTGGTTTTGGAGTTACAGATAAGTTTGATTTTATTACGTCTTATGACGAATCTAAACTTATGGTACAATATAGAAAGAAACCAGAAGTAAAACGAGACACTAAAAGTTACGATATCATAGGTGTTAATGTATATGATTTTACACTAAATCCTATTTGGTCTAACGAATACAAAATGCCTTATACGGAAAGACGAATGAATTTGCTCGATTTCGCTGTAGATTCCGAAGGTCATGGCTATATGCTTTCTAAAGTATTTCATGATGATAGCAATAAAGACAAAAAGAAAAAGAAAGATAAAGATGCCAATTACCATATGGAGTTATTTAGACTTCTTGATGGCTCTGATAATATTGAGATTACAAAAATAGTTTTAGATGATAAATTTATTAATGGGATTTCACTATTTGAATCATCAGATGATTTTATGATTTGCGCAGGTTTTTATACCAATGGACTAAATAACAGACTAGCAAACTCAGACGGATTGTTCACCTTTAAAATTGATAAAAATGGCGAATTAATAGAGAAAAAATCACATGAAATCCCTGTTGAAGTTTTAAACCAATACGTTAGTGATAGAACTAAAAAGAAGAATACAAAAAAAGACGAAAAAGACAAAGCGGAGTTCATTAATTTACAGCTGCGAGATTTAATAATATATAATGATGGTAGCCTTGTACTCATTGGCGAACAAACCTATGTGATACAACATCGTACATCTAGCGGACGTATTTATTACACTTTCCACAACAACGATATGTTACTTTCTAAAATAAATTCAAATGGTGATTTAGCTTGGATGAAAAAATTACCAAAAAGACAGTCTGGAGCACCTAAAATGGGGCAAGTTTACGACACAAGTAAGACTTACCAAGGCGGAATGTCTTATTCATATTTTTACACCAATGGAAACCATTACTTAGTCTATTTAGACAATGTAAAAAACATAGACTTACCTTTAAATAAAATCCCTGCTAAACACAGTGATGGTCATGGAGGCTACTTAACGGCATATAAAATTAATGATACTACAGGTGACGTTGAAAAAGATAACATTTTCGATACCCGAAACGTCACAAAAAAACTTGAAGTTCATCAATTCAGCAACAATAGAGTTATTAAAACTGCTGAAAATGAATTTGTAATAGAGTTTTATAAAAAGAAAAAAGAAGACGTTTTAATTAAAGTAAAAATAAACCAATAATGTATTGCAATAAAGTTGATTATAATTTAAAGCACTATCCATAATTGTTAAAATAGTATAATTACAATTAATTATTTTCAATATATTTGACGAATCAATATTTATAAATTTATTATGAAAAACACATTATCACTCGCGTTTGTTCTATTACTATCAACAATAGTTTACGCTCAAAAAATGAAAGTTGCAGAAGGAAATTTTGATTTCATTGAAAGCAATCAAGCCATTAATGTAGAGTTTGATTATAGCAACATGCAAATTAACAAGGACAACCTTACTAATGACGAATACGTTAAGGAACGTAGTGAAGATTTAGAATCTAAAGGAAAAGGTAAAGGTAAGACTTGGGCAAAAAAATGGTTAGCTAGTAGAGAACTTATCTATGCACCAAAATTTTTAGAGCTTATGAATAGAGATTTAGCTGAAAAAAAAGGCATGTCTTTTGAAGAAGGGCTTACAGATGCAAAATACACACTTATAGTAGAAACTGTTTGGATATATCCAGGTTATAATGTTGGCGTTATGAGACAACCAGCAAAAGTAACTACGTTATTAAAATTTGTTGAAACTGCTAATAGAGATAATGTACTATTAGAAATTACTAGTAAACATGCACCAGGTGCTCAATTTGGAGGTACATTTAGTAACGAAGATCGTATTGGTGAAGGTTATGCTAAAACAGGTAAAACGTTATCTAAATTGATTATGAAAAAAGCATTCTAAATCAATTTAAACCTTTTAATATAAAAGTGAGTAATTAGTGATCTAATTACTCACTTTTTTGTTTTTCCATATCTATAATATGAGCAACTGTTCTAACAAGTCTATGATGGTTTTTCACAAAAGGATTACTCTCGTCCCATACATAACCTGCTAATACAGCACATATTTGTTTTTTAATTTCAGGATTTTCTGGTCTATGAAAGAATAATGTTTGTAAATTTCCTGTGTACCATTCTTTGACGTATGTAGAAAACACATTAACTCCACTTTTTATATAATCTGAATATTCTACCTCCCAATCCACAGATTCATTATGCAAAGATTTGGTAATTAATTTCGCTGCCATTAATGCAGATTCAGTAGCAAAAGTAACACCCGAAGAAAACACAGGATCTAGAAACTCAGCACTATTACCCGTTAACACATATCCTTTTCCATAGAGTTGTTTCACAGATTTAGAATAATTAGTTATTTCTACAGGTTTAAATAAAAAGTCAACATCTTCAAATCGCTCCCTATAATAAGCTGATAATTTCAACATTTCTGTTAACTTCTCAGAAGAAGTACCTTTAAAAGACTCCATAAATTCCGTAGGTCCAACAAAACCAATACTGGTTACTCCATTAGAAAACGGAATCACCCAAAACCACAATCTTGTATCAAGAACATCAAAAGTAATTCTAGTCCCTTCCCAACCTTCTGGTCGTTTTACATCTTTAACATGTGCAAATATTGAAGACTGATTCAATAGTTCTGACGGTTTTTCTAAATCTAAAAGACGAGGCAATACACGACCATAACCACTAGAATCAATAATAAATTTAGCACCTACTTTGTATATTTCACCATCCTTATTTTTAATAGAAGTTACAGAACTTCCATCATCGCTAAAATCAACATCAATTACCTCTTCCTCAAAAGCAATATCCACACCTCTATTAAGAAGCTCATCGGTGAGCGTTTTGTCAAAATCTGCTCGTGGCACTTGCCATGTCCAATTCCAACCTTCGGTATGTTTTTTACTAAAATCAAAATTACAAACCTCCTCACCTCTTAAAAAGCGTGCACCAGCTTTAACTTCAAATCCTTTCTTTTTTAAGCAATCTAATAAGCCTACTTCTTCAAAATGATCCATGCATCTAGGCAGCAAACTTTCACCAATAACAAATCTTGGGAAATTGTTTTTTTCAACAACTTTAATTTTTAAACCATTATTATGCAAATAAGAAGCAGCTACACAACCAGAAGGTCCAGCACCAATTATTAAAACGTCAACATTTATATTACTCATTATTTTAAACCTAAAGATTCATTTATTATTTTAAATTTGCACATAAGCACAGCTACAACTTGCGGGTTGTAAAAAAATATTCATTAAAGATATTGAAAAAATATAGATGGTAAAACTTAAAGGGGAATTAAGAATTGAAGATTTTTATAAAGTAATATTTGAATCTCATTCTATTCAAATGAATGATACTGTTTTAGAGACTGTTGTAAAAAGCTTTAACTTTTTAAAAGAGTTTTCAGAAAATAAAGTTATTTACGGTGTTAATACTGGTTTCGGGCCAATGGCACAGTACAAAATTAAAGATTCTGAAAGAATACAATTACAATACAATTTAATACGTAGCCACGCATCTGGCACAGGTAACCACATACAACCAAAGTATGTAAAAGCTGCGATGCTAGCAAGATTAAACACCTTGTCATTAGGTAATTCTGGAGTCCACATATCGGTTATAAATTTAATGACCGAATTAATAAATAGAGACATCACTCCATTAATATATGAACACGGAGGAGTTGGAGCTAGTGGAGATTTAGTACAATTAGCACATTTAGCACTAGTACTAATCGGTGAAGGAGAAGTCTTTTATAAAGGTGAACGTAAAGCAACAAAAGACGTTTTTAAAACGGAAGGTTTAGAACCAATTTCTATAGAATTAAGAGAAGGACTCGCTTTAATGAACGGTACCTCTGTAATGACAGGCATAGGTATTGTAAATACCGTTTATACTAGACGATTATTAAATTGGATGATTTCTAGCTCTGCTGCAATTAATGAAATTGTAAAAGCCTATGATGATCATTTATCTTACGAGTTAAATCATTCAAAAAGACATATAGGACAGCACAAAATCGCAGAAGAAATGCGTGCTCACTTAAAAGACAGCAACTTAACTCGAAAAAGAGAACATCACTTATACGAGAAAAACAGTGATAATGTTTCTGTTTTTGAAGACAAAGTACAAGAGTACTATTCATTACGTTGTGTTCCACAAATATTAGGTCCTGTTTTAGACACATTAAATAGTGTTGAAAGCATTCTAATTGAAGAAGTAAATTCTGCTAACGACAATCCGATTGTGAACGTAGAAAAGCAACACGTGTATCATGGTGGAAATTTCCATGGAGATTATGTTTCATTAGAAATGGATAAGTTAAAAATAGTAGTTACAAAAATGAGCATGCTTGCAGAGCGTCAACTAAACTACCTACTAAATCCTAGTCTTAACAATATGTTACCTGCATTTGTAAATCTTGGAAAATTAGGACTCAATTTTGGTATGCAAGGTGTTCAATTTACAGCGACCTCTACTACAGCAGAAAATCAAATGTTATCTAACCCTATGTACGTACATAGTATTCCTAACAACAACGACAATCAAGATATTGTGAGTATGGGAACAAATGCTGCATTAATTACAAAAAAGGTTATAGAGAACGCTTTTGAAGTTTTAGCCATAGAAATGATTACTATCATTCAAGCAATTGAGTACTTAAAAGCACAAGACCAAGTATCTTCAAAAACGAAGAAAATGTATGATGAAATAAGAAAATTAGTTCCTATATTTACAGAAGACGTTGTTATGTATCCTTATGTAAATGAAGTTAAAGCCTATATAATGAACAATGAGTCATTATAATAGCTAGTGTAAAATAACGTCTTTTGCTAAAAATATAATTATTTCCAAGAATGATTATATTAAATTTTATAGGTGATAAATGGTAAAAAAATATAAACACATGAAAACTAAACAC
Organism: Winogradskyella sp. Asnod2-B02-A; assembly: GCF_045063645.1. Lineage (NCBI taxonomy): Bacteria > Pseudomonadati > Bacteroidota > Flavobacteriia > Flavobacteriales > Flavobacteriaceae > Winogradskyella > Winogradskyella sp. Asnod2-B02-A. Next base: position 413,895 of record NZ_JBEFOG010000027.1, read on the forward strand.
TTATTTCTACTCGTATTTTTACAAACTATTTTTTCTATTAATGCACAAGAATTAGCATTGGTTAGGGACAATGATTTATTTGGCTATATCAATACTACTGGAGAATATGCCATTAAACCGCAGTTTCAAAAAGCATCAAGTTTTTCCGGAAAATATGCAGCAGTTCTTCAAGGAGATAAATGGGGACTTATTGATACTTCTGGAGAATGGGTACTTCAACCAGAATATGATAAAATAAAAGACTTTAACTCTGGTTTTGTATTAGTGCTTAAAAATGACCAATGGAATTATATAGATGCTTCAGGAGAAATTTTAAAAACTCCTGTGCATGAAAAATACTATGATTTTGACGGTGGAGTCGCATTTTATAGAAGCAATAAAAAATATGGTCTTTTAGGAACCGATGGTAAACTTATATTAGAACCTACTTACGATGTTATTAAACCTTTCAGTAACGGCTACGCTAGAGTAAGAAATGGAGATAATTGGGGAATGATTAACAAAAAAGGAGACGTATTCATTCCTTTAGAATATAGTGAGATTGGAGATTATAACAGTAAAGGTGTTGGAGCTAGAAAAGGAGATTCCTTTGGAGTTATAACCAATAACGAATTTAACATCATTAGTGGAGCTGATAAAATTTGGGACTTTACAGACGATTCTGACCTAACTTATGCACGCAGCAATAAAAAAGTAGGATTTGTTAATAATAAAGGAGAATGGATAATTCAACCTACTTTTAAAAAGGTTAGAGCCTTTAAAAATGGCTTAGCCCCTGTTACTAATGATAAGCTTTGGGGATATATTAATGAAAAAGGAGAAAAGGTAATCGATTTTATCTTCCGAGATGCTGAAACATTTTCAGAAAGCGGTTTAGCTCCTGTAAAAGAAAAGAAACTTTGGGGTTTTATAGACAAAACAGGTAAAACTGTTATAGCTGCAGAATACGTCATTACAGCAGGAGGTCTATCTATTTTTAGTAAAAACTCAATAAAAGGATTCCACAATGGATTAGCGCGTGTAAAAAAAGGTAAAGAATGGGGTTTTTTAGATACTGACGGGAATCCATTAGGAGGAAAATGGTATCAAAACGTTGAACTTTTTGTAAACACCGCACAATAAATTAGCATAATATAAATGAACGAAAAAGAACAGGTAACCAAGTGCGCTCTAGTAACAGGAGGTTCTAGAGGTATTGGTAGATCAATTTGTATACAATTAGCAAAAGATTCTGATTATCATATCTTAATTAATTATCAAAGTAATAAACAAGCAGCTTTAGATACTTTAGAAGCTGTAAAAGAAGCTGGAGGAACTGGCGAAATACTTCAGTTTAATGTGGTTAATAATGAAGACGTAAAATCCACTTTAGATAATTGGTTAGAGCATAATAAAAATGCCATCATTGAAGTCATTGTTAATAACGCAGGCATTACAAAAGACGGATTGTTTATGTGGATGACTCAAGACGATTGGAACAATGTAATAAATACAAGTCTTAATGGTTTCTTTAACGTCACTAATCACTTAATTCAAAAATTACTCGTTCAAAAATACGGACGAATCATTAATATGGTTTCGCTTTCTGGCTTAAAAGGCACACCAGGTCAAACCAATTACTCAGCTGCAAAAGGTGCTGTAATTGGTGCAACTAAAGCATTAGCTCAAGAAATTGCCAAACGTAATATTACTGTAAATGCAGTTGCACCAGGATTTATTAAAACGGATATGACTGGTGATTTGGATGAAAAAGAATTAAAGAAAATGGTACCTGCAAATCGTTTTGGAAATCCAGAAGAAGTAGCCCATTTAGTATCTTTTCTAGCCTCTAAAAAAGCCTCTTATATAACAGGAGAAGTTATAAACATTAATGGAGGGCTTTACTCTTAAATAAAGTTGAAAATGGGAAGAGTTGTAATAACTGGTATGGGTATCTATTCTTGTATAGGTAAAAATTTAGATGAAGTAAAGGATTCTTTGTACAATGGTAAGTCTGGAATTGTTATTGACGAAGAAAGAATCCCTTTTGGATATCGCTCTCCTTTAACAGGCATGGTTGAAGCTCCTAACTTAAAATCACAACTTACTAGAAGACAAAGAATAAGCTTAGGCGAAGAAGGCACTTACGCTTACGTAGCTACCGTTGAAGCTTTAAAAAACGCCAAAATCACTCAAGATTTTTTAGATGCAAATGAAGTAGGTATTCTCTATGGCAATGACAGTACAGCAAAAGCTGTTATTAACTCTATAGATACCATTAGAGAGAAAAAAGACTCAGCGTTAGTTGGTTCAGGCGCTATATTTCAAGCTATGAATTCTACAGTGACCATGAATCTTTCAACAATTTTCAAATTAAAAGGTGTCAACTTTACAATAAGTGCTGCATGCGCAAGTGGATCTCATGCAATTGGCATGGCTTACCAACTTATTAAAAGCGGATTACAAGATTGTATTATTTGTGGAGGTGCTCAAGAAATAAATAAGTTCGCAATGGGTAGTTTTGATGGTTTAGGTGTGTTTGCTATGAATACAGATCAACCAGAAAAAGCTTCACGTCCTTTTGATAAAAACAGAGATGGTTTAGTACCAAGTGGTGGTGGAGCAACTTTAGTCGTTGAGAGTTACGAATCTGCTATTAAAAGAGGAGCACCTATTTTGGCCGAAATTATTGGCTATGGCTTTTCTTCTAATGGAGATCATATATCTACACCAAATGTTGATGGACCATCAAGAGCAATGCTAAAAGCTATTAAACAAGCAAATATAGAAAGTAGTACTATTGATTATGTCAATGCTCATGCAACCTCAACTCCTGTCGGAGATGCTAACGAGGCTAAAGCAATATACAATGTATTTGGTGAAAACGGACCCTATGTAAGTTCTACAAAATCTATGACTGGCCATGAGTGTTGGATGGCTGGCGCGAGTGAAGTCATTTATTCTATGCTAATGATGCAAAATGATTTTATTGCACCAAATATTAATTTAGATCAACCAGATGAGGACGCTGCTAAATTAAATTTAGTAAGTAAAACACTAGATAAAAAAATTGATGTATTTTTGTCGAATTCTTTTGGATTTGGAGGAACAAATTCAGCATTAATAATCAAAAAAATATAGAATAAAGATGGATAAAGAAGTTATTATTGAAAAAATAAACAACTTTCTTATAGATGAATTTGAAGTTGAATCTGAAGACATTTCTCCTGAAGCTAACCTAAAAGACACGCTTGATCTTGATAGTTTAGATTTTGTTGATCTTGTTGTCTCTGTCGAATCTAATTTTGGAATTAAATTAGTAGGAGAAGATTTTGTAGGTATTGTATTGCTTGAAGATTTCTATAACCTTATCGAAAATAAACTTAAATAATTTTACTTAAATATTTATGGCTGCTGAATGGAAAGGAAAGTCCAGAGGTACAGTTTTAGGTTATAAAATATTTATATTTTGTATCAAAAAACTAGGGTTACCCTCAGCCTATTTTGTGTTATATTTTGTAGCAGCTTATTTCTGTTTTTTCGCAAAAGACAGTACCACATCGGCTTATTACTATTTCCGTAAAAGACTACAATACTCTAGATTTAAAAGCATTATCAGCATCTATAAAAGTTATTTCGTTTTTGGACAAACTATTATAGATAAAATTGCAATTTCTTCCGGCTTAAAATCTAAATTCACTTATGATTATGATGGTGTTGACCAAATTAAAGAAGTCCTAAAGCAAAAAAAAGGAGGAATTTTAATTAGTGCGCATTTAGGTAATTTTGAAATTGCCGAGCACTTTTTTGGTGAATTAGAAGAAAGAGATTTTATAAGTTTACTTACCACTGATGTTGAACATACAGCCATCAAAAACTATCTTGATACCGTTGTTAAAAAATCTAACATAAAAATCATATTAATTAAAGAAGATCTTTCTCACATCTTTGAAATTAATGCAGCATTAACAAGAAATGAAATTGTGTGCATAACAGGAGATAGATACATTAAGGATTCTAAATATTTAACTCACGAGTTGTTAGGCAAAGAAGCTAAGTTTCCTGCTGGACCATTTTTAATTGGATCTCGACTACAAGTACCTGTTTTATTTGTTTATGTTCTCAAAGAGTCTAGAAAGCACTACCATCTTTACGCTAGAACATCTACAGTAAAAAACAGAGATGCCAACGCACTACTAAAAGATTATACCCAAAGCTTAGAATGGATGCTTAAAAAATATCCTTTGCAATGGTTTAATTATTTTGACTTTTGGAATGCTAATAAAAAATAAGATGAAGAACATTCTAGTGATACATTATTCTCAATCTGGTCAACTTACAGAAATAATGAATAATATAGCAAGGCCTCTAAGTACTAACGAGGATATTAATGTTGTTCATTATGAAATAAAAATGGAAACACCTTTCCCTTTTCCATGGAAAAAGAAAGATTTTTTTAATGTGTTTCCTGAGTCATTTTTACAAATTCCATCTAAAGTACAATCAATACCAGAGCAAATTTTAAATCAAAAATTCGATTTAATATTATTTGGCTATCCAGTATGGTACTTAAGCCCCTCAATACCAACCACATCATTTTTAAAATCACCTGGTGCTAAAAAACTATTAGCTAACACACCTGTAATAACGGTAATTGGCTGCAGAAATATGTGGATTATGGCGCAAGAGAAAGTTAAAAACTTACTAAAAAACTGTAATGCTAAACTCATTGGTAACATTGCTTTAGTAGACAGGCACATAAATCACATTAGCGTTATCACTATTGTGCAATGGATGTTTACAGGAAAAAAAGAACGCTACTTAGGTGTTTTTCCTAAACCAGGAGTATCTCAAAAAGACATAGACGAATCTTCAAAATTCGGTGATATTATATTAGATCATATATCTAATAACAACCTAGATACTATTCAAAACAACCTCTTAAAAGAAAAGGCAGTTGTTATCAAATCTTTTTTAGTTTTAGCGGACCAACGTGCTAATATTTTGTTTGATAAATGGGCTAAACTTATTTATTCTAAAGGCGATGCAAATAGCGAAAAGCGAACCGTTTGGCTAAAAATGTTTAACTATTATTTATTATTTGCCATTTGGATTATTGCTCCGTTGGTTTTTATTCTATTTTTGTTGACATATATACCTTTATACGGAAAAATAAAAAGGGATAAAAAGTATTATTCATCAGTAGAAATTAAATAGAAGGGGCAACAATGAAGGACGTTTATATAACTAGAATATCAAAAATTTTACCTAATGATCCCATTAGTAATGATGAAATGGAGACGATTTTGGGTCAAATTAACGATAAACCTTCTAAGGCAAGACGCATTGTATTAAGAAACAACGGCATAAAGCAACGATACTATGCGATTAATAAGAATGGAGAATTCACTCATTCTAATGCAAAATTAACACAAGAGGCCATTTCAAAATTATTTGATCAATCGTTTACAGAAAACGATATGGAACTTCTATGCTGTGGCACATCTACACCAGATCAATTATTACCATCTCATGCTGCTATGGTACATGGCTTATTAGCTAATAAAAATTTAGAAATAAACTCAGCTTCAGGTATTTGCTGTGCAGGTATGAGTTCTATGAAATTTGGATATTTATCCATAAAAGCTGGAAATTCTAACAATGCTGTTTGTACAGGTTCTGAAAGGGTTTCAACAAGACTTTTGGCAGATAAATTTGAAGAAGAATCAGAATCACTTTCAAAATTAGAAAAACTCCCTATAATAGCATTTAAAAAAGATTTTTTACGTTGGATGTTATCTGATGGTGCTGGTGCAATGCTGCTTGAAGACAAAAAAAATAAAACAGGCCTATCTTTAAAAATCGATTGGATGGAAGCCTATTCTTTTGCTCACGAATTAGAAACTTGTATGTATTCTGGCGGAGAGAAGCTTGAAGATGGTTCTATAAAATCTTGGACAGAATATAGCTCTAAAGAATGGTTAGAAGATTCTATCTTTTCTATAAAACAAGATGTTAAGATTTTAGAAGAGCATGTTATTAATAAAGGTGTAGAAAGTATGGAAATGGTCTTTGCAAAACATTCTAAAGACTCTGCGGATATCGATTATTTCTTACCTCATATATCGTCTCAATATTTTGCAGAAAAATTAAAAAACAGAATTAAAGAAAAAGGACTAAAAGTTCCTGAAAGCAGTTGGTTCACAAATTTAAGTAAAGTTGGTAATGTTGGGTCTGCTTCCATCTATTTAATGCTTGAAGAATTAATGAACTCTGGACGATTAAAAAAAGGGGATAAAATAATGTTATCTGTACCAGAAAGTGGCAGATTCTCATACGCTTACGCTCATTTAACCGTTTGTTAATATGATTTTACTAGATACACCTATTACCACTATCGAAAATTTAATACCGCAAAAATCACCATTTGTAATGGTAGATGCGCTATTAGGTTTTTCGGATACACAAATAGCATCTTCGTTTAAAATTTCTGACAGCAATATTTTCTTAAAAAACCACACCTTATCTGAGTCTGGATTAATAGAAAACATGGCACAAACTGTAGCACTGCATACAGGATACGACTACTTTTTAAAAGGACAACCTGCACCAACAGGCTACATAGGTTCTATTAAAGAAGTTCAAATTTTAACGCTCCCAGCATTAGATGAAACAATACATACTGAAGCTCATATTTTACAAGAATTTATGGGAGTTACTTTAGTAGAAATAACTATTTTTAATTCTAATAAAGAGAAGATTGCTACAAGTACAATGAAAACTGTTATTGCCAAATAATGATGGACCTTAACAAAATTGATATATCAAATTTTTTACCGCATCGTCCTCCGTTTTTATTATTAGACAAAATTCTAATTCTCACTGATGAAGAGGTGTCAGCATCATTCAAAATCGAGGCAAATAATCTCTTTGTTGAAAACAATTATTTTAGCGAAATGGGATTGGTTGAAAATGCAGCACAAACGTGTTCATCTATTGTAGGCAAAAGCTATTTTGATGATGATGATACAGAGGGTAAAGGAGCTAAATTAATCGGTTTTATAAGTGCCATTAAAAAAATAACAGCATTTTCTTGTCCTAAGGTGGGAAGCACCATAATATCGAATGCCAAATTAACTTCAAGGTTAGATACAGAAAGCTATAGTCTGTGCTCTTTAGAGTGTCATATTTTTGAATCTACTAACCTATTGTTATCTTGTGAACTTAATTTGGTTATTAAGGATTTAAAATAGTTTAATACAACTAGCATTTTAAAAGACTTAATATCCTAAAGCAATTATTTAAATGCACTCACATTGCAATTTAAACAATACGAATAAACATGAAAAAAAATGATGTTCCTCAAGATGACGGTGGTTTAGAAAAAGACAACATTAAAGAACTTTGTTATGCTGTGGATGAAAAAGGAGAATATACCACAATAAAAAGTACGGGTTGGGATCCTAAAACAATTGCTTTAGATAATGCACTTCAAGAAATTAATGAACGTATTAATAATGCTAAAGAAAGGGTTTTAAATGGTGAAACTAGTCCTATTGAATATTACATGGAGTGTCATAAAATGGATATTGGTATTTTAGCGAGTTATGTAGGCAAATTTCAATGGCAAGTAAAGAATCATTTTAAATTAAAAAAATTCAATAAACTTTCTGAAAAAACTTTAGCGAAATACGCTAGTGTTTTTGATATTTCAATAGACCAATTAAAGGATATTAATTATGGAAATTAATTTTACTCACCACCAAACAGCTCATTGTGAAAATGGTGTTGTTTCTAATTTAATGAAGCACAACGGCTTTAAAGTGAGTGAACCAATGGTTTTTGGAATAGGATCTGGTTTATTATTTTGTCATATTCCTTTTTTAAAAGTAAATCATGCTCCTGCTATAACTTATAGGGTTATGCCTGGTCAAATTTTTAAACGTTTTGCTAAACGTACAGGCATAAAAATTAAAAAAGAAAAATTTAAAAACCCTCAACAAGCTAAGGATCGATTAGATGAAAATTTAGAAAAAAACAATCCTGTTGGCTTACAAGTTGGTGTTTATAACTTAACGTATTTCCCTGATGAATACCGTTTTCATTTTAATGCTCATAACTTAATTGTGTATGGTAAAGAAAACGACAACTATTTAATTAGTGATCCTGTTATGGAGACAGTGACTACACTTACAACAAAAGAATTAGAAAAGGTTCGTTTTGCTAAAGGCGCTTTTGCTCCAAATGGCCATATGTATTACCCTATAGATTTTCCACAAGAACTAGATATTAAAACAGCCATTGTTAAAGGCATAAAAAACACTTGTAGAGATATGCTTGCACCTGTTCCAATTGTTGGAATTAAAGGCATAAGGTATACTGCGAAACTCATACGTAAATGGCCAAAAAGAAAAGGAGTTAAAGTTGCCAATCACTACTTAGGTCAAATTGTAAGAATGCAAGAAGAAATAGGCACAGGTGGTGGAGGTTTTAGGTATATTTACGCAGCATTTTTACAAGAATCTAGTAAAATACTTGATAATAATACCTTAGCTGAATTATCTAAAGAAATGACCGAAATTGGTGATTTATGGAGAGATTTCGCATTAGAAGCTTCTAGAATTTATAAAAACAGAAGCGCAAAAACAGATGCTTATAATAAAGTAGCATCTCAACTAGATATTATTGCAGATAAAGAAGAAATCTTCTTTAAAAAATTAAAAAAGGCTATTTAATAATTTCACATGATAGAAATCAATCAATTATCTAAAAAATATAAAGGTGCAGATTTTTTTTCTGTAACTGATTTAGATTTAAGTATTTCTAAAGAGGAAATTCTTGGATTATTAGGACCTAATGGAGCAGGAAAAACAACGATAATCTCATTATTATGTTCTTTAATAAAACCAACTTCTGGCTCATTTAGTATTGATGGACTTACTTATAAGAAAAACAAAAACCAATTAAAACAACTTATTGGTATTGTACCTCAAGAATATGCTTTATACCCAACTTTAACTGCTTTTGAAAACCTTGCGTATTTTGGTAGCATGTATGGTTTAAAGGGAACCGAATTAAAAACGAAAATCAATGCCGCTTTAGAAACACTAGGACTATCTCAATTTTCACATAAGAAAATAGATACCTTTTCTGGAGGAATGAAACGTAGAATTAATTTAATTGCAAGTATCCTCCATGATCCAAAAGTGTTGTTTTTAGACGAACCAAGTGTAGGTGTTGATGTGCAATCTAAAAATGTAATTATAAACTATTTAAAAGAACTTAACACAAAAGGAACTACCATCATATATACGTCACATCATTTAAATGAAGCCGAATCTTTTTGTACTAAAGTAGCAATAATAGATCATGGAAAAATAGTTACCCAAGGCAGTCCAAAAGACTTAATTAATAACCAACCGAACGCTAATAATCTCGAAGATGTATTTTTAGCAATAACGGGAAGCGCTTTAAGAGATCATGCATAAATTACTAGCATCAGCACATAAAGAGTTTTTATTACTCACCAGAGATATTGGTGGTATTGCCATATTATTTATAATGCCTTTGGTGTTAATTGTTACTATTACTTTAATACAAGACAGCACTTTTAAAACAGTTTCTGAAACCAAAATACCAATCCTTTTAGTAGATAATGATAAAGGCTCTGTTTCTGAAACTATAAAAAAAGGATTAGATGAGTCTAACGTATTTGAGGTTATTAATATTGAAAAAGAAGAAGAGGCTAAAACCCTTGTTTTTAAAGGCAAAAATCAATTAGCAATTATAATTCCTAAAGATTTATCTTCAGATTTAGAGCAAAAAATCAACCAAAATGTCGAAGACATATTGAGTAAATTTGGTTTAGACGAAGAAGAAACCTCTCAAAAAGAAAGCTTTAGTGCAAAAGAAGTTAAATTGTACTTTGATCCAGCGACGCAAATCTCTTTTAAAAGCTCGGTAAAAAATGAGATTGATAAAATGATTTCAAAAATTGAAACACAATCCATTTATAATGCATTTCAAAAGCAAATAACTGACGATCCTTCTGAAGCTATTTTTGAAACAGAAAATTTTATAAGCTTTACCGAAATATTACCTAAAAAGGATGATGAATTTATAATACCAAATTCTGTACAACACAATGTACCTGCATGGACGCTATTTGCTATATTTTTCATTATAGTACCACTTTCCATAAACATTGTAAAGGAAAAGAGCCAAGGTACTTTTGTAAGATTAAGAACAAATCCTGTATCATATTTAACTGTACTTGGTGGTAAAACGGTAATCTATTTGGCTGTCTGCTTAATTCAATTTGTTATGATGTTGCTTATAGGAGTCTATTTATTTCCTGCAATAGGTTTACCAACACTTAACGTCACTGGCAAATTACCACTGTTATTTGTTGTCGCATTTTTTGCAGGCTTAGCAGCAATAGGATTAGGCTTATTACTTGGTACGTTAGCAAAAACACAAGAACAGTCAGCACCATTTGGAGCTACTTTTGTGGTCATTCTAGCTGCTTTAGGAGGTGTTTGGGTACCTGTGTTTATAATGCCACAATTTATGCAAACACTATCTAACATCTCACCAATGAATTGGGGACTAAACGCCTTTTATGATGTTTTTTTAAGAAATTCTAGTCTATTAGAGATTGTACCAGAGATAACATTGTTATTTTTGTTTTTTATCATCACAACTTTAATTGCTGTTGTCTATAATGAAAAGAAAAATGCAGTCTAAAACAAAAAAAGAAATTAGTTTTATCAGCAAGGTAAGAGTTCGGTTTGTAGAAACGGATCCCTTAGGTATTGTTTGGCACGGAAACTATATTCAATATTTTGAAGATGGTAGAGAAGCTTTTGGCAGACATCATAAAATTGCATATTTAAATCAAAAAGACTTTGGCTATGCCACTCCAATTGTAAAATCATCTAGTGAACACAAATTACCTCTACGATATGGTGATGTGGCTACTATAAAAACTATTTATGTAGATAGTCGCGCAGCTAAAATGATTTTTAGATATGAAATTTACAATCAAGATGATCTACTCGTTTGTACAGGTGAAACAGTACAAGTTTTTGTAGACCAGATTGGTCAAGGAGAATTATCTTTAACCATTCCTGAGTTCTTTAAGGAATGGAAACAAAAAGTGGGACTTGTTGATGACTGAAGCTTACCTCTCATATAATAACATAGTTTCGTCGCTTGGATTTGATAGTGAAACTGTTGTGAATAGTATTCACAATGAAGTTTCAGGACTTCAACTAATTGAAGACAAAGCTAGATTCTCTCAACCATTTTTCTCATCGCTTATAGATGAAAAAACACTAAAAGACAGCTTCGCTAACTTAAAACCAGAAGGTGATTTTACGAGATTAGAACATATGATGATAACGTCTTTAAATAACGTTATTGAAACTTCTAAAATTCCATTAACAAAAAGAGTAGGTCTAATTATTTCAACCACAAAAGGAAATATAGATGCTTTAGACAAAAACAGTAAATTCCCAAAAGAACGTGCCTACTTAAGTGTTTTAGGTCATGTGATAAAAGATTTTTTTAATGTTAAAAACGATCCTATCGTTGTATCTAACGCATGTGTTTCTGGTGTATTAGCCGTAGCAATGGCAAAACGATACATAGATCAAGGAGTTTACGACGATGTGTTTATTGTTAGTGGAGACATTGTAACCGAATTTATTTTATCTGGCTTTAATTCATTTCAAGCATTAAGCAGTCAACCTTGTAAACCTTATTGTAAAAATCGTACTGGAATTAATATTGGAGAAGTTGCTGCAAGCGTCTTAGTCACTAATAACAAACAAAACTTAGCAAAAGAAGCAGTTATCATATTAGGAGCCGGTTCTTGTAATGATGCAAATCACATTTCAGGACCTTCCAGAACAGGTGAAGGACTATTTAGAAGTATTAAATCAGCCGCAAAAGAAGCTCAAATTTCTCTTGACAGCATTGATTATATTTCTGCTCATGGCACAGCAACACCATTTAATGATGAGATGGAAGCCATTGCCTTTAGTAGATTAGGCATTAATGACAAGCCTTTAAATAGTTTAAAAGGCTATTTTGGTCATACACTCGGTGCTTCTGGTTTATTAGAAACCATTGTTGGGATGCATTCGCTCTTTAATAATACTTTATATACCTCTTTAGGATTTGAAGAATTAGGAGTTTCGCAACCCATAAATGTCATAACACAAACAACAAAAAAATCAATGAATATTTTCCTTAAAACAGCCTCTGGATTTGGTGGTAGTAATTTGGCGGCAATATTTAAAAAAGTAAATAACGTATAAAATTTAATTATGGAGAATAATTCATTAAAAGCCATTGATGCTATCCAAGAAGCACAAAAAATTGCTTGTGCACCTTTTGTTTTTCAAGCTACAATATCATTAAGAAAGCTAGGCATTTTTAGCTTAATTTTTGACAGAAGAAAAAAAGGAGGAATTACGATAGATGAAATTTCAAAAGAATTATCACTTAGCACATATGGCATTGGTGTTTTATTAGAAATAGCCGAAAGCTCTAACATAGTAAGTAAAGATGCTTCTGGTAAATTTGAATTAACTACCACTGGTTATTTTTTAAATTACAATGAAACCGTAAACGTAAATATCAATTTCACAAATGAAGTTTGTTATAAAGGCTTATTTCATTTAGATGAATCTATAAAAACAGGTAAACCAGAAGGTCTAAAAGAACTTGGAAATTGGGATACGATATATGAAGGTTTATCACAGCTCACTCCAGAAGTTCAAAAATCTTGGTTTGAGTTTGATCATCATTATTCTGACGCAGTTTTTACCGAAGCTCAAAAAATCGTTTTTAGAAGTCAACCAAAAACCATATTTGATATTGGCGGTAACACAGGGAAATTTGCCATAAGCTCATGCAAGTATAACGATGAAGTAGCTATAAAAATAATTGATTTACCTGGTCAATTAAACGTTGCACTAGCCAATGTAAAAAAAGAAGGCTTTGAAAATAGAGTTTCTGGTTATGAAATAGATTGGTTAAAGGACAATCCTTCTATACCAACTGGAGCAGACACCATTTGGATGTGTCAATTTTTAGATTGCTTTTCTGAAGATGAAATTCTTAAGATATTAACAACTTGTGTGAAATCTATGACAGATGAAACCGAATTGTTAATTATGGAGACTTTTACAGACCGTCAAAGATTTGATAATGCGAAATTTATCTTAGAAGCGACATCTATTTATTTCACAGTAATGGCAAATGGAAATAGTAAAATGTATCCTGCAGAAGTATTTTTAAAATTAATTGATAAAGCAGGTCTTGTTCTTAAAGAAGATATAAGTGTTGGCGAATACCACACCATATTATCTTGTAAAAAAAAGTAACAAAAAATGAATTCTGAATATTATATATCTGCTTTTTGCAACATTAAAAATAATACGATTTCCTTAAATGGTTCTCAGGTATACAGCGATGATAATAATGAATTTTCAGATTTTATAAAAGCAGCCTATAAATTTCTTGATACAAAATATCCCAAGTTTTTTAAAATGGATGCTTTAAGTAAACTTGCCTTTTTAGCTGCGGATGTTTTATTAAAAAGCCAAAATTTAAATGGAGATATAGAAAATGACATTGCCATTGTGTTTTCTAACAAAGCATCGAGTTTAGACACAGATAGAAAGCACCAAAAGTCAATTGACAGCAAAGAGGATTACTATCCTAGTCCTGCAATTTTTGTCTACACACTACCAAATATTTGTATCGGAGAAATTAGTATTAAGTACAAGCTGTTTTCTGAAAATAGTTTTTTTATATTTGACAACTTTAATGCGCAACATTTATTAGACTATTCTAATAGCTTATTATCAGCAGGTAAAACAGAAAAAGTGCTTTGTGGCTGGGTAGATTTAGATGGAGATCAGTATGATGCCTATTTATATTTGGTGACAAAAACAGGAACAATAAAACATAACAAAGAGAATATAATAAAATTTTATAATACATAATATGGAGAGTTTAAAACAAGAGCTAAAAGAAAATATCGTAGAGCAATTAAACCTTGAAGATATAGCTGTAGAAGATATTAATGATAATGACATATTATTTGGAGATGGCTTAGGTTTAGATTCTATTGATGCATTAGAATTAATTGTAATGCTAGATAAAAATTATGGTATAAAATTATCAGACCCAAAAGAAGGGCGTGCTATTTTTGAATCTATCGAAGTCTTAGCTAAATACATTTCTGAACACAGAACAAAGTAACAACGTTTATTAAACCAAAAATTTCTATAACTGTTCCTAAAAAGACAGTCAAAAATTCATAGAAACTACCAAATGGTTATGGATTATTAACCGTTATCTAAAGCATTAAAAAATCTATATTCTAAGGAATAATCAAAAATGAGTAAAGGTGTCGCTATTACAGGAATGGGAATTATTTCTGCTATTGGAAACAATGTAGAAGGAAATTACGCATCACTTGTAACAGGGAAAACTGGAATTTCTAAAATTTCAAAAATAAAAACCAATCATAAGGATAGTATTATGGTTGGTGAAATTGGGTTTACCAATCAAGAATTTGAGGAACAACTAGGACTTTCCGTAGATAATAATTACTCTCGCACAGCATTTCTAGGTGCAATTGCGGCTAAAGAAGCTGTTAAAAATGCTGGAATTTCTAATATAAACAATTGTAAAACAGGTTTAATTTCTGCCACTAGTGTTGGTGGTATGGATAAAACCGAAGCTTACTATTACGATTATGCTGTAGATAAGTCTACTCAAAAGTATATTGAAGGCCATCATGCTGGAGATTCTACTCAAAAGATAGCTGAACAATTAGGTATAGAACAAAGCTTAGTTACTACAATAAGTACCGCTTGTTCCTCTGCTGCAAATGCCATAATGCTTGGAGCCAGATTAATTAAATCCGGTCAGCTAGACAGAGTAATTGTTGGCGGAGCAGATTGCTTATCAAAATTTACAATTAACGGTTTTAAAACCTTAATGATTTTATCAGACACTTACAATTCACCATTTGATGAACATAGAAAAGGTCTGAATTTAGGTGAAGCTGCTGCCTATTTGGTTTTAGAATCTGATAAAATAGTTGAAACTGAAAACAAACCTGTTTTGGCCTATGTAAAAGGCTATGGAAATGCCAATGATGCATACCATCAAACGGCTTCTTCAGAAAATGGAGATGGAGCAACTTTAGCCATGCAACAAGCATTAAAAGTTGCTGAGTTATCACCAAAAGACATTAGTTACATTAATGCACATGGAACAGCAACCGGAAATAATGATTTATCTGAAGGACGTGCTATATTAAGAGTATTTAAAAATGATGTTCCAGATTTTAGTTCAACAAAAGCATACACAGGACATACACTTGCTGCCGCAGGAGCTATTGAAGCCGTTTATTCAGTTTTAGCGCTTCAAAATAATGTGATCTATCCTAATTTGAATTTTAAAACTCAAATGAAGGAATTTAATCTCACTCCACAATTGGAACTAAAAGAAAAGGAACTACAAACTATTATGTCTAACTCTTTTGGTTTTGGAGGGAATTGTTCAACCATTATTTTTTCAAAAAAACAATGAAAACGGTATATATAAATAGTGTTTGTTCTATCTCATCACAAAAAACTTTTGATAATTCTGAGTTTTTAGATGAGATTATTAATCATGAAGAAAACATAATTCTAGCTGTAAACCCTAACTACAAAGAATTTATAGCACCTGCCGAATCTAGACGAATGGCAAAAGGTATTAAAATGGGAGTTGCAGCTTCTAAAATAGCATTAAAAGATGCAGGTATAGAAGCCGTAGACGCTATTATTACAGGCACCGGAATGGGTTGTCTAAGAGATTCTGAAAAATTTTTAGGTAACCTAATTGATAATGATGAGCAGTTTTTAACACCAACATCTTTTATTCAATCTACACACAATACCGTTGGAGGTCAAATTGCTCTAAACCTACAATGTAAAGGCTACAACTTTACTTATGTACATTCAAGTATATCGTTTGAATCTACCGTTCTCGATGCCAAATTAATGTTAGAAAACAACGAAGCCAATACTATTTTAGTTGGTGGCGTTGATGAAATTGGAGATTATACAGCTAAGCTACACCAAATAATCAACCATATAAAGGCAGAAAAAACATCAAGTTCAGAATTATTAAATTCTAAAACGAAAGGTTCTATTTTTAGTGAAGGCGCAAATTTCTTTGTATTATCAAATGAAAAAGCAACGTCTAGTTATGCTAAAATTGATGCTATTAACACTTATAATACATTAGGTGAATCAACAATAACAGAACTTGCCAAGACTTTCTTATTAGAAAATGATATTGTTATTGATGAGATAGATATTATAGTATTAGGAAACAATGGTGATGTGAATTTTGATGGTTTTTATAATGAATTAAGTTCTGGTATATTTCAAAACACACAACAAGTTTATTATAAACATTTATGTGGTGAGTTTATGACGGCATCTTCATTTGGAGTGTGGTTAGCTTCCAAAATTCTGAAAACTCAGACACTTCCAGAAATTGCAAAAATTAACAATTTGCAAGATTCCAATTTTAAAACTATCTTACTTTACAATCAATATCGTGGAGAAAATCATAGTTTCACCTTACTAAGTAAATGCTAAAGTATAAAACCGTAAATATAATTACAGTAATTATTTTACTTGTTTTTTTAATAGCGAGCTACTTCTACAAATTATCGCTATGGTTATTAATAATTTTACCCACTGTTTGGTTTTTAGTTACTTTATTTGGATCTTTTTTAATTAAATGGAATTACCATTTTAAATCACTTCTATCTAACAAATCCGTTAAAAAAAATGTAGTCGCTATTACTTTCGATGATGGACCACATCCAGAATTTACGCCAAAAGCATTAAAACTATTAAAAAAGTACAACGCTAAAGCTACTTTTTTCTGCGTAGGCAAACATATTGAAGCAAACCCTAATATATTTAATGACATTATAGAACAAGGTCATACTGTTGGTAATCATACCTATTCGCATCACAATAATTTTGGTTTTTTTAAAACGAAACAAGTAATTGAAGAATTACAAAAGACAAATGCCCTAGTAAAAAATAGTATGGGTTTAAATATGAGACTATACAGACCCGCTTTTGGCGTTACTAACCCAAGAATAAAAAAGGCAGTTAAAGCAACAAAAATGCAATCTATTGGTTGGAGTGTTCGTTCTTTAGATACCACATTTAGAACACAAGAAAACATATTTAATCGCACCACCAAAAATCTTTCTAAAGGCGATGTAATTTTGCTTCACGATACAAGTTTAAAATCAATTGCAGTATTGGAACGGTTATTGTTATTTTTACAAGAACATAATATGGAGTCTGTTACCGTAGATTCATTATTCAATATAGAACCTTATGCGTAAAATCGTTTATATCTTATTTTTTATGGTTATTACTGTTAATGCTCAAACAAAAATGAGCAGTTCAGAATCGGCTACCTTAAAAGCAAAAGTAAAAGCACACGCGATCACCATAAACACCTTAGTCAGTGACTTTACACAATACAAACACTTAGACTTTTTATCTAATGATATTGTAACATCGGGTAAACTCGCGTTTAAATCACCAAATACTGTTAAATGGGCATACACAACTCCCTTTAAATATTCGGTGTTATTTAAAAATGATAAACTTTTTATCAATGATGAAGGTAAAAAAAGCGATGTTGATTTAGGTTCAAATAAAATGTTTAAACAACTCAATTCTCTAATTATTAACAGTGTTAAGGGAGATATGTTTGATGATAATGAATTTGACATTATCTATTTTAAGAAAGGATCAAATAGTGAAGTTCATTTTAGTCCTAAAGACGAGGAGTTTTCAAAATACATAAAGGCATTTCATATTTTATTTAATGATGAAGGCCATGTTGTAGAATTAAAAATGTTAGAACCCTCTGAGGATTACACTAAAATTATTTTTAACAACCGAAAAATAAATACCTCTTTATCTGATGCGATATTTGCTGAGTAGTTTTTGTTTGTTTTTTTTGGCCTGTGGTTCTTATCCTAAGAAACAAAATTTCCAAATAGAGCAAAGCACAACAAGTAGCTTTCATAATTCTTATTTTTCAAATGCTAGCAAAGATTATGTCTACAAAGCCAATATCACGGTTTACGACAATAATTTCAGTGGAATTTTTATTGTTAAAAAGCTCGGAGACCATAATCATCGCATCGTATTTACCACAGAAATGGGGAACAAAATTTTCGACTTTTCCTTTGTAGATGATACATTTAAGGTTAACTTCATTATTGAAGCCATGGATAAAGCCATTTTAATAAACATTCTAAAAAAGGATTTTAAAGTTTTAGTTGAAGAAGAAATGCCTATTATTAAATCTTATTCATTAAAAAACAACTTAGTACATGAAACTAGTATAGACCGTAAAACTTATTTTTATTTTAAAACACAGCAACTTGACAAAATAGTCCGTGTTGGTAATGGTAAAGAAAAAGTTACTTTTTTATTTTCAGAAATTAGTGATACTATTGCAAACCAAATTAAAATATTACATTCAAATATTAAGCTTAACATCAATCTAAAATCAATTAACTAAATGAAAAATTTATTTTTAACATTAGCATTTATCACATTAACTACAACTGTATTTTCACAGGTAACCATTAGACCAGGAGTTAGAGCTGGAGCCAATTTTTCAAATTTCACAAATACTGAACACGATTCTAAAACAGATATATATATTGGTGCATTTGCAGCAATTAAATTAGCAGATTTTTACACGCTTCAACCAGAACTAAACTATTCTAGACAAGGAGCGGAGTCAAAATTTTCTGGACATCAATTCGAGATTAACTATGTAGGTATAACATTAGCCAATAAATTTTCACCATTTAAAGAAATAGGCTTAAACTTTATTCTCGGTCCTTCTATAAATATTAAGGTTAGTGATAATTTTAATGATTATTACGACGACTTAGAAGGTTTCGATTTTTTACTTTTTGGAGGTTTAGGTTATGAATTTCCTTTCGGCTTAGGTATTGAAGCCCGATATAACATTGGGTTAATCGATATTTTTGGAGGTAATGTTAACTCTGAATATGAAGAAGATACTAATATCGATAATTTAATATTAAACAAAGTATTTCAAATAGGAGCCACTTATAAATTCGATTTTTAATGAGCACATCACTTGAAGGTTTATACAAATTAGATGATTTAACGGTTCAGGATGCATCTGTAACAGCTAAAATTACAATTAACAAAGACCATATTGTTTTTCAGGGACATTTTCCAGATAATCCTGTAATGCCAGGTGTTTGCATGATGCAAATTATTAAAGAAATTACTGAAAAAATTGTTGAGAAGCAGTTGTTTATGCAATCTGCAAGCAATATTAAATTTATGGCATTAATTAATCCATTTATTAATCCTGAATTAGAATTACAACTTAACATTATCGAAACAGAAGAAGGTTATAAAGTTAAAAACATTTCAAAATTTGAAAATACTGTAGCTTTAAAATCTACCTCTAATTTTATAGTGAAATAATTTAGAAATGAAGTTATTAAATGTTCTCATATTAGCAATAAGTATCACCGTGTTATCTATAGATGTTAACACTGTAAGAAATGCTTATAAAGAAGCGGCTCAAGACAGCGCTAAAATTGAAGCATTTAACAAACTACTAAATAATATATCTAAAGACGATGATGTAACTTTAGTTGCTTATAAGGGTGCAGCAATAGCTTTATTAGCCAGAAACGAAAAAAGAATAAAGGATAAAAAAGACTTATTCATTGAAGGTGTTTCTTATATAGAATATGCTATAGACAAGGCACCTAGCAACATAGAGGCTCGTTTTATTAGATTAGGCATTCAAGAAAACACACCAAAAATTCTAAAGTATAAAGGAGATATTGAAGAAGATAAACAATTTATCTTAAAACAGTTTAAAAATATCAGTTCTACCAATTTAAGAAATCACATAAAAGACTATATTTTACAGTCCAAATCTTTTAGTGATGAAGAAAAATCAGTATTTTCGAGATGATAATACTTTAAGGTTTCAATGAAGTGAACAACCAACTGATCCATCAAAAAATTACAGATTTAAATGTATGTGTGTTAATGCCAACGTACAATAACGAGCGTACTTTAAAGCGTGTTATTGATGGTGTTTTGCAATACACGCAACACCTTATTGTTGTTAATGATGGGTCTTCGGATTCTACTGCAAAAATTCTAGAAGATTATTCCACCCTTGAACAAATTCATTTTGAAGAAAACAAAGGCAAAGGTAAAGCGCTTAGACAAGGCTTTAAGCATGCAGAAAGCTTAGGCTACAAATATGTAATCACTATAGATTCTGACGGTCAGCACTTTCCTAAAGATATTTCTGTTTTTATAAATGAATTAGAACAAGCTGAAAACAAAAATCTTTTACTTATTGGAGCACGAAACATGACTCAAGAAAGTGTCCCTAAGAAAAGTAGTTTTGGGAATAAGTTTTCTAACTTTTGGTTTTGGGCAGAAACGGGAATAAAATTACAAGACACACAATCTGGATTTAGACTTTACCCTATTCATCACTTTAAAAACCTCAACTTTTACACTAATAAATTTGAATTTGAAATTGAAGTTATTGTAAAATCAGCCTGGAATGGTAGTGAAGTAAAAAACATTCCGATTCAAGTATTATATGATGAAACCGAACGTGTTTCTCATTTTAGACCATTTAAAGATTTTACACGTATTAGTATTTTAAATACTTGGCTGGTTATCCTAACTCTTTTTTACATTAAACCACGAAATTTATTCAGGAGACTAAAAAAAAAAGGCATAAAACGATTTCTAGTTGAAGATGTTATTGGCAGTAATGATTCTCCTCAAAAGAAAGCATTATCTATTGCCTTAGGCGTTTTTATTGGTATTACTCCACTTTGGGGATTTCACACTATTATTGTGTTATCCTTAGCTCTAATTCTTAATTTAAACAAAGCTATAGCATTTGCGTTTTCAAATGTGAGTCTTCCTCCTTTTATACCATTCATTGTGTTGGGTAGTTTTATACTTGGCAATACTATTTTAGGTCAGAATGAAACCTATAATCTCTCAACAATAACAACTAATTTTGAAGTTTTAAAGCATCTTAAAGCATATATCATTGGAAGCTTTGCATTAGCCGCAGTATCCGCATTAATTGCAGGAATCTTTAGCTATTTTATTTTATTAATTTTTCAGAAGAAAAAAGTAAGTGTCCCTAATGCATAACTTCTACTTTAACACATATCAATATTTTAAATCAAGAAAATGGTTTGGTCTGGCCATTCTGGTAGTCTTATTGGCTGGTCTATTATTTGTGGCTTCAAAAATTCAATTTGAAGAGGATATTAATAAACTGATTCCAATAAACGAGGACAATGCTGAGTTTCAAAAAGTTCTAAAGAACGTTAATTTCACAGATAAAATCATTGTTAATATTACTAAAGAAGATGATGCTTCTGTTGATGACTTAACTAATTATGCATCGCAATTTATTGATAGCATAAATGCATCTTCTGGCCAATATATAAAAAAAATACAGGGACAAGTACATACAGAAGACCTTCAAGAAACAGCAGATTTTATTTATAAAAACCTCCCGCTTTTTTTAGATGAAAACGATTATAAAACTTTAGCTGATAAAATTAATAAAGATAGTATTGATGCTACAACTTTAAAGAATTACAAAACGTTAATCTCTCCTTCTGGCCTTATTGCTAAAGATTTCATTTTAAAAGACCCTTTAGGAATATCTTTTATTGCTTTAAAAAAATTACAAGAATTAAGTTTTGGAGACGACTTTAGCTTACAGAATGGTTATTTGGTTAGTAAAGACCACAAACACATTTTATTATTTATTACACCTGCATTAGAAGCAAATGAAACTTCCGAAAACACAGTTTTTGTTGAACATTTATATGATATTAATGCCAAACTAAACGCCAGTTTTAAAGATAGCGTTAGTAGCGAATATTTTGGTGGCACTCTAATAGCGGTTGCAAATGCCAAACAGATAAAAAGTGATATTCAGCTTACCATTAGTATTGCACTAACCATTTTGCTCCTCATATTTATTGTGTTCTATAGAAAATTAACGGTTCCGATAATCTTATTTGTCCCAACCATTTTTGGTGGACTTATTGCTATTGTGATTCTTTTTTTAATCAGAGAAAAAATATCGGCAATTTCATTAGGCATAGGTTCAATTTTGCTTGGTGTAACCTTAGATTATTCATTACATATTCTCACGCATATTAGAAGTAACAATAATGTAAAAGACTTATATAAAGAAATTGCAAAGCCCATTTTAATGAGTAGCTCAACAACGGCTTTAGCATTTTTGTGTCTGTTATTTATAAATTCACAAGCCCTTCAAGATTTAGGCATTTTTGCGGCTATTAGTGTTATGGGAGCATCGTTTTTCGCTTTGCTTTTTATACCACAAGTTTATAATGAGCAATCTAAAAAAATTCAAAAAAAGACAATATTAGACAAGGTTGCGTCTTATAATATTCATAAAAACAAATGGGTTGTCATTACGCTTTTTGTGCTTTTCATTGGCAGTTTATTCACTTATAATAATGTCATTTTCAATAAGGACTTAAGTCAGATGAATTATCTGCCTGAGGATATAAAAATGGCTGAATTACACCTAGACAAGCTCATCAACAGTACATCAAAATCCATATACATTGCTGCTTATGGTAATACTGAAGAAAGCACCTTAGAAGTGAATGACCAAATTTTAGAAAAACTTGAAAGATTAAAAGCTGAAAATAAACTTATTAATTACAGCTCCATTGGGACTTTTGTGCACTCTAAAAAGCAACAAAGCCAACAAATTGATCAATGGAACTCTTTTTGGGACACTAACACAATTAATAACACCAAACAGAATATTATAGAAAGTGGCACTGCTTTAGGTTTTAAACCCACAACGTTTAAAGCTTTCTATACACTATTAAATACCAGCTTTAAACCCATAGAAATTGAAGACTATAAAGCTATTAATACATTTTCTGTTGATGATTATATTGCTACAAAAGATAATTACACTACAATTACCACTTTAGTAAAAGTTGAAGATGAAGATGCCGTGGTAAGTGCTTTTACAAATGAACCAAAAACTATTGTTATAGACAGAAAACAAATGAACGAAACCTTTTTAGGTCATTTAAAAACTGATTTTAATAGCTTAATTGGTTATTCATTAGTTGTAGTAATCATTCTACTGTTACTATTTTACAAAAGTCTATCGCTTACCTTGGTTACAGGAATACCAATTTGTCTCACTTGGTTATTAACCGTTGGGATTATGGGTCTATTCCATTTAGAATTCAACATATTTAATATTATTATTTCAACGTTTATTTTTGGTTTAGGTATTGATTACAGCATATTTATCACCAACGGATTACTGCATGAATACGCAACAGGTGAAAAATCTTTAGCCACACACAAAACGTCTATTTTACTCTCTGTAATCACAACTATTTTGGGAGTTGGTGTATTAATTTTTGCAAAGCATCCTGCGTTATATTCAATATCTGTGGTCTGTTTAATAGGTATTTTATCCGCTGTTATTATCGCTTTTACTATTCAGCCGCTACTATTCAAACTATTTATTGGTAGCAAAACAAAACGACCAATATCATTAAGACTATTAATACACTCTATACTTTCGTTTACTTATTTTGGTTCAGGAGGTCTCTTAATTTCACTGATTAGTGCCACGGTATTAAAAATTATACCAATAAGTAAAAAAATAAAAATGAGATGGTTTCATAAAGTGGTATCATTATTTATGAAATCCGTACTTTATTCTAATCCTTGGCTAAAAAAGAAGGTTATAAATCTTAGCAATGAAACGTTTAAAAAACCAGCTATAATTATTGCGAATCACACTTCGTTTTTAGACATTTTAGCCGTTGGGATGCTTCATCCTAAAATTATATTTCTAGTAAACGATTGGGTTTATAATTCTCCCGTTTTTGGTAAAGCGGTTAGAGCAGCAGGCTTTTACCCAGTTTCTAGTGGTATAGAAAAAGGAGTGTCTCATTTACAAGAAAAAGTAAATCAAGGATACACTTTAATGGTTTTTCCTGAAGGAACAAGATCTACTACTAATAAAATGAAACGCTTTCATAAAGGAGCTTTTTATTTAGCAGAACAATTGAATTTAGATATTATTCCGGTCCTTATTCATGGTAATGCGGAAATAAACCCAAAAGGCAGTGCGCTTATAAGAAATGGAAATCTGACTGTAAAAATAATGGACAGAATTACTGTTGAAGACAAATCGTATGGTGAAACCTATAAACAACGCACAAAAAGCATTAGCGCGCATTTTAAGCATGAATTCATGGCATTGCGTAAGGAAATAGAATCTGATATTTACTTTAGAGACATCCTATTAGACGACTATAGATTTAAAGGCGATGATTTGTACAAGGATGTAAAAAAAGATTTTAACACTTATAAAGCGATTTACAATAAGATTTTATGGGCAATTGATCCTAAAGCTGAAATCATTCATTTATCAAAAGATTATGGCCAATTAGATCTTTTACTCTCCTTAAATTCTATTGATAGAAAAATAATTTCTTATATTGAAGACTCTAGTATTAGAGTCATTCTTAAGAATAGTTTTATAACAAATAAGCATCATAAAATCAATTTTAAGGATACTATAGAAGAAACTTTAAAAAGCACAGGAGACACATTAATTCTAAACTTAGCCAACTTATCTCAAGCACAAATAAGAGACATTTTGAATAACACCATTAATCTTGTGATTTTAGTGAAAGAAAGTCGAAATTTGTATTCTGAAATGATAGCTGAAATTGGGTTTAAGTCCATCCAAGAGAATGAAAATCTTGCTATTTTTGTTCGATAAAAGCAAAAAACATTAAATATCTACACATGAAATCACATTATGACGTTGTAATAGTTGGAAGCGGATTAGGTGGCTTAGTGTCTGCCATTATTCTAGCCAAAGAAGGTTATAGCGTTTGTGTACTCGAAAAAAACAATCAATATGGAGGTAATTTACAAACCTTTGTAAGAAATAAAACCATTTTTGATACGGGAGTGCATTATATTGGAGGTTTAGACAAAGGGCAAAATCTATATCAATACTTTAAATACATTGACATTTTAGATGAAATTACTCTGAAAAAATTAGACGAAGACGGTTTTGATCTTGTCACTTTCGATGATGACCCTACGGAATACAAACATGCTCAGAGTTATAAAAAATTTATTGAAATTTTAACTGAACAATTTCCAGAGGAGGAATCTGCAATAGTAAGTTATTGTGAAAAATTACAAGAAACTTGTAGTAGTTTCCCTTTATACAATTTAAAGCAAGGCAAACCTTATTACGATGATACTGAAGTATTTCAACTACAAGCAAAACCTTATATAAATTCGCTTACAGAAAACAAAAAATTACAAGCCGTATTGGCAGGAACAAACTTCTTATATGCTGGCGATGGAGAACGTACACCTTTCTATGTACATGCTTTAACCATTAATTCTTATATAGAAAGTTCTTATAGATGTGTTAATGGAGGTAGCCAAATCACTAAAGCTTTAATAAAAAAGCTTAAAGCACATGGAGGAGAAACATACAAGCATCATCAGGTTGTTAATTTTGGATTTGATGATGGTAAAATTACTTCGGCAATTTGTGCCAACGGTAAAGAGATAAAAGGAGATTTGTTTATCTCTAACATAGAACCAAAACTAACTTTAGATCTTGTTGGTAAAGATAAATTCAGAAAATCTTACACTAATAGAATTGATCAGATTGAAAGTACAATCGCAGCCTTTAGCTTATATATTGTTTTAAAACCAAATTCATTTAAGTACCAAAACAAAAACTTTTATCACTTTAAAGATCCAGATAAGGTTTGGGATGTTCACAAATACACTAAAGAAAGTTGGCCTGAAGGTTATATGGTGTCCATGGCTATTAAGAAAAACATGGACGATTATGGTGATAATATGACCGTAATGACCTATATGCATTATGATGAAGTTAAGCCTTGGGTAGACACTTTTAATACGGTAGCAAATAAAAATGAAAGAGGACAAACCTATGAGGAGTTTAAAACTGAAAAAGCCGAAAAACTAATTGTAGAATTAGAAAAAAAATTCCCAAACATTAGAGATTGTATTCAAGAAATCTATACCTCTACTCCATTATCTTATCGCGATTATATTGGCAGCAATAGAGGCTCAATGTACGGTTACGTAAAAGATGTTAATAGGCCTATGTTATCTTATGTATCTCCAAAAACAAAAATTAAAAACCTATTATTTACAGGTCAAAGCTTAAACATGCACGGCATTTTAGGAGTTACGATTGGTGCTGTGATGACGTGTTCTGAAATTATAGGAAAAGATTATCTTTTAAATAAAGTTTTAGAAGCCAATAACGAACAAGAAATCACAGAAAACAAGGTTCAATAATATGCTATTAAAGAAGGTACAAGTAGTACACTGGTTTTGTTTATTTTCTATCTTAATTTTAGTAACATCTTGTGGTGTCTCAAAATCTTTACATGACCTTCCAGATGTAAGTGCTTATAACTCTACAATTGCAGAGCGCATAAAAACATCAGATTCTACATTCTCATTAGGAAGTAATCACCTTAACAAAAACGAACAAGGCTTATGGGAACTATATGTAGAAGGAAACCCTTATGAAAGAGGTTTAATTACAGGAAGTCTTTCAGAAGAATTATTTCATAAACAAGAAGCTGCATTTTTATCAAAGGTAGATGAATTAGTTCCTTCTAAAACAAGACAATTCTTCTTACGAAAAATTTTAGCTTGGTATAATAGAAAAATGTATTTGAATATTACTGAAGAATATAAAACTGAAATTTATGGACTTTCACAATATGCTTCTAGCGATTACAACCACCTAGCAGATAATTACTTAAGAATACTGTATTTACATGGAGCCCATGATATTGGTCATGCATTCCAGGATTTAGCATTAGTTGGCTGTACTTCTTTTGCAGCATGGGGAAATAAAACGGAAGACGGTAGCTTAATCATAGGACGTAATTTCGATTTTTATGCAGGTGATGATTTTGCAAAAGACAAAATTATATCATTTGTAAATCCTACAGAAGGGCATAAATTTATGTCTGTTACTTGGGGAGGAATGATAGGTGTTGTTTCAGGAATGAATGAACATGGATTAACCGTAACTATTAATGCCGGAAAATCTAAAATTCCTTTAGTCGCTAAAACACCTGTTTCTATTTTAACTCGCGAAATATTACAATATGCTTCTACTATAGAAGAAGCTATAGCGATTGCAAAAAAACGACAAGTGTTTGTATCCGAATCTATATTTATTGGTAGTGCAAAAGATAAAAAAGCCATCACTATAGAAATGTCTCCAAAGAATTTTGGCATATATGAAGTGGGCAATTCTAATCAACTCATTTGCTCCAATCACTTTCAGAGCGAAGCTTATGCAGAGGATGAAAACAATAGTAAACACATCATAGAAAGCCATTCTCAATACCGTTATGAACGTATGGAAGAATTGCTAAACCAACACCCAAAAATAACACCTGAAATCGCTGTAGATATATTAAGAAATAAAGATGGATTAGATGATAAAGCTATAGGTTATGGCAACGAAAAAGCCTTGAATCAATTATTAGCACATCATTCTATTGTTTTTAAACCAGAGCAACGCTTGGTCTGGGTATCTACTAGTCCTTATCAGTTAGGTGAATATGTGGCTTACGATTTAAATGACGTCTTTAATAATCCGAATAAAAAATTATTATCTAATAGTAATTTAACTATTGAAAAAGATACCTTTCAATACACTGAAGCCTTTCAAAATTACGAAGCATATAGAAAACTAAGAGCCGAAGTACTTTCTGCAATTAATGATGATAAATTGATAACTTCATCGACCCTTTTAGAATTGCAATCTTTAAACACAGAGTATTGGCAAGCTTATTTTATAGTTGGTAAGTATTACTATGAGAATGGCTACTATAGAGCAGCATTAAACGCTTTTGAAAAATCAAAAACAAAGGAAATCACCACAATTCCCGACCTAGAACAAGTCGATAATTATATTAAAAAATCAAAAAGAAAGTTAGATTTATGAATCCTGAGATAGAATATGCATCAAAAGCCGAAATAAATAACTTTCAAATTGAAAAATTAAAAGCGCTTTTAAATTATTTAAGTACAAATTCTGATTTCTACAAACGCTTATTCAAAACACATAAAATTGATATTTCAGCTATTAATTCTCTTGAAGATTTATCTGAAATACCAACCACATCAAAAGACGATTTACAACAATATAACGACGATTTTATCTGTGTACCCAAAAACAAAATTATCGATTATGTAACAACTTCAGGTACGTTAGGCGAACCTGTAATTTTCGCATTAACGGATAAAGACTTAGATCGTTTAGCTTATAATGAAGCTATTTCTTTTGCTTGTGCAGGAGTGAAACCTGATGATGTTATTCAATTAATGACCACCATTGACAGACGTTTTATGGCTGGACTTGCTTATTTTTTAGGAGCGCGAAAACTTGGCGCAGGTATCATTAGAGTTGGTAATGGGATTCCGGAATTACAATGGGATTCTATTTTAAAATTTAAACCCACTTATATTATTGCAGTACCTTCATTTTTATTGAAACTTATTGAATTTGCTAAAAGTCATAACATTGATATTAATGCTTCAGGAATTAAAGGTGCTATTTGTATTGGAGAGTCGCTTAGAGAGCAAGATTTTTCGTTAAATACCTTATCTAAAAAAATAAAAGAAAATTGGGATATTGAGTTGTATTCTACTTACGCTTCAACTGAAATGAATACAGCCTTTACAGAATGTGAAGCACAAGAAGGTGGTCATCATCACCCAGAACTTATTATAACAGAAATCTTAGATGATAATAACCAACCAGTCGCTGAAGGCGAAGCTGGCGAATTAACGATAACCACTTTAGGCATTGAAGGCATGCCTTTATTAAGATTTAAAACTGGTGATATAGTAAAAGAACATAATGAAAAATGTAGATGTGGTAGAAACACCAACCGCTTAGGCCCAGTTATTGGCAGAAAAAAGCAGATGATAAAATATAAAGGCACAACCATTTATCCGCCTGCAATGCATAATGTTTTAAATGATTTTAGCGAGGTTGAAACTTATATAATCGAATTATCTCACAATTCTATAGGTACAGATGAAATACGCATTAAAATAGCTACAAAAACTCCTACAGAAGTTTTACTTCAAAATATAAAAGATCACTTTAGAGCAAAATTAAGAGTTCTTCCAAAAATTGAATATTGCGACAAAAAGGAGATTCAGGTATTACAGTTCCCTAAAATGAGCAGAAAACCTATTATGGTTATTGACTTGCGAAAATAATTTTTGTTGGTAATTATTGCTTTTAAGCCTTTCAAGTTAAAAAAATCATACTATTAAAAGGTCATAGCTTTTAGACATCTTCCTTGTTATAAATAGTTCACTAAATCTTTAAAATAAAAAAAGCCTCTATCTTTCGATAAAGGCTTTAGTACTGAAGACGGGACTTGAACCCGTACGTCCTAATGGACATTGGATTTTAAGTCCAACGTGTCTACCAATTCCACCACTTCAGCATCTAGGTTACAGCTGTAACCTAATTGGTATGTTTTAATGAATAGAGCGAAAGACGGGATTTGAACCCGCGACCTCCACCTTGGCAAGGTGATGCTCTACCCCTGAGCTACTTTCGCAGTTTTTAAAGAACTATTCGCTCTGAAAGCGGATGCAAATTTATAATTTTTATTATAAAAGCAAAGCCTTTTTTAAAAATAAATTTATTTTTTTTTAAGCTTGCTTTTTCTTGATCAACATTCGCTTAATTTCATTGAGTTTCATTAAGGCTTCAACAGGCGTAAGCGTATCAATATCAGTGTGTAAAATCTCATCTTTTATTTCTATCAATAAAGGGTCATCCAAATTAAAGAAACTCAATTGCAAATCGTCTTTTATACTTTTTACCTTATCTGTTAGTTCTTCACTAGAATGTGACTTCTCTAATTTCGATAAAATTTTGTTTGCACGCCTAATTACTTGTTGAGGCATTCCTGCCATTTTTGCCACATGAATACCAAAACTATGCTCGCTTCCGCCCTCAACTAGTTTTCTAACAAAAAGTACATTATCTTTTAACTCTTTTACTGCTACGTTGAAATTCTTGATACGACCAAACGTTTCTGTCATTTCATTTAACTCGTGATAATGTGTTGCGAATAATGTTTTAGGTTTTGATGGATGCTCATGTAAATACTCACTAATGGCCCAAGCAATCGAGATTCCATCATAGGTACTCGTTCCTCTTCCTATTTCATCTAACAACACCAAACTTCGGTCTGAAATATTATTAAGAATAGAAGCCGTCTCATTCATTTCTACCATAAAGGTCGATTCTCCCATTGAGATATTATCACTCGCTCCTACTCTTGTAAAAATCTTATCTACTAAACCTATTCTTGCTTCACCTGCTGGCACAAAACTTCCAATCTGCGCTAGTAATACAATTAATGCCGTTTGTCTTAAAATGGCCGATTTACCAGACATATTTGGTCCAGTAATCATTATTATTTGTTGCGATTCTCTATCTAAATATAAATCGTTAGCAATATAAGGTTCACCAATTGGTAATTGTTTTTCAATTACAGGATGACGACCATCTTTAATTTCTAAATCAAAACTATCATCAATTTGTGGATAGGTATATTTATTTGCTTTTGCCAAACTTGCAAAACCACATAAACAATCTAATTGCCCAATAAGTTGTGCATTTTGCTGTACAGAAATAATAAACTGATGCATCCATTGTACTAATTCTGCGAATAATTGTTGTTCAATTGTAGAAATGCGTTCTTCTGCTCCTAAAATTTTTGCTTCATATTCTTTCAGTTCTTCTGTAATGTATCTTTCTGCATTTACTAGCGTTTGCTTTCTAATCCATTCTTCTGGAACTTTATCTTTATGTGCATTTCTTACTTCAATGTAATAACCAAAAACGTTGTTTGAGGCTATTTTTAACGACGTGATACCTGTGCGCTCACTTTCGCGCTTCAACATATTATCTAAATAGGTTTTACCAGATTGTGATAAACCTCTTAATTCATCTAATTCCTCAGAAAAACCAGAAGCTATTGAGCTTCCTTTTAAAATATTTACAGGTGCATCTTCGTTTAAAGTTTCTTTTATTTTATCTCGAAGTAAATCACAACGATGCAAGTTATCTCCTAAAACTTTTAGAGCTTCATTCTCACAAGTTTCTGCCACAGACTTAATAGGCACAATAGCTTCTAATGAGTTTTTAAGTTGAATCACTTCACGAGGACTCACCTTAGTCGTGGCGATTTTAGAGATGAGACGCTCTATGTCTCCAATATGTTTTATTTGCCCTTGAATATCTTGAAGCACAGATTCATTCTCCAACAAATACTTCACCACCTCATGTCGTTGTTTTATTTTCTCAGCATGTTTTAGAGGCAATGCCAACCAACGTTTTAAGGTACGTCCTCCCATGGCAGAAATCGTCTTATCAATGACATTGATTAACGTTACAGCATTGGCATTGGTAGAATTGTAAAGCTCTAAATTACGAATAGTGAATTTATCCATCCACACATAATCGTCTGTGGCAATTCTAGAAATCGTGGCAATATGCTCTAACTTATTATGACGCGTTTCTCCTAAATAATGAAGCACCACACCTGAAGCAATAATCCCTTCGTATAAATCTTCAATACCAAACCCTTTAAGTGTTTTAGTATTGAAATGTTTGGTTAATGTTTCATGTGCATAATCGGCTTGAAAAACCCAATCTTCCAAATAAAAGGTATGAAAATCATTTCCGAAAGTTTCAGAAAATGCTTTCCGGCTTTGTTTTGAAATTAAAACTTCACTTGGATTAAAATTCTGAAGCAATTTATCAATATACTCAGCATTACCTTGAGATGTTAAAAATTCACCTGTTGAAATATCTAAAAATGCAACACCAATACGTTGTTTTTCAAAATAAACAGCTGCTAAAAAGTTATTAGATTTTGAATGTAAAATATCATCATTAAAAGCCACACCTGGTGTCACCAATTCAGTAACACCACGTTTTACAATGGTTTTGGTTTGTTTTGGGTCTTCCAGCTGGTCGCAAATAGCAACACGTTCACCTGCTTTTACCAATTTTGGCAAATACGTATTTAAGGAATGATGCGGAAAACCAGCGAGTTCAATTTCACTTTCGCTACCAGCTCCACGTTTGGTTAAGATAATATCTAAAATTTTAGAGGCTTTTACAGCATCACTACCAAAAGTTTCATAAAAATCGCCCACACGAAATAATAACAATGCATCAGGATATTTTACCTTAATGGCATTATACTGTTTCATCAATGGTGTTACTTTTTTTGCCTTTTTAGCCAATGGTAATCGCGTTTTAAATTATACTTTTGCTTTAATCAATTTCAGAATTGCAAGTTTGCTAAATTACTTATATTTTAAGGTCTATTGAAGCTTAAGAACTAGAAGTTATTTACAGCTGTTGATAACGTCGCATTCACTGACCTAGCAGGTTTTAAAAACCTAACAGGTCTCATATACTAAAAAAACACCCCTAAAGTCCCCTCAAGGGGACAATTGTTAAAAACATCTTTCAGATTTTTTTAACCGCAACAGTGAGACTGTCCCCTTGAGGATTAGTGAGAAATAAAATATATTTTGTTTTGAAACTACCGAGCGAAGCTCATTAGGGGTGTTTTAAAAATTTGATTTAATAATAAAAATTAAATAAAGTTGAAAAGAAAACTAAAAAACGAAGAATTAGACCGATTAGAAGTTTCAGAATTTAAAACGGCTGAAAAATCGCCTATCATCATCATCCTAGATAATATTAGAAGCTTAAATAATATTGGCTCTGTGTTTAGAACGAGTGATGCTTTTTTAATTGAAAAAATATATCTCTGCGGAATCACAGCACAACCACCGCATAACGACATTAGAAAAACAGCTTTAGGAAGCACAGAAACTGTAGACTGGGAATATGCAGAAAACACATTAGATGTTATTAATAAACTTAAAGCAGAAGACGTAAAAATCTGTTCTATTGAACAAGCCGAAAATGCCACAATGCTCAACAATTTTAAACCTCAGCCTAACGAAAAATACGCTTTTGTATTCGGTAACGAGGTAAAAGGTGTTGCTCAAGATGTTGTTGATGCAAGTAATGTTGTGATTGAAATTCCGCAATACGGAACTAAACACTCTTTAAATATTTCGGTAAGTTGCGGTGTTGTGATTTGGGATGTGTTTAGTAAGATGCAATGAAAAAATTAATAGTCTTTGCTCTTCTTTTTATATCAACTGAATATTGTCATTCACAAAATGGACAATCAAAAAAAGGAATCAAAAGTATAAACACTACCGAACTATTTAGACAATTATATAGCGATGGTAAATATTACACCTCAACCATAGAAACTAATAAAACGTTATATAATGAAAAAGGTGAAAAAATTAAAAACATAAGAATAACCTTTGAAAATTCTGAACCAAAAAACAAGAACACCACAACATATTATCACAAAGATAACAAGATAGACTTCGCTATTTCAAACATTAACGATGACTCAATCTCTTTTAAAACTTATTATAACTATAATGATAGTCTTTTAATTAAAATCCATTTTAATTACATAAAAGATGAGAAAGAATTGAGTTTTGAGGAAACTTATAATTATGATAATCATAATAAACTCACTTCTAGCAATTATGTTTATTACGAAAAATACATAGATTCAGATACCGACAACTACATAACTTACTTGAAGTTAAAGGAAAAATATGATAGCAAAGAAAGAACGACTGAAATGGATTATTCCGAATCTGACAGCATTTTTGAACACAATAAATTTTCCTACAAATGGAAAAAAGATGGCACGCTGTTAAACAAAAAAGAATTTGACAAAAAAGATAAGTTAATTAACAAAACACGCTATAAATATATTTTTAATGAAAAAAATTTCTGGATAGTTAGAAAATCTTTCATGAATAAATCTTTACATAAAATTATCTACAGAGAGTTTGAATACTTTCATGAATAGAAACTTTGCAAAAAGCCTTAAACAATGTCTAAAAAACAAAAACAACCTTGGCCAACAAAAGACGTAATGAATCAGATTTATGATTTACATCTTTGGGGTGGACAAGATTTTGATTTTTATTCGGGTTTTGGTTCTCACAATTTAAAAATTATTGAACCTTATATTAATAGTGTATCTACATTTTTAAAATCTCATAATAATACACTTACTGTTTGCGATTTAGGCTGTGGCGATTTTAACATCGGAAAACAGTTAACCAAATACACCAAAAAATATATTGCTATTGATATTGTTGCCGATTTAATTGAAAGAAATAAAACAATTTTTAAAGCTGATAATTTAGAATTTCATTGTTTAGATATTGCAAAAGACGACTTGCCAAAAGCAGATTGTATTATCCTAAGACAGGTTTTACAACATTTATCTAATGCTGAAATTAAAGCTGTTGCCAAAAAACTTTCGAATTATAAGTTTGTAATTCTCACGGAACATTTACCTATTGGAAATTTTGAATCAAATAAAGATATTATCTCTGGCCAAGGCATTAGAATTAAAAAGAAAAGTGGTGTTGATTTGTTGAAAGCGCCTTTTAATTTAAAAATTGAAGAACAAAAAGTTTTGAACGAAACTATTCTAGAAGACGATAAGGGTATAATCGTAACAACTATTTATACTTTATAAAAATTCACATTAAGAATGCATCCTAAAACGATTTCAGAATAATAAAGCTTACTGTTTAATTCTTACTGAAGCTTCATTTATCTCACCCAACAGCCATAAATAATCCGCACGATTCTTAACAAAATCTTTTTCTGAAACATCAATAATCTTAACATTCATTTCAGGTTGACTTTTTAAGAACTCCAGATAACCAGAATTGATTTTATCTAGATAATCATCCTTTATATCCTTTTCGTAATTACGTCCTCTTTTTTTAATATTGGCCTGCAAACGTTCGGTGTTTTGATACAAATAGATGTATAAATCTGGCTTGGCGATATCTTTATAAACCTGGTAGAACAGTTTACGGTATAAACGAAATTCATCCTCTGGTAAAGTCACCTTTGAGAATATGAGCGACTTATTTACATCATAATCGCTTACCATAAAATCCTTAAACAAATCTAATTGCGATAAATCATCACTAATTTGTTGATAACGGTCTGCTAAAAAAGACATTTCTAAAGTAAACGCATACCGTTCTGGTTCTTTGTAGAATTTTGGTAAGAACGGGTTATCTGCAAAACGTTCTAATATCAATTTAGCATTAAAATCGCTAGAAATTTTATTAGACAAACTTGTTTTACCTGCACCAATATTACCTTCTATGGCAATGTAGTTATAGTTATTAAACGTGTAAGATTTTTTCGGATTTTTCAACCAAATATTAACATGTTCAATTTCAGAATCATCATTACATTCTACCAATAAAGTTTCAATAGATTTATTTAAAACAGGATGTTTAAAATCTTTTGCAACATCTAAAAGCGGCTGCAAAACAAATTTGCGATTTTGAAGTTGTGGATGTGGAAGAATTAAGGTCTTCTCCTCAATAATTTCATCTTCAAAAAACAAAATATCTAAATCTATTTCTCTAGACTCATACCCTTTGGTTGTTTTAGATTTTCGACCTAATTCAATCTCAATGTTCTGTAATTCTCTGAGAACTTTTTTAGGTTTAAATTCCGTTACAACACTAATACAGGCATTATAAAAATCATCGCCTTCAAACCCAAAAGCTGGTGTTCTATAAACTTTAGAAATCTTCTTTACAGCACCTATATGTACAAAAATAGCATCAACAGCAGATTGCAAATACTGCAACTTATTGCCTTTGTTACTTCCTAATGCTATGTGAATGGTTTTAGTCGGTTTCATCGAAGGAACAAAATAACTAAAACAATTTTTATAACTTTACCTTTCCTTAAACTATTTATTAACCATTTTCAATGTCATTAAAAGACAAGCTATTAGCACAACGTATTTATTTCTTACTTGGCGGACTTTTTATAACCTCGCTTGTAGTTTCAAATTTAATTTTTCAAAAATTCTTTTATTGGTATCCTTTAGACATTGAAATTTTTGGTTCAAAATTATTTGAGATTTCTGTAGGTATTTTACCCTATCCTATTACGTTTCTTATTACAGATTTAATTAGTGAAATTTATGGTAAAAAACGCGCTAATGATATTGTAGTTGTGGGTATTTTTGCTTCGTTATTTTCACTTTTAATTATCTATACAGCATCTAATATGCCAGCCACAGATTGGTCTTATGTAGACAATGCCATGTTTAAAACTGTTTTTGGCAATACATCATTAGCCGTTTTTGCTAGTATGCTAACGTATTTGTTTGCTCAGTTTGTAGATATTCAAATTTATCATTTCTGGAAACGATTAACCAAAGGCAAACATTTGTGGTTACGTAATAATTTTTCTACTTGGTTTTCTCAATTTGTTGACACGTTTACTATTGTTACATTGCTTTGTAGTTTTGGAATTATAGATTGGGTAAATTTTAAAGGTTTACTTATCAGTGGCTTTTTATTTAAAGTTATAGTTGCATTATTTGACACTCCTTTTTTATATCTTGGTGTGTATTTGTTTAGAAAACGTTTTAAACTAAAAGTAAATGAGGAAATAAATTTGCTATAACGGTTAATCAAAACATTAAAATCTTCTTAAACTTACCGACATTAGCAACTTTTATACGGAATTTTGCGTATATATAAAAGATGCTGTTTTAACAACACAAATAGACCTTATGAAGAAATTTTTGAAAATCATTGGAATCGTTTTACTTATTTTTATTACGATACTTATAGCTATACCATTTGTTTTAGAATCTAAAATAGATACCATTGTTCAGAATTATGCAGATGAAAATTTAAATGCCGAAGTATCCTTCGATGATATTAGTTTAAGCTTAATTAGCAGTTTCCCCAAGGCAGAAGTTAGTGTTGAAAATTTAAAAATCACCAATCGTGCACCTTTTGAAGGTGAAACCTTAGCTACAGCAAAATCTTTATCCTTTGAAATGGGTATTATGCAGTTATTAAAAGGAACTGAAGAACCCTTAGAAATTAATGATATTATCGCTAACGAGTTACTTCTAGTAATTAAAACCAACAAAACTGGTGCTACAAATTACGATATAGTTAAGGAAAGTGAAACAGATTCTACACCTACAGAGACGGAAAGCTCTAGTGGTTTTAGTTTTGATATAGACAACTACGAACTTAATAATAGTGCGTTCACCTATATTGATGACACTTCAAATTTAACTTTCTATTTATCTGAAATCAACCATAAAGGAAAGGGTATTTTCTCTGGTGGAAAATCTGAATTAGATACTAACACAGAAGCAAACGTGACGTTTGCAATGGATAGTACTGAATATTTTAGCAACAACAGCATTAAATTAGATGCATTAATCGATTTAGACTTAGAACAACAGAAATATACTTTCAAAGAAAACAAAGCTTATATAAATGCATTGCCATTAGAGTTTGATGGATTTATTCAACTTGTTGAAGCTGGCCAACAAATAGACATTACTTTTAAAAATCCTGAAGCTTCGTTTAAAGACTTCTTGGCTGTAATACCTAAAGCTTATGCAAAAGACATTGCAAACGTAAATACTACCGGAAATTTTACCGTCAACGGAATGATTAAAGGGTTGGTTTCTGAAGAAACGATTCCAACTTTAGACATCAATTTAAATTCAAGTAATGCATCTTT
This sequence comes from Winogradskyella sp. Asnod2-B02-A, assembly GCF_045063645.1. NCBI lineage: Bacteria > Pseudomonadati > Bacteroidota > Flavobacteriia > Flavobacteriales > Flavobacteriaceae > Winogradskyella > Winogradskyella sp. Asnod2-B02-A. Next base: position 451,875 of record NZ_JBEFOG010000027.1, read on the forward strand.
TAAATATCCTGAGCTTCCAAAAAGTGTTAGAAATATTACAATCGATGCTTCGGTAAAAAACACAACAGGTAATGTAGATGATACTTTTGTAAATATTGATAAACTTAATTTTCAAATCGATGAAGATGTATTTAGGTCTGAAATTCACGTTAAAAACCTAACAACAAATCAGCAAATAGACGCCAAATTAGATGGTGTTTTAAACTTAGCAAACATTACCAAAGCATATCCTATTGAATTAGAAGATGAATTGAGTGGTATTTTAAAAGGAAATGTGAGCACCTCTTTTGACATGAATGCGATTGATACAAATGCTTACCAACGCATTAAAAATGTTGGAAGTGTTTCTATTTCAGGTTTTATATTCTCATCAGAAGATATTGTTAATCCTATTCAAATTAATAAAGCTGATTTAACCTTTAAACTAGGTACAGTAAGCCTAAATAGCTTTGATGCGCTAACAGGGAAAAGTGATTTTTCTGCCACAGGAACTATTAATAATTTATTAGGTTTTCTATTAAGTGATAAAAAACTAGAAGGAAATTTTAATGTAAATTCTAATACGTTTGCAATTTCAGACTTTATGTCTGAAGACGAAACGGCTACGGAATCGTCTAATAAAACAACGTCTGATGCTGAATCACTTAAAATTCCTGATTTTTTAGATTGCACTATAACTGCCAATGCAAAAACGGTTATATATGACAATCTTAACTTAAAAAATGTAAAAGGTCAATTACGTATTAAGGATCAAAATGCGAATCTGCAAAATATGACCACAGATATCTTTAATGGTCAATTAGGCATTTCTGGTAATGTTTCTACCAAAGCAACTAAATCAACTTTTGATATGAATTTGGCCATGCAAAATTTTGATATCTCACAATCATTTAAAGATTTAGATATGTTGAAGGCCTTAGCACCAATTGCAAAAGTGCTTCAAGGAAAATTAAATTCTACTATAGATATAAGCGGTTTTCTAGATGAAAGCTTTTCGCCAGACTTAAGTTCAATTTCTGGTAGTGCCATTGCAAAAATTTTAACCGACAAAATTGATGCTGAGAATAGTCCATTACTTTCTAGCCTAGACAGTAAATTAGACTTTATTGATTTTAGTAAATTAGATTTAAAAGACCTTAAAACAAATTTAAGCTTTGAGAATGGACAAGTCTCTGTAAAACCATTTACTGTAAACTATAAAGACATACCAATTGTAGTATCTGGTTCTCATAGTTTTTCAAACACCATGAATTACAATGCCGTTTTTCAAGTACCTGCTAAATACTTAGGTAGTGATGTAAATCGCTTAATTGGAAAAATCAATGACAATGAAGTAAACAAACTTACGGTGCCTGTTACGGCAAACATTGGTGGCACTTTTTCAAGCCCTAAGATTCAAACAGATTTAACTTCTGGTGTTTCAAACTTAACTAAGCAATTAATTGAAATTGAAAAACAAAAATTAATTAACACAGGTAAAGATAAAGCAACCGACTTAATTGGAGGACTATTAAGCGGAAGTTCAAACACAACTAAAACAGATTCTACAACCACAAAAGAAAATACAACCAAGCAAACAGCAGAAGATAAAGTTAAAGAAGGAGTAGGGAATATTTTGGGTGGATTACTGGGAGGAAAGAAGAAATCTGAAAACGATAAATCGAAAGATTCTACCAAAAACTAACCGTTCATCGTTAAAAACAGCAATAATTCGTTAATACTTGTTAATAATTATACAATTGTTTGGAAATCTAAATTATTAGAGTATATTGAAGGTTCACTAATTTTAAATAGGATATATGAGGCAGTTAAAAATCACCAAGCAGGTTACCAACAGAGAAGATAAATCATTAGATAAGTATCTTCAAGACATCAGTAAGATTCCGTTGATAACCGCAGATGAAGAAGTGGAATTAGCACAGCTCATCAGGAAAGGTGATCAAGCAGCATTAGATAAATTAACAACAGCCAATTTAAGGTTTGTTGTTTCGGTTGCAAAACAATACCAAAATCAGGGTTTAAAATTACCAGATTTAATTAATGAAGGTAACGCAGGTTTGGTAAAAGCAGCAAAACGTTTTGATGAAACTAGAGGTTTTAAGTTTATTTCTTATGCTGTATGGTGGATTAGACAAGCAATTTTACAGGCTTTAGCGGAACAATCTCGTATTGTACGTTTACCATTAAACAAGATTGGTACTATAAATAAGATTAACAAAGCATTTTCTCATTTAGAGCAGATAAACCAAAGACCACCAAATGCAGACGAAATTGCACGCGAATTAGACATTAGCGTTCGTGAGGTAAAACAATCTATGAAAAATTCTGGTCGTCATTTATCAATGGACGCACCATTAAAAGATGGAGAAACTTTTAGTTTATACGATGTAGTAAGTTCTGGTGAATCACCAAGACCTGACATGGCTTTAATGAAAGAATCTTTAAACACTGAAGTAGAACGTGCTCTAGAAACACTAACACAAAAGGAAAGTGATGTGATTCGTTTGAATTTTGGAATTGGTGACCAACCACCAATGACACTAGAAGAAATTGGAAGTATCTACGACTTAACTCGCGAACGTGTGAGACAAATTAGAGAAAAAGGTATTAGAAGATTAAGACACGCTAGTAAAAGCAAAATTTTAAAGACTTATTTAGGATAAAGTTAAGAGTATAATTGATTGCTACTGATAACATAAGACATTGATTTTAGGGTTTAAATAGCATTAAAAATACTAATCTGAAAAATAAATACTTAAAAATTTAATTTAATTTTTTATTTTCAAATAGTTAGCATATATTTGCCGACCATTTGCAAGAAATAGTTAACAAAAATATATCGATATAATGATTAAAATCGAAATCAAAGAAGGAGAAAATATAGAACGTGCACTTAAGCGTTACAAGCGTAAACACAGAAATGTGCAAATTATGCAAAACTTAAGAGAGAATCGTTATTTTGCTAAGCCTTCAGTTAAAAGAAGAAGAGAAATTCAGAAAGCTGAATACATTCAAGGTTTAAGAGACGCTGAAAACGTATAGTTTTCTCAATTATAAAATTTAGATTAAAGAGTAGCAATTATGCTGCTCTTTTTTTTGTGAAAAATTCTAAAAATCTAAATTTTCATTTTATCTTTATTACGTGTTAGCCTTACAGAAAATTTAAGCTCTTTAAGGTTTCATATTTTTTAAATGAGTATACTTTTTTTTATGCTCTAAACGAATTTCTAAAATAATAACATATGCCAGTTATAAAAACCGTAAGAGGAAATCACCCACAAATACCTGAAGATTGCTTTGTTGCAGAAAATGCAACTATCGTTGGAGAAGTTTCTATGGGAAAACAATGCAGTGTTTGGTTTAATGCTGTAATTAGAGGTGACGTTCATTTTATTAAAATGGGAGATAAAGTGAATATTCAAGATGGAGCTGTAATCCATGCAACCTACCAAAAATCACCTACAACCATTGGTAATAATGTCTCTATAGGCCATAATGCGCTTGTACACGGTTGCACTATAAAAGACAATGTGCTAGTTGGTATGGGAAGTATCATTATGGACGATTGTGTTATTGAAAGCAATAGCATCATTGCTGCAGGAGCTGTAGTTACCAAAAACACTGTTGTTGAATCTGGAAGCATTTACGCTGGTGTACCTGCCAAGAAAGTAAAAGACATTAGCAAAGAATTAATTTCTGGAGAAATTGACCGAATTGCAAATAACTATGTCAAATATTCTAGCTGGTTTAAAGAGTAATTATTAAATAGCAGATTGTAGTCGGGTTATTAAAGTGTCAACACTTGGGATCTCTTTTAAAACCTCTGGATTTAAAACTGTTGTAAGTTGATTGTTTTCAAGTTTAAGGATGGTTGGGTACACTAGCTTGACTTCTGGAAATTTGATTTCAAACTCATCCTTGTGATAAAAAACCATATCAAAATGACTTTCATCTCTAAATTTTTTCCAGGTTGCGTTTTCAGAAAAAACATTGTGCGTTAACGCACATAAACTGCATTTGTAAGATGAAGGGCTAATAAGTTTATGTCCAACATCAAACAAAGTATTCAACTTTCCTGAATTAGCATTGTAGACAAATAATAATTTCATAAGACCTTAGTATAGTTTAAACATTAAACCTTACTAAAAATCTAAATAAGACACTTCAAATTTATTCTCAATAATAGCTTTTAAAACACTAATATCACCATTAGAAAATAATTTTGTAGCTAGCGTTAAATTACCATCATTTAATAACTGAAGATTTGATAAGATTAATTGTGTTTGTTTTGCTACAGCTAATCCCGAATCAATAATTTTAACGTCATTTGGCAGCATTTTAGCTAGCATAGGAATAAGATATGGGTAATGCGTACAACCTAACACCAAGTAGTCTATATTTTGCTCTAGCATAGGTTTTAAATATGTTTCTAAAAGCAACTTCATTTCGGTAGAATTTAGTTGACCAGATTCAATTAATGGTACAATACCTTCACCAACTTGTTCTATCACTTTTATGCCGTTGGCATATAAATCTGTTGTCTTATGAAAAAGGTGACTGCTTAATGTCCCTTTAGTTGCCAAAATACCTACAGATTTCGTTTGTGTATTTAATGCAGCCGTTTTAATAGCAGGCTCAATACCAATAAAAGGAATGGGATAGTTTTCTCTTAAATAATCAATGGCATTTGTTGTTGCAGTATTACAAGCTACTACTATTATTTTACACCCTTTAGCTATTAGGAATTCAGTATTTTTAATACTCAGCTTAATGATCTCCTCTTTAGATCTATTACCATAAGGAGCATTTTTACTATCCGCTAAATATATGAAGTTTTCATTTGGCAAAAGCGCATGGATTTCCTTGAAGATAGATGTACCTCCAATACCAGAATCGAATATACCAATTGGTCCTTTACTCATTATTACAAAAATAAAAAGTCGCTTATTAATAAGCGACTTTCTAAATAACTATTTTTAATTAGGATTACATTCCCAATTGCTTCTTAACATCTAACATAAGATTTTTGCCATCTGCTACTATTAGCATTGCAGAATCTACAACATATTGGTATCCTTGAGCCTTAGCAACAGCTTTAATAGCGTTATCTGCCTTTTCAACTATTGGCTTTAAAAGATTAAATTCTTTTTCTTGTAAATCTTTTTGTGCTTGTTGTTGGTATTCACCTAAACTTTGCTTGATACCTTCAACTTCTTGCATACGCTTCATGTTTTCCTCTTCAGTCTTAGTTTCAGCTTCTGCATTGTATTGCTTTAACTTAACATCTAATTCTTTAAGAGATGTTTGAATTGTAGCTTCATATGTTTTACCTAATTTTTCAATTTCTGTTTGTGCTTGAGCATAAGCAGGCATTGCTTTAATTAATTCTTGCTTATTAATATGAGCAATTTTAGTTTGAGCAGTTGTAAAACTTGTTGCTCCTACAAAAAGTACTGCTGCAAATAATAAAGATTTTAAATGTTTCATTTTCTAAAGTGTATTTGTGTGTTATAAATTATTAATTGTTGTTTTATTCGTTTTTCTTAGCCTTAGCTATAGAGTCATTCCTTTTTACTTGTCTTTCACGCTCTTCACGTGCTTTTTTTCGTTGTTCTATAATCTTCTTTTTTCTATCTTCTAATTCCTTTTGACGCGCTTCTCTATCTTTCGTTTTTTTAAGACGTTCTGCTGCTGCTATTTCTGCTGCTGTTTTAGGTTTTATTGAACTACCTGAGTCTTTCTTCGCAACATCTTTGGCTTTTGTACTATCTGTTTCAACAGTAGGTCTTGCACTGCTAGTACTATCCTTCTCAACTGTTTTAGTTTCTTCAGAAGATTTAGCTCTACTATTTCTAGCATCTATAGCTTTTTGTCTACGCGCTTCTGCTTCTAGTCGCTTTTGTTCTCTTAAGGCTTCTTGAGCTTTTTTTCTATCTTCAGCTGCCTTTTCTCGTTCTGCACGTTTGGCTGCTAACTCCTCTTCACGTTTCGCTTTTTTATCTTCCAATGCTTTTTGGCGAGCATCTTGACTATCACTTACTTCTGGTACAACGGCTTCGTCCTCTAATTCTTTACGCTCTTTTTTGCTTTTTGCTTGTGTTCTCTTAGAGGATCTCGTTATTGTTTTCAGTACACGTTCACTAATATCATAACGTTCTGCAGAATAAAGCATTACTACATCTGCAGACTTATCAAACACAAAATCATATTTTCCTGTTTCCGCAATGTCTTGTACTGCCGCAAAAATCTGATCTTGTATAGGCTCAATCAATTGGCGTTTTTGGATCATTAAATCTCCTTCAGGACCAAAACGTTTTTGTTGATAATCTAAGATTTCAGCTTCTTCATAAGAAATATCTTCATAACGCTCATCGTACAATTCTTTTGTTAAAAGCACACGTTCATTATCAAGCTCTTTTTTCTTTTGTTCAATACCTTTTAATTTTGAATCTATTTCAGCTTTCCAGTCTTGAACCTTTTTATCTAATTGCGAAGAAGCTTCCTGATATTCGGGCACATTTTGTAAAATGTACTCTGTATCTATATAACCTATTCTTACTCCACGTTGTGCGTTAGCACTAAAGCTCAATAAACCTACTATTACTATTAAAAAAAGAACTTTAAATTTCATCATTTCTGTTTTTGTATTTTGAGACATCTTACCCGTAAAACTAAATGTATTACTGTTTTAGTATTACTAATCATCAAATTTAACGAAATATATTCTTAAAAATTTTAACATTCTGATGAAATCCTTATTAAGCTATTAGAAAATATCGTGCCAAACTTAAAATTGCTGTCCAATAATGAAGTGTGTTTCCCAGTTTTTAACTGTTGCTCCGTATGGAGCATCATCGAATGCATGACCAAAGTCTATACCAAGTAAACCAAAGGCTGGCATAAATATTCTTAATCCAAAACCTGCAGATCTTTGAAGTTTAAATGGATCAAAATCTTTAAAGTTATTAACTGATGAGCCAGCTTCTAAGAATGATAATGCATATATTTTAGCTTGCGCTCCCAAAGTAATAGGATAACGCAACTCTAATGAGAATTTGTTATAAATTGATCCACCATCAGCATCTGATAGCGATTGATTAGGATACCCTCTTAATTGCACTACTTCTCTTCCATCCAATGAGAAGTTACCTAAACCATCTCCACCAACGAAGAAACGCTCAAAAGGAATTACTCCACGAGAATTATTATAAGCACCAAGGAAACCAAATTCTACACTTGGACGTAGCACTAATTTTTTAGTTAATGATTGGTACCAATCTGCTTTAAATTTAATTTTATAAAACTCTAACCACTTAAAACGTTCTTGATCAATTTCTGATCGTCTTGCCACAGCATCATCATAAGCACTTATTACCGCTGGGTTTGAACTTGGGTTAGATTCGTATTCGTTAATTATTTCGTCTTGGTCATCTCTGTCATCCGCTAACTCATCATAATCCACTCCATTCACTAATGAATAAGGAAATGAAAATTTAGCTGATACAGAAAAATTAGAACCTCCTGTAGGATAAATAGGATCCGTGTAAAGGTTATTTCTACTTAAACCAATTGTGTAAGATAGATTGTTAGAAGTACCATCTCCAAACGTAAATAATCCTGTATTATAATTCTGAAGATCATAATGCTGATAACTTAACGCTTGTGATAATAAAAAGTAATCATCTGGCTCAGACAGTCTCGTTGACAAACCGAATGTTATACCTGTAATGTTAAAACGCTTGTCTTTATCTGCACTTCCTGTTGATGAATCGTACAAAAACTGTCTAGAATGCGAAATTGATGTAGACATTTGAAAAGGTTTTTTACCACCAAACCATGGCTCGCTAAATGAGAAACTATAAGTTTGAAAAAACTGACTTGCTTGAAGTCTCAATGCTAAACTTTGACCATCTCCTCTAGGTACTGGTTTATAGGCATCTTTTTTAAATAAATCTCTAATAGAGAAGTTATTAAATGATAACCCAAGCGTACCAATAAATCCGCCACCTCCGTAACCACCTTGTACTTGTATCTGACTAGAACCCTGTTCTACTACAGAATATTCTACATCTAAAGTTCCATCTACTGGGTTAGGGTTTTTTACATTTGGTGTAATCTGCTGCGCATCAAAATAACCCAGTTGCCCAAGTTCTCTAATGGTTCTAATGATATCTGCTTTTCTGTAAAGCATACCTGGACGAGTTCTTATTTCTCTATAAACAACATGGTCATTGGTAACATCATTTCCTACAACTGTAACATTATTAAAGTAGGCTGGTTTTCCTTCAGAGATACGGATTTCCATATCAATAACATTTCCTTCTGCACTTACTTCTACTGGATTAATTGTTGAGAACATATAACCAAAATTCTGGTATGCATTAGTTATATCATTAGCATCTGGATTAGTCTCATCTGCAATACGTTCTCGTAATTCTACTCCATTATAAGTATCACCTTCTTTTATTTGAAGAAGATTAGATAACTGTTGATCTGAATAAACCGTGTTACCCACAAAAGTGATTTTACCAAAAGTGTATTTTTCACCTTCTTCTACTTTTATATCAAGATTAATATTTCGCTTATCTAAATACGTAATTGAATCAGATATTACTCTAGCATCACGATAGCCATTTTCTTTATAATAATCAACTAAACTTATTAAATCTGCTCTAAAATCGTCTTCAATATATTTAGAACGCTTTAATAATCTCAATGGACTTAGACTTTTTTGCTTCGTATTTTTCATTGCCTTACGAAGCTTTTTATCTGTTATTTTTTCGTTGCCTTCAATATTTATAGCCTTTATCTTTACTTTCTGACCTTTATCAATGTCAATACGCATATTAACACGTTCTTTCTCAACAGAGTCAATTACTTGTGATGTGCTTATATTAACCTTTGTATTTAAAAATCCCTTTTTTCTATATTTATTAGTCAAATAATTTTTAGTCGTTGCAATAAGATTCTCAGTAACTTTCTGCCCTGATTTTAGTTTATTCTCGTCAATAACCTCATCTTTTTTACCTTTTCTAATCCCTTCTATTGTAAGGTCTTTAAGTTCTGGCAAATCGCTAAGGTTAATCTCTAAATCTGCTGTACTACCATTTATGTTAATTACATAAATATCAATACTACTAAACAAGTTAGATTTCCACAAAGTTTTTACAGCGTTGGCAATCTTCTCGCCACCAACTTGTATTTCTTCATCTTTTCTAAGTTTAGAATATGCAATAATGGTTTGCTCACTAAAGTTAGTGTTTCCGGTAACTTTAATCTCCTTAATCAAATAGGTTTCTCCACCTTCAACCTGTGCATTACTGGTAAATGAAATTGTAAAAAGGAATACTGTAAAGGCAAGTTTTATTAATGACTTCAATACTGTATTATTAGGTAAGTTGTTCGCTTGTTTTTCCAAATCTTCGTTCTCTGTTTTGATAATTTACGATTGCCTCATATAGATCTTCTTTTTTAAAATCTGGCCATAAAATATCTGTAAAATATAATTCTGCATAGGCTATCTGCCAAAGCAAAAAGTTACTAATACGCTGTTCACCACTTGTGCGAATAAGTAGATCTACGTCTGGTAAATTTTGCGTGTAAAGATGCTTATTTATAATTGATTCGTCAATACTTTCTACAGAAATTATATTATTTTTAACTTTAAATGACAATTCTTTAATAACATTAACAATTTCTTCACGAGAACCATAACTTAATGCTAGAGTTAATGTCATATGAGTATTATTCTTAGTGTTTTCTATAACATCTAATAATTCTTTATGAGCTTTTTTAGGCAAATCTCCTAAACATCCAATAGCACAAAGCTTTATACCATTATCTTGAAGTGTTTTTATTTCCTTTTTTAAAGACTTTACCAAAAGCTTCATTAAGGTTTGCACTTCTAATTTTGGCCTATTCCAATTCTCTGTAGAAAACGCGTAGAGCGTTAAATTTTTAATTCCTAATTCTGCACTAGCTTCAACAGTTTGTCTCACCGACTTTGTTCCGTTTTCATGACCAATTGCGCGCAATAACCCTTGTTGTTTTGCCCAACGACCATTACCATCCATAATAATTGCTATATGGTTGGGAAGCTTTTCTTTGTTTATTTGTTCTTTTATACTCATTTAAAAATTGCAATAGCAAGGTCTTCTACCAAAGGTGTAAGTTAATGTAATTCCTGTAAACATATACCAATCAGTGTTATTTGTATTTCCAAAACTAAGTGTTTCTAAGTCTACAGAATCTGGAACACTTCCATCTAATTCATCTGAAAAAGTATAACGCGCACCTATTTCTGCTCCTAATACAAAATGATGAGAAATCTTAGCTTTATAGCCTAATGCCATAGGAATACCAACGGCCCAACTTCTTGTGTTTTCTGATGTAAACTGACCTGCGGACGTAAAATAATTATTATCGTGATTAGCCAATGATATACCTGAGTATAAATATGGAGTCCCTTTTAATCCACTTTTATGAAGATCAAAATCTAAAAATGTAAACTCCATACCTGCAGATATCTCTATAATACTGGTGTTAAATTCATAACCACGTTCCTTTCTTCTTGGATCATCAGATTTTACATCTAAACCTTTAAGCTCTGTAAAAATTACGGAAGCTCTAAAAGAGTGTCTTGGACTTCGGTTCCATTTTACAATAGCACCGAATGCTGGTTGATTTGGTGATATATAATCCGTAGCACCAACATCTCCAATAAAATTACTGCCACCAGCAAATACGCCAACCTCATAGATTTGAGCCTCAGCTTTATTAATAATAAATGTGCTTAAAAGCATTAGAAAAAAATACCTCATAAATTTTTCAAAGTTTGCAAATATAACAATTATGATTTGTGCATAACAATTTGACGCAAATTGTCTTATTGATAAACAGCATATTGAAGTATTTATTGTTTTAATTCCGTCGATCTTCTCCCCAAAGTAATTTTTTTCGGAGTGTTGCTAAAAAAGTTTCATCTAACAATTCTACCATTTTTATAACAAAATCCGCCTTTTTTACTGTGACTGTAGTGGTATTAGATAAAGTTACAATTCTAGAATCTAAAGACATTAAAAATTGATCTTCCCTACCATTAACCCTTAATTTTACAGTTGTACTATCTGGTATTATTAAAGGACGTGCACTTAGATTGTGTGGAGCAATTGGCGTAAGTGCAAAATTATTAGCATCTGGCGCAATAACTGGACCTCCACAACTTAAAGAATAACCTGTTGAACCTGTTGGAGTAGACAAAATAAGACCATCTGCCCAATACGATGTTAAAAACTCATCATTAAGATGTGTTTCAACGGTTATCATAGATGTTGTGTTTTTACGGCTCAATGCTATTTCATTGAGTGCAAAATTGGTTTTAACCACATCATTATGCTTAGGATCTGTTGACACACTTAGCAACGAGCGTTCAGAGATTTTATAATCTCCCTTGAATATCTCCTTAAGTGCCGTTTGTATATCATCTATCTGTATCGTCGCTAAAAAACCTAAACGACCAGTATTAATACCAACAATTGGTATTCCCAAATCCCTAACATACGTTACAGCTCTTAAAATTGTACCATCACCTCCAACACTTATTAATAAATCAAACGTTTTATCAAGCTTATCAAAAGTATTAATGGCAGAACTGTTTTGTATTTCTGCGTTTTGAGTGGTTATAAATTCGCTCTCAAAAAAAACATGAGCTTGTTCTCTTAATAATATATCTAGAAGTTGTTCCACTGCTTTTTGAGTGGTATCTTTTACATAATTCTGACCGTATACTGCTACTTTCATGTGTTTATATCTATTATTTTTCAATGGTCACATGCTGCTCGCTATTAATCATTCTTTGAGGTGATAAAATATGAAACATGCTTGTTTCAACATTACATATTTAAATATTTGTCTAGATATTTAGAACGTTCTTTTAAACTCTCTATATAGGTATCATCTTCATGGCCAGACACAATATTATAGCCGTAGCGTCTAAAGGTCTGTATCACTTCATTAAGACTAGCATTACCTATTTTTAACGTAATTTTAATCAAATCACCATCCATTTTAGAAATAAAAGCACCTAAAAGTTTGGCGTCATTTGATTCTACAATCTGACTAATTTCACTGAACGAATAATCATTAATCCCTTTTTCAACAATTAAAATGCCTCCAGGCTCTGAGAAGAAAGGTGTCTCATTAAATAAATGTATAATATCATTTAGCTCATAATACCCCAAATATTTATTATTCTGATCTAAAACAGGCATTATATTAGAATCGTTTTGAGCAAATGCTTCAAGCACATCTAACCAATTAGTTGTTGGTCTCACATAAAAACCTTCAATAGCATAATTACAATCACCGATTGCAATACCACCTTCAAAACAATGTGTATCCGTCTCAGAAATACAACCCATATAAACATCATTATTCATTATAGGAATGTGTGAATAAGTTAACTGATTAAATAGCACTTTTAAATCCCCAATTTTATCGGTAAAATTGAGTGGCTTTATATCGTTTATCACAAAATTTTGAAGCTCCATTATACTAAAATATTTAAGTTGCAAATTAATCAAAAATAACCATTAAAAGCACCTCCTACTTCGTATTTTTGTAATTCAAAATCTATAAAAATGACCAAATTAAGTGTTAATATAAATAAAATCGCAACGCTAAGAAATAGTCGTGGAGGTGACACACCAAATGTTGTTCAATTTGCTAAAGATGTTCAGCGTTTTGGAGCTGAAGGCGTTACTATACACCCAAGACCAGATGAGCGCCACATTCGCTACCAAGACGCATACGATTTAAAATCAGAAGTTTACACTGAATATAATATAGAAGGAAATCCCATACCTAAATTTGTGGATATGGTTTTAAAAATTAAGCCAACTCAAGTCACTTTAGTGCCAGATTCTGTAGATGCTATCACTTCTAATGCTGGTTGGGACACATTAAAACATAAAGATTTTTTAATTGAAGTGATTAAAGAATTTAAAAGTAATGGTATAAGAACTTCAATATTTGTAGACCCAGATTTACACCAAATTGAAGGAGCAAAAGCCACAGGTACTGACCGTATTGAACTTTATACAGAGGCCTTTGCGCATCAATATAGTTTAGGTAACACAGATGCTATTAATCCTTACATGGCATGTGCAGGCTTAGCCAATACCATGCAACTTGGCATTAACGCAGGGCATGATTTATCTTTAGATAACATTAAATTTTTTAAAGAAAACATCACAGGTCTATTAGAAGTTTCAATAGGACATGCCTTGATTGCCGAAAGTCTTTATTTGGGCGTTGAAAATGTTATAGGAATGTATTTAGATAAATTAAAGTAAATTTTCACTAAAAGACACAAAGTCGTTAAGAAACAAAACTGATAATGATATTATACTCAAACATCATAGGAGAGGGAAAGCCATTTATTATCCTACATGGTTTTCTTGGCATGGGAGACAATTGGAAAACTTTAGCTAAGCAATTTTCTGAAGAGAATTTTGAAGTGCACCTCGTAGACCAACGTAATCATGGTCGTAGTTTTCATTCTAACGCGTTTGATTACGAGTTAATGGCCCAAGATTTAAAAACCTATTGTAAAACCAACAATCTCGAGGACATTGTTTTATTAGGCCATTCCATGGGAGGAAAAACAGCTATGCTTTTTGCCACCAAATACCCAGAATTGGTTAGCAAGCTCATAGTCGCAGATATTTCACCACGCTACTACCCTATTCATCATGATGCCATTTTAGAAGGCTTAAGCAGTTTAGATTTTTCAGAAATAAAAACGAGAGGCGAAGCCGATAAAGCTCTGAGTCACTACGTTCATGAAGTGGGAACTCGTATGTTTCTTCTCAAAAATTTATATTGGGTAGAAAAAGGACAATTAGGCTTACGAATGAATTTAGAAGCCTTAAAAGAAAATGTATCGGAAGTTGGCGAAGCACTTCCAATTCATGCTATTTTTGAAAAAGACACTTTGTTTTTAAGAGGCGACCGTTCAGAATATATTAGCGAAGCAGATGAAGCTATTATTCATCGTCATTTTCCTAATTCTAGGATAATAACAATTTCTAATGCTGGTCATTGGCTCCATGCTGAGAATCCAAAGGAATTTTATAATGCAGTTATGAACTTCATTTAACTTATAATGTTTATTTTTTAAATATGAAATATCTATTAATAATTATACTATTCTTATTTAGTATTCAATTTTCATTAGCTCAAGATAAGCCTGATGGACCACATAAAGAGTTCTACGATTCTGGAGAACTTAAAAAAGAAGGGCAATACAAGAACAACAAACGTATTGGAGAATGGAAGCGCTATTATAAAAACGGACAAGTTTCGAGGATATACAGTTATAATGATGGTAAATTTAATAAAGAAGAAATTTCATATTTCGAAAATGGAATAGTTAGCAGAAAAACAAAAAAAGAAGATGGTGTTTATGTACGTATTGGTTTTTATGAAAGTGGAAATATAAAGTACAAATGGCAAGATAAATCGGGCTATTTTAAGAGTTATTATGAGAATGGATCCATAGAAATTGAAGCGAAGCATAAAAATTATGATCCAGTTGGAGAATGGAAACGCTATTTCAAAAACGGAAAGGTAGAATGGTTGGTAAATTATAAAGATGGTGTAAGAGATGGAATCTATAAAAACTTTTACAAAAATGGAAACCTTAAATTAGAAGGTAAAAACAAAAACGACAAAAAAGAAGGCGAAGAAAAACGCTATTTACCAAATATGATTTTGGAATGGGAAGGAGACTATAATAAGGATAGGCTACATAACACTTGGACAAAATATGACGCTAATGGTAAAAAGGTAGAAAAAATTAAATTCTATTATGGGGCAGCTACAAATTCAAAAACCGATACTAAATTACTAATTACTGAAGTACCAGATGGTGTATTAGAAAGAGTTGCTATTTATCCTGGTTGTGAAAATTCTAAAGGTAATTCAGGAAAAAAGAAATGCATGAATAAAAAAGTCAATGAGATAATCAAAGCAAATTTCAATACTAATTCAGCTGCTAATATCGGGTTATCAGGAATTCAACGGATTTTTGTAACATTTAAAGTTGATAAAACTGGGGAAATAATAGATATAAAAGCAAAAGCACCTCATCCTAAACTGATTAAGGAAGCGATTAGAGTTATAAACTTACTCCCTAAATTAAAACCAGGAAAACAAAGTGGCAAAACTGTTATAATGCCTTTTTCAGTACCTATTATTTTTCAAGTTAAGAAATAATTATATAATATTTAGTATCTTAGATATAATTCAAAACGATAAATCATGAATCTCATCTTAAGACTCTTATTAAATGCATTAGCCGTTTTTATTTTAGCAAATATTTTAAACGGTGTAAATGTAGATGGTTATACTGGCGCAATAATAGTTGCTGTTGTTTTATCCATTCTAAATTTATTAGTAAAACCAATTTTAGTCATTCTTACGTTACCAATAACAATTGTTACTTTAGGATTATTTCTTTTAGTAATCAATGCATGCATTATTCTTTTGGCAGACAAACTTGTAGATGGATTTAGTGTCTCTAGTTTTTGGACAGCCATATTATTTAGCATTCTACTATCTATACTGCAATCATTACTACAATCTTTTTTAAAAGACGATAAAAAGTAGCTGATATACAAACGCTTAAAACTGTTGTTGGGTTGCAAAAAATATTGTATTTTTGCAGCCCAATTTTAGTTTCAATAACAATGAACATTACAAGAGAAAACATCGATGCATTAAATGCAGTTGTAAAAGTTGATATCGCAAAAGAAGATTATAGCGATAAAGTAGAAAAAATATTAGTAGATTACCGTAAGTCTGCAAACATCCCTGGTTTTAGAAAAGGCCACGTGCCAATGGGAATGGTAAAAAAGCAATATGGTAAAGCTGTATTAGTAGATGAAGTAAACAAATTACTACAAGATGCACTTGGTAAGTATTTAGTTGAAGAAAAATTAGATGTACTAGGTAACCCTTTACCAAAAGCACAAGACGATTTAGATTGGGATGCTGAAGCATTTTCTTTTGAATTTGAATTAGGCCTTGCACCAGAATTTGATGTAGAATTAAAAGGCAAAAAAGCAATTACACATTATAATATTGTTGCAGATGACAAAATGATTGATGATCAGATTGTACACATCCAAAAACAATACGGTAAAATCGTTTCTCAAAAAGAAGTTACAGAAGCATCTGAAATCTCAGGTACTTTCACTAACGAAGAAAAAGAAATCGATAATACTACAATGATTACTTTAGATAAATTAAAAGGAAAAACAAATCCTAAGAAATTTATCGGAGCAAAAGTTGGCGATGTTATAACATTAAAAACAAAAGGATTATTTAATGACGATCATGATTTAATGACGTTCTTAAAAGTCGCTCATGATGACGCTCATGGTTTAGATATTGAAGTAAACTTTACAATTACTGAAATTAACGAACGTGAATTAGCAGATTTAGACCAAGAGTTATTTGATAAATTATTTGGTGAAGGAAAAGTAACTTCTGTAACTGAATTGAAAGATAAAATCAAAGAAGATTCAGAAAAGCAATTTTCTCAACAAGGTGACCAGAAATTATTAAACGATGTTACTGAGAGTTTAATTGAAAGCACTAAATTCGACTTACCATCAAGTTTCTTACAAAAGTGGATGCAAACTGCAGGTGAAGAAGCCATGACAGAAGAGCAAGCTAAAGAAGAATATGAAAAGTCTGAAAAAAGCATGCGTTACCAACTTATAGAAGGTAAATTGATTCAAGATCATAAACTACAAGTGCAATTTGAAGAGTTAAAATCTTATTCTATGGATATGATTAAAGGACAGATGGCACAATTTGGACAAATGAATCCTTCAGAAAAAGAGCTAGAAGACATAGCAGCACGTATTTTATCTAACCAAGATGAAGTAAAACGTATGTCTGAGCAGTTGATGAGTCAGAAATTGTTAAACCTTTATAAGACTGAAGCAAACGTTAAGACTAAAGAAATTACTTATGACGATTTTGTTAAAGAATTTTATAGTTAATCAGTCTCATTAAAATAATTAGTATCTTTAAAGCGTAAAACTTATTGGTTTTGCGCTTTTTTATGGAATGCTTTTTCTTCAAAAGTTTTTATAGCGCATTATAGGAGTTTTATAAAAGAAAACTCATTAATTAAAAGAATTTAAATTTATATGGATTACGGAAAAGAATTTGAAAAATTCGCAATTAAAGATCAAGGAATCAATAGTAATTATTACAGCAAGATTATAGAAAGCATGTACCCTTCTAACATGACGCCTAACATTATTGAAGAACGCCAAATGAATATTGCCGTTTTTGATGTGTTTTCACGTCTTATGATGGATCGTATTATCTTTTTAGGAACAGGTGTTAATGACCAAGTCGCTAATATTATTCAAGCACAATTATTATTCTTACAAAGTACAGACGCATCAAAAGATATTCAGATTTATATCAATTCTCCTGGAGGATCAGTTTATGCTGGGTTAGGTATTTATGATACGATGCAATTTGTTAAACCAGATGTTGCCACAATATGTACAGGTATCGCAGCTTCTATGGCAGCAGTTCTATTATGTGCTGGTGCAGAAGGCAAACGTTCTGCTTTAACACACTCTCGTGTAATGATTCACCAAGTAAGTAGCGGAACTCAAGGTCAGTTAAGCGATATGGAAATTGCTTTAAAAGAAACGATTAGAGTTAAAGAAGAATTATATGCAGTTATTGCAAAACATTCTGGAAAATCTGTAGAGCAAGTTGAAAAAGATTCTGATAGAGATTATTGGATGCGTTCAGAAGAAGCTTTAGAATATGGTATGATTGATGAAGTATTAAAGCGCAAGTAAACCTTATTACTTTCGACTAATAATTAAAATGTAAAATATAATTTCTGCAGTAGTAGAAATTAAAAAAATTGAAGATGGCAAAGGAAGAATTAGAATGTTCATTCTGTGGTAGAAAAAAACCAGAAACTAGTTTACTAATTGCAGGTTTAGATGCGCATATTTGCGACCGTTGTATTGAACAAGCTCATGGTATTGTTTTAGAAGAATCTAAACAATCTGGAAATTCAGAACTGAGTGCAGAATTAATGCTTAAAAAACCTAAAGAAATAAAAGGATTTTTAGACGAATATATAATCGGACAAGAGAACACTAAGCGTGTAATGTCTGTTGCAGTATATAATCACTATAAGCGTTTATTACAACCACCAACTGATGATGATATTGAAATACAAAAGAGTAACATCATTATGGTAGGGCAAACAGGTACAGGTAAAACATTAATGGCAAAAACGATTGCCAAAATGTTAAATGTACCACTTGCTATTGTTGATGCCACTGTATTAACAGAAGCAGGTTATGTTGGTGAAGATGTTGAAAGTATTTTAACACGTTTATTACAAGCTGCAGATTATAATCTTGAAAAAGCACAAAGAGGTATTGTTTTTATTGATGAAATTGATAAGATTGCTCGTAAAAGTGATAACCCATCTATAACTAGAGATGTTTCGGGAGAAGGAGTACAACAAGCCTTACTTAAACTTTTAGAAGGGACTGTAGTAAACGTGCCACCAAAAGGAGGTCGTAAGCATCCAGATCAAAAGTTTATTGAAGTAGACACTGAAAACATTTTATTTATTGCAGGTGGAGCGTTTGATGGTATTGAACGTGTTATTACTAAGCGATTAAATATGCAAGCCATTGGTTATAGCTCTATAAATAAAGAAAGTGTTGATAAGGATAATATTTTAAAATATATTATTCCAAAGGATTTAAAAGACTTTGGTTTAATACCAGAAATTATTGGTCGTTTACCTGTATTAACTTACATGGATCCTTTAGATGCTAAAACTTTAAGAGCAATTTTAACAGAGCCTAAAAATGCCATCATTAAACAATATAAAAAATTGTTTGAAATGGATGAAGTTGATTTTACTATTACAGATGGTGCACTAGACTATATTGTAGGAAAAGCTATTGAATATAAGCTTGGAGCTCGTGGTTTAAGATCGCTTTGTGAAGAAATTTTAACAGAAGCCATGTTTGAATTGCCAGGTTCTGGTGAAACAAAACTAAATATTACAAAATCTTATGCTGAAGATAGATTAAATAAGTCAACATTAAAGAAGCTGAAAGCAGTCTCTTAAACGTTGTAATTATTTCAACAAATAAAAAACCACAATTCAACAGTTCTGAATTGTGGTTTTTTTAGTCAGGGAATTAATTAATTTAATATTGCTGGCAATATATTTTAAAAATTGTAAAAGTTAATAGCACATTAATTTTTAACGAATATATAAGCTATAATCAATGTGAAGTGCTTTTGATTATATATATTGGATAAAATACATGTGATTGCCGTTATATTGTTTCTTTCTGTTGTTTTTAAGGTTAAACAGCTAGTTGCTCATTTTTAAACAACTATAGAACAATTAAATACTATTAATTTGTAGTAGTTGTTCTAAATAAACTCTAGAGTTAGATAAACGTGGTACTTTATGCTGACCACCAAGCTTATCATTTTCTTTTAGCCAATCATAAAACAAATTAGGTCTTGCAGAATGTATTTTAGGCTTGTTTAACGTCATGTTATTAAAACGCTTGGCCTCATAATCTGAGTTTAAGGATTTCAATGCGTTATCAAATAGCTCTTCAAAATAAGACATGTTTTCCGGTGGAGTTTTAAACTCAATAATCCACTCGTGTGATCCCTTTTCTTTACCTTCCATAAAAATAGGAGCCGCAGTATAATCAACTATTTCCGAAGCAGTACGTTTACACACACGTTTAAAAGCTTCTTCTGCATTCTCTATAATCAATTCTTCCCCAAAAGCATTAATATGGTGTTTTGTTCTTCCTGTAACCCTAATTCTATGTGGATTTATGCTTACAAACCTAATAGTATCACCAATTTTATATCTCCATAAACCAGCATTAGTAGTAATTATTACTGCATAATTAGTATTAAGTTTTACGTCACTTAACGGAATTACAGTTTGCTGTAACGTACCATAACTATCCATAGGAATAAACTCATAAAAGATACCGTAGTCTAACATCAATAATAAATCACTAGAGTTATTTTGATCTTGTATAGCAAAAAAGCCTTCAGAAGCATTATAAATTTCGTAATATCTAAAATTATTTGAAGGTAAAATCGCTTTGTACTGCTCTGCATAAGGATTGAAACTTACTCCTCCATGGAAATAGACTTCTAAATTTGGCCAAATATCAAACAGACTATCTTTTCCTGTTTTATCTAAAACGTTGTTCAATAAAACTAACATCCAAGATGGCACACCTGCAAGACTTGTTACATTTTCTTCAATAGTCTCATCAACAATAGCTTGCATCTTAGTTTCCCAATCGCTCATTAAAGATACTCTATTACTTGGTGTACTGCTAAATTCTGCCCAAAATGGCATATTATCTATAAGAATAGCACTTAGATCTCCAAATGAAGTACCATTCTCTTTGTATAACTCTTTACTTCCTCCTAGTCTTAAACTTTTTCCTGTAAACAACTGGGCATCTTCGTTATTGTTTAAATACATACATAACAAATCTTTACTTGCCGCATAATGGCAATCTTCTAAAGACTCTGTACTAACAGGAATAAATTTACTTTTTGCATTTGTGGTTCCACTAGATTTTGCAAACCACTTTATAGGTCTAGGCCAAAAAATATTCTGTTCACCATTACGCGAACGTTCTACTAAAGGCTGAAAATCTTCATAATTAATAACCGGAACTCGAGCATTAAATTCTCTATACGTTTTGATAGAATCAAAATCATATTGCCTACCTATGTCGGTATCTTTTGCCACTTTTAAAAGACTAAAAAGCAATTCATTCTGAACTTCATTTGGGTATTTTAAAAACAATTCAATTTGATGAAATCGTTTTTTCAAAAACCATGAAGCAATAGAATTTACAATAGGAATTGGCATAGATTGGCTATCTTTACGGCATAAATGAATGCTAAAAATACTAAAACTTTTTCATGGTTTACACAGGAGTCCTCACAAAAATGCAAACTGAATTTTTAGAGCCTATTCAATACTATCTAGTCTTTAAAAATGATTTTATACATGTCAATCAATTATTAAACAAACCTATTGATATAAAGCTTGTTGGGCACCAATGTTTAAGCTGTGGGTTAGACCGACCAATTTACAGACAAGGCTTTTGTAAAACCTGTTTTTTTGATAAACCATTAGCTGGCGATTGGATTATGCGACCAGAATTAAGTACTGCACATTTAGGTATTGAAGATAGAGACCTCGAATTTGAAAAACAAGTACAACTGCAACCACATATTGTATATTTAGCCAACTCTAGCAACGTAAAAGTTGGTGTTACCAGAAAAGGCCAAGTGCCTACACGTTGGATTGATCAAGGCGCACATGAAGCTATTGAAATTGTAGAAGTACCTAACCGTTATT
Organism: Winogradskyella sp. Asnod2-B02-A; assembly: GCF_045063645.1. Classification (NCBI taxonomy): domain Bacteria; kingdom Pseudomonadati; phylum Bacteroidota; class Flavobacteriia; order Flavobacteriales; family Flavobacteriaceae; genus Winogradskyella; species Winogradskyella sp. Asnod2-B02-A. The sequence continues at coordinate 473,374 of NZ_JBEFOG010000027.1, forward strand.
TAGCAGGTATTACCGAAGTAGCATTAAAGGAACATGTTGCTGATAAAACCAACTGGAGAACTATGCTAAAAAATGATATAAAAGATGAAGATTTATTAGAATGGAGGCAAAAGCTAAAACAATACATTCCAGAAGAAGCACAACCTTATTTTATTGAAAACAATACAGAAACGCATATACATTTCCCTGTAGAACAATATCCTCTTAAACCTAAAAGTCTTAACCTAAGTAAAACACCGAATTACTCCGGAAAATTAGTTGGTATTAAAGGCCAGTATTTAATTTTTGAAGACAATACAGTATTTAATGTTCGTTCTAATGAAGGATTGGTTGTAGAATTGAGCATGTAATTTTACATAATTGCTGTTAGAGTTACGTTAAATCTCTTTTTAATTTTATATGAAATGATTAACTTAATATAAAAATTATTTAAGTTATGAAATCTTCACCATTTCCGTATATAATAATCACCACATTATTATTAATTACAGTAACAATTATGGCCTCTTTAAATTTTTCGTTTACATGGGTCTTTTACTTAACTGTTATTGGGCAAATCGCAGTAGTTTTAATGGTTTACAAAACATTAAAAGACAAATACACAACTAACAAAACCTTTGAGCATTATTACGAAGACCGTCCTATTGAGCCGTTTAATTATGAGTCAGAATAAAAGACGTCTTATCATTTAAAATAAGACAATAAATCAGACTTTTTTGAAGCTGAAACCATAATTTCTTTACCATTACTAAGTATCACACTTCCTCCTTTACCTTTAACATACTTTACAATTTCATTGACGTTGACTAAGTAGCTTTTGTGCACTCTAGCAAAATTAGCATCCTGTAAGCTTTCCTCTATATACTTTAATGTTTTGCTAACGAGTTTCTTTTTATTAGTATTAAGATATATTTCTGTGTAGTTATCATCTGCCTTACAATACATAATATCCGCAGTTTCTATAACTTCAAAACCATCTTGTTGTGGAATGGTTATTTTACCACTCACAGAATTTGTCTTTGGCACTAAAACCTGATCTTGAAGTGCATCTTCTTTAGTTCTAATCTCCGTAACATAATCTACTGCTTTTATTAACTCATCAATAGAAATTGGTTTCATTAAATAATAAGAAGCATGTGCATTTAAAGCATCGATAGCATAATGATTGTAAGCTGTTACAAATATGGTTTCAAAGTCAATATCTCCAACTTTATCCAATAAATCAAAAGCATTGCCATAAGGCATCTCTACATCTAAAAAAACAACATCCAAATCATTGTTGCGTATTAAAACCAAAGCTTCTTCAATATTTGCTGCCTCACCTAATATTACAATATTAGGGCAGTATTTGGTTAAGTAATTTCTAAGAATTAGTCTACTATTTTCTTCGTCCTCAACAATTATAGCGTTTAATTTCATACTTAATCTTTCTTTAGTGTTACAACTACCTTTGTGCCTGCATCTTCCAAATGTTGAAAATCATCGATTGATACATCAACCTTATCTTTATACATTTCATTTAAAATGGCAACACGTTTTTTAATGTTGTTCATCCCTTTTGAATTCTGCTTTTTCTGATGATCTGTTTTTAGAGCTTTAGAGCGTTCTCTACCAATACCATCATCTGAAATGGTAATGGTTATTTCGTCTTTAGATTTTGGTTGAATATTAATACTCAAATGTCCTTTTTCCGTTTTGTAACGTAGGCCATGCCAAACTGCATTTTCAATATAAGGTTGCAATAACATGGGTGGAATCTGGAATTCTTCAACATCTATAGTGCTATCTACATCTATGGAATAATCAAATTTATCTTGAAACCTAAAATGCTCTAGCTTGGTATATAAATTCAACAACTCAATTTCCTTTTTAAGAGGAATAAAATCTTCTTCACTATTTTCTAAAACCGCTCGCATTAATTGTGAAAAATCAGACAGATATTTATTTGCAGTGCGCTCATCATTTGTTGCAATAAATGTATTTACAGAATTTAATGCATTGAAAATAAAATGAGGATTCATCTGACTTCTTAAGGATTTTAAAGCCAATAAATTATTTGCTAAACGCTGTTGCTTTATGTATTTAAACATTAAATAACCTGTTATTAACAACAAAACTAAACCTCCAATAAGCGAATAAATAATAACTTTCTGGCTCTTATTCTGCTCTTGTGTGAGTTCATATTTACTCTTAGATAATGCTCTATCACTTTCTAAAGATGTTATTCTATTTTGCTGCTCAGCAATATTTCTACTAAAGCGAGCCGCTTGAGATATTTCTTGTATTTTTTTAGCATACAACTCATCTACTACATCTTTATATTCCTCATTATAAGCTATTGTTTTTTCGGTATTTCCTAATCTCGCATTAACTTCTGAGAGTTTCCGAGTTGCGTCTAATTTAACATCCAAATCTCCCTTTTTACCAGCTTCCTCTCTACTCTTCTCTAAATAAGGAATCGCATTATTTAAATCATCACTGAGTAAATAAGCAGTCGCAATTTTGTAGTTTTGTTTTTGCGAAGTTATAGGGCTTTCATTAGCAATTACAGAATCTCTTTCAATATCCTTAATTCCTTCTATAGCTTGTTTTCTTAATACTATTTCAGTTTCGTAATCTGCGTTTGCGCTATTAAATTCTGCGACTTTAACCTGTTCTTCTACGGCACGTTTTTTATTTTCTTTTTCCGCTAAATTCAAGGAATTATTAAAGAAGTTTTTTGCTTTAGTGGTTTGCCCTTGGTCGCTAAAGACTTGCGCCATTTTAGAATTGAGATCGGTAACTTTGGGAGCAATTAAATGCTTTTTAGCTACTTTTAAACCATCTTCATATGCTTTAATGCCTTTAGGATAATCTTTTTGTTTTACATAGACATCTCCTACACCTTCAAACCATATTGTTTTATCATAATTAGATAAAGTATTTTTATCAATCGCATTGAATGTAGATAAGCTAGTATTTAAATTACCATTATCTAGATAAGACTTCGCTAATTTTAGTTGTGCAGACGTTGTCTTTGTATTTTGGAGACTAATTTTATATGCAGAAATAGCCAAATCAAACTGTTTCCAATATCTATAAATATCACCTAACAACTCATGTGCTTCTGCACTTTGTGAAGTATTAATTCCTCCATTTAATGCATCACCTATAAATTTTATACTCTTCTCTGCGTCTTTTTTTAGGTAGACATCTGCAGAATCAATCATCTCATTAAAGCGCTTTACATCTCCATTACTTTTGGATCGAAAACTAGATTTTTCAGCATCAACGACTTCAATAATCACACGTTCATTAGATTTAATGACATAATAAATGGTTTCGAAATCTTTATGGCTAATAATTAGCTCATCTCCCATTTTGGCCATTACATTAAATGACCCATCAAAACTAGTTCTAGTGTATTTCCCTCCATTTACTAATATTTCTACATCGTTATATGGCTCGTGTGTGTTTTTATCATACACAGAGCCTCTAATAGTAAATATAGCTTCATTGGTCTTTTTATCTGACATATTATTCTGTCCAAAGGATAAAAATCCAATACAACAAAACAATAGTAATAAACCATATGTTTTAAAAATTCTCACTTACACTTTTATTTGTTGGACTAAACTTACATACTTTATTTGGTTTCAAAAAATCACCGATACCGAATTCTATACATTTTAATTGTTAAAAGGCTACTCATACTAAAAACATAGTCAGCCATACTCATCCAAAGCAGTGTTTTACTCATTCTGGTTTTTAATCACTGTTATTTCAACAGAGCTTTACCCTATAAATCAAAAAACAATAATACACATGAAAACAATCAATTTAGGATTAGTGCTTTTATTAATATTCAGCCTTAATCTTGCTGCTCAACACCGAGGAAATTATAATGAAATCACTAAAGATATTTCTAGACAAAATATTTTAAGTTCCGGAAACGCTCAAATTTATAATCCAACGGTTCAACAACAAATTAAACAAACACTTCACCCAACTAATATATTGACGGTTGATGTAAAAGCACTTCAAAATGTAAGTGCTACAACTTACACAGCCATTTTCAACGTCTCTCAAATGGGACCTTCTGCTGAAGTAACAAACCAGCTTATGAAAGAACGTATAGACCAAATTAAAAATCGCTTAAGTGCCAAAGGTATTACTCAAAATAATATAGCAATTGATGTCATCTCTTTTATTCCAATTTACGAAGTTGAAGTCACTAAGAAATTATTCAGTAAAACGTATACAGAAGTTCCTAAGGGATTTGAATTGCAACAAAATATTCATATTCAATTTACAAAAACCAATCAGTTTGAAGCGATTTTAGAAGCCTGTGCGCAAAGTGAAGTATATAACCTGGTTAAGGTTGATTATTATATAGATAATATTCAAGACGTTTACAAAAATCTTCAAAATCAATTATTAAAACTCATTGAAGAGAAAAAAGCGTACTATAAAGTTCTAGGTTTTGATATGTCTAATTATAACGTAGCTATTGCAGATGACAAGTATTATTACTTTCCGAAGGATTTTTACCAAAGCTACCAAGCTTATAATAGTATTTCCGTAGAAGCTTTAGACAAAAACAAAGGTGTAACTACAGCGAAAAAACAGACCTCTTACTATTACCAACCTTTAACCTACGAGAATTACGATGTTGTAATTAATCCTTCCATTTTAGAACCCGTTGTTCAAATTGGCATGAATATAAAACTCGCTTTTACACCCAAACCAATAGAGAAAAAAGACACACCAATTGTAGAAACAAAAATAGACCACAAGTACTATGTAATATCTCCAAACGGAACAATAGATGTTAAAGAGTTAAATACTAAAAAATAAACATTTTAATATAATTTAAAAGAAAACCCATAACATGAAAACACAATATAAACCTTTCATTGTTGCATTATGCTTTACCACTTTAATGGCCTGCAATGCAAACAATAAAAAATCAGACATTTCTAATCAATTAATTGCAGAAACCGTAATCGAAACAAATTCAAAAACCGAACAACCCGAAATTAAAGTTGCATTACTATTAGACACTAGTAATAGTATGGATGGTTTAATAGACCAAGCCAAAGCTCAACTATGGAAGATTGTAAATGAACTATCTTATGCAAAATGCGAAGACAAAAGTCCTAATCTTAAAATTGCACTTTACGAATATGGAAACGATAATCTTAATGCAGAAGAAGGCTATTTAAGACAAGTCATTTCTTTTAGTGATGATTTGGACGAAATTTCTAAATCATTATTCTCTTTAACCACAAATGGAGGCAATGAATACTGTGGAAAAGTAATTAAAACAGCCCTCAATCAATTAGAATGGGGAACTAACAAAGATGATTTAAAGCTTATTTTTATAGCCGGAAATGAAACGTATACTCAGGGTAATGTAAGTTATAAGGAAGCATCAAAACTAGCACACACTAGTGATATTACTGTAAACACTATTTTTTGTGGAGATTATGATCAAGGTATTTCAATCTCATGGAAAGACGGAGCAGATTTAACTCATGGTAATTATATGGCTATTAATCATAATGAAGCAACTGTACATATAGCTTCTCCTTATGATGACAAAATATTAGAGCTCAACGAAAAATTGAATAAAACTTATATTGCCTATGGCAGTGCTGGCAGAAAAAAGATGGAAATGCAAGCTGAACAAGATTCTAATGCTATGAGTTATAATAAGGCAAATGCCGTAAGTAGAACGGTAAGTAAAAGTTCTCGTCTCTATAAAAATAGTTCTTGGGATTTAGTTGATGCCGAAAAAGAAGAAGATTTTTCATATGAAGATTTAAAACAAAGCGAATTACCAATAGAATTAAAAGGAAAATCTAAAGCCGAAATCAAATCTTATGTTGAAGCTCAAAGTAAAACTCGTATAAAATTACAAGATGAAATTGCAGCACTCAACTTAAAGCGACGAAATTATGTAGCTGAGCAAAATTCTGGTACTAATAATAGTTTAGAAAATGCCATGCTCAAAGCTTTAAAAACACAAGCCGAAAACAAAAATTACAAATGGGAATAATAACGATTAAAAAAAAAGGCTCAATTAAAATTGAGCCTTTTTCTTTATCTATAAAATGATAATAATTTAATTTACTGCAGGACAATTACACTCATATTTCGCTCTTCTACAATTAAAATTGAAACCTAGAGTTAATTGGTGAAAACCACCAGAGTTAAAACTTACTGTATTTGCTTGATAAGAATACGTATAAGCAAAAACAAAATTATTATAGTCTATCCCTAAAAATGGTGTTATATATTGTAATTTTTGGCTGCTAACACCAGACCCATCTTGAAACTCTGCACCATCTAAACTACGTCTGTAAGATAATCCACCCCAAACTTTACCAAAATCCATTTCTTTATAAACCTTAGCATTAAGGTCTATTGAAGATTCTTTAGTAGCATCTCTATACATATACATAATTGAAGGCTCATAGCTCCATTCGCTACCGAACTTACTAAAAGTATAACCAGAAGACAATAAATAAGTTCTTAAATTTTGATATTCAAATCCATCTATACCGTTCCAATTAATTCCTTCATTATCCAAAATATTCTTAGCTGTGAAATGTGCATAAAAATCTACAAAATGATAAGAAAACCCAAAGTCAATATTAAAATTAGTTGCGCTTTGCACTATACCTTCAACAGCCTGATCATAAGGCTCACCAGGAACTAACCAACTTGTTTCATCTAATTTATACTGTAAAAAACCAGCACTTAAACCAAAAGAAAGCATATTTAAATCAATTTCATTTCTTGAAAACATTAAATGATAAGCAAAAGTAGCATAACCACCAACGGTTGAATGGTAACCATTAGCATCATTAAAAACAACACCACCAATAGCTACAGGAGAATCTCCTATTCTACCGTTCATACTTAATGTTTGTAAACTAGGAGCATCATCTACACCAAACCATTGCTGTCTTGCTGTTAACCTAATCTTGGCACAATTGGCAACACCTGCCATAGATGGGTGAATTAAATAATAATTATCTGTTAAATAATCAGAATAAATAGGAATTCCTTCTTGGGCAAAGCTATAATTTGCCAAAAAAGCTATAAATGCTACTAAACAATACTTTTTTAATTTCATAATTCTTTATCGTTTCAAGGTGAAATGGGCTTTAAATTCTTTACGGACTCCTGTTAAAGGTTCGTCATACTCTACTGTAAACCAATAGCCATCAGTTGGCATGGCATTACCATTGTAGGTACCGTCCCAACCGTTTCCATCAGGACTCAATTGTTTCAACAGCTTTCCATAACGGTCAAATATATAAATTTTTGCATTACTTCCAATACCTTCTATGTTCCAAGTTTCATTGGCAGACTCAGAAACTACTTGTTGACTAACACCAATACATCCTGTATCATTAAACTCAACCTCAACCTCATACAAACCAGCCTCTAAAACAGATAAATTCAAACTATTTTCACCTTCTATAACACCTCCATCACGATACCAAGATATAAACACTTCAGATACAGCATAATTTTCTGGAATCGCTTCGATTATTATTGGGCTTGAAGCATTAGGACATACTTCGTAAATAGTATCTAAAGAAAAACTAGTAGAAGGCTCATTACCAATTATCAAATTAAAATTATTGATTACATAACAATTTGCATAATCAACAGACTCAACCCTTACAAATAAAGTCTCCCCTGAACTATCATAAAAATTTGGTAAAGCATCTGAATCAGCTATTGCATCCGCCTCAGAAGTATAATAAGACACATTAAATTGTGACGCATCTTGACCATTAAGAACAGTAAAATCATGGCTCTCTAGATCAAAACTTGCAACACCATCGTTATCGAAATCACAACCTATTAAATCAACACTTTCAGCAGTTTGAGATGGCTGTGAAATAACTAATAAAAATGAAGTTGTAGCATAACAACCTGAATCATTATCCTCTATTCTAGCATAAATAATTTGAGGACTTGAAACATTACTATAAGTTGTTGGTAACGGATTTAAATCATCAAAAGCATCTTGTTCAGAACTGTGATATGTTATTGTATAATCAGAAGCATTTTGATCACCTAGAATATTATCATCATTCTCATTGAGATTAAATGCAGCTTGATTTGTAGTAGAACATTCAGACAAATCAACTGCTGGATTGGCTGTTGGAACAGATAAAAATTCAACCAGTATACTATCAAAAATCATACAATTACCCGAGAAAATTACTTGAGCCTCATAAAAATCTGGCTCAGTCACAGTTAATGTAGATGACGTTTCACCCGGAATAACAAACCCATCTTTAAACCAAACATGTGGAAAATCAGGTGCAAAGGTGTTTAGAATTATAGGTTCATTTAAACAACTTGCTGTACCTGCATCTATAGTAATATCTTCTCCTAGACTCAATTCTCCAATATCGAAACTTCCTGCTTTAAGAAAAACACCAGTGTCATACTGTGAATCTCTATCATCTGCGACTATGAGCTTTATATGGTAAATCTCCCCAATATTCACTGGTGATTGCGCTGTAAACACAGCCGTTCTACCATTAAAATTCATTGGTGGCAGATTTTCAGTGATATATTCACCAAAATACGCTTCATTAATAGCTGCACACTGTGTATTTTGAGGATGAACATTAGTAGTTAAAATAGGAGTATTTGTATTTGGAATAACTGCTAGATTAGTTGTATTATCGTTTGAATCTGTTAAGAAAAAAGCAAAGGCATCAGAAAAATTACATTCATCAGTACCTCCAATAGCTCCAGTATATTCCTCTGAAGCCATTAAGAAATCAAAACTTATATTGGGTGAATAAGGCACAAAATCAAATTCTATTATAGTCGCATTTCTTGAATCTACACCTAGAATATTATCTAAATTATAATCACCAGGCCATGCACCTCCGCCTGCACTCATTAAATTATTATTTGGACCAGCTGCTGCTATAGCATGTCCTGTACTCATTAAAACTCCTTCATCAAAAGGAAATTCATCTCCGTCCATTGTAAAATAACCAATACCATTTGGCTGACCACTATCAAAGCTACTGCCTGTTGAAAATGTAATATTTGAAACATTGGCACAGTCACTTCCAAATAATACATCTTGTATCAATTCTTCGATAGTATGAGAATCATCACTGACTTCAATACTATTAAAACCAGGCTTAATACACAAATCAAAAGTAACATCTTCATTTTCAGAACCCTCTGAGAACACCCTTATAAAATACGTATTACCAACTACTAATTGTGGTGCAATACTAGTAGCACTATCCATACAATATAGTTCATTAAGATTTCCACAACTACCCTCATAAACAGCATGATTAATACCAGACGCATTGCCATTGGCAACTATATTTTCGAATGTTATTATTTGGCTATCATCTAAAGCTATGAACTGAAACCATACATCATCATCAGAATCACCTGAACAAGAGGACGAAGCAACGCCTGATGGAGTCGCTGACAAAAGCGTACCAGAGGTTAATTGAGCACAACTCTCATCTGTATTTACAACTGCAACTGTAGCATTTAAACAGTCATTATTTTCAGGAATACAAGCCACTAACTGAATAGGCAAACTATTAAACACGCAATTAAAATCTTGATCATTACTTAACGTATAAATAACATCTATATTAAATGGAAATGGACCTATTTGATACGTCCCAATTGACGTAATAGTAGTTGTATTTAAATCAATATTATTTGACAAGGTTAATGAAGCTGCACTACCCAACGATGTAACATTTACATCTAATAAGTATTGCTCACCATTATCACAATCGTCCACAAACGCGAACGTTGACTCAGAATTTGTACATGTAGCACAAGAAACTGTATAGTTAATACCACCTGACATAGGTAAGTCACCATTTGCACAACTCGATGGTAAAAAATCATCTGAAGCGATATAAAAAGATATTCTATCACCACTAGACGTATAAGAAACACCTGCAAGGTCACCCTGATTACCAAAGAAATAATCAGTGTAAGCAACAATAGAAGATCCGTTTGTATCAATAACAACTAATGGATCCCAGCCCTCTTGAATATAACCAGACTGGAAAGTTAAGGTTAAAGGAGTACCGTCTGTACTTGTAAAAGTAAACACTTCAGGATTAACCACTCCATTATCACCGTAACACATAGATTCTACTAATGGACCTGCACTACAATCAATTATAAAGTTTGTTTGTATTGGTGTTGTAAAAGTTAATGGACCTGCCCAAATACTATTACCATTTGTACAATTTGCTCTTACATATACATCGTAATCCGTGCCAAACAACAAGTCATTCTCTACAATACTAGTAACTGAAGAAAACGTACCAGACGCAGGAATGCTAGAGCCTGAAGGTATCACAACATACTCCCAAGACGTTTCACTATCATTAGCTTCCCAAGAAAAACCGGCAAAAGCGTTTGAATTATTAGAATTCACATAATCAAGAGAAAGCGTTGGCGAAATACAAAATGTTCCACAGGTTTCTACACGAACCAAATCAACAGACATATCTGCTCTACTACTATTAGTTGTTCGAGTATTCTTAAACTCTAAATATATAGATTGCCCAAGATAAACATCTAAATTTACACCTACTGGCATCCAAGCCTCAGAACTAGACGTCTGTAATTGACCACTCCATGTAAATACATTTGTAAATGGCCCGGAAATTGAATTTGAAACTCCAACTTCTAATTTACCCATATTATCACCATAAGCATGCATATAAAAAGATAATTCTGCAGCATCTGTGGCTGTAGTAAGATCAATAACAGGACTAATAATTGATGCTGATTGCTGACCAACATTACCTGAAGCCTCATAATTCATATAATTACCACCACTAAATGCTGAACTTGGACCCGTTGAGCTACTATCTGAATTACCTGGCACTTCCCAATTACCGCCAATATTATTTGTTGTTATATCTCCTATCCATCCATCAGAATCATCAAATTCTTCTGTAAATACAAACGTAGAGTTGTTAGATGGACAAGACACTCCAACAGGTGGAGATATTGTTTGAGATAAAGCTATTGAACTCCCAAGCAAACAGAAAGCTAAAAAGGTCAGTTTGAAGATATTCTTATTCATTTCAATTTTAATTTAATTCGGTGAAAAAAAATAGGCGATTTTTAAACAGATACCCTGTTAAACCCTACATTAAAAAACAACAAAAGCCACAAAGTAAAATTAAGTGGCTTTTGTATTTTAAAGCAAATTTATTGCTTAATTACTCGTATTGTATTTATAACACTTTCAATAGTTACTTTAACAAAATAAGTTCCAGTACTTAAGTTAGACATATCTAACTCACTAGAGATACTATTAGGAGCTGTTCTATACATTTCTTGACCTAACATATTATACACCGTTATGGTTTCAATACTTTTTTGAGCATTCAATGACAACGTGTTTTTAACTGGATTAGGATAATAAGTAAATGCAGATTCGTTAACCAAGTCATCAACACCTAAAACAGCACAAGTCACTGATGCTTCCCAACCTGTATAGCTAGTATAAGGATCTGACCTAAACTCAATAGTTAAAGCTCCTGATGGATCTGTAGATGTATAAAAATCACCTATATGAAGCTCACTACTTGCAACAATAGTATTATCACCATTACCACTATCTTGCCCACACAATGTTTGTGCTAAAACAGGGTACGTGTTATCTGGCCCATTGTAAATAGTTAAGTAATCGTAACAGCCATCTTGTTCACCAGAACCAAAAGTATCTACCTCTATATCTACGTATGTAAACGTAATAGTTACTGCTTCTCCGGCTGAATCTGGAAGAATAGTTGTAGACGAAAATTCAGAATCTGAATAATTATCGTCGCTACCACCACCATCAACAAATATACCTCCACAAGCTGGAGGAATAATAGCAGTTACAAATGGATATGGACCTACCCATAAAGAAACACCATCTGCACCACAATCAGCTTGCACATAGAACTCATAATGGTTATCATCAATTAAACCAGTAAGCGTATATGGACTTGTAACTCCAGTTACTGTTGCTACTCCTGTTGCTGTTTCACCTCCAGTTACATCTACAACTTCAACATTCCAAATTGTACCAGTACCATTAGCTGTCCATACTAAATCAGTTGTTGTAGTCGTAATATTAGTTACTGATAACATTGTAGGAGCCATACAAGCAGGCGCCTCATCAAAAGTAACATCATCAATTGCAATATCATCATCGAAATCACCTGGCTCAATCACTTCAGAAAATGTAAAGCGAGCTTGGGCAGGTCCTGTAAAAGTTAGACCACTAATATCTAAAGTTTTTAATTCCCAACCTACTGTATTTGTATTGTAAGTTGCCATAAGATTCCAAGCAGCACCATCCCAAACTTCCACATCTAATTGTGCATTTTCTGAATCTTCGGAATTACTTATTTCATAAAAACTTAATGCTGGTGTTGTTAATGTACTTACATCTACAAAGGGACTAAGTAAATATCTAGGTCCATGATCACTAGAAGCATCTGCTGCTGCATAGAAACCGCCTGTTGCTGTACTTCCTGTTATCAAACCGTCATCTCCAACGTGACTTAAACCTGAAGCTTCAAAAAACCATTCTTCTTCTCCGGAATCACTATACATTCTCCAACAATCTGGTATTGCACCACCATTATCAAAGCCTTCTGTATATGGCGCTGTCAGAGCTTCACATTCTGTTAATACAGATACTGGTCCTATCCAAGACGAATTTCCATCAGCTGCACCACAATTTGATTGTACATAAAATTCATAAACTGTATTAGGTAATAAACCTGTTACTGTATAAGGATTAGCAACTCCGGTAATCGTAGAGACACCTGTTGCAGTTTCACCTGCTGTAACATCTACAATTTCAATATTCCAAGCTGTAGCAGTTCCTGTTTCTGTCCATGCTAAATCGACTGTCGTTGTTGATTCATTTGAAGCAACTAAATCCGCAGGGAAAATACAAGCAATAGGGTTATCAAAAATCACATCGTCAATAGCAATATCATCATCACCACCTCCATTAGGTTCAGAAAAGGTAAAACGTGCCTGTGCTGGACCAGTAAATGTTAAACCACTTATATCTATAGATTTCAATTCCCAATCCACTGTATTTGTATTATATGTTGCCATAAGATTCCACACAACACCATCCCAAACTTCTACATCTAATTGTGCATTATCTGAATCCTCAGCATTACTCAGTTCATAAAAACGTAATTCTGGTGTCGTTAATGTACTTACATCCACTAAAGGACTCAATAAATATCTAGGACCATGGTTACTCGACGCATCACAAACAGCATAATAGCCATTTGATAGTGTAGCCCCTGTTATGTCACCACCATCTCCTACATGACTTGGACCAGAGTCTCTAAAAAACCAATCTTCTTCTCCTGAATCACTAGACATTGTCCAACAATCTGGAATATCACCAGCATTCTCAAAATTTTGCGTGTAAGGAGCTGTAAAAGCTTCACAAGTCGTCTTAAATGCCATTGGACCTACCCAAATAGATGGCCCTTCTGCGCCACAATCAGCTTGCACATAAAATTCATAATCGTTATTAGCCGTTAAACCAGATAAAGTATAAGGGTTAGTAACGCCACTAACAGTTGAAGCACCCGTTACAGATCCACCTGCAGTAATATCAACAACCTCCAAATTCCAAGAAGTAGCTGTACCATTCTCTGTCCAGGCTAAATCGGCCGTGACATTAGATGTATTTATCACTGTTAAATCCGTAGGCTCCATACATGCAGGAAATGTGTCATTCACAAAATTATCTACATACAACTCCCAATTATCATCTGACGTTGATCGAATAGCAACGTAAATTGATTGCCCATTATAAGTAGATAGATCTAAAGTCACTTTGGTCCATTCATCAGGAGCTTCGGTTTGTGCCTGCAGCGCTACATTAAAATCCGCAACAGTAGCTGTGGCTGTAGACACTAATACCTCATAAGGCTCTAAAAACGAACCACTTCTAGATTTCACATAAAATATCAATCTATCATTTAAACCAGAAGTCACTGAAATTTGAGGTGTAACTAAGTAATCATCGTTAGCGTCAGGATAGCCAGATTGAATCTTTGCAACGGAAGAACCATCTTGTGCTCCATTTTCTGGTGCACCTTCCCACACCCACGATGTTGTACTAGCAAGATCTAAAACAGTCCATGTTGCAGGTATTTCGGTTTCAAAGCTCTCTGTAAATTGGGCATTAGATCGCCAACAAAAAGCAATCATTACCATAAATAGTAAAGTAATTTTTTTCATAAAGTTTGGATTAAATAGTTAGTGTTTTTAATTATTGAAAAAATTAAGCTCTTTAAAAAGAGCCTAATATTTAAAACTTATGAAGCTAAAGTTGAACATTATGTTTTATATTTCAACTTTTTAAGGGTTATCAAAAGGTAATCATACCTTAAAAAAATAATTAAAACGCTAATAATCAGCACTTAGTGTTTTAACAAAAAAAGCTCAAACTTGTCAGTAATTTGTGTAGATTATTCAATTATTATCAAAATACATCCAATAACACTACAGAAAAAGCACAAAAAAAAGCTCAAACAAATAAAATAATAACTTATAGAAATAGAGAATCATATATGTCTTTAACTAAAATAAGAAACTTAATTACCGCCTTCATAGCGCTACTATTTTACAATTTTTTTTACGCGCAAAACAATGAAGTATTAATTGACTTACGTGAAGTAGACAGCTTAAATAAACTTTACTACGGCAAACATTCTAAAGATGCATATATAGCTCATCATAAAAATTTAAGAGAATCATTAAAAATGCAATACTCTAAAGGTATTGTTTCTGCATACAAATCTTTAATGTGGTATCATGGTGTAAATAAAAATTCTAATTTAGATAGCGTTTTATATTATGCTGATTTATTTGAATCTAAAGTGGCTACATTCAATATAAAGAGTGACTCATTATTAATTAAATCTATACAACTTCCTCAATATTACCTTAACAAAGGACAATTATTGTCTCATGCTTTCGGTTTACCAGAACAAGGCTTAGAAAGTTATTTTAAGGTTTATCCATTAATCCCAGAAGGAGATATAAAATTATCTATCGCATATAACATTTCAATCGCAGAAACTTACTATCAAAAATTCCAATACGATAAAGCGCTAAAAGTACTCACGCCTCTTCTAAAAGACACCATTGGAATAGGCTCTTTTACAAAAATGAGATTACTAACAAACATTTCGGCTAATTATGCACATAAAAACATGCCTAAAAAAAGCTATCCCTTACATAGAGAATTATTAGACTTAGCCATAAAAAATAATGACATTCCACAAATTTGGTGGACTAAAAACAGACTAACAAATGATTATTTTAGATTGGGCAACCCTCAACAAGCCATTGACTCTGCCTTAGTTGTGAGAAAATATTGCTTAGAAAATAATAACCATCAACTTATTTTTAATAATACCGTTTATTTAAGCACGTTCTATCATGCCATAGGGAATATAAAAAAAGCTATTGAATTTAGGAAAGAAGCCTTAACATATTCATCTGGTTTGGAAACCAAGAAAGATGTATATGACAGACTCGCATTGTATTATACTGAAAACAAAGAATATACAAATGCTATAGATATCTACGAAAAAAAAAACAGTTTAGTTGATAGTATACGATCTAACGAAAAAAGGGCAGTCACCAATTACATTGAGTCTAATGTTAATCTTCTGAAAGAGAAACAAAAAACCCAACAAATGCAATTTAATGTTGAGTTATTAGAAGAAAAGAACAAAAAACAGAGACTGTATCTTTTTAGTATTAGCACTGCTCTAGCAAGTATTATTTTATTACTAGGTAGTATCCTTATTTATAGAAAATATAGGAAAAATGAAAAAGTTATTGAGATTTTAAAAACTAATGAAAAAAAGTTATTAGAAGAAAAAATAACACTTAGGGAGAATCAACTAGAAGCATCTGCAATTGCTGTATCTCAACGATTAGAAACATTAAACACAATAAAAGAAGAACTAGATTACATTAAACAACCTAAAATCCCAAAACTTGAAGAAGCAAAATCCAAAATAAATGAACTCATTAGATCAGCTTCAGATATGTCTATTATTACAAAACGAATAGAATCAGAGTATCCCACTATGACAACAAAATTAATAGAAAGATATCCCAACTTATCTGATACTCAAATAAGATATTGTCTATTAACAAAATTAAACTTATCAATAAAAGAAACCGCTAGCATCTTAAATGTGACACCAGATACAGTAAAAGTGGCTAGAAGCAGACTAAAAAAGAAGCTAGAAATCCCTTCGGATATGTCATTTAAATTATTTCTAGATCAATTAGCAAAAGAATAATCAATTAGATTAGAAGTTATTATTATTTTAAACGTTACATCTAATTAAAACTTAGTTAAAAGTCTAATCACATCAATATGTTATTTCATATTTTTGTAAATAAAAGATGGCACAGACCAAAATTTCTATAATACCAACTTCAAATGACACAATATTAAAATTTGAAGCTGACCGATTTTTAACAAACCACAATAGTTTTGAATTCAATAATATTGATGATGCTAAACACTCACCTTTAGCACAACAATTATTCTACTTACCTTTTGTTAAGAAGGTATATATCGCAACAAACTTTATTGCCATTGAACGTTATAACATTGTAGAATGGAAAGATGTACAAAATGAAGTTGCAACTCAAATTGAAGACTATTTATCAAATGATGGTGTTGTAGTTACTGAAGACGCCATAAAACCAAAGGCTGCAGTGACAGTTTATGCTGAAAGCACACCTAATCCCAGTGTTTTAAAGTTTGTATGCAATAAGGTTTTGGTACCAAATATATTTGAGTTTACTTCAATTGAAGATGCAAAACCGTCACCACTTGCTACTGCATTGTTTCAATTTCCATTTGTAAAAAATGTTTTTATGGAAAAAAACTTCATCTCTATTAGTAAGTTTGACATAATTGAATGGGAAGAAATAACACTTCAACTTAGGGAATTTATAAAATCTTATATTGAAGAAGGTAAAACCATTCTTAACGATGATGCACCACAGAAGTTGAACAAAACTGAAGAAGCTGTTGAGCAAAAATTTGAAGCTCTAGATGATATTTCAAAAAATATTATAAATATCCTTGAAGAATATATAAAACCAGCCGTTGAGAGTGATGGAGGAAACATAGAATTTAAATCCTATAACGATACAACTAAAAAAGTAGAGGTATTATTGCAAGGTGCTTGCAGTGGTTGTCCTTCTTCTACGTTTACTTTAAAAAATGGCATTGAGAGCATGTTGAGGGAAATGCTAAAAGATAATTCTATTACTGTTGACGCAATTAATGGTTAAAATTTACTAACTTGAAATATTAATATAATTAACCAAAATACTATATTAAAATGTTGATGATATTGCAGAATTTCAAAATAAACTTAACATTTTAAATAAACTGATTTTTTAATTTATTTTTCTAAAAACAATTAATATGAAAATTTTAAAACCCCTTATGGTCACATTCTTCGTTGTTTGTAGTGTGCCATATATTTGCAATGCTCAAATTGATTATAACCAGCGAAACACACAAGCTAGTTTGGATGTAATGCAGTACAGTATTAAGAATAATTATGACAGTAACAAAAACGCAAAAGGTTCACCATACATAAACGAAACATTCGAAATTGTAAAGTTTAAAAAGTTTGGCGATAGAGTTTTTTCAGGGAGATATGATGCTAATCTTGGTGAAATGCAGATTAAACGTGAAAATGACACCATAGCTCTGAATGCGAATGAAAGCTTTGAAATCACCTTCATTTCAAGTAATAAGACCTATAAAACTCTAAGTTATATAAATAGTGATGGAATTTCAAAAAGAGGCTTTCTTGTTATTTTAAACAAAACAGATTCAATAGATGTTTTAAAAGAAGAAGTGATTAAATTTTATGATGAAAAACCATCAACTAATGGTTATGATAAAGCAAAGCCTGCTGAATACAAAAGAATAAATGACACTTACTACTATAGACTAGGTGAGCATGTTTCATTATTACCTCAAAATAGAAAAGAATTTTTAAAATTATTTCCTGAACACTCAAAAAACTTACAGGTATTTATTAAAAAAAACAAAATAAACCTTAAAAAAGAGGACGATTTAATAAGTTTATTCAAATATATTGGCACCTTATAATCCATAACTTTCAAACTAATTGATTCTCACTGTTTTTAAATACAAAGAATTTTAAAACCATTAATATATATATATATGCTAAAAATCAAATACTTCCTTTTTATTATTTTAATAAGTCTGGGTTCATCAAAAACGAGCTTTGCATTTCAAGATCTAAACATTAGAGAAACCCAAGAACAATTAAACAAAATGATTAGTACTATAGACCATAATCGTGATAAAAACAAAAACATAAAAGGTTCACCTTATATAAACGATGTGTTTCAAGTTGTAAAATTAAAAAGATTTGGAGATAAATCTTTTACTGGTAGATACGATGCTAATCTAGGTGAAATGCAGATTAAGCGTGAAAATGATACTATTGCTTTAAATAACACCGAAAATTTTGAAATAACCTTCGTACTAAGTGATAAGACATACAAAACACAAAGTTATCTAGATAGCAATGGGATTCCAAAACGAGGCTTTTTTGTTGTTTTAAATGAAACCGATTCACTAGCTGTTTTAAAGGAGGAAGTAATTAGATTCTATGAAGAAAAACCATCGACTAATGGTTATGATAAAGCAAAACCTGCCGAATATCGAAGAACAAAAGATGTCTACTACTACAGACAAGGAAAACATGTTTCAGTATTACCTCAAAAACGAAAAGATTTTATAAAGTTATTTCCTGAGCACTCAAAAGATTTAGAGGTATTTATCAAGAAGAATAAAATAAACCTTAAAGAAGATGAAGATTTAATAACCTTATTTCAATACCTAGAAACACTATAATTCTTAAATTAAAAACCAAGAATTGCTACTTCCATTTTACAAAAAAAATAATTAGCAAAGTGACCTATTAGATTTTTTTGTTTCTAAAACATATAAACAAACTTTAAAAATCTAAATATTATGGCTGTATTAAAAGTAATCGAAGTATTATCTAACTCAGATAAAAGTTGGGAAGACGCAACAAAGAAAGCAGTAAAAGAAGCTTCTAAATCTGTAAAAAATATCCGTTCTGTATACGTGCAAGACCAAAGTGCTATTGTTAAAAATGACGAGGTCACTGAATTTAGAGTTGCATTAAAATTAACTTTTGAAGTTAAATAACCTTATTAATTATTAAAATATATAACTCGGTCTAAAATTTAGTCGAGTTTTTTTAATCACAAAAACTAAAAAACCAAAAATGGACACACAAAAATGGATTGACAAAGGTTTCGATTTTATAGTTGAATTCGGACCAAAAGTAATTGGAGCAATTCTGATATGGATTATCGGAAACTGGGTAATAAAATTACTCCTTAAAGGTGTAAAGAAAGCCTTGAATGCAGGCGACTATGATGAAAGCCTTAAGAAGTTTTTAATTAATCTTGTTAATTGGATTTTAAAAATTGTATTAATCATTGTAGTATTAGGAACAGTTGGTGTAGAAACTACATCTTTTGCTGCAATCATAGCTGCTGCTGGTTTAGCTATCGGTTTAGCTTTACAAGGATCACTTGGAAACTTTGCAGGTGGTGTATTATTAATGATTTTTAAGCCTATTAAAATTGGCGACTTAATAGAAGCACAAGGTGAATTAGGTGTCGTTAAAGAAATTGAAATTTTTACAACTAAATTAAATACACCAACTAACAAAGAGGTGATTATACCAAATGGTGCTTTATCTAATGGTAATATTGTAAATTATTCTACTGAAGGTAAATTAAGAGTAGATCTTACTTTTGGTGTAAGCTATGATGCAGATATTAAGCAAACAAAAGAAGTTTTGATGAAAGTATTAACTTCTAACCCTAAAGTTTTACAAGATCCTGCACCATCAGTAAATGTTTCTGAATTAGCTGATAGTTCTGTAAACTTTGCAGTTAGACCATGGTCTACCGTTGCAGATTATTGGGATGTATATTTCTCAACTCACGAACAAGTAAAAATAGCTCTCGACGCAGCAGGTATTGAAATACCATACCCTCACTCTGTAGAGATTCACAAAGAAGCTTAATTCTTCTTTTTTAAAGCTACAAAATCCTTTAAATAATAAGGTTCAAAATAAGCGACATCTTCGGTGTCGCTTTTTTTGTGTTTAATTTCTGCTAAAAGCGACATCTCATTTGCAGACGGTAATTTCGCATCTATAAAAATGGCATTGGGATGCTGAATTAAGCGCTTTGTTTTTTCTACACCGTTACCTATAAAATAAACCTTACTATGCTCTAAAAGTATACTGTAGCTTTCCTCTGTGAGAATTTCGGCTCTTATCTCTCTATGCAATTCTAGATTTGAATTATAGATCGCAGAATACACTTCCATACGTCTTGCATCAAGCATAGGTATAATATAACCATCGTTATATTTTACTTGATGAGCTAAACTTTCTAAAGTTGAAATAGAAATCAACGGTTTATCCAACGCAAAACACAAACCTTTTGCAGACGATACTCCAATACGTAAACCTGTATAAGACCCAGGACCTTTACTAACCGCTACAGCATCAATATCTTTTGGTTTAATTTCTGAAATGTTAAAAACCTCATCAATAAAAAGGTGTAACGTTTCTGCATGCGAATAGCCCAAGCTATTATCTTCTTTTAAAACTAAAGTCTCTCCATCTTTAGACAGAGAGACTGAACAATTTGTTGTTGCTGTTTCTATATTTAGCACTAATGCCATTTAGTTATAGTTTTTAGCCAAAAAGGCTATTAAGACTTCAATGATCTATCTATTCTTGATTTTTTTATTCTAAAGTATTCTCAGTTTTTTTATTTTTTACTTTAATTAAATCACCAGGATTTAAATTTTTAGAAACTACATTATAAGGCCCTGTAATAATTTCATCATCTTTACCTAACCCTGAAACAATCTCAATATTAGTATCATCTTGAATACCTGTTTTTACCACTTTTAATTTTGCAGTGCCTCCATTATTTACAAATACACATTCAAACTTTTGTTCAACTAGATCAGAGTCTCCTTCTTCAATTTTTAAATTTTCCCCATATAGTTTCTTAGTAGAACTTGTATCGGTCTTAATAACAATAGCACTTATTGGAACAGAAATCGCATTTTTTCTCGTTTTTGTAATCACATCTACAGTCGCTGTCATTCCTGGTCTAAAAGGAGAATAAGTCAATGGTTTACCTTCTGTTAAATCTTTATATGATTCTTCTAAAATTCTAACTTTAACTTTGAAGTTTGTCACCTGATCTGCAGCTAAATCACCTGCCGCAGAATTAGCAATCTCAGTAACTATTCCTTTAAATTCTTTCTTTAAGTAAGCATCTACTTCAACAATTGTAGAATCACCTATGTTCACTTTTACAATGTCATTTTCATTAACATCGATTTCAACTTCCATATTATTTAAGTTGGCTACTCTTAAAATTTCAGTTCCTGCCATTTGCTGCGTACCAACAACACGCTCACCTAACTCTACATTTAAACGTGAAATTGTACCACTCATTGGTGCATAAATGGTGGTTCTGTTTAAGTTGTCTTTAGCTTCATTTACAGTTGCAGCTGCACTTTGCACACTATAATAAGCAGAGCTTTTTCCAGCTACAGCAGTCTCGTAAGTTGCGATAGATCTATCCCAATCCGCTTTAGAAATTACACCTTTATTAAAAAGTGATTTATTTCTGTCATAGTCTGCTTCTGCTTGTTTTAAATTCGCTTCTGCTTGTTCTAAACCAGCTCTTACATTTTGATACGATGCTTGAGAACGATTAACGGCAGACTGAATTAAATCAGGATTTACTCTAACTAGTAAATCTCCTTTTTTTACTTCTTGACCTTCTTTAAAAGGTAATTCAAGAATTTCACCAGATACTTCAGAAGAGATTTTAACCTCTACTTCTGGTTGAATTTTTCCTGTTGCGGATACCGTTTCAATAATATCTTTTAAAGTCACTTCTTTAACTGTGACCTCTTTAAAGTCTCCTTTTTCTCCAAACCATCCCATTTTAGATCCTGCAACTAAAATTGCTAGTACAAGAATGACAATTCCGATAATTATTTTTATTTTTTTACTCATAATTAAAACTTTAATTCTGTAACTGGTATACCAAAATAGAACTCTAATACTTTTAGTTTAAATATATAATCGTATTTTGTTCTTATAACTTCACTTTGCGCTGCTTCCAACCCATTTTTTGATTGATTAAAATCAAATGAATTTAATAATCCAACGTTATATCGTTCTTGCGAATAATTAAAGGCTTCTTGCCTAGCAACTAATGTCTTACTCGCTGCTTCGTAAGCTTTTAAAGCACCTTTAGCATCATTAAAGGATTGATAAACTGTAGTCTCAAGATCTAAACTCGCTTGTTCTAATTGAAATTTAGTACGTTCAACATTAACGCGACTACGACTTATATTATTTCTTGCCGAAAAGCCATTAAAAATAGGAATATTTAAACTTAATGAAATATTATGACTTTTATTATCAGACATTTGATTTTCGAAATTAGGAGTGTCAAATAACTCCGAAGTGAAATAATTTGAACTAAAACCGTATGACGCAGATAAAGATGGTTGTAAACCAGCTTTCGCAATTTTTAAATCATACTCAGCTATTTCACTATTATTTTCGGCTATTTTAATCTCATAACGTGACTCTTTTGCTTTTGAAAAAATACTTTGTGGTGTTTCATTTAAAATATTTGTTGGAGGTATTTCTAATTCGTCATCAACGATATCAAAATTCTCATAATCTTTTAATAAAAGTAATTGAGCTAAGCCAATTTTAGATAATAAAATAGCATTCTCAGCATTAACTACTAATTGTTCTTGTGAAGCTAAAGTAGCTTGAATCTCATATAAATCACCTCTCGGCAATGAGCCAGCCTCTACTAATTCTGTTGTACGTTCAATATCTTGTTTCGTTACCTCTTGTTGAGCCAAAGCCACTTTTAATTGCTCTTTATTGAATAAAATTTGGACAAATGCATTTGCCACATTCAATGAGATATTATCCTTCATATTATCTAATTGATATTGACTAGATAATATTTGAAGATTAGAACGTCGCAATTGATTTACATTTTTTAACCCTCCATATAGATCAACAGAAGAACCGACACCTCCATTAAAGTTGCGAGTTGTTGAATTAACAGCATTAAAGGTTACAGGATCTTGATTTAATCCAATACTCCATGTATAACTTGCTGATGCATTAAGAGAGGGTAAGAAATTACCAAATGCATCTTTTTTATTTATCTCTGCCGTTTCAATATCTAACTCACTCTGTTTAACAGAAATATTATTTTCTAAAGCATATACCACACACTCCTTGAGTGTCCATTTTTTATTTTGCGCTTGTGCTATAACTCCACAAAGAAGTAAAACTATGATGATTGATTTTTTCATGATGCTTATTTGTCTATGTAAAACTTAAAGTGTTACAGAAATTATACAATTTATTCTTGTGCGTATTTTGGAACTCCTTGTACTTGATTCCAAATTTTTATTTTATCGTCCTTAGTAATACCGCTTTTAACTTCTACAAAAATACCATCACTAATCCCTAATTCCACATCTTTTCGTTCAAATTTTTGGTCACCAACCTCTACTTCTACATACGGTTTTTGAGTTTCCTTGTCATACTGAACTAGTGCCTCTTTTATAGCTAATACTTTTTCTGCTTTTTCTAAAATGATAGATGCATTAGCACTTAAGCCTGCCCTAATAAATGTTGAATCTATTTTTTGAAGCGAACCTTTTATTTCAAATTGAATAGCTCCATTTTCTGCAACACCTTTTGGCGCTATATAATCTAAAATGGCATCAAACTTTTTATCTTCAATGGCACCAACTGTGATTTCAAGAGGTAAACCTTCTTTTATTTTACCAACTTCACTCTCATCTACTTTACCCTCAAAAATCATTTGTTTTACATCTGCTAATGATGCAATTGAAGTTCCTTCGTTAAAATTATTAGCTTCAATAACTTGGTTTCCTGCTTTAACTGGCACGTCTAAAACCATACCAGAAACCGTAGCTCTTACCTGTGTTTGTGCAATATTCCCTAAGCCAGAAGTTGTTCCGGTTTTAATAATATCATAATTCTGATTCGCAGAATTTACGTTTATTCTTGCCTGCTCTACACTTTGCTTTGTTTGTAAATACGAATTATTAACAGCTTCAAAATCATTAGCTGAAATTACGCCTTTATCAAATAAAGCTTTTTGTCTATCATAATTAGACTGTTGTGTTTGCAAGTTAATTTGTGCCGTTTGCAACGCTGTTCTATTTGAAGCAATGTTATTTTTTGCACTGGTTAAACTCGAAGCATTTGGAATGACTTTAATCTGAGCAATTAAGTCGCCTTGTTTTACATATTCTCCAGCTTCAATAAAAACTTCTTCTATAACACCTGAGATATTTGGCTTAATTAAGATTTCTTCCTTAGGCACAATGCTTCCTGTTGCAACAGTTTTAACTACAATGGTTTGTTCTGTTGGGCTTTCAGTGGTATATGTTACTGGGTCTTCCTGATTTTTTTTCCACAAATAATATAATGCAGCACTAAATACAATAACGATTAGTGCTAGTATTATGATGGTTTTTGTTCTTTTCATTAGTTGATGATATTATTGTTTTTGATTAATCGATTCTTAAAGCATCTACTGGTTTCATTTTTGTAGCACTATTTGCTGGAATAAGTCCTGCAAGCAAACCAGAAACTACTAAAATTATTAATGCTGTAAATACAACTGACATACTTACACTTGGGTTTGCAAAATTCTGAACTGGTCCTACACTATCTAAAATGGTGTTCATTATCCAAATGACAAATGCTGCAAACGAAATCCCAACCATACCAGATAAAATAGTTAAGATTAAGCTTTCTTGTAATATTTGTGATTTTATAGTCCAAGGGCTTGCGCCTAAAGCTCGCCTCACGCCTATTTCTTTGGTACGTTCTTTAACTACGATTAGCATAATGTTACTTATACCAATGATACCAGACATTAACACCAATGCACCAACAAAATAACCGACAAATGTTAGTATTGAAAATAAACCACTAACACGCTCAAACTGTTCTGACAAATCAAAATGACCAATAGCACGATCATCTTCAGGGTGTACTTTATGCTTTAATTTCATTAGGTCAAAAACCTGCTGTTTTAAAGATGTGATAGATACATCATCTACAGCTGTAATAGCCATCCAACCTACGCTATCTCCTCTATTAAATGCTTGACTAAATGTAGTAAATGGTATATAAATTGTATTTGCATCTTGTTCTTGATCACCTTGACTATTACTCATCTTAAAAGTCCCAACTACTAAAAAATTTACACCATTAACTTTAATGTATGTTCCTAAAACATCTTCATTTTTATCATAAAGTCCCTTTACAACACCTGTACCAACCACACAAACTTTTCGTTTAGAGTTAATATCTGAATAACTTATAAAACGACCCTGAAGAATATCCATAGGCTGTTGTTTTATATATTCTGGGTAGTCACCATAAATTTCAAAAGCTCCTGTTTTTGTTCCTCTAACCACATTATTTGCGCCATTATAGCCACCTAATTGGTTTCTAGGTGACACATATTTTAAATTCGGAATTTCACTTTTTAATGCTGTAACATCTTCTATTTTATAATTAAAATAGCGTCCTTTTGGCAAACCCTTATAAGGTTTAGACGTGCCTTGTGTCCACATAAACATAGAGTTAGTTGCAAAATTCCCAAAATCTGCAGTTACACCGTTTTTAAGTCCATTGGTCAACGCGAGTAATAAAACCAATATAGTAATTCCCCAAAACACACCAAATGCTGTTAACAAAGTTCTAAACTTGTTAGCATTTAACGCTTCTAATATTTCATCCCAACGGTCTCTACTAAACATATTATTCGTCTCTTAATGCGTCTATTGGCTTAATCATTGCTGCTCTGTATGCAGGAATAAAACCTGCTAATGCGCCTGCAAACACCAATAAAAATACTGTTGTTAAGGCAATATTGAAATCTACTTGTGGGTATTTTATAAAATCGTTCTCTATGTAAGGACCAGCTAATTCTAACAAGCCTAATCCAAATATTAATCCAAATAAACCTGCAAACATTGTTACAAAAACAGCCTCTTGTAAAATCATGCCTACTATAGACATCGGCAATGCTCCTAAGGCTTTTCTAATTCCGATTTCTTTTGTTCGCTCTTTAACAATAATGAGCATAATATTACCTACACCAACAATACCTGCAATAATAGTTCCTATACCTACAAACCAAAATACGGCTCTAATCGTTGCAATTAGAGAATATATTTTCTCAGCTTCTTTTAAAGTATTAAAAACTCTAACTGCACTTACATCATCTGGTGCAACAACATGAATTTCCTTCAGCTGTTGCTCAATACCTTCGGCAATGGCATTAGATTGAATTACGGCTTCATCAAAATTATCAGCCATTTTTACGGTAAAAGCCATATTTCTAATATTCTCACCTGCATTAAATACTTTTTGCGCTGTAGATACCGGAATATAAACTTGTCCTTCTTCCCTATCTCCTCCTGGATCATAAAACACACCAACCACTTTAAAATTCATTCCGAAAATTTGAAGATTTTTATTGATTGGGTCTTCCCCTTTAAAAATATCTGTTTTTAGTTTATTACCAATTACCGCTACTTTTTTACTTCCATCAACATCAGATTGATTAATAAAACGACCAGAACCTATATCTGCATTTTCTATAAATTGGTTATCTGGTAAAGTACCACGAACTCTATAATTTCCTGTTTCGTTATTGTAAGAAATATTTGCTCCCCAAATTGGGTAATCTTTTGTTCTATATTCAAAAAAATCGTCGTACTTCTGTTCTACAGCATCAAAACTCGAATTTTTAAGTTGAATGTATCGTCCTGGGTTTAAACCTTTATAACCTTTTGTGGTAACGCCTGTCCTAATTGCTATTCTGTTAGTGGCATCACTTTCAAATTGAGATTTTACACCATTTTCTATGCCTTTACTAAAACCGAGAAGAATGACCAAAATAAAAATACCTGAAGCTACAGAAAGACCTGTTAAAAACGTTCGCAATTTGTTTTTGCTCAACGTTTCAAATATCTCTTGCCAACGTTCTAAATCAAACATGTAACGACGCTCTTACTTGTTGTACTGGACTATCATCAATGATTAAACCATCCTTAAGATTAACGATGCGTTTAGTCATATGTGCAATATCATCTTCGTGAGTAACTATTAAAATTGTTTTGCCTTCATCATTAATACCTTGAATGAGTTCCATTACCTCATAAGAAGTTTTGGTATCTAAAGCTCCCGTTGGCTCATCTGCCAATAATACTTTTGGGTCACTAGCTAATGCTCTCGCTATTGCCACACGTTGTTTTTGACCACCAGAAAGTTCACTAGGTAAATGATGCGACCATTCTGCTAACCCTACTTTTTCGAGATAGTGCATGGCCTTTTCTGTGCGCTCTTTTCGTTTAATGCCTTTGTAGTATAATGGCATAGACACATTGTCTAAAGCACTTTTATAATTGATAAGATTAAAAGATTGAAAAATGAAACCTAGAAATTCGTTTCTATACTTTGCTGCAATTTTTTCATTTAAATTTTTAATAGGAACATTATCTAGAATGTATTCGCCAGAATCAGCTTCATCTAACATCCCTAAAATATTTAATAATGTAGATTTTCCAGAACCGGAAGACCCCATTATAGACACCAACTCACCTTCTTTTACATCAAAATTAATTCCTTTTAGTACGTGAAGCGAATTGCTTCCCATGTGATAAGATTTGTGTAAATCTTTAATCTGAATCATAGCTTAGTTGGTTGATTAGTTGATTGATGATTGATTGCAACCAAATAAAAATCTGGCTTAGTACAATTTTAATAAAATCTGAATGGTTTCTATGCCAATAAATTGTTAATACATTTAACAATCACTTATCACTAAGACTCTTAATAAAAAGAAATGTTACAGTTTTGCTTCGAAATTTTCAGATTTATCGGGTTTACTATATTTTCTGTAAATAATATAACCAAGTGCGGCTACTAAAATATAAGGTACTGCCATTAAAAACATGATACCATCATTAATCCCTTCTGCTGCTGACTGGTCTTCTCCACTTTCTAAAACAGCTCTACACATAGCACATTGTGCATTAGTCGTTAGAAAAAAGAAAACTGAAAAAATTAAAAGAATGAATTTATTTTTCATGTTAAAAGCTATTAAACCTTAAAAAATTAGCAACCCACAAAACCTGCATTAACTAAACGTAATAAGGCGATATCATTAAATAAACTACAACACCTGTTACTGCTACGTATAGCCATATAGGAAAAGTAATCTTTGCTATTTTTTTATGTTTTTCAATATTATTTGTAATTGCTCTAACATAAGTAATTAATACAAATGGAATTATAATTACAGACAGTACAATATGCGTAAAAAGTATAAAATAATAGACATATTTAATTGCTCCTTCTCCCCCAAATTTCGTTGAATCACTTGTCATATGGTAAGCAACATAAAGGACTAAAAACACAACTGAAAGCGCAATAGCAAATTTCATTAAATTTTCGTGACGTTTTCTGTTTTTATTCTTTATTGCTACAACAGCTAAAATTAAAACAAGTGCAGTTAAACCATTAATAGTAGCATAAATTGGTGGTAAAAAACTAAATGGTTCTACTTCAATACCAAAATCTTGCAATTTAACTCTAGATAAAATAGCAACTACAACAGGTATTATTACCGCTAAAGCAATAATCCATTTATTATATTGTTTTTCTTTTTCTATGTTTACAGCACTCATAACTATTCTTTTAACAATTTAGCAATGTCTTCTTTTAATATGGTTATTTCTTGAGGAATACCATCTTCGTCTACTCCTACAGCTTCCGGAATTAAACCATTATAAAAAATCATTGGATTACCAAAATTATCTTTTCGAGATCTTATAAACCCTTCTTTATCAATTAGAGCAAAATTACCCGAATGTTCAAAGCCTCCTTCTACACTAGCATTTTTTGCAGTATATAAATTAAACCCTTCGTTAGCTAGTTTGTATATAGCTGTTTCTTCTCCAGTTAAAAAATTCCAATTCGGATTTGTAATGTTATGCTTTTCTGAGTAAGCCTTTAACACTTCAGGCGTATCAATTTCTGGGGTGATAGTAAAAGAGGCCACACCAAAATTTTCAAAACCTTTGAATTGATTTTGAACCTCTACCAAATTCCTATTCATAATTGGGCAAATAGTTGGGCATGTTGTAAAAAAGAACTCTACAACATAAGCTTTACCTAAATAATCTTCATTGGTAATTGTTTTTCCGTCTTGATTTGTAAAACTAAAAGCAGGTACTTTTTTAGGTTCACCATTTATTTCTAAATACAACAAGTCACTTTTGTTTTGTGCTTTCTGTTTGTCCTCAATAATTGAAGTTGACACGTCTTTACTTCGACTTTCATCTCTTGTAACGTCGTCTTGATTAACACGATCAATAATTCTCGGAACAACTATAATTCCAAAAACTAGAATAATAAATGCAATACCAACGTACGAATAATTTGATTTTTTACTCATTAGTTCCTTTTAAATCTTTGTTTCTTCTTGTATTAGAATCGTCAAAATTACCTTTTCGTTTCTGTCGGTATTCTGTAAATAGAATTCTAACATCGTCACTCATCATATTCTTAATCTCAGCCACTTCTATTGTATTATAAGAAACCACACTAAATGCAGGTTTTTTATCTTCTATTTCTCGTTCTGTTCTACCATCAATTCTACCGCGCTGATTTAGATCTTTATCAATAATAAAAACACTGTTCAGTGATAAGTCGTCCGCTAAACTTTCATCAGAATTTAAAGTATTAAAAAGCATTTTAATCTCACCTTCAGTAGCAAAAGCATAATGCCAGAATTTTAAATCTTCATATGTGTTTATTTCATTTTTAAGAGCCTTTACATCTTCTTCTGATCCTTTTGGAACTACAATTACAATTTGAAATTTTTTAAACCCCTTAAATTTATCGTATACCAATTCTTTAAGGTTTGATGCTGCAATAGTTTTTTTTAGTGGTGTTTTACCTAAAAATCCTAATACCGAAATATGATCTTTTAAAAGTAAACTATCTAATCCGTCTGATGTGAAATTTTCAATATCAGAAACGTTCTTATTTACAATATTTAAAGGTTCATAATTATGTTTTGCAGGATATAGCATCAGCAGGAAAGCCACTGGCAAGAAGAATAAAATTCCCAGAACTACATTGCGTTTTATTTTTGTTGCGTTCATTATCTATAAAATAAATATACTGGTCTATTCCTTAATTTTAATAACCCTTTATTTAAAATGCAAAAATAAAAAAGGTGGTTTAGAAAAACCACCTTTTAATTGTATTTAACACTCACACTAAAATCAGTGCAAGATTATATTTTATTTAAAAATCTTTCTTAATTAAAGCGTCTTCTCCGTTGTATATATCAAAAACATAACCACCCTCTTGTAAGAGTATAAAAACTAAATAACAAATTAAGAAAACACTAGTCCATACAACCATTTTTCTCATGCTACCAGTTTCATCTCTCATGTGCATAAAATCCCACGTGATATAATAAGCCTTAACAATAGTTAACGCAATGAATATAAAATTCAACGGCTTAATATATACTATTGGTGATAATATAATGTTTCCTATAGTGGCAAAGAACCCACCTTCAAAAGGATCCATCCAAGTATGCATAAACATGTCTGGTTTATAAATACCCAAAACAACTTCTACAGCTGTAACTATGGTTAGGAATATTAAAACTCCCCAAATTTTGCTTGTGTTAGATTTAAACTTAACTAAACCTCTAAATATTTCTAATTTATGCTCGTGTGCCATAACTTAATCTTAATGTCATGTGATTCTATTTATTACATAATAAAAGACACATGTGTTCGCTGTTAACTATTTTATTGAGCGTTAAAACTTTTTATATGCTCGTTTCTTTTTATACTAAATAGAAGAATGTGAATACAAATACCCATACTAAATCGACAAAGTGCCAGTACAACCCAACTTTCTCTACCATCTCATAACTTCCTCTTCTTTCGTAAGTACCTAGTACAACATTAAAGAATATAATAATATTAATGATAACACCTGAAAGCACGTGAAATCCGTGAAAACCAGTAATGAAGAAAAAGAAATCTGCAAATAAAGTGGTTCCGTATTCGTTAACCTGAAGATTAGCCCCTTTAACAACAAGCTTACCATTCTCTTTAAGTTGCGATAAAGATTCTTCTCTAGACAAAATGGTTTTATGACCTTTTTCGTCAAGAAACTGATTTCTAACTAACACATTCTCGTTAGCCACTAAGCCTGCATAAATTTCATTTACAGTATAAGGAGGTAATGTACCTTCTTCTGTAAACCAAAGTCCGTTTTTACGCTCGTGTGAAGTACGCTCGCTTGCTTGAGCTATTGCTAAATCTTCAATTGATACACGTTTAAACTTCTCAACACCATCTACGGTAACATATTCGCCAAACTGCAAGATGTTACCACCTTTTGTTTGCACTGCACCATAATCTCCTTGAATAAAGGTAGCCCATTCCCAAGCTTGAGAGCCAACGAAAATTGCTCCACCAATAATGGTAAGGAACATATATATAGTTACTTTGGCTTTATTCATATGATGACCAGCATCCACGGCCAATACCATAGTTACTGAAGACATAATAAGAACAAAAGTCATAAATGCCACATATATCATTGGCAATTCTTGACCATGCAAAAACGGTACGTGAGTAAACACTTCATCAGCAATTGGCCATTCGTTGATAAACTTAAATCTCGAAAAACCATAAGCTGCCAAGAAGGCTGAAAATGTTAATGCATCAGATACAATGAAGAACCACATCATCATTTTTCCGTAACTTGCTTTAAGTGGCTCATTGCCTCCTCCCCAAGTTTTTTCTTCTGTACCAGTACTAGCTACTGTAGAATCCATAGAATTTATTTAAATTTTTAAGATTGGACAAAAATAATCAAATTATATATCTAAAAAAATATAAAAACAAAAAGAGCACAAGCCAAAGCATATCTACGAAATGCCAAAAATTGGCTGCTAGTTCAAAACCCAACATATTGTTGGAGTTATACTTTTGTTTAAAATGATTATAAATTACGACAATGAGACATATTAACCCAGCTATAACGTGCGCTATATGCAATACAGCTATAACATAGATGTAAGACATGGTAATATTACTCGTTGGTCCTGTGAAATTATATCCTGTTCTTATAATCTCACCAAAACCTACAAATTGACTATACACAAAGGCCACTCCCAAGCCTAATGTTACTAATAACCAAAAGGTTACCATTTTTCTGTTATTTTGCTTAAGAGCTTGTTTTCCTAAGATAAACGTTAAGCTACTTAGTAAAATAAGTATTAAACTTATTAAAAATGCATTTGGTAATTCATAATCAACTAACCAATCTTCATTAAGTCGTTGTTTACTACTTACAATAAACGCACTTATTAAGCCAGCAAAAGACATGATTAATGAACCAATGCCAAACCACAGCATCATCTTTTTCGATCTTGCTGTTTTTTCTTGTTGTGTTCCTTGTGTTAAATCCATTTATCTCAAAAATTTATCTGCAACATATATAATTTGCAATAATGTGATATAAAATACGCTTGATAGCATGAGTTGTTTTGCCGCTTTTACACTACGAAGTTTAAATAACCTTAATGCATAAAATAACATTACGATACCTAGCATTAAAACGAGAATAGCACCAACAATAGATAATTTTAAGTCTCCTGTGAATCCAAAAACAGGAATTAAAGATGCGATAATTGTCCAAACACTATACATAATAATTTGTACAGCCGTTCCCTTATCTGGTCTACCTGTTGGTAACATATGAAAACCACCTTTTTTATAATCCTCGTGTAAAAACCAACCTATAGACCAAAAATGCGGAAATTGCCAAAAAAACTGAATCGCAAACAATGTTCCTGGTTCAATACCAAAACTACCTCTTGCTGCAACCCAACCTAACATAAATGGTATGGCACCTGGCAATGCACCTACAAAAACTGATAAAGATGTTTTGGTTTTTAAAGGAGTATAAACACTCGTATATAAAAATATCGATATTGCACCATACATTGCTGTTTTGGGATTAATAATATATAACGTAATTAACCCTAAAATTGTAAAAGATGTTGCGATTATAAATGCGGTATTTACAGACATTCTGCCTGCTGGAATTGGCCTATTCTTGGTTCTATCCATTAGCGCATCTAAATCGCGCTCAATTATTTGATTGTATGCATTTGATGCACCAACCATAAAATAACCTCCAAAAGCTAACAAAAGAAGTGTTGTAAGACTTATAGTTTCTGCACCTAGAAAATAACCAGCAAGTGAAGAAAACACAACACTTAGGGATAATCCCATTTTAGTGATTTCCTTAAAATCTGTTACAACAGAAGCTGTTGATACCGATGATTTTGTGCTACCCAAACTATACTATTTTTGTTCTTTTAAAAGCGAGTGCAAAGATAGATTGAAAAATGATTCTGACCAACGTTAAACTTTAGTTTTATATTTCTTGAACAAGAGTCACGATAATTTTAAAAAATACAATACTCATTTCTAAGTCTAATCAAATCTATTTCCTAAAAATCCTTATACCAATTAAACAGGTCTGTTCTTATACCAAAACTTACCCAAACCGTATTAGAATCTGTGGTTGAAGCTGTTATAGTATCTGGATTAAAGTCTCTATATATAATATTGCCAAATATTTTTAGATTCGTTGCTGCATTTATTAAATAACTTGCTTGTACTTCTGTCATAAAACTATTGGTTTTATTTCCTTGCCCAATTTCTATACCTGTATCTGCATTACGGTCATTATAATCTCTATAAATATCACCTCCATAAGAAAAACTATCCTCATCCGTATTAAAATCAAAACCGCGTTGCCCAATTATAAATTTAGCATCTGCAGACCATCGTTTGTAGTTGTAACGACCAATTAAGACTAATTCTCTAAAATTTGCTCCCCAAAGATGCGCCATTGGTTGATTAAAATGACCATAATTAAGAATTTGAGTATTATGGGAATATGTGTATGGTCTAACTCGATTATATTCTGCTTGAAGTAATAAATTATCAACTTTAAAGGCATTAAAGTATTTTGCTCCTAATTGAAATCCAAATTTATTCTTCCAACTTTTATCTCCTGCTTTTACGTCTCCTAAAGAGAATTCATCAAGTATAAATTGACCGTAAAGATTTACCTTATTATTCCATTTGTATTTAGAACTTAACCCTAAAATTGCATTTCCTGCACCTTGACCAGTTTCAAATTCTATGGCTCTAAAAAAGATAATTGGATTTAAATAATTAATATCAAAACCTCTTCCATTAGTATCTGCCCACATTACAGATTCAAACAAACCAACGTTCAATCGTTTTGAAACATTCCAACTTAAATAATGATTTGCCATGTATTTAGTTAAAAAAGCATCATCAACCACTACTTCTGGCCTTACATCCTTTAGCCACATCCATGTACTAGTATATTTTATTTTCCAAAAAGTCGTATTCAACTTTAAAAACGGATAAGGGCTAGCCACATCACTTTGAAACAATGAACGGTAACCATCACCAATAAAATTCTTACCATGCCCAAATTGAACATTTAAGAAATCTGCTGGTGTATAAGACAGATAAGCCTCTGCTACAGGATAGTCATAAGAATTATCTTTAAATCTTTTTGCTATTCCACGGCCAGGAATAATTGCTGGATCTGGTCCAAAAGCTTTTAAACTTTCTGCATAACGATTAAAATACTCGGCAAAACGTCCTTGACTCTCATAAATAGAAGTGGTTAAATTAAGGTGCTTACCTAAACCTGCTTGTATATAAATACCTCTAGTATTATTATATGTAGAATTAAATTCTGCTTCACTATCTTTTCCGACTTGTAAATCTAAAATAGGATCTACCGTAAACCAATAATCCTTACCTTGCACTTGTACTAAATGCTCATTAAAGAGTTTTCTACCCAACTTAGTATCTCCGTTAATGGCTAAACTCTCTTTTTCGGCTTTAATATCATAATATCTTGCAACATCACTATATACAAATGGTTTTGCCGCTGTATGACTATTGGTACCAATAGCATTCATTTCTGCATCAAAACGCGCATAATAAGAATGTGTAAATGGTATATTTAATTCGCTGCTATATTCTAGATTATCAAAGTTCTTTAATTCCTTATTTACATTATCAAATTCGTTTGATAATGTTGCATTAAGGCTATCTTTTTCTGTGAATTTAACTCCATCAGTTGCGCGCTCTATTTTTCTTAAAGGCTCTACTAAAGGTATTGCAATTGCAATGCTATACTGAACAAATGTTGGATTTCCATTATAGGTTGCTGGCGTTATTTTAGGAAGCAAATCAAAAACACGTTTACTTTCATCTTTTAAGGCATCATAAATAGCATCTAAATAAATAACTTTGAACTCACCTTCTTTATTAACTTCGAATAATACTTGAACATCACCTTTATAAGATTCATCTGTAACAATCTGAGGCACTTTAAAATTCTCGTAGATAAATGTATTTAACTTAAAAATGAAGCACGATTTTAATTGATCTACAACTTCTGAATCACATTCGTTAAAAACCGGAGGTTTTTCATAAGTTACTGTCGTTTGAGTGTAACCAATAGCGGTTGTTAATAGAATAGCAAATAGCACAATGCGCTTCATAAAAGACTAATTTTTAATGTGCGAAAGATACTTATTTTTTTTAGTAACCTTAAATTGAAATTACACAATAAAAAAACCGTTATTTTAAAAATAACGGTTCTTGATAATAATTTAAAAGCTATTGATTAATTTCTGGCTTCAAATACAATTGGTAATGTATAAACAACTCCAACAGGAACTAGACGTTGCAAACCAGGTTCCATTTTAGGAATTTGGTTAATAACACGATTTGCTTCCTTTTCTAATGCTTGGTGAGGACCTCTTACTTTTACATCTGTAACATTACCATTTTTATCAATGGTAAACTGAGTATGAATTCTTTGCCTTCCAGAAATACCATAATCAGCACCAATATCTGTATTGAATTTTTTACCAATCAATTTTATGATTTTGTCCGACATGCATTTTTTTCGTTCATTATTGGTCTTCTTTTTTTCGCAACCAGGATATACTGGTACTTTTTCTATCCTTGAAAAAGGCACTATAATCTTCTCTACTGGCTCATCAGGACCATCGTAAATATCACCGACATTAGCAATTGGCTGATCCGTTACCTTTGGTTCTTCTGGTGTTTTAATAATAATTTCCTCAACAGGCACATCATCATCAACCTCAATAAACACATCTAGCAAATCTGACGTTGGTATAGGCTTAGGATCCGATGGCTCAATAACCTCAACTTCAAAAGGCTCTACGTAGTCAATAGAAATAGGATCTACAAGTGCAGTTTCTTCAACAAGATTGAGTTTCGTTTCTTGAAACTGCATTTCAAACAGTGCATAAGTACCCAATAAACAAAGTATCAATCCTATTTGGAAATAAAGGATTGAGTTTTTTTGTAAATTTGCATCATGCTTTTGTGATTTCTTTACTTCAACATTGCTCTGACCAGCAATACCGAAGTCTTTTTTAGAATTTTTCATAATACTATTATTTAAATGTTAATATTATGTCAAAGTCACAATAAGCATACCAAAACGAAAATCCCGCTCAATAATTTGAACGGGATTTTTATATATAAGAAAATTTTATCTAATTCTTAATCTTGTACTTGGAATACAATTGGAATAGAGAATGGCATAACCACTGGCTTTCCCCTTTGTTTTCCCGGTTTCATTTTAGGTAATAAACCGATAACTCTTTTTGCTTCTTTCTCTAATCCTGGATGTGGACCACGAGCTCCAATGCTAGTAATATTACCTGATTTATCTACTTTAAATTGAACGAAGATTCTTTTTTTACCTGGAGGTAATCCTAAATCACCCGCTAAATCTGTATTAAACTTTTTACCGATAAATTTATTTACCTTTTCGTTCATACAATCTTTCTTGGCAGCATTTCCTTTCTCCTTTTCACAACCTGGAAAAACAGCCACATTCTCAATCACTGAGAAAGGCACTTCGATATCTTCTTCTACCTCTTCTACCACAACTTCCTCAACTTCAACAATTTCAGTCTCCATTTCTGTTTCTGTAGATTCAATAACTGTCTCCTCTACTTCTACCTCATCTTCAACAACTTCAATAATTTCTGGTGCAGAAGGTGGTGGTGGTGGTGGAGGTGGTGGAGTAACAATTTGTTCTGTAATTGGTACTTCTTCATCTAACTCATCATCTAAGTTAAGTGAGTCTGCGATAATATCAGCAGGATCATAAGTCTTATAATTGATAGCCATATAAGTAATGCCCAACATTAAGGCAAGACCAACAGCAAAGTATAATGAGCTGTTACGACTAACGTCCGATTTCGGATTCTTTTTAGGTTCCATAATTTTTTTTTATAATAACATCGCTAATTTAACTAAATAATAGTAAAAAAAACAAGGCTTTAAGTTAATTTAATTTTTCTACACTTATTTTACCTGCAAATAATGTACCAAAAATTGCTCCTATACTGTTGGCTATCATATCGTAAGTATCATAGGTTCTATTAGAACTAACCAAATACTGTAACAACTCTAATACAAAACCGAGAAAAGCAGCTGCAAAGAAAATTAATACGGGAGTATACTTTGTGTTAAAAGGTTTAAAATAAAACACCCACAAAAGGGCTAAACCAAAATAAGCCACAATATGATATATTTTATCATCGAATGAAGACCCTAAACTAGGTACACCATTTAGACTGATTAAACTCGCAACAATTAAGGCTAAAGTATAAGCTACCGCTATTAGCAATAGAATTTTTTTAACCACTAATTAGTGCTTTATAATCGTCTGCAGATAATAAGTTGTCTATTTGCGAGGCATCAGAGAATTTTAATTTAATCATCCAACCATCTCCGTATGGATCTGAATTTACTTTTTCTGGCTCATCTTCTAAACCTTCATTAAATTCAATGATTTCTCCCGATAATGGTAAAAATAAATCTGAAACTGTTTTAACTGCTTCTACAGTCCCAAAAACTTCTTCCATGTCTAAAGTTTCATCTAAGGTATCTACTTCTACATAAACAATATCCCCAAGTTCGCTTTGAGCAAAATCAGTAATACCGATGGTAGCAATATCTCCTTCAATCTTAATCCATTCGTGATCTTTGGTGTACTTTAATTCTGATGGTGTATTCATCTTTAACGTGATATATTATTAATAAAGCAAATGTAATTTTTTAATGGTTTCAATTCAAACTTAATTCCCAAAATTATAACGCAATGTTATTCCAGACCTAATTGAGGTTTGTGGGAATGAGGTTGAAATTGCAAATTCTGAAAACGTATAATCAAAATAGAAAATCCCAGTTAAGTTTTTGCTAAAAGCATAATCTGCCGTATACTTTACTCCCCAAATGGTCTGACCTGCAGTTATTTGATTATTTTCTAAATCTAAATATCTAATAATGGTTTTACTATCTCTCACAGAAACATCAGCACGCATGTTTAAATCACTAACAATAATTTGTTTTGGTCCTGCAAGTTGAGATCGTATTCTTAAATCCTTAAAACGATAACCTAAACCAAGAGTATATTCTTTTCCTTGAATTTCTGTCATTAAATTATTATCAAAACTTAGTGACAAGGTTCTGTCTGTTTTAATTTCTGCTAAGACTTTTATTGAATTTTTCATTTCAAAGTCTAAACGAATTAAAGGACTAAATTGCTCTTCTAAGTTAATATTACTGAATAACGTTTCATTTTTTAAATTATCTGACTGATCTAAAGCATCTGCATTTTCATCTGAACCAAATTCTGCATCTTTATTGTATGCTTCATAATCTAAATTAGTACTAAACTGATTTATAGTATAATTAGATCTATAACCATGTTGTATAGAAAAACGTTTAAAAGCTTTTTTAAACCATGCAATTTTCATTAAACCTGTATATTTCAATGTCCAATTCGGAATTGGAATATCTCGAAATGCACCAGTACTTACTTTATTTGCGTCAGTGCCATGGTAAGCCGATAAAAATGCTGGTAATAATACACGTTGGCTATTTTTCCCAAAACCTTCTGGGTAACCATCTCCATCTGTATTATATGTTGTATTACCATAAAATTCTTTAGCTAAACGATTCGCTATTATCAACCTATTGGCTCTAAAATCATCAAAAGTAGCAGATTGATTTTCATCACTTTTACTAAAAGCAGTTTTTATAATGGCTGTAGAAATGCTGTAGTTTCCAAATCTATTTGGAGTGTATGATTGATATTCATTAATTCCGTCTCCATTGCCATACCCTACATCATTACCATCTGCATCTAAATAATCACCTACTCTATAGTTTTCTGAGAAATTTTCAGCATAAGTTCTGTTACCCGTAAAATCTATCTTTAAATCTCGCATTGGTTCTACATTAATAGCATAGTTTAATGATGTATTTCGTACTTCAGTATATTGCTGATTAAAATCTGGGAAATCCGTTAACCAGTTGTTTCTGGCCGCCAAATCTCTAATATCACCTTGCCCTCCAAAAGTATAACCTACCGTTGGTTTTAATGTACCTATAAAACCAGGCGTTGGTAAGTAACCTGGAAGAAAAGTTCCATTATTTTCGGTATAACTTAATTGCACACGTTTTACCATAGTAATAACGTCTATAAATGTGTTGTAAGCTTTTTTACCCGCACTTAACCTGTTTGGATCTTTAGTTTTTTCTTTATCTTCAATTGACTGATCTGGTGTTACAGAACGTCTTGATGCTGCTGCACTTCTACCCCTTCCTCTTGTATTTTGTTTACCTTTCTTAACTAAACCGAGGGTTTTGTATAACGTCTCCATGTTTAGCGTAGAATTAATACTATGTGTATTAGAATTTTGAATAGAATGCCCTAAATTATACGTTTGCAAAACATCTGGTGTTGAAGGATCATCATCCAAATCAACCTCTACCTCAAGATCCTCATTCAAATCTGACCCTTTTTGCCATTGAAATGTTCCGTTATAAGAATAAGTTGCTTTCAGAAAACTCAACGCTGGAATTTTATATAACGGCAATTCATAATTAACCTGAAGTTGTTGTGTTTGATAATTTGGATCTCCTAAATCGAAAAAACCATCCCAAACATTAAGATCTGGATCTTGTAGTCCACTGATCTGATCATCAATAAAATAATTACGAACAATATTAGAATTAGCTGCTGTAAAGTTTAAACTTAGGGCATCTGTAATATTATAATTTATGGCATATTGAAAATCGAAAGTGTAATTTCTTCTAAATAATTCTTCAATACCAATATTATCTCCACCTAATTCTACTTCTCTAAATTTTTGCTTACTAAATTGTCTATTTATATCTGAATTAACAGAAAAACTAGATGGTAATAAATTAAGATTAAAATCTTTTAAAATTTTCCAATGTTTGCCTGTAAAAAGCGAATCGTTCTTTTTAAACGGTTCAATTTTTAAAGGCTCAAAGGCGTAATTATAGTTAGCACCTGCTCTTACCGTTTGATCTAATGAATTTTCAATTTCAAAATCACGATGCTCTACTTTATTATAAGAATAGTTGAATGTTAAGTTTTCTACATCGTAAAAATGTTTTTTAGAATCTCTTCCTTTTTGTTTTCTTACTCCAATAAAGTTAATACTTTTTCTCCTCGTATAATCCTCAGATTGTTCTCTTATCTCATCTTCTTCCTCACTAGTAGCTGCAGCTTCTAAACGAGACTCTAAAGTAAGGTCATTATAAAACTGATCGAATTTTGGAGTTACCAACTCTTCACTTATTGCATAATTAAACGGAATCTGAACTCCCCATTTCTTTGGTAACAATTGTCCTAACTGTACATTAGTAACTACATCGTATTGCTTTACATCTTCTAAACTTCGTTCACTTGGTCCTTGTTCTATGCCGCCAAAACCAATAGTACTTCTACTACCTGTAGCACTAATATCTGCAAAATCTGCAATTTTAGTATCCATACTTGCTATTGCTGCCCAACCTCCTTCGTTATCCATATCAGACATACGCAATTCGTTAAACCATACTTCTCCACAAACATTTTGTTGTGTTGTAGCAAGATTACCGTTTTTAACACCAATCATTAACACTCTAATTTCACCAAAATTTGGATTACCCTTTATAGCAATACGTTGTTGCTTAGCACTTGTTTCAATATCATTATAAGGTATTTCTTCTGGATTGGTAAACCCTGCCTCATTAAGCTCACCATCTAATACATTATAAAATGTAGGATCTTCATCACTTAATGTACCAGCAGAAATACCAAGTGCTTTAATCTTTTGTAAAAACTCTAAAGGTATTTCAATTTCATTCTCATCTGGCCATACTTGTTCTGCAGTTGTAGTTGTATTAGCAGATACTAATAATGGCACTTCTATTTGGTAGTAATTCTGGGTAAAATCATTACCCATTCTTATAAATCCAATCATTTCACCATTATCTAGCTGAGCTCCATCTTGAGCTTCCGCATGAATAAACATGCGCAAGTTCTTATACTGACGCATATCTACACTTATATTTTTATATACACCACGAGAATCTGTCGGTTCTAATTCACAAGCCTGCAACACTAAAGACTGTTCGTTTTGACTTATGATACTATTATTATTATTAAGCTCTTCTTGCTCAACTCCTGGTGGAATTTCATATCCTGCATTATCTTGTACACTAACTACACCTACATTAAATTCTGCATTTGGACTATCATTAGTAGTATCGTTATCTAAATCTAAGGTATAACGTCTCCAATCACTACGAACCAAATCTAAAGTTGCAAAACGTAAAACTGTTTTTTCTATAAAATCTGACACATATAAACGTGCAAAACGAATTGAACGTATATCTGAAATACCATTTACACTCGTCGTTGCTTCATCTATAGGAATTCTAAATTGATACCATGTAACATCTCTTTGCGTACCATTTGGTAATGTTACCGTTCTTGGTTGTACATCATTAATTATTGGATTATTAGCATTAAGCACGTTTGGTCTTATATCTATTTCATACTCAAAATAACTATCAATTGTATTCATTGTGTTATCTCGATTAAGGTCTTCTACATCTGGTAAGGTTGTAGAACCTCTATTTGTATCCGAAAAAGTATCTAATGTATTACCTTGCAGTCCATTATACTTCTTATAACGTTCAAAAATATCACCATCCGTGTTTAAATAGTATGTGTAATTATCATTTGCCGGATCTTCCCCAAAATTATTAGATCCAAAAATAGTCGATAGCATTTGAGCTTCGTCACCATCGTCATAGCCATCTAGTCCCACATCTTGATTAGTCCTTTCGTCTCCTGTTGTTGCAAACGTATATATTAAAGATTGGCTTTGTGGCACAACATAAGGGTTTAATGTCGTTGGTGGTGCTAGCTGAATAGTGGATATATCTCCATTGTCTGGCAAACCATTTTCATACTGTTTTTTACCATCTTTTAAAACATCTTCTGATATATTACCAAGATTAATAAATAATTTACCACCTGTGCTACTCGGATTATCTAAAAACGGATCTTGAAGCCAAAATTCTATATATTCTACATTAGCTTGCTCAAAATCGGTAGACGTTATTTGTCTTGTAATACCTGCCCAGCTGGTATTAGGGTTTAACGGATTACCATTTTCCGCATCTGGATTAAAATTATAAGGTCCACGTTCTGTAGGATAATAAGTTAAATCTAAAGTGTTTATTACTGTAGTTTGTCCCTGTACAATATCTTGATCAAAAATTTCATTAATAAAAATACGACGTGTATATAAATCTGAAATATCATCGTCACTAATACCACTTGGGCTTTGACTACTGTAAAATATAGGGTCAATGGTGTACCAATTTAAGAGTGCTCTATCAAAACCATTTTGAATTCCTGGACTATCTTCATCATCAAAACCCGGATAAATTTCACCTCTACCTATTGGTCTACTAGATAACGACCAAGATAACGGGCTTAATAAATCAATAGCTCCTTGGGTACCTTCAAAGTCATCAATATATGCTGTGGCTTCTCCATCAAAATCAGTACCTTTTGAGGCACCTGGAAATAGATAAGCAAATTCACCTCTTAATGATAAACTAGAAGGCACATCTGTATCTATATTTGGAAGTTTGTTTACCATTCTTGTTAAGAAAGGAACTTCTGTAGAATAATTTCCGTTAAAACCGAAAATGGTATTATTGATAGGTTCTGAGTTATAATTAGCCTTTTGGGTAATAGGCCTTTCATTAAGGTTTAATAAAGTTGTTCCAAGTACAAAATTCTCATTAAATTGATGTTCTACATTAATACCTGCAAAACGTTTAGTCTGTTGACCAAAAACAGCATTATTTTCTACGGATACATTAATTGGCGTATTTGAAGCTTTTAGTGCTTCATCTAAAATCTCTACACGTCCCAATTGGTAATTTACAGTATAATCAACCCCTTCTACAAGTGTACGTCCACCAGCAGTAACAACAACAGAACCTCTTGGTACATTAAAAGCTCCTATTGGTATTCCACTATCTCCACCACTACTTGTATAACGTCCTTTAATTTGAAATTTATTTTTTTCTGCCTCATCTAACGCTGCAGTTTTAGTAGATTTATAAAGTACGTCGTAAACATATTTTTCTTGATTTGGATTGACATAAGTTGTTGCATCGTAATTACCAGGATTGGCTGGGTCATCTAATTTATCGAATAAATAGCGACCGAAGGGCTCTGTACTTGTAAAAATAATTTTTCCGTTAGATGATAATACCGTTTGGCCTTCAACATAATCAAAAAATCCATCACCACGTTCTTGTGGATCGTTATTATAATTTAATCGGTCTAAATGGAATAACCGAATTAATGGTGTTTCACTTATGGCAGTATCATCATCCGCATAGTTAGGTGTGTTGTTATCAAAAAGTGGAAATGTAGTATTTTCAACAGAACTTATGTAATTTAATGCTGAAGCTTCAGTATAAAAGATATTTAAGACAAAATCTTCTTGACTGAGTTGAAATGCGCCTGTATCATAAATATTTTTCATCATTAAATCCCAAATTGGTTCATTTACAGATGTCACTGTACTTTTCAACA
Source organism: Winogradskyella sp. Asnod2-B02-A (assembly GCF_045063645.1). NCBI lineage: Bacteria > Pseudomonadati > Bacteroidota > Flavobacteriia > Flavobacteriales > Flavobacteriaceae > Winogradskyella > Winogradskyella sp. Asnod2-B02-A. Next base: position 517,845 of record NZ_JBEFOG010000027.1, read on the forward strand.
TTTTTAAGACTAAACTTTGATTACTAATAACGTCATTTCCTGTTACACTTTCATTGACATCAGTGGCTTCTACTCCATCATTTGCAAATTCACCAACTTGATATACTTGACCTCCTATAGTATACTGAAAGGCAACTGCTAGAACTTCATCATTTAGCAAACGTTGACTTAAAGAGATATAACCTAATTCTGAATTTAAAACATACTCTTGACCTTCGGTTAATTTTCTTGCCGACTCTAATTTACCATAATCAGAACCTTCATTAACCGTTATACTTACACCTCCTTGAATATTTGTTATATTTCTAACCCCTTCATTTAATAAAGAACCTGTTCCACCAATATTTGTAGGATCAAAATCATTGTTTTCATTATTAGGTTTAGCTCCTGGATTATTAACAAAGTTGGCTGGTATTGGACTGATACCAATATTTTCTGACTCAGATTCTCCTAAATCTTGAAATGCAACAATATTTCTTACATTTTCCGTTTGGTTATTTCTATTAGTTACCCAAACCTCTGCCCTTGTAATTTGAAGACCTTGATTGTCTATATAAGGATATTGTTTTAGAGCTTTGTCATAATTATCTCTAAAATAATGTGCCAAGAAGTAGTGCCTATTTTCGTCATAATCATTAGCATAAAACTCAAATTCTTCAACAGTACCTCCTCCTTCCGCAACCACAGATGTTGATTGAGACTGCTGTTCTGCATATACAGCTGTCACTTTAGTTTTACCAAATTGCAATTCGGTTTTTACACCAAAAAGACTTTGCGCACCAGTAATTAATGAACTATTTAGTGGCATATTAACATTACCAACTTCAATTTTTCTAATGATATCGTCTTCTGTTGGTGTATATTCTAACTTTACAACTTGTTGAAAATCGAATGTAGCTTCCGTATCGTAGTTTGCTGTTACTTGTAACCTGGTTCCTACTTTACCTAATAAACTGAGACTGATTCTCTGATCAAAATCGAAGGTGAAATTTGTTCTATTTCTAGGTGAAAAAGTTGGATTATCTTGTTTAGAAAACAACACACCTAAATCAACTTCTACAGAACCTTGTGGCACAACATTGATAGTATTACCGCCAAAAATAGTTTCAAACAGCCCTGAATTCACATAAAATTCTGGCAATAAATTTTTCTGATCCTCCTCTGATCCGTCTTTTTGACCAGCTTGGGCATCAGCCATTCTTTTATAATACGCTTTTAATTTTTCTTGTAATACCAGTTTCTGAAATTCATCTGGTGTAAGAATTAAAGGATAATTAATATCGAACTTACCTATTTTTTCTGTGTATATATAGCGATCTAGAATAGGATCGTACGTATATTTTGTAACAATGCTATTTGGATTAGGCATATTTAGTTTACCAAAAGCATACGTTGTTTTAGTAGAATCTTGTTCTGTTTCAGTTTCAGTTTCTTGTGCCAAAACCGTATTTCCTATTAGCATCATAAAAGCTAATACGAAATAAAACCGAATAGTATAGTGTTGATTATGAGGAGTTATATTCAATTGCATTATAAGTTTTTTAGAGCCTCTTTAATAATTTGCTCTACAAGGGCATCTGGTTGGACTTGTAAAATTCTATCGACAACTTTTTCTGATTGTTTCTTATTAAATCCTAAAACATCTAAAGCAGATAACGCTTCTTCTTTATGTGTATTGTTTGGTATTAAAGAAAGTTCGTCTATACCATATACTTTTAACACTTTATCCTTTAAATCTATAATAACACGTTGGGCTGTTTTAGCTCCAATACCTTTAACACTTTGAATTAGTCCAACATCTCCACCTGCGATACCATCTTTTACTTGATCTGGAGTTAATGAGGATAACATTGTACGTGCAATATTGGCACCAATACCACTAACTGAAATTAATAATTTAAAAATTTCGCGCTCTGTTTTAGATGAAAATCCATAAAGACTCTGCGAATCTTCTCGCACTTGAAGATACGTGTAAAGCCTTAAATGTTCTTTATCTGGGATTTGAGAATATGTATGTAACGATATGTTTATAAAATACCCAACACCATTGCAATCTATTACAACGTCAGTTGGATTTTTCTCAACAAGTTTGCCTTCTATATGTGTAATCATTTATAACGAAAAGTTAAAAAACCAAATGTAATAAAATTATTTTCATTATAGACCTTAGATAAACACTAAGAAAATCACTAACTCTGCTGTTTACGCTCTCGTTCTTGCGCATCAATAACAGAAATTGCCGTCATATTTACAATTTCGTCTACACTAGAACCTAATTGTAGAATATGCACAGGTTTGCGCATTCCCATCATAATTGGCCCAATAGATTCAGTCTTATTTAATTCTTTCAATAACTTATACGTAATATTTGCTGCATCCAAATTAGGAAAAATAAGCGTGTTCACTTTTCGACCAGCTAACTTTGAAAATGGAAAAATATCTTGTAATAATTTTGAATTAAGTGCAAAATCTGTTTGTAATTCACCGTCAACAATCATTTCAGGATATCCCTTATGTAAATAAGACACAGCTTCTCTAACCTTCTCTGCTCTAGGATTTTCTGAAGAACCAAAATTAGAATAAGAAATCATTGCAGTTACAGGTTCAATACCAAACATCTTAGCTACTTTAGAAGTCATTCTTGCAATCTTCGCTAAATCTTTGGCTGTAGGATCAATATTAATTGAGGTATCACTTAAAAACATTGGACCACGTTGGGTCATCATAACATTAGTTGTGGCTACTCTAGAGATGCCATCTGCCATACCAATTAATTCTAACATTGGCTTTACTACAGACGGATAATTACGTGAATAACCTGTAATTAGCGCATCTGCATCACCAACATTTACCATCATGGCTGCAAAATAATTACGCTCGCGCATTATTTTTTCAGCAGAATATATAGTCACTCCTTGGCGTTTACGTTTTTTCCAATAGGCTTTAGCATACCGGTTTTTACGATCAGTTTCCTCATCTGATTTTGGGTCAATTATTGGAACATCTGCATCGAATTCAATTTCTTCCATTAAGGCAAGAATGGCTTCTTTACGACCTAATAAAATAGGATATGCCACACCTTCATCATAAGCAATTTGTGCCGCTTTTAGTACATCTAGTTGATCTGCTTCTGCAAAAACCACACTTTTGGGATTGGTCTTAGCTCTACTTAAAAGCATGCGGACTAACTTATTGTCGTTACCTAAACGCTCTAATAAAGAATTCTTATAGCGATCCCAATCTTCAATAGGTTCTTTAGCAACTCCACTTTCCATTGCTGCTTTTGCTACAGCAGGAGGAACTTCTGCAATCAATCTTGGATCAAAAGGTTTAGGAATAATATAATCTTTACCAAAAGTTAGACGCGTTTCTGAATACGCTATATTTACTTGTTCTGGCACTGGTTGTTTTGCTAATTCAGACAAGGCTTTTACGGCAGCCATTTTCATGGCTTCGTTAATTTTTGTCGCTCTCACATCTAATGCTCCTCTAAAAATAAAAGGGAAACCAAGCACATTGTTTACTTGATTAGGATGATCGCTACGACCTGTTGCCATAATAATATCATCTCTTGTATCTATGGCAACTTGATAGTTAACTTCAGGATTAGGATTTGCCATAGCAAACACAATAGGGTTTGCAGACATAGACAATAGCATATCTGGAGTTACAATATCGGGTTGAGACAAGCCTACAAATACATCTGCATTTCTCATAGCTTCGTCTAAAGTATCTATTTTACGATGCGTAGCAAATTCAGCTTTTTGAGAGGTTAAATCAGTTCTATCATCTCTTATAACACCTCTACTATCAAGCATTACTATATTCTTGCGGTTAGCACCACAAGATTGGTATAAGCGTGTACAAGAAATGGCTGCAGCACCTGCTCCACTAACTACAATCTTAACTTCTTCAATCTTTTTACCTGCTATCTCTAAAGCATTAATTAATGCCGCTGCTGAAATAATAGCTGTTCCATGTTGATCGTCATGCATTACAGGAATGTCTAATTCTTCCTTTAAACGACGTTCAATTTCAAAAGCTTCAGGTGCTTTAATATCTTCAAGATTTATACCTCCAAATGTGGGTGCAATATTTTTTACCGTAGCTATAAATGCATCTACATCTTCGGTATCAACTTCAATATCAAACACATCAATATCTGCAAATATCTTAAAGAGTAACCCTTTACCTTCCATAACTGGTTTAGAGGCTTCTGGCCCAATATTACCCAAACCTAAAACTGCGGTTCCATTAGATATAACTGCAACCAAATTACCTTTGGCTGTGTACTTATAAACATTCTCTACCTCTTTTGCAATTTCTAAACAAGGTTCTGCAACACCTGGAGAATATGCCAACGATAAATCGCGCTGAGAGGCATACTTTTTAGTTGGAACTACTTTTATTTTACCAGGAGTTGGCTTTGCGTGATATACTAAGGCTTCTATTCGTTTGCTTTGCTTGCTCATAATCTAAATGAAATAAGACGTAAAGATAATGATTTTGAATGTTTGTTATAAAAAACATATGATCTAAAAAATTCTAGTGTTTAGTAATCATTGCCATGCATAAGTACTTAAAACTAAGATCTTCTTAGGATAGCATTGTCATAGTCTCAAAACCTTTAAGAATAATTTTATTTTAAAATATTCCATGAGCTTTACTTTTAAGTAAAATCATTAATCCTTTAAAAACTCAATATTCCGTTCTAAACCAGAAAATTTCGTCCGTTTTACAGCCGATTTCTGAAACACTTTTTTAAAGGTGTCTTCTGTAATTTCTTGCCAATCTTTTTTGGTCATATCCAACAGTTCAGGGTGTGGATTAAATAAAGGTTCATTATGTGGTTTAGAAAACCGATTCCAAGGACAGACGTCTTGGCAGATATCGCAACCAAACATCCAATCATCAAACTTACCCTTAAATTCTGTTGGTATATTTTCTTTGAGTTCAATGGTGAAATACGAAATACACTTGCTACCATCAACTACATAAGGTTCTGTAATGGCTTCTGTTGGGCAAGCGTCAATACATGCTGCACATGTTCCGCAATGATCCGTTGTTGCGTAATCGTATTCTAACTCTAAATCTATGATTAATTCGGCTATAAAATAAAACGAGCCCACTTGTTGGGTTAATAAATTAGAGTGCTTCCCAATCCATCCCAAACCCGATTTCGCTGCCCAAGCTTTATCTAGCACAGGCGCAGAATCTACAAAGGCACGTCCACCAACCTCTCCTATTTCATCTTGAATAAAATACAATAGTGATTTTAGCTTATGTTTTATCACGTGATGGTAGTCATTGCCATAAGCATATTTAGACAATTTATACGTGTCTTCTTTCTGAACTTCTGATGGATAATAATTCAATAATAAAGACACCACACTTTTTGAACCTTCAACAAGTAAGGTTGGATTTAAACGCTTATCGAAATGGTTTTCCATATAACGCATTTCACCATTCATATTCTTATTTAAATAAGCCTCTAATCGTGGTGCTTCTTCTTCCAAAAATCCGGCTTTACTAATACCACAAGACAAAAAGCCAAGGCGTTTAGCTTCGGCTTTAATGATTTTGCTGTATTTGGAAGTGTTGTTTATCACTAATTTCTTTTTTCAAACTTTAAAAATGCATTCTTTGGTTTTAAAGTAATCAAAGGCGTAATATCAATGGTATTAAACTCAGGATACATTTTATAGCTTGAAACCAATTCTGAAACGGCGATAATCATTTCGAACATGGCAAAATTATTACCTATGCATTTCCGTGGACCTGCTCCAAACGGAAAATATTGTGACGAGAATTTTCGGCTACCTTCATTAAAACGTGCTGGTAAAAACGTGTTAGGTTGTTCCCATAGTTTAGAATGACGGTGTATTTCATACACGGAAAACAGTAAATTAGAACCTGCCTCAAAATCCATCTCATTAAAAGTATCTGGTTCCTTATTAACCCGATCTATAAAATACGCTGGCGGATACAATCGCATGGCTTCTTCTAAAACTTGTTGGCAAACTTTAGATTTTGTTACCAAATCCATTAAGTCATCGCTTTCACTTTTTAATGCCACACGTTCATCATAAATGTTATCTTGCCATTCTGGATGCAATGCTAATAATTGCATCGTAAATGTAAGTGCATTTGACGTGGTTTCGTGACCTGCAGTAAATAGAATTAGGATTTCATCGATAAGCTGTTCTTCTTCCATGGCATTACCATCATCGTATCTAGCTTCTAAAAGCATATCTAACAAATCATCTTCTTTTATGTTTGAAGTTCTTCGCTGGTTAACAATACGTTTTAATATTTGACGTGCTTCATTTGTTAGTTCAATATGTGCTTTAATTTCACCACTTAAATTAAACCACCAACCCAAATATGGTTGTCGCAATTCTTTTACCAACATTTTTTGAGCTTGTTCAGTGATATATTGAAGGCGATTAATATCCTCTTGATTTGCGGCACTACTGAATAAAGATTTCACAACCGTTTGAAATGCTAAATCGTTTAAAACAGGAAATATATCAATCACTTCATTAGGAGTGATGCTATCATATTCTAAAAGAATCGCACTTTTAATACTTTCTAAAAGGTTTGCTAATTGCTTTTTATGAAAAGCAGGTTGAATGAGTTTGCGCTGTTTTTTCCAATGCTCTCCTTCGGAGGTGAGCAAGCCTTTACCAACATACTTAACCAAATCTTCGGTTTGTATCTTAGACTTGGTATAATTCTTCTGGTTTTTTTGAAGTACATATTCGGCAAATGCGGCATCACGAATAAAAACGACGCTATTTTTCAATCCTATTTTCAACTTAAAAACATCTCCTTGTTCTTCAAAATTTTGATGATGAAATGGTAATGGATTTTTTAAAATTTCTAACGAATGTTTAATAAATCGACTTAAAGGAACAGTGGGTATGTTTTGTTTTAAACTCATATGATTAAGTTAGAACAAACCTCCTTGGGTTGGTCCTTTTATCTTACCTAGATGTTTATAAGCTTGCTCTGTAACTTCACGTCCACGAGGAGTCCGCATAATGAAGCCTTGTTGAATTAAAAAGGGTTCATAAACTTCTTCTATGGTTTCTGTACTTTCGCTAACTGCTGTTGCAATAGTGCTAATACCTACAGGTCCTCCTTTGAACTTATCAATTATAGTTATTAGGATTTTGTTATCCATTTCATCCAATCCATAGGCATCTACATTCAATGCTTTTAAAGCAAATTTTGCGATAGCAATATCAATTTTACCGTTACCTTTTATTTGTGCAAAATCTCTAACACGTCGTAACAAAGCATTAGCAATACGAGGTGTTCCTCTACTTCTACCAGCAATTTCTATAGCTGCTTCCATAGAAATTGGCATATTTAATATAGACGCACTACGTTGTACAATAGTAGTTAGCAATTCTGTTTTATAATATTGTAAACGACTTTGAATTCCAAAACGAGCTCTCATAGGAGCGGTAAGCAATCCTGAACGCGTAGTAGCACCAATTAGTGTAAATGGATTTAAGTTAAGTTGAACAGTTCTAGCATTTGGGCCAGATTCAATCATGATATCAATCTTATAATCCTCCATTGCTGAGTACAAATACTCTTCTACAATTGGACTTAAACGATGAATTTCATCAATAAAAAGAACATCACGTTCATCGAGATTAGTAAGTAAACCAGCTAAATCTCCTGGCTTGTCTAAAACTGGTCCTGATGTTACTTTAATACCAACTTCTAACTCATTAGCTAAAATATGAGCTAAAGTTGTTTTTCCTAAACCAGGAGGTCCGTGAAACAACGTATGATCTAAAGCTTCTGATCTTAAATTAGCAGCTTGAACAAAAACAAGTAAATTTTCTAATACTTGATCTTGACCTGTAAAATCTTCGAATGTTAAAGGTCTTAATTTCTTTTCAACATCAATTTCTTCAGGTGTGAAATTATCGTTATTTGGATTTAGATTTTCATTCATAGCATTTCCCGTGAAAACGGGAATCTCATTAAGTTATGTGTTATTTATTCTGAAATAAATTCAGTATGACAAAGTAGTCAAAACAAATATAACGAAAAAGACCTTTGGAATTTTATCAATCCAAAGGTCTTTTATAGCTTATTATGAGATTCCTTTTTTAAAAGGAAAACTCTTAATGTTGTAATTCTTCTTCTCCTTCTTTTAAAGGAACATTTTGTGGTACAAAATCTACATCATGTCCTGGCTTACTATAATCATAAGACCAACGGTAAACGTGAGGAATAGCTCCTGGCCAGTTACCATGAATATGTTTAACAGGAGTTGTCCATTCTAATGTTGTAGATCTCCAAGGATTTTGTTCTGCTTTCTTTCCAAAGAACATACTAGAAAAGAAGTTATATAAATACACAATCTGTGCAATACCACCAATTATAGCAAATAAAGTAATAATAACATTTGCATTTGCTAAATCGTCAAATAATGGAAAATTAGAATTAGTATAATAACGTCTTGGTAAACCTGCCATACCTATAAAGTGCATTGGAAAGAATACTCCATAAGCACAAATAGCCGTTATCCAAAAATGTAAATAACCTAAATTCTTATTCATCATACGACCAAACATTTTAGGATACCAATGGTAAATACCTGCAAACATACCATAAAGAGCAGATATACCCATTACTAAGTGGAAATGCGCAATTACAAAATAAGTATCATGAACATTGATATCTAAAGCACTATCACCTAAAATAATTCCTGTTAAACCACCAGTAATAAAGGTAGACACAAAACCAATTGAAAATAGCATTGCTGGATTCATCTGTAGATTTCCTTTCCAAATGGTAGTTATCCAGTTGAAGGCTTTTACCGCAGAAGGAATAGCAATTAATAATGTTGTAAATGTAAATACAGATCCTAAGAAAGGATTCATACCTGAAATAAACATATGGTGACCCCAAACTATCGTAGATAAAAATGCAATCGCTAAAATTGAGGCAATCATTGCACGATAACCAAAGATTGGTTTACGTGAGTTTGATGCCATTATCTCAGACACTAATCCCATAGCAGGTAATATTACAATATATACTTCAGGGTGACCTAAGAACCAAAATAAGTGCTCAAATAACACCGGAGATCCACCTTGGTAGTGTAATACTTCGCCTTGAATAAAAATATCTGATAAGAAGAATGATGTTCCGAAACTTCTATCCATGATTAATAATAAACAAGCTGATAATAATACTGGAAATGAAACCACACCAATTACTGCAGTTACGAAAAATGCCCATATTGTAAGTGGTAATCTTGTCATAGACATACCTTTAGTACGTAAGTTAATTACCGTAACGATATAATTTAACGAACCTAATAAAGATGATGCGATAAATATAGCCATAGATACTAACCACATAGTCATACCCAAACCAGAACCTCCTGATGCCATTGGCAATGCAGATAACGGAGGATATATTGTCCAACCTGCTGCTGCCGGACCAGCTTCAACAAATAAAGAGCAAACCATTATAATACTAGATAAAAAGAATAACCAATAAGACACCATATTAAGGAATCCTGAAGCCATATCTCTAGCACCAATTTGTAGTGGAATTAATAGATTACTAAATGTACCACTCAATCCTGCGGTTAGTACAAAGAATACCATTATTGTACCATGAATTGTTACTAAAGCCAAATATATATCAGCGTCCATAACACCATCTGGTGCCCACTTACCTAATAAAGCTTCAAACAAAAGATTAGGCTTTTCTGGCCAAGCGATTTGCATACGGAACATTATAGACATTAAAACACCTATAACTCCCATTATAGTACCAGTAATTAAGTACTGTTTAGCAATCATTTTATGATCTATACTAAATATGTATTTAGTAATAAAAGTTTCTTTATGATGATGTACGTCGTGATCTTCTTCGTGACCGTGTGTATCTATAGTTGCTGACATAATCTATAATTATCTATTTCTTTAAAAAAATTATATTAATTTAATGAATTTGGGAAGGTTTTTTGTTCTTTCATCCATGCATCAAACTCTTCTTGTGTTTCAACAATAATCTTCATTTGCATATTGTAATGAGAAGTACCACAAATTTTGTTACATAAAAGTAAATAATCAAACTCGTAAACCAACTCTTGTCCAGATTCTTCAATCTCAGCTTTACGTTCTGTTCTTAGAGCATTAATATTTTTTACTTTCTCAACCATATCTTCATTTTCACGCATATCAGCTGTTGTGATCGTCGGTGTAAACGCAAATTGAGTAACCATACCTGGCACACAGTTCATTTGTGCTCTAAAGTGCGGCATATAAGCCGAGTGTAAAACATCTTGAGAACGCATTTTAAATACTACTGGTTGTCCTACAGGTAAATGGAGTTCAGTTACAATAACATCATCCTGAGCATTAGGATCATCTTCATCAACACCTAAAACATTAGCACGATCAATATCAATTAATCTAACGTTAGCTTTACCTAAAACATTATCAGCACCACTGTAGCGTGCTTTCCAGTTAAATTGTTGCGCATACAACTCCACTACCATTGGATCTTCATCTTCATCGATATTCATGATATCATTCCAAGTGAATAAGCCATATATAATTAAACCAGCTAAAACAATTACTGGTATAACCGTCCAAATAAACTCTAAAGTTGTGTTATCTGCATAGAACAAAGCTTTTTTCCCTTTTTCTCCTTTGTATTTATAAGCAAAATAATGAAGGACAAATTGCGTAAGTGTTTGTACTATAAAAATAACGACCATAGAGATAATCATAAGGTTATCTACTTCAACACCATGTTCTGATGCAGAATTAGACATTAATGGTAAATCTCCTAAGTACCAAAAACTTAAAATTGTTATTAAATAGATAAAGATTAAAAATCCTATCATTAAATAACCATTGATTTTGTTATCATGGTCATCAGCAACTTGACTAGTAGTTGTGCCAACTTGAGCCAAATCAAAAATCTTTACCATTTGCCATAAGGCAACAGCAACAAAGAGTACAATTATAATCGTTAATAAAGCAGTCATTATAGTTTCTGTTCTTTTTTATATTAATAATGGAAATGTTTACTTTCCTCAATGAATGGGCTTCTTTTTGCCAATAATGGATGTTTGCTTAGCGCTGTAAAAACTACAAACAAAAATATTCCACCAAATAATAAAATTGATCCAATCTCTGGAATTCCAATAAACCATCTGTCTCCTACAGTTGCAGGCATAATCATATTGAAAATATCTACATAATGACCACAAAGTATTACAACTCCTGCCATTATTACAAACCAGTTTACACGTTTGAAATCACTGTTCATTAATAATAATAGTGGGAATATAAAATTCATAGCTATCATACCAAAGAAAGGTAAGTTATAATCTTCTATACGTGTTATAAAATAGGTTACTTCTTCTGGAATATTTGAATACCAAATAAGCATGAATTGAGAAAACCATAGGTACGTCCAGAAAACACTAAATCCAAACATAAATTTAGCTAAATCATGAATATGACTATCATTTACATGCTCTAATAAGCCTTTAGACTTAAGATATATAGTAATCATAGCAATTACAGTAATACCACAAACAAGCATACCAGCTAATAAATACCATCCAAATAATGTACTAAACCAGTGTGGATCTACACTCATAATCCAATCCCAAGACATCATAGATTCAGTATACATAAAGAATACTAAGAATCCTGCTGAAATTCTGAAGTTCTTTTTAAAATTACGGTTATCATTTGCACTATCTTGAGCTAAAGAAAATTTTCTAGAGAAATAACGGTATAGTGACCAACCTGCTAAGAAAATAAAACCTCTTATAAAAAATCCAGGTTTGTTTAACCATCCTGATTTACCAGCTACTAATGCATCATAATTTTCACTGCCCTCAGTAGTCATACCATCAGTTAGCCATACAAATAAATGGCTATCAGCAAAAAATGCAATTAACAATACAATAATACCTCCTGGTAAAACATAATATGTTATACCCTCCATAACTCTAAACAATACTGGAGACCATCCTGCTTGAGACACATATTGTACCGCATAAAATGCTAATACACCTAAAGCGATCATAAAGAAAAAGAAAGCTGCAATATATAAAGCAGACCATGGTCTATTGTGTATTTGGTGTAATACATGTTCTTCATGACTCATGCCATGACCTTCCTCAGCATGAGAAGTTCCATGAGCTTCTTCACCATGATTATCTTCTACATGTAAAGCAGCTTCACCATGAGAATCGGTAGGAGCTTCTTCAGCATGAGTATCTCCATGGCCATGGTGTTCTTCAGCTAAACGCTCTGTAATGTTTGCTTCAGTATATCCATTTGAATCATAGAATCCATAAGCAACACCAAGTGCACCAAGTACTATCATAATAATAGCACCCATTTTTAATCGATTTGAAATTTTATATTCCATTTATATAATCTTTATCTAAATCTTACTTTTCTAAATCTGCTTTAAGCTTCTCAACATAAGCAACAACTTGCCAACGTTCGTTTTCGTTCAATTGGTTAGCATAAGAACCCATTGTATTTTTACCATAATAAATGACATGATAAATACTTCCCGTTGTAATAGCTCTTCCTGCATCACTGTAAGCAGGTACACCTAAGATCTTTTCACGTTGTACTAATTTACCTTTACCATCTCCTTTTGTTCCATGACAAATACCACAATAAATATCATATAAAACCTTTCCTTCCTCGTAGTTAACTTGTAAAGAATCTAAAGGGCTTTGTAAATTAGATTTTGCAAAAGCATAACCATCATTTGTATTCTCTATTTCAAAAGGCATAAAATCACCTCTTGGTATTGAACCTTCGGCTGGTAGTTGTGCTTCAACACCATTACCAAATGCATCTGATTCTTGATAGGCTTCATAACCAACAGATTCATACATGTTTGGCATGTATTGATAGTTAGGTCTTGAGTTCTTTTGGCAAGAAGTAAATCCTACCAATATGACTAATACTACGATATATTTTGTGACTATCTTCATATTAATGTGCGTCTTCATCTTTATCAACAATATTTATCTCAACTGCCCCTGTATTTTTCAACAGATTAGTAAGTGATTCTTCATTATTATGAACTGCGATTTCCATTAAAAAATGGTCATCTGTAGTTCTTGGATCTGGATTTTCAGCCTTCTTAAATGGCCACATTCTACTTCTTAAGTAAAACGTAATAACCATTAAATGCGCCGCAAAAAATACCGTAAGCTCAAACATAATTGGTACAAATGCTGGTAAGTTTTCTAAATAACTAAAACTTGGTTTACCACCAATATCTTGTGGCCAATCTTTAATCATTATAAAATTCATCATTACAGTAGCCACTGTAATACCAATACAACCATAAATAAATGCTGTAATAGCTAAACGTGTAGGTGCTAAACCCATTGCCTTGTCTAGTCCATGAACCGGAAAAGGTGTATATATCTCTTCAATGTGATGTTTTTCCGCTCTTACCGTTTTAACGGCAGACATTAATACATCATCATCTGTATAAATAGCATGAATTACTTTCGAAGCTTCCATAGACTATATTAGTTGTTTAATAAATTTTTAGCTTGTCCTGACCAATCATCTCTTTCTGCTCTTCCAGGGAAAGAACCTGTAATTGAATCTAACAAGTCATATTCTTTTTTCGTCATCTTACTTACCTGAAGGAATGTATAAATACCTATACTATTCAATACCTCTTCCATTTTAGGACCTATACCATTAACTTTCTTTAAATCATCTGCAGTTCCTGTAGCAGCATCAAAAGCACCAATAGTTCCTATAAGATCAGTTACTTTAGTAGTATTATCATCAGATGGAGTATTTTCTATAACTGATTTAGTTGATGTTACAGCAGTTGCGCCTAAATTAGATGTTCTTGCGTCAGCACCTGTACCTACTAAACTATCACCACGTTCTCTAATATTCTTGTAACGTTCACCAGATGATTTTAAAATTGTTTTAACTTCTGCTTGTGCAATTACAGGGAATGTACGAGAGTACAACAAGAATAACACAAAGAAGAAACCTATTGTTCCAATAAAGATTCCGATATCTACAAACGTTGGTGAGAACATAGACCAAGACGATGGTAAATAATCTCTATGTAATGACGTCACGATAATTACAAATCGTTCAAACCACATACCAATGTTTACTACAATTGATATAAAGAATGAAAACATAATACTCGTTCTCAATTTCTTGAACCACATAAATTGAGGTGAGAAAACGTTACAAGACATCATTGCCCAATAAGCCCACCAATAAGGTCCAGTAGCTCTGTTTAAGAATGCATATTGTTCATATTCTACTCCAGAATACCAAGCTATAAACAACTCTGTAATATATGCCACACCAACTATAGAACCAGTAATCATAATTACAATGTTCATTAATTCTATGTGTTGTACTGTAATATAATCCTCAAGATTACACACTTTTCTCATAATAATAAGAAGCGTGTTCACCATAGCAAAACCAGAAAATACTGCACCAGCAACAAAGTAAGGTGGAAAAATAGTTGTATGCCAACCTGGAATTACCGATGTAGCGAAATCAAATGATACAATAGTGTGTACAGAAAGTACTAAAGGTGTTGCTAAACCAGCAAGTACTAAAGATACTTCTTCAAAACGTTGCCAATCTTTTGCACGACCAGACCAACCGAAACTTACTAAAGAATAAATTTTCTTTTGAAAAGGTCTAACAGCTCTATCTCTTAACATCGCAAAATCTGGTAATAAACCTGTCCACCAGAAAACTAATGATACAGATAAGTACGTAGAAATTGCAAATACATCCCATAGCAACGGTGAGTTAAAGTTTACCCATAATGATCCAAATTGATTTGGAATAGGTAAAACCCAATACGCTAACCATGGACGACCCATGTGAATAATTGGAAATAAACCTGCTTGTACTACTGAGAAAATAGTCATGGCTTCCGCAGAACGGTTAATTGCCATTCTCCATTTTTGACGGAATAATAATAGTACCGCAGAAATTAATGTTCCTGCGTGACCAATACCAACCCACCAAACGAAGTTAGTAATATCCCAAGCCCAGTTTACGGTCTTATTAAGACCCCAAACTCCAATACCAGTTGATACGGTATAAATAATACAACCTATTCCCCAAAGAAATGCTACTAAAGCAATGCTGAAAACAATCCACCATGCTCTGTTGGCTTTGCCTTCCACTGGTCTTGCTACATCTACTGTAACATCGTGATACGATTTTTCTCCAGTAACTAAAGGTCTTCTAATAGGTGCTTCGTAATGAGACGCCATAATTATATACTTGTTTCTTTAATTATTATGCTTTTGATGTGTTTCTCACTTTTGTCTGATAGATAACGTTTGGTTTTGTCCCAACGTGTTCTAACAAGTGATACATTCGATCATCTTCTTTTAATTCTGTAATTTTACTGTGCTTGTCATTAACATCACCAAATACCATTGCACCATTTCCACAAGCTGCAGAACATGCAGTTTGGAATTCACCATCTTTAACTTCGCGTCCATCACGTTTAGCATCAAGAATTGTTTTCTGTGTTTTTTGAATACACATAGAACACTTTTCCATAACTCCACGAGAACGTACTACAACATCTGGATTTAAGACCATACGACCTAAATCATCATTCATATAGTAATCGAATTCATCATTCTTATTATATAAGAACCAGTTAAATCGACGCACTTTATAAGGACAGTTATTTGCACAATATCTAGTACCTACACAACGGTTATAAGCCATGTGATTCTGACCTTGACGACCATGTGCTGTAGCAGCTACAGGACAAACCGTTTCACAAGGTGCATGATTACAATGCTGACACATTACTGGCTGAAATGCTACTTGAGGATTATCAGCAGGATTTTCCATCTCACCAAAGCCTCCTAAAGAACCATTATCACCAAATAAGCCAGAAAAACCATCTTTCTTAGCATCATCTGCTTCAAATGTATCTTGATGAGAGTAATATCTATCAATACGCAACCAGTGCATATCTCTACTACGTCTCATTTCAGACTTACCAACTACAGGAACGTTATTTTCCGCATGACATGCAATAACACATGCACCACAACCTGTACAAGCGTTTAAGTCTATTGATAAATTAAAATGATGACCGATAGATCTATCAAATTCATCCCATAAATCTACATCTGGAGAAGTTACAGGAGTTTCTACATGGTTAAGAGAAACAACAGGAATTGCATTCCAGTGTTCTTTAGACTTAGTATTAAAAATTTCTAGATTGGTTTCCTTAATGATATCTCCACGACCCATTAAAGTATTATGCAACTGTACACAAGCAAACTCGTGTTCACCAGAAGCCTTTTCAATAGTAACATCTTGTACTGAACTAAAGTTTTGATATAACGGATAAGCATTCACACCCGTTTTCATTTCTTCCTTTAAAGCTTTAGATGTTCTACCAAAACCAAAAGACAATCCAGCAGAACCTTTTGCTTGACCTGGTTGAATAATTACCGGTACAGTTATCGCATCAGCTCCATTAACTGAAACCTTAGCATAACTACCATTTAAACCACCATTAGCTACGTTCCAATTTTTTATATCTAATCTATCAGCATCTGCTTGAGAAAGGGTTAAATAATTATCCCAAGTTGTTCTAGTTATTGGATCTGGGAATTCTTGTAACCATGGGTTGTTAGCTTGTTGTCCATCACCCATTCCAGTTTTAGTGTAAAGTGACAATTCCATACCACTAGCCACAGTAGTTTTAGCTAATGCTCTTGCCGCTTCACCTCCAGATAATGCAGAAACTGCACCAGCACCACTTACCGTGCCATTACTAACAGTGGTAGACGTTGTACTTGATACGTATTCGTTTTTGTCTTCATCTTTGATTCCAACACCAACTGCAACATCATGAATAACACCACCTAAAAAGGTTCTGTCTTTCTTATCTTTTAATTCAGTTGAAGTTGTTTCAATTGTTGAAGAAGATCCAGTTGAACTAGCGATACTTCTATAAGCAGGCATTACAAAAACACCATCTTGAACAGCTTTATTAAATGAAGAACCATTTAATATATCTTGTGTCCAAACTGATTTTAAATAATCTCTATATGAACCAGACTTGTTAGTCCAACCCATTAATACTTCTTGAAATTGTTTAGTATCAAATAAAGGTCTAATTGTAGGCTGCATCATTGAATAATGACCAGATTTCAATTCAACATCACCCCAAGATTCTAAGTAATGAGGAGCAGCTGCTATATATTGACAGTTTGTTGACGTCTCATCTTGTTTCATAGAGAACGCCACAGATAATTCTGTTTTAGACAAGCCTTCCTTAAAGTCCGAAGCATTAGGTAAAGTATACATTGGATTAACACCATTCATTATGATGGCACCAACTTTCCCTGCTTTCATGTCAGCTACTAATTGAGTAACTGCTTTATTATTACCTTGTCTAGTTTTTATAGTAGTCTTTGGATCAAAAGCTTTACTTCTTAAAAACTCATTGATCTCTAAAACTGTAGTTTGTGCGTTAACATCTTGTATACCTGTAACAACAACACCATTACTACCTGCCTTACTCAATTCATTAGCCGCAGATTGAACAGCACTAGCTAATCCTTCAGGAAGATTAATACTTCCCACTGAATTACCAGTAATACTACTATATAATTTAGCTAAAGCTAATTTTTGTTGACTTGGAGTTAATGGAACACGTTTATCTGCGTTAGCACCCGATAATGACATATTAGATTCAAACTGAATATGCCTAGACATCTTACCATGATCTGGAATACGTTTTTGAGCATAAGCAGAATCAAAACCTCCACCTTGCCAATCTCCTAAGAAATCAGCTCCAACAGAAACAATTGTCATTGCCTTAGAGAAATCATAATTTGCCATTCCTCTAGTTCCATACTTAGCTTGGTATGCGTCTAATGTTGCAGATTCTGAAACAGCATCGTAAGCTACATGACTAACATTACCGTATTTAGCTTTGAATTCAGCAACTAATCTATTAGTAGATGGACTTGGCATAGATTGCGTTAACAATACAATCGCTTTACCATTTAGTCCATTTAATTTTGATGATGTTTCAGACATAAACGTCTCCCAAGAGATAGAAGAGCCACTTTTCATAGGCGTCTTTACTCTAAGGCTATCATATAATCCTAAAACTGAAGCATTAACTCTAGCGTTAGCCACTCCGTTTGTGCCAGCATCAGTGTTATTCTCAATTTTAATAGGACGCCCTTCTCTTGTTTTTACTAAAACACTAGCGAAATCAAAACCATCTGCAATTGTTGTTGCATAATAGTTAGCCACACCTGGAACAATTTCAGTTGGCTGAACAATATACGGTATAGATTTAATCACTGGTCCCTCACATGCTGCTAACGAAGCCGCAGCTGTACTAAAACCAACGTATTTTAAGAAATCACGACGCGAAGTTGATGAAGACTCTAACGAATCTTTATCTCCTAAAAACTCATCAGTTGGAATTTCTTCCACAAACTCATTTTGTTGAAGCGCCTCAACAATAGAGCTGTTTTCGTTTAGCTCTTCAACACTTTTCCAGTATTTCTTGTTTGATGACATAGTGTTTATTTATAATTTTTTGATTTACAATTTACGACTCTTTATCTATACTCTTCCTTCGTAATTGGTCAATCGTATTTTTTTATTATTTACTTTTATCTACAATGAGATTACTACTTTACAGGATGATATACTCTAACACTATTATTAGTAGTGACACTTACCACATTCTAAACCACCCATTTGTGCTACGGTTAATTTATCAACACCGTATTTCTTAGACAGTTCTTCGTGAATTTTAGTATAATAAGCATTATCCTTAACTTTTACATCTGTTTCTCTGTGACAGTTAATACACCAACCCATAGTTAATGGCGCATGTTGATACATGATTTCCATTTCCTCAACAGGACCGTGACAAGTCTGACATTCTATACCACCAACTACAACGTGTTGTGAGTGATTAAAATAAGCAAAGTCAGGCAGATTATGTATTCTAATCCACTTTACAGGTTTAGAATCACCAGTATAACCAGTACCGTCCCATCCTACTGCTTCGTATAATTTTTGAATTTCAGCATTGTAATCTACACCATATTCAGTTCCTTCAGCTAGTGTTTCTGGAGCTACCTCTGAAATTGATTTATGACAATTCATACAAACATTCAAAGAAGGAATACCAGAAGTTTTACTTACCCTAGCAGAAGAGTGACAGTATTTACAATCAATACCATTATCACCTGCATGGATTCTATGCGAATAATGTATTGGCTGAACAGGTTCGTAACCTTGATCTATACCAACTTGCATAAAATAGCCATACACAAAATAACCACTAGCCAACAAAAAGACAATTGCAGTTACTAAAACCAAAAATTGATTTTGAGCAAACGCTTTCCATAATGGTGTTCTTTTTGACTGACCCGCAACATCTATCCCTTTAGCATCAGCAAAACGATCTAACGTACGCTTCACTAAAACTAAAGCCATTGCCAATAATCCAAACAGTACAGCTAACGCTCCAAGTATTAAATCATTTGAAACACCTCCTTGTTGAGCACCAGCATCTGCTGCAGCACTCGGCGCAACAACAGGCTCTTTTTTCTCTTCAGCAGTATACGCCAAGATATCAGAAATATTCTGATCACTTAACTGAGGAAATGCCGTCATAGCAATTCCATTATTATCGTTAAATACTTTGTTTGCATACGCATCACCAGACTTGATAAGCGCAGAACTATTTCTTATCCAAGCACTAAGCCATTCTCTATCTAAACCTTGCTCATCAGCTAATCTAGCCTCAATGTTACGTAAAGCTGGACCTGTCATTGCCTTATCTAATTTATGACAAGCTGCACAATTAGAGTTATAAAGTGACTTCCCATTAACTGGATCACCTTCTTGAGCTATAAGTGAGGTTGAAAACGTAAGCAATAGAACAAGACAAAGACGGTATATCTTTGAGGTTAAACTACAGTAAATCACCTGTTTCATATTATTAGTTGGATTATCTTCTAAACTTTGGTACGGTTTTTTCATTAAAAACTTGAAAAAAGATCTTTATAAAAACTCTGGCAAAAGTAACATTTAAAGTGGATTTTGAAAATCTTAGAGAACTGTTAATATATAATTTATACCAATTCTAAATAATGGGTTTTCAAATTTTATACATGAATAATCGTTCCACTTATATAGACCGCTTGAAGCGCAATTGATTACACCATTACACACAGCGAAAAAAAAAGTATACATGTTTCCGTGAAAACTCTACCTTTGCTGCTCAATTTGATATTAATTCAATTTGTGTTCAAAATTTCAACGATAAATACATTGATAATAGAGAACTATCAATAATAATATAAAAAAAATAACAATATGAAATTAAATAATAAATCCTTTTACCTTATACTTTTAAGCATTCTCTTAAGCTCAACACTACAAGCACAAGAAGGCGTGGTTAATATTAGTCAAGACGATGCTATAGATAAATTACTAGAATATAAAAAGGACATTAAAACCTCAAAAGTTTTTAAAATACAAGTGTATAATAGTACAGATCCAGATAAAGCACAACGCGAAAAAGCCAATTTTTTAAATTCTTATGATGAATGGCCTGTTGAAATTGTATGGAATACTCCAAACTACAAAGTATGGGTAGGAAATTTTGCAACACGACTAGAGGCTGATAGAGCTTTAGTAAAGATTAAGAAAAACTATATGTACGCAAATATTCTTCAGCCTAAAACTGATGATTAGAAACCAAAATATATTCCATAAAAAAACCGACAATTGCTTGTCGGTTTTTTTATTTCGTATAAGTAATTATTTCAACTTTTTCTTAACTTCTACTTCTTGGAAAGCTTCAATTACATCTCCAATTACAATGTCGTTATAGTTTTTAATTTGCATACCACAATCGTAGCCTTTAGCAACTTCCCTAACATCGTCTTTAAATCGTTTTAAAGCATCTAATGTTCCGGTATGTACAACAACTCCATCTCTAATAATTCTAATGTTAGAGTTTCTAAAGATTTTACCATTCATTACCATACAACCAGCAATGTTTCCAACTTTAGATACTTTGAATATTTCTCTAATCTCTGCTGTACCTGTAACCTCTTCTTTTAACTCTGGAGATAACATACCTTCCATTGCATCTTTAAGATCATTAATTGCTGCATAGATAATTGAATAAGTTCTGATATCAATTTCTTCCTTGTCTGCAATCATTCTTGCATTTCCAACAGGACGCACATTAAATCCTACAATAATAGCATCTGAAGCTGTTGCTAATAACACATCACTTTCTGTAATGGCACCAACACCTTTATGAATAATATTAACTTGGATCTCTTCAGTAGATAATTTCTGGAAAGAATCTGTTAAAGCTTCCACTGAACCATCAACATCACCTTTAAGAATAATATTAAGCTCTTGGAAATCGCCAAGTGCAATACGTCTTCCAATTTCATCAAGTGTAATGTGTCGTTGTGTTCTAACGGATTGCTCTCTTTGTAACTGTGTACGTTTTGTTGCAATCTGTTTCGCTTCTCGTTCATCTGAAAAGACATTAAACTTATCACCTGCTTGAGGAGCTCCATCTAAACCTAATATAGATACTGGAGTTGCAGGACCTGCTGTTTTAACGTCTTGTCCTCGCTCATCTTGCATGGCTTTAACTTTACCACTATTTTTTCCTGCTAAAACATAATCACCTACTTTTAAAGTACCTGCTTGTACTAAAATGGTTGAAACATAACCTCTACCTTTATCTAAATAGGCTTCAACTACAGTTCCACTCGCGGCTTTATTTGGATTAGCTTTTAACTCTAATAATTCTGCCTCAAGTAATACTTTTTCTAAAAGCTCTTTTACACCTGTTCCCATTTTAGCAGAAATATCATGAGATTGAATTTTTCCACCCCAATCTTCTACTAAGAGATTCATTTGTGCTAAACCTTCTTTTACTTTTTCAGGATTTGCATCTGGCTTATCAATTTTATTTATTGCAAAAACGATTGGAACACCAGCCGCTTGAGCATGAGAAATAGCCTCTTTTGTTTGTGGCATTATAGCATCATCTGCAGCAACAACAATTATAGCAATATCTGTTACTTGAGCACCACGAGCACGCATCGCTGTAAAAGCTTCGTGACCTGGTGTATCTAAAAATGCTATTTTCTGTCCGTTTTCTAGCTCTACACCATAAGCACCAATGTGCTGTGTTATACCACCAGACTCTCCTGCAATTACATTTTCTTTACGTATATAATCTAATAAAGATGTTTTACCGTGATCTACGTGACCCATCACCGTAACAATTGGTGCGCGAGGTAATAAATCTTTTGGATCATCAATAACATCTTCTATTGACTCTTCTATATCTGCTTTAATAAATTCTACATCGTAACCAAATTCTTCTGCAACAATAGTTAATGTTTCTGCATCTAATCTTTGGTTCATGGTTACCATCATACCTAAAGACATACATGCCGAAATAACCTGAGTTACTCCTACATCCATCATGGTTGCAACCTCACTTACAGTTACAAATTCTGTAACTTTAAGTGTTTTACTCTCTGCCGCTGCAATTTCTTGATCGATTTCTGTTTGCTCACGATGTTGATCTCTTTTAGATCGACGATATTTTGCACCTTTACCTTTGTTAGACTTCCCTTGAAGTTTCTCTAAAGTCTCACGTATTTGTTTTTGAACATCCGCTTCACTTGGCTCTTCTTTAACCACTTTTGGTCTTGACGCGTTACCACCTCTTCCTTTTGGACCGCCACCTCTTCTATTGTCAAAGTTTGGTTTAGAACCGCCAGAATCATTTCCTCCTTTACTAATTCTACGTCTTTTACGCTTATTAGCATCTCCTGCACCACTTGGTTTAACCTCTTTTTTCTTTTTAGGCTTATTAAATTGAGATAAGTCAATTTTTTTACCCGTTGTAACTGGACCTGTAAGCTTTTTATATTGAGTCTTTAAAGTTTCTTCAACAGGTTCTGTTGATTGCTTTGGCTCTTCTTTTTTAGCTTCCTCTTTCTTAGGACTCTCTTTCTTAGGACTTTCTTTTATTTTGGTTTCTTCAGCTTTAACAACTTTATCAACCTTTTCTGTAGTTTCCACTTTAGCAACTTTTTCTACCTTCTCAACTTTTTCAGTTTCTTTAGGTTTTTCAGCTACTTTAGTTTCCTCCTTAGGCTTTTCAGGCTCTACCACTGGCTTTTCAACTTTAGGAGTCTCCTTAACCTCAGCGACTTTAGGAGTTTCCTCTTTTTCTGCCTTAGGCTTTTTATCTAAGTCAATTTTACCAACTTGTTTTGGCCCACTTAACTCAGCTTTCGCTTTAACCACAGATTCTCTTTCTGCTTTTTGCTTTTGCTTTTCTTCAATTTCGCGCTCTCTCTGTTCGCGAAGCTCCTCTTTTTCTTTAAGTTTTGCTTCACTTACTTCTTGAGCTTTTTCACGCTTAGATGCATCAGTCTGAAATTCACCTGAAAGCGTGTTATAAACCTCTTGCGAAATTTTAGTATTAGGGCTTTTCTCAATACTGATACCTTTGGATTCTAAAAAATCCACAGCACGATCTATTGAGATATTTAATTCCCTTAATACTTTATTTAATCTTGTTGTTTGAGCCATAAACTGCCTGTAAAATACTTAAATATATGTTATACCAATATAACTTCAAAATGAAATACTAAAAAAATCATTTTAAAATTAGCTGATATTATTCTTCAAATTCCTCTCTTAGAATCCTAATGACATCTAAGATCGTTTCTTCTTCTAAATCTGTACGCTTCACTAAATCATTAACATCTTGCTCTAAAATACTTTTTGCAGTATCTAAACCAGCTTTGCTAAATTCTGAAATTACCCAACCTTCAATCTCATCAGAGAATTCTTTTAATTCAACATCTTCTTCTGCACCTTCTCTAAATACGTCAATCTCATAACCTGTAAGTTGACCAGCTAAACGAATGTTGTGACCTCCTCTACCAATAGCTTTAGAAACCTCTTCTGGTTTCAATAATACCTCAGCACGCATATTTTCTTCGTCTAATTTTAAAGACGTTACTCTTGCTGGGCTCAATGCTCTCGTTACGAAAAGTTGAACATTATTGGTATAATTAATTACATCGATATTCTCGTTTCCTAACTCACGTACAATACCGTGAATTCTTGAACCTTTCATACCAACACAAGCTCCTACTGGATCGATTCTATCATCATAAGAATCTACTGCAACTTTTGCTTTTTCACCAGGAATACGCACTACTTTTTTAACTGTAATTAAACCATCAAAAACCTCTGGTATTTCTTGTTCGAATAATTTCTCAAGAAAAACAGGAGATGTTCTAGACATTATAATTGCTGGCTTGCTTCCTTTTAATTCTACACTTTCAATAATTCCTCTTACGTTTTCTCCTTTTCTGAAGAAATCTGAAGGAATTTGTTTATCCTTTGGGAGTATAATTTCATTACCATCATCATCTAACAAAATGATTGCTCTGTGACGAATATGATGAACTTCTGCTGTATAAATCTCACCTTCAAGCTCCTTAAAGTGCTTGTAGATGTTTGTATTGTCGTGTTCGTGAATCTTAGAAATTAAATTCTGTCTTAATGCTAAGATAGAACGTCTTCCAAGATCAATTAACTTCACTTCTTCTGCAACGTCTTCACCAACTTCAAAATCTGGTTCGATTTTTTGAGCTTCAGATAATGCAATTTCTTGATTTGGTTCTTCAACTTCACCATCTGCAACAACGATTCGGTTTCTCCAAATTTCTAAATCTCCTTTATCTGGATTTATAATGATATCAAAGTTATCGTCATCACCATACTTCTTCTTCAATGCATTACGTAACACATCTTCAAGAATCGCCATTAGCGTAACTCTATCTATTAATTTGTCGTCCTTAAATTCTGAAAATGACTCAATTAACGCTACATTTTCCATAATTGATATGAATTAAAATTTTATTTTAACTTTTGCTTCTTTAATATTATCAAAAGCAACAGTTTCTGATTTAGCTACTGTTACCTTTCCTTTTCCTATTGGTTTTGGCTCTCTCGCTTTCCAGCTCAAAACCACACCATCATTATTTACTTCTGTAAGTTCTCCTTCAAAACTCTGACCGTCTAACGTCTTAACTTCTAAATTTCTACCTACATGCTTGTTATATTGTCTTGGCAGAATTAAAGGTGTCGCTGCACCTGAAGATAAAACCTCTAAAGAAAAATCATGTTCTTCTCTATCTATATTGTGCTCAATAGCTCTACTAATAAAAATACAGTCCTCTACTAGCACACCATTATCTCCGTCTATTACAATTTTAACAGCATTATCACTAGACAAACTGAAGTCTATTAAAAACAGATCTTGTCTCTCGTTTAACGCGGTTTGTAGTAAGTCTTCTAGTGTTTTCTTAAACATTATTTGATATAAAAAGAGAGGACTTTTCGTCCTCTCGCTTATTTATTTTTAGTAAACAACGGTGCAAATATACGACATTTATATTAATTTATCCAAGCTATGTATTGTCGAATAATTTTCTTAGATTTAGAAAACTAATCTAAAACAACAAAAATGAATAAAATATTAGTTCCTACGGATTTTTCAGATCAAGCGGAGAATGCTCTAAAAGTAGCAGCAATGCTAGCTAAAACTTATAATGCTGAGATTTATTTGCTTCACATGATGGAAATTCCGATGCAACATACAGATCCCGCAAATTCTCATAGTGATATTCCTGAAACTCTGTTTTTTATGAAATTGGCACAAAAAAGATTTGCAGACTTAATGGAGCAAGACTATCTGCAAGGCATTACTGTACATGAAACTGTAAAAGCTGATATTACATTTAATGAAATCAAAGATTCATGTAAAGAATTAGATATAGATTTTATTGTAATGGGCTCTCATGGTGCGACTGGTCTTAAAGAAATGTTTGTAGGTTCTAATGCAGAAAAAGTTGTTCGTACTTCTGAAGTACCAGTTTTAGTAATTAAGAATGAACATAATAGTTTTAATGTATCTGATTTTGTTTTTGCTTCAGATTTTAAAAATGATAATAAAGACACATACAAACAAGCTGTTAAATTTGCTGAAGCGTTTGGATCAAGAATTCATTTACTCTTAGTTATTACCTCTAGTAATTTTATGACAACGTATGAAGCAAAAAGTAGAATCAATGATTTTATTTCTGGTCAGAAATTTGATAATTACACAATTACCATACATAATGATAGTACTGTAGAACAAGGTATCTTGAATGTTTCTAAAGATTTAAATGCAGATCTAATTGGGATTAGCACACACGGAAGACAAGGTATTGCTCATTTCTTTAATGGTAGCATCAGTGAAGATTTAGTAAACCATGCTAAACGACCAGTAATTACATTCAAAATTTAAAAAACAACAACTGCACTATTTAAATGCAAATAATAGTATAAAAACGAAAAAATCCTAATCATTACTGATTAGGATTTTTCTCTTCTGGTTGGCCTACTAGGTTTCGAACCTAGACTCTTCTGTACCAAAAACAGATGTGTTAGCCAGTTACACCATAGGCCAATCTCTCATTTTGAGGGTGCAAATCTAATACAAAGTTTTACTTTGACAAAAAAAAACAACAAAATATTTCAAAATACTTAACGTTAACTTAAAAATGTAGGCGTTTAGGGAATAATTAGTAAATTCGCCAGCATAAATAAGCAAGGTTTTCATGACAGATTTTAACTTTAAAAAGTGGAACATCATCTTAGGATGGTTTGTTTTTGCCGTAGCAGTTGTAGTTTACGGTCTTACTATTGAGCCAACCGTTAGTTTTTGGGATGCAGGCGAGTATATTCTAACCTCTTCTAAATTACAGGTAGGACATCCACCTGGAGCTCCATTATTTCAAATGTTTGGAGCCTTTTTCTCGATGTTTGCTTTAGAACCTTCTCAAATTGGTGCGATAATGAATATGATGAGTGGTGTTGCAAGTGCATTTACCATTCTTTTTATGTTTTGGACCATAAGCATATTACTTGTAAAACTTGTAAAATATAATAAAGATGATAGTCCTAGTAAGGCCTATGCTATTTTAGGTAGTGCAATGGTTGGTAGTTTGGCTTTTACTTTTACAGATTCATTTTGGTTTAATGCTGTAGAAACTGAAGTTTATGCCATGGCAACATTAATAATGTCTGTTTTGTTTTATTTAGGTTTACGTTGGGAACAAGAAATGAATGAACCGAGAGGTAACCGTTGGTTGATACTTATTGCTTTTGTAATAGGGCTTTCTTTTGGTGTTCACTTTATGGGCTTATTAACCATTCCTGCAATTGGTTTACTTTATTATTTTAAAAATTATAAAACTATTACGGTTAAGAATTTTATAATTGCAAACGTTGCTTCTGCTGCAATCTTACTTTTTATCTTCAAATTATTATTGCCTTCTACCCTAAAATTATTCGGTTATTTAGAAGTGTTTTTTGTAAATTCTATTGGATTACCTTTTAATTCTGGAACTATTATTACAGGTATAATGGTTATAGGGTTGTTCTATTTTGGATTGAATTTTACACAAAAAAAAGGAATGAAGCATGTTAATACTTTAGTCCTTTGTTTAATGTTTATTTTTATAGGTTTCTCATCTTGGATGATGTTGCCTATCCGTGCAAACGCACAAGTGGTTATTAATGAAAACAACCCTTCAGATGCTAGAGAGCTCTTAGCTTATTATAACTTAGAACAATACCCAGAAACCCATTTGTTTTATGGACCACAGTTTACTGAAATCTATTCTGGCGCTGATAAAGATGAACCTTTTGTAGATGACAAAAAGAATTACGAGCGCGATGAACAAGCTGGTAAATATGTTATTATTAACGATTGGGAAAAGAGCAAACAGAACTACAACCATGAGCACGCTTCTATTCTTCCAAGAATGTGGAGTTCTGAACATGCTGAAAATTACATGATGTTTACTGGTCTAATTGACTTTAAGGTAGATCCTAATCTACAAACGCGCGCCTACAATGAAGCAATGAATGCTGGTTTATCAGAAGAACAATCTGGACGATATGCTTTGGGTGAAAAGCAACAATTTGACCAACTTGTAAATGACTTTAAAATGCGAGTGGCCAGAGGTGAAATTGATTATGAAGATTACAATCAGTTTTTAAAACGTTACGGACAACAATATTTAGTCATTGAAAAACCGTCGTTTACAGACAATATTATGTATATGTTTCAATATCAATTTGGCTACATGTATTGGAGATATTTTATGTGGAATTTTACAGGTAGACAAGATGACATTCAAGGCAGATACACATATAAAAATGGTAATTGGATTTCTGGAATAAACGTTATTGACGAAATGCATTTAGGCGTTTCACAAGATAATTTACCAACAGATGTATTAGAAAACAAATCTAGAAACACTTATTACTTCTTGCCACTTATATTAGGTTTAGTTGGTTTCTTTTTCTTAATGTATTCCGATTTAAAACGTTTTTGGGTTTTATTAGTATTCTTCTTATTAACAGGTTTAGCAATTCAATTTTACACTAACATTAGACCTTTTGAGCCTAGAGAACGTGATTATTCTGTTGTAGGTTCGTTCTATGTATTTGCTATATGGATTGGTTTTGGAGTTTATGCGATTTATGATTTATTAAGATCGAGTATTAAAACGAAATTTTTAGCACCAGCCATTACTTTGGTTTGCATTATTATTGTGCCTGGTGTGTTAGCTGCAAATAATTGGGACGATCATGATCGTTCTGGCAAATACACTACAAATTCTATGGCTCGTAAATATTTAGAGTCTTGTGCACCAAATGCAATTCTATTTACCATAGGAGACAACGATACATTTCCGCTTTGGTATTTACAAGAAATTGAAGGAGTACGAACGGACGTGCGTGTGGTTAATACCAGTTTATTTCAAACTGATTGGTACATTGACCAAATGAAACGTAAGGCTTATGATAGTGACCCTATTCCTTCGCAATTAACGCATAACCAATATAGAGGAGGAACTAGAGACGTTATTGCTTATAAAGAGATCAGTGAGAAAATTGCTAGAGATACTCTAGATATTAAACAATTTATGGATTTCATTTCTAGTGAAAAACCTAACACTAAAGTAAAGTTTGCTGTAGAAGCGCAACAAGATGATCCTGAGCGCTACCCTAAGCACTTATTAAATTCTAATTATTATCCAACCCGTAACATTAGTATTCCTGTTAATAAGGAAGTGGTGCTTAAAAACGGTATAGTTAAACCAAAAGATGCAGATAAAATTGTAGATCACCTTTACACCCAAGTTAGTGGAAGTTACATCTATAAGAATCGCCTTTTAATGCTAGATATTCTTGCAAATAACAATTGGGAAAGACCAATATACTTCACAGGAGGTGCATTTGGCGCAGAAGATTACGTTTGGTTAAAAGATTATTTACAGCTAGATGGTATGTGTTATAAACTAGTACCTATTAAAACGGCTGTAGATAGAGCTAACCCATATGATATGGGACGAGTAGATCCAGACTTAATGTACGATATGGTGAAGCATTGGAAATGGGGCGGCAGCGGTGAAGACATGTACTACGATATTGAAACTAGAAGAAATGGTATTACGTATAGAGGTAATTTAGCACGTTTAATTGAAAGCCTTATTAATGAAGAAAAATTAGATAAAGCTGAAGAAATTGCAGACATAGCTATGGAAAAAATGCCTGTAGATAAATTTGGGTTTTACTCTCTACTTGAACCTTACGTTAGTGCTTATTATGAAATAGGAAACGTAGAAAAAGGACGAGCACTTTATAAAGATGTAGCTAAGAAATATCAAGAAAATCTAGTGTATTATAGTGGTCTATCCTTGGAAAACCAAGAACAAAAAGTTGGAGAAGAAATATATTTAGATATTCAACGCTATAGAGCGTTAATAGATATTTTAGTCATCTATAACGATAAAGACTTTGCTTTACAAGAAACAAAGACCTTTAATAGTTATTTAACTCTGTTTGATGCGCTTATGGATCGCTATAGTGATGATGAGTTACCTGAAATACCAAATGATATGGATATGCAAAATGCAACAAAAGATACCATTGAAAACATTGCACCTGAGAATTAATTGAATATGAAGATTATTCCAGCTAAAACACCAGACTTTGTAAAATCATTGTTCCCAAATTTTATCTGGAATATCAACACCAGCAACAAAGAACTCTATCTAACCTTTGATGATGGTCCCACTCCCGAAATTACGGATTGGGTACTTTCAACATTAAAATCATATAATGCCAAAGCGACTTTTTTTTGCATTGGGAAAAATATTGAAAAGCATTCAGAAATTTTTCAAAATATAATTAAAGATGGGCATTCCGTTGGAAACCACACATACGATCACTTAAAAGGCTGGAAAACAAAAACCAAAACCTATATTGAAAATATAGAATTCACGGACTCTGTAATACAGTTTCAAATTCAAAATTCAATATTTAAAGACAGTAATGCGGTAAATTCAGGCAAAATTTTTAGACCTCCATACGGCAAGTTTAAAACAAAGCAGAGTAAACAAATTCAAAAATTAGGCTATAAAATTATATTATGGGATGTTTTATCTTATGATTGGGATAAAACGGTAAAAGAAGAAGTTTGTCTTAAAAATATAACCTCAGCAGCCAAAGAAGGCAGTATAGTTGTGTTTCACGATAGTGAAAAAGCATCAAGAAATTTAAAATATGTACTTCCAAAGGTATTGGAATATTATAGCGAAAAGGGTTACAAATTTAAAGGTGTTTTTAACACATAATAAGTGTTTTTTTTTGCACTTTCTAAATTTCATCTTGTAGAAAAATTACGCACTAAACGTATTCTTGTATAATTGCTATCAAAGAATTAGCATCTTGCCCACCACTATGCCTCCATTTCATTTCACCATTTTTGTAGATAATTAAAGTAGGTAGTCCCTTTACGCGCAGAGCTTCTGCAAGTTCTTTATTCTTATCAACGTCAATTTTTATCACCCTAGCTTTATCGCCTAATGCAGCTGCAACATCTCTGAGTATTGGATGCATAGCTATAGATTGATCGTTTTCTTCAGTATAAAAATCCAATAACACCGGAATTTCAACATCAATTAATTCACCAAATTTTGACATAGATTATCGTTTTAGTCAAATGAATAAGCACCTTAAACCTACATTAATTTAAATAGCAAAAGTTTTAAATAAGATGCTCAATAATATAAAAATACGCAATTCTTTACAATTATGCACTTTTAGTGCCTTTTTTGAGCTCAATCACTGTGATTTCTGGCCAAATACCAACACGTCCAGGATAACCCAAATAGCCAAACCCTCTATTAACATTAATATGTTGATTTAACTCAGTGTAAATGCCTGCCCAATACTTATATCTCCATTTTGCTGGACTCCATTTTATCCAACCAGGTATTTCAATTCCAAATTGCATACCATGTGTATGACCGCTTAACGTTAAATGATAATGATAAGGATCTCTAAGAACTCTGGCTTCCCAATGACTAGGATCGTGCGTCATTAATATTTTAAAATCATCTGATTGTATTTGTGATGCTGCTTTCTCTAAATCTCCTGCTTTTTTAAAAGGTCCTTTTCCCCAATTTTCAACACCAACTAATGCTAAACGTTGACCATTTTTTTCGAGATAACGACTTTCATTTAATAATAAATCGAAACCCATCTCTTTTTGAATATTTTTTAATTCTTCGAGATTTTGATTTTTTTCTTCTTCACTATTCCAATCTACATAATCTCCATAATCATGATTTCCTAAAATAGAAAACTTGCCATCCGTCGCTTTTAATCTCCCAAAAGTTTCCATCCAAGGCAACATTTCAGAAGCTTTATTATTTACCATATCTCCAGTAAATAATAATACATCAGATTTTTGCTCATTGATTAAATCAACAGCATATTCTATCTTCTCCTTATTATCAAAACTACCGGAATGAATATCACTAATCTGAGTTATTCTATAGCCATCAAAAGCTTCGGGCAAATCATCAAAATGAAGCGTATAATTTAAAACTCTAAAATTATATTTACCCTGAAACATACCATATAATAAAGAAGTAAAAGGAATAGCTGCAATACCTAAAGCAACTTGACTCACAAATTTTCTTCGTGATGGAAGATAAAAGGCGTCTTTTTGAGTCATTAGTTTTTCGTACAACCCAATGGAACTTCTCATAATATCTTCACCAATTAAAAAGGGCAATAACACTAAATTAAATGCAGAAAATGCCAATATAAATCCAAAAGCATAACTTTTATTAAGTGTTAGTACTCTCCCTTCATTACTCATAGCAAATTGAAAGATAAAATTACCAACCACAATAATTGCAATACCAAAATAAATGAAATATACCCATGGTTGCTTGGTTACTGTTTTTACAGCCTGAAAACCGTAAATAGTAGATATTACAAATAAGACTGAAAAAAATACCCAGCGTATCATCAAGACAATTACTTTTAGATTACAAATTTAAAACTCTTAAACCGTTCTTATCTTATGAAAGTGTTAAAGGTTTTAATTTAAAGACTTTAAAGCCAAACGTATTCCTTTTTGCTAAAATTTAAGACCGTCAAAGCTTTTCTAACTTACATTTTATAATAATAAAATATTTGGTTAAAACGAGTTTCCTTTTTTTAAAAAACTTTAATTTAACCATCTTTACAAACACTGAAATAGAGTAATAGGTTTAATCACTGAAAAGTACATTTTATATTCATAACACTATTCAGCAAAATTCCCCTCTAAAATTTTAATTAGTCCTAAAAAAGGATCACGCTAAATTTTGGAAATAAAATTTCAAAAAAATATCAAAAACATGAACCAACAAAAATCCTATCGTTCCTCTTTTATTTTACTAACAACATTATTCTTTCTATGGGGATTTATAACAGTTTTAGTAGATTCTTTAATTCCGAGATTAAGGGAACTTTTTACTTTATCCTATTTTCAGGCTGGAATGGTACAATTTGCTTTTTTCGGAGCGTACTTTCTACTCTCAATTCCTGCAAGTTACATCTTATCTAAAATTGGTTATAAACGTGGTATTATCTTAGGCTTATTAACCATGGCATTGGGTTGTATCTTATTTTATCCA
Source organism: Winogradskyella sp. Asnod2-B02-A (assembly GCF_045063645.1). Classification (NCBI taxonomy): domain Bacteria; kingdom Pseudomonadati; phylum Bacteroidota; class Flavobacteriia; order Flavobacteriales; family Flavobacteriaceae; genus Winogradskyella; species Winogradskyella sp. Asnod2-B02-A. The sequence goes on from NZ_JBEFOG010000027.1 coordinate 551,077, forward strand.
GCAGCGTCTTATCGTGAGTTTGGGATATTTATGCTAGCTTATTTTATTTTAGCTGGTGGTATGACGATTCTTCAAGTAGCTGCAAATCCTTATGTCGCTGTTTTAGGCTCTGAAGAAGGTGCCTCTAGCCGATTAAATCTATCTCAAGCTTTTAATGCCTTAGGTACAGCAATTGCTCCAGCTATAGGAGCTTTATTTATATTAAGTGATAAAATTAAAACGAAAGACGAAATTGCAGCTCTAGTAGGTACAGCAAAAGAAACCTATTTAGCAGCTGAAGCATCAGCAGTTCAAACTCCTTTTCTTTGTTTGGCATTATTCATTGTTTTAATAGCTGGTATTTTTCTTTTTGCAAAATTACCTAAACTTATTAGTGAAGAATCATCAGGAACCTATGCAGACGTTTTCAAACAAAAAAATCTAATGCTTGGAGTCCTAGGTATTCTGTTTTACGTTGGAGCAGAAGTCGCTATTGGGAGTTACTTAGTCAACTACTTTTTAGATATGAATTTAGTTGAAGTGATAAAAGATAACGGATTTATGAAATCCATTGCAGAAGGCATCCTTAATTCTGGACTCGCAGAAAACGACAACAAAGCTATCGTCGGTGTCTTTGTCACCTTTTATTGGTCTGGTGCAATGATTGGTCGTTTTGTAGGGTCGTACTTAACTAAAATTATGAAACCAGGTAAAGTCCTTGGTATGTTTGCTTCCATAGCAATCACTTTAATTGTTATTTCTATTAGCACCACTGGCTTAGTGAGTATGTGGAGCATTTTAGCAGTAGGACTCTTTAATTCTATTATGTTCCCAACCATTTTTACGTTAGCACTTAATGGCATTGGTGATTTAAAACCTAAAGCTTCTGGACTGTTATGTACAGCAATTGTTGGCGGTGCAATTATCCCACCACTTTATGGCTATTTTACAGATATAATAGGTTTTAAAGCAGCTTTTGGGTTTGTTATTGTTTGTTATGCTTACATACTTTGGTATGGTTATAAAAATTCTCGAAAATCAACACATGAAGCGTAGAAAATTTATAAAAGCAGCATCCTTAACGAGTATGGGTTTAACACTAGGAAGTACTATGGTTAATTGTGATGAATCCACCACTGAAATAGCAGCCTTACAAAAAGAAAAAGTCATTGCTGATCTAAAAGGCTTACCGCTAGTCATTGCCACGTGGCATGTTAAAGAGGCTACTGCAAAAGCCATGGAAGTGCTACAAGCAGGAGGTAATTCTCTTGATGCGGTTGAACAAGGTTGCAAACTTGAAGAAGCCAATGAAAAAAATCAAACCGTAGGCAAAGGCGGCTTACCAGATAGAGATGGCAACGTTACTCTAGATGCTTCCATAATGGACAAACATGGAAATTGTGGGTCTGTGGTTTATCTTCAAAATATTACGCATGCCGTTTCTCTGGCTAGAAAAGTGATGGAAGACACACCGCATGTGATGCTCGCTGGTGAAGGTGCTAAACAATTTGCCATTTCAAAAGGCTTTCAACCCGAAGAGTTATTAACCGAAGCTTCAAAAAAAGCATGGGAAAAATGGAAAATTGAAGCCAAATACAAACCAATCATTAATATAGAAAACCATGACACTATAGGCATGTTAGCCATTGATAAAAATGGAGATATTGCTGGCGCCTGCACTTCAAGTGGTTTAGCTTATAAAATAGGAGGACGTGTTGGAGATAGCCCAATAATAGGTTCCGGATTATTTGTAGATAATGAAATAGGTGGTTGTGTAGCGACGGGTTTAGGTGAAGAAGTGGTAAAAACCGTTGGGAGCTTTTTGGTAGTTGAATTAATGCGACAAGGAAAATCACCTCAACAAGCTTGTGAAGAAGCTATTGGTAGAATTGTAAAAAAACCTAATAGCAATTACAAGAATTTCCAAGTAGGATATATTGCAGTAAATAAAAAAGGAGAAACTGGGAGTTATTCAATCCATCAATGGTTTAGTGTGACAAAATTTCAAGATGGAATAAACGAACAAATTCAATCGGATTATTATAATAAAACATAAATGCGTAAATTGTAGGAAGCTAACCATTAAACCAGCCCTATATTGAAATATTATTACCTCATTTCATTGCTCTGTTTTTCAAGTTTATTGCAATCTCAAAATAATTCAGATAAGCAAAAAGTCATTGACTCATTAATTAGCACTGTAGATACTTACACTGATAATTATGAAAAAATAAGAGTCCTTACAAGTAATGCTGGTCAGTTTCGGTATTCAAAAGATTCGCGTGTTTTAATTGATAAAGCCATCAGCATTTCTAAAACAAACAATGATGCTAAGCTATTTGCTAATTCATATTATTCCTTAGGAAACTTCTTCTATTACAACAGTCAATTAGATTCCGCTGAGATATTCTTAGACAAGTCCATTTCTTATGTCAATGATGACACCATGCCCTTTTTAAGAGCCTCAAATTTAATGACCAAAAGTGCCATTTATAGAAAACACGGCAACATTCCTCTAGCACTTGCAACTATGTTAAATTCTAAACGTGCTTTAGATAAAATTGACACGTTAAAATTAGATGAAAATCAACGTCGTAAATTCAAAGGAGAAAGCTCTGTACTTAATAATTCATTAGCAAACTATTATAACCAAATGGAAGAATTTGACAAGGCTTCCATTTATTATGAAAATGCTTACAAAGCGTCTTTGAGTCTTGACTCTTATGTAAATGCTGGAATTATTATTTCTAATGAAGGTGAAATGCTATTAAATCAGGGTCGTTATCAAAAAGCGCTAACACAATTTGAAAAAGGAAAAGTATTAAAAGAAAAAGGGAATGCGCCAATGCGTTTTATTATGAGTTCGGCCTTAAATATTGGAAATGCACATTCAAAATTAAAAAATTATGATGAAGCTTTAATGTTTTTAAAACAAGCTCATGATTACTATGAAAAAGCTGGTGTTACAGAAAACTTAACCATCGCGAAAAATTATCTTGGTAATCTTTATTACGAAACTGGAAAATACAATTTAGCCATAAAAAATTGTAATACTGCTAAAGATTTAGCCTTGAAAGCAGGAAATTTAGAATTAACTTCTGAAGCCTGCGATTGCTTATCCAAATCATATAAATCTATAGGAAGCTATAACTTGGCTTTAGAAAATTACCAATTATACACCAAGACTAAAGATTCTATTTTTAATGAAAACAACATAAAAAAACAAACAGAACAAGAAATGGAATATGAGTTTAATAAAACTCAAGAATTAAATGCCATTGAATTAGAAGCTAAAGAAAAACAAAGTAAATTGTATTCTTACTTAGCAGCATCAGGTTTGCTGTTAGTTTTAGTTTTAGGATTTTTCTCTTACAGAAATAAAAAGCAAAGTATTACACTAGCCAAACAAAAGAAACTATTAGAAGCATCCGTAGATGAAAAAAATGTACTACTTAAAGAAACACATCATCGCGTAAAAAATAGTTTTCAAATTGTATCTAGTCTGTTGTATTTACAATCCGAAAGCGTTGTAGACAAAGAAGCTAAAATTGCCATAAAAGAAGCTGAAAACAGAGTCCGCTCTATGGTATTAATTCATCAAAGATTATACAACAAAGATGAACTGGTAGGCATTAATACCCAAGATTATTTTAATGATTTAATACGTGACATTTTTGAAAGTCATCAGTTTGAGTCAGAACCGCTTTCTTATGAGTTGGATGTAGAACCTTTGGTTTTAGATATTGAAACCATTACGCCAATAGGTTTAATTTTAAATGAACTTATCGTAAATACCATAAAACATGCTTTTAATGAGGTGACACCAGAAAGTAAAATTGATATTCAGTTTCATAAAGAAGGGGAGCATTTAGTACTAAAAGTCATTGATAATGGTAAAGGGTTTGAGGGAGAAATAAAAAGTACTTCTTTTGGTATCACTTTAATGAAAGCATTGTCTAAAAAACTTAAGGCTACTTTAAATTACAAATCAGAACTCAATAAAGGCACAGAAGCCACCTTAGTTATTAAAAAGTATAAGCTTCTTTAGGAATACTATAAATCTTATTCACTAAATAAAATGAGACATTCACTAAAAAAATAGACCATTAACAAATGGTTTAAACTAGTTTAAGACTCTAAATAAATAAAGTTTGAAATCCCTAAACATCTTTATCGTTGAAGACGAACCTTTAATAGTTTCTACTATTGAAGTCGCATTACGCAAACAAGGTTTTTTTGCTGTTGGTGATGCTGAAGATTACACAACTGCTTTACGCGATATAGAATTGCTAAAACCAGACTTAACACTTCTAGATATTCAACTTTCTGGAGATAAAGATGGTGTAGATTTAGCCATAGAATTAGATAAAAAAAACATCCCTTATTTATTTCTTTCATCTCAAACGGATCCAAACACTATAGAGCGTGTTAAACACACCAATCCACTTGGCTATATTGTTAAGCCTTTTACTGAAACCAGTTTAAGAACCAATATTGAATTAGCATGGCATAATTACAACGAATCAAAACAACATTTTTTAACCATAAAACACGAAGGTAGACTACATCGTATTAATCAGAACTCAATACAATATTTAAAAGCATTTGATAACTATTGCTATGTAATTACAAATACAGAAACCTATTTAGTACCGCATACCTTAAAACACATTTCAGAACAATTACAAGGCAATAATTTTATTAAAACGCATCGTTCGTATGTGGCCAACTTAAAACACATTCTTAGTGTTGACAAAAACACCATTTCCCTTAGTAATGAAAGTATTCCTGTAAGTGCTTCACAAAAAAGTTTGGTCGTTAGCAGGCTAAAAAGCATATAGTTAAGATTAACGGAACTCAGTAAAAAACACATTTCTTACGTTAATCTGTATTCACTATAAAAAAAAGTGAGTTCACTAAAAATAACACGCTAAAGCTCTGATTTTGAATTAGCTTTACTTAGCTATTAATCAGTCATTATGCTTTAATAATAACTTCTCTACAAAGATTTTTTCCTCTAGTTATTTTTAAAAGTAGGCTACTCAAAAACGTGTTATTATGAAAACAAAATTACACCTCTTATGTTCATTTACCTTTCTATTTATTCTTTCCGTTGCTGCACAAGTTGGTGTGGGCAATACTAATCCACAAGCCCAATTAGACATTTCGGCAAGCAGCACTTCTAGTCCTGCAAACGATGATGGTATTTTAATTCCTCGCATGAGCAATTTTCCTTCTGCTCCTGGTGCAACCAGAGATGGTATGCTCATTTTTTATACAGGTACAGCAGCAGATGGCAAAGGGTTTTATTATTGGGATCAAACTATTACTAATTGGATAAGCATCAAAGGTTCTGAGTGGTTTGATGCTGGCACATTCTTATATCCTTCCGAAGGAATCTCAGAAGACATTAGTATTGGAAAAACAAGTGCTCCAGATGGTAAATTAGATATCCTATCTGATAAAAACTATGGTATTCATATAGATAATAGACAGCCTGGAAACACCAATAATCAAAGTGTCTACAACCTCTTTAATAATACAGCAAATACAGGTCAAAAAATTGGAACTCACTCTGCTTTTTGGACAGATACTTCTGGAAAACAAATTGGAATTAACAACACCTTTTTCAATGACTCTGCAGGAGATAGAACAGGTGTTGATAGCCAAATTACAGGACATAGTAGTGGAGAAATGATTGGAACTTTTAACTCTATTAATATGTTTACTGGCACTGGTGAATCCTATGGAGTTAAAAATAATCTAGGATCTTCTAGAGCTGGAGATCAATATGCCATTAGAAATTTTGTTGGTGGTAATTCTACAGGGAATAAATTTGGTAATTACACACATGTTATTGGCACAAGTACAGCAAACTATTATGGCACTAGTTTATTTGTAAATGGTACAGGAACTGGACCTAAATATGGTGTCTATTCTGAAATTAGTAGTACTTCTGGAGGAACCAACAATTGGGCAGGTTTTTTTATAGGTAGAGTTTATGTAGGAACCTCACTAGGAAATGGATACAATTTGCCTTTAACGGATGGTAGCTCAAATCAAATTATTTCAACTGATGGAAGTGGGCAATTAAGTTTTGTAGATGCATCTGCACTTTTCACAAATACTGATGACCAAAATCTTAATGCAGCTACATTAACTGGCACTACACTTAATTTAAGTATTGAAAACGGAACTGGTACTTCTGTGAACTTAGCTTCTCTACAAGATGGAACTGGAACTGATAACCAAACTATTGACAACTTAAGCTTATCTGGAACAACTCTCAGACTCTCTCTCGAAGATGATGGACAACCTTTACAAACCGTTAATCTTGCTTCCCTACAAGATGGAACTGGTACCGATAATCAAAACCTATTAACACCTAATTTAACTGGAACAACCTTAAATTTAGGTATAGAAAACGGAACAGGAACTTCTATTAATTTAGCTCCATTACAAGATGGAATTGGAACAGATGACCAAAATATTCAAAACCTATCATTTAATTCATCTACAAACATTCTTACAGTTGGTATAGAAAATGGCACTGCGCAAAACGTAAATTTATCGGCATTAGATAGTGGTGGAGATATTAACCAAGTTAATGCAGGCACTGGGCTTACTGGAGGAGGAACAATAGGTAATGTAACACTTAATGCCGTTGGCACAAATGGACTTACAACTAATGCAAATGATATTAGGCTTGGTGGAAGTCTTATTCAGAATACAACAATAGCCAACGGAGTTAACGATTTAAATATAAATATAAACAGTACTGGAACATTTAAAGTACAAGATGCTGGCGTTAATAAACTTGAAGTTAACGCATTTGGTGATACTGTTCTTGGTGGTGACCTATATATTAGAGATGAAAATTCTAACACAACATCTACAATAATAGCGAGATTTATAGATGATGCAAATGATGGTAGACTTCAAATAATGGAAAATGGAATTGTTTCAGTTGATTTAGATGCCAACTCACAATTTGTTTTTAATGAACAAGGACTAGACAGAAATTTTAGAATAGAATCTGACGGAAATGCAAATATGCTTTATTTAGATGCTGGTCTCAATAGAGTTTCAGTTGGTAGTAATTTAACAGCTGGCACCTTTAATGTCACAGGTAATTCTTACTTCTCAGATGACATACTCTTAAGAGACGGTTCTGTAAGCGGAGGCGACATATTAGCTAGACTTTATGATAGTGCCGACGACGGTGTTTTAGATCTTTACCAAAATAACGTCGTAAATCACAGAATACATGGTAATGGAGCTACTGTTTTTAATGAACTAGGAACAGCAGTAAATGATTTTAGAATGGAGTCGGATACTAGACCCTATTTATTTTGGTTAGATGCTAGTGCAAATGTTATAAGATTTGGAAATAATGATACCGCTGGATATGCTGAGAACGGTAATACAAAAACGGTAAATTCATTAAGCACTACAATAAACTATGTTGCAGATTTTGAACTTGGCGGAAACAATAGAGATACAACAGTAGGAATTGGAAGTACAGAGTTCTTACATGATGCTGGTAATTTATACGTTATGCTTCATGGAAGATTATTACCGTATGATGATAATGCAAGATCTTTAGGCACTTCAAATTGGAGATGGCAATCACTTTGGGCAGTAGATGGTACGATTAACACCAGCGACTTAAGGCAAAAAAAGAATATTAAACCTTTAGAATATGGTTTAGAAAAGCTAATGCAAGTAGAGACTATTACGTACAAATGGAAAGATGCAACCAACCAAGCTACAAAGATTGGCTTTTCTGCACAAAACTTATTAGAAACAATTCCTGAAGTTGTTGTAACAGAAGAATCTGTAACTATAGATGAAGAAACAGGTGCAGAAGAAATGCGTCCTGTAACAAATCTCGGTGTGTATTATTCAGATATTATTCCTGTAACTGTAAAAGCCATACAAGAACTAAATACAAAACTAGAAACTTTAGAAGCTGAAAATAAAAACTTAAAACAACAATTAAGCAAGTTAGAACAATTAGAAGCAAGACTTTTAGCTTTAGAAGAAAAAACTAACATAAATCCTTCTACAGCATCTAATACAACAGAAGATTAAAAAATTAAGAATTATTAAAAAAACGATTATGTTTTTGAGGAAAAGGTCGCTGTAGGGAGCGGCTTTTTTGTTTTCAGCGATTGATATAAATCGTTCGTGCACTATTCACTAAAGAAAAGGGGTCATTCACTAAAAAAACCTAAAATATTAACGTACTTAATGTAACTTTATGGTGCTATTAATCTTAGTATAAATTATTGAGTTTTGAAAAAAGTCGCTGTAGGGAGCGACTTTTTCGTTTTTTAAAACCACTTTATAGTTAATCGTGCCAATTTCTCCTTAAAACCACTATAAGGCGGAAACAACAACTCTGTAACTCCAAATGTATGTTGCTTCATCACCGAACGTTCATTACTAAACGCCTTAAACCCAAAAAAACCATGACTCTTACCAATACCACTATTATTAACACCACCAAAAGGTAAATTATGATTGGCGTAATGCAACACACTATTATTAATACACGTCCCTCCTGCCCTAGTATTATTCATTATTTTTTTAGTATTGGCTTTGCTTTTACTATAAATATAGAGTGCTAGTGGTCGTGGCTTGGACTTAATGTACGTAATTGCTGTATCTAAATTATTAAAAGTGACTATAGGTAAAATAGGTCCAAAGATTTCATCTTCTAATAATTTAGCATCTGGTTTTAAATCAGAAATAATAGTAGGTTCTATAAATTTTGAAGCACTATCGGTTTCACCACCGACTTCAAACGTCGCCTTTAGAGTTTTTGCGTTTTCGAGATAAGCACTTAAGCGATCAAAATGTTTATCAGTAACTATTCTCCCATAAGAATCTGATGTTTTTGGATTATCTTTATAATAGGTTTGAAGCCATTTTTTACAAGCTGTAATGAATTGATTTTTTATACCTTCATCTATCAACACATAATCTGGAGAGACACAAATCTGTCCACAATTCAAAAATTTTGCCCACATTATTTTCTTTGCGGCTTTATCAATATTAGCAGTTTTATCTACTATAGTTGGAGATTTCCCTCCAAGTTCTAATGTTACAGAAGCCAAATGTTTTGATGCTGCTTCCATAACAATTTTCCCTACGTTTGGAGAGCCTGTAAAAAAAATGTGATTAAAAGGAAGTTTTAACAACTGGGTAGAGACCTCAACCTCACCTTGCACCAAAGCTACTTGATCCTCTGAAAACACATCTGCTATAATTTTAGACATAAGATCCGAAGAATGTGGAGTCATCTCAGAAGGTTTAATAATAACTGTATTGCCTGCAGCTATAGCTGATACTAAAGGCCCAAAAGTAAGGTTGAAAGGAAAATTCCAAGGTGAGATAATTAAGCAAACACCTTTAGGTTCATATGAAATATAAGAGCTAGAGCCTAACATTGATATTGGTGTTGAAACACTTTGCCTTCGCATCCATTGGTGTAAATGCATTTTAGCATGTTTAATATCTCCAATGATGGCATAGATTTCTGTGAGCTCCGTTTCTACTACAGGTTTACCTAAATCCTTTTGCAAAGCTTCTTGAATCTGCGCTCTATAAGTCTTCTCAATTGCACGTTGCAGTGCATTCAACGTCTTAATTCTTTGCTTATAAGTACGATTACCTATAGTATATTGATTTTTGTATTGTTTGTAAAACAATTCATGATATGGATTATTACTAAAGTCATTCATCATATAAGTTCTATTTACGCCCTTTACGAGTTGATTTCATGCATTTCGTCGATACAACCAAATAAGAAGTGTTTTTTATCCTATAAATAGTGTTGTTAAACATTAAACTCACTGGTTTCAAAGGGCTAACGACGTAATTTATGTATTTCATCGAGGTTTTTTACAAGTGCTGTCCTGTTATCTATTTATCGACTTGTTTCATCTAAAAATTTCAGCTACGCTCAAGATGTTCTGTTTCTTTGACTCGAAGTTAAAACAAATATAACTTCTTACGATTATGAAAAATGCTTTAATCTTCATATTATTCTTAACAGTATCTTTTACAGGATTCGCACAACAAGAGGTAACAGTTAGTGCTGAAACTGAAATTGTTGAAACAGTTAAAGAAGAAAATGTAGCAGCTAAAACAATTAATGTTTCTGCAGAAGTAAAAGCAAAGGTTTTAAAAATGAATCGTAAAAAGAGTAACGAAATTATCAGTATCAAAGCTTACAGAAAGAGTCTTCAAATTAAAGTTAAGACCGTAAAGCTTTGTTAAGCCATAACAAATAATGCTATTAACCATATATATTGCTATTAACCATATATAGTTAAAAAAAGCCGAAACGTAAGTTTCGGCTTTTTTATTTTTATACATTCAGATCTAGAAAACCTGAAATAGTGTTCTTTTAATCCGCATAGTTTAATTCACCATTGGCTTCTTGCTCCTTAAATTTCTTTACCAATTCTAATGCATCCGGAATCACATCACTACACAATATAATAAGCGAACCTTTTACAGCATTCTTAACCGCAAATTTAATCGCTTCTTTTTCTGATGGAATTATAGTTGTCTTCTTATTAGGATCTCTTTTCTTAATACCATCATCTAGCATCTTAATTAATTCTTGCTCCGTTTTACCTCTTAAGCGTTTGTCTTGTCTAATAATAATTTCATCAAACATATCGGCAGCGATTGCTCCCATTTCGTTATTATCTTCTACACGTCGGTCTCCAATACCTGCAATAATACCAACTTTTACAGTCGCATCAAGTTCATTGGTAAAGTTTTGCAAAGCACGCATTCCGGCAGGATTATGTGCATAATCTAGTAAAATAGTAAAATCTTTAAATTCAAATAAATTTAAACGACCTGGTGTTTGTGCTGCAGAAGGAATAAAGGTTTCTAAACCGGCTTTCATATCCTCTATACTTATACCTTGTACATGCGCACCTAAGACTGCTGCCAGCACATTCTGAATCATAAATTTTGCCTTACCACCATAGGTTAACGGAATGTTTTCTGCTTTCATTAAACGCATTTTCCACTCTCCTCTGCAAATGGTTACATAGCCGTTTTCATAGACTGCAGTAATACCATTTAAACGTTGTAACGCTTTAATATGCGGATTGTTCTCATCCATAGAAAATAAGGCGACATTACAATCTAAATTGCGTCGCATATCATATACCAAATCATCATCGGCATTCAAAATAGCATAACCATCTGGTAATACTGTTTCTGGCACTACTCCTTTTACTTTAGCCAATTGTTCTATAGTATGAATACCTTTAAGTCCTAAATGATCAGCTGCCACATTAGTTACAATAGCCACATCACATTTTTTAAAGCCTAAACCTGCTCTTAACAAACCTCCTCGTGCACATTCTAAAACCGCAAAATTCACCGTTGGATCTTTAAGCACAAATTCTGCACTTGCAGGACCTGTACAATCACCAGTCATTAATAAGCGATTTTGAATATATACACCATCACTTGTCGTATAACCCACACGATAGCCATTCATTTTAGCAATATGAGCCATTAATCTAGAAGTGGTTGTTTTTCCATTGGTTCCAGTAATAGCTACAATTGGAATACGACCTGTATCTCCTTTTTGCGGAAATAACTTATCTATTACAGGAGCCGCAACATTACGAGGTAATCCTGAAGTTGGTGCTAAGTGCATTCTAAATCCTGGACCTGCATTCACTTCTAAAACAGCTCCTCCGGTTTCTGATAAGGGTTGAGAAATATCAGTAGTCATAATATCAATACCACAGATATCTAAATCTATTATTTTAGAAATACGTTCTGCCATACTCACATTAGCAGGATGGATAATATCTGTAATATCTTCAGCTGTACCTCCTGTACTTAAATTAGCAGTATCTTTTAAAATGAGTTGTTCTCCTTCTGTAATAACAGATTCTAAAGTATAACCAGCATCTTTAATAATGGTCTTTGTTAATTCGTTTACCGTTATCTGTGTTAATACATTTTCATGTCCAAAACCACGACGTGGATCACTATTTACTTTATCGATTAATTCTTGAACTGTAGATGTTCCATCTCCAATAACATGGGCAGGAGTTCTAATAGCTCCAGCAACTAGCTTATTATTTATAACTAATAATCTATAATCTTGACCAACAATAAACTTTTCAACAATAATAGCTCCACTTTTAGAACTCTCTTTAGCATGATGAAAAGCCGCTAAAGCATCTTCATAATTTTGAATATCGACGGTAATACCACGACCATGATTACCATCAATTGGCTTAATCACTAAAGGATAACCAACATAACGGCAAGCCTCTTCTAAACTGCGTTCTCTTCTAATAATATCTCCGCGAGGCACTTCTACCTCTGCCTGTTCTAATAAATACTTGGTATCTTCTTTATCACAGGCCAACTCTACTCCAATACTACTTGTTTCACTGGTCACTGTAGCTTGAATACGTTTTTGATTGGCACCATAACCCAACTGACAAAGCGAATATTTATTAAGACGAATCCAAGGAATACCTCTAGCTTCTGCTTCTGCAACAATAGAACCTGTACTTGGTCCTAAACGATCAGCTTCTCGCAATTCTCTCATTTCCTGAATATCTTCAGACATATCATAAGCTTCACCTGTTATTAAGGCTTCACAAATTCTAACAGCAGCTTTTGCAGCATAACGTCCTACGGATTCTTCCATATAAGAGAATACCACACTATAAACACCGACTTCTCCGTAGCCACGTGTGCGTCCAAAGCCAGTATCCATACCTGCAAGGGTCTGAATCTCTAGAGCAATATGCTCAATAATATGACCCATCCAAGTCCCTTCATCAACACGCATAAAAAATCCGCCTTCGCAACCTTCAGAACAGCGGTGCGAATACATACTAGGAAACATGGTTTTTAATCGCTCTGGAAATCCTTCAATCTTGTTAGAGGGGAATTCTTCCATCTCTTCGAGATCGAGAACCATTACAATTAATTTATGTCGTCTTACGGACCAGTAATTAGGTCCTCTCATCGCATTAATTTCGCGTATTTTCATGTTAGTTGGTTTGTTTTAGTTAGTGAAAGATTCTAAATATAGTATTTTTCACTAAAAAAATTGGCTTATTTTTGCCCAATATTTTTAGATACAAATTATGCAGAAGATTAAAGGAACCCTAATACCTATTGGAGGAAATGAAGATAAAGGTATTGAAGAAAGTGAAATCTACACTCTAGAATTCATTGACGATGGTATTTTGTTCCATGTGGTGGAAGCAGCTGGTGGTGTTGATGCAAATATTGTTGTGATCCCTACAGCATCAAGTATTCCGGTTGAAGTTGGTGAAAATTACTTAACTGCATTTTCTACTTTAGGGTGTAAACATGTTGCCGTTTTAGACATTCGCTCTAAAGAAGATTCTGAAACCGAACATGCCATTGAATTGATTAATAATGCCGATTGTGTAATGCTTTCTGGTGGTGACCAATCTAAAATTACGGATAAAATTGGAGGCACAACGATTCATTCTATTTTAATGGAACGTTATAAAAATGATGAGGGTTTTGTTATTGCAGGTACAAGTGCTGGTGCTATGGTAATGGCTAATGAAATGATTGCAGGAGGAAGCGCTTCTGAGTCTTTTATTAAAGGTGCCGTAAATATGTATAAAGGTTTAGGATTGATTCCTGAATTAATTATAGATACTCATTTTATTCGTCGTGGTCGCTTTGGAAGACAGAGTGAAGCCGTAGCTAAATTCCCTAACTTAATTGGATTTGGACTCGCTGAAGATACAGGTATGATTATTAGAAACGGAAATGAATGTACCGTAATTGGTTCTGGAATGGTGATTGTTTTTGATGGAAGTACATTAACTCATAATAACGAGAAAATTCTTAAAGAAGGCACACCTATGACTATGGCCAATCTTACAATTCATGTATTGTCTAATGGTGATGAATACAATATTAAAACTCGAAAAGTGAAAGTGTTGCCTATTGAAGCTCCTTTTATCTAAAATTCCTGCGGACGCAGGAATCTCATTAATTTATCCTAAATTTTACTATTTTACAAAAATTTTGAGACTGGTTTTCACGGTTATTGTACGTAGTTATACTACTTTGCGTCTTAGCGCCTTTGGGAGAACATCACACAGATTTCATAAACTTAGACAAGTACCCATTAGAAGCGATATCTTAATCTTTCGAAACTCTGCAACTTTACAACCTCACAAACCTATTTATAAATAGCAACTTCATCAATACCATTCGAAGATTTCTGTCCACGATACATCCCTTCCGTATTAAAAGGCATCGCCATATTTCCTTTTGCATCTACTGCGATTAATCCACCATCGCCTCCAATTTCTAAGATTCTTTTATTGATGACTTCTTCTGAAGCTTCTTTTACAGACATGCCTTTGTGCTCCATTAAACACGCTACATCGTAAGCCACCACTCCTCTAATAAAAAACTCTCCACTTCCGGTACAACTGATGGCACAAGTTTTATTGTTGGCGTAATTTCCAGCTCCAATCATTGGTGAATCTCCGACGCGTCCCCATTTTTTATTGGTCATACCACCAGTTGATGTTGCTGCGGCAATATTTCCATCTTGGTCACAAGCCACTGCACCAACGGTTCCAAATTTGGAATCTTTTTTTGTAGAATGATCTAACTGAAAACTGTCAGTATCTTTAATTTCTAACCATTGGTTATGTCTAAATTCATCATAGAAATAAGACGCATCCTCTAGTTTATAGTTGAGTTCTTTTGCAAATTGCATCGCTCCGTCTCCTGCTAAAAACACATGTTCACTTTTTTCCATGACATCTCTAGCCAAAGACACGGGATTTTTAATTCCTGTAATTAGACTCACGCCTCCAGCATTCAAGGTTTTACCATCCATAATACTCGCATCCATTTCGTGCGTTTCAGTAGCTGTAAACACAGAACCTTTTCCTGCGTTAAATAAATGAGAATTCTCTAACAATTTCACGGCTTCTTCAACGGCTTCAATGGCTGTTTTTCCTTGTTCTAAAAGATGGTACCCTGAATCTAAGGCTAGTTTTAAAGCCGATTTGTATGCTGCTTCTAACTCTACTGTCATCATCCCTTTGACTAAAGTTCCCGCTCCTCCGTGAATGGCTATTGAGAATGTTTTCATGTGTATCATTTAAGTTTGGAAAATTACACATTTTAGTTCAGCTATCTCAATTACCTTAAGGTGTTATTTTATGAAAACTTCAGAGGTCAAAAGCGCTCATATTCGTATTAAAGAAGAAAACAGACTTAAAACGAGTCTGATTAATTCCAACGAAAAAAACAATAAAAATCTGCTTTGACTAAAAAAAACTCGTTTTAACTAAAAATGCTTAGTTTCATCATAAATAAAATTCATATTTAACTATCTTTCACTAAATCAGATGATATGATTAAGAAATTCACATTTCTATTTTGCTTCACAACACTATTGATATACGGACAACAAGATTCAATTTATAATGAATTAAATGCGCTTCAAAATACCCAGAGTCAATTAGATTTACTTGGTAAAAAAATATCAAGATTGGTCTATTCTAATCCTGAAAAGGCCGTTGCATATACTATTTTATTTGACTCAATAACAACATCAGTGCCCACGTATGAAAACAAAGCAGATGCATTGATGTATCGAGGCATGGCTAAACACGCTAATCAAGATTATGAAAATGCCATTTCAAACTACCTAGAAGCTATACGGTTACTAGAAAAAAATGAGGATAATAAACGTTTACCACAAGTGTATAACAATCTTGCGGCAAGTTATAATATTAGAGGTGATGCCAATAAAACGGAAGAATACTTTATCAAAGCCGCTGAAACTGCTGCAAAGACCAATGATAGTGTATGGATGTCTAGTGCTAACAGTAACCTAGGAGTACATTATAACTCACATCAACAATTTAATAAGGCCGAAATAGTACTTAAAAAATCACTCTCTTATTTTGAAAACAAAAAGGACTCGATTAACGCAGGAGCCACGTTAATGAATTTAGGAAATTCACAATTACCCTTAGAAAAGAATAATGAGGCTATTGCAAGTTATAAAAGATCCATGGCATTAATACCATATGAAAAATTCCCCATTGTACATTCTGTGGCTCAATCTGGTATAGGCATAGCACTTACCAATCAAAAAAAATACGTTGAAGCTTTGCCTTATTTAAAAAAAGGAAATGCCATTGCAAAACAGATAAAGTATACCGAACAAATAATGGAAACCAATAATGCTCTGGCAGACTATTATGCACAAACACGCAACTTTGAAGAGGCCTTTAAATTATCTATAGTTTCCCAGCAATTAAAAGATAGTGTGCTAACCAAGACGCAAGATAAAAATATGGCAGATGCGTTAATTGAGTTTGAAACCGAAAAAAAAGATGCACAACTCAAAGTCCTTGAATTGGAAAAAGACAAATCAGAACAGCGCCAGATATTACTAACGGTATTGGCTATAAGCGGTATTTTAATTGCGACACTTATTGGTTTTTTCTTTTATAAAAACAGAAAAAGTAATGCTTTATTAGCGAAGCAAAAAGCGATGTTAGAGAAAACCGTAGATGAAAAAAACATCCTTTTAAAAGAAACACATCATCGTGTAAAAAATAGTTTTCAAATGGTATCGTCACTATTATCCTATCAAGCCAACACAGCGCAAAACAGCGAGGCTAAAATTGCGATTAAAGAAGCCCAAAATCGTGTACGATCTATGGTGTTAATACATCAAAAATTATATAGTAAAGACCAACTTGTAGGTATAGACGCTAAAGAATATATAGAAGATTTTACTAACGATGTCATTCAGAGTCATGAATATCGCGACAAAAAAATAGACTGTATATTTAACCTAGAATCTTTAATCTTAGATATAGAAACCATTACACCTATTGGATTAATTTTAAACGAGTTATTAATTAACACTATAAAACATGCCTTTAAAAATGAAACCGTTAATAATAAAATAACCATCTCTTTTAAACGAAAAGACGAGGCACTCCTACTTATAGTTACTGATAATGGCGTAGGACTAAATGGTACGGTTAATGAAAATTCTTTTGGATTAAAACTTATAAAAACACTCGCCAAAAAGCTGAAAGGCGAATTCACTATTTCTAATAACGAACCCAAAGGTACCATAGCACAACTGACCATAAATAGGTTTACCGTTTTATAATTTTTTAAGATGACAGCTCACAAAGACCATAAATTTATTAGAATATATATTGTAGAGGACGAGCCATTAATTGCTGAAACCGCAAAAATGGCATTAGAATTTTATGGTATGAAAGTATTGGGTATTAGTGAAGATTATGACTCTGCCTTAAAACACATACAAGACAAACAAGCCAATATGGTACTCCTAGATATTAATCTGCAAGGAGAAAAAGATGGTGTTGACTTAGCCATTACCTTAGAAAGACTTAATATTCCTTATTTATTTATTACCTCACAAACAGACCCTAGCACTTTGGCACGCGTAAAGGAAACTAATCCTTTAGGTTTTTTGGTAAAGCCATTTACAGATTCTGGCTTATTGAGTAATATTGAATTGGCTTGGCATAAAATAGCCCTCGAAAAAGAAGAATATATCTTAATACGCTCTGAAGGCGAACGTATAAAACTAAACCAAGCTTCCATACTTTATCTCAAAGCTTTTGACAACTATTGTTATATTATAACTTTAGATAAAGAATATCTTGTACCACATACATTAAAGCATACTGCTGAAAAATTAAACGCTGCTATTTTTAAAAAATCACATCGCTCTTATGTTATTAACAGTCAAAAAATTAAGGGTATTAAGAGTGATTCCGTAGTCGTTGAAGATATCGACGTGCCGTTAAGTTCTACCTATAAAAAAGATATAAAAGATTTACTGCTTTAGATTAAACCCGCTTTTTCCATTAGAAAATCTATTACAGCTTCTAGCTACTGAAAATATAATGCTATACTACATTTTTATTGCATCTAAAAGCCTCATAACGAAGTTCTAATACATAAAGTGGGTTAAACTGATTTCACTAAAAAAAATCGCATTTCACTAAAAATTTCGGTACACCATACAGATTACCAATAACTTGGGGTAAAACCTACGTTGTTTTATAGGCATACATTATTGTTATGTGCTCTTGGCTAATGTCTTATACTACAGCAAAACCTTAAACTGTATTGACCATGAAAAAAATTACAATTACCCTAACATTCATTTTATTTAGCTTCTTAATTAACGCCCAAGTAGGCATAGGCACCACTACACCACAAGGTGCTTTAGATATTGTATCTACAAATGATACAGGCGTTGTAATACCAAGAGTTTCATCTATAGATAATGTTACCGACGGCCAAGGCAATCCACCTGCAAACGGCACTTTAGTATATGATTTATCAAAGAGTGCCATTTGTTTTTATCTTAATGGAAATTGGACTTGTATGGAAATTAAAGGAGATGGTTCTACAACATTAGAAAGCCAAATTACTTACTATGAATCTCAAGACACTTATTTTAAAGCATCAAATACAGGTACAAGTGATAAATTTGGATCCGTTATAGTCCTGAGTGCAGATGGAAATACGCTGGTAGTTGGTGCATCTGGAGAAGATAGCAATGCAACAGATATAAACGGTGATCAAACAGATAATAGTGCTGTTAATTCTGGAGCCGTATATGTGTTTTTTAAAAATGCAGGTGTTTGGTCGCAACAAGCCTATATTAAAGCTTCTAATACAGGCTCAGGAGATGTGTTTGGCTGGAGTATTGGTATAAGTGGTGATGGAAACACACTGGCAGTTGGTGCAAATGGAGAAGATAGCAATGCAACAGGTATAAACGGTGATCAAACAAACAATAGTGCGAGTGCTTCTGGAGCGGTATATGTGTTCAATCGATCTGGAGCTGATTGGTCGCAACAAGCCTATATTAAAGCTTCTAATTCAGAATTTTATGATAATTTTGGCTATAGTATTGGTATAAGTGGTGATGGAAACACACTGGCAGTTGGTGCAAATTACGAAAGTAGTAATGCAACAGGCGTTGGCGGTGATCAATCAAATAATAGTGCTTATTACTCTGGAGCGGTATATGTGTTCAGCCGGTCTGGAGCTACTTGGTCGCAACAAGCCTATATTAAAGCTTCTAACTCAGATACAGATGATTACTTTGGCACAAGTGTTAGTATTAGTTTTAATGGAAACACACTTGCGGTAGGTGCAAGTGAGGAAGACAGCAATGCAATAGGCATCGATGGAAACCAAGCAAACAATAGTTCGAGTGCTTCTGGAGCGGTATATGTGTTCAGCCGGTCTGGAGCCGCTTGGTCGCAACAAGCCTATATTAAAGCCTCTAACACAGATACATATGATTATTTTGGTGGAAGTGTTAGTATTAGTGCTGATGGAAATACGCTGGTAGTTGGTGCAAATGGAGAAGATAGCAATGCAACAGATATAAACGGTGATCAATCAGATAATAATGCATTTAATTCTGGAGCGGTATATGTGTTCATTAGGTCTGGAACTAATTGGTCGCAACAAGTCTATATTAAAGCTTTTAACACAGATCCATTTGATTATTTTGGTGGAAGTGTTAGTATTAGTGCTGATGGAAATACGCTGGTAGTTGGTGCAAATGGAGAAGATAGCAATGCAACAGGCGTTGATGGAGATCAAGCAGATAATAGTGTTAGTAGTTCTGGATCCGTCTATATCTATAGCCTTTCTGGCCTTACTTGGTCGCCAAAAGCTTATATCAAAGCTTCTAATACAGATACAAATGATGTCTTTGGGAGAAGCACGAGTCTAAGTAATGATGGTAACATACTTGTTGTTGGTGCACGTGGAGAAAAAAGTAATGCAACAGGCGTTGGCGGTGATCAAACAAATAACAGTGCTACTAGTTCAGGTGCAGTTTATATGTATGAAAACTAAATATGCCCTTTTTATTCTTTAAAATAAATTGAATCAAAGGCTTCACTAAAAAAAATCGCATTTCACTAAAAATACCTATACAATATTCACTTTATCAGTAATTTAGAACTATACCCAATCTATAAATAAGGTATAGTTTATTTAAAACAGGCTGTGCTTAAACCTATAGAACTTTAAAATGCGAACCATCAATAACTAAATTTTGATACATAAGACAATGGTTATATGGATGTACCATGTGACTTAAAAAAACAATAAAAAAACCACATATGAAAACACTACTACTATTTACTTTATGCTTATGTTTTAGCTCTATCTCTCTATCTCAGCCAACCGCTATTCCAGATTCTAACTTTGAACAGGCCTTAATTGATCTAGGATATGATTCTGGGACTATAGATGGCTCAGTACCTACAGCGAATATTAATACTATAACGGATTTATCAATAAATAGTAAAAATATAGCAGATCTCACAGGTATTGAAGATTTCATAGCTTTAGAAATACTTTGGTGCGTTAACAATGATATTTCTAGTTTAGATGTTAGCAACTTAACAGCACTTAGTGTTTTAAATTGTGATAGAAATGATATAACAAGCATAGACCTTTCTAACAATACAGCACTTACGTCATTGAAAATTCTTGCAAATGATTTAACAAGTTTAGACGTTACAAATAATACGTTATTAGAATATTTAAGCTGTAGTGCAAATAATTTAACGAGCTTAAATGTTTCAAATAATACAGCACTTGCTTATTTGGCTCTTCATAATAATGACGTAGCGTCTATAGATATTTCAAATAATTCATTATTGTATTTTTTAGGATGCAGTTTTACGGGAGTAACGGCTTTAGATACCAGTAACAACCTTAATCTTAAAGATTTACAATGTAATGACTCATCACTATCTCACTTAGACATCAGTAACAATAATTTACTAGAAGTAATAAGTTGCAGAAACAATCAACTTACAACTTTAAATATTGATAATAATGTGCTTTTAGAAGAACTTCACTGTGAAGGAAATAATATTATTGACTTAGACCTAAGCAATAATGCCGCAATCTTAGTACTAAATTGTCAAGGTAACCAACTTACGAGCTTAAATCTTAAAAACGGTAACAATACAAGCATTTCAGAGTTTGGTGCTAGTGATAACGCAAACCTATTGTGTATTGAGGTAGAGGATGCCGCTTATTCCACAGCAAATTGGACAGATATCGATTCTCAAACCGGTTTTAGCGAAGATTGCAGTGCACTTTCTACAAACGAGTTTAATTTAAACAGTTCTATTTCTGTATATCCAAACCCTGTAACTACGGAGTTAAACATAACGCTTAAGAATAATCAAGCCATAACGTCTATTGAATTATTTAATATGTTAGGTAAGAAAATAGTAACAACAAAAGCATTAAACTTAGATGTTAGTCCATATCAATCTGGTATTTATATCCTTAAAGTTTCAACTAAAGAAGGTCAAATTTCAAAACGAATTATAATAGAATAAGACCAACATACATTAGTACAACTATTTAATTTTAATGCAAGAAAGTCGCTGTAGAGAGCGGCTTTCTTTTTTTTATTTCTGCCTAGGCAAGAATCTCTTAAAAACCCATTTTACCATTCTCAATTTTTAGTTTCACATTCTTTCATCAAATGTTCTAAGTTTTGTAATTTGCAGGCTATTGGTTTACTTAAGCCAAACCATTATATTCCATTGTCATTTCGAGCGCAGTCGAGAACTTAAAACCTAGTGTTTTAATGGCCTTTCAACAATGTTCTAAGTGACATTAATTTTCAAATTAACGCAATATCATTTTTTGTTTAGGTTAGCTTACACGAAAAATGATGATTTTTTTAGATGATGCGAGAAAGAAAAATTAAACATAGCCATAGTTACGGTTCATTTTTATTTTGAAGCAGAAATGAAAAAAGAGCATTTTGCAAAGCTCACTTAAATAAAATATGATATAAAATGTCAGACCAAAAACGCCTATTTCTTGTCGATGCCTACGCCCTAATTTTCCGTGGCTATTACGCTTTTATAAAAAATCCAAGAATCAATTCTAAAGGAGAAGATACCTCAGCCATTATGGGTTTTATGAATTCACTTTTAGATGTCATTAAACGCGAAAGACCAGATCATTTAGCCGTTTGTTTTGATAAAGGCGGAAGTGCAGACCGTGTAGAAATGTTTGAAGCCTACAAGGCCAACAGAGATGAAACACCTGAAGGCATCAAAACCGCTGTGCCTTATATTATGGAAATTCTTAAAGCCATGCATATTCCAATCATGGTGAAAGAAGGTTTTGAAGCAGATGATGTCATTGGTACCTTAGCTAAAAAAGCCGAAAAAGAAGGTTACAAAACCTTTATGGTGACTCCAGATAAGGATTTTGCACAACTCGTTTCAGAAAACATATTTATGTACCGACCAGTTTTTGGAGGTGGATACGAAACTTGGGGCATTCCAGAAGTACAAAAGAAATTTGAAGTTACCGACCCTTTACAAGTTATTGACTTTTTAGGGATGATGGGAGATGCTTCCGATAATATTCCAGGACTACCTGGTGTGGGTGAAAAAACAGCCAAGAAATTTTTAGCGGCTTATGGCAGCATGGAAAACCTTTTTGCGAATTCACATGAGCTAAAAGGTAAAATGAAAGAAAAGGTGGAAGCCAACCAAGAGTTAGGTTTACTTTCTAAACAATTGGCTACCATTATGCTCGATGTGCCAGTTGATTTTAATGAAAAAGATTTTGAAATGTCTGAACCAGATATTCCTAAAGTCACCGAGATTTTTCAAGAATTAGAATTTAGACGTTTAATTGATAATTTCAATAAAACCTTTTCTGCTGAAGCCATGCAATCTGCCGGAACTTCAACTCCAACAGCAGATACAAAAGAAGCTCCTAAAACGACTCCAACCGAAGAAAAATCAGCAGGATCTGGTCAATTCTCTTTATTTGGAGGTGCAGAACCTTCAACAACCGAAGCCGTATCTGAGTTCACCCGAAAAACTGCCGAAACCACCTCACATTTTTACCAAAGCGTCGCATCTGGTATGGCAACCAAATTGTTTGTTAAAAATTTAATGAGCCAAACGTCCGTGTGTTTTGATACCGAAACTACCGGACTAAATGCACTAACGGCAGAATTGGTAGGTATCGCTTTTTCTTGGGAAGTAGGCAAAGGCTTTTATGTGCCCTTTCCAGAAGATAGAACAGAAGCACAAGAACTCATAGAAACGTTTAGACCGTTTTTCGAAGACGAGAATATCGAGAAGATAGGTCAGAATTTAAAATACGATATCAAAGTATTAGCCAAATACAAGGTTGAAGTAAAAGGCAAATTATTCGATACCATGTTAGCGCATTATTTAATTAATGCAGACATGCGTCACAATATGGATGTCTTAGCTGAAACGTATTTAAACTACACACCTATTTCTATCACAGAACTCATTGGTAAAAAAGGAAAAAATCAATTGTCCATGCGCGATGTGCCGTTAGAAAAACTCACCGAATACGCGGTTGAAGATGCAGATATTACCTTACAACTTAAAGAACATTTCACAACCGAATTAGGCGAAGCCAACACCCAAAAATTATTCGATGAAATTGAAATTCCGCTACTACGTGTTTTAGCAGCTATGGAATTAGAAGGTATTAATCTCGATACCGAATTTTTAAATTCTTTATCCGAAGACCTTAATAACGACATTCTAAATCTTGAACAAGAAATTTATGCCACTGCAGGCGAAGAGTTTAATATAGCCTCACCAAAACAATTAGGTATTGTGCTTTTTGAAAACATGAAACTCGTTGATAAACCTAAAAAAACCAAAACAGGTCAATATGCAACAGGTGAAGATATCTTATCGTATTTAGCCAAAGACCATGAGATTATTCAGAAGATTTTAGATTTTAGAGGACTTTCAAAATTAAAGAGTACTTATGTTGATGCCTTGCCTTTACAAGTAGAACCGTCTACAGGCAGAGTGCATACCGATTATATGCAAACCGTTGCAGCAACTGGTCGTTTAAGCAGTAATAATCCTAATTTACAGAATATTCCGATTCGTACCGAACGTGGTCGCCAAGTTAGAAAGGCATTTATTCCAAGAAACGAAGACTACACCTTACTAGCTGCCGATTATTCGCAAATAGAATTACGAATCATTGCCGCATTAAGTGAAGAAGAAACCATGATTGAAGCCTTTAAAAATGGCGAAGATATTCATGCCTCAACCGCATCCAAAGTATTTGGTGTGCCATTAGCTGAAGTCACCAGAGAACAACGTAGCAATGCCAAAACCGTTAATTTCGGAATCATCTATGGCGTGTCTGCCTTTGGCCTAAGTAACCAAACCGATTTATCGCGAGGCGAAGCCAAAGAACTCATTGACACCTATTACGACACCTATCCAAAATTAAAAGCCTACATGAGTAAGCAAGTCGATTTTGCTAGAGATCATGGCTATGTCTCTACCGTTTTGGGTCGTCGTCGGTATTTAAAAGACATCAACTCACGTAACGCTGTAGTGAGAGGTGCTGCAGAACGAAATGCCGTTAACGCACCCATACAAGGAAGCGCTGCCGATATCATTAAAATAGCGATGATTAATATTTTCAACAAGCTAGAAGCCGGACATTATAAATCGAAGATGCTCTTACAAGTACATGATGAATTGGTCTTTGACATCTACAAACCAGAACTCGAAGAACTCACCACATTAATTAAAACAGAAATGGAAAATGCATTTATTATGGATGTGCCTTTGGATGTTGAGGTGGATACTGGGTTGAATTGGTTGGAGGCGCATTAATATTATTTTGTTAGTATTTTAGCAATCTATAAAAAAGAAAAATTAAGAATGAGTAAAAAGAAATTTACTTTTATTGACTTGTTTGCTGGGTGTGGTGGTTTTAGTGAAGGCTTTTACCAAGAAGGCTTTAAGTCAATCGTTCATGTTGACTTTGACGCCCCAGCTTGCGAAACAGTTAAGGAAAGGATGCGCTATTATAAGTATTCAGAAGAATCAATAATAAATGCTGTTATTTGTGGAGACTTGACCTCTGAAGATGTACATAATCAGATTGATAATGTTATTGGCAATACAGAAATTGATGTATTAGTTGGAGGACCTCCATGTCAATCTTTTTCTTCAGTAGGAAGAGCACAAGACAAAAATTCTATGAGAAACGATCCAAGAAATTATTTGTTTCGTTCTTACTTGGAAATACTAGAAAAACATAAACCTAAAATATTTGTTTTTGAAAATGTTTCTGGTTTACTTTCTGCAAAACCTAACGGAAATTATATTTTCCCTGAAATTATTGAGAGTATGTCAGAATTCTATTCAGTATGTGATGATAGAGAAACTATACTTTTAAATTCAGTCCATTATGGTGTACCACAAATTAGAAAAAGAGTGATTTTAATTGGGGTTAGGAAAGACCTAAATATTAAATCTGAAGATGTTTATAAGGCAATAATAAAAACTCATTTTAGTCCAGAAATGGAAAGTAAAAATGAAGTATTAGGGTTTAAAAAATATTTAACTGTTAAAGATGCTATTTCAGACTTACCAAAATTATATCCAGGTGAAGGAGAAGAAGAAATCTTTCATAAAATAGAAAAAAAGAATAGTTATCTTAAAATAATGAGACCTAATGGCTCTACTAAACTTTTTAATCATGTTGCAAGGAAACATAATGATTTAGATAGAGAGAGATATAAATTATTAAGTAAAAATAATTGGCAATTAAAAGAATTAGCAGAAGTTAGACCTGATTTAATTCATCATGACCCAAAACATTTTGGTAATAGGTATACTGTTCAAACTGCTACTAAACCTGGTAGAACTGTTGTAGCACATTTGTATAAAGATGGAAACTTATTTATTCATCCAGATTATAAACAAGAAAGAACTTTTACGGTAAGAGAAGCAGCTAGAATACAATCTTTTCCAGATGATTTTAAATTTGTTGGTTCTAGAACTAATCAATTTAAACAAGTTGGAAATGCAGTTCCTCCTTTAATGGCTAAACAAATTGCAAAAGCAATTAAACAATTTATATAATGATATTCTTTAACATTCCATCAGTTGGACAATTGAAACCAAGCACGTTGTTTTCAGAAGACGACCATTTTGGGTTTATACAAACTATAATTGGTGAAGAATATAATCGCGCAGCGATTACTACAGAATGTTTAGATTATTATAATAAAACAAATGAACGTTATTGGGATCAGATAATAACAATTATCAATTTTTTAGGAATTAAAAAGTTAGATACAAAAAATAGATTTAGTGAAATAGCTTTACTAGAATTTGTTGCTGAAAAATTTGATAATGATGATGAAAAACCTGCTAAAGTTATTTTTGATTATTTATTAAGCCAATGGCAATTCCCACATCCAATTGTAACCAAAAATAGAACAATAAACAATTTAGGTTTAAATGCAGAAAATATTAGAAAAGATTTTCCGTATACAAAACCGTATCAAATTATACTTGCTCTTTTAAAAGAATTATATAATATTGATTCTACTCAATCTTATTTTTCAAACGAAGAATTCTATTGGTTTGGTTATCATTTTTATAATACAAAAGCTGAAAATTACAACTTAAAATCAATAGGAAAGCTAACTAATGAACTTTTAGATATTCGAGACAATGGTTGGGGTTTATTTCTAGATATTAAAGATAATAGTGGAACAAAAACACATTTATCTTATCCAAAAGGGTTTTTAAAAAACTCATCTATTTTAACTGATGATAATAGTTTTTATAATGAACAACCAGACTTTTTTATTGGTTTAAAACCGATTGGTAATTTAATAAATGTTTTAGACTCATTAATAGATAATTCTGGAGAAGTATTTGAGTTTGATAGAAATGTAAGCGAACGAAATAGTAAATTATGCTATGATTATTCAGAATATCTATATGATATTAATAGAGTAAACAATTGGCTAGAGAACGTAGATTTATATAAAGGACTGAAGAATATTTACTCTAAAGTTCAACCAATTCCTGAAGAGTTCGACGAAGAGTTATTTAGAAAATTAAAAATTGAAAGACAATTAAAAAGGTTAACCTCTTTAGAAAGAGAAACAGTTACAAGACAAAGAACCGAACAGCATATTCTCCGGACTTATCTATTAAAAAATAAAAAATCAGGAATATGTGCAATATGTGATCAAGATTATCCAATTCAATTTTTGGCAGCTGCCCATATAAAAAAGAGAAAAGATTGCTCTGATTATGAGAAGAGAGATTTAAATGTAGTTATGCCAGCATGTCATTTAGGATGCGATAAAATTTATGAAGAAGGATATATTTATATTGATGAAGGATTAATATTTAGTAATTTAGAAAACAAAGAAACAACAGAGCCTCTAAAAAAATACATTACAGATTTGGAAGAAAAGAAATGTAATTATTTTAAAGAAGAAACAGCTCAATACTTTAAACATCATGCCAAACAAAACATATAATTTTATTGACTTATTCTGTGGAGCAGGAGGATTTGCTAAAGGGTTTGAAATGTCCGGTAAATTCAAGTGCATTGGAGGAATAGATAATAAAAAAGCAGCAGTAGAAACTCATAAATTAAATTTTAAAGATTCTATTTCTGTTCATAGTGATATAAGAAATTTTGAACCTGAAGAATTTCATAAGTTAATTGGGAAACAAGAAGTAGATGTGATTATTGGAGGTCCACCTTGTCCAACATTTAGTACAATTGGTCATGCTAAAATACAATCCGTAAATAAAGGTAAAGGTGATTGTATTACTGAAGACCCAAGGAATATTTTATTTATGGATTATTTGAAATATGTTAAATATTTTAATCCAAAAATATTTGTTATGGAAAATGTTCCCCAATTTTTAACTAAATATAAAGGTGAAACATTTAATAAAGTTAAAAAAATCATTGAACGTGATTTACCAGAATACACAATTGTTGAAGAAGTAAAAGTTCTTAATAGTGTTAATTATGGAGTTCCGCAAAATAGAAGAAGAATGATTTTAGTTGGGCACCATAAAGGCTATAAATTCAAATACCCTAAAATAACACATTGGTATGAAGGCTCAAATTTTAACATTAATCCAAATAATGATGATATTGATGTTAATACATTGAAACCTCACGTAAATGTTAAAAGTGCAATTTCTGATTTACCAAATATCACTGATAATTGGAGAATAAATGAATGTGAATATTCTCAACATAAAAGATTAGATTCTTATCAAAAGTTAATGCGTGCAAATACCAATGGAACAGTAGCAAATAATATATGTAGAATGTCTAATGAGAGAGCAAAAAAAGTATTTGCTCATATGAAACAAGGTGACATCTATATGGATTTACCAAAAGAAGTTAGACAAATTTTACCCTTTAGAGAAGATATATTCAAGGATAGATTAAAGAGGTTAGTGCTAAAAAATCCATCTTGGACTATTTTAGCTCATATTGGTATGGATGGTTACATGTATATCCACCCTACAGAGTTACGGACACTCTCAGTTAGAGAGGCTGCAAGAATTCAATCCTTCCCAGACGATTTCGTTTTTGTTGGCAATCAACAAGAAACTTATATGCAAGTTGGAAATGCGGTTCCTCCAATAATGGCAAAAAAAATCGCAGAAAGTGTTTATAGTGGATTAACAAATTCTAACAATTGAGATTATGATTTATATTAGAAATATTTTCAAACAAGATTTGAGGGATGGCAAGCAAATTGCTTTCACAAAAGAACCTTCTAATATTTTTTTCAAATTCAATTATAACACTCCAGATCCTTATAGGCAGATTACTTTTGAATTTAAAGTGCAAAATCCAAAATCTCCTTTTATAAGTAAAAGTGGTATAAAAATTACTACTCGCTTATATGCGAATCCTGACACTGAGTCACGAATTGACGGAGAATTAAAACAATTTCTGAGAAATGACCTCAAAGCTAATATTGACGACATAATAGTTTTTAAATACAAGAAAGAAGATTTTTTTGAGTTTGATTTTATTCCTAAATCTTTTGACACATACAAAAGCTTCAAAGATATATTGAAACACGGTAATCATGAAATTATAATAAATGATATTGCTAAAAAAGCTGATTCGTCGGAAGATTTTATTCCGAATCTCACAAATTTAAAAAAACAATTTATCGAGTGGTTCATCAAAAAAGATGGTATTAGTCATAATTATTTCTCAGGTCAATTTTCATCAAGTAGAGAAAGATTATTAAGTGAGTTAGAAAAAGCTGAAGAAGTTTATCAACAAGAGTTTGACTCTAAGATTTTTGAAATTAATGAAATTAATCTGGAATCCTTTATTAAAGAATTAGAAGATAATTTATCATTAAAAGAAGGCATGTTTTATGAATATAGTGCTGGCAAATCAAATCACAGACCAAGAGCGATAATTGGCAATAAAAATTATATTAAGTTTTTAAATGAGAAGTTAGAAGAAGAAAAAACGTCTAATTCACAGTCTCAAATAGCTAATTCCTATATAGAACAATTTAAATTCGAAATATCAACCTTCCAACAAGCCTGCCAAACAGCAAACCTAAGCTACAATCCAGAGTTAATAACAAGATACATCGCTTCATTAACCACAAAACCATTCGTACTATTAAGTGGTTTATCGGGTTCTGGTAAAACCAAATTAGCCCAAGCTTTTGCACAATGGATTGCAGAAGATAAAACCCAATATTGCATTGTTCCTGTTGGAGCAGATTGGACTAACAGAGAACCTTTGTTAGGTTATGTAAATGCGTTGAATGATGATGAATACATATTACCTGAAAATGGTGCTTTAAAATTACTTATAGAAGCCAATAAAGAAGAAAACAAAAACAAACCTTATTTTCTAATTTTAGATGAAATGAACTTAAGTCATGTAGAGCGTTACTTTGCAGACTTTTTAAGCGTTATGGAATCTAAAGACATCCTTAAACTACACAGTTCAGAAAACAACAAAAATAATGTGCCTTCTCAATTAGATTGGCCAAGCAACTTGTTTATAGTTGGGACCGTTAATATAGATGAAACAACTTATATGTTCAGTCCTAAAGTATTAGATAGAGCCAACGTTATTGAGTTTAGAGTTAACAGAGATGATATAGCCGCATTTTTAAAAGCACCTAACGACATAGATTTTAGCAAGCTTAATAACAAAGGTGCTGCAATGGGAGAAGATTTTATAAGCATCGCTTCTAATAAAGATTTTCTAAAAACGGATACAACTGAGCTAAACAAAAACTTAGTATTGTTTTTTAAAGAATTAAAGAAGACAGGCGCAGAATTCGGTTATCGTTCTGCAACAGAAATACACAGATTATACAATCAGTTAACCACTTTAGATAATACTATGCACGAAGACACAAAAATAGACATTGCCATTATGCAAAAACTATTACCAAAACTGCATGGTTCTAGACGTAAATTATGTCCTATTCTAGAAGTATTAGCATCGTTGTGCGTTGAAGAAAAAACAGATGTTTCAAAAGACTTTTTAAACAATAAAGAAACCATAGTTTTTAAAGGAAATGAAAAGGTTTTATATCCTTTATCCTTAGAAAAAATCACAAGAATGTATAAAGGTGCCTTAGATAATGGTTTTGCAAGTTATGCAGAAGCTTAACAAATGGATAAAGAACAATCCATAGAAATAGATTTATCTTATATAGAAGATGGTTTATACTTATGTATCGATGCTCAACAAAAAGGCGATATAGAGGTGGATACCACAAATTTTTATGCGCATGAACCAACCTATCAACTAAAAGAAGGTTGTTTTTATGATTTTGAATTCTCACACAAAAAAGAAAATATTGCAGAAGACTATCGCCTATTTTGTAGTGACCAAAGCAATATTGTAAAAAACAGAAAAAGAAAAGAATATATTGGAGTTATAGCACCAAACATTTTTGTTGGCACATTAACACTACAGATTTTAAGCACTGAAAATCCTAATAAGAAATGGGATTTACAATTAGAAGTGCAGTCTAAGAAAACAAGCTACAGAGAAGATTATCAGTACATGCTTAATGATATTACATCAAAATGTACTGATTTAATCATTCAAGCCAACTCACCTGTAACTCATTCTTTTGAAACCGACTTCAACACAGACAATAAAACCTTATACCAACGTTTTGCTTTTGTGAGCTCTATAATAAACTCTGAGGATTTTGAAGATGCTATTCAACGTATTGTTACAAGTCCAACTACAAACTGGACAGAAGAAGCAGAACTAACTGATGCAAGAAAAATTAAACGTTTTAAAAATTCAGAATTAAGGTCGCTAATAAATTCTGACAATCGATTAAAACTCAAAAACACACATCCCTTATACAAAAAAGGCATTAAGTCGGTTGCAACCAAAATAGAGTCTTATAGAAAATTTGAAAGTGTTGATACTTCTGAGAACCGTTTTATAAAACATGCTTTAGAAACGTTTTTAAAATTCTGTATGGATATCGCTAACCATCCAAATGCAGGAACCAGACTTAAAGAAGAAGCTGATATTGTTTCGGAAAAATTAGAAACACATTTGCAACATGATTTATTTAAGCAAGTTTCAAGACCAACCACTTTAAAACTAAACAGTCCAACACTTCAAAAAAAAGAAGGATATCGCGAAGTCTTAAAGGTGTGGTTAAAATTTGATTTGGCTGCAAAATTAATATGGAATGGTGGAGACGAAGTGTATAGTGGAGGAAAAAAGGACATTGCTACCTTATACGAGTATTGGCTATTTTTTAAATTATTAGATGTTTTAAAACACATTTTTGAAATCGAACCAAAAGAATTAGAGAAGCTAATTGTTCCATCTAAGGATAAATTAAGTTTACAGCTTAAACAAGGAAAAGTAACTGCGTTAAGAGGTGCATACACTAAAGCAAATAGACATTTAAATATTAGGTTTAATTACAACAGAAGTTTTAATGGTGGAACTCATGACATTTCAAAAACAGGGAGTTGGACAACAACGCTAAGACCAGATTATACCTTATCTATTTGGCCAACGAAGCTGAAAGAAACTGAAGCTGAAGCTACGGAACAAATTGTTCATGTTCATTTTGATGCGAAATACAAGGTTGCCAATATCAATCAAATATTAGGAGAAGAACAAACAGAAAACTCTTTAAACGAGGAGAAAAAACAAAACTTAAAAGGAATTTATAAAAATGCAGATTTATTAAAAATGCACGCTTATAAAGATGCGATTAGGCGTACAAGTGGTGCTTATGTTTTATATCCTGGAGAAACAAATAAACCTATTCGAGGGTTTCACGAAGTTCTTCCTGGTTTAGGAGCTTTTCCAATAAAACCTACAGAGAATACAAATGAAACTATTCATTTAGAAAATTTCATCAAAGACGTTTTAAAACACTTCTTAAACACTGCGTCACAACGTGAAAATATAGCTAACAAGAGTTTTCACATCTACAAAAATGATAATCCTAACGAGATTTCAGAACCAATTCCAGAATATATTGATGGCAAAAAAATTATTCCAGATGAAACGTATGTTTTAGTTGGGTTTTATAACAACCAATCGCAATATGATTGGATTACTAAAAAAGGAATGTATAATTTTAGAATGGGTTCAGGTAATGGTTCTCTAATTTTAGACAAGGGAACTGTTTCTGCTAAGTATTTATTATTACATACGCATGGAGAAAAATCATCTGGTGATTTATGGAAGATTATAAGCAAAGGCCCAAAAGTATATTCAAAAGAAAATTTAATAAAAAAAGGATACAGCAACCCTTCACAAGATTATTATTTAGTTATTGAATTAGAAAAAGTAGATTTATCTGAATTTGGAAATAATAATTGGGATTTCAAAAAACTAAAAAACTACAATTCAGGTAATGCTTCTGCAAAACCTTTTACAACAACTTTAACCGAGTTAATTAATTCAAAAGTGTTTTAATACTAATTCTCTTTCACACCCCTAAAGTCCCCTCAAGGGGACATTTGATAAAGGAAAATAGAATATTCATAGGGTTTATCGATTGGGTAATGGTAAAATAAATTTAATTTTTACACCTATGCTTCTTGGTGAGGATTGTCCCCTTGAGGATTATTGAGATGAAAATATATTTTCATTGAAGATACCGAGCGTAGCTCATGAGGGGTGTTTTCCCAACTTAACCAACCAATTCCCTAACCTTCTCCTCAATAACCAACAACACACTAAACATATTCTTTTTAACCTCCTCATTAGAAAACCTTAAAAAAGTAACATCATAAGCCTCTAATTCACTTTCTCGTTTGGTATCATATATAAAACGATGCTCATGACTATCTCCATCAATTTCAATCACCAACCGAATTTCATGACAATAAAAATCAGCGATATATTCTAGCATTGGAACCTGTCTATGAAACTGAACACCATATGCACGCTGTTTTATATGTTGCCAGAGTAATACTTCTGGTAAGGTGCTATTTTTTCTTAACTGTCTAGCGAGTTCCTTAAGTTCTGGATTGTATGGAATGATTTTGTTTTTCATTTTACAGACTTTCTAACTTCTTTTTCACAACCTTATAAAGTTACACTCGGTATTTCAACTCGCATCAAATGAAGAGTTCACCCGTATCTAAGTCGGGTTAACTTCGGGTCTAATTCGGGTCAACCTCAGATATATAAATAAAGTATCCTGTAGCAGCATTATTTACAAATCAGATTCCAAATAGGTCATATCTAAATTGTGGTAAGACGTTGTATCCCATTTTTTAAGCAGACCAACATAATAATTATAAACACTATGCTGAAAAAACTTCGTTTCTGTTTTGTACCACTTGCCGTCGTCTCCTTGTGTAAAATCTTTTCGCTCGTCTTCATTGAGGTCACTAACATCAACTTCAATTTTAGGGTACTCAAAAGCCTCTATTTCTTTTAGCTCTCCTGTAGGGTAATAATTAATATCTCTTACAAATTCTGGCATTTCTATTTTGCCTAATTGTAATCCAAGAATTTTATTCATTAGGGAGTTACTGTTCTTTACATAACTGGTAAGTCCGCCTTCAAATAATCTTATAAAAGCATTTTTACCTAATTCCTTTGCACTAAATTTTTCCTCTCCAAATAACCAACCCTTAATTTTATCTTTAGTCACTAGTGTTTCTTCTTCATAATTAACAGGCAAATATGGCACTGGATCCTTCGGGTTAACTATAGAGTAGCTTGTGCCTTCATCACTAAATTGAGTGTTATAGTCTGCGGCAAATTCTTTATTACCAGACATAGGTTGTGCGTACACATACGTTTTATAGGTATTCTTTTCTGATAATTCTCCAGCTGGTAAATGTTCTAAATAAGCACGTGTTAACGTCCCTAAGGCGCCACCTTGGCTATGGCCAGTAATTATAATATTATAAATCCCTTTAGAGTTTAAGGCTTTTATTTGGGCTTTTATGGTTTCAGATAATATAACTATGGTTAAACCATAACCAGCATGTACGGCTGCATCGTTAACATTTGAAAATGCATATTCAGAGGGTTTGCCTTCTATAGTAATACGTCCCTTTGCAGGAATCATTGCCGAATAGCAATTTTCTACCCAACTAATCACTTTGTTAGTAGAACCTCTGTAGTTAATGATACCAACTTTACCATTATCGTACACCTGAAACTTATTATCCATGCTTAAAACATCTGACGTATAACTCAAAGTAAAGCCTTCAGGAATAATACCATGAGCAGAATCAAATTGTTTTATAAAATTGAAACTATTACACATGGCAATAGTTTGCTTAGCTTCATTGGTATTAAAACCAGAATCTAACTGTGCAAACGAAAAGATAGTTTGAAATAGAAATAGAATGGATACTAATACTCTCATACAGAAATAACTTTAAAATCGAATAAATTATTGTACTCAAGCAAATTACAAAAACGATTCCAAAATTAGTTTTTAGAATAAAAAATATTTAGACCTCATTAGTTTACTAATTATAAGATGAAAATAAAACCTGTTATGGTGTGTTTACAAATCCAAACCTTTTAAACTCTCTACCCTATTTCTAGCCAAGAAATCATCTATAGTTTCAAAGTGTTCTATAACGCGTTTTTCTTTAAACTCAAACACCTTTTTAGAAAGCCCTTGTAGAAAATCTCTATCGTGAGACACCAAAATTAACGTACCATCAAAATTTTGCAGCGCTTCTTTTAAGACATCTTTAGATTTTAAATCTAAGTGATTGGTAGGCTCATCGAGAATTAATAAGTTAACCGGTTCTAACAAGAGTTTCACCATGGCTAATCTGGTTTTTTCTCCACCAGATAAAACGCTCACTTTCTTTTCAATATCATCTCCTCTAAACATAAAACCACCTAAGATGCTCTTAATCTGTGTTCTTACATCTCCTTTAGCAACATCATCTACGGTTTGAAAAATAGTTAAGTCTTCGTCTAACAAAGCGGCTTGGTTTTGGGCAAAATAACCTACTTTAACATTATGACCCAAAGCACAAGTCCCTTCTACATCAATTTCGCCTAAGATGGCTTTAATCATGGTAGATTTCCCCTCTCCATTTCGTCCTACAAAGCACACTTTCTCACCTCTAGCAATAGACATATTAGCATCTTTAAATACCACATGATCACCATAAGATTTAGAAACATCTTTAACCGTTACCGGATAATCACCAGAACGTTGCGTAGCCGGAAAACGCAATCGTAAAGCCGATGTGTCAATTTCATCAATTTCTATTTTTTCTAGTTTCTCAAGCATACGCTCACGTGACGATACTTGATTGGTTTTAGAATATGTACCTTTAAAACGCTCAATAAACTGCATATTATCTGCAATAAACTTCTGCTGTTCTTGGTAGGCTTTTATTTGGTGTAAACGTCTATCTTCTCGCAATTGCAAGTAATGCGAGTAATTAGCTTTGTAATCGTAAATGCGACCCATAGTGACTTCTATAGTACGATTGGTAATATTGTCTATAAATGCGCGATCGTGCGAAATTACCAATACAGCATTGGCTTTATTAACTAAGAAATCTTCTAACCAAATCACCGATTCTATATCAATGTGGTTGGTTGGCTCATCTAATAAAATTAAATCTGGCTTTTGAAGTAGAATTTTCGCCAGTTCAATTCGCATACGGTAACCTCCCGAAAATTCATTGGTCTGTCTAGTAAAATCTTCTTGTTTAAAACCTAAACCTTTTAAGGCTTTTTCAACCTCAGCATCATAATTTACATCTTCTAAAGCATAGTATTTTTCACCTAAATCTGAGACGCGTTCAATGATTTTCATGTAGGCATCAGATTCGTAATCTGTTCTCGTTTCTAGTTGCTTGTTAAGCTCCTCCATTTCATCACGCATTTCATACACGTGCTTAAAGGCTTTAGACGCTTCATCAAAAACAGTGGTATTATCTTCTGTAAGCAAATGTTGTGGCAAATACGCAATAACAGCATCTTTAGGAAATCTCACATGGCCACGAGTAGCACTTTGAACTCCAGCAATAATTTTCATCATGGTCGATTTTCCCGCACCATTTTTACCCATTAAGGCAATTTTATCATTCTCATTTATAGTGAAAGACACATCACTAAAAAGGGTGTGACCACTAAATTCTACCGCTAAATTATCTACTGAAATCATTTTATGAATTTTGAAGTTGCAAAACTACTAAATGGTAAGTCATTATTTTTAATTGTGAATAAATTTATATAACGTTTTATTTCAGTCAATTCTAATAGCATTTCAGTCAATTTTTGTTCTCGTTATTAATTAATTTTAAGAGAAATTCATCATTTACATTAAATTAAACCATTATGATTATCACAAAAGTATTAGGATTAACAAGTGCATTAACCAAAAGCAAGAAAGCCAAAATTGCTATTTTAGGTTTAGAAATGGCGGTATTAGGTTATGCGCTTTATCAACAAAAACAGGAAAATAAAAATAAGCGTCTTAAATCTTAGTGGTATTAGATTTTGAAGTAATTTTGCAGCTGTATTTTAAGATTATGAGTATCATTTCAAAAGACATATCAAAAGCTATTGCGCTTTTAACGGCTGAAGACATTGTTGCTATTCCAACAGAAACAGTATATGGACTAGCAGGAAATATCTATAGTGAAAAAGCGATAAAGTCGATTTTTGAAACTAAGAAGCGTCCATTTTTTAATCCGCTTATTGTTCATATTCCGTCTATTGATCAACTTACTGATATTGTAGACTATATTCCTGAAAAAGCCCAATTATTAGCAGAAGCCTTTTGGCCAGGACCAATTACGTTGGTTTTAAAAAAGAAAGCGATTATTCCTGATTTAATTACAGGTGGAAAAGATACGGTTGCTGTTCGTGTGCCAAATCATCCCACAACTTTAGAATTATTAAATCAATTAGATTTTCCATTAGCAGCACCAAGTGCCAATCCATTTAGTAGTATTAGTCCAACCACAGCACAACACGTAGAAACCTATTTTAAAGATGATATTAAAATGGTTTTAGATGGTGGTGCATGTACTAGCGGCATTGAATCTACCATTATTGGTTTTGAAGGTGATGAGCCTGTGATTTACAGATTGGGTTCAACCGCTATTGAAGCGATTGAAGCCATTGTTGGTAACATTGAAATTAAAAACACCAAAGAAGTGAGTCCTGATGCTCCAGGAATGTTGGCACGTCATTACGCTCCTAAGACAAAAACGATTTTAACAGATAGTATTTTAGAGGCATTAAAACTTCATAAAAACAAACGTATTGGACTCATAACGTTTCAGTCTGAAATTGATAATCCTAATATTGAGGTTCAAATAGCACTTTCAGCATCTGGTGATTTAGCCGAATCTGCATCAAATTTATATGATGTGCTTCATCAATTAGATAAGATGCATCTCGATATTATTATTGCTGAAGAATTTCCAAATTACGGCTTGGGTAAATCTATAAATGACAGATTGACTAGAGCAACCAAATAAATCGGTTTTAACATCAATTGATTGTATTTATCATCATTTTTAAAAGAAAAAACACTTAAAAAATGGTCTTCCAAATAGTAGGTATTTCGTAAGCTAGATTAATGTAATTCAAAACGATAAGCAACGCAAAAGCACTTACGAATTAGACCTCACTTTCTATTAATCTAAATTTAAGCCCTATTTTTATAAAAATTTGCTGCTTTAAAAGATGAATGCCTTAAAAGTTATTATCTACTTTTCAATTTTTAAATACCCTTTAACCAAAGAGGAAATTTATGCATTTTCTTCATCTCAAAGCCTGGAAGATATTGAACAAGATCTGCGTACCTTGATTGAAAAAGAGATAATTTATAAACTAGGTAATTATTATACAGATATCAATGACGCTACATTAGTACAAAGACGAATTAAGGGCAACACAATGGCACAAAACATTATGCCTAAAGCTTTGCAAAGAGCAAAACTTATTATGTCTTTTCCTTATATTGAATCTGTTTGTATTTCAGGATCATTAGCTAAAAATTACTACGACGACCAAGGAGATATCGATTTTTTCATCATTACAAAACCAAAAAAATTATGGTTAGCTAGGACATTTTTAATTCTATTTAAAAAGCTCTTTCTGTTAAATTCAAAAAAATATTTTTGTGTGAATTATTTTATTAGTTCTGACCAATTAAAAATAGCAGAACAAAATAAATTTACGGCTACAGAATTAATAACGCTTATACCTATTTACGGTAAAACGGTTTTCAATGCATTCGTTTCTGAAAACCATTGGGCTTTTAATTATTACCCAAATAAAACAATAAATACAGCATCACTAGCTGAGGATTTTAAAAAACCTATTTGGAGCCGCACTATTGAAGTTTTATTCAACAATAAACTCGGAGAAAAACTAGATCAGTTTTTTAAAAAAATTACCTTAAAAAAATGGAAATCTAATTTTAAACATCTCAAGAAAAAAGAATTTGAGATTGCGATGAAATCTACTAATGATGTCTCTAAACATCACCCTCAAGATTTTCAAACACATGTAATTGTATCGCTAAACGAGCGCTACGACATTAAAAACAAAGCATTCAACCTAAACTTAACCATGGAACATGCTTGATGTTGTTTTCTCTCATTCATATTATTATAAGTTTGACCCTAAACAGTGGCAGAACAAAACCCCTTATCCTCCATTAGGCACTTTATATGCTGCCTCATATTTAAGAGAAAACGGTTATGATGTTGGCGTTTTTGATGCCAATCTTTTGGATGACCCAAAAACAATTCAACCTTATTTAAAAAAACAGTCACCAGCCTATTTTGTGTTGTATGATGATGGTTTTAATTACCTCACCAAAATGTGCTTAACCACTATGCGTGAAGCTGCTTTTGAAATGATAAAAATTGCTAAAAAGCAACATTGTAATGTGGTGGTTTGTAGTTCGGATTCCACAGATCATTATGAGAAATATTTAGATGCCGGAGCCGATTTTGTAATACAAGGCGAAGGTGAAATTACCTTAAAAGAACTTTTAGACACTTTAGAAAAACATGAGGACACCTCCGAAATTGAAGGGTTAATCTTTAAACGTGAAGAAGAAATAATTAAAAACCCTAAAAGAAACGTTTTACGAGATTTAGATATTTTGCCTTTACCTGCTTGGGATTTAATTGACATAAATGCCTATAAAGACATTTGGAAAAGTGGAGGAAATGAATTCACTTTAAATATTGCCACTACTCGTGGTTGTCCTTTTAAATGTAATTGGTGCGCTAAACCTATTTATGGCAATCGTTACAATTCACATTCACCAGAATATATTACAAAGCACATTAAATATTTATCAGAAACCTATGGTGTGAATCGTTTTTGGATGTGTGATGATATCTTTGGATTAAAACCCAATTGGGTTCAGAATTTTAATATAGAACTTAAAAAAGAGAAACTTTCCATTTCTTATTATATTCAAAGCAGAGTTGATTTACTCTTAAAAGAAGATACTATTGATGCTTTAGCAGAAAGCGGATTAAAAGAAGTTTGGGTTGGTGCAGAAAGTGGCTCACAAGCTATTTTAGATGCCATGGACAAGGAAACCACTGTGGAGCAAATCTATGAAGCTACGCAGTTATTAAAAGCTAAAAATATACGTGTGGCATTCTTTATTCAGTTTGGCTATTTGGGAGAAACCAAAGCCGACATTGCCAAAACTATTGCCATGATTAAAGAATTGGCACCAGATAATATTGGAGTTTCGGTTTCCTATCCGCTTCCTGGAACCCCATTTTACGATAAGGTAAAAGACGATTTAAAACTAAAAGCCAATTGGACAGACTCAGATGATTTAGCAATGCTTTTTAAAGGCACTTACAGCTCTAAATATTATAAAAAATTGCAGCGCTATGTACATAAGGAATATCGAAAAAGTCAAGCGTTTCAAAATTTAAAAACATTAATTAAAAATCCTTTTAAGTTATCGAAACCTCAATGGCGATCAATTATGTTATTAGGCTACTATTTACCCTCTGCTTTTTTAGATAAAATTCAACTTAAAAACATGGAACTTTCTAATGGTTAATGATTTCGATAGTGCTTCTAGTAAGTATGATGCTGAGTTTACGTTTTCTAATATGGGAAAGGCGCAGCGAAGCATGGTTTTTAAGTATCTCAATCCTATAATTCATCAAGATAAAAAGCTTTCAATTTTAGAATTGAATTGTGGTACAGGAGAAGATGCTATTCAATTTTCAAAATTAGGACATCATGTTATTGCTACAGATATTTCAGAAGGCATGATAAATGTAGCAAAAGCAAAATCTAACAATGTTAGTTTCCAAATTCAAGATATAAACACTTTGCATGAAAACTCATTTGAGACAAAATTCAATTTAATTTTTTCAAATTTCGGAGGCTTTAATTGCTTATCAAACTCTAAAATAGAGACCTTTTTTAAAACAGCATTTCATTTGCTTCAACCTAATGGAAAAATAGTTTTAGTGATTATGCCAAAACATTGTTTGTGGGAAAAACTATATTTTTCACTTAAAGGTGATTTTAAAAATGCCAAAAGAAGGCAATCAACAACCTCTGTTTTTGCTAATGTAGATGGTGTAAAAGTTAATACGTGGTATTATAATCCTGAAGATATTCTGCAGCGTTCTAAATCATTGTATAAGAAAGAAAACATAAAACCGATAGGATTTGCTATACCTCCTTCTTATCTTGAAAAATCATTTTTATCGAATCAACCCTTTTTATCCATTTTAAAAAGTGTTGACACCATAATGACAGGATCGTTTTGGTCTAAATATGCTGATCACTTTTTAATAGAACTC
This sequence comes from Winogradskyella sp. Asnod2-B02-A, assembly GCF_045063645.1. Classification (NCBI taxonomy): domain Bacteria; kingdom Pseudomonadati; phylum Bacteroidota; class Flavobacteriia; order Flavobacteriales; family Flavobacteriaceae; genus Winogradskyella; species Winogradskyella sp. Asnod2-B02-A. The sequence goes on from NZ_JBEFOG010000027.1 coordinate 592,329, forward strand.
ACTAAACCATGAGTATTATACTCACACATACTTATTATCTTCTTGAAGATGACAAGGAACAGAAAATTATGAAACCCTATGCACCACTTGGGTTGTTATATATTTCTGCTTACTTAGATGAGAATTCTATTGAAAACCATGTCTATGATTCCACTTTTTATTCTAAAGCAGAACAACTAACTTTTATTGAAGAAAAACAACCTAAAGCTGTCGCGATTTACACCAATTTAATGACAAAAATTAATGTAATTAAGTTAGCAAAAATCCTTAAAAGCGACGCTAAATATGGTTTTCCAAAACTAATTTTAGGAGGTCCAGATATTACCTATAATTGTGAAAACTATCTCAATATTAGTGTTGATTTTCTCATCATTGGAGAAGGCGAACAAACCACTTTAGAATTATACAAAGCTATTGCCAACAATGAAGACTTTAGTACAATTACAGGTATTGCTTATTTAGAAAATGGAAGCCTTATAAAAACGCCTCCAAGAGCTAAAATGAAAGACCTTTCAGATTTGCCCTTGCCAAACAGAGCTGCTATTCCTGTAGAAAAATATTTAAACACTTGGAAAACACATCATGGCCAAAGCTCCATGACCATAAGCACACAGCGTGGTTGTCCATACACGTGCAAATGGTGCAGTACTGCTGTCTACGGACAAAGCTACAGAAGACGACCCGCAAAATTGGTTGCAGCAGAAATGCGGATGTTAAAAGACACTTATAATCCGGATGGTATTTGGTTTGTAGATGATGTGTTTTCTGTGAGCCATAAATGGGTAAGAGAATTTCATAAGGAAGTCCTTAAACAAGATGCTATAATTCCTTTTGAATGTATTACCAGAGCAGAACGACTCAATGACGAAATTTTGCAATTATTAAAAGAAGCAGGCTGTTTTAGAATTTGGATTGGTGCAGAAAGTGGTTCTCAAAAAATCATTGATGCCATGGATAGACGTGTTGATGTAGATGTTGTAAAATCTGCCATTCAAAATACGAATGCATTAGGCATGGAAACCGGTACTTTTATTATGGTTGGCTATCCAGGTGAAGATGAAAAAGACATTAATGAAACCATAACCTATTTAAAGGCAGCAAACCCAACACACTTTACAATTACTGTGGCATACCCAATAAAAGGCACATCTTTATATAACGAAATTAAAGATAAAATAACGGTGCAACCTAATTGGGAAACTTCAACAGATAGAGATATTGATTTTACAAGAACTCATTCTCGAAAGTATTATGATTTTGCAGTGAGACGCATTGTAAACGAGGTTAATTATAGTAAGGAAATTTTAAAAGGACCTGATAAAAACCTTCTAACAACTTTCAAATTAAAAACGAAATCTATTTTAGCACAAACTGCGATGAAATTATATAGAGGATAATGGATTTTAGTAAATCACATATAAAAAACAAGGTTATTCACCTTACGGAAGCAACTAATTTATTCTCTGATATTTACATTGCTGTAAGAGATAAAGAACAACGTGTTTTAACAGATAAAGACGTTGCATTATTACCTTATATTAAGCGCAATGAATGGGAGTTTAGAATTAAATCTACCGAGCGATTTATAAATTACATAGGCTCTAAAAATGAAGCCTTAAATATTCTAGACATTGGTTGTGGCAATGGTTGGTTTACAAATGCAATAGCTGCTCTTTCTGAAAAAAATGTAGTCATAGGACTAGATGTAAATAGTGACGAATTAGAACAAGCTGCTCGTGTTTTTGAAAGGCAAAATTTACAGTTTGTTTATGGTGATGTTTTTAAAATTAAAGATGCTTTTATTGGCCAATTCAATATCATTACACTAAATAGTTGTGTTCAATATTTTTCAGATTTTAAAACTTTGTTTTCTACCTTAAAATCGTTTTTAAAACCAACTGGCGAAATTCATATTATTGATAGTCCGTTTTATAAAAACGATGTCATTACTGAAGCTAAAAAAAGAACGCTTAATTATTATACATCCATAGGATTTCCTGAAATGGTATCTAATTATTTTCATCATTCTGTTGATGATATTCTAGAATTCAAAACATTACATACAAACAAAAACAAATTACTAAACAAAATTTTGAATAAAAAGGATTCACCTTTTCCTTGGTTATGCTATAAAAAACAATAATTATAATTAAATAACACTTGAAGAAAACCTCATAAATAATGTGTAAAACCCTAGCTTAAAATAGTGGAAACTCAAACTTCACATATCGTTTTTTTAACTCCAGGTTTTGCTAAATCTGAAACAGACAGCACAACCATTCCTGCCTTACAGGTTTACCTGAAAAGCTTGAAACTAATACTGCCAAATATCCAATTGACCTTAATAACATTTCAATTTCCTTTTTCTAACAAACCCTATAAATGGCATGATATAGATGTTATTCCTTTAAATGGCAAAAACGCGTATTTAAAAAAGCTATGGACCTGGAAAAAGGTGTTACAGACACTTAAAAAAATTCACTTGAAAAACCCAATAACTACAGTACATAGTTTTTGGATTGGTGAATGCTCTTTTATTGGTTCTCGATTTTCTAAAAAGCATAATATTAAGCACATTACAACAGTAATGGGACAAGATGCGAATCTTAATAACAGTTATGTAAAATCATTAAAAAATAGTAACACAAAAATTGTTACTCTCTCTAAAAACCATAACGCGACCTTACTTAAAAATTACAAATTAGATTCTGTAATAATTCCGTGGGATTTAGACTCTGCAATATTCCCTGAGTTACAAGAAAGTACTATTGACATTTTAGGTGTTGGCTCTTTAAATAAGGTTAAAAATTATTCAGTATTCATAACTATTATAGCCAACTTAGTGCAAGTAAATCCTAATCTCAAGGCTGAAATCATTGGAGAAGGATCGTTGCGAGTTCTTTTAGAGAAACAAATTGAATTCTTAAAACTAAAGAATAATATTACTCTTATTGGGCAACTACCAAGACAAGCCGTTCTTAAAAAAATGTCGCAAGCTAAAGTACTGTTGCATACAAGCACATATGAATCCTTTGGATATGTATTTTTAGAAGCCTTATATTCGGGTATGCAAATTGTTTCTTTTGATGTTGGTGTAGCAAAACCTTTATCTGAATGGCAAATTTGTAGCTCTAAAAAAGAAATGGAAGACACTTGCAAGCTTATTTTGAACGCACCTAAAAAAGAAAAAAAACGTATAAGTTTAATTCAAGAAGACACATGTGTGTCTTCCTACATAAAACTATACAATGAATAGGTTATTACTGATAGGAATAAATACTATTCGAGGATTCTCTGGTCCTGTATTCAATTTTTTGATTGCGCTATTCGGAATTAAATTTTTCGGGAAAGAAGATTGGGGAGCTATGATTTATGCTTTGTTATTAGTCTTCTTGGTTGTGTTTATAATCAGTTGGGGAAATAAAGATTATTTAGTTAGAAAATATAGTGCTCAACCTTCTAAAATCTATCATGCCTTTTACTCTAATTTTTTTAGCAGAAGCCTTTTACTTCCTCTAGCTTTATTACTATTCTTGTTTTTTCCGTTCTCTATTGCTATTTGGTGTATTATCCTAGTAATTCTTATGCATTCATATAATGCGCTAGAAAGTTTAGTAATATATCATCAAAAATTTGGCTATCAATTTGTAGCAGAACTATTGGCCTTTGGGATTATCCTTAGCAGTATTTTTTACGTTGAAAATTTCGATTTACAGACGTTTTTAAAACTGTACTGTTTCGCTTTTTTTGTTAAATTTCTATGTCTAGTTACCAACCTAAAATTTTGGAAAGAGAAGTTTTCTTATAAAATATCAGTTAATGAATTTAAAGCAACATTTTGGTTTTTTATGCTTGGCTTGAGTGGTTGGGTCGCTTCAAAAGCAGACTTGTATATTGTTAATTTCACAATGCCAAAAGCTCAAATTTCACAGTATCAAATTGCAATTACTGCTTTCTTATTAATTCAGTCATTATCATACTTAATTATTTTACCATTTACTAAACATTTGTATAGACTCCCAGAAAAATCAATTGCTAAAATTAAAAAGATTTTAGCGCTTACCTCATTTCCACTTGTATCTGTATGTACAGTGATTTTATGGTTAGTTTTAGAAAACATAGCAAACTCAAACTTACCTGTAAATTTTTATGTTTTTGGAGGTTTAGCTTCCATACCAATATATTTCTTTATTATAGATATAATCATGTATTATAAGAATAAGAAAGAAAGCTCTATTTTAAAAATCAATTTTATAAATGCACTTTTAAATATAGTTCTCACATATTTATTAATACAAAAAATAGGCATAATGGGAGCCATTATAAGTGTATTTATAAATCAATGTAGTTTTTTGTGTTTCTATAAATTTAAACTAATTAAATGAATTAAAAAGATACTACACCAATAGCCTTTATTCCAACTTAAACGAACAATAAATCTATATGCTACAATTAATTAACACTTTTAAAAATTTGTTTTTTTACCGAAAACTGATTAAAAAAAATGATTTGTGTTTTGATATTGGAGCAAACCTAGGAGTTAAGAGTAAATTATACTTATCACTAAGAGCCAAAGTTATCGCTTTTGAACCACAAGCCAAATGTTATAAAACTTTACAAAAAATTAAACTCAAGCACACCAACTTTGAGGTAAATAAAAAAGCTATTGGATCTAAAAATGGTGAATTAGATTTATTCTTAGGAAATCATATTGAAATAGCAACGTTATCTAGTAAGTTCAAAACCTACTTCACAACTGAAAACATCTACTGGAACAAAAAAGAAACAGTTAAAGTTGTAACTTTAAATTCTCAAATTGAAAAATATGGAATTCCAGATTTTTGTAAAATTGATGCAGAAGGTTATGAATATGAAATTTTAAGAACCTTAAACCATAAGATTCCTATAATTGAGTTTGAATTCACAGGAGGATTCATAGAAGAGACATTATTATGCTTATCTAAAATAGATACCTTAGGAAATTATTCTTTTAATTATATTCTTAATGAAAACCTACAACTAAAACTTAAAAATTGGATAACTGCTGATGAAATGTACGTGAAAATAAAGTCTATGAGTATAGAAAATCTCCATGGTAATATTTTGGCTAAAACAATCCAATAATGGAAAACAAAATCTTAATATTTAATCCAAAGAGTGCTAATTCCAAGCACAGAATCCCTAACTCCATTATTCAGGTTGGTGCTGCTATACAGGGAAAATACGATTATGTTTTTGTAGATGGTAATATGGAAAGTGATCCATGGCAAACTATTTCTAATTACTTCTATACTGGAGAGTTTAAATATTTTTGTTCTACAGTAATGCCTGGTCCACAATTAAAACAAGCCATTCCTTACACAAAGAAAATAAAAGAATTATTTCCAAACACAATCACCATTTGGGGAGGTTATTTTGCTTCAAACCAATATAAAGTTTGCATGAATTCTGGATACGTGGATTATATTGTCAATGGACCAGGTGATAATACTTTTCCTCAACTATTAGATGTTTTAGAAGGAAAAACAGACCAAAAACTGATGTTAATACGCAATCTCATTTTTAAAGATGAGAATGGTAAAATAATACAAACAGTTAAAGAATCACTTTTAGACCAAGATTCATTGCCGCCATATCCTTATCAATATTTCAATACAATTTACCCATTAGAACGTTACCTTGCTAAGACGTTTATGGGACAAAAAACCTTAGCCTACCACTCTAGTATGGGCTGTCCTTTTACCTGTTCTTTTTGTGCTGTTGTGCCCATATATAATGCCAAATGGAAGGCAAAATCAGCAGAAACCGTATATAAAGATATTCTATTTTTTAAAGAGAACTATAATATCGATGCTATAGAGTTCCATGACAATAATTTTTTCACATCTAAAAAACGCGTTTTAGAATTTTCTAAATTAGTGATACATGATGAGATTCAATGGTGGGGAGAAGGACGTATAGATACACTAAATAAATATTCTGATGAAGAACTACAATTAATGCGAAAAGCAGGCTGTAAAATGATTTTTCTTGGTGCAGAAACTGGTAATGATGAAGTTCTAAAACAGATGAATAAAGGCGGAACACAAAGCGGACAAATGATTAAAGACTTTGTGTTAAGGATGAAAAAAGCCGATATTATTCCAGAACTTTCCTTTGTTTTAGGTATGCCAGCAGACACAGAAGCACAAGTCTACAAACAAATACTTTGGGATATTAATTTTATAAAAGAAATAAAAGCTATAAATCCTGAAGCCGAAATAATAATCTATTTATACAGTCCTGTTCCCACAGAAGGCTCAGAATTATATCAACAAATATTAGATGCTGGTTTTTCTTTTCCAAAAACTTTAGAAGAGTGGATAGATCCAAGTTGGGAAAAATTTGATTTACGTAAAAATCCATTAACGCCTTGGTTAAAACCTTACATGATTGATAAAATACAAAATTTTGAAACCGTAATGAATGGTTATTATCCTACAGTCTCAGATTTCAAAATAAAAGGATATAAAAAGAGCATTTTAAAACTAGTCTCTGGTTACAGATATAAATATGGCGTATATCAAATGCCTTATGAAATAAAAGCTTTACATAAAATTTGGAAATACAGACAACCAGAAATTGAAGGATTCTATTCAGAATGATAAAAAAACTACTTAAAAAAGCCATACATCCTTTCCTGAAATTTGGAATGGAAAAATTCTTTGCAAAACCTAGGTTGTTTACGCATGAAGGTATAGAAGTTATGGTAATGCCAGAAGTCTTTCCTCCTCATTACACCTTCAGCACAAAAATACTATTAGATTACATATCATCTATAGACTTAAAAAGTAAAACCTTTTTAGAGTTGGGTTGTGGATCTGGTATTGTGTCATTATATGCAGCATCTAAGCAAGCCATAGTAACAGCTTCTGATATAAATAGTATTGCGCTTAAAGCACTTAAAGATGCTAAGATTAAAAACAACCTAGAACTAGAAATAGTAAATTCTAACTTATTCAACCATATCGAAAATCAAAGCTTCGACTATATAATAATCAATCCTCCCTATTATCCTAAAAACCCAAAAAATGTAAAAGAACAAGCATGGTTCTGTGGAGAAAATTTTGAATATTTTGAAAATCTATTATTACAATTATCAAAAAGATCAGACCATACTATTCTGATGATTTTATCCGAAGATTGTGATATTCAAAAAATTACAAGTATAGCTGATAAAAATAAGCTTCAATTACATCTAGAGATTGAACGAACTAGATTCTCAGAAAGGACTTTTATTTATAGAATTAGCCATAAATAACAATAGTACTTTAACTCAAAAAACATAAGACAAAAATCCAGAATCTTAACACCACTGATACTCAGCACAAAAAAACCTGCATCTAGGTTTGGTTATCTCAGAGTTTATCGTAAATTTGCAAACTCTTTTTTAAGAAGAGGAATGTTTAATCTTTTTGCGCTGTGAAGCGTAAATATAAATCAAATTAGTGTGGATACATTAAGCTACAAAACAGTTTCAGCTAACAAAGCTACCGTTAATAAGGAGTGGGTTTTAGTAGATGCTGAAGGACAAACTTTAGGTCGCTTAGCTTCAAGAGTAGCAATACTTTTAAGAGGTAAGCACAAGCCTAATTTTACGCCACACGTTGATTGCGGTGACAACGTAGTTGTTGTTAATGCTGAAAAAATCAACTTAACTGGTAACAAATGGACGGAAAAAAGTTACATCCGTCACACAGGTTATCCAGGTGGTCAAAGAAGTTTGACAGCTACTGAATTATTTGGGAAAGACCCAAGTAGATTAGTAGAGAAGTCAGTAAAAGGAATGTTACCTAAAAACAAATTAGGAGCAGCTCTTTTTAGAAATTTAACAGTTGTTACTGGTACAGAGCATGCTCATGCAGCTCAAAAACCTAAAACAATGAAATTAAACGAAATTAACTAAATGGAAGTAATTCACAAAATTGGCCGTAGAAAGACGGCTGTTGCTCGTGTGTACGTTGCCGAAGGCAGTGGCAAAATCACAGTGAACAAAAAAGACATGGCGGATTATTTTACTACTGCAACGTTGCAGTATAAAGTAAACCAACCTTTAGCCTTGACTAACAATGATGGCAACTTTGATATTACTGTTAACGTATATGGAGGTGGTATCACCGGCCAGGCAGAAGCAATACGTTTAGGCCTTTCTCGTGTTATGTGCGAGTTAGATCCTGAAAACAGATTAGTATTAAAGCCAGAAGGTCTATTAACTAGAGATCCAAGAATGGTAGAAAGAAAGAAATTCGGACAAAAGAAAGCCCGAAAGAAATTCCAATTCTCGAAACGTTAATATCCAAACAACACTTAATTCAGAACTTGTTTTTTCAGGTTCTGAATTATTTTATTTTATTGAAATTAAAATTTATTCTGAAGTCATTCAGGTAAATTAAAAAGATCCCAAAATAAATTTGGGACAAAGTTTAGCATCTAAATGATTAAGGCGAGCAACAGCGACCACTTCATCATTGCTAATTTAACAGAACGTAAACTATTACAAAATGGAAAAAGTAGAAGTAAAAGAATTACTTGAAGCAGGTGTACACTTCGGTCACCTTACACGTAAGTGGAACCCAAACATGGCTCCTTACATTTATATGGAACGTAACGGTATCCATATTATCAACCTTTACAAAACAGCAGCAAAAATTGAAGAAACTTCTGAAGCTTTAGCTAAAATAGCAGCATCAGGAAAGAAAATCTTATTCGTTGCAACAAAAAAACAAGCTAAAGACATCGTAGCTGAAAAAGCAGGTGCAGTAAACCAACCTTACATTACTGAGCGTTGGCCTGGTGGAATGTTAACTAACTTTGTTACTATCAGAAAAGCCGTTAAAAAAATGGCTGCTATTGATAGAATGAAGAAAGATGGTACATTCAACTCTTTATCTAAAAAAGAACGTTTACAAGTAAATCGTTTACGTGCAAAATTAGAAAAGAATTTAGGTTCTATTTCTGATATGACACGTTTACCAGGTGCTTTATTCGTAGTTGATATTATGCGCGAGCATATTGCAATTAAAGAAGCTCAAAAATTAAATATTCCAATCTTCGCAATGGTAGATACAAACTCTGACCCACGTGAAGTTGATTATTTAATTCCTGCAAATGACGATGCCTCTAAATCTGTAGATAAAATTTTATCTATCGTAACATCTGCAATTGCTGATGGCCTAAACGAAAGAAAATCTGAAAAAGCAGAAAAAGAAGCTAAATCTCAAAAAACTGAGAAAAAAGCAGAAGCAAAACCAGCTCAACCTGCTGAAAAAGCTCCTGTTGCCTCTCAAGAAGAAGAATAAATAACATTTAGAAAATATTCAAAAGTCGTTTAGTTCTTTTCTTTGTAGAAAATTAATTATTCGACTTTTTTAATTTAAAAATTATGGAAAATACTGTAAAAGTTACTGCAGCAGAAGTAAACAAGCTAAGAAAAGCAACTGGTGCTGGAATGATGGATTGTAAAAAAGCTTTAGTTGAAGCTGGTGGTGATTTTGATAAAGCCATTGAAGTATTACGTAAAAAAGGACAAAAAGTTGCAGAAAAAAGAGCTGACAGAGATTCTTCAGAAGGTGCTGCTATCGCAAAAATAAATGCTGACAACACTTCTGGTGTTGCTATCGTTTTAGGTTGTGAAACTGATTTTGTTGGTAAAAACGAAAACTTCGTAGCATTAGCTAACGATTTAGCAGATATTGCTTTAAACAACGATACAAAAGAAGCATTTTTAGCTGCTGATTTTGGAGGTATGACTGTTGCTGAAAAATTAATTGAGCAAACAGGAGTTATTGGTGAAAAATTAGACATCACTTCTTTTGAGAAATTAGATGCACCATACGTTGGTCAATACGTTCACATTAACAAAATTGCTGCTTTAGTAGGTTTATCTGCTAAAGTTGATAACGTTGAAACTTTAGTAAAAGACGTTGCAATGCAAGTAGCTTCAATGGGAGCAACTTCATTATCTTATAAAGATTTTGATCCAGCATTTATAGCATCAGAAACTGAAGCACGTATCGCAGTTATTGAAAAAGATAATATCGAATTAGGACGTTTAGGTAAAACCTTAAAAAATGTACCAAGTTACATCTCAATGGCTCAACTAACTCCAGAAGTTATCGCTGAAGCTGAAGAAGCTGCAAAAGCAGAATTAAAAGCAGAAGGTAAACCAGAGCAAATTTGGGATAGAATTTTACCTGGTAAAATGGAACGTTTTATTTCTGATAATACAACTTTAGATCAAGAACAATGTTTATTAGATCAAAAGTTTATTAAAGATGAAAAGCAAACCGTTGCTGATTATGTTAAAACTTATGGTGACGTTACTGTTACTGGTTTTAAACGTGCTACTGTAGGTTAATCAAATATATTTAAAACAGTCCCAAACTTTCGGGATTATAAAAACCACTATGTCTCAGAGATATAGTGGTTTTCTGTTTTTTATAACTCAACGATGCCAAAAACTAAAATTAACGAATAGATTTTTTAATAAAATTAATTTTGGCTTTTTTTTCACTTTTACAGAAGCTAATAATTACGTAGCTTTGCTCAACTTTTTAAACAATCTAATATTACCTAGAAACTGTCTGATGAAATATAAAAGAATACTACTAAAATTATCTGGTGAAGCTTTAATGGGAAATCGCCAATATGGTATTGACCCAGAACGTTTATCAGAATATGCCAAAGACATAAAAGAAATAACAGATTTAGGTATTGAAGTTGCTATTGTTATTGGAGGAGGAAATATTTTTAGAGGTGTTGCAGGAGCAATGAATGGTATGGATCGTGTTCAAGGCGACCATATGGGAATGTTAGCCACTGTAATTAACGGTTTAGCTTTACAAAATGCATTAGAAGATGCAGACGTAAAAACACGTTTACAAACAGCTATTAAAATCAATGAAGTAGCAGAACCTTTCATTAGACGCAAAGCAATGAGTCACCTTAGAAAAGGACGTGTTGTCATTTTTGGAGGTGGTACTGGTAATCCTTATTTTACTACAGACTCTGCAGCTGTTCTACGTGCTATTGAAATTGAAGCAGACGTAATATTAAAAGGCACTCGTGTTGATGGTATTTACACAGCTGACCCTGAAAAAGATAGCTCTGCAGTAAAGTTTGACCGTATTTCTTTTGAAGATGTTTTAAAGAAAGGACTTAAAGTTATGGACACAACAGCGTTTACATTAAGTCAAGAAAACAATTTGCCAATCATTGTTTTTGATATGAATAAAAAAGGCAACTTATTAAAAGTAGTTACCGGTGAAAACATTGGTACTAAAGTCAACCAATAATTTTTGGCTCAAATTTTGATAAAATCTAATTAAAATTTCAACATTATGAACGAAGACATTAAATTTATAATAGATTCAGCAAAAGAAGCTATGGATGCTGCAATAAAGCATTTAGAAAAACAATTAATTAATATTAGAGCAGGTAAAGCTAGTCCTGCAATGTTAGGAAGCGTAATGGTAGATTATTATGGTTCTCAAACACCTTTGAGCCAAGTAGCAAATGTAAATACTCCAGATGGTAGAACTATTACTGTTCAGCCGTGGGAAAAATCTATGCTGCAAGAAATAGAACGCGGTATTATGATTGCTAATCTTGGTTTTAATCCAATGAATAATGGTGATACTATTATAATAAATGTTCCGCCTTTAACGGAAGAAAGAAGACGTGATTTAGCAAAACAAGCTAAAACAGAGGCCGAAGATGCTAAAATCGGAATTAGAAATTCCCGTAAAGAAGCAAACAATGACATTAAAAATTCTGAGGTTTCAGAAGATTTACAAAAAAACGCCGAAATCGATGTGCAAACATTAACGGATACTTACGTTAAGAAAATTGATGCTATTTTAGAGGTTAAGGAAAAAGAAATAATGACGGTTTAATCTATAGACTATACGTCTCAATTTTTCTTGGGCTATTTTTCTTAAAACATAATTTTAATCATAAATGTTACAGCGTCAGCTTATTATTTTTCTTTTGATGCTCGTATCATTTAGTTATGCGCAACAACAACCGCCTAAAAGAGAAAAAGACTCTACACAGCACGCACAAGATTCTATTAAAAAAACCGAATTTTTAAAGACAATAGGCAATGGTTACCTCCCTTTTAAATACTTTAATCTCGACTTAAGATACCTAGTAAAATTTAATCAGTACGAAGGTTTTAGAACAGGATTAGGAGGTATTACCAATGATAAATTTTCAGAACGCTATCGCTTAGATGGTTATTTAGTGTATGGCTTTAGAGATGAAAATTTTAAATATAAAATTGGTGGAGGTTTTAGAGTAAACGAAGCTTCCAACACATGGGTAAATCTTGCCTATACCGATGATTTACAAGAATCTGGAAGCTCAAAATTCCTAACAGACAAACGTTTTTTTACCTTTTTCGAGCCTCGTCTAATCAATATCAGTTTATTTTATAGACACATAACTAAATCTGTCTCATTACAGCACAAAGTAACCAATCACCTACTTTCAGAAACACAATTAGCCGTTTCTAAAGTAACACCAACATATTACTACAACTATTTACTCGATGGTAAAAGTTATCATTCTTATGACTTAAGTACCGCAAAGCTTAGTATGCAATGGAGTCCTTTTAGTCATTTTGAGTTAGTAAATGATAAAATAAAGGAAACCAAAGATGGTTACCCTAAATTTACATTACAACTTACTCAAGGCTTTAAATCTGTTTTTGGTAGTGATTTTACCTTTTCAAAACTCGATTTTAGAACTATACATCAATTTAATCATAAAAATGAAGCTGTAACCAATATTACATTAGTTGCAGGAGTTGCAGGTGGAGACACACCACTGACACACTTGTACCATGCCTATCCAAATAATATTACAAAAGAAACCATTTTGCAACGCTTCTCTGTAGCCGGAATAAACAGTTTTGAAACCATGTATTTTAATGAATTTTTTAGTGATAAATTTTCGACACTACAACTAAAACATGCTTTTAAACCTTTCAAAATATCTGAACGTTTTAAACCACAATTAGTTTTAATATCAAGATATGCTTTAGGGGAAATGACTAGCAAAAGCAGACATGAAGGGTTTGATTTTAATACGCTTGAGAAGTTATACTCAGAATCTGGTTTAGAAATCAATAAATTATTTTTTGGCTTTGGGCTGAGTTTTGCATATCGCTATGGTAGTTATCACCTACCTAAATTAGAAGATAATATGGCTTTTAAGTTTACCTTCAATATTTCATTATAATCTAAATTATAATACTGTTAATTACCGTACTAATCATTAGCTTTTTTCTACCTTTGCCGCTTATTTTATTTAGCGAATGTTTAAACTTTTAACCACAGGATTTTGGGAAGCTATTGCGAGACTTATTCTACGTAATAAAATCTTCATACTTATTGCTATTATAATTACTACTGTGTTTTTTAGTATGCAATGGAAACACATGCGCTTCACCTTTACTGAAGCCAATCTTTTACCAGACGATCACGAAGTCAATCTAATTTATAATAATTTTTTAGACGTTTTTGGTGAAGAAGGGAACCTAATTGTTTTAGGTGTTAAAGATTCAAGCCTTTTTTCAGTAAAAGAACTTAACGCTTGGAACAAACTTGCCGATTCATTTAAAGGTTATGACGAAGTAGAGTCTGTGCTATCTATAAAAGATCTTCAAAAATTAGTAAAAAATACAAAAGAAGAAAAGTTCGACTTAGAACCATTTATCAAAGATTCAATACATAGTATTAAAGAAATAGATCAGCTTCAAGAGGAACTCTTTAAACAATATCCATTTTACGATAATTTCTTATTTAATGCAGAAACTAAAACGATAAGAACTGCGATTTACCTTAAAAAAGATATCGTAAATACATCTGCAAGAAAGGATTATATTCTAGATAATTTTCTTCCAAAGGTTGAAAAATTTGAGAAAGAAACAGGACTCGATGTTCGCATATCTGGTATGCCATACATTAGAACCTTAAATGCAACAACTATTGTAGGTGAAATTCCCATTTTTATTGGAGCAGCACTTTTTGTGACCTCCTTAATATTCTTCTTATTTTTTAGGTCATTTAGAGCCACATTTATTTCTCTTATTGTAGTTTGTTTTGGTGTGATGTGGACGTTTGGTATCATAGGATTACTAGGTTATGAAATAACGGTGCTTACCGCATTGATTCCTCCCTTAATTATTGTTATTGGGATACCTAATTGCGTTTTCTTAATTAATAAATATCAGCAAGAAGTAAAATCTCATGGTAATAAAGTAAGGTCTTTACAGCGAGTAATTACCAAAGTTGGTAATGCAACCTTAATGACTAATATTACAACTGCTTCTGGTTTTGCTACATTTATTCTTACTGAGAGTAAATTGCTTAAAGAGTTTGGTATAGTAGCTTCACTAAGCATTATAGCCATTTTTATACTATGCTTGCTTATTATTCCTATTCTTTACACGTTTTTACCTTATCCTAAAGAACGCCACTTAGAGCATTTAAACAAACGATGGATTGGTGCTTTTGTAAATTGGATGGAAAACATGGTAAAACATAGAAAAATTACCATCTACGCTACAGCTTTACTGTTAATTGTGGGAAGTATTATTGGGATTTATCAGATTAAAATCTCTGGAAGTCTTATAGAAGATATGCCTCAAGATACCGAATTCTTTAACGATATACGCTTTTTTGAAACTGAGTTTAATGGTATTATGCCATTAGAAATAATGATAGATACCAAACGAAAAAAGGGAGTTATGAAATTAGCGACTTTAAAACGTATGGAACAGTTAGAAGAATTAATTCATGACATCCCTGAATTATCTCGACCAATCTCTGTAGTGAGTTTGGTAAAATATAGCAAACAAGCCTATTATAACGGGAACCCTAAATACTATCAATTACCAACAAGCCAAGAAAATAATTTTATTTTATCTTATGCTAAAAACTCAACATCTAATGTTGACATGCTTAGTAATTTTGTAGATAGTACAGGTCAATATGCTCGTATTACTACATTTATGAAAGACATTGGTACGGCAAAAATGGAACGTATTCAAGAAGATTTACAAACCAAAATAGATAAAGTATTTCCTAAAGAACGCTATAACGTTATTATTACAGGTAAAGCTCTTGTGTTTCAAAAAGGGACAAAATATTTGGTTAAAAACCTAGCCATTTCATTAACCTTAGCCATTGTTCTTATTGCGTTATTTATGGCATACCTTTTTCGTTCGTTTAGAATGATTATTGTATCATTAATACCTAATTTATTACCGTTATTAGTTACAGCTGGCTTAATGGGTTACCTTGGAGTACCTATTAAACCTTCTACTATTTTGGTATTTAGTATTGCTTTCGGAATTTCAGTAGATGATACTATTCACTTTTTAGCAAAGTATAGGCAAGAATTGCAAGCTAATCATTGGAAAATTAAAAAATCCGTATACGCAGCACTTAGAGAAACTGGTGTCAGTATGATCTATACATCTATTGTACTATTCTTTGGATTTTCGGTATTTACAATTTCAAGCTTTGGTGGAACCGTAGCTTTAGGAGCCTTAGTTTCTATAACATTACTATTTGCAATGCTTTCTAACCTATTGTTATTACCTTCTCTATTATTATCTTTAGAGCGTAATATTGCAAACAAAGAAGTGTTACGAAAACCTTCAATAAATATTATTCCTTCGGAAGAAGATGATGAAGAGGAAGATTCAAAACAAAACAATTAATAAGACTAATATGACTTTAAAATATGCTTTGATTCATTAGAATTGAATGCTTTATTTTAAAATTCATTTGGTAACATATATATTAGCATTCAAAATAATTAAAAAATGACTTCAAAAACTGTAGCGGAATTATTATCGCAAGATGGAACCTTACAAGATGTTACTCTTAAAGGTTGGGTAAGAACTTTTAGAAATGATAGATTTATTGCATTAAACGACGGTTCTACTATTAATAATATACAATGTGTTGTTAATTCTGAAAATTTTGACGAAGCCCTTTTAAAACGTGTTACTACAGGAGCTGCAGTTCATGTCACTGGAGAATTAGTTGAAAGCCAGGGAAAAGGACAATCGGTTGAAATCGTTGTAAAAACTTTAGAGATTTTAGGGGATTCTGACCCAGAAACATATCCAATTCAACCCAAAAAACACACATTCGAATTTTTAAGAGCAAATGCGCATTTACGCACAAGAACAAATACATTTAGTGCTGTGATGCGTTTACGTTCGTCATTATCATTTGCTGTTCATAAATATTTTAATGAAAATGGCTTTAACTACATGCACACACCTATTGTAACAGGTAGTGATGCTGAAGGTGCAGGTGAAATGTTTAAAGTAACAAATTTAGACGCAAAAAATCCACCATTAAATGAAGATGGTTCTGTAAATTACAAAGAAGATTTCTTCGGAAAAGAAACGAACCTAACTGTTTCTGGCCAGTTGGAAGCTGAAACTTATGCGATGTCTTTAGGTAAAGTTTACACTTTTGGACCAACATTTAGAGCCGAAAATTCTAATACAACACGTCACTTAGCAGAGTTCTGGATGATTGAACCAGAAGTTGCTTTTATGGATTTAGCTGGCAACATGGATTTAGCTGAAGATTTTATGAAATCCGTTTTAAGTTATGTACTCGAAAAAAACAGTGAAGATTTAGAATTTTTAGATAATCGCTTACAAAAAGAAGAAGAAAAATTACCTCAAGCACAGCGTAGTGACATGAGCTTAATTGAAAAAATTAAGTTTGTAGTAGACAACAACTTTAAGCGTGTAAGTTACACTGAAGCAATAGATATTCTTAGAAACTGTAAACCAAATAAGAAGAAGAAATTTAAATATATCATTGAAGAATGGGGAGCAGATTTACAATCTGAGCATGAACGTTACTTAGTGGAAAAGCATTTTAAATGTCCTGTGATTTTATTTGATTATCCTGCCAACATAAAAGCATTTTACATGCGTTTAAATGAGCCAGATAGTGAAGGAAGAGAAACAGTAAGAGCTATGGATATTTTATTTCCTGGCATTGGAGAAATGGTTGGTGGTTCTCAAAGAGAAGAACGTTTAGACGTTTTAAAAGAAAAAATGAAAGCCTTAGATATATCTGAAGAAGAATTATGGTGGTATTTAGATTTACGTAAATACGGAACTGCAGTACACTCTGGATTTGGCTTAGGTTTTGAACGTTTAGTAATGTTCGCAACAGGAATGGGAAATATTAGAGATGTCATCCCTTATCCTAGAACACCACAAAATGCAGAATTTTAATTGTTAAATGATAATCCTGATCGGTTTCTAAAACCTATCAGGATTTTTTTATTACATTTATAATCAACAGAAATTTTATGTCCCTAAAGCAGTTTTTATCATTTAAGCTCTCACAAAAGCTTTCACCACAACAGATTCAACTTATGAAGTTGATTCAGTTGCCTACACAAGCCTTTGAGCAACGTTTAAAGCAAGAATTAGAAGAAAATCCTGCATTAGACACAGGTAAAGAATCAGAAGCCTCAGAGGATAACCTAGATGAATTTGATAATTCTGAGGAAACTTATGATGATAATGAAACTATTGAAGCTGAAGATATTAATATAGACGAATATCTAAGCGATGATGAAGTCCCTGAATATCGTACTCAAGCCAACAATTATAGTGCAGATGATGAAGATAAATCTGTACCATATGCTGCCGGAACATCTTTTACACAGCATTTAACAAATCAATTAAACACCTTTCGCTTATCAGATCAAGAAGAGGAAATTGCCTATTTCTTAGTTGGGAGTGTAGATGAAAGCGGATATATACGTCGATCACTCTCTGATATTACTGATGATTTAGCTTTTACTCAAAATGTTTACACAACTGAAGAAGAAGTAGAAAAAGTATTACATATAGTACATCAATTAGATCCAGCAGGTGTTGGTGCTCGTAACCTTCAAGAATGTCTAAGTATTCAACTACACAGGAAAGAACAACGTCCTGATGTGGCAATGGCAACAGCTATAATAGATAAAGGTTTTGAGCAGTTTACTAAAAAGCATTATAAAAAATTAATGCAAAAATTTAATATTGACGAAGAACAACTAAAAGATGCTATAGAACAAATAGAACATCTTAATCCTAAACCTGGAGGTTCTTATGCTGGCAATAATAAAATTGTTCAACATATTGTACCAGATTTTGCTATTAAGATTGTAAACGGTGAATTAGAGCTAACGCTTAATGGTAGAAATGCTCCAGAATTGCATGTTTCAAGAGAATACAACAACATGCTTAAAGGGTATAAAGAGACCAAAGAGAAGTCTAAATCCCAAAAGGATGCTGTAATGTTTATTAAACAAAAGTTAGATGCAGCAAAGTGGTTTATTGAAGCAGTTAGACAACGTCAGCAGACGTTATTTATAACTATGAGTTCTATTATGCATTACCAAAAAGAATACTTCTTAACAGGTGATGAGCGTAATTTACGCCCAATGATATTAAAAGATATTGCAGACGAGATTGAAATGGATGTTTCTACCATCTCCCGTGTTGCAAATAGTAAATATGTGGACACACCTTACGGTACAAAACTAATTAAAGAATTCTTCTCAGAATCTATGACTAACGATCAAGGTGAAGAGGTTTCTACAAGAGAAATTAAGAAAATTCTAGAAACTGTAATTGAAGAAGAAAGTAAAAAGAAGCCAATGACAGATGAAGCTCTTGCTAAAATCTTAAAAGAAAAAGGCTACCCAATTGCTAGGCGTACAGTTGCTAAATACAGAGAACAATTAGATATTCCAGTAGCTCGTTTAAGAAAAGAACTTTAAGAAGCCCTTTCGATGAAAGAATTTATTTTAAAAGGCATATCGTTTGTGTTTCATCCGTTAATAATGCCATTATTGGGTGTCATTTTTTACTTTTCTAAAACACCTCGGTTTATTCCAGAGCCTGTAATGAAAGCTAAGATTTTTTCTATAGTAATTCTTACAATCATCTTACCTATTCTACTCTTTTTTTTACTTAAAACTATAAATAAAGTTGATTCGATATATTTAAAAAGTACTAGAGAACGATTAATTCCCCTCTTTATCAATTCTGTAATTACGCTATTAATTCTAATCAGAGTACTAACACCGAGTGAAATTATAGAATTATATTATTTCTTTTTGGGGATTCTATGCTCTACTTTAACTTGTTTTATTTTAGCTGTTTTCAAAATAAAAGCAAGTATACATATGATTGCAGCTTCAGGTTTTACAATGTTTGCCGTTGCAATTAGTATGCATTACAAAATAAATATAAATGGGACAATCGCTTTAATGCTAATTATTCTTGGAGCCATTGCTACTTCTCGCTTGCATTTAAAAGCCCACACAAATCAAGAATTAATAATAGGCTTATTCACAGGCATAACTCCACAAATTTTTCTACTTAGTTATTGGTTATAATACATAAAACATGAGTCCTATTTTGAGGGATTTCATATCAACTGCTGTATTATCAGATTGTAAATTGGCATCAAAAATTGGGTTAAGACCATAATATAAATGAAAATTCCACGTGCCATAACCAGCGCTTAAAGTAAGCCCATATTGAAGTTTATTAAAACTGTCTATATTAGAGAGTGTACTATTCTCTAGATCACTAAGAAACTTTGTAGAATTATAAAGTAGATAACCTATTTTAAATCCGGTATATATACGCCAAAAATTATAATCACTTGCTGTAGATGTTCTCCATCTAATTTCTAAAGGAACTTCAACTAAATAGGTTGTAAATTTATTCTTTGTAACATCATAATCGCTCTCGTCAATGATGCTAAACTCAATGTCATTATTGATCTCTGAAATCAATATGTTTTTTTGATTATATGAATTTGCAGACAACCCCAAACCCAAACCTATAGCCACATTTCTTCGCTGATTAATAGGCATATCTCTAATAAAACCTAAGTTAAACCCTGAAGAAAAGCCACTCTGTTTAACACCAGATGGTTTTTCATTTAATAAATTATAAGTTACAGATGCATAAAACTGATCTTCTCTATAGTTTTTATAGAGTTCTGATAAATCTGTTGTATTAGTATCATTATTTTGAGAAAATCCGACGATACCAATTAACACAAATAGAACAAAAATAAAATTTTTCATATTTATAAAATTACAAAATCTTTAATTCATTTTTGCATAAAAAAAACGTCCTGAAAAAATCAGGACGCCTATTTATATAATTATAAATTATAACTATTATTCATCTTTTCTTGCATTAGCAATATACATTACTTTTAATGCATTAGCTTTTCGTAGCTCTTGTTTGATATCTGAAACCAAACCTGCGTTGGTATTCTTATCTATTTTAAGACCTACAACTACTTTACTTTGCAGTTCTTCATTCATTTCACTAATACCTTGATAAATTGAAGACTGTACATCTTCTAAACCTATAAATGCATCATTAAACTGAATTCTTGGCTCTTCACCAAATTGTTTGTATTGACTACTCGGCTTACCTGCATAGATAAAAATAGTTCTATCTTTTTTAAGTTTTTCAACTTGATCTGCACTAGGTAATCGGTTTTCAATCATTAAAGAACTATCTCGCATTACGGTTGCAACCATAAAAAAGAAAAGTAACATAAATACAATATCTGGAAGTGATGCCGTCGAAATTGCCGGTAATTCACCTTTTTCCTTCTTTCTAAATTTTGACATATTTGTTTCTTTTAGTCTTTATCTGGTTCTGCTTCAGACAACTTCATAGGGAATAAATTCTTAATGGTCTCAATACGCTCATTAAGCACTTCATCCTTACTAAATTGGTTCTTTTCCTTCTCTTCTAACATTGCGGTAAATACTTTTTCCGCATTAGGATAATACTTCTTATACAATCTTGTAGCTTCTCTCTCTCTTAAGATATTATAAGCTGCCACAAGTTCATTCTGTACATCCATGTACTTTTCGTAAGTTGTTTCCCTATCATGCTTCATTGAGATAATAGCTTTGTCTGGGTGATCAGATGAAGATTCATCTCTCTTACCCTTACAATACGTACAAGTTTCTCCTGCTGCATTTGTTCCTCCTCCATTATCCAAAAACTCAACGGCTGCTTGTCTTAAATCCTTTAATTGCATTTCTTCGTCTTCGACTAGCAATTGGTTATGACGGTTAATTAAAACAGTAAATAAATTTTTCTGTTTAATAATAGGAGGTGTAACTTGAGAGTCATCAATTGGTGGCAAACTTCTTAATAATCCTTTGTCTTTTTCAATTGTTGTTGTAACTAAGAAAAAGATAAGTAATAAGAAGGCAATGTCAGCCATTGATCCTGCGTTCACTTCGGGTGCTGCTCTTTTTGCCATTTTTATATTATTTACTAATTACTTTTTTTACTCCTGAGAAAATCATAGAAATTGCGGCAACTGCTAATAATATATAAAAGGCAACTAAGCCAGCTCCAACCATTGTTGATTCTCCTTCTGTTGCAAATGTATCACCATTTTTATACTGTAAAGGTAAATCACTACCTGATACAGCATAAGATATAACTAATACTGCAACAAAAGCTCCAACACCTATTAAGGTATTCTTAAGACCTGCTGTATTTGTAAATAGATTTTTTAAAACAAAAAACACTACAAATGCTAAAACTAATCCTAATATAACATAAGCAATATAAGCCATTGGGTCTACAAGACTAGCGCTTTCACCAGTCTTTATTGCTTCGTCACCAGCAGCAATAATTCTAACTAGAGATATAATCCCAGCTAAACTTAGTACAGCGGCTACTATTTTTAATATTTTGTGCATAATTATTTTTTATTTTTTGTGTCTTACTAGTAAATCCATCAATGTGATAGATGCATCTTCCATGTCATTTACAATGCTATCAATTTTAGCAATGATATAATTATAAAAGATTTGAAGTATAATAGCTACAATAAGACCAAATACTGTTGTTAAAAGTGCTACTTTAATACCACCTGCAACTAAAGAAGGTTGCATATCACCAGCAGCTTCAATTTTATCGAAGGCTTGAATCATACCAATTACCGTACCCATGAAACCAAGCATTGGTGCCAAAGCGATAAATAAAGAAATCCAAGATACATTCTTTTCTAGTTGACCCATTTGAACACCACCATAAGCTACAACAGCTTTTTCAGCGGCATCAATGTCTTCATCTGCTCTATCTAAACCTTGATAGAATATAGAAGCAACAGGTCCTTTTGTATTTCTACAAACCTCTTTTGCAGCTTCGATACCACCAGAATTTAATGCATCTTCTACATTTTGGGTTAATTTTTTAGTGTTTGTTGTTGAAAGGTTTAAAAAGATAATTCTTTCGATAGCAATTGCTAATCCAAGAATTAAACATAGTAGTACAATACCCATAAAGCCTGGACCACCTTCAATAAAACGCTTTTTTAATTCTTGATGAAACGTCAAGTCTTCAGAAGCTGGTTCTGCTTGAGTTACAGTTGTTACAGTTGCTGTTGCGCTTGCAAAGGCTGTTGTTGCATTTGCATTAACAGTTCCGATAGCCATTAAACATGTTATGGCAAGGATAGAAAATAATCTTTTCATTGTTCTGAATCTTAATTTTATTAGTTAAAGTGTTAAAGATATAAAAAAATATGCAATTATAACATAAAAATATCAGCAGAGAGGAAGGGATTCGAACCCTCGATACCCTTTTGGAGTATACACACTTTCCAGGCGTGCGCCTTCGACCACTCGGCCACCTCTCTCTAAATTTTTAAGGTTATATTACACCAGGGCAAATAACGAAAAAAACTTCAAACACTAAAATTTATTGTGTTATTTTTAAGACATTTCTCCTCTAAGTGAAGTTTCAAAATACAACTGAAATTCTTCTGGTTTTACTTTTTCACCTAAAAGGTACATCATTTTAGCTATTGCCGCTTCTGTGGTAATATCTTTACCTGAGATCATACCAATAAGCTTTAATTGCGAACTCGTCTCATATTGTCCCATGTTTACCCTTCCCCTTACACATTGGGTAACATTTACAATATATAGTCCGTTTTTTATAGCCTTTTGTAATAACGTGATAAACCAAGATTCTGTTGTTGCATTACCAGAACCATAAGTTTCTATAATTAGGCCTTTTATTAATTTACTTGTAAGAATAGCTTCACAAATTGGTTTAGATATTCCTGGGAACAATTTTAACACTCCAATATTAGCATCCATTGCCGTTCTTACAATTAATCTCTCATTGAGTTTTGGCTTCCATAAATATTCTGAATTTACATTTAGATGCACACCAGATTCTGCTAAATGCGGATAATTAAGTGATTCAAAAGCTTCAAAATGCTCAGCATTTAATTTTGTAGTTCTATTACCTCTATATAATTTATATTCAAAATACAAACCTACTTCTCTAATTATTGGTACACCGTCCTTTTGTAAAGATGCCATCTGAATTGATGTAATTAAGTTCTCCTTAGCATCTGTACGCAAATCCCCTATAGGTAATTGCGAACCTGTAAATATTACTGGCTTTGCTAGATTCTCTAACATAAAACTGAGTGCAGATGCCGAATAACTCATAGTATCACTACCATGCAAAACAACAAAACCATCAAAATCTAGATAATTATCTCCAATAATAGTTGCAATATCTGCCCAATAGACGGGATTCATATTGGATGAATCTATAGGCTCTTCAAATGAAATGGTTTCAATTGTGCAATCTAATAAACGTAGTTCAGGAATTTTAACGAGTAAACTATTAAAATCGAATGCTTTTAGGGCACCCGTTTCAACATCTTTTACCATACCAATAGTTCCTCCCGTATATATTAATAAGATATGTGGTTGCTTTATCATTTAGATTCCGAATATAGCTTTTGAATTTTCTGTGGTAATAGTTGCGATCTCTTCTTCG
Organism: Winogradskyella sp. Asnod2-B02-A; assembly: GCF_045063645.1. Taxonomy (NCBI): domain Bacteria; kingdom Pseudomonadati; phylum Bacteroidota; class Flavobacteriia; order Flavobacteriales; family Flavobacteriaceae; genus Winogradskyella; species Winogradskyella sp. Asnod2-B02-A. The sequence continues at coordinate 616,276 of NZ_JBEFOG010000027.1, forward strand.
CTTATGCTGTAAAGTTCCGATAATTTTTCTAATACCTTATTAATATAGGCGCTTTCATTTCTTTTACCTCGGAATGGTTTTGGCGCTAAATAAGGAGAATCGGTTTCTAAAACAATGTGCTTTAGATCTATCTGATTAATAAATTGATCTATTTTGCCGTTTTTAAAAGTGACAACACCACCTATTCCTAATTTCATATTATAAGAAATAGCTTGTTTTGCCTGTTCTAAGCTGCCTGTGAAACAGTGAAAAACCCCAAATAAGTCATCCGATTTCTCTTGTTCTAAAACTTCAAAAATTTCATCAAACGCTTCTCTACAATGAATAACAATTGGTAATTTGTATTGCTTAGCTAAATTGATTTGATATTTAAAAGCTTCAATCTGAATATCTAAAGTAGACTTATCCCAATAAAGGTCTATTCCTATTTCTCCAATGGCGCAAAATTTTCTTTTTTTTAAGAAATCCTCAACATATTTTAGCTCTTCTTTATAATTATCTTTTACAGATGTTGGATGCAAGCCCATCATTAAAAAAACATACTCTGGAAAATCTTTTTCGAGCTGAAGCATTGCTTCCATATAAGATGAATCTATAGCAGGAATAAAAAAGCGCTTTACATTGGCATCAATTGCTCTTTGCATCATTTCTTTTCTATCACCATCGAAAGCATCACTATATAAATGTGTGTGTGTGTCAGTAATTATCATTTTACAAAAGTAAACTATCTTTGTACAAATTAAAATAATGGAAACATTGAAAGACTTCCTTATTAGTAAGGGTTATTCTAAAATTAAATTAAAGTTTACTAAAACAAATCATTTTGAAATTAAAGCTTCCATAAATGGTATTAAAGGACGTTTTATTTTAGACACAGGAGCCTCTAATAGTTGTGTTGGTTTTGAGGCTATTGAGCGATTTAATCTTAAAGTAAAAGATTCTGATATCAAAGCTGTCGGAGCAGGAGCATCTGATATGGTGACACAGATTTCTAAATCTAATTCTATTAAAGTTGGGAAATGGAAAAAAAACCGTCTGTCTTTAATTTTATTTAATTTATCTCATGTTAATACAGGACTCATTAACCATAATGCAGAGCCAGTTGACGGTATTATTGGTGCAGATGTTTTAAAAAAAGGCAAAGGTATTATAGATTACGAAAAAAAATACTTGTATTTAAAACTAAAATAATCATTATAAAATATAGATTTTTTTTACCTTTAAAATTAACCCTTCATTTGAATTAATAGCAAAAAAATGAACCCTACCATCATTATAGCAGATGACCATCCTCTTGTACTTAAAGGTCTCAATGATTTTTTACAAGAAAATAAATTTAATGTTATAGCTAGTGCAAAAAATGGAAAAGAAGCTTTAGCTTTAATTAAAGCGCATCGACCAGACATTGCCATCTTAGACATAAAAATGCCCTTTTTTACTGGTTTGGAAATCGCAAAAAAATGCCAAGCAAGCAATATTAAAACGAAAATTGTACTTATCACTTTCGAAAAAGACGAAAACACTTATAACGAAGCAAAAACATTAGGTGCCTATGGTTATGTTTTAAAAGAATTTGCTTTAGATGAGATTGAAAATTGCATCACTTCCGTTAGTAATAACAAACCATATTTTAGCCCAGAACTTTTATCTTACATTGAAATTAATAATGCTCCTGATAAAATTAAGAGCTTAACTGAAGCAGAAACGAAGATTTTTAAACTGATTGGAAGCAATAAAACAGCTACTGAAATCGCAAAAGAGCTAAATATATCGGTTAGAACAGTAGAAAAACATAAAAGTCACATTAGAACAAAACTCGCATTAGACTCAAAATCAGCAAGTTTGTATTTATTTGCAAAAGAAAATTTAAGATTTCTCTAAATATACGTAGTACTACGTATAGTATCGCATCCTTTTATTTAAGATATTTACATCAGTGATTTAGTTGTTATCAATGAATCATTGTTATTAATTAAGGGTTAATAACGAGCTATTAGTTAGTTCTTAGGGATTATTTAAGTCTCGGATAGTTAGTCCGAGACTTTTTTTATGCAAATAAGTCAAAAAATACGTAGTTCTACGTATAGTATTGCATTAAAATAATGTGCAATTTTACATCAGCTATTAATCAATGTCTCAAGTTAAATACCTAAGGCTCTGAGTTAAATAATAATTCAGAGCTTTTTTAAAAACATGAAAATTATGGAAACAATGAAAAATGAATCACCTGCAAAAACTGACAAAATATTTATATTTTTATTAGTTGTAAGTTCAGTAATCGTAATCTCTGCAAATATTGCAGTTAATTTTTTTAATTAATCTTAGTTAGATAATCTCTTGTTAGTTAGGAGTAAAAAAGCGCAAATCCAGAGGAATTGCGCTTTTTAAATTTTATTAACTTTTAAGATTTACATCTCTAAAGCCTTCTTTACGTTATTATCCATTAATAATTCTTCAGGATTTTCTAATGCTTCTTTTACAGCCACTAGAAAACCAACAGATTCTTTTCCGTCTATAATTCTATGGTCGTAAGACAAAGCCACATACATCATTGGATGAATTTCAACTTTACCATCTACAGCAATAGGACGTTGAATAATATTGTGCATTCCTAAAATTCCACTTTGAGGAGGATTAATAATTGGTGTAGATAACATACTACCAAATACTCCTCCATTAGTAATAGTAAACGTTCCACCTGTCATTTCATCAACAGTGATTTGTCCATCTCTTGCTCTAAGAGCTAAACGCTTTACTTCAGATTCTATTCCTCTAAAAGATAAATTCTCTGCATTTCTAATCACTGGTACCATTAATCCTTTTGGACCCGAAACTGCAATACTAATATCTACAAAATCATAAGTTAACATTTCCTTGCCATCTATCATAGAATTAACAGCTGGATACATTTTTAAAGCTCTAACCACAGCTAAAGAAAAGAAACTCATAAAGCCAAGGCTTACACCATGTTTTGCTTTAAAGTCTTCTTTATATTGCTTACGCAATTCAAAAATCGGTGTCATATTAACCTCATTAAATGTGGTTAACATTGCCGTTGTATTTTTAGCTTCTACTAAACGCTCAGCTACTTTACGACGTAACATAGACATTTTACTATGCGTTGTTCCTCTTTTAGCTCCTGTTGGAGTTCCCATTGAAGGCACTGCTTTCACAGCATCGTCTTGAGTGATTCTTCCATCTTTACCTGTACCAGAAATTGTACTAGCATCAATTCCCTTTTCTGCTAATACTTTTTTAGCAGCAGGACTTGCAGTCCCTGTTGCATAAGTTTTAGCGGTTTCAACAACTGGTTGAGAAACTTCTTTTTTAGGAGCCTCTTCTATCTTTTCTGTCTTAGCAGGTGCTTCACCACCCTCAGGTTTTGCTGCACTTGTGTCTATTAAACAAACTACAGCACCCACAGCAACAGCATCACCTTCTTCTGCTTTTAGTGTAATTGTTCCACTAGCTTCTGCTGGCAATTCTAAAGTTGCTTTATCGCTATCTACCTCAGCAATTGCTTGGTCTTTTTCTACATAATCTCCATCTTGCACTAACCATTCTGCAATTTCCACCTCAGTAATTGATTCGCCTGGTGAAGGCACTTTCATTTCTAAAATCATGCTTTTTTCGTTTTGTTAAGCTCTAATTTGCGTTGTGTTAATTCTCTTTATCTCTGATTGTTTTTGGTTTTATCAAAAACGTAATCTATTACTTCTTTATGACGTTTTTTAGAACGCACTGAACTTCCTGCTGCTGGTGCACCATAAGGCCTTCTACTTGCTGACCTAAATTGCCTAGCCTCATCAAAATGCATTAATAAATGACTATATGCTCCCATATTCCTTGGTTCTTCTTGAGCCCAAACAACATCTTCTGCATTTCTATATTTCTTCATCACTGCTCTCATATCATCCGCAGGCAATGGAAATAATTGTTCTATTCTAACTAAAGCAACATCATCTCTTTCTAGATTTTCTTGCTCCTCTAGCAAATCATAATAAAACTTACCTGTAACAAAAACTAATGTTTTTATCTTATCTGCTTTAGCATTAGCATCATCAATTAACATTTGGAAACTTCCATTAGCAAATTCTTCTACGGTTGAAACTACTTTTGGATGACGCAGTAAACTTTTTGGTGTAAATACAATTAAAGGCTTTCTGTAATCTGCTTTCATTTGTCGTCTTAATAAATGAAACATATTAGCAGGCGTTGTACAATCTGCAACAAACATATTATCCTTTGCACACAACTGTAAATAACGTTCCATTCTGGCAGATGAGTGTTCTGCTCCTTGACCTTCATAACCATGTGGCAACAACATTACCAAACCGTTTTGAAGCTTCCATTTATCTTCAGCAGCAGAAATGTATTGATCTAACATTATCTGTGCTCCGTTACTAAAGTCACCAAATTGTGCTTCCCAAATAGTTAAAGTTTTTGGGCTAGCCATAGCATAACCATAATCAAAACCAACTACTCCATATTCAGATAACAAGGAATTATAAATAAAGAATTTTCCTTGTTGGTCATTTAACTTATTATGAAGAATAATTTCCTCTTCACTATCCTCTACTTTTACAACAGCATGTCGATGAGAAAATGTACCTCTTTCTACATCTTGTCCAGAAATTCTAACATCATTACCTTCTAACAAAAGAGATCCATATGCCAAATGCTCTGCCATGGCCCAATCTAATCGATCTTCATCAAACATCGTTTGTCTAGATTCAATTAAACGTTGAATTTTTCTTATAAATTTTTTGTCTTCTGGTAAATTTGATATTACTTCTGTAATTTTCCGAAGTCCTTCTTTAGAATACGTTGTATCTACAGACTTCATCATTTTATCTTCTTGTACCGAAACAAAATCTATCCATTCATTTTGCATAAATGGTGTGATTTCCGTTTTCTTTACCTTACGAGAATCTTCAAGTTTTTCTTCTAACTTATCCTTATATTCTTTTTCAATTTTAGCAACAAAGTCATTATTAATAACTCCTTCTGCTAATAATCTTTCTGCATAAATATCTCTTGGATTTTTATGTTTTGCTATCGCTTTATATAATAATGGTTGCGTAAACTTAGGCTCATCTCCTTCATTATGTCCATATTTTCTATAACCTAGCATATCAAGAAAGACATCGCGTTTAAATTTCATTCTAAAATGTAACGCAAATAATGTAGCATGCACCACAGCTTCAACATCGTCTGAATTAACATGCAATACTGGCGAAAGTGTTACTTTACCAACATCAGTACAATAAGTACTTGACCTAGCGTCTAAATAATTGGTTGTAAAACCAATTTGATTATTTACTACAATATGTATTGTACCATTAGTTTTATAACCATCTAACTGTGCCATTTGCACTAACTCATAAACTAAACCTTGTCCTGCAATTGCTGCGTCACCGTGAACAATTATAGGTAATACTTGCGATGGATTATCTGGGTATTTATCATCTTGTTTAGCTCTAGCAATACCTTCTACAACGGCACCAACTGTTTCTAAATGCGAAGGGTTTGGTGCAATGTTAATATTTATGTGTTTTCCATTATCTGTAACACGATCGCTCGTCCATCCCAAATGGTATTTTACGTCACCATCAAAAACCTCTTGCTCGTAATCTTTGCCGTCAAATTCGCTAAAGATATCTTTTGCAGATTTTCCAAAGATATTAGTTAATGTACTAAGACGACCACGATGCGCCATTCCCATTACAAATTCTTTCACATCATATTCAGATGCTTGCTCAATTAAAGCGTCTAAAGCTGGAATTAAAGCTTCACCACCTTCTAAAGAAAAACGTTTTTGCCCTACATATTTGGTATGCAAGAAATTCTCAAATGACACTGCTTCATTTAACTTTCTTAGAATATGTTTTTTCTCCTCTACAGAAAATTTTGGATGATTATCATTTACATTCAGCTTATTCTGAATCCATGCAATTTCTTCTGGTTTTCTGATGTACATATACTCTACACCAATAGATTCACAATATACTGTCTCTAAATGATCAATTATTGTTTGTAGTGTAGATGATGTGCCTAAGCCAAGAACTTCACCTGCAGAGAACACTGTCTGTAAATCGGATTTTGATAGTCCGAAGTTTTCAATTTCAAGTGTTGGTGCATATTTACGTCTTGCTCTTACTGGATTTGTTTTAGTAAACAAATGTCCACGACTTCTATAGCCATCTATAAGCTTTATAAGTTGAAACTCTTTTTGAAGTTGTTCTGGCATTTGCGTAGAAACACCTTCAATAATTTCACCTTCTAAACCGTAATTTTCGGATCCAAAATCATAACCTTGAAAAAAGGCACGCCAGCTAGGCTCTACAGAATCGGGATTTTTGAGGTATTGGTCATATAAATCAGCAAAATATGCCGTATGTGCCGCGTTAAGAAAAGAATATTTATCCATTATACTTTTTGAGACGTTTTCGTTTCAACATAATTTATTCAAAAATACAACTTTTACTAAATATAGATAAGGTTTTATTATATTTATAACATATAGCAAAAAACAAATACTATCAATATGAATAACAATTATATTTTCTTAAAAAAAACCTTACTTACTACTGCCATAGTTTTCATTTCTACGATCAGTTCTTTTGCACAAGAACCAACATCTAAAATTAATAATTTTTGGAGCCAAGTTGAATTTGGAGGAGGATTAGGCTTAAATTTTGGTGATGGTTATTTTAGTAGTTCCATAACGCCAAATGCACTATACCGTTTTAGTCCTTATATAGCTACAGGTATTGGGCTAAATTTTTCTTATAGTTCTCAAAAAAAAGTGTTTAAGTCTACTGTACTCGGAGGTAGTATTATTGGGTTATTTAATCCTATAAGAGAAATACAAGTTTCTACAGAGTTTGAACAATTACATGTTAGTCGAAATTTTGACGAAAAATACGTAACCAATGCAGATGATAATTATTGGTATCCAGCTCTTTTTATAGGTGCTGGTTACACTAGTAGTAATGTAACCATTGGAATTAGGTATGATATGCTTTACGACAAAGACAAAAGTATTTATTCTGAAGCATGGATGCCTTTTGTGAGGTTTAGATTTTAATAAAAGCCGATTCAAATCATACTTCTGAAAGCATAATTATAATCGAATACAAACTTCCTTTGCACAAAACCCACAATTACACTTGTGGGTTTTATTCTTATGAGACTCTTTGTAATAAAAAAGCACGCTTAAATCTTAAATAGGACAAATTTATCCTAATACATGACAAATATCATATAATTTTTATAGTGACCTATCTAAATTTGCTTAAAATTAAATCTAAAACAATGAAGAAATCACTAAAAATTTTAACAATGATCGCTATTGCAACTCTTTTTAGTTGCGGAGGTGGTGACAGAAAGAAAGAAGCAGAAACAGGTTATGGTAAAAAAGCACCTGTAAAAAAAGAGGCAGCTTCAGAACGTATAGAACTCTCTAACAAAGGAGTTGGCCCAATTAAATCTGTAACATTAGAAACAGAGGTTAACCAAGACATGGCCGCACATGGTAAAGAAGTGTATGCAAAAATGTGTACTGCTTGCCATAAGGCAGACAAAAAATTTATTGGCCCTGCACCAACAGGAATTTTAAAAAGAAGAACTCCAGAATGGGTAATGAATATGATTCTTAATCCAGAACAAATGGTTAAAGAGGATCCATTAGCTAAAGATTTATTGTTAGAATTTAATGGAGCACCTATGGCAAACCAACACCTAACGGAAGAAGAAGCTAGAGCCGTATTAGAATATTTTAGAACCTTAAAATAAAATATATGAAACTAACCAAACACTTGTTTATTGTCCTTGCAGTGGCTACCCTTTTTAGCTCATGCAAGGACGCGAACAAAGATGATTCAACCACATCATCAGAATTAAAAACAGAAACAGAATCTACAGAACGAACTGGCCAAGCCTTTATTGAAGATGACGGCAGTACAACTGTTTTAAGTATTGCTATTGGCTCTAAAGACCACACTACTTTAGTTGCCGCAGTACAGGCAGCTCAATTAGAAAATGCTTTGGTAAACGCAGGGCCTTTAATGGTTTTTGCACCAACAAATGAAGCCTTTGCAGCCTTACCTGAAGGAACAGTAGAAAATTTACTAAAACCAGAAAACAAAGATGCTTTAGCTAATATCCTAAAGTATCATGTGACTCCTGGCAACTATTCTAAAGACTTTTTAAAGAAATTTAAAAAACTAGGTCAAGCTAATAATGGCTATGTAAAAGTAGAAGTAGTAGATGGAGAACCAATGATTGGAGGAGCTAAAATATTGGCTAGCATAAAAGCTGGTAACGGAATTGTCCATGTTATAGACAAAGTTTTATTGCCACCAACTGAATAATTAATAACTAACTAAATATTTAAACAAAATGAAAAATATATTAACATCAAGTATTGCAATGCTCGTTATCCTTTTAGGATTTACAGGTTGTAATAATGGCAACCAATCTGGCGGTAAATCTGGAGCGTTGTCTAACAATATTGCAGAAAAAGTATATGTAGCACCAGGAGAATACGATTCTCATTACGCATTCATTTCTGGCGGATATAGTGGTAACATTACTGTTTACGGATTACCATCTGGTAGAATGTTTAAAGAAATCCCTGTTTTCTCTCAATTTGCAACGTCTGGTTATGGTTATTCTGAAGAAACAAAACCAATGTTAAACACGTCTCACGGATTTGTACCTTGGGGAGATTCTCACCATCCAGATATTTCTCAATCAAAAGGAGAGTTAGATGGTCGTTGGGTTTTTATAAATGAAAACAACACACCTCGTATAGCAAGAATTAGTCTTACCACATTTGAAACTGAAGAAATTATTGAAGTTCCAAATAGTGCTGGTAACCACAGTTCTTCATTTGTAACAGAAAACACAGAATATGTAGTTGCAGGAACACGATTTTCAGTGCCAATTCCGCAACGTGATATGCCAATTAAAGATTACAAAGGAAACTTTCAAGGTGCCTTATCTTTTATTAGTGTAGCACCAGAAACTGGTAACATGGATATTAAATTCCAGGTATTAATGCCAGGTTTTAACTACGATTTATCACATCCAGGACGTGGAAAATCTCACGGTTGGTTCTTCTTTACAACATATAATACTGAAGAAGCTAGTACATTATTAGAAGTTAACGCTTCACAAAATGATAAAGATTTTATAGCAGCTGTAAACTGGAAAAAAATTGAAGAGTACGTTAATAATGGTGGTGGAAAAATGATGCCAGCTAATTACGCGCACAATCTTTATGATGAGCATACTCATACAGCAACTTCTACTATGAAAAAAGAAGTACGTGTTGTTAACCCTATTGATGTTCCTGGAGCTGTTTATTTTATTCCAACACCAAAATCACCGCATGGTTGTGATGTAGATCCTTCTGGAGAATACATTGTAGGTAATGGAAAACTTTCTGCAAACTTAACAGTGCATTCATTTACAAAAATGTTAGATGCTATTGAAAAAGAGAAATTTGCAGGTGAAGCTTACGGCATTCCAATTTTAAACTTCGAAGATGTTTTAGCAGGTGTTGTAGAGCAACCAGGATTAGGACCTTTACATACTGAATTTGATGGCCAAGGAAATGCTTATACGACCTTCTTTATTTCTTCTGAAGTTGTAAAATGGAAAATAGGAACATGGGAAGTTATCGATAGAAAACCTACATATTACTCTGTTGGTCACTTAACAATTCCTGGAGGAAACTCTAGAAAACCACAAGGTAAATACATGTTTGCAATGAATAAAATAACAAAAGACCGTTATTTACCAACAGGTCCAGAAATGGAACATAGTGCACAATTGTATGATATCTCTGGAGATAAAATGGAATTACTTTTAGATTTCCCTACACATGGAGAACCTCATTACGCTGCTGCAATGGAAGCAAGTCTTATTAAAGAGCAATCTCAAAAAATCTATAAGTTAGCAGATAACAAGCATCCATATGCTGCAAAATCTGATGCTGATACTAAAGTGGTAAGAGACGGAAATGAAGTACATATTTATATGACAACTATTAGAAGTCACTTCTCACCAGATAATATTGAAGGAGTTAAAGTAGGAGACAAAGTGTATTTCCACGTTACTAATTTAGAGCAAGATTTTGATGTACCTCATGGATTTGCTGTACTTGGTCAAAACAATTCAGAATTATTGATAATGCCAGGACAAACAAAATCATCTGTTTGGGAACCTAAACAAGTTGGTGTTTGGCCATTCTATTGTACAGATTTCTGCTCTGCATTGCACCAAGAGATGCAAGGTTATATCAGAGTTTCTGCTGCAGATTCAGATGTACCAATTAAATGGTCTCTAGGAGAAGATATTGAGTAAATTAATTTGAAGAATTAGAGAAATTTTGTTTTAGTGTTTATTTCTCTAATTAAGGCGAGAGTTGAGTTTTCGCTCTCGCCTTTCTTTTTTAAAACACTTTATTCTGTTTACGCAGAAACCTCACTGAAAAGAATATTAAATATTACACATCATGAAAAAGGCTAGCATTATAATGATAATTGGTTCATTACTGTTATTAGGACTTTTTAAATTCCCTTTATGGAACATTATGCTTGGAGCACCTCAATATCCTGACCCTTTAGGAATGAACATTCATATTGATGGTATAAAAGGTGTATCTGAATTTGATTTACAAAACATTGACGGTTTAAATCATTACATTGGAATGAAAACCATTCCAAAAGCGGAAGAAATGTGGGAATTCTCAGTATTTCCTAAAGTAATATTAGGTATGGCTTTATTAGGTGTAATTATTGGCTTATTGGGATATCTTAACAAAGTAAGTTATAAATATTTCTTAGGTTGGTTTGTTTTAATGTCTGTTTTAGGCATTTTAGGCATGTACGATTTTAATAATTGGTTAGCAGATTACGGTGGCAATTTAGACCCACACGCCATCATAAAAGTAACTAATCCAGATGGTACACCAATGTCATACAAACCACCATTAATTGGGTTTAAAAAACTATTAAATTTTGATGTTACTTCTTTACCACATACAGGAGGTTACTTAATGTTTATAGGTATGTCTTTAACACTTGTTGCTTTTTGGCTAGGCCGAAAAATGAGTTTGAAGAAAACAACATCCTAATTTTCCATTTTCAAAACACTAAAAAAATGAAAACACTAAAACACTATTCAGCTCTTATATTACTTCTAATTTTTTCAAATTGTAATGTATCACCAAAACCCATAGAATATGGAAGCGATGGTTGTCACTTTTGTAAAATGACCATTGTAGATAAAGTACATGCTACCGAATTTATTACCAAAAAAGGCAAAGTTTATAAATTTGATGCCACAGAATGTATGGTTAATTATTTTGATGAATTTGACACGTCAGAAATAGAATTATACCTCACTAACTATTTCTCTAAACCCGAAGCTTTTACGGACGCTACTAAAGCGACATATTTAATAAGTAAAAATCTTCCGAGTCCAATGGGAGCATTTTTAACAGCTTTTGAAAATAAATCTGAAGCAGAAAAAGTACAAACAGAAAAAGGCGGAAAACTATACTCTTGGCCAGAATTACTAGCACACTTAAAAGCCTAGTAACATGAAAAGTATAACAGTTTTTTTTATAGCTATTTTTATAGCTAACACAACTATTGCCCAAACTATTGAGGTTTGTAACACTTGTCCTGTTTCAACTTTAAAAGAGGCTATAATACAATCAAAAGATTTTGATACCATAATAGTTAAAAAAGGCACTTACAAAGAACATGCTATTTTAGTGGACAAACCGCTAACAATTATTGGTGAAAATTACCCTGTCATTGATGGTGAAAAAAAAGGTGAGATTATTACCATAAAAGCAGATAATGTTACCGTAGATGGCTTATTTATCATAAACGTTGGCACAAGTTACACTGAAGATTATGCCGCAATTAGAGTTAAAAATAGCAAGAATTTTGTTATTCAAAATTTAGTCTTAGAAAAATTATTCTTTGGTATTTATATCGAAAAATCAAGAGATGGAAAAGTATATCATAACAAAATAATTGGAGATGCTGTAGAAGAATATAATTCTGGTAATGGCATACAATTATGGTACAGTAAAAATGTAGAAATTGAACATAATTATGTAGAACATGTTAGAGATGGAATTTATTTAGAGTTCTCTGACGACTGCCTAATTAAAAACAATATTAGTACGCTAAATGTGCGTTACGGCTTACATTTTATGTTTTCTAATGATGATATTTATCAAGATAATACGTTTGAAAACAATGGTGCTGGAGTAGCGGTTATGTTTTCTAAACGCATAAAAATGTATAACAATCTTTTTAAAGAAAATTGGGGAACAGCTTCCTACGGAATGCTATTAAAAGAGATTAATGATGCAGAAATTATAGGCAATATTTTTGAAGACAACACCATTGGCATTAACATAGAAGGCTCTAACCGAATTACCTATAAACATAATAATTTTTCTAATAATGGTTGGGCAATTAAAGTAAAAGGTGCTTGTTATACAAATGAATTTATTGAGAATAATTTTCTATACAACTCTTTTGATATTGCTTACAATAGCAATGTTAACGACAATATTTTTGATAGAAATTACTGGAGCAATTATACAGGTTACGATTTAGACAAAAATGGCATTGGAGATGTTCCCTACAGACCTGTAAAGCTCTTTTCTTATATCGTTAATCGTACGCCAGAAACCATCATTTTACTGCGAAGTATGTTTATAGATATCATCGATTTTTCCGAAAAAGTATCACCTGTTTTTACACCAGATGATTTACTAGACAACAACCCACAAATAAAAAAACTAACATGGTAACTATAGAGAATCTACATAAAAAATTCGGTAAAAACCAAGTGTTAAGTGGTGTTGACCTCAACATAAGCGAAGGCGGAATTTTCGCTGTACTTGGCCCAAATGGCTCAGGTAAAACCACGTTGATAAAATCAGTTTTGGGTATGGTAATTCCAGATAAAGGAAACATCACTGTACTTGGCGAAAACATTAAAAAGAATTCCGAATACAGACATAAAATCGACTATTTACCACAAATAGCCAACTTTCCGAGTAACCTACGTGTTAAAGAATTAATCAAAATGATTAAAGATTTACGCAAACAAACCAATGAAGATGAGCGTCTAATTGAACTTTTTAGACTCGAACCCTTTTTAGACAAAAAATTAGGTAACCTCTCAGGTGGAACTAAGCAAAAAGTGAATCTCGTTTTAACTTTTATGTTTGATAGTCCGTTAATTATTTTAGACGAACCAACCACAGGTTTAGACCCAATTTCACTGATTAGATTAAAAGATTTAATTAAAGCTGAAAAAGCCAAAGGAAAAACAGTGCTTATTACCTCACACATTATGAGTTTTGTTGAAGAAATTTCAGATGAAATTGTATTTATTCTAGAAGGTAAAATTTACTTTAAAGGCTCTATTCAAAAATTAAAAACCAAGACCAATCAACCCGATTTCGAACATGCGATTGCGTCTATATTAACCGATAACCATGCTTAAGATATTAAAATATAGTTTTTACGACCTTATGCGTAGTCGCTGGAGTTACGTGTATTTTGCTTTTTATTTATTATTAGGTGTTGTGTTATTATTTTTAAACAACGACCTTTCAAAAGCAGTCATTACTTTAATGAACGTCATCATTGTTTTAGTACCATTAATAGGCACCATTTTTGGTGTGATGTACTATTATAATTCACAAGAATTTACTGAGCTACTATTAGCACAACCCATTAAACGTTCTTCTATATTCTTAGGGCAATATTTAGGTGTTGCACTATCATTATCTATGAGTTTAATTTTAGGATTAGGCATACCATTTGTATTTTATGGTTTATTTGAAAGCAGTGCTATTTGGGATTTTTCACTACTACTAATTACCGGTACATTTTTAACCTTAATTTTTACCGCTTTAGCGTTCAACATTGCATTGTCTAACGAGAACAAAATTAAAGGGTTTGGTTATGCCATCTTACTTTGGTTGTTCTTGGCCGTTATTTATGATGGACTCTTTTTAATGACCTTAATTTTATTTGAAGATTATCCGCTAGATAAAGTATCACTTATTGGCACTATGCTAAATCCAATAGATTTATCGCGAACACTTATCCTTTTAAAACTGGATATTTCTGCATTATTAGGATACACAGGTGCGGTTTTCAAACAATTTTTCGGAACAAGTTTCGGTTTAATTGTATCTTTTGTAATGCTCACCATTTGGATTGTTATGCCTGTTTTACGCATCATATTTAAATCAAAGAAAAAAGATTTTTAATTATGAAACGAATAGTATCAAATTCAGTCATTATTATAATGATGTTGTTAAGTTGTTATTCTTGCAAAAACAACACAACAGAACCTCAAGCCATTCAACTTGAAGGTTTAACACTTAATAATAACGAAAAGTGGGTCGCTAATGAAGAAACTCATATTGGTATGAAACGTATTGATTCTATTTTAAAAAATAATACTTCAACACGTGGAAAAGTATTAGGCGATATACTTTCAAAACAAACAAGTTACATCATTAAAAGTTGCGATATGGAAGGCGAAGCACACGACCAGCTTCATGTGGTGCTCGTCCCTATTCTAGAAGAAATCACAGATATAAAAGACGTAGAAAACGCTTCAGAATTAGAGCAAAAAGTAAATCACTTAAAAAACTTAACAGCCACCTATTTCGAATATTTTAAGATTAACTGACAAAAATCATCTAATTAAAGACAAAATTATCCGAATTTAGCAATATGATATTAAAGGTTACATATAGAGTCACTGCCTTGTTTTTAACATTCGTTTTATTAGCGAATAATATTAACAATGTGGTTATTGTAACCGATTTTATGATGAACCAAGATTTTATTGCTAAAACGCTTTGTGTTCAAAAAAACAATCAAAAAGGCTGTAATGGTAAATGTCATTTAGCCAAACAATTAGTACAACATAACACAGATTCAAGTTCAGATGCACCAATACCATCAAGCGACAGAACGCGCTTAGACGTTTATGTTATTTATGAAACTACAAACCATACCAACTCAAATTTAATTCAATTAGCAAGGTTTCAAAATAACACACATTACAGAATAAAACAACCAGTTTCTGGGTATTATGATATCCATACACCACCACCAGATTTAAGTTAATTTTTTTGAAGCTCTACTCAGAGCGAACTTCTGTTTTTTGAAACCAAATCGGCTTCAAACAGGATACTTACAATTAAAAATAACTTAAACACTTTAAAATGAAACTTAAATATTTATTACCAATCGCATTTATTGCGCTATTCTTTTCATGTTCAACAGACAACGATGATGATGCCATAGTTAATGAAACTGAAGGCCTAGAACTTATTCAAACTATTATTAACAACAACCAAACCATAGAACTTTACAACGAAAAAGGTATGTTTGAAACTGGCTATAATTTAGTTAGTCTTAGAATTAAAGACAACACCACAGATAGCTATATTGAAGATGCTACACTTTCTTGGATGCCAATGATGCAAATGCCAACAATGGAACATTCTTGTCCTAAATCTACAATTTCAAAAGCTTTAGGAAAAGATACCGTTTATGAAGGTTTTATCATATACCAAATGACTAATACAGATGCTTCTGGTTGGTCACTAACAATAAATTATACTATTGATGGCACTGATTATTCGGTAACAGAAACGATATCTGTATTTCAATATGAAAACCAAAACACAGCGAGTTTTATGGGAAGTGATGACACCAATTATATCTTGGCGCTCATTGAACCAAAAGACCCAAGTATTGCTGTAAACGAAATGAAAGTTGGCCTATTTAAAATGGAAAACATGATGACGTTTCCAGTTGTAGAAGACTATACCATAGCTTTAGACCCACGTATGCCAGGCATGGGAAATCATACGTCACCTAACAATACAGATTTAACTTATAATAATGCAGATAATTTCTATTATGCAGATTTATCATTAACAATGACTGGTTATTGGAAACTAAACCTAAAATTAATGAACGCTAATGATGATGTTTTAAAAGGCGAAGACGTTACCGATGAAAACGAAGCGAGTAGCTTGTATTTAGAACTGGAATTTTAATTTATTCCTTACTGTCATTAAGAATGAGGCACGAAGTGAAGAATCTCAACTTTAATAGTGGTTGTGATTCTTCAGTTTCGCCTCTAACTTCTAAGACACATTTTTGCCAATTCATTTAAAACACTAAAATTTTTAGCCATGAAAATGCTAATAACAGTCATTCTATGTCTGCTATTGTCTTCTTTGGGATTTGCCCAAGACAACAATAAAGAGACTAAAAAAGACACTACAAAATTAGAAGAAGTCCTCGTACTTTCAAGACGTAAATTAAGCAATCACAGACAAGAAAAAACACTGTCTAGCATTGATGACTATCTTGAAAAATCTAATAAAGTAACCATGATAAAACGTGGTAATTACGCTTGGGAACCAACCATTAACAACATGACAAGTGAGCGTTTGGTGGTTACTATTGATGGTATGCAAATTTTTGGTGCTTGTACTGATAAAATGGACCCAATAACCTCTTACGTTGATGTTTCTAATCTCGAAAAAGTTACCATTGGTTCTGGTCAAGAAGGCACAGAAAACGGACATTCAATTGGTGGTGGCATTGATTTAAAATTACCATCCTCTAAATTTAATGGCTCTGGTTTTAAATCTGGATTAGACCTAGGTTATGAAACCAACGGCAACTATAAAGCAACTGGATTAGATTTAGAATACACAGGCAATAAATTCTTTATTAGCGCAGATGGTATTTATAGAAAATCTGATAATTATGATGCTGGTAACAACGAAGAAATCTTGTATTCTCAGTTCGAAAAGTATAACATCTCATTAAAATCTGGGTATAAGTTTTCGGAAACTCAAAGCATAGATGCCAACGTTATTTATGATAAAGCTACAGATGTAGGTTATCCTGCTTTACCAATGGATGTTTCTTTAGCTGAAGCTTTAATTGCATCTCTAACGCACTATTACAAACCTGAAGATAAAGCCTTAAAATCATTAGAAACCAAATTGTATTTTAATACCATAACGCATATTATGGACGATACAAAGCGACCTGTTGTTGCTATAAGAATGGACATGCCAGGTTGGAGTGATACTTATGGTTTTTATAGCAAGGCTGATGTTGTAAAAAATAAACATCATTTTACATTCAACTTTAATGGATTCTATAATAAGTCACTTGCAGAAATGACCATGTTTTCTAATAATCCAAGTGAGCCAGATATGTTTATGTACACTTGGCCAGACATTAGAACGTTATATTCTGGTATTTTCATTAAAGATGACTTTCATTTTAGTGCACATGAAACCCTTGCTTCTTCTCTACGATTAGGTTATCACAATAACAAAATAGCAAAAGAAGTTGGTGTACAAAGTCTAGAGATATTTCATGATAATGTAGACGAACAAAACAATAGATTTCTAGTGAGTTTAGCATCTACATATCAACTTAAAAAGGACAATTACAATCTATCTGTTGGTTTAGGTTATGGCGAACGCGCACCTTCCGTTAGTGAAGGTTATGGCTTTTTCTTATTCAACAGTTTTGATAATTACGATTACATCGGCAATCCAAATTTAAAAGATGAAAAAGCATTAGAAGCGAACCTTAGTTTTAAACAAAAATTCAACGATTTTGAAATTGGTTTAGAATCATCCTACTTCCATATTATGGATTATATTATCGGTGAGATTGCGCCAGACGTAAGCTCAATGACTATTGGTGCAAATGGTGTGCGTGTTTATACCGCATTAGACCATGCATCAATTTTTAATACGTATGTAAATAGTAGTTATAAAATATCGGAACGTTTTGCAATCAACGGAACGGTTGGTTACAATTACGGAAAAGGAAATGATGGTGAAAATTTACCACTCATAAAACCATTTTCTTACTTTGCTGAATTCAATTACAATACACCTAAATTTAATGCTGCATTGCAATTAGATGGTAACGGAAACCAAAGTAATTATAGTAGTAAGTATGGTGAAAATGAAACTGCTGATTATGCGATACTCAATCTTAACTTAGGAAACGTTTTCCATAATAAACTCGGAAAAACAGTATTAAAATATGGTATTGAAAACATATTAGATGCTAAATATTCTACTTATGCAGATTGGAATAACTTCCCTAGACAAGGACGTAATTTTTATGTGAATTTGTCCTTTGTGTTTCCATAAATATTGAGTAAAATAAAACCTATTCCTAAAGGCAGAAAAACACTAAACAGAAACAGTAGCAGATAATAATTAGGAAGAATCCCTATTCCATAGAAAAACATAATTCCTTGAATTAAGAGCAATATTTCGGTTAAAAGAAAACCCAAAACAAAGCTATAAATACCAATAGTTAAGCTTTTAGAATTGGTTACCAAGTCACTTTTTAAAATAAAAGCAAATAGAAACCCTGAAATCACGCCAAGCATTAATAAATGAATAAATCCAATAACGAAATTGCGATGTTCATATACAACTTCCGAAAACGCAGGAAAAATAGAAAGCGATTGGAATAGTACTTTTAAGACAAAACAAACAAGCGCAAACATGAACATAGGCCTCATAAGCTTATGTGCATTAGTCATCAAAACCTCTAATTTAGGTTTTATAAGTTGAATAAATTTATAAAGCATTACCACTTGAAGCATTATGCCTAAACCATTAATAAATAGTAACGATTGATGTGGCGCAAACCATTGAATGGGTAATGCAAAGGTTAATACCGTCGAGACTATTAATAATGTGAAAAAGTGTCTGAATTGTTTAGAGTCTTCCACCTTTAAAAAATGAAAAAATACAGCAATAACAGCTATTAAAAACCATCCATTAAACTGAAAATGCAGAAAGAACTGAATCG
Organism: Winogradskyella sp. Asnod2-B02-A; assembly: GCF_045063645.1. Lineage (NCBI taxonomy): Bacteria > Pseudomonadati > Bacteroidota > Flavobacteriia > Flavobacteriales > Flavobacteriaceae > Winogradskyella > Winogradskyella sp. Asnod2-B02-A. The sequence continues at coordinate 635,226 of NZ_JBEFOG010000027.1, forward strand.
CAATTTGGTAAAACGCAGAAGCTTGCCCAAGTGTTGCAACTGCAGGACCTAAACACCAAACACCTATCGTAGAAACCACCATAAAAATGAGTGACGTTTTTAGTAGCTTCCTACTCACTAAAGAATTTACTTTTTGATGCTTAAAAATAAGATAAACAAAATAGTAACTACAAAAAATATGCAGTGTAGAAAATGAAATGGAAATAATAGCATAACCTTGAAACGGAAAACTGAGCATCATACCAACCACAGCAAATTCGGTTATCCAAAATAATCGATTGAAAATTTTAGGTTTCTCTGGAATAAAATAGTGTACAAAAAGCGTAAACAACATTAAATAAACCCAACCCAACATGGCAACATGAGAATGTGCATGGGTAAGAAATCTATAATTTAAACCGATAGATTCTAAAAATGAAAAGCGCAATGCCAAACCCATTACCGCAGCAATTAGAAAATTAATTAAACATATAACTACTAACTTTTTTGGCATCGTTTTAATTTACAAATTAGAAATTTAAGGATTAAAAAGAAGAAAATCCCAGAATGCTTAGGGAAAACATCTCAGGATTTTTTTCAAAAGTAGAAACTAATTAGGGTCTGCTATTAACCAAATTGTTGTTCTAATTTTATAGCTTCAGGAAACAATATATTGTTTTCTAAATGTATGTGTAAATGCAAATCTTTTTCAAATTCCTCTAGCATTGCATACGTTACTTTGTAGGTATTACAAGCGTCTACTGGTGGATTGTAATTATCCGTCAATTCTGCAATTTCTCTAAAGCGTTCGCCTTCTATATCATGTTCGTGCTTCATCATTTCAATTGGGTTTTCAACAGTCCCGAATTGTGGTGATTTTATAGCACTATTGGTAAGCTTTGCATTTACCATGTTTTTAATAAAAGGAAATAAAATAAGTTCTTCTTTTTTAAGATGCGCTGCTAATTCGCCTGCTGAAGCTGTAAATAGTTCATTGATTTTAAATAACTCAGGATGACGCTCACCATGCACTTTACATAATTTATTTAAAAACTGAAGCAATACAGGAATTTTCTCTTCCACATATCTATGGTGTTTCTTTTCAACATACTCAGCCAACAAATCTAATGGCCAAGATTTATAATCGATACTTTCACCACCTTTAGCATCTAAAACTTGGTTTAATTCATCTAATAACATATTGCTATCAATGCCTTTTTTGTCGCAAGCCTCTTCTACTGTTCTGTTACCATTGCAACAAAAATCAATTTTATATTTAGAAAAAATAGCTGCTGTTCTAAAATCGTCTGCAACATACTGTCCTATTTCTTTTTGTGTATTTTCTTGAAGTGTTTCCATATTATAGTTTTATTTCGGATAGATTTATCCTATTTGTATTCAAATTTTTTTAAATTTTTAAAAATGATTTACCTACTTTAATATCTATAGCAAGTTGTTCTAAAGTTGTATTCTCTAACATGTCTCTCAATTCCTCTCTAACCACTTTAAATTTATCGTGTACAGGACAAGGATGTTCTTCACTACAAATATCCAATCCTAAACCACAACCTTTATAAATACCATCACCATCAATAGCATAAACAATTTGCGCTAATTTAGTTGTAGCAATTTTATCCTTTTCTATTTCAAAACCACCATGAGCACCTCTTACCGATTTTATAACGTGATTCCTTACTAAGGCTTGTAAAATTTTGGCTGTGAATGCTTGTGGTGAATCTATCTCTTCTGAGATTTCTTTTGGGCTAACTCTATTGTTTTCAGAAGAATTTACAGCAATAAAAATTGCCGCTTTAATTCCATATTCACAAGCTTTAGAAAACATATTATTGAGACTAATATTAAACTACAAAAATACTAAATATCCCCATACAAGACAATTCTATCCTATATAATTTTAATTAAGAATATTTTGCTTTAAACCACACCTTTTGCCATTCGCGTTGAAGCAATAAAAAAGTTACTTCTTCAGATAATTTTAAAGCATCGCTACCATCTAAACTTCTAATTTTTGCTTCGGAAACATCTACGATATAAAGTAAATTGAGATAATCTGAAAATTTAGAACTTATGAGGTTAAAAACGGTTTCTTGTAACACAAATTTTAAACTCGTTGGCAACGTTTCTTCGTCAAATTCTAAGTCAATATTTGCATACAACAAATCTTTATTAAGCTGAACAATAAGTTTTTTGTACAAGCTTAAACTTTCGGCTTCAACAATTAAATCTTCAAAATTAGAGGGTAAACTCATTAAACACGTCTGGTCATTAATTGTTCACCAAATACTCTAAGTAATTGTTTTTTGTCTTCAGGTATATTTAAACCTTCTAAAACTTTAAAGGCTTTATTGGTATACGCTTTTACAGCATCTTGTGTTGCTTTGGCTGCACCAGAATCAGTGAATAATTCCTTTACACTTTCTACCTTATTATCATTTGAAAGCTCTGAGTTAGACATCAATTTTGTTAAATTAGACTGCGCTTCTTTAGAACCCAACTCTAAAGTCTTTAAAACCAAATATGTCTTTTTATTTTCAATAATATCACCTCCTACTTGCTTACCAAAGGTTTCAGGATTTCCAAAAGCATCTAAATAATCGTCTTGTAACTGAAAAGCGATACCTAAAAGGCGTCCAAATTCGTATATAGAATTTTGGTCTTCAAGAGAAGCTTTAGCAACAATGGCTCCCATTTTCATTGCAGCACCAACCAAAACGGCTGTTTTGTACTCAATCATTTTTAAATACTCAATAATGGTAACATCATCTCTAGTTTCAAAATCTATATCATATTGTTGCCCTTCACAAACTTCTAAAGCCGTTTTACTAAAAAGTTTAGCTAAAGCCTGAAATGTTTGAGCTTCGTAATTTTCAAATAGCTGATATGCCATAATAAGCATCGCATCGCCTGAAAGGATACCTGTATTAAGATTCCATTTTTCGTGCACAGTTTCTTCGCCTCTACGTAAAGGTGCATCGTCCATAATATCATCATGCACCAAAGAGAAATTATGAAACACCTCAATAGATAAGGCAGCATCCATAGCCGTTTGAGCTTTTACTCCAAAAACCTCAGCCGTCATTAAAGTTAAAACTGGACGTAACCTTTTTCCGCCTAACTCTAATATATAGTTGATAGGATTGTATAAATTTTTTGGCTCTTTGTGTACTGTAAATCCTTCTAAATGCTTTAGAAACGACTTTTGATATTGTTCAATATGTTGCATGAGACAAAAATAATGTTTTAAACATATTTGAAGCTAATGTTGGCTGTGTTAAAAAATCATTAAAACTTTGGAAACTTTTTAGGTTTTTAAAGTTTCCTGTTGTAAGTTTGCGCCATAATTAAATGATATTCTGCTTTCGCGGAACACTGAGATGAAAGAAAAAATAATATTTAAATCTACGGACCTGTTCTTAAACTTAGGATTTAAGAGCGTTACGATGGATGATATTGCTAATGAAATGGGGATTTCTAAAAAAACCATTTATCAGCATTTTCAGAATAAAACAAAATTAGTAGAAGCGACGGCTTTGCATGTTTTCGAAAATATTTCTTGTGGCATTGATAACATTTGCGCACTAAATAAAAACCCAATTGAAGAGGTTTATGAAATTAAAAGATTTGTAATGCACAATCTTAAAGATGAAAAATCGTCTCCACAATACCAACTTCAAAAGTATTATCCTAAAATTTATGTCTCTGTAAAAGGCAAACAATTTCAAAAAATGTTGGGTTGCGTAACACAAAATTTAGAACGTGGTGTAGCTCAAGGTCTCTATAGAGATTCTATAGAAATAGATTTTGTAGCGCGACTTTATTTTAATGGCATGGTATCTTTAAAAGATCAAAACATTTTTCCTCGCGAAAATTTCTCCATGGTGACATTAATGAATAATTATTTAGAATACCACTTAAGAGGCATTTGCTCCACAAAAGGCTTAGAAAAACTAACACAATTAAATACCAATCAAATATAAGTAATGAAAAAAACACTCATAATAGTCGTAGGTTTCATTTGTTTTCAAATGGGGTTTTCGCAAGACCAACCCAAAAGTCTTTCGCTTCAAGAAGCCATTGACTTTGCCTTGGAAAATAGTAGAACTGCCATTAATGCAGCTCGAGATATTAATGCTGCAGAAAAACAGAAATGGGAAACTACAGCAAGTGGTTTGCCTCAAATAAGTGCTAGTGTAGATTACCAAAACTACTTAAAACAACCAGTTACTCTTTTACCTGCTTCTATTCTTTCGCAAGAAGAAAGAGATAACTTAGGCTTAGGCATTGATGATCAATTTCCCGCAACATTTGGGACTAAACATAGTATGACTGCCTTTGCAACCTTAAGTCAAAAAATATTCGACGGCTCTTATTTAGTAGGATTACAATCTGCTAAAGTGTATTTAGAGATTTCTAAAAACGCAAAGGTAAAAACAGACCTTGAAATTAGAAAAGCGGTTATTGAAGCTTACGGAAATGTGCTTTTAGCAGAAGAAAGCATCAATATTTTTGAGCGTAACATTGAGGTGCTTGAAAAAAACCTTTTTGAAACTCAAAAAATTTATGAAAACGGATTAGGAGAAGAAGAAAGTGTAGAACAACTTCAAATTACTTTATCTGGTGTAAAAAGTAATCTTAATAATGTTGAAAGACTAAAAACATTAGCCTACCAAATGCTAAACATCAACTTAGGATTAGATATTTATGATGAGTTGACGTTAACTGACAATCTAGAAACACTAACAGACCAAAATATCTCTTTGTCAATTCTTGAAGTAGAAAACAATCCAGAAAGCACCATAGATTACTTAATTGCACAAAATGATACTAAAGCAAAAGAGCTTTTAGTTAAACTAGAAAAAAGTAAAGCTTTACCAACACTTAATGCTTTTATTAATGGAGGTTATTCTGGTTATGGTGACGAGTTTGCTTTTACTCAGAAAAGTCAAGATTGGTTTGGCTCATCATTATTTGGTGTAAGCCTAGATATTCCAATTTTTAGTTCTGGTATGAGAAATGCCTCTACACAGCGTGCTAAAATCAATCTAGAAAAAGCTAAAACAGATTTAACAGAAACAGAACAACGAATAAAACTTCAAATAGCATCTGCTAAAAGCGATTATCAATTCGCCATTGAAGATTACCAAAACAAGAAAGAAAACTTAGCATTGGCAGAACGTATTGAAACTAAAAACCAAACCAAATTTTTTGAAGGTATCGGAACTAGTTTTGAGCTTCGTCAAGCACAAACCCAATTATATTCTGCACAGCAAGAGTTGCTTCAAGCTATGCTAGATGTTATCAATAGTAAAGCAACTTTAGAAACCTCATTAAACACCATATCATTAAACTAACCAATCATGAAAAATATATATTCAATTTTAGTAATTACTTTACTATTAGTCTCGTGTGGAGGCGAACAAAAAAACTCTACAGAGAACGTTTTACAAAGTAATAGCTTAGAATCTATTCGTAAAAAACGAGGAGAACTTGTTAATGAACAACAAGCCATTCACGATCAAATTAAATTGCTAGACGAAAAAATAAAAAGTTTAGATACCACTAAACACGTCCCGTTAATAACAACTTTTACAGCTAAGGCAGAAAAGTTTGAACATGTATTAGAGCTTCAAGGTAATGTGACAACAAAAAACCTTTTAACTATAACACCAGAGTACAGTGGCATTTTAACACATGTTTATGTAAAGGAAGGTCAACGCGTTAGAAAAGGACAACTACTTGCCAAAATTGATGATGGTGGTTTAAGCCAACAAGTTGCTCAATTAAAAATTCAATCAGAATTGGCAAAAACAACTTACGAACGTCAAAAACGTCTTTGGGATCAAAACATAGGCAGTGAAATTCAATTTTTACAAGCAAAATCTACTTACGAGTCTCAACAAGAAGCTGTAAGTCAACTACAACAACAAGTGGCTAAAACTGCCGTTAAAGCCCCTTTTTCTGGTACCATTGACGATGTGATTACAGAGCAAGGAAGTGTTGTTGCTGCAGGACAATCACCATTAATGCGTATTGTAAACCTAGATGAAATGTATATAGAAGTTGAAGTGCCAGAAAGCTACATTTCAAATGTGGTAAAAGGTAAAAAAGTTGAAGTTGAAATTCCTGTGCTTGGAAAAACAATTGATGCAACAATCCGTCAAGCAAGTGATTTTATCAATCCTGCCAATAGAACATTTAAAGTAGAGATTGAAGTTGCTAATAAAGACAAGGACATTAAACCTAACCTTACTGCACGATTAAAAATTAATGATTACACCAGCGAAAATGCCATATTAATACCTCAAAGTGTGATTTCAGAAAATGCAGATGGAGAACAATTTGTTTATATCGTAACTGATAAAAACGAAAAAAATATTGGAACAGCTAAACGTGTCATTATTGAAACAGGAAAAACACAAGGTAATATTATTGAAATTTTAAAAAATCTTGATAAAGGAACCGAAATCGTTAATGAAGGTGCTCGTAGTGTAAAAGACGGACAATCGGTAGAAGTAATCAACTATAAAGAAAAAGGTAATGACCAATAAAAAGAAAAAAAATACCGAAAAGGAATTTGGGATGTCGTCGTGGGCCATTAATAACAAAACGACCATGTATGTCCTAATTGCTGTCTTTTTCTATTTAGGTGTTTCTGCTTTTTTTAGCATGCCTAGAGAGAATTTCCCTGAGGTAAACGAAACTAAAATTTATGTTAGTACAATTTATCCTGGTAATACGGCTGAAGATATTGAAAAGCTAATTATAGATCCCTTAGAAGATAAACTGAAAACGGTGAGTAATGTTGTAGAAACTACATCTACCTCACAAGAAGATTATGGGATGCTCATTGTAGAGTTCGACGAGAATATTACTGTTGAGCGTGCTTTGCAAAAAGTAAAAGATGAGATTGATACCGAAACAGCTAGTGAAGATTGGCCAACTTTTAATGGTGCAAAAGTAGAACCAGATGTTTTTGAATTAAGCCTTTCAGAAGAAATGCCAATTCTTAACATTAATATTTCAGGAGATTACACCGTTGAAAAGCTTAAAGATTTTGCAGAATATCTTCAAGATAAAATTGAAAATTTACAAGAAATTAAAAAAGCAGATATCAGAGGTGCTCAAGAAAAAGAAGTAGAAGTTGCTGTTGATATTTATAAAATGATGGCTGCTAAAGTTACATTTAATGATATTCTTGGAGCTATTGGTAATGGAAATGTCACACAATCTGCTGGTAATTTAAAAACCAGTGGACAACGTCGTACGATTAGAATTATTGGAGAAATACAAAAACCTTCAGAATTAGAAAACTTTGTTGTAAAAGCAGAAAACGGTAATGCCATTTATTTAAAGGACGTTGCAACAGTTTCTTTTAACGAAGAAGACAAAACTACTTTTGCTAGAAAATCTGGAAAACCAGTAGTAATGCTCGATGTTAAAAAGCGTGCTGGAAAAAACATGGTAGCTGCTGCTGAGCAAATACAAGTGATTGTAGATGATGCAAAAGCAAATATTTTCCCTCAAGATTTAGTAGTGTCTATTACCAACGACCAATCTGAAAAAACCATTGGGCAAGTAGATGATTTGGTTAACAATATCATTTTTGGAGTTATTTTAGTGGTTACCGTTTTAATGTTCTTTTTAGGATTTAAAAACGCCCTTTTCGTTGGTTTTGCGATACCAATGTCAATGTTTATGTCTCTAATGATATTGAGCCTTATTGGTTATAGCTTAAATACTATGGTGCTTTTTGGTTTAATTATGGGACTCGGTATGTTAGTAGACAACGGAATTGTGGTTGTAGAAAACGTCTACAGATTAATGGAAGAGGAAGGCATGAGCAGAATTGAAGCTGCTAAAAAAGGTATTGGTGAAATTGCTTTTCCTATTATTATATCTACGGCAACAACCGTTGCTGCCTTTGTACCATTAGGTCTTTGGCCAGGAATTATGGGAGAATTCATGAAGATTTTACCAATAACATTATCTATTGTTTTAGGATCTTCATTATTTGTGGCTATCTTTTTCAACTCCGTGTTAGTATCAAGATACATGACTATTGAAGATAAGGATATGCCAATTAGTCAAATCATTAGAATAACTATTATTGTTGGTGCTATTGGTTTACTTATTCTTTTCTTTGGAGGCACATACAGAGGTTTAGGAACCATAATGATTTTTACAGCTGTAATGCTTTGGGCTTACCGCTTTTTCATAAGAAAATGGGCTAATAGTTTCCAAAACAAGTCTTTAGTGAAACTAGAGAATTGGTATGAGCGTCAGTTACGTTGGGCATTAACAGGCTGGAAACCGCAAATTTTAACAGGTATTACTGTTGTACTATTATTTGCTTCTTTTATTGCTTTCGGAATCTCAGTGTCGACTCAACGCACTAAAATAGAGTTTTTCCCAGACAATAAACCAAACCAGATTATTGTTTACATCGAATATCCTGAAGGCACTGCGATAGAGAAAACAAACGCCATTACTAAACAAATTGAGAATCGCGTTTATGAAGTTATCAATCAAGAGCACTATATGGATGGTGACAGAAACTTCTTGGTAGAAAGTGCAGTATCACAAGTTGGTGAAGGTGCCGGAAATCCTAATACAGATTCTGGTTCAGCAGCAGAAATGCCGCATAAAGCAAAAATTACAGCGTCGATGCGAGAGTATAAATACCGTCGTGGTGAAGACAGTGAAATTTTACGTCAAAAAGTACAAGCTGCATTGGTTGGTATTTATCCAGGTGTTTTAATTTCAGTTGAAAAGGATGTCAATGGTCCACCTGCAGGATCACCAATTAATATTGAAATTGAAGGTGATGATTATGTAGAATTGATCGCTACAGCTGAGAGAATGCGTGAGTTTATAAATTCTAAAAACGTCGCTGGTATTGACGAACTTAAGATTGATGTAAATAAAGATAAGCCAACAATGCTTGTTGAAATTGATAGACAAAAAGCGGGTGAATTAGGTGTTACTGCAAATCAAATTGGTAGCCAACTAAGAAATTCTATTTTTGGATCTAAAGCCGGAATTTATAAAGAAGATGGTGACGATTTTGATATCTACGTGCGTTTTAATGAAGAAAACAGATATAATACAAGTGCCTTATTCAATCAAAATATAACGTTTAGAGATAATACTGGTCAACTTAAAGAAGTACCCTTATCTGCGGTTGCAAAACAGAGAAACAATTCTGGGTTTAATGCTATAAAACATAAAGATGCTAAGCGAGTGGTAACAGTTTATTCTGCTTTAGCACCAGGTTTTACAGATGCAGGAGCCATTGTAACTCAGATTCAAAATGAGATGAAAAGTTTTGAAGATCTATCTGAAAATATTCATATTGATTACACAGGACAGATTGAAGAGCAAAACAAGCAAATGGCCTTCTTAATGGGTGCATTTTTTACTGGTCTTGGATTAATTTTCTTCATATTAATATTTCAATTCAACTCTATATCTAAGCCAACCATTATTATGATTGCAATATTCTTAAGTTTTATTGGAGTATTTGGAGGAATTGTACTTTCTGGTAGTGCCTTTGTTATAATGATGACCATGGTTGGTATTATTTCCCTTGCTGGTATCGTGGTAAACAATGGTGTGGTGCTTTTAGATTACGCCCAATTATTAATAGACAGAAAGAAAAATAATTTAAATCTAGATGAAAGCGACTTTTTAACCATAGAAGATTTATTTGATAGTATTCTAAAAGCAGGTAAAGCACGTTTAAGACCCGTTTTATTGACGGCAATTACAACTATTTTAGGCTTAATTCCATTAGCAATTGGTTTAAACATTAACTTCTTTACCTTATTTGCAGATTTTGATCCTAACATTTATATGGGTGGAGATAACGTGGTATTTTGGGGACCATTAGCGTGGACCGTTATCTACGGATTGTTTGTTGCGACATTCTTAACGTTAATCGTCGTTCCAATTTTATTCTTCTTAAGTGTAAGGCTAAAAATGTGGCTACGTACTAAATTTACATCAGAACCTTTGAGAGCTAATGAAAATGAAGGGTTAGAACAAATTGAAGTATCCTCAATGACCAAAATTAAAGAATAATTGAAAATCATTATTTAAACAGAAAAATCCGAAGTCTTTACTTCGGATTTTTTACTTTTGCATTTCTAATAAAAATCTATGTACAGAAGTCACAATTGTGGTGAATTAAGAGCATCACACAGCAATACAGAAGTTACACTTTCCGGATGGGTTCAAGGTGTTCGCGATAAAGGTTTTATGATCTATATAGATCTTCGCGATCGTTATGGCATCACACAATTATATTTTGATGAAGAACGCACGCCAAAAGCCATTATGGAAAAGGCTTCAAAATTGGGACGCGAGTTTGTTATTCAAGTTAAAGGAAACGTGATTGAACGTGCTTCAAAAAACCCTAATATTCAAACAGGAGATATTGAAGTTTTAGTTTCTGAACTTAATATATTAAATAGTTCATTAGTACCACCTTTTACAATTGAAGACAAAACGGATGGTGGAGACGATGTACGTATGAAATATCGTTACTTAGATATTCGTCGTAATCCTGTGAAAAATAGTTTAATTTTTAGAGCAAAAGTCGCTCAAGAAGTTAGAAACTTTCTTTCTAATGATGGTTTTATTGAAGTAGAAACTCCGTATTTAATTAAATCTACACCAGAAGGCGCTAGAGATTTCGTTGTGCCTTCTCGTATGAATGAAGGTCAATTCTACGCACTTCCGCAATCCCCTCAAACTTTCAAACAATTATTGATGGTTGGTGGCATGGATAAATACTTTCAGATTGTAAAGTGTTTTAGAGATGAAGATTTACGTGCAGACAGACAACCAGAATTCACACAGATAGATTGTGAAATGGCTTTTGTTGAACAAGAAGATATATTAAATGTTTTTGAAGGTTTAACACGCCACTTATTAAAAGAAGTGAATGGTGTTGAAATTGAAAAATTCCCAAGAATGCTTTATGACGATGCTATGCGTTTGTACGGAAACGACAAACCAGATATTAGATTTGGGATGGAGTTTGGTGAATTAAATGCTGTGACACAACATAAAGAATTTGGTGTTTTTAATAATGCTGAATTGGTTGTTGGTATTGCAGTCCCAGGAGGAAATAGTTACACTAGAAAAGAAATTGATAAATTAATTGATTGGGTAAAGCGTCCACAAGTTGGTGCTTTAGGTATGATTTATTCACGTTGTAACGACGACGGAACCTATAAATCTTCAGTAGATAAATTTTACGACCAAGATGATTTGGCAAAATGGGCGGAAATCACTGGCGCTAAACAAGGAGACTTAGTTTGCGTATTATCTGGAGACACTAATAAAGTAAGAGCACAATTAAGTGCTTTACGTATGGAATTAGCAACACGTTTAGGCTTAAGAGACCCTAAAGTATTTGCACCATTATGGGTTATTGATTTCCCATTATTAGAATTAGATGAAGAAACGGGTCATTATCACGCCATGCACCATCCATTTACTTCTCCAAAACCTGGACAAATAGAATTGTTAGATACCAATCCAGGTGACGTAAAAGCTAATGCTTACGATTTAGTATTAAATGGTAATGAGATTGGAGGTGGTTCTATAAGAATTCACGATAAAGCAACACAAGCCATAATGTTGAAGCATTTAGGCTTTTCTGAAGAAGATGCTAGAGCGCAATTTGGTTTCTTAATGGATGCTTTTGAATATGGTGCGCCACCACATGGAGGTTTAGCTTTTGGGTTAGACAGACTAGTTGCAATATTAGGAGGGCAAGAAACCATTAGAGATTTTATTGCCTTTCCAAAAAATAATTCTGGTAGAGATGTAATGATTGATGCACCTGCACCAATTGATGATGAACAACTAGAGGAATTAAGTTTAAAACTAAATTTAAAATCTTAAACTAAAAAATCCTGCTTATTGCAGGATTTTTTAGTTCTTATAACCATGCCTAGACATACCATTTTAAAACAAATACTAATTTGGAGAGCCAAACACATTTCAGATAAGCAGTTTGTATTCATTTTAAGTGCTTTAGTTGGCTTTACATCTGGAGTTGGTGCTGTAATCCTTAAAAATTTAACGCACTATATTCAACTCTTGCTAGAAGGGAAATTGGTAAAATATTATCACCATGCCTTTTACTTTTTATTCCCTATAATAGGATTGATTTTAGTCTATTTAATTATAAAATATGTCATAAGGTCAAAAGTTAGTCATGGGATTCCTTCAACTTTACATGCTATTGCAAAACGTAAAGGCATCATAAAGAGCTATCAAATGTTTGGATCAATTCTTACAGCACCTATAACGGTTGGTTTTGGAGGTTCTGTTGGGCTAGAAGGACCTGCAGTTGCTACAGGAGCTGCCATTAGTTCTAATATTTCTAGGCTTTTTAGAATGGACCAGAAAACTAAGACTTTACTCATTGGTTGTGCAGCAGCTGGTGCACTATCATCCATTTTTAAAGCACCTATTGCTGCTATTATTTTTGCAATTGAAGTCTTTAGTTTAGACCTAACAATGGTGTCGATGCTACCATTATTACTAGCCTCACTTTCTGCTGTATTAACCTCTTATTTTTTCTTTGGTGACGATGTTTTATTACCTTTTAGAATTGAAGATAAATTTACAATCTCGGATGTCCCTTTTTATGCGTTTTTAGGAGTCTGCGCAGCATTTACCTCTATTTATTTTAATCAAGTTTATGAAAGGATTCAAAACTTTTTTGACCAACTAAACTCACCAATTAAAAAACTTCTTGTAGGAGGTGTTGCTATCGGAATATTGATCTTTTTTATTCCACCACTTTATGGTGAAGGTTTCGATATTATGAATAGTCTTATTGTTGGTAATCCAGAAAAAGCTTTAGAAAATAATTTTTTAAATCTAGATTTAACTAACATTTGGATAATTATCTTACTCTTAGCCGGACTCGTATTTTTTAAAATTATTGCCAGTGCTATAACTTTTGGAGCAGGAGGTGTTGGAGGTATTTTTGCACCAACACTCTTTATGGGAAGTATAATGGGAAATTGCATCGCTAAAATCATTAACCATTGTGGCTTATTTAATACTCCCGTTTCCGAAAGTAATTTCACCCTTGTTGGTATGGCTGGTGTATTGGCTGGAGTATTACACGCGCCATTAACTGCTATATTTTTAATTGCCGAACTTACTGGTGGTTATGATTTATTTATTCCTTTAATGATTACAGCTGCAATTTCATTTGGTATCACAAAACATTTTGCTCCACATTCCGTCTACACAATGGAATTAGGTAGAAAAGGAGACCTTATAACACACGATAAAGATCACGCTATTCTAACCTTAATGGACATAAACAAGGTTATTGAAACTAACTTTATTAGTATTACAACTAAAATGACATTAGGCGATATTATTAATAAGGCCGTTATAAAATCAAATAGAAACATTTTCCCAGTTATAAACGGCAAAGACAAAACTTTAAAAGGAGTTATTTTATTAGATGATTTAAGAGCTATTATGTTTGATCAAACGTTATACAATGAAGTGTATGCGAGCGAAGTTATGCAAAAACCGCCCGAAGTAATTGATATTGACAAAGATAAAATGACAGTTATTATGAAAAAATTTCAAGACAGCAGCGCTTGGAATTTACCTGTTGTAAAAAATGGTATTTATGTAGGCTTTATTTCTAAATCAAAATTATTAACGGCATACCGACGAGAATTAATTAATTTTACATCTTAGTCAGCCCTATAAATCTAATTTATAGGATTTTGTAAACCTGACCGTTTTTTTGAAAGATGCCAACGCCACCCTTTATAAAACACTTACTTCTCTTGCGGTACAAATATGTATCGCAAAAAAACTTTGTTTATATATTAAGTATTGCGGTCGGTTTGTTAACAGGTGTTGCTGCGGTAACTTTAAAAAATATTACCTACACAATTCAGTCTGCACTAGAAAAAGGACTTATTTTTTCTCAAAACCAACTTTATTTTATATTGCCTGTAATTGGCTTATTTCTAGTCTATATTTTCACTAAGTATATTTTTAAAAAAGCATTAAGCCCATCAATTCCTCCTTTCGTTAAACGCGCAATCCCTTCATTACTTTATTCTTTATTGCGTCAAAAAGGACTTTTATCTTACAAACTTATTTATCATCCATTAATAACAGCTCCTCTAACGGTAGGTTTTGGTGGTTCTGTTGGGTTATTAGGACCTGCAATAACTTCTGGCTCTGCATTAAGTTCTAATTTAAGTCGGGTTTTACATGTAGATAAAAAAACACGCACATTACTCATTGCTTGTGCTACATCTGCTGCTGTTGCCTCAATGTTTAAATCTCCTATTGCTGCCATAGTATTTGCCGTTGAAATTTTTAGTTTAGACCTTACATTTGCATCGCTTTTACCTTTATTAATTGCATCGATATCTTCAGTTTTAACATCCTATTTTTTCTTAGGAGATGAATTGCTATTTAATTTTAATGTTACTGAAAAATTTAACCCAAGAGATACGGCATTTTTTATGATTTTAGGATTAGCAACTGGCATTGCATCTATATATTTCACCAAAATGTACTTTGCCATTTATGCATTTTTTGATCGATTTAAAACAAAGTTTATTAAACTTTTGATTGGAGGAATTGCAATTGGGATTATGCTGTATTTCATTCCACCACTTCATGGTGAAGGCCTAAGTTTTACAAAAGATTTATTTGAAGGTAACTATTTACATGCATTAGGCTCTAATCCATTTGATAAATACATTGACAATATTTGGGTTGTAATTGTGCTGCTTATTGGATTTACAATTTTTAAAGCCATAGCAATGACAACTACCTTTGCCGCTGGAGGAGTTGGTGGAGTTATTGTACCAACCATGGTAATGGGAAGTGCATTAGGAAATGTTGTGGCCAAAATAATAAATAACATTGGTCTTGGACATCAAGTATCTGAAGCCAATTTCACATTAATTGGCATGGCAGGATTAATAGCAGGCGTTATACATGCACCACTAACAGCCATATTTTTAATTGCAGAAATCACAGGAGGTTACATCTTGTTTTTACCTCTAATGATAACCGTTGCTATTTCATATATGATTACAAAAAATTATATGGAACATACAATTTACACTCGCGAACTAGCTGAACGTGGTGATTTATTGACACATAACAAAGATCAGAGCGTACTTACCATGATGCAATTAGATAGTGTAATTGAGAAAGATTTTATACCTCTAAATCCAGAAATGACCTTAGGAGATATGTTACATAAAGCCGTAGCAAAATCGAGTAGGAATTTATTTCCTGTTGTAGATGGTTATCATCGATTGGTTGGTATTATTCTGCTAGACGATATAAGAACTGTAATGTTTGATCAATCACTCTACAATACAACATCTGTAGAAACGTTTATGCACAACCCACCAGATTATATTAATTATGAAAAAGATGATATGAAAACGGTGATGAAGAAGTTTCAAGATAGTGGAGCTTGGAATTTACCTGTAATAAAAGACGATTGTTACTATGGGTTTGTTTCAAAGTCTAAATTACTAACCGCATATCGAAACGAATTAATTAATTTTACATCTTAAGTCTATATTAGGCGTTTGAATAAATATCACTTAATGAAATTCATAAAAATTATTACGTTTCTAGCATTTTTAGCGTCTTTTACCAGCATTATTTGTGGTTTAATTTTAAATCTTGACTATTCAAAAAAACTCATTGGTTTTGGCGTTCTAGGTTTATTTTTTGTGGTTTTTCCGTTGTTTTCTTATTATAGATGGAAAGATAAAGACGTTAAAGACTATATGCTTACTAAAGAAAACCTTGATAAAATGCGCGAAAATCAACGCAATTCTTAACACTAATTTTTCTTCTTATATTCAACCCAGTTTAATAGCTTTAACTCCAAAACAAGGAAATACAACCCATATTTTAGATAGAAAATATTGATTACCAATATTAAAACATCTAAAAATAAAACGATTTATTAACATTGGGTTTTAATTTTATTTTATCTTTGTACTTTAATTTTTATTTATATTATAATGACTGGAACAGTTAAATTTTTTAATGATTCAAAAGGATTTGGATTCATTACCAACGAAGAAACAGGAAAAGACATCTTTGTACACGTATCAAACCTTAATGGCGTAGAATTACGCGAAGGTGATACTGTAGAGTACGATGAAGAAGAAGGACGAAAAGGATTAGTAGCTGCAAACGTGCAGGTATTATAAGTATATATCTTACAAGTTTCAACGCTCAACCAATGGTTGAGCGTTTTTTTTTGCCTTAATATTAACGTGTTAAACTCTTAACTAATTTAAAACCCACGTTAAAATACTATTGAAAAACTATCGGTAAATTCTGTTTAGAAATCTTTACAATATAATAAGGTTGTGTCATTACACTTGTTGCGTTGCCTTTAGGACTTGTATATTTTACTGTAACCAAAATCTTTTCCAAAGTTTTAGAAATATCTAATTCTATCGTATTACCACCACTTCCTTTTACATCATTAAATACAGCAATAACAGTATATTTTGAAAAGTCAATTTTTGTTTCTGTAAAACGCTCAGAAACATTGTTTACGCTATTCATTTGAGTTATTAAATTCTCCCAATCACTCAAGTTTTTTATAACAGTATTTTGCTTGGCAATACCTTCGGATCCTGAACCATAAAGATTTCCTTTTGAAATTAAAACAGATTCTACAATCTCCATTTTAGCGTTCTTTTGATTGTTTTTATTGCATTTACAACTTAAAACAAATAGTAATGATAATATGATAAAAGTCTGTGTTTTCATTATCGGTATAGCTTTAACGTCTACAATTTAATTAATTTAAGTTACGTTTTTCAATAAAAAACCGTTTCATTAATGCTGAAGCTTCTTCTGCCAAAACACCACTAACCACTTCCGTTTTTGGATGTAATGTTGTTCCCATAGTTTTAAATCCTCTTTGCACGTCTGATGCTCCATAGACTATTTTAGAAATCTGACTCCAATATAAAGCTCCCGCACACATTTGGCATGGTTCTAAAGTGACATATAAGGTACATTTATTTAAGTACTTACCACCTAAAAAATTTGCTGCAGATGTAATAGCTTGCATTTCGGCATGTGCAGTGACATCATTTAATAGTTCTGTGAGATTATGTGTTCGCGCAATAATTCTATCTTCTACGACAATAACGGCACCAACTGGTATTTCACCTTTTTCAAAAGCAGCCTCAGCTTCTTGAAGTGCTTTTCTCATAAAATAGGTATCGTCAAATGGATTTATCATAGTTGTAAAAATACGATTTCAAAATTATTCCAAATCATTGCGGCAAGAAATTTGATGCATTCATACAAAGCTATTAATTATGAAAACGAACTTCTCTATTTCGATACCAAAACCTTGCCATGAAGATTGGTCTAAAATGAGTCCGAATGAAAAAGGTCGATTTTGCCAATCATGTTCTAAATCTGTCATTGATTTTACAGATATGCCACAACAAACAATTGAGCAATATTTAAATAATAATCGTGATAAAAGGATATGTGGTCGTTTTAAAATGTCTCAATTAGATCAAATTCGGATTGAAATTCCACAACACATCTTTCAGAAACAGATGTCTTTTCATAAGTTCTTTCTTTTAGCCCTATTGATTGCTATGGGAACTTCTCTTTTAAGTTGCTCTGATGAAAACGGAAATACTAAGAAAATTGATGCTGTAAAAATTATTTCTACTTTACAAGCCGAATCCATTCAAACTCCAGAGATTACTGCACCTAATATTCTGATTGATTCAACTAAAACCATAACCATTCTAAAAAAACCAGATCCTATAGATAAAATTGATATTCCTATTCCCGTTTTAAAAGGTATAGTTGTTGAAGTAATGGGAGATATTGCACCTCCCGAACCTATTATAAATGATGACGAAGTAGTTTTTGGGTATCTGATTGTAGATCAGGTTCCAGAATTTATAGATACACCAAAAACCATATCAAAAACAGAAAAAAAAGACTATTTCTCTAAAAGAATAACTGAATTTGTTAATAATAATTTTGATTTAGGTCAAGGTGATTTGGGTATTAAAGGAAAACAAAAAATTTTCGCAAAATTTACAATTAACAAAAGTGGTGATGTAACAGATATAAAAATCAGAGCACCTCATCCACAGTTAGAGAAAGAATCCTTACGTGTTATAAAATTATTACCTCAATTTATTCCAGGTAAACAGCGTGGTAAAAATGTTTCAGTTACCTACACCTTACCAATAATTTTTGTGACTGAAGACTAATAAAATCTCGTATTTTTACGACGTGAAAAACTCACTTCTAAAACATATCAATTTGCCAATTGACTTACGTCAACTAAAGCCAGATGACTTACCTCAACTTGCCCAAGAGCTACGTGATTTTATAATCAATATCGTTGCCACAAAAGAAGGTCATTTAGGTGCTAGTTTAGGGGTTATAGAATTAACCATAGCATTACATTACGTATTTAATACTCCCAAAGATGAATTAATTTGGGATGTTGGTCACCAAGCTTATGGACACAAAATCTTAACAGGCCGAAAGGATGTTTTTGATACCAACCGACAACTTAATGGTGTAAGCGGTTTCCCTAAACGCAGTGAAAGCGCATATGATGCTTTTGGTGTAGGCCATTCATCAACCTCAATTTCGGCAGCTTTAGGAATGGCAATTGCATCACAACTAAAAGGCGAAAACAAACACCATATTGCTGTAATTGGTGATGCTTCTATTGCTAGTGGAATGGCTTTTGAAGGTTTAAATCATGCAGGAGTTACCAATGCTAATTTATTAGTCATCTTAAACGATAATGCTATTGGTATTGACCCAAGTGTTGGTGCCTTAAAACAATATTTAACTAACGTAAAAAAAGGCACGGAAAAACAAGATAATATTTTTGAAGCCTTAAATTTTGATTATTCTGGCCCTATTGATGGTCATGATTTACCTTTATTACTATCAGAATTAGAACGGCTTAAAACCGTGAAAGGTCCAAAATTTTTACACATTATTACTACAAAAGGAAAAGGTTTAAAACAAGCCGAATTAAATCAAGTAAAATATCACGCTCCTGGTAAGTTTGATGCTAAAACTGGTGAATTAGTTGCAACACCCGATTCTGGTAAATTACCTCCAAAATTTCAAGATGTATTTGGAGAAACTATTGTAGAATTAGCTCTTAAAAACGAGAAAATCATTGGTATTACTCCAGCTATGCCAACTGGTAGTTCCCTGAAATACATGATGGAAACTATTCCAGACCGTGCTTTTGATGTTGGTATTGCAGAGCAACATGCGGTAACACTTGCTGCAGGTATGGCTACACAAGGTCTCATTCCATTTTGTAATATTTACTCAACGTTTTTACAGCGTGCTTACGATCAAGTGATTCACGATGTGGCGATACAAAACTTACCTGTAATTTTTTGTTTAGACAGAGCCGGATTGGTTGGTGAAGATGGAGCTACACACCATGGTGTTTTTGATTTAGCGTACCTCAATTGCATCCCTAATTTGGTGATTTTTGCTCCAAGTAATGCAATTGCACTTAGAAATATAATGTACACAGCTCAATTAGGCATTGATTTCCCTATTGCCATTCGTTACCCTAGAGGAAGAGGTCATTTATTAGATTGGAAAATGCCTTTTGAAACTATAGAAATAGGAAGAGGGATTTGTTTAAAGAAAGGCACATCTATTGCCATTCTTTCAATTGGTACAATTTTAAATAACGTTGCTGATGCCATAGAAATGTTAGATAAAAAGGCATCTCTAGGTTATTATGATATGCAATTTGTTAAACCCATCGATGAAACCTTGCTCCATGAGATTTTTAAAACCTACAAGGCAATTATTACTATCGAAGATGGCAGCATTATTGGAGGTTTTGCATCTTCTATTTTAGCATTTGCAAATACACATCACTACAAACAAAGTATTGTAACTATGGGAATTGATGATCAATTTATTGAACATGCTACAGTTCACCAATTGCAGCAATTACAGCAATTAGATGCATTATCTATAAAAAAAGAAATAGAAGATTTATTCCTCTTCATCAAGAACAGCTAAGTCTGTAGGGTTTTCAACTTTTTGTTCTACTTCAATAGTTTTGTAAGAATAATTTTCTTCACTTTTACTAGAAATGTCGTCTAACATTAAAAGGCAAGTCACAACAACAAAAAAGATGACTAATCCTCCGAGTATATTATTTCTCATAAGTAGGTGTTTTAATAGCTTGAATCTAAGCAAATTAAAATAAAATACCGTTAAAAAACAAATTTATTCGATGAAATGCACTATTATAATATTTGTCCTTGTAATTTCTTATGTAAGAGCATCGCATTAGTGTCCGATAACTTCGAGATATAAAGACAAACAGCTAAAAGATTTTGATACAACGAATCATTATTAAGCTTTACTGTTTCTGGCAATGTACTATATAATAAATTATCATAATTAGACATTTTATTATCAAAATAATGATGCGCCATTTCTCCAAAAGATTCTAATAATTGATTCAGAATTTTATATCCAGCAATTTCCTTATTAATCACCTCTTTAGAGCGATACACATTTTTTATACTAATATTAATAATATCCTTTATTTGCGCTTTATACTGACTAACATCTAATAAAGCAGTTTCAAATTCACCTGCTAAAATAGCCTCTTCATGCTTCATAAATAGTGAAGCGGCTTCATTGATTAAACGTCCAATAGCCAACGCTCGCAAATAGCTAACTCGATCTTCGGTTGTCTTTAAAGCACTATAATTTTCGGTTTTAATACTGTCTCTTACCAAATTAATTAAATACTCTAAAGCGTACTCTTCTTCAATAAGACCAAGATTAATACCATCTTCAAAATCAATAATAGTATAACAAATATCATCAGCTGCCTCCACTAAAAATGCTAATGGATGCCTTTGATAAGTTATATATTCATCGCTTCTTTTGGTTAAACCTAACTCTGATGCTATGTTTTGGAACATTGTCTTTTCACTTTGAAAAAAGCCATATTTTTTATCCACAATATGATCTGTTGGTCTTTTTGGTAATGACTCTTTTGGATATTTCATAAAAGCACCTAAAGTGGCATAACTCAATCTTAAACCGCCTTCTCTACCCTCTCTACTCTCCGTAAGAATCTTAAATCCATTGGCATTACCTTCAAAATCGCATAAATCTTGATACTCTTTTTCAGTTAAATGCTTTTTAAATTCTGAACCATTTCCATCTTTAAAATATGCACCTATAGCTTTTTCACCAGAATGACCAAAAGGTGGATTTCCAATATCATGCGCTAAAGCTGCAGCAGCAACTATAGCACCAAAATCATTCATTCTATAACCGTGAACACTTTCTAAATGCGGATGTTTCTTTAACAATAACTGTCCCACTTTTCTACCTAAGGAACGACCAACAACGCTTACTTCTAAACTATGCGTTAAGCGGGTGTGTACAAAATCGGTTTTAGACAATGGCACTACTTGGGTTTTGTCTTGAAGTCCTCTAAATTCTGATGAAAATATAATTCGGTCATAATCAACCTCAAAACCCAATCGTGTTTCATCTTGTTCTTTTCGTAGTCTTTTATTAGTGTCGCCAAAGCGTTTTAAAGAGAGTAATTGTTCCCAGTTCATAGTATAATTCTTAGTGCATGCAAGATAGATAAAATGGTTTTGAATTGTAACCTAAAACGAAAGTTAGATAGAATAGATTTTAATGTTACGGCATTGTTTCCTTAATACCAATTGAGTTAATACTAAGCTAACACTTAACTAACCTTTTCATTACAAAGCTTTAATTTTTAATTAACCTACAAGTGAGGGAATCATAGTTTCTTTGCTGCATAATACAAAAAAAATCAAACTGTATATTAAAATTTAACTCATGAAAAAATTACTTTTAATCACGTTAGTAGCTTCTACACTAGTATTCACTGGTTGTTTTAAAGATGATGATACTCCTATAATAATAGAAGAAACTACCATTTATATTAACGACGGTGGAGGTACTGGAACAGAATGCCCTACTATATCTGTTACAGGTGCTATTACTGAAAGTACAACTTGGACTGCTGATAACATTTATCAATTAAACCAAAAGGTAGTTGTAGCTGATGGAGTAACATTAACTATAAACCCTGGTACTATTATTAAAGGTTCTGCCGGAACAGGTTCTTTAGCATCTGCTTTAATTGTTGCAAGAGGTGCAACTTTAAATGCTCAGGGTACTTCAGACCAACCAATTATTTTCACTTCTACTAGTGATAATATTACTTGTGGTGAAACAGCTGGAACAAATTTAGACGAAAATGACAGAGGTCTTTGGGGAGGTTTAATTGTTTTAGGTTATGCACCATGTTCTTTTTCAGGTGATATAGAAACCGCTCAAATTGAAGGTATTCCTGCTGATGATACTTTTGGACAATATGGTGGCACTGATGCTGCTGATAGCTCTGGTGTTTTACAATATATCTCAATCCGTCACGGTGGTGCTCTAATTGGAGAAGGTAATGAAATTAACGGTTTAACATTAGGTGGTGTTGGTAACGGTACAGTTATTAATAACATTGAAGTTGTTGCTAATGTTGATGATGGTGTTGAATTCTTTGGTGGTACTGTAGATGCAACAAACTTATTAGTTTGGGCTCAAGGTGATGATGCTTTAGATATTGACCAAGCGTACTCTGGTACTATTGATAATGCTGTAGTCATTTTAGGAGAGGCTTCAGATCATGCTTTCGAAGTTGATGGTCCTGAAGGGACTGGCTCTGGTGCTTTTACGATAATAAATGCGACTATAATTGGAAATTCTATAACCGCTAATGGTGAATATGCCGATTATAGAAGTAATGCACAAGGAAACACTTCTAATGTTTATGCATACGGTTTTAAAGATTCTTCTGACGTAGAATTAGATAATGATGGAGTTGCGACTAACTACAATAACGCATTATTAACTTTTGGAACATGGCAAATTGTTTTACCTACAGGTGTTGCTAATGTTACTGACGTCTTTGTAAACAAAGCAGAAACGGTAACAGTAACTGGTTTTGGTTCTACTGCAACTGCTGTAACTCAAGGATCACAAACTGTTGGAGCTACAACTTCAAACTTAAGTTGGACTTACGCTAATATAGTTGGCGGATTAGGTTTCTAAAAAATACATTTAACATACAAACCCATCGTTTAAATACTAAGCGATGGGTTATTTAAATTTTAATATGAAAAATATACAAAACGTTTTAACTTTTGTTTTCTTTCTAATTACCTGTTTTTCTTTTTCTCAAGGAAAAGTGGCTGGAACAGTTCTCGATGGTGAGTTTAATGAGCCAATGGCCTTTTGTAATATTGTTGTAAAAGGAACAACTAATGGTGTAAGTGCTGATTTTGACGGTAAATACGAATTAGAGTTAGAAGAAGGAACTTATACATTAGCCTTTTCATTTGTTGGATACGTTACTCAAGAAATTACTGGTGTAGTTGTAAAATCTAATGAAGTCACAGTTATAGATATTGTACTACAAACAAATTCATTAGATACTGTAGTTATAAAAACGTCTACAAAACGTAACACTGAAAACTCTGTACTAAATCTTCAGAAAAAATCTGTTGTAGTAATGGATGGTTTATCTGCGCAAGCTATTAAAAGCTCAGGCGCTAGTAATGTAGCAAGTGCTGTAAAAAGTGTACCTGGTGTTTCTATACAAGGAGGTAAATATGTTTATGTCCGTGGATTAGGTGACAGATATACCAAATCTATTTTAAATGGTATTGATATTCCGGGTTTAGATCCTGATAGAAATACTATTCAAATGGATTTATTTCCAACAAACATTTTAGAAAATGTAATTGTCTTAAAATCTGCTTCAGCAGAATATCCTGCTGACTTTACTGGTGGTATTGTAAATATTGTAACAAAAGATTTCCCAACTCAACCGGAGTATACTTTATCATTTGGTGTTGGCTATAATCCAGATATGCACTTTAACGATCAGTACTTAACATCAACAGGAAGTGATACAGATTTTTTTGGTTTTGACGATGGTACGCGTAACTTACCAATTAATAGATATCAATCTATACCTGGTACCTCTGAAGATCGTTTATTATTAACAACTTTAACAGATCGATTCTCAAAAGAGCTGGCAGCAAAGCAAGAACGAAGTGGAATGAACTTTGATTTTGGTTTCACACTAGGAAATCAATATGATGTTGGAGATGATAAATTAGGATATCAAGCTTCATTTTCATACAAAAATGAAACTACATTTTATAAAAATCGAATTGATGGTGGTTATATAAAAGACCCTCAAGACAAATCTAAAAACGACTTATTGGCCGCTCTAGATTCAAAAGGTTCCGAAGGTCTCAACAATATAATCATGAATGGTATGTTGGGTTTAACCTATAAAACCGATGCCTCAAAGTTCAAAATAAATTTACTTCATGTTCAAAATGGAGAATCAACGGCAGGCTTTTATGATCAAATTATATCACAGGATGGAACTGGTGGTGCATTAGAACCATTAACCAAAAATGCTATCACATATACAGAACGTTCCATCACTAATGTATTAGTTTCAGGGAAACACCGTCTAAGTACTGATGAAAATGCTTTTAATTTAGAATGGAAACTGTCACCAACGTTTTCTAAAGTTATGGATAAAGGGCATCGCATCACACCATTGCAGCAAGCCGATA
This sequence comes from Winogradskyella sp. Asnod2-B02-A, assembly GCF_045063645.1. NCBI lineage: Bacteria > Pseudomonadati > Bacteroidota > Flavobacteriia > Flavobacteriales > Flavobacteriaceae > Winogradskyella > Winogradskyella sp. Asnod2-B02-A. Next base: position 659,984 of record NZ_JBEFOG010000027.1, read on the forward strand.
ATGGAGATTCTTTTTTATCACCTTCCGCATCGACATTTCCTATTCAACTTTGGAGAAACTTATTAGAAGAAACCTGGTCTGGGAAAATAGATTTAGATAAAACTGTTAAACTTTTTGGAAGACCAGCAAAACTTAAGTTTGGTGGAGCATATACCTATAAATTTAGGGATTTCAATACTGATGATTACACATTTAGCATAAGAGGAGACCAGTCTTATATTGCTAATGGAAATGTTGATAATTTACTAGGCTCTGATAATATATGGAATCCTACAAGTGACTCCGGAACCTATTTAATTTCTATAGACACTTTTAACCCAATCGATGCCTATGAAGGTGAACAACATATTGCTGCCACTTATTTTTCAGCTGAATTTAATTTAAGTGAAAACCTTAAAACTGTTTTGGGATTAAGAACAGAGTCTTTTAATTCTTATTATACAGGCACTCGTGATAATAACACCATTTTCTTTGATAGAGATTTAATTTTAGATGAATATGATTTTTTCCCTTCAGCTAATGTTATTTATTCACTTAATGACGAATCAAATCTTAGAGGGTCTTATTCACGTACAACTGCGAGACCTTCTTTTAAAGAAGCCTCTGTATCACAAATTTTTGATCCCATAACCAACCGTTTGTTTATTGGTAACATTAATCTTGTTCCTACTTATGTAAATAACTACGATTTAAGATATGAGCGCTATGGAGATAATGGACAAATGTTTGCCATTAGTGGTTTCTATAAAGACTTTACGGATCCTATTGAACAAACCTTCTTTGAAGAGGCACCTACACAATTAACTGTAGGTAATCTAGGTAATGCAAATGTATATGGTCTAGAATTAGAATTAAGACAGCGTTTAGGCTTTATTTCTGAAGGTTTAAATAATTTAAAGTTTAATGCTAACTTCTCACTTATAAAATCTGAATTGAAAATGTCTGATGAAGAATTTACAAGTAGACAAGACAATGCAAGGAATGGAGAAACCATAGATAATACACGAGACTTGCAAGGGCAAGCACCATACCTTATAAACTTTGGTTTAGATTACAACAATTCCGATTTAGGATTCCAAACAGGCTTGTTCTATAATATTCAAGGTAAAACCTTAGAGGCTGTTGGTATTGGAATTGTACCAGACGTGTATACACAACCTTTTAATAGTTTAAATTTCACAATTAATAAATCGTTTGGAGAAAACAAAAATTCTTCAATAGATTTAAAAGTGACTAACATTTTAGGTAGTGAAAGGTTAAGTGAATATGAATCTTATAAAGCAGATAACCAAATATTCTCTTTAAGAGATCCTGGAACTGAGATATCTTTAGGCTATTCATTTAAATTCTAAAATTTAAATAAGTTTTATAAAAATCAAAAAAGGCTTTCTGAATTATCAGAAAGCCTTTTTATTTATAAAATTTATTAGTTTATTTATTTACAGCAACTTTGGTTTTATTGCCCCACTTGTTAACACTAACAATTTTAGAATCAATATAATCCACTTCTTTTAAAGAGTTACCTTCCCAAAAGAACCATTTTCCAACTTTTTTACCAGCATCGTAGTTACCTACAGCTACCTTATTACCTTGCATATCAAAACTAGTCCATTCTCCTTGCAATTTACCATCTGCATTAAAGGTTCCTGTTTGTTGTACCGCACCATTATTATGGTAATATGTAGCAACTGTTGTGTCACCTTTCTTTTCTAATTTTGGTTGATTATTATCCTGAGCATAAGTAAAACCTACACAAAGCATTACTAATAATATTACTATCTTTTTCATATCTATTTGGGTTATAATTAATGTTTACTTTACGAATATAACAATTATTTTACATTTAAACAATATTTACATAACATTAAGTTAACATTAAACACCTAAACACTTGTTTTTCAATTATTTAATCATTTAACACACTTAACATTACAAAAACTCAAACAAAAAGCATCACAACCTATCTAACTGAAGCCAAAGTTATCGGAGACTTATAACAAATTGATCTCTTTTGTTGGTTTTAGGCTATAGTCTATAAAATAGCTCACATTATGCTTAAAAAAAAGATTTATTACTACCTGCAATTTTCTTAAAGTTAAAAGAATACAGTTATATTTACTAGCATTAATTACAATAACTACGGTTTTAATAATAACAATTAGGTAACATTATGTTCGAAATAAATAAGGTACTTTGCGTTCAATTTTTAGCCTCCTTTTAAATGGAAAACCTATATCTTTATATGCTTGCTGCACTAGCTTTTTTAGCTGTTGCTGATTTAGTTGTTGGTGTAAGTAATGATGCTGTTAACTTTTTAAATTCTGCCATAGGATCTAAAGCAGTATCATTTAAAACTATAATGATTGTTGCCAGTATTGGTGTTGCTGTAGGTGCATTGACATCAAGTGGAATGATGGAAGTCGCTCGCAAAGGCATATTTAATCCTGGTGAGTTTATGTTTAATGAAATTATGGTCATTTTTATGGCTGTAATGATTACTGACATTCTATTATTAGACTTTTTCAATACCTTAGGCATGCCTACTTCTACAACGGTTTCCATAGTTTTTGAGCTATTAGGAGCGTCCGTTGCCGTCGCATTAATAAAAATTTATAGTAACAGTTCGCAATCCATTACAGATATTGCTACCTACATTAATAATTCTAAAGCTATTGAAATTATATTAGGTATTCTACTATCTGTGGTCGTCGCCTTTTCTATTGGAGCCATTATTCAATATGTTTCACGTTTACTGTTATCCTTCAAATTTCAAGAAAAACCATCATGGTATGGAGCTGTATTTAGTGGAATTGCTAATACATCTATTCTATACTTTATCTTAATAAAAGGTGTAAAGAATGCTAGTTTTATGAGCGATGAGTTTTCGACTTTAATCTCTTCAAACCCTATTGCACTTATTGGAATTAGCTTTATTGTTTTATCCTTATTATCATATTTAGTTATTCATTTTTTTAAAACCAATATATATACAATTATTATAGTGGTTGGAACATTTGCACTTGCTGTAGCATTTGCCGGTAACGATTTAGTGAATTTTATTGGTGTACCTATTGCCGCTTATAACTCTTATGAGGCTTGGTCTGGAAGTGGTGTTTTACCAACAGAATTTGTTATGACTGCACTTAACGCACCAGTAAAAACACAACCAGTTTTACTTCTTATTGCGGGTTTAATAATGGTTTTAACACTTTGGTTTTCTAGCAAAGCGAAAGCTGTAGTTAAGACTTCTGTAGATTTATCGAGACAAGATGATATTAAAGAACGTTTTGAGCCAAATTTTTTATCTAGAAATATTGTAAGATTCTCTATTGGTCTTTCAGATAGTTTAAATCTTATACTTCCGGCTTCCTATCAAAATTGGGCGAACAAACAATTTATAAAGCCAAAAGCAGTTTTGAAAGAGCAAGATTTACCTGCTTTTGATTTAGTGAGAGCTGCAGTAAATTTAATGGTGGCAAGTGTGTTAATCTCAATTGCTACATCAATGAAATTGCCGCTATCCACTACTTATGTCACCTTTATGGTAGCTATGGGAACATCACTTGCAGATAGAGCTTGGGGAAGCGAAAGTGCCGTTTACAGAGTAGCAGGTGTACTTAACGTAATTGGAGGTTGGTTTTTTACAGCATTTAGTGCTTTTGTGGCAGCTGCAATAATGGCTTACATCTTATTTTACGGAAAAGGTTATGCCTTGGTTGGTTTATTGGTTTTAGCAATACTATTATTATTAAGAAGCTTTATGTCTCACCGTAAAAGCTCTAAATTAATGAAAGAAGAAGACCAATTAGAGAAAGCCGAAAGCAGTTCTACACAAGGAGTTATTCATGAAAGTGCTTCAAATATAGCAAGCGTTGTAAAACGAGGGAATAAAATTTACACCTCTGCTATCAACGGTTTGGCTGTGCAAGATTTAAAATTATTAAAAAAGAATAGAAAACAAATTGATAAGCTTTCAAATGAAATCGATGATCTTAGAGATCATGTCTTCTACTTTATTAAAAATCTTGAAGAGCCAAGTTTAGAAGCGAGTAATTTCTACATCAACATATTGGGTTATTTGCAAGATATGGCACAATCTTTAGATTATATTTCTAAGGTGAGTCATAAACACGTTAACAACAATCATAAAAAATTAAAGTTCAGTCAAATTAAAGAATTGAAGGATTTAGATTCGCGCTTAGAAAATTTATTTTCAAAAACACAATCCGCATTCGAATCGCGTTCTTTTGAAAAGATTGGAGCTGTATTAAATGAGAAAGCTGAAATTTACAAGTTGGTAAAAGAAAAAATTCAGAAACAAGTTGAACGTACGCGTAACGAAGAATCTAGTCCTAAGAATACTACATTATATTTCAGTTTACTTTTAGAGACTAAAGATCTATTAACAGCCACTATGAATCTTCTAGAAGAATATTATGGAGCCCACGATAGTTCTGTGGAGCCAGCAAAATTAAATAACGAACAAGAAGAATAAAACATTTCACCTTATATACAATGCCCAATATTAACGTATTGGGCTTTTTTTATGACAAATTTTGAGATTTTTAAGTATTTCAACATCCAAAACACACGCATAATCGTATATATCACTTTAAAACTAATTTAATATAAAATTTAAATAATGAAAAAAATTTCGATCCTTTTAGTAACAGCAGTTTTATTAAGTTCTTGTGTATCTAAGAAAAAATTTGTGGCTTTAGAGCAACAACATGGTGAAACCGTTAGCGAACTAACTAAAACACGTGTAGAAAAAGAAGATTTAGAAAATAAATTTGCCGCTATTGAAGCTCGTGTCAATCAATACAATGCTAAAATTCAATCATTAAATGATAATGTTGAAGGGCTAAAAATTGAAAATAAAGCCAAGTTTGAAGTTTCTAAAGATGGTACTGTTGCTTCTGTAGCGAGTAAAGAAAAAATGCGCGCAACTTTACAGAATGTAAATCCAGAAAAACTTGCAGGTGCAAAAACGTTAAAAGATTCTATGAACTTAGCGGTTCAGTATAATTTAAATAAAGCACTTAACACTAGTGATCTTAACGAGGATGACGAAATTGTTGTAGATATCAACGAAACAGTTGTAATGATTTCTATTGATGATGATATGTTATTTAACACAGCAAGCTATAAAGTAGGTAACAAAGCAGATAAAATTTTACAGAAATTAGCAGACGTTATTAACTCTGAGCCTAGCTTAGACGTTATGGTAGAAGGGCATACAGATTCTAGAACTATTAACACACCTAAAGTGTCTGATAACTGGGAATTAAGTGTATTACGTGCTACTTCAGTGGTGAAAAAACTACAAAATCAATTTAAAGTTTCACCAGAACAATTAATAGCTTCTGGTCGTAGTAGCTACCAACCTTTAGTTGAAAATAACTCTAGCGCTAATCGTGCTAAAAACCGTAGAACACGTATTATTTTAATGCCAAATATTGATAAGTTCTTTGCAATGATGGAAGCAAAGTAAGATTTATTTTTTCGCACAAATCTATCTAAATTTATAAAAAGCATCCTCCCGTAAAATTCGGCATTGGGTGCTTTTTTTTGTTTCATATATTGTAATTTGTAGAAAAAAAATAATTGATATGAAATCTTACCTTACACTAGCGATACTTCTATGCGCTTTATCTGGTTTTAGCCAAAATATATCCTCAGAGGAGTTATTAATAAATGCTATTAACTACCACGACCCAAACGGCAACTGGAAACAATTTAATGAGACCTTTACCGTGGTAATGACCACACCAAAAGCACCAAAACGCACTAGTGTTATTTCTATTAATTTACCTGCTGAATATTTCAACGTCACAGCCACAAAAGATACCGTAACTACTACGTATACATTAGATAAAGGCAAATGCCAAATACAGTATAATGGTAAAGTTTTAGACAGTCTTAAAGCTAAAGACAAAAACATGACTTGCGATAGAGCCACACTTTACAAAAACTACTATTCTTATTTATATGGCTTACCAATGAAGTTGAAAGATACTGGCACCAATCTCAGTGATACGGTTGAAAAGAGAACCTTTAAAGGCAACGATTATTTGGTCTTAAAAGTCACGTATGATGAAGCCGTAGGTAGTGACGTTTGGTACTTTTATTTTAATCCAAAGACGTATGCTATGGAAATCTACCAGTTCTTTAAAACAGATGAGCATGGTGAAGTAAAACCAAACAGTGGTGAATATATATTGCTTTCAGAAGAAACTCTCTTAAATGGCATTAAAATCCCTAAAGTAAGAGCTTGGTATTACAATAAAGATGATAAGTACTTAGGGACTGATACTTTGGTTGAAGAATAGAATTCTTCATCTGTATTACATTAAAAAAGCATCTCATTTCTGAGATGCTTTTTTTTAACACTTAATATATTCAGATTTATGCTTTCGCCGGAATTTTAACCTTCACAGCTAGAACATTCTTTCTTTTGCTTAAACTTCTGTGCAGCATTCATACTGTGTTGGTAGTACAATGATTTCACACCTAACTGCCAAGCCGTAACATAAAGCTTATTAATATCTTTTACTGGCATATCTGGATGTACCATTATATTAATTGATTGCCCTTGATCGATGTGGTTTTGTCTGTTTGCCGCTTGGTAAATAATCGTCATTTGATCAATTTCAGAATAGGTTTTAAACACATCTTTTTCATGATCTGTAAGTCCTTCTAAATGTTGTACAGAACCATCATAATCTCTAATGCTTCTCCACACCTCACTAGTATTCATGCCTTTTTCTTTTAAAAGCGCTACTAAATAAGGGTTTTTAATGGTTGTTTTTATTTTCGCAATATCCTTTACATAACTATTAGACCAAATTGGCTCAATACCTTGAGATACTTGTCCTAAAATAAATGCTGAAGATGTTGTTGGAGCCACAGCGTTTAATGTTGTATTACGTCTTCCGTAACCTTTTAATACTTCTGGCTCACCAAATAACTTAGCTAATTCTTCTGATGCTTTAACCGATTTATCTTTAATGGTTTTAAAGATTTCACTGTTTAAATCAAATGCCTCCTTACTATCAAAACCTACCATTTTAGATTGTAATAACGAATGCCATCCTAAAGCACCTAAACCTAAAGCTCTGTTTTCTTTAGCAAAATTATAAGCCTTCTCCATAAACATAAATGTATGTCTATCGTCACGGCTATCAGAATCTCTATACACTTCTAATTTTGTAATAAACTCTTCTAATACGGCATCTAAGAAATATACCATGGTTTCTACAGCATCAGTATCTTTCCACTTATCATAATGTAATAAGTTTATAGAAGACAATACACAAACAAAAGACCAACGATCGTTTGTAGGTAACATAATTTCTGAACACAAGTTACTTGCGTAAATCTCATGTTTGTTATCTCTATAAGCATCTGGAGCATTGTTATTAGCATTGTCTCTAAAGAAAATATAAGGATACCCTATTTCACCTCTACGTTGTAATACTTTTGCCCAAATAGCTCTTTTATCAGCGTCTCCATCAATCATTTCTTGCATCCACTCATTACCAACAGTAACACCATGAGTAAGTTCTTGTATTGGATTTCCTTCTGTTCCTATTTCTAAGAACTCGTGAATATCTTGGTGATCTATAGGTAAGTATGGAGAAAAACGACCTCTTCTCACTGAACCTTGACTTACTACATCAACCATTTTTTCAAACAATTGCATAATGTGAACTGCACCAGAAGACTCACCATTATTTTTAACAGGAGCTCCTCTGTGTCTTAATTTACCAAAGTAACCAGAAGTACCACCTCCCAATTTAGACATCATTCCTACTTCAGACTGCGTATAAAGGATATCTCCCATATCATCAGAAATATGTGAACCAAAACAACTAATTGGTAAGCCACGTTTTTTTCCAAAGTTAGACCACACTGGAGATGCTAATGAGTAATACCCTTCGGCCATGTAGCCATAGAACTTATCTGCAAAACCATCGATACCTAATATTTTTTCTGCATTATTAGCAATTTCTCTAATACGTTCTTCTGGAGTGGTATCACCTGTAAGGTAACCAGAGGCTAAAAATTGACGACTATGCTCTGTTAACCATTTTATTTCTGGTTCTGATTTAGCTTCTTTAATGGCTTCTTTTCTAGCTTTAATTAATTCATCGTGGCTAGATGTTGTTGTTTTTGATTCTTGAATCACTTTGTTTTTGATGTCTTGGTTCATATGGTCGTTTGTGGTTTAAAATAAGTCGTCTCCGGTTACACTTTTTTGTCTCTTTGCATAGTTTATTGAACGTTTCACAAAGAAATCTCCGTGCTTTGTTCCTATAATTTCGTCGTCAAACCATTCGGTTTGTGCTAATAATGTTTCATTTACTTCAAATACTTTGTCAATACCAATGCTTTCTAATGAATTATTAAATCTGTTTTTAATAAATTCATTAATCACATTTTTAGGTAAGAACTCTAATTCGCCTGCTTCAAAAATCCAATCCACAAGTTTACTTTCAGAGTCAAAAGCTTCTTTACATAAGTCTCTTACTAAAGCGCTATGTTCTTCATCAAACCAAGTTGGATTTTCTTTTTTGATGATTTTAATAATATCGATACCAAAATCTCCGTGAATTTGCTCTTCTTTTGACGTTGCTTCAACCACATTAGAAACACCTTTAAGCATATTCTTATGTTTGTTGAAAGCCATGATAATTAAAAACTGAGAAAATAAAGACACATGCTCTATAAATAAAGAGAACAATAAAATTGACTCTGCATATTCCTTGTTATCTTCACTTTTTGCATTCTTTAAAGCGGTTTCTAAATAATGAACACGTCTCATTATTACCGGCTTTTTCTTCAGGTTTTTAAATTCGTTATTAAGACCTAATATTTCTAATAAATGTGAATAAGCATCGTGATGACGCACTTCACTTTCTGCAAATGTTGCTCCTACAGATCCTATTTCTGGCTTAGGCATTTTATTATAAATCTCACCCCAAAACGATTTTACTGCAACTTCAATTTGAGAAATCGCCAACATTGTGTTTTTAATAGCATTCTGCTCCACAACGGTCAATCTTGTTTTAAAATCTTGAATATCGCTTGTGAAATTAAATTCAGAATGTATCCAGTAAGAATGTCTTATAGCATCTACATACTCATTAAGCTCAGGATACTCATAAGGCTTTAAGTTAATACGCTTTTCAAAAATATTTGTCTTTCTACTTCTAGCTTGTTCGTCTCTATATAATATGTAAGCTTTTGCAACACTAGGGAAAGAGCTTGTCATTAATTTTTCTTCAACCAAATCTTGAACCTCTTCTACAGTAGGTAAATAATTATGATCTCTTCCTTTTCTTTCTAATAACGTTTGTAACACATCTACAGAAATAGTATTGGCATCTTCCTTAGTACCATTACCAACAGAAAGCATTGCTTTCTCAATAGCATTTGTAATTTTATTTAAAACAAACGGACTTGTTTCGTAATCCCTTTTAATAATCTGAGTAATCTCCATATTTCTTTTAATTTAAAGCCTAAATGGTCATAAGAACAATGGTTAATTGCCCAGAAACCCCTAGTAAATCCGTAAAACGTTTTATAATTTTTTCCTAAATCAGGAATAAAAAGGCGTATCTTAAATGTTTTTTCTAAACTGAAAAAATAGAAAAATCTATATTATTTTGCCCTCAACAAAGATTGAAAAATGTAGGATGAAATGAAAGACATTGTTATAAACATTGTCAACAAGTTTTTAACAAACCGCTATACCACACATAAAACTGCAAATCAATTAAAAATAAACCTATTAACTTGATTTACAGGTATTTATATATTAAAAAAAAGATACAAAAATGTAAGTTAAATCATATTAAAACGGATGTCAACAAGCGAGTTTATTGGCAATTCAGAGGATGTGTTTTAATTAAAATTACTCAAAAAAAAAAAAGAACGTTTAGTAACGCTCTTTTTTCCCTAATAACTAACTAAAATAAATAATAAGCAATTAAAAATTACTTATTATCGATTAACACTGAAATGAAAATTTCAGAATTTTATAAAATCCTGATGAGTACTGATTAATAGCATTTAACCAAAAAGTAAACCCCCATTTACTGTATCATTTGGTCATTTTCATCACTCAAATATCATCACAAATCACTTATTATCACCCTTGTAATGTATAAATGGTAAAAAATAGTGTATAACTGGCGATACAATTTTAAGACCATTGTTTTTAGCATTCTACACACAAAACAACGCATTGCACACATAATTACATGTAAACATTCATTATATTTCTACCTTTATATTCAATACCATATAAACATGTTAAAAGCTGTAATCGTAGATGATGAGCCAAAAGCCATCCAAAGCCTCATTTGGGAACTGAGCAACTTTAGCCAAGAGATTGAAGTAATCTCCTCTTTCTCAAATCCGGATGAAGCTTTATTATTTTTAGAATCAAATACTCCAGATTGCTTATTCTTAGATGTACAAATGCCAACTATTGGTGGCTTTCAATTCTTAGAGCAATTAAAAAACACAGATTTTGCTGTTGTAATTACTACTGCTTATGATGAATACGCTATAAAAGCTCTAAAACATGAGGCCATTGACTATCTTTTAAAACCTATTGATTCTGACGACTTAAAAGAATGTATTATAAAAATACAGAAATACAGCGATCGCACTATTAACTCTGTAAAGTTAGAACGCATGCTTACTAACTTTAATTCTCAATTCGATAAAAAGAAAATTACAATTAATACTGATGGCAAACTACTATTTTTAGATGTAGACGATATCATCTATATAGAATCTGATGGTAATTATAGCACGCTCTTTTTACAAAATCAGAAAAAAATAGTGCTCACAAAAAAACTAAAAGAGGTTAACGCTATTTTACCTGAACATTATTTTTTTAGAATTCATAACTCTTACATTATTAATCTAAACAAAATAAAAGCATTTATTAAAAATGAAGGTTACGTAATAATGGATAGCGATCAAAAAATTCCGGTAGCTAGACAACGCAAATCAGATTTTTTAGAAAAATTATAACGAATGAAATTACGTTTTCTGCATAAGCTCTTAGGTCTTTCTGTTGTCATTCTTCTTTATACAGCACAAAGTTTTGCGCAACAACAGGAATTTGCAACCACATTGGCTTATCTCAATAATCAAAAGCTTACACGATTCACACAAATAGACTCTATTTTAGAACCATTTAAAAAAGATAGCCTAAAAATGAAGCGGCTATTAAATAACTCAAAACAAAACAATTATTATGAAGGCTCCTGTTTTGCATTAAATGCATTAGGTGTTATAAATAGAGATATTTCTAATTACAATCAATCCATAAAATACCACAAAGAAGCTAGGCTATATGCAGAAAAAGCCAACAGTACTGAGTTTAAAATTATAAGCCTTAATATGATTGGTGTTGCTTACAGACGTATGGACGTTGTTAAACTTGCACTAGATTACCATACTGAGGCATTAAAAACCGCCTATTCTGTAATAAATCCATCGCAAACAATAATATATAATATTGCTGTTTCTCAAAATAGTATTGGGAATATTTACTTAGCCTTAAAACAATATGATTTAGCCATCGTTCAATTTAACAAATCACTAAAAATTGAACAAGATGCTAATAATAAACTCGGCTTAGCTATTAACTACCATAATATTGGCTATGCAGAAGAAGCCAAAGGCAACCTTGATATTGCATTATCTCAATACAATAAATCCTTAGGCTATAATAATGCTATTGACTCAGAAATAGGTCGTGTAATATGTTACAATAGCATTGGTCGTATTTACCTTAAACAAGAAAATTACGCAGAGGCAGAACCCATGATTAAAAATGCGTTAGACAAAGCATTAGAATTAGACGATCAATTTTATATTACATCCTCTTATGTTAATCTTGGGCAGTTAGAACTTGAAATGAACGAACTCCCTCTAGCCGAAAAAACTTTAAAAAAAGCTTTAAATATTGCGAATTCTTATAATTTAAAATCAGCTGTTGCTGAGTCGAGTAAATTATTATCTAAACTCAATCAGAAGAATAAAAAATTTGAAGAAGCTTTAGACTACTATCAAAAAGCAGTAGAGATAGAAAGCACCATTTTAACTCAGCAAAATCTTCAATATGTTAATGATATTGTTGTAGAATATGAAAACGAAAATCAAAACAACCAAATAAAAGCATTGGCATTAGAAAACGAAACGGTGCGTTTAAGATTAGAACGCAACAAGAAAATTTTACTTTACACCTCACTACTTCTTGTTATTTTAGGCACAACTTTGTTTATTTTAAACAGAACAAAAGCCCTAAGACGAGATAAACACATCTTAACCCTAGAACAAGATATGTTAAGAAGCCAAATGAATCCTCACTTTATATTTAATTCACTGAACTCCATAAAGCTCTACATTATAAATAATGAAAAAGAAAATGCGGTTTATTACCTCAATAAGTTTTCAAAATTAATTAGAAAAATTTTGATGGCTTCTAAAGAAAAAGAAACCTCATTAAACGATGAACTTGAGACTATGAAGCTGTATATGAATATTGAAAACATTCGTTTTGATAATGAAATTGATTTCAACATCACAGTTGATCCCTCTATAAATACCGAAGTAACCAAAATACCTTCCTTAGTACTTCAACCCTTTTTAGAAAATTCGCTCTGGCATGGTTTATCCTCAAAAACTGAGCAGAAAAAGATTGATTTAATCGTTAGCAAAAAATCATCAAATTTTATAACCGTTGAAATTATAGACAATGGTATTGGTAGAATAGCTGCCCGAATAATTAATGATAAAAAGAAATTAAAACGAAATTCTGTTGGTATAGACATTACAAAAGCAAGATTGGCCAACTTCTCGGAATCTTTTCATAATTCTTACACTTTAGATATTGAAGATTTATATGAAAACAACACACCAAGTGGCACAAAAATAACATTACAAATACCAACTAAAAAGCTCAACACAACCCACAACTTAGCCTCTAAAAGCAGTTATTTTTAATCTATTTAGCATTATGCTTTTCAGCTACTTTTTCTAACTCGGCATACCAATCCTCTCCAAATTTTCTAATCAATGCTTCCTTTACAAATTTGTAAATAGGTACTTGCAATTCTTTACCCAAAGTACAGGCATCATCGCAAATTTCCCATTTATCATAATTAACACCAGAGAACTCTGTGTATTCCCTAACCCTTATTGGATATAAGTGGCATGAGACTGGTTTTTTCCATTGAATCTCACCTTGATTATAAGCTTCTTCAATAGCACAAAGCGCCGTTTTTTTCTCATCAAAAATAACATAAGCACAATCCGCACCATTAATAAGAGGTGTTTCAAAATCACCAAAATCTGTTGTTATAGATGTTCCTTGAGCCTCAATAGCATCAATACCTTCTTGTCGCAGAAAAGGTTTTACTTTCGGATAAATATCTTCAAGAATTTGAACCTCAGCTTTATCTAAAGGAGCTCCTGCATCACCATCAATACAACAAGCACCTTTGCAAGCCGAGAGATTACAAACAAAATCCTTTTCTATAATATCTTCTGAAACTATTGTTTTTCCTAATTGAAACATATGTAATAACTGTGAGTTAGCATTTAATGCAAAAGTATAAATACCTAAAACTTAACGGCAATTTAATATTGAAAATCTTTAATAATATCGCACCTTTGCAAAAAATTTGAAAACCTTAGTTCATTTTTAACTGATAAAACAATAAACATCAGCTATTTAAGACCTAAATATTAAAGAAAAAAAATACGCAATGCAACTCAATTTTAAAGAAATATTTACAGCCTTCATGATCCTCTTTGCGGTTATTGATATCATTGGAAACATACCAATTATCATAGATTTACGTAAAAAAGTTGGACACATACAAAGTGGAAAAGCCTCTATAATTGCCGGAATAATAATGATCGTATTCCTTTTTGTTGGAAAAAGTCTATTAAACCTCATAGGTATTGATGTGAATTCATTTGCGGTAGCAGGTGCGTTTGTTATATTTTTTATTGCTCTAGAAATGGTTTTAGGCATTACACTTTATAAAGACGAAGAACATAACGCTGTAACAGCTTCAGTGTTTCCTTTAGCATTTCCACTAATGGCCGGACCAGGAACTTTAACAACACTATTATCTTTACGAGCAGAATTCGCTATAGAAAACATTATCATCGCAGTAATTAGCAACGTCCTTGTAATTTTTATAGTACTTAAAACATCTGCTAAGATTGAACGCCTCATAGGATCCAACGGAATTAACATTATAAGAAAAATATTTGGTGTAATTTTGTTAGCAATCGCAGTAAAACTATTCGCTCATAACATTAAAGCGTTATTGGCATAATTTTTTGAACATGAAAGTATTTACAATTATCTTATCAGTTATTGCTCTAGCACTTGTTATTTTTAATGCTACAAAGTTAAATTTTAATGCCCTTTTTGAAGGTGAAAGCCAAACAGCATTAATCACTATTGTAGCTGCACTTTGTGCTATTATTTTATTGCAAATTCTTAGAATTTCTAAGAAGATTGAAAAGCTTTCTAAAAAAAATAGAGCCTAATCCAGCTAACTCAAAATAGTAGTAATTAGGCTCATTACGCTTAAAATAGCTTTACTTAATTTAAACTGTAAGTCACTTCAAAAGTCCCCTCAGTAAAAGTATAAGTTGTACCTCCTGTGAGTATTGGATCCCCAACAAAGTTAAAAGTACCAGATACTTTTTGAGTCTCTGTATTATGAGCTGTAATTGTAATGCTACCGCTACTCGACAGAGCACTATCACCATTGCTAGCGTCGTAGCTAGCCACAAACTGTGTGTCTGCAACGGCAAACGTATCTCCCGCTTCTGCACTAATAGGAAAATTAATAACCACATTATCACCATTAGACTCACTACCACTTATTGTAATAGTAGAGCCTATTACTGTAATTAATCCGTTAACAAACTGCGGATTATAATCTGTTCCATTGATTTTCACAGAAAACAAATTATTATTAGAAGGTTCCGAAGGAGAATCGTCATCTCCACCGCATGATGTTGCTAAGAACGCAAATGCCATAAATAAAATTGTTTGTAATACTTTCATTTTTAAAATAGGTTTTAAATTAATAGTTCTTCCATTTATGACATGTAATTAAAAAGGTAAACATCATAAAGCACAATTATTTAAAAATATTTTCATTACAATTGTTTTTTCTAACTTTGAGTTTACTTTTTAGTCTCTAATGCATTAATGAATAAAGAACCTACACTAGAAGATCTTTTAAAGGATAAGGATAATGCCTTTGAACTTCTTTATAAAAACTATAAAGATGATTTTATAGCTTTTGGTAGAAAGTTCTCATTAAAGGACAATGAAATCGTAGATATTTACCAAGACAGTTTTTTAAGTCTTTATGAAAATTTATTGAATGGAAAAATAACAGCATTTACAAGTAGTATAAAAACCTACTTATTTAGTATTGGCAAGTTTAAAATTTATGAGCACCTCAGAGCACATTCTAAATTAAATATTATTGATGCACCCATTAATGAAGAGATTACTCTTGAGGATTTAACTTTAGAAAATGAAGTATTATCTGAGCGAGAACAGCTAGTAAAAGCAAATTTTAAAAAACTAGGCAACCAATGCCAGCGCATTTTAGAACTTTTTTATCTTAAAGGAAATACCTTAAAAGACATTAAAGAAATTGAGAACTATGATAAAACAGATGTTGTAAAAAGCCTAAAATCGAGATGTTTAAAAAAACTAAAACATCTCGTAAATGCATAGTATGAAAAACGAAGAATTAATAGCACTTTATTTTGATGGTAAACTCAATACCAATCAAAAAACCTTGTTTGATAAATTAATGTCAACAGATGCTGAATTCAGAGCACAGGTTGAATTTGAAAAACAAACAAAAACAGCTATTATTTCAATAAAAAAAGATGATCTAAAACGAAAGCTTCAACAACTAGAAGCTCCTAAAAAACGTTTTAATTATTATGCAATAGTCATTGCAGCCTCATTAATTATAGCTCTAGGCATCTTTAGCCTACTTCAACCAAGAGAGAATTTTTCAAATGAACAATTATTTGCAGAATATTTTCAACCTTATGCTAATGTCATAGCTCCTACATCTCGTGGCAATGAAAACACAGATACAAAAACAGAGGCTTTTGTTTATTACGATGCGCATAATTATAAAGTAGCAGCAGAGAAGTTTCATACCTTATTTAATACAACGAACACCTCTTATTATCTATTTTATGAGGCTATATGTGAATTGCAATTAGGCAACACACAAAATGCTATTAATTTATTTGAACAACATAAAGGCTACGAGGATAAATTAGCAACTCATCGCAATTGGTATTTGGCTTTAGCGTATTTAAAAAGCGACAATATCAAAGACGCTAAAGTTTTACTACAGGCTATTACAACCAAAAAGTCCTATAAATACAAGGCTGCAGATGCCATTCTTAAAAAAATAAAATAAACAGGTTTACCTTTTTATAAAGTTGACATTAATAGGAAAACAAATTCTATTATGGAACAATTTATTTTAAAGAAAACTATTTTATACCTTTTAATTATTCTAGTCGCTTTTAATTGTAGTAGCGATGATGACGGTAAATTAGAAGAATCTGAATCCAACGTTAAGCTAAAAAAATTCACTAGCACTATCAGTGGTTTTATTAATACTTCAGAAACAAGTGAAATATATTATTTAAACAATGGAAAGCCTCAAGCCATATTAGATCCTTATGGTAATGTACTCTCTGTTATTTATGAAGGTGACAAACTTTTCAAGTTTGCAAATAACACCTACACTTTTGATACCGAGAATCGTTTAAAAACGATAACCAATTTAGATTATGGTATTTGCACACTTCATTACAATAGTCAAAATCTATTAATAAGGCAAGAGATTGTTGCACCTAACTCAATAGGTAGCACAGAAGAATTACATATCACTAGAGACTTATCGTATAATGATAATAATCAAATCACTGAAATATTAGAAACTGAAACTAATAATTATAGAATAGACAAATATGTATTAGAATACAACAATGATGAACAGTTAACCAATTATGAAATTTTTGTTTCTGAACAAAGTAACACACCTTTAGAATTAATTGAAGAAGTAGAAATTACCTATGATTCTTCAAGAAATCCCTTAGTACCAATTTATAACAATCTGGATTTAAATAATTCTATTTCCATGATTACTCTAAAAGAACTAGCACCATCGTTTTTGTCTAATACTGCCTTTGGTCACTACGAAGGTTTTAAAATCAATTACGTACCTCAAAACAATATTTTAAGCACCATTGTTTCTTCGCCGTTTAACGAAGCGTTGAGTGAAAATTATTCTTACAATTTAATAGATGATTACCCTAGCTCTTCAGAAGTCAATATATCTGGCGGTTTTTTTTCTTATTCAGCTGAGATCCTTTGGGAATATACTACAGATTGAAGCCAACTCTTTTTTTTATTAATCAATACAACCAACAATGAAAACAATTTTATTTAAATCAAAATTAATACGCTTATTTATAGCTTTTTTAATTTTCGCATCGTGCAGTAAAGATGATGAATCCTCAACGGTTGATATACCTACGGTAAATTATACTGCGACTAACTTTGATGCTACATTTTTTCAAACAGGTAACTCAACCGCACCTACTATAGATTGGAATGGAGACCAAGGTACATTTTCTCTATCAGCACCACTAGCAGGATTAAATATTGATAGTATCAACGGTATATTGAGCTGGGACAAAACGCTACCGATTGGCATTCACAATCTACAGGTTATAATAACAAATAGTGCAGGTCAAACCGTAAAGAATATCACTTTGAGTAATCCACTTCAAGGTGTTTTCACGGGTTTTATTATTAATGGCAATAGTGAGCACTTAGAAATGGAATTTTTCTCAGACGGTACAATAATAGTTAAATTAGAAGACTCTGGCAGTCCACCAACGGCATATGGCACATGGACTAAAAATAATACAACCATAATTGCAAACCTCACCAATCCGGAAAACGGGGTACAAGCATCATTTTCAGGCACTTTAACCATTGACACAACTGCTAAGTACACAGGTAATTTGTATAGCAATCCTAACTTAACAGATCCATTAGGTGTTTTTGAGGTGGTCCTACATTAAACAAATAAAATTAATTAAATATGAAATATTTATACATCATTATTACTTTCTCTGTGCTAAGTATGCAAAATACAAAAGCACAAACTGCAGATTATTTTTTAACAATTAATACTACAAGCGCAACCAATTTAACTATAGACACAGGTATTGAATTTAATGGTTACAGATATTTCAGTGCTACTAAAAACTTTACCGAAAGCACTATTTGGAAAACAAATGGAACTGAAATTGGCACATCCGATTTTATAAACTCTAATGACATTACTAGTGCTAGTCCAATATTTGTTTTCAACAATGAATTATACTACAATGCCTTTCAACTAGGAGAAACCGTAGTTTATAAAACAAATGGAGCTATCAAAACTCCGTTTCTTCAAGAAGACACAGAATCTCCAGTCGTTGGTTTTGATAACAGAAGCGTTGCCATTTTAGACACCAACTTTGTATTTAGACATGGAACAATAACTACGGGCTATGAACTTTATATTAGTGATGGTACACCCAACAGCCCAATACTTTTAAAAGACATAAGACCAGGCACTTCATCTAGTCAACCCAATTATTTCACAAAAATTGGTGACGACAAAGTGGTATTTACAGCTAATGATGGCACCAACGGCATAGAACTTTGGGTTACGGATGGCACAAACGCTGGTACACTGTTAGTAAAAGATATTAATACTTCAGGGAATTCTTTTATAAATGGACTAACCAGTTTTAATGGCAAAGCCTATTTTAGTTTAGGGAATGATATCTGGGAAACTGATGGTACCGAAGCAGGAACTGTAATATTTTTAAATCTTAGAATGGATAGCAATTCTGAATACCCGTTTTATGAATATAATAACGAACTTTATTTTACAGCTTACGATACCTCATTCAATTTTGTAGACCTTTGGAAAACCGACGGAACAGTTGCTGGAAGCACAATTTTAACCAGCGGACTAAACTATGCTGATGTATTTCAAAGAACAAATAATTACTTGTTTTTTGCTGCAAATACAGACGCAAACGGCTATGAGCTTTGGAGAACAAATGGCACACCCGGAGGCACGCTGTTAACTAGAGATATAAATCCAGGACCAGAAGACAGTTTGGTCGGCGAACCCTCATTAGGCAACGGCGGAAATTTATTGTTTTTTGAAGCTACTTTTTATGATGATGATCCCAATATAGAAGCCGATTTAAGTGGAGAGTTGTGGTCATCTAATGGCACAGAAACTGGGACACTGCTTAATACAACAATAAACCCTTCAAGTGGACGAGGACAACCAGACAAATTTTTCAATACAAATGGCAAGCTCATTTTTCAGGCCAACGGAGATGGTAGTGGTGCGAGCAATTCAAATCAAGGTATTGACTTATGGATTACAAATGCTAACCTGTTGTCTATAGAAGAAAATGAACCACCTCTAACCAACTTTTTATTATACCCAAATCCAAGTTCAGATACTATCGCCATAAAAGATTTAAATAATACAATTAACGAAATAGCCATTTTCTCTCTTGAAGGCAGAAAAGTTAAAACCATTACTTCTAATTTTCAAGCTATTTCCGTAAAAGACCTATCTGCTGGCACTTATTTGGCATCTATAGAACTTAATGATGGAAAACACAGTACTTTAAAGTTTTTAAAACAGTAAAACTCAAACTTATAAAATTTCAGTTATGGCGATTATGACTTCGGTATTAATCGCCTTTTTGCAATCATAAAAACAATTAAAATTAATGCAAAAAATACAAGCCCATAAAGCCAATAATTAGTAGGAGAGACTATAGCAGATGTATCTCCAGTTAGTACAAAACCTGCCCAATAATAAGGATGTGTTAGGTTAGGATCATCTACACTTTCTAGATAATCTAATTTTGCCTTTCTTATAGCGTTACTTTTTAGATCTCCCTTTTTAAGATGCTTATAAAATGACGTCATTATATTTTGTGTTGCTTCATCTGGCGCACTCCAAAGACTAGATAATACAGATGGTACACCAGCCGCTGTAAAAGCAGTGTTCATAGAGACTACTCCTTGTCCTGTTTTAAGCTCTCCAACACCAGTATTACAAGCACTCAACACAGCCATATCTGCATTTAAATTTAGACCGTATAATTCTGAAATGTAAAGTTCATAATCAATATCATTATCAGAAAAGACCAAGCTACTTAATTCAGAATCCTGATCATTCACAAATGAATGCATAGACAAATGTAAAATGGAATAATTATTATACAAGCCAGTAAACGCGGCTTTTGAGGCATCATCATTAATAAACAAATCGCTATTACTAAATAATTGAGAAATAGAATTCACTTCTTTTAAGGTTCCTTCTAAATAATACGGATCGCCTCTAACTGCTAATTGATTTTTTGATGGCGCAAATTGCTTATAAGAAGGCGCAAACAAAGCGATATCCTTTTTATAATCTAATTTTGATAAGTTATTTGCCAGAAAACTGAACGAGGATGTATAGCTAATTGTATTGGTCTCTAATAAGAACTGATTATCATAAACTAAAAGCTCAAACGGTAGATAGTATAGAATATCATCTGGTATAATATAAATAGTCCTAGCGAGATCTAGATCTGTAAGTAATTTGCTATACAAATAACTCGTGTTTTGTTTTATAATTTTAGCATCAATGTTCAGATCTTTTAATTGCGTTAGTGTTTCATTTATTTTAGAACGTACAATCTCATAATCTTTAATTTCATCAATCTTTATATCCCCTCTATCGAGCACTATTCTAAACATAGTGCTATTAATGACTCTGTATTTAATAATGTATTTATCACTTAAATGATCTAACGGACTTTTAGCATTAATTAAGTTTAATATTTTATTTCGACTTGATCTAAGTTGATTATCAATTTTTTCTAGTTTTATATTTTCATCAAAAATAAGTTGATTTATACTATCTGATTTTCTAGAGACATTCTTCCGCTTTAGATACGTAATTTTAGATCTAATAAACTGTTCTTCGCTTATAGCATTATCAAGCTCCGTTTGATTGGAATCCATTCTGTTTTTCAAAAATGTGTTTAACAAGTATTTAGATTCAATAGCTTCGGTAAACTCAATAAATTCATTTTGTTCTAAGGTATCCAAATTACCCTTTGAAGCCTTGATATAAAAATAATTACAGATTTTAGAGTACATACCTGCAATTCGATCATTTAAGATTTCTTGATTAAAATTAGACTGAAATTGTTTTAACGCCATCCAATATAGTGCCTCTATAACCTCTTCATCTTTCTCTGCAGTTTTCTGAAATCCTTCAGCGAAAAAAATTAAGTGATTTGCATCTCGAAGCACAGTACTAGGAACAAAATCCTCATAAGTCAATGTTCTTATGTCTAGACCTTTATTTTCTTCAGAAAAACTTTCTAAAGCCTCATTAACAAAACTATAGGCTCTGTCGTAATTACCCAATTTTAAATGTATAAGTATATTCTGCTCAAGAACATTCTTATACATAAACCATGGTAAATCTGACTTTTTATTCAAATCATCTAAAATACTGAGGGCATCATTCAGTTCTTCTTGGCCATTAAATATTTTTGCTTTTTCCAAATTAAAATCTTCCTTTAGATTCCCAAAATCATTTGCTGGAAAAAACTCAAATCCTTTATCTAAATATAATAACGCTTTTGAGCTATCTTCATATCTGTAATACTTCGCCACAAATAAATGCCCTAAACTCGCCAGATCTTTTTCAATTTCATTTAGTTCTTTAAACTCAGATAACTGAACGATACAGTTTAAATGATGTAACATTAATTTTTCATTACTCGTCAACCAATAGATCTCAATTAAATAAGCATGAAGCTCGATTTCTTTTGTAATATCCCTTTTATCTAAGCCTAAATTTTCAGCCTTGATTAAATAATCTTTGTATAATTGAAAGCTCTTTTTTAAATAGCGTTCAGATTCAATAAAATTACCTTGACCAGTTTCGTAAGAAGACAGGCTAGTATAAAAATTTGTTAGATAATTAATATCTAAATTTTCAGCATTATCAAACAAGACTTCAGATTTCCTTAGATATTTAATATAATATTGAGAATTATTGAGAAATCTAGCACTGTAAATTTGGGCGAAGTCCAAATAAATTTTTCCCAATAGAGCATTATTTTTAATTTTTAATTGGCTATAAAGATTCACAGCATCTTTAAACCTATTAATAGCCATATCTAGGCGTCCCATTTCTCTAGAAGTCACACCGGATTTATGCAAGGTTTTTAATAATACTAGAGAATCAATTTCCTGGCTTTTATAATGATAGTCTAAAGATTTTGAAATGTAGACGTCGGCATCTTGTAGATTACGCATACTCTTATTCGCAATATTATACATGCTCAAATAAGTTTCATACAACCGTTTTGGAGAAGTCTTAAAAGTTTCTAATTGTATAACTTTACCTTGCAAACTTATGTAAGCTTCATCTTTATTAATATTGGCTTCTATATTAAATTCACTTTTAGAAATATCTCTAAGTAATTTTAAAAATGGTACCGTGTCTTTTTGAGAAACTGCTGCTAATTCAATAGCTTTAAGTCTTAAATTAAAAGCCGATTTATACTCAAATAATAACTGCAAAGAATCTGCCTGTTTGGTGTAGTCTTGCCAAGTATTTTGCGCAGACATTGAAAAAATACTAGATAGAGTAACTATTAAAATACATATATGCTTCATAAATAATTATAGAATAATTAGCTAAATTTAAGATTTATAAGCCAAATGAACAATCTGCTTTAGCTAATAAATAAAAAACAAGTACTGTTATTAAGTGGTTTCATGTCCGGCAATTAGCTTAATTTTGTTACAAAAACAATAGACATGTTTGATACATTAATTATTGGAGCTGGTGCAGCTGGATTATCTTGCGCTCTAGTCTTAGGCTCTGCAAAAAACAAACCTTTTGCAGAAGGCAGAAACGTTGCGATTATTACACATCAAAAAACATCACATCTTCAAAATGCATTATTCAATAATGTACTTGGCTTAAAACCTGGAACCTTAGGTGCAGACATACTAAACGATGGTTTACAACAACTGAGCGATTTATATCCTCATATTAATCAAATAGATAATGAAAAAGTTGTTTCAATTACAAAGAATACCAATGGATTTTTAATTGAAACTAACAAAAACAGCTATCATTCTAAAATTGTAGTAATAGCCGTTGGCTATACCAATTTAATGACTATAAATGGTTTAGAAAATTATATTGAACCACACCCAAGAGCGGCTATTGAAAAAGATAGAATTTGGTTAAAAAACACAGATCATCTTATTGAAAAAAACTTGTACGTAGCTGGAACTTTAGCCGGTTGGCGTAGTCAATTCGCTATGGCTAGTGGAAGCGGTGCACATGTGGCAACCGATATCTTAACACTTTGGAATGATGGAAAGCATACCAAAATTCACGATAAAATATAAAAGTTAATCCTGTTTAAAATTTGGGTACTCTGTACTTAGAAAAATTACTTCCTGCACCATAATGTCTTCCTTATTAATAATTTCTTCGAAAGCATTATCATCAAATAACTGTTTTGCAAGGGTTGCTTTAATAATGCGTCTTATCTCATCATT
Organism: Winogradskyella sp. Asnod2-B02-A; assembly: GCF_045063645.1. Classification (NCBI taxonomy): domain Bacteria; kingdom Pseudomonadati; phylum Bacteroidota; class Flavobacteriia; order Flavobacteriales; family Flavobacteriaceae; genus Winogradskyella; species Winogradskyella sp. Asnod2-B02-A. The sequence goes on from NZ_JBEFOG010000027.1 coordinate 683,772, forward strand.
ATAAGCTACAAACGTAATGTTAGTTCGCTCTCTTTCATTAACATAATCTTGAAAACGAACAACAATATCATCACTCACTTCAAAATTATTAATAAAATCGTATTTAGTAATATCTTGATACAAAGTTCTGTCTTTGTCTAATTCTTCAAATACAAAATAGCCAAAATGCCCTCGTCGTCGCAAATAATTAATTGTTTCGTTATCAAACAAACGATCTACTGGTACAAATACATCTGGAATAATGCCTCCACCTCCATAAACTACCTTCCCTTTTGGTGTGGTAAATTTTAGAGAATCGTCAACCACAATATTTTCTTCATCGGCTAATTCTCCCGTTCTTAAACGTTTGTAATAATCGTTGTAATATTTTTCGTTATCTCCATTAGTATATGGTTTTTGTATAGATCGACCTGTTGGAGTGTAATATTTAGACACCGTAAGTCGTACTGCACTTCCATCTCCTAATGCCATTTCGCGTTGCACTAAACCTTTTCCATAAGAACGTCTTCCTACAATAATTCCTTTATCATTATCTTGAAGTGCTCCTGCAATAACCTCACTCGCAGATGCAGAATTCTCATTAATTAAAATATAAATTTCACCATCTTCAAAATCCCCTCGTCTTGTTGCATAGATACGTTCTTCCTTTCCTTTTTTGTCTTTTGTAAACAAGATCAATTTATCGTCTTCTAAAAACTCATCAGCAATTTGCTCTGCAATCCCTAGAAAACCACCAGGATTATCTCTTAAATCTAAGGCTAGTTTGGTTGCTCCTAAATCTTTGAGCTCATCTAAAGCGTCTTTAAATTCTATAAACGTAGATTCTGCAAAACGGTTCATTTTTATATAACCCAACTCGTCAGTAAGCATATATGCTGCGTCTATACTTTTAATTGGAATTTCTTTCCGTTTCACTTCAAACTCTAACAAATCGTCTTCATTCTTTCTGAAAACAGTCAATTTTATTGAAGAATTTTTTTCTCCCCTAAGCTTTTCACCTATTAAATCAAAGTCAAAATCACGACCATAAAGCGTATCTCCATTTGCATAGAGAATACGATCTCCACTCATAATTCCTGCTCGTTCACTTGGACCACCTTCTGTGGGCTTTACAACTGCAATAGAATCTTTATAAGGATAAAAATTAATACCAATACCAACAAAATTACCTTTCATGTTTTCGGTAATGCGTTCTAAATCTTCTTTTGGGATATAAGATGAATGTGGATCGAGATTATTCAATATTCCATTAACCGTAACATCCACGATGCTATCTGTGTTAACTTCTTCCACATATTCATAATCTATATAATCTATTAAACGGTTGAGTTTATCTTTTTTACTATTGGTTGAAAAAAGATTATCTGACGTATCCGAAAAATTTAATCTACCACCTATAATCACACCTGCTGCAATTGCAACACCTATAATAAGTGGTATGTATTTATTGTTTGTTGCCATTAAGCTTTTAAGTCTTCTATAAATTCTAGCTCAATTCCAGCTTTTCTAAGAAAGTCAATTCCCGAACAATCCTTGTAATCTTGATTATAAACCACTCTTACAATACCTGCTTGATGAATTAATTTACTACATTCCTTACAAGGAGAAAGCGTAATATAAAGCGTTGCACCTCTACAAGATTGTGTTGATGATGCTACTTTAAGAATTGCGTTAGCTTCTGCATGTAACACATACCATTTTGTGTAACCTTCATCATCTTCACAATAATTTTCAAAACCTGTTGGTGTACCATTGTAACCATCAGAAATTATCATTCTATCTTTTACAATAATGGCACCTACTTGTTTGCGCTTGCAATGCGAAAGTTTTCCCCATTCTGTTGCCATGCGTAAATAGGCTTTATCGTAACGTAATTGTTTTGTATCTGGCATTAATTCTCGTTCTGGTACAAAGTACAGTATAAGTAACGAATATAAACGGTTAGTATTTTATACACAATTTACTTGTCGTTAAAGTTTTACCAAACTTTTTTCTTTAATTAAATAAATCACTTCCCATAATCATAGGAATCACCAAGCCTGCAACAACTGAGGAGATGACCATAATCCAATCACGACGTGTAACACGGAATATGGTTTGACATAAAAACCCAATAAACAAAACGACAAATACAATAATGACTTGAGCAAGTTCAATACCAAGAGCAAACTCAATAAGTAATTCTAGCTTATTTTCAGATTTACCAGAGAACATTTTAAATTCTCTTGCAAAACCTAATCCATGAACGATTCCGAAAAATAAAGTCGTAAAAAACAACAAACCAATCTTATTCGATTTTGCTTTCTTACCTGTTGTAAAAACATTATAAATTGCTGTAATTAAAATGGTTATAGGTATTAAAAACTCAACCAATTTTCCGTTTACGGTTACAATACTATAAGCTGCCAAAACTAAAGACAGTGTGTGCCCTAAAGTAAACATCGATACGAGTAAAAGCACGCGCTTCCAATCTTTAAAAAGATAAGGAACGGCTAAAACCATTAAAAAAAGTACATGGTCGTAACCATTAATATCTAAAACGTGGTTCATGCCATATTGAACATTAAACCAGAAATTATCTAACATAATTAATTCTTTGGGAAAGTCAAAGTTACAATTAAAAGCGCATAGGTTTCTGTTAAATAAAGTGAATAAAGCTTGGTTTATACTATTTTCTTTCGGAATATTGTATTTCACAAAGTTCAAATAACTTATTGAAATGTTATCAAGAAAGGCAGAGGGATTAGACCCATTGAAGCCTTAGCAACCCTTAAACTTATTAAGAAGGTGCTAAATTCTACGTAATTAGCGATTCATTTATCGTTTAATTGGATAGATAACCCAACGTAATTACACTATTGTAATACAAATTCTATATAACATTTTTCTATTTACACGTCAAATTTTGACGCATTTGAATTTTTGCTTTATCATAAATAAGTAAAACAAAAATGAGTTCAAAACACATAGAAACAGAAGCTATTAGAACGCAAATTGAACGTTCACAATATCTAGAACATTCCAGCCCTTTATATTTAACATCGAGTTACGTATTTGAAGATGCAGAGGATATGCGTGCTTCTTTTGCCGATGAAAAAGAACGTAATATTTACAGTCGTTACTCTAATCCTAATACGTCTGAATTTGTAGAGAAAGTTTGTAAAATGGAAGGTGCAGAACGTGGTTATGCTTTTGCTTCTGGTATGTCTGCTGTGTTTTCAACATTTGCAGCGTTATTAGATTCTGATGACCATATTATTTCATCTCGAAGTATTTTTGGTTCCACTCAAACTTTATTTAATAACATATTACCAAAGTGGAATATCTCAACAAGCTATTTTAAAATTGATGAATTAGATACTATTGAAAGCTTAATTCAACCCAACACCAAGGCTATTTATGCTGAAAGTCCAACGAATCCTGCAGTAGATATTTTAGACTTACAACGTTTAGGAGACCTTGCAAAAAAGCACAACCTTATCTTTATAATAGACAATTGTTTTGCAACACCATACTTACAGCAGCCTATAAAATTTGGTGCAGATTTAGTCATTCATTCGGCTACAAAATTAATGGATGGACAAGGCAGAGTTTTAGGCGGTGTCACTGTTGGTAGTGCAGATTTAATCCAAAAAATATATTTGTTTTCAAGAAATACAGGTCCTGCTTTATCACCATTTAATGCCTGGGTTTTATCTAAAAGTTTAGAAACTTTACCTGTTAGAGTCGATAGACATTGTGATAATGCATTAAAAGTCGCTACATTTTTAGAGGCTAACGACAATGTGAATTTTGTAAAATATCCATTTCTAAAATCACATCCACAATACGAATTAGCAAAAAAGCAAATGAAATTAGGCGGAAACGTTGTTGCTTTTGAAATAAAAGGCGGCATTGAAGCAGGCAGAAAGTTCCTAAATGCTATTAAGTTGTTATCACTTTCCGCAAATTTAGGAGACACCAGAACTATCGTCACACATCCTGCATCAACAACACACGCCAAAATACCAGAAGATGTCCGTTTAGAAACAGGAATTACATCAGGATTAATAAGAGTATCTATAGGTTTAGAACATCCTGAAGATATTATTAACGATTTAAAACAGGCTTTAGAAAATTAACGTCAGTTCGAGTGATTTTATGCCATCGGTATAAAATTGCATCGAGAACACATACATATTATGAGCACAATAACAGACGAATTAAAAAAACGCATATTAGTTTTAGATGGCGCCATGGGAACCATGCTTCAGCAATATAGCTTCAAAGAAGAAGATTTTAGAGGCGAACGTTTTAAAGATTACCCATCACCTTTGCAAGGGAATAACGATTTACTATCACTTACACAACCTGAAGCTATTGCAGAAATTCATGCAAAATATTTTGAAGCTGGTGCAGACATTGTAGAAACTAACACCTTTTCTGGTACTACAATTGCTATGGCAGATTACGACATGGAAGATTTGGTTTACGAGCTAAATTTTGAATCTGCTAAAATCGCTAGAGAAGTTGCTGAAAAATTCACAAAAGAAAATCCTGATAAACCTCGTTTTGTTGCAGGTAGTATTGGACCAACAAACAAAACTGCAAGTTTATCACCAGATGTTAACCGACCAGAATATAGAGCGATTACCTTTAATGAATTACGAATTGCTTACAAACAACAAGTTGAAGCCTTAATTGATGGAGGTGTTGATATGCTTTTAGTCGAAACTATTTTTGATACATTAAATGCAAAAGCGGCTTTATTTGCTATCGAAGAAGTAAAAGAAGAACGACATATTGATATTCCGATTATGGTTTCAGGAACTATAACTGATGCTTCAGGCAGAACCTTATCTGGACAAACGGTTGAAGCATTTTTAGCTTCCATATCTCATATTCCATTATTGAGTGTTGGTTTTAATTGTGCCCTTGGTGCACAACAACTAAAACCTTATTTACAGCGTTTATCTGAAGAAACAGAATTTTTCACTTCAGCACATCCCAACGCAGGTTTGCCAAACGCTTTTGGAGAATACGAAGAAACACCAAAGCAAATGCAAGGCTATATTGAAGATTATTTAAAGGATAACCTCATCAACATTATTGGTGGTTGTTGTGGCACAAGTCCTGAGCATATTAAAGCGATTGCTGAAGTTGCGCAGAAATATAAACCTAGAACAATTCAAGAAGTCGCATAATGGTAAACTCAGAAACTAAAAAATACTTAACGCTCTCTGGTTTAGAACCACTAATAGTAACACCAGAATCTAATTTTATAAACATTGGCGAACGTACCAATGTCACTGGTTCTCGTAAATTTCTTCGACTTATTAAAGAAGAAAAATACGACGAAGCCTTAGAGGTTGCAAGAGAACAAGTCGATGGTGGTGCGCAAATTCTAGATGTTAATATGGACGAAGGTATGTTAGATGGTGTTTATGCCATGACAACATTCCTTAATCTCATTGCATCAGAGCCTGATATTTCTAGAATTCCCTTAATGATTGATAGCTCTAAATGGGAAATTATTGAAGCTGGCTTGCAAGTGGCACAAGGAAAATGTGTGGTAAACTCAATCAGTTTAAAGGAAGGCGAAGCACAATTTAAACACCATGCAAAACTCATTAAACGATATGGAGCCGCAGTTGTGGTTATGGCTTTTGATGAAGATGGTCAAGCCGATAATTACGATAGACGTATTGAAATTTGCAAACGTTCGTATCACATTTTAGTAAACGAGCTTAAGTTTCCGGCTCAAGATATCATCTTTGACCCAAACATTTTTCCTGTAGCAACAGGTATGGATGAGCATCGCAGAAATGCGCTCGACTTTTTTGAAGCGACCAAATGGATTAGAGAAAACCTACCTTATGCTAATGTTTCTGGTGGTGTAAGTAATGTATCGTTTTCTTTTAGAGGAAATAATATTGTACGTGAAGCAATGCACTCAGCTTTTTTATACCATGCGATTAAAAATGGTATGAATATGGGTATTGTTAACCCAACAATGCTCGAGATTTATGATGAAATTGATAAAGATTTATTAGAACGTGTAGAAGATGTTTTGTTTAACAAACGTGATGATGCAACAGAACGTTTATTAGATTTTGCCGAATCCTTAAAAGGACAGAAAAAGGAACATGAAGAAAAGGTTCTAGAATGGAGAAGTAATCCCTTACAAGAACGAATTACACACGCGTTAGTAAAAGGAATTGATGCCTTTATTATTGAAGATGTTGAAGAAGCACGTTTAGCATCAGATAAACCAATTCATGTCATAGAAGGTCATTTAATGATTGGTATGAATGTAGTTGGAGATTTATTTGGAAGTGGTAAAATGTTTTTACCTCAAGTTGTAAAATCAGCTCGAGTAATGAAGAAAGCCGTTGCTTATTTACAACCTTTTATTGAAGCTGAAAAAGATGGCAAACAAGAATTTGCAGGCAAAATATTAATGGCAACCGTTAAAGGCGATGTTCACGATATTGGAAAGAATATTGTAAGCGTTGTTTTGGGCTGTAATAACTACGAAATTGTAGATTTAGGTGTTATGGTTCCACCAGAAAAAATAATTGAAACTGCCATAAAAGAGAAAGTTGATATTATTGGATTGAGCGGATTAATTACACCATCTCTTGATGAAATGGTTTATGTATCAAAAGAACTAGAAAAGCAAAATGTAAAAATCCCTCTTATTATTGGAGGCGCAACAACCTCTAGAGCGCATTCTGCAGTGAAAATCGCACCACATTATACAAATACTGTTGTGCATATTAACGATGCGTCTAGAGCAGTAACAGTTGTTGGTGACTTACTTAAAAAAGACAGTAAAATATATAAAAATCAGATTCGTGAAGAATACGATTTGTTTAGAGAACAATTCTTAAAACGAACCAGAAAAAAAGAATATTTAACGATTTCTGATGCTCGAAAAAATAAATTTAAAATCAATTGGAAAACATCAGAAATTGTAAAACCTCAACAATTAGGCATTCAAATTATAAACGACTTTGACATTACTAAACTTGAAGAATTTATAGATTGGTCACCATTTTTTAGAAGTTGGGATTTACACGGAAAATATCCGGATATTTTAACGGATAACGTTGTTGGAGAACAAGCCACAGAATTATTTGCAGATGCAAAAGTATTATTGAAACGAATTTTTGACGAAAAGCTTTTAAAAGCAAAAGCCATTTTTGGTTTGTTTGAAGCCAATACGGTTAATGATGATGATATTGAAATTTCTTCTGCCAGTTTAAGCGCAGTCGATAACAAAGAAAAAAACTTTAAATTTTTAACCCTTCGTCAACAATCTAAAAAATCAGAAGGGAAGCCAAACATTGCATTATCAGATTTTATTGCACCAAAGGGTTCAGGAAAACAAGATTACATGGGTTGTTTTTGTGTATCTACTGGTTTTGGAACAGCAGAATTAGCTGCGCAGTTTGAAGCGGAACATGATGATTATAATTCTATAATGATTAAAGCATTAGCAGATCGTTTAGCAGAAGCCTTTGCAGAGTATTTACATAAAGAGGTAAGAACTAAGCATTGGAGTTATGCTAAAAATGAAGATTTAACCAATGCCGATTTAATAAAGGAAAACTATAAAGGGATTCGTCCTGCACCTGGTTATCCTGCTTGTCCTGACCATTTGGAAAAGACAACCATTTGGAAACTTTTAAAGGTTAAAGAAAATATTGGCGTTGAACTTACCGAAAGTTTAGCCATGTGGCCAGCTGCAAGTGTTAGTGGGTATTATTTTGGTAATCCTGAAGCTAAATATTTTGGCTTAGGAAAAATTAAAGAAGACCAATTAGAAGATTACAGCAAAAGAAGAAACATAACAATAGATGAAGCTACAAAATGGTTAAGCCCAAATTTAGCAGATTAGCGCGTTAGGGATTGCAATGAAAATCCTTTTTTATTTTTCTTAAAAAAGATTGCAATGTAAAGCCCGACCTTTAGGTAACGCCAAAACAAAAAGTATTATAAAAAAGATTACTGCGTTTGCAGGCCTAAGTATGAAAGTAACAGACCACATAAAAAATGCTAACGGAAAAACATTATTTTCGTTTGAAATAATTCCACCAAAAAAAGGAAATAGTATTCAGCAATTGTACAATAATATTGACCCTTTAATGGAGTTCAATCCACCTTTTATAGATGTTACAACCTCTAGGGAAGAATACCTTTATATTGAAAAAGAAGGACTTTTAGACCGTAAGATTACACGTATGCGCCCAGGAACTGTAGGTATTTGTGCTGCAATTTCGCATAAATATAATGTAGATACGGTTCCGCATGTTCTTTGTGGTGGATTTACTAAAGAGGAAACTGAATACTTGTTAGTAGATTGTCATTATTTGGGCATTAACAATGTTATGGCTTTACGAGGTGATGCTATGAAACATCAACAATATTTTGAAGCCTGTGATGGTGGACACAAATTTGCAAAAGAACTGGTTGGGCAGATTCAAAATTTGAATAAAGGTCAATATTTACATGACGTTATGGAAACGGATGGAAAATCTGATTTCTGCATTGGTGTTGCTGGTTACCCAGAAAAACACTTAGAAGCACCGTCTTTAAAAACGGACTTAAAACGTCTTAAGGAAAAGGTAGATGCAGGTGCTGATTACGTGGTTACTCAGATGTTTTTTGATAATGAGAAGTATTTTAAATTTGTTGAAGCTGCAAAAGCAGAAGGTATAAATGTACCTATTATACCTGGTATTAAACCTATTGCTGTAAAACGTCATTTACAATTATTGCCGCAAGTATTTAAAATTGATTTACCTGAAGATTTAATTGATGCTGTTGATGGTTGTAAAACCAATCAAGATGTGAGACAAGTTGGTATTGATTGGGCAATTGAACAATCTAAAGAATTACAGAAAGCTGGTGTACCTGTATTGCATTATTATTCTATGGGTAAAAGTGATAATGTTAAGGCTATTGCTTCTGAGTTGTTTTAACAAACATCCTATTTGCATTAAACTTAGTTAAAAAAGCTGATATCCAAATAGCAATGTTACCTGTTTATAATTTGCGTCCCAATAACGATACTGCCCAAAAAATTCACGGAAGTTTTCTATACGTAATTCTGCACTTAACTTTTTATAGCTGTAACCTAAACCTATTGATAAAAGTCCTCCATTTTTAACATCTAATTCTCTGCCATATCTAATTTTTATTGAAGAATCTAAGGTGTGAAAATATGTGTAAAAAGCATTAACAAAAATCTTAGAGTCTTCATTATTCAAAAAGAAGTAATGCCTTAAACCAAACGGTAACTCTATTATAGAGTAAGAAGCTTCATAAATGTATGTCTCTGCTTCATTTTCCCCAGCATAACGAATATCTACTTCTTTTTTAGACGAATAACTCTGATAACTAGGTTCTATTACAATAGCCCATTTATCATTATTAAAAGGTAAAATCATTTCTAACTCTCCTCCAAATCTAAACAAAATCTCATTGTCAAAATCTGCATTTTGATCAGGATTCACAGAATTCTTAATTGATAGAGAAGCGCTCCCCAAACCTAATTTTGCTCTAAAATTAAATAAATCTCTTTCTTCTTTTTTCTCAAAATTAACAAGCTCACCGCCAATGCAAGCATTGTATTTTTCAAAGAGTCTAGATAAATCTTTTACTTTATAACTTAAGTTTTTAATACTATTCATTGAAATATCTTTACATTTTAATGCATTCAGCAACTGTTGTTTGTAATGATTGTTTTCACCAATGAGATTGACATCATATAGATATTCTTTATAAATTAATTGTTCTATTTTCTCATTTTCTAGATTGTAAAAAAAGCGCTGTAAATTACCACCTTCGTAGTAATACAAGCTGGCTTCACTTTCTATTATTACTTTAAGAAAAAGTTGCTCTTCCTTAAATATTGGATTCTTAACTGTTGTTAATTTATTAAGATTGCTACTTGATCGATCAATATTTACTGTTGCTCTTGTGTACTTAGAAATATCATAAATCTCAAAAGCCTTCACTCCCTCAATAAAACCTGTTTTAATCTCGCCATTTTCGGTGAGTTTGTACTTAAATTCTGTAGGATTACTTTTCCAGTCCATACTTTTAATAAAACACTCTACTTTATCATCAGTATCTGTAATAAATACTCCTTTTTTAAATTCGGTTTGAGAGTAAAGGGAAGTGGCTATTAGAAAAACAAAAGCTATTAGAAAAGATTTTTTAAAATTCATAAACGTTAATGTCATTGAATTAATATAATTTTATTCGGAAAAATAAGACAAATTACCAACTATTACAATAAAACAAAAAAAACCTCAATCTATTTAAAATTAAATAGTTGAGGTTTTAACTTGTACTCAAGGTGGGAATCGAACCCACACGTCTTGCGACATTGGATTTTGAATCCAACGTGTCTACCAATTCCACCACTTGAGCGATTATAATTGGTAATTAAATCTACCAACTCTACCTTTGATAGGTATTTCCTCCTTGCTTTAGCAATTTGGACTGCAAAAATAGAAAATTATTTCCGTCAAGCAATCAAAATTAGTAGGTTTTATAATTTTTTGAAGTAAATAATTTTTCTAAATTTGAATTAAATTAAAAACGCACCAAACCAGCAACTAAACAACTGAAAACAAATGTCATACGAAGCCAAAGAAGCCAAAATTTTTGCCTGCACACAAAGTACACACCTTGCAGAGAAGATTGCTAAAGCCTATGGAGTTAAATTAGGAAAAGTAATTACATCTACTTATAGTGATGGTGAATTTCAGCCTTCTTACGAAGAATCAATTAGAGGAACACGTATTTTTATTATTGGGTCTACAAATCCTGGACCGCAGAATTTAATGGAAATGTTATTAATGATTGATGCTGCAAAACGTGCTTCTGCGAGACACGTCACTGCTGTTATGCCTTATTTTGGTTGGGCAAGACAAGATAGAAAAGACAAACCTAGAGTTCCTATTGCAGCAAAATTAGTAGCAAAAATGCTAGAAGCTGCTGGAGCCACACGTATTATAACAATGGATTTACATGCCGATCAAATTCAAGGATTCTTTGAAAAGCCTGTGGATCATTTATTTGCTTCAACCATATTTTTACCATATTTAAAAAGTTTAAATCTAGACAACCTAACAATTGCCTCACCTGATATGGGAGGTTCTAAACGTGCCTATGCTTACTCTAAAGCATTAAAAAGCGATGTTGTTATCTGTTATAAACAACGTGCAAAAGCCAACGTAATTTCTCACATGGAACTCATCGGTGATGTTACTGGTAAAAATGTTGTTTTAGTAGATGATATGGTAGATACTGCTGGTACGCTTACTAAAGCTGCCGATTTAATGATGGAACGTGGAGCCTTAAGTGTAAGAGCTATTTGTACGCACCCTATTTTATCTGGTGCTGCTTATGAAAGACTTGAGGCCTCTAAACTTGAAGAGTTAATTGTAACAGATTCTATTCCACTTAAGCAAGAAAGCAAAAAATTAAAAGTACTAAGTTGTGCAGATTTATTTGCCGAAGTAATGCACCATGTACATCACAACGAGTCTATTAGTAATAAATTTGTGATGTAGTACATTGTTTTATACAATAACAAATTTAAAGGGATTACACGCAAACAACTGCCATCAAAAAGGTGTCATGAATGTTTTTGAATGAGATAGAAAGATCTTAAACATAACATCAAATAACCTTTATCTAATAGTAAATTGGGCTTCAATAAAAAATAGTACTATAACACTAGTATTTTCAGATATTATGTCTAAATTTGCAGCCCTCAAAATGAGGAAATTAAATTTTTATTAAACAAACATTTAAAAAAATGAAATCAATTACAATTAACGGATCTCAAAGAGAAAGCGTAGGCAAAAAGGCAACTAAAGCCTTACGTAATGCTGGTCAGGTTCCTTGCGTTATTTACGGAGGAGACAAGCCATTGCATTTCTCATCACCAGAACTGGCTTTTTCAAAACTTGTTTATACACCTAACGCACATACAGTTGTGATTGTCTTAGATAACGGTGTAGAATATAACGCAGTAATGCAAGATATTCAGTTTCACCCAGTAACAGACAGAATTATACACGTCGATTTTTATCAAATTTTTGATGATAAAGCGATTACTATGGAAATCCCTGTTAAAACAATAGGATCTTCTAAAGGTGTAATGAATGGTGGTAACTTAAGAATGCCTTACCGTAAACTTAAAGTGAAAGCTATTCCTTCTAAATTACCTGATTTTATTGAGATAGATATTACTCCATTAAAAATTGGAAGTAAATTCTATATCACTGAATTAGAAAACGAAGATTACAAATTCTTACACCCAGACAACACTGTTGTTTGCCAAGTAAGACGTAGTAGATTAGCAGTTGTAGATGCAGATGACGAAGAAGATGAAGATGCAGGAGATGTGCCAGCAACTGAACAATCAGATGACGCAGCAGCTCAAGAATAGATATTACCTATTTCAAATATTTAAAAAGCATTCTATTTATAGGATGCTTTTTTTATTTTTACACAAATTGTAATTATGTGGAAGGCTATTAAAAAATGGCTTGGTTTTAGTAATAAAACAGAATTAAAGGAAGAAGATAAAATGAAAAAATTCTTAATAGTTGGCTTAGGAAATATAGGTGAAAAATATGCCAATACCAGACATAATATTGGGTTCAAAATTCTTGATTATTTAGCAGAAACAAATGACATTACATTTGAAACCGTAAAACTTGGTGACATTTCTTCTTTAAAAATAAAAGGAAGAACTCTTGTTCTTTTAAAACCAAGCACTTTTATGAATCTCAGCGGAAAGGCTATAAAATATTGGCTAGAAAAAGAAAATATACCTTTAGAGAATCTGCTCGTTATTACTGATGATTTAAATCTACCGTTTGGATCGCTTAGACTAAAAACAAAAGGCAGTGACGGAGGACATAATGGACTCAAAGACACACAAGATAAATTGCAAACCACAAAATATAACCGCTTTAGATTTGGTATTAGCGATGAATTTAGCAAAGGAAGACAAGTAGATTATGTTTTAGGCGAATGGAATGAAGACGAGAACTCAAAACTGAAAGAACGCTTAAAAATTTCCGCAGAGCTTATTAAATCTTTTGCACTAGCAGGTGTAAATACAACTATGAATCAATTTAATGGAAAATAATAATGTAGCTTTGTTTTTAAAACTTAGATTAATTATAAAAAATAGCAATACCCTTTAAAATTGACTTCAAATTTAGCAAAAGTAACAACCATAGGCACCTTTGATGGCGTTCATATAGGACATCAAAAAATATTGAAACAGGTAGTACAACTTGCAGAAGCCAACGGCTATATTCCTGTGGTACTCACTTTGTTTCCACATCCTAGAATGGTACTTCAAAAAGATGATTCTATTAAATTACTAAACACCATTGAAGAACGTATAGAATTGCTAAAAACCTTTGGTATTAAAGAAGTCATCGTTAAAAAGTTTACTAAAGATTTTGCGAATCTTTCTGCTGAAGATTATGTGAAACACATTTTAGTAGACGAATTAAACACCAAGCAAATAGTTATTGGTTACGATCATCATTTTGGCAAAAACAGAAGTGCTAATATTACGGACTTAAAAGCCTTTGCTAAACTATATGATTTTAATGTAGAAGAAATATCAGCACAAGATATAAAACACGTTACAGTAAGTTCTACAAAAATTAGATCAGCATTAAATGAAGGACAAGTTGCCTTGGCAAATTCTTATTTAGGGTATAATTTCTTTATTACAGGCACCGTAATTAAAGGGAAAGAGCTAGGAAGAACAATCGATTTCCCAACGGCAAACATCAGTATTACTGCAACATACAAGCTCATTCCAAGTGATGGCGTTTACGTTGTTAAATCTAAAATTGAAAACAAAACTGTTTTCGGAATGATGAATATTGGGACCAACCCAACCGTTAATGGAAAAACACGCTCAATTGAAGTTCATTTTTTCGACTTTAACAAAGACATCTATAATTCTGAATTAAAAATTGAATTTCTTAAACGACTGAGAAGCGAAGAAAAATTTCAAAATCTCGAAGCCTTAAAAACTCAATTAAAACAGGATATGAAAAATGCTTCAGATTATATAAAAACCTTAAATGACTAAATTCTTATTCAAACATATTGACAATTCCGGACTCATAGTATTCAGAATTATCTTTGGTTTACTTTGTTTTTTAGAAGCCGTTGGCGCCATTTTTACAGGTTGGGTAAAACGCACATTAATAGATCCGGAATTCACCTTTTCTTTTATTGGTTTTGAATGGTTGCAACCACTCCCAGGAAATTGGATGTATGTTTATTACATAGTTATGGGAATGTTTGGACTCTTTATTATGTTAGGTTACAAATACCGATTTAGTATGCTTATGTTCGCTTTAATGTGGACAACCACTTATCTCATGCAAAAATCGTCTTATAACAATCATTATTACCTTCTAGTTTTATTAAGTTTCATAATGGTTTTTATGCCAGCAAATCGCTATGCCTCTATTGATGTAAAACAAAATCCTTCACTTAAAAGTATTTCAATGCCTAATTGGTGTAAATGGGTTTTTGTGCTTCAGTTATTTATCTTGTATACTTATGCCTCATTAGCCAAACTATATCCAGATTGGTTAGATGCTTCGGTAATAGCTATTCTTATGAGAAATAAGGCTAATTACCCTGTAATTGGCGAACTTTTACAACAGAATACCGTACACTATATTTTAGCCTATGGAGGTATTCTATTCGATGGCCTAATTATTCCACTATTGCTTTTTAAACCTACAAGAAAATACGCCTTCTTTGCCTCTATATTTTTTCACTTATTTAATTCTATTGTATTTCAAATTGGCATTTTTCCTTATATGTCTTTAGCGTTTAGTCTATTCTTTTTTGAACCTAAAATTATTCAGAAATTATTCTTAAAAAAGAAACCTTTTTATGAAGCTGAAGCCATCACATTTCCAAAATATAAAACCGTATTAATAACATTATTTTCAATTTACTTTATCGTACAAATAATCTTACCAATAAGACATCACTTTATTGAAGACAATGTGTTATGGACTGAAGAAGGCCATCGCTTATCTTGGCGAATGATGTTGCGCGCTAAAAGTGGTAGAATAACCTATTCTGTAATAAATGCTGATACAAATAAGGCTATTCCTATTAAATTAAACGATTACCTCACTCAAAAACAACAACGAGGTGCAAGAACAAAGCCAGATATTATTTGGCAATTTGCACAACATCTAAAACAAGATTTTGCTAAAAAAAACATACCAATTAAAGTATTTGTAAAATGTTATGTAAGCGTCAATGGCAAACCTTCAAAACCATTTATAGACCCAAAAGTGGATATTGCAAATGTTGAATGGTCTCATTTTAAACATCACAATTGGATCTTGCCTTCAGAATTGAGTTTAGATAATAACAGAAAAAAATAAGACTAATTTTTGCTAATTATAACTAATCAAAACACACAAAACAGAAATCCTCTAAGTTCTTTTATCTGTGTTAATTAGTAAAAATCGACCAAGCCCAAATTCACACGTCAAAATAGACCCATTTATATTTTTTTCTGCTCATTTTATTTTTACTTTTGTTCCTTGTTTTTACTGAGCTTAATTGGTATATAACCTAAATTAAAAGATATGTTACAAGTTGCTTTTATCAGAGAGAATAAAGAAGACATCATTGCACGTTTAGCTAAACGAAATATAGATGCTACGGAAATGATTAATGAAGCTATTGCTTTTGATGAAGACCGAAAAGCACTACAAACGTCTTTAGATAATACAAAAGCAGAATCTAATGCTTTGTCTAAAGAAATTGGAAACTTATTTAAATCTGGAGAAGTACAAAAAGCAAATATTTTAAAAGAAAAGACTACCCAATTAAAAGAAGCTACCAAGAATTTTGAACAAGAACTTAATGATAAAGTTGAGGCGCTTTCTCAGTTGTTATATAAGATTCCTAACGTACCAAATCCTATTGTTCCTGCAGGAAATACAGACGAGGATAATGAAGAAACGTTTAAAGAAGGTGACATCCCAAAACTACACGATGCTGCATTACCACATTGGGAACTCGCTAAAAAATACAACATTATTGATTTTGAATTAGGAAACAAAATTACAGGAGCCGGTTTCCCAGTGTATATTGGTAAAGGTGCTAGATTACAGCGTGCTCTTATCGCCTATTTTTTAGACAAAAACACAGAAGCAGGATATACAGAATACCAAGTGCCACATTTAGTAAACGAAGCTTCAGGGTTTGGAACTGGTCAATTACCAGACAAAGAAGGACAGATGTATCATGTTACTTTAGATAATCTATACTTAATTCCAACTGCAGAAGTACCTGCAACCAATATTTTTAGAGATACACTTTTAAACGAAAGCGATTTACCAATTAGTATCACAGGCTATACACCATGTTTTAGACGAGAAGCTGGTAGTTATGGTGCTCACGTTAGAGGATTAAATCGTTTGCATCAATTTGATAAAGTTGAAATACTTAGAGTTGAACATCCTGATAATTCTTATAAAGCATTAGACAGCATGGTAAATCATGTAAAAGGCATCTTGCAAGATTTAAAATTACCATATAGAATCTTAAGATTATGTGGTGGAGATTTAGGATTTACATCGGCATTAACTTATGATTTTGAAGTGTTTTCAACAGCACAAGACCGTTGGTTAGAAGTATCATCAGTTTCTAATTTTGAAACGTTTCAAGCCAATCGTTTAAAATTACGTTTTAAAAACAGTGAAGGTAAAAACGAATTATGTCACACTTTAAATGGGAGTTCTCTAGCATTACCTAGAATATTAGCAGGTATTTTAGAAAACTATCAAACTGAAGATGGTATAAAAATCCCAGAAGTTTTAGTGCCTTATACAGGATTCGATATGATTTCTTAACGCATTAAAAATCACTTGAAAATAGCTTATTTGTTAAAATAAAAAGCATTTCAGCGATTATTTATGTATTTCTTCGTTTTTATTGATTCTTTTTTAGAAATTAGTATTTCCAAATTACAATGACCTACATTATGAAAAATTTAAAACGAATTGTATTACTCTTTTCTTTGATTACAATGGTATGCAAAGTCTTGTTTTAACTATTCTTTCATTTAGAAACAATAAAACAGAACCAAGACAGAATAACTGAATCATATTTACAAAAATAATGGTTAATAGCACATTTATTTTGCTGGTAAAATGCCTAAACGTAAAGTTTAGGCATTTTTTTTATGGTTATTTTCACAATATCTAGGTTACGCATTTGTTATATTTACACTTATCTTTTACATGTTCTGTAAAAAACTATATATACATGCTACAGCGATTATTTATTTTTCTTTTTATTTCATTTAACTTTTATGGCACCGCACAAACCAGTGAGGCACAAGCAGACAGTTATTATAAAAAAGGAGAGTTTAAAAAAGCGCTTATCATTTATGAAAATTTAATAAAAGAGAAACCCTACAACTATAATTACATTTACAAGTTAGTAGATATCCACCAGCAATTAGAGCAATATAATGAAGCAGAAAATATCATTACAGCACAATTAGAAAGAAATCGAAATCCAATGATGCTCGTTGTTTTGGGTTATAATTTTCAAGTTAGAGACAGTATAGAAAGTGCCAATAAGTTGTATGAAGAAGCCATTAGTTTTGTTGATGACAAACCTAATTATATTTATTCCATTGCCAAAAAATTTGAAGATTACTCACTCCTAGACCAAGCCATAAGAGTTTACGAAAAAGGCAAAATACTAACTCCAGAAAGAGACTATAGTATTCAGTTAGCGCGTATTTATGGTGACCAAGGTGATGTTGAAAAAATGTTTGAAAACTATATAGAATATGTAGATTACAAACCCAATTACCTCAACGATATTAAACGCGCCATTAGTGAGTTTATTTCTGAAAACAACGACAACGAAAGTAATATTTATCTAAGGCGATTATTATTAAAAAAAATACAGCAAGATCCTAAACCTTTTTGGTACGATATGTTAAGCTGGTTATATGTTCAAGAAAAGGCCTATAATAAATCCTTCATTCAAGAAAAAGCACTTTATAAGCGGAATCCAGAAAGTTTAGACCGCATTATTGAATTAGCAGAAACGGCAAGAAAGGATAATGACGATGACACTGCTAAAACAATTTTTAATTACGTTTTAGAAACAACTCAAGACCAAACTACAGCGTTAACTGCGCATCAATACATTCTAGAAATAGATACTAAAGATGCAGATGAAAAAGGTTTAAAACAGATTGATGAAACCTATAATAACCTTTTTAAAGAATACGGAAAATCTCTACTCACCATTCCGTTGCAATTAGCTTATGGTAAATTCTTAGCTTTTGATCTTAAAGACACTGCCAAAGCTACAAGTTTCTTAAAGGAAAGTTTAGAATTACCAATCTCTGTATATAGACAAGCAAAAATAAAGTTGCTTTTAGCAGATATTTTAGTGCTTCAAGAAAAATTTAATGAAGCTTTAATTTTTTATTCTCAAATTCAAGCAGAACTAAAAAATAGCACTATTGCCCAAGAAGCAAGATTTAAAGTTGCAAAAACTAGTTATTATAAAGGAGATTTTGATTGGGCAGAATCGCAACTCAAAATATTAAAATCATCTACATCGCAACTAATTGCAAATGATGCGCTAGATTTAAAACTATTAATTACTGATAATAAATTTGAAGACACTTTACAAACCTCATTAAAACTATATGCTAAAGCAGATTTGTATGCATTTCAGAATAGAACTGATGATGCCATTTCGCTTTTAGACAAAATTTTAGAAGAACACAAAGGTGAAAGTATTACAGATCAAACCCTTTATCAACAAGCAAAATTATACGAGAAAAAGAAGAAATATATTAACGCTGAAGCCAATTACCAAGAAATTATAACTGATTACAGAGATGGTATCTTGGCAGACGATGCCTATTATTATTTAGCAGAACTCTACAATACGCATTTAGCAAAACCAGAAGAAGCAAAAGCACTCTACGAAAAAATTATATTTGAACATCAAGACAGTATCTATTTTATAGAAGCAAGACGAAAGTTTAGGATGTTGCGTGGTGACAGTATAAATTAGTATTTCAGTCTTCAGTTATAAACCTCATTCGGCAGCAATATCGTTTTGTTTTAAAAATTTCTAGTTTATTCAATTTTACATCTTTGCTAATTCGTGAGAACATATTAATCATTAACTTCTAAATCCATATTTTTGCACCAAATTCATAAAATATGATCATATATAACGTTACCCTAAACATAGATAAAAGCGTCCATAAAGAATGGTTAGAGTGGATAAAAGAACATATTCCACAAGTATTAGCAACAGGAAAATTTAAAGAAGCCAAATTAACAAAAGTCTTGGTAGAAGATGACGAATCTGAAACCTATTCTGTGCAATATAGAGCACATTCAAGAGAGGCTTTAGAAGCTTACTACGCAGAGCATTCGGATAGTTTAAAACAAGAAGGATTAAAACGTTTTGGAGATAAAGTTTTATCATTTAGAACAGAATTAGAGGTTGTTGATGAATTTGTAGTAGATTACAAATAGACTCAATAAAACAATCAAGTCTGCCAATCTCTGTGCAGCTCTACGTATCTTTGTATTTCAATATTTAAAAATTAATTGTGCATTTGTGGCAAATCAACACCAAGTAAAAGCAAAAAAACACCTAGGACAACACTTCTTAGAAGACGAAACTATAGCACAAGATATTGCAGACAGCTTATCTCTTGAAGGTTATAATGATGTCTTAGAAATTGGCCCAGGAATGGGTGTATTAACCAAATACCTTCTCAAAAAAGATACTACAACACACGTTATAGAAATAGATACAGAGTCTGTAGACTATTTAAAAAACAATTACTTAAATCTTGCTGAGAGAATCATCGAAAAAGATTTCTTAAAATACGACTTAAACCTCGTTTTTAAAGACAAACCCTTCGCTATCATTGGTAATTTCCCTTATAATATTTCCTCTCAAATTCTGTTTAAGACTTTAGAATTAAGGCATCAAATACCTGAATTTTCAGGTATGTTTCAAAAAGAAGTTGCTTTACGCATCTGTTCTAAAGAAGGCTCAAAGGTTTATGGTATTTTATCTGTTTTAACACAAGCATTTTATGATGCAGAATATCTTTTTACTGTGCCTCCAACAGTTTTTAATCCTCCACCAAAAGTAGATTCAGGTGTATTATTACTAAAACGCAAAGACAATTTCACTTTACCTTGTGATGAAAAGTTATTTTTTAGAGTTGTAAAAACAGGTTTTCAACAACGAAGAAAAACATTACGTAACAGTTTAAAAACATTCAATCTGTCGGATAATTTAAAAGCAAATACTATATTTGGGCAACGACCAGAACAATTAAGTGTTTCACAATTTATTGAGCTGACATCGTTGATTGAAAAAGACGTTGATTAATTTTCCTCTATTGCTATCTTAAGCGTAATAGAAGTTCAATGAAACTACAAAAACGAAGTGGAAGAAATCCAAGATAACATACAATTTCAGCTTACAGATGAGCTTATTGAAAAGGTAGAAGTCCTTGTCGATGAAGAAAACGACAAAGATTTAAAAACCCTATTAAATGAGTATCACCATGCTGATATTGCCGAAATTCTTGATGACTTAAATTTAGATGATGCTGTATATGTTATAAAACTTCTAGATTCTGAAACCACTTCGGAAATTCTAATGGAACTCGACGAGGACATTAGAGAAAAAGTACTTAGAAATCTTTCTACTAAAGAAATTGCAGAAGAAGTAGAAGAACTAGATACCGATGATGCTGCAGATATGATTGCAGAACTTCCTGAAGACAGACAGGCGGAAGTTATTGCATATATAGAAGATCATGAACATAGAGATGAAATTCAAGAACTTTTAGCCTATGACGAAGACACTGCAGGTGGACTCATGGCAAAAGAGTTGGTAAAAGTATATGAAACATGGACTGTTGCCGGTTGCTTGCGCAGAATTAGAGGCCAAGCCAAAGATGTTACAAGAGTTCACTCCGTTTATGTTGTAGACAAAAATGATAAACTCATTGGTAGATTGTCTTTAAAAGATTTAATCATTTCTAAAAGCGACACAAAAATTGCAGATATAGCCAAAGACAATGTAGATTGGGCGCACGTTAACGACGATGTAGAAGATGTGGCAAAAGTAATGGCTAAATACGATTTAGAAGCTATACCTGTAGTTAACGATGACCAAATACTTGTTGGTAGAATTACCATCGATGATATTATAGATGTTATACGAGACGAAGCAGATAAAGATTACCAATTAGCAGCAGGTATCTCTAAAGATGTAGAAGCCGATGATAGTATTCTAAAACTAACAACAGCACGCTTACCATGGTTATTTATTGGCATGTTTGGCGGCCTTGGTGCAGCTAGCATTATAGAACAATTTAATGACAACATGGGCAATTTTGTAGTATTGCTAAGTTTTGTACCATTAATTCAAGCTACAGCCGGAAATGTTGGTGTACAATCTTCAGCAATTGTGGTTCAAGGTATTGCCAATGGTACTATAGATGGTAATATTATTAAACGATTATTTAAAGAATTTTTATTAGGCTTAGTTAATGGAGTTGCCATTTCACTCGTGGCCATCGTTATCACTCATTTTATTTTTGGCACGCCATATATTGTTTCTATAACAATCAGTATTGCTTTAGTAGCTGTAATAATCATGGCAGCAATTATTGGTACGTTTATTCCTATTTTCTTAAACAAAAGAGGTATAGATCCAGCAGTTGCTACAGGCCCATTTATTACTACAAGTAATGACGTTTTTGGCATACTAATCTACTTCTTAATTGCTAAGATGATTTTAGGGATTTAAGATTACTTCTTAAATAGAAAGTATACGTAATCCTTAACTCAAAACTTTGTAACTTTACTATAGAAAAACAGATTAATAAAATCTTAAATCGCAAAAAGTAAGATCTTATACGTTTGAAACCTATAAAAACTCTCACTTTCAAGAGATATAAACATGAAAATATTACACTTAGATACTAATCACCCTCTACTCATAAATCAACTTAACGATTTAGGATTCACAAATCACGAAGATTACACCTCTTCAAAATCTGAAATTGAAGCAAAAATCGCAGATTACGATGGTTTTATAATCCGTAGTAGATTTACAATAGATAAACAATTTTTAAATGCTGCCAAAAACCTCAAATTTATAGGTAGAGTTGGTGCAGGATTAGAAAATATCGATTGTGATTATGCCGTAGAAAAAGGCATTTATCTTATTTCTGCACCAGAAGGCAACCGAAATGCTGTTGGTGAACATGCATTAGGTATGTTATTATCACTTTTTAACAAGCTCAATAAAGCAGATAAAGAAGTAAGACAAGGAAAGTGGTTGCGAGAAGAAAACAGAGGACTAGAGTTAGATGGAAAAACCGTTGGGCTCATTGGCTACGGTAATATGGGAAAAGCATTCGCTAAAAAATTAAGAGGTTTCGATGTTAACGTGTTGTGCCATGATATAAAAACTAATGTTGGAGATGCCAATGCCAAACAAGTCTTGCTTGAAGAATTAAAAGCTAAAGCAGATGTTCTGAGTCTTCATATACCACAAACTGCATTAACTTTAAAGATGATTGATTCAGAATTTATTAATGGGTTTAAAAAGCCTTTTTGGCTCATTAATACGGCTCGCGGAAAAAGCGTAGTCACAGAGGATTTAGTTACAGCATTAGAATCTGGCAAAATATTAGGAGCAGGCTTAGATGTTTTAGAATATGAAAAAGCCTCTTTCGAAAATTTATTCTCTTCAGATAATATGCCTGAAGCCTTTCAGTATCTCATAGCATCAGAAAACGTTTTGCTTTCACCTCATGTTGCAGGCTGGACAATTGAAAGTAAAGAAAAATTAGCACAAACTATCGTAGATAAAATAAAAGCATTTTTCAAAAAATAAAAGTACCTTGTAAGCATGTCAGTTTCTCAAAATAACAACACAAAAAACACTTACGACACCATCATTGTTGGTGCTGGAGTTGGTGGATTATCAGCCGCAATATGTTTAGCTAGAGCAGGACAAAAAGTATTGGTCTTAGAACAGCACGATGTTCCTGGCGGTTGGTGTCATAGCTTTTATCTTAATGGTTATCGGTTTACTCCAGGAGTGCATTACGTAGGACTTTTAGATAAAGGTCAATCTACAAGTGAACTCTATGAAGGCTTAGGTATTGCAAATGATATTGCATTTTACAAAATGAATCCTAAGGGATTTGAGCATTGCTGGATTGAAGATGAACGTTTTGATTACCCTTCAAATTTTGACGATTTTCAAGCGGCTTTGATAGAACGTTTTCCTCACGAAAAGAAAGGCATAATTAAGTATTTAACCCTTGTTAAAAATGTTGGTAAACAATTGCAACTTATTCCTAAAGTAAAAGGATTATGGCAACAAATCACCATTCCATTTCGTACTAAACATATGGGTAAATATTCACCATTCAGTTTAAAGCGCGTAATTAATTGGCATGTAAAAGACCCTTTATTACAAAGCATTTTAAATGTACAGTTTGGTGACCATGGCTTACCACCAAAAAAAGCAAGTTTTATTATGCATGCTGCTATAATGGCTCATTATTCTGCTGGTGGATTTTATCCAATGGGAGGCGGAGGAGCTATCGTTAAAGCTATGACCAATAAAATAAAAAAGCACGATGGCTTAGTGCAAACTAGTACGTCTGTAAAACGCATATTATTAGAGGGTGATAAAAAGAAAAAAGCGATAGGTATAGAACTTGAATCTGGAGAGCAAATTTTTGCGAGCCGTGTGATTTCTAATGCAGATCCTGGCATTACCTATTTTAACCTTATCGGAAAAGACAACATCAGTGCTAAATTGCTTAAAAAACTGAGTAAAACCAAATACTCTTGTACATCTATTATGCTATTTTTAACGGTAGACATGGATGTAAAAAAAGCAGGTTTAGACTCTGGTAATATCTGGCTTTTAAAAGATAAAGATTTCGACACTATTTATGATGATTCACAAAACGCAGACATTCTTAAAGGTGAGGAATTCCCTGGTATGTTTATTAGTTGTACAACATTAAAAGACCCAATAAGTTTTGATGGACGCTATCACACCTTAGAAGCTATTACTTATATCAATTACGACGCTTTTGCTGATTTTAAAGACGAAGACAAAGAAAGATCTGAAGCCTATTTGCAATTTAAAGAGCAAATTATTCAGAAGTTTTTACGCAGTTTAGAAAAAGTGGTTCCTGGTATAACAGCAAGTATTGTACATAAAGAATTAGGCACACCTATAACCAATGAATTTTACATTAATTCTACTGACGGAAACGTTTATGGCACAGAGAAAAGCCTAAAACATATTGGTCCTTTTGCCTACAAAATGAAAAGTGAAATAGAAAACTTTTACCTGTGTGGTGCAAGTACCGTATCTCATGGTGTTGCAGGAGCAAGTTACTCTGGCGTTCAAACTGCAGCGGCTATTTTAGGATGCAGACAAGATGATTTAATTAAACCAGATGCAGCTCAAGATTTACGCATTTTTGATGCTGAAGATGACACCAACTATCCTGATTGGATGCAAAAGAAAATAGCACTTAAAAAAACAAAATTGGCATCTAAAGATGTTTTTACATCGGCAAATTAAAATATTTATTTGCATATTGAGATTCAATGTAAACTCATGCTAATATAAAACCTAGACATAACGATTATGCAATACGAAGCCCATTCACCAGAAGATTATATCAGTCAGGTTCCAAAAGAACGCCAAGATTCACTAAAAAAGTTACGACAAGTCATAAAAGATAACTTACCAAATGATTTTGAAGAAGGAATGCAATACAAAATGATTGGTTATTATGTGCCACATTCTGTCTATCCAGATGGCTATCATTGTGACCCTAAAACGCCCTTACCTTTTATGAGTTTTGCTTCTCAAAAAAACTCAGTAAACCTTTACCATAGTGGTATTTATGCTAACCCAGAGTTACAAAAATGGTTTGTTGCAGAATACCCTAAACATTGTAAACGTAAATTAGACATGGGTAAAAGCTGTATTAGATTTAAAAAAATGGACGATATTCCGTTTGAATTAATAGGTGAACTTACAAGGAAAATGACCGCCAAAGAATGGATTTCCATTTACGAAACTGCAATAAAAAAGAAATAAAACTATAAATATTCAGAACTACACTTTGTAAGATTCTGAAATAATTCAGAATATAAAATGAAAAAAAGAGTTACAGGAATTGGTGGATTATTCTTTAAATCTAAAGATCCAAAAGCAGCAAAAGATTGGTACAGTAAACACCTCGGTTTTAATACTGATGATTATGGTTGTACATTCTGGTGGAAAGACAAAGATGGAAACGATTGTTCTACACAATGGAGTCCATTTGCAGAAGACACTAAATATATTGAGCCTTCTAAAAAAGACTTTATGTTTAACTACAGAGTAGAAAACTTAAAAGAACTTTTAGAAACCTTAAAAGAAGAAGGTGTTACCGTTGTAGGTAAAATGGAAGAATACGATTATGGTAAATTCGGTTGGATTTTAGATAACGATGGAAATAAAATTGAACTGTGGGAACCAATAGATCAAGCATTTAAATAATCAATCTTTAAATAATAATTTTTGAATTATTTTGAACTTCTTCAATCTTACAACTTAACCGTATTGCAATGGATCGCCATTAGTTTTGCGGTTTTTTTATTAGGCTTATCTAAATCTGGTATTAAAGGCATAGGTATTATTCTTATAGTGATACTTGCATTTGTTTTTGGAGAAAAAACCTCTACAGGTGTATTATTGCCAATGTTAGTTTGTGCAGATATTTTAGCCGTTATTTACTATAACAGACACGCAGATTGGGGAATAATAAAAAAGCTAATTCCCTGGATGATTATTGGTGTTTTAATTGGTGTATGGATTGGTAATGACATTTCAGAATATGTATTTAAAAAACTAATGGCGTTTATAATAATTATTTCTGTTATTATAATGTTTTTTCTAGATCGCATTAAATCTGCTGAGCCTCCTAGCAACAAATTATTCTCTTCTAGTATGGGCTTTTTAGCAGGCTTTACTACAATGATAGGTAATTTAGCTGGTCCTGTTTCAAATATCTATTTCTTAACCATGAGATTTCCTAAGAATGAATTTATAGGAACTGCAGCTTGGTTCTTTTTTATTATAAATGTTTTTAAACTTCCCTTTCATATTTTTGTTTGGAAAACCATAACTAAAGAATCTTTGGCTTTAAATTCAGTATTAATACCAGCCGTTCTAATAGGATTTTTTATTGGTGTGCACATTGTAAAGCTAATTTCTAACCTAAATTACAGGCGCTTCATTTTAATTGTGACTGCCATTGGTGGTATCATTATGCTATTTAGTTAAGTCCTCTAATTATATCTCTAATCAATTTTGAAAGTAATAGTCTTCGAAATTTTTCAAAATATTTTACTACTCTAATTTTGTTAACTTTACGACTTAAACAAAACTATAAAAGATGTCTGAAAATACTACAAATTTAAGTGATGATACGCTAAATAACGCTAATGAAGGAGTGGATAAAGCTATTGATAAGGTAAGTGATAAAACAAACGAAGTTGTAAACAAAACTAAAGACGCATTTGATAGCGCAAAAGATAAAGCTTCTGAATTAGCTGATGACGCAAGCGAAAAACTTAATGAGTTTACAGATACAGCAAAAGAAACTTATTCGGACGCCAAAGAAAAGGCATCTGAATTTGCTAATGAAGCAGGTGAAAAGCTAGACGAATTAACTGATGTAGCAAAAGAAAAAGCATCTCACTTAGCAGAAGAAGCAAAAGAAACTTATACCGAAACTAAAGCAAAAGCCAAAGAATTTGCAGATGAGGCAAATGAAAAAATAGGTGAATTTGCAGGTGATGCAAAAGAAAAAGCGTCTAAGTTCGCTGATGCTGCAGAAGACAAACTAGAAGATTTAGCAGAAGACGCTAAAGAAACGTACACTGAAGCAAAAGAAAAAACAAAAGGTTTCTTTCAAAAGTTATTTGGAAAGAAATAAAAACCGTTAATGCAATTTCGTTAACTTTATAGCACTAACTAAAAAAACAAATAGTATGTCTGACGATAATAAAAATTTAAGCGATGACCTAGATGATATGATAGGTGACGTTAAAGAAGGAGCAAAAAAAGCAGGAGATAAGATAAGCCAAAAGGCTAGTGAATTTTCTGATGACGCTAAAGAAATAGGTCGTGAGGCTAAACAAGCTGCTAGCGATTTTGCTGATGATGCCAAACAAGTATTAAGTGACGGTAAAAACGTGGCTATCATTGCACATATATGGTGGATAGGTTGGATTATTGCTCTAATTATGAATAATGGAGAGAAAAAAACAGAATTAGGTTCTTTCTATATTAGACAAATGTTAGGTTTATTATTATTCTCATTTCTTTCATGGATTCCTATTCCTTATTTCCCATTTATTATTGGTGTTATAGGACTTGTATTATGGATTATAAGTTTAATGGGAGCCTTAAGTGGTGAAAAGAAACCTGTACCAATTATTGGAGAACAATTTCAAGATTGGTTTAAAAGCCTTTAAAATTATAAAAGCCAGAATATTAATTCTGGCTTTTTTTTGTTCTATTACGTATAAATTTAAAAAGGTATTACTCATCTAAACCATAATCCAAAGGCAACGTATCACCAACACGTTGATTGCCCATAACTCCACTAAAATATACACCAATAATAGGTGCATAATTACCATAGGTGTCAACAAAGAATTCATCTATTTCTAATTGCAATTCTGATTGAAAGTCTTTATCATATAAAACAGAAACGTTCTCCTTTAAACTTACCTTTTTAAAATCAGTATTTTCTACAGCTTCAACAGTAAAATAAGACCATTCATTTACAACAAATCCATCGTAAAAAATCAAATAACCTTCGTCTTTAAGATTTTTATTATAAAGTGAACGCATAAAATGTTGTACGGAACCACTGTATGCATGCTTTCTATTTTTGATGCTTTTATTTTTTTTGAAATCTTCTAATTCTTTGTAAAATGAAGTTCCAAAATACACTACAGAATTTACAGTAAACTCTCTAGTTTTAAGATTTGCATATTTAAAGTTAACTTCGAAATCAATGAGGTCATAAGAGATTTCATACTGTAAGGATTTGTTAAGCACCTTTAACGGCACTTTACAACTTGCATATAAGTCTTTCTTATGCTTATCGTATTTTAAAATTAAATCGTTTTCATTTAATATTTTACAAGATTTGCCAAACTTAGAAGTTCCTAAAAATTCTTTTCTAAATAATCTTAATTTTTGTCGTCTAGTTAAACCATCATCATATTCTAAATAAACCTCATCTAAAGCATTATCAGCTTCAACAAGTTCTACTACAACATTATTTTTACTTCTAAAATCGGAAATTAAAACCTTGTTATAGCCTAAATAAGAAATAACCAAAGTAGATTGTACAGCATCCGTATAGTTTATTGAAAACTCCCCTTTATCATTTGTAGTAGTGCCTATTGTGGTATTATCGAAATAAACAGAAACTGTTTCAATAGGTTGTTGAGTAAGTTTATCTAGTACACGTCCTGTAAGCGTTTGTGATATACAAAAGAGAGGTAGAATAAAGGCAATTATGCTGGCTTTATTTATCCTCACTATTATCCATAAATTTTCGTTCTAGTTCGGCCTGAAATTCTTCCATTACAGGTCTAACCGTACTTTCTGGCAAATCTGCGATTTTTATATACATTAAGCCATCAACCGCATTATTAAATAATGGATCTACATTAAACGCTACAAGTTTGGCATTTTGCTTAATATATTTTTTTAGTAAAACAGGTAATCGTAATGCTCCTGGTTCTACTTCGTCTATAATCTTATCAAATTTATTTAAATCAGCCTCTGTAGCATCAAACACAAAGTCCTTATCTGCATCTTGTAATTTTACTTTAAACTCTTTTTTAGGATGAACGTATTGAGCCACATAAGGATCGTAATAATGAGACTTCATAAACTCAATCATTAAACTTTTAGAAAAGTTTGAAAATTGGTTACTTATACTCACTCCTCCTATTAAATATTTATGTTCAGGATAACGTAAGGTAATATGCACAATACCTTTCCAAAGTAAAAATAAAGGCATTGGTTTTTGTTGGTATTCTTTTATAATAAATGCACGGCCCATCTCTATAGATTGGCTCATCATTTTATGTAATTCGGGCTCAAAACGGAACAGATCTTGTAAATAAAATCCATCAATTCCGAAACGTTCAAAAATTTGTGATCCTAAGCCCATTCTATAAGCTCCTGCGATGACATTTTTTTCATTATCCCATAGAAACATGTGGTGATAATACGTGTCAAATTTATCTAGATCAATAGCTTCATTAGTACCCTCTCCTACTTCTCTAAAGGTAATTTCCCTAAGTCGTCCTATTTCTCTTAAAATATTAGGAATGTCTTTTGCAGACGCCAAAAACACTTCGTAATTCTTACTTTCTAATAGTCTTGCGTCGTTTACTCTTAACTTATCAACCTCAGCAATCATTATTTTAGGTGCAATAGGAGTAACAATACGTTTTGGTGGTTTTGATACTTTTAATTGCGATTGCAAATTATCTAAAATCTTAGGTTTGTCTTCAAAAGTTTTAGACAACATATATGTTTTTCGTCTTAAAAATTCTGAAAACTCAGGCAACGTTTCATGTTCCTTTTGATCTTTAACTGAAATCGGTTTACCAACTCTTACTTTTATTACACGTCGTTTTTGTGTTAATAGCTCTGAAGGTAATTTTGCTGTTCGGAGTGTATCACTAAGTTTAGACAATCTATAAAATAAACGACTATTTTTAGCATGAAAATAAATAGGAACAACAGGTACTTCTGCTTTCTGAATTAGCTTCATTGCAGCAACTTCCCATTCTTTGTCAACTACCAATTTTCCATCTCTATACGTAGACACCTCGCCTGCCGGAAACACTCCTAATGGATGACCTTCTTTTAAATGTAAAATGGCATTTTTAAAACCTGCAATACTACTTTTGGCATCCTTACGGTCTTCAAAAGGATTTACAGGCATTATATATGGCTTAATAGGCTCAATACGATGCAGAAGAAAATTTGCAATGATTTTGAAATCGCTTCGCTGCTCTATCATTAACTTTAATAATAAAATACCATCAATACCACCAAGAGGATGATTAGAAATAGTGATATAAGGACCTTCTTTAGGAAGACGCTTCATATCCTCTTCAGGTATTTCGAATTTAATTTGAAACTCGTCTAAAATCGCATCAAGAAAACCGACGTCTTTAAGATGTTTATTGCGATTATAAATTTTATTTAAGGTAGAAATTTTAAGTACTTTCATTAATATCCAACCAAAAA
The DNA here is from genome assembly GCF_045063645.1 of Winogradskyella sp. Asnod2-B02-A. NCBI lineage: Bacteria > Pseudomonadati > Bacteroidota > Flavobacteriia > Flavobacteriales > Flavobacteriaceae > Winogradskyella > Winogradskyella sp. Asnod2-B02-A. Next base: position 714,264 of record NZ_JBEFOG010000027.1, read on the forward strand.
AAGTACCTAAGAAACCATACTTATCAGCATGGATTGCTTTAGCCACTTCTTTAGCGGTTACTAAACCAGTATCAGACGATTTCCCCATAAAACAAATGTAGTAAAGTTTATTTAGTTACAATTTGCACTGTTCCTTGTGTTAATTGCTTCAACAATACAGTTTTATCTTTTTCTAACTCTTGTATAGCAACGTCATTATAGTTCCTAATAGTATAAAGACTCACATTTTCGTGACATGTTACTTTGAATTTCGCTTTTAAATGTTGAAGTAATTTTTCTAAATTATTGTATAAATTATCTATACAAACAGAAAAACTAATTGCAGAATTCTGAATCACATCTACCTTCATTTTATACAAATGCAGTAAACTAAAAATTTCACTAATATTATCTTCCATAATGTATGAAAAATCTAAAGAAGATAATGAAATTAATGTCTGATTCTTTTTAACAATAAAACATGGAATCTCTGGTACTAAAGCTTTTCCTTTACTAACACAGGTTCCATCACCTTTTGGGTTTAAAAACGACTTCACATACAATGGAATTTCCTTTTGCTGTAGTGGTTGAAGCGTTTTTGGATGAATTACAGATGCTCCATAAAATGCCAATTCTATGGCTTCTCTATACGAAATTTGATGTAATAATTGTGCGTTATCAAAATAACGAGGATCTGCATTTAATACACCAGGTACATCTTTCCAAATGGTTACACTATTGGCATTTAAACAATACGCAAAAATAGCAGCTGTATAATCACTTCCTTCTCTTCCTAAAGTGGTAGTAAAATTATTAGCATCACTACCCAAAAATCCTTGAGTAATATTTAAAATGTTAGTATCTAAATTACAAGAAATATTATCTTGAGTAGCGTCCCAATTTACATTAGATCTTCTGTAGTAACTATCCGTTTTTATAAATTCTCTTACATCAATCCAATTATTTTTTAAGCCAATTTCATTTAGATAATGACTTATAATTGTAGTTGAAATTAACTCACCAAAACCAATAGTTTGGTCGTAGACGTAATTATAATCTGGTGATTTATTACTTTTAAAAAAAGCATTTAATTCATCAAAAAGCATCTTTACGTCTATAAATACTTGGTGACGTTTATTTTCAAACAAATCGACTATAATATCATCATGGCATTTAATAACCTCATGAATAGCACTTTGTAATTCGGGCTTGTTTTCAAAATAATTTTTGATAACCAACTCCATTCTATTCGTTGTTTTTCCCATTGCTGAGACCACAACTAAAGTTTTATCGTAACCTGTGGTTTTTAGAACTTCTGCTAAATTCTTTACACCATCTGCATCTTTTACTGATGCTCCACCAAATTTATAAACTCGCATTATAATTGGTTTAAATAATTAGTAATTCCGTTTTCATCTAACTGAACAACGTTCCAATCTCTCATAACATTTGCTCCTTTACTTTCATAAAATTTTATAGCTGGATCGTTCCAATCTAAAACCTCCCAACTTACCCGTTTAACTCCTATTTGCTTTGCATGTTTAACAACTGTATCTAAAAGTTGGGTACCTAAACCTTTACCTCTACATTTTTTACTTACAATAAGATCTTCTAAATGCAAAACTTCGCCTTTCCATGTTGAATATCTAGGATATACTAATGCAATACCTTCAATAGTCTGTTCAACTTCTAAAACAAAACAAATAAACTTTGAGTTTGTACCAAAACCATCTTTTTCTAGATCAGAAACACTGACTTCTACAGCATCTGATTCTTTTTCAAATATTGCTAATTCTTGGATGAGTTCTAAAACTCTTGGCATATCTTGCCTAAGGGCTAATCGTGGTTGATTCATTGATTATTTAAAAAGAAAATTCAAATATAAAGCAACTCTATTGAGATAACAATTAATTTCTAGAGCGAAAACGTTATAGTTTGTTAAAAAATACGATATTTGTGTGCTACTAATCAATAATTTACTTCATGTCTAAAAGAAAACAAACCTTAGGGGAATTTATAATTGAAAATCAAACGTCATTCAAATACACTTCTGGAGAACTTTCCCGACTGTTAAATTCTATTCGTTTAGCAGCAAAAGTTGTTAATCACGAAGTTAATAAAGCTGGTTTAGTTGATATTATTGGTGCTGCAGGCGACACTAACATACAAGGAGAAGACCAACAAAAATTAGATGTATATGCTAATGATAAGTTTATACAAACCTTAACCAAACGAAATATTGTTTGTGGAATTGCTAGTGAAGAAGAAGATGATTTTATTACAATTAATAGTCAAGATGAAAATCATCAGAATAAATACGTAGTATTAATAGATCCGCTTGATGGTTCTTCTAATATTGATGTAAATGTATCTGTAGGTACTATCTTTTCTATATACAGACGTGTAACTCCTGTAGGAACACCTGTAACGCTTGATGATTTTTTACAAAAAGGAAATCAGCAAGTTGCTGCTGGTTACGTTGTTTATGGTACATCAACCATGCTAGTTTATACCACAGGAGATGGTGTTAATGGTTTTACATTAAACCCAGCAATTGGTTCTTATTATTTATCGCATCCAGATATGCAATTTCCTGAGGACGGAAACATCTATTCAGTTAATGAAGGGAATTACTCTGATTTTCCATTAGGCATAAAAAAATACATTAAATATTGTCAAGAAGACGAAGGTGAAAGACCTTATACCAGCAGATATATTGGATCTTTAGTTTCTGATTTTCATAGAAATATGATTAAAGGAGGAATTTATATGTACCCTAAAAGTTCTAAAAACCCAAAGGGAAAACTGCGTTTATTATATGAATGTAACCCTATGGCATTCATTGCGGAGCAAGCTAATGGTAAAGCCAGTGATGGTTTTACACGTATAATGGATATAGAACCAACAGAGCTTCATCAGCGTGTACCATTTATATGTGGTAGCAAAAACATGGTAGATAAAGCTGAAGAATTTATGAGAAATAATAACGTTTAAGAAAGATTATTTTATCCCATAAAAAAAGCAACCTATTTTAAGGTTGCTTTTTTAGTTTATATAAGTTAGGCACACTACTTATTCATACCTTTCATTTCTTCAATAAACGTTTCAGAATCTACTTTATCATAAGCCAATGCTAAAGCTTTATCAGCAATATATTTTACATTTTGTGCATGAAAACCTAAACCTACACAAAGTTTCTCTAACAACCAATGTTGATTAGGACCTTCAATATCATCTGCCCAAACCATACGAGCTAAATCAAATAAACGCTCTAAACGTTCATCGTAAGAAAGTGGTGCGTTAATAGGATGCGTATTATAATTCTCTATAATATCTTTATAATCGTGATCCGAAATATCTAATCGTGTTGCTAAACGATCTAAAAAAGCTCTTTCTTTATCAGTGATTACACCATCGCTCATTGCAACTCTTACTATGGCTGCAAAATGGTCCTCATTACGTTTTTTAAATCCGCTATCGAATAAATCTGAAAATGACATATATCTATTTTATTTATTATCTAATTATTAATTCTGAACAAATATAATTCTATTCAAAGAATTATCATTAGTGAACACTTCAAAAATTTTATATTTGCACTTTCAAAATAAGAAACTTGAGTAAAGTATCTATTACCCAAACATTCGCACAGACTCTGCAATTGCAAAATCTGCAAACTGCTGTTGCCCAAAGTGAAACAAAAACACATTTAAAAGGCCTTATTGGTTCTTCGTTTTCAATTACAGTTTCAGAAGTTTTTAAAACCGCTGACAAACCTTTTTTATTGGTTTTTGACGATAAAGAAGAAGCTGCCTTTTATCTTAATGATCTTGAGCAACTCATCAACGATAAAGATGTATTGTTTTATCCAGGTAGTTACCGTAGACCATACCAAATTGAAGAAACCAATAATGCCAACGTACTTTTACGTGCAGAGGTTTTAAACCGTATTAATTCGCGTAAAAAACCATGTATTATTGTCACCTATCCTGACGCACTTTTTGAAAAAGTAGTAACTAAAAAAGAACTTGAAAAGAATACACTAAAAATTTCTGTTGGAAACGACTTAAGTATCGATTTTGTAAACGAAGTCTTATTTGAATATAAATTTAAACGTGTCGATTTTGTTACAGAGCCTGGAGATTTCTCCGTAAGAGGTGGTATTGTAGATGTTTTTTCTTTTTCGCACGATGAACCTTACAGAATTGAGTTTTTTGGTGATGAAGTAGATAGTATTAGAACTTTTGATGTAGAAACACAATTATCTACAGAACGTATTAAAAAAGTAAGCATTATACCAAATGTCGCTAATAAACAGATCGCAGAAGAACGCGAAAGTTTTTTGAAATACATCTCTAACAAAACCGTTATTTTCTCTAAAAATGCAAACTTAATATTTTCTAGAATTGATGATTTTTATGAAAAAGCAGAAGACGCTTTCAAAAATTTATCTAGCGAAGTTAAACATGCTTCACCTGAAGAATTATTCTGTAATTCAGACTTATTAAAACGTCAGTTTTTAGAATATCCTTTAGTAGAATTTGGAAATGAAGCCTACTTTGCAAAACAACTTATTGCATTTTACAACAAACCTCAGCCAGCCTTTAATAAACAATTCAATTTATTAATTGAAGATTTAAATGAAAACCATGCCAATGGTATTACCAATTATATCTCTTGTGTAAGTGAACAACAAGCCAAACGTTTTCATGATATTTTTGATGATGCAGAACAAACCGTTCATTATAAAACAGTGGTACTTTCACTTTATCAAGGCTTTATAGATTCTGAACATAAAATTGCGATTTATACAGATCATCAAATTTTTGATCGTTACCACAAATTCCATCTTAAAAATGGTTACGCTAAGAAGCAAGCCATCACTTTAAAGGAACTCACAAATCTTGAAATTGGAGATTATGTTACGCATATAGATCATGGTATTGGTAAGTTTGGAGGTTTACAAAAAATTGATGTCGAAGGTAAAAAACAAGAAGCTATTAAATTAGTGTATGGCGAGCGCGATATTCTATACCTTAGTATACATTCACTTCATAAAATCACTAAGTTTAATGGTAAGGATGGTAAACCACCAACCGTTTATAAATTAGGAAGTAAAGCGTGGAAAGTTTTAAAGCAAAAAACGAAATCAAGAGTTAAAGAAATTGCCTTTAACCTTATAAAGCTTTATGCCAAACGAAAACTCAAAAAAGGATTTCAATACGCTCCAGATAGCCACATGCAATTAGAACTTGAAGCCTCTTTTATTTACGAAGACACTCCAGACCAAATCACCTCAACTGCAGATATAAAAGCAGATATGGAAAGTGAGCGACCAATGGATCGTCTTATTTGCGGAGATGTTGGGTTTGGTAAAACTGAAGTTGCCATAAGAGCCGCTTTTAAAGCTGTTGATAACGGAAAACAAGTAGCTGTTTTAGTGCCAACAACGATATTGGCTTATCAACACTCTAGAACATTTAAAGAACGTTTAAAAGATTTCCCAGTCACGGTAGACTATGTTAATCGTTTTAGAACAGCTAAGGAAAAAAGAGAAACCTTAGAGGGATTAGAAAAAGGAAATGTTGATATAATTATTGGTACACATCAACTCGCTAACAAGAATGTTAAGTTTAAAAATTTGGGCTTACTTATTGTTGATGAAGAACAAAAGTTTGGTGTAGCCGTAAAAGAACGTCTTAAAACTATAAAAGAAAATGTTGATGTCTTAACATTAACCGCAACTCCAATTCCAAGAACGCTTCAGTTTAGTTTAATGGCTGCACGAGATTTATCCGTAATAACAACACCTCCACCAAACAGATATCCAATTGAAAGTCATGTTATTCGTTTTGGAGAAGAAACAATTAGAGATGCGGTGAGTTATGAAATTCAACGTGGTGGTCAGGTTTATTTTATTCATAATAGAATCGAGAATATTAAGGAAGTTGCAGGTATGATTCAGAGGTTAGTTCCTGATGCAAAAATCGGTATTGGACATGGACAACTCGATGGTAAAAAACTAGAGAATTTAATGCTTGCTTTTATGAATGGTGAATTTGATGTTTTAGTAGCTACTACTATAGTAGAAAGTGGCTTAGATGTACCAAACGCAAACACCATCTTTATTAATAATGCCAACAATTTTGGATTGAGTGATTTACACCAAATGAGAGGTCGTGTGGGTCGTAGTAATAAAAAAGCCTTCTGTTATTTTATTACTCCTGAGTATTCTGCAATGACAAACGATGCTAGAAAACGTATTTCTGCCTTAGAACAATTTACAGAATTGGGTAGCGGATTTAATATTGCCATGAAGGATTTAGAAATTCGTGGTGCAGGAGATTTATTAGGAGGAGAACAAAGCGGATTTATTAGTGATATTGGATTTGACACCTACCAAAAAATATTAAATGAAGCCATAGAAGAGCTGAAAGAAACAGAATTTGTAGATCTATACAAAGATGATGGCAAGCCAAAGACATATGTAAAAGATATGACTATTGATACTGATTTTGAGTTGCTGTTTCCAGACGATTATATCAATAACATTACAGAGCGTTTAAATCTTTACACTAAATTAAACGAAATTAAAACTGAAGAAGAGCTCGCTAAATTTGAGTCTGATATTATAGATAGATTTGGAGAATTACCAACTCAAGTTTCTGATTTATTAGATAGTGTTCGTTTAAAATGGATCGCCACAAAAATGGGTATCGAAAAATTGATTATGAAACAAGGTAAGATGATTGGTTATTTTGTTCACGATCAGCAAAGTGGATTTTATCAAAGTGAAGCATTTACTAAAGTATTACAGTTTGTTCAAGTCAATGCTAATAGATGTAAAATGAAAGAAAAACAAACCCGAAAAGGTTTACGCTTGTTACTTACTTTCGAAAAAATAAAATCTACAAAACAAGCATTAGCTGCCTTATCTGATATGCAATGAATGAAAAAAGTCATTTAAATCATCTTTTATTACTGATTTTCGCAACGGTTTGTCTTAGCACGTCTGGTCCGTTAGGTAAATTTATAGATATGCCAACACCTGTAATTATTTGGTGGAGATCTATTTTAGCAACAATTATATTATTTCTTTTTTGTGTTTTTAAAGGCATTAATTTAAAGATAAATAATAAGACTGATCGTTTTACTTTTTTTATTGCAGCTCTTTTAATGGGAGGACATTGGATTAGCTATTTCTATGCCTTAAAGCTATCTAATGTGGCTATTGGCATGATTTCATTATTCACATTTCCAGTTATTATAGCACTGTTAGAACCCTTTTTTTCTAAAACAAAATTAGACCCTATACACATTATCTTAGGTCTTATGGTGCTGCTTGGTATTTATATTTTAGCACCAGAATTCAATTTAGAAAGCAATCAGTTACAAGGGATTTTATTTGGAATACTCTCTGCAACATGTTACGCCTTAAGAATCTTATTGCTAAAAGGACATATTGCCAAGTATAATGGCACAATGCTTATGTTTTATCAAGTGTTGATTTTAACCGTAGTATTAGCGCCCATTTTATATTTTATGGACACCTCGAATATTAAAACACAATATCCTTACGTTTTACTTCTAGCCATAGTTACAACAGCAATTGGACATACTATGTTTGTAAATAGTTTAAAATATTTTAAAGCCAGTACAGCCAGTATTATTGGTAGTACACAACCTGTGTTTGGGATTATAATTGCATTCTTTTTCTTGAATGAGATACCAACAATACATACATTTGCTGGAGGTGGTTTAATATTAGCAACCGTTGTTATTGAAAGCGTGAGATCTAAAAAGAAATAGAATGTTTAAAATGGCTTAATTTTTGAAGCTAATTATAGATAAAACAGCATATACAAATGAAAAAAAATCTAATCATATTATTCGTAATACCTCTAATTTCTTTTGCTCAAAGTGTAAAAGGTACATTTTCACCACCAGAAGATTTTAGTTACGCATTTCTATATCAAGCAACACCAGAAAGTGCTAATTACATCAATAGAGGAAAGCTTGATGCTGATGGAAATTTTGAGATCCAATTAGATTCTACCGTAAAACCTGGTATTTATAAGATTGTATACGCAGTGCCACCTGAGGAAAATAATTTCGATTTTATCTACGACGGAAAAGAAACTGTTGCTTTTAATTTTAGCAATGAGAATGGAGTACACTTTACAGAATCAGAAGAAAATAAACTTTGGAATTCTTACTTAAAAAGTATGGATATGGTCAACCAAACTATTAGTAATTATTTTGCTAAAGAAAACTCAGACAAAAAAGGATTCAACGCTATATTCAAGACCTTAAAAGACACACAAACAGGATACGAAGAATTAGCTAAAGGCAAATTAGTTTCTAGTTTTATTAGAGCTAATAAACCATATATTCCTGCGGAGTATGAAGATATTTCAACCTATTCAAATAACTTAAAACAACAATATTTAAGTCAAGTTGATTTTAGCGATTATCTACTACAAAGCTCATCGTTTTTAGTAGATCGTGTTACAGCATATGTTTTAAATATGGTAGAAAACCCAAGCAACGATATCTATAAAGAACACATAGATGATGTAGCTGCAGCCATTAATAGTAATGACCTAATTATTAAAACGAGTCTATTAGAAATGCTTTGGAAACATTTTTCGGACCAAAAAAATCATGAAGTTGCCAACTACATTACCACAAATTATTTACTAGAGTTAGCTAAAGCTACGGACAACAATGTTTTATTAGATATGGTAATAGCTTTTAAAAACACATCTATTGGATCTAAAGCTCCTAATTTTGATATTACGTCTAACGGACAAAACACTAACTTACATCAATTAGAAGGTGCAGAACACTATTTACTTATTTTTTGGAGTAGTACTTGTGGACATTGTTTAAACGAACTACCTAAAGTTAAAAAAATGATTGCCGACAAACCTAATGTAAAAGTGGTTGCCTTTGGATTAGAAAATGATACTGATGGTTGGGAAAAGGAAATAAAAAACTATCCTGATTTTATTCATCAAATTGGTTTAGATAAATGGGATAATCCTGTTGTAAAAACATATGGTGTTTCTGCAACACCAATGTATTTTTTACTAAGTACTTCTAAAATTATTATGGCTAAGCCTTATGAGCTTGAAGATTTAGAAGTTTTACTAAAAGATTTATAAGATATTATATCACCTAAAAAAGAAAACGCTCAGTAAAACAAATGTTTTATCTGAGCGTTTTGAAACTAAATAACCAACCAAAATTTAGCTTCTTGTATTTTCTCTAGTATTCTCTACTTTCTTTGTTTTTTGCTTACGCTTTTTAAGTTCATCAGATTGTTTAGCTGCCTTACCTTCTTCTACGTTTGCATTTCTGTAATATTGAATATAGCCTCTTCCTTGAAATTCATATAGCGTACCAGAATTTGAATGGTACAACTCTATCTTACTATCATTAATAACGCTGAGTTCAAAAAATTCATTGTCAAAGAAATCATAATCTAATGTTAATGTTTTTAGGTACATATTTCCTGATACATTTCCTACTCCATAACTCCCTGTAAAATCCCAATAAATATTATCAGTATTGTAAACATTCGCGTCTTGAGAACTTCTAAATGTATCATCACTTCCACCAGATAAAAACTGAAGATAATTCTCATTATCAAAATCATTTAAAGCTCCATAGTTACTTGTATATGTTTTTTCCCAAGCGTCGTATTCTTGTAAGAAATAATGAATGTTATCATAAAAAACATAATCATAATCAAAGTTAGAACGTTGATAACCATCTAAAAAATAAGACGTATCATTAAAAGGGTTATATAATTCAATGGTGTTATTATCTACTTGGTAAACATCAAAACTATCATAACCATCAATAATGTGATTAACATCTAAAATCATATCGTACGCGTCATAATATCCTATTTCTACACCATAACCATTTCCTTGGCTACCAATGCCAACTAGATTATTGTTAGCATACATAATACCATTCTTAAATGACACTGTAAACGCTATCTGTAAAAATGGTGTTTCGCCATAACCTTGAGTTTCATTAATATCAACATACCATAAATCATAAGAATTTAATAATTGATTCAATGAAATTGATGGTTCATCAACATAATGTGTTTCCTCTACATAACAAGATGTAAAAAGTGTTGCGATAAATGCAAATCCAAAAAGTAGTTTTATAGTTTTCATAATCTAACGGTTTTAAGGTTATTAATTAATGATATTCAAAACGTGTGCCAAAAAATATAGTGATGCGATTTAAAGTATAACAAAAAACACATTTGCAGTAGTTATATGAAAATCCATAAAGTCTTTAAAAACCGAAGCGTTAACATAGTTTTAGCTCGACTAATCTTATAAATTTTCCGTAACTTTGATATACAAAATTGATTTAATATCTATGAGTGATACAACAAAATATGCTGTTTTTGGTGCCGGAAGTTGGGCAACTGCCATAGTTAAAATGCTTTGCGAAAACCAAAATGAAATCGGTTGGTACATGAGGAGCATTTATGCTAAAGAGCATATCTTAAAAGAAAAGCATAATCCTAGTTATTTGAGCTCTGTAGAATTTCATACAGAACAATTAAAACTAAGTAATGATATCAATGAAATAGCAGATTGGGCAGATGTACTCATTTTTGTAATCCCTTCTGCATTTATACATGCCGAATTGCAAAAACTAACTACAGATATCAGTAAGAAAACCATAGTATCTGCGGTAAAAGGTATAATGCCAGAAACAGGAAAATTAGTTGGTGAACAATTTCATGACGAGTATAATATTCCTTTTGAAAACATTGCCGTTATTGCTGGTCCTTGCCATGCAGAAGAAGTGGCTTTAGAGCGTTTATCTTATTTAACAATTGCCTGTGATGATATTAAAAAAGCACAAGCTATTGCAGATAGTTTATCTAGCGATTACATTAAAACCAAAACTAGCGATGATGTTATTGGAATAGAATATGCCGTAATGCTTAAAAACATTTACGCTATTGCTGCCGGAATTGCGCATGGTTTAGGATATGGTGATAATTTTCAGAGTGTATTGATGAGTAATTCTATTCGCGAAATGAAACGCTTTATCAAAAAGATGCATAAGATGAAACGTAACATTAATAACTCAGCTTATCTAGGTGATTTATTAGTTACGGGTTACTCTATTTTTTCTCGAAACCGAATGTTTGGTAACATGATTGGTAAAGGCTACACCGTAAAATCTGCACAAATGGAAATGAACATGGTTGCTGAAGGTTATTACGCCACAAAAAGTGCTTTTGAATTAAATAAAAAGAACAAGAAAAAAACGCAACTTCCTATTATAAATGCCGTTTACGATATTTTATACGAAGGAAAAGATGCTAAGAAGGTGTTTCAGAAATTGACGGATAAATTGGATTAGCTATTCCTTTGAAATCGAAGATTCACGAATTCAAAATTATTGAAATAAAATCAGTGAGTAAAAAAGGAATCTCATCATTGGTAATTAATTTATGGTCGAGCTTTACTCCGCATCTTTTTCAAACATGCAAAAAGATGTTATTTTAAGTCCTAAGGAAATTATTTACCAACTTTAACTCACTACTATTGCATGATGTCTATTAACTAAGAGATTCCTGCCTTCGCAGGAATGTTACTTTACCAAAATACCACGTAACTGCATCAAAGGAATAGTCTGCAAAGCCTTTTCATTAATCGTATTTTTTCTGAATACATAGGTTTTATCAAACATTTGGTTGCCTTCAAAAAACGTGATTTTAAACTCATTGTTCAATTCTAATACCTTTTCTTGTAAATATTCAATTTTAGCATAACTTCTTGCAGGTAGTTTTGCAATAGTATGTCGCATTACAGGCGTTAATTTCTTATCGCTATAACCTCTAGAAACTATAAGTACTGTTTCTAAATCATTATCGCTATTGTTAATGATATAGGCATTCCAATCTTGGGTTTTATATTCAATATGTTGTTCTTGTACCACAGCAACGTGTACATCTTTTACGTCTGGTATACTTATGTCTTTTTTCATATCGCAAAAATAGTAAACTATTCAAAATAAGAATTAGAATAATTACTTGCTATAATACCTTTAAGATTATAAATCACTAAATGCTTAAAAAGCGCTTCTTCTGAATACGTTTCAAATAAATTATCTTTTTTAAACACCATATTATCAATTCTAAAAAAATAGATTTTTACCACTAATTCTACATCAATATCTTTTTTTATATCACCTAGTGCTTTTCCTTTTTTTAATAAGTCTAAAACAATACTATTCGCCAACTCTTCAATAAAGTCTTTATAAAGTTTATTGGCTTTTGGATAATACTTTTCTATTCCAAAAATAAAAGAGGGTTTAAAGTATTTTAAATACTGAAACCCTCTTTGGTAAATTAACATAACACTCAAAACAGGATCATTACCATTACTAATAATAATCCTATCTATATCTTCTTTATATTCATTTATAATAGTCTCTAAACTACTAGTGACTAAGTCTTCTTTATTTTTAAAAAATGAATAAATTGTTTTTTTTGATATGCCAAGCTCATTTGCTAAATCATCTAACGTTACATGCTTACTTCCAAATTGGGTAAACTGTTCAATAGAGCATTTTAACAATGTAGCTTTAGTAATCATATTTAAATTGGTTTATCTCCATCCACCTCCAAGGGCTTCATATAAATCTACTACAGCAACTAACTGTTGCAACTTGCTATCTATAATATTAAGCTCTGCGCTTAATGAACTTTGTCTTGCTGTTAATAAATCTAGATAATTTGCATAACCATTTTTTAGTAACTCTTCTGAATTAGCTTCAGCAGTTCTTAAGGCTTCAACTTCGTTTTTTCTAAATTCGAATTTTCTAGTTTCAGCTTCATAAGTAAACAAAGCATTAGACACTTCATTACCTGCTACCAATAAGGTTTTCTTAAAATTAAGCAAAGCACTTTCTTGATTTGCCAATGCAACTTCTTTCTGTGTTTTTAGCTTACGTTGATTTAATAACGGTTGTGTTAAACCACCAACTACTGTTGCAAATAATGAGTTTACATTAAATAATTTATCTAGCTCTAAACTTTGTAATCCTCCAGAAGCTGTAAGCGTTAATGAGGGATAAAAACTACTATTAGCAACATTTGTTAACTCAAAAGATTGAATTAATCCATACTCAGCAGCCATAACATCAGGTCTATTACTTAACAATGTTGCTGGAACACCCAATTTTAAATCCTGGTCAATTTGCTGTGCATCTAAACTGGCTCTCTCAAAATTCTGAGCAGATTTACCAAGTAAAATACTTAAGGTGTTTTCCGTTTTAAAAATAGCAGTTTCAATATCTACTTGTAAAGCTCTTGCGCTATTGTATTGTGCTATATTTTGGTCCACAGCAACCTGTGTTACTTGTCCTGCATCCTTTAATGCTTTTATAGTTTCTACACCACTTTCTCTGGTTGCAACAGTTTGCTTTGTAATCTCTAATTGAGCATCTAGAGCTAATAAGTTATAGTAGGTATTTGCGATACTAGAAATTAACTGTGTTTTTACAGCCTGATGACCAGCAACACTTTGTAAATAAGATGCTTGCGTTGCCCTTTTATTACTTCTTATTTTGCCCCAAATATCTGCTTCCCAAGAAAGGTTTGCAGTAACATCATAAGTATCTAAACCACCACTAAAAATTGAACCAAACTGGCTATTTTCTGAAAACTCCTGACGTGTATAATTTCCACCTATGCTTGCAGTTGGAAAATAACCTGCTTTACCTTGCTTTGCATAAGCTTCTGCAGCTATCATTTGCTGAATTGCAATACGTACATCCATATTATTCTGCAGACCTTCTTCAATATATTGTTGAAGGTATTGGTCTGTAAATAAATTTTTCCAAGATACATCTGCAATAGACACACTATCTGTTGGTAAATTATCCGTTCTATAAAGTGCTTCTGTTTCAGTTTGTAAATCTGGTCTTGCATAGTCTTTAGCCACAAAACAACTTTGTAATGTTATAGCAACGATTATTAATAAAGCACCTTTACTAAAATTTCTATGTTTTATAATTGATTTCATGTTCTTATTCTTCAATAGTTTGTACTGCTGGTTTACTAGAAACTTTTTCTTGTAACCACTGAAATAATATAAATAGGATTGGAATTACGAAGACTCCTAAAATTGTACCAATAAGCAAACCTCCAACGGCTCCAGTACCAATAGATCGGTTTCCTTCAGACCCAACACCTTTTGCTAATACTAATGGCATTAATCCTAATATAAAAGCAAATGATGTCATTAAAATAGGACGTAAACGTACTTTTGCACCAACCATAGCTGAATCCACAATACTCTCACCAGATTTTCGTCGTTGTAACGCAATTTCTACAATTAGTATGGCATTTTTAGCCAATAAACCAATCAACATAATTAAGGAAATTTGAAAATAAATATTATTCTCTAATCCTAAAAGATTGGTACTTATATACGCTCCAAACACACCAAAAGGTAATGATAGGATTACTGCAAATGGTAGTAAATAACTTTCGTATTGGGCACTTAATAAGAAATACACAAACAGAATACTTAAGATAAAGATAAACGTCGTTTGGTTTCCTGCACTCACCTCTTCACGCGTTAAACCAGAATAAGCAACCGTATAATTACTTGGTAATTTTGCAACTTCTTCTTCAATAACTCGAATAGCATCACCTGTACTAAACCCTTCATTGGTTGCGCCTGTGATACTTGTAGAATTTAATAAATTAAAACGCGTTACCGATTGTGGTCCATAAACCCTTTTTAAGTTTACAAATTGAGTAATAGGCGTCATTTCACCCGTATCTGTTCTTACATACATGCTATTTAAAGCATTTACATCTGCTCTATCCTCTGGTAAAGCCTGAATATATACTCTAAATTGTTTTCCGAATTTAGAAAAATCGGATGCATATATACCACCAATATAGCCTTGTAAGGTTGAAAAAATACTAGATATATCAACTCCTTTTTCTTTTGCTAAAGGCACATTTACTTCCATCTCATATTGCGGATAGCTTGTATTAAAAGCCGATTGTGCATATTTAATTTCTGGATGACTCATTAAAGCCATTGTGAAATCTTTATTAGCTTGATCTAAATCTGAAAATTCACCGCCAAATTTATCTAATAAATTCACTTCAAATCCTGCTGAATTTCCAAATCCACGAATACTAGGTGGTGAAAAGAAAATAATTTTAGCATCTGGAATTCCTGCTGCAATACCAAATAATTTCCCTGTTATGGCAGTTGAAGAAAGTGATGGATCTTCACGTTCACTCCAATCCTTTAACTTAATAATTCCCATACCGTAGTTTGAACCTGTACCATTTATTAAACTTCTACCTTTAATAAAGTTAACACCAACAATACCATCCATACCATCTATTTTAGAGTAAAGATTTCTTGCAACGCCATCTGTTCTATCCAAAGATGCACCAGCTGGCAATTCAATATTTGCGAAAATAATACCTCTATCTTCATTAGGTACAAAACCTGTTGGAGTGTTGTTTGCTGCCCAATAAATACCGACAACAGCTATCATTAATAAGACTACCGATATAAATTTTTTCCTGTATAAAAAATGAAGTGAATTTCCGTATTTATTTATGGTGGCATTAAATCCACGATTAAAAAGTGTGTAAAAACGTTTTAATGGGCTTTTTCCTTTTAGTTCTTCATCTTCTTTATGCGACTTTAATAATAATGCACATAAAGCCGGACTTAATGTTAAAGCGTTTACTGCCGAAATTAAAATCGCAATAATTAAAGTGACACCAAATTGCTCATAGAATACACCTGTTGGACCAGTTACAAAAGTTACCGGAATAAATACAGCAGCCATTACCAATGTAATTGAAATAATTGCTCCAGAAATTTCATTCATGGC
The DNA here is from genome assembly GCF_045063645.1 of Winogradskyella sp. Asnod2-B02-A. Lineage (NCBI taxonomy): Bacteria > Pseudomonadati > Bacteroidota > Flavobacteriia > Flavobacteriales > Flavobacteriaceae > Winogradskyella > Winogradskyella sp. Asnod2-B02-A. The sequence continues at coordinate 730,170 of NZ_JBEFOG010000027.1, forward strand.
AGTTAATGTGGCCTTTTTAGGATTGTGCTCTCCTTCATCCATTTTGGCATGGACAGCTTCTACAACCACAATGGCATCATCTACAACAATACCAATAGCAAGAACTAATGCGAATAGCGTTAATAGGTTAATGGAATATCCAAAAACATTTAAGAAAAAGAACGTACCAATAATAGAAACTGGTACAGCAATCGCCGGAATTAATGTTGAACGGAAATCTTGCAAAAAGATAAATACCACTAAGAATACCAGTAAAAAGGCTTCAAGCAAAGTCATTATTACTTTATCAATAGAAGCATTTAAAAATAAACTCGTATCATAAGGCACAAAAATACCTAAGCCTTCGGGTAAATCATTTTCTACCGCATCTAAAGTGGTTTTAATACCTTCAATAATCTCTTGCGCATTAGAACCTTTCGTTTGAAAAATCCCCATAAAAACAGCAGGATTCCCTAAACTCATGGCATTAGCCGCATAAGATTGTGCATCTAACTCAATAGTTGCCACATCTTTTAAACGTAAAAACTCACCGTTTCCTAACGCTTTAATTACAATATCACTGTATTGTGCTTCATCCTTAAAACGACCGCTATAAGTTAAGGTATATGAAAATGATTCACCATTATTTTGACCTAACGAACCTGCTGCTGCTTCTAAATTTTGTTCTGCTAAAGCTGCTGAAATATCTGAAGGAATTAAATTATAAGCTGCTAATTTATCTGGCTTTAACCAAATACGCATGGCATAATCTTGTTGTGAAAATACACTAACATCACCAACACCACTAATACGTTGCATGGCAGGAATGACATTAATTTTTAAGTAATTTTGAATAAATGTCGCATCGTAATTATCACTTTCAGAATACATAGAAACAAACATTAATGCACTTGTTTCTTGTTTTTGTGTGGTAACACCTGTTTGCGTTACCTCTTGTGGCAACAAAGGTGTTGCTCTAGCTACACGATTTTGAACATTTACAGCAGCAATATCTGCATCCATATCTTGATCAAAATAGACTGTAATTTCCGCTGTACCTGTGTTTGATGCTGTAGAGGTAATGTATGTCATTCCTTCTACACCATTAATTTGTTCCTCTATAGGAATAATAACACTCTCTAAAACGGTTTCTGCGTTTGCACCTGTATAACTTGCAGACACCTTAATTGTTGGTGGTGCAATATCTGGGTATTCCTCTATTGGTAAAGTACCAATACTTATTGCTCCTAGTAAAACTATGATAATAGAAATTACTGTCGAAAGCACAGGTCTTTCAATAAATGTTTTTAACATGACTAATATGTTTGGTGTTATTTAATTTCTGAATAAAGTGGCAATTGGCTTAATTGCTTCTTCAAAAGTTGTGTCTTGTGGTGCTATTACCATTCCGTTTCTTAGTTTACCAACACCAGATATAATAATTTTATCTTTTGCATCTAAACCAGATTCCACAACATATAAATTATCTACAGTGCCTTTAATCTTTATGATTGAAGTTTCAACTTTGTTGTCTTCTCCAAGTTTAAAAATCATAACATTTCCTTGTTGCTCAAAAGTTGCCGTTTGAGGAACAACAATAGCATCTTTATATTCTATTGGAAATCTAATTTTACCACTGTTTCCATTAGTTAAAATTTCTTTAGGATTTTTAAAAGCAGCTCTAATTTGAATGGTTCCTGTATTTTGATTAATCTGACCTGTACTTGTTTGAATACGTCCTTTTTCTGAGTATTCTTTGCCGTTGGCTAAAATTAAACTTAAGTCTGGCGAATTTTTAATACGCTCTGCTTTTGTGGTTCCTTCTGATCGTTGAAGATGGTCAATATATTGCGCTTCATTGAAACTAAAGAAAGCATAAACCTCATCAATTTCACTTACTGTTGTTAAAGGTGTTGCATCACTAGGACTAATTAACGCACCTTCTCTAAAATTAATTGAACCCACATAACCATCAATTGGGCTTTTAATAGTTGCATAACCAATGTTGGCCGAAATACCACTCAAGTTTGCCTGTGCTTGCGCTAAATTTGCTTTTGCAGTTTCTAACTGAACAGGACTAATAATGTTTTTTTCTACTAAAGGAATTAGTTTATCTACCTCAACTTGTGCAACATTTACTTGTGCTTTTGCTGCACCAGCATCTTGACTTAAAGATTGCGTTTCTAATTTAAACAACACTTGTCCTTTGCGTACTTTTTGACCTTCATCTACATATACTTTTTCAATATATCCTGAAGTTTTTGCTCTCACATCACTATTTACTTTACCCTCAATAGTTGCAGGATAATCTGTATAACCCGTTACTGTTTTAGTTTCTAATTGAGAAACAGGAAAAGGCGCTGGAGGCGCTTCTGCAGCAGGTTGGTTTTGTTCACTGTTTCCACAGCTTACAATGACTAAGAATACACTTAGCATTAATAGGTTATATAATTTATTCTTTTTCATTTTTTGGTTTATTATTTTGGTTTTCTTTAAATATGGAATTTTTTATCAATCAATTTTTCTCTTAATTCTTTTACTGAAGCTGTTGCTTCATCTACAAACTGTACATAATCATTATGAAAGGTTAAATCGAATTTATCTTCTTCATTTTCAATCTTTATTTCGTTTTGTTTCTCTTTATAAGCTTTAATCTCTATATGTATTGCACGCTCTTCATCCCAATGACTTATCATTCTATCTACATGTTGAATAATGGTATTTTTATCAATTATAAAATACTTTTTACGATCACCAGTTTTTGTAAAATATTCTATTTTATTTAGATCTTGCAAATGATTAAGGTGTGTTGAAATGGTGCTTTTACTTGCACAAAGTACACTTACCATATCCTCAAACGTAGCTCCTCTCTTACCTGTAAGTATTATGTAAGACAAAATACGTGCAGCAACAGGTGCCAATTGTTCTCGAGCTTCTAAATGCACTCCTAGTTTTTCAACTAAGTTCATTTTTTTTTGGCAAATATCATTTTTCATTTTGCATGCTTTTATTTCTGATTTATGATAAATGAAATCATCATGTACAGTAAAATTCTATGCAAATATATATTATTGGTTCGGAACAAACCGAACTAAACGAAGTTAAATTGTTGTTAAATAAAAAAGCCGACTATTAACAGTCGGCTTTCAAATATATTTTGGTGAAGTTTATAAGGCAGATTTAAACTGCTCTAAGAAACGTACATCGTTTTCACTGAGTAAACGAATATCACTAATTTGATTCAATAACATTGCTATTCTGTCTATTCCCATTCCGAAGGCAAAACCTGAATATTCTTTAGAATCAATACCACAGTTTTCTAATACATTAGGATCAACCATACCACAACCCATAATTTCTAACCAACCTGTTCCTTTGGTAATTTTATAATCAGTTTCTGTCTCAAGTCCCCAATATACATCTACTTCTGCACTTGGTTCTGTAAACGGGAAGTATGATGGACGTAATCTAATCTTAGATTTCCCAAACATCTCTGTAGTAAAATATTGTAACGTTTGCTTTAAATCTGCAAAGCTTACGTCTTTATCAATATATAAACCTTCTACTTGGTGAAAGAAACAATGTGAACGTGCCGAAATAGCTTCATTTCTGTACACACGACCAGGAGAAATAGTTCTAATTGGTGGTTTGTTGTTTTCCATATAACGCACTTGTACAGAACTGGTATGTGTACGTAATAAAATATCTGGATCTGTTTGAATGAAGAATGTATCTTGCATATCTCTTGCAGGATGATATTCTGGCAAGTTTAATGCTGTAAAATTATGCCAATCGTCTTCAATTTCTGGACCTTCACTTACGTTAAATCCAATACGAGAAAAGATATCAATAATTTCATTTTTTACAATAGAAATAGGATGACGTGCACCAATTGCAATCGGTTCTCCAGGACGTGATAAATCACCATAAATCCCTTTATCTTCTTCCTGACTTTCTAAAGCCTCTTTTAAGGCGTTTACTTTATCTTCAGCTGTTTTCTTAAGCTGATTAATAGTTTGACCAAATTCTTTCTTTTGGTCGTTTGCTACATTTTTAAACTCAGCAAAATATTCTTTTAAAAGCCCTTTTGAACCTAAATATTTAATTCTAAAGGCTTCAACCTCTTCTTTAGATTGTGCTTTAAAAGCTTCTGCTTCTGCTATAAGTTCTTTTATCTTATCTATCATGATTTCTATTCAAAAACGATTGCAAATTTAGTTTTTTTTTGCGAGTTATGGTAGCTGAATTCCTTTGAAACTATTCGATATATTCGGTTTCTACAAAATAGTTGACAATAGCTTCTTTCATTAATACACTTTGCTCACCAGCTTTAAGATGTGGTAATTGCGCTAAAACCTTGTAATGTGGCCAACCGTCGTCATCTACAAAATCGAATTCATAAAACCCATAAGGTTCTAGAACTTTACAGATAGCAATATGCATCAAATCTAATTTATGGTCTTTTTTGTATTCGCGATGCAATTGCCCAAGTTCCTGTACACCAATTAGATATAATATAGTATCGAGATCTAATTTGTCTCCATCTGCAAATTGATTAGAGAGTTTTTCTACCACTAAATCCCATCGTTCTTTTAATTGTTCGTCTCTTGCCATAGTCATGTCCCTTATAAAAGGGAATCTCATTAATTAATAAACTTATTTTAAGTTTCAAAGTTAAGAAACTAAAGCCTCTTGAATTACGTTATTAATTTAAAATGAGAAAAATTATGTACGTTTGTCTAAATCATTAGTGTTATGAGTATTATTGACATCATTTTAGCTGCCTTATTATTATTTGGATTTATACGTGGCTTGTTTAAAGGTCTTTTTGTTGAAGTTGCTTCTTTAGTAGCTCTTGTTTTAGGTGTTTATGGAGCCATTCATTTTAGTGGATTTGCTGCAGGCTTCCTAGAATCTAAAGTAGATTGGGAAGAAAGAACCATCAATATTGTTGCTTTCGCCATCACTTTTGTGGTCATTGTTCTCACTATTGGTTTGGCCGGAAAAGCGCTAACCAAATTAGCCGATTTTGCTGCTTTAGGCATCATAAACAAACTAGCAGGTGGTATTTTTGGAGCTCTTAAAATTGGTTTAATTCTAAGTGTTATATTGATAGTGTTTCACAAAATGAACAATACATTGCCATTTATGGAAAAAGAGGATTTAGAAAAAAGTATGCTCTATAGTCCCGTAAAATCTTTAGCTCCAATGATTTTTCCGAATATCATAAAAAGTGAAGATGAACCTATAATTAGAGAAAAAGAAGAATGATAAGGACCATTATTTAATGATTTTTATTAATCTAAATGATAAATCTCCATTATATCTTTGAGATATCCTTCAAAATCAATTTTTAAATCAATTAATTTTCCTGAGTGCACATCAAACACCCAACCGTGAACTTTTAAACCACGATCTCTATAAGCTTTTTGAACTGCTGCTGTTTTAATTAAATTAACACATTGTTCTTGCACATTGAGTTCTACTAAACGATCATATTTTTTGTCTTCGCATTCAATAGCATTTAACTCGTCATGATGCATTCTATAAACGTCTCTAATATTTCTTAACCAACCATTTAAAACTCCTAGATCAGCTGATTGCATTGCTGCTTTTACACCACCACAAGCATAATGTCCGCAAACAACAACATGATTAACTTTTAAATGCGTTACAGCATAATTAACCACAGACATTCCATTGGCATCTGTACCTACAACCATATTAGCAATATTTCTGTGTACAAAAACATCACCAGGTCCAAGACCCATTAATTCTTCAGCAGTTACTCTACTATCTGAACAGCCTATAAATAATAATTCTGGATTTTGTCCTTGTCCTAATTTTTCAAAATAACTTGAATCAACGGCCAGTTTCTCTTTAATCCATTGTTCATTGTTTTTAAATACATTCTTTAGAATCATAATCCTTATAGTTTAAATAGTGTCTTTAATATTAAGTTTAATCCATTTTAAACACGTTTTAAAATCTTTGAAAATATGTTCATTAGGAATAAAATCTGGAATAATATCAATACGCTCCATCATATAACGTGGTTGTTTTAATAGTCCTACAAATAATACTTCGACATCATTTTTCTTTAACTCTTGAAGCATATCTTCCATAGCATACAAACCAGACTGATCCATATATTGCATACGTCCTAATCTTAAAATAACGGTTTTTGCAGTCTTAGGAATTTGCTCCGTTAATGCTTGAAAATCACTTGTAGAACCAAAGAATAAAGGCCCTTTTAAGTGCTTAATAAAGACTTCTTCTTTTAAGTTAGTAGGAAAATCTAATTCATCTTCCCAAGATTCTTCATTTAAAGATTTAACATCTGACCGCTCTGCTGTTAAATCCCCAATTTTCTTCATAAACATTAATGACGCAATAATTAAACCAATACCTACTGCATAAATTAAATCCCAAAATGTAGATAAAACGAGCACAACAAGCATAATTAATACTTCAGAACTTAACTTTAATGGTCCGAATTTAATATCCTTTGGCAAACTAGGAATTGCTTTTAGTCCTTTATAATCCATAACACCAATACCTACGGTAATTAAAATACCAGCTAACACTGCTGCTGGAATTTTTGATGCAACAGGACCTAAGGCCAGCATAATAACTAGTAGCATTACACCAGCAATCATTCCAGACAGTTTAGTTTTTCCGCCAGCATTAATATTTACAACGGTTCTAATGGTTGCGCCTGCTCCAGGAATACCACCAAAAATTGAAGCGATACTATTACCAATACCTTGACCAATCAATTCTTTATTTGGTTTATGCTTCGTTTTTGTCATGTTATCCGCAACCACACTTGTTAAAAGAGAATCAATTGCTCCTAATAGAGACAAAGTCAATGCTGTAAATATGTAAGGTGTTATGCTTCCTAAATTAAAATTAGTAAACATTTCTAACCTTGGTACCGGAATACCTCCTGGTATCTCTGAAATTTTTACATATCCCAAATTAAAACCATAAGCAATACCAGACATTACAACCAAAGCAACCAATGTACTAGGAATTGCGGTTGTTATTCGTTTAAAACCATAAATTATTAAAATAGTTCCTAGAGCCAATAATAACTCTAACCACTTCATGTTTTTTAAAGCTCGTGGCAACACCTTTAATGCACCAATAGTTCCAGAGGCTTCTTTGGCTGCTAAAGTTTGTGATTCGTTTAAAATTTCCTCTGGTGTAATTTCATGAGCTCTATCTATTGTTTCTTTAAAATTTTCTAGCACCAAAATACCTTCACCTGCTTCTTCTTTTAAAATATTTTCAAGAATAACTTCTTCTGCTTGTGGTTTAAATTGTTCTACAAACGCTGCGTCTTCTTTTGGGTAATACCCAATAGATGGCAATATTTGGGTTAATAGAATAATTACACCAATAGCTGTCATAAAACCAGAAACTACAGGATAAGGAATGTACCTTATATATTTACCTACACCCAAAAAACCTAATCCAATTTGAATAAGACCTGCTAATAAAAATACCGTTAAAATAGCTGGTAGTGCTTTTTCTACACTTCCATCATTAGCCGCAACAATACCTGCAATTATAACCATACTTACAGCTGTCATTGGTGCTGTTGGTCCTGAAATTTGAGTTGCAGTCCCTCCAAAAAGAGCTGCAAAAAAACTAATAAAAATAGCTCCATACAAACCCGCTTCTGGGCCTAAACCTGAAGAAACACCAAAGGCTAATGCTAATGGTAATGCAACAATTCCAGCTGTAATACCTCCAAAGGCATCACCTTTAATATTAGAGAATAAATTCTTCATAATTTAATTATTAGTATTTTTTATAAAGTAATGAATATTTCGTTAGAAGTTGACAAATGCTATCAAATTTATTTGATCTCTTCCTGAATTTTCAAAGAATTGATTCATGTAACCTAATTCAAACCTTAAGGCTTTAGAAAACTTATAACCTAAACCTCCGAACACTCTATTTCTATCAAAAACTGAAGACTTCGTATTTAAAAATATCTCATTATATAATGAAATATAAAGTGGATTATTACCATCCTCTTTGTATTTTAAAGGAATTTTAAGTCCTAAAAAATAACGAAATCGCATTTTAAAATCACTCTCAACAAAGCGTTGCTCAAAACGATAACGATGACTTAAGCTAAGCTTTCCAATATTTTGTTTTGTAGTGAACTGCTGAAATATACGATGTTCATTTACTGACTCCTTATCATCAGACTCACCTATATAATTTTCTGATAAAATATAACCATAACCTAGCAAAAGGTTATGGCTTTCTGTAATATTATAACCAACACCAGTTCTTAACAATAATTGCTCTAAATCTCCTATTGCATTATAATTTCTATACTGAACTTCATTGTGAATATTCCATTTAGAATTCAGTTTTTTATTACCAATATAAATCAACCAGTTTCCTAAATTACTATCTTGGCTTAACGCAAAAAAAGGCAGCATTAACGCAATGGTTAGTGCTGCTATTTTACTTTTTTTCATTTTTGTTTTTTAGATTATCTTCTATTCATAGAATTTTACCTCACCTGTATTTACATCGTACATGGCTCCAATTATTTTTATCTCACCAGCTTTTTCCATTTCTGTAAGTATTGGGCTTTCGGCATGAATTCTATCAATCATTAATTCTACATTTATGTGTGATACTTCATCTACAAACTCTAAGTTTTTAGAGGTTCTTAAACTTTCGTCTTTAGGCTCTTTAACCGCATTAACAGCAGGTGTTATTTTTTCAACTAGCTTAGTTAAATTACCCATTTCCGCATGGTCACATGCTCCTTTTACTGCACCACAACTTGTGTGTCCTAAAACTACAATAAGCTCTGTACCTGCTAACTTACAAGCAAATTCCATACTACCTAAAATGTCTTCATTTACAATATTACCTGCAACACGAACACTAAAAATATCGCCTAAGCCTTGGTCAAATACCAATTCTGCAGACACTCTAGAATCTATACAACTTAAAATGGTTGCAAAAGGAAATTGTCCTTCACTTGTATCGTTAACTTGTTCTAAAAGGTTTCTATTAGCTTTTAAATTATTTTGAAACCTTAGGTTTCCTTCTTTTAAGTATTGTAATGACTTTTCTGGTGTCATTGTTGCTTGGGTCTCTTTTGTATGTGCTTTCATCTCTTTTAATTTTTTTAATTTGTTGTGTTACTCATTTTATAATGCTCCAGAAACTAATAATGAAACATTCAATTTGTTTACCGTTTCTTTTAAAGGTAAAACTGAAGGGCTCTTACTCCCATTTGCGCTATTTTCATCTCTATCAACGCATAATAAGTTGATATTACTCTTTGAAAGATAAGAAGATAGTGTTGGTATTGTATTGTCATTTTTTTCAAAAACAAACTCTAAAGTATCCTCTTTAAAATCAGAAGCGCCTTTTGTTTTTTCATGCTGACTATTAATAACCTTAAATGATTTTAATGGTGTTTCTATATGTGTTATTATATCTTTAGACAACGCTGTATTAAAGGTTTTATCTGAACCATTTAAAACTCCTAACGTCATTTTTTCATTTGGAATTAATGCATTATTGCTTGATGAAATCATTACAACACCGTTAAATTCTTTTAATAAAAAATGTGTAATACTATCACCCATTAACTTTAAAGGTGCAGCGTCTCGTTGCCCTAAAACAATAACATCTGGTTTATTATCCTTAATATAAGTCTTTATTTCATCTTTTATATTACCAAATGAAAAATTAGACTTTATAGAAATATCATATGCCTCAGAAACAGGATCAACCAATGCTTTTATTTTATTTTTAGTGCTAATAAACTCTTCGTTTATACTTCGCATTGCAGACAATTGATTGTCTCTTTTTATAATATCAACATGCTTTTTAACATGAAACAGTTCTAAATCTGCATCAATCATATGCGCTAAACTTACACTACTTTTTAAAGTTGTAATTGCGTTTTTCTTTAAGTCTGAAAGCACTACTATTTTATATTTACTATTTTTCATAACGCATTAACTTAAACTTATACTAGATTTAGGTCTCAACTGGAAAAATTCAATAAAACTTGGTGGGTTTTCAACAACACCTCGTTTAGAGATTAGCTTAATATCAATATTTCTTTCTTTGGCTTTAAAAGCAAAATCTTCTAAAATTTCTATAATATCATAATCTAGATATCTGGTTTTAGTTACATCAAACTCTAAATACGTGTCTCTTGGTAAACTGTCTAATTCTTTTAAAATCGCACCTTTATTAAAGAAGGTAACCTCTTCAGCAAGCGCCATTTTAATTTTATGTTTTCCGTTACTATTATCTTCAATATGAAGAAAGTGAGAGTTTTGGTAACTTTTTAATAAGATTACAACAATACCAACAGCCAAACCTAAACCTATACCTACTAATAAATCTGTAAAAACAATTCCTATAACTGTTACAAAATATGGTACTGATTGTTTCCAGCCTAGTTTATACATCTTAACAAACAACGCTGGTTTTGCCAATTTGTAACCCACTATTAATAAAATTGCAGCTAAAACTGATAAAGGAATTTTATTAAGTAGTGATGGTATTAAAATTACCGAAATCAATAATAATAAACCATGAATAATAGCAGACATTTTACTTTTTCCTCCAGATTGAATGTTCGCTGAACTTCTAACGATAACTTGTGTTATAGGAAGACCACCTACTAAACCAGATAAAATATTTCCTGTTCCTTGTGCTAATAGCTCTCTATTTGTTGGTGTAACGTTTTTGTCTGGATCTAGTTTATCCGTTGCTTCTACACATAATAAGGTTTCTAAACTTGCCACTAAAGCAATAGTAAAAGCAATTACCCAAACTTCTGGATTTGTTATTGCAGCGAAATTAGGAAAACTAAATTGCCCAATAAAAGAATCTAAACTATCTGGCACTGGTACACTTACTAAGTGTGTTTGCGCAATCGCAAGACTCTCGTTAGACTGTGTTACTACATAAAAAATTATACCAACTACAACTGCAACTAAAGGGCCTTGAATGATTTCAAAAAACTTTCCTTTTTTAACCAAAACGTTACTCCATAATAGTAGTATACCTAATGCTATAAAACCAACGACCATTGAGCCAATTATAAGATTGTCGAAAATATGCCAGATTGCTGAAAATGTATTTTCTCCAGAACTTTCAATAAAACTATCTGCTCCTTCTGGTTCTGCATCATAACCAAAAAAGTGAGGTATTTGTTTTAAAATGATTATAATTCCGATTCCGGTAAGCATACCTTTAATAACGGATGAAGGAAAATAATACCCAATAATTCCGGCTTTTAAAAACCCAAAAACTAATTGAATTACACCTCCTAAAACAACAGCAACTAAAAAGTTTTCATAACCTCCTAAAGTACCTATTGCTGTTAATACAATAGCAGCCAAACCTGCTGCAGGTCCACTAACTCCAATTTTAGAACCACTTAAAGCTCCTACTATAGTTCCACCAATGATTCCAGCAATTAAACCAGAGAAAAGTGGTGCTCCACTAGCTAAAGCAATACCTAAACATAAAGGTAACGCTACGAAAAATACAACGACACTTGCTGGCAAGTCGTTTTTTAATGTTTTAAACATTTGATATAATGATTTTATGCTATTGAAGTAAATTCAATAGTTATTTTAATATTTTTTTTAGGGGACACAAAACGTCCTACGAATAAAATATTAAATAAAATCGGGTGGTGGAGATATTAAATTTAGATGGGGTTTTGGATAGTGTTTAAATGTATATCCTATAAGATCAGTGCTTGTTTGATCCTCAAACAAAAACTCTGAAATTTGATCGTCCTTATCAAAAAGAAGCTTAACATGAGCGTTTTCTTCTTCTTCATTTATACTAAAAAAACAAGTCGTATCAACAGAGTCATCAATAGACAGAATAATTACAGGAGCAGAGATAAGTGCCATAAATAAAATGGTAAATAAAATAGCTATTCTGTGTTTTGTGCTTTTTCGCATAAGCGACAAATATAATAGTTAGATATTAATAGACTGTTAAATAAGTTCTAAAAAATCTTCAATAACTTTATATCTTTTGATGGAATCCAACCTGTTGAATTATCGGAAAGTTTAATTTTTTTCCAGTTCTCATAAGTTTCTACTACTTGTACTTTAGTGCCTTCATGCAACCTAAACACTTCTTCACTTGTAGAATTAGGATCTGCTTTTACTCTAGTTTCTTGCGAAAAAACAATCCCAGGATTATCTTTTTTGTTTAAGCTATCTTTTTGAAATGCCATAGCCACTGAAAAACAACCTATAAATAAACTAATGATACTTGTTACAAAAGCTATTCGCTTTTTTGAAGATGTATAAGAAAAATGATATGCTAAAAATATAACGACAAACAAGAGTACTCCTCCAACGGCAATTCTTGCCCAAGTATCTGTATTAAATGTATTAACTATATTATTTATAATTCTTGAAAAACCAACCTTAGGCACTACTTCAATAGCATCAATCGTCATGTTTTGAGCAAATGCCAAATTGTTTTGTATATCCTTATCATTAGGTTCTAATAACAATGCTTTTTCATAATAATAAATACTTGGCGCAATATTATTAAGCTTGTAATTGGCATTTCCTAAGTTAAAATATAACTCAGCAGAATGTTGATTTGTATCTAAAATAGATTCATATTTATCAATAGCTTCTGCATATTTACCATTGTTATATAAGGTATTGGCTTCATTAAAAACGGTGTCGTTTTGCGAAAAACCAGTCATGCTAAAACAACACATAAGTAAGATTATTATAGCTCTCATATTATTTAAGTTGCTTATCTATTAATGAAATTGTTTTTGATGCTTTATCATAATCATTCTGCATGGTCACTTGTGTAATTGGCGTATAACGTGCCAATTCACAATTTTCTAAAATTGAAATGAAATCTGAAACCACACTACTTTCTACCTGACGCTCCGTTAATAAATTTTCAATTTTCTCTTTATTAAAATCACTTGTTTCAATATTTAGTTTGGCTTTTAAATAATTATGAAGTGCTTTTTCTAAAGCTAAATAAAACGCTTCTTTTTGACCGAGTGCTTTTTTAGCTTCTCCTAAATATTTTTTAGCTAAACGATCTGCTTTTCTAATACGATTTCCTTGTACATCTGCATTACGTTCATCTGTTTTACGTCTCACTACAATCGCTAACGGTATAGCTAAAAACGGTAATAATAATAAAGACCAAAATCCTGTAGACTTAAAGAATTGTTCCTCTTTAGTACTTGACCAATTTGACGCTGTTTTTATAAAAGCAAATGTATTGGTGTTAGAATTTACGGTTTGCTTTACACCTTCTGCAGTGTTTTCTGTATTATTAATTGAGGCCGTTGGCCCTTCTAAAACATCAATCACAATCTCATCTGACGTGATGCGTTTATAACTTGCTGTTTCAGGGTTAAAATATGAGAATGAAATACTTGGTACAGGATATTTTCCTTTATACTGTGGCACAATAGTGTACGTATCTGAAATACCACCTTGCATACCTCCTAAATTTGTTCGAATGTTTTCTTGGTGCTCTGGTTCGTATACCTCTAAAGAACTTGGTACTGTTAACTTTGGTAATTCAAATAATTTTAAATTCCCATTTCCGGTAACTTCTATTTTAGCCTGTAGAGATTCTGTTGCGTTTAACTGTGTTTTAGACGTTGTTACTTTAAATGAATAATCACCAACAGCACCTTTAAAATCAGAAGGTTTCCCTTGTTCTGGTAAAGGTTTAACATTAACTGTTCTACTGCCTGCCGTAACTACTTTAGGTACTTTGGTCATTAAAGGTCTTCCAAAAATATCTCGTCGGTTGGTTGGTACCTCTACAGTAATATCTAAAACTAAAGGCTCTAATTTTAGAGCACCTGTTTTTTGAGGATAAAGCACTGTTTTTCTCAACACTACATAACGGTATTTCTCCCCTTTATATTCTCCTTCTAAAACATTAAGTCCTTTAATATCTATATTTTGACTCCAAAAGTCATTATATCTAGGGATATCCTTTTCTCTCCAATTACTAACTCCAGTTTCTGTAGAAACATATAATTTATACACTACCGTAATCGCTTCATTTAAATATGGACTAGGATTAGAAACCTCTGCAACTAAGTGAATATTATCCTCAGCAACATCGGATGCTGCTGTTTCACCATTAGGTTTACTAACGGCTGCTGTGACTTCTATTGTTATCGGAAACGTCTTGTAAGTTTCTCCATCAATCTCTATAGTGGCTTGTTTAATTGTAAATTTGCCTCGTTTTTTTGGTGCTAAAAAATAGCTATAGGTTTTATTGTACGATCGTTTTCCATTTCTTGAATAATTACTAACAGAAGTATTGGGACCACCAACCAAATCGAAATCTGCAAAACTAGGTGGTACAAAATTGTCTCCATCTTGGTTCATTTCAAAATCGATACGCAAGCGTTCGTTAACTCCTAATTTCTTTTTACTGACTTTCGCTTCAAATTTAACCTGCGCAGAAGCGATACTTGTAGCAAGTATTAAAAATAGTATGGATATGTGTTTTATAAATTTCATGTATTACTTAGCATACCTAGAACTAGACACTTTTCTGCAAATTTACCAGTCCTTCTCTGTTTTAACTTTAGCTCCTTTTTGTTTCTCAGCATTCATTTTTTCCTGAACCTTTTGCTCTTGATTTTGCATTGCATCTAAAATATTCTTTATCTGCTGAGGAGACATTTGTCCTGGTTGTGGTTTTGGATTTTGCTTTTGGTCTTTATTGTCTTTATCTCCTTTTCCTTCGTCCTTTTTATCATCTTTTGGCTTTCCTTCATCATCTTTATCCTTATCGCCATCTTTTTTATCCTTATCTCCTTCGTCCTTCTTATCTTGATCGTCCTTTTTATCTTTATTGTCTTTATTTTCGTCCTCTTTCTTTTCTTGATCTTCTTTATCTTGTTCTTGGTCCTTGTTCTCATCCTTTTTATCATCTTCGCCACCACCATCTTGTTTTTGCTGTTCAGCACATTCTTTGGCTAAAGCAAAATTATAACGGGTTTCTTCATCATTAGGATTACTTCTAAGCGCATTTTTAAAGGCTTCAACAGCCTCTTTACAAGCTTTGTTTTGCATTAAAATATTACCCATATTATGAAATGCTCTATGCTTTTCTTCTTTAGTAGTTGCATTCTTTGCAGCTTCTTGACTTCTAAACAAGGCTTCATCAAAACTTCCTTTCTTATAGTAGGAATGTGCTAAATTATACGCTCCGACGGCTTTTGTTGGCGCTTCAGAGATGGCTTTTCTATATGCCATTTCAGCTTCAATATAATTATCTTCTCCCACAAGTTCGTTTGCCTTATAAACAAGATTGGTTGCCTTTTTTTCTGCTTTTAATTGATCTTCATTGAGATCTTGTGAAAAACTAAGACTTCCTATTAAAACTGTAATAAATAATATATATAATTTCATGTCTTTTTTCTACTGTTCTTTATAGTCCTTTTGCATGGACCTCTAAATTACTAAAGCCCTTAATAACTTAGCGTTAAAGAAAATTTAAATCTTAAAAATTCTCATTAAATAAATTCAACTTCTTCAACCAAGCTGTTTTACGTTCTAAAAGGAAGATATCAATGAATAATAATAGAATTCCGAAAGCCAAAAACCATTGAAATTGATCTTTAAAATCTGCGATTTGCTTAGACTCAAATTCTTGCTTATCCATTTTATCTAATTCATTCTTTATGGTACTTACAACCTCTGCCGTGTTACTACCATTCATGTAAACACCATTAGCTTCTGCTGCTATTTCTTTTAACGTGGTTTCGTCTAAACGCGTAATAACAGTTTCGCCATTATTATCCTTTTTATAATTTAGAATAACACCATTTCGTTTTATAGGAATTGGCCCACCCTTAAGATCTCCTACTCCTATGGTTAATATTCTTATACCTTGCTCAGCCGCTTCTTCTGCAACATCTAAAGCATCTCCATCATGATCTTCACCATCTGAAATGATTATTAAAACACGATTGGATTGGTCTTCATTATCAAAATATGTTTTTGAAAGCTGAATAGCTTCACTGATTGCTGTTCCTTGTGAGGATAACATATCTGTGTTCATGTTTTGTAAAAACATTTTTGCCGAAGCATAATCTGTAGTTATTGGTAATTGTGGGAATGCTTTACCAGCATAAGCAATAATACCAACTCTGTCGCTCACTAAACTATTAATAATTTGTGTAACTAATTGCTTAGATTTATCTAATCGGTTTGGTGCAATGTCTTCTGCCAACATACTCTTAGAGACATCTATAGCAAACACCAAATCTACTCCTTCACTACGCACAGTTTCTAATTTTGTACCAATTTTTGGATTAACCAAAGCAATTGATAAGCAAGCAAAAGCACTACAAAGCACAAAGACTTTTAAAACACTTTTAAACAACGATTGATTAGGACTCAAACGCTTTAACAACGCTGAATCAGCAAATTTTTTCTGTGTAGACCGTCTCCAAAATTGAAGTAGTAAAAACATCAGAATGATTACCGGAATTACCAGTAAGGTCCAAAACCATATATTTTCATCGAGTCTAAACAAAGCTTCTAAATATTGTATTTCTTAATAATAATTCTATCAATAATAACAGTCCAGCTAATAATACTAATGGTCTGTATTTTTCATCGTAATTGTAGTATTTGGTTTCTTCAATTTCGGTTTTTTCAAGCTTGTTGATTTCTTCATATATCTGAGCCAACTTATCATTATTGGTAGCTCTAAAATATTTTCCTCCAGTTTCTGCTGCAATTTCTTTTAATAAAGCTTCATCAATTTCTACTTGTGTACGACCATACCTAAAAGTTCCATTAGAGTTAAAACCAATTGGAGAGAGCGCTGTACCATTTGTACCTAAACCAATTGTATACACTTTTATACCATATTCTACAGCTAATTCACTTGCTATTTTAGGATCTATAAATCCGGAATTATTAACACCATCTGTCAATAATATAATCACTTTACTTTTAGCTCTACTATCTTTTAACCTATTAACAGATGTGGCCAAACCCATACCTATTGCTGTTCCGCTTTCTATAATTGTATTGTAATTAATATCTCTAAGTGAGCGTTGTACAATAGATTTATCGCTAGTAATTGGTGTTTTGGTATAAGCTTCTCCGGCATATTCTACTAAACCAATTCTATCGTTTGGACGTCCATCAATGAAATCTGCAGCAACTTCCTTTAAAGCATCTAATCGGTTAGGACGTAAATCTTTTGCTAACATACTTGCAGATACATCTATTGCCATTACAATATCAATACCACTTGTAGTTTTTGTTTGCGTAGACACATCTACCGTTCTTGGTCTTGCCAATGCAGTAATTAAAAGCCCTAAAGCTATTAAACGCAATGCAAAAAGTAAATGTCTAAATTTTGACCAAAATGTAGATGAGTTCTTAAAGCCTTTAATACTAGACATCTTTAGTTCTGCTGTTTGCTTACTATGCGTAAGCACATACCAAACTATTGCTATTGGCAAAAGCAATAACAACCAGAAGAATTCTATATTTAAAAATTGTATGTTTTCGAGCATTAGTTTTCTTTTTCTTCTACTTCGTCTGGTTTAAGTTCAATGGAGTCTACAATACGTTCAATGATATCATCGATATAATTGTCATTAGTTCTCCAACTTAAAATTATTTGTTGCCTAACGTTTTCTGCTCTAAAAAGAAACAGATTGTATTTGGCTGGCACCATATCATCATCACTTAGAGCCAGATTCATTGTTCCATAAGTTTTCACTCCTTCCGCACCATTTGGTGTGGTGAATTTTTCTCGCTTAACTGTAATATCTTTTGCTCCTTGCGCTTCTAATTGTTTTAAATAAGTTTCAGATGTTTTTTGTAAATCTTGTGCTTTTTCATCATCAGTCAATTCCTTTGGTTGACCTTGCGCATCGGTAATTTTGAAAGTTGTAGTACTGACTTGGATATCTAATCCAGATTTTTTGGTTAAATACCTAAATAAAGCTGTATTAATTTTATCTTTATATTCCTCAGGAATCTCAACATCTTCACGTTTTAAAACCTCAGGTGTTTCAATAAAAATTGGTGGATAACCATAAGCGCTTTCTACCCAATTACCTTCTAAAAGTTCTTTACTCTCATTACCAATGATAGTGTCTTTTACATAACCGAAACCATATTTCATTCCGAAACCAACATAAGTGGCCACAATTAAAAACAACGAAACAGCAACGGTAATCCATATTTTTCTACGCTTTTTCTTGCGTTCTTGTGCTTCTTTATATTTTTGATCTAATAATTTTTCTTCTTCAGACGGTTCTGGCAAACTCACCTTAACGTTGTCTATGGCTTTATCTATTGTTAATTTATCCATTTCAGCAAGCGCTGTATCTGGAGCAGACTTTGCAAATTTCACTAAATCGGCACGCTGCAAAATAGATTCAATATGTAAAATGGTTTCTTTAGAAAGAGGAATTTGATTGCCCTCTTTCAATAAATTTAAACGATTTATAAGTTCTGCAGTTGTACTTTCTAAAGCTCTATCATAAACTTTTTCGTCTAAATATTTTCTGATGATAAAGGTCAATTCTGAATAATATTCTTTGACTTCTGCACGCATTAAAAATTGACTCTCATCAAGTTTCTTTATCGCTAATTTTGCACGATCATAAGGTGGTAATAACGCAATTTCCTCTTCTTCTGTTAATGGTTTTTTTCTCCAAACAAACCAGTAAAGTAAAAATGCTGCTAAGGCAATTAAAGCAAGTGAAGCTATCACTCCTAAAATAAATTGTAAACGTCCACTTCCGCTTTCTTCTACTTCAATAATGGGTTTAATATCGTAGAGTTTTTGCTTTGTGGTATCAACTGTAATGGTATGTACTGCAACTTTTAAAGAATCCGTAAAACAAGGTTTCTCGTCAATGATTATTTTCTGTCTTGGAATGGTATAAACTCCAGAATCGAATTGGGTAAGCTTATAAATTCTAGATAATAGAAATTTTGAATCTCTTTTTGTAGTATCAATTTTTAACCCTTCAACCGATTCTAAAGGCATAAATGTTTGCCCTTCAGGAAATACAACTAAAGAAGTGGAATCTGCTTCAACATTAATTTTATAATTAATTTGCTCTCCTATTCTGATTTTTGTAGTATCAATTTCAGAGGTCACTTGCGCTGAGGATACAAAAGCTCCCAGAAAAAACAATACAGAAAATAGACTAAAAATGATAGACCTTTGATGGTAATCCTTTGTGTCTATACTTTTAATTGATATATTATTTTGCATTTTCATTTTTAATCGCTTCATCTATCAAACTTCAAGCTAACTAGCCTCTTTGTTTAAAATAGCCCAATAATTTTTTAACATAACTTTCATCCACACGACAATCTATAGCACCAGATCCAGATTTCGCGAAACTATCTTTAAAGTAGTGCACTTTTTCGTAATAAAATTTACTATAATCTTGTCTTACTTTTTTAGATGCTGTATTAACCAACATAACTTCACCCGTTTCTTCATCTTCCATTTCCACCATGCCTAAATTTGGAATTTCAGCTTCGTGTTTATCGTAAATTCTGATACCTGTAATATCATGTCTTCCTGCTGCAATTTTAAGGTTTTGTTTATAATCACCTGCTACAAAATCTGATAATATAAAAACAATAGCTTTCTTCTTCATTACGTTAGACAAAAACTTTAAAGCTTCTGCAACGTTGGTCTGCTTACTTTTAGGCTCAAACTCTAGTAATTCACGAATAATCCTAAGTACATGAGAACGGCCTTTTTTAGGAGGTATGAACAATTCTATTTCGTCCGAAAATAAAATTAAACCTATTTTATCATTATTCTGTGTTGCCGAAAATGCTAATGTTGCTGCAATCTCTGTAACAATTTCATCTTTAAATTGATTTTTTGTTCCAAATAATTTACTACCAGAAACATCTGCCATAAGCATCATGGTGAGCTCACGTTCTTCTTCAAAAACTTTAATATGCGGCTGATTGGTTCTTGCCGTAACATTCCAATCAATATTTCTAACATCATCACCAAATTGGTATTGACGTACTTCAGAAAAAGTCATACCACGACCTTTGAAAGTCGAATGATATTCTCCTCCAAATATATGATCAGACAAACGACGTGTCTTAATCTCTATTTTTCGTACTTTTTTTAGAAGTTCTTTAGTGTCCATTTTTTTCAGTTTGCAGTATGCAGTCTTCAGTTAGCAGTATATTCTAAACCAGAATTCGAGTAAGCACATGCCAACCGAATATTGATTTACTAGTAACTATTTATGGTACTTCTATCTCGTTTACAATTTTATTAATAATATCCTCTGAAGTTACATTTTCTGCCTCAGCTTCGTAAGTAATACCAATTCTGTGACGTAAAACATCATAAACAACGGCACGTACATCTTCTGGAATTACATAACCTCTTCTTTTTATAAAAGCGTAACACTTAGCAGCTGTTGCTAGGTTAATACTTCCACGAGGCGAAGCACCAAAAGAAATTAATGGTTTTAAATCGCTTAATCTATATTTCTCAGGATAACGCGTGGCGAAAATAATATCTAATATGTATTTTTCTATTTTCTCATCCATGTAGACTTCTCTAACTGCTTTTTGTGCACTAAGAATTTGAGCAACAGAAACCACTGGATTTACTTTTTCGTAAGACCCTTTTAAGTTGGCTCTTACAATTTGTTGTTCATCTGCAATTGTAGGATAATCGATAACTGTTTTTAGCATAAAACGATCCACCTGTGCTTCTGGTAAAGGATAGGTTCCTTCTTGTTCTACCGGATTCATAGTTGCCATTACCAAAAATGGCTTATCTAAGACAAAGGTTTCGTCTCCAATAGTCACTTGTTTTTCTTGCATCGCTTCTAATAAAGCAGATTGTACTTTTGCTGGTGCTCTATTAATCTCATCTGCTAATACAAAATTGGCGAATATTGGTCCTTTTTTGATGGTAAAATCGTTTTCTTTCATATTAAAGATTAACGTACCAACAACATCTGCAGGCAATAAATCTGGTGTAAATTGAATTCTACTAAAACTAGCATCAATTGCTTTTGATAGCGTATTAATCGCTAAAGTTTTTGCTAATCCAGGAACACCTTCTAATAAAATATGACCTTGACCTAATAAACCGATGAGCAGACGCTCTATCATGTGTTTTTGTCCAACAATAACCTTATTCATTTCTAAGGTTAATAAATCTACAAAAGCACTTTCTCTTTCTATCTTTTCGTTAATTGACTTAATATCAACTGTACTCGTTTCTTCCATTATTTAAGGGTTTAAGAACAAATCTTCTGTTATACTATTTTTAAAATAATCCTAAAAATAGCTTCTTCATATTTAAGAGGATGCAAAGTGTTAAAATTTTTCGTTAGATGCTGTTAACAATTGGTTAAAAAAAAAGAGTAATACCGAAGTACTACTCTTTTTAAGAATTAATTATGGATTAAGGTTAATTAATACTAAAATTTTCGAATTTCTGTATAGAGTTTAGGATTCAGAACCATCATGTTTTCTTCTTCAGCAAATTCAATAGACTCATCAATATCTAAATTAATTACTAATTGATAAATATGGTTGCGCTCAAATTCTGTTTCTATTAAATTTGAAGCTACAGCATTCTCTGCAAGACCTAAACTAATTAAAGTTTCATCACTGTTTATAAAATTATTATCTCCAAGAACCAATCTAATTTCGTAGATAAAGGTTTCATTTATTTCAAAATGATCTACTAAAAGCAATTCCGTTTCACTAATTAAATCAGATACATTGTGCGTTCCTAGATTAATAGCATTTAAACTCACCCAAGCATTTGATGCATCTCCATCTTCTTTTACTTTAACTTGCACATCTTCAATATCAAGAAAAACATTATTGAGATTATTAGTACTACTTTTTAGACTCACTGTAATAGCAGCCTTATTAGTATCTCTACCCATATCATCTTTAGTACAACTTGTAAAATTGACTAATATTATGAGTGATAAAACAACAAATTTTAGTGACTGTAAATGTTTCATGATTTGGGATATTGAATAATTACACCTCAATAATATCGTATTCTTTATGTTTTGAGTATTTTTATACACGAATTGCATAAAAAACCATATAAACTGAAAACTAAGTGATATATTCTCGATTAATTGCAGGAACCATGACTTGGGGAAGTTGGGGAAAACAACTCTCAAAAAAAGAAATGGCATCATTGATAAATTTCTGCGTTGCCAACAACATTACAACCTTTGACCATGCTGATATTTATGGCGCATATACAACAGAAGCTGAATTTGGAAAAGCATTTGCTGAATCTGGATTAAAACGCGAAGACATTCAGCTCATTTCTAAATGTGGCATTCAATACGAAAGTGATAACCGAAAGAACAAGGTTAAACATTATAATTATAGTAAAGACTACATTATCTGGTCTGTAGAAGAATCTCTTAAGCACCATGACACAGACTATCTAGATTTATTATTACTTCACAGACCTAGTCCTTTAATGATTGCTGAGGAAATTGCTGAAGCGATTACCATTTTAAAAAAAGATGGAAAAATTAGAGATTTTGGTGTGTCTAATTTTACACCATCGCAAATGGATATGATAGGTTTACGTATGGACATTGACGTCAACCAAATTGAATTCTCTCTTACCGAACATACAGCAATGTATAACGGAACGTTAGATTTTATGATGACTTGTGGCATAAAACCTATGGCTTGGTCGCCTTTAGGCTCTGTTTTTAAAGAAGATACTGAGCAAACTAGACGCATACACAAACAACTGGGAGCGCTTAAAGATAAATACAATGCTACCGAAGACCAATTACTATTGGCTTGGATTATGAAACATCCATCTGGTTTTCATCCTGTGGTTGGCACAACAACTAAAGAAAGACTAAAACAAGCGGTTGCAGCCGCAAAAATTGACTTAGAAACAGAAGATTGGTTTTTAATATTGATTGCCGCACAAGGACATAAAGTTCCCTAAACATATACTAACCCTTCTCTAACCGGAAGGGTTTTTACTTATCTTTAAAAAAAATCTGACTTCTCAAGACAACTTCGCAATGAAAAAAACAGCATTAATTACAGGAGCTACAAGCGGAATAGGCAGAGCGACAGCTCACGAGTTTGCTAAACATGGTATAAATTTGGTATTATGCGGACGCAGGCAACAACGTTTAGATAGTGTACAAAAAGCATTATCTCGTGAAACAGATGTATATACTTTAAATTTTGACGTTCGCGACAGAAAACAAACTTTTGAGGCTATTGCTTCTTTACCCAAAGAATTTCAAAAAATAGATATTCTCATTAACAACGCAGGTAATGCACATGGACTAGACCCAATACAAACAGGTAGTTTAGATGATTGGGATGCTATGATGGACATAAATGTAAAAGGACTACTCTACGTAAGTAAAGCGATTATTCCTGGCATGACTGAACGTAATTCTGGCCACATCATTAACATTGGCTCTTCTGCAGGCAAAGAAGTTTATCCAAACGGAAACGTTTATTGTGGTAGCAAGCATGCCGTTTTAGCAATCACTGAAGGCATGAGAATTGATTTAAATCCTTTCGGGATAAAAGTAGGTGCTATTAATCCTGGTTTGGTAGAAACTGAATTTTCAGAAGTACGTTTTAAAGGTGATGCTAAAGCAGATAATGTTTATAAAGGTTATAAAGCATTGCAGCCAGAAGATGTTGCCGATGTCATTTACTTTGCCATCTCAAGACCAGCACACGTGAATATTGCTGATGTTCTGATGTTTTGTACTGCTCAGGCTAGTTCTACTATTGTGAAAAAAGAATTATGATAAATTGGTTAGAAGATAATTGGCGTATTTTATCTTCAGACTATGCTGATGACAGTATAATCAATCCTCTATGGAAAACTATTAAACTTCAATATACTTCCAAAAACAGACATTACCACAATCTTTCGCATATTCATAATATGCTTCGTCAACTCGAAGGTATTAAAATGGAAATTGAAGATTTAGATAGTCTAAAGTTTGCTATTTGGTTTCACGATATTATATATAAATCTACTAATAAAGACAACGAAGAACAGAGCGCTACTTTTGCCGAAAACGCCTTAAAATCACTAAATTTTGATAATTTTAGAACAGAAAAAGTCAAAAAACTTATTATTTCCACAAAAAAACACGAATTACTATTAGTCGAGAATTATGACAATGCTTATCTTTTGGATTTAGATTTATCAATTTTAGGTTCTGATTGGGAAACTTATAAAGTATATATTCAAAATATTAGAAAGGAATATAAAATCTATCCAAACATTTTATATAAACCTGGAAGAAAAAAAGTGCTTAATCACTTTCTCGAAAGAGATTCACTATTCTTTACAGAACGATTCAAAACTAAATTTGAAAAACAAGCTAAAGAAAATTTAAAAAAAGAAATTAAAATGCTTTAACTCTCAAAATATGTTTTAAGTAACCATGATTAACAAACGTCTTCTCATAAAAAACTTACTTGCTCATAATGATGAGAATAGTTTCTATGATAAAAAGTTAAAAATCAATATTGGCCACAAAGAAGGAAAAGCTAAATTTTTAAAACATGTTTGTGCACTTTCTAATAGCAATCCTAAAAACAACTCTTACATTGTAATTGGCATACAAGATGAAGATAACAAAATCGTAGGTGTCGATTTTTTTGATGACAGTAAAATTCAGAACCTCATAAATGCCTATCTCTCAAACCCACCAATTGTACAATACGAAAACATTCCATTTCCGCATTTACCAGATGACAAAGTGGTTGGTTTAGTTACCATTAGACCTACCGACTTTATTACCTCACTTAGAAAAAACATCTGGAAATATTATGGCGGCTCTGTCTTTTTTAGAGATGGAAGCATGAGTATGCCAAAAGTTTTTGATATTGAAATTAAAGATGTGAATTCTAAAATTGTTGCTGCCATAGAAAACCATGCACAAAACAATATTGAACTTACTTTAGAAGGTGTTTTCGATTTTATGAACAAACGCCAAGATTACAATCCGCAGTACAAAGTTTTTAAAGAATACTTTGTTTTATGCTGGTCTGGCGCAAAGAAAGTAGTAAAAAACGAAGTCTTCTTTTCTAGAGTTGATATTGAAATGATAAACGAACAAGTACGTTTGTTTTATTCCACTTTAGATGAAGTATCCATTTCTTATTCCGAGAACTCTTTTAAAATAATTGAATATGTTAGACTCGGTTTAAACAAATCTTACAAATACTATAAGCTTGAAGAAAAAACGATTCAATTTAATGACAATGCCAATTATTCTATTGATGTGAATCTTATTTTTGAGCCACCACAATTCGACAAAAAAGTACTGCATCATATTTACAACACTAACAATGCTATTCTAGAAAAGCTTGAAAAGAAACGAGAATTATCTCAAAATGAAATTGAAGATTTAAATAACTTAGCAGCCAGTTATCTCATTTGTTACCTCAACGGATTTGACGAAGCCATAGACAAATTAGAACATTCAAAATCGTATATAAAAGACTACAATACAGAACTCTATATTTCATATAAAGAAACCATTCGAGTTTTAAGAAAAGTGAGATATAGTTAGTTTATCGGTAATTTTTGAAATTACAACCGCGTTTTTTGCATCTTATCGGAGACCATATCAAAACACTACTGATTATACATTTTTTTTAACCATTCATCAAAAAATTTGTTAACGAATGGAATTATTGCACATCTTTGTATTGCTATTAATCAATTATTAAACCTTGTTTCTATAAAGCTTAACGCTCAAATTGAAACAAGGTTTTTTTATATACCTATATGAAATTCAATACTTTTTGTTTGACAGGAATTATGCCTTTAGCAGAAACATTCATCCAATTAGAAAGAATTGTGGCATAAACAGATCTAAAATCTACACTGTATTTTAAATCACCATTCTTATCTAAATCACTTAAACTAGCAAGATCATTATAGAAACCTGCTTTCTTTAAATTTTTACCAATAATAAACACATTGTTTGCTGCGCCATGATCTGTACCATTAGCTGCATTCTGTTTTACGCGTCTTCCAAATTCTGAAAAGGTTAAAATCAAAGTATCTTCAAAAGTGTTATTTCGTTTTAAATCTTTCACAAAAGCCGAAATACTCTCCGCATATTGAGACAACAATTTAGTTTGTTTATTATTTTGACTAGCGTGTGTATCAAAACCACCTAAAGAGGTATAAAATACCTTTGTATCTAAACCTGAATTGATAAATTGCGCCACACTTTTAAGTTGCTTAGCAAATCCGTTTTGAGGATAGCTCTCTTGAGATGATTTTACGTTTGTGTTTTCAAAAATATAACTAGCAGAAGACTCTGCTTCTATCATAGTTTGATAGAGATAGCCTAAATTATGTTCGCTTAAATGTGCATCATTGTAATGATTAAGCACCTTTTTAAAATAAGGATCCTTTGCTGTATTATACAAAACTTTATAATCATTAGTGGCAATACCATTAAAATGCTCACCTTTCATTGCTAAACTTAATTGCTCATCCATTTCTAAAGCATTATAAGGCTTATTGCCATGCTGATCCAAATAACGACCTAACCAACCACTTTGCAAATATTCATTAGAAGAACTTGCTGTTTGCCAAATATCCATAGATCTAAAATGTGAGCGAACCGGATTTGGATAACCTACGTTATTTATTATGGATAATTCACCATTATCAAATAAAGAACGCAACGGACTTAAACTAGGATGAAACCCTAAATCGTCATTCAGTTTTATAACATCTTTTGTAATCGCTAACTGTGGCCTTGCATTGTAATACAAATCATTATTATGTGGAATTATAGTATTTAGTCCATCATTTCCACCTGCCAATTGCACAATTACCAAACGCTTATAGCCTAATTGTTTCACCGTAACGGATTCAAAAGCTTTTACAAAATTTGGAACAAAAAATAAACTGCTCGCTAATGCCGAATTCTTAATAAATTTTCTTCTGTCCATGATTATTATATTAACACATTTGGTATTCTGGTAACGACATTAACTGAATACAATATTCTTGTTTATCCGTTTTGCTCAACGTTTGTAAAAAGTCTTCAGCCCCTTTATTACTATTTCCTTGAAGGATATAATCTTGAAGATTTTCAGGATTTATATTTTTATAATTCTCTAAAAACGTATTCCAATCTACGGTTGCTCTAATTGGTAATTTTCCTTTATTTTTCTTAAAAAACTTCCGTCTTAATTCATCATTTTCACCCGAAGAAATTATAGCATTATTCAACATCACTGAAGGTAATTTTAAACGTACCATTATAGTATTAGCATCAATCCAAGCCTTATCACCTTTCCAACCAGCAACATTTGGCGGATTTAGTAAGGTTTGCCCTAATAGTTTCTGAATTTTAAGAAGATCCTTTTCTCTTTCAAATTTAACAGGAACCGTTTTTACCATGCCTATTAAATATTCTATAGGCGATTTAATTTTCACACCAATATTTTCTTCATCATAAAACCAATCTGATAATAACACAAATCGCATTAAATTTTCGATGTTATAGTCTTTATAAAACACCTCAGCCATAGCTTCAATGTGCTTTTTATTAGGTTTTGGATTTACAAAATAGCGATAGATTTTAGTTGAAATATATGTCGCACATTGTTTGTCTTCAAGAATGATATCTATAATATCATCACCTGAAAAATTACCTGTTTTATCAAAAAATGTTTTTTCACCTTGATCATGAACTTTCATTTTAAATCTGAAATTCCCATCAAAATCATAGTTATAACCTGTAAAAGCTCTTGCACTTTCTTTTATATCTTTTTCGGAATATTGTCCTTCACCCAAGGTGAATAATTCCATTAATTCGCGAGCGAAATTCTCATTAGGTTGGTTTTTTTTGTTTTGCTTTCCATTCAAATATTTGAGCATTGCTGCCTGCTTAGATATTGCTTTCACAAAAGTTTTAAAATCGCCAAGCGCATGTGCTCTAAGTGTATTATTGAATTTTTGAGCAAAAACCACATTATTATCTTTACATACAAAATGATTAGCCCAAAAAAGTGTCATTTTTTCTCTCAGTAGTTCTTTAGTATCTACCAATTGATTTAACCAAGCATAATTTAAATCTGCTAGCTTTTTTCTACTTGTAACTCTAAGCTCTCGCGCAATTTCAGGATTCTCTTTTAGGTATTTTAAAGTAACACCATCCATAAAAGACAAATCAATATTAAGAGGTGATATGGATTTTGAATTATTAAAAATAGCATCCACTATTTGCTGCCTATTTTTAGGTAACGACTTAAAGCTAGACGGATTAAGACCAAAACCAACTCGCCAATATAAATGTTGAAGCTCTTGCTGTATCATATTACTAAGACTTAAATATTTACAAATAGTTTAAAACTATAAAAACCGCCTCAAATTGAAACGGTTTTTACGATAAAATATTTTTGATGTGGTTATTTACCTCCATCAAGTTGATCTTGCCATTCTAATAATTCGGCCCATTTACCTTCATAGGCAAATTTTGCTTGTGCTGGCCATGTGCCAGGCTTGTGTACTTTATAACGATCTCCTCCGCTATCTAAAACAGATTGGCATTTTTTTACACTACACTCAGAGAGTGCTTTCCACGTTTTAACATCGTGGTTATGAAACAACTCTTTTATTTTTGGTCCAATACCTTCAACAACGGTTAAGTCGTCTTGTTTAATTTTCTTTCCAAAAACAGCCTTTGCTGCATCTGCGTTAAACGGAATTAAAGCAGCAACAGCAGCTGGTGCTACAAAAGATGAGGCAAGATTAGCGTTTTCTAGCTTTGCTGATTTTAAATCAGATTCTAAAAGTGATGCCGCATTTTTAGACGCACTTAAATCTGCTTCTAATGAAGTTCTTGCTTTTCTACAAGCTGCTAAATCTGCTTCTAGTTTAGCTACTCTATCTTCACAGTCATCATTATTACTTCCTCCTAAATTTGTTCCAAGAAAATAGCCAAGTAATGCACAAATAGCACCTACAAGTAATGGGATTAATATACACCAATTCATAATTTATTTTTTTTTAGTTAGTTAATTGTTATTACAGTACGTCTGTTTTTAGCCTGACCGTCTTTAGTATTGTTATCTGCAATAGGATCATTTGGTCCTTTTGAAGACGTTTCTATATTTGATTCTAAAATTCCATTTCTCACCAAATAATCTTTAGCAAAATCTGCACGTTCTTGTCCAAGACGCATATTTGTATTTGTATTACCTGTATTATCAGTATGACCTACAACTTGTATTTTAACACCAAGCTTATCTACACAACGCGAGATATTTGCAATTTTTTCTCGTTGCGCAGTTGTTAAGTTAATTTCTGCTTGGCCTGTTTTAAAGTATAATACAATTGGGTTTTTACGAATATCATCGCATACAGCAGCTAATGCATCATCAATAGCGCCTTCTTTAGATGTTAACATTCCAAACTCTAATGGACCAAATAAAGTACCTGAATCATCTGGATTAATAGCATCGTTCAATTGTCCTTTAATATTAATTTGCTTAGAAGGTATGCCTTGAGATACTAAATAGTTTTTTACGCTATTTGCTCTTGCTAATCCTAAATTTGGAAAGGCAGAATTATTGGTTTCATCACTCTTATAGTAACCAGTGATATCTACCGTTTTTAATGGGTTTTCTAAAAGGAAGTCTTTCAATTTTGTAACACCTTCTGTTACGCTTGAAGAAATAGTATCTAAAATTGAAAAGCTCGAGGTCTTAAAATTAAAGTTGTCATTAATTTTAATATTGAAGTCTCCATTGGCATCAGAAATAGCAAATGCATTTTTAGTGACTGACTTTACTTTGGGTTCTGCAATAATTGTATTGGTCTCCTCTGTTGCAACTTTACTAGTTTCTGAACAGTGACAATTGTCACATAAATAGCAAAATAACAACGTACCAATAATGATAGTAATTAATATACCTAAAAGGTATAATGTTTTTTTACTCATTGGTTAGTGTTTTAATTATTAGTGCTTAAGATATTAAATTTTTAACATCTTTTAACGTTATATAGGAAACACTATTTTAAAAAAAGTCACATAACTGATTCATAACTAAAGTTATGCATACAAAAAAGCCACATCTTTCGATGTGGCTTCCATATTTTTTAAAACTTAAATAAGTCTTACAAATCAAATTTAATGCCTTGCGCTAATGGCAATTCATCTGAGTAGTTTACCGTATTTGTTTGTCTTCTCATGTACACTTTCCAAGCATCAGAGCCAGA
The DNA here is from genome assembly GCF_045063645.1 of Winogradskyella sp. Asnod2-B02-A. Classification (NCBI taxonomy): domain Bacteria; kingdom Pseudomonadati; phylum Bacteroidota; class Flavobacteriia; order Flavobacteriales; family Flavobacteriaceae; genus Winogradskyella; species Winogradskyella sp. Asnod2-B02-A. The sequence continues at coordinate 760,479 of NZ_JBEFOG010000027.1, forward strand.
CTCACGTCCACCTCCTGTTTCTTTTTCTCCACCAAAAGCACCACCAATCTCAGCACCAGAAGTTCCTATATTTACATTGGCAATTCCACAATCTGAACCAGCATAAGACAAGAATTTCTCAGCCTCTTTCATTTCGTTGGTCATTATAGCAGAAGATAAACCTTGAGCTACACCATTTTGTTTTTCAATTGCATTTTCTACCTCACCAGAATATTTCATTAAATATAAAATTGGTGCAAAAGTTTCATGTTGTACAATTGCAAAATGATTTTCAGCTTCAATAATTGCTGGTTTTACGTAGCAACCACTTTCATAACCTTCACCTTCTAAAACACCACCTTCTACTAATACGTTTCCTCCTTCAGCTTTTGCTTTTTCAATAGCAGCTAAATAAGTATTTACCGAATCTTTATCAATTAAAGGTCCAATATGATTTCTTTCATCTAATGGATTTCCAATCGTTAATTGCCCATAAGCACCAACTATGGCATCTCTTACTTTATCATAAACAGACTCGTGAATAATTAAACGACGTGTTGACGTGCAACGTTGACCGCATGTACCAACAGCACCAAATACAGCACCAGGAACAACCACTTTTAAATCTGCAGTTGGTGTAATTATAATGGCATTGTTTCCACCTAACTCTAACAAAGATTTTCCAAAACGTTCTGCAACTGTTGCACCAACAATGCGACCCATTCTTGTAGAACCTGTAGCGGATACTAAAGGAATTCTATGGTCTGTAGTCATCATTTCACCTACTTTGTAATCACCATTAATGATACAAGAAATACCTTCTGGCAGGTTGTTATCTTTTAATATTCCGGCAATTATATTCTGACAAGCAATAGAACATAAAGGTGCTTTTTCTGAAGCTTTCCAAACACAAACATCTCCACAAATCCAAGCTAAAGCTGTGTTCCAAGCCCAAACAGCAACTGGAAAGTTAAATGCAGAAATAATACCAACTACACCTATTGGGTGCCATTGTTCTCGCATTACGTGTCCAGGACGTTCTGAAGGAATGGTTTGACCATTTAATTGTCTAGACAATCCTACTGCAAAATCACAGATATCAATCATTTCTTGTACTTCTCCGTAACCTTCTTGTAAAGATTTACCCATTTCATAAGACACTAACTTACCTAACGGTTCTTTTAAATCTCTTAATTTATTACCAAACTGACGTACAATTTCTCCACGTTGTGGTGCTGGCACATCTCTCCATGATTTAAATGCTTTTGTTGCAGCATCCATTACCTTATCATAGTCTGCACGTGTAGTAGATTTTACCTTACCAATTAATTGACCATCTACTGGCGAATAACTCTCAATAATTTCTCCAGTAGAAAAATTGTTAGATCCTGTAGAAGAACCTTCATTTACATCTTTAACACCTAACTGGCTTAAAGCTTCTTTTATTCCGAAATCGGTAGCAACTGCTTCCATATATGTTTAAATTTTAAGAATTATTAAATTTTTATGCGAAGTTACTAATAAAAACTCAGTATTAACTGTAGCATTAGTTGCACAAAGGTGTTTATTTATAAACAAAGATATTCTGGCTACTTAATAGATATTAAATAGCTTTAAAAATAGAATTCTAATAACTTTTAACTTTATTTATAAATCTAATAGCTTTATCTGTAACATTTTAATAACTTTAAACACAAATAGTTAACCAACCTCAACTACAACCATTGACCTAATTTACTTTCAAGCTAAAGAACGTAAATGATAACACTATTGCGCCGATTTAGGCAACGGCTTCTTTCCGAGAACAAATTTTCGAAATATCTAATCTATGCCATTGGCGAAATTATCCTTGTGGTCATTGGGATTCTTATTGCGCTAGGGATTAATAATAACAATCACTTCAATGAGCAGAGAAAGGTAGAACAAGAATATCTAACATCGCTTCAATCAGAATTTGAAACCAACCTGAATAAAATAAATACGGCTATTCAAGTCAATGAACAGCGCATAAAAACGTTAGAAAAAATGTTGACTTTATTCAACAAAAATGTACGCGATACCATTAAGCCAGAAACCATTTCTCAATTACTTGGACCTATTTTAGGCAGTGATATTCAGTACACACCAACAACAGGAGTTTTAAGTGACGTCATTAGTTCCGGTAAACTCAATATCATTTTAAATAAAAACTTAAGAGAAGATTTAGCTTCTTTTGAAAGCACAATAAACCATTTAAGCACGCAAGTAAATGATGCTGATTTTACACAACGAAATTTAACAAGTCTTTTCTTTAAAAACGGTAGCGCTAGAACTATTGTTACAGATTTAGATATGATTGATTTACAGTTTCAATCTATCTCTTCAAAGACAGACAACAAGGACATCTTCAATTCTATTGAATTCGAAAATTATCTAGTGGATTATTACCTGTTAGCTAAAGCGACAAATGGACCTCGATTATTTAGCGGCATAAAATCGCAAATAGAAACTATTCTAAATGAAATTGAACACGAACTAGAAAACAAATAAGCTATTAATTAAATATAAACATCATGAAAAGTAAAAAACCAAATTGGACCAAAACCGAGTTACAGGTTTACATTATGCTACTCTGCGCTAATGCAGATAAAACCGAAACTGAGGAAGAGTTAGACATGATACAAAGTAAAACATCAAAAAAAACCTTTCTTAAAATGCATAAGAAATTCCATAGCCATTCTGAAAAAAAGCGTTTAGATAAAATTGAAAAGGTAATTAACAACCACGATTACAGCCAAATGGAACTTGCTGCTTTTAGAAGAGAAATGTATAAGATATTCTTCTCAGACTGTAGTTTTAACTTAATGGAGGAACGACTAGATATGACCTTAGATAATATACTTTACTAATAGTAATGATAAGCTTCTTTAGAAAATTACGAAAAAAGTATGCTGAAAATAACAGACCTTTAAAATACTTTAGGTATGCTGTTGGTGAAATCTTTCTTGTAGTTATTGGTATTCTAATTGCGCTTTCCATTAACAATTGGAATGATGGACGCAAAAACGAAATCAAGGAACACCAGATATTAACCGAAATGCACAACAATCTCAAAATCGATTCAATTGATATGGCAGGCAATATATTACGTAACACAAGAGTGCTTCATTCTGCAGAAGCCATTCAAAATCAACTTAAAAACAACATAGCATGGAATGATTCTATGGCTACACACTACAGCCATATAAACACCTACATAAGTAAGATTGCCGTTGTTAAATCGAGCTATGAAAATCTCAAATCTATTGGCTTTGATCTCATCAAAAATGACAGTCTTCGTGGTAAAATACATGAGCTGTATGCACAACAATATCCGTTTGTAGAACGCATGGAATCAGAACATATGGAAGCCATGAAATATGCTATACTATTACCACAATTAACATCAAAAGTAAAGAGCATTTCTAAATGGAAAGCTAAACCATTAGATCTAAATACACTTGTCCATGATAATCAATTCAAAGAAACAATTATTATATTCATAAAGGCTCAGGAAGGATTTATTGGCTTATATCAATCTCTACAACAATTACAATCTGAACTTATGGAGATGATTGAGAAAGAAATTGCAATTAAAACACAACCAAAGCACCAATCAACAAATGATTAAATTCTTCAGAAAAATACGCTACAACCTTATGAGTGAAAACAAAACAAGCAAGTACTTTAAATACGCCATTGGCGAAATTATTCTTGTAGTTATCGGTATTCTCATTGCACTACAAATTAATAACTGGAATCAAAAACGTCTTCAAAAACTCACATTAAGCAATTACTACGAACGTATGCACGAAGAGTTAGAAAGTAGTCGTGATAAACTAGACAATTTAATTAATGGCATTGATAGTTTAGTAATTCTAAATAGAAAAACGCTCGAAATATTAAGTTCTAACAATAAAAATTCTATACCAACACTGCAAAAAACCTTAGGTGCATTGGGTACAGCTTGGGTTAATAACTTTAATTATCCAATTGTTCAAGAGTTTATGAATGAAGGCTATTTAGCTAAAGTAAATAACACCAAAATTAAAGAAGAGTTGCAAGCATTTAGTTTTCAATTGAACCGCTTTAAGGCTCTTGATAAAGGAATAGGCGATCAATATGTATTGACCATAGAGCCTTTTATAAACAAGCATCTTAATTACTCACAAATTGCTCTAGATAGGTATAAAACCAGCCTCGTATCTGGAGGACCTGATACAGATTTTGAAAGGCTATTTAATAATTTAGAAGCATGGAATATCATAACCCTTAAGTTAGAGATGCTTGTTACCCAAAAGGCAATTTTAAAAGAATTTAAAGCCATGAGAGAGCGCTTAACCAATTTATTAAATTCAGAGCTAAACTTAAAACCATGATAAAATTTTTTAGAAAAATAAGATACACCCTTATGGAAACAGGTAAAACAAGCAAGTACTTTAAATACGCTATCGGAGAAATTGTACTTGTAGTTATTGGTATTCTCATCGCACTTCAAATTAATAATTGGAACGAAAACAGAAAGAATACCCAATACGAACAAAACTATCTGCAAAGAATTCTAAAGGATTTAAACAAAGACCAAGTAGAACTTGAGATGCATTTTAATACAGACACCCTAAAACTAGATGCATTTACCGAGATAATGCGTATACAAAGGACTAATTCAATTACATCAAATCAACAAGCTTACTTAACGGCTCTAAGTAAAGTTCAAGGGACCAACTGGTTTGAAGGCAACGACGTAGTATTTAATGAAATGAAATTTTCTGGTAAGCTAGCGCTAATCGCTTCAGAGGAATTAAGAGAAAGTATACAAAACTATTATAAGCAAGTAGAAGAAGTTATAAAACAAGAAAACATCTACATTGCCTTACAGACAAGTGCATATTACAGGATAAATGATTATACAGACAATGCATTTATAAGAGAGGCTTCAATAGCACCGAGATGGAATTCAAATACTAACGAGGTAACTTATGAAGATATCATTCATTTTAATGATAATTTAAATGAAGTGCAAAAGAAAGAATTACTTAAAGATTTAACAATACTAAAAGAAAACATTTTGTACAGCAACAAAGTTAGAACTACCCTCTACGAAAAAGGTAAAGCAACAATTAAACTCATAAATGACTATTTAGAAAAGAAGACATAATAAAAGTAAAATCTCGTTGACCATTAGTTGAAATAACCGCTTGCGGAAAACATAAAAGTTAAAAACATGATTAAGTTTTTTAGAAAAATACGATACGACCTTATGGAAAAAAACAAAATAGGAAAGTACCTTAAATATGCTATCGGCGAAATTATCCTTGTGGTTATCGGGATTTTAATTGCTTTACAACTGAACAATCTCAATGATGAACGGAAAACTGAAAATTTAAGGCAAGTTTATTATAAACAATTACTACAAGATTTTGATAACGACAAAGCATATATAAAAGAGCATTCTTCAAGAATAGATTCTAATATGGTAAAATTTAGAGCTTTTAAAGAAATCTATAATCAACCAAACTTACCAATAAACAAAATAATTTCTAAAGTTAGAAATTTAGCTTGGCCACTTTATAATGTTCAATTCAAATCTAACACGATAAATACTTTGCAGAATACAGGTGACATCAAATTAATACCACCAACCATTAGAGAACAATTAATCAGTTTAGAAAAATATAAAGAACAAACAGAAAAGGTTTCTAAATACAACAATGATAAATCTGGTGAAGGGACATCTGCGGCAGCTAATAAACTTGGAAGTGAAGAATTTGCCTTTAAAAATATACAAAATCAGCCCAAACTATTGGAATATGTATTTGAAGAAAAAAACTTAATAGAGCTTCTTATTAAATTAGAGTTTAGTCAATATATGAAGGTGGAATCGGAACAAGGAAGTCTTAAAAGATTTAAGAACATTCTATCTAATATGGAAGAAATTGAAATTCTTATTAATAAGGAATTAAAAAAATAATCAAAGTACAAACCATTAACCAATGATAAAATTCTTTAGACACATTAGACAGAAATTACTCTCTGAAAACAAGTTCAGTAAATATGTACTCTATGCCATTGGCGAAATAGTGCTGGTAATAATAGGAATTCTTATTGCTTTAGCAATTAATGAAAATGCAAAAGACAAAAACAACTTAGAATTACGCGATTTATATATCATTCAGTTAGAAGATGAAGCCAACCGCAACCTAAATCGATTAAAAGAGCTTAAGGAGTTTACAATTGAAATGCTTAAAGAAGTTGATACTTTAGGTTACATATTATACACCAAAGATTACGATAATCCCAAATTGCCACCAAAAGCCTTTAGGCTCATGGATACAGACTACTTTAACCCATCAACGGTAACCTACGAAAATTTGAAGTTTTCCGGAGACCTAAAACTATTTGATGATTTAAACGTACGTAACGCTATTTCAGAACCTTACGAAACTTTTAATAATATAAAAGTCGTTGAAGATTTAGATTTTGATGGGTTTAGTAATTATTATAACGATTTTTTAATTAGAAATGTAAGCTTTTTTGAAATGCAGTTAACTGCAAAAAGTTATGCAAAAGAAATCCATTTTCAGAATTATATTCTGGCAAGGAAAACAACTTTAAATTTTAATAAAGAGGCCTATGAGCGATCCATTGAATCCCTAAACCAACTAAAGACCATTTTTGCTGAATTAAAAAAAGACAATTAACTCAAATTTAGACTGTTGCTATCTATTAAAACCAACCGCTAACCCATGATAAAATTCTTCCGAAAAATTAGACAAAATTTACTTTCCGAGAAACAAACAAGCAAATATTTTAAGTATGCCATTGGCGAAATTGTACTCGTAGTCATTGGTATTTTAATAGCATTGCAAATTAATAACTGGAATGAAAAACGCAAAAACGAAAATAAGATAACAACAGTTTTAAAAGAGATACAAAAAGATTTAGAAGAAGATATTGTTAAATCTAAAGCGTTGTTTACTTACTATAACAAAAGAGACTCGATAATACAATTGGCTTTAGACAACAAATTAACACGAGAAAATTATTTAAGTGCTAATAGACATGAATTCATATATGTTGCTATGAACGCTTTTCACCTTAAAATTCATAATAATGGGTATAAAAAATTAACCGATAATATAGATAATATACCAGAGAAGTATCAAGAATTAATTTCACCTCTAAATGAAATTTATACCTACAATAAGTACGAAATTGATAAATTCGACATCAGGATAGATAAAGTTACCGATCGTTTAATAGATAAGCTTGCAGCTTCAAAGCCTTGGTATCACGGTCTTTACGAAAACATTAGCGATGATGCGATACACTTTTTTTTAAATGATTCATTATATAAAAATGACCTAGACATTTATAGAAACGCATCTGGTAATTTAGGTAGGCATATCTCTAGTTTTAATCAAAACGCAAGTAACGTTTATAGAACTATTGCAGAACTAACGGGTTACCCAAAAACACTACCAGATTTTATACCTCATCATTTAATAGAACCAACACCACAAGATCTAGAGGCCATTATAGGCAATTACAAAATGGTAAAATTCACAACGCCTACAGGTGAAGTAATGCCTCTAAATGAGCCTATTACAATAAAAGCAGGTAAATACAGCTTAGAGCTAACAATTGTAAACAGTAGTAATACTATTTTTCTCTATTATAAAAGTACTACTGAGTTGTATGATGAAGAAGCAACATCAACATTAGTAAAGAATGATAAAAACCAAGTTGTAAAAATCATAGCAAAATATGATGATGGAGAAGCTGAATTAATAAAAATAGAATAGTATCTTTCTTTAAGTATTTAAGACCCTAATTATTTTTTTAAAACAATAATTAGCACAAAAATGAAAGGAATGGACATTGTAATGGTAATAACCATAATACTTTTCGCAAGATTAGGCATACGCTTGTTCCAACTCTATAAAAAAGCTCAACAAGAAAAAAAAGGATAACAGAACGATTAAATTTATTTAGAAAAATTCGTCAAAATATCATTATAAAAAAACAAAATATCCAAATAGTTTAAATACGCTATTGACAAGATAACCTCCTAGTTTACAACTATTTTAATTGCTTCACTAGTTAATATTAATAACAACATCCAAATTAAAAATATATAATTAATGTAATTTTAAAACTATCTCAAACAGAATAGCTGAATACGAAATATATAAACCGTTTGAATAGAAATAAAAAAAATAAATTCCATAAGAATTCCATCCCAATTTCCTTAACTCATCTGCAAACATTTCTTAACTTTAAGAACAATTTAACAACAACTAGAAGTCTAAACACTTAAAATTTAGCGTAACTCTTTAACAAGAAAGTACCTACTCTTCTTTTTAATCGAAGTTTCACACTCAATCCATCAATACCATGAACATCAAAAAGCACCTTCTCCTACTTCTTATTCTAACTTTGGTATTTTCTTGTAAAAAAAAGCCCGTAGAAACCGATAATATTTTTAAGTATAGAGATTACATCAGTTACACCACATCTGGAGTTGTATCCGTTTTAGAACCTATTAAAATTAATTTGGCTAATGAAGTTGAATCTTGGGAAGCAGAACAAGATATTGGTACGGATATTATTAAAACGTCACCTCACATTCAAGGCACATTAAAAGCACTAAATAAACACACTTTACTTTTTACACCAGATGAACCATTAGAACCAGCAACCGAATATGCTGTTACCGTTAAACTAGGTGATATCTATAACACAATGCCAACAGAATTTGAAGATTACACCTTTCAATTCAAAACCATTACACCGAGTTTTAGCATCATGACCAACACTGTGCAATCGTATAGTAAAGAATGGCAATATGTGCTAGGCCAATTACGCTCTTCGGATGTTATTAATTTAGAAGATGCTAAACAACTAGTCTCAGCTAAGCAAAATAAAAAAGACCTCAATTTAGTTTGGCTAGAAATGTCAGAACCTTCCAAATATTTTGAATTTAGAATAGATAGCATCAAACGTCAAATTGAAGACAGTAAAGTTGATGTTGCTTGGGATGGCAAGGCTATAAAAGCTGAGAATAAAGGAGAAAACTTCATTAATATTCCAGGAAAAAACAACTTTAGCATTATAGAAACGCAAGTTGTTCAAAGTCCTGAACAATATTTATCTATCAATTTTTCTGACCCTTTAAAAAAACAACAAAATTTTGCAGGCTTAGTTACTATAGGCAATGTAAAAAAGCCAAAATTTATTGTAGATGGCAATGTACTAAAAGTCTACCCAGACACTAAATTAGTTGGTGCCATAAAAGTTGATGTGTTTACAGGAATACAAAATACAGACGGGTTCAAACTTAAAAATGCATATTCACAAACCTTAGCTTTTGAAGAATTAAAACCTCAAGTAAGACTCATTAGTAATGGTTCTATTTTACCTAATTCTCAAGACTTAAAATTCAATTTTGAAGCGGTTAATTTGAGTAAGGTCGATGTTAGAATCATCAAAATATTCGAAGACAACGTATTGCAGTTTCTTCAAGAAAACAATATGAATAGCAATTACCAAAATTCCATAAAACAAGTGGGTCGTCGCATTGCCAAAGAAACAATTACGCTAATTCAAGACAAAAATTTAAATACAGGAGAATGGAAAGCTTACAGTATTGATTTATCTAAATATTTACAAGCCGATCCTGGCTCTATTTACAGAGTAGAAGTTAGCTTTAAAAAAGACTATTCGTTATATGATTGTTCCTCAAAATCAGAAACAACAGAAGTAGAAGAAGACGATTATTACGATGACTATTACGAAGAAGATTTCTATGCTTCTGAAGACATTACCGAGGAAGAAGAAGAGCTTCGCGAAGAACGCTATTGGGATAACCTAAGCTACAATTATAGAAATACCAATTACAGATATAGAGACAGAGATAATCCATGTACAGACTCGTATTTTAACTATGGTAATCGCTCTATATCACTAAATCTAATAGGTTCAGATTTAGGCGTTATTGCAAAACAAGGTAATGATTTTAATTACTTCTTTGCCGTAACCAACATTCTGTCTACAGATCCAGAAGCTAACGCTAATGTTTCACTTTATAACTATCAACAACAGGAAATTGCAAAAGGCAATACCAACACGGATGGAATTGTAGAAATCGATTCCAAAAAACGTGCAGCTTTTGCTGTCGTAACCAAAGGGAAAAGTGTGAGTTATATAAAACTTCACGATGGTAATTCGTTATCACTTAGTAAGTTTGATGTATCAGGAAGCAGATTGCAACGCGGTCTTAAAGGTTACATTTATGGTGAGCGTGGCGTTTGGCGTCCTGGAGATAGTTTGTTCTTAACTTTTGTGTTGAATGATAAGGCAAACAAACTACCAAAACGTCATCCTGTTAAACTCGAAATCACAGATCCTGTTGGCAAACTCGTTTATAGAAAAGTATCTATTGACAATGTTAATAATTTCTATGATTTTATGGTGCCAACATCATCAGATTACAAAACAGGAAATTACAATGCAAAAGTTTCTGTTGGTGGAGCCAATTTTACAAAAAGCCTTAAGATTGAAACTGTAAAACCAAATCGTTTAAAAATTAAAATAGATTTTGAAGACGACGTATTAACCAACAATAAACCACTACAAGGAGACTTAAATGTGGCTTGGCTACATGGCGCACCTGCAAAAAATTTAAAAGCAGAAATTAAAGCAAAATTCACAACAGCTTACACCAGTTTTAAAGGCTATAAAAACTATACGTTTAGTGATCCAACTAAAAACTTTAGCACCGAAGAAACGAATGTTTTTGAAGGCTATTTAGATGAAGAAGGTAATGCTAAAGTAGATACAAAACTAAATATTGGTAAAAATGCGCCTGGCATGTTAACAGCTCAGTTCTTAGTAAGAGCGTTTGAAAACGGAGGTGATTTCTCTCTCGATGCTTTCACCATGCCTTATGCACCTTATGAAAGTTTCGTTGGCCTACAATCGCCAAAAGGTAACAACTATGGCTCTTTCTTTACAGACGAAAATCAAACATTTGATATCGCAACAGTCACTGCTGAAGGGAAACCAATTCAACGTAAAAAATTAGAAGTAAAAGTTTACAAAATTGAATGGCGTTGGTGGTGGAATTCCTCTTACGATAACCTGTCGAGTTACGTATCGAGTAATTATCATAGACCTGTACAACAGTATTCAATAGATACAGATGCTAATGGAAAAGCGAGTTTTAAACTTAATATTCCAGAAAGCGATCGTGGACGTTATTTAATTAGAGTTGTCGATCCAGTTAGTGGCCATGCCACAGGTAGAACAGCATACTTTTATAAAAACTGGTGGTCTAACTCAACTGGTGGTGACAAAGAAGCTGCAAAAATGTTAGTGTTCTCAACCGACAAAGACAAGTACAATGTTGGCGATACAGCAAAACTTACTTTTCCATCTGGTAGCGAAGGCAGAGCTTTAATAAGTATTGAAAATGGAACAGAAGTTTTACAACATCAATGGGTAAAAACAAAGCCAGGAGAAACTACGATAGATATTCCAGTAACAAAAGACATGGCACCAAACGTGTTTATTAATATTTCATTATTGCAACCGCATGCCATCACATCTAATGATTTACCAATACGTTTATATGGAGTGATTCCGATGATGGTAGAAAATCCGGCAACAAAATTAGAGCCTGTTTTGAATATGCCAGATGCTATTCAACCAGAGCAATCCTACGAAATAAAAGTATCAGAAAAGAACAACAAAGCCATGACATACACTATTGCAGTTGTAGAAGAAGGCTTGTTAGACTTAACTCGTTTTAAAACACCAAATGCTTGGAATAACTTCTACGCTCGCGAAGCTTTAGGCGTAAAAACTTGGGATATTTACGATGATGTTATTGGTGCGTATTCTGGTAGTATAGACCAAGTCTTTGCTATTGGTGGAGATGGAAGTGCTGCAGGCGGAAAAAACAAAAAAGCAAATCGCTTTAAGCCTGTGGTGACGTATTTGGGCCCTTTCCTTTTAGATAAAGGCCAAACCAAAGCACATCAACTTAAAATGCCAAATTATATTGGTGCTGTAAGAGCTATGATTGTTGCAGGTAACAATAATATGGAAGCTTATGGAAGTGCTGAGAAATCAGTACAAGTAAAAAAGCCGTTAATGGTTTTAGCAACCTTACCACGAAAATTAAGTCCAGGTGAAAAAGTGACACTACCAGTTACTGTGTTTGCTATGGAAGACAAAGTGAAAAATGTAACACTTTCAGTAAATGTAAGTGATGGTATTACCATAAAAGGCAACAAATCGCAATCACTTCAATTCAGTAGACCAGATGAAAAAATGGTCTATTTTGAATTGGATGTTACCAAAGCAAAAGGCATTAATACCGTTGAAGTTGTAGCCACAGGAAATGGTGAAAAATCAACCTATAAAGTTGAGATTGATGTAGAAAATCCTAATCCGTTTACATCTCGTGTAATAGATAGTGAATTGCAAGCTAGCGCAAAACAAACCATTGATATCACAACCTTTGGAGTAACGGGAACGAACTCTGCAACAGTAGAGTTTTCAACATTACCTCCAATGGATTTCACAAAACGTATGGAGTATTTAATTCGTTATCCTCATGGCTGTGTTGAGCAAACCACATCGAGTGTGTTTCCACAGTTGTTTTTAGCTGATATTTTTGATTTAACACCACAAAAGAAAAAACAAGTACAAAGCAATATTGAAAATGGCATAAGACGCTTAGGACGTTTTCAAAATGCCAGTGGAGGCTTAGGCTACTGGATGGGTGAAACCACAGCCAATGATTGGGGAACAAGTTATGCAGGTCATTTTATGATTGAAGCAGAAAAGAAAGGGTTTATATTACCACTAACCTTTAAGAGCAATTGGATTGCCTACCAAAGACAAGCGGCAAGAAATTGGAGACCTAGCTACAAACATTATCACAGTGATTTTGCACAAGCGTATCGTTTATACACTTTAGCATTAGCTGGAGCTCCTGACTTAGCAAGTATGAATAGATTGAGAGAATTCAGCGACATTTCTAATGATGCTAAATGGAGATTAGCTGCAGCTTATGCCTTAGCCGGACAAAAAGAAGCTAGTGAAGCGATTTCTAAAACGGCTAATATTGAATTTGAATCTCCAGAAAACGATTCTTATACTTATGGTTCTTTATACAGAAACAGAGCCATGGCTTTAGAAACTATGCTTATTACCAATCATCCTAAAAAACATGATTTAGCAAAATCTATTGCAAAATCCTTATCGAGCGATCGATGGATGAGTACACAAACCACAGCATATAATTTATTAGCTATGGGCAAAATGATTACTCAGAATGGTGGTAAAGAATTAAAACTAACTTATACTATCAACGGAAAAACAGAAACTATAGATACGCAAAACGGCATCTCTCAACGTAGCATTCCTATTAACGAAGGCTCAAACCAAATGATCATCACCAACGCAAAAGACAACTTGGTTTATGTACGAGTCTTAAATTCTGGTAAATTAAAATTAGGCGAAGAAATAGCAGAACAACGTGGCTTCTCCATTTCAACCGTTTATAAAGATTTACAAGGGAATAAAATCGATGTCACCAATTTACAACAAGGTCAAGATTTTGTAGCAACAGTAAGTATTTCCAACTTAACTAGAGATTATGTCAACGACGTAGCTTTAACTCAAATTTTCCCATCGGGTTGGGATATTGTTAATACGAGATTCACAGATTTTGGAGATACAACGGTGAGCAATGCAAGGTATACTGACATTAGAGATGATAGGGTCAATTTCTATTTCGACATGAATAGAAGTGGTAAATATGGCACCAAAACATTCACTGTAATGTTAAATGCATCCTATTTAGGCACGTACTATTTACCTGGAACGCAAGCTGAAGCCATGTATGATAATGATGATTACTTGGTAAGAAACAAAGGCCAATGGGTTACTGTAGAGAAGTAAAAGAATAACTCTAAAGCCTCACAGGTTTAACATAAAATAAAGTCTATGCATACATAACATATCAATTTCAATAAATAAAAAAAACCTAATTAATAAACAACAAACAGATTGCCACAGCTGATAAAAAAAATCAGCTTCGCAATGACCTAAAAAAACTAAAACTTGTCGGTCGACAGACAAGAATCCTAAACATAAACCGCTAAAATGTTTAACCCAAAAAAATAAAAATTATGAACTTTTTAAAACAAATTTTAGCAGTAGGATTATTATTAAGTGTAACTACAATTAGCGCGCAAGAACAAGCGTATGTAGCTGCAGAAAGCGGATTATCGCTTAGAGATCAACCAGATGTCAGTGGAAAAATGCTGAGTAAATTAGCCTATGGTGAAGCCATTGGAGTATTAGAAAAAACGGATAAAAAACTAGTAATTGTTGATGCTGGAGAAAAAGTAAGTGGAGAATGGGTGAAAGTTGAAACCAGAAACCATATTGGTTATGTTTTTAATGGCTACTTATCATCAACAAAAATTTCTAAAACTATCCGATTAGATTTAGATAAATTGAATATTGAAATAAAGAATTTAGCCACTAGTGATTACAAAAGGCTTCACAATTTAAAACAACAAGATTCAGCAAAAATCAATGTAGATATAGGTGCGTCACCAGAGCGTAAACAAATTATTCTAGTAGAGAATGATTATAAGCATGTTAGCATTTTTCAACGTTACGAAAACAGCATCTCTTTTATGTCTGAAAACACACAATGCGATTCAAAAAATTGGAAACATTTTGATTCTGAATGGAAACCATTAAAAAAAGTAAGATCTAATACATTTGAAACTTTAGCTTACACAGAAAATGATTGGAAAAAATTCATCAAAACAGCTACTGAAGATTTAAAAACAGAAGTGATAGATCAATGCGGAGAAGATTGGTTAAATTACTTTAAGAAAATTGAAAACCTAAAGGATCATCCTGTTGGAGTTTCAACAAAACGTGTATTTTTAAAATTAATACTCACGGATTTTGAAAACAACATTACTGAGAAGATAATAGAATTTGATATGCCTAATGGTTGTTAAAAGATGAAAAACTGAAAACTATATGTCTCTTTGAGCGCAGCTGAAAGTCTTAATTTAGAATGTTTAGACTGTGCTTAAGAAGACATATTTATTAAATTAACATGAAAAACTTTGAACCATACTATGCTGTAATTTTTAGCTCAACACAAAGTGAAAATATAGAAGGCTATGCAGAAATGGCTGAAAAAATAGAGAATCTAGCCAAACAAGAAAACGGTTTTATTGGAATAGATTCCGCTAGAAATGGTACTTCGACTGCGCTCAGCAGAGCAGTTGGTATTACAGTGAGTTATTGGGAAAGTTTAGAAGCTATAAAAAACTGGAAAGCCAATACAGAGCATTTGCTCGCTCAACAGAAAGGACGTGAGCAATGGTATAATTGGTATAACGTAAAGATTTGTAAGGTAGAACGTGAGTATGAATTTAAATCTGAATAGACACAACTAGTACTTCACCGTAAAATGACCTCTATACTCCATTCCATCTAAAATGATATGGTACCAATAATCTGAAGTTGGTAACTTTTCTCCATCAAAAGTTGCATCCCAAGAGGCATCACGATTAATTGCTGAGAATAGTATTTTCCCATAACGATCATAAATATATAGTTCGGATTTTGTAAAATATTGAGTGACATTCAATAAAAAGAAATCATTCTTCCCGTCTCCATTTGGTGTTATAAATTTCTGAATATAAAAATGAAAATAGTCTTGCTCTATTACAGTTCCACAACTAATAGATTTAACATAAATGGTATATAAGCCGCTCCGCTTATCTCCAAATAAATTACTGTACTGATAATTTAAGCCGTCTAATGAAAACTGATGATCACCTTCATTAAAAACATTAATAACAAATGAGCTCCCATTAGTTTCTATACTTTCTATTTCAGGTGACTCTATCAACTCCACATTAAATGTTATAATTTCTGTAAAACAATCACCTGTAATTTCAACGTCATAGACTCCATCGGCATCTATAGTTATAGATGCGGTCATTTCACCTGAAAACCAATTATAATTTGGATTATTTATGTTTGTCGTCGCTTCTAAATCTAAAAATTGACCTTCGCACAAAAACAAAAATTCTTCTCTATATTCTATAGGTTGAGTTCCTAAAACTTCCCACTCGCAGAGATCTTCATTAAAAAATGTGGTTTGCCAACATTCTAGATTTACTGGCTCTATGGGTTGAGTTCCATTAACCTCCCAATCACAATTAACAGCATTAAAAGTGACTGTTTGCCAACACTCTAAATTTGAAGGTGCTGTTGGTTGTGTTCCGTTAATCTCCCATAAACAAGTTGTAGTATTAAATGACGTTGTTTGCCAGCATTCTAAGCTTGTAGGCTCCATAGGTTGTGTTCCAGTAATAGTCCAACTACAAGAACTATCATCAAAAGTTGCGGTTTCCCAGCACGCTAATCCAGTTGGCACTAAAGGCTGTGTACCACTAACATCCCAAGTACAGGTTACATCGTTAAATATAGCTGTTTCCCAACATGCAACTGTTGGTTGCGTTGGTTGACTTCCCGAGATAACCCAAGCACATGTTGCATTATCGAAAGTTGCGTTCTGCCAACATTCTAAATTTGAAGGAGCTATTGGTTGAGTACCATTAATCTCCCATAAACAAGTTGTACTATTAAATGATGTTACTTCCCAGCATTCTAAGCCTGTTGGCTCAACTGGTTGCGTACCAGTAATAGACCAACTACAAGAACTATCATCAAAAGTTGCAGTTTCCCAACATGCGGTTGTTGGAGCTGGTGGAGCTTCATTTACTATAATTTCATAAACATCTGAAAATGTGATACAATCTGCATTATTTAAATTTGCCGCATATTCAGCGACCTTAGCTCTAAAATATGTTGTTGATGTTATCCCAATAATATCTAAAGAAGCATTTGTTTCTGCAGATAAATCTGTCCAAGTCACATTATCTGAACTAGATTGCCATTGGTAAAAATGATTGTTAAATACTACATTATCTGGCATTGCAGTAATAGTTTCGGCATATGGTGTTTGAGAGCTACATAACGTTACTGAACTATTGCTAGTACCATCATTAATATCAATAGAATCACCACAACTTTTAAATACAATATCATCTATAGCTAAATCATTACCACAACCACCAGGTGCATTGTTTATCATTTTTAGGATTATGGAAGTTTGGCCAACTGTAGATTGAAAAACTAGCGCATATTGATCCCAGTCTGATGCTGTTGTTCCAAAAATATTTCCAGTTGTACCCGAAGCTAAAAGTGTAGTATCTGTATTATCCCAAATTTCAAAACTAACGTTAATTGGAATGGCTCCTGCACCACAAAATCCATTTGGTGGTGTTAGATTAATCAGCCACGAAGAAAATTCGTAAGTAGTGTTTTCACAAAGTCCATTAATGGTTGTTTTATAAAATTCGCCTGCCGTAAAACTAGAGTTTACAATAAGCATTCTACCATTAGTATCATTTAATGTGTGATCACTTACGCTAAACCAATCAAAATAATTAGAAGTACTCGAAACCGTATAAAATCCGTCATTAGGATCTTGATTATTTGAGTACGTATAAGTTGTTGTTCCTGCAGGTAATGAGGTGTTTTGTGTACCAACACCAAAAGTTTCTGTAAAAATGGGATCACCTGAATTTCCTTGACAAAAACCTAATTGTGCATGCATCTCTTTTGAAAGAAAAGAAATACAGAAAATTATGAGTACTTTAAGATCTATTATAGAGTTTCGCACGTTTAAATATATAGATAACTTTGTGAAATAAAACTCACTTTTCCGTAAAAAGAACAAATAACATCTTTTGTATAGTCTATGTATAGGTTAATTAAATATTTAAAGCGAAATAAGATAAAATCTGTAGTGGTTTTTGTTTTAGTCATCGCTTATTATTTCTGTTTGCCTCAGCAATTATTTAAAGATCCAACTGCTACAGTTATTACTAGTAATTCTAATGAACTGCTCGGAGCATTAATTGCTGATGATGGTCAATGGAGGTTTCCTGTAAGCGATAGCATACCAGATAAATTTAAAACTTGTATTCTTCAATTTGAAGACGAATACTATTACAACCATCCTGGTTTTAATCCGGTTTCAATCTTTAAAGCCTTAAAAGACAATGTAAGTTCTGGTGCTGTAAAACGAGGAGGTAGTACTATTACACAACAAGTGATTCGTTTATCTCGAAAAGGACAATCCCGTAGTTATTTAGAAAAAATAAAAGAACTGATTTTAGCAACTCGCTTAGAATTTAGGCTATCCAAAGATGAGATCCTTAATTTGTATGCTAGTTATGCTCCTTTTGGAGGAAATGTTGTTGGAATTGATGCTGCCTCATGGAGGTATTACAATAGAAATGCTTTCGATTTATCTTGGGCAGAAAGTGCCACTTTAGCGGTTTTACCAAATGCACCAAGTTTAATTTATCCTGGGAAAAATCAAAAAAGACTATTAGATAAGCGAAATCGTTTATTAAAAAAATTATATAAAAATGGCACTATTGACCAACTGACTTATAAGCTTTCAATTGACGAAGGCTTACCTCAAAAACCTTATCCATTACCACAAATCGCTCCGCATTTGCTCCAAAAAGTTACACATAAACACAAAGGAGAACGCATTAAAACAACAATTAAATCTTCACTACAAAAACAAACTAATAGCATTGTAAAACAACATTACAATAGATTAAAACAAAATGAAATTTATAACATTTCTGTATTAGTTTTAGACGTTAATACTAGAGAAGTTTTAACGTATGTGGGCAATTCACCAACAGATAATGCGCATCAAAAAAGCGTTGATATTATTGATAAACCCAGGAGTACAGGTAGTATTTTAAAACCATTTTTATATGCAGCCATGTTAGATGCTGGCGATTTATTACCAAACACGTTAGTGGCAGATGTACCTACACAATTTGGAAGTTATCAACCCGAAAACTACAACCAAACTTATGATGGTGCTGTGCACGCAAATGAAGCTTTATCTCGCTCATTAAATGTACCTACTGTAAGGATGCTTCAGGAGTTTGGGTTAGATCGATTTTATCATTATTTGAAACAATTACAGCTTAAAGATTTAAAATATAATGCAAATCATTATGGTTTATCTCTAGTGCTTGGAGGCGCTGAAAGCAATCTTTGGGATTTATGTAAAAGTTATGCTGCTATGTCTTCAACTTTAAATCATTTTAATGCCAATTCTAGTCAGTATTTCTCGAATGAATTTTGCCAACCAATTTACAATTCTCAACAAACCATTGATTTCGGAAAACTATCTAACGAAAAAGAAGTTTTTGATGCGGCATCAATCTTTCTAACTTTTGAAAGTTTGAAGCAAGTTAACCGTCCAGAAAGTGATGAAAGCTGGGAATATTATGATTCTTCACAAGAAATAGCCTGGAAAACAGGAACCAGTTTTGGCTTTAGAGATGCTTGGGCAATTGGCACAACAAAAGACTATGTTGTTGGTGTTTGGGTTGGTAATGCAGATGGCGAAGGACGACCAGGTTTGGTTGGTGTACAAACAGCTGCACCTATTCTATTTGATGTTTTTGATGTATTACCAAAAAGCGATTGGTTCACTCAACCTTATGACGAAATGTTAGAGGTCACTATTTGCAAAAAAAGTGGCTACAGAGCCTCTTCAATTTGCGATGATACAGAAATACAATACATACAAACCAGTGGCCAAAAAACTGAGCCTTGTCCGTTTCATAAATTGGTTCATTTGGATGTTTCAGAAATCTATCAAGTAAACTCGTCTTGTGAAGCTGTTTCAAATATTAAGAATAAATCATGGTTTATATTGCCACCCTTGCAAGCATTTTATTTTAAAACGAAAAATCCTTTTTACAAACCATTACCTCCGTATAGAAATGATTGTATTGAGTCTACTGGTATTTCAATGGAATTTATTTACCCTAATCAACAAAGCACTATTTTTTTACCTAAAGATTTTGATGGCAAGACTAATGATTTAATTCTTAAAGTAGCACACTCTAAACCCGAATTAGAAATTCATTGGTATATTGATAGTGAATATATTGGCAGCACAAAAGACATACACGATATGGCTGTTTTGCCCACATCTGGAGACCATATTATTACGGTTATGGATGAACTTGGAAACGAACTGAAACATAAAATTACAATTTCAGATTAATACCATTCAAGTGCAAATCGCTATGTTTGCAGAAATAAATTAACTTATTAATTATGGAAATTGTTCAGTTTATACATTCAAAATGGGCTTATTTAGTTTTATTAGTCCTAGTTCTTGCCACATTTAACGCAATCATTAAATTTTTTGGAGACAAAGAATTTGACGCTAAAGATTTTAGAATTTCATTGTTTGCATTGATTACTATGCATATTCAATTATTAATTGGTATCGTGTTATTCTTTATGAAAGATTATTTCTCAACGATTAAACAAATAGGAGGAATGGGAGAATTAATGGCAAATAAAGCTTTAAGAAATCTTGTTGTAGAGCATCCACTAACAATGATAATCGCAGTTGCTTTAGTAACCATTGGTTATTCTAAACACAAAAAGAAATTAACGTCTAAACCAAAATTTAAGCTATTAGCTATTTTTTACACATTAGCCTTAGTTTTAGTTTTAGCTAAAATTCCCTGGAATCTTTGGTTTTAAATCTACAAAACGAAAAAAGCGTCTAGAATATTCTAGACGCTTTTTTTGTATTAATAAAACAGAAATTTATTGATCTATCTTTATAACTTAGTTCACTTCTTTAATTAAATAAATATATGCAGGGAAGTGATCGCTATAACCACCCGAAAGCCCAGCATTACTCATTCTTAAAGGGTATCCTTTATAACGCCCTTCTTTATTAGTTAAATACGATTTATTAAAAATACCCGCTTTATAAAAGCGAAATGACGAATAATCTTTCTCTAAAAATGGTTGACTCATTAAAATCATATCAAATAAACTCCAAGCATCTCTATAACCTGTTGTTCCTAAACCTTTTTTCTTAAATAAATCTTCATAAGGATTATAAATACCTTTTAATTTAACTTTTTCTTTATCTCCCTCTGCCTTTATTTCCTTTTTCATACTATCATTTGTTGGGTTATCATTAAAATCACCCATAGTTAAAATTTTAGCATAAGGATCTATAGATTGCAAAGAATCAATAATACGTTTATTTAAGGTTCCGGCAGCAACACGCTTAAATCTGCTTCGTGCTTCACCTCCACTTCGCGATGGCCAGTGATTAACAATTACATGAATTAAATCTCCTTCTAATTCACCACTAACTAATAACTGATCTCTTGTATATACACGCTCTCTAGTTGAGTCATCATAAATAAGCAACTCGTGTGAACTCGCTTCAATAGGTCTAAAAAGAGATTTTTGATATAATAAAGCAACATCAATTCCTCTTTTATCCGGAGAATCAAAATGGATAATGCCATAATCTTTGTCCAATAACTGAGGGTCATTAACCAAATCAACTAATACTTGTCTATTTTCAACCTCTGAAACACCAATAATTGCAGGTGTGTTTTTTGTATCTTCATAACCAATATCAGCAACTACCTTTGCCATATTTTGAATCTTTTTGACATAAGCCTTTGCTCTCAATGCTTGATTCAACTCCATTATAGGACTTGCCTCATCAAACTTGGTAGTATCGTTGATAGTGTCAAATAAATTTTCTAAATTGTAAAAGGCAACGGTATGAATTTTATACTTTTTCTTTTCTTGTGCACTTAAACTTACAAAAGCACAAAGAAGCATTACTGTTAAAGTGAGTTTTAAATTTTTCATTTAGTATATGTTATGTTAACATTAATTACTTTACAAATCTTGAGCCAAAAGTATATATTTATTATAAATAATGTAAATTTGCGAGCCTTAAATAACTTTTATTTAATGTACAAAGACTATTAACTTTAAAATTAGGTATGAAAAAAAGTTTAATTATTTTATTATTTGGAATTTTTTCTTCTTTTACGATGATGGCTCAAAGCACTGTTGTTAAAGGTAGTGTAAAAGATGCTGTATCTTCAGAACCAATTCCTGATGTAACTATTACAATTGAAGAAACACAACAATCAACTCTAACTAATGGTTTAGGAGAATTTATCTTTTCCAGCAATGTGCCTTTAGGAGAGCAAGTGTTAAAAATATCAAAAGCTGGTTACCAAACTAAACGTTATCCTATAATTGTAAACGAAGGTCAAACTGTTAATATTACAGACATGACTTTAGATATTGATATTACAGGAGCAGAAGATTTATTTACCATCACACTTTCTGATGATGAACTTAGTGATGATACAAGTGGTTCGGATAATATTTCTGGATTATTGTCTTCGTCTTTAGATATTTTTCAAAGAACAGCAGCTTTCGAATTTAGTTCTTCATTCTTCAGAGTGAGAGGTTTAGACTCAGATAATGGTTCTGTATTAATGAACGGTATTGAGATGAACAAAATGTATAATGGGAGACCACAATGGAGTAATTGGGGAGGCTTAAATGATATGATGCGTAACCAAGTATTATCTACTGGGCTAGGTGCTTCTGATTACAATTTTGGCGGTATTTTAGGAACCTCTAACATTATTACAAGAGCTTCTAGTTATAGAAAAGGTGGTCGTATAACTTATTCATCTTCTAATCGTAGTTACACTAACCGTGCTATGGGTAGTTATGCTTCTGGTTTATTAGACGGAGGTTGGTCTTTTGCCTTTATGATTGGAAGACGTTGGGGTGATGAAGGTTATCAAGATGCTACTTTATACGATTCTAATTCATTCTTTGCTACTATAGAAAAGAAAATTAACGAAAAACATAGTCTTAACTTTACTTCAGTATATACTCCAAATAGAAGAGGAAAATCTTCTGCTAACACGCAAGAAGTATATGATCTTAAAGGCATTAAATACAATGAATTTTGGGGTGATTTAGACGGAGAACAACGTAACTCTCGTATTAAAGAAGTTGAAGAACCAATTTTTATGTTAAATCATTATTGGGATATTTCTTCTAGAACAAGTTTAAATACAAGTATTGGTTACCAATTTGGTAAAATAGGAAACAGTAGATTAGATTACGCTGGTGGTACAAACCCAAGTCCTGCATATTATCAAAATTTACCAAGTTATTTTTTAGAAGATGGTGACTTAGAAGGTGCATACGAAGCTGAACAAGAATTCATCAACGATGGTCAAGTTAATTGGAATAGAATTATTGATGCCAACTTAACAAACAATATTTCTGGAGCAAATGCTGCTTATGTATTGTATGAAGACAGAAATGATGATAAACAACTAACTTTAAATTCTGTATTTACCACAGAGCTTAATGAAAACATTATTTTAAACGGAGGGATTAATTATAAAAAA
Source organism: Winogradskyella sp. Asnod2-B02-A (assembly GCF_045063645.1). Taxonomy (NCBI): domain Bacteria; kingdom Pseudomonadati; phylum Bacteroidota; class Flavobacteriia; order Flavobacteriales; family Flavobacteriaceae; genus Winogradskyella; species Winogradskyella sp. Asnod2-B02-A. Next base: position 783,923 of record NZ_JBEFOG010000027.1, read on the forward strand.
TTAGATTCTGAAAACTTCGCAGAAATAATAGATTTACTAGGAAGCACAACAGGAGCATCTAATATTGATTCATTTAATCAAAATCAATTTGATTTAAATAATCCAGATCGTGTTGCTTTTGAAGGAGATAAGTTTAGATATAATTATAATATTTATGCTAATGAAATTTCTGGTTTTGCACAAGCGCAGTTTAAATATAACAAAATAGATTTTCACTTAGCAGGTAATGTTACAAAAACAGATTATCAAAGAGAAGGTTTATATAAAAATGAAAACCAAATTTCATTTGATAATGGAGTAGAATTAGATAACTCATATGGCAAAGGTGACAAATTAGAGTTTACTGGTATTGGAGCAAAAGCAGGATTGACTTATAAAATTACTGGAAAACATTTATTGAGTTTTAATGGTGGCTATATAACTAAAGCACCTTCTATTAGAAACACATACACGAACTCAAGAGAAAGTCATGATTATGTTGGTAAAATCAATGGAGTAAACAATCCAAATATCAATATTACGGAAGAAACAATAACATCTTTTGATGCTAGTTATATTTTTAGATCACCAATAGTAAGTGCAAAATTAACTGGTTTCTATACTACAATTGAAGATGCCAACGAGATTTCTTTCTTCTTTACACAAGGTAGTACAACTGGTTTTATTCAAGAAGTTTTATCTGGAGTAGATAAAGAGCACTTTGGAGGAGAATTAGGTATAGAAGCACAAGTTACACCAACAATTAAATTAAAAGGTGCCGCTTCAGTTGGTCAATATACATATAGCAATAACCCAGATTTATACGTAACTTCAACATCAGATGATTTTACAACTACTGAAACTGACGCAAATAGCGGTTTAACTACAACTGTAAACACCTCAGGACTAGTTAGTACTTCTAACCTAGAAAATTATAAAGTAGCTGGAGGTCCACAAACAGCATATTCTATTGGTTTTGAATATAGAGATCCTAATTATTGGTGGTTTGGTGCAACGGCTAACTTCTTCGACAATGCTTACATTGACGTAAGTCCGTTATCAAGATCTGAAGATTTTTACACAGATGCTGATGGTTTACCATACAATGACTACGACCCAGACGTTGCAGAAGGTTTATTAAAACAAGAAAAGTTTGATAGCTACATGGTAGTAAATTTAGTAGGTGGTAAATCTTGGAGAATAGGTGACAAATATGTTGGTTTCTTTGCAAGTGTAGGTAACCTTTTAGATAAAGAATACAAAACAGGAGGTTATGAGCAAGGTAGAAGAGCTGATTATAGAGCTTTAAGAGATGATGTTAGTAATACTAAAAGAGTCTTTGGATCTAAATATTGGTATGGTCGTGGTGTCAACTACTTTTTAAATGTTTATGTAAGATTTTAAAAAAGAAAAGAAAAATTAATATATTACAATTATGAAAAGTGCAACTTTCATGAATTCAAAAATTATAAATAAAAAAGTTATGAAAAGAACAATTAAATTTTTAATGATTTTAATGGTATCAGTTACCATTACATCTTGTGTACAAGATGATGATTATACTGTTCCAAATAGTATTGGAGATGAAGAAAACGAACAATTAAATGAACTTTTAAGTAGAGTAGATAATGGTGAAGAAGATGAAATACAAATGAAGACCATTACAGAGGTAAGAGCGTTAGCGGTACAATACGAAGCCATTACTATAGAATCTGAAATTATGGTAAAAGGATATGTATCATCTAGTGATGAAACAGGTAATTTCTATAAAGAATTCTTTATTCAAGATGACCCAACCAATCCAACAGCAACTCTTAAAGTTGTATTAAACCAAGCAGATACGTATAATCAATTTAATCAAGGTAGAGAAGTATATATTTACTTGCCTGGTTTAGTTGTAGGTGAAACTAATACTGGTGATGATGTTATTACTATTGGAGGAAAGATTGATGATTTTGATAATGATGTTCTTGCTATGACAGCTAATCAAATCCCTGATCACCTTTTTAGATCATCTGTTACTGAAACCTTAACTCCTGTAGAATTAAATTTATCTGAAATTACAGAATCATATCTTGGGATGTACGTAAAACTTATTGACGTTCAGTTTCCTGTAGGTTTAGCTGGTTTACCTTATGTAGATCCTACTGATGACTATGATTCTTCTAGACCAATTGAAAGCTGTAGTGAATCTTCTACTTTTGTTATGGAGTCTAGTACATTTGCAAATTTTAAAGATATTACACTTCCAACAGATGGTAAAGGTTCTATTTCTGGAATCATAAACAAAACTTACGATGGATACGATTTAGTTTTACAACTAAATACAACTGACGATGTTGTTATGGATGGTGTGCGTTGCGATCCATTATTTGTTGAGGCATTTGAAACTGATTTTTTAACATGGACAAATTACAGCGTAACAGGAGCTCAAGTATGGTCACCTAATACCTATGGAAATCCAGGAAAATGTGCTGCAATGTCTGGATTTGCTAGTGGTTCTACAACTGCAAATGAAGATTGGTTAATTACACCAGCTATAGATATGTCTAATGTTAGTGGTGGAGTTTTAACTTTTCAAACAGCAATGAATTATTCAGGTAATGTAATGGAAATATATATGTCTACTGATTATTCTGGAGGAGACCCAAACACTGACGGAACTTGGACGCAATTATCTGCAACACTATCTACAGGTAGTTGGAACTGGACAGATTCTGGAGAAATTGATGTTTCTGCAGCAGCTGGTGGTAATCTATTTATTGGATTTAAATACACATGTACAAGTTCAACATCTGCTACATACGAAATAGATAATGTAAAAGTTATTGCTCAATAATATAATTAAGGTTTTATCCTTTGTTAAAACAGAAACCTGCTTATTGCAGGTTTTTGTTTTTATTAATACTTAGCCAATAAATGTTAGACAATTATTACATCACCATATTCAACCACTACAAAAAAGTCTTTGGCAAAAAAAGCATTACTATTGCGTTAGTATACATTAGTGCTTTAGAAGTTTCTATTGCACTTGCTCTAGGTGCTTTTTTTATGGCTTTTGCGAGTCAGATGAAAATGTCTGTAATGTCTTCATCAAAATTTTGGGTGTTATTTACATTAATTGCACTCTTCATCATATCTAAAAACTGGATGCGCTATAATGGCAAGAAAAGAACAATCCTTAACGCAAAATATAAGCGTATTGACACTTCAATATCATTATTATGGCTTATACCAATAGGATGCTTTACTATAGCTTTTATACTTCTACAGGTACAATAAAAAAAACGCCACCCTTTCGGGTAGCGTTACTTTTAAATGTATAAATTTTAACTGAATTTATTCAGTTTTCTTTTCTGCTTTAGTTTTATCTGCACAACACACTTTTTTACCATCTTTTTTACAGTCTGCTTTACAAGCTTTCTTTTCAGCGTCCGTTTTACCAGCACAACATGCTTCTTTACAATCTGCCTTACACGCTTTAGTCTCACCTTCAAAAGTATCAACGGCATGCATATCTTTAACCTTATAGGTGTCTGAAACTTTACCAACCGCCTCTTCTAAAGATTTAGGTGTAACTTTAGCTTCATCATATTCTACCATAGCTAAACGCTTATCAAAATCTACTTTTGCAGATTTCACACCTTCCATTTTTGCCATTTTCTTTTCAATGGTTTTTGCACAACCCATAGCGCAGGTCATTCCATCTATTCCAAATTCCACTTTAGCGTAAGTAGCATTAGGATCTAAAGTTTGAGCAACATCTTTATTGCTTACTTCTATATCTACCGTTTTAACTTCTGGGGCTGTTTCATTTTTACAAGATGTAAAAACCAACGCCATAATTGCAACTAGACTCAATGTTCTTAATGTATTCATAGATTTAAACTATTAAATTTTGCATAAATCTAATAAATATTGCCGTTTCTTGCGATACAATTAACGAATTTTGTGATTTATTTATAGCTATTTCGAATGAAAAATCTAAATATTAAGTGGGTTTATCTTTTAATTCTCTCTCTCATTTGGGGAAGTTCATTTATTTTAATCAAAAAATCACTTTTAGGGCTTACTCCGTATCAACTAGGTGCTTTAAGAACTATCATTACTGGTATTATATTATTAGCTTTTGGTTTTAATAAACTCAAAGCAATTCCGAAATCTAAATGGAAATGGCTTTTATTATCTGGACTTTTAGGTTCTTTTATTCCTGCGTTCTTTTTTGCTATTGCAGAAACTGAAATTGATAGCGCTGTTACCTCTATTTTAAACTCACTTGTGCCATTAAGTACTATCTTATTGGGTTTTGCTATATTTAAAATTACATCAACAAAGCGCCAAATATTAGGTGTTATTATTGGATTTACAGGCACAGCAATTTTAATACTAAAAGGTGCTGAATTAAATCCAAATCAGAATTATTTATATGCCAGTTTTATAATTGCATCTACAGTAATGTATGCTGCTAATGTTAATATAATCAAACGGCATTTACAAGATGTAAAACCACTGTCAATAGCGGCTGGTAATTATGCATTTATAATTATTCCTGCATTGATAGTATTAATATTTAGTGATTTTTTTACACTAAAAACATTTGATAATCCTGCTTTACCAAAAGCATTGATGTATATTACTATTCTAGCCGTTTTTGGCACTGCAATAGCGAAAGTTCTATTTTTTAAACTAGTACAACTATCAACACCTGTATTTGCATCTTCTGTGACGTATATTATGCCAATTATTGCATTAGGCTGGGGAATATTAGATGGTGAAGCTTTTAGCTTTATACAAGGCTTGGCAGCATTGCTTGTTTTGATTGGTGTATATCTTTCACATAAACATAAAGCATAAAAAAAACCGAAGCTTTCACTTCGGTTTTTAATATACTATAATTAACAATGATTAGTTAAAATCTGCATCAGTAACACCTTCGTTAATTTTAACTTCTGTAGTTTCAAAAGATAAAACCTGAGGTCCTGTAGCAACCTTCATGGTATTTGGTAACATCACACCATTAGCTTCTTTATAGTTAGAATAATCAATAACCGTTGTCATTGACATCCCTTGCATCTCAGCAGTTTCTTCTGTTCTTAGCAAATATCCTGTTTTAACATCGTAAAATCTGTAAGATACAGTCTCTTCCTTAGTAACTTTTACCTTATAAACGTCAGCTCCATCAATAGTCATTAAGCTTTCTAAAGCTAAGTTAGATGCATCCATATATAATTCTGGAAACAATCCTTTTTCAGATTTCTTTGTCGCTAATGTTTTTTCATCCATTGGTGCTTTTTGACCTTGCTGCTCTATAAAACCACTTTCTCCATTAAAATTCTGCTTCATCACAGTACCCATACCTTCTACAACAATCTCCATAAAAGACTTGTTAGGAGCCATTTGCTTCACAGTTGCTTTAGGCTTAAATGGTGCTCCTTGAATAGTGACATCAGAATTTACTAATATCGTATTTACTTTATTCAAGTTTGCTTCTCCACCAATTGCAGTGATATAATTTTTAACTACTGCATCACCTGTTAAACCAGCTGGCAATGGTTTAGAAAATACTGGCTTCTCAACAGCATTAGCAAACTTATCGTAATATTTTATAGGGATTCCTGTTTTTTCTAAATTCTCTATAACATCTGCTCCATTACCTACAACGATAATTCTTAAATTATCTGCTTGAAAATATTTGTTTGCCACTCTCATAATATCTTCAACAGATACATCATTTATTTTTTGCAAATACGTAGTATAAAAATCTTCAGGTAAATCATTCAACTTTATATTTAATGCATAATTAGCAATCGTTTGTGGACGCTCTAAAGCCATTACAAAATTACCAACATATTTAGCTTTGGCATCTTTTAAAAGTTGCGCATCTACTGGCTCTGTTCTAATTCTATTAATTTCTTTTAAAGCTTCTACAACAGCACTATCTGTCACTTCGTTTCTAACCTTAGCCGTAGCATTAAAACGAGATGCACCATATCTATTTGCACCTAAACTAGAATATGCACCATAGGTATAAGCTTTGTCCTCTCTTAAGTTTTTAAATAAATACCCTTCGCCTCCACCACCTAAGATGTTGTTAGTAATTAAAGCCGCATGATAGTCAGGATCATTCATCTTTAATTTAACATTATTTGTAATAGACAGATTAGACTGCGTTGCATCTGGTACGTCTACAAAATTAATTTGAGTGTATTGCACATTAGCATTTGGCTGAGGCACTGCAGAATTCACATCTACTGACTTGGTCCAATCGTTAAAATATTTTTTAACTTGTTTCTTAACATCTTTAAAATCAACATCTCCAATAACTACTAAATAAGCATTGTTAGGATTAAAATAAGTCTCATAAAATGCTACTGCATCGCCAAAAGACACATTATTAATAGTTTCTTCTGTTACAAACTCTCCATAAGGGTGCTTTGTACCATAAGATAATGCAGAACCTACTCTACCAGAAATGGCATCTGCATTTTTCTCATCTGACTTTAAACCTTCAATAAGTTTTGTTTTCTCTTTTTCAAATTCCTCTTCTGTTAACAAAGGATTAATAGCTGCATCAGCTAATAATTGTAATATTCTGTCAGAATACTTTGTAAGTGAACTTGCAAAACCTCCACTAAAACCAAAATTTAAATTAGCTCCTAAGAAATCTACTTCCTCGTTAAATTTGTCTTTAGAAATTGTTGTTGTTCCATTCCCCAACATGCTTCCTAATAAGCTTTCAACACCAGCCTTTTTTCCAGTAGAAATTGGCTTGTTATCTATTCTTAAAGAATAAGAAACTCTTGGTAACTTATGGTTTTCAACTACAAGCACTTTTAAACCATTTTTCAACTCAAACTCTTGAGGTTTGTCAATTGATATTTCTGGTTCTGGACCTGCAGCAGGCTGTTTAGATCTATCTATTTGTGCACCTGCACTAATAGTCATTATAAATAATGCGAAAAACGCTACTATTTTAGTGTTCATATTAAATACTGTTTTCATATTATTGATCTTCTTTTTTTGGTAGATATTGTACTTCTACACGTTGGTTAGGGCTTAAATATTTTTTAGCCACTGCCTGAATTTCTTCTCTTGTAATAGATCTGTAAGTTTCTAACTGATTGTTAATGATATTTACATCTCCATATAATAAGTAGTATGTTGCTAAAGAACTTGCAATACCTGCTACACTAGAATTAGAGCTTACAAAATCATTCTCAAACTGATTTAAAAGTTTTTGATAATCACGTTCACTTATTAATTCATTTTGCATTTTAACGATTTCCTCATCCATATCTGCTAATAAAACATCTAAACTCACGTCACCTAATGGCAAAGCAAATAATGCAAAAATGTTGTAGTCTACTTGTCCTAAGTTAACCGCTTGTACAGTTAATGCTTCTTTTTTCTCGTCAATTAATTTTTTGTAAAGTACAGAACTTTTCCCTCCACTTAAATAAGTAGAAATCATATCCAATACGTAAGCCTCTCTGGTTGATTGACCAGGTAATCTGTAAGCTGCAATAATTGCAGGTATTTGAATATTCTTGTCGTAAGCAATTGCTTTTTTAGTTTCGGTAATTGGAGTTTCTTTTGGGAAATCGCGCACTACTTCTGGTCCTTTTTTAACAGCACTGAAGTAATCCTTAACCATTGACTTCGTTTTAGTATAATCTATATCTCCTGCAATGACTAATACCGCATTGTTTGGTACATAGTATTTATCGAAAAATGCATTAAACTCTGCTAAAGTAGCAGCATCTAAATGCTCCATTAAACCAATATTTTGATCTTTATAAGGGTGTACGTTAAATAAGTTTTCTCCAATAGCTTTTAACAAACCTCCATAAGGTTGGTTATCCATACTTTGGCGTTTTTCCTCTTTAACAACCTCGTTTTGTGTATCTACACCAATTTGGTCTATAACCGGATGTAACATACGCTCAGACTCTAACCATAAACCTAACTCTAATTTATTAGAAGGGAAGATTTCGTAGTAATAGGTTCTATCTTGTGATGTGTTAGCATTAAAAGTACCTCCATTTGCAGGAATAATTTTCATAAATTCTCCACGACCAATATTCTCAGAACCTTCAAATAATAAATGCTCAAAAAAGTGTGCGAAACCTGTACGTTGTCTGTCTCCATCTTTTCCACCTACATCATACATAACAGATGTAATAACAACTGGAGCTGTATTATCTTGGTGCATAATAACGTGCAATCCGTTATCTAAATCAAATTCTTCAAATTCAACTTTTTGCGCTATAGCCTGGTGGCTTATAAACAACAAAGAAGCCAAAGCCAGTAAATAGTTTTTCATTGTAGTTTTGTTTAAAATTAAAATGTTTTAAAGGTTTGTCTATACTAAATGCAATTTGTTACATGAAGTCTTACAAAAATAAACAATGATTTATCTTTTTAACATAATAAAATGTAAAAACTCTGAAGAATATGGTTGGTGAGTTCAGCTCTAAAAACTAAATCCATAATTTTTTAAGCAAAACCGCTTGAAAACCCTTAAAACGTTTGTGCATTAAGAAATTAGGAGTATATTTGCATCCGCTTTCTGAGAAGATAGCAATTTATTTAATAAACAAATTAATAAAAACGTTACGCTATGTACGCAATTGTAGAGATAGCAGGGCAGCAATTTAAAGTTGCAAAAGACCAAAGAGTTTTTGTTCACCGTTTAGCAACAGAAGAAGGTAAGAAAGTAGATTTCGACAACGTTCTTTTAATTGGAGATGGTAACAATATTACTGTAGGCGCCCCAGCTATAGATGGAGCACAAGTAAGTGCAAAAGTCTTAAGTCACCTTAAAGGTGATAAAGTAATAGTATTTAAAAAGAAAAGACGTAAAGGTTACCGTGTAAAAAATGGACACAGACAATCTTTAACTGAAATCTTAATTGAAGGTATTACAACTTCTGGAGCAAAGAAAGCTGCACCGAAGAAAGAAACTAAAAAAGCCGAACCAAAAGTAGAAGCGAAAGCTGCTGCTCCTAAAGCTAAAAAAGCTACAGGTGGTGCTGATGATTTAAAGAAAGTTGAAGGTATTGGTCCTAAAATTGCATCTACTTTAGTAGAAGCTGGTATCACTACTTTTTCTGATTTAGCTAAAGCTACACCAGAAGCAATTTCTGAAATCATTGCAGATGTTCGTGGTAACCATGTTACTGATACTTGGCCAGCACAAGCACAATTAGCTGCTGATGGTAAGTGGGACGAGCTTAAAAAATGGCAAGACGAATTAGATGGTGGTAAAGCATAATTGCTAAATCACTTAAGTATAACAATATAAAACCTTAAGATCATGGCTCATAAAAAAGGAGTTGGTAGTTCGAAGAATGGTAGAGAATCAGAATCAAAACGTTTAGGCGTTAAGATATTTGGTGGACAAGCTGCTATTGCTGGAAACATTATCATAAGACAACGTGGTAACACGCACCATCCAGGTGAAAACGTTTATCAAGGAAAAGATCATACTTTACACGCTAAAGTTGATGGCCTTGTAAAATTTACTAAGAAAAAAGACAATAAGTCTTACGTTTCTATTGAAGCTTTTGAAGCTTAATAAATTCATTTCTTAACAAATTGTAAAAACCCTTTCTATTTATAGAGAGGGTTTTTTATTTTAAAATAGTATTTATACTAATCTTACTTATCTTTTGGTTATCTAATAAACCCATTAGTCATTTAGAATGAAAAGCCTTGTTTTAATATTAATAGTATTTTTTGGATGTAAATCTGCTAAAAATATTACAGAATCAGAGAACTTTAACATTCAAGATGTTCATTCTGTAGTAGAACTCAAAAACATAAATGTAGTTTACAGAGGCATTTCTAACCCTATTTATATCGGAATACCACATTCATTATCTTTTGAAGCAAGTGCTCCTGGACTCAAAAAGATTGATAACGTCGGAAATTATGTATTATCTCCAGGTTCTGGAAAAACCGTTGATATCTTAATTAAAGCTACACTCAAAGATGGCAGTGCTTTTACTGAAAAAAAGACATTGAGAATAAGAGATATTGGTCGTATTGAAGGTACAGTAAATAATATTCAATGTAGCAATTCGAAATGCCAATTACTATTTTCTAAAGAAGAACTAAAACACAGCGAAATAGGCTTAAATGGCGATAATTTTGTATTCAATCTAGATTTAAGCGTTAAAAGCTTTAAACTAAAATTACCTAATATTGATACCATACAGGTTGAAGGAAATACAATTCCTAAAACAATAAATAATCTAATTGATAATTTAAAAATTGATGACCTTATTGTAATTTTTGATATTAATCCTAAAGTAAATAATTCAAATTTCAGTTCAATTAGGATTTGTAAAACTCCGATAATTCAAATTAGAATAACAGAAGAATTATAATATCTACAAGACTAATCTATTCTACGATAATTCATTAAATAATCTCCATCTTCTTCAATAGAAAACTCGCATTCATATTCTGGCAAACCCCTTGCTTTAGTTTATAATCAAAAAAGAGTTCATCATTTATAATTTCTGCATCAAAGTAATAGTTCTTTACGGCTTCAAGTTCGGTTTCAATTTCTGTGAGACTTAAATCGTGTGTAGCAATAATTCCTGTAGCATGTTGTTTTACGAGTTTTTCAACAAACTTACGCGAGCCAATCGCTTTATCTGTGCTGTTGGTGCCTTTTAGTATTTCATCTAGAATTACGAAATAGTTTTTATCTTTTTCAATAGTATCTACGACAAATTTTAATCGTGTAAGCTCGCTAAAGAAGTACGAACTATCATCTGTTAACGAATCTGTTGTTCGCATACTAGTAATGAGCTTAATTGGCTTGTATTTACTGTGCTTAGCACAAATTGGCAAACCAACATTAGCCATTACAATATGAAGCGCAACGGTTCTTAAAAAGGTACTTTTTCCAGCCATATTTGCACCAGTAACGATAAAGAATTGTTCTTCTTCAAGTTTTAAATCACTATCAACTCGCTTTTCAGGGTTTAATAAAGGATGACCTAAACCTTGAGCTAAAATAGTAACAGGTTCATCAGTTAAAATTGGATACGTAAAATCCTGATGATTAAAAGCATAGTTACCAAAACTGTTAAAAGCATCAAAGAAAGTAACGACTTCAAACCAATCTTCAACTTTATCTCCATATTGCCTAATCCATTGTTCTACATTATAACTACTTCTTATATCTACAAGTAAATAACCATTTCCAAAAATTGCAGAGATGAGATTATTTCTATTATCCAAAGCATCCAGCGTTTTAGAGAATTTTGAAAATATTTCTGAAGCTTTTAATCCATCTGACTCTATTAATTTTTGTTTAGACTTCAATAATTCCGAAGTAAACGCTGTTGATTCAATAGCGTTAAGCAATAAAGCATATTGTCTAAAGGTGTCTTTAGCTCTCTCTGTATTTTGGGCAAGGATATTAATTTTCTTCAAATAAACACCTATGATTCCCAACCCTAGTAACAACCAATAACCAGCGATGGAAATCGGAATAATTTCAGCAATTCCCAAACCTAAAAGCACAAAAGATGCTATACTAAAACCTAAGGTTAGAGCATACTGTAATTTACCTAAAAATGGTTGATATTCCTTTAACCAAGTTATTATTGAATTTGCAGAATGTTCAATTTCTACACCTTGTGCAACGGCTGAATAATTTTGTCTCCATTTAGGTAATGCAGCTAATTCCTTTATGGCTTGTTGTCGTGTTTCAATATTTGTTATATCATTAGAAAGCAGATTTTCAGTGAGTTTTTCCGTACCTTCTATAATCGCTGTTCTGTTTATAAACTGAAAAAAAGATCCCTTTCCAAATAAATCTATATCTAGACTAAAAAAATGCTTCGGGTTTTGAAACTTTTCTCCATCTAATCTATCATAAAAGTCGCCTTTTTCAATTTTTAATTCCTCTTCATTTATTGCAATCAATCGTTTATGAAGATTTCTTTTAGATTTTAAATCAGTATATCTTGATAATAAAAAAAGAAAACTTGCCGCACCAAATACACCAATACCAGCAGCTATCTGCCAATTTTGATATGTAAAATAGATGCCAATTCCGGTAAGAATAAAAATTGAAAGTCTAAGTATACTAAACAAACTTAATTGTTTAAAAATTCGCTTAGACGCAATTTGGTTGATATCTAATTGCTCTTTATAAAATGTATTTGGGTTTTGCATGATGCTTTATTAGAATCGAAATATAAGAAAAGTAAAAATCCCAAGTCATAATTATGCTTGGGATTTATATATCATTTAACGTATTCCGTTATGGAATGTTGTATCTATTAACCTTTTAAAGTCGCAGATAAATACTCACGATTCATACGTGCAATATTCTCTAAAGAAATGCCTTTCGGACATTCTACTTCACAAGCTCCTGTATTAGTACAGTTACCAAATCCTTCTAGATCCATTTGAGCCACCATGTTTTGTACACGATCTGCAGCCTCTACTTGTCCTTGTGGTAATAAAGCATACTGAGATACCTTTGCACCTACAAATAACATTGCAGAAGAGTTTTTACAAGTTGCTACACAAGCACCACAACCAATACAAGTTGCTGCATCCATAGCTTCATCAGCTGCATGTTTAGAAATAGGAATATTATTAGCATCTTGTGTATTACCAGATGTATTTACAGAAATGTAACCACCTGCTTGTTGAATACGCTCAAAAGCCATTCTATCTACTACTAAATCTTTAATTACAGGAAATGCTGCCGCTCTAAATGGTTCAATAGTAATAGTATCACCATCATTAAACATACGCATGTGTAACTGACATGTTGTAATGCCTCTATCTGGTCCATGCGCTTCACCATTAATGTACATAGAGCACATTCCGCAAATTCCTTCACGACAATCATGATCAAAAGCTATAGGTTCTTCGCCAGAATTCACTAATTGTTCATTCAAAACATCCATCATTTCTAAGAAAGACATATGTTCTGAAATCTCAGTTACTTTGTAATCGACCATTTGACCCTTAGCTTTTGAGTCTTTTTGTCTCCAAATTTTAAGTGTTAAATTCATATCGTCTTTCTTATTTGTATGAACGTTGTTTTAGTTCAATATCTTTAAATTCTAATTGTTCTTTATGTAAAACTGCATCAGCAGGTTCGCCTTTATATTCCCAAGCAGATACAAATGCAAAATCTTTATCATTACGTTTTGCTTCTCCTTTTTGTGGACCATCTAATTCTGCAGATTCTTCTCTAAAGTGCCCACCACAAGATTCTGCTCTTTCTAAAGCATCCATAGCAAATAATTCTCCTAATTCTAAGAAATCCGCTACACGACCAGCCTTTTCAAGCTCAGTATTCATTTCATCTGCAGTTCCTGGTACAGAAACTTCTTTCCAAAATTCTTCTCTAATCGCTTTAATTTCAGCCATAGCTTCTGTTAAGCCTTGTGCGTTTCTAGACATTCCTGCCTTATCCCACATTACTTTTCCTAATTTCTTATGAAAATAATCAACAGATTTTGTGCCTTTATTGTTTACAAAGAAATTAATTCTATCAGTAACTTCTTTTTCTGCGTCTTCAAATTCTTTTGTATCCGTTGGAATTTCCCCAGTTCTAATATCATCAGATAAATAATCACCAATTGTATAAGGCAATACAAAATAACCATCTGCTAAACCTTGCATTAATGCCGAAGCACCAAGTCTGTTTGCACCGTGATCAGAGAAATTAGCTTCACCAATACAATAACACCCAGGAATTGTAGTCATTAAGTTATAATCGACCCAAACACCACCCATTGTGTAATGTACTGCTGGGTAAATCATCATTGGTGTTTCGTATGGATTTTGATCTATAATCTTCTCATACATTTGAAATAAGTTACCGTATTTTTCTTTTACGATAGCTTGACCTAATTCAATTATTTTTTCTTTAGTAGGATTATCTAAATTATGAATTTTGGCTTGCTCTTTTCCATAACGTTCAAAAGCAGAAGCAAAATCTAAATAAACTGCTTCACCAGTAGCATTTACACCATAACCAGCATCACAACGTTCTTTTGCTGCTCTCGATGCTACATCACGAGGTACTAAGTTACCAAATGCTGGGTATCTTCTTTCTAAGTAATAATCGCGTTCATCTTCAGTTAATTCAGTTGGTTTTTTACGACCTTCTCTAATTGCCAATACATCTTCCATGTTTTTAGGAACCCAAATACGACCATCATTACGTAATGATTCTGACATTAAAGTCAATTTCGATTGGTAATCTCCCGAACGCGGAATACATGTTGGGTGAATTTGTGTATAACAAGGATTTGCGAAATACGCTCCTTTTTTATGTATTTTCCAAGCTGCAGTTGCATTAGAACCCATAGCGTTTGTTGATAAGAAATATACATTTCCGTATCCACCAGAACCAATTACAACAGCATGAGCTGAATGTCTTTCTATTTCACCAGTAATTAAATTACGAGCAATAATACCTCTTGCTTTTCCGTCTACAATAACAACGTCTAGCATTTCGTGACGGTTAAACATCTCAATTTTACCACGAGCAATTTGTCTATTCATTGCAGAATAAGCTCCTAATAATAATTGTTGCCCTGTTTGACCTTTAGCATAGAATGTTCTAGAAACTAAAACACCACCAAACGAACGGTTATCTAACAATCCACCATAATCACGTGCAAAAGGAACACCTTGCGCCACACATTGGTCAATAATATTAGAAGACACCTCAGCCAAACGATAAACGTTTGCTTCACGTGAGCGATAATCTCCACCTTTTACAGTATCGTAGAACAACCTGTAAGTAGAATCACCATCACCTTGATAATTTTTTGCTGCATTAATACCACCTTGAGCAGCAATTGAGTGTGCTCTACGAGGTGAATCTTGATAAGCAAATGCTTTTACATTATAACCTAATTCTGCTAAAGTTGCAGCAGCAGAACCTCCAGCAAGACCTGTACCAACAACAATAACATCAATGTTACGTTTGTTGGCCGGATTTACTAAATCAATTTTATTTTTATAATCAGTCCATTTATCTTTAATTGGACCCTTTGGTACTTTTGAATCTAAAGCCATATTAGATATTTTTTTAGTGAGTAAAGTGATGGAATAACGCGATGAAAATAAATCCTAATGGAACTAAAATCGCATAAGCTTTTCCGAATCCCTGTAATCCTTTTGTGTATTTGTTATTTGCACCTGTAGATTGAAATGCAGAATCAAAACCATGTAGTAAGTGAAGTGCTAAAAACACAAAACCTACAATGTATAGCGCCACTCTCCAAAGCGGTACAAACTTTTCTTGTAATTCATGAAAATATCTGAACTCACCATTGTGCAACCCAGACATATCACCAATAATATACTTTGTATTAATTTCTGG
Organism: Winogradskyella sp. Asnod2-B02-A; assembly: GCF_045063645.1. Classification (NCBI taxonomy): domain Bacteria; kingdom Pseudomonadati; phylum Bacteroidota; class Flavobacteriia; order Flavobacteriales; family Flavobacteriaceae; genus Winogradskyella; species Winogradskyella sp. Asnod2-B02-A. The sequence continues at coordinate 799,284 of NZ_JBEFOG010000027.1, forward strand.
AATCCAAAAATCAATAAAGTGAATAATTAAAAATACAAGGATAAAGCCACCACTCCAAATCATGTTTCTGCTCATCCATGTAGAATTTGCAGCACCATTATTTTTAGCATACTTAACACCGTTTGCTTTTTTGTTTTTGATTTCTAATACAAAACCCATTACAAAGTGAAAAATAACACCAATAATTAAAATAGGTTGAATAACATATTGAACCACCCAAAACGTTCCCATAAAATGAGATATTTCATTAAAAGTATCTGGACTTAAAACTGAAAAAAGGTTGATAACAAAATGTTGTAGTACAAAAATCATAAGGAAGAGTGCCGAAAGTGCCATGGCAAACTTTCTTCCAATCGACGAATTTAGAATTCCGCTCATTGTAAATCTAGTTTATTTTAGTCTAACAAAGATACAGCGCAAATGGCTTTTAGCCAACTACGATCATTGATAATTAATCTATTTAGAATGGTTTTAATCTAGAGGAAATAATTACTTAATTTCTAGCACCTTACTATTATCACCAATTTGAACTTTATACAAACCTTTAGGTAAATAGTTCTTTTTATTTCCTGTTTCTTTAAAATCTATATTAGAATCCTCTTTCTTCAAAGCCTTTTTTCCTTTTTCAGTAATCTCTAATTTATAATCCACGTAGTTAAAGCCTTTTTCTACCTTGGTAGAGATACTATATAATTCTGTTCCTTTTTCTGATAAAACTTTTAAGGTTTTGTTCCCTGAAGAATTACTAAAGAATTGAATCGTTATTTCTGGCTCAAAAGCGTCAGACCAAGGACTCCACGAACTTCCCCAACGACCAGAAAATTTAACTGACTCTAGATCTAAAAATGTGATATCATCTGTAACCTTGTCAACATTTATCGTTTGAAGTGCTTCAATATTTGTTTTATAAATACTTCGACCATGAGTTCCTATTAATAAATCTTTAGCTTCTGGCTGAATAACCATATCATGTACCGCAACGTTTGGTAATCCATTTGAAAACGCTTCCCAAGATTTGCCCATATTAAAAGTTACATAAGCACCATTATCAGTTCCTAGATACAAAAGGTTTTCTTTTAAAGGATCTTCTCTTATCACATTAACTGGTGAAGTTGGAATATTGTTACTAATATCTTTCCAAGTTTGCCCATAATCGTCACTCATATAAACATAAGCTTTAAAGTCATCCCAACGATAACCATTTAAAGTGGCGTAAACACGCTCTTTTTTATGTTTTGAAGCAATAACTCTGCTTACCCATAAATCTTTTGGTAGAGTATTTGAAATCGTCGCCCAACTTCCTCCTGCATTTTTAGTTACACTTACTACACCATCATCACTTCCTGTATAAATTAATCCAAATTGAAAAGGACTTTCACTAATAGAAGTTAAAGTGCCATAAGCCACATTTCCTTTTTTACCTCCTCTTGTTAAATCTAAACTTATGGCTGTAAAATCATCGCCTTTATTCATAGAACGCATTAATTTATTACCTCCCAAGTACAAAATATCTTGATTATGTGGTGACAATAGAATCGGCGTTTGCCAATTAAAACGGTATGGTGTTTCACCTAATGTATGTTTAGGCTGAATGTATTTAAACTCCTCCGTCTCACGGTTAATTCTGTAATAATTTCCAAACTGATAACCTGTATATACAATATTAGCATCTCTACTATCAATCTGAATTTGCATACCATCACCTCCCATTATGCTTTCCCAAGGATATTGACCATTTTGATGCCAGCTTTTATCTTCCACTGCGTTATTGGCGCCAAACCAAACTCCATTATCCTGAAGACCACCATATACATTATATGGTTTTTCGTTATCGACATTAATGGCATAAAACTGACCCACAGATGGCGAATTCAACTTAACCCAACTTTCACCATCATCGTAACTCATATTTAGTCCACCATCATTTCCATTTATTAAATGACCTTGTTTTCTCGGATTTACCCAAAGCGCTTGATGATCTGCATGTACATTTTCACGACTAATTGAAGTGAATGTTGTGCCAGCATCTTTAGATTTTAAAATAGGAACTCCCATAATATAAATTCCATTTTTATCTTGTGGATCCACTCTTATTTCTCCAAAATAATATCCGTAACTGTAATATAATCCATCTATATAATCGTCATGCGTTTTTTTCCACGTTTTACCACCATCTGTGCTCTTATACACCTCAGCACCAATTACAGGTGTATCAAACAACAAAGCATTAGCATCTTCTAAGTAATGAGCCAAATCAATGGGTTTTACGGTTCCACTACTTACCAGTTGCTTCACATTAGTTGCTCTATATTTCTCTTGAAATCCATTAGTTTTAAGGTATGCATTAAGCTTTTTGTCTTCGAGCTTCATAAAAGCGTCAACACTCATGGTTTTAAAATCGGCTTTTGTTAAGCCGGAAGATTCACTTTTTTTTGAGGTTGCTTTTCTATGAAACTGACTATCATGTAAAGCATAAATAGTGTTTTCATCATAAATAGCAACACCTATTCTACCAACACCTTCTCCCGTTGGAAATCCACTTTTTTTGGTAGATACCTTCTCCCAAGTATCACCTCCATTTGTACTTTTATATATGGCTGAATTATTTCCGTTGCCAGTAAAATTCCATGCTTTTCTATCTCTAGTCCAAGAAGAAGCAAACATAATTTTGAAATTATTTGGCACATATTGCACATCAATAATACCGCTCATATTATCAACAAATAAGGTTTTATTCCATGTTTTTCCTCCATCTGTAGTTTTGTAAATGCCACGCTCGTTGTTTGGTGAATACAAATGACCAGTTACTCCGATGACAACTTCATCCGGATTTTTAGGATTTATAAGAATGCGACCTATATGATGAGAATCCTCTAAACCAACGTGCTCCCAAGTTTTACCATTGTCACTAGACTTTAAAATACCAATACCAGAATAACTTGATCGTGAACTATTATTTTCACCTGTACCAACCCAAATGGTTCTATTTTTCCAATCAACGGCAATATCACCAACGTTTTGTGTATCTGAACTATCTAAAATCGGCGTAAACGTTGTACCATTATTTGTAGTGTGCCAAACACCTCCAGACGCGTAACCAACATAAAACTCTGATGGCATTTCAGGATTAACATCTACATCTACCACACGACCACTCATTACTGTTGGGCCAATATTTTTAAAAGGTACATTTTTAACTAAAGAAGATGCCTTCATTTTCTGTTTTTGTACCAATGCTTCTTTAATCGTTTCTGCCGAAGTTGCTGGTTGCTGAGAAAAGACTAAAAATGAACTTAGAAAAATTGTAAATGCGAGGAATTTTGATTTAAACATAGTGGTTGGATTTTTAATGCCATCAAATTACGCATTTCATAACTAACCGTCATAAAAGTCTCTTAAATTTTAACAGATTCTAGTCTCTGACTTTTGCTTGCAGTATTAGTTTCACTACTTTTGATATTGAACTGAAATCACAACTTTTCACACTCATACATAGAATTCATTTCGACTGCACTCAGTGTGATAAAATATAAAATTTTACTCTCATGAAATACGATTTAATCGATTCTAAACTTTTTATAAAAAACCGTAAAAACTTTGCTTCTCAAATGAAGCCAAATAGTTTAGCTGTTTTTAATTCTAACGATATTTACCCAATTAGTGCAGATAGCACCATGCCTTTTGAGCAACACAGAGATATTTTTTATTTAAGTGGTGTGGACCAAGAAGAAAGTATTTTAGTGTTATTTCCAGATTGCCCTAAAGAAAAACATCGTGAAATTTTATTCTTAAAAGAAACCAACGAACATATTGCTGTTTGGGAAGGTGAAAAACTGACTAAAGAAAAAGCATTTGAAACTTCAGGAATCAAAACCGTGTATTGGTTGCAAGACCTAGAAAAAGTGCTATTTGAATTAATGACACAATGCGACACAGTATACATTAACACTAATGAACATTACAGAGCGAATGTAGAAACCGAAACACGCGAAGACCGTTTTACAAAATGGTTAAAAGAGAAATATCCTGCACATAGTGTAGCTAAAAGCAATCCTATTTTACAGCGTTTACGTTCTGTAAAAGATCAAATTGAGCTAGACTTAATTCAAAAAGCTTGTGATATTACTGAAAAAGGATTCAGACGTGTTTTAAAATTTACCAAGCCTGGTGTTTGGGAATACAACTTGGAAGCTGAATTTATGCACGAGTTTCTAAACAACCGCTCTAAAGGTTTCTCTTATACGCCAATTATTGGTTCAGGCAACAATGCAAACGTATTACACTATATAGAAAACAACCAACAATGTAAAGCTGGCGATTTAATATTAATTGATGCCGGAGCAGAATACGCAAATTACTCTAGTGATATGACACGTACAATTCCTGTGTCTGGTAAATTTAACGACAGACAAAAGGCTGTTTATAATGCTGTAAATAGAGTTAAAAATGAAGCCACCAAAATGTTAGTTCCAGGCACCATCTGGGAACAATATCATATCGAAGTTGGTAAAATTATGACTTCTGAACTTTTAGGCTTAGGTCTTTTAGACAAAGCCGATGTACAAAATGAAAACTCAGATTGGCCAGCGTACAAAAAGTATTTTATGCATGGTACATCTCACCACATGGGATTAGACACTCATGATTATGGAATTTTAACAGAACCTATGCAAGCCAATATGGTATTTACTGTAGAGCCAGGAATTTATATTCCAGATGAAGGTTTTGGAATTCGTTTAGAAGACGATGTGGTTATCCAAGAAGCAGGAGAACCTTTTAATTTAATGCGTAATATCCCTATTGAAGCAGATGAGATTGAGGATATAATGAATTCATAATTTTGAAAACATAATTAATGAAAAACTTGCAAGCTTATGATGTAGCTTGCAGGTTTTTTTAATTACTATTGATTCTAATTCCCAAGGCATGAAATTAACTAAAGAACCCCTTTATATCTTACTTTCATTTTTCTCAATTTATGTCATTTGGGGTTCTACATATTTACTCAACAAAATTTTAGTTAGTCAAATAGCACCACTTTATGCCGCTTCAATTCGTTTTATTACAGCAAGTATTCTAATTTTTATTATTGCAAAAATTTTAAAAATTTCTTTAAAAATTACTAGACCTCAAATTCGAAATACTATAATTGCTGGTGGTTTGTTCCTAACCATTGGAAATGGCTTAGTCGTTTGGGCATTAAAGTATGTGGATAGCGGTTTTGCTGCTTTAGAAATTTCGGCACAACCTTTAGTTGTACTTATTTTATTACGCCTATTTGAAGGCAAGAAAATACAACCAATGTCTATTTTGGGTGTTATAATAGGTTGTATCGGAATTTATTTATTAGTTAGCCAACGAGAAATGATTGGAAAAGAAGGCATGATTACAGGGATGATTATGATTTTCATCTGTATGCTAAGTTGGGCCTACAGTAGCATTTTTGTCTCAAAAGCCGACTTACCTTCAAACTTTTTTGTAAATACAGGTTACCAAATGCTATTTGGAGGTGGCATGTTATTAATAGCCAGTTTTGCTATTGGCGAAGAACGCCTCCCTTTTTCTAGTTGGCATGCTGAAGTCATCAACTCCATGCTAATGCTTATCATTTTTGGAAGCATTATTGCTTTTACAGCCTTTAATTACCTTTTAAGCAAGGTTTCCCCTGAAAAAGTAGCAACTTCCACTTACGTAAACCCTATAGTCGCCTTAATTTTAGGATGGTATTTTTTAAACGAAACCATTTCCTTACAATCAATAATAGCAGCAGTCGTTTTACTTACAGGCGTGTATTTTATTAATACAAAAAAAGTGATTACGCTTTTCAAAAGGTTTGATAAAGACATCTAAATCAAAAAGAAATATCTAAGGCTGGTTTTATTATAAAACTTAACCTTTAAAAATAAATAACCGCTCTAAAGCAACTTTAGGCGCTAAATTTTCAGCATGCCAAGAAAAAGTTGTTTTTGCTGGCTTTTCCCATACACACTCAAAATCTTCAGGAGCATTGTATTCACTAATAAAAACCTGGTGTCCTGCTTTACTTTGTTGTCTGCACCATTCCCAAAATTGATGATGATCGAAGCCATCTCGATATTTTGTTGTAGACTCATAAGGAGGATCACAATAGATAATACTTTGTTTTGGAATCTCTAATTCCGTATACGATTTACAAGATAAAATAACACCTTCTAAATTTGGCACTTGTTTGGTAATATTTCTATAATGTTCACTCCAATAATCACGTTTACCTTGCTTATCTCGTCTGTAACCCGAAAACCATTTACCTCCAAATGAGTTAAAACCAACATAACTGACAAGGTGTTTTGGATATTGATCTTGATTTGTTCTAATTTTCTTGTAGTCGTCTTCGCTTACCGACTTAGGTGGATCCCAATTCTCATAAATCAATGCTTGCCACATAGCCATGAGCTCTTGGTGTTGGTCGTTAGCAATTCTTATACCATCAACCTTATCAATCATATTCATACCACCTGCAAATGGCTCAAGATAGGTTTGATTTGCCTTTCTATCTTTTAAAATTATTGGCAATAAATCCTTAGCAAAACGCGCTTTACTTCCCATGTATTTCATTCTGCTCGTTTCATTTTAAATTGTACAAATACCGAAATCAAAAAAGCCACAAAAGCTGGTAACACCCAACCTAAACTTTGATTTGAAAATGGAATATAATTAGTGAGTATATTTAAATCTTCTGTAGGACTAACAAACCCAATTACATCAGGAATACTAAACACAAACGTAATAATAACAACCGCTCTAAAAACTAAAGGAGTGGCAAATTTTTCTGGTAGTACATTTAGCAAAATAAGCACAATGGTAATAGGATAAATAAATAATAACACCGGAATAGCCACAACAATAATAGAATTAAAATCTAACTGACCCACAAGCACACCAAGACTACTCGCTAAAATTGCTGTAATAATATAAACCACCTGAGAATTATTAAGTAACCCTTTAAAATAATCTGCTGTACCAGCGACAATACCAATGGCTGTTGTAAAACAAGCTAGTGAAATTAATATGCTTAAAACTGTATTTCCAAATTCTCCTAAAGATGCAATACTAATATCTCGCAAAAGATTAGCGCGTTGCATATCGCTACTTAATTCGGCATTAATATTAATTTCAGATCCAAAATACGCTCCTACTGAAATCAATCCTGCATAAATAATAAACAAGCCTAAACCTGCAATAAAACCTGATTTACGTATTAACTTCCGTTTAGAGCTATAGGCTTCAACAGCCATATTTTTAAAATTTAAGGAAATAATAATTACCGCTCCCACAACTACTGCTCCAATGGCATCAAAAGTTTGATAACCCTCTAAAATCCCTGTAGCAATCGGTGTTTTAAATTGTGAAATTCCTGTATTAAATTCAGAAGAAAACAAACCAATACTAATTACTGCCAAAAGCATAATTACAATAAAAGGTGTTAAAAATTTTCCGATGAGACTTAATATTTTTGAACGGTTAAGCACAAAAACTAACACCAACGTAAAATAAATAGCACTTGTTACCAAAGGACTAGTTCCAAAAGCTGGAAAAACAGCAATTTCGTGTGTTGCCGCAGCTGTTCTAGGTGACGGAATAGCAACAGCAATGACATATATTAATATACAGTATATTAAACTGAATGTTGGTGATACTTTCTTTCCAAAATCGAATAATGTCCCTTGAAGCCTAGCATGCGCAAGAATACCAAGTATCGGAATCACCACAGCGGTTATCATAAAACCAACAGTAACCCAAACCCAATTGTCGCCAGAATTATAACCCAATAAAGGAGGAAGTAATAAATTACCTGCTCCAAAAAACAATGAGAACAATGCGAAACTGGTAATTAAAAGTTCTTTTCGTTTTATATCCACCTAGTTGGTTTTCTTAAGTTCTAAATCGTGAAAATCGAAACTAAAATCAGTAATAGGCGCTATATATTTCATAGTTGCAGAAACAGCTTCTTCATTTTCATTAAATGTAAATTGTACATAAACATCAGCATCATAACTTCTATCATTCCATTTCGCAACAAATGTTGTAGCATTCAATGGCAGTAACTCACCATATAATCTTGAAGAACGCTTACTTTTTATAGTATATCCTTTTTTAGCATCATGAGAAATAATAACATCACCAAACCAATCGTCTGTATAAACTCCTATAATTTGTTCTGGCTTTGGTAGATTTTTTAACTTTTTGGCTTTTTCAACTTTAAAATAAACCGAGGCTTTTATACTATCATTATATTTAATATAGTCTGTGTTTCGCTTACCATATTTTTCTAACCAATTTCTATTTTCATAACCCAAATAGGCATCTTTAATAGTATTAGTAATGGTATTAAATGCAGAACCATTCATTTGGTTAGTAAGTACAACAATACCTAAATCTAAATCTGGAATCATAGTGAATTGTGTAACCGTACCTAACAAACCTCCTGTATGATACACTTGTTTATGTCCACCCTTAACATCAGCAACAAACCAACCTAATCCATAACCTTTAAAGTTAGAATTATACGAATCATTAGGGTATACATTTAAAGGAGTTTGTAATTGCCAAAGTTCATGAAATTCTCTCGCACTGAGTAAACGCTCACCATTTTCAGTAACAGCATCATTCATTAAAAACTGCGCCCAAGTCAACATATCGGTCACATTACTCACAATTCCACCTGCAGGATTAGCCGTTTCACTCCAGTCGTGCGGAATTTGAATCACCTTACCTTCTGCCATAGTATGCGCATCAATAATATTCGATTTATCCGTTACACGATTATAAGAAGCCTTACTACTCGTCATCCCAACGGGTTTCATAATCTTAGTTTCAATGAACGCTTCCCAAGACAAACCACTAACACGTTTTAGAACTTCACCTGCAATGATGAACATATTATTATTGTACTTAAACTCACTTCTAAATGAACTTTCTGGCTCTAGATATTTCACATTATTTATTACATCGTTTACATCAAAATCACTGCCCTCAGGAAAAAACATTAAATCTCCTGCGCCTAATCCTAAACCACTGCGATGTGTTACCAAATCTCTAACGGTAAATTCTTGAGTCACCCAAGCATCATGCAATTGAAATTCTGGAATATGCTGACGCACCTTATCATCCCAATTTAATTTACCAGCATCAACCATCATAGCCAAAGCAAAACACGTAAACCCTTTACTGTTAGACGCAACTCCAACTAACGTCTCGTCCGTCATTATTTTTTTATTGGTTAACGAACGTACACCATGCCCTTTAGAATAGACCACCTTACCATCTTTAAAAATACCAACAGAAATTCCTGGTACATCAAAAGTGGTTAAAGTTTCTTTTATAAGATCATCGAGTTGTTGTTCTTCAATTTGAGCATTTAAAATAAAAGCTGAAACAAAAAAGAGTGCTGTAAATAGTCGTGTTAAAAACATTATATATTGAAATTAGGTTTAGGTGTTTTCAAAGATAGTAAAATGTTATATGGATTTAAGACTGAAAACAATTCCTTAAATTATCTTTGCGATTATGATATTAGACTACAAAAATAGCAAGATTCATTATACTACTGAAGGCAAAGGAGAAGCGATAGTTTTACTTCATGGATTTCTTGAAACCATAGAAATGTGGAAAAATATAATCCCAAAATTTTCTAAATCGCATCAAGTTATAAGTATCGATTTACTGGGTCATGGTCAAACCGATTGCATTGGCTATGTGCACACCATGGATGATATGGCAGAAGCTGTACTTGCAACATTAGAAGATTTAAAAATTAAAAAAGCATATTTTATTGGCCATTCCATGGGAGGTTACGTGGCTCTGGCATTAGCAGAAAAACGTCCTGATTTATTTAATGGTTTATGCCTTATGAATTCTACTTTTGAAGCAGATGACGAACAAAAGAGAGAACTACGAACACGAGCAAACGAAATGGCTAAAACAAATTTCAATAATTTGGTTCGCTTATCTTTTGCAAATCTATTTGCTCCAGAAAGTAAACGCAAATTTCAAAATGAGTTTGATGAAGCACTACAAATTGCACTAAAAACACCGCTTCAAGGTTATATTGCAGCTTCAGAAGGCATGAAACTTAGACCAAACCGTTTTAAAGTTTTTAACAATTTAAAAGCTAAAAAACTTATCATTATTGGTGAGAAAGATGGTTTAATTGATGGAGCGTCTCTTATTGATCAGATAAAAAACACTGAGATTGATTATATAAAGTTATCACAAGGTCATATGAGTCACATTGAAGACAAATCAGATTTAACTTACAAATTATTTCATTTCGTCGAAAAATAATCCCTTTAAACGTTTTGTTTGCTTTTATTTTATAAGTTTACCCCTCAAATTAAAAAAGATATTGTAAACAACTCTATTATGAAACCAAAAAAATTATATTGTGATTTATTCGGTCATAATTATAAAGTGACCAAAAAAGTAACCAAGCACGTAAAAGAGTACACTTGCAACTGTTGTAAAAAGCAACTAACAACCAACAGCAATGGACAACTCACAGAATTAACGCCTAAATACCAAGAAATAAATTCGGCATTAGAGCGTATTTACAACAACAGAATGATGCGTTTGAAGCGAAAAACGATCAGTTCGTCGATTTGTTAAATGTTAATAACTTTTAAGTAACTAATTTTCTTATATTTCAATCCCTTAAAGATTTTAATCCCTCTTAAGAAACTTAGTGAATGAAAAACGTTTATTGCTCACTATTTGGACATGACTACAAGGTCTCCAAAGAAGTGACTTACCATGTAAAAGAATACAAGTGTAAAAATTGTAAATCAGAGATGACTATTGATGGTAATGGAAAATTTATCCCATTAACTCCAAAGTTTAAAGAAATCAATAATGTTCTGCATCGTGTACACACAAAACGTTTAGAAAAAAGTCAAAGATTTTTTATTCTTGATTTGTAAGCGCATTCCAGCCTTTAGCAATAATCTCAATTTTTTCATCTGCTCTTGTTACCAAATGCATACCTCTATCTTCTTCAGTGATATAACCAATAACTGTTAAATTTGGATTGCCTTTTATTTTAGGAAAATCTTCTTGAGAAATGGTCATCAATAACTCATAGTCCTCTCCGCCATTTAAAGCAACAGTAGTACTATCCAAGTTAAACTCCTCACAAGTAGAAATAACTTGAGGATCTAATGGTATTTTAGTCTCATAGACATCTGCACCTACCTTACTCTGCTTACATAAATGAATAATTTCAGATGAAATACCATCACTGACATCGATCATGCTTGTTGGCTTAACATCCAATTCTTTTAATAATTCAACAATATCTTTACGAGCTTCAGGTTTTAATTGTCGCTCAATAATATAAGTGTACATTGATAAATCTGGCTGATTATTAGGATTCACCTTAAATACTTCTTTTTCACGTTCCAAAACTTGTAGTCCCATAAAAGCGCCACCAACATCACCTGTTACTACAATTAAATCATTTGGTTTCGCTCCAGACCTTAATACTTCCTTACCTTTTTCAACTTCTCCAATGGCAGTTACAGAAATAATTAAACCAGATGTAGAAGACGTTGTATCACCACCTACAACATCTACATTATAAAATTTTGCCGCTAAGGTAATACCTGCATATAATTCTTCAAGCGCCTCTAACGGAAAACGATTAGACACTGCTATAGAAATAGTGACCTGTGTCGCAGTAGCGTTCATTGCATAAATATCCGAGAGATTAACAACAACCGCTTTATAACCTAAATGCTTTAAGGGAGCATAGCTCAAATCAAAATGAACACCCTCTATTAATAAGTCGGTAGAAACAACAATCTGCTTTTTTCCAAAATTAAGCACAGCAGCATCGTCACCAATGCCTTTTATTGTTGATTTCTGAGACACTTGAAAATGATCCGTTAAATGCTCAATAAGTTTAAACTCTCCTAATTCACTCAAAGGAGTACGTTGTGGGTTTTTATCTTCAATCATAGTGCAAAAATATTATGCTTTTTCCAATTTTTTAGCATGATTCTAATTATTTATGAGGTATTGTTTTAAATCACCTTATCTAATCAGAATAAAAAATGACTAACGTATACATCTCATTGCATCAAAAATAAGGCTATTACAATATCCATTATATTAGATGGTGAGATTCGATTTTTCTTAATCTGTTAAATTACTTTTTATTAAATTCTCAATTATCTTACAAAATCCATGTATTTCATCGAAAAACCTCGTATTTCAACATGTTTTAGGATTCATTTTTTAAATTGCCATACCCTAAGACTATTACAAAATGAAACCTACTAACCCTAAAACCCTACCCTGTGCCATATTTGGTCACAATTTTGAACGATCTAAAACTTACATGGATCATACATCTGAACTTATTTGTAGACATTGCGAAGCCGTTGTAGTTACAGATTCTCATGGAAATTTTGAGAACCGCACAGTTGCTAATAGCCAAATTGCAGACACCTTACAGCAATTATATCGGCTAACAAGACAATTCCCAAATAAAAATGTCTATTAAATTAGCTTTCAGCTAACATAAACTTCTATAGACAAACCTTATGAAATCATATGCTAATATAATGTTAGTACCTATGGTTAAACCTTTGTTATATCGTATATTTGCATTCTATTTAGAACAAATCTAGTTAAAAAACGATATGATTAAAGTGTCAGATCACGCAAAAAAGAAAGTCATAGAACTTATGACTGATGATGGCTACAACCCAACTACAGACTACGTTAGAGTTGGTGTAAAAAGTGGTGGCTGTTCAGGTTTATCTTACGATTTAAAGTTTGATAACACACAAGCAGAAGACGATAAAGTCTTTGAAGATAACGACATTAAAATTATTATAGACAAAAAGAGTTTTCTATACCTTATTGGTACAACTTTAGAATATTCTGGTGGATTAAACGGAACTGGTTTTGTTTTTAATAATCCTAATGCCAACCGAACTTGCGGTTGCGGTGAATCATTTTCACTTTAAAATTTAAACAAAAACATGTCAAAATATACAGAAGACGACTTAAGGGAAGAATTAAAAACCAAAGAATACGAATATGGTTTTTTTACAGACATTGAATCTGAAACTTTTCCTATTGGATTAAATGAAGATATCGTTCGTGCTATTTCAAAAAAGAAAGAAGAGCCAGAATGGATGACAGAATGGCGATTAGATGCGTTTAAAGTTTGGAAAGAAATGACTGAGCCAGAATGGGCAAATGTGCATTATAAAAAACCAGATTTTCAAGCGATTGCTTATTATTCTGCTCCAGTTGCTGTAGACCCTAATAAAACATTAGACGATGTAGACCCAGACCTTTTGGCGATGTACAAAAAGTTAGGAATTTCAGTAGATGAACAGAAAAAAATGAACAATGTCGCTATGGATATTGTAGTTGATTCTGTTTCTGTTGCTACAACATTTAAGAAAACCTTATCCGAAAAGGGAATTATTTTCATGAGTATTTCTGAAGCTATTAAAGAGCACCCAGAATTGGTGAGAAAATATATTGGTACCATCGTACCAACTAAAGACAATTTTTATGCAGCTTTAAATTCTGCTGTATTTAGTGATGGGTCTTTCTGTTATATTCCAAAAGGTGTAAAATGTCCTATGGAATTATCAACTTACTTTAGAATTAACCAAGGAGGAACAGGTCAGTTTGAAAGAACGCTTCTTATTGCGGACGAAGGTAGTTATGTGAGTTATTTAGAAGGTTGTACAGCACCAAGTAGAGATGAAAATCAATTGCATGCAGCCGTTGTGGAGCTAATTGCTATGGATGATGCTGAAATAAAATATTCTACGGTACAAAACTGGTATCCAGGAAATGCTGAAGGTAAAGGTGGTGTTTACAATTTTGTAACTAAAAGAGGGCTTTGTGAGAAAAACGCAAAAATATCTTGGACACAAGTTGAAACCGGTTCTGCTGTAACATGGAAATACCCTTCTTGTATATTAAAAGGTGATAATTCTGTTGGCGAATTTTATTCTATTGCAGTAACTAATAATTATCAGCAAGCAGATACTGGTACAAAAATGATTCACTTAGGTAAGAACACAAAATCAACAATCATTTCCAAAGGAATTTCTGCTGGTAAATCACAAAATTCTTATCGTGGCTTAGTACAAATTGGTTCTCGTGCAGATAATGCTCGTAATTTTTCGCAATGCGATAGTTTACTAATGGGTAATGAATGTGGTGCACACACGTTTCCATACATAGAAGCAAAAAATAAAAGCGCTATGATTGAGCACGAAGCCACGACAAGTAAAATTGGAGAAGATCAAATATTTTACTGTAACCAAAGAGGTATTGATACAGAAAAAGCCATCGCTTTAATTGTAAATGGTTTTAGTAAAGAGGTCCTAAATAAATTACCAATGGAATTTGCTGTAGAAGCTCAAAAATTATTAGAAATTAGCTTAGAGGGTTCAGTCGGATAATATCTAACAATAAAAAAAATTAAAATGAAAAAAATCAGCCTTATCGTCATTTTAGCTTTAATAATGTTTGCTTGTAAAAATGAATCTAAACAAGCCGTAGATCTAGAAGAAAACAGAGCTAAATCTTACGATCAAAACGACGGACTTGTAACTTTAAAAGGCGACTTTGTGTATTATGGAGATGCTGCTGTTTTACAAACACCAAAAGACATTTATGGTGTTGTAATAGATAAAAACTTACAGCTTCTAGAAGAACAAGTGACACCGTTTAAAAAAGAAGCAACAGACATGGTTCCTGTAACCATTAGAGTTAGAAAATTTAAAAAACCAGAAGGTGAAGAAGGTTGGCCTTTTAGAGTTGAAATAAAAGAAATATTAAAGGTGGAAGCACCAAACCCAGAATCAAAAGACGTTATAAAATTAGCAAAATAAGACTATGTTAAAGATCAACAACTTGCACGCAAGTATAGAAGACAAAGCCATATTAAAAGGTATTAATCTCGAAGTTAAAGCAGGAGAAGTTCATGCCATAATGGGTCCAAATGGCTCAGGAAAAAGTACGTTAGCCTCAGTAATAGCTGGTAAAGAAGAATACGAAGTTACAGAAGGAAACATTTTATTAGAAGGCGAAGACATCGATGAATTAGCTGCAGAAGAACGTGCACACAAAGGTGTTTTCTTATCATTTCAATATCCTGTAGAAATTCCTGGAGTTAGTGTCACTAATTTTATGAAAACAGCGATTAACGAAACACGTAAAGCCAAAGGTTTAGATGACATGCCAGCAAAAGACATGTTGAAAATGATTCGTGAAAAATCTGAACTTTTAGAAATAGACCGTAAATTTTTATCGCGTTCTCTTAATGAAGGTTTTTCTGGTGGAGAAAAGAAACGTAACGAGATTTTTCAAATGGCAATGTTAGAACCAAAATTAGCCATCTTAGATGAAACGGATTCTGGTTTAGATATTGATGCACTTCGTATTGTAGCTAATGGTGTAAACAAGTTAAAATCTAAAGATAACGCTGTTATTGTTATTACACACTACCAACGTTTATTAGACCATATTGTACCTGATTTTGTTCATGTTTTATACAATGGAAAAATTGTAAAATCAGGAGGAAAAGAATTAGCACACGAGTTAGAGGCTAAAGGTTACGATTGGATCAAAGAAGAGGTTGACGCTTAATTAGTAAGCAATGGTCAGTATTTTTAGTAAGCACATGCTTGCTAAGATGTTACCGCATATAGCAAAAACATTAAATAAAGTATTAATTCTACAGACATAGTTGACCATTGAGTAAGCTAAAAACTGAAGACTTATTACTGAAGACTTAAAAACATGAGTTTAAAAGAAAAATTAGTATCGTCGTTTATGGCATTTGAAGACACAGTAGATGTGAATTCTTCAGTACATGATATTCGAACTGAAGCCATAAAGACTTTTGAAGCTGAAGGATTTCCTACTAAGCGATTAGAAGATTGGAAATACACATCGTTGAATTCAATTTTAAAAACCGACTATAGTGTTTTTCCTAAAATTGAAAATGACATTGAATTTAAAGATGTAAAGAAATATTTCATACATGAAATTGATGCGTATAAAATCATTTTTATTGATGGAAAATATGCTTCACATTTATCACAAACCACACATGATGGTTTAGATGTATGCTTAATGTCTGCTGCTTTAACCAAACCTAAATACAAGGTAATTATTGATAATTATTTCAATAAGATTGCAGCAAAAGATGGTTTATCTTCTTTGAATACTGCATTCTCTCATGAAGGTGCATATATTAATATCCCAAAGAATAAAGTGGTTGAAAAACCTATTCAAATCATACATTTTTCTACAGGAAATGAAGCTGCAGTAATGTTACAACCACGTAACTTAATTATTGTAAATGAAAATGCACATGTTCAAATTATAGAACGTCATCAGAGTTTAACAGATAATCCTGTTTTAACTAATTCTGTCACTGAAATCTTTACTAACAAACGTGCCATTGTAGATTATTATAAAATTCAGAATGATAAACAAAGTGCGTCATTAATTGATAACACTTACATTAATCAAAAACAAGAAAGCTTAGCTAAGGTGCACACGTTTTCTTTTGGTGGAAAATTAATAAGAAACAATCTTAACTTTTATCAAAATGGGGAGCGTATTGATTCTACCATGAAAGGAATTACCATCATTGGAGATAAACAACATGTAGATCATAACACTTTAGTGCATCATATTGAGCCAAATTGTGAAAGTCACCAAGATTACAAAGGTATTTTTGATGATAGCTCAACTGGTGTTTTTAATGGTAAAGTTGTTGTTGAAAAATTAGCGCAGAAAACAAATGCATTTCAGGCAAACAACAATGTTTTAATGAGCGACAAGGCAACCATCAACACTAAACCTCAACTTGAGATTTTTGCAGATGACGTAAAATGTTCTCACGGTTGTACTATTGGTCAGTTAGATGAAAGTGCTATGTTTTATTTACGTTCTCGTGGTATTCCAGAAAAAGAAGCAAGAGCATTACTAATGTTTGCTTTTAGTAATAACGTTATGGATTCGGTTAAAATACCAGAACTTAAAAACAGAATTACTAAAATTATCGCTAAGAAATTAGGTGTAAATATTGGCTTTGATTTGTAATCTATACTATGAATGTTTTTGACCTAAAATTAAAAGTTTACATAAAACTAATCGCTATTTGCTTAGGCATAATATCTATCTTATCTTTAGTGCTTTACCTAACGTTTGGCGGTTTTTTTGATAGCTTTCTTTTAACATTTATTGGTCTTGCTTTTATTTACTTAATTTTAGTATTACTCGTATTATTCTTTAAATTAATAACTAGTTTTTTTGCTAAAAGCAAAGGGGAGTTATTTGCTATATTAATAACTTTAGGACTATCTGTTTCAATCGGCATATATTTGTTTAAGCAAATATTTCAGCTTCTCATTAAGTTACAGAATTAAAAACAATACTATTTAGAAAATCCTGTTCTTTTAAAAACAATGTCTTTTACTGTTCCGTCACAAGACAGAAGCATTTCTGTGATGGTACCTTTATCATTTTTAATAAAATGATATAGTGTTCTATCATTGTTTCCAAATTGATTTAATTGAACAGGATATAAGTTTACGTTTTCCTTTTCTGCATAAGCTAATTTAAGCATGGAGTCTTCTTCAAAAAGACGATAAGTAACATCTAATTCTTCAGAATAAAAATCACCTACAAAATCTGAGACTTCAACGGATTCAGCATCAATAAAGTTAGCGTGTTCAAAATAAAATGGTGTTCCACCAAATGAAATAATCATATCGTGAGATACTGAAGGTGTAAAATCGTATTTCACACTTTGACTTTGAAATCTATGAAACTTATTTTTTTTATATTGCACAAGAGCTGCAGCAGTTCTTCCCATAGAGCCAACTGATTTCAGCGTGTCATTTTCTACAAATATTTTCATAGTCATATCACTATTGATTTCTTTGTATTCGCCAATAAATTCTTCAAAATTTTGTGCTTTGAATACCATTTCCTCTTCATTTTTATTTTTAATCCTTTCGTCATTTTCCATAAAAATATCTAAAATTTGATACGCTATTCTTGGTGCATCTATCTCTTGTGAATTTGTTAGAACTATTATGCCTATTTGCTTTTCTGGAACTGTAATTAATTGTGAACGTCCACCAAAACCAAATCCGCTGTGATTTATAGTTTCATAACCTTTATAATTATCTAACATTAATCCACGTGCGTATTTCGCTTTCTTTCCTGAAATTAGAGTTTCAGTCGTTTTTAAAAATTCCGCTAAAGATTTAAATTCTAAAATCTGGTCATTCAGCATTTGCATCCAAATAGCCATATCATTTACAGAAGAACCCATGCTTCCCGCGCCATAACTCAATTGGTCATTTGTATAAAATCTGTAACCATCCCGATGGTTTTGATAACCAACCGCTTTATTACTAATGGGTTTACCATGCTCAACTCTTACAAAAGTTGAATTCATTTTTAAAGGATTCAAAATTTTGAGTTTCAAATACTCGTTAAGGTTTAGCCCTGAAATACGCTCAATAATAATAGCCAATAAATTATAATTGGTATTAGAATAGCTCACTTTTTCGCCAACTAAATGGTTTAAATTTTTCTGTTTAATGGCTAAATCTAAAACCGCATTATTATCGTAATATTGAGTATCATAATTAAAACCTGCCAAGTACATTAATGTCATATAATTACGAATACCACTTGTGTGGTTCAGTAAATGTTTTATTCTAATGGTTTCTTCGTACTTTGGAAATTCTGGCAAATACATTCTAATATCATCATCTAAACTAATTTTACCATCATTTGCCAAAGCCCAAATAGCCGAAGCTGTAAATTGTTTCGCAATGGATGCTAAACTAAAAACGGTAGAATCAGAATTCTTAATGTTATAATCTAAACTAGAAAGCCCAAAACCTTTAGAATAGATAGATTGCCCTTGATTAATCACCTTTACGCTCAATCCTGGCGCATCATTAGAAACATATGTTGCTAACAATTCATCAATTTTTTGATTTGCATTTGTTTGTGCTTTTGAACTTAAAAAGACAAACACACCAATTAATAAGCACGTGTTTCTTATATTGAACATTGCTTATATTTTTGATAGAAATAAGTTGGAATCAGTCCAAAATTAAGAAACAGAAAGCCAATAAAAACAATGATTCCTCTATATGGCCAAGTTAAAAATTCAAACATAGCACCAATTCCAAGAATAAAAAAAGTAATAAATCCGAGGATGTAAAATGATTTCTTCATGATAAAATGATTTAAGAAAATTTGTGAATAGATTTTTTATAACTCGCGTAAAAATGGACTGGCAGTATTACTAATACTGCAACTACAATGGCAACAAGCAACCAAACATTAGCATAAGGCCATTGCATCATTTGAAAAACCAAACTAACAACCAACAATAAAATAACCATAAAGCCTGCAGAGAATTTCAACTTATTGAATGTAATAATTTGCTTCGCGAACTTTTGATAATTCGTTTCTAATTGTAAATTCTGAAAACTAGAATAACCACCAAATTTCTGTAATGCTTGTTGATATAATGCATTAAAATCATCCGAATTTTGATGCTCTATATATGTACAAATATGGTCTAGTAAATCCTCTCTTAAATCTTTATTTTTAACACCATATAAGGTTAAATTGTTTTCAATAAAAGTGATATGCTTTTCTGATAATTCCATGATTATATAGGTTTTGGATTAAAAATCAAACTTAAGGTCTCAATAAAATCATTGATTTCTTCAGTAACAGTCTCTACCATTTTCTTCCCTTCTTTAGTTACTTTATAATATTTCCTAACACGCTTACCAATAAAAACTTTTTCAGTTTCTAAAACCTTTTTCTCTTCAAGCTTATGTAAAATGGGATATAATGCACCTTCAGAAATATCTATTTTCCCTGAAGTCATCTTTTTCACTTCTTGTGTAATCTCGTAACCATACATTCTACCCTTTTCATTTATAAGCGTTAAAATGATGGGTTGCAACGTTCCTTTTGTTAATTCTTTGCTATACATATTACAAATATACATTTTATATAAATGTATCCTAATAAAATGTGTATTAAATATTTTAATGACTAGTTTTAAGTTTTACTTTAAACACAATGCGTTGTATCTTTGTCTTTAGCAATTAAGACAATGTTAGACGTACAAAAAATAAGAAAAGACTTCCCAATTCTCAATAGAACTGTTAATGGGAAACCGCTCATATATTTCGATAATGCCGCAACTTCACAAACACCGCAGCAAGTCATTGATGTTATTGTAGATTATTACAGTAATTATAATGCAAATATTCACAGAGGTGTGCATAGTTTAAGCCAAGAAGCAACTGATGCTTATGAGCAAGCACGTATTAAAATTCAGAAGCATTTTAATGCCAAACAGAGTTACGAAATCATTTACACGTCTGGCACAACGCATAGTATTAATTTAGTAGCCAACGGTTTCTCTTCTCTATTAAAGAAAGGAGATGAAATAATCGTTTCAGCTTTAGAACATCACAGTAATATTGTGCCTTGGCAAATGCTTTGTGAGCGTACAGGAGCCATTTTGAAAGTCATTCCCATGAATGAAAATGGTGAATTGATAATGTTAGAATATGATGCATTATTAAATGAAAATACTAAGTTGGTTTTTGTAAATCATATTTCTAATGCTTTAGGAACCATAAATCCTATTGAATATATAATAGAAAAAGCACATTCAGTTGGTGCAGCTGTTTTAGTAGATGGTGCACAATCTTGTCCGCATATAAAACCAGACGTCCAAGCTTTAGATGTTGATTTCTATGTGTGTTCTGCTCACAAAATGTGTGGACCAACAGGTGTTGGAATGCTTTACGGAAAAGAAGAATGGCTTAATAAATTACCACCATACCAAGGAGGAGGCGAAATGATTGCCGAAGTTTCGTTTGAAAAAACGACGTATGCAGGTTTACCGCACAAATTTGAAGCTGGTACACCAAACATCTGTGGAGGCATAGCTTTTGGAGCCGCTTTAGATTACATGAATAACATAGGCTTTGAAAACATTGCCAAATACGAAAATGAACTTTTAGACTACGGAACAGAACAGCTACTTAAAATTGAAGGTTTAAAAATTTACGGAACCGCAAAAGAAAAAACATCTGTAATTTCGTTTAATGTTGGCACTATTCACCCTTATGATATCGGAACGATTTTAGATAAAATGGGCATTGCTGTACGTACAGGTCATCATTGTGCTCAACCTATAATGGATTTTTATAAAATTCCAGGCACCATAAGAGCTTCCTTTATGTTTTATAACACTAAAGAAGAAATTGATGCATTTATTGTAGCGCTTAAAAAGGCAATAATGATGTTATCCTAGACTTTGGCATCAAATATGTATCTTACAGTATTAAATAATTTACAGATGAAAATATTAGTTAGTTTATTTATGCTTTTAGCGACATTGAATTCTTGTGATTCATCTAAGAAAGCCATAGAAAATAGCAAAGACATGCAAGAGCCACTTTCCGGAACCTATAACATAACGCAACTTGGAGATACTGATGTTTCTTCAAACAAAATTGTATTTAACTTTGACGAAACCAATAATAAAGTTGCAGGATTTGCTAGTTGTAATAGTTTCTTTGGGAATTATTCTATAGAAAACAATATGATATCTTTTGACAATATTGGTTCATCAAAAAAATTATGTCCTAACCCCATAATGAGTATTGAAAATCAGCTATTTAAAGCTTTGAATTCGGTTACTTCATTTTCAACACAAAACAATGAAGTCTGGTTCTATTCAAATGATACTGTTGTTTTTAAAGGAACAAATAGCATTATCGCATCTAAAAGAAGTGCTACCGCAAACTATGAAGATAATACTACTGTTAAATACCAAACAGTATCGAGAGGATCTTTTGACTATATCACAATTTCGAAATCAAAAATATTAATTTCAAAAGATCAAAACCTTCAGAAAATAGACGAATATAATATTGATGCTGAAGATTGGAAATCTTTAAATAAATTGATAGAGGCAGTAGACGCTGAAAGCATACATAATTTAGTTCCTCCATCTACAAAACATCAATACGATGGAGCACCTCATGCTACTTTAGCTATAATACTTGGTGATGTACAATATATGACACCAACTTTTGACCATGGAAATCCTCCGGAGGCTATTGAAGCTTTAGTTAATAAAGTGTTATCCATTAAAGAAAACACCGTTAAAAACTAACGATTTTGTAATTTTGCACAAAAGAATGAGACTATGACTATTGAAGACGTACAAAACGAAATTATTGAAGAGTTTGCCATGTTTGAAGATTGGGAAGAACGTTACCAATACATGATTGACTTAGGCAAGGACTTACCAATAATTGAAGAAAAATATAAGACTGACGTTAATATCATTAAAGGTTGCCAAAGTAAAGTTTGGGTACATGCAAATATGCAAGACGACAAAGTAAACTTTACAGCAGATAGTGATGCTATTATTACCAAAGGTATTATTGCGATACTCGTTAGAGCTTTTTCTAATCAGCATCCAAAAGATATCTTAGAAGCAAATACTGATTTTATTGATAAAATAGGATTAAAAGAACATTTATCACCAACTAGAGCTAATGGCTTAGTAAGTATGATAAAACAACTAAAATTGTATGCCATTGCATACCAAACACAACTTAACTAGTTTACACATTAAAAAATGAGCGATTCAACTATAGATACAGCAGTTTTAGGTGAAAAAATCCTAAGAGTAATAAAAACAATTTATGATCCAGAAATCCCAGTAGACATCTATGAATTAGGATTAATCTACGACGTTTTTGTAAATGAAGATTTAGAAGTTAAAATCTTAATGACTTTAACAACACCTAATTGTCCTGTGGCAGAAACTTTACCTTTAGAGGTTGAAGAAAAAGTAAAATCTATTAATGAGGTAAAAGGTGCTGAAGTAGAAATAACTTTTGATCCACCTTGGTCTCAAGATTTAATGAGTGAAGAAGCCAAGTTAGAACTTGGAATGCTTTAATTAAAAAACTGAATGCCAAGACACAAACCAAACTCTTTAAAGGACGGTAAAAAAACGAATCTAAAATCGTCCTTTAATGCCTTAATTTATATTCCTAGATTTTTTAAAGAAATCTGGAAAGTCAATAAAAGTCTCTTTTTGCTTTCCGCTTTCTGTAGACTTATTGGCGCTTTATTACCTGTAATAATATTATGGGTTGGTAAACTTATTATTGATGAAATCATTTTACAGATTTCACTTGACAGTCCTGACTACTATACACTATGGACGTATGTCGCAGCCGAATTTGGCTTAATCATTCTTTCAGACTTAATAAGTAGAGCCATTTCTTTAACGGATGGTTTACTTGGAGACGAATACAATATTGCCTCTTCTGTCACTATTATAAAGAAAACCAATCAAATTAATATTAGTTTATTAGAAGACTCAGAGTTTTATGATAAGTTAGAACGTGCTAGGACACAAACAACAAGTAGAGTTGGGCTAATGTCTAACGTACTTGGCCAAGCGCAAAGTGCTATTTCCATCGCGACATTGATTGCTGGTTTAATTTATTTTGAACCCTATTTAATTATTCTACTTGTTTTAAGTATAATTCCATCATTTATTAACGAAATACGCTTTAGCCAACAGCAATATTCTTTAGCACGAAGTTGGACGTCTGAGCGACGAGAGTTAGATTATCTTAGATTTATAGGAGCAAATGACAAAACAGCGAAAGAAATTAAGCTTTTTGGCTTAACCGATTTTGTGGTTGACCGTTTTAAAAATCTATCTCAAGAATATTACCAACTCAATAAAACATTAGCTATTAAACGATCTGCTTTAGGTTTTTTATTTAATGTTCTTGGTTCTATAAGTTATTATGGCGCTTATGTATTTATAATTTATAGAGTACTTTCTGGAGCGATAACTTTGGGAGAATTAACCTTTTTATCAGGTTCATTTAATCGTTTAATGCGAAACCTTCAAGACTTCTTTTCTAAATTTACACGTATTTCGGAAAGTGCCTTATATCTTAAGGATTATTTCGATTTTATTGATATTTCAATCGTTTCGAAAGCAAAAGAGGATATTAAGTTACCAAAACAAATCAAAAAAGGCTTTGAATTTAAAGAGGTAAGGTTTGCATATCCTAACTCTGAAGCCGAAATTTTAAAAGGCATAACCTTTACACTTCAAGCTGGCGAAAAATTAGCCTTTGTTGGCCAAAATGGTGCAGGAAAAACCACACTAATTAAATTGTTACTTCGCTTTTATGAACCAACTTCTGGTGAAATACTCTTAGATGGTGTAAATATTAACCGTTTTAATATTGCTGAATATCAAGAATACTTCGGAGTCATTTTTCAAGATTTCTTTAGATATGAATTTACCGTAAAAGAAAACATTGCTATTGGTAACATTAACGAATTAGATAACCAGCCAAAAATCGAAAACGCAGCCGAATTAAGCTTAGCAAACGAAGTCGTTTCCGAATTAAAACAAGGCTACAATCAACGATTAGGTAAACGATTTTCTAGAGGACAAGATTTATCTGGTGGACAATGGCAAAAAATAGCTTTAGCAAGGGCTTATATGAAAAGTGCTGAAGTTATGATTTTAGACGAACCCACTTCTGCTTTAGACGCTAGAGCAGAAAGCGAAGTTTTTGGTCGATTTATTGGTTTAACAGAAGGAAAAACAAGTATTATTATTTCACATAGATTTAGTACAGTGCGCCAAGCCAATAGAATTTTAGTTTTAGAACATGGCAAAGTGAAGGAAATTGGCACACATGAAGAATTGATGAAAAATAAAGACTTGTATTCCGAATTGTTTACATTACAAGCAGAAGGCTATCAATAAAACATTTAATTTTGCATTATGGCAGATGAAATAATTAATAGAGTTGCTAACAGCAAACTAAAAGTCATTGACTTAGAAGATTACTATCCTCAAGGAAAGCGAGTGCTCTTTGATATCAAAGATTGGCTGCTTGAAGGTTTAGTGCTTCGAGAGAAAGAATTCAGAGCCTTTGTTGCTGAACATAATTGGTCGCAATACCAAGATTGCTACGTGGCTTTACATTGCTCTACAGATGCTATTGTGCCAGATTGGGCGTACATGCTTATAGCAATTGAGCTTCAAGCGTATTCAAAATTATCTGTAATTGGTTTTTTAGATGACTTAGAAGCTATATTATATACTGATATTATTTCAAATTTTAACCTTTCTGAATATCAAGATTTACCTGTTATAATAAAAGGATGCTCAAACAAACCTGTGCCATCTAATGCATTAATCTTACTATCTCAAAAACTAAAGCCAATTGCAAAATCTATTATGTTTGGCGAGGCCTGTTCTTCTGTGCCTTTATACAAGAAACGTTAAAAACAAAACATAAATAGTATTAGCATTAAAACTGATTTAAGATAGGCTTATAATCATTTTTCACCTTAATTTTTTGAGTAACAATAAGATATCATTTGCACTAAAAAAATGACTCTAAAATTATTTTGCAAACTTGTGACTTCACTTAATTCTTTGTGTCTTAAAAATAGTGTCGTAATTAGTTGATAAATAAATCAATTAAAGACTTATATTTGCAAACTGAAATTTTAAAAACAAATTTTATTATTAAATTAATCCATTATGAACAAAAAATTAATTCTTTCCCTTTTTATGTTGTTAGCAGTAACAACAATTGCTTTTGCACAAACAAAAGAAGAATTACAAGCTGAAAAAGCTGTAAAACAAGCAGAAGCAGATAAGTTTCAAGGAGAAGCTAATGCATTACAAGCCAAAATAGATGCCTTACCAGGTTGGAGAAAAGGTGCTTTTGGTACTATTGGTGGTAGCTTATCTAATTTTAATGATTGGTACTCACAAGCTGCACCAAACAATTCAACAGGAAATATTGGAATCACTTTTAATGCTTTCGCTAATAAAATTGAAGACAAATATTTTTGGAGAAACTCGCTTAACGTTAATCTTGCTTGGGTAAAATTAGATGATAAAGATACTGACGCAGATAGTGATGATTTTGAATCTACATCAGATGTTTTTAATATTTCTTCTCTTTATGGTAGAAATATTAGTAAAACTTGGGCTATCTCTGGTTTAGCTGAATACAGAACTACACTTTTAAATGATTTTAATGACCCAGGATTTTTAGATGTTGGTGTTGGTGCAACTTGGACTCCTATTGAAAACTTAATAGTAGTAATTCACCCATTAAACTACAACTTTGTATTTGCTGAAAATGATGCTGCTTTTGAATCTTCTGCAGGTGCTAAAATTGTAGCAGATTATACAAGACAAATCGGAGCTATTAACTTTAAGTCTAACTTCTCTACGTTCCAAAGTTATGAAGATAGTGACCTATCTAACTTTACTTGGACAAACTCATTTAGCTATACATTATGGAAAATGATTGGTGTAGGTTTTGATTTTGCATTAAGAAGCAACAAACAAGAAGCTGCAAATGCGCAACTTGTACCTTTAAAAGATGCTGATAACAAATTACAATCTTATTACACAGTAGGTTTAAGCTACAAATTTTAAGACCAATAAAATATAATTTTAAAAACCTGTCTAGAATTAATTCTAGACAGGTTTTTTTATGCTTTTAATTAAAGGTTTTCTTCTTTTCTTTTTTCTTAAACAACCGCTTAATAAAACCATCGCGTTTTGTTGGCTCACAGTCTAAATCGTTTAGTACTTGTTCCGAAGACTTTTCAAACTGAGCTGTTGTTATAAACTTATAGTCACTATCGCTATTTAATTTCTGATAAAACTTAGCAAAAATTGGCAAAGCTGAATTGGCACCTTGCCCTATTCCTGTGGATTTAAACCCAATACCATGATTATCATTACCAACCCAAGTAACCGTTACCAAGTTTGGTGTTAAACCAACAAACCATCCGTCTTTATTGTTTTGTGTGGTGCCTGTTTTACCTGCAATCTCATTTTTTAATCCGTAAATACTTCTCAGTCTAGATGCTGTTCCTTTATTAACTGTAGATTTCATCATTTCTAACAGCACTTGCCTTGTGTAATCACTATAAGCTTCTTTTTTAGAAATTTCAGGTTCAAATGTAGCAATTACGTTTCCTGATTTATCTTCAATTTTAGTAATATAATAAGGATTCACCGCTTTACTTTTGTAGAGATAACTTGCAAAAGCACCTGTTAAATCCTTCAAACTAATCTCTGCAACACCCAAAGCTAAAGAAGGCTCATTAGGTAGTTTTTTAGAAATACCTAGTTTTTTAACCTGTTCTAAAACCTTTGGAATGCCTACATTTTCCATAACTTTTACAGAAATGGTATTTATAGAATTGCTTAAAGCCTTTTCTAAAGTATAATTAATATAAGGATCTTCTTCTTTGCTGCCAGAGTTACTCGGAGTCCAGTTGTCATAATCTGTATAAGTGACTTTATCTAGCGAAAAGTAAGTACATGGATCTAAACCATTTTCAATGGCTGCTGTATAAACAAAAGGTTTAAAAGTAGAACCAACTTGCCGTTCACTTTGAGAAATATGATCGTATTTAAAATAGCGATAATCTATACCACCAACATAGGTTCTCACAGCGCCTGTACTTGGCTCAATAGACAACATACCTGTGTTTAAAAACTTTAGATAATGCTTTAAACTATCTATAGTAGATATCGTTTTTATAGTATCTCCTTTCCAACTAAACAAACCCATAGGTCGTTTAATACTAAGAGAATCTTTAATTTGCTTCTCGCTTAAACCTTGCTCTTTATACCGCTTGAACTGAGGTAATGTTTTTACAACATTTTGAATCAGTTTAGTATTGGTTTCCCAAGGTCCATTTTTACCGTAAGATTTTTCAAAATCCATCTGAAGTTTACTAATATGTGCTTTCATTGCTGCCTCAGCCAACTCCTGCATTTTATAATCTAAGGTAGTATGAACAATTAATCCGTCTTTATAAAGATCATATTTATCACCATTTGGTGTCTTTAACGTATCTAAAATAGATTCTAATTGTTTCTTTACTTCTGCCCTAAAATAAGGTGCTAGACCAACATCGTGATTAAAAGAACGATAGTCTAATTCTAAGTCTTGCTTTGAATAATAATCTAATGAATCTTGTGAAAGATAATGGTAGTTAACCATCTGATTTAAAACTACGTTTCTTCTGCCTTTACAACGTTCAGAATATAATCTAGGATTGTAATACGTATTCGCTTTTAAAGTGCCTACCAAAGTAGCAGCTTCAACAATAGAAATATCCTTTACTGATTTATTAAAGAATTTACGCGACGCACTTTCTATACCATATGTATTATCTGAAAATGGGACTGTATTAAGATATAAAACTAATATTTCTTCTTTAGAATAAACGTCTTCAATACGTTTGGCGACAATAGATTCTTTAAATTTATTAATGAGCATGCTAAACATTGCATAATTCTTTCTACCATAAAGATTTTTTGCCAATTGAAGCGTTATAGTGCTTCCTCCTCCTGCAGATTTATCTTGAAGAATTAAATTTTTTACAAACACACGCATTAAACTGATATTATCAATACCATCATGCTCGTAAAACCTAGAATCTTCAGTAGCAATTAAGGCACTCAGGAGGTGTTTAGGTAAATCTTCAAACTTTACAGGCTGTCTATCATATACATAATATTTACCTATTAATTTCTCGTTCTTATCTAAAAGTTGTGTGGCTTGTTCTTGCTTAATTGAACTAATATCTTCTAGTGTTGGTAATTTTCCAAATAATCCAATATAAATACTGATATAAAGACCAAAAAGAAATATTAAAACAGCCACTATTAATATAACAGACCACTTTATCCATTTGTTTTTTAACGCCTTTTTAATCCAAGTTTTAAAACGCGATTGAAAGGAACCCATAAAAAGGAATAGTTTTATTATTCTATATCTTCAACGTCTGGATAGAGGAAATGATTGTATGGGAAACGTGTTACATGGATTTCTCTGACCTCTTTATAAACGCGTTTTCTAAATTCTTCCATATTCTCTTTATTTAAAGCTGAAATAAATAAAGCGTTATCACCAACTCTAGACATCCATGTCCTTTTCCATTCTTCAATAGAGTAATTGGCAGGAGTTCTTACTTCTACTAAATCCTCTTCGTCAAAAGGTTCCGCTTCGTAAGCATCAATTTTATTAAAAACCATAATGGTTGGTTTGTCCTTACTTTCAATTTCGTCTAAAATTTGGTTAACGGAATCTATATGCTCTTCAAAATTAGAATGTGAAATATCTACCACATGAAGCAATAAATCAGCTTCCCTTACTTCATCTAAAGTACTTTTAAAAGACTCAATCAGTTGTGTTGGTAGTTTTCTAATAAACCCAACAGTGTCACTTACTAAGAATGGTAAATTGCCTATAACAACTTTTCTAACTGTAGTATCTAGTGTTGCAAATAATTTATTTTCTGCAAATACATCACTCTTACTTATCACATTCATTAAAGTAGATTTTCCAACATTGGTATAACCCACTAAAGCCACACGTACCATTTTACCACGATTACCACGTTGTACGGCTTGTTGTTTATCTATCGTTTTTATTTTAGCTTTAAGTAATGCAATTTTGTCACGTACAATACGTCTATCTGTTTCAATTTCGGTTTCACCTGGTCCACGCATTCCAATTCCACCTTTCTGCCTTTCAAGGTGTGTCCACATTCCTTTTAAACGTGGAAGTAAATACTCACATTGTGCTAATTCCACCTGTGTTCTTGCATAGCTCGTTTGTGCACGCTGTGCAAAAATGTCTAGAATAAGATTAGTTCTATCTAATATCTTACAATTTAATATCTTACTAATATTTCGTTCTTGTGCAGGAGATAATTCGTCATCAAATATCACAGTCCCAATATCATTTTCTTTAACAAAATTGGCCACATCTTCCATTTTTCCTGTACCAATAAAGGTTTTAGGATTAGGCAATGCCATTTTTTGTGTAAAGCGTTTTACCACTTCACCACCAGCTGTAAAAGTTAAAAATTCTAACTCATCTAAATATTCTATAGACTTTTCTTCATCTTGGTTTTGAGTAATTACACCAATAAGTACAACCTTCTCTAAAGTAATATCTTTTTTCTCTATCATAAATTAATTAAAGTACAAAGTTAATCAAATGGATTATTACATAGTAATATTTTAAAAACCTATATTTAATGCCATGAACAATATTTCTGAAAACTTCACAATAGCATTTTATAATATCGAAAACCTATTCGACATAAAAAATGACCCTCTTATACATGATAACGATTTTCTTCCAACTGCACCTAAGCGATGGACCCCTAAACGTTATCAAAAAAAACTATTAAAATTAGGAACAGCAATTTCTAAAATAGGTGAAGAAAACACAAAAGTGGCTCCAATAATTGTTGGTTTAGCTGAAGTGGAAAACAAAAAAGTGTTGTCTGATTTAGTAAACAGCAAAAATCTTATTGATGAAAACTACAGCTATATCCATTACGATTCTAAAGATGAAAGGGGTATTGATGTGGCATTATTGTATAAAAGTGATGTTTTTAAAGTTGATAATTCTGAAACCTTTTCTGTTTATCTTGAAAATGAATTAGGTCATCAAGATTATACAAGAGATGTTCTTTTGGTACAAGGTAAACTAAATAATGAAAACATTAATATAATTGTGAATCATTGGTCCTCTCGAAGAGAAGGAGTTAGAGAAACGGAATTTAAGCGGATAGCAGCTGCAAAAGTTGTAAATTCTGTAATAAAATCTCTAAAGAAAGACAACCCAAATACCAAGATAATTGTAATGGGTGATTTTAACGATAATCCTAATAGCGAAAGCTTATTATTAATTGAAAAGGAAAGCGAATTATTTAATCCTTTTAAAACAGTATGGTCTCGTGACACAGGAAGCTTAAATCATCATTTTCAGTGGAATTTATTTGACCAAATATTGTTCTCAACTAATTTTTTTGATTCTACTAATTCTAAATTAGTTTTTAAAGACGCTCAGGTATTTAACAGTAAGTTTCTTACACAATACGAAGGTAAGTACAAAGGCCAGCCATTTAGGACCTATGTTGGCAAAAAATATAAGGGAGGTTTCAGTGATCATTTCCCTGTTTTTATTCAATTAGAGAGTAATTGAAAAATAGCTAAACCATTTATCGATTATTACGGTAGTTAATCTATTATAACATTGTTAACATCTTGTTAATAGCCATTTTTTATATATTCGAGTTCGCAGAGTTTGAAACGTCTAACCAACGTCAACATTGCAAATTACAACACATTTTTTTACAAACACCAACAAACCACCTTATAATCAAGAGATTATAAGGGAATTAAAATAATTTTTAACAAACCAATTAATAATGAAAAAAAGTACTTTACTACTGTTTGCACTTTTCACCATGCTATGGCAGGTTGATGCACAAGTGACTATTGGAGCTGGTAATTTGCAAGCTGAGAATGCACCATTTGAGCCATTTTATGGTTATTCTTACACGCAGACCGTTTATTTAGCTTCAGAAATAAATGCGAATGGCGACATTTCTGATATTCAATGGTACTATAGTGGAACTTCAGCACTACCAAGTAGTCAAGAGTTAGTTATCTATATGGCTGAACTTCCGAGAACAGAATTCGCTTCAACTACAGACTGGGAGCCTATTGCTTCATTTACAGAAGTTTATTCAGGTGGTATTACGGTTACAGCTGGAGTAGAAGGCTGGGTAACATTAACATTAGATACTCCTTTTACCTATGCAGGTACTGGTAATTTAATTATTGCTGTTGAAGAAAATGGCGCTGGATACGATGATTCTGGAGATGATTTCTATAACTCTCAAGTTACAACAAATAGATCTATATCATACTTTAGTGATGGTACAAATCCAGATCCTACTACTCCACCAACAGCGAGTAATATAGATGATACAATAACTAATATCATTTTAGGAGGAATTACTCAGGCTTGTCCAAATCCAACAGATTTAAGTATTACTGGTATTACAGCTAATGAAGCTGTGTTCTCTTGGACAGAAGCAGGAGGATCAACTATTTGGAATGTTGAAATTGTTGAAGCAGGAGCAACACCAACAGGTACGCCAACGGCAACTAATGTATCTAACCCATATAGTGTATCTGGTTTAAACGCAATTACAGGATATGATATATATGTACAATCAGACTGTGGTGGAGAACTAAGTTCTTTTTCTGGACCTGTCTCTTTCTCAACCCTATGTGATGTTTTTGTACCAGACTATTTACAAGATTTCACGACAATCATTCCAGATTGTTGGGAAGAAGCCGATAATGGAGACCTTACAACTGGACCTATTGATTTAGGTGCTAGTGCTTGGGCTGCAGATGAATTCATTAACATTGGTGCTACTGATGGTGCCTATAAAATAAATTTGTGGGGTACTGCTAACGTAAATGATTGGATTATTTCACCTCTTTTTGATTTAACCGGTGGACCTTTTCAAGTTGAATTTGATTTTGCAATTACGGAATGGAATAGTAGTACAACTACTGAACCTTTAGATGATGATGATACTGTTCAATTATTAATGACTACAGATGGCGGAGCAACTTGGATAGAGTTATTATTATACGATAATAATTCTGTAGTACCTGTTCCTGGTATACATCCAATTGTTGATCTTACGGCTTACAGCGGACAAACTGTACAATTTGCTATTTATGCTTCTGAAGGTATTGATGCTACTTCTGGAGCAGATGTAGATGTTTTTGTAGATAATTTTCAAGTTAGAAATATACCTTCATGTAATGAACCTTCTGAAATGTCTGCTTCAAATATAGGATCAGATTCAGCAATTTTAAATTGGGTAGCTCAAGGCTCAGAAACAGAATGGACTGTTGAATATAATGGTACAGCAGATTTTACTCCAGGAAATAGTGAAGAAGAAGGTTTTAATTCTGTAACAACTACACCAACTACTACCTTAACAGGTCTTACGCCTGCAAGTACATATTATGTATACTATCAAGCCAACTGTGGAATCAACGACTCTAGTATATGGGTTGGGCCTTTCACTTTTGTTACTGAATGTGTGACGTTTGTTGCACCTTATACAGAAGGTTTTGAAAACGCTGGAGACATTCCATTATGTTGGTCTATGGATGGTGGTGAAGATTGGGAATTTGCTGATGATGGAGGTTTTGATAATATTGGTAACGGTGGTACCCTTACTGGATCTACGGCTACTAATAACTTTTTTGCTTGGGTTAATGCCTCTGGAGATGACGGTCCAAGTACATTAACTAGTCCTTTCGTTGATGTAACTGGTTTAGCGGCACCAGCACTTTCATTCTATGAAATTAGTGATAATCAAGGTGATGCTAACTCTACTCTAGTCGTAGAAGTATGGGATGGTGCAGCATGGAATACAATGGGTACTTTTAACACTAACACGGTCGGATGGGAGCTTAAAATACTAGATTTAAGCGTCTTAACAATAACAGGAGATGTACAAGCACGTTTTATATTCTCTGAAACCGTACCGGGTGATTTCACCGACGATATAGCCATTGATGATGTTACATTTGATGAGGCTCCAAGCTGTTTTGCACCTACAATGCTAACGGCAAATAATTTAAGTTTAACGTCAACAGAATTAGGTTGGACAGAAGCTGTACCACAAACCTCTTGGAACATAGAGTACGATATTGCTGGTTTTACTCAAGGTACTGGTACAATTGAAGCTGGTGTAACAACCAACCCTTACATACTCACTGGTTTAACACCAGACACAAGTTATGAGTTTTATGTACAGGCTGTTTGTGGTGCTGGAGACGAAAGTACATGGTCTGGTCCTTTTCAATTCTTTACAGGCTATTGCGAATCGATTCCAACAAATAACGATGGGGATGGTGTAACTAATGTTACTATCGATACAACAGATTTCGTAAGTTTTGGCCCAGATGAAACTTATGAAAACCATACTGCAACCATACTAAACCTTTTTCCAGCTGTAGATACTAATGTACAAATTACATTTGCTACAGGTTTCACCTATGGTACAAATATTTGGATAGATTTTAATGACAATTTAGTATTTGAAGATACGGAACTTGTATATCAAGGTGTTTCCACTAATGACAATCCAACAACTTTAGATGCCTCTTTTATTATGCCTGTTACGGCGTCTCCAGGAGAACACAGAATGAGAATAGGAACGGCTGATAGTGGACAAGCGACGCCAAACCCATGTTATAGTGGTGCTTTTGGTGTAACTTTAGATTTTACAGTAAATATTGATCCTTTACCATGTACGCTTCCAGAAGCAACTTACACACCTGTTTATGACTGTGACAACTATCAGTACTTTGTAGATGTTGATATTACTAGTATGGGTGATGCTACCTCTTTAGAAATTTCAAATAGTTTAGATGCTACAACTACACAAATAACGACAACAGGTATGTATCAATCTGGTCCTTTCGCATTTGGAACAGAAGCTGTAAATATATTTGTAGCGCATGAGCAAGAATCCATTTGTACTATTAGTAGTGGACTACTCGACCTAGTGCTATGTCCTCCATTAAATGATGTTCCATGTGATGCAAATGTTGCTGTAGTAAACGACAATATTCTCTGTGAAACTACAACATTTGGTACTATTGCAGGCGCAACGGCATCTGGTGTAGCTGATCCTTCTTGTGGTGGTGATGCAGATGATGATGTTTGGTTTCAATTTGTAGCCCAAAGTGAATATCAATTAATCGCCTTAGCCAATATCACGGGTAGTAATACAGCAGATATTAATCATTCTGTTTATGAAGGTACTTGCGACAACTTAACTGAAATATCTTGTATTAACGATTTTGCAGAATTATCTAGCGTTACTCCACAACTTATTATTGGAGAAACTTATTTTCTAAGAATCTATTCAGGTGATTCAGATAGCGAAGACACCACATTTGATATTTGTATTACACCATATATTGCACCAACAAACATTGAATGTGACTTGGCAGATAATTATTGTAGTGGTAGTGATGCTTCTGATATCCTTTATTCTTATAACACTATAGGAATTGTACCTGGAGATGGCACTATTGATTGTTTATTCACCACTCCTAACCCTACATATAGTGTTTTAGAAATTGGAACTTCTGGTGATATTTTAATCGAAATGGTACAGAACTCTGCCTTTGATTCAAATGACAACCCTATTGGAGACGAATTAGATGTAGATTTTATACTTTGGGGACCATATGGTCCAGGTGATGATTTATGTACTTTAGGTGCAGTGGTTGATTGTAGTTACTCTGCTGCACCAGTAGAAGACGTTACACTCTTAGGCGCAACACAAGGTGAAATATATTTATTATTAATTACTAATTTTGAAGCAGAAGCAGGTATTATACAAGTTAGACAAACTAACATTGGTGACGGTGGTGCTGGTAGTACAATTGCAGATATTGAAGCAGATATTTCTAGTGTAGAAGTTTTTATTGATCCTAATAATGATCCTGAAGAAACAGATGAAGTATCAGTTTGTGGTTTCGCATCAGTAACTCTCGAAACAGACTCGCCATTTGCTGATGACTTTGAGTGGTACACGATAGCTGATGATGGTACAGCAACGATTATACCAAATGAAAACAGTAGTATGCTCACTATTACAGAGACTAACAGTTACAGAGTTAGAGCATATGATACACAATGTAATGCTTTTGCAGATTCTCAAATAGTAATAGTGAATCTCTATGACGATCCAGAACCTTTGGCACCACAAACCTTAGAAAATTGTGACCAAGACTCAGATGGTTTTGCTTCATTCGATTTAGATGAATTAACAGATTCACTGGGATTAGATGGTTTCACTCTTAGGTATTTCACCGACCCTGCAGATGCAGCAAGTCAGGCTCTTAACCCAGTAACATCACCATATATTTCAGCAGGTGAAACACTTATTATCAGAATAGAAGATACCGATGCTTTCAATGATGGGTTCTTAGGATGTCGTAAATTATCTCAAGTAGAGTTAATTGTAAATACCAAACCTATTATTAATCAACCAGAACCTTTCATTGTTTGTGACGACTTAGATGGCACAGTAGATGGAATTACTGAATTTGATTTAACTTCAATAAATGACGAAGTAACTACGGAAGGAGGTATTGCGATCACTTACCATACATCGCAAGCTGATGCTGATGCAGGAGAAGCAGACGTAACAAGTACATCATATTCAAGTGATGGAGAAACAATTTATGTAAGAGCTTTAAATACAACTACAGGATGTTACGAAACTACTTCATTTAATTTAGAAATAAATATTGTGCCTTTAGCTAATTTTGATCCTTCAGTAGCTGAATATCAAGTTTGTCCTAATGCAACCGTACCAATTACAATTGACATTATACCATCAAATTTTGATGCTACAGATGTATCTGTAAGCTGGACTTTAGATGGCACGTCAATTCCAGGAAATGGTTTATCTTTAGATACAGTGTTAATTGCAGGAGATTACGAGGCAACAATTACATTTAATGAGACAGGGTGTTTTAATACTGTAAGCACTACGGTTATAGAATTAGAATCTTGTGTATTCCCAGAAGGCATATCACCAGGTGTGTCACCAGGACAGAATGACAATTTTGATTTAAGAAGTTTTAACGTTACAAAACTGGAAATATTCAATAGAAACGGTACTCTTGTTTATTCTAAAAAGAATTATAGCGACGAATGGCATGGCCAAACTAATGATGGTGATGAATTGCCAGTAGGGACTTATTTCTATACTGTTACTTACGAAGGTGGTGCAAAAACGAAAAGTGCTTGGGTGTACATAAACAAATAATCAACTAACAGAATCAACTTAATATAATGAAAAAACTCTCTATTATAGCGGTTTTGCTTCTAGCATTTCAGATGCATGGGCAACAAGACCCTCAGTACACGCAGTACATGTATAATATGAATATAGTCAATCCTGCCTATGCAGGATCAAGAGAAAATCTTTCTTTTGGACTATTATACAGAGACCAATGGTCTAAAATTGATGGTGCACCAGAAACAGGAACATTTTTTGGTCACACACCTGTTGGTAATAATATTGGACTTGGTTTATCTGTGATTGCAGATAAACTAGGACCTGTAAAAGAAACCAATGCCTATATAGATGTGTCGTATACCTTAAATCTAGGTGGAGAACATAAATTAGCCTTTGGTGTTAAAGCAGGTGCTACATTTCATGACATTGATTTAACAAATTCAAATGTCGCACTTACAGATCCAACCGATCCTTTCTTTGGAATGGGAATAAATGAAACCACACCTAATATTGGTGCAGGATTCTTTTATTATACCAATAAATACTATGTATCCTTATCGGTACCAAATATGTTATCATCAGTACATTTAGATGATGGTGATCGTAACATAGGCTCTGAAACACAACACTATTTCTTAACTGGTGGTTACGTGTTTGATTTATCTCCAAATACAGAATTAAAACCATCGGTTATGGTGAAATCTGCATTTGATGCGCCAACATCATTTGATGTTAATGTAAACGCAAGATTCTATAAGAAATTTGAAATTGGAGCGTCTTACAGATTAGATGATTCTTTTTCGGGATTAGTGAATTTTGCACTTACACCTGCTGTTAGAATTGGTTATGCTTACGATGCTATATCTTCTGGTATTAAAGCGTACTCGCCAGCATCACACGAGATCATGTTATTATTTGATCTTAATTTCCCTAAGCGTGTTTCACGTTCACCAAGATACTTTTAATCAGTTAAGCTAAAACAATTATGAAAAACTTTAAAACATTATTATTGATTACGTTGATGAGTAGCTTTTGCTTAACTGCTCAGAATAAAAATACAAAGAAGGCAGATAAACAGTTTGCTAGATTTGAATTTGTCAAAGCTGCTGAAAGCTATAACGATCTTGTAGAAGACGGAAAAGCAGATGCATATGTTTACGGACAATTAGCAGAAAGCTATTATAACATTTTTAATACTGAAGCTGCTGAGCGTTGGTATGCAAAAGCTTTAGAAACTTCAGAAAAACCAGAAATGGTTTATAAGTATTCTCAAATGCTTAAGGCCAATGGAAAATATGAGGCTTCTAATCAACAAATGGAAAAGTTTGCTTCAATGCGACCTGCAGACAATAGAGCTATTGCTTTTAGAAAAAATCCTAATTACCTCCCTAAAATTTTAGAACAAGGTAAAAAGTTTAATGTGCAAAATGCAGATTTCAACTCTACACAATCTGATTTTGGTGGTACAATGCATGATGGTAAATTATACATCACATCTGGTCGTAACGATAGCCGTAAAAATTACGGTTGGAACGATCAGCCTTATTTAGATATATATACCATTGTAAAAAACTCTGATAGCACATATCAAGAAGCAACGTTGGCTAATGATAAGATCAATACAAGATTTCACGAAGGTTTAGTATCATTTACACCTGATGGAAAAACCATGTATTTTTCTAGAGAAAGTTACTTTGAAAAAGATTATCAAAAAGATTCTTTAAGCAGTACACGTTTTAGTCAATTGTATTTGTTTAAAGCCACTAAATTAGGTGAGGATTGGGATATGGTTGAAAATTTAACCATAAACAGTCAAAACTATTCGGTTAAAAATCCATCTGTAAGTCCTGATGGTCAAACGCTTTACTTTGCCTCTAATATGCCAGGTGGTTTTGGTGACTTTGATATTTACAAAGCGGCAATAAATACCGATGGTACTTTAGGAACACCTGAAAATTTAGGTCAGAAAGTAAATACAGAAGGACAAGAAATGTTTCCTTACATCAGCAGTAACAACACGCTTTATTTCTCTTCTAATGGGCATCTAGGTTTAGGTGGTTTAGATGTTTTCTATACCAAAGACATAGACGGTAAATTAGCACCTGTTCGTAATGTTGGTATTCCTATTAACAGTAATGCAGATGATTTTGCATTTATAATGGATGAAGAAGCTGGTCAAGGTTTTGTGTCATCTAATAGAGAAGGTGGAAAAGGTAGTGATGATATTTATGAGTTTAAAAAATTACAACCGCTTTTCGATGTGTTAATTAGCGCTACAGTTTTAGATGATAAAACACGTGAGCCAATTAGTGGTGCATCTGTAACATTATTTGATGAAGAAGGTAATAAAGTCGTTTCTAAATTAACCAATGAAGATGGAATTGCAGAATTTATCGTTGAAGCTGAAAAAGATTCTGAATTAGAAGTAGTAATGGATGGGTTTGATAGTAAAAAAGTACCTGTTGAAGGGACTACTGAAGAGGAAAACAACATTCAGGTTTCTTTAGATCCTATTGAAGTGTTAATAACACCTGTTAATATTGTTTTAGCGCCAATATTCTTTGAGTTTGATCAATCTAATATCACTGCTCAAGCGGCTTTTGAATTAGATAAACTGGTTCAAATCATGACTAAATATCCTGAATTAGTGATTCATGCAACATCACATACAGATGCAAGAGGTCC
Organism: Winogradskyella sp. Asnod2-B02-A; assembly: GCF_045063645.1. Taxonomy (NCBI): domain Bacteria; kingdom Pseudomonadati; phylum Bacteroidota; class Flavobacteriia; order Flavobacteriales; family Flavobacteriaceae; genus Winogradskyella; species Winogradskyella sp. Asnod2-B02-A. The sequence goes on from NZ_JBEFOG010000027.1 coordinate 838,830, forward strand.
AGAAGCTTATAATGCTGGTCTTTCTGAGCGTAGAGCAAAAACAACAGTGCAATACGTCATCTCTAAAGGTATTGATGAATCTCGTATCTCTGGAACGGGTAAAGGGGAATCTGAACCTAAAATAGATTGTTCAGCTGGTTGTACTAAAGAACAACATGCTGAAAATAGACGCTCTGAATTCCTTATTGTTAGCGGTGCGCCAATGACAGAGTAAGAATGGAACGGGTAAAGGGGAATCTGAACCTAAAATAGATTGTTCAGCTGGTTGTACTAAAGAACAACATGCTGAAAATAGACGCTCTGAATTCCTTATTGTTAGCGGTGCGCCAATGACAGAGTAAGAATTTATAAAATAAATAATGATAAAGCCTATTCGTTTTAAACTGGATAGGCTTTATTATTTTTACCAGTTAGTATAAGGATTTTTACTTAATTGAGAATTATAATACTTAACGTTTCCTGTCACCTCTTCACCAAGCCAATTTGGTTTGATAAATTTCTCGTTTTCGGCATTTAATTCAACTTCTGCAATAATCAAACCTGCGTTATCACCAAAAAATTCATCCACTTCAAAAATATGAATCCCATATTTTACTTCATATCGTATTTTATTAATAATACCTTTTTCACATAAATCTAAAAGACTTTCAGCTTCTTCAACAGAAATTTCTTTTTCCCACTCAAAACGAGACAATCCATTAGATGTTGATTCGCCTTTAACTGTTAAATAACCCATATCTTTTTTTAAACGTATACGTACGGTACGTTTTTTATGACTATTCAAAAAACCTTGTTTAATATTGTAGCTGTTAAAAGCTTCCGATTTAAACAATTCAGAAGTCACTAAAAATTTACGCTCTATTTCTATCATAACTCTAACAATTAGTCCTTTATTTTTTCAATTTGGCTATTATGTATTTTACTTATAAAGATAAGAGCAAAAATAGCACCAACAGTTGCATACAACATATCAGACTGTGTGTCCCAAATATAACCTTGAGTTCCTAAGAAAGCATCACCTCCATCACCTGTTACTAAAGATACTGACCATTCAATAAATTCATAAGTTACACTTATTGCCATTGCAATACATACTACAATAAAATTCAACCATTTATTACTTCTAACGACATTTTTTCGAATGAGTATTTCCCTAACAATCACAGCCGGAACAAAACCCTGAGCAAAATGCCCAACCTTATCGTAGTTATTTCTAGATTGGTTAAAAATTTCTTGAATCCAAACAAATAAAGGCACTTCTGCATACGTGTAGTGTCCACCAATTATTAAAATGGCACAATGTAAAAAAATCAAAATGTAAACCAAATTAGTAAACCTAAAACGGTTAAAGGTGATAGCTAATATCATAATACCCATTAAAGCAGGAGAAACTTCTAAAAACCACGTGAAATAGTCAAAAGGATTAATTGCAGACCAAATAAACAACAGTACTAATAAAATAAGAAGCGTATATATAAGTTTCATAATAGTACCATTTATATAACCAAAGATATTATAAATTTGTTTTGTGTTAGAGACGTTACCAATAAGAAAAATAATTCATGTGGATATGGATGCATTTTATGCTTCTGTTGCTCAAATGGACAATCCTGAACTAAAGGGTAAGCCTATTGCTGTTGGAGGTGGAGGTACAAGAGGCGTTGTAAGTGCTGCGAGTTATGAGGCGCGAAAATATGGAGTAAAAAGTGCCATGTCTGGTCGGTTAGCTATAAAATTATGTCCAGAACTTATCTTTGTAAAAACAGATTTTGAGCGCTATACTCAAATTTCTAAACGTATTCGCAAGATTTTTTTAGATTATACAGATTTGGTTGAACCCTTATCTTTAGACGAAGCGTACTTAGACGTTACAGAAAACAAAATAGGATTACCTAGTGCATCATTAATAGCAGAGCAGATTAGACAACGTATTTTTAATGAAGTTGGCTTAACAGCTTCCGCAGGCATCTCTATAAATAAATTTATAGCTAAAGTAGCCAGCGATTACAATAAACCTAACGGACAAAAAACCGTAAACCCAGAAGATGTTCTTCCATTTTTAGAAGATTTAGACATCAGAAAATTCTACGGTGTTGGTAAAGTTACTGCTGAAAAAATGTACCAAAAAGGAATTTTCACTGGTAAAGATTTAAAATCAAAATCCTTAGAATATTTAGATAAAAACTTCGGTAAATCTGGACGGTATTATTATGACGTTGTAAGAGGCATTCATTCCAGTGAAGTTAAACCCAACCGAATAAGAAAATCATTAGCCGCAGAACGTACGTTTAGCAAAAACCTCTCTTCAGAAATTTTTATGCTAGAAAAATTAGAGCATATCTCAGAAGAGGTCGCTAAACGACTTTCTAAAACTAAAATCTCTGGTAAAACCGTAACGTTAAAAATAAAATATAGTGATTTTACTTTACAAACTAGAAGTAAAACTTTACCCTATTATATATGTGATAAATCGATAATACTCGAAACTGCTAAAGATTTACTTTATCAGAACACACTAAACAATTCCGTTCGGCTTTTAGGCATTTCTATGTCTAATTTAAATACTGAAGCTCCTAAAGCAACCAAACCTCTATATCAAGAACAACAATCTGTTAGTGTTCAATTAAAATTCAACTTTTAAACTTATACTCAGTGAATCAATCATTCAAAGCCACTAATTTTGAATCTGGGCAATTCAGTATAAAAATAAAAAATGCAGTATTGTTTAATAACAGTACTGCATTTTTTAATAATAATTACTAAAATTAAGGACTAAAAACTACAACTTTCAATTTCTGTAATCCTTAATGTATTAACCATACCTTTTTCTTGAATTGGCATCGCTGCTAAACTAATTAACATATCTCCTACATCTAGGTAGCCTTTTTTACAAGCAATTGCATTTACATCTTCAATGGTTTCATCTGTAGTAACAAACTTGTCATAATAAAATGCTGTAACACCCCAAAGCAGACTCAACTGAGTTAAAATACGTCTATTAGACGTAAATACTAAGATATGGGAAGATGGTCTCCATGCCGAAATTTGAAATGCTGTATAACCACTATTAGTTAAAGTAGAAATCGCTTTTGCATTAATTTCGTTTGCCATATTAGCTGCATGATAACAAATAGCTTTTGTAATATATCGTTTAGTACGAATATGCGGTGGAGATTGAGGCACCTCAATAAGAGGAGAATCTTCAACACTTCGTATAATATTTGACATTTGACGAATCACTTGAACCGGATACTGACCTACGGACGTTTCACCAGATAACATCACCGCATCGGCTCCGTCCATCACAGAGTTTGCAACATCATTAACCTCAGCACGCGTTGGTGTTAAGCTAGTAATCATTGTTTCCATCATTTGGGTTGCAATAATTACAGGTATTCTTGCGCGTTTGGCTCTTAAAACTAATTGCTTTTGAATTAATGGCACTTCTTCTGCAGGAATCTCAACTCCTAAATCACCACGAGCTACCATTAAACCATCACAATAGGCAACAATTTTATCTATATTCTCAACAGCTTCTGGTTTTTCAATCTTAGCTATAATTGGAATTTTATGATCACTATGTTCAGAGATCAACTTTTCTAATTCCATTAAATCTTCTGCATGACGAACAAATGATAACGCTATCCAATCAACTTGTTGTCCAATAGCGAAGATAGCATCTTCAATATCCTTTTCTGTTAAAGCAGGTTGAGAAATATTAGTATTAGGTAAGTTAACTCCCTTTTTAGATTTTAAAGGACCTCCTTGTATAACTCTGGCTTTAACTTCACTTTTCTTATCTGTAGAAACTACTTCAAATATTAATTTTCCATCATCTAAAAGAATACGTTCACCTGGTTTTGCATCTTGAGGAAACTTATCATAAGTCATATAAACGCGTTCCTTTGTACCTTCGAAACGTTTACCGGTAGCAAAAATAATCTCATCACCTTCATTTACTATAACCTCACCTTTCATTGTCCCAACACGCAACTTAGGACCTTGTAAATCTCCTAAAATTGAAGCGTTATAGCCATACTCTTCATTAAGTTCTCTAATCATTTTTATACGTTCTTCAACGTCTTTATAATCTGCATGAGAGAAGTTAATTCTAAATACATTACACCCTTCTTCTAACATGGCCTTTAATACTTCTTTTGTACTAGTTGCAGGACCTAAGGTGGCTACTATTTTTGTTTTCTTATTTTTTGTTGACATCAATTTAAAATATTAAATGGTCTTTCGACTTTATTTTTAACGGATCTACCGTATAACTTGTTATAATTTGTGGAATGGTTTTTAATTTATTCAAAATAACCTTTTCATCTACATTCTGTATTTCATCTGAAATCTTAATGAAATAATCTACTTTTTTGTATTCTGATATTAAATTGAATGTTTTAAGTATTTTTTCACTTTCATTAAATAAAGTTCCTGTACTACTCAAACTATCTTGTTCCTTTTTACATACATTAGAAATTAAATTCCATAATATGTATTCTGTTTCATTATCCCATTCAAAGATACTGTATGATGATTCTAAATATTTAAAGTCTATATCCTTCTCCTTACGTTCTAACTTAAGCCCTAAATGCTTATTGAGCACATATGCTAATCTATAATCTTCTAACCTACAATGAATCGCAATTAATTTATAGGAGTCATCATAAAAATCATCTACTTGAAGTTTGTGTAAAGCCATACAATTATAACTTTGAGCGGTAAATATAGTATAATAAACGGTTAAATTCTGTAACAATACGTTAAGATTAACCTCAAAATTCTACGAAAACGTTATCGTAAAGCTCAATTAATACTTCGCAATGAATCTATTTATTGAAGATTTGTAATTTCATTCTGAAAGGCAAAAAAAGCACGTTTAGCTGCTTTTTCTTCTGCTTTCTTCTTTGAAGTTGCTCGGGCTTTTGAAACAACTTTGCCATTTAAAGTTAGTTTTACAGAAAAATGTTTTAATTCATCTTTACCTGTATCTTCATACACCTGAAAATCAAAAGTATGCTTCTCTTTTTGACACCATTCTATAAGTAAACTCTTATAGCTAATCACCTTTCCTTCTAATGCTTCAATATCTACATGTGGATTTATAACACGAGTATTTATAAATTTTTCACAATACTTATATCCTCTATCTAAATAAATGGCACCAACCAAGGCCTCAAAGAGATTACCATGAATATTGTCTCCAAAATTAGATTTCGGAATTCTACTTTCAACGAAATCGATAAGGCGTAATTCTTCACCTAACTTATTAAGATGTTCCCTACTTACTACCTTAGAGCGCATTTTTGTAAGATAACCCTCATCTCCATGTGGTACTTTTTCAAATAAATAAGCTGCGATTACAGAACCAAGTATAGCATCACCAACAAACTCAAGACGTTCATAGTTAATAGGATTTCCTTTGTTGTCCTTAATATTCATAGAACGGTGTGTAAATGCCGTAATATAAATTGATTTTGATTTTGGCTTAAACCCAAGTATTTCTTTGAGTTGTACAAAAAAATTCCCGTCTACTGGAGAGCGGGAATTTAATATGTTACGAATGAAGCTCATTCGGGATTTAATCTAATTTTTTAAATAACACACAGGCGTTGTGTCCGCCAAATCCAAATGTATTACTCATTGCGACTTTAATATCTCGTTTCTGAGCTTTATTGAGCGTTAAATTTAATTCTGGATCAATGTTTTCGTCTACCGTTTCGTGGTTGATTGTTGGTGGCACAATACCATGTTCCATTGCTAAAATTGAAGCAATAGATTCAACAGCACCAGCAGCACCCAACAAGTGTCCCGTCATTGATTTTGTAGAATTAATATTAATGTTCTTAGCATGGCTGCCAAAAACTTCAGATATAGCTTTTAACTCGGCAACATCACCTAAAGGTGTTGAAGTTCCGTGTGTATTAATATGATCTACATCTTCAGGTTTTAAACCAGCATTTTCTAAACAATTTTTCATTACCGCAACAACACCAATACCATCTGGATGTGGCGCTGTCATATGATATGCATCTGAAGATAAACCTCCACCTAAAACTTCTGCATAGATTTTAGCTCCCCTTGCTTTAGCATGCTCATACTCTTCTAAAACAATCGCACCTGCTCCTTCACCTAATACAAAACCATCTCGGTTCGCATCAAATGGTCTAGAGGCTGTTTGTGGACTATCATTTCGAGTACTCATTGCGTGCATAGCGTTAAATCCTCCCATACCAGCAATGGTAACTGCTGCTTCACTTCCTCCTGTAATAATCACGTCACAAGTTCCTAAACGAATTGTATTTAAGGCATCGATCATTGAATTTGCAGAAGAAGCACATGCAGATACTGTGGTATAATTAGGACCCATAAAACCATATTTTATAGATATGTTTCCTGGTGCTATATCAGCAATCATTTTCGGAATGAAGAATGGATTAAAACGAGGTGTTCCGTCACCAGCAGCAAAGTTTAACACTTCTTCTTGAAATGTTTCTAAACCACCAATTCCTGCGCCCCAAATCACTCCAACTCTCAATTTGTTTAACGAATCTAAATCTAGTTTTGAGTCTACAATTGCTTCATCTGAAGCCACCATTGCATACTGCGAAAACTTGTCCATTCGTTTTGCTAACTTTCTATCAATAAAGTCAGTAACTTCAAAGTTTTTTATTTCACAAGCGAACTTGGTTTTGAACTTTTCAGGGTCAAAATGTGTTACCGGAGCTGCACCACTTTTTCCACTAATAAGAGCTTCCCAATATTCATCTTTGGTATTCCCTATTGGTGTAAGTGCACCTAAACCCGTTACTACGACTCGCTTTAATTCCATAAAAATTGAGTTATTATTTTGCTGCTTCTATATAAGAAACCGCTTGACCAACTGTTGCTATGTTCTCAGCTTGATCGTCTGGTATTTGAATATCGAATTCTTTTTCGAATTCCATTATTAATTCTACAGTATCTAATGAATCCGCTCCTAAATCGTTTGTGAAGCTTGCTTCAGTTACAACTTCGTTTTCATCAACACCTAATTTATCTACGATAATCGCTTTTACTCGTGATGCAATGTCTGACATAATTTTTTAATTTTAAGTTTTAATTAGATGGCAAAAATAAAAAACTTTATTTGAATATTCATCTTTACCGATAAAATGTGTTTTTAATTTAGTAAAAATAAACAGAAGTATTTTAAGTTTTACCCTAATTGTTAATTATTATTCTTTTTTTTGTTTGAATAATTGAAGAAATATACCTGTAAATGAAACGTGTTGTAATTTTTGCGTCCGGAAGTGGCTCTAATGCTGAAAATTTAATTAAGTTTTTTCACAACAGCGATAGTGCGTCTGTTATTCAAGTACTAACTAACAATCCTCATGCCAAAGTTTTAGATCGCTGTAAAAAACTAAATGTTAGTGCCTTATCTTTCAATAGAATTGCTTTTTCTAAGTCTGAAGATGTCTTAAATATCCTAAATACATCTCAACCAGATCTTATTGTATTAGCCGGCTTCCTTTGGAAGTTTCCAGAATTCATACTAAAAGCATATCCTAATAAGGTGATAAATATACATCCTGCATTATTACCAAAATATGGCGGCAAAGGTATGTATGGGATGAATGTTCATAACGCTGTAGTAGAGAATAAAGAAACAGAAACTGGCATCACTATACATTATGTGAACGAAAATTATGACGAAGGAGCCATTATTTTTCAAGAAAAATGTAGTGTTTTACCTACAGATTCAGCAGAAGATGTGGCAAAAAAGATTCATTTGTTGGAGATGGAGCATTTTCCAAAGGTGGCTGAGAAAATATTAAATCAATAATTTAGATGTCATGCTGAGCTTGTCGAAGGATTTTTTCTAGATTCTTCATTTCATTCAGAGCGACAAAAAGAGATTCCCGCTTTCACGGGAAGTGAACATGAGTAAAAAGAAAAAAAAATATTATACCGTTTGGCAAGGCCATAAAAAAGGAGTCTTTAATACATGGAATGCCTGTAAGGCCCAAATTAAAGATTACCAAGGCGCACAATACAAATCTTTCCCAACGCTTGATGAAGCCCAAAAAGCATTAGAAGGAAATTATTTTGATTATATAGGGAAAAACAAAACGTCTTCAAGTGGACTTTCCGATGCAGAACTAAAAAAAATAGGACTACCCAATTACAATTCCATATCAGTAGATGCAGCTTCAAGCGGAAATCCAGGCATTATGGAATATAGAGGAGTGGATACAAAAACAAAAAAGCAACTTTTCATTCAAGGGCCTTTTGAACAAGGCACTAATAATATTGGCGAATTTTTAGCTTTGGTTCATGGTTTAGCATTTTTAAAACAACACAATAGCGACCGTATAATGTATACAGATTCTAGAACAGCTATGAGTTGGGTTCGAAAAAAGACATGTAATTCTAAACTAAAACGTAGTGCCAAAAATAAACCAGTTTATGATTTGGTAGATCGCGCTGTTGAATGGTTAAAGACTAATGAATATTCTACCACCATAGTAAAATGGGAGACTAAGGCTTGGGGAGAAATTCCTGCTGATTTTGGAAGGAAATAAACCCAATTAGTATTGTGTTAAATGGTGTTTCACAAAGAATATATTTTACGTAAATTTGCATCATAATTCAAAAATCTTTTATGAGTAAATTAGTAATTGTTGGTACTGTAGCCTTTGATGCTATTGAAACACCTTTCGGTAAAACTGATAAAATTCTTGGCGGTGCAGCAACATACATTGGCTTATCAGCTTCAAATTTTAAAGTAGATTCTGCTGCTGTTTCTGTTGTGGGCGGTGATTTTCCGGAAGAATATTTAGATCTTTTAAAAAACAGAAACGTAAATATTGAAGGTATAGAAATTGTAAAAGATGGTAAAACTTTCTTTTGGAGTGGTAAATATCATAATGATATGAACTCACGGGATACGTTAGCTACAGAGCTAAACGTATTAGAGCATTTTAATCCAATTGTTCCTGAAAACTATAAAGACTCAGAAGTTGTAATGCTAGGAAATTTACATCCTATGGTACAACAAGGTGTATTAGACCAAATGACTAAGAAGCCTAAGTTGGCGATTTTAGACACTATGAATTTCTGGATGGATATAGCTCTAGATGATTTACTTTCTGTAATTAAAAACGTAGATGTTATAACAATTAATGATGAAGAAGCTAGACAATTAACTGGAGAGTATTCTTTAGTTGTTGCAGCGAGAAAGATTCATGAAATGGGTCCAAAATATGTAGTCATTAAAAAAGGAGAACATGGAGCGTTATTATTTCATAACGAAAATGTGTTCTATGCTCCTGCCCTTCCTTTAGAAGAAGTCTTTGACCCTACAGGTGCTGGAGATACTTTTGCTGGTGGCTTTGCTGGCTATCTAGCTAAAACAGGAGATTTCTCTTTTGAGAACATGAAAACAGCCGTCATCTATGGCTCTACTCTAGCCTCATTTTGCGTAGAAAAATTTGGTACAGAGCGCATGCAAAACTTAACGGATAAAGAAATCTATAAACGATTAGACCAATTTAAAAATCTAACACAATTTGATATCGAATTAAATTAAAAACAACGCGCTCTAAATTGAGTGCGTTTTTTTTTACCTATACCTCATTTAAACTTATAAAATAACTCTAGCAGAAAACAAAACATGAGCGATGCTTTAAAACATGAATGCGGAATTGCACTCATTAGACTTTTAAAACCTTTAGAATACTACAAAGAAAAATATGGTAGTGCTTTTTATGGTGTAAATAAAATGTATTTAATGATGGAAAAACAGCACAACCGCGGACAAGATGGTGCTGGTTTTGCAAGTATTAAATTAGACGTTAAACCTGGAGAACGTTATATAAGTCGCGTTCGATCTATTGCGCAACAGCCCATACAAGATATTTTTGCTCAAATTAATGAACGCATTAATGAAGAGTTAACTAATAACCCACAATATCAAGATAATGTGGCTTTACAAAAAAAGAACATCCCTTATATAGGAGAGGTTTTATTGGGTCATGTTCGTTATGGTACTTTTGGAAAAAACAGCGTAGAAAGTGTTCATCCTTTTTTAAGACAAAACAATTGGATGCACAGAAATCTTATTGTAGCTGGTAATTTTAACATGACTAATGTTAACGAGCTATTTGATAATTTAATTGAAATTGGTCAGCACCCAAAAGAAAAAGCAGATACCATTACAGTAATGGAAAAAATTGGTCATTTCTTAGATGATGCTGTTTCAAAAATCTATAAAGACCTTAAAAAAGAAGGCTACAATAAAAATGAATGCTCTCCTTTAATTGCAGAGCGTCTTAAGGTTGGGAAAATTTTAAAACATGCTGCAAAAAATTGGGATGGTGGTTATGCCATGGCAGGTTTATTAGGCCATGGAGATTCTTTTGTTTTAAGAGATCCTGCAGGCATTAGACCAGCTTATTATTATAAAGATGATGAAATTGTGGTGGTTGCCTCAGAGCGTCCTGTAATTCAAACTGTATTTAATGTTCCTTTTGAATCCGTAAAAGAATTAGACCCAGGACATGCCATCATTACTAAAAAATCTGGACAAACAAAAATTAAAAAAATATTAGAACCATTAGAACGAAAAGCATGTTCTTTTGAACGTGTTTATTTTTCTCGTGGAAGTGATGCTGAAATTTATCAAGAACGAAAAATGCTTGGCCGATTGTTAATGCCAAAAGTTCTTGAGGCCATTAACAATGACACCAAAAATAGTGTGTTTTCTTACATACCTAATACGGCAGAAACATCGTTTTATGGAATGATTGAAACTGTTGAAGATCACCTCAACAAAAAGAAAACAGAATCCATATTAAATGGTAATGGTCAATTATCCGCAGAAAAGGTCACAGAAATCTTATCCGAACGACCAAGAATTGAAAAAATCGCTATTAAAGATGTTAAACTAAGAACCTTTATCACTGAGGATAGTAGTAGAGATGATTTAGTGGCACATGTCTACGATGTTACTTATGGTGTTATAAAACCAACGGATAACTTAGTAATAATTGATGATAGTATTGTTAGAGGCACTACGCTTAAAAAGAGTATCATTAAAATGATGGACCGCTTAAACCCTAAGAAAATTGTTGTGGTTTCTTCTGCTCCTCAAATTCGCTACATTGATTGCTACGGTATAGATATGGCAAACTTAGAAACATTAATTGCTTTCAAAGCGGCTCTAGAATTACTAAAAGATAATAATCAATACCATATTGTAGAGGAAGTCTATAATAAATGTATAGAACAAGTTAACATGAAAGATAAAAATGTCGTTAACTACGTTAAAAAAATCTACGATAATTTTACAGACGAACAAATTTCGGATAAAATATCAGAATTACTAGGAGGTGAAGATATTAAGGCAGAGGTTAAAATTATTTTTCAACCCGTATCTAACTTACACAAAGCGTGTCCTAAAAACCTAGGAGACTGGTACTTTACTGGTAATTATCCTACGGTTGGAGGTAATAGAGTTGTAAATAGAGCATTCATTAATTTTTACGAAGGTAACAAGCAACGTGCGTACTAAACAATTCTAAAACAGCCTTTTATCCGATAAAAACAGTATTATATCGAAATATAATGCATTTTATCCGATTATTGATTCATTTTAACAAATTAAATCTACATTGGTCTCACCATAACATAAGTAGGTTAAGTTCATGGTAGATTTGGGGCAAAAAAAGGTGAACTTCGTTCACCTTTTTTTATGCACTTTATTTAAAGTATTACTTTAAGTTATGCATTCAATAAAACCTAACTTTTACTCTTATTAGGTTAGAAACCTAGTACTTTCCACGCTTAGACTAATTTATAGGTCGTTTGTCCAAAAAATTGACTACTTAAAATAATGTCCACTTATATTTGAATCACCATAACATAAGTAGGTTAAGTTTATGGTAGATTTGGGGCAAAAAGGGTGAACATCTGTTCGCCCTTTTTCATGTCCAATTCTCAAATTATTATATTAAAAAAATCCGAGCCTTTTGTTAAAGACTCGGATTTTTCAATTTATTTAACTCTAATATCGCTTAGCTTACTTACCTTCTGCGTATCTTCTTTCAACCTCATTCCAATTAATAACATTAAAGAAAGCTTCAATATAATCTGGTCTTCTGTTTTGATAATTTAAATAATAAGCATGTTCCCAAACATCTATACCTAAAATTGGCGTTCCTTGGCAAGTTACACCAGGCATTAATGGATTATCTTGGTTTGGCGTAGAACAAACTTCAACTTTTCCTCCTTCATGTACACACAACCAAGCCCAACCAGAACCAAACTGTGTTGCAGCAGCGTTAGAAAACGCATCTTTAAAAGCATCAAAAGAACCAAATTCTGCTTCAATAGCATCTTTTAAAGCTCCAGACAAACGTCCTTTTCCTTCTGGGTTCATTACCTCCCAATATAATGAATGATTGTAAAAACCACCACCATTATTTCTAACAGCTTTGTTATCCATATCTAAATTAATAAGGATATTTTCAATTGTTTTACCTTCTAAATCTGTTCCTTTTATCGCAGCATTTAATTTATTTGTGTAGCCTTGGTGATGTTTAGTATAATGAATCTCCATAGTACGAGCATCAATATTAGGTTCTAAAGCATCGTAAGCATATTTTAATTTCGGTAATTCGAAAGCCATAATATTTTTGTTTTAAATTAGTTAATTATTTGTTTGAACTCAAATTTACAATAATGTCTGAGATTTTTTCTTAATAAACTATTAAGATTCCCTATTTTGGTATAAAAATTATCTCTTGCAAAATTCAGCCTTCAAAATATATAATGCTTCTGCTGGTAGTGGAAAAACTTTTACACTAGCAAAAGCTTATTTAAAAATTTTAATTCAATCTAATAGTTACGATCAATTCAAATCTATTTTAGCGATTACGTTTACCAACAAAGCGGTCGGTGAAATGAAAGAACGTATTATAACTATGCTAAAATCTTTTTCGTCTGAAGAGAGTTTAACAAACGCTCATCCAATGTTTGAGGCGATATGCGAAGAATTAAATATTAAACCAGAGGTTCTTCACCATAAATCAAAGCACATATTAAAACACATTATTCATAATTATGGTGCATTTGATATTTCTACCATAGATGGCTTTACACATAGGGTTATTAGAACTTTTGCGCACGACTTAAAATTACCTATAAATTTTGAAGTAGAGCTAGACCAAGAACGATTGTTAAATGAAGCTGTTGATAGTCTTATAGCTAAAGCCGGAAGTGATAAAGCCCTAACCAAAGTCTTAGTGGATTTTGCCATAGAAAAAGCAGACGACGACAAAAGCTGGGATATCAGTTACGATTTTAATAAGATTTCTAAATTGTTAGTCAATGAGAATGATTTATTTGCCATCAATACTTTAAAGGAGAAAACTCTTGAGGATTTTAAGGTTTTAAAACAGCAATTAGCCAATGAAATCACTCAGCTTGAAGAAAAAACTAAAAATATAGCTCTTACAGCTTTAACTCTAATTGAAGAATCAGGTTTACAATTTAATGATTTTAATAGAAGTTCACTCCCAAAACATTTTGAAAAATTAGCTTCAAACCAATTTTCTGTCGGCTTTGATTCAGCTTGGCAAATTGATTTAATAGAAGGCAATACATTATATCCAAAACGTGTTTCTGATGATGTTGCTTCAACTATAGAAAGTATTCAACCAAAATTATCGGAGTATTTTGTTGCTTCAAAAACTTCAACATTTAACATAAAACTAAAAAAAGGATTTTACAAAAACATTACACCTCTTTCGGTTTTAAACGCCATTAAAAATGAACTCGATCTTTTAAAAACTGACCAAAATAAAATGTTGATATCAGAATTCAACACTATTATTAGTAAAGAAATTAAAAATCAACCTACACCTTTTATATATGAACGTTTAGGAGAAAAATTTAAACATTATTTTATTGATGAGTTTCAAGACACCTCAAAAATGCAATGGGATAATTTAGTACCACTACTAGAAAATGCACTTTCAGCAGCCAATGGAGATGCCATGTTGGTTGGTGATGCCAAGCAAGCTATTTATAGATGGCGAGGAGGTGAGGCTGAACAATTTATAAAGCTCTATAATAAGATTGATAATCCTTTTCAGTTTGATGCTGAAGTGTTACCTCTAGACACCAATTACCGGAGTGCAAAGTCTGTTATAGAATTTAACAACTCATTTTTTGATTATTTAAGTGAAACCGCGTTTAGTGAAGATGCTTATGCCGAACTTTTTAAAAAAGCGAAACAACACGCTCATAATACTTCAGAAGGCTATGTAAATCTTAATTTTTTAGATGTACAGAAAGACGATGATATTCACGAAATGTATGCTATAGAAGTTTTAAAAACCATAAAACAATGCCAAGATGATGGATTTCCTTTAAATGATATTTGTGTACTAGTTAGAAAACGAAAAGAAGGAGTTGCCATTGCAAATTATCTTAATGAAAATGATATTAAAATTACATCTTCAGAAACCTTATTATTAAAAAATTCTGACAAAGTGAATTTCCTTAATTCATTTTTAAAATTGCTTGTTCAACCAAATAATGATAGCTTAAAAATTGAGGTGCTTTCCTATATCGCAGAACAACATGAAACCGAAGACAAACACTTATTTTATAAAACTTATCTCAAGCAAGATTTAGATGAGATGTTTTCAGGATTACATCAACTAAATATTTACATTGATAAAAGTCAATGCCTTCAATTGCCACTTTATGAATTGGTAGAACATGTGATTAGAGTGTTTAATTTAAACGAATTGTCAGATGCATATCTTCAATTTTACTTAGATGTTGTTTTAGAATTTACACAAAAACAAAATTCAGATTTAGCAGGTTTTATCAATTATTTTGAAAAGAAAGCAGATAAGTTAAGTGTCGTAACACCAGAAAACATGAATGCCGTTGAGATAATGACCATTCATAAATCTAAAGGGTTAGAATTTCCTGTAGTGATATTTCCCTATGCAGATCTTAATATTTATAGAGAATTAGAGCCAAAAGTTTGGTTTCCGGTAAACTCAACAGATTACAATGGTTTTAGCACCTTGTTACTAGATTACAAAAAAGATGTAGAGCATTTTGGAGATACAGGGAGATTAATTTACAATACACATCAAGCACAATTAGAATTAGATAACATTAACCTACTCTATGTTGTATTAACCAGAGCTGTTGAGCAATTGTACATTATTTCGAAAAAAGACATTAATTCAAAAGGGGAAGTGAATAATAACACCTATTCTGGTAAGTTTATTAACTTCTTAATTAAAGAAAACAAATGGAATGACAATGATCTAAGTTATAGTTATGGTACAAAAACACCAAATAAAAACTCGGAGGAACAAGAGACTACACCAAATGCTCTAAAACTAATATCAGTTCCTAAAGAAGACCATAATTTAAAAATTGTTACTAAATCTGGATTATTGTGGGATACACATCAAGAAGCCGCTATAGAACGTGGTAATCTGGTTCATTTAATATTATCTAAAATTAAGACCATTGAAGATTTAGATTTTGCTTTTAATGATTTGTTGATTTCTGGAGATCTCACAAAAGAACTATGTAAAACCTTAAAAAATTCGGTTTTAGAGGTTGTAAATCATCCCAAATTAAATATTTATTTTAAAGATGAATTTATAACTTATAATGAACGCGATATCATTACAAATTCTGGTCAACTTTTAAGACCAGATAGATTAAGTACTAATTCAAAAAATGAAGTCATAATTATAGATTACAAAACAGGTGATGCCAAAGAGTCTCACGCTAACCAGCTCAACGCGTATGAGTCCGTTTTAAATGGAATGAATTTAAAGGTAATACATAAATTGTTGGTTTACATAAATGAAACTATTGAAGTTCTTGAAGTCTGATTTTTCATAGTATCTTTGTTTAATTCTAAATTAAAAACTCATGTACGGAAATATAAAAAATCATTTACAACAAGAAATAGAATCTATAAAAGAAGCTGGTCTTTTTAAGGAGGAACGTATTATTACATCACCTCAAGGAGCAGAAATAACGTTAAATACAGGACAAAAAGTTTTAAACTTCTGCGCTAATAATTATTTAGGTTTATCATCGCATCCAGATGTTATACAAGCAGCCAAAGACACCATGGATACACATGGTTTTGGAATGTCTTCCGTGCGTTTTATTTGTGGCACTCAAGATATTCATAAAGAGCTAGAACAAAAAATTGCCGATTTCTATGGGACAGAGGATACCATTTTATATGCTGCAGCTTTTGACGCCAATGGAGGAGTTTTTGAACCTTTATTAACGGCTGAAGATGCTATTATTTCAGATTCATTAAATCATGCTTCTATAATTGATGGCGTACGATTATGTAAGGCAGCAAGATATCGTTACCAAAATAATGATATGGCGGATTTAGAAACACAGTTAATTGAAGCAAACGCTAACGGAGCACGTTTCAAAATCATTGTAACTGATGGTGTGTTTTCAATGGATGGTTTAGTTGCGCCATTAGACAAAATATGTGATTTAGCTGACAAATATGATGCTATGGTAATGATTGATGAGTGCCATGCTACTGGTTTTATAGGTGAAACAGGTATTGGTACACTTGAAGAAAAAGGAGTTCTTGGTAGAATAGACATTATTACAGGAACTTTAGGGAAAGCCATGGGAGGTGCTATGGGAGGTTATACAACAGCCAAAAAAGAAATTATTGAATTACTACGCCAACGTTCCAGACCTTATCTATTTTCAAATTCTTTAGCGCCAGCAATTGTCGGTGCTTCTATTAAAGTATTTGATATGCTTAAAAACGATACAACACTGAGAGATAAAGTAGAATGGAATACCAAGTATTTCAAAAAAGGGATGAAAGAAGCAGGTTTTGATATTGTAGATGGAGATTCTGCCATAGTTCCAGTAATGTTATACGATGCAAAATTGTCTCAAACTATGGCGAATATGTTATTAGAAGAGGGTATATATGTTATTGGTTTCTTTTATCCCGTAGTACCAAAAAATAAAGCAAGAATAAGAGTACAACTTTCTGCGGCACATGATAGAAACCAATTAGATAAGGCTATTTCAGCATTTATAAAAGTCGGAAAATTATTAGAAATTATTTAAAACAAATACAAACTCGCTGTTTTAGGGCTAAATCACAATATTTTTGTACATTTATCTTTGTTAATAAAATTTAACAACTTACTTTTGCCTACAATTAACACTTAAAAATTTAAAATTAACTAGAATATGAAAAATCTTAGCAGATTATTTATTGTTGCAGTGCTTATCGCAAGTTTTAGCACTTCTAATGCTCAAGACAAAAACAATCCATGGGCTATTACAATTGGCGCTAACGCTGTTGACTTTTATCCAGTAGGAGAAGATGCACCTCAAGGAGAATATTTTGACAAATACTTTGACACAAAAGATCATTGGAACATTCTTCCTTCGCTTTCTACAATCTCAGTTTCAAAATATTTAACTGATGGCTTTACTTTTACTGCTAAAGGTTCTATAAATAGAATTGATAAATTTGGAGACTCTTCAGTAGATGACTTAAACTATTATGGTTTAGACGGAAAGGTTTCTTACAGTCTAATGGAAGTTATCAAATCTAAAACTATCGAGCCTTATCTTGGTGTTGGTGGTGGTTACACTTGGGTTGATGATATCGGAGCTGGAACATTAAACGGATCTCTTGGGTTCAACATTTGGTTTACTGAAAACTTAGGTTTAAATCTTGAATCTACATACAAGCATGCTTTTGAAGATTATTTATCTAGTCATTTCCAACATTCAGTTGGTTTTACATTTAAATTTGGTGGTACTGATACTGATGGTGATGGTGTTTATGACAAAGATGATGCTTGTCCAGATGAAGCTGGTTTAGAGATCTTCAATGGTTGTCCTGATTCTGATAATGATGGTATCCAAGATTCTAAAGATGATTGTCCAAATACTGCTGGTTTAGCTGAATTTAACGGTTGTCCTGATTCTGATGGTGATGGTGTAATGGATAAAGATGATAACTGTCCAGAAGTTGCTGGATTAAAAACTTTAGCTGGTTGTCCTGATGCTGATGGTGACGGTGTTGCTGATGGTGTTGATAAATGTCCTAACGAAGCTGGTCCTATCGCAAACAATGGTTGTCCTTGGGCAGATACTGATGGTGACGGAATCTTAGATAAAGATGACAAATGTCCTAACGAAGTAGGTACAGCTGCAAATAATGGTTGTCCTGAAGTTAAGCCAACTGAAGAAGTAATGGCTACGTTGAATGAATATTCTAGATCTATCTTGTTTAATTCTGGTAAAGCTACTTTCCAAAAGCAAACTGATCAAGTTTTACAAGCAATGACTGCTATATTTAAAGAATACCCACAAGCTAACTTCTCAATAGAAGGTCATACTGATAGTGATGGTTCTAAATCAATGAATCAAGCATTATCTGAAAGACGTGCAAATGCAGTTAGAGATTATTTAATTGCTAACGGTATTCAATCAAATCGTTTAACTGCTTCTGGTTTTGGTGAAGATAACCCTATCGCTAACAACAAAACAAGAGCTGGTAAAAAAGAAAACAGACGTGTAGAGGTGAAGTTGAAAAACTAATCACATCTAAAATATATTAAAAAAACGCCTCGATATTCGGGGCGTTTTTTATTTTTATAGAATGATAAGTTTTATAAAATCAGTTCTCATTGATCTTCAAAGTAAACATTTAAAATTAGAGGATCTGTCATTCATTCTTCCTAGCAAACGTGCTGGTGTTTTTCTTAAGCACCATATTTCTACGTTAATAGACCAACCCATATTTTCCCCACAGATACTTAGCAGTGAAGAATTTGTTGAAGAACTTTCAGGCCTACAGAAGTTACCTAATACAGATTTATTATTCAAACTATACGAGACGTATAAGGAGCTTACTAATGACGCAGATCAAGAATCTTTTGATTCTTTTTCTAAATGGGCTCAAATCCTATTACAAGACTTTAATGAGATTGACCGCTATCTTATACCTCAAGCGCACATATTTGATTACTTAAATGCCATAAAGGAGCTTAATCATTGGTCTTTAGAAAGTGACCCTACCAATCTTATTAAAAACCACTTAAAATTCTGGAAACAGCTTAAAAATTACTATTCATCGTATTCAGAAAGTCTGTTAAATTCAAAACAAGGCTATCAAGGGTTAATCTATAGAGAAGCAGTAGACAATTTAGAGCATTATATAGAAAACGCTAAAGGGAAAAAACACATATTTTTAGGTTTTAATGCCTTAAATACCGCCGAGTCTAAGATTATTCAAGGTTTATTAAAAAATGATTTAGCTCATATTTATTGGGACATTGATGATGCATTTATTAATGATTCTATACATGATGCCGGTTGGTTTACAAGGCTACATAGAGCTCAATGGGATTACTTTAACACACATCCTTTTAACTGGATAACTAATTATTATAAAGAAGAGAAAAACATTAAAACCATTGGTATTCCAAAACTCGTTGGACAAGCAAAATATATTGGGCAAATATTAGAGGAACTCACTCAAAAAGAAACCAATCTATCAAAAATTGCAGTTGTGTTAGGGGAAGAACAACTATTACTCCCAGTCTTAAATTCAATTCCAAAATCAATAGATAAACTAAATGTTACAATGGGTTTACCATTGCAATATGTGCCTCTAGCCTCTTTCTTTGAGCAGCTTTTTAATATTCATAAAAATAATCCGAAACAATTCTATTACAAAGATGTAATTGGTTTGTTATCACACCCATCTATATATCCTTTATTTGGCACATCATCCACAAATGTATCAAGCGATATTGTAGCCACTATTCAAAAAAATAATATAGTATATATCTCTTTAACTGAACTAAAGGAAATTACTCAGTCACACAAAGAACTCATAGAATTGCTATTTAATACTTGGAATAACACATCGCAAATAGCATTGCAAAACTGTGCTGAACTCATTTTAAAAATGAAGGCCTATTTTGAGCCAAATAAGGAAAGTCATAGCTTAGAATTAGAATATTTATATCGTTTTAACACATTATTCAATCAATTATCTCAGCTAGATTCAACATATAAATATCTTAATTCAATTACAGCACTACAATCCATTTACCAAGAGTTACTCAGTACCGAAACATTAGATTTTAAAGGAGAACCTTTAGAGGGACTACAAATTATGGGTATGTTAGAATCTCGCGTATTAGATTTTGAAACTGTAATTATAAGCTCGGTAAATGAGGGTATTCTACCTTCAGGAAAAACAAATAATTCATTTATACCCTTCGATGTAAAAATCGAAAATAAACTACCAACCTTTAAAGAAAAAGATGCTGTTTATACCTATCATTTTTATAGACTTTTGCAGCGAGCTAAAAACGTCTATATTTTATACAATACCGAAATTGATGCCTTAAAAGGAGGAGAGAAAAGTAGGTTTATAACACAATTAGATATCGAAGGTATACATCAAATAACGCATCAAGTGATCACGCCAGACGTGCCTAATATTGAACAAAACATACAACAAATAATTAAAACACCAAAGGTAATTGAGCAGCTAAAAGTGCTCTCTAGCAAAGGCTACTCGCCTTCCTCCCTAACTAACTATATTCGAAATCCAATAGATTTTTACTACGAAAAAATATTAGGTATAAAAGAGTTTGAAGAGGTTGAAGAAAATATTGCGGCTAACACATTAGGTTCTGTAATTCATAATTCCTTAGAAGATTTTTACAAACCATTAGAGGGTTCTCTGTTAACCATTGAACATCTTAAAACTTTCAAGAGTGAGACCAAACAAATGGTAACTAAGCATTTTGAAGAACTGTACAATAAAGGTGGTTTTTCTAGTGGTAAAAATCTAATTATTTTTGAAATTGCACAACGCTATATTTCTAACTTTCTCAATCAAGAAATTGCAAGTCTCAAAAAAGGAAATGAGATAAAGATCCTTTCTATTGAGGCAGATGAAGCTATCTCTATTAAAATTGATGGTTTAGATTTCCCTATTAAATTAAAAGGAAAAGTAGATAGAATTGATAGCTTTAATGGTATTACTAGAGTAATAGACTATAAATCTGGAAAAGTAGAACAAAACAAAGTAGAAATTGTCGATTGGGAAGATTTAACTACAGATTACAACAAGTACAGCAAGTCTTTTCAAGTATTATGCTATGCATATATGATGAAACAACAAAATCGTATTGAACTTCCAATAGAAGCTGGTATTATTTCTTTTAAAAATCTTAACGAAGGTTTATTAAAATTCGGAAAAAAATCCTCTTCTCACTCTAGAACAAAAGATCAATTAATAACTCAAGAAACCTTAGATAGTTTTGAAGTTGAACTAAAAAAACTCATCACTGAAATCTGTAATCCAAAAGTGAATTTTACAGAAAAAGAAATTGACTAATGAAAATTAAAAAAAACATAATTATAGAAAGAGGACATCAAAAACCCATTTTAATAGATACATTTTATTCAGAAGAGAAAACAAATCAACCTATAGTTATCTTTTGTCATGGCTACAAAGGTTTTAAAGATTGGGGAGCATGGAATCAAATGGCTAAATGTTTTGCTGATTCTGGTTACTGTTTTGTGAAATTCAATTTTTCGCACAATGGAGGCACAATAAATGACCCTCTAGATTTTCGAGATTTAGAAGCATTTGGTAATAACAATTACAGCAAAGAACTCAACGACTTAAATGATGTTATTGATTGGGTTCAGTCTCATTTCAAAAATAATCCCAACATAAACACAAATAAAATAAATCTAATTGGTCATAGTCGAGGTGGTGGAATTGCTTTACTAAAGTCTTCTGAAGATAAAAGAATAACCAAACTCATTACTTTAGCGAGTGTGAGTGATTTTGGTAGTAGATTTGGCACGTTAGAAGAAATTACAACATGGAAAACTGATGGTGTAAAACATATCACAAATGGCAGAACTAAACAACAAATGCCACATTATTATCAATTTTTCGAAGATTTTAAAACCAATGAAGAAAGGCTACATATAGCAACAGCTACAAAAAAAATAAACATACCCATTCTAATTATCCATGGAGATAAAGACACTTCAGTAAATATAAATGAGGCTAAAAACATTCATCGTTGGAGCACAGACAGTAAATTAAAAGTTATTAAAGGAGCCGACCATGTATTTAATACAAGTCACCCTTGGGAAAAGGATGAACTTTCTAATGAACTAAAATCCGTGGTTTTAAATATTATTAATTTTATTTCATAAAAAAAGCATGCTTAATAGCATGCTTTTTTGTGGAGAAGATCGGGCTCGAACCGACGACCTCTTGACTGCCAGTCAAGCACTCTAGCCAACTGAGCTACATCCCCAAAATTTCTATATACTTATTTTAATCCACTCAAAACTAAAACAGGCAATTTAGTACTATGAAAATCCTTTTTTAAAATAGTGTTCTTTTCCCAAAGCTTCTTAAAGAATCCTCTTTTTCGTCTAACTACGCATAATAAATCTGGATCATTCTCTTTATGATGCTCTAAAAATGCCATAAATGTTGTTGGACTATCTACCTTTTTAGTATCGGTTACTAAGGACTGTAATTCTTCATTAACATCAAAATCGTGCTTTTTATGATGTGGTGTCTTCACCAAAAGCAAAGTTACCGCAGCATTAAATTGTGATTTTATAGAAGCTAAAGGATATAATACATTCTCTTTTTTAATTGTAGCTGATTTTAAAGCCAATAACAGCTTTTCAAATGGTTTAAAAGCAAACCCTTCAGGTACTATTAATGCTGGAATTTGTGTTTGTTTAATAATTTTTCCAGATGTTTTTCCTAAATATACCTCATCTTTAATTGAGTTGGTACGTGGTTCTAAAATTATTAAATCTACATCTAAGGCTTTACAAACCTTCTCTATTGTGTTTATTAATTTTCCTTTAAATGTTTTGGCAACAACATCAACACCTTTTTTGTCTATTGATGCGATGTGATTTTCTAAAAATGATTTAGACTCAGCTTCTAAAATATGATCAATTTTAATCATAGTGCCAGCTTTGGTATAAACATTATATATTTGAACCACGTAAACCTTAGCACCAAACTCTTTAGCAAAATCTACAGCATATTGCAAGTGTGATTGTGCATTTTTTGAGGAACCAACAGGAACTAATATTGTCTTCATAAGTAGAAAATTAAAATTTATTATATCGCAAAAGTAAACATTAAAAATGATTCGTAAAGCAGAAGAAAAAGATATTGAACCTATTTTAGACATTACCAAAGCTTGTGCTAAACACATGATTTCTAAAGGTATTTATCAATGGAACTCACATTACCCAAACAAATCTGCTTTTAAAAATGATATTACACGCAATGAACTTTATGTTATTGAATTAAAATCTAACATAATTGGCTGTGTTGTGATTACAACACTTATGGATTTTGAATATGAACCAATTACATGGTTAACTGATAATAAAAACAACCTCTATATTCATCGGTTGGCAGTGCACCCAAAATATGAAGGATTAGGTTACGCTCAACAACTCATGGCTTTTGCAGAACAATATGCCATAGAAAACAACTATAGCTCTATTAGATTAGATACCTTTTCGCAGAACAAAAGAAACCAAAAATTTTACGAACTTCGCGGCTATAAACGATTGGGTAATATTTACTTTCCAAAGCAAAGTAAATTTCCTTTTTTCTGTTACGAATTGGTATTGTGAGCACATCTATAACTTTAAAACAAATTAACAAACTAGCGATTCCTGCTTTAATTTCAGGTGTTTCTGAACCTATTTTATCTTTAACTGATGCAGCAATTATTGGCAATATGGAACATAATGCCACAACATCTTTAGCTGCAGTTGGTATAGTAACTACATTTTTATCCATGTTAATTTGGGTTTTGGGGCAAACCAGAAGTGCCATTTCTTCAATTATTTCGCAATACTTAGGTGCCGGAAATGTAAATGCTGTAAAGAATTTACCTGCGCAAGCTATTTTTGTAATTACTACACTCAGCCTTGTAATTATAGCGATTACATATCCATTGGCTTCACATATTTTTAGACTTTATAATGCTTCAGGTGACATTCTAAATTATAGTGTAGACTATTATCAAATACGAGTTTTAGGATTTCCCTTTACTTTATTCACAATAGCTGTATTTGGCACATTTAGAGGACTTCAAAACACCTATTTCCCAATGCTGATTGCTATTTCGGGTGCACTAGCAAATATTGTCTTAGACTTTATTTTTGTCTATGGCATTAAAGGTTTTATTCCTGCAATGCACATTGAAGGTGCTGCTTATGCAAGTGTCATTGCTCAATTAATTATGGCTTTACTTTCAGCGTATTATTTACTTAAAAAAACAGATATTCCATTAGTCGCAAAATTGCCTTTTAATCCTGAAATGAAGCGTTTCACTTTAATGATTCTTAATTTATTTATTAGAACCATTGCCTTGAATATTGCTTTATATTTTGGAACTAGTTTCGCTACAAAATATGGCGAGAGCTACATTGCTGCTTATACCATTGCGATTAATCTATGGTTTTTAGGAGCCTTTCTCATTGATGGATACGCGAGTGCTGGTAATATTTTATCAGGTAAATTATTTGGTGCAAAGGATTATAAAAACCTTTTAGAACTCAGTAACAAATTAATTAAATACGGCATTTTTGTTGGGCTTTTTATTGGCGTCATTGGCGCTATATTCTACTACCCTTTAGGAAACCTTTTTAGCAATGACCAAAAAGTATTAAAGGAATTCTATAAAGTATTTTGGATTGTTTTGGCCATGCAACCCTTATGTGCTTTAGCTTTTATTTTCGATGGTGTTTTTAAAGGACTTGGTAAAATGAAATATCTTAGAAACGTGTTGTTGTTTTCTACTCTTGTAATTTTTGTTCCAGTTATATTTTGGGTAGATAGCTTAGATTATAAGCTCTATGGTATTTTTATTACATTTACTCTTTGGATTATTGCACGTGGTTTACCATTAATTATAAAATTTAGAAAAACATTTATTCCTCTAGCTCAAAACACTTAAATTTGGTTAATAATTCAATTTCTATAAATGAACTTATTAATTACAATACTTCAAGATGTTAATCTTGACGAAAAACTTAAGAATGCACCAGATAGCAATTATGGTATTGGTATTTTTATTGGTTCATTCTTACCTTTTCTAATTTTGGTTATAATTGCTTACGTGATTTATAGATATAATAAAAACAGATATAAAGAAGAATAATATGGATATTCTAAGTTTTTTGGGTGGGAATGGCTTATTTCTAATCTTAGGATTAGTTTTGATAATTGTTTATTTCTATAACAGAAATAAGCGACGTTAAATGCTTTTATCGCGTTTTTAACCAACCTGTAATACTTAACCTTTGTGTATTTACCGGTTTTACTTCGTGCTCTAATTCTTGGCTTTCAAAAATAACAACTTTACCATGAAAAGGATAGATTATTTTATCTTCACCATCTAAATATAGTACCAGTTCACCACCATTTTCGGGTTTCCAATCTTCACTATTTAAATAACAAACAAACGATAATTTACGCCTATCATCATTTTGAAATGTATCTAAATGACGCTTGTAAAATGTGTCTTTAGGATAAATAGCATAATGAAATTCCTTTTGATTAATCCCTAAAAAACAAGTACGATTGAGATAGTCTTTTAAATCATTGATTTTATTGAAGAACAATTGTTCGGCAGTATTTATAACATTTTCATCTATCCAAAGAATAATATCACCTCGTACTGCTTTTTTAACGAGTTCGTTGGTTTTGTTACCAATAGCCGATTTTTTAAATGCATCTTCTTCATACTTTAAAAGTAAGGAATGCCGTAAAGCAATAACCTCATCTTCTGAAAAAAAATCATCAACAATACTATATTTTTGAGATGAAATATCTGAAATAACACGCTCATAAAGCGCATTTTCAACAAACGGAATAGCTTCGAAAAGGTTACTCACCGTAGCTTCTGGAAAAATTAAATATAATCATGTCTTTTAAAAAAATTAAAAAAAGTGCGCAAATGTAATCTAAAAAGCTATTCCTTTTACATTTATAATATCTTTGCAAGATAATTTAGAATAGCATGAGTAAAATTCGCATTACAAAACAGTTTTCTTTTGAAACAGGTCACGCACTATACGGTTACGATGGTAAGTGTAAAAATGTACATGGTCATAGTTACCACCTTTTTGTTACCGTAATAGGAACACCAATAGCCGATTCCAACAATGTAAAATTTGGAATGGTGATTGATTTTGGTGATTTAAAGAAGATTGTTAAAGAAGAAATTGTAGATGTTTTTGACCATGCTACTGTTTTTAATAAAAATACACCACACGTAGAATTGGCCAAAGAATTAAAAGCTAGAGACCATAATGTTTTACTAGTAGATTATCAACCAACAAGCGAAATGATGGTGATTGATTTTGCAAAAAAAATACAACAGCGTTTACCAGAAACTATAAAATTACATTCTTTAAGGCTTTCAGAAACAACATCTTCTTTCGCTGAATGGTACGCTAGTGATAATGAGTAAAACTAATCACATACATATTGCGGACGGAAAGAAAATCTATTTCGCATCAGATAATCATTTAGGCGCACCAACTAGTGAAGCCTCTCGACCTCGCGAAAAAAAATTCGTCGCTTGGTTAGATGAGATCAAACATGATGCGGCAGCTATTTTCTTAATGGGAGATCTCTTCGATTTTTGGTTTGAATATAAAACCGTTGTACCTAAAGGTTTTACAAGAACTTTGGGGAAACTAGCAGAAATTAGTGATTCCGGAATTCCGATTCATTATTTTGTGGGTAACCACGATTTATGGATGAATGGCTATTTTGAAGAAGAACTTGGTATTCCTGTTTATCATAAGCCTGAAGAATTCACATTTAATGACACCTCTGTATTTATTGGTCATGGTGATGGATTAGGTCCTGGTGACAAAGGCTACAAACGCATGAAAAAAGTGTTTACCAATCCTTTTTTTAAATGGTTATTTAAATGGATGCATCCCGATATTGGCATTAAAATTGGGCAATATATGTCTGTAAAAAACAAAATGATTTCTGGAGATGATGATGCTAAGTTTTTAGGAGAAGACAATGAATGGTTAGCCGTTTACTGCAAACGTAAACTAGAAGATAAACACAGAGATTTCTTTGTGTTTGGTCATAGACATTTGCCTTTAGAAATTGACTTAAATGAAAAGTCTAAGTATATTAACCTAGGAGATTGGATTCAATATTATACTTATGGTGTTTTCGATGGTAAAAATTTTGAACTGAAGACCTATTAATATTCTTTTTCGTGCTCCTCTATATCTTTTGTAAGATCTAGTTTACGTAATGATTTGTTTTTAAAACTCATTGTAGCGACAGTAATGAGTGTTACAATACCTCCGAGTACAACAGCCAATGGTGCACCAAACATTTTGGCAGCTATTCCACTTTCAAGAGCACCAAGCTCATTAGACGACCCAACAAACATAGAATTAACAGCTCCTACTCTTCCTCTCATTTCATCAGGAGTCTTAAGTTGAAGAATCGTTTGTCGGATAACCATTGATACACCATCAAACACTCCAGATAAAAACAAAGCCAAAATACTCAACCACAACAGCTTAGATGCCCCAAAAATTATCATACATACACCAAAACCAAAAACTGAAATTAGTAGTTTTTTTCCTGTATTTCTTGTAATTGGGATGTAGGTTGTTGCTACCATAGTAATTATACTACCTGAAGAAAGTGCTGCATTTAGAAACCCAAATCCTCTTGGGCCTGCATCTAAAACATCTTTTGCAAATACAGCAAATATGGCAACAGCACCACCAAATAAAACCGCAATCATATCTAGAGTTAAAGCTCCTAAAACAACTTTATCGCTAAACACAAATTTTAGTCCCACCTTTAAGCTATCCATAACAGATTCATTAGTTTTTTTATTTAAAACAGGTTTCTTTTTTATACCAAAAACTAACACTAAAGACAACATTACTAATGAAAATATAATACCAAGTGTATAATGAACTCCAATCCACGCAATTAAAAACCCTCCACAAAGAGCACCAAAAACACTAGCACCCTTCCAAGTACTGCTGCTCCAAGTGGCTGCATTGGGATATATTTTTTTAGGAACAATAAGTGCAATTAAAGAGAAAATAGTTGGACCAAAAAAGGCTCTTAATACACCTCCAAAAAACACTAAACTATAAATGCCGTATAAAATATAGTTGACCTCCCAAGAATTTTCAATGGCTTCTGAAGTTAGCCAAAACAACCCAAAACTTATTAATGAAAATAGAGCAATACAGAGCGTAAACAAGTTTCGTTTTTCTTTTCTATCAACAATATGGCCAGCAAAAGGCGCAAATAAAAATGCTGGCAAAAATTCACAAAGCCCAATAATACCTAAGCTTAATTCGTTATTAGTTAATGCATACACTTGCCATTCAATAACTACAAACTGCATAGACCAACCAAAAACTAAGGCAAATCTCACTAATAAAAAAATGTTGAATTCTTTAATTCTAAGTGCTGCGTAAGGATCGTTTTTTGCCACTGTATTATTCAATTAGTTTAAATTCAACGCGTCTGTTTTTTTGCCTTCCTTCTTCAGTTTCATTATCTGAAATTGGTTGAGAGCTTCCAAATCCATCAGACTTTATTTTAGACACATTAAGACCTTGCGAAATTAAATAATCTGCAACAGATTTTGCACGTTGCTCTGATAATTCTTTATTCCTTTTATCTAAGCCAACATTATCTGTATGACCATAAATTTCTATACTCAAATTTAAATTTTCACTAAGATGTTTATACAGCTGGTTCAACTCTTTTTTTGAAACCTCTAACAATTCAGCTTTATCAAATTCGAATAATACATTTTTGAAAGTATAAACTTCGTTAACTTTAATGATGGGTTCCTCAATCGTCTCATCAATCTTTTTTATGTCTTCTTTTTCTAATGATTCAATTGAAATATCATCGATATAGTAGTAGGAAAACGATTCATATTTAGTTGTTCTAGCCTTACTTTTATCTGTGTCAGAATTCGTGTTAAAATTGCCAATAGTAAAATAGTTTTCAAAACCATCAGCTGTATAAGTAAATGAAACCTCTATCCACTCTTTATCATTATCATAAAAGTCTTTATTGAAAATTGGACGAAACTTTAAGGTTGGATGATGTTTGGAAATATGTTTTGCATTGATATTAGTATTTGCTTTAAAATTAGCTTTTTTAGATGTCATCATAATTCCTAACTCTTTAAGCGCATATCTTGAATTCTCGGCTAAACTGACATAAAATTTCACCTGATATTTACGCCCTCTTTTTAAGGTAGACTTTAAACCACCTTGAACATATTCTCTATAATTCTTTTTGAAATACGTGTAGATGCCTGCATAACCCTTACCTGTTCTTGCTTTTTGATATCCATTGAAGTTTTCAAAACCCATTTTTTCACTACACGAATTAAAATAATCCGTTGTTCCGCTATTTGGATTGGTCCAATTTTTTACGTTTCTATGAAATAAACTCATGGCTCTTGGACAATCATAGAAATCTTCAAAGCTTGGATTGAGCACTAAGTTTTGCCCAATCAAAATATTGGTTAATATGAGAAAAGAAATTATGACTAACTGTTTCATGCTTACTCAACGAAATGGCCTGTATATTATGCTTTAATATCCTTCAACTTCAACTGTAAACTCACATTGCCATTCCAATGATTTTCGTCTATAGCATAAGCCGCACTAAATGGTCTTTTACTTTTAATAATGTCAATTTTATCGCCTAAACCAAAACCAATACAAACAATTTTATCATTGAATGATTGGGTTACAGTTAATCTTAAATGCTTATCATCTTCACCAACACATTTTCCCCAGCCTGTATCTTTTAGATTTTGAGACATAAAGGTGGGTGACATATTCCCAGGACCAAATGGTGCAAATTGTTTTAGGATACGCATGAGTTTATCATTGATTTCTCCTAATTCTATGTCTAAATCTATTTTAAGTTCTCTTGTGAGAAGTTTAGGATCTATAGTCTGCTTAACGACACTTTCAAACTTGGCTTTAAAAGCTTCATAATTCTCTGGTAACAATGTTAAACCTGCTGCGTATTTATGACCTCCAAACTGTTCAATATGTTCCGAACAGGCTTCTAATGCATTATACACATCAAAACCAGATACCGAACGTGCTGATGCTGCTAACTTATCTCCACTTTTTGTAAAAACGAGTGTAGGTCTGTAATAAGTTTCAATTAAGCGCGATGCCACAATACCAATCACTCCTTTGTGCCATGATTCATCATAAACAACCGTTGTAAAACCCTCTTGTTCATTGTTTTCTTCAATTTGAACTAAAGCTTCTTGTGTAATGCGTTTATCAGTTTCGCGACGATCTGTATTAAAATCGTCTATATCTACAGCATATTTTGCAGCGAGATTAAAATCGGTTTCGGTTAGAAGTGTTACCGCATGGTTACCGTGTTTCATTCGGCCAGCTGCATTAATTCTTGGTGCAATGATAAATACCACATCAGTTATGGTGAGAATATCCTTTTTAACCTCAGCGATAATCGCCTTCATTCCAGGTCTTGGATTGGTATTTATAATGTGCAAACCCATGTAAGCCAAGGCTCTATTTTCATCTACTATAGGAACAATATCTGCTCCAATTGCTGTGGCTACTAAATCGAGATATTCGGTTAAATCCTCAACCGTTTGCCCTTGTCTAGATGCTAATGCTGTAATTAATTTGAAACCCACTCCACAGCCACATAATTCTTTAAACGGATAATCGCAATCATCGCGTTTAGGGTCTAAAACAGCTACTGCATCTGGAATTTCAGCGCCTGGTCTATGGTGGTCACAGATTATAAAGTCAACCCCTTTTTCTTTAGCATAAGCCACTTTATCGATGGCTTTTACTCCACAATCGAGTGCTATAATTAGTGAAATATCATTATCGTCAGCAAAGTCAATACCTTTGTAAGACACACCATAACCTTCGTCATAGCGATCAGGAATGTATGTGGCAACAGCATCTGTTCTTGTTTTTAAATAGGACGACATTAAAGCCACAGACGTTGTGCCATCAACATCATAATCACCATAAACCATTATATTTTCACCTGCTTCAATGGCCTTTTCGATACGTGCAACGGCTTTGTCCATATCTTTCATTAAATATGGATCATGAAGCTCATCAAAACTTGGTCTGAAAAATGTTTTAGCAGCATCGTAAGTATCAATACCACGTTGTAATAATAAAGTGGCAACAATATCATCGACTTGAAGTGCTTTTTTTAGTTCTTCAACTTTTGATGGTTCTGGTTTTGGTTTTAATGTCCAACGCATAATTAATCTAGAACAAACTTTATATTCATTGTTAGGTCGAGCACAGTCGAGACCTAAATTATTAATAAAATTTATTAACCTCTCGACTGCGCTCGAGGAGACTTGGTACTATCTTTTAATCGCTATATGATAATGAATATTTGTTTCGACAGTAGCAAAACGACGAAACATTTCCATAACTCCACAATATTTTTCAACCGATAGATTAACGGCACGTTCACACTTTTTCTTATTTAAATCTGAACCGTAGAAATGATAATCTACTACCACAGAGTGATAATATTTAGGATGCTCGTCTGTTAATTCACCCGAAACTTCAATTTTAAAATCATCAATTTCAACTTTCATTTTATCTAAAGTAGAAATCACATCTAAGCCTGAGCAACCAGCTAAAGATGATAACATCATGGCCTTAGGAGCCATTCCTGAGTTGGTGCCTCCAAAATCTTCTGAAGCATCCATCATAATTGATGGCCATCTTGGATTATCGGATTCAAACACCATGTTTCCTTTCCAATGTGTTGTTATTTTATCTGCCATTTTTTTTAGTTTAAAAATTAGAACTAGTATCTTGTACAATCAAAAATACTACTAAAAAAATAACTATGGCATTAGTAACACCATTGTCTTCGGACCATGATTTAGAAACCAAAGAATTAGCTGAATTTTTTAATGAAACTCTAGGGTTTTGTCCAAATTCTGTATTAACCATGCAACGTAGACCTGCAATAAGTAAAGCATTTATAAATTTGAATAAAGCCGTTATGGCCAATGAAGGCAGAGTAACCTCAGCCTTAAAACGTATGATTGCTTGGGTGAGTAGTAATTCTACAGGTTGTCGCTATTGCCAAGCACATGCAATTAGAGCTGCAGAACGCTATGGAGCAGAACAAGAACAATTAGATAATATTTGGGAATACAGAACGCATGCTGCTTTTTCTGAAGCAGAACGTGCTGCTTTAGATTTTAGCTTAGCTGCATCTATGGTGCCAAATGCTGTGGATGCGGAAATAAAAGAACGTTTATATAAACATTGGGATGAGGGAGAGATTGTAGAAATGCTTGGTGTAATTTCTTTATTTGGATATCTAAACCGCTGGAATGATTCTATGGGAACTTCTATAGAAAAAGGCGCTGTAGAAAGTGGAAATAAGTATTTAGGGAAACATGGTTATGAAGTTGGTAAGCATGATGGGTCTCAATACTAAATTATTAGACTATTAAAGCACTTTGCTTTTAGATAAAATTAGATTAAAACCTTACTAGAAATAGTGAGGTTTTTTTATGTCCTATTTTATTTCAAACGTAGATTATAGCTTTGTTTCAGAATAAAGCAGAAATGAAATTCTTTCGGCTTCAAACCATGTCACAGTAAATAGTAAAAGACTAATTTACTTTTGTTTAAAATTGAAAAGGTAATGATAAATTTTCCAAAAATAAGTGGTAAATATTCACTTATGATAATACGTTTTTTAGTTTATAAAGTGCTTTACCCTTTGGTAATAACTTTCATTCTGCTATTTATATTTCAACATGAAAAATTAATTACTCTTTTAAAAATTGTTTTTTAATCTTACTACTATTTTAAAATAGATTTTATTTTCTTCCGCAACTCAGGAACCACCAATTCTTCAAACCAAGGATTCTTACTTCTCCAAAATCGATTGGTAGGCGAAGGATGCGGAATTGGAAAATAGGTTGGTAAATAAGACTTATATTCTCCTACAGTTTCTGTCAACGTTCGCTTGGCTTTTTCTTTTAAATAATACTTTTGAGCGTAAGCACCTATTAAAATAATCAATTCCACATTTGGCATCTTGTCTAATAATTGCTCATGCCATTGTGGAGCACATTCTGGTCTAGGTGGTAAATCTCCTGTTTTGGCTTTTCCTGGATAACAAAAACCCATTGGCATAATGGCAAAATTTTCGGTGTTGTAGAATTGTTCTTCTGTAACTCCTAACCATTGCCTTAACTTCTTACCACTTTGGTCATCCCAAGGAATTCCAGAGTCGTGGACTTTTGTTCCTGGTGCTTGACCAATAATTATAATTTTAGATTTTATGTGTGCTGTTACAACAGGTCTTGGACCTAACGGAAGGCATGCTTTACAGATGGTACATTGACTGATATTATGTAGTAAGTTTTCCAAAGAATATATTTAAATTAAATTCTTCTAAAATTGCAATAAGCTATTTCTTTATCAAAGGAAATTCTATAAACTCTAAACCTTCAAATCCCGTTTTTATGAAGT
Organism: Winogradskyella sp. Asnod2-B02-A; assembly: GCF_045063645.1. Classification (NCBI taxonomy): domain Bacteria; kingdom Pseudomonadati; phylum Bacteroidota; class Flavobacteriia; order Flavobacteriales; family Flavobacteriaceae; genus Winogradskyella; species Winogradskyella sp. Asnod2-B02-A. The sequence goes on from NZ_JBEFOG010000027.1 coordinate 872,538, forward strand.
TTCTAATGTTTTGATGTCCATTTCCTACTGCGTCAATTAAAACTTCATTGAAATAATAGCTTCCAAAACACGCTAATGTTTCTTCTTTTGTAAGTTTCTGTTCTATGGCAAAGGCGAATAATTTGCATGATCCAGAATTTTCACCTTTGTCATTTTTTAAAATGCCGTTTGTAAAACTTGTTGGAATAAAATTATAATAGTTTTCAATGACACTAATCGTTTCAGAGAAATCTATTTCTTTTGGTTTTGTCTTCAGTTTTATTAAAAAATCGTCTAAACTCATATTTTATTTATGCTTTCCTCCAACCACAATAACAATTTCACCTTTAGGAGGTTTATTGGTATAATGCTCTAAGACTTCTTTTGTGGTTCCTCTTATGGTTTCTTCGTAGAGTTTAGTTAGTTCTCTAGATACAGAAACAGGTCTGTCGTCACCAAAATACTCACAAAAATGACCTAAGGTTTTCACCAATTTATGCGGACTTTCGTAAAAAATGATGGTTCTAGTTTCTTCAGCCAAAAGCAACAATCTTGTTTGGCGTCCTTTTTTCACAGGTAAAAAACCTTCGAATACAAACTTATCATTTGGTAAGCCACTATTTACCAATGCTGGTACAAAAGCTGTAGCTCCTGGTAAACAATCTACTTCAATGCCGTTTTCTACACAAGCTCTCACCAATAAAAATCCAGGATCTGAAATGGCAGGTGTTCCTGCATCGCTAATGACAGCTATTGATAATCCAGCTTTTAACTTTTCAATTAAGTTATTTACCGTTTTATGCTCATTATGCATATGATGACTTTGCATATGCGTAGAGATTTCAAAATGCTTTAAAAGTTTACCAGAAGTTCTGGTATCTTCAGCAAGTATCAAATCAACATCTTTTAAAACTTCTATAGCTCTAAAAGTGATATCTTTTAAATTTCCTATTGGAGTTGGTACTAGGTATAACTTCATATATGGCTTAACTTAATATCAAATTTACAATCTTTCTATATCTTAACGCAACCATTTACGATATTTAGCATCTTTAACATAAGATAGGGATTTTGTGTATTTAACTGTTATACTATTGAGGTTATTTAATTTCTCGTAGTATAAATAAAACTATTAATTTATGATTGTAAAACAATTCCGCTTATTGTTTTTGTTTCTTTTCTGTTTACAAGCACATAGTCAAACCACAGATTTATCTATATCTATTGAAGCACAAAATCTAAGTGGCACTGCGATATCTCAAGTTGATATATATGAAGATTTTCAATATATAGTTACAGTTTTAAACTCAGGTAATTCAGTTGATAATGCCACTATTTCTGTAAATTTTGATGCCGATATAACCATCCTATCTTATAATTCTCAAAATAATAATGCAGGCGCTTCAGATTTTTCTAATATTGATATTACTGGGAATATTTTAACAGCTTCACTTGCCACAATGCCTAACAACTCTAGTGTACAATTATTAGTTTTGGTAACGGCACCAACCAATTTGGGAGGTATTACTGCAAACGGCACTATTTCTCCACCAACAGACACACAAGATATAAATACAAGCAACAACCAAGCTATAATATCTATTGATGTATTGGATGTTATTATTGATTTTTCGGTAACTCATACACAAATAAATCCTACAGAAGGCACAGCAATAAGTGCTTGGGGAGATTCTGTAACTTATCAATTTACCATAACCAATAATAGTTCCATTGATTTCCCTTTTGCAAGTGTTTTAGGTAATCTAAGTTTAAGTTCAACCTACAATAATGGACAACCTTTTGCAGAATTTATATCGCTAGAATGTTTAGGAGCAACAAATGGAACCTCCTGTCCTGATTTAACTGGTTTTACCGGAAATAATGCAACAATAGAAACTATTAGTTCATTATTTAATTACAATATAGAAACAGAAATAACAGCAGGAGGAAGTATTACGTTTGAAATGGTTTACAAATACACCAATTTCTCTTGTTCTCCCGAACCCTTGCCTATTGCTGTGGATAGCTATATTAGTATATTGATAAACAGTGCAAATACGATATCTGTGGTTTCAAATAGCGTCACCACAGATTTGCTATTAGCTGAATCTTGCTTAGAAACGGATCTCTGTATTGAAACTACACAAACCAATCCTGATGTTTCAACGAATTTAGATTACGGACAAGACATTACATTTATTACAACCGTTTGTAATAATGGACCTGCAGAAACACCTATGCGTTTCTTTTTTCAGAATTTATCTCCCATAGATTGGAGTATCAGTTCTCTTACGTGTTTAGCTACAACTGGACCTGTTACTTGTAGTGATTTTACCTTATCAATAGGCAACCAAATTTGGGTGAGTAATGACTTTATTCTTCAGCCAAATACTACTATAACTATTGAAACGGTTTTGAGTTATATAGAACCTGAATGTAGTAACAGTGTCAATGAAATTGCTGCCGTTGTGCGCAGCGCAACTAATATTTTAGATAGTCAATTAGTAGATTCTAATCCTGAAAATAATTATTATTCTAATACACTACTTTTTCCTACTGTAGAACCTTGCGACACTGAAGAACCAATTAATTTAGAAGTCACTAAAACTCAAATAAGTCCAGAATTGCCAAATGGAAGTTCACAGCAAAACACAGCAGCTTGGGGTTTAGTAAGTTATGAGATCACAGTAACTAATGCAAATGATACAAACACCATTATTGAATTAGAAGACTATATGCCATCTATAGGTAGTAATGATACAGCGATGTTGGCTACCCTAATGAGTGTAGAATGTGTTTCTACAACTGGCACAGCATCTTGTTTTAATATTACAAATGCAAATATAGGAACAACATTAGACGGTATCTCCGAAAATGGTGAGCCAGATATCTTTTGGCAAATTACAACCGAAGATAATTGGGAATTACCAGCCAATAGCTCTATAACTTTTAACGTTACTGTAGATTGGATGCCTGCATGTTCGCCTGACCCAATGATTGGAACTAATATTGTAAGCGTCGATTTTATAGAGGCAGGAGGCAATGTTCTTGGGACTCGTTCAGATTCTGTAAATACTTATTTTGCTCCTTGCTTAGATTTAATTGTGCAAACCTATCCCGAATTTACCCAAGTAGACGTTAATCAAACTTTCAATTGGATTGTTGATATTAGTAATAGTACAACAAGTTCTGATGCTATAGATGTTGTTTTTGAGGACACGCTTAATCCCGTTTTTAATATTATTGGAAATCCAACATGTACTGTAACTTCCGGAAACGCTACTTGTATCACAAACATTATTACAACAGGAAACTTTATAACAGCAACAATACCTACTATGGAAGCTGGTTCTACCATTAGAATTAGCATTCCTGTCACTGCACCAAGTTTTGGAGGTGCTTTTAATAATATTGCTGAAGCGATTCCTGATGCCACAAATAACCAAGAGTTAACTCCAGAATCTAATATTTCTATTAATAGTATTCAAGTTATTGCTCCTGCTTTAGAAAAATCATTTACTCCAAACACCATTTTTGAAGGAGGACAAAGTGAATTAACCTTTACGGTTTATAATGTGGCTTCTAATCCTAATCAAAATAACATTTCATTTACTGATAATTTACCAAACGGAGTAACACTTTCAACGGCTCCAATTTGGACTGAAGCCAACGGTTGTGCAGCTACTTTTATTGGAACTATTAATGATACTTTTGTTGGAGTTGAGAATTTAGTGTTTCCTAATGGAGTAAATAGCTGCACGTTTTCGGTGATGGTAACTTCTGATGTTGCTGGCAGTTATCTTAACAATTTTCAAAATTTTAGTAATAGCAATAACATTGATACCTCTCAAACTAATGCCACTCTTAATGTTATTATTGATAATTCTGATGTAGATATTGAAATCATAAAATTGGTTGAACCTTCAGAAGCTTTTTATGGTCAGAATGTTAATTTTACCATCACAGCAACTAATTTAGGAACCACAACCGCAACACTAATAGAGGTTATAGATGCCTTGCCACAAGGTTATGAATTTGTAACTGCAAGCACAAGTTTAGGTGTTTTTGATAACAGTACATTTATTTGGAACATTCCAAGTATAGACGCTAATAATTCTGAAACATTAGTTTTAACCGCAAAGGTCATTTCTAGTGACAATTTAAACAATATTGCATTATTAAATAGCGTAAATGAACCCGATAGAAACCTTACTAATAATGAAGATGAAGCAAGCATAGAAATTTCTAATTGCTTATCTATACCGCAAGGGCTTTCCCCTAACGATGATGGAAAAAACGATGTGTTTATAATTCCATGTATTGAAGATTACCCTGAAAATACATTTAAAATATACAATCGCTACGGTACGCAAATTTACGAAACCAAGAACTATATGAATACTTGGAACGGCACAGCTAACATGGGACTTTTAAAAGGTTCCGAATTATTACCCGTTGGCACTTACTTCTATGTGTTAGAAATTGATGGTTTTGAAGATGGTTTTGTAGGTTATATTTATTTAAATTACTAATTATACCTACCCTCAACAAGTTCAATAAAACGAGCTTCGTATTCTTCTTTACCAATCCAATTATTATAGTCTGGTTTTACCATTTCTAAGATTAATTTTCTTGCGTCATCTAAAGAATGCGTCGTATTAATTTGAGAAATCACACGATCATAATCTTCGTTTTGACCTTCAAATAAATGTTTAATAAAAGCCAATTTATCATTTAGTCCAATATTTAAACGTTGTCCTTTTAGTTTATCGTTAAGTGATTTCTTTTCTAATTCAGCTTCACGTTTTTTTGCATCTTCTATAGGTTCAAACTCAGGAATATCTTCAAAACCAGATGTAATAGTCTCAAATTCAACAGAATCAGGAGTTTCTATTTCTTGTGACTGAATTTGTTCTAAAATAGGATCTACAGGCTCCTCTTCTTTAGGCATATGCTCAAACATATCCTTGATTTTTGCCATCACAGGTTCCATAATACCGTCATCTTCAACCTCATCTAAGTTTATATAAGTTCTATCTTCCACTTCAACATTATCACTCACTTTATTATTAAATGCAGTATCTAACATTCCAAAAAAAGAAGAATCATGACCAATGGTTGGCATCTTATCTTCAAAATTTTCTTGAGCAAATTTTAAAACCGTGAGCTTTTCATAAAGATTAGAAACTTCTTTGTGCAATTGATCTACATCTTCTCTGCCTGTAAGTTTTAGAATCCTATGTGCAATACTAACTAATTCTGATTCTAATTTCTTTTTCATCTTTTCCTGAATTTTACTTTTGATTTTTAATAAATTTGCGTGACCTTTATAAAATCGGAGACTAGCTTCGATTTAGTGCTAAAATTACAAAATGTTTCTCGAAAATACAGTAAATCAGAAAGAACAATTTGGGTGGATTGAAGTCATCTGCGGATCGATGTTCTCGGGTAAGACCGAAGAATTAATACGACGACTAAAACGCGCCCAGTTCGCAAAACAAAAGGTGGAAATTTTTAAGCCATCAGTTGATATACGTTATGATGAAGAAATGGTTGTTTCTCATGATGCTAATGAAATACGTTCAACACCAGTGCCTGCTGCTGCTAATATTCCGATTTTAGCAGATGGTTGTGATGTTGTTGGTATTGACGAAGCACAATTTTTTGATGACGAGATTGTACGCGTTTGTAACGATTTAGCGAATAAGGGCATTCGTGTTATTGTAGCTGGTTTAGACATGGATTTTAAAGGAAACCCATTTGGCCCAATGCCAAATCTTATGGCTACTGCGGAATACGTAACTAAAGTGCATGCCGTTTGCACAAAAACAGGAAATTTAGCACAATACAGCCATAGAAAAGCATTAAGCGATGAATTGGTTTTACTTGGCGAGGTTGATGAATATGAACCTTTAAGCAGAGCTGCTTATTTTAAAAGTATGCAAAGAGATAAGCTGAGACAGATTAAAGTGAATGATGCTGAAGAAATGGATTTTAAAGACCAAAAACGGGATGCCTAAAGCTAAGGAAACAGTCCTCGAAATTGATTTAAGTGCGCTTTCACATAATTTCAATTACTTAAAATCAAAATTAAAACCACAGACCAAATTTTTAGCTGTAGTTAAAGCCTTTGCATACGGAAGTGATTCAATAGAAATTGCAAAACACCTCGAAAAATTAAATGTAGATTATTTTGCCGTGGCTTACGTAAATGAAGGTGTGGCTTTAAGGGATGCCGGAATCACGACTCCTATTTTAGTCCTTCATCCACAATCTGTGAGCTTTAAAATACTTATTGATCGTTGTTTAGAACCAAGTATTTATAGCACTCATGTTTTAGATGAATTTATAAAAATCACTAAAGCACAATCTCAAAAAGATTATCCTGTTCATATAAAATTCAATACTGGTTTAAATAGATTAGGGTTTAAAGTAAATGATATTGATTCCATTGTTTCAAAGTTAGATAACACATCATCTATTAAGGTAAAATCTCTTTTTTCGCACCTAGTAGCTAGTGAAGATGCTAATGAGTTAGATTTTTCTAATCATCAAATCGAAAAATTTAAAACTATAGCTAAGTATTTTGAAGAAAAATCAGGTACAAAACCTTGGTTACATATGTCCAATACTTCTGGCATTCTCAATTATACTAAAGCACATTTTGATATGGTACGTTCTGGTATTGGTCTTTATGGCTTTGGGAATTCTACAGAAGAAGACAACAAACTAAAACCTATTGCGAGTTTAAAATCTGTGATTTCCCAAATTCATTCAATAGAAAAAGGTGAAACTGTAGGTTATAACAGAGCTTACACGTCTAAAGGCGTAGAAAAAACAGCCACAATACCTATTGGTCATGCAGATGGCATTAGCCGAATTTATGGTCAAGGAAAAGGTTTTGTTATCATTAATGGAAAAGAAGCACCAATAATAGGAAATGTTTGTATGGACATGATAATGGTAAACATAACTCATGTAGATTGTAAAGAAGGAGATGAGGTCACTATTTTCGATGCTAAACACAAAGCTAGCACGTTAGCTGAATCTGCAAACACAATTTCTTATGAGATTTTGACTTCAATTTCCCAGCGTGTTAAACGTGTTTTTATACCCTAAAAAAACTATTTTTTAACAAAATGTGACTTTTTTAATTACCTTAGTGTCTTACTAACTTAATAACTAACTATTAAAACAAATTTAAATTATGTTAAAAGAATTTAAGAATTTTATTATGACAGGTAACGTGATTGATTTCGCTGTTGCTGTAATTATGGCTGGTGCTCTTGGAGCAGTAATAAACGGTTTCGTTTCTAAAATTGCTATGCCTTTAATTGGTTTAGTAAGTGGAGGCGTGAGCTTTTCGGATAAATTTTGGACTCCTGGAGACGAAGTTTATGCTACTGTTGCTGCCGCTAAAGAAGCAGGTGTTGCTGCTGTAGAATATGGTGCATGGATTGACACTATTATCAGCTTACTTGTTGTTGGTTTTGTAATGTTTTTAATTGTAAAAGCTTATAACAAAACTAAAAAACCAGTTGAAGCTCCAGCTCCAGCAGGACCTTCTGAAGTTGATTTATTAATGGAAATCAGAGACGCATTAAAAAAATAAAACACGTTTAGCTTCATCGCTACACTATTATTTTTAACTAAACCCAGACTTTTCAGTCTGGGTTTTTCTTTTTTTAAAACCTTTTAAAGTTTTAATGAAAAAAGTTTAAAAGCATTTCCTTACTAAAAATTGTAAAAGCCACAATTAATAGCCTCTATTTTTATCATATTTTTAAGTACTATTAGACTGATTTAATTAAAGAAAAGCTATAATTTTGGCATCACAAATATAAAGAACGCATGAAAGTAGCAATTGTAGGAGCAACAGGTTTGGTAGGTAACGTAATGCTTAAAGTATTAGAGGAACGTAATTTCCCTTTAGATGAATTATTATTAGTAGCCTCAGAACGTTCTGTAGGTAAAAAAATAAAGTTTAAAGGAAAGGATATTTCAGTTATTAGTATTCCAACAGCAATTGAAGCAAAACCAGATATTGCACTTTTTTCAGCTGGAGGTTCTACATCTTTAGAATGGGCACCAAAGTTTGCAGAAGTTGGCACTACAGTTATTGATAATTCTTCAGCTTGGAGAATGGACAGTTCTAAAAAATTGATAGTTCCAGAAATTAATGCCAATGAATTAACAAAATCAGACAAGATAATTGCTAATCCAAACTGTTCTACTATACAAATGGTAATGGCATTAGCACCACTTCATAATAAATATAAAATTAAACGTATTGTAGTTTCTACCTATCAATCTGTATCGGGTACAGGAGTAAAAGCTGTTGAACAGATGGAGAATGAAATTTTAGGTAAAAAAGGAGATATGGCTTACCCTTATCCTATTCATAAAAATGCCATTCCGCATTGTGATATTTTTGAAGATAACGGTTATACCAAAGAAGAAATGAAATTGGTTAATGAAACTCAAAAAATATTAAGCGACCGTACCATTGCTGTCACTGCTACTGCTGTAAGGATTCCAACAGCAGGAGGACATAGTGAAGCTATAAATGTAGAATTTGAAAATGCATTTGATATTACTGAAGTAAGACAATTGCTCAGTAATACAGATGGTATTACCATTCAAGACAATTTAGAAACAAACTCTTATCCTATGCCAATGTATGCTCATGGTAAAGATGATGTTTTTGTTGGCCGTATAAGGCGAGATGGGTCACAACCGAATACTTTAAACATGTGGGTTGTAAGTGACAATCTTAGAAAAGGTGCTGCCACCAATACTGTTCAAATAGCAGAATTTCTTATCGGTAATGCTTTAGTATAAAGCCTATTAGATTAGTTGTAGAATTTCAAAATGGCGATTAATTTGTGTATTTTAACTAATTAATTATTTGGTTAGTTGTTATTGTCTCTATATTGCCCTTCAGTTTTACTTTTAAGCTTTCGTTTTTGACAAATGTCAAAAAATGAAAAGCTTATATATTTGAGGTAATTGTTATTTTATTTCGAAAACAACTAATTATGAAAAAATTATTTCTCATTGCTTTAATACTCAGTACTTTTGTTTCTTGTAAAAACGAAACTGAAACTTTGAAAACAATTACTGTAGATTATCCTAAAACCAATAAAATTGTGATTACAGATACAATTTTTGGTGAAGCTGTAGAAGATCCTTACCGTTGGTTAGAAGATGACCGAAGCAAGGAAACTGAATCTTGGGTTAAATCTCAAAACGAAGCTACTTTTGGATATTTAGATAACATTCCATATCGCAAAGAATTAAAAGAGCGCCTTACAAAACTATGGAACTACGAAAAAATTGGGTCACCATTTAAAGAAGGTGATTACACCTACTTTTATAAAAATGATGGTTTACAAAATCAATATGTCATTTACAGATACAAAACAAGCGAAGACCCAAGTACTGCTGAAGTATTCTTGGATCCAAACACATTTAAAGAAGATGGTACTATTTCATTAGGAGGTGCTAGTTTTTCAAAAAATGGAAAAACTCTTGCTTATGCTATTTCTGAAGGAGGAAGTGATTGGAGAAAAATTTTAGTAATGAACACAGAAACTAAAGAAATTGTTGAAGACACTTTAGTAGATATAAAATTCAGTGGCATGTCTTGGTACAAAAACGAAGGCTTCTACTATTCTAGCTATGACAAACCAAAAGGTAGCGAGTTGTCTGCAAAAACAGATCAGCATAAAGTTTATTATCACAAATTAGGAACAAAACAGTCTGAAGATTTATTAATTTTTGGCGGAACTCCAGAACAAAAACATAGGTACATTAGAGGCGGAGTTACAGAAGATGATAGATATCTAGTTATATCTGCAAGCATCTCTACTTCTGGAAACAAGCTTTTTATTAAAGATTTAACAGAACCTAACAGCCAACTTATTACCGTTTTAAATCATACAGATTCTGATTCAAATATTATTGAGAATGTAGGTTCTAAACTTTATATAGCAACTAATTTAGATGCTCCAAATAAAAAAATCGTTACCGTTGATGCTTCTAACCCAACACCAGAAAACTGGGTAGATTTTATTCCTGAAACTAAAAATGTACTAACTCCATCTAATGGTGGTGGTTCTTTTTTTGCTAATTATATGGTAGATGCAGTATCAAAAGTATTGCAGTATGACTATGATGGTAAATTAATTAGAGAAGTAGAATTGCCTGGCGTAGGAAGTGTTAGTGGCTTTAGCGCGAAAAAAGAAGATAAAGAATTATACTACTCATTTACTAATTACGTAACTCCAGGAAGTATCTATAAATATGATATAGAAAAAGGCACTTCAGAATTATATAAAAAACCTAATATCGATTTCAATCCTGAAGCTTACGAAAGTAAACAAGTATTTTACACCTCTAAAGATGGTACTAAAGTGCCTATGATTATCACTTACAAAAAAGGACTTGAGCTTAACGGTAAAAATCCAACTATTCTTTATGGTTATGGTGGATTCAATATTAGTCTAACACCAAGTTTTAGCATTGCAAATGCTGTTTGGATGGAACAGGGTGGTGTTTATGCAGTACCTAACTTACGAGGAGGTGGAGAATACGGAAAAGCTTGGCATGATGCTGGTACAAAACTTCAAAAGCAAAATGTTTTTGACGACTTTATTGCTGCAGCTGAATATCTTATTTCAGAACACTATACCTCTTCAGACTATTTGGCTATAAGAGGAGGGTCTAATGGTGGTTTATTAGTTGGTGCAACTATGACGCAGCGTCCAGATTTAATGAAAGTGGCTTTGCCTGCCGTAGGTGTCCTAGATATGTTACGTTATCATACATTTACAGCTGGTGCTGGTTGGGCTTACGATTATGGCACAGCAGAAGACAGTAAAGAAATGTTTGATTACCTAAAGGGTTACTCTCCTGTCCATAATGTAAAAAAAGGTGTAGAATATCCTGCGACCTTGGTTACCACAGGTGATCATGATGATAGAGTTGTACCAGCACATAGTTTTAAATTTGCGGCTGAGTTACAAAGTAAACAAACCGGTAACAATCCAACACTAATAAGAATAGAAACAGATGCTGGTCATGGCGCAGGTACGCCTGTAAGTAAAACCATAGATCAATATGCAGATATATTTGGCTTTACACTTTATAATATGGGATATGAAGTGCTACCAACCAAAATAGAGGAAAAAATAAAAGGGTAATATTAACTAGCTATTAATTAAATCACATTAATTGTCACTAAATCAACTCCACAAAGAAATAGAAGAAAAGGGAATAAAATTTCTTTTTACTGACTATTACGATACTATTGTTCACAGAAAAGTGCACCCAAATTATACACAACGTATTTGGGCTAAACTTATGATTAGAGAACTAGGATTACCTATATCTATTGATGAACTTTATTTTATTAGGCAAGCTTCTGTTAAATACCTTATAGGAAAACTCGGTAAGGAAGATGTTGAAATTCCCTATAACGCGCTAAAACAAGAAATTTGTAAACGTCTTATAAATGCTGATGTTATCTCAATGGATAAAAAAGCTTCTTTTTTATCACTTTTTGAGGATGCTGATGTCAGAGCAGAATCGAGTGTTCAGTATTTAAACCAAGATGTATTAGATACATTGAAGTATTTTAAATCTAAAGGCGGAAAAGTATACTTGGTTTCTGATTTTTATGGCTCTAAAACCCTTTTTGAAAAATTACTTATGCATCATGGCATCTTAGATCTATTTGATGACCTTTATAGTTCTGCCGAATTAGAAAAAAGCAAGCATGCTGGTACAATTTATGCTCCAATTCTTTCTGAGTTATCTATTGAGGCAAAAGATGTAATGATGATTGGAGATAATCTAAGAAGCGATTATACCAATGCTATAAAAAGCGGACTTAATGCCTATCAGTTACCACACAAAAAATACTTAAAGAAAAACAAACGCAATAACTTCGGAAACGATAAAAAACGCTTAAATAACATCATCAACGGTGTTTATAAAGCCTGTAAAAAAGATTCTTCAATTCCATACACAGAATATATTGTGTTTTATCATACGTTTATTGAACGCATGTATGAAACTGCAAAAAGAAAGAACCTAAAGGATTTATTCTTTTTATCTCGAGAAGGACAATATCTTAAAAAGCTATTTGATTCTTATCAAGATTTTGCAATAATAGATGAGAGTAAAAAAATTAAGACACATTACTTAAAGATATCAAGACAAGCATCACTTCAGATTGCATTAAAAGATCTTGAAATTGAGAATTTTGGTTATTTACAAAAAAAATATAGTAATCTTTCTGTTGATGATTTTTTAATCGCGGTTAACTGTACTGAGGATTTAAAAAAACAAATAATTTCAGAACTTAATGTGCAGGGCAATACCGTTGTTGAAGGTTTTTTCACCTCTTTAAGTTTTAAAAATCTAAAAGAGAACACTAAATTTAAAGCTCATTATGACGCTCATAGGCACGCAAATCATGAGGCATTTAAAACCTATATTAATTCTTTTAATTCTGATATAGAAGCCAATGGAATTTCGCTTGTAGATATTGGTTGGGGTGGAACAATGCAAGAATCGATTTACAAATTTTTTGATCATAAAATTCCAGTTACAGGTTATTATCTTGGATTAGGAGAAATTTATGACATTCAACCAAAAACGCAGCGCTACGGACTTAATTTTTCATTATTACCTTATATTAATTACAATGACAGTATTATAATGGCTAACATGCAACTTTATGAACAATTTTCTGCAGCAGATCATGGAAGTGCATTAGGTTATAGTTTAGAGGCCAAAGATTATACGTTAGAGTATCACAAACCAGAAGAAAAATGGTTGTATGATAATCATATAAAAGCACACCAAGAGCAAATGTTTGCTTTACATAAAGCGCTTTTAAAAAGTTTAGAAACGTTATGTTACTCTGAGGAAAATATGCAAAATGCCATGGCAAAAATGGCACTTAAAGTTGGATTATTTCAAAATACCAAAAAACTAAAATTCTTAGATACCTTAAGTCATGGGTTTTACCAAAATGTTGGCAATAACCAAGTTGGAATAACTTATAAAGCTCCAAAAATTGAAAATCCAATAAAATATGGCATAAGTTTTTTAATGACACCAGAAAAGAATTTTAGATATTTAGTAAAACTGAAACCTTTGCTCTACAAAAAGAATAAACTTATCGCAGCACTTACTCCTATGTATTTAATATACTTATATTATGGAGTTAACAAATATGTTAGATTTAAACTTCTAAACCGGTTATTCTTGTTAAAGTATAATATGTTCAAATAAAGCTAATGTCTAGTTTTATGATAATGCTATTGATTTTGTACCTAAACTTTTAAGATTCAACAAAAAAACCTTAGATTTAGCTCTAATTTTTCATCCATAGTAGGGTTTTTATTCACTTAACTGTCTTATTAGTGTATTAGGGTTATTGCAAATGAAAAAAAATTACTATCTCTATTTTCTTTTAGTTTCGCTTCTGTTTTCTTGTAATAAAGATGATGGCCTAACTCCTGTAGTCATTGACACAAATCCAGTTAATTTTGAGATAGAAAACGTACCATATCAAACACTTTCAGAATATAACTTTTTCAACGGAGACCTTAAGGACTTAAATCCAAACTCTGGTGTTATACCATATACATTAAACTCTATTTTATTTACAGATTACGCCAAAAAAAAACGGTTTGTTTGGATGCCAAATAATACTAATGCAACCTATATTAGCGATGATGTTTCTTTAGATTTTCCTGTTGGTGCTGTTTTAATAAAAAATTTCTATTACGATAACGTCCTCCCAAATGATGAAACACAACTCATTGAAACACGTTTAATGATTAAAAAAAGTGAAGGCTGGATATTTGCTAATTATATATGGAACGAAGCTCAAGACGAAGCCACTTTTAACCTTAGCGGTAGCTTTGTAGATTTACAATGGCAAGAAAATGGAAACATTAATACAGTACAATATAGAATTCCATCTGAAGCTAAATGTTTTACCTGTCATAAAATACAAGAAACACCAGAGCCTATTGGTCCAAAACCAAGAAACTTAAATTTAGTATATGATTATGAAGATGGATCTGAAAATCAACTCAATAAATTAGTAGCGTTAGGTTACCTAGAAAATTCACTTCCAGAAAACATTTCGCGTTTACCAAATTATAGCGACACCTCTGAACCTTTAGAGTCGAGAGTTAGAGCTTATCTAGATATTAATTGTGCACATTGCCACTCTGAAGAAACCCATTGTGCCTATAGACCTATGCGTTTTGGGTACAGCGAAACTGAAGATTACAGTAATATCGGTGTATGTGTAGAACCAGACACAAATATTGAAGAAGGGCTAAACCATATTGTTGAACCAGGAGATGCTAGAAACTCAGTTTTACACTATAGACTGATCTCAGTAGAACCATCTACTAGAATGCCTCTTCTTGGAAGAAGTTTAAGACACAACGAAGGTGTTGACCTCATTGAAGAATGGATAACCTCACTAAACATAGACTGCAACTAAACCAAATAACCATGAAAAAAACTTTACTAATCACATCCCTCTTTACTTTGTTTTGCATCACTGCAAAAGCACAAGTATTAAATCAGCCTGCCAATTGGCCCAATGAGAATTGGAGTGTTACGGGCACTTATGACCCAGCATACCTCTATGCTGATCCAACTAGTGTCTCATCATTTTCATTCGACGATGACGATGCTGGTGGAACATCCGATAACAACGTTGCAGCAGAATCACCAATCATAGATCTTACAGCCGCATTTAATGCAGAGGAAACTGAAATATTAGTTACTTTTCAATATGTATTAAATACTATAAACTCAGAAGAGTTTAGATTACAATATTGGGATGCTGATGCTGCACAATGGACTAATTGGGGAGATAAAGTTGAAGACAATACTGGTTTTGGCTCAGATTTCTGTAATAGAACACGTACTAGTTTTACCAGCGACCTTTTAACCATTTCAGCTTTTACAAGTAACCAACTACAAAACTTTAAATATCGATTAAATTATAATGATAATTCAATTTATGGTTGGGGATTTTGTGTAGACTCACCAGTAATAAACTCAATGGAACCACCTGCTTGTCCTAATATACTAAATCTATTAGCTAACAATGTTAACTCCAATAGCGCTCAAATAAATTGGAATCCAGGCAGCACAGAAACCTCATGGGAAATAGCGATACTATTAGCCTCTGATAACCCTCCAACCTCTGGTACTACAATTACTAGTTTATCTTACACATTCTCTAGTTTAACTCAAGAAACTAGCTATACGGTTTATGTTAGAGCAATCTGTGGATCTGACGGCTTTAGTCTTTGGGAAAACATAAGCTTTACAACAGGTACGGACTTATCTGAATATCCTGTAACGTTCACAGCAAATCCTATTAGCACATCTGGATCTTACGATATTGCTTTAGTAGATCTTAACGGAGATTTTTTAGATGATGTGGTTTCTGTAAGTTCAAATAATATAAATGTTCACTATCAATTAGCATCAGGTGGCTTTAACATGGTTAATATTGAAACAACAAATGCCGATTATTCTCCTAGTTGGAGTTTAGCAGCAGGTGATTTTGATAAAAATGGCTATAATGACCTTTTATATGGCGCAACTAATGGTGTAACATTTATGAAAGCTAATGATACAGGTACTGGGTATACTGAGATATCGGGTTCAGAAGATATTTTCTCACAACGCTCTAATTTTGTAGACATTAACAACGATGGCCATTTAGATGCTTTTGTTTGCCATGATGTTCAGGCCAATGTATATTACATTAATGATGGTTCAGGAAATTTAAATTATTATCAAGGACAAAGTGCTGGTGTAGTACCAAATGGTCTAGGCTTAACACCTGGTGGAGGAAATTACGGTACTGTTTGGATTGATTTTGATAACGATAGAGACATGGACTTATTTATTGCCAAATGTCGTGGAGGCTCTACAACAATTAGCACCAACGAACTCTGGAGAAATGATGGAAACGGAGTCTTTGTAAATATTGCAGATAGCAATGGTTGGTACAATACTAATTATTCAGGTGTTGGCCATAACAACTCTTCTAACCTAGGTGATAATGTACAAACTTGGTCTTCTGCTTGGGCAGATTTTGATAACGATGGTGACATGGATGTTTATGTTGGCGCAAGTAGTTCTAGTAATGGAAATTCTAAATTAATGCGTAATAATGGTGATGGTACATTTACAGATGTTACAGCTGGCTCAGGCGTTTTAGATGCATCTATGGGTATTGAAAATGCACCTGCAGATTTTGATAATGATGGTTATGTAGATATATTGACTAATGGAGATGTACTTTTCAATAATGGTGATTTCACATTTACAAACTACGACAATTATATGCCGCCAACAGGTGCCATTGGAGACGCTAATAATGATGGCTTCTTAGACGTATTTAGAAGTGGTAATATTCACATTAATAATACAAATTCTAATAATTGGATTAAAATAAATACCGTAGGTAATATTAGTAACTATAACGGAATTGGTGCAAGAATAGAAATACTTACACCTGCTGGAAAACAAATTAGAGATGTAAGAAGTGGAGAGGGTTTTGAATTTATGAGTTCATTAAATACTCATTTTGGTATTGGTACAGAAACAATCATTAACAGTATGACCATATATTGGCCTTCTGGCATTGTAGATTATATTGAAAATCCAGCAATAAATACCACACATAATATTGTAGAAGGTTCTGTGTTAAGTGTTATAGATGAAACTCTAGAAGACGTTTCAATATATCCTAATCCAGTGGAAGATGAACTTAATATTAAAACTTCTGCTGATATAAACAATAAAATTGCAACTGTGTTTGATATTAATGGCAAACGCGTTCTTAATATGAAACTTAAATCAACCACAATGGATGTATCAAGTTTAACTAGTGGAGTTTATTTTTTAAGATTAGAATCTGAAGGAAGAATAATGAACCGAAAATTTATTAAAAAATAGTTTTAAGATTAAATATATTTCAAAACCGTTTGAGAAATCAAGCGGTTTTTTTAGTTCCAATTGCTTTTTGAAACTCATATCTTTGTAAAATGCTTCAAGTAAAAAACGTCACTTTCGGATATTCTAATACTAAGGTTTTAAAAGCTGTAGACTTTAGTGTTGAAGCTGGAGAAAATCTAGCAATTATTGGCGAAAGTGGTTCTGGTAAAAGCACACTTTTAAAATTAATTTACGGTGAATATGACTTAAAACAAGGTCATATCTTCTGGAAAGACGAAGAAATCCTAGGACCAAAACACAATTTAGTAATTGGTTACGATTTTATGAAATACGTGACTCAGGAATTTGACTTAATGCCTTTTATTACTGTTGAAGAAAATATAGGTAAATATCTCTCTCGCTTTTATCCTGAAGAAAAACAAAAACGAACAGATGAATTAATAAAAGTTGTAGAGCTTGAAGCCTTTGCCAAAACCAAAGTGAAATTATTAAGTGGTGGTCAAAAACAACGTGTTGCCATTGCTAGAGCTTTGGCAAAACAACCTGAAATCTTATTACTAGACGAGCCGTTTAGCCATATTGATAATTTTAAAAAACAATCATTAAGACGAAGTGTATTTAAATATCTAAAAAGCAATAATATTGCCTGTGTGGTTGCCACTCACGATAAAAATGATGTGCTTGGTTTTGCAGACCAACTCTTGGTAATTCATCAGTCCAAAATTATTGTAAAAGACACACCACAACACATTTATAACAATCCAAAAACACCTCTAATAGCCTCATTTTTTGGAGAATTTAATGTCATTGAACCTTATGGCATTGTGTATGCAAATCAGATTAAAATTGTAGAACAATCCGATTTAAAAGCTGTTGTAAAAACGTCTTATTTTAATGGCAGAAACTGGCTAATTGAAGCGGAATATAATTCGGAACCTGTTTTTATACTGCACGATTTTGAATTAAAAAAAGATGAACAAATTTACTTTTCAATTTCTTCATAGCTTCTAACTGAGGCTTTAAGCTTTTTAATCATTCTATTTCTTAATTTTAAAGGTTTCATAACTTCGATACTATCACCAAAACCTAAAATAAGGCGCTCAAGTTCAAAATTAATTTGAACAAAAATATTAAATATCACACCATCGTTTGTTTTTTCAATCACACGTTGTGAAGAATGAAATGGCTTTGTAATCACATAAGGTGCATTTTTATTGTCTATTTTAAACTGAATACGTTGTGCTCTAGAATTTGAAACGGTTACACCCACAACATCTTTATAGTAAACGTCACCATCAATTTGAAAATCTTCATACGTTTCATTTTCTAACTTAAATATTTCAGACATTCTATCTAGAGCCAATGTGACAAACTTTCCTTTTTGACTAGCTAATAAAAACCATCGATTATTAAATTCTTTAAGCAATTGTGGATGCACTCTAATCACACTAGCCTTTCTAGCTTTAAAAGACTTATAAGACAATTCAATAACGTTCTTATTCTGAATAGCATCATATAAAACATCAATAAATTCTAAACCTTTCAACTGTTCATTTTTATCTAAATGAATAATAGCACGTTTGTCTTTTTGAGATGAATTTACAGAGTCTTCTAAACGCTGTAAAACACCATCCATTTCTTTAAAAAGTGAAAAATCCTTAAACTGTCTTAGTAATTGAATTGCTTCATTCATTACCTTAATATCCTTTTCTGTTACAGGAATATTTACAATACTATAATCCGCATCCTCATACTTATAAAACTTACGATCATAAACCACAATTGGCGCATTATATCCCAATTTATCGCTACGCATCATTTGTAAATCTAACTGAACAGTACGTTTACTAACATCTACATCTTTACCTTCATATTCGTAAAGTGCATCAGAAACGGCTTCAATTAAATCATTAAGTGTCCATTGTCTAAAATGATTTTGAAGACATTTATCAATGGTTTTATATCTGATTAGTGCGTTTTTGTTAACTGCCATAAGACTTCTTTTGTCGGAATAAGACCTTGCGGGTTTTAAAAACCTAGCAGGTCTAAAACATTAAATTTAAACGAAAAAAATTAATACGCAAAAGGCTTACGTAGTTGCTAAAACTTTCAGTTTTAAAAAAAATCACCATATTTGCACCAATAAACAAAGAAAAAAGGAACCTATGATAATACATTTTTTACAAAATCGGATGCTGAAAAGCTATTTCTGTAGTGTAGAGAAATAGGTAAAACTAGAAATATTCAAGTTAAAAAAGCATCCTCATAAAAAAGGATGCTTTTTTTATTAATTTTTTTAAAGTTGATACTAATGTATGCCTAAAGCGCAAATAACTGCACTTCAATTTGTTAGATAATCTGCCATTTGCGGACAGGCGTTCTATATTCTAAAATTTAACATAAATAACTGATTATCAATAAATTAATTTCAAATTAAATTTGGAAATTTAAAATATTACCCTTTATATTTGCATCGCATTTCAACCAAAACAGATGTTGAATTAAAAATTAGAAACTATGAGTTTATTTATAACATATCAAAACGATCCAAAAGGAATATCGCCTTTTGTGATGCTTCGTGATTATCGTTAGATAAACTTTTCAAAATTATAAATGAAAAATCCGAAGCCAATTAAAAACTGTTTCGGATTTTTTGTTTCCCATTCTTAGCAAGTCTGCTAAACACATTATTCAAAACAATTATTAGAAAATCAAGACGCGTGTAGTATTGATATTTTCTTCGCTTAGTGCGCTCGAAATATGACATCAATATCTCATATCGTCACAAATTAAATTATCTAAAAGCGCCATTAAAATAGGAGCTCAAGGATTTATTAGAAAACATATATCATGGGAAAACCATTAATAAATACTAAAATAATACAAATAACCTCAGGTAGAGGACCAGCAGAATGCTGTTGGGTTGTGGCTCAAATTCTAAAACAATTTTTAGAAGCTGTAAACGACAGTGGTATTGAATACAACATATTACAAAGAGAAAAAGGTATTGAAAACATGACGTTACAGTCTGTAACTGTTCAACTCAAAGGAAATAACCTAAGTCGGTTTTTGAGTCAATGGATAGGCACAATTCAATGGATTGGTACTTCAACATTTAGACCACAACACAAACGTAAAAACTGGTTTGTTGGTTTATATGAAATACGGAAAAGTGAACAGTTTCAAATTCTTGAAAAAGATATAACCTATCAAGCCACAAAAAGTTCAGGACCAGGAGGACAACATGTTAACAAAGTGAGTTCTGCTATTAGAGCAACGCATCTACCTACAAAAACACAAGTGTTGGTTATGGATAGTCGTTCTCAACATCAAAACAGAAAAATAGCAAAAGCACGCTTACAAGAAAAAGTAACAGAAGTACAATTAGAAGCCCTAAAATCTGGTATAAAAAACCAATGGAAAAACCACTTAACATTAGAAAGAGGTAATCCTATAAAAGTTTTTAAAGGCTCAGATTTTAAGAGAAATACAATTGTAAAAAAATTTAAAAAACAACGTTGCGCATTAAAAAATGAATTGCGTAATCAATTAAATAATTAAAACAATGGATACGAATTTGTTGAACAACTACGTGCTTAAAGCCATAGATGCTTATCCATACGAACTAGAAGAAACTGTAGAAAATCTAAACTACGCCTTATCCTATGAAGCAGACAACGCTTATGCTTTGTATTTAATGGGACGCTTACAAGCTGAGCAGTTTGGTGATTATGAAAAAGCCAAGCAATATTATGCAGAAGCTTTGGCAAACAAAATGGATTTTCAAAAAGTATATTCAAAATACATTTTAGTTCTTATCTGGAACGAAGATTACGAAGAAGCTCAGAAATTAATTGACTTCGCCCTTACCGTAAAAGGATTAAATAAAGGAACCGTTTACTTATACCAAGGACAACTTTTCGAAAATCTTCAGGCCTATAAAAAAGCTATAAAAGCATTTAAAAAAGCAAAATGTTTTGGTTATAACGATGGCTTTATAAATCATCTAAACTCAGAAATTTCAAGAGTTAAAAACAAGATGAAACCAAAGAAGAAAAAATCAAAATGTAAAAAGAAGAAGAAAAAAAAGAAATAAAAATTTATCATTCCTAATTAAACAGGAATAATAAAACAAATAGAAAACATGAATAAAAATATAATAATTATAGATCTCGAAGCCACATGTTGGAATGGAAAAATTCCGGCAGGTCAAGTCAATGAAATCATAGAAATTGGTATCTGTGTTTTAGATACATCTACAGGATTAATATCTAAAAATGAGGGTATATTAATAAAACCAACACGCTCAGAAATCAGTCCTTTTTGTACTGAGCTCACAACAATTACTCAACAATTGTTAGATGCAGAAGGAATCACTTTTAAAGAGGCTTGCACCAAATTAAGAGAAGATTATGATGCGCATCAATACACATGGGCAAGTTATGGTGCTTATGATTTAAATATGATGAAAAAACAGTGTAAGATTAGAGGTGTAGAATACCCTTTGTCTCAAAACCATATTAATGTAAAAACTTTATTTTTTGAAGTTAAAGGTTTAAACCGGAAAGTTGGAATGAATAATGCGTTAGACATCTTAGAAATTCCATTAGAAGGCACACATCATAGAGGAATTGACGATGCTAAGAACATTGCAAAAATTCTGAATTGGTGCTTAAATCAAAATATACAATTCTAATAAAATTGAATTAAAAATAAAAAATAAATCACTACGCAAAAACATTGCGCAATGGCATCAAATATTTGCAGTGTAATTAATAGGAAGTCTTTTTGGAATCAGACTTTTTACAGTAGCGCTCTGCTAGAAAAAGGAATCTAGCAGAGCTTAATATAAGTTCTTTGAAAGAAATTGAAGTTGAATTTTAGCTTCAATATTAATAAAATCATCATTAATTATTAATGATGTGAGGCGGCTTATCGTCTTTAGATAAACTTGGTAACAAGGATAAATCTATTTGTAGACAGTACAAGTGGAGACTGTATTCATTTTGAATATAGTACAGGTAAGCAAGCAGCTAACATAAATCATTATTTGCAAGGGACAACCGTTGACGCAGATAAGGATTTATAGCCAACATACAAGTTAGGCTTGAGATGGAGACATCAACAGGAAAAGTTGTAGTAATGGGTTACATTTTTGGTTATCCAACCTAATGGAGCGCATTGCAGTATTAAAGTTACCCGACGGAAAACTGTTCGGCAACTTAAAGTACCGTGTGTTGGGAGACACACAAGGAAAAGGTTGGTATTTTGTAGGCCAAAATCTACGAAGCCATTTTCGAAGCCCTTTTCCTAGGTCAAACTTTGTAGGTTCGAGTCCTGCTCACTTAGATGTGATGGCGAAATTGGTAAACGCACTGTAATTCCAATACAGCAATTTAAAAGCAAAAGACTTCGAACATTATAGCAGTTAGTAGTTGCCTAAATCCATTGAAAGATATGGAACGTTGGAGGTCGCAAGCCTTTAATGTGTGGTAAACATTCTAATAAGCCGCCTCAAGAGAGGACGTTTATGAATGGTGAGGGAGCCAACCCTCGTTATTGCAAAGCGTGGCAAAAAGCCACTATGCAAGCCAAGTCTAAGTTGCCGAACAGCTATAATGTAATAAGGCATCAGATAAGTACAGGATTCTTTAAGCAATGAGAAGAACGTGGAAAACTAGGGAAAGCGTAAGCCATAATCCTAGAAAAGCTTATCTAAAAGCGTAGGTATTCTCAGCACGCTTTTTTAAAAATATTTTTGGAAGCATTGAGCAATTGGTTGGCTCGCCAGACTGAAATGCGTTTTTACGCATTCAACGAATCCTATTAATAAATAGAATCCGTTGAGTTAAAATCTGGTCTATTATAGCTTGTAGGTTCGAGCCCTACTGCTTCCACATCAAGCAAGTCTTGTTACGTGTTTCGGTATAGCACTATTGTATAAATCCTTACCAATTGGTATGAGGTTTTTATATGCAACTTGACTTGAAGGCTTCGGGTTATTTGCCAAAAGAATAACCACCATCTATGGGTCGTGGGTTCGAATCCCACTCTTATTTAGGTAAGATAGTTCAGTTAGGTTAGAACAATAGAAACAATCGTAGGTTCGAATCCTACCAAAATCAAACGGTTTTGTGGTCGAGCGGTCGAAGACAATGGACTTAAAATCCATCATTAGTTAAAGAAGGTCACTTTTAAAAATCGACCACCAAGTGCGTCACACTTTAAATGGCAAAAACAAAGTGAACTAAAACTAGCAATAGCAACTTGTTGTTAGCGCAGTCTAGAAAACACCTTGACATACAAATTGTATTGTAGGTCGCTTTAGATATTCTTTTAAAGATTCATTTTTCAATTATAGTTTCGGCAATTGTCGTTTCAACATTGATAAATCATCTGCAAAACAATTCTAAAAACACTTAAAATCTGTCGTATTTCCGTAGTTAGAAAGATGGTTTTCTTTCGCTTTGTTTTAATTGAATAGTCATTCCGGAAAACGGAATTCTATTATAAATGTATAACCGTTCTGAAATAAAAAACAACAATATCAGAACAAAAATTTAGAAATCATGTATAGAGAAAGAATTCATGCAGGTACAGTAGGTTTAGTGTTTAAAAATGGTAATTACACGCGTGTTATTACTGCAGGAAAACATTGGATAAAATTTAGTGAGCAAGTCTTAAGATTCGACTTATCACAAGCTTTTAGTGCACCAAAAGCATTAGAAATCTTGCTTAAAGATGAAGTCTTAGCAACGATGTTAACTATAATTGATGTAAAGGATAATGAGATTGTTTTGGTTTACGAAAACAATAACTTTAAACGCATCTTAACTGCTGGTCGTTATGCATTTTGGAACAGCTTAATTGACTACAAATTTGTAACTGCCGATTTAAGTAAAATCGAAATTACAGAAGATATCAGTAAAGCGTTGTATAGCAACATGCAATTGCGTCAATACATTAGAACTTTTGAAGTTGCCGCTTTTGAGAAAGCTATTATGATTGTTAATGATACGTTTGTTAAAATCCTTGAACATGGTACTTACCATTTCTGGAAAAACGAGCAAACCATTAAAATCGCAAAAGCCGATATGCGTCAATTGCAATTAGAAGTTGCTGGTCAAGAATTATTGACCAAAGACAAAGCAACCGTTCGTATTAACTTTTATGCACAATACAAAGTTACAGACGTTGAAACAGCATTAATGCATAACAAAGATTACGAAAAACAATTGTACACAATTTTGCAATTGGCATTAAGAGCATTTATTGGTGCTTACACTTTAGACGAATTGTTAGAGCAAAAGGAAACAATTGCAACAGCCGTTTTAGAAGATGTAAAAACACAAACTCAAAAATTGGGTGTTATTGTATTGCATGCAGGTATTAGAGACGTCATTTTACCAGGTAATATGAAAGACATCATGAACCAAGTTTTGATTGCTCACAAAAAAGCGCAAGCTAACGTAGTGACAAGACGAGAAGAAACAGCTTCTACTAGAAGCTTGTTAAATACCGCAAAATTAATGGAAGACAACAGCATGTTGTTTAAATTAAAAGAGATGGAATATGTTGAGAAAATTGCTGATAAAATTGGAGAAATCACAGTTGCTGGCAACGGTAACGTCATTGAACAATTAAAGGATATTTTCTCTGTGAATAAGTAAATTATTTAATCCTGCAAGGTTTCAAAAACCTTGTAGGTATTATAATTAAGTAGTCAAACCTACAAGGTCAAAAAAAAGACCTTGCAGGATAAAAAAATCAAGTACGCAAAAACACTGCGCAATACACTATAATATTTGTAGTGTAATTAAGAAATTAGAAAACATGAACACAAAAGTAACAGGCCATACATTAAAAGCCTTAGGCTACAGACAAGGCAAATGGATGAAAGAAGCCATTGCTCATATCAATGAAAACAAATTAGAAGGTAGCATAATGGAAGCCTATTTAGAGCAATTTAAATCACCAGACCCAATAGGATTGCATAAAAGAACAATTGATTTTTCAATAAACATTAAAGCAGAAAATGAAGAAGAACAAGGCAACGTAGATAAGGTAATTAACTCTATGCAAACCTTAATGAAAACACCAACATTAGTTGATGGAGCGATTATGCCAGATGCATGTCCTGCTGGTCCAGACGGAACAATCCCAGTTGGAGGCGTTGCAGTGGCCAAAAACGCCATTCATCCAGGAATGCATAGTGCAGATATTTGCTGTTCAGTGATGTTAACCGATTTTGGTAAAGCAGACCCTAAAGACATTTTAGATGTTGCGCATGCTAACACACATTTTGGTCCTGGTGGACGCGATAGAGATTCGCAATTCAGATTTCCAAAAGCACTATTAGAGGCTTTTGAGTCTAACTATTTTTTAAAGGATGGCAACATGTTGCAGATTGCACGATCGCATTTAGGAACACAAGGCGATGGTAACCATTTCTTATTTGTTGGTAAATCTAAAAAAACAGGAAACACAATGATGGTAACGCATCATGGTTCTAGAGGTCCAGGTGCACGTTTGTATACAAAAGGTATGAAAATAGCCGAACGTTTTAGACAAGAATTATCACCAGATACCAAGAAACAAAATGCGTGGATTCCTTTTGAAACCGAAGAAGGCCAGACCTATTGGGACGCTTTGCAAATTATAAGAGCTTGGACAAAAACCAATCACGAAGTATTGCATAATTCAGTAGCGGAAACTTTAGAACTAGAGATTGAAAACCGTTACTGGAACGAACATAACTTTGTCTTTAAAGATGGTGATTTGTTTTACCATGCTAAAGGCGCAACACCACTAGATGCTAAGTTTATGCCAGACATTACAGGACCACGATTGATTCCTTTAAATATGAGCGAACCAGTTTTAATTGTTGAAGGCGCTACCACAACCACTAATTTAGGATTTGCACCACATGGTGCAGGTAGAAACGTGAGCAGAACACAACATAGGAAAAGCAAAACAGGTACAACCATGCAAATCTTTAAAGAAGAAACTCGTGGATTAGATATCAGATTTTTTTCAAAAGAAATTGATATTACCGAATTGCCCTCTGCTTACAAAAATGCGAATGCGGTTAGACAACAAATGGACGACTTCAATTTAGGAAAAGTCATTGACGAAGTGATGCCTTATGGTTGTATTATGGCTGGCGATTGGCAGAAAAATGCACCTTGGAAGATAAAGAAACGTCAGGATAAACGTAAAAACTCTAAAAAGAGAACTTAATTAACAAGACCTGCTAGGTCTGAAATTTCAACCTTAGAAAGGAAAAAAGTAGGCTGACTTTGGTTGGCCTACTTTTTAAAATTTATATAAAATGAAAACTAAAATACTAAATAAACTCTCTGAAATAGAAAGAGAGAAAAACATAGAAATACTGTTTGCAGTAGAATCTGGAAGTAGAGCTTGGGGATTTGAATCACCAGATTCAGATTACGATATTCGTTTTGTTTATAAACATAAAAAAAACTGGTATCTAAATCTTTGGGAACAAAAAGATACTATCACATTTATGACAGAAGATGATTTGGACGGTTCTGGTTGGGAATTCCGTAAAGCCTTAAAACTATTAGCAAAATCTAATGCATCATTTTTGGGCTGGTTGTATTCACCAATTATTTATAGAGAAAATGCCAATTTTTTAAATGAAATAAAAGTATTAGCAGAAAACAATTTTAATCCTGTGTCTGGTTTTTACCATTATCACAGTATGAGCAAAGGTTTTGAAGAAACTTTAGATACAGATAAAATGACATTAAAAAGTTTTTTCTATGCAATAAGAACTACGTTATGTGCTAATTGGATTTATAAAAAGGGAACAATACCACCAGTATTATTTACTGAATTGTTTACAATAATCGATAAAACATTTCATCCAATCTTAAATGATTTAATAGATTTAAAAAGTCGAGAAATTGAAAAAAGTAATGATCCTGTTGATTCTATCTTAACAAATTTAGTGCGAAATATTGTAGCAGAAAACAACAGTGTCAAAAATAAATTAATACACAAAACAGCTAATCCTGAAGAATTCAATAAATTCTTCCTAAAAGAAATAAAATGACAATTGAAGAGTTAAAAAAATCAGGAACTATAATCTTTGAAAGCATCAGTGGCAGTAGAGCTTATGGCTTAGATACTGCCACTTCTGATACTGATATAAGAGGTGTATTTATTTTGCCTAAAGAACAATTCTATTCTTTAAACTATGTTGGACAAGTAAATAACGAAACTAATGATATCGCTTACTACGAGTTAAATAAATTTATGGAGTTACTTTCAAAAAACAACCCAAATATTATGGAGTTATTGAATGTTCCTGAAGAATGTGTGTTATATAAACATCCCATATTTGATTTAATTAAAAAAGAAGATTTCTTATCAAAACTTTGTAAAATCACGTTTGCCAATTATGCGTTTACTCAGATAAAAAAAGCCAGAGGTTTAAATAAGAAAATTGTAAATCCTGTTGAAAAGGAAAGAAAGTCTGTTGAAGATTTTTGCTATGTACGAGATGAAAAACAATCAATATTATTTCAAGATTTTTTGTCTACTAAAAACTTAAAACCTCAACATTGTGGACTTGTAAAACTCGCTCACATGAAGGATTGTTATAATTTATTCTATAATGACGATCTAAATTATCATGGTATCGCTAGACCAAATGCTAATGAAGTTTGTTTAAGTTCTGTTCCTAAATCTGAAATACCAATTGCTGTTTTATACTTTAACGTAGATGCTTACTCTACATATTGTAAAAAATATGCATCGTACTGGAATTGGGTAGAGAAAAGAAATGAAGAGCGCTATAAACGTAACATTTCTCACAGTAAAAACTATGATGCAAAAAACATGATGCATACCTTTCGATTATTACACATGGCTAAAGAAATTGGACTAGATAAAGAAATAAATATCAGAAGAAAAGATAGAGATTATCTCTTATCCATCAAAAATGCAGAATTTGAATATGATGAATTAGTGAAAAAAGCGGAAACAATGAAAGCGGAACTTGATGAGATTTATAATAATGTCGATTTGATTGAAAAACCTAATGTTGATGTGATTAATAAGTTACTTTTTAAAATTAGAAATGATTTTTACAAAGACACTACAAAACTTCAACTACCTTAAATTCATTCTCTCTAAAAACAATGACATCATCAACACCTTTAGACAACAATAATTGTGCAATTGGAGTTGCTGCAGAGATGGCAAAATACTTTGCGTTATCTACAACTAATTCGCCAGCACTTACAGCAATAAAATAATTGGTTTGTGTTGTTTTTATCACAGAACCTAATGCTGCTTTTTGGTGTTTAGCTTCTACATTTATTTTTTGAAGAATTTGTTTTTGTTTTTCAATTTCTGCTAACTGATGACCTGCTTTTTCGCGTTCTAATTGTAACATTGCTCTTCCTGTTTCATGCTTATCACCTGCACTACTTTTAGTTTCAGATTGTAATGAGTTCTGGATATCTAAAATGGTTTTATTAACCGTTAATAAACGTTGCTCAACAAATGTTAAGCACAAATTATACAGTTCTTCTTTTATCATCATTTTTCATTCTTTAAATCAAATTCGCCATAGTATTGCATCTGCTTAACAACCCATTGCTTTCTTTTTTGTATATAATTAGTAGCAGGATTAGCACGATATTTTCTTGGATTAGGTAGTATTGAAGCTATTGCCGCGGCTTCATAAGCACTTAAATTAGCCGCCGATTTTTTAAACCAATATTGTGAGGCAGCTTCAACACCATAAATACCAGATCCCATTTCAATACTATTTAAATAGACTTCTAGAATGCGTTCTTTGGTCCAAATATTTTCAATTAAAAACGTAAAATAACTCTCTAACCCTTTACGCAGCCAACTGCGATCTGGCCATAAAAACACATTTTTAGCTGTTTGTTGGCTAATAGTACTAGCACCTCTAATACGTTTTCCTTTTTTATTGTTTTCGTAAGCTTTTTCAATGGCTTCTATATCAAAACCACTGTGTTCTAAAAACTTCTGATCTTCACTACAAATTACTGCTAATTGTATGTTTTTAGAGATTTTATCAATTGAAACCCAATCGTGTTTCCAACTATTAGTTTCATTAGTATTTTCAAAATAACGAATAAACATTAAAGGAGTGGCTGGTATAGGAACGTATTTAAATAAAACTACCAACCCTATGGATAACACAATGCACCAAAAAAACAATTTACCAAAAAATCTTAACAATTTTCTCATGTATTACTCTACTAAATCTGCTAATTCTTTACCTATTAAACTACCAATTGCAATTCCCATTCCGCCTAAACGCACACCACAATACACGTTATTTGATAATTGTTTTACAATTGCTTTTTTCTGTTTTCCAACTCCCATTATCCCACTCCAACAATGTTCAATTTCAAAATTAGTTTGTGGTAAAATGGCAGTTTTTAATAAGTCTTTAAGTTTGTTTTGTACGATTTCTGTTTGTCCAAATTCTGAAGTTTCTTCGGTTTTAAAATCGAGATGTCTCCCACCTCCTAACAATATTCTATTCTCAATATTTCTGAAATAATAATAACCTTCATCTAAATGAAACGTGCCTTTAATATGTAAATCCCTTATAGGTTTAGTAATTAAAACTTGTGCTCTTGCTGGTTTTACTTTTGTAATCTTGAGTTGCTTTGCAAATCCGTTAGTAGCAATGCAAAGTTGCTTTGTATTGAATTCGAAATGATTGGTTTTAACTTTTACCAAATTAGCATCATCAGAAAATGCTTCAACCACTGTGTTGTTTAATATTTTAATTCCGAGTGATTGTACTTTAATAAGTAACGCTTCCATCATTTTCCCTGTATCAATTTGTCCTTCAAAAGGGTTAAAACTATAATGAGATATTATATTTTTGAAACCTAGTTTGTTTTCTTTAAATGAAAATACTTCAGACTTAAAAATTGGAAACAACAGCTGGTTGATTTTGTCTTTCTTATTTTGACATAAATTGTACAACACTTCATCGCTTCTTAAAAACAGTTCATAACCACCTAAATTTTGATAATCTATAATTTTGTCTCCTAATGATGCTCTAAGTAACTGAAGTCCGTTTATACGCTTTGTAATCAATTCTAATACTTCAGCTTCTGAATGTATTTTTAAGTCATCTATGATTTCACTTAGGCTTCCAAAACACGCAAATCCTGCGTTTTTTGTACTTGCTCCTTGTGGAAGTATTCCTTTTTCAAGAATTAAAATTTTAGCTTTAGGGAAACGTTCCTTTAATTGTAAGGCACAATTAAGACCTACAATTCCGCTTCCAACAATTGTAAAATCAATGTTAGTTAACCAGTTTTTTATTTCCCAATACGATAAATTCATAGCATAAAAAAAAGCTCCTAAATTTTTAGGAGCTTTTAAAATATAAATTAAATTCTTAATCTACTATTATTTTCTTGGTCACTTTTCTAGAGCCATCTGAAATATTTAGCATATATACACCAGATTGCGCATTGTTAAGTTGTACTACTTCTTCGAATCTACTAACGCTACTATAAATTTTATTATAGATTAAACGCCCTCTCATATCATAAACATCAATTGAAATCGCTTCACCAGATGTTGGGTTGAATCCAACATTAAACGATCCGTTATTAGGGTTAGGATAGATCGCTAGGTTATCTAGCTCATTTTCTTCAACACTCAAAGATTCTACACAGAATTCTAATGACCAATTTTGTAATATACCAGTATCACCAGAATAGAAATCTGCAATTAAAATTTCCCAATCTCCTTGAGCATTCAACCCTGTAAATTCTGATAATGGTTCTGATGGATTATAAGTATTCCCAGATCCAGTCAATGCACAATCTATGTCTGATGCATTATCTTCGAATTCAATAAGTATATTATCATTATCACTACAATTTCCAGACCAAACATTAACCTCAGTAGTACCATCTGGATGAATTAATCTTACTAATAAATCTCCAACATAAGTATGTGCTATGTCTACATTAAACTTAAGAGATTCAATAGTAAAATTATCAGGAACATTAATAGTTCTCACCAATGGTGTCCCATTTACAGGTGTTGTTGTACCTGAACCATCATCAATTGCAGCGTTTGCATTGTTATCACTATAGGTAGTACATGCGACAGAAGCACCACCAACTGCGAAATTATTACTATTAACGTTAAAAAATATACCATTTGCTGCTTCAACCATTATTCTACTACTAAAAGATACAACGTTAGGCACCGTTATGATGTGTGAACCATCATTTGGTGTGTTAGAAGCTAAAACAGTATCAAAATTGTCTCCACCATCTGTAGATAATAAAATATTAACATTGGCTTCATTTACGCCATTTCCAGTTGTTCCTGCGACATCCCAAGTAATTGTTTGGGTAGAACCTGCTGCCCAAGAAATTCCACTTACATTCTGCGATGTAACAGTAAAAGGTCCTGCTGCTGTAGTAACGGTTGCTGTCATTTGATCATCATCTGTTTGACCTCCACTAGCATCATTATCTCTAACCGTTAATTTGAAATTAATATTTCTATTAACCATTGCTAATTTTTCCCAAGTTGTAGAAGTACCACCATTACTTACCACATCAGAAAGTCTTGGTATATATCTGATAGGGTTATTTGTTCCCTCAAATGACCTAACTAATGGCCCAGTAACTGTTGTTTCTGTTGGCACTCCTGCAGATCCTAAATCGTATTGTTCCCAAGTGTAAGTTAATGAAGCTGTTCCATCCACATCAGTTGAGTTACTTCCATCTAACTTATAAGGTGTACCTTGAGGAATCGTATAATTAGCTCCTGCATTTGCAACTGGTTCAGTATTACCTGTTGCTGTTCTATTTACAGGACAAGTACCTGTACTTGTAACATGAGACCAAATTCGATTAATACTATTTTGGTGAAAATAAGCATCACTTCCTATCTGCACGTTATCAGAACCACAAATACCAGCATAAGCCATTATAGTCGATCCACTTCCTGGTTCATAAGCATTTGAGGCTGATCTATTTCCTCCTGCACAACTACCAACAGAACCATTAAAAGTGTGAGGAGCTCCAAATTGATGGCCTAATTCATGAGCAACATAATCTATATCAAAAGAGTCACCAATTGGCTGGGAGATACCAGTTACACCACTTGCTTTAGAGTTAGTAAAACAAGTAACACCTAAACCAGCTAGGCCACCAGCACCAGTACTAAATGTATGACCTACATCATAATTAGCAGAACCAATAGTAGCATTTATCTGACTCTGACTTTGACTGATTAAAGTCCCAGTATTATTATTATTAAATGGGTCAGTTGAAGAATTAGTATATATGATGCTCGTATTATTAGCCACTAAAGTCATTGTTATTGACAAATCTCTTTCATAAACAGTATTAACTCTATTTATTGTTACAACTATTGCTGCCAATGCACCTGAAGTTGTACCTCCATGGAAAGCCGCATATTCTCCTGTACAAGCAACAGCAAGACGATAATTTCTTAACATTCCATCATCAGCATTTCTTGCTTGAGTTGTGTCCTCAAAAGATCTATCGAAAGTTTCTAAACCATCAATAACGCCACATTCAAAATCAAAATTTCTAGCCTCTAAATTTTTCTTGGCATAAACGGTATAGATATTCCCCGTTTTAGAAAATGGATCTATAAATTGGGTACCGTTAGACGTTCCTAAAAACATAGCATGAAATCCTTTTGGAGTGATACTAAATCTAATTATTTCTGTAGGATTGTCAATACCTTGTCCTGCATAGGTTCTCATGTTAGGGAACTGAGCCTGAAGCTCTGGTTCCATTATTGAAGCCTCAAATACTCTAAAACTATTTAATTTACCTTCTGAATTAGGAAAAGAAATTATAGTATTTCCTTGATTTTCTCTATCTCCAACATTTAATAATGCCGTTTTTAATCCTTCAAGATTCAATTGGAAAAATTTCTCTGTCTTAAGTTCAATTTTTCTTAAAACTTGTTCTGACTGTTTTGCTTTAGATCCACTAACACTTGTCCACAATTCATTTGAATTCTGTGAGGTAGCAGATAAGGACATAAAGGCTATTACAATTGTTGCAATTTTTATTACGTAATTTTTATTCATCATATGTATTTTTTTTAATCCATAAATTTAGTGTATTTTTCTTATAATTGAAAAAATGGAATAAAATCATTTAAAAATTTAACCCAAATAAAAACCCAAACTTCTCAGTTTGGGTTTTTATTTAATCTTCTATTTCTTTTTTCATTTCAAAATCTTCCATAAATTTAGTGGTATAATTTCCTGCTAAATAATCTGGATGATCCATTAACTGTCGATGAAATGGTATGGTTGTTTTAATACCTTCTATAACAAATTCATCTAAAGCTCGCTTCATTTTATTAATTGCCTCTTCTCTTGTTTGAGCTGTTGTAATCAACTTAGCAATCATAGAATCATAATTAGGAGGAATGCTGTAACCTGCATATACATGAGTATCTAATCTCACTCCATGACCACCTGGCGCGTGTAATGTTGTAATTCTACCTGGAGAAGGTCTAAAGTCGTTAAATGGATCTTCAGCATTTATTCTACATTCTATAGAATGCAAATTTGGGGTGTAATTTTTTCCAGAAATTGGCACTCCTGCTGCCACTAAGATTTGTTCACGGATTAAATCGAAATCAATAACTTGTTCCGTTATTGGGTGTTCTACTTGAATACGTGTATTCATCTCCATAAAGTAGAAATTTCTATGCTTATCTACCAAGAATTCTACTGTTCCTGCTCCTTCATACTTTATGTACTCAGCTGCTTTTACTGCAGCTTTACCCATTTTAGTCCTCAATTTATCTGTCATAAATGGAGAAGGCACTTCTTCTGTTAATTTTTGATGACGTCTTTGTATAGAACAATCTCTTTCTGAGAGATGACATGCTTTACCTCGTGAATCACCAACAATCTGTATTTCTATATGACGAGGTTCTTCAATAAGCTTCTCCATATACATATCATCATTTCCAAATGCAGCTTTAGATTCTGCACGTGCAGATTCCCATGCGTTTTGAAGATCTTCTGGTTTCCAAACGGCACGCATACCTTTACCACCACCACCTGCAGAAGCTTTAAGCATTACAGGATAACCTGTTTCTTTAGCTATTTTTATACAGTCTTCAAATGTTTCAATGATTCCTTCACTTCCTGGTACACATGGTACACCAGCTGCTTTCATGGTAGCTTTGGCGTTTGCCTTATCTCCCATTCTATTAATCATTTCTTCAGAAGCACCAATAAATTTTATACCATGCTCTTCACAAATTTTAGAAAATTTAGCATTTTCTGATAAAAATCCATAACCTGGATGAATCCCATCTGCATTTGTAATCTCTGCTGCTGCGATAATATTGGCTATTTTAAGATAAGACAAATTACTTGCTGGCGGACCAATACAAACTGCTTCGTCTGCAAACTTAACATGTAAACTATCTGCATCTGCAGTTGAATACACTGCGACGGTTTTAATTCCCATTTCTTTACAGGTTCTAATAACTCTAAGCGCTATTTCACCTCTATTGGCAATTAGTATTTTTTTAAACATAACTTTTAAGTATTTAAAATTTCAAATTCCAAATTCCAACGTATTGGGATTTATGCTTTGGAATTTTAAATTTGGTTATGATGGATCAACTAAAAATAATGGCTGATCAAACTCTACTGGTGACGAATCATCCACAAGTACTTTTACAATTTTACCTGAAACTTCTGATTCAATTTCATTGAATAACTTCATCGCTTCAATTACACAAAGTACATCACCTTCTTTAATATCTGTACCTACTTCTACAAAAACAGGTTTGTCTGGTGATGGTTTGCGATAAAATGTACCAATTATTGGTGATTTTATAGTGATATATTTTGAGTCCTCAACTGCAGCTGTAGATGCTGAAGCATCTTCTGTAGTTACTGCCGCAACTGGCTGTGCTGGTATTTGCTGCTGCATAACTGGTGCTGCTTGCATTGGCATATGTTGAACAATTGTAGTATCTTCTGAACCTGTTCTAATGGTAATTTTAATGTCGTCCATTTCTAACTTAACCTCACTTGCGCCAGATTTAGCTACAAATTTAATTAAGTTCTGAATTTCTTTTAAATCCATAATGTTTAGATATTTATTAGTTAGTTTTTTTGTTAGGAATTATAAGCCCACTTAAAATAAATTGAGCCCCAAGTAAATCCGCCTCCAAAGGCAGCAAATATAATTTTATCACCCTTTTTAAGCTGTGATTCGTAATCAAATAATAGCAATGGTAATGTAGCAGAAGTTGTATTTCCGTACCTCTGAATATTCATCATTACTTTGTTATCTTCTAAATTTATTCTGTTAGCAGTAGCATCAATAATACGTTTATTAGCTTGGTGTGCCGCCAACCAAGAAATATCGTCGTTTGTAAGATGGTTTCTTTTCATTATTTTTTCTGAAACATCTGCCATATTAAAAACTGCATTTTTAAATACTGTTTTTCCGTCTTGAAAAACGTAGTGTTTGCCTTCTTTATATGTATTCTCATTTATAGGGTATGAAGAACCTCCATAAGTTGCCTGCAAAAACTCTCTTCCTTCTCCGTTACTTCGTAATAATTCATCTTGAAGACCCAAGCCTTCATTATTTGGTTCAAATAAAACTGCACCTGCTCCATCTCCAAAAATGATGCATGTTGCTCTATCTTTATAATTTATAAATGATGAATTTTTGTCAGCTCCTATTAGAAGAATTTTTTTATAGCGCCCAGCTTCTATATAAGCCGCAGCTGTTGACATTCCGAAAAGAAAGCTAGAACATGCAGCTTCCAAATCATAAGAAAATGCATTTACAGCTCCTATTTGTGTTGCCGTGTAAGCAGCTGTAGAAGCCGCTTTCATATCTGGTGAAGCAGTACAAACAATTACTAAATCTATTTCCTTTGGGTCTAAGTCTTTTTTCTGTATTAAATCTTCTGCAGCTTTTATGGCTAAAAACGAAGTACCTTTTCCATCTTCCTTTAGAATTCTGCGTTCTTTAATACCTGTTCTTGAGGTAATCCATTCGTCGTTAGTTTCTACCATCGTTTCTAGTTCTTTGTTAGTTAAAACAAAGTCAGGAACATAGCCTCCGACAGCTGTAATTGCTGCTGTGATTTTACTCATTATTAGGATTTAGATAATTAAAAGTATGTAAAATTGACAAAAAACAGTGCATTTTAATCAGTTTTTATAGTTTTTGGGCAATTATTTACGCAAAGTAAATGGTTTTTGCGCTATCCAAAAAATAATAACAAAAAAAACGCTCACAAAGGAGCGTTTTCTTGTATGCATGCATAATACTTATGCTGCGTTTTCTTCTTCAACAGAGTTGTCAATTAATACTTGACCTCTGTAATATAATTTACCTTCGTGCCAATGTGCTCTATGGTATAAGTGTGGCTCACCAGTTGTTGGGCAAGTTGCTATTTGAGGTACAGAAGCTTTATAATGAGTTCTTCTTTTATCTCTTCTTGTTTTCGATATTTTACGCTTTGGATGTGCCATTTTAAATGTTATTTATCCGTTAATAGTTTTTTTAAATTATTCCAACGAGGATCAATATCCTCAGATGATTTTGTTTTTGTGTCCTCACTTGGACTTAATTCTTCTAGTTTTGATAATATATCTGACTGTAATGAACCGTCTTCAATACCTGGATGAACTCGCTTAATAGGAACTGCTAAAATAATTAGTTCATATATATATTGTGCTATATTAATTTCATACTCACCATGTGGTATAATTAATATGTCTTCATTCTCATCATTGTACTCATTCCCAAACTTCACAACAAGTTTAAACTCATCATTAATTGCTTGATCATAGGGCTCATTGGTGATATCACAATTTACATTTACTACACCTTCAGCATAAAAAAGCAACTCTAAAAAGGTTGATTTTTTATCTAATTTAAGGTCAATTTTAACGTCAACTGCATTGAATTCATCGTATTCAAAATGTTGAAAGAACGTATTATCAATTTGATAATCAAAATGATGCTCTCCTACTTTTAATCCAACAAAAGGGATTGTATAAGATTTTAATGCCTTCATTATCACATTCAATTTGAGCGTGCAAATATATAAAATTTTCGTTTATTATAGCTTAGATATCAACAAATTTTGTTTATAACTATCGTGAGGTCTTTTTTAATGGGTTTTTACTGTAGTGATTATACTCTTCTCTATGTTTAAAAATCTGAATTGCAGTAAAAATAGCTTGCTTCATTGAGCTCTCGTCAGCAATTCCTTTTCCTGCGATTTCATAAGCTGTTCCATGATCTGGAGAGGTTCTCACTTTGTCCAATCCTGCTGTGTAATTAACGCCTTGACCAAAAGCGATTGTTTTAAAAGGAATTAAGCCTTGATCGTGATAGGAAGCAATAATTGCATCAAAATTTTTATAAGTATTAGATCCAAAAAAGCTATCTGCAGAATATGGACCGTAAACTAAATTTCCTTCAGATTTTATTTTTTCTAAGGCAGGTTTTAAAACGGTATCATCTTCGTTACCAATAACACCATTATCACCAGCGTGCGGATTAATAGCTAAAACTGCTACTTTCGGTTTTCTTATCCCAAAGTCTTGCTTCAAGGATTTTATAACTGTTGCTATTTTCTCTTTTATTAAGTTTTCAGTAATAGCATTGCTGGCATCTTTAAGCGGCACGTGGTCGGTTAAAAGTCCTACACGTAATTCATCAGAAACCATAAACATTAAACTTTTACCATTTAAAGCTTTAGCTAAATAATCAGTGTGTCCTGGGAAATTAAAACTATCTGATTGGATGTTCTGTTTATTAATTGGTGCTGTAACCAATACATCAATAAAGCCTTCTTTTAATGCGTTTGTTGCTGCCACCAAAGATTTAATAGCATATTCACCAATGGTTTTATCATTCTTTCCAAAATCTATATTTACAGTTTCGTTCCAAACGTTGACCACATTAACTTTTCCGACAGCAATTTTATCTAGAGTATCTATATTAAAAAAATTAATTTTACTCTTAAAATGGTTTTTAAAAAACTGCATCGTTTTACCAGATGCAAAAATAACTGGAGTATTTAACTCTAAAGATCTTGGATCTTCATAAGCCTTAATTATAATCTCTGGTCCTATCCCATTAAGATCTCCAACTGATATTCCTACAATGACCGATTCTTTCTGCTTCATAAATATGTTATCTTAATTTGTATAAAAATGACTTAAGAACTTTTATTTAATCTAAATTTCTATACATCAAACAAAGTTATAATTCATAAATTGGGTTTAACTTTGTAAGTACAAATTTAAACCAAATTAGGTCTTATAAAATTAATTACGATTTGAAACTACTTTAAAATATATTATTTCATCGCATTTTAAAATCTAATCACAAAGTTACATTGCTAATTTGAGTTAACTAATAAAAATACAATTTATGTTTACAGGTATTATAGAAGATTTAGGGACAATTAATAAATTAGAAAAAGTTGGTGGCAATCTACACATTACGATGCATACCCAAATAACAAGTGAATTAAAAATAGATCAAAGTGTTGCTCACAATGGAGTATGCTTAACTGTTGTTAATATTAAAGGTGATACTTACACTGTAACTGCCATACAAGAAACCTTAGAAAAAACAAATCTTGGTTCTTTAAAAGAGCATCAGCAAGTTAATATTGAACGTGCTATGAAATTAGGAGACAGATTAGATGGACATATCGTTCAGGGACATGTTGACCAAACGGCAAAATGTATAGCAATCACTGAAAAAGAGGGAAGCTGGGTTTTTACTTTTGAATATGACAAAAAGCTCAATAATATCACAATTGAAAAAGGTTCGATTACTGTAAATGGAGTTAGTTTAACAGTGGTAAATTCACAATTAAATCAATTTTCTGTAGCAATTATACCTTATACATACAACCATACCACTTTTAAAAACTTAAAAACTGGAGATCTGGTAAATTTAGAATTTGATGTTATTGGAAAG
Source organism: Winogradskyella sp. Asnod2-B02-A (assembly GCF_045063645.1). Lineage (NCBI taxonomy): Bacteria > Pseudomonadati > Bacteroidota > Flavobacteriia > Flavobacteriales > Flavobacteriaceae > Winogradskyella > Winogradskyella sp. Asnod2-B02-A. The sequence goes on from NZ_JBEFOG010000027.1 coordinate 911,576, forward strand.
TACGTAAAACGACTAAACGATCTAAGAAACTAAGCTACTTGTTTAACAGATAATTTATACATTTTATATATTCCGTAGACTAATGCTACAACGAATAATGCAATAATTCCACCGTCAATTGGAAGACCAGGAGGTGGAGGTGGCAACGGAGGTGGAGGTGTACCATTTTGTGCCATAGATACGAAACCTACTAAAAAAACTAAAATTGAGGCTAATATATACTTGTTCTGCATTCTGCTAAATAAGGTGTAAAAGTATAAAAAAAACTGAGCTGACAAAATTTATTCGACTAAAAACATCTTCAAACGGCAAATTTTCTCGACGAACAGTTAAAAAAGCACTTAAGTTAGGGAAGTTAGCTACATTTTTAACTTATTTCAGCGACAAATATAGTATTAATTTTTAATAATTGTTATTTGCACAACACCTAATCGCAAAGAATATTCATAATACAACCTAATAATTAAGGATTTAGCTTTTAGAAAAGGATTAAAGCTTAACGTTATCATAACTTAATCTTACCACTTCTTCTCCATATTTACGTTCTAATCGTCTTATGGTAAAATGTGCTGTTGCCATGTTCTGAAAATGATCTACAAATACATAATTTAAGCCACCACCTCCAATTGCTCCTATGATAGGTACAGCTTGCGCTAAAAATTTCTCACTTATAAGAAGACTTAATCTCGTAGCAATTTTAGATAAAAAATTACCAACAGCATTAGTTCCCAAAGCGCTTGCTCCTTTAACTAAACTATCTAAACTCATTTTTATACTCGCTGCAGAAACGTTACTTAAAGCTGAATTTAATGCCATACGCGTAGTGTAGTAACTAGCCTCCATCCCATCATCTTCTATAGAATCTCCACCAAGCGCAAAAACTTGCAAACATGCCATCTGACCTTCTAAAGTATAAATATCTTCACCTTCACTGCGTGCAATATCCATAATAGTGCGCATTAAAAACTTAGTTGTAAGTGTGACTTCTGAAGCAAAAATTGCAGTGCCAAAACCTGTTGTTGAGCCAAAAAAACCACTCAAAGCTCCTGTACCTGTTACAATACTTTTATAAGTGTTTTTTGAAGGCTTTTTAAACGTTTTATTTTTTTTGATCGTTAACAAGTTAGCTTTAATAATTTTCAATAATACAGACTGAGTTATACTTTGCACCTTTAGTAATACTTTTTCTGGCACATGTTTAACTCCAGTTTCTACTGTATTTCCTATTTTATTAACGTTGCGTATTGCCCAACCTAAATTTTGCATGTTAGATTTTGCGCTTATTAAGGCTTGTTGATCTTCTGGTGTAATAGGATTTATTATTAGATTCAAGTGTATTGGTATTTATAAAGATTTGTCGGTAAATCTTTATTATTGTTACAATATCAAAATTACGGCTAATAAAAAAAGAACAAAATCTTCAAGTTAACAAAGATTCACTTTGTGTTTGTGGCTGCACTAGAAGCGCTCTTAACTACCCCTTATTTAGATAAAAATCAAGAGCCAAATACAACGTATTTATATAGAACCTTATTATTTGAAAGGAATTTTAACATCTCTCGACAAATTTAAAAACCAACTCATTAAAAACTAAATGTAACTGACCAAAATTCTAGGCTAGCTAGATCTTATTGCCTTAATTCTTTTAGGATTAAGCGAATATTCTCTACACTATTGACCTTCCTTTTTAGAACATTCTCAGGATTATGAATTTTTCAAATTTGTATCTTAAGGCATCTTATCATCAGATGATAGAGGAAAAATTGCTTTTATATAAGCCTTCAACTTTTAAATAAACTATTAATATATCTATAATCACATGAAAAAACCAGTAGTCATTGCTCAAGTAAGCGAATTAGAAAATAAGCAACCAGAACACGCACTCGTTAACGGATTAGACTTAGTCATCGTAAAATTTGATGACAATATTTCCGTACTCTACGGAAGATGTTTGCATAGAGGAGCACTAATGTCTGATGGTCACGTAGATGGAGAAAATTTAATTTGTGGCGTTCATGGATGGGATTATCGTGTAGATTTAGGAGTTTCAGAATACAATAATAAAGAAGTGCTTCATAAATTTTCAACTAAAATTGAAGGAGATGATTTGTTTGTAGATGCTTTTGAAATTGATGCCTATTTAGTAAATAGTCCACAACCTTTTAATCGCGATGCTTATTTAGGAGCTTACGCAGATACGCATCCGGAAGAAACAGAACCATATACAGGTTATATAAAAGAATTGGCTCAAAATGGTTTAAAAAATATTGGGCATCATGGATTTTCTGCATCTATGGGAGTTGATAGAGATACGCTTCCTAAATGGAACGACATTCAGTTTTTACCAGCACAATTAGCATCAAGACCTTTATTAGATGATGAAGATGTAGCTACTAAAGTTGTTATTGGTCCAAACGCAAAAAAACCGCTAGAACTAGACATACCACTTTTTGTAAGTGATATGAGTTTTGGTGCATTATCTCGTGAAGCAAAAATTGCATTATCAAAAGGCGCACAATTAGCAGGAACAGGAATTTGTTCTGGTGAAGGTGGTATGCTGCCAGAAGAACAAGCCAGTAATTCTAAGTATTTTTACGAATTAGCTTCGGCTCAGTTTGGTTTCTCTTGGGATAAATTAGATAACGTACAAGCTTTTCACTTTAAAGGTGGTCAAGGTGCAAAAACAGGAACTGGTGGTCACTTACCAGGCAATAAAGTAAGTAAAGAAATTGCTGAAGTTAGAGGCTTAAAAGAAGGTGAAACCGCTATTTCACCAGCTGCTAATCCAAATTTTCATACGGTTGAAGACTTTAAAGTATTTGCAGATAAAGTAAGAGCACGTACAGGAGGAATTCCTGTAGGGTTTAAAATTGCTGCTAGTCATATTGAAAAAGATATCCAGTTTGCACTAGATGTTGGTGTAGACTATATTATTCTCGATGGTCGTGGTGGTGGAACAGGTTCTGCACCAACCATTTTAAGAGATCATATTAATGTACCAACCATTCCAGCATTAGCAAGAGCAAGAGCTTATATGAATAAAGTTGGAGCAAAAGATGTCACTTTAGTTATTACTGGAGGTTTGCGTGTTGCCGAAGATTTTGCAAAAGCGATGATGCTTGGAGCAGATGCTATAGCAGTATCTAATTCTGCACTGCAAGCTATTGGTTGTTTAGGGATGCGCGCTTGCGGGTCTAATAACTGTCCGGTTGGAATTGCAACTCAAAAAGAATCTTTACGTAGCAGATTAATTATTGATTCTTCAGCGAAACAATTACAAAATTACTTTGAAGCCACAAACGATTTAATAAGGGTCGTAGCACGTGCTTGCGGTTACGATGATGTTACAAAATTTAATCACGATGATCTGTCAACGTTTAATAGAGAAATGCATCATTTAACAGGAATTAATTATGCAGGTTTAAAATAAAACTAACCACAATAGATTTTTAGAATAAAATAATAGTACAAGCTGTTATTCACTATAGGTGTATTACTTATAAAATATCTAATTAATGGGAGATAAATTAAAAGGAAAAGTAGAGGATCAATATTTAATGAAAGAATTGAACATTGATAAAGACGCCTTAAAACAATTAAAAAAGAAATTAGCTAAGGTCGAGCCAAGATCTGAAAGAGGTGTTGAAACGTTGTTTAGATTATTATCTAAAAACCAGTACACCCTAAATACGATGATAGATACTAAATCTAATATATTAATATCTATAAACGCTTTAATTTTATCATTAATACTTGGCACTGTAATGAATCAATTAAGTACAGATCCTCATCTTATCTACCCAATTGTAATGATATTGTTTACTAATTTAGCTTCCATATCCTTTGCTATTTTTGCAACACGTCCAGAATTAGTTCATGGAAAAAGTGATGCGAAAAACGTAATGTTTTACGGCAACTTTCAAGATATGGAACAAGACGAATACGTAAACAGTATTACCAACTTAATGAATGAAGGAGATGAGTTATATAAAACCATTGCAAAAGACACTTACCATTTAGGGAAAACAATTGATCGTAAATTTAAGTTACTTCGTAAATCGTTTAACATTTTTTTAATTGGTATTATTTTATCCGTAATGGCATTTATAGGATGTCACGCGTTTTTTGGAGGGATGATTTAGTTTTAAATAAAACCGTTTTAACTTCAGAAGAACTAAGTAACTAATTTATATAGAAGCAAATTTTAAACATATATTCTTAAAAACGCCCTACAGAGATGTAGGGCTTCTGTTTAACTTAATATATTTAGGCATATATATGTACACATGCGTCTGAATGCTGTATCTTATTTAATATTAAAAGTGCATTAACATTTATAAATGTAAATATTCAAGAGCATATTTATTTAATGTATGTATTAATGGGAATTGCTATGAGTTCTTTAAAATTGCCATAAGCACTGTCTTAAAAGGTTTTATGAGTATTTCTATTTTTTGGATTGACATACTCAACTATGTTTAATCTAATATGAAAATATAAAAATATTGTTTTTATTTTTCAACCTTTATTATAAACACACAAAACCTTAATATATATTCTTATTTTTAAACCTTTTAATGCGGTTGATTTACTATTTATATTGAAAAAAACAATACACATATTATTTCTTTTTTTTCTGCTTACAAAAGTTCATGGGCAATACTCACCTAGTACTCATAACTATACTTTAGCAGAATATAAAGCGGGTAATCAAAATTGGGATATAACAAGATCTGAAGATGGCAAAATTTATGTCGCAAATAATAATGGGTTACTGGCCTATGATGCTTTAAATTGGAAATTCTATCAGTTACCAAATAAGACGACTGTTCGTTCTGTCTTTACAGATAATAATATTGTGTTTACTGGCTCGTATGAAGAGTTTGGGTATTGGGAAAAAGATGATTTTGGAGTTTTAAAATATGTCTCACTTAGTGATAAAGTTATTGATCAAATTTCGCCAAACGAAGAGATATGGCAAATCGTTAAGTTTGAAGATAAAATTATTTTTAGATCGTTTTTAAATATCTATATCTATGATTTTAAAAATGTAATACAATTAAGTCCAAAGTCTGCTATAATTTCTAGTAACGTTGTTGATAATAAGCTTTACATATGTACTCTAAATAAAGGTATTTTCTCTTTAGAGGACAACCACCTAAAACCATTCTTTTTTAATTCTAATCTGGTAGACACTAAAATTATTTCATTAACAAGTTACAATGACGGTTTGCTTTTACTAACCTCATTAAAAGGAAGTTATTATTTACATAACAATCAATTAAAACCAACACGGTTTAAAATTGATAAAGAGTTAAAGCAACATCAACTCAACAAATTCTCACAATTACCTAATGGAGAAATGGTTTTTGGAACCATTAAAGACGGTGTTTTTTTAACAGATGTTAAAGGCAATTTAAAATTTCATGTTAGTAAAGAAAATGGCTTAATAAACAATACGGTTTTAGGACAATATGTAGATGCTTCAAATAATTTATGGTTAGGGCTAGATAATGGTATTTCTAAAATTGATTTAGATAGTCATCATTATTTCTTTAATGATCAATCTGGTAAACTAGGAGCTGTATATGATGTAGTAAAATATAGAGAGCAAATTTACATAGGAAGTAATACAGGTCTTTTTAAACTTAATGAAAATGACAAACTTCATTTTATAGAAGGATCTCAAGGTCAGGTTTGGGATTTAAAAATTATTGAAGATCAACTCTTTTGTGGTCATAATGAAGGAACTTTTGTGGTTGATGAAGATCAACTAACATGGATTTCGAGCTTTACTGGTGGATGGACAATTAAAAAAGTACCCGAACGCAAAAACACCTATATACAAGGAACGTATACTGGATTGGTGAAATTTGAAAAACAATCAAATAAATGGCACGTTAAGCATTTAGGCAAAACCACAATTCCCTCAAGGTTTTTGGCCTTTGAGAGTCCAAATACAGCTTGGGTAGCACATGCCTATAAGGGATTATATCGCGTAAAATTTGATGATAATTATGACACCATTTCTAGTGTTAAATCTTATGGAGACAAAGGAATTGGGTCTGACTTTAATCTGCGTGTTTATAACATAAAAAATAATATCAGTTTTAAAACAAATGATGGTTGGCAGAAATACGAACCAATAATTGATTCAATTGTTCCATATAACCTACTCAATGAAAAATTAGGAAAGGATAGTTATATTATTTCTGAAGAAGACACCAATCGCTTAGCATTAATTAATAAAGACGGTCTCATTAGTTTCAAAGCATTTAATAATATTACAGATAGTATCACCTTTGGAAATAGAAAAATTAAAAACAGATATGTTGTAGGTTACGAAAACATATCTAAAATTGAGGATTCTATATATGCGCTTAACCTAGTTAATGGTTTTATGATGATTGATAATGGTTTTAAAAAAAATCTTCAATTATATAAACCTACAGTCGAATCTATTCTAGTCAATAAAAAAGCTATTGCACTTAACTTTAAAGAAGAACCTTTATCCATAGCGTATGGCGAAAGTTTAGAACTAGAAATAGTATCTCCGAGATCAACTAATCATTTTTTTGAATATAGATTATCTGAGAATGACGATCATTGGAATGAGTTAGAAAATAACACAATAGAATTAACCAACTTAATTGAGGGGAGTTATAAAATTGAATTTAGATCACAAAATGATTTTGGTAATATATCACCAATTGAAAGCTTAACATTTGAAATAAATCCACCTTGGTACAGAGGAACATTAGGTATTTTAATCTATCTCTTAACTTTTGCTTTAGCTATATATACGTTTTTCTATGTTCAAAAAAGAAAACTTATTAGAGAACAAAGACTAATGAAGATTAAGTATCAAAAAGAGCAGCAAAAACTACTTAGAGAGAAAACATTAGAAAATGAAAAACGCATTGTTCAACTAAAAAATGATGCACTGCAAAGTGACATAAAATCTAAGAGTAAACAATTGGCAAATAACGCTATGGCTTTGGTTAAAAAGAACGAGTCTTTACAAGAAATTAAAAAGGAGTTAATAATTAATAAAGACGGTTTTCAAAATTACTACGCCTATAAAAAGCTCTTAAAAAAAGTTGATAATTCCATTGTACTTAAAGATGAATGGGAAGTTTTTGAGTATAACTTTAACCAAGTTCATGATGAGTTTTTTATAAAACTAAAAGAGCAACATCCAAAGCTCACTTCTAAAGATTTAAAAATTTGTGCCTACATCAAAATGAATTTATCTTCTAAAGAGATAGCTCCCTTATTAAACATTTCTGTGAGAGGAGTAGAAACACATAGATATAGATTAAATAAGAAGCTAAATTTAGATAATGACATTTCTATGGTGGATTATTTATTAAATATCAAATAATCTAAGCGCCAAATTATCATATTACCATTATTTTACTACGTCATTACTACGTCACTTTGTTAATTTCTTTACAACTACAACGTTTTTTTAGTAGCTTTAGAGTACGTCATGTTAGGCTTTCTCCTAAATTCTGTTAATAAATTTAAGGCATGACGTATTTAAAATGTAAATAGAAGTTAACAGAATTTAACATTAGGTTATAATTTAGACAAACACAAAAACTAAATAATAAACTCTAATATTTATTAATTTCTATGAAAACAAAATTCAGTCTATTGTTAATGCTGTTTTTTTCGATTTGTGCTTTTGCACAGCAAATTGAAATTAACGGAATTGTAACAACCGGAAGTGACGGAATGCCCTTACCAGGAGCAAACGTCTTAATCAAAGGAACAAGTAGAGGAACCACCACCGATTTTGATGGTAAATTTACTATTAAAGCATCACCTGGAGAACAAATTGAATTCAGTTATATTGGGTTAGAAACTCAAACGGTATTAATTGAAAATCAAACTGAATTAAATATTGTTCTTAAAGATGATGTAGCTTCGTTAAACGAAGTTATTGTTATAGGTTATGGAACACAGAAAAAAGCAGATTTAACTAGTGCAATTGCAACTATTAACCCAGAAGAGTTGCATTCTACTCCTGCAGCGCAGTTAGTTCAAGGATTTCAAGGAAAAGTAGCTGGTGTACAAATTAGCAGCATAGGCTCTCCAGGTGAAACACCTGAGGTAAGAATACGTGGTACTAATTCCCTATCTGGAGATTCATCACCTTTATATGTTGTAGATGGCATGTTCTATGATAGTATTGATTTTTTAAATTCTAATGAAATAGAAAACGTTACTATACTAAAAGATGCTTCTGCTTCTGCTATATATGGTGTGAGAGCATCAAATGGTGTTATTTTAATAACTACTAAAGGGGGTCGATTTAATAAAAAAGCAGAAGTAACATTCTCATCTTATTATGGTATGCAAAGTGCACAGAATGTTCTAAAAATGGCAAATGCAGAACAATTTGTAACATTTGCACAAGAGTCTGGATCCGCTTCAGAAATTTCAAGCGTAAATCAAGCAATTGAAAGATTTGGTCGTAGTAGAGTAAACCCTAATATACCAAATGTAAATACAGATTGGTATGATGAAGTATTAAGAGTTGCCTCAATTGAAAATTATGATTTACAAGTTAATGGTGGTTCCGAAAGTATATCTTATGCACTTGGTGGAAATTTCTTCCTTCAAGATGGTATTTTAGATATGAAGAATAGTTACGAACGCTTTAACCTTAGAGCAAAAGTAGACGCGAAGGCAACAGATTGGTTAAATGTTGGCGGAAACGTATTATTCAGTAATGCTGTTAAATATGATGATGAACCATCTGCATGGCAACTAACCTATTTTGCGGTTCCTATTCTACCTGTTTACGATTACAATTTTACAGAAGCTAGTCCATCGCCATATTCAGATGCTAGAGAAATTGGTTATAGAGGTTCACAAAATCCATTTCCATTGTTAGACAATTCAGATAAAAGAGGAGAAAGAAGAAGAACAACAGCTAACTTTTATGCAGATTTTAAGATTCTTAAAGATCGTTTAAGTTTTAAAACAACGTTATCTTATAATTATTTAGGAACTAATGAGCGTATCATGTTATTGCCTTATTACATTACTGATGATTATCAAAGAAGTATTGATAATTCTACAATTACCAGAACAAATAGCGTCGTAGAAAATTACATTTTTGATAATGTTTTAACTTATACAAATACTTTTGGTGAACACGATTTAACTGTTATGGCTGGTACATCCTTTAGAGATGATTATTGGCGCTATTTTAGAGGAAGTGGTAATTTTGATCCAGGTAGCGCCTTTTTAAGAAACAATGAAAAAACTTGGTACATACAGAATACTTCTGAGGATAGTAGAACATCATTTGATAATGGCACCCAATACTACGGAATGTCTTATTTCGGTAGAGTACAGTATAAATTCAATGACAAATACTTGGCCTATGCCACGTTTCGTTCTGAGGGAAGTAACAAATATGAAAACACCTATGTTAATTTACCAGCATTTGGTTTAGGTTGGGAAATCTCTAAAGAGTCTTTTATGCAAGATATTAGTTTTATAAATTATTTAAAACTAAGAGCAGGTTGGGGAAAACTAGCCAATAACGCGGTAGGTGCAAGTATTCCTATCTCTGCAAGCACAATTTCTACCGTCTTTAATGATACTTATTATAATGGTTTTCAATTTTCTACAGTTGCAGATGACGTAGACTGGGAATATACCGAAGAATTAAATGTGGGTTTATCTGCAAACCTATTTGATAATAGATTGTCTTTAGAAGCAGATTATTATATAAAAGACACCAAGAATTTAGTGATAGATATTATTCCTTTAGTAGGCACAGAAGTTAGTAGCCAAAACGCGGGTTCAGTTAGAAATCGAGGTATTGAATTAGCAGCAACATGGAATGGAAAAATATCTAAAAATATTGGCTACAATATTTCTGGTAATTTTAGTACTGTAGACAATCAAATTACAGGTTTAGCTGGTCAGCCTTATATTAATACTGGTACAGCAGAAGCAAGACAACGTTTAATTGTTGGTGAAGCCATTAATTCTTTTTATGGTTATGAAATAGAAGGTGTATATCAAAATGAAGCAGAAATTGCTGCAGACCCTAATGTACAAGCAATTATAGCAGAAGGTACAGCGATTAACCCAGGTTATTTTAAATACAAAGACCTTAATAACGATGGCACAATAGACGCAAGTGACAGAAAAGTAATTGGATCACCAGTACCAACATATTATTATGGTGGTAATATAGGAATTAACTACAAAGCCTTTGAGTTAAATATGGCCTTTTATGGCCAAGGAGGCAATGTAATCTTAAACACCAATCGTATGGAGGTTATTAGAAATCAAGGACGAAACATAGATGCAGAATTAGCAGTAAATCGCTGGCACGGAGAAGGAACAACAAATAAGTTCCCCTCTTCTGAAGGTTACAGAAACTTATGGAACCAAAAATTATCTGAATTCTTTTTACAAGATGGTGATTTCTTTAGAATTCAAAACATTCAGTTAGCCTACACTTTAAGAGAAGAAAAATTACCAGAAATGCGTTTTACGCTTACTGCAGACCGTCCTCTATTATGGACAAAAGGTTATAATGGTTTTAATCCAGAGGTTGGTTTTGATGGAAGAGATTCACAAACATACCCAACACCATCGGTGTATACATTTGGCGTTACAGTTAAATTTTAAAAAAAATTAAGCAATGAAAAATATATTTAAATTTAGAATTATTTTATTCATTTTACCTGTTTTCTTATTTACATGTGAAGATAACTTAGATGAAGAACAAGAACTTATCGTTCTAACAGGGCAAATAGACTACACTAGCGAAGATGGTGCGTTTGGTGCATTAATCGGAGCTTACGAAAAATTCCAGAGTGTAGGATGGGAACAAATTCCGCTATTAGCAGTGAGAGGTGATGACGTTAATGCTGGTGGTCTAGGTGATCAGCAAGGATTTGCAGATACAGACAATTACATTTACGATAATAACTATTGGATGTATAATTCAATTTTTGAAAATTGGTCTCAAGACATATTACAAATTACATCGCAAATTGAATCGTTAGAAAGATTTAGAGATGGTGGCGTAAATTCTGCCTTAATTGATCAATATATAGCCGAGTGTAAAGTATTAAGAGGTTTTATTACTCTAGAACTTTCAAGGCTATTTGGAGATGTATATAAAATTCAAACAACAGATCAAACCCAAATAGAAGTCCTACCTAAGGATGAATTAATGGTTTGGATTTCTACACAAATGGATGAAGCAATCCCAAATTTATTAGATGTTGCTCCTTCACAACGTACAGATTTACCAGGTGGTATTACTAGCTACACTGCACTAACAGTAAAAGCAATGGCTAATTTAGAAATTGGGAATTACCAAAATGTAGCTGATGCTACAGGTGAAATTATTAATTCTAATGCTTTTCAACTTTTTGATGATTACTATCATTTATTTAAAACAGACGGAAAGTTAGCAAATGAAAATATTTTAGAAATTCAATATTCAGATTTTGGTCAAGCCTCAGGTGAAAATGTAAGTCATTTATTTGCATTTTATGGACCACAAAATTGGACTGCAGCTGTACCAGAAGCTACAAGTGGTTGGGGTTTTTATGAACCAAGTTTTAAGTTTATTAAATTCATGTTAGATAGAGGAGAAACCGTGCGTTTAGAAACTAGTGTTTTATTTACCGATAGAGGGATTGCAGAATTACAATCAGATCCTGCTTACGCTACTTTACCAAGTTGGATTTCTAATACCACTAGAGATGGAGATGTAATAAACGATTATTCTAGAGCATTCCAAGCAAGTGGTAAACATTATTTACCTTCTATAGAATTAACCTCTGGTAGAACTAGTTACGGAACTAATAAAAATTACACAGTTATACGTTATGCAGAAGTATTACTCATGTATGCAGAAGCTCTTACAAGAGGTGCAACTGGAACCGCTGGGACAGCAGATAATGCAGTAAATGAAGTTAGAAATAGAGCAGGCTTAGGAAATTTAAGTGGAGTAACTAGTGATCAAGTTATGGACGAAAAATTTGCAGAATTAGCCATGGAATGGGGAATTAGATATCACGACATGGTGAGACTAGAAAAAACGGAAGAATTGAGCTATGATGGTAGAACATTCACTATGCAAAAAGCATATTTACCTTATCCACAAGAGCAATTAGATCAAAGCTATATACTTAACGACTATTATCAAAGTCAACAAAATAATTAAGAAACTATGAAAAATACATTAATAAAATTATTTGGAATTTTTATGATGCTTTTTATAGCATCGTGCGATGATGGTTTAGATCCAATTACTCAGATAGATCCGGGATCAGATGCAGGTGCACCTGTCGTTGAGATAATATACCCTTCTGAAGGAGATGAAATAACTGGGCTAGAATTAGTAGTACCTATTGATATATCTTTTAAAGTTGAAGATGATATAGAAGTTGCTTCAATATCTGTTAGTATTGATGGTACTCAAATAGCCACATTTGACAGTTCTAATGACACTTTTTTAGATTATAGAATTGTAGAAAGAGTATATACTTACGATAGTTTAACTGCTGGTGACCACACTATAACAGTTACAGGAACCGATTTAGAAGGCAATACTGCAAGTACTACAGTCAATTTTTCTAAAGCTCCACCTTACGAGGCAATATTTTCTGGTGAAGTATTCTACATGCCTTTTAACGGCACGTATACAGAACTATTATCAATAACTGATGCCACAGAAATAGGCACTCCTGATTTTGCAGGTGAAGCCTTTGACGGTTCAAATGCTTTCAAAGCTACTGAAGATTCATACTTAACTTTTCCAATTGAAGATTTAATGTTTGGTAGTAACATGAGTGGTGCATTTTGGTATAAGGTAAATGGCTCTCCAGATCGTTCAGGTATTCTAACTGTAGGTGATAATGCAGATGATCGTTTTCAAGGATTTAGATTATTTAGAGAAGGTAGTGCAACAGAGCAAAGAATAAAATTAAATGTAGGAACTGGTGATGGAGAAAGTTGGAATGATGGAGGGGTTATAGATGTAACTGCTGGAGAATGGGTGCACGTGGCCTTTACAATTGCACCAACTGAAACTGTTATATATTTAAACGGAGTACCTGTTAACACTGCTACTCCATCTGGAGCAATAGATTGGACAGACTGTGTAGACCTTACTATTGGTTCTGGAGGAGAAACGTTTAGTTATTGGGGACATGAGTCTGATGATAGTTTTATGGATGAATTACGTTTATTTAACACAACGTTATCTCAAGGTGAAATTCTTAATATGATCAATATTACAAACCCATATGAGCCAATATATGATGGTGAAACTTTTTATATGCCTTTTAATGGTGCAAATACAGAATTAATAAGTTTAGATATGCCTACAGAAGTTGGTTCTACAACATTTGCTGGTGAAAGCTACGAGGGCTCTAATGCCTTCATGGGAGCAACAGACTCTTATTTAACTTTCCCAATAGATGGCTTGTTTGGTGCAGATGCATTTAGTACTACATTTTGGTATAAAGTAAATTCTACACCAGATCGCGCAGGTATTTTAGTTGTAGGTGATGATGTAGATGATAGGTTTCAAGGGTTTAGATTATTTAGAGAAGGAACCGAAACAGAACAGCGTATAAAAGTAAATGTTGGTGTTGGTGATAATGAAAGTTGGAATGATGGTGGTCTTATAGATGTAAGTGCTGGAGAATGGGTGCATATAGCACTAACAGTTTCTGCAACAGAAAGTAAAATTTATTTCAATGGTGTAGAACAACTCTCTTCAACTTTAGCATCAAGTATAGATTGGTCTGGTTGTAGTGAATTAAACATTGGCGCTGGTGGTCCAACATTTAGCTATTGGAACCATCTATCAGATTTAAGTATGTTAGATGAATTACGCTTATATAACAAAGCTTTATCTGCAGCTGAAATTCAATCAATGCTTTAAAAACAATATTAGAAAATCAATATATTTTTTTGAATTAGTCTTCAATACTTTAGCTGTATTTATAAAAGTATAAATACAGCTAAAGTTTATTTTAAAGTAGCTTTAATAAATGAATCCATCAAATTATAAGTTTTTTTTGATAGTGCTTGCTATGCTATTCTTTTTAACGAGTTGTAATAATTCGAAAAAAAATAGTGTAAATAAACAAGTTGCTCCAATAGGTAATCAATTAATGGGTGACAAATGGCTAGATACAATTCAAAAACAAACCATTAACTACTTCTGGGAAGGAGCAGAACCTAATTCTGGTTTAGCTAGAGAAAGGATTCATATGGATAACAATTATCCATCCTCACCAGAAAACACAGTAACAACTGGTGGTAGTGGATTTGGATTAATGGCAATTCTAGTAGGTATAGAAAGAGGCTTTATACCAAAGCACGAAGCGTTAGACCGTTATATTAAAATAGTCAATTTTCTTGAAAAAGCTGATCGTTTTCATGGAGCTTGGCCACATTGGATCAATGGTGAAACTGGCAAAATGTATCCATTTACTAAAAAAGATAATGGAGGTGATTTAGTTGAAACTGCTTTTTTAATACAAGGGCTTCTTACTGTTTCAGAGTATTTTGATGGTGATGATAACAAAGAGCAGCATTTACGATCAAAAATTGATGAATTATGGAAAGAGGTAGAATGGAATTGGTACACTAAAAACAATGAAGATGTTTTATATTGGCATTGGTCACCAGAATATGATTGGGAAATGAATTTTCCTGTTGGCGGTTATAATGAATGTTTAATAATGTATGTACTTGCTGCAAGCTCTCCAACACATCCTATAAATAAATCAGTTTACGACAAAGGTTGGGCTAGAAATGGTAATATAGTTTCCAAAGATTCTATGTATAACTTGCCTTTAGTTTTAGACTATTTTGAGCATAACGACGCAGCAGTTGGACCTTTATTTTGGTCACATTATTCATATCTAGGTTTAAACCCAAATGGACTCTCAGATCAGTATGCAGATTATTGGAAGCTCACTCAAAATCATGCCAAAATTCATTATGAATATGCAATAGATAATCCTAAGCATTTTAAAGGTTATGGAGATAGTCTTTGGGGATTAACTTCTAGCTATTCCATTAAAGGATATGCTGGTCATAGACCAGGCGCAGATTTGGGAGTGATTTCTCCAACAGCAGCATTATCCTCCTTTCCGTATACACCTAAACAGAGTATGAATGTTTTAGTGAATATTTATAAAAATCATGATAGTTTGGTAGGCAAATATGGTCCTTATGATGCGTTTAGCTTTGAAGATAATTGGTCAACACCAAGATATTTAGCAATAGATCAAGGGCCAATTCCTGTAATGATAGAAAATTATAGAACAGGATTGTTATGGTATTTATTTATGAAAAATAAAAATGTACAATCTGGTTTAGATAAGCTTGGATTCCACTATAAAAAGACAAATTAAAAATGAAAATAGTTAAATTATTAATCGTAGGTATATTGCTTACAGCTTGCGGATCCGATGATGGTCCTGGTTACCAAGAACCATATGATCCAAGTGATGATGATCCTGTTGTTGAAACATTAACTGATGAAGAAATAATGGATTTAACCCAAGAAACGACATTTAAGTATTTCTGGGATTATGCAGAATCTAACTCTGGAGCAGCAAAAGAAAGATACCATCCTACTGACCCAACAAATAGTCAAAATGTAGTAACCACAGGTGGAAGTGGTTTTGGTTTAATGGCAATATTAGTTGGTATTGAACGAGGTTATATAACAAGAGCAGAGGGAGTTTCAAGATTATCTCAAATATTAAATTTCTTTGAAGGTGCAGATCGTTTTCATGGAGCATGGTCTCATTGGATTGATGGAGGAACAGGCAGTATCATCCCTTTTAGTTCTGATGATAACGGAGGGGACTTAGTAGAAACCGCTTTTTTAGCCCAAGGACTAATTTGCGTAAAAGAATATTTTAAAGACGGTTCTACTGAAGAAGCAGAACTTGCAGCACAAGCAGATTTACTGTGGAAAGGTATAGAATGGGATTGGTACACACAAGGCCAAAATGCTTTGTATTGGCATTGGAGTCCAACAAATAATTTTGCAATAAATCTTGAATTAAAAGGATATAACGAAACATTAATAGCGTTTGTTTTAGGTGCAGCTTCGCCGGATTATTCAATTCCGGCTGAGGCTTACCATCAAGGTTGGGCAGATAATGGTAATATTGTTACGTCTTCGAGTCAGTATAATACACCTTTAATTTTAGATCATGCTGGCACAGGAACAGGACCACTGTTTTGGGCGCATTATTCTTATTTAGGTTTAGATCCAAGAAATTTGTCAGATCAATATGCTAATTATTGGGATTTAAATGTGAACCATACCAACATAAATTATCTATACTGTGTAGACAATCCAAACAATTACTTAGATTATGGATCGAATTGTTGGGGTTTAACTGCGAGCTATACCAGAAATACCGATGGTTCTGTGGGTTACACAGCTCATGATCCAGAAAATGACACAGGTGTTATTTCTCCCACAGCAGCAATTAGCTCTATTCCATATACACCAGAAAAATCGCTAGCAGCAATGCATTATTTTTATAGTAAAAATGAAATTCTATTAGGCAATGCAGGATTTTACGATGCATTCAGCCCTCAATATAATGATTGGGTAGCCGAACGCTATTTAGCTATAGACCAAGGACCCGAAATCATTATGATAGAAAATTATAGATCACAATTACTTTGGAATCTATTCATGCAAAATGAAGATGTTCAAAACGGTTTAGATGCATTAGGATTTACATATTAATTCAATTTAAAAAATGAAAACACTAAAAACCTATTTAATCTTTTGTTTTATGCTGTCTTCAGTAATAGCATTTGCTCAAAAGGATTTGTTTAAAGAGAAGGTACATATTAAAGGCGAAGACACTTTAAAATATCGCATTATGTATCCCGAAAATTTTTCAGAAGACAATCAATATCCTGTAGTTTTGTTTTTACATGGAGCGGGTGAACGTGGCGATGATAATAAAAAACAATTAGCAAATGGTAGTAAATTGTTTACAGATAAGATGAATCGTGGTGCATTTCCGGCAATTGTTATTTTTCCTCAATGTCCAAAAGATAGTTATTGGTCTAATGCAGATGTCGACAGAAGTAGTTATCCAATAAGTTTAAAGTTTCCAAAAGATAAAGAGGCAACAAAGCCCATGCAATTGGTTATAGGTTTAATGGAAGACTTAACGAGTAAGGATTATGTAAATAAGAAAAAAGTATACGTTGGTGGATTATCAATGGGTGGTATGGGTACGTTTGAAATTCTATCGAGACAACCAGATATGTTTGCAGGCGCTTTTGCTATTTGCGGTAGTGGTAATACTGAGCTAGCTAAGTTGTATGCTACTAAGGTAGAAATGTGGATTTTTCATGGTGCAAATGATGATGTTGTAGATCCAAAAGGCTCGGTAAAAATGGTAAACGCAATTTTAGAAAATGGTGGCAAACCAAATTTTACATTGTATGCAGACGATAATCATAACAGTTGGGATTCTGCCTTTGCAGAACCAGAATTATTAACATGGCTTTTCTCTAAATCAAAAAAATAAAAAATGAAAAAACTTCAACTTACAGAAATAAAATCCCTTGTAGTATTGGTTAGTATTCTAGCCATAATGTCTTGTAATACCAATAATAAGAGCATCACTTCGGCTGATAACGAAAACCCTTTTCAAGAAAAAGTAGATTCTATTATTAGTCTAATGACTTTAGATGAAAAATTAGGCCAATTAAATCTACCTGCAACGGGTCCAATTACAACAGGTTCTTCAAAAAGTACAGATGTTGTTAAAAAAATTGAAGAAGGTAAAATTGGTGGTCTTTTCAATATAAAAGATATTAAGAATATTTACGACGTACAGAAAATCGCAGTAGAAAAAAGCCGATTAGGTATACCTCTTATTTTTGGAATGGATGTCATTCACGGTTTTAAAACCACATTCCCAATTCCGCTAGGTTTATCTGCTTCTTGGGATATGGAAATGATTGAAAAAACAGCTCAAATTGCAGCTTCAGAAGCAAGTGCAAACGGAATTAACTGGACGTTTTCGCCGATGGTAGATATTTCTCGCGATCCACGCTGGGGAAGAGTTTCTGAAGGTAATGGAGAAGACCCTTTTTTAGGAAGTGAAATCGCTAAAGCGATGATAAATGGATACCAACAAAACGATATGTCTGCTAATAATACAATGATGGCATGTGTTAAACATTTTGCATTATATGGCGCAGTAGAAGCAGGTAGAGATTACAACACAGTAGATATGAGTCGTGTGAGAATGTTTAATGAATATTTACCACCATACAAAGCAGCCATTGATGCTGGTGTTGGTTCTGTAATGGCGTCTTTTAATGAAATAGATGGAGTGCCAGCAACTGGTAATAAATGGTTACTTACAGATTTATTACGAGACGATTGGGGTTTTAATGGCTTTGTAGTTTCAGATTACACTGGAATTTACGAAATGATGGCTCATGGTATGGGAGACGAAGTTGATGTAACTTCTTTAGCATTAAAAGCTGGTTTAGATATGGATATGGCAGGCGATTCACCAAATATTTCGGCTGCGTTTATTAAAAATTTAAAAACCGCTTTAGATAATGGCGCTATTTCAATGCAAGATATAGATAAAGCGGTTGCACGTGTACTTACTGCAAAATATCAAGTTGGATTGTTTGAAGACCCTTATAAATATTGTAACGAAGAACGTGCTAAAAATGATACTTATACACAAGAGAATAGAGATTATGCACGCTTAGTAGGAGCAGAATCAACAGTATTATTAAAAAATGAAAGTCAAATTTTACCGCTAAAAAAATCGGGTACAATTGCAGTTATCGGACCATTGGCTAAAGCGAGTAATAATATGGCTGGAACTTGGAGTGTCTCTACAGATCACGAAAGTTGTATTTCTGTTTGGGACGGATTGCAACAAACCGTTGGTAGTGATGTCAATTTATTATATGCTAAAGGAAGCAACATTGATTACGACTTTGAGTTAGAAAAGCGTGCTACAATGTTTGGTAAAACAATTCCTAGAGATAATAGAACGGACCAACAAATGATAGATGAAGCTGTTGCTGTTGCAAAAAAATCAGATGTGATTTTAGCAACCATAGGCGAATCTTCAGAGTTTAGTGGCGAAAGCAGTAGTCGTACAGATATTGGCATTCCACAAATTCAAAAAGACTTATTAAATGCTTTATTAAAAACTGGAAAACCTGTCGTTTTAGTACTATTTACTGGGAGACCATTAACTTTGGTTGAAGAAAGCGAAAATGTACCATCAATTCTTAATGTTTGGTTTCCTGGTAGTGAAGCTGGTTTATCTATATCAGATGTATTGTTTGGAGATGTAAATCCATCCGGAAAGTTAACCGCAACTTTCCCAAGAAATGTTGGTCAGGTACCATTATTTTATAATCATAAAAATACAGGTCGACCTTTAGGGAATTCTGAAGGGAATTTTGAAAAATTCAAGTCTAATTATATCGATGTTCGTAATGAACCATTGTATCCTTTTGGTTATGGATTAAGCTATACAACCTTTAAATATGGCGATATAAAATTAGATAAGACGTCTATGTCTCAAAAAGATACGGTAACCGTGTCTGTAGATATTACAAATACTGGTGATTTTGATGGTAAAGAAGTCGCTCAATTATACATTAGAGATGTTGTAGGCTCTATCACTAGACCTGTAAAAGAATTGAAAGGGTTTCAGAAAATATTCTTAAAGAAAGGCGAAACAAAAACTGTCTCTTTTACCATTTCAGTTGAAGACTTGAAATTCTACAATGCTAATATAGATTTTGTTGCAGAACCTGGTGATTTTCAAGTAGCAATCGGAACAGACTCTAATGTAGAGTTCACAAAATCATTTAAACTTTTAGATTAGTAGTTGAGATATGTCACACAAAATTTATAAAATAATAACACTTTGCTTATTTAGTTGTGTGGCATATTCTTTTAATGTTTATGCACAGTGCAAAATCATAAATTCTGGTTGGCAATATTCTGAAGATAAAACAATCTGGGAAACCATTAATATTCCACACACTTGGAATGATAAAGATGCGTTTGATGATGAATCTGGTTACAGACGAGGATTAGGCTATTACCAAAAACAGATTTTTATTGCTTCAGAAGAAAAAGAAAATATTCTTTACTTAAAATTTAATGCGGTAAACCAAGAAGCAACTGTTTTTGTAAATGGAGAAAAAGTAGGAAATCATAAAGGAGGTTACACTGCTTTTAATTTTGAAATTACTAAGTATCTAAAGTTTAATAATTACAACTTAATTGAAGTAATAGTAGACAATTCACACAATGAAAATATACCACCTTTAGACGCAGATTTTACTTTTTATGGCGGAATTTATAGAGATGTGGAATTAATTTCCGTACCAAAACAGCATTTAAGTTTAAAAGATTTTGCTTCAGATGGCTATTATGTTAATTACTATAATGTCTCTGAAAAGCAAGCTAGTGTTGAGGTAAAGTTATTAGTTGATAATTTTGATGTGTCTAAATCTAAAAATCATTTGTATTTAAAAATTTTAGATGCAGAAAATAATCTTGTTTTAGAAGAACATGTTGGTTTTAAGCTTAGTGCAACTGCTTCAAAAGATATTACGGTTACATTTCCAGAAATTAAGAACCCAAAATTATGGTCGCCAGATAATCCGTATTTATATCATTTAGAAATTACCTTAACCGATAAAAACGGTAAAACCTTAGATTCAAAATCTTCAAATCTTGGTTTTCGTTGGGCAACTGTAGATGCTGAAAAAGGCTTCTTTTTAAATGGAAAGCCATTAAAGTTAGTAGGTGTTAATCGGCATCAAGACTATGAAGGCTATGGAAATGCTGTTCCACTTTCATTACAAAAAAAAGATATTGAACTCATAAAAGAAATGGGTTCTAACGTTATTCGTTTTGCACATTATCCGCATGCTCGTGAGCTTTATAAAAAATGCGATGAACTCGGTATTTTAGTCTGGACAGAAATCCCTATCGTTAATAAAGTGACTAATACCGAAGCATTTTTTAATGTTTCTAAGCAAATGCAAAAGGAACATATTAAACAGTATTATAATTTTCCTTCTGTGGTGATGATTGGTTACATGAATGAGATTTTTCTAAGACTTGCCTTTGATAAAAAAGAGTCTGATGAAGAAAAGGAAAATCGAAAAAAATTCACGTACAATTTAGCTAAACAACTAGAAGATTTAACCAGAGCAGAAGCGCCAAATCATATTACTGTAATGGCATTGCATTTTAATGAATTGTATAACGAAACTAAAATTGCAGACTTACCAATGCTTGTGGGTTGGAATCTCTATTTTGGTTGGTACCACGATACTATTAAAGACTTAGGTGTGTTTCTAGACGACCAGCACCAGAGATATCCAAAACGTTCTTTACTCATTTCAGAATATGGACCAGGAGCAGATGTTAATATTTCTACAACACAACCTTCTAGATACGATTATTCACAAGAATATCAATTATTGTTGCACTCTGGCTACTACAATCAAGTTAAAGAACGTGATTTTGTAACCGGAATGACAGCTTGGAACTTTGCTGATTTCGGTTCTGAGTTTCGTGGAGAAACTATTCCGCATGTCAATCAAAAAGGGTTGGTGCAATACAATCGCGAGCCAAAAGAAATTTATTACTGGTATCAAGCAGTTTTAAATGATGCACCATTTATTCATATTGCGAAGTATCAGGCAGAATTTGTGCTACTAGAAAATAATACACACGAAGTGATTGTGTTTTCTAATCAAAAAACAGGAAAGATATTTGTAAATGATATACTGATTCAGGAATTAACATTCGAATCTGGAATAGCAAAAGTCGTTTTACCATTTAAAGAAGGTACTAATTCTGTTAGGGTTGAAACCGAAAACGGAACAGATAAAACTAACTTTGATGTTCAAATTCTTCAAAATATTAAGACAAATTCATTAGATGTTTTAGCAATTAATTTAGGAACCCATATAAATTTTAAAGACAAAGTTTCTGGCACTACTTTTTTGCAAGACAGACCGTATTCTAAAAACCTTTATGGCTATATCCCAAGCTCCAGAAAATGCAAAAAAAATCTTATTCCAAATAACGTTAAAAATTCAAATTTAGAAGCTATTTATCAAACTATGTTAGTGGATTGTAATACATATAAGGTTGATTTAGCAGATGGAACATATAAAGTTACACTCTATTTTGTAGAGCCAAAACTTAAGAGTAATACTGATGTAATTTATAATCTAAACAATTCAGAAAAGCAGCTTAATACAGATGAAGAGCGAAGGGTTTTTGATGTGGTATTAAATGATAAAATCATCGTAAATCAATTTAATATGGCTGATACATTTCCAGATAAATATGGCATTACTCAATCTGCTGAAATAAATATTATAAATAATAAAGGTCTAACAATAACGCTTAATCCAATTGAAGGAGAGACAGTGTTAAGCGGACTTTTAATTGAAAAATTAAACTAAATGGAAAAGCTTTTTATACTCTTTTTAGGATTAATGGCCTTGCAGCTTTCTGCTCAAACAAAATCAACTTACACCTACTCTATTAAAGGAAAAGACACTTTGAAATTAGATGTTTACACGCCTAAAAACATGAAGAAAACAGATACACTTCCTGTTTTGTTATGGATGCATGGTGGCGGATTTGCTGTTGGTAGTAGAGATTATATTGATGATGAACGGTTAGTACAATATGCGGCTAAAGAACAGAATTATATTGGCGTTTCTATCTCGTATCGCTTATTAAGAAAAGGTACTTCAACTGGCTTTGGCTGTGATTGCGCAAAGGATGAGAAATTAGAAACCTTTAAACAAGCTACTATAGATTACATGGATGCTGCAAAATATATTGTTGAACATGCCAAAGACCTTCAAATTGATGCCACTAAAATTATTGCTGGCGGAAGTAGTGCTGGTGCGGAGGGAAGTCTCAATGCTGTATTTATGAGAGATTATTTTATTGCGAATAAAGAAAAATATAAGGATGTGAAATTTGCAGGTATGTTTTCATGTGCTGGTGCAGTAGTTGACGCAAGTTATATTACTAAAGAAAATGCTGTGCCTTCAGTTTTGTATCACGGAACAAAAGATCAATTAGTCCCTTTTGATACTGCACCACATCATTTCTGTGAACCAACTAAAGATGGCTACATTATGTTAGATGGATCTAACGTTATTGCCAAAAAATTAGCTCAATTTGACACCTCATATTATTTCAATGTAGTAAAAGAAGCAAGACACGAAATATCTAGAATACCTTATGAAGAGCTAGATAAGGTGTTTAATTTTTTTGAACGAACTATTATCAACGATGAGGTTATTCAAACTAAAATTATAAAAACCAAAAAGCAATGAGGAATTTAGTTTTTTTATTGATGAGTCTTTTCGTTTTTCAATCTTGTAAAGAAGAAGTAAAAAAAGTTGAAGAACCAAAAACTAAACAACGACCTAACATCGTTTATATCATGGCAGACGACCATGCAGAACAGGCTATTAGTGCTTACGGTCATCCAATAAGTCAGCTAGCACCAACACCAAATATAGACCGTATTGCAACGGAAGGCGCATTGTTTAAAAACAACTTTTGTACCAATTCTATTTGTGGTCCGAGTAGAGCCGTTGTATTAACAGGAAAGTTTAGCCATGTTAATGGTTTTAGAATGAATGGTAATAAGTTTGATGGCAGTCAACAAACCTTTCCTAAACTACTTCAAAAAGCTGGATATAATACGGCAGTTATTGGAAAATGGCATTTAGATGGTTTGCCAGAAGGGTTCGATTATTGGAATATTTTAACCGATCAAGGCAATTATTATAATCCAGATTTTATCGCTTTTAATGCTACAACTCAAGTGGTTGATACCACGAGAGTACAAGGTTATGCTACAGATATTATTACCCAAAAAGGCATAGCATATATTAAAAGTATAAAGGACTCTGATCAACCATTTATGCTAATGTTACAGCACAAAGCACCACATCGTAATTGGATGCCTGCTTTAAGACATGCCAACAAATATGATGATGTAGAATTTCCGTTACCAGATACTTATTTTACAAATCACAAAGGATCTTTAGCATCCCAAAAACAACTTCAAACGATTTACAAGGATATGTATGAAGGTCATGATTTAAAACTGACTAAATCTAAAGGAAATCCAGAATTGGCTTGGAACCCATGGAAGTCGGATTTTGAACGAATGACGTCAGAACAACGCAAAGCTTGGGACAGCGCCTACCAAGCAAAAAATGATGCCTTTCATGATGCAAATCTTTCAGAAGAAGCCTTAGCTAAATACAAAGGACAACGCTATTTACAAGATTATTTAGCCACCATCGCATCTATGGATGAAGGTATTGGAGACGTGTTAGATTACCTAGAAGCTAATGGTTTAGCCGAAAACACTATTGTTGTTTACACCACAGACCAAGGATTCTATTTAGGCGAAAAAGGCTGGTTTGATAAACGCTACATGTACGAAGAATCCTTGGCGATGCCATTAGTGATTAAATATCCTAAAAAAATAAAAGCCGGAACTGTCATTGAAGACTTAACACAAAACCTAGATTTTGCAGAAACATTTTTAGATTATGCAGATGCTAAAATTCCTGAAGATATGCAAGGGAAGTCTCTAAGACCCTTATTAGAAAAGACATTTAAAAGTGATGATTTTAGAGATGCTGTTTACTATCACTATTACGATTATCCAGCTTTTCATATGGTTAAGAAACACTACGGAATCCGCACCAAACGTTACAAGTTAATTCATTTTTACGATGATATTGATACTTGGGAATTATATGATTTAGAAGAAGACTCAAAGGAAATTCACAATCAAATTGAAAATCCGGAATACAATAAAATAAAAGGTGAATTAAGAATTCGATTAGCACAACTTCAAAAAGAATACAAGGTTACAAAAGAGGAATTTAAGCAAGCACCTAAAATTGATGTTGAAAAAGCTTTTAAACAATTTGACAGGTTAAGAGGTCATACAGGTACTTCTTATAATCCAACAACCAATAAAGACACAAAATTATAACTCATGAAAAAATTACTTTTTCTATTTACTATAACGCTTCTTTTTTCGTGTAATAACGACAAAAATCAAAAAGTAGAACAGTCTACTAATACAGAAGAAAAAGCCGAATTTAAAAAAGGACTTGAAACCTACATTAATCCGTTAGATATAGATTATACTTACATGGTTTATAATTCTAGTAGAAATCAATCGTATCGTTCTGGTGCAGATCCTGCCGTTATAGAATTTAAAGGAGAATATTACATGTTCGTTACACGTTCTTTCGGCTATTGGCATTCAACAGATTTGGTAAACTGGAATTTTATTAAACCTCAACAATGGTTTTTTGAAGGCAGTAACGCGCCTACAGCTTTTAATTATAAAGACTCTTTGGTTTACTTTGCTGGTGATCCTGCAGGTTATGGAAGTATTCTTTACACAGACGATCCTAAAAAAGGATTATGGACACCTACGGCTTCCATTTCAAATAATATTCAAGATTCAGAATTATTCATTGATGATGATGGTAAGACCTATTTATTTTGGGGTTCTTCTAATGTGAATCCACTCAAAGTTAAAATGTTAAATAAGGATGATCGCTTTTTAGAAACTGGTATTAAAAAAGAATTAATAAATCTAAACGAAGAAGCACATGGTTGGGAACGTTTTGGAGAAAACAACTTTCATCCAACTTTAAAAGAAGGCTATATGGAAGGTGCTTCTATGACCAAGCACGACGGAAAATATTACTTGCAATATGCAGCTCCAGGCACACAATTTAATGTCTATGCAGATGGTGTTTATATAGGAGATTCACCACTTGGACCATTCGAGTATATGAAAAGTAATCCTATGAGTTTTAAGCCTGGTGGTTTTACTAATGGAGCTGGACATGGAATTACGGTTAAACAAACCAACGGACAATATTGGCATTTTGCTACTATGGCATTGGCTTCTAATGCACAATGGGAACGTCGCTTATGCATGTTTCCTACTTATTTTGATGACGAAGGTTTAATGTACACCAACACATCATATGGAGATTATCCACGTTTTGGAGCAAACCATCCAACAAAGGCAGGACAACATAATGGCTGGATGTTGTTATCATACAAAGGAAATGTTACCGTCTCATCTTCATTAAAACAAGTTATGAAATTCATGTCTAATGATGATGAAATAGAAGTGAATGAATTACCTTTAGTAACAAATGCTAAAGGACAAATAACATCTAAAGTGTTAACTGACGAAAACCCAAAAACTTTTTGGGTAGCTGAAGCAAATGATGACAAACAATGGATAACTATTGAAATGCAACATCCCGGAAATATTTATGCATTACAATTAAACTTTCACGATTACGAATCTGGAATTTACACTCGTGTAGATGGTTTAAAACATCGTTTTACAATTGAAACTTCAGAAGATGGTACTAATTGGAAAACGGTTGTTGATAGAAGTAAAAGTGATAAAGATGCACCTAATGCCTACATGGTTTTAGATGAACCCATAAAAGCTAAATATGTACGATATAATAATATAAAAGTACCTGGAAACAACTTCGCAATGTCCGAAATTAGAGTATTTGGTTTGGGCTTAGGTAATGAGCCAGAAAAAGTTTCAGGATTTAAAATTAATAGAGAAAAGGACCGAAGAGATGCTTCTTTTTCTTGGAATCCAGTTAAAGGTGCTCAAGGCTATAACATACATTGGGGAATTGCAAAAGACAAATTGTATCAATCATGGCAAGTATATGACACAGACACTCATTTTATGCGTTGTTTAGATCGTGATACACCGTATTATTTTAGTATTGAAGCGTTTAATGAAAATGGAATTTCAGACATAAGTGAAGTTTTGTTTATTCAATAAAATATAAAAAAATGAAATATTTATTAGTCATAGTTTTAGCTATTTCAAGTTTTGGTTTTGCCCAAGATTTTTCTGTAATGTCTTATAACATCAAATTAGATTACCCAAAGGAAGGTGAAAATAGCTGGACAAATAGAAAACCGTTTTTTATCAATCAGATTAAATTTTATGAACCTGATGTTTTGGGCGTACAAGAAGCGATGCCAAATCAAATGAAAGATATGGATAGTCTTTTGGTAAACTATAGTTATGTTGGTGTTGGTAGAGATGATGGTGAAAATGAAGGTGAATTTTCGGCTGTTTTTTATAAAGCAGATAAGTTTAATGTTATTAATTCGGGTACATTTTGGTTATCACAAACACCTAATAAAGTAAGTATGGGTTGGGATGCTGTTTGTAATAGGGTTTGTACCTATGCTCTATTAGAAGATAAAGATTCTGGTAAAACCTTTTGGATATTTAATACACATTTTGATCATGTTGGTAAAGAAGCTCGAAAGAACAGTGCCACATTAATCATTAAAAAAATTAAGGAACTTAATTCAGATAAGCATCCCGTAATATTAACAGGTGATTTTAATATGGAACCAGATCATGAAAGTATAAAATACATAAAATCTGAAATGAAGGACTCAAAAGAAATTGCAGCACTAGATTTTGGACCAGAAGGCACATTTAATGGCTTTCAGTTTAATAAACCTGTAACAAGACGCATTGATTTTGCTTTTGTTAGCAAGGATATTACTGTTTCTAAATACGCTGTTTTAAGTGATAGTTGGGATTTACATTACCCATCAGATCATATGCCAATTTTAATAAAAATAAATTTATAAATCGTATTCGTTTAATCTCAAAATACGCTAAACTAACTATTAAATAAATTCAAAAAAAAATGAAAAAAGGTGTTTTCTTATTGTTAATTGCTGCAGTTTCCGCTTTAGGAGGTTTGCTATTTGGTTATGACACAGGTGTTATTAATGGAGCACAATTTTATCTTACAGAGTATTTTGATTTAAGTGATGGATTAAAAGGCTGGGTTGTAGGAAGTGCACTTTTAGGTTGTTTTGTAGGTGCTGTTGTTGCAGGACCGTTAAGTATTAAAATAGGTAGAAAATGGTCGTTAATAATATCAGCTATCTTCTTTACAGTTTCTGCTTACGGATCGGGTTTACCAGAACTTTTTCCGCAAACCGTATCAATGCTAGTTGTCTTTAGAATTATTGGCGGACTAGGTATTGGCGTAGCCTCTATGAATGCACCAATGTACATTGCCGAAATAGCACCATCAAATATTAGAGGACGTATGGTAACTTATTATCAATTAGCCATCGTTATTGGATTTTTTGTTGTGTTCTTAGCTACATATTTTATTGGGAATGATTTAAGTGAAGCAGAAAATATTCAATTTGGTTGGCGTCGCATGTTTTGGTCAGAATTAATACCAAGTATCCTATTTTTAGTATTGTTATTTATTGTGCCTAAAAGTCCTAGATGGTTGGCTTTAAAAGGTAAAGATGCAGATGCTTTAGCTATTTTGAAAAGAATAAACGGAGATGATATAGCCTCTGAGGAAATGACACGGATTAAAGCCTCTTTAGATGAAACTAATGATGGTATTAAAGTTAATTATTTTGCAAAAGGGATTATAGCAATTATTGCAATTGGGACAGTTCTCTCAGTATTGCAACAATTTACAGGGATTAATGCTGTATTATATTATGGTGCAGATATTTTTGAGAAAGCACTTGGTTTTGGAAAAGAAGATGTGCTTGCACAACAAATATTGTTAGCTTTTGTTAATTTAGTATTCACTTTTGTGGCTATGTTTACTGTAGATAAATTTGGTAGAAAACCATTGCTTTACATTGGTTCTGCCGGAATGATTCTTGGTTTTTTACTTTTAGCAATTACACTTCAAACAGATAGTGTTGGTGTTTTATCATTGATAGGTGTATTACTCTTTATTGCTTCATTTGCGTTGTCTATGGGACCAGTAGTTTGGGTTTTATTATCAGAAATGTTTCCAAATAAAATTAGAAGTGTTGCCATGTCAGTTGCAGTAGCAGCACAATGGGCAGCAAATTATGTGGTTTCACAATCGTTTCCTGTGGTCATGGGAAGTGAAGTAAATAATAGTGCAGCTTGGAATGGTTCATTACCATATTACATATTCATTGCCTTTATTCTAGTCATCGTCTTTGTTACTTATAAATTTATACCAGAAACAAAGGGTAAAACGCTTGAAGATATAGAAGGTTTTTGGAAATAGTAGCAAATCTTTAAGAAAAAAATTAAGCAAATGCTTAATACCAAATAAAAAAGCCTTGAATATCACAATGATAATCAAGGCTTTAATTTTGTGGTCCCACTTGGGCTCGAACCAAGGACCACCTGATTATGAGTCAGGTGCTCTAACCAACTGAGCTATGGGACCAATTAACATTACTGTTAATTTTTACACCCTTATTTAAAAGGGTCTGCAATATTACTACATATTTTAAAACTCTACAAGATTTTTTATTCCTTTATCTCTTGGCACAACTCTATTAGAACTCCATTTGTAGATTTTGGATGTAAAAAAGCAATTAACTTATGGTCAGCTCCTATTTTAGGTTCTTTATGAATCATGGTGAAACCTTCTTTAGTTAAACGCTCAATTTCTTTCTCAATATCATCAACCGCAAAAGCAATATGATGCATACCTTCACCCTTTTTTTCTATAAACTTAGCAATAGCACTGTCTTGATTTGTAGCTTGCAATAATTCAATTTTATTTGGTCCACATTGAAAAAAAGACGTTTTTACACCTTCGCTTTCCACATCTTCAATCTTATAATGTTCTTTACCAAATAAAGCTTTAAAAAGCGTATTCGACTTTTCTATATCCTTTACTGCGATTCCTATGTGTTCTATTTTTTTCATCTGAAACATGTTTCAATTTCCGCAAAAGTGAAAACCTCATTAATAATTTACGTTCAAAAATAAGATAATCCTTAAATAACCTCTACTTTTGCAGATGATTAGTTACAATAGTCATTCATGGAAGAATTTACACAAAGACAGAAAAAAATTGGAGGTATACTTCAACAAGACCTAGCAGAGGTTTTACAAAAGGCAGCTACTGATGGTGGTATGCGAGGCATAATCATTTCAGTTAGTAAAGTAAATGTTACAACAGATTTGTCTATGGCAAAAGTCTATCTTAGTATTTTCCCAAATAAGGAAGCTAAACCTTTATTAGAAGGTATTAAATCTAATAAACCATTAATTAGACATGAGTTGGCACAACGTACGCGTCACCAATTGAGACGTATGCCACAATTAGAATTTTTTATTGACGACTCGTTAGAATATATTGATGGTATTGAGCGTTCTTTAAAAGGTGAAGACAACCCATTAGAAAATCCAGATTTATTAGGTAAGCGTAAAAAATCTTAAGTGAATTTCCCTTTATATATAGCAAAACGTTATCTGTTTTCTAAAAGCAGTAATAATGCTATTAATATAATGACCTTGATTGCTTCTGGAGGAGTTATTATTGCTTCAGCAGCCCTATTTATTGTACTCTCCGTTTTTGCTGGTTTAAAAGATTTTAGTCTTCAATTCTCATCTTTTGTAGATCCAGATTTAAAATTATTGCCATCGGAAGGCAAATCATTTCAATGGACTGAAAATGATAAAACAACACTTTTAAAAATTGAAGGCATTGCAGATTTTTCAGAAGTTGTAGAAGAACGCATCATTATAAAATCTGAAAATAAGAATCTCTTAGCTACATTAAAAGGTGTGGATGAAAATTTCTTAAATGTTACCAATATTGACACCATGGTAACCAAAGGCAATTGGTTTTCTCCTAATACTAACGAAGTTGTATCTGGATGGGGAATTTCTAATAACCTTTCTTTTGGTATCTTAGATTATCTCACACCCTTATCTCTTTATGTGCCTAAAGTAGGTAAAGGCCAAGCAAGCTCACCTAAGGGTTATTATAATTCTGTTTACGTTACTAATGTTGGGTTGTTTGACCTTAATAACGAGGAACTGAATAATAACTATATATTTTCAGACATTAAACTGGCTAAAAACTTATTAAGTTATAATGACGGACAATTAAGTGCCTTAGAGCTTAAGTTGAAACCTGAAGCAAATGAAGATGATATTAAAGCCCAGCTTGCGTCGTCTTTTGGGAATAAATTCGATATAAAAAATAGAGCCGAACTTAACGATGCGCTTTTCAAAATGTTGAATACCGAAAACTTAGCGATATACCTCATCTTTACTTTAGTTATTATAATTGCGCTATTCAATGTTATTGGTGCTATTATTATGATGATTTTAGATAAAAAGAAATCATTAAACACCTTATTTAATTTAGGTACTGAACCAAAAACAATTAAATCTATTTTCTTTTG
Organism: Winogradskyella sp. Asnod2-B02-A; assembly: GCF_045063645.1. NCBI lineage: Bacteria > Pseudomonadati > Bacteroidota > Flavobacteriia > Flavobacteriales > Flavobacteriaceae > Winogradskyella > Winogradskyella sp. Asnod2-B02-A. Next base: position 942,963 of record NZ_JBEFOG010000027.1, read on the forward strand.
GCAAGGTAGTTTAATGACAATTGTAAGTGGAATTATTGGAGTATCAATTGGTTTGCTGGTTGTGTTTTTACAACAAACTTTTAGTTTAGTAATGCTAGTACCCGAAATAGATATGCCTTATCCTGTTCGATTAAATTTTTTAAATGTACTGGTTGTATTAGCAACCATATTTGCATTAGGAATTATTGCATCTAGAATTGCATCTCAGCGTATTACTAAACAATTAATTCAATCTTAAGACGTAAACTGATAATCGGGAAAAGCTTCTAAAACGGCATCAAAAGCAGCAAAAACATCTTTTGAATCATCACTTGTTACCATTTTCATTCGGTATTCCTTAAAGTGCGGAATGCCTTTAAAATAGTTAGTGTAATGTCTTCTCGTTTCAAAAACACCTAATATTTCACCTTTCCAATCAATTGCCATTTGAAGATGACGTCTTGCAGCTTCAACACGTTCTGCTAATGAAATAGGTGCTAAATGTTCTCCAGTTTCAAAAAAGTGCTTTACTTGTTTAAAAAACCATGGGTTACCAATAGTGGCTCTTCCAATCATTGCTCCATCTAAACCATACGAATCTCGCATTAGCATCGCTTTTTCTGGTGTATCTACATCACCATTGCCAAATACAGGAATATGCATGCGAGGATTATTCTTCACCTCTGCAATTGGTTTCCAATCGGCTTCCCCTTTATACATTTGTGCTCTGGTTCTGCCGTGTATAGATATTGCTTTACAACCTACATCTTGTAACCGTTCTGCAACCTCAACAATTTTAATAGAATCGTGATCCCAACCCAAACGTGTTTTCACTGTAACCGGCAAATTAGTACGCTTTACCATTTCGGCAGTGAGTTGTTCCATTAAGCAGATATCTTTCAAAATACCTGCTCCTGCTCCTTTAGACACTACCTTTTTAACCGGACAACCAAAATTAATATCTATAATATCTGGATTCGATTTTTCAACAATGTCAATGGTTTGCAACATGCTTTCCATATTGGCTCCAAAAATCTGAATTCCAACTGGTCTTTCTTTTTCGTAGATATCTAATTTCATAACGCTTTTTGCCGCATTACGAATTAAACCTTCACTACTTACAAACTCCGTATATACCACATCTGCTCCTTGCTCTTTGCAAAGTGCTCTAAATGGTGGATCGCTAACGTCTTCCATAGGTGCTAAAAGCAATGGAAAGTCTGGTAATTCTATGTCGCCTATTTTAATCAAATTAATCGTCTCCTAATTCAGTTATTTTTTTCTCGTAAAGTTTTTTACTCTCCACAACTGCCACGTTGAGTTCTTCCATTATGCCATCTACTCTATCTTCAATACTTTTCATTTGTCCGTTTATAGAATCAAAAGAATTAAGCGCAGCTGCCACCTCTAAAGCCTTTACAACCTCAACAGCATCTTTATGTAATAATCTTAATTTCCCAATAGCTTCAGATGTATTTTCTAAAGTGCCATTATATTTTGTTTTCGCTTTATCAATAGCCTTTAGCAAGGTATTTTTACTTTTCTCGTCACTTAAACTGTTTGTTTGCGTTTCCATAGCATTAAACAAATTTGCTGCTTTGGTTTTTAAATCTTCGTATTCTTTATTTAAGTTATTAACGCGTTTATCTACTTTTTCCCAATCACCATAAACTTTAGCAAATTCTCTGTCTTCATTTTTAGCATCTTCTAAAGCCATTTTTAATTCACTCAAAGATTCTAGACCCTTAGAAACATTTTTATTAGCAACTTCTTTCTTACTCTCAAATGTTGAAACTTGAGATTTGAACTTGTCCTTTAAACGAATCAAATCTTCTGGACTTTTATCTTTCCAACAAGAAGTTAGTATTAAAAATAAAGATAATATGGCAAGTGATTTTTTAAACATTTAGAATTGTAATTAAATTAATTTGGCTGTAAATATACAATGAACAATATAAACACAATAATATATGATTTGTATTGTATTGTATAAATAAGATTAGATAATCCTGGTTGACTTATTATGTAATCTTAAAACCCAAAAGCCATAAAAGCCAAGAAATAGTTCTGCAAACGTTCCAAATTGATAGCCAAAGGTTGGTGTGCCATCTATTAACCAACTAATCACACGTCCAAAACCTAAACCAAACATAAAAATGATATTAGTTATTAAAGCTAGCTTTAGATAATTGGTTTTAAAAATTCCCATTATCCATAAGGTTGAAAAGCCTAAATACAAGCCCATTATAGCTTTGAAGAAATTGTGCTCGTCAACAGTATTTAAATGAATATCAAATTCTGAACTTGGATTGAAACCATAAACAAAAGCCACAGGAATTACAATTAACACCGAAATTATTAAGTGAATTTTAGTGATAATTTGTTGCTTGGTGATTTTCATTTTATATGATTGTGATGTGCTTGGTTTTAAAAATATATAAAATTTAGATTTAAATTAAATTTAAGTATATTTTAGATGTATCTATTATATATCATTAGCTAATGAAAAACGTATTAACATATCTTACAATAGTCCTATTTTCTTTTTCAACTTATACTTGTGCTTCTAAAAAACAAAATTCCACACCTAAAAATCCTAAAATAAAAACATTAAAAGGCGTTGGTTTTACAGTAGATTACCCTAACACATGGATGGAATTTGGAGGAATGGGATATGTAAATTTCGCTCCGAAAGAATTAAAAAAGCAATATCCAAGCAAAGAAGGTTTTAGTACATCAGTAAATAAGTATTTCTTAAGCGTAGATGGTTTTGAGAATATTGAAGAGGCTTTATATCACCATGGTAATACTAAAAGAACACCAGAAAAAACGAAAACTTTTAAAATCACCAAAATAAATACTCACCATAAGTTTCTTTATAAAATAGATTATACTATCATCTATAAATCAGATCCTGAAACTGTTTTTAAATGTGTTGAGTATTTTTTTAAATCGAAGAATAAAATTGAATATATATATTATCAAATGTTTGAAGACTTATATGATACCTACTTAAAAGAAGCCATGGTGATTATTAATTCTCACAGACTTAAAACATAATAATTTCAGTTATATTAAAATTCAACCTTAGTCTCTATCATTTCCTCACCACGTTTTACCGTAATTGCAGCTTTATCACCATTATCAAAAACAGATAAAGCACGCATATAACTCATCATATCTGTAATAGTACTGTCTCCGAGTTTTAACACCACATCTCCTTTTTGTAAACCTGCATTAAACGCTGGAGTGTCTTCTCTTGTACCATCAATTCGCATACCTTTTCCGTCGTATAGATAATCTGGAACAACTCCTAATCCTACTTTAAATCGTGGTGTTTCTTCGCTTTCATTTTTAGTTTTTCTAAAGGCTAGTTCTCCATTATCATCTAAATCAGTAATAATATTAAAAATGTAATCTGAAATAAGATCCATGCCTTTATAATTCAATTTTTCAGCATCATCACCTGGCTTGTGGTAATCTTCATGCTGACCTGTAAAGAAATGCAACACCGGAATATCAATTAAGTAAAAAGATGTATGATCACTTGGTCCTACTCCACTTTCGTTTTCAACAATTTTAAATTTATCATTGTTTGCTTTCAGGGTTTGCTTAAACATTGGAGACGTTCCTGTACCATAAACAGCTAAAGTGCTATCAACTTTCATTCTTCCAACCATATCCATATTTATCATGTAATTGATAGATGCTGCATCAATTGTTGGGTTTTTAGAAAAATAATTAGAACCTAATAATCCCATTTCTTCTCCAGAAAAAGCCATAAACAAATAGTTGTTTTTGTCTTTTACTTCAGCTTGGTCGTTCTTAACTTTTAAACGGCTAGCAAGATTCAACATTACTGCAACTCCACTCGCATTATCATCTGCGCCATTGTGTATTGCTTTATCTTCTCCACGATATAAAGATCCTTCTCCACCAAAACCAAGATGATCGTAATGCGCACCGATAACTATGGTAGTTTTAGCCTTATTATCTATAAAACCAATAACATTATGACCTGTAATTGTACTATCTGCATTGGTTGTAAATACAACTTCGCTATGTGGATCTGTTTTAGGCTTAAATGAAAACGATTGTAAAAAACCTTCTGTTCCTTTTGGCTGAACTCCAATTTCTTTAAAACGTTTTATGAGATATTCTGAAGCTAAAACTTCACCTTGTGTTCCTGTTTGGCGACCTTCTAATTTATCATTAGCTAAAAATGCAACATCTTCTTTGATGTTATTTTCGGCAACTTTTGGTTCGTTTTTACAAGATAAGAACCCTATTAAAAGGAATAAACATAATAATTTTTTCATTTTGAAATATCTATTTAATTAATCACGTGAAATGTAATTTTAGAAAAACGATCTAAATCATTATCAGATGTATTTCGTTTACATTTCATCTATAAATCTTATTTTTACACAAAATTAGGCATTAAAAGCCACTTATTATAATCCTTTATTATGAACAGAATCACTGTTATTTTAATTCTCTTGGTTACATTTTCGTCTTGTAAAAATGAAACTGCTAAAGTCTCAGAAGCAACACCTGAAACTACTATAGATTCAACAGAAACTAAGAATCCATTAATCTATCCTGAAGAAACACATTTTAAATCTATAAGACAGGTGACTTATGGTGGTGATAATGCAGAAGCCTATTGGAGTTTTGATGATAAGCAATTAGTGTTTCAATCTAACAACGCAAAATGGAACGTTGGTTGCGATCAAATGTTTTTAATGGATGCCAACGAAACCTTTACAGATAGTATTGCGCCACCTATGATTAGTACAGGAAAAGGTAGAACTACTTGCGCTTACTTTTTACCAGACAACAAACATATTATCTATGCCTCTACACATCTTGGAGGTGAGGAATGCCCAGACACTCCACTTAGAAAAAACGGAAAATACATTTGGCCTATCTATGATACCTACGATATTTTTGTAGCTGATTTAGAAGGTAACATTGTAAAGCAATTAACTAACGAAGTTGGTTACGATGCTGAGCCAACGGTATCTCCAAAAGGTGATAAAATTGTATTTACATCTACTAGAAGTGGCGACTTAGAATTGTATACTATGAATATTGATGGTAGCAATGTAAAACAAATTACACATGAATTAGGTTATGATGGAGGTGCATTCTTTTCACCAGATGGTAGTAAATTAATCTTCCGTTCATCACGTCCAAAAACGGAACAAGAAATAAAAGAATACAAAGATTTATTAGCTGAAGGCTTAGTTGAACCAACTGATATGGAACTTTACATTTGTAATGCTGATGGGTCTGAATTAAGACAATTAACAGATTTAGGAAATGCTAATTGGAGTCCGTTTTTTCATCCTGATGGAGACAAGATTTTATTCTCATCTAATTTTGAAGCCGAACGTGGATTTCCTTTCAACCTTTATTTAATTGATATTGATGGAAAGAATTTAAAACGAGTTACACATGGTGAAACTTTTGATGCATTCCCTGTGTTTTCTAATGATGGTAAATATTTAGCATTTTCTTCTAATAGAAATAATGGTGGAGGACGTGATACTAATCTGTTTATTGCTGAGTGGCAAGATTAACAAATCCGTTATTGCATGTCATTTAATCTTTGACGCTCTTCTTCGCTGGTAGTACGCTCGTTAGTACTAAGTTTTGTGTTACCAAATTTGTAGCGAAAACCGAGTTTAATGAAACGATTGTCTATATCTACAAAACTATTACTAGACTGATTTAAGTACTTAAGTGAAGTCTCTTGGTTCTGTAAATTAAATAAATCTTCTACTGTCAGTGAAATCACACCTTTTTTATTGAGTACTGACTTTGTTATACTGAGCTCTGAAAATAATCTATCTTCAACATTTTGAAGTTCTAGCAGATTTTTACCAACCCATGCAAGCGTTAAATTTACATTTAAACTTTGATCTTCCAACATTGCAATATTATTCTGTAAAGCACTGTAATTAGACCACTGATTAAATTTCACAAAACCTTCGCCAAAATTAGCTTCTTCAGTACTATTATAAAAAGAAGTAACGGCATACACATTCCAAATGCTCGTTATATCATAGTTAAATAGAAAATCAAAGCCGAAATCTACTTTCTTATCTAGATTTGTGGGTGTAATTTCAACAATGTTTGTTTGGTTATTTTGCCTAAGTAACTCCACAATATCTCCATCATAATTCATATAATACGCTTCAACTGTAAAATGTTCTAAAAAATTAGTTCCAACTACAAAATGATCTCTATATGTTGGTACTAAATTAGGATTACCTAAAACAATGGTGTTTTCATTTAAAAAGAATGAAAATGGATTTAAACTTGTATAACTTGGTCTTGTAATGCTACGTTTATAATTTCCGTAAATACTTACGTCTTCTAATACCTGATGCGATAAACTTGCGTTAGGAAACCAACCAAAATAATCTTGAGTGTTTGTTTCTCCAAGCGTAACCGATTTACCCTCTATATTAGATTGCTCTACTCTTAATCCCAAACTTAAATCCCATTTATCCCAAGATGTGCTATAATTACCATAAGCTGCAAATACGTTTTCATCGTACATAAAAGCATCTGTATTGTCTGTATTTATAACTTCAGAACCACCAATAACATCTAATCTTACAATATCGCTATCTGTATTTATATTAGAATATTTTACCCCTAAATCTAAACTAGAAGTTTCATTAATTGGTAAACTGTAATCTATTTTACCTGTAATTATGTTAGTCTTCTGATTTGCAATAGTGTTAAATTCTGAATTGCCCAGAAAATCATCATTAGCATCAAAATTGTTAGTAAATACATTTTGATCTCGCTCATAATCATAAATGGTATAATGCGCATTAAATGTAAGATTTGCATTATTTTCAAAGTCGTGTCTAAAAATTAGATCTGTACCAATATTGTACTTGTTATCTCTAGAGATATTATCTGATGTATAACTCCCTTGAAAAACCGAATTTTCATCGTTAATATTAGTGTTATTTTTTAATTGATATTTAAAATATGGTGTATATAACCCTGTACTTGTAAGGCTCAACGTATTTTTATCATCTAAATAATAATCAAAACTAAGGTTAAGATTGTGCGTTTCTGACCAGGTATTTCTGTTGGTATTAGATTCCCATATTTCATAAATCTCATAAACATCTTCCTGTAATGGATCTGGATTCTCCAAAAAATTAACCGTATCGTCTTGATCTCTATTAATTTTCTTCTTAGTAAAGCTGTAATTAAGATTTAGATTAATTTTATTGTTTTTAAAGTAATGGCTTGTACTTGTATTATATCTAGGAAAAACACCTTGTGCATAATTAGTAAGCAAACTACCTCTATAACCTGTAATTAAGTTTTTACTCATTATAATATTTATTACAGAACCAGAATCTGCATCATAACTCGCAGGCGGATTTGTAATAACTTCAACTGATTTAATACTATTGGCAGGTGCACTTTCTAATAAATTTATAAGCTCGTTAGCCGTTAATTGTACACGACGGTTATTAATAAAAACCGTAGCTGGTGCATTTTTAATATTAATACCACTATCTGAAACAATGACTCCTGGTGTACTTTTTAAAACACCAAGCGTAGAACCTTCCGTTAAAGCCGTATTTTCTATATTAAAAATTAAGCGGTCTGGCTTACGTGTTATAGTCGGTTTTTTTGCAATAACAGTAACTTCGTCTAAGTTCTCTGGAATTTCATTGAGCTCAATTTTTTTTAAATCCAAATTTCCTCTTAGAATAATTTTTTGATAAAATTCTTGAAAACCAATAAAACTAATTTTAATAAAATAGGTTGCTAATGGAATATTATTGACTGTAAAATTACCTTCATCATCTGTTGATGTCCCTTTTAAAAAAGTACTGCCATCCTCAGCTAACAAAACCACATTAGATAATGCAATAGGCTCATTATTAAAATCTACCACTTGCCCAGAAACTGATACTTCTTGAGCCAATACTACAAGACTGAGCATGAAAAGAATGGCGCTTAAAAAATATCGTAGGTTAGCAATCACTAAATTAGGTTTATATTGCAAGATATGAATTGTTTTTAACTTGTTGCTGTGGTTTTTCCGCAGTAAAGCCCTTTTTATAAAACAAATTTTTAGATACACTAATGCGCAAGAAATCAATTATATTTGCAAATTACATATTGAACTGATATAATTAAGTTCATTGCCTTAGAAAGAGACATGAAGAACATACGTAATTTTTGCATTATTGCACATATTGACCACGGGAAAAGTACATTAGCTGATCGTTTATTAGACGTTACGGGTTCCGTAACTGCTCGCGAACAGCAAGCTCAACTTTTGGATAGCATGGATTTGGAACGCGAACGTGGTATTACCATAAAATCGCATGCCATACAAATGGATTATGAATATGAAGGTGAAAAATATGTTCTTAATCTTATAGATACGCCTGGTCACGTTGATTTTTCTTATGAAGTATCGCGTTCTATTGCGGCTTGTGAAGGTGCATTATTAATTGTAGACGCTGCTCAAAGTATCCAAGCACAAACAATTTCTAATTTATACTTGGCTCTAGAAAATGACTTAGAGATTATTCCGGTATTAAACAAAGTAGATTTACCTAGTGCAAACCCAGAAGAAGTTACAGACGATATTGTTGATCTTTTAGGATGTGAGCCTGAAGAAGTAATTCACGCCAGTGGAAAAACAGGTTTTGGAGTTGAAAATATTCTAAAAGCCATTATTGAACGTATTCCTGCACCAAAAGGCAATGTGGATGAACCACTTCAAGCTTTAATTTTTGACTCTGTTTATAATACATTTAGAGGTATTGAAACGTACTTTAGAGTTTTTAATGGTGAAATTAAAAAAGGTCAGAAAATTAAATTCGTTGCCACAGGAAAAGAATATTTTGCAGATGAAGTTGGAACTTTAAAATTAAACCAGGTAGCAAAACAAAGTGTAAAAGCAGGTGATGTTGGCTATTTAATTACAGGTATAAAAACAGCTAAAGAAGTAAAAGTTGGTGATACCATTACAGACTTTGCCAACCCAACAACAAATATTATTGAAGGTTTTGAAGATGTAAAACCTATGGTTTTTGCAGGTATATACCCTGTTGATACTGAAGATTACGAAGAACTTAGAAATTCTATGGAAAAACTGCAGCTTAACGATGCATCCTTAGTGTTTCAACCCGAAAGTTCTGCTGCTTTAGGTTTTGGTTTCCGTTGTGGATTCTTAGGAATGTTGCACATGGAAATCATCCAAGAACGTTTAGAGCGTGAGTTTGATATGACTGTAATTACAACGGTGCCTAACGTATCTTACCATGCTTACACTAATAAAAATCCTGATGTTGCTTTTATTGTAAACAATCCTAGTGATTTACCAGAGCCAACCACTGTAAACCGTGTTGAAGAGCCATTTATTAAAGCAACTATAATTACCAAAGCTGATTTTGTTGGTAACGTTATGAGTCTGTGTATAGAGAAACGTGGAATGATTGTTAATCAAACTTATTTAACAACAGAACGTGTAGAGTTGATTTTTGAAATGCCATTAGCAGAAATTGTTTTTGATTTTTACGATCGCTTAAAAACAGTATCTAAAGGTTATGCTTCTTTCGATTATCATCCAATAGGCATGCGAGCCTCTAAATTAGTACGATTAGATGTCTTGTTAAATGCACAACCTGTAGATGCCCTTTCGGCTTTAATACATGCAGATAATGCGCACCACATAGGTAAAAAGATGTGTGAGAAGTTAAAGGAATTAATTCCAAGACAACAGTTTGATATTCCTATTCAAGCTGCTATTGGTGCAAAAATTATTGCACGTGAAACGGTAAAAGCACTTCGTAAAGATGTTACGGCTAAATGTTATGGTGGTGATATTTCTCGTAAACGTAAGTTGCTTGAGAAGCAGAAAAAAGGAAAGAAACGTATGAGACAAGTAGGTAATGTAGAAATACCTCAACAAGCGTTTATGGCTGTATTGAAATTAAATGATTAATTAGATTATAAGCAAAAAAAAACAGAAGCTAATGGCTTCTGTTTTTTTATGTTTATAACTAGTAACTATCTTAGCTACAAGTAAAACCTGATGATTCTAAAGCAGAAATAAAAGTGTCATAATCTTGTCCTTCTAAATCAACTGTTTCAGTTGTACCTTCAGTAGTAACATCCATAGTTCCATCTCCGTTATCACAGTATTCAGTAGAAACAGTAGTTCCTAAAAAATCAAACTCACAAGTTTCACAACCTCCATTATCACTTCCTCCGTTATCATCGTCAGATGAACAAGAAGTGAAACCGATAGCAGCAATTACAGCAAGAGATAAAATAAATTTTTTCATAATAGTTTGGTTTTTGTTAAAGTTTTGGTAAAAATGCACAATTTATTATAAATACAAAAAAAATAGTCAGTAAAAACACCGTTTATACTAAATCGATAATTTTTCAATATAACTATAGGCTAATTCTTATTTTAACTAAACAATCATTAAACAATTCTTAATCAAGGGCTTGTGTTTTTAACAAAATTAGTCCTCCGTAACCACTTTTTCAACATCAAATGGTTTACCTAAATAGACCAATTTAAAACCTTCGCCTATATCTCTAGTTTTAGAATTAAATGAAGATATAATATGAAGCTCTCCTTCATCATCCTTTAAAAATAAAGGAATCTTGTATTTATCCTTCCTTGTCATTTCTATAAGGTTTTCAAAATGTTCCTTGCCATCTAATTCAATTTCTTGAATTGCAGGATATTTTCGAGTAACTTCTAATAAGTTAATATAATCATCGGTTGGAGAGAATAAACCTTCTTCAGGGCTTTTTTCAAGGTTATTCATTTCATCTGCTGTCACTAATCTATAAGAACCGTTTTCCCCAAATTCTTTACCAAACTTCTCAATGACATAAGCATTAATATCAGAGTTTCCTGTCATTGCCATTATATAACCCACATCATTTAATTCAATATTATCTGAAAGTGTATCAGAATATATATTTGTATTTAAAGCCTCAAGACCTAATTCTGCTGCTTTATCAATATTGTTTTGGTTACTATCAATTAATACAACATGTCTTCCATTGGTTTCTAAATAATGCCCTAATAATCGCGATAATTTAGAAGCACCTACAATTAAAATACCATTAGATTGTTTTAAAAACACACCCACTAATCTTGCAAATAAACGTGCTGTAGTGGCATTTAATAAAACCGTACCTAAAACTATCATAAATACTAAAGGTGTAATGTATTCTGCCCCTTCAACTCCTTGTTTCATTAATTTACTTCCAAAAAGTGACGCAATACCAGCGGCAACAATACCACGAGGTCCTACCCAACTTATAAATAGTTTTTCGTTAAGATTAAGTTTAGAGCCATAGGTACTTACAAATACAGCTAAAGGTCTAATTATAAAGACAACAACAGCAAAAAGTATAGCAGTTTTCCAGGTGTAAAGCAGTAGCAGATCGTCAATATTAATATTTGCAGCTAAGAGAATAAATAATATAGAAATTAATAAGACACTCAGCGATTCTTTAAAGTATAAAAGTTCTTTAAGATTTTCAAGTTTGCTATTACCTAAGACCATTCCCATGACTACAACCGCTAATAAACCAGACTCGTGCGCAAATAATTCTGATTCTACAAAAACAAGTAATACTGTTGATAGCGAAACCACATTTAATAAATAATGTGGAATAAGTTTTTTATTTATAGCAAAAGCTAAAGCGTGAGCGAATGTAAACCCAAATGTTGTACCGAATAATACAATTTTACCAAATTCCATTAATGCTGTTTTGGTAAATCCACTATCTCCACCAACACTAATAAATTCAAATACCAAAACGGCAACTAAAGCTCCAATTGGGTCTATAAGTATGCCTTCCCATTTTAAAACTGTAGATACATCTTTTTTAAGTGGAATATTTCTTAAAATAGGTGTTATTACCGTAGGTCCTGTAACAATTATAAGGCCTGCAAATAGAAATGATAAATCCCAACTGAGTTCAAAAATATAATGGGCAACTATACCTGCTCCAAAAAAAGTAATGGCAGAACCAACAGTAATTAGTTTTGTAATCACTGGACCTACATTTTTTATTTCAGAACGTTTTAAGGTTAATCCACCTTCAAATAAAATAATACTTATGGCAAGAGATACAAAATAATATAAGCTATCACCAGGAAATAATCCCTTTTCACCATTCCAAATGGGTTCAATCCATTTTGTACCGTCTTCACTTAAAAATTCTGCTGCAATTGGCCCAACCAAAAGCCCAATTAAAATCAATGGTAAAATTGCTGGAATTTTAAATTTCCATGCTACCCATTGTGCTAATATGCCAAGTATAATGATTCCTGCTAATTCTAACATCTAATTACTTTTTTGTGAAAATACTAAATTAATACAGTTTTTAAAGGGCCGAAATTACTTTTATAACTTATAGATTTTTAAAATTGACTATCTTTCAAAACTGACTAACTAAGCAATAACAACTAAATTGTCTTTAAAACCTTTTAAAACCATAGGAATTGGTGTTACATTCTCACCAAATCTAAAAGCTAATATTTATGAAGCCGCAAGGCTATCGCAAATGCTTAAAACACGTTTTGTTTTAATTCATGTTGGTGATAAATCATCTGAAAAAGAAGCTAAATTCAAGGCTATTTTAGAGCCATTTTTAAACGATGATTTAGACGTAGAAATTGTATTTAAGCCAGGTGATCCAGTAGAGGTTATTTTATCAACTTCAAAAGAAAAAAATATTGACTTACTGATTTTAGGGGCACTACAACGCGAAAATTTCTTAAAATATTATGTAGGTTCTATTGCCCGAAAAATTACACGACAAGCTAAGTGTTCTATTTTACTGCTCATAAAACCATCAGTAGAAAGAATTCCTTTTGAGCACATTGTTGTTAACGGATTAAAAGACCCAAAAACTAAAGAAACTATTGCTTCTGCATTTTATGTTGCAAAGGCATTAAGCGTTAATAAAGTAACTATTGTTGAAGAAATAACACAAGATGAATTAGCGATAAAAGTAGAAGATGATAAATCTCTACGAATGGCAAATATTGTAAAAGAACGTATAAAACTCAGAGAAAATGCACGTGTAAAAGCTTTAATGGAAGATATTCCGGAAGAATACACCAAGGGCATTTCTATAAAATCTCAACCCATTTTTGGTAAAAAAGGGTATTCTATTGGTCATTATGCACAAATTGCAAGAGCCGATTTATTAATTATGAATTCACCAAGTAAAATGACGTTTTGGGATCGTCTTTTCCCTCACGATATTGAACACATATTAACCGAATTACCAACAGATGTTTTAATCATTCAATGAGTCCAAAACCAAATAAATTAAAAGCTTTTGTTAAGGCATTACCCAAAAACATTTTTTCTGGTTTTGTGGTAAGTCTTATTGCATTACCATTAGGTTTGGGCTTAGCTATGGCAAGTGAAGCTCCACCAATAGCAGGTATTATTGCAGCAGTAGTTGGAGGTGTTGTGGTTTCTATTTTTGGAGGTAGTAATGTTACCATTGCTGGTCCTGGAAATGGTTTGGTAGGTGTACTTTTAGTTGCAATAACCACCTTAGGATTAGAAAGTGCTTATGCAGCCATTATCTGTTCTGGAATTCTTTTAGCAGCTTTAGGGTTTTTAAGAATGGGAAAACTAGCCGATTTTTTCCCTTCTTCTGCCATACAAGGTATGCTTGCTGCTATAGGACTCATTATTCTTGGAAAGCAATTTCATATTATGCTCGCTCATAAAATTAAGCGTGATGACACTATAGATTATCTTATTGAAATTCCGTTTACTATTAACGATGCTATTCATTATGATAAAACAGGTTTAATTTATGCAGCAGCTGCAGGTGTTTTAAGTTTAATTATTATGGTGTTCTATCCTAAAATTAGAAACAAGTATCTACAATTGATACCTGCACCAATGTGGATTGTTATTTTATCTGTTGGATTCAGTTATTATTTTGAATTAGTTGCACACGAAATGAATCCAATTTCTTCAGTTTATATGATTTCTGGTATACCAGAATTTAAAGATATTATAGCTCAATTGCCAACTGTAAATTTTGGGAAAGTTGGGACATTTCCGTTTTGGTCTAGTGTTTTAGCACTAACATTAATTGCGAGTATTGAATCTTTACTAAGTATAAAAGCGGTAGATAAATTAGATCCAGAAAAAAGACGATCTAATGTAAACTTGGATTTAAAAGCCTTAGGATTAGCAACCATTGGTAGTGGTTTTTTAGGTGGTTTAAATGTGGTTACAGTTATTGCTAGAAGTTCTGTGAACGTTAATAATAACGCAACTAATAGGTCTTCAAACTTTTTTCATGCAACTTTTTTAGTCATTTTCATAGTGCTCTTTAGTACGCAATTAACTCGTATTCCATTACCTGCTTTAATGGCAATTTTAGTATTTACAGGTTATAAATTGGCATCACCAATTACAATTAAAAAAATATTTTCAATAGGGAAAGAACAGATTATTATCTTTTTTGTCACACTATTCGTAACCTTAAAAATTGGACTTATCACAGGCATTCTTTCTGGTGTACTAGTTACATTTTTAATTCATATAGTTATAAATAAAAGTGCTTCACTCTTTTTTAGAAATGTATTAAAGCCTAATGTATTAATGTATCAAGAACAAGATAATGGTAATTATTATGTGAGTGTTAAACATTTTTGTAGCTTTTTAAATTTCTATAGATTAAAAGAAAAGCTTGATGCTGTCCCAGAAAATAGCGACGTCATTATTGATTTTTCACTTTGCAAATTTGTGGATCATACTGTGATGGAAAACCTAAATAATTACAGAGATCTATTTATAAAAAGAGATGGTAATTTTTGCGTTATTGGTTTAGATTTACACGATTCAGATTCCGAACACCCTTTTGCATTAAGACGTTTATTACCTGTTACTGGTATTCTTAAAAGTGGTTTAACAAAACGTCAAAATACACTTGAAGATTTTGCTCAAAATTATGAGTTATCTTATGATTCTAAGAACGAAAAAGAAACCTACTTTTTAGATAAATTTCATTTTTTTAGAACAAAAAATATTCGCCATATTTATAACAAACTAAGGACAAAAAATAATTCTATTAGTATTTTTGATATCGAATTTTCTGAAGGTGAATTTATAGCTAAAGAAACCATCCGAACTACGATGTTGTATATGACATTAGATAAAAAAATCCCTAAATTTACTCTAGACAGAGAAGGGTTTTTAGAAAAAGTATATGCCTTTGCAGGTTTTAAGGATATTCCAATTCAAGAACATTCAGATTTTAATAAACGTTTTTATTTATTAGGTGAAAATGAAGTGGCTATTAAAGCGTTTTTTAATGATGAAATCACTCATTTCTTTGAAAGCAATCCTTACTACCATATAGAATCTAACGGAACTTGTTTATTAGTGTTTAATAAAGAACGTTTAGCAAGTACTAAAGAGGTAAAAGCATTATTTGACTTTGGAAAGCGTTTGAAACAGGTCATTTCTTTATAATTATAAATCCTTTTGCTTCTCTGCATTATAATAAAGCTTTTTCAAACTTCTTTTTAAAAGTGTAAATCTATAAACACCGATTACAAAAAATATTACGCAAAAAATTAAAGCAACAAGAGCTAAGTATTCAAAATTTGCAAACTCTTTTAATTGATATAAAGCAATAGCACCTAATAACAAGTACAAAGATGATCTAACATAAGATAACAGTGTACGCTCATTAGCTAAACGCGTACGTTCAATGGCTAAATAATCCCTTAATATTACCTTTTGATCTGGATCAAAATCACGACCAAAACTCAATAGATTCTTTTTCTTAGATTTCCCCATACAATTTAAAATTTATTGAAAGTACTTCTTGTGCTAAATGTAATTATTTTTATAAAGATAAAGACTCCACTACTTTTTTGTTAAATATCCTTTAATTAATTGTGACTAACAACAATTAGTTTTAAAGCTTTTAGTAATTTGCATGACTTTTTAAATCTTACTAAAATGCAATTATACCCTATTCAATCTGGAAATTTTAAGCTTGATGGTGGTGCTATGTTCGGAGTAGTACCAAAATCTATATGGCAACGCACCAATCCTGCGGATAACAACAACATGATAGACATTGCTGCGCGCTGTTTGTTAATTGAAGATGGTGATCGTCTTATTTTAATAGATACGGGAATGGGCAATAAACAAAGCGACAAGTTTTATGGCTATTATTTTCTTTACGGAGATGACAGTATCGATAAATCATTAGCATCGCACGGATTTCATAGAGATGATATTACAGATGTATTTATGACGCACCTTCATTTTGATCATTGTGGAGGAAGCATTCAATGGAACAAAGACCGAACAGGCTATGAACCGGCATTTAAAAACGCTCACTTTTGGAGTAATAAGGACCATTGGAAATGGGCAACAGAACCAAACAGACGTGAAGTTGCTTCATTTTTAAAAGAGAATATTTTACCAATGCAAGACAGTGGTCAGCTAAAATTTACTGACGTACCAGAACAACATATATTAAAAGATTCGGGATTAGGTTTTGATATTTTCTTTGCTAATGGACATACGGATAAGCAAATGATTCCTATGATACAATACAAAGGAAAAACCATTTGTTTTATGGCAGACTTATTACCAACTGTTGGTCATTTACCAATGCCGTTTGTAATGGGTTATGATACTAGACCTTTATTAACTCTCGATGAAAAAGAATTGTTTCTAAATATGGCTGCAGACAACAACTTCTATTTGTTTTTAGAACACGATGCTCACAACGAAATTATAACAGTTAAGCACACGGAAAAAGGTGTGAGACTCAATGAAACTTTTACAACCCAAACATTATTTAACTAAAATATAAACTAAAAAAAATGAAATTTAATTACCGATTAATAGCCTATTTAGGATTTGCAGGAACACTATTTTTAGGCTGTGGAGGAACATCAGATATCCTTTCTACTCCAATTGAAAATATAGATACATCACCTTTAAAAGTAACAGATTTAACTGATGCTGAAGCAAAAAATTGGGGACATTTAGATCTTTTAAATGACACCATTCCAGGTATGAGCGTTGATAAGGCCTATGCTGAAATCATTAAAAACAAAAAAGGAAAAAAAGTGATCGTAGCAGTTATAGATTCTGGTATTGATATTGATCACGAAGATTTAGACGGAGTCATTTGGACCAATAAAGGAGAAATACCTAATAATGGAAAAGATGATGATAACAATGGCTATGTTGATGATATACATGGTTGGAATTTCTTAGGTGACGCTTACGATGAGCAATTAGAGTATGTACGTATTTTAGCTTCAGGTGATACATCTAATCCAGATTTCTCAATAGCAAAAACAAAATATGATGAAGATTACCAATTATGGACAGGGCGTAAAACGCAGTACGACCAAATTGCACAAGCTGTAAATGGAGCACACGAAACTTTAACAAAGCACTTTGGAAAAAGTGACTATACTATTAAAGAAGTAAATGCTATAAAAACTGAAGATGAAGCCCTTTTACAAGCTATTCAAATAGCTAACGGAATGAATGGCAATGGATTAACTTTAGTTGATGCACAAAAAGAAATTAATAATGGTTTAGAAAGTATTAACGAACGTTTAAACTTTAACTTAAATAAAAACTTTTCTGGTCGTAAAACTGGAGATAATATTAACGATTTATCAGATAAAGGTTATGGCAATGGAAACGTAAAACCTGTTAAAAAATCTGAATCTCATGGTACTCACGTTGCAGGTATCATTGCTGCAGAACGTAATAACGGAAAAGGAGCTAATGGTGTTGCTAATAACGTAGAGATTATGTCTATTAGAGCAGTACCAAATGGAGATGAATATGATAAAGATGTTGCATTAGCGATTCGTTACGCTGTAGATAATGGAGCAAAAGTAATTAATGGAAGTTTTGGAAAGTCATTTTCTCCACATGCAGAATGGGTAAGAGATGCTATAAAATATGCTTCTGATAATGATGTTGTTTTTGTACATGCTGCTGGTAACGATAGTAAAAATGTAGATGTAGAGCGTAATTTCCCAGATGATAATGTTGATTTTGTTGAAGTTTCAAACACCTATATTAGAGTGGGTTCTTTAACCAACAAGTACGGGTCTAAAATGGTTTCTGGTTTTTCTAATTACGGAAAAAAGAATGTTGATATTTTTGCTCCAGGCTCTGCCATCTATTCTACTTTCCCAGAAAATGATTACGAAAGTATTGGTGGTACATCAATGGCATCGCCAGCTGTTGCAGGTGTAGTAGCGTTAGTACGCTCGTACTACCCTAAATTAACAGCTGCACAGGTAAAACAAGTTGTTTTAGAATCTGGTTTACCATTAACAACTAAAGTTGTTGTTGGTGGAGATGCATCTAACGTTAAATCGTTTTCAGATTTGTCTACATCTGGTAGAATTGCCAATGCATACAATGCTTTAATTATGGCTTCTAAATTATAGTTTAGAATCATTTTTAAATTGAAAATGTATTAAGTAATTAGGTTATTGAGTTATTTTGACATTCCGACTAAATAACTCAATAACCTATTTTTATTTTTGAAGTTTAAATAACTTCTTCATATTACAGATATTTTTGAGAACCAAGCATGTTTAAAATTTTACCATTCAAAAAGAATCGTTAATCACTAAAACAATAAACATATACACATGAAACAATTCATTATTAGCCTTTTTTCAGTTTTAATTCTTGTCTCTTGTGGTACTGCAAAACAGGCAACAAACACAACTAAACATCAAAACAATATAGCGAATGGTTATTGGCAACAACACGTAGATTATGCTATGGAGATTGATATGGATGTCAATAATTACCAGTATAAAGGCAAACAAAAGTTGGTGTATACCAATAACTCTCCAGATGTTATAAACCGAGTTTATTACCATTTATTTTTTAATGCTTTTCAGCCAGGAAGTGAAATGGATGTGCGTTCTCGTACTATCCAAGATCCAGATCCTAGAGTTGGTGATCGCATTAGTCTTCTTAAACCAAATGAGATCGGTTATATAAAAGTTAATACTTTGACACAAAATGGAACTTCAGTTTCTCATAAAACTGCTGGTACCGTTTTAGAAGTGCAACTAAATAAACCTATTCAACCAGGTGAACAAGTGACTTTTGACATGGATTTTGATGCCCAAGTTCCAGTTCAAATTCGCCGTTCAGGAAGAAATAATAAAGAAGGTGTTGCTTTATCTATGGCTCAATGGTACCCTAAATTAGCAGAGTACGATGATGAAGGCTGGCATGCAGATCCTTATTTAGGCAGAGAATTTCATGGTGTTTGGGGAGATTTTGATGTAAAATTAACCATAGATAAAGATTACGTTGTTGGTGGTACAGGATATCTTCAAGGTGAGCCTACAGAAACTTCTGGAAAGAAAACTCATCATTTTAAAGCACCGAAAGTTCATGATTTTACTTGGGCTGCAGATCCAGATTTTATTCATGATACATATCAAATGCCAAATGGTCCAACGCTTCACTTTTACTATAAGAGTGATTTAGAGCAAGAATATTTAGACAATTGGAAAAAATTACCATCAGAAACTGCCATGTTAATGGATTTTTACAATGAAAATATTGGCGAATATCCTTATGAACAATATTCTGTAATTCAAGGTGGAGATGGAGGCATGGAATATGCCATGTGTACACTAATTACAGGAAAACGTAAATATGGAAGTTTATTAGGAGTTACAGCACATGAGTTGGCACATACTTGGTTTCAATTTTTGTTAGCTAGTAATGAATCTAAACATGAATGGATGGATGAAGGTTTTACAAGTTATATTTCTGCATTAGCGATGAACTCGCTTCGTGAGGATAAAAAATCTAATCCACTTTCTGGTTCTTATAGAGGATATTTAGGATTAGCAAACTCTGGTCTAGAACAACCTTTAACAACACATTCGGATAGATACAAATACAATCAGGTATATGGTGCTGCTGCTTATAGTAAAGGAGCTGTGTTTTTAGCGCAATTAGGTTATGTTATAGGCGAAGAGAATTTAGCTAAAACTATTAAGACATATTTTGATGATTTTTCTTTTAAGCATCCTAAACCATTCGATATTATTAGAACCGCAGAACGTATCACAGATTTTGAACTCGATTGGTATTTTATAGATTTTGCACAAACAACAAATACTATAGATTACGGAGTAAAAACAGTAGAAGGTAATTCTATTACCTTAGAACGTATTGGCTTAATGCCAATGCCTATAGATCTTACAGTGACTTATACTGATGGCTCTACAGAAGACTTTTATATTCCACTACAAATGATGCGTGGTGAAAAACCTACCTCAGCAACTCTTATTAATGATTGGGCTTGGGCAATGCCTACCTATTCATTTGACGCTAAAAAAGAAGTGAAATCAGTTGAAATTGATTCGTCTCAAATGATGGCAGATATAAATAGAGAGAATAATGTGTTTGGTATAAACTAAAACTATAGTAATAACTTATTTTTATAAACCTATAAAAGGTTACAGATATTTCTTATGTCTGTAACCTTTTTTTATGATAAGATTTAAGCATCGTTATTATAATTTATAACAAGATAAAATGATCAAAAATTATTATCTTAAATCTACTCTTTTAGCAGTATGTTTCCGTAAAAGTAAAAGCGGCAAAGACACACCTATAGTTAAAGAAATTAGTATAAACAACATGGTAAAGCCATTAGAAAATATAGCTTCCATAAAAACCAACCCTTTAGGATCGTCTTTTTCTAAAAATGTAAAAGACATAATAGATAATACCATTTCGTACGCATAATAACCTGGTATCATTGGTATAACTGCAGGTATAGAAAATACAACAGGAGGTTGATGTATACCATGAGCTAATGGCAAACTTAAAACACCTACAAAAGAAGCTGCTATTAAACTTGCTAATACAATATTGATGTTATAATGCAACAAAATAAACTTTATAAAACCAGCTCCAAATCCTAATAGAAAAACGGTAAGTATGGCTTTTCTAGGTATATTAAATAATATCCCAAAACCTACTGCCGCAATACCTGCCCAAGCGGAGACTTCTAACAATTCTAGTATCGTTGTTATCATTTTAATTGAAAAATTAACATGGCTACAAAAAGTCCAAGTGCTATTGCTAAAACTGTCATTATTCCATTAGTAAATCGTACCACACCATTTAATACATTTTTATCTATAAGATCTGTAAAGGAATTAATTAACGCAACACCAGGAACTAAAAATAAAATAGAAGTTGCTAATGTTGCATCTGGTTGTGTTCCTAAATTAAAAAGGATACCTAATGAAGCTAAAAGTGATGCTGTTAATGACGCTAAAAATACACTTACATAAGTATTAAACTTCCTTTTATGCGCTGCTTGAAGTATAAATAAGCCAAAAAATGTACTAATAAATGCCAAAGCTAAATTAAGATAATCTCCTCCAAATATTTTGCAAAAACCAGCTCCTGCAAAACTTACTGCTATTAGCACCACCAATCTTGGATACCTTTTTTGCCGTTTAATGATTTCTATTTCTTTCGAAATTTGAGAAAGCGACCAATCTTCATCAAGTGCATTCCAACTCGTTTTGCTTATAGCCGAAATAATAGTAAAATCTATTTTGTGAGCAGGTAGGTTTTTTACCTTAGTGTAATTTTCATTGGTTTTATTATCTATGACTGTGAGTATCATAGTTTTTTGACTTATTAAACTATAAGATTCACAATTTAACACAGAAGCAAAACGATCTATATTAACATCTACCCTATTAGTATTTGCACCAGAAACCATTAATATTGATGCTATATCTAATAATAAATCGGCTATGCTTTCTAACCTATTTTCAGTTTTCATTTATATATAATCTATTCAAATTTAAGATTTTTATGAGGTTAAATTGTCTGGTTTTGATTAAATATTTTCCGTTTTATCATTATTGAGTTGTTTAATATGATTCGTAAAAAAAAGAATAGGCTTTAATGGAAAGAAAAATAATAAGTTACAAAAGAATAGCTGTATTATAATATAGAACTCATAAAACCGTATCAAATCAATACAGTTTTCTATTTTTGCTACATTCAATGTATACTAATGACCTTCACATATTCTAGAAAAGATAAATTAAAAAGTAAAAAGCTAATTGAACAACTTTTTACTGAAGGGAAAGCTGTTACAGCTTATCCGCTGAGATTGGTATATCTAAAAACTGATTTTGAAGATGGCTCTCAACTAAAAACAAGTGTTTCCGTAAGTAAGCGTTTACACAAAACTGCTGTAGCGAGAAATAGGATAAAACGTTTGCTTCGCGAAGCCTATAGACTTAATAAACCATTGTATTTTAACAATAGTTGTGGTTCTTATGCGTTTATGATTTTGTATCTTAGTAAAGATGGAACAACTTTTGATAAATTAAATACAAATACAAAATTGTTGTTTAAAAAATTCTTGGCTCAAAATGAGCCTTTGATAAAAAATTCAGATTCTAATAATTCTGACAAATGAAAAAACTTCTACGTAATAAAATAGTATTGCCAGTTTTAGCTGTGCTTATCTTTTTTGGCACTACCGCTTTTAAAAACGACTTTTTTGAAATTGCTAAGCAAATAGAGATATTTACTACGCTTTTTAAGGAGATTAACATGAACTATGTTGATGATACCAATCCTGGAGACTTAATGGATACAGCAATTAAAAGCATGTTAAGTGATTTAGATCCTTACACTCAATTTTATAACGAACAAGACGTAGAAGCTTCTAGAATTAACAACGCAGGCGATTATACTGGTATTGGAGCCAAAGTTTTAACACTAAAAGATAAATTAGTTATTGTTGAACCGTATCAAAATTATGCCGCTGATAAAGCAGGCCTAAAAGCCGGTGACGAAATTATAAAAGTAGACAAAGTTGTTGTAGCAGATTTTAAAGATGATGCAGCCAACTTATTACAAGGAGCAGCTGGAACTGAAGTTTCTGTAACCTACAAAAGACAAGGAAAAACCAATACCGTAAAAATCATTAGAGAATCTTTAGAAATTAAAGCCGTTCCGCACTACGCTATGGTAGATGAAAAAACAGGTTATGTTGTTCTAAGAAAATTTAATAATAAAGCATCTTCTGAGACTATTAGAGCTATTAAAGCATTAAAAAATCAAGGAGCAACACAATTAATTTTAGATTTAAGAGGAAATCCAGGTGGATTACTTAACGAAGCTGTAAACGTAACTAACATCTTTGTGCCTAAAGATCAATTAGTGGTAACTACAAAATCGAAAGTAAAAAAGTACAACAAAACGTATTATACACAACGTGAACCTATAGATACTGAAATTCCATTAGTTGTTTTAATTGATGGTAGTAGCGCATCTGCAAGTGAAATTGTTTCTGGTGCCTTACAAGATATGGATCGTGCTGTGGTAGTTGGTACAAGAAGCTTTGGAAAAGGATTAGTACAGCGACCTAAGCCTTTAACTTATGGCACACAAATGAAGATTACCATTTCTAGATACTACACACCATCTGGTCGTTGTATTCAGGCCTTAGATTATTGGAATCGTGATGAAAATGGAAAAGCCACAAGAACAAAACAAGAAAATTACAATGCTTTTAAAACCAAAAACGGACGTGAAGTATTTGATGGAGGAGGTGTACAACCAGATGTTGAAGTTGAATTTGCTAAACAAACACCAATTACAAAAGCAATATCTAACGAAAACTTAGTCTTTAACTTCGCAACAGACTATTATTACAGTCATAAAGTAGACGATTTAAAGACTTTTGAATTTTCGGATTCAGACTTTAAAAAATTCAAAAATTATATAAAAATAAGCGGTTTTAATTTTGAAACAAAAACCGAGAAAGCCTTAACAAATGCTATTAATGTTGCAAAAGAAGAAGAATTAGATGCTGTAATTTCATCTGAGTATAACGATCTAACTCAAGCATTACAATCCTATAAATCTAATGCCATTGATGGTAATAAAACACAATTAAAAACTTTACTTACAGACGAAATTATTAAACGCTATTTCTACAGTGAAGGTTTGTATACCTATTACACTGCTAATAATACTGAAATTAAAAAGGCCTTAAATATTCTTAATAATCCGTCGCAATACGCAAGTATTTTGAGATAGAAATTTTATTTTTTTTATATTTAACCTCATAAACATTTTCTGTAAGTAAGAAAATTATTATAAAATGAAGTCCCTAGTTATCCTTTTATGCCTATGTTTTCAATTCTCTTTTTCTCAGAAAGAATTGAAACACGAAGTTTATTTTGAAACCGATCAACACAATATTCCTCAAACAGAACACAGTAGATTATTGCTTTTTTTATCTGAAATTGAGGATATTGATATTGAAAAAATTTCTATTTACGGATTTACTGATGATAGAGGTAGCGATAATTATAACTTAGTATTATCTCAAAATCGTGCAGAAGCTATAAAAGAAGTTTTTTCTAACAATGAATTTGACGAATCCGTAATCACTAATGTAGATGGTAAAGGTGAAATTTTAGTAAATATAATTCACGAAGAAAACCTTAATAAAATACGTGGTTTAAATCGTAAAGTTGAGATAATAGTCACTCCGGTTTTTCCTCCTAAACCTAAAGAAGATACTACGGTCACTAAAAAAGTAAATACGGAAGACATTTTAAAAGGAGACCTAAAAGAAGGCGACAAAATTTTACTCGAAAATTTACTATTTAGAACCGGTTATAGTTACTTAACTAAAGATTCTAAGTTAGTACTCGATAAAATTGCAGAAATATTAGCAGAACGGACTAATATCTATTTTACTATAGAAGGACATGTTTGTTGTACACAAGGCAATAGAGATGCTGTAGATAGAAAAACAAAAAAAAGAAATCTATCTGTTGCAAGAGCTAAATATATATATGATTATTTAGCTGATAAAGGCGTTAAACATTACCGAATGAAATATGTTGGTATGCGCAGAAAAGAACCACTTGGTGGTGAACCAGAATTAGATAGACGTGTAGAAATTTTAGTCACTAGAATTTACGAAAAGTAATCTAAGAACGTAACATCGCTATATGTGGAATACCATCTTCTAAGTACTCCTCACCTACTTCAATAAATTTTAAATTATTGTAAAAGCGTTTTAAATACGTTTGTGCAGAAATCTTAATAGTGGTTTCATTATAATGCATTTTAATTGCATTTATTGACGCGTTCATTATAACATTACCATAACTGTGCTCTCTTTCATTTTCCATCACTACTACTCTACCAATACTAGCTTCCTTAAAATAATCTCCAGGCTTAAAAATTCTTGTGTAAGCCACTAATTTTTCATTTTTATAACCTAAAACATGAAGTGCCTTTTGATCTTTACCATCAATATCTTGATATACACAGTCTTGTTCTACTACAAAGACTTCACTTCTTAATTGAAGTAAATCATATAGTTCTACTATAGAAAGTTCATTAAAAGCGCTTATTTTAGTTATTAACATAGTTAATCTTGTACAATGACCTCTTTTGGATCTTCTTTATTAAACTCTGGTTGAATGGTGACATGATTAATATTAAATTCATCATGTAAGACAGTTTCAATATCTAAAAGTAAATCATTAAATTCTGTAGTAGCAATGTCTTCTTTTAAGTCTAAATGGGCTTCTAAGTGCAACTCATCGTCACTTAAATTCCAAATATGTACATGATGTAGTTTACTAACCTTTGGTAGTTTATTAACTGCCCTTACAACTTCTTTAATATTAATATCATCTGGTGTAAACAACATGAGCATTTTTGTAGATGTCTTTAGTAAATCATAACCCACCCAAATTAAATATAATGCAATTAATAAGGTTAATAAACTATCTACCCAAAACAGTTGATAGTATTTCATTAATAAACCACCAATTAATACTGCAACACTTGCTAACATATCTGTAAGTAAATGCAGATAAGCAGAACGCATATTAATATTATTTTTAGCATCTTTTCTTAATAATAAAACGCTTAGACCATTACCTATAATGGCAACAACGGCTAACAAAATAACTAAACCAGATTCTATTTCTTGTGGATTTTTAAAACGTTTTACAGCTTCAAAAATTAAGATTACTGCCACAATAATTAACGTACTAGCATTAATAAAAGCAGCTAAAATTTCGGCACGTTTATAACCAAAAGTTCTATTAATAGATGCTTTTTGTTTTGACAATTTAGCAGCAACATAACTAACTATTAAAGAAATAACATCGCTAAAATTATGTAAAGCATCACTGAGTAATGAAAGACTGCCAGAAACAAAACCACCGATAACTTGAGCTACTGTAATAACAATATTTAGTAGTATTGAAATTAAAAGCTTTTGACCTTTTAAGTCTTTAGTATTATGTGAATGGTTATGTGAATGACTCATTTAACATGATAATGGAATCTTATCTATACGGTTTTGATGACGACCACCTTCAAATTTAGTTTCTAAAAAGGTATCCACCATTTTAATGGCTTGCGGAATTGATGTAAAACGTGCAGGAATACATATAATATTAGCGTTATTATGCAAACGTGTTAGTTCTGTAATTTCATTTGTCCAACATACACCTGCTCTTACGTGCTGATATTTATTTGCTGTCATGGCAACTCCATTTGCACTACCACAAATTAAAATACCAAAATCTACTTTTTTAGCCTCAACATCTTTAGCTACAGGATGTACAAAATCTGGATAATCTACACTGTCTAATGTATCTGTTCCATAATTATTAATTGTATAACCTTTAGCTTCTAAATGTTTTACAATGGCAAATTTGTAATCTGGTCCTGCGTGATCATTTCCTATTGAAATATTCATCAATTTAAAATTTTAAATGGTTTCTGTAAAAGTAGAAATCTCGTTAATTTTTGAAATACAAAGTTACAAATAATTAAAGTTGGTTAGTAGAAAGACCATTTACTTTTTAATAAGTCTTTAAAACTAAAAACCCTGAGAAATTTCTCAGGGTTTTTAAAGTTTAAAATAAATAAGGTATAAATTTTATTTCACTAGTTTTCTTGTAAAACTACCTTTTTCAGTGGTAATTTGTACTAAATACATCCCGCTTTCTAAATGACTTGTATTAATAGTAGTAGCATTAGATCTTAAGACAAGTTTACCTGATATATCAAATAAGTTAACTTCTCTTAATATATCACTATTATTTAGTTTTATTAACAATTCATTTTTAATTGGATTTGGACCAACATAAACTTCAGATGCATTAAATTCTGTATCACTTAATGGAGCACTACAATTTGCACTATAAGAACAATTAGCATCTTTTTCCCAATCAACATAGATACCTGTACCTGCATTTGCTGCTGCTCCATCTAATACCGTAATACAAGTTAAATCAATTGTATTTACAGAAGTTAAACTGGTTAAATTGATATTAAAACTAACATCTAAACTACTAATTAAAGTACCATTGATATTTAATAATGACAATGATATATTATTACTAACATTTAAAGCTGTGACATTACTATTAGATATATCTAAAGTTGTTAATGAATCAAAATCTTCAATACCAGTTAAGTCAACAACAGTTGTATTGCTTAAATCTACTAACTCTACATTTTTAATATTAGCAGTAGGTACAAAATTATCTAATACTCCAGAATCATAACCTTCATCAATTAAGTATTGCTCAAAAACATCGTCTGGTACAAAAGTTTCTTCACATGATTCACTATAATTACAATCAGCATCTTTTTGCCATTGAGAATAATTACCTGTAGCAGACGTTGCAGCTAATTCATCAGCGACAGTAATACAATACAAGTTTTGAGTATTTGAAGATTTAAATGAAGTTAATACTGTATTAGTACTTAAATCTAAACTACTTACTGGAGTGTTAACAACAGATAAAAAAGTTAAAGCTGTATTTGTACTCACATCTAATAAGACAATTGACGTTTCAGAAATACTTAAAGATGTTAAAGCTGTATTTAAACTTACATCTATACTAGTAATATTTGTATTAGAGATATATAATTCAGTTAAGGCTAAATTAGTACTTACATCTAATCTGTTTAATAAAGTATTATCAACATATAAATTAGTTAAAGCGCTGTTAGCTGTTAAATCTAAACTACTTATTGCAGTATCATAAGCATTTAAATTTGTTAATTCTGTGTTTGCACTTACATCTAAATTAAGTATTAACGTACCAGAAACATTTAAAATGTTTAATGCTTCAAAATCTGCTATACCTGTTAAATCAGTAACATTTTTACCATTTAAATTTACAGTGGTTACATTAGAAATATTAGATGTTAATACATAATTATCTAAAACCGTGTCATAACCTTGGTTTATTAAATACTCTTCAAAAATATCATCTGGAACATAAGTTTGTTGAGCATAAGAATTGTTTAAAAATAATACACTAAATAAAAGTGACGAATAAAGTAATTTTAGTTTCATAATTGTAGATTTTTATAAATTAATAGATTTGGAATCTGATACAATGATATATCAAGTTTTTTGAATAACAATACAGTGGGTTTTTCATCGATTTTTATAGCAAAAAAAAACTGTAAATCGGTTTTTTAAGTATTTTATAGTCATAACTAATTAACTAGTAGACTATTAAAAACTAATAATTAATAACAGTGTTATTATGATTTTACCAGTTTTAAATTAAATTCACCTCGATTTGTTGTTATTTTTACCAAGTATATACCCGATGCTAAATGGTTGGTAAAAACAGTTGTATTTGTAGATTTAATAATTTGTTTTCCAGAAATATCAAATAAGCTTACTTCCTTTAAAACATCATTATTATTTAATACGATTTGTAATTCATCTTTAATGGGATTTGGACCAACATAGATATCTGTGATATTAAAATCCGAATTACTTAAACTACAGCTTTCACTATAATACGTAGTTTCATCTTTTTCCCAATCTTCATATATACCTGTTCCTGCAGTTGCCGCCATTTCATCTATAACAGTAATACAAGCCAAATTTGGTGTATTATTAGCTAATAAGAAATCTAAGGCTGCACTATTGGTAACATTTAAATTACTAAGATTGGTTTGAGATACATTTAAATAATTTAATAAGGTATTATTACTAATGTCTAATTCACTTATAGATGTACTAGCAATACTTATATAATCTAATGATGTATTATTACTCACATCTATATTGCTTATTAACGTATTATAAATATTTAGATACTCTAGTGCTGTATTATTACTTAGATTTATATTACTAATGGAAGTATTCCAAGCATTCAAATTAATTAAAGCTGTGTTTGAATTGATATTTACACTATTTAGTAAAGTGTTTTCTGATATATCTAAAGTAACTAGTGCTGTAAAATCTTCTATTCCGGTTAAGTCACTAACACCTTTAGCACCAAGATCTATTTCGGTGATATTAATGATATTATTTGTTAATACATAATCATCTAAAACTGTGTCGTAACCTTGGTCTATTAGATACTGTTCTAAAACATCATCTGGTACATAGGTTTGTTGAGCATTAGAATAATTTAAAAATAATACACTAATCACAAACGATAAATAAAGTAATTTTGATTTCATAATTGTAGGTTTTATTAAATAATAAATTTGGAATTCGATACAATTATATATCAAGAATTTTGATTATCAGTTAATTACGTTTTTCATCGATTTAAAAAGCAAAAAAAAACTACATATCGGTTTTTTTTGTAGTTAATAGTTCTATTCAGTTATTGGGATAACTATGATAACATAACTCATAACTTGTTAATAAGTGTTCACAAGTCTTTAAAACTAAAATTAGGTTTATTCAGTTATTTTTCTAAACCAAAATTGGATCGTCATAACCTAATTAGTTAGCACTTTTTTTAAAATAAGTTATCAAACTAAAAAGTTGTGAAATGAACAGTATTTTCAAAAATACATATCATCTAATTCTATTAACATCGGTTATTAACAACTGTTAATAGCTTTTTAATTTAGCTTTAAAATGAAGTAGTTATATGTAAATTTAATGTTAACTAAAATGTTGTAAAATGTAAACTATGATTAATCAAAATAAAAATTCAAAAAGTTATAGCCACTATTAACATACTATAATAACCATTATTTTATTTTTTAAATTTTAAAAGAAAAATGATTATATGTATATATATGTTGATAACATCGTTTTTAAGCTTTAATTCTTATTCTGAATTAAAAATATAGTTACTTTATACGTTCAAAAATTTCGTGCTATGAAAAACAAAATACTCTCTTCTATAGTATTACTATTTGCAAGTGTTAATCTATTTTCTCAAACATTTATACCAGATGATAATTTTGAGCAAGCATTAATAGATGCAGGCTATGATACAGTTTTAGATAATTATGTAACAACGGCTAATATTAGTGCAGTAACCACATTAAATGTAAGATATAAAGATATTTTAGATTTAACTGGTATAGAAGATTTTACGTCGTTAATTGATTTAGATTGTTCTAATAATCCTAATCTAGGTAATTTTGATATCAGTAATAATTTAAATTTAATACAGTTACACACTAATTATACTAATATAAATAGCTTAGATGTAAGTAGTAATGTTTTACTAGATTTTTTGTCTTGTGGAGGTAATAGTAATTTAACGAGTCTAAATGTAAGTTTTAATACCAGTTTAGTTTTTCTTTTTTTTTTCGAAACCAATATTAGTAGTATTGATTTATCTGCAAATACAGCTTTAGTATGGTTAGATTGTAATACTACTAACTTAAGTAGTTTAGATCTAAGTACTAATATAAATTTGAATAGATTATACTGCCAAAATACTAGTTTAACAAGTTTAGATTTTAGTAATAATAGTATGCTAGCAGAATTATATTGTATTAATAATACTGATTTAAGCAGTCTGAATTTAAAAAATGGTAATAACACTAATATTACTTTTTTCAATGCTACTAATAATCCAAATTTAACGTGTATAGAAGTAGATGATGTTGCGTATAGCAATGCTAATTGGCCAGATAAAGATATCATTGCTTCTTATAGCAATGATTGTGATAATCTAAGTATTTCTGAAGCAATAAATATTAATTTTAATTTGTACCCAAACCCAGTAAAATATCAATTTACTATTCAACTAGAAAATAATACAGAATTAAAAAATGTTACTATTTATAATAATTTAGGTCAACTCGTACTAACTTCAAAAAAATATGTTATTAAAACTTCAAGTTTAACTTCTGGTTTATATTTTATAGAGATACAAACAACAAAAGGAAAAGGGTCTAAAAAGTTAATAATAGACTAGTTTTAATACTATGCTTTTCACTTAAAACACTTTAAAATTTACAGTGCTTTTGCATTAATTTAACGTTCTATAAACACCATTAAAAAATTAAAACGTAACTTTGTATAAACTTAATAACCTCTCTTCGCCTTAATTAAGTTTTAAATTAGAATTCCTATCACTTATAGGAAATGAATATGATTACAAATTAAATGACAAAAAAGAAACACAGGAAACCTTCACATAACAAGATTTCCAACCTTACAAATACAATTCTTAGTATTTTAAAAAAAGAAAGAAACTCAACTTTTAATTACAAACAAATTGCAGCTAAACTAGGCGTTAATGATGCTAGTAGTCGCAATCAGATTATAAAGAAACTTCAACAACTTAAAGCAAAACAAGAGATTGAGGAAGTAGATCGTGGTAAATTTAAAGCTATAGTAAATACAGAATATCATATAGGTATTTTAGATTTAGCTGCTAAAGGAAACGGTTATATTATTTGCGATGATTTTGAAGAAGACGTATTTATAGCTTCAAACAATATTAATAAAGCTTTAAATGGTGACGAAGTAGAATTTTACGCTTATAAAAGACGCCATAGAGGCAAACAAGAAGGAGAAATTACCAATATTATTAAACGTGCTAAAACGGAATATGTTGGTACTATTCAAATCCACGATAAAAAAGGATTTGCTTTTGTAGTTGCTGATAGTAATAAAATGTACACTGATATTTTTGTACCTATCAACAAAATAAATAAAGCAGAAGATGGTGATAAAGTATTGGTTTCTTTAGAAGATTGGCCAGAAAAGGCAGATTCTCCAAACGGTAAAGTTATTGAAGTACTTGGTAAACCAGGTGAACATGGTACTGAGATTAACGCTATTATGGCAGAGTATGGATTACCAATGGAGTTTCCTCACGAAGTTGAAGCATACGCTAACAATATAGATTTAGAAATTAAACCCGAAGAAATAGCTAAGCGTAGAGATATGCGTAAAGATCTAACCTTTACCATAGATCCTAAAGACGCTAAAGATTTTGATGATGCCTTATCCTTTAAAGTTTTAGATAACGGTTTATACGAAATAGGAATACACATTGCAGATGTCTCGCATTATTTGCAACCAGGAACCGTTTTAGATGACGAAGCTTATGAGCGTGCAACGTCAATTTATTTAGTAGATAGAGTAGTGCCAATGTTACCAGAAATTTTATCTAATGGAGCCTGTTCATTACGTCCACACGAAGAGAAATATACATTTTCTGCAGTGTTTCAAATGAATGAAAAATGCGAAATTAAAAACGAATGGTTTGGTAGAACAGTAACCTATTCTGATGCACGTTTTGCTTATGAAGAAGCACAAGCTATTATAGAAAATAATCCTGGATTGTTTACTAAAGAAGGAATGGCTGACATTGATACTACAATTCCGACCGAAGTTTCTTTAACAGGTAAAGAATATAAAACATCTAATGATATTGCTTTTGCGGTATTAAAAATGAATGAATTAGCTCGTAAAATGCGAAATGCACGTATGCGAGATGGTGCCATTTCTTTTGATAAAGTTGAAGTTAAATTCGATTTAGATAAAGAAGCAAACCCAGTTGGTGTTTTCTTTAAAACCAGCAAAGATTCTAATAAATTGATTGAAGAATTTATGTTATTAGCTAACAGAAAGGTGTCAGAATTTGTTGGTAAACAAAAGAAAACCTTTGTGTATCGTGTGCACGATGAACCTAATGATGAAAAACTAGCACAACTTCAAACAGTTGTAGCACGTTTTGGACATAAATTAAACTTTAAGGACAAAAACAATATTGCGTCTTCATTAAACAATTTATTAAAAGATGTTGTTGGTAAAAAAGAACAAAATTTAGTAGATACATTAACGATTAGAACGATGTCTAAAGCCGAATATACCACGCAGAATATTGGTCATTACGGTTTAGCTTTTGAGTATTACAGTCACTTTACATCGCCAATTCGTCGTTATCCAGATGTTATGGCACATCGTTTACTACAGCGTTATCTTGATGGTGAAAAATCAGCTAACGAAGAAGTGTATGAAGAACGTTGTAAACATTCTAGCAACATGGAATATTTAGCAACTAAAGCAGAGCGAGATTCTATTAAATACATGCAAATTCGTTTTATGCAAGATCATCAAGACGAGGAGTTTTTGGGTGTTATTTCTGGCGTTACAGATTGGGGAATTTATATAGAAATTATTTCTAACAAATGTGAAGGTATGGTAAGTGTTAGAGATATGAAAGATGATCACTATCAGTTTGACCAAGACCAATATGCTATGGTGGGTAAAAAATCTAGTATTATGTATCAGCTTGGAGATGAAGTTATTGTAAAAGTTAAAAATGCAGATTTAACCAAGAAACACCTTGATTTTTATATGGTTGGGAAGCCAGAAGTAGTTAATTAATAATAACAGTTCTCATTTTATTGAAGTTGTATTAAAATTCATTGAAAGCGAATAGAATTGTAACTTTACAGTATCAAAAACTACTAATAAGAAAATATTAAGAATATGATACTTACAACAACCAATTCCATAGAAGACCATAAAATAATAGACTATTTAGGTATTGTAACAGGTGTTGCAATGAATAAAGAAGCGTTGTCTATGGGTTTTAGTATGTCTAAATATTATACTAAAATACAGAACAGTATAGAAGCTGTTAAAGAAGAAGCATTTCAAACTTTACAAAATAATGCAGCAAAATTAAATGCAAATGCTGTAGTTGGTATTAAAGTTGAAATAGAACTTACAACGCATAATTATGCTATGGTTTCAGTAACAGGAACAGCAGTAAAAGTTGCCGTTTAATTATGAAGACATCTACAAAAGCAAGCATCTACGTTTTTATAATATTCTTTGTAACTTATTTGGTAATAAGATTCGGAATTCAATTGGTTTACAGTGATATTAACAGGTATTTACTAACAGCAATTTCTGCTGTAATAACGGTGTTATTATCACCACAAAGACGTATTGTTAAAAAACGTTCTGGAGACGAAATTCAACTCAAATGGTTGTTTAGTAATAAAGTAATTACCTTAAAATAAATTTTAAAATGAAAAATTGTTTTTTATTCATCCTCTTTACTTTAGGTCTTGTGGTAAATGCTCAAGAGTCTATAGACAAAACAGTAGGTGAATTTTCTACCGTAAAAGTATATGATTTAATCCATGTTAAAATGATTGAATCTGATGAAAATAAAGTTGTTATAACTGGAAAAAACAAAAAAAATGTTGAAGTCGTAAATAAGAATGGAAAACTTAAAATACGAATGAATCTAAAGGAGAGTTACGATGGTAATGATACCGTTGTAATGCTTTACTATACTAAAGTAGATAAGATTGATACAAATGAAGGAGCAAAAGTAACTGTAAACCAATCTATAAAACAATACGAAATAGATCTCAGTGCACAAGAAGGATCAGAAATTAATGCAATCTTAAATACTACTTATGCCAATTTTAAAGCAGTTACTGGTGGTATTATTAATGTCTCTGGAAATTCAAAAAATCAAGATATTTCAATTTTTACAGGCGGAAGTTTTAATGGTAAAGATTTTATTACCGAAAAAACGGATGTAAAAATTAATGCAGCAGGTGAGGCTTATATTCATGCTACGGAATCTGCAAATATTAAAATTAAAGCAGGTGGAAACGTTTATGTTTACGGTAAACCTAAACAAGTTGATGAAAGTACCGTTTTAGGAGGTCGAATAAAACATATGTAAATTGAGCTGAGTTTCTTACATTTGTGTAAACTGCAAGATTTTACATGTTAGACGATATCTTAACAGCCATTCCGTTCGGAATTATTTTAGCCTTCACCATTGGTCCTGTCTTTTTTGTATTATTAGAAACTAGTGTAACCAAAGGTATTACTAGTGCTATTATATTCGATCTTGGCGTTATTTTCGCAGATGTCGTATTTATTTTAGTCATTTTTAAAAGCACAGATTCACTATTAGATAAAATAAAAGACGATCCAAAACTCTTGGTTTTTGGTGGTGTTTTATTGGTTATTTATGGTCTTATTAGTTTTATAAAAACCTCAAAATCTTTTCGGTCTATAGTAAGAGAACACCATAGAATTGTACTTCCTAAAAAAGATTATGGAAAGCTTTTTATCAAAGGATTCTTACTCAATTTTATCAATATTGGTGTACTTCTAGGTTGGTTAGGTTTTATAGTTATTGGGACTTCTATTACAACATCAGAAAATGGTGTTACCATCTTTATTGTAACCATGTTGGTGTCTTATTTTTTAGCTGATCTTGTTAAAATAGCAGCAGCAAAACGACTTAAAAATAAACTTACTCCAAGACGTATTTTTAAGACTAAGAAAATAGTGTCTTTAGTGATCTTAGTCTTTGGTGTTATTCTATTAAGTCAAGGTCTTTTTCCTGAACTTTATGAAAAAGGGATTGAACAGATAGAGCGTGTTAATCCAATAGATTAAACATTTCTATAGATTTTATAGACGTATAAAATATGTACTGAAGTTATTTTATAATATTATTAGTAAATTCAACACCATTGTATTTATTTTTAAAATAAGTTATAGAATGATATATAGACTACTGCTTGTATTTTTTTTAGTTTCCTTTTTTAGTATTAGCGCTCAAACGACTAATAGTACTGGTGAATTAAAAGAAATTGCATTCTCAGAACTTATTAGTGAGTTAACTAACGGTAAAGATTCTATTTTTTCTCTTAAAAATGCCATCGTTAAATTTGATAAAGAAAATAGTGAAAGGTATAGTCTTATTGAATATAGATTTAGAGACAAAAAATATCCAATAGATACCATTCATATTCATAAAACTATCAATTTTGATAATGTTCATTTTGATAAAAATCAAACTGTTTATAATTACGCTTTTATTAATTTTCACTTTTATAAATCTATAAGTATCAATAATACTTCTGATATCATATTTTTTAATTGTCAGTTTGACAGCTCTATTTCTCGTAGTTCTGATGTTACCTACTTAAATAATAATAATTTATTTTGGGTTGAAGACTGTACGTTTAATTCAAAGGTAGATATCGATGATTTAGGGGATAATGAACAGCTTAGTTTATACATATCTAATAATACTTTCAATGCTTTAGGACCTGATAATTATTCAGAAGCGTTTGCTAAACCATTATTAAGAATTACCATTTCAGGAGCTACACTTGATTTTAGTAAGAATATTATTAATTATAATAATGCAGCGTTTAATATTAGTACTTTAAATACCACTGAAGTTTATTTTCAAAAGAATAAGATACAATCTAAATTTTGGAACTACTTATATTTAGATAATGCGGATAAGTTATCATTTGATAATAATACCATTGAGTCTGATTTACTTTTTGGTATTGATAAATTGAAAACTGAATATGAAATGCAATGGCCTATAAGTGAAAATAAAATAATTCCTGCTAATTATATAATTTATAATCAAGGAAATATAGGAAATATTATTAATAAAACATTCGACTCACTTTATACTAACAGTAGAGTTACAGATGAATCGTATTATAAAAATGAATTGACTCTGCTTAGTAAATTTCATTCTTATTTTAAAGATTTTCACGATAGGCAGTCGGCAAATGATGTATATATCAAAATAAAGCATTTAGAAACGGAACGATTAGA
The DNA here is from genome assembly GCF_045063645.1 of Winogradskyella sp. Asnod2-B02-A. Lineage (NCBI taxonomy): Bacteria > Pseudomonadati > Bacteroidota > Flavobacteriia > Flavobacteriales > Flavobacteriaceae > Winogradskyella > Winogradskyella sp. Asnod2-B02-A. Next base: position 979,962 of record NZ_JBEFOG010000027.1, read on the forward strand.
ACATCTTTACAAAGAGGATAAATCATTTAAAAACTACTTTGAAATGATTGTCAATCGGTTTTTAGAACGGTTTTCAGATTACGGAACAAGTCCATCTAAAATAGTCATATCTTCTTTTAAAATTATTTTACTTTTTGCCTTTTTATTTTTGTTTTCCACTAATTCTTGGAATAAAATTGACCTTAGTAGATATAATAAAGGCATAGAACAATCCATTAATTATTTTACATCAGATGCTACTATTTTGAAGGCATACGAGATAGATGAAAATAAAATCCTTCAAAATTCTAACACAAAAGAAGCATTAGTTAAGAGTAAAAATCATATACCTAAAGTGTTTTCATTTTTTTCGCTGTTATTTATCAACACGCAAACGAAACTGATAGAAATTAAATTGTCATTTTGGAACTATCTTAACGTTATAAAGAATAGCTGGCATGAGCTATCGTCAATTAAAAAAATAATTTATAGTGCTTTTATAGGATTTATAATACTTGGATATTTACTCATAAAAGTACTATCTATCTTATTTAATGCGCTAACACTTAGTATTAATTCATTTACTACCTTAGGTTTTGGAGAAATTCCTATTAAAGGAATTGGTAGGTATTTAGCAATTGTAGAAGGCTTTATTGGTTGGATCTTTCTAACCTTATTCAGTGTGACTCTAATCTCTCAAATATTAAGTTAGATTAATAAAACACCTTATAGAAGTTGAAATTTTTGAAGTTACTAAAGCGATAAGGTTTAAATCTTGTAACCATTAATTTATAATTTCTTAAAATTTGAAAGATAAAAAAGCCCTAACATACATTGAAGGTTTTTTAAGGTCATTAAACGTTAGGATTTGAACCGCGTATCTATTAATCTAAATTTTAATAAAATTTTAAAAATAAAAAAGCCTCTAAGAAAACTTAGAGGCTTTTTTGAGGTGTCGAGCGGATTCGAACCGCTGTAGATGGTGTTGCAGACCACTGCCTAGCCACTCGGCCACGACACCCTATTTTACTAGTAAACTAGGAATCTCATTAATTTAATGAGAGCGCAAATATAAAAATTATATATGTTATAGCCTAAATAGGCTTACTTTTTTCGCTTTTTAGACATTTTTATGGTAACCATCTCAACATCACCACCTATTGGTGGATTAATTTTACTCACAGCAACCGTTGCTTTAGTAATTAATGAGTCTTCATTAAAAATACGGTCTAAAATACGTTGAGCAACCGTTTCTAATAACTTAGATGGTATGGCCATTTCTTCTCTAACCACTTTATTTAAGAATACATAATCTACAGTATCGCTTAATTCATCAGATTTTGAAGACTTTTTTAAACTCGCCTTTACTTCTAAATCAACTCTATAATCACTACCAATAGCTGTTTCTTCTTTTAAACAACCATGATTAGCAAAGACTCTTATATTTTCAACTTTTATTATTCCCATAATTCAAAAGTAATATTTCTTAATGAATATTAATCAGTTTATAACTATATGCTTCATGAGTTTAGTTGAAGAAATAATTAATTTGTAAACAAATCAAAAATATTACTTAATGCACTTGTTTTAGCTTTATAGAATTCGGTATACGTGCACTTTTTACAAGTTACTGATGTAAATTTTTTGTTCTGAATATCGAAGATTTTAGAAAACGTACCACCAGTGGCTCTCATTTGATCAACGCTACAAGTTGTATTATCGCATTTTGGACATTTATAATTCATAATTTTATAAGATAATTGGTTTATACTATCAGTCTAAAAAGATAAATAAATGTTACATTTTGTTTAATTTTACCAACTGGAATAATGATGTTAGGATTTATTGTTGTGTATACATTTTACACAACAGCTATTTGCCAACAGCTAATACCTAAAAGATGTCAGAAGATACAAGAGCACTCAATTTTATTGAGCATATTATAGAAGAAGATTTAGCGAATGGTTTATCTAAGGATAAGCTAAGATTTCGTTTTCCACCAGAACCTAATGGGTATTTGCACATTGGACATACTAAAGCTATTGGAATTAGTTTTGGGCTAGGAGAGAAGTACAATGCACCTGTTAATTTAAGGTTCGATGATACCAATCCTGCCAAAGAAGAGCAAGAGTATGTAGATGCTATTAAAAAAGATATCGCTTGGTTAGGTTATCAATGGGAAAATGAATTGTATTCGTCAGATTATTTTCAGAAGTTATACGATTGGGCTATTCAAATGATAAAAGATGGCAAAGCTTATGTAGATTCTCAATCTTCTGAAGTGATGCGTGAACAAAAAGGAACACCAACACAAGTAGGTACCAATAGTCCGTATAGAGATCGTAGTATTGAAGAAAATTTGGAATTGTTTGAAGGTATGAAAGCCGGAAAATTCCCAGCTGGCACACATTTATTGCGTGCTAAAATTGATATGGAAGATCCAAATATGTTAATGCGAGATCCAATTATGTATCGTATTATGTATGCACATCATCATAGAACTGGTGATGATTGGTGTATTTATCCAATGTACGATTGGACGCATGGAGAAAGTGATTACTTAGAACAAATATCACATTCATTATGTTCGCTTGAGTTTAAACCTCATAGAAAATTGTACGATTGGTTTAGAGATAATGTCTACGAATACAGTAAGGATAATTATCCGTTGCCACCTAAACAGCGCGAATTTGCACGTTTAAATTTAAGTTATACCATAATGAGCAAGCGTAAATTATTGCGTTTGGTAGAAGATGGTGTTGTTTCTGGTTGGGACGATCCACGTATGCCAACCATTTCTGGTTTGCGTCGTCGTGGTTATACACCAAATTCTATTCGTAAATTTATTGAAAAAGTAGGTGTAGCTAAACGCGAAAACGTCATTGATGTTTCATTATTGGAATTCTGTATTCGTGAAGATTTAAATAAAACGGCTAATCGTGTAATGGCTGTTTTAGACCCAATAAAAGTGGTGATTACTAATTATCCTGAAGATAAAGAGGAATGGTTAGAGGCAGAAAATAACCAGGAAGACGAATCTGCTGGATTTAGAAAAGTACCTTTTTCTAGAGAGATTTATATAGAAAGAGAGGATTTTAAAGAAGAAGCCGGAAATAAATTTTTTAGACTGAAATTAGGTGGTGAGGTTCGTTTAAAAAATGCTTATATCATAAAAGCAAATGAGGTTAGAAAAGACCAAAATGGAGATATTCTTGAAGTACAATGTACCTATGATGAAGATACCTCAAAAAAAGTAAAAGGAACATTACATTGGGTATCTATAAAACATGCTATTACAGCAGAAATTAGAGAGTACGATCGTTTGTTTAATGACGAAGCACCAGACAGTCATGGTGATAAAGATTTTATGGAATTTTTAAACCCTAATTCGCTAACTATTAAAACAGGTTATTTAGAACCAAGTTTAGCAGATGTCAAGGTAGGAGAGCAGTTTCAGTTTCAACGTTTAGGCTATTTTAATGTGGATGATGATTCTACTGCTGATAAATTAGTATTTAATAAAACAGTTGGTTTAAGAGATAGTTGGGCTAAGCAAAAGCCAAAACCTCAAAGTAATCAAAACCAGAATAAGCCACAGCAACAGAAACGTTCTGCGATAAGCGTTATTCAACAATTTGGTAAAAAATACACCAATTTACCAGAAGAAAAGCAACTAAAAACTAAAACAGAGATACAAGAGTTAGCTAAAGATGTCACTTACGATGAATTAGAGCCGTTATTTGGCACTGCAGTAAAAAAAGCAGGTACACGTGTCGCTACTTTAATTGCGTTAAAAGTATTGCTTAAAAATGGCTTAGAACGAAACGAAGCGATAGATGAATTCATTGAAAAAGCAAAAGAAGATAAAAATGCCATTTTAGTTACTGAAGCTTCAGATCTTTAATTTTAAAAATAAGGTTTTGAATTTAAAGTTGGTTTATTATATGTAGTTTAGTGCATACCAACTTTAGATTCAAAACTATGAAACAGCTTACCTTTATTTTATTTTTTATTAGTACTACTGTTTTTAGTCAGACTATTACTGGCAAAATAGTAGATACTAATGATAATCCAATTCCTTATGTTACGCTACAAATTGGTCCCAATTATGGAGTTATAACTAATGAAGAAGGTGTCTTTACACTAGAAACTGATAATTTTTCTGATTTAGAAAAAGTATCAATTTCATGCTTAGGTTATAAATCATTAGAATTTCAACTCTCAACGTTTACAAAACAAACTTATGTTTTAGAAGATTCTATAAGTGAGCTTTCAGAAGTATTTATTACTAATAAAATCCTTTCTATTGAAGAAATTTTAGCAAATGTGAGAGCTAATGTTTCAAAGAACTATGCCAAAGGTGAAAGGCAAACCGTTTTTATGAGAGAAAGTAGTAATTTTAAACTCAAAGATTTTGGCTTTGATGTTGAAAAATCTTCTAATTTCAATAAATCAACAATTAAAGAGATTAATAGAAATTTTGAAGAGATGAGCAAAGGTATCGTCAATAGCAATTCTAATCAATTTGAAGATACTTTGTTAGATCTTTTACATACTGCAGATAGTACACAATCTCATATTATTAAAGCAACTAAATTAGTTAACATAGATAAAGATTTATCTACCGGAGCTGTAAATGGTAAAATGATTAAAAGTGTGCTTAATGTTTTAGATTCTTCGGCAACTTATAAGTTGAAAACTGGTTTATTTACATTAGAAGATTCCCTTAAGGTAGGTAAAGTTTTTAAAGATGAAACCAATTCTAAAACCGGAAAAACTAGTACTATTAACAATACAGTAGCAAATATTATAAAGAATAATTCATTAAGTGAAAACTCAAAACTAGAATTTATTTTTGAAGATAAAGGTTATGACTATTCAATAGATGGTATAAGTTATATAAATGAGGATGCTACATACAATATAAGTTTTAAACCCAATAAGCGTTCTGCTAAATATGAAGGTAGAATGTATATTAATACTTCAGATTTTGCAGTAGTTAAATTAGAATATCAATTTGCAGAAGATAGAACGGGTCAAAAAGTAAATATGAAACTATTGTTGGGTATTAAATTTGAAGAAAATGCCTATCGTTCTACTGTAATTTTCAAAAGGAATGAAAATGATATTTACGACTTATATTTTATTAGTCAAGAAAATGGAAACTACGTATATCTTAACAGATCTCTTAAATTTATCAGAAATAATACAGCAGAACAAAAAGATAAGCAGCATTTAAAATTGGATATAATGATCGAACAAGATTATAAAGCGAAAAGAGAATTATTTTTTATCGATCATAATCCTTTAGCAAATGCTTCAGAGTTCACAGTTACCGAGGAATATCCTATTACATATTTGTTAAAATATGACGCTTCCATCTGGAAAGACTATAGTGTCCTAAGTCCAGTTCAAGACATTATAAATTATAAAACGGATTAATATCATTTTTAGGTTTTAACAATGCTTTGAGATAATTTGAGCTTAAAAATGCTTATGTTAAGGTTAAACACTTAGAAATTATGAATTTACCTCAGAAAATACTTGCAGAAATCTCAGTTGTAACTAGAGATATAGAAGAAAATTATCCAGAACTTCAACAACATTTAGATGAAACTTGGAGTACATTACCTCATGGATCTAATGACAGTAATAGCTTAAATGAAAAGGATTTGAAAAATTATTTAAACGAATTAAAAGCGATAAGAGATAAGTACAAAGAAGAACATTAGGCAAATAATAGTTCAACAAAAACCTCATAATTAATAGTTATGAGGTTTTTTTGTACTTTTAATTCTAACTAACTAATACACTACAAATAATATGGAATTACCTATTAACCCAATCGCCATTCCTATTGCAGCTGTAGCAGCTTTATTTATTGGAGCGCTGTGGTACAATCCTAAATTTGGATTTGGAATTGCTTGGATGCGAGAATCTGGTATGACAGAAGAACGCATTAAAAGCGGAAACATAGCCATTATTTTTGGACTTGCTTTATTATTTGCAGCTATGCTAAGTTTATTATTAATGCAATTTACAAACCATCAATGGGGAGCTTTCGGTATGGTAGGTGGAGATCCTACAGGTGCAGAGCCATCTTTTGAAGCTTTTATGGCAGATTACGGAAATAAGTTTAGAACATTTAAACACGGAGCTTTACATGGAACTATTTTTGGTGTACTTGGTGCACTTCCTATTATAGGAACTATAGCTCTTTTTGAGCGTAAAAGTGCGAAGTATATCTTTATAAATGCTGGATATTGGATTGTTACTTTAGCGGTTATGGGAAGTATTCTTTGTGGCTTATAAAAAATAAAAAACCCTTGAAAATATAATTTTTCAAGGGTTTTTAGAGTTTAAAATGTAATTATATTTTTTCTACTTTCATATCGTCTTCTGGAATTTCAAGACTAGTTTCAAAATTTGGAAGTATCTTATCAACTAAAGCTTCATTTTTTAGTTGTTTTGCTTCTACAAACCACCAATGTTTATCAGTTTCATTGTAAATGCCTAAAAGATAACTTTTAGAAGATATACGTTGTCCAGACATTTGCATTTGATTGTATCCTTCAACCACACATCGTGATTGACCTTGTTCTGTTACAATATCAGAAACACCAATGATATCTGCTTTTTCAAATACAAAACCTTGTGATTTCATACCTTCAAAAGTTGATTTAATAACTTGTAAAGCATTATCTTTTCCTCCCATCATATCTAAAACTGATGGAAGTGTATGCTTTAGAACAGTTTCAAAATCCATATCTAATGTGGCTTTTGATGTTGTTTTGGCATCTTTTAATGCATCTGTTTTAGACTGTGAAAAAGCAGTAATGCTAGTCGCTATAAAAAGTAATAGCGCTATTTTTTTTAATTTATTCATTATCATTCTTTTTTTTGTTTTTATTCGCTTTCATGGCTTCACCAATTTGATTACTTGCTGTAAAACTTGCTACCATGTCGTTTAACATCTGGCTTCCAGCCTGTGGTGAGTTTGGTAATAATATTAAGTTACTATTGGTTTCTTGTCCAATAGCTTGTAAAGTATCGTAATGTTGTGTTACTACAATAAGCGCAGAGGCTTCTTGCGAGTTAATACCAACTCTATTTAAAACGTCTACAGATTCTTCTAAACCACGAGCAATCTCACGTCTTTGGTCTGCAATACCTTGTCCTTGTAAACGCTTACTTTCTGCTTCTGCTTTAGCTTTTTCTACAATTAATATTCTTGCAGCATCACCTTCAAATTGAGCAGCTGTTTTCTCTCTATCAGCAGCATTAATTCTGTTCATTGCAGCTTTTACTTGCGCATCAGGATCAATATCAGTTACTAAGGTTTTAATAATATCAAAACCATAATCAGACATGGCATCGTTTAATTCTGCTTTTACGGCTAAGGCAATATCATCTTTTTTAACAAAAACGTCATCTAATTTCATTTTTGGAACTTCAGCACGTACCACATCAAAAACATAAGATGTAATTTGCTCATGCGGATAATCTAGCTTATAAAAGGCATCATACACCTTATCTCTAATAACTTTATATTGTACAGAAACCTTAAGACGTACAAATACATCATCTAAAGTTTTGGTTTCAATTATAACATCTAATTGCTGAATTTTTAAACTCATTTTTCCAGAAATTTTGTCTATCAGTGGAATTTTGAACTGTAATCCAGATTGTCTAATACTTTGAAATTTACCAAAGCGTTCTATAATTGCAGCGGTTTGTTGTTTCACTACAAAGAAGGCTGAAATAACAACAACAGCTACAAAAAATATAATGGGTACTAGAATAATTTTATCCATATCAGGTTTGTTTTAAGGTTAAAAAATACGAGACTCTAAAAGTAAGTTATTTTAAATTATTTTACTTAGGTTTGTGTATATCAGCTTATATAATCGAATGAAAAACACGAAATCTTATCTATTAGTCGCTATTTGTATCGCATTTGTTACAATTAGTTACGGACAACGCAAAAGCTATAAAATTAAAAACGGTATTGGTCTTCAAGGTGGAGTTACACAATTCGATATTCTTACAGATAATTTTAAAACCAAAGCGAGTACAGGATTTATTGGAGGTATGTCTGCTTCTGTAGACTTACCTCACAAATGGTATAATGTGAGTTATAATATTCAATTATCTGAAAGTAAAGTAGATATTGATGCTTTTCAACTTGGAAGCTTGTCTAATGAGTTTGTTGAATACAAAGTATTTGCTGCTGATATTTCTTTTTTACTTCATGTTAAATTAATCAGCAATAATTTCACTTTAGATGTTGGTCCAATGCTACAGTATAATAGTGAATTAGAACTTAGCGATGATGATAAAGAAGGCTATATTGTAAGTGGCTATGATACCTTATTAACTGAAGATATTAGGGATATTACAAACTTTAATGTTAATGGTGCAATTGGATTAACTTTAGGTGTAAGACGTTTGTTTATTAGAGCGCAATACATTTATGGTTTTACAAATATGCTGGGTAATCTTAATAAACAAGATCTTAATATTAGAAATAGTGATAAGTTTAAGGGTAATCAATCTTTAATGGCTTTAACATTAAATATTACGTTGTAACTGTCATTTCGAGGATGAAGGACGTGGCAATCTAAGGTTTAAATATTTACTGATTCAATAGCTTATCAATGGCTAAATCTAATTTATCTACTTCCATTTTAGTTGGAGAAATAGAATCCCATTTTATAGTCTCACCGTTTTTAGTGTAACCCACATAATTTCGCCAACCTTCAGAACGTAATTCACGTCTTTTGCAAACTAAATTATAAAGCGAATCTGTTTTTAAAAACGCGATTTCAGTCACTGGATTCTCAATAGAAATTGTTGGATAGAAATCTTTTAGAATCGTTTGAGCCATATATAAATGCCCAATTTTATTAGGATGAACACCATCTGGAATAAACGTGGAATCCGATTTTATTCGTTTTACATCGTCTAAAAGTGAATCTAAAGGATGATGTAAATCTACAACTTGAAGGTCATCAGTTTCAATACTCAACAACCAATTAGCATAAGCCTCTAAGACATCATTATACTTATAGTATGGATGCCAATATTCATGTTTTTCACCGTCTTTAGATACACGTTCTGCAATAGGATTTGGGTCAAAAATAGTTGGTGTCATCAAAATTAATTGAGCACCAATGCCTTCAACTTTAGTTTTTAATTCTGAAATGCCAGTTTTATATTCTTGAAATCTAAGGCTATCTAGAGGATGATAATTTCCATCATTCATCCCATAACAGGCAATAACAACATCTGGTTTAATTTCGGCTAGAGCATTATTTAATCGTGCTCTAACATTTGGTCTAGGATAATCTCGTCCGTCTTCTGATGTCCCAGAAATTGTTTCACCAGATAAGCCTATACTGATAATATCTAATTGATTATCAGTATATTGCTTACGTATATAATATTCTATAAAGTCTACATAATGACCATGCTGCGTAATACTATTACCTAAAATTAATACACGTTTATTGTGTAATGGTAATTCTACAGTAGCTGTTGGTAATTCTGCTTTTTTTTCACTTTTACAAGATGTGGTTAAACTTAGGATAAACACTAAAATGAAAAAATAAGACTTCATAAATTCAAAATTTTAAGTATAATTTTTATCACATGTATTGTCCCTTTGAGGGGACTTTAGGGGTGTTTTTATATTTAAAATAAACTAAATCTGTTTGATTAAATTCTCGATACGACTAACAGTTTCAGCTTTACCAATCATATACATAATATCAAAAACATCTGGTCCTTGTAATGCACCAACGAGAGCAAGTCTTAATGGCATCATTACTTTACCAAAACCAATTTCGTTATCAGTAATCCAACCTTTAATGTTGGTTTGAAGATTTTCAACTGTAAAGTCATCAGTAGCATTAACAAGTTCAATAACTTTAGTCATCACATCAGCTGTTCCTTCTTTCAACGCTTTTTTAGATGCTTTTTCATCATAAGACGTTGGAGCTGTAAAAAAGAAATGAGATAAATCCCAAAAATCACCAACAAACGTGGCACGTTCTTTTATTAAACCAACAACCAACGCAATATAGTTAACATCAATGTCTACTAATTCTGGTTTAGAAGCTTTAAATTGTTCAGCCAAATCTAAATCTAATTGCTGTTGCATATACTGATGATTAAACCACTTGGTTTTATCTGGGTCAAAACGTGCGCCAGCTTTATTTACTCTCGCTAAGTCAAAATCAGCAACCAATTGCTCTAAACTAAAAATCTCTTGTTCTGTTCCTGGATTCCATCCTAAAAAGGCTAAGAAATTTACAACTGCTTCTGGGAAATAGCCATCTTCTTTATAACCTCTAGAAACCGTTCCGTCTGGTGCTGTATATTCTAAAGGAAATACAGGAAAGCCCATTTTATCGCCATCACGTTTGCTTAATTTTCCTTTTCCTGTTGGTTTTAAAATTAGCGGTAAATGCGCAAATTCAGGAGCATCCCAACCAAAGGCATTATATAATAATTGATGTAATGCTAAAGATGGTAACCATTCTTCACCACGAATTACATGTGTAATTTCCATTAAATGGTCATCCACAATATTTGCTAGATGATAGGTTGGCATACCATCACTTTTAAACAATACTTTATCATCTAAAACATTGGTATCAATTTTTATATTTCCACGAATTATATCTGTGAGCTGTAACGTTTCATCTTGAGGCGATTTAAAACGAATTACATAATCATCACCAGCGTCAATTTTAGCTTTCGTTTCAGCTTCAGTTAAAACCAAAGAGTTAACCAAGCGTCCTTTTTCACGATTGTGCCAATTATAGATAAACGTTTTCCCTTCAGTTTCATGGCCTTTTCGTTCTGCATCTAATTGTTCTGCTGTATCAAAAGCATAATAAGCGTTTCCGCTTGCGATTAAATCATCAGCATATTGTTTGTATAAATGTTTGCGCTCACTTTGTCTGTAAGGACCAAATTTTTCGTTCTTTCCTGGACCTTCGTCAAAAGGCATTCCACACCAATCTAAAGATTTAATGATGTAATCTTCAGCACCTTCAACATAACGGTTTTGGTCTGTATCTTCAATTCTAAGAACAAAATCACCACCATGTTTTTTGGCAAATAAATAGTTGAATAAAGCGGTTCTTACACCACCAATATGTAAAGGTCCTGTTGGACTTGGTGCAAAACGCACACGTACTTTTTTAGACATAATTGTATATTAAAGCACAAAGATAGTTTGATAGATTTTTAGAACAAAGAAAATAAGCAGTTGTTAAGTTTTTCCGTATTTAAGCGTTAATTCTTCTATATTAACAGAATCTTATTAGTTTTCAACTATTTTCGATTAAAATAAAATCGTAGTTTAGTCAGTTGATATTAGTGAAGAGTTGTGGGTTGGTAGTAGTTGGAAAAGTCAAACCTCAATAATTAGCATCGGAAGGTTTAAATTTTATTGAATTGAAATTTCACTAAAAGTACAGCAAAAGCCTATAAAGTGTCATAGTTCCGACATAGTCGGACACAACGATTTTCAGAAATAATGAGTAATAATCATCGTTGATTTATTAAATCAACGATGGAACACTAGATTTTATAAATAAATATAATTAGTAATGCATCAACGAATGGTGCTTGCAATTTCCTAACAAATCGTTATGATTTTTTGGTTCGTTTTGCATCAAGGCAAAATGAACAGATCAATTAAGAAATATAATAGAGTATAAATTTACCAAGGAAATAAAAGCTAAAATAAAAAATTGAGCAATTTCGAAACCATAAAACAAAAACTAGAACAATTCATTAAAAGGTATTACACCAATGAATTACTAAAAGGCGCCATCTTATTTTTCGCCATTGGTTTATTATACCTAATTATTACACTTTTTGTGGAATACGTCCTTTGGTTAAACCCAACCGCTAGAACTTTCCTATTCTGGACATTCATTGCAGTAGAATTAGCACTTTTCGTAAAATTTATAGCCATTCCGTTATCACATTTATTCAAATTAAGACAAGGCATTAATTACGAAACGGCTTCAAAACTCATAGGAAACCATTTTCCAGAAGTCAACGATAAATTATTAAACGTACTTCAACTTAATCAAAGTCCACAACAATCCGATTTACTATTAGCAAGCATAGAGCAGAAGTCCCAAGAGTTACAGCCGATTCCTTTTAAGTCGGCAATCAATTTCAACTCGAATACCAAATATTTAAAGTATGCAGCAATTCCTATTGCTATTTTACTATTGTCCTTTGTAACAGGAAAAATAAATTGGTTTAGTGATAGTTACGAGCGTGTTGTTAATTATAAAACAGCGTACGAGCCACCAGCACCTTTTCAGTTTTTTGTTTTGAATGAAAACTTACAGGCTATTGAAAATAAAGACTTTAAGTTGCAAATTTCAACAGCCGGAAATGTAATACCTGAGAACGCACAAATAAAATTCAATGGGCAATCTTATTTTTTACAGCAAGTTGCAGCTGGCGAATTTCAATACACTTTTAGTCTACCAAAAGAAGCTATAGAATTTACGTTATCGGCTAATGATGTCACGTCTAAACCATATAAATTAACTGTAGTAAACACACCAAATCTGGTCAATTTTGAAATGGTGTTAGATTATCCATCACACACCAAAAAACAAGATGAGGTTTTAAAAAGTACAGGTTCTGCTGTGATACCAGAAGGCACAAATATCACATGGAAAGCAAAAACAAAATCCACAACAGGAGTTCAAATTTATGCAGAAGATACCTTGAATTTTAAACCAATTGATAATGGCAATTTTGAAGCTTCAAAACGTTTGTACAAAAACTACAATTACAGCATCACAACCAGTAACGAGGATTTAAAAGACTACGAGAATTTAGCGTACAATATCAATGTCGTTAAGGATATATATCCTGAAATGAATATAAAAGTTCAAATAGATTCTATAGACCAACAGAGCTTGTATTTCTACGGACAAGCAAGTGATGATTACGGTTTAATAAAGCTGCAATTAGTGTATTATCCTACTGAAGATGAATCTAAAAAAGTAGTTGAACCTATTAATATTTCAAAATCTAATTTTAGTGAATTTGTAAGCGCGTTTCCAAATCAATTCAATCTAGAAGATGGTGTAAGTTACCAATTGTATTTTGAAGTTTTTGATAACGATGCACTACATAATTATAAGCGTACAAAAAGTTCAACATTTAGTTACCGAAAATTGACTAAAGATGAAGAAGAACAGAAGCAGCTGAACGAGCAAAATGAAACGATAAAAGATATTAGTAAAACATTCGATAAGCTTCAAGAACAAGATAAAAAACTCGAAGAATTATCTAAAACGCAAAAGGAAAAAGAAAGTCTGAATTTTAATGACAAAAAGAAATTTGAAGAGTTCTTAAAGCGTCAAAAAAATCAGGAACAGTTGATGAAAAATTTCAACAAAAAACTGCAAGATAATTTAGAAGAATTTCAAAAAGAAGAAAAGAAAGACGACCAATTTAAAGAAGATTTAAAAGAACGTTTAAAAGAGAATGAAGAACAATTAAAGAAAGACGAAGAATTACTCAAAGAGCTTGAAGAATTAAAGGATAAAATAAACAAGGAAGAGTTCACGCAAAAACTTGAAGAATTAGCCAAGCAAAACAAGAATAAGAAACGTAGCATGAAACAGCTTTTAGAATTAACAAAGCGTTTCTATGTGATGAAAAAGGCTGAAAAAGTATCTAATGAATTAGAAAAATTATCAGAAGCACAAGAAGATTTATCTAAAAAAGAAGAAGATAATACCAAAGAAGCTCAGGAAAAATTGAACCAGGGTTTTGATAAGCTTCAGAAAGATTTAGAAGATTTAAAAAGAGAAGACAGGCAACTTCAAAAACCAATGAAGATTGCTCGAGATGAATTCTTAGAAGATGAAATAAAATTTGACCAAAAGGAAGCTAAAGAGGCTTTAGAACAGAATGAAGAAAGTGAATCTAAAGAAGATTCTGAAAAAGCTAAAGAACAGAAAGAGAAAGCTAAAAAGAAGCAAAAGCAAGCAGCTAAGAAAATGAAGGAAATCAGTGATATGCTAAAAAAAGCAGCAGCTGGTGGAGGAGGTGGTGGAGACCAAGCCTCAGAAGATATTGATGCTTTGCGCCAAATATTAGAGAATTTGTTATTGTATTCTTTTGACCAAGAAGAACTCATGGAAACTTTTGAGAGTATTGGCATTAATAACAATAACTACGGAAAGTACATTATTGAACAAAGTAATTTAAGAGAGCATTTTGAACATATAGACGATAGTTTGTTTGCGTTATCGTTAAGACAACCAAAGATTTCAGAGAAAGTGAATTCTCAGATTACTGAGGTTTATTTTAACATTGATAAGGCTTTAGAACAGCTTTCTGAAAACAGATTGTACCAAGGAGTTGGTGCGCAACAATACGCAGTGACATCTACCAATGAATTAGCGAGTTTTTTAAGTGATGTTTTAGATAATATGGAAATGGATATGAATCCATCGCAAGGTGAAGGCGAAGGTGAATCTCAGCTCGATGATATTATTATGAGTCAAGAAGAACTTAATAAGAAGATGGAGGAAGGTGTTAAGAAAGGGGAAGAAGGCAAAGAAGGCAAAGAGGGTGAAGAAGGAGAGAAAGGAAAAGAAGGTAAGGAAGGCGAAGGAGATAAACCTGGCAAGTCTGGTAAGGAAGGAAAAGAAGGAGAAGGTGAAAAGCCAGGTGATAAAGGCAAAGCCGGAAAAGAAGGTAACGATGGTAAAAGTGGTGAGATTGGTAAGAGTGGTGAAGGTCAAGGAAAAGGTGGAAAAGGAGGTAAGTCTGGTAAGAATGGTGAACAGAAAGGAGAGGGTAATGAAAGTGGGCAAAAACAAGGTGATGGTCAAGGTGAAAATGGTGAAGGAAAAGGCAAGAATGGAAAAGAAGGTAAAAATGGAGGTGATGGCAATGGAGAAGGTGAAGGTGAAAAAAATGACGGTTATGGTGAAGGCGGAAGTGAAGAGCAGAATGGTGAATTATTTAAGATATATCAGAAACAACAATTATTGCGTCAAGCACTAGAAGATAGATTGGGTAAAGAAGGAAAAATTGAATCTGCAGGACAATTAATTAAACAAATGGAAGAGATTGAACTCGATTTATTGAACACAGGATTTACAAATCAAACGCTTCAAAAAATGATGGATGTGCAACATCAATTATTAAAAATGGAGAATGCAACCTTTATGCAAGGTCAAGATACGAAGCGTAAATCTGAAACTAATAAAGAAGAATTTAACCAGAATAATCCAAGTCAGATTCCTACGGCAAAACAATATTTTAATACCACTGAAATTTTAAATCGTCAAGCATTACCTTTGCAAAATCATTTAAAGAAAAAAATTCAGGAGTATTTTAAGAAAACCAATGATTAGTTTTAACTACGAATCCGATTTTAATTTAGACGAAGAACAAAGTTTTTCGAACTGGATTACCAATACCATTTTAGAAGAAAATTGTAAAGAAGGAGAGATAAATTACATTTTCTGTTCAGACGATTATTTACACAAATTGAATGTTGATTTCTTAAATCACGATACCTTAACGGACATTATTAGTTTTGATTATTCAGTAGGAAAAGAACTACATGGTGAAATCTATATTTCGGTAGATAGAGTAAAGGAAAATGCTTCAGATTTTAAGGTATCTTTTGAAGATGAAATGGCTCGTG
Organism: Winogradskyella sp. Asnod2-B02-A; assembly: GCF_045063645.1. Lineage (NCBI taxonomy): Bacteria > Pseudomonadati > Bacteroidota > Flavobacteriia > Flavobacteriales > Flavobacteriaceae > Winogradskyella > Winogradskyella sp. Asnod2-B02-A. The sequence continues at coordinate 995,659 of NZ_JBEFOG010000027.1, forward strand.
TAATCATTCATGGTGTACTGCATTATTGTGGTTACAAAGACAAATCGGAAGACGATGAAAAATTAATGCGCTCTAAGGAAGATTACTATTTAGGTAAGCGATAAATTGCTTTGAAGAAAGGAATCTCTAATTCGGATTACAAATAGTCGTTGTTGAGAACTGTTTGAATTTCATTGTATATTTGCAGGCTGAAAATTTCAATTAGAAATGAATATGATTGTTCCACGTGGAACAGTTGTTTTTATCGACCTAATTTCTGGTTTGTCATTCTGAACTCGTTTGAGAATCTAGAATTTAATTATAGTATAGAAGCTGAAACAAGTTCAGCTAGACAAAAACAAAGAGAAAGGGTTGTGAATAAATTAAGATAAACCAAAGTTATGTTTAACGAGGAATATGATGTTGTAGTTGTTGGTGCAGGGCACGCAGGAAGTGAAGCTGCGGCAGCTGCTGCAAATATGGGTAGCAAAACATTATTGATTACCATGAACCTTCAAAACATCGCTCAGATGTCTTGTAATCCTGCTATGGGAGGAATTGCTAAAGGGCAAATTGTAAGAGAGATTGATGCGCTTGGTGGTTATAGCGGAATTGTGTCTGACACCTCTGCGATTCAATTTAAAATGCTTAACAAATCTAAAGGACCAGCAATGTGGAGTCCAAGAGTGCAATCCGATAGAATGCGCTTTGCGGAAGATTGGAGAATGCTTTTAGAAGGCACTGAGAATTTAGACTTCTATCAAGAAATGGTTTCTGGCCTTATTGTAGAAAATCATAAAGTGGTCGGTGTAAAAACGTCTCTTGGAGTTGAGGTAAGAGCGAAGTCTGTCGTACTTACAAATGGAACTTTTTTAAATGGGTTAATTCATATTGGAGATAAAAATTTTGGTGGAGGAAGAGCAGGTGAAAGAGCTGCAACCGGAATCACAGAACAACTGGTTAATTTAGGTTTTGAATCTGGAAGAATGAAAACAGGAACACCACCAAGAGTAGATGGTCGTTCTTTAGATTTTTCCAAAATGATTGAGCAACCTGGAGATGTAAATCCTGAGAAGTTTTCGTATTTAGATATTACAAAACCGTTAACGGAACAACGTTCGTGTCACATGTCTTACACAAGTGAATTGGTTCACGATTTGTTGCGTGAAGGTTTTGACCGTTCACCAATGTTTAATGGAAGAATAAAAAGTGTTGGTCCGCGTTATTGTCCTTCAATTGAAGATAAGATAAACCGATTTGCAGATAAAGATAGACATCAATTATTTGTAGAACCTGAAGGGTGGAATACTTGTGAATATTATATTAATGGTTTCTCTACATCGTTACCAGAAGATGTTCAATTTAAAGCCTTACGTTCTGTGGTTGGTTTTGAGAATGTAAAATTCTTTAGGCCAGGTTATGCTATCGAGTATGATTATTTTCCACCTACACAATTAAAGCATACCTTAGAAACGAAGTTAGTAGAAGGCTTGTATTTCGCTGGACAAATTAATGGAACTACAGGTTATGAGGAAGCGGCATCTCAAGGTTTAATGGCCGGAATAAATGCGAGTTTAAAAGTGAGTGAAAAAGACCCTTTTACATTACAAAGGGATGAAGCTTATATTGGTGTTTTAATTGATGATTTAATTACAAAAGGCACAGAAGAGCCTTATAGAATGTTTACGTCTCGTGCAGAATATAGAACCTTATTAAGACAAGATAATGCGGATTTTAGATTAACACCTAAAGGGTATCAATTAGGTTTGGCTTCTGAAAAACGTTTAAAACGTATGGAAGAAAAGCAATCTAAATCGGAAGCATTTGTACAGTTTTTTAGAGATACAAGTGTGAAGCCAGAAGAGGCAAATCCGGTTTTAGAATCTAAAAATTCAGCACTAGTTAAACAACAAGATAAGATGTTTAAGTTGTATGCTAGACCAAATATTACCATTGATGATGTTAGGAAGTTTGACGCGGTAGAAAGTTATATTCAAGCAAATGATTTGGATACAGAGGTTATCGAGCAGGCTGAAATTCAAGTGAAGTATGCTGGTTATATTGATAAGGAAAAGAACAATGCAGATAAATTAAATAGACTTGAGAATTTAAAAATACCTGCAGATTTTGATTATTCAAAATTAAAATCTATGAGTATAGAAGCTAGACAGAAATTGACTAAAATTCAACCAGTCACCATTTCTCAGGCTTCAAGAATTAGTGGAGTTAATCCTAATGATATTTCAGTTTTATTGGTTTATTTGGGGAGATAAATTATATAATTAAAACTATTTTTTTGATTCAAAATTATAATGTTCCACGTGAAACAATTAAATAATTTTGGTTCTTTTTGTTGTTCAGTGCAACCGAAGTATCTCTATAATTTAGTTATAATGGATGTCATGAAAACATAAGATATACTGGTTTTTATTTTTGCCATTATTGTTATCTCTGCTATTATATTTTTGTTTTGCATGCTTAATGATATACAGGAAAAATATAATTCAGAACCAATTTCGTAGAAATCCGAAACACGTTATTTGTATGGATTAAATAAGGACACCTTACTTTTTAGGACACCATATCACTTTAAAAAAATAATCAAAGATTCAATTATTGAGTATAATTATTTTGACGAAACCGACTTTTCTAGAAACATGACATTAAGTTATAACATGAATTCTGAAATTTTATTTTTTGATTTAAGTACCGACTATAAAATTGATAAAACAGAAGTAATTTCAAATTCTAATGGTATTTGGTTTGACAGTTATAAAATGACTAAACCAAAAATTGATGGAGTAGATCCGATAATATTTAATCAAGATTATGGGATTTTAGCAATAACAGGAGCTCTAAATCCTTCTGCGTTTATAGTTTTAACAAAGAATGATATTTCGTTCATTAAACAAATAGAAATGAATTTATATAATTAATATTGTAGTTCATTTTAAACAGAATAAGCAAATCAAGTGCCACATAAAAAAACAACATATCTTACCTTAAAAGACCATTCCGTTTCTAAAGAAGAGTTCCAGTTATTATATAATAAGGAACTTGATATGTTAGAAACATTCCCTCAACCTCAAGGAAAAAAATTGTCTGAATATTATAAAAGTGAAGACTATATTTCGCACACGGACACGAAGCGAAATCTATTAGAATTTGTATACCATAAAGTGAGGCAAGTTTCCTTAAAGCGAAAACTGAAATTAATTAATTCATTTCAGTCAGAATCTAAAACACTTTTAGATATTGGATGCGGAACAGGAGATTTTTTAGAAACAGCTTTAAAAGATAATTGGAATATTACAGGAATAGAACCTAACGAAAGTGCACGTAAAATTGCAAATTCTAAAACCAATAATAATGTTTTTGAAACGGAAGAGTTATCAAAACTAAAACCGAATAGTTTTGATGTCATTACACTTTGGCATGTGTTAGAGCATTTACCAGATTTGGAAATGCACACGGCTTTATTTAAATCCTTATTAAAACCAAATGGTACTTTGGTAATTGCGGTTCCTAATTACAAAAGTTATGATGCTGAATACTACAAAAACTTTTGGGCAGCGTTTGATGTACCAAGACACCTTTGGCATTTTTCTAAAACTTCTATTTCAGAATTATTTAAAAAAGGAAATTTGACCTTGGTGAAAATCTTACCAATGAAATTTGATGCCTATTATGTCTGCTTGCTTTCCGAAAAATACAAATCAGGATTTATGAATCCGTTAAAAGCATTTTGGGTAGGGTGGCAATCTAATCGAAAGGCAAAACGGTCTAAAGAGTATTCTTCGCATATTTATGTCTTAAAGAATGCTAATTCTTAATATAAGCAATGCTGTTTCGGTATCTTAATATTAAATGCGTAATAATATTGCTGAATTTCAAAGTGTGCTTAAAAGCTCTTATATGGCCTTGTTTTTAATTGATTTTAATAATTATAAGTAAAAATCACTATAGAAAACATCAATAGTTAAAAAATTAGTGTAATCACAAAGTAACTTTTATACATTTGCAAAAATTAAATAGAAAATAAAAATGAAAAAAATAATTTTAAGTTTAACAGTATTAGTTGCATTAGCATCTTGCCAAGAACAACAGAAAATAGCTTTCGTTGATAACGGAAAAGTGATTAACGATTATCAAATGAAAATAGATATTGAAGATAAGTTTAAACAAAAGGATGAAGTGTTTAAATTAAGAATGGATAGTATTGGTAAAGCTTTTCAAGCAGAAGCCCAAGCGTTTCAAGCTAAAGAGCAAACACTATCTGCAAAAGCACGTCAAGAAATGTATCAAAGTTTAACGCAAAAACAACAAGGATTACAGCAACAGTTTCAATATGAGCAACAACAAATGCAACAATTGTTCAGTGTTGAAATGGATTCTGTAATTTCAAAGGTGAATACATTTGTTAATGATTACGGTAAAAAGAACGGTTACACTTATATTTTAGGTAAAAATGAAGCTGGTAGCGTAATGTACGGTAAGGAAGAAAATGATATTTCAGAGGCAGTTACAACAGCAATCAACGCTGCTTATGGAGAAAAAGATACCAAATCTGAAGATAAAGCTGCCGAAGCAACTACAGAGAAATAATATTTTGTCTTAATTCAATAACAAAAAAGTCAAGCTTGTCGCTTGGCTTTTTTTGTTGTTGATTAGCAATGAATTCAAAATAGATAACATTAAGTTTGTGTTAGTTGTGAATAATTTAGATTTTTTTACGTTAGATGATTTATGCCTGTAACGAATAGGTATTTGTATCGTCTATAGAATAAACCAACCAATCAAAAACATCAATGAAGCACTTATTTTTAGGTATTTTTCTAATATTTAGTAGTGTTATTCTCGCTCAAGAAAGCCACACAATTAGAGGAACAGTAAAGGATTTTAACAATGGAGAAACTGTATTTGGAGCTTCTGTTTTTCTTAAAGGAACAACCATTGGATCTACAACCAACGAGTACGGATTTTACTCCATAACCGCACCAAAAGGAAATTATACATTAATCGTTTCTTATGTAGGTTTTGAAGATATTTTTCAAGAAATTAATTTGAATACAGACGAAACTTTAAATTTTGAGATTAAAGAATCTTTGACACAATTAGATGAGGTAATTATAACCTCAGACGAACCAGAACAGGTAAATATTAAGAAACCTCAAATGAGTGTTTCTAAATTGAATGCATCAACGATAAAACAGATGCCTGCAGTTTTAGGTGAGGTAGATGTCATAAAATCTATTCAAATGCTTCCTGGTGTTACTAATGGAGGTGAAGGTTCTGCCGGATTTAATGTTAGAGGTGGAGCGGCTGATCAAAATTTAGTCTTATTAGATGAGGCTATAATTTATAATACATCTCATTTTTTCGGTTTCTTTTCGGTATTTAATACTGATGCTATCAAGGATATTAAGCTGTATAAAGGTGATATTCCTGCAAAATTTGGAGGTCGTGTGTCGTCAGTTTTAGATATTAGACAAAAAGATGGAAATAGTAAAAAGTTCACTGCAAATGGTGGTATTGGGCTGATATCAAGCAGGTTAGCTTTAGAGGCTCCGTTGTTTAATAAGAAAGGGTCTTTTATAGTTGCAGGCAGAACGTCTTATGCGCATTTATTTATGCCTTTAATTGAAGATATAGAAGATAGTAAACTTTCGTTTTATGATATCAATTTAAAAACCAATTATGAAATAAATAAAAATAACCGTGTTTATCTTTCAGGTTATTTTGGTAGAGATGTTTTTGATATCGCAAACATAATTGAAAATAAATATGGTAATACGTCCGGAAACCTAAGATGGAATCATGTTTATAATGATAAATTATTTTCAAACTTATCGTTAATCTATAGTAAATACGATTATCAAATAATTCTAGATTTTATAGAATTAGACTGGATAGCGGATATTAAAAATTATAATTTGAAGTACGATTTTGGATACTATCTAAATGAAAATATAAAATTAGATTTTGGTGTTAGTGGTATTTTATACAACTTAAATCCAGGAATAGTTAAACCTACATCAGAAAATTCACCAATAAACTATTTGAAATTAGAACAAAAAAGAGCATTTGAAAGTGGTGTATATGTCAGTGCAGAGCACAAAGTAACAGATAAATTAACAGCTCAATATGGATTACGATTTAGTAGATTTTCTAGATTAGGCGGTCAAAACATCACAACTTATCTCAACAATCAACCAGTAGTTTATAATAATGATATAGGGATTTATGAAGAAGGTGAAGCGATAGGTGAAACGTTTTATAAGAAAAATGAATCTATAGAAACATTTAACAATTTTGAACCTAGATTTGGACTTTCTTATCAACTAAACGAAACTTCTTCGCTAAAAGCAAGCTATACTAGAACCACACAATATTTACATTTATTGTCTAACACAGCTTCTGTTACACCTCTAGATGTTTGGACACCAAGTGGTAAGTACATAAAGCCTCAAAAATCTAATCAATATGCTCTAGGTTATTATAAAAACATTGATGACAGTAAGTATTCTGTAGAGGTAGAAACGTATTATAAAACTACGGATAATAGAATAGATTATGTCGATGGATCAAATTTAATAGGTAATAATAACATTGAAACCGAAATATTAAATGGTGAGGCTAGAGCTTACGGTCTAGAAGTATTATTGCGAAAAAATGAAGGGAAATTTACAGGCTGGCTAGCTTATACATTATCTAAGTCAGAACAGAGAACTCTTGGAGGAAAGGCTGGTGGACCAGGCATTAATTATGGAAATTGGTATAATACAGCCTATGATAGAACACACGATATTTCTCTAACAGGTATTTATAAACTTAATAATAAATGGAATTTTAGTAGCAATTTGGTCTACCAAACAGGAAGGCCAGTAACATATCCTAATAGTCAATATACTTACGAAGGTTTATCAATTGCCAGTTATAATGGTAGAAATGAAAGTCGTTTACCTGCATATCATCGATTAGATGTATCTGCGACATACTTACCAAGTAACGACTCAACTAAACGTTGGAAAGGTGAATGGGTTTTTGGAATATATAATGTCTATAATAGAAGAAATGCAGCTTCTATTTCATTTAATCAAAATGAAGATACTGGAGAAAATGAGGCATCTAGAACGGCTATTTTTGGAATAATACCTTCTGTTACTTATAATTTTAAATTTTAATATCATGAGAAAATTTATAAAATCATTATTGCTTATAGCATCAATAGGCCTTATATCTTGTACCGATGTCATAGATGTAGAAGTACCTACAGCAACAGAACGATTAGTTATAGAAGCATCGTTAGATTGGCAAAAAGGAACAGCAGGTAATGATCAAACCATAAAACTAAGTACATCTACTCCTTATTTTGATACTACAGTTAATAATATTGTTGTTGGTGCTTCTGTAAAAGTTACAAATACAGATTCTGGCGCTGAATATATTTTTACAGATCAAAACGATGGTAGTTATGTGATTTCTAATTTTGTACCTGTGGTGAATAATACCTACGTATTAGAGGTTTTATATAACAACGAAATATATAAAGCAACAGAAACATTAATTACCGTTGCTTCAATAAATACTGCTGAGCAATCTCTTGAAGGAGGTTTTGATGATGAAGTTTTAGATGTTTCAATTTATTGGAATGATCCACAAAACGAAGAGAATTTTTATTTCATTAAATTTTCAGAACAACAAGAAAATTTTCCAGACTTCTCAAGCATATCAGATGAGTTCTCAAATGGTAACGAAATGGAATATTTTTTCGAAAATGAGAAAGAAGATGATGATGGTAATTCAACTGAATTTTTACCAGGAGATATTGTTGACATAGCTCTATATGGAGTCTCAGAAAGTTATTATAATTATATAAGTTTATTATTGGATCAGTATTATGCTGGAGGCGACCCTTTTAGTTCCGTACCAGCAGAATTACGAGGAAATTGTATCAACTTAACCAATGAAGATAATTATGCTTTTGGATTCTTTAGAGTGTCTGAGTATGATACCACAACGTATACATTTCAATAATTAATTAAAGTCTCTGTAATTAGGTTTAGAGCCTTTTTTTGAATGGGATTTGAGATTTCTAAAAAAAGGATTGGTGTTAACCTGATTTTTTGTGTAATAAACGCGTTAGTTTAATTGATAAATCTGTTAATACAATCTTAGAATTACCATTACGTTCAATATGATAAATGGCATCTTGTAATTCATCAGAAATTTCTATGATGTTAGAATCGTGAACAAATGGCGCGAATTTTTCAAGTTTAAAATCTTCCGATTTTGGTTCTAAATACACTAATTCATCAGCTTTATAATTCAATAATAAGGCCTGTCTAAAATAGTTTAGGCAAAAATTCAGGAATTTTTTTTGCGTTTCACGTCCGGTTTTTGCAATTTCTTCAGACCAAGAAATTAAATCGTGAATGGCTGCTTTGTTTCCTCTAGCTTTAAATGCTGCACGAATCCAGAATACAAACCATTTTTCAAACTGAATATCTTCACTATCGTGATATATTAAATCACACGCTTTGTTATAATTTCCGTTAGATTGATGCGCAATTTTTATCGCATCCGATCGTTCAATTTGATAGTTTTTAACCAATGCTTCACAAATGGCCTCTTCTGCCAAAGGAGGAAAATGTAAAATTTGGCAACGCGATTTTATGGTGTTTATTATTTGCTCTTCGTCTTCAGTTATGAGTATAAATATGGTTTTTTCTGGTGGCTCTTCAATTAATTTCAACAATTTGTTGGCACTGGCAGTGTTCATTTTTTCGGCCATCCAGATAATCATCACTTTGTAGCCTCCTTCATAAGATTTTAAAGCCAAAGACTTTACAACTTGTAAGGCTTCTTCTACGCCAATTTGCCCTTGCTTATTATCTACACCGAGCAGTTTATACCAATCAAATAGATTACCGTAAGGTTGTTGGTTTAAAAGTTGTCTCCATTCTTCTAGATAAAAACTAGAAACAGGTTTACTTTTTACTTTATCGCTCGTTGTTACAGGGAAGGCAAAATGTAAATCTGGATGCGAAAAGTTTTTAAATTTTATATTACAAGAATCGTTTCCTCCAGTGTTTTCACCATTTGAGTTATTACACAAAATATATTGAGCATAAGCCAAAGCCATTGGCAACGTTCCGGATCCCTCTGGACCAACAAATAATTGTGCATGGGCAATTCTCCCTGCATCTACACTTGTAGTAAGGTGATTTTTTATGTGTTTTTGACCTAAAACTTCAGAAAATAACATAAAGCAAAACTATATAAAATATTTCTGTTTCTATTCTTTATATTTGTTCTTCAAAATAAATTTTTTTTCACATCTTATTATACGATCATGAAGACATTAAACGATTTCAATTTTAAAGACAAAAAAGCATTAATTCGCGTAGATTTTAATGTTCCATTAAATGATAATTTTGAGGTAACAGATGCAACGAGAATTGTATCTGCAAAACCAACAATTATAAAAATTTTAGAAGATGGTGGTAGCTGTGTTTTAATGTCTCATCTAGGACGACCGAAAGGCGTGCAAGCAGAATTTTCTTTAAAACATATTATTCCTAAAATTGAAGATGTTTTAGGTGTAGAAGTAAAATTTTCACCAAACTGTGTTGGGCCAGAAGCTGAAGAAATGGCGAATGCTTTACAACCAGGAGAAATTTTACTACTTGAAAATTTACGTTTTCATGAAGAAGAAACAAAAGGTGATAGAGATTTTGCTAAGCAATTGTCTAAACTAGGTGATATCTATGTAAATGATGCTTTTGGTACTGCACATAGAGCACATGCTTCTACAACTATTGTGGCAGAATTTTTCCCAGAAAATAAATGTTTCGGAAACCTTTTAGCTCAAGAGATTATGAGTATTAAAAAGGTAATGGAAGATGGTGAAAAACCTGTTTTAGCAGTTCTTGGTGGTGCAAAAGTATCTTCAAAAATTACAATAATTGAAAACATTCTAGATAAAGTAGATCACTTAATCATTGGAGGTGGTATGACATTTACTTTTATCAAAGCCCAAGGCGGAAGTATTGGAGATTCTATTTGCGAAGATGATAAAATGGAATTGGCTTTAGATATTTTAAAGCAAGCCGAAGCAAAAGGAGTAAAAATACATTTACCAGTAGATGTAATTGCTGCAGATGCTTTTAGTAATGATGCTAACACTCAGGTTGTTGATGTTAAGCATATTCCAGATGGTTGGCAAGGATTGGATGCTGGTCCAAAATCTATTAAAAATTTCGATGCTGTTGTTAACGAATGTAAAACGATACTTTGGAATGGTCCATTAGGTGTTTTTGAAATGGAAAGCTTTGCAAATGGTACAATTCAGTTAGGAAACTCCATTGCAAATGCAACTAAAAACGGAGCATTCTCTTTAGTTGGAGGTGGAGATTCTGTTGCTGCAGTAAAACAATTTGGTTTTGAAGACAAAGTGAGTTACGTGAGTACAGGCGGAGGAGCTATGCTCGAAAGCTTAGAAGGGAAAACTTTACCAGGAATAGCCGCTATATTAGATTAGTAGTAAAAAAATACTATTTTTAGCACTTTCAGCGTTTAGAATACGTTGCACACATATTACGAATCAATTTTTGTAAACCATGAAATTAAGATCTTTTTTATTGGCTGTTTTTTGCTGTACGCTATATAGTGGTTTTTCCCAAGTTAAGACGGATAGCATTACAAAAAAGTCATCCGAAGTGGTTTCAAATAAAGATTCGGTAATAGATGGTAAACTCTTTTCAACAGAAAAAAAGATTGATGCAGAGGTTGACACCACTGGAGTAAAAAGTTTAAAAGATTTACCTGAAGTAGCTGCTCTAGATAAGAAATGGTTAGAGGAATTGTACAGCAATTCACTTTTTGATACTATTTATAAATCGGTTACTGAGTTAAAATATGAGCCAGTAGATTACCCAGAGCTTTCAACCGACACTTTAAAAGCCAGATTAGCACGTCTCAATGCTAGAACACCTTTTAATGTTGAATATAATGAGTCTTTAGAAAGCGTTATAAAAGGTTATTTAAAACACAGAAGAGGATCTTTAGAACGTCTAATGGGATTGAGTCATTTTTACTTTCCAATGTTTGAGCAAGCATTTGACAACCATGACATTCCTCTGGAAATGAAGTATTTAGCGATTGTAGAATCTGCTTTAAAACCAAGAGCACGTTCTCGTGTTGGTGCAACAGGCATTTGGCAATTTATGTATGGTACAGGAAAAGAACACGATTTAGATGTAAGTAGTTATGTTGATGATCGAAGCGATCCTATAAAAGCAACTACAGCTGCTGCGGAATATTTAGGAAGAATGTATCGTATTTTTAACGATTGGGATTTGGCATTAGCAGCTTATAATTCTGGTCCAGGAAATGTAAATAAAGCGATTAGACGCTCTGGTGGCTCTAAGAATTATTGGAATATTCGTACCAATTTGCCACGAGAAACAGCAGGCTATGTTCCGGCATTTTTAGCCACGATGTATATTTTTGAGTATGCAGAAGAACACGGTTTTAGGCCAGAGCGTCCCGAGTTTCAATTGATTCAAACAGATACTGTACATGTAAAACAAATGATTTCTTTAAATCATGTATCTGAAGCTACAGGTATTAAGATTGAAGAATTACAATTTTTAAATCCTGCATATAAATTAGATATTATTCCTAAAGTTGCAGGGAAAACTTACGCTTTAAGGTTACCTAGAGAGGCTGTAGGAATGTTTGTAACTAATGAAGACAGAATCTATGCCTTTGCTGATGCAGAGTTTAATCAACGCGAAAAACCATTACCTAAAGCCATAAATTCTGACACTAAAACAACATATCGTGTACAGAATGGAGATTACTTAGGTAAAATTGCTAGAAAGTATGGTGTGCGCGTAAGTCAGTTAAAACAATGGAATGGTTTAAGAGGTAACAACCTTAAAATTGGGCAACGACTAACCATTTATCCTAGAGTTCACGGTGCTTCAAATGCATCAAAACCAGTGAAAAGCGTTATTAATACGGCCGGAAAACAAACCTATAAAGTAAAGTCTGGCGATTCACTTTGGACCATTGCCCAAAAATTTTCTGGAGTTTCTGTTCAAAATATTAAAGATTGGAATGATATTAGCAGTAATAAACTTAAGATAGGAATGACATTAATTGTTTCTAAATAGTTTAACCAACAAAAAAAGTAATCTTATGAGAACGTTTTATACCGTTTTGTTTTGTGCGTTGTTATTAGCCTGTGGAGATAAAAAGAAAGAGGATAATACAGTGTATTTGCCTGCCTCTAATGGAAATTTAAATTCTGTTTCTGTAGTTGCAGACAATATTTTATGGGAAGGGAATGTAGGCGAAAATATTCGAAGCATTTTTGCAGCTCCTTTAAATGGTTTACCTACAGATGAGCCAATGTTTAGTATGAAACAGATTCCGCCTCAAGTTTTCGATGGTTTTGCGGCACGAAGTAGAATTGTGCTTAAAATTGAAAAATCAAATGTGGAAGCAACCACTAAAATAGTTAACAATCCGTTTGCTAAGCCTCAAACAGTAGCCGTTGTCGCTGGTAAAACAGATAAGGACATTATTGCTCAGTTAGAAGAAAACCGTGATAAAATAATAGATGCTTTTAATAAAGAAGAAGTAAAAGAGAAGTTAAGACGTATTAATTTATCGTTATTAGCAGACCAATCTATGGAAGAAAAACTAGGCATAGCAATAGATATTCCTTCTGCATACAGAATTAGTAAGTCCGATGATGATTTTTTCTGGTTGCGTAAAAATCTTAGCAATTCTAAAACTATAGAATTAATGCTTTATGAAGTGCCTTTAGAAACCATTTCTAATGGAGATAGTACTGTTGTAGATATTGTAAAAATGCGAAATACTGTTACTAAAACTAAAATTCCTGGTGAAGACGGTATTTATATGGTTGTAGAAGATGCTTATGCACCATCAATGTTTACGACAATAATAGATAATAAGCCAGCTTACGAAGTAAGAGGTATGTGGGAAATGAATGGTTTTACAATGGCTGGTCCGTTTATAACTTATGCTATAGAAGATAAAATTAACAATCGTTATTTGGTTGCAGATGGTTACGTTTATGCGCCATCATTAGAGAAACGAGATTATATTTTTGAACTTGAAGCAATGATAAAGTCCATAACAATTAAGTAATAAAAAAAGCCAACTAAATAATAGTTGGCTTTTTTTATTCTATCTAATAAGTGTTTTTATTCTTTATTTTCTGGAGAATCTTTTTCCTTACTAGCATCTTTAAATTCCTTAATTCCACTTCCTAATCCTTTCATTAATTCAGGGATTTTTTTACCTCCAAATAATAAAAGTATTGCTAAACCAATAATTACATATTGCCATGGTCCAATGAATAAAATTATATTATTAAAAATCATAACTTTTAATTTAGACTGCAAAGTTAGTAATTATAGTTTAATAATAGCGTTATTTAGTCAACTTTAAGAGTTTATCGTGGTACTATTTCAGTATTTTAACTAATTTTGTTTTGATGGCAAAAAAGAAAAAAAAAGAAAAAAAATTCACTAAGAAATTGCTTCATAAGTATCGTTTAGTCATACTAAATGAAGATACTTTTGAAGAACGTTTTGCGATTAAACTAACACGTCTAAACGTTTTTATTCTTACATCACTTTCTGCAATATCGCTTGTTTTCTTTACGGTTTTATTAATTGCATTTACTCCGTTAAGAGAATATATTCCTGGTTATTCTTCATCTAAGCTGAAAAAGAAAGCCACCATGTTAAATTACAAAACAGATTCTCTAGTACAAGAATTAGAACTGAATAAACGTTACTACGCTTCAATACGAAAAGTATTAACAGGAGATGTTGCTACTTTAGAGTTTAATAGAGATTCTTTAATAAACGCAGCTAATAATGATCTCGACATTTTGCAAGTATCAACCAACCGAGAAGATTCTTTATTAAGAGAAAAAATTGATAAAGAAGACAAATACAATTTATTTGAAGCTTCAGGAGACCAATCTAATTATGTGTTGTTCCCTCCTGTAAATGGTACCATTTCTGAAAGTTATAACTTAGAAGAAAAACACTATGCCGTGGATATTGTTGTATCAGTTAATACTCCTGTAAAGGCAACAGCCGACGGTACGGTTATTTTTGCAGAATGGACAGTAGAAACTGGCTATGTGGTGATTATTGAGCACAACAGAGAGTTAATTTCTGTTTATAAACATAATTCTGCAATTACAAAAGCACAAGGTGATTTGGTAAAAGCAGGAGAAGTTATAGCCATGTCAGGTAATGCCGGAGAATTAACCACAGGACCTCATCTTCATTTTGAATTATGGAGCAAAGGATATTCTGTAAACCCAACTAATTTTATCAATTTTGAATAATGGCATCACTTAAAGCCGCACTTTCTAAGCCATTTGCAAAATTCGTTGCAAAGCGTATTCAGAAATGGTCTTCTAAACCTGTTGAAACACAACAAAAAGTTTTTAAGAATTTAATTTTAGAAGCTAAGCACACTGCGTTTGGTAAAGACCATAAGTTTAGTTCTATATCATCATATAAAGAATTTCAAGCTAATGTTCCTATTAGGGATTACGAAGAGTTAAAACCGTATGTAGAACGTGTTGTTGCAGGTGAGGAAGATGTACTTTGGAAAGGTAAACCTATTTATTTTGCAAAAACTTCAGGTACAACTTCTGGAGCAAAATACATTCCTATTACAAAGGAAAGTATGCCAACTCACATAGAAGCGGCTAGAAATGCTATTTTAATGTATATCCACGAAACAGGAAATGCAAAATTTGTAGATGGTAAAATGATTTTTCTTCAAGGAAGTCCAATTTTAGAAGAAAAGAATGGTATTAAACTTGGACGATTGTCAGGTATTGTAGCACATTATGTACCTAAATACCTTCAAAAAAACAGAATGCCGAGTTTAGAAACCAATTGTATTGAGGATTGGGAAACTAAGGTAGAAGCTGTGGTTGATGAAACCATAAACGAAGATATGAGCATCATTTCTGGGATTCCGTCTTGGGTGCAAATGTATTTTGAAAAATTAATTGAAAAATCAGGAAAGAACGTAGGTGATCTTTTTAAAAATTTCAACCTTTTTATTTTTGGAGGTGTAAATTACGAACCTTACAGAGCTAAATTCGAGAATTTAATAGGAAGAAAAGTAGATAGTATAGAACTGTATCCTGCAAGTGAAGGCTTTTTTGCGTTTCAAGATAAGCAGAATGAAAAAGGTATGTTACTTCAGTTAAATTCTGGTATTTTTTACGAGTTTGTAGAAGCACAACATTTTTTTGAAGACAACCCAAAACGTATCACTATTGCAGATGTAAAGTTAAGCGTAAATTACGTAATGATTATTTCTACTACAGCCGGACTTTGGGCATACAATATTGGAGACACTATTCAGTTTACATCACTAAAACCTTATAGAGTGATTGTAAGTGGTAGAATAAAACATTTTATTTCAGCCTTTGGAGAGCATGTTATTGGTAAAGAAGTAGAACAAGCTTTAAAAGAAGCGATAGAAAACACATCTATTTCTGTTAATGAATTTACGGTTGCACCTCAAATAAACCCTGTAGAAGGTTTACCTTACCACGAATGGTTAATAGAGTTTGAAAACGAACCAGAAAATGAAGCTGTTTTAATTGACGCATTAGAGCAATCTTTAAAGAAACAAAATAGTTATTATTTAGATCTAATTGAAGGCAAAGTTTTAAGGCCTTTAAAGCTTACAAAAATTAAAAAAGACGGATTTCAAACTTATATGAAATCTATCGGAAAATTGGGAGGACAAAATAAAATACCAAGATTATCTAACGACCGAAATATTGCAGACCGTATGCATCAGCTTAATTTAACTAAATAAAGCTATATTTGTTGGTCAAAATAGCATGAGTACAATGAAGAAAAAACAAGGAAGAACAAGAGCACAAGAGAGTTCTAGTGCTATAGAGCGCATGTATATTACTATGCGTCATCTTTTTAATCGTGGATTTTATAAACCAATGGGAGTTTCTGGTGAAACTTTGCGAGAAGCCCTATTGCTTTTAAGACCAGAAATCTATGGTTCAATAGGAGAAGAGAAAGCAGAGTTAGAAGGTTTACTATATGTTGTAGATCGTTTACCACAAGGTATTGAAGAATGTACGTTTATTAATCTTACCAGTGATGAAGGTTATGCTAATTCTCATTTTAAAGCGATTATTCCTCCAAAAAGAAGGCGTAATTGTTACAGAATAGATGATGAACAAATGAATATTGAAATTACAAGAGGTCGCTCTGAAATTTACGATATTTTAACGCATCTTACCTTTTTATTTGTTGAGTCTCATAAAATCAGTAAACGTGTTATTATTGATGAAGAAGGCACAACAGTTAGAGATTGGCAGAAATTAGAAAATGCTGTAAATTCTACAAATAAACTGACACAGAAAGAACGCGAAATTGCCATTACACATACGGCAAATATTTTAGGAAGAACGTTTAACGAACTCACTGAGGCTTATCCAAAATTTGCGACAGAGAATCAACCTGAACGTTTGTTACATATTGTATATTGGTTAGGTAAATTGGCCATTGAAGAAACAATTAATAATAACAAACGTACTATTACATTTAGTCCTGTTCTAAGAGAGCGTTTGGGTCATCATATTCATGGTGAAATATGGGCAGATACTATTAAATCTGCTTTGCATAAAAATGATTTATTAGAACGACCTATCCATATTATTAGTGCCAATATGCATAGTGTTATGAATACTTTGTTTGCTAAAGGAACCCTTAAAGGAGCTGATGCAAAAAAAGATATTTTTCAAACGTATGAAGCCTTAAGTGATTCTAAGAATTCTAGTTTACGCAATAAAGTAGAGAAATCTGCGTTGCAAAATGGAATGATTCAAATAAACGATACGTCTGGAACTAACATAGATATTCAAATTTTTGATACTGACAAGATTGATTTTTCTAAAACTGAATTTAAATATTTAGAGGGAGTTAAAGAAAACAAAGCCGTTATTTTTGTAATGGATTATGCTTTTGGAGAGCAAGCCTACGAAACATTAGACGAACTTTTAAAGCCCATAAATGTTGGTGATAAACATGTTCATTTAGATGTAAAGTCTATTTCAATAATGGGTAAAGCTGGTATTTTAGAAGGAGGTAAAGGAGATGTAATGATTCCTACAGCTCATATTTTTGAAGGTACCGCAGACAATTACCCTTTTAAAAATGAGTTAAGCCAAAAGGATTTATTAGACTGTGGAGTCTCTGTTTATGAAGGCACTATGGTTACTGTTTTAGGAACATCACTTCAAAATAAAGAGATATTGAAGTTCTTTAAAAACTCAACATGGAATGTTATTGGTTTAGAAATGGAAGGAGCACATTACCAAAAAGCCATACAAGCAGCATCTAGAGTAAGAGGCAGTATTAATGAAGATGTTAAAGTAAGATATGCCTATTATGCTAGTGATAATCCTTTAGAAACGGGTAGCACATTAGCCTCTGGTGGATTAGGAACCTCAGGTGTAAAGCCAACATACGTTATTACTAAAAAGATATTAGAACAGATATTTAATTCATAACAAATGAGTGAAAAATTACCGCAACAGCCAAACAACGAAGAGGTTGATTTAGGACAATTGTTTAATGCTATTGGAAATTTATTTCAAAGATTATTCAATTTTATAGGTAGTATTTTTAAGGGCATTTTTTCAGCTATAATTTATACTATAAAGCCACTTGTAGACAACTTTAAATTGGTGGCAGTTGCTGTAGTATTAACTGCCATATTGGGTTATGCTTATGAAAAAACTAAAGAGCCTATTTATTCTTCTGAGATGGTAGTTGAGCCTTACTTTGATTCTAAATACCAACTCTCTAGTAATATAGGTTATTTTAATACTTTAATAAATTCAAAAAACCTTACCGAATTATCGGATATCTTTGAAATTGATACAGTAGAAGCAAAGACATTAGTTGGCTTTGAGTTAAAAGCTGGTCCAGAAACACAAAACGATTTATTTGTAGAATATGATGCGTATGTGCAATCGATAGATACATCTTTAGTAGATGAATTAAGTTATTTAGAATATATAAAAAATAGAGACTTAATGTCTGGTAGGTTGTTTGCTGTAAAAGCTAAATCTTCTAAAGTTGATATTTTTCCACATTTACATGTAGGGTTTAGAAAGACGTTTGAGAATGATTTTTCGGAACACAAAAAAAGAGTTAGAGATACATTAGCTTATATGGATCGTCAATCAATAAATATTCAGTTAGATCGATTGGATAGTATTCAAAAAACGTATTTAGAGGCTATTAAAAATGACTCTAAAAGTCCAAACTTATCTCTTGGGTTAGGTAGTGTATTACCGCTTCAAGAGGAGAAAACAGCAACGAAAGAATTCGATTTATATTTAAAAGAAATAGGCTTAAGGAGAGAATTGAATAAAATAGATCGAACCATAGCAGAAGAAAATACATTTTACGATGTATTATCTCCATTTGATAAAGTAGGTAAAAAAGATAGTAGTATAAAGCGACGTTATAGATTATTGTTTCCTTTTATGACTATCGTATTTTTTATCCTTGCTTTTCTAGCATTAAAAGCCTTTAGTTTTATTAAAAATTATGAATAAAAAAATTCTAGTTACAGGAGGTGCTGGTTTTATAGGGTCTAATTTTATTGCTTATTTACTAAATACCAATACCCAAATAGAAATAGTAAATTTAGATAAACTGACTTATGCAGGTGATCTTTCAAGTTTAAAAGAGCAAGAAGAAAATGAGAATTACACTTTTGTAAAAGGTGATATTTGTGATACTCAATTAGTAAATGAACTTTTTGATACTTATAAATTTAGTGGAGTCATTCACTTTGCTGCAGAATCTCATGTAGATAACTCTATAAAGCATCCTGATGCTTTCATTACAACTAATGTTTACGGAACGTTTAACCTATTAGATATTGCCAGAAAACACTGGATGGATGCTCCATTTTCATATAAAGACAATTGTGAAAATAATAGATTCCATCATATTTCAACAGATGAGGTTTATGGTACTTTAGGCAAAACGGGTTTATTTACAGAGGAAACTCCTTATGCACCCAATAGTCCATATAGTGCATCAAAAGCATCCTCTGATTTTATAGTAAGAAGTTATTTTCACACCTATGGAATGAATGTGGTTACTACCAATTGTAGTAACAACTATGGACCAAAGCAACATGACGAAAAACTGATACCAACTATAATTAGAAAAGCACTCAACAGCGATCCAATTCCTATTTATGGAGATGGTAAAAATATTAGAGATTGGTTATATGTAGAAGATCATTGTAAAGGCATTAATTTGGCATTTCAAAAAGGAAAAGCAGGTGAGACTTATAATATAGGTGGAAAGAACGAACGCGATAATTTATATATAGCTCATAAAATTTGTGATATTTTAGATGAGCTAAAACCTAAGGATAAACCGTATTCTGAACTGATTACTTTTGTTAAAGATAGACCTGGACATGATTTTAGATATGCTATAGATGCATCTAAAATTGAATCAGATCTTAATTGGCATGCAGATGAAAACTTTGAAACAGGAATAGTTAAAACCATTGAGTGGTATATAAAAAAATATAAAAAATAATAGTGCTGTAAGTTTTTTTTTGAAGGCTCAATGACACTATTAATAAGTATTGAATATGAAAGGAATAGTTTTAGCAGGAGGATCTGGTACACGATTACATCCATTGACTTTAGCTGTGAGCAAGCAGTTAATGCCTATTTATGATAAACCGATGATATACTATCCTTTATCAACGCTAATGTGGTCTGGTATTAGGGAAATATTAATTATTTCAACACCTCAAGATTTACCGCTATTTAAAAAGCTTTTAGGAGATGGAAAGTCTTATGGTTGTGACTTTCAATATGCAGTGCAAGAATCTCCAAACGGATTAGCAGAAGCCTTTATCATTGGTGCGGACTTTATTGGTGATGAAAAAGTAGCTTTAATCTTAGGAGATAATATCTTTTATGGCTCTGGTTTAGCAGATTTACTTCAACAAAATAATGATCCAGATGGCGGAATTATATATGCTTATCACGTTCATGATCCAGAGCGTTATGGTGTAGTTGAGTTTAATGATAATGACGTCGCGGTTTCAATCGAAGAAAAACCTAAAAAACCAAAATCTAATTATGCCGTTCCTGGTATTTATTTTTATGATAATTCAGTTGTAGAAATTGCAAAAAATATAAAACCAAGTCATAGAGGTGAGTTAGAAATTACAGACGTTAATAAAGCCTTTTTAAGTCAAGGAAAATTAAAAGTTAGTGTATTAGATAAAGGAACTGCATGGCTAGATACAGGCACCTTTAAATCGCTAATGCAAGCTTCTCAGTTTGTTCAGGTTATTGAAGAAAGACAAGGTTTAAAGATTGGTGCCATAGAAGAAGCAGCTTATAGAATGGGCTATATTGATAAAAAACAATTTAAAAAAGTGGTTAAGCCATTAACTAAAAGTGGCTACGGAAAACACTTATTAAGTTTATTATCAGAATAAAATAGAATGACTGTAAAAGAGACGAAACTACAAGGATGTTATATAATACAACCACAGATCTTTAAAGATAAGCGAGGTTATTTTGTTGAGAATTATAATCAAAACAGCTTTAATACAGCTTTAGGTTTGGAGGTTAACTTTGTTCAAGATAACGAATCACAATCCTCAAAAGGAGTCCTTAGAGGACTTCACTATCAACTTGGAGAATATGCGCAAGCAAAACTAGTAAGAGTTATAAAAGGCAAGGTTTTAGATGTTGTTGTTGATGTAAGACCAAAATCTTCAACCTTTGGTGAGTATTTTTCAATTGAACTTTCAGAAGAAAATAAAACGCAACTTTTTGTACCTAGAGGTTTTGCTCATGGCTTTCTTGTTATGGAGGACGAAACTATTTTTAGTTATAAATGCGATAATTTCTACAATAAAAATTCTGAAGCAGGTATAATTTACAACGATGAAGATTTAGATATTGATTGGAAATACCCAAAACAAGAGTTAATTATTTCTGAAAAAGATTTAATCTTGCCTAACTTTAAGAATGCGAGGTTATGAAAAAAGTGATTGTTTTAGGCTCTAATGGTCAACTAGGTAAGACGATAAAGGATTTTTCTGAAACCGAAGCTGTTCAATTTGTTTTTTTTTCTCGAAGTGAGGTAGATATCACTAACAAAAACAGTTTAATAACAGCCTTTGACAATTCAAATTTTGATTATTGTATTAATTGTGCTGCTTATACTAATGTAGAAGCTGCAGAAACAAATATTGAGGACGCTTTTTTAATTAATGCAGAAGGAGCAAAAAATATTGCTGAAGTCTGTAATAGCTTTCAGGTAAAATTAATACACATATCCACAGACTATGTGTTTGATGGTGATAAAGATGCACCTTACACTGTCTCTGATGATACTAATCCTATTAATCAATACGGAAAATCAAAATTAAAAGGTGAGCTTAATATCCAAGAGCATTTAAAAATGCACTATATCATTAGAGTCTCATGGTTATATTCTTTACATGGCAAAAATTTTGTAAAAACAATTATTGACAAAATTAAGAATGATGCCACTTTAAATATTACTACAGAAGAAAAAGGCACACCTACAAGTTGTATAGATTTAGTTGCATTTATTTTACACATAATTAAAGGTGATAATATGCCTTATGGGATTTACAACTTTTCGGCTAATGGAAGTACTACATGGTATGGATTTGCTAAAGAGATTGCAAGAAATTATAGTGCTGAAAAAATAGAAAATATAAATCCTTCAGCACACTTTAAAACTATCGCTAAACGACCTAAGTATAGTGTTTTTGATCTTACAAAAACACAACAGTATTACAAAGTACTTAATACATGGCAAGAGAGTGTTGGTGCTTTGGTTGAAAAATATAAAATGGAAAACAATTAAACTGCGTTTTTCACCATAATTATTTCGTACGATCTCTAATTAAAGTCTAGCTTAGATTTTAAAACAATTTAGATACTAATATTCAAGTAAACCAATTAAATAATTGTTGGTTTTTTAGGACAATGAAACAAACAAATCATTAATAGTTTAGTGGTTCTATATATTGTTGAGTCCATTAATAATAGTATTTTTGTTTACCATTATAATTTTGAAATTATAATAAAAAAATATTACAATAAATAAGACGTATTTATGTTCAGTTTAAAGGATAAATCTATATTAATTACAGGAGGTACAGGCTCATTAGGAAAGGCACTTACAAAGCATATTTTTGAGACCTATCCAGATATCAAAAAGCTAGTTATATTTTCTAGGGACGAGCAAAAGCAGTTTCAAATGGCTCAAGAATATCCGCCAGATCGCTACCCACAAATTCGCTTTTTTATAGGTAATGTTAGAGATAAAGAACGCTTGGTTAGGGCCTTTCAACGTATAGATTATGTGATTCATGCAGCTGCTATGAAACACGTTCATATAGCAGAATATAATCCTGATGAATGTATAAAAACCAACATAAATGGAGCAGAAAATGTTGTTGATGCCTGTTTAAGAACTAATGTAGAACGTGTTGTTGCCTTATCTACAGATAAAGCTTGTGCGCCTATTAATTTGTATGGTGCAACTAAATTGACCTCAGATAAATTATTTATTGCAGCAAATAATATAAAGGGAGATAAGCCTATTAAATTTTCGGTAGTAAGGTATGGTAATGTTATGGGTTCTAATGGTTCAGTAATTCCATTCTTTATTAAAAAGAAAAACGAAGAAAACAAGTTACCAATTACAGATCCTAATATGACGCGTTTTAATATATCGCTTCAAGGTGGAGTAGATATGGTGATGCATGCTTTAGAACATGCTTGGGGAGGAGAATTATTTGTACCTAAAATACCTTCATATAAAATTATGGATGTGGCAGAAGCTATTGGTCCAAATTGCGAAAAACCAATTGTTGGTATAAGACCAGGAGAAAAAGTACATGAAGAAATGATTACGTCATCCGATTCTTTTTATACTTATGATCTTGGAAAATATTACACCATTTTACCAGCAATGCACCAATGGAAGACAGAAGATTTTGTGAAAGCTTTTGATGCAAAAAAAGTAAAACAAGGCTTTAGTTATAATTCCGGAGATAATGAAGATTGGGAAACCATAGAGAGTTTAAGAAGCCTTATAAAAGAGCATGTAGATTCAACATTTGAAGTGTAGTTTTAACATGAAAAAAATAGCTATTATTCCGGCAAGAGGAGGAAGTAAAAGGATTCCTAGAAAGAATATAAAATTCTTTATCGATAAACCAATAATTGCATATTCTATTGAAGCCGCATTAAAAAGTAATCTCTTTGATGAGGTTATGGTGTCTACAGATGATGAAGAAATAGCTAAAATTGCTAGAGAATTTGGTGCAGAAGTTCCGTTTTTAAGAAGTGAAGTCAATTCTAATGATGTAGCAACGACAATAGATGTCATTGCTGAAGTCATAGAAGCTTACAAAAAAATAGGACAAGCGTTTGATTATACCTGTTGTATCTATCCATGCGCGCCATTTGTAACCGAACAGATTTTAACTTCTAGTTTTTCTAAACTTGAAGGTGAAAATTTAGATTGTGTTTTCCCTGTTTTAAAATATGGTCATCCAATACAGAGAGCTTTAAAAGTTAAAGCGGATAATAGAATTGAAATGATTGCGCCAGAAAATATGCAGATAAGAACGCAAGATTTGGAAGCATCATATCACGATTTAGGTCAGTTTTACATGTTCAAAACTGAAAAAATCATTTCAGCCAATAGACTTTGGAATGATAATACAGGCTTTATAGAGCTAAAAGAAATAGAATCACATGATATAGATACTATTGAAGATTGGGAACTTGCCGAATTTAAGTATAAGTATTTAAAAAATATAAAATGAGGATTTTAATCACAGGAGTTTCAGGAATGTTGGGAGCAACTTTAGCTAATATGTTAGAGGAAGAACATGAGGTGTATGGCACAGGAAATTCTAACTTTGATGAGCAACCTAAAAACTATAAAGTTTTAGATTTAAATTCTGAGAATTATCAAGATATTATTGCGTGGTCTAAACCAGAAATTATAGTCCTGTCAGGTGCTTTAACCAATGGTAATTACTGTAATAATAATCCAGATGAAGCGTTTAGTATTAACGGAATATCGGTTAAAAAGTTTGCTGAAGTGACAGATGCTAGTGTAAAATTCATTTATATTTCAACCGATGCTGTTTTTCCATCTGCACTTCATTTAGCTAAAGAAACAGACTGTGTTTCCCCAGAAAACGTCTATGGAAAATCAAAAGAGTTGGGTGAATTTTTCACTAAATTGAGTGATAGAGAGTTTTGTATCATCCGAACCACAATTGTTGGGTTAAACCTAAATTCTAAAAAAGCAGGTTTTGTAGAATGGATCATTAATGCTTCTAAAAAAGCTGAGGAAATTTCTTTATTTGATGATGTTGTATTTAATCCAATTTCCATTTGGGAGCTTGGAGAGGAAATAAAACACATT
Organism: Winogradskyella sp. Asnod2-B02-A; assembly: GCF_045063645.1. Taxonomy (NCBI): domain Bacteria; kingdom Pseudomonadati; phylum Bacteroidota; class Flavobacteriia; order Flavobacteriales; family Flavobacteriaceae; genus Winogradskyella; species Winogradskyella sp. Asnod2-B02-A. The sequence goes on from NZ_JBEFOG010000027.1 coordinate 1,020,240, forward strand.
ATTTCATTAAAAGATTTTCCGAATGAAATACTACACATTTCAGGAACCGAAATTGTGACCAAATATAAATTTGGTATAGAATTATTAAAGCATTTAAATTTAGACACAACCACAATAAAAAGTGGTCTAATATCGTCTTTTAAAGATAGAGCAAAACGATGTAATGATCAAACGCTTTCTTGTAACTATTATCAACAGAAATATAATAGGAAACTGCCAAAGCTTGCAGATACGTTACAAAGCATAAATCAATATTATGAAGCAGATAAAATTAGGAAATAAAATAGTTGACAATAATACGTTATATTTTATTGCAGATATAGGTGCAAATCATAACGGTTCTTTAGAAAAAGCTATTGAGTTAATTCATTTAGTTAAAGAAGCTGGAGCAGATGCCGCAAAATTTCAAAATTTTTCAGCTAAGAAGATTGTTAGCAAGTTAGGGTTTGAGAATATGAAAGGTAAACTCTCACATCAATCTAATTGGGAGAAGTCGGTTTTTGAAGTTTATGAAGATGCAAGTATCAATAAAGATTGGACACCCATTTTAAAAGCAGAATGCGATAAAGTAGGATTAGATTATTTTACTAGTCCTTATGATTTTGAATCGGTTGATTTGGTAGATCCTTTTGTAGAATTATATAAAATAGGATCTGGTGATGCCTCTTGGTTAGAGATTATAGACTACGTTTTGGGTAAAGGTAAGCCAACATTACTAGCTACAGGAGCTTGTGATTTGGAAGATGTAGAACGAATGATGAAATTAGCCTTAAGCAAAACCAATGATATTGTATTAATGCAATGCAATACAAATTACACAGGTAGTGCGGAGAACTTTAAATTTTGTAATTTAAATGTTTTAAAAGCCTATAAAGAAATGTACCCTAATACTATGTTGGGTTTATCAGATCACACTAGTGGACATGCAACTGTTCTTGGCAGTATTGCATTAGGTGCTAGAGTTATTGAAAAGCACTTTACCGATAACAACGACCAAGTTGGTCCAGATCATGGTTTTGCAATGAATCCATCAACCTGGAGAGATATGGTAGATAGATCTTACGAGTTATTGGCTGCTTTAGGTGATGGAGTAAAGCGAGTAGAAGATAATGAGAAGCAAGCTTATATTGTGCAAAGACGTTGTATTTGTGCAGCATCTAATCTAAAAGCCGGACATGTATTGTCTAAAGAAGATTTAGAACCACTTAGACCTATAGGAGAAGGCGGTTATCAGCCGTATCAATTAGAGGAGTTAATAGGAAAGGAATTGAAGAAAGACATTGTGTTTGGTGAGCACTTTACAAAAGAAAGTATTGTATGATTAAAGGAGAAAAAGTTGGTTTAAGAGCTTTAGAAAGAGAAGATTTAAAGTATTTAAGAGATTGGAGAAATAAAGAGGACTTTAGAAGAAACTTTAGAGAGGTAAGAGAATTGTCTTTAACCGATCAAGAAAAGTGGTTCGAAAGTATTCAGAACACCAAGCATATCAATTTCATGTTTACTATTGTAGATTTAGAATCGAATGAACCCATAGGTGCTGCTGGTTTACTTTATATAAACTGGATTAACAGATCTGCAGATTTTTCATTTTATATTGGAAAAGACGATATTTATATTGATGATAAAGACGCGTCTTTAGAAGCCGTGAACTTATTAATAAAGTATGGTTTTAATAATCTAAACCTTAATAAAATTTGGATGGAACTGTATGAGTTCGATACTAAAAAGATAGATATTTTTACCAAGAAGTTTAACTTTAAGCAAGATGGTTTATTGAGAGAAAACTGTTTTGAAGATGGTAAATATTGGGATTCCTATTTAATATCTTTATTAAGTAAAGACTTTAAGATATAGTATGATGTAAATCTACTGTATGTAGTATGTAACTTTTTGATAGTACAGATGTGGTATCGTTACATTTTAAAATAGTTGAGCTTAAGGGTTTTTACTATTAAAATTAAAATAGCCTTAGATATTGTCCTTGATAAAGATCATAAATTTTTTTAAACAGAATAAAAGACTATTCAGTTTTATGGCCTTGAGCTATGTAGATAAAGCTGTTATTTTTTTACTTCCAATAATTGTTTTATTTTTTTTTAGAGATAAAACAGTTTATGTTTCAATTGAGTATATATACTCAATTACTATAGTATTAATTCCTTTAATAGACGTAGGGTTATCCACCTACTTTTTCTATCAATACAGAAATTCTAACGACCACAATAAAACAGTTGAAACATTTAAAAATGTGTTTCAGAGGCTTTATTTAGTGATCTCTTTTTTAGGGTTATTCGCAATACTGCTAAATCTCTTTGTCTTTGAATATGAGAAATTTATTGTTTTTATCGTCTTTAGAGTTCTTTTTGTATTAGTTACTACATTTTTAGCATCGTATTATAGGCTAATAAATGAGCCGGAAAAAGTGGTTTTAATAACCATAGTATCTAATTTTATATCACTTTCATTTCTTCTGTTTTATTTCTTTTTTGACTACGATTTTTCCCTTTGGTTAATCTTTGCAGGACAAATTCTGTTTTCATTATTTTATTTTTTTAAAAGCTTCAACTTAGTTTTTTTAGTAAAACAATCTACTGTAAGTTTTAATAAAATAAAAACGGTACTAAAAGGGTCGGTAATGTTTTCTTGGCCTACTATTATTCAGATATTTTTAATAATGTACATTACTAATTACGGTAAAATTCATGCACTGACAAATATGCCAATAGAAGATGGAGTGCTTTTATCTCTTATTCAACGTTTTTCAATGGTTATATTTCTTACCCATTCTTCTCTATTAGCATACATGGTAAAATCTATATATGTAGAAAAAAACATATTAGGTATCAATAAAAGTATACTTTTTAAATACTTAGGCTTATTAATAATGACGATGATTATTGTAATGTTAATTAGTGGCATTTATTTAGTTTATAATTACGATCAAGATAATGTGCAAAGACCAATATTTATAACAACATTAATTATAGTACAAACTTTTATGAGTTGTGTTTACGCCTACTTAGAACTTAATTATGGTAGAGAAAACAAAAATATAATTAAATTGTATCTGGCTATTTTTGGAGCTGTCTTGTTTTTCTCATTATTGATGTTCTTAAAAATTGATTTCTTAGAAAAAATAGCAATAGCAATGTTTATTAGTACATTTGCCTCACTTTTATTAAGTGTTACAATACTCTATAAAAGAAATTATAAGCTAGTTTAATTAAGAAGATATTCAACAGAGTAGAATGAAGAAAAAGAATATATGCTTTATTTCTAATTATTACAAAACTCAAGTATTTGTAGAAATAGCAAAGACTTTAAAAAATCATAATATTGAAAGCTTTTGGATAATTCCCAACAAAAAACAATACGATGAGCTTCAAGACATATTTCCTATCAATCAACTGCTATATATAGGTAAAAAAGAGGTTTTATCAACAAATAGTAATATTGAAACCTCAATAGACTTTAAGATTAATGAATTGGTTTATGGAGATCGTGTTTTAAAGCACGAACCCTCTAAATGGTCTTATGATTACCTAAACAAGCTTAGCCCTCTTTATAGCGACTTTATAAAGGAGAATAACATTAGTTATGTTTTTGGAGAATTGACTTGGGCACATGAGCTTATTGCATACAGGTTACTTTCACAAAATAAAGCACTAAACTGTGAATTTTTAAACCCACACACCATTAGAATACCAAATGGTCGTTTTACATTTTTTACAAATGAATTTCAATCTAACATTCTAGAAGCAGATAAAAATATAAATGCCAAGGGTGATTTTATTAAACTCGAAAAGCCAGCTTATCTTGCCTTAAATGATAAGTTGCTAGCAAAAAAAGGTAAGTTATCTCATAATTTAATTTTATTAAAAAACTTTATCTTTAGAACTAATCAAGACGGCAACGACCCAACGCTTTATAGCAATCCAATTTCTCAATTTAAAGTTAAAACAGCTGAAATTTATAATAGGGTTATATTTAAAAATTTCATTTCAGAAACAGCTATAGCCTCTTTACCAAAAGATAAAAAGCGTGTGTTATTTACCTTGCACAAACAGCCAGAAGCATCAATAGATGTTATAGGTCGTTATTATGAAAACCAGTTAGACCTAATTCATAATATTTGGAGAATATTACCAAAGGACTATATATTATTGGTTAAGGAACATTCTAATGCCATTGGAGATCGTAATTTTGATTTTTATAAGCGTGTAAAAAAATTACCAAATACATATCTAATAGACAATAAAGCAGATACACACCTGTTATTAGATTCTATAAGTGCCGTTTTTACAGTCTCAGGCACCATAGCATATGAAGCAGCACTAAAAAACAAGCACAGTTTTACTTTTGCGCCTACATTTTTTAATAAATTGAAAGGCTGTAAACAGATAAGATGGACAGATTTTAAAGAGCATACCTTAGAGCAACTTATAAAAGCGAATACAGAAGGTTTAGATCATTCAGAATTTTCTAAATGGCTGCTAGAAAATTCTTATGAAGGAATTATGTCTGATGCTTTTGGTGATCCAAGGAGTGTAAGCGAAGACAATATTAAAGCACTAAGCAACGCATTTATTGCTACGATACAATAACTATGGTATTAAGTAAAAATTTAATTATAAAAAGCATGCTTATGGTGTGCATTTTGTTCTTGGCTTTTACTGGTTTACAAATGTTTGAAATTGGAAATATCTCCTTTTCATATTATGTGATATTAAGCACTTTATTTGTTGGTTTAATTTCGTTATTGCTATATAAAATTCCACCTATTCAGAATGCCCTTATTTTATTAATTCTACTCTATATTATTTTAAGTTCCCTAATAAATTTTAACCACTTTAAGTTTACCTCGGTAATGTATTCAATTATGTTTCTGACGTTTTTTATTTATATCATTTATTACTCTAAAGAAAACCTAAAAATTAACAACTTTGTGTGGCTTTTAAAATTTATCATTATAGCCTTTTTCGTTATAATGATTATATCTCAAATAATGGTGTTTTTTGAGCTTCACACTTTAGAACGACCAATAGGATATTTTCAAAGTACTGGTGAACTCGGAATTCAGTTTAATCATAGAACGCAATCTTATAGATATTATGCATTATCTACGGAGCCATCTTACTCCGCAATAATTGTTATGTTGTCATTAATCATTTTAAGGGATTTAACAGTAAAAAAGAAAAAACTGCTACCGTATGTTTTTATGGTTTGTTATATGTTTTTATTTTTTAAATCAGCTATGGGATTTATCATAGCCTTCTTTTATATTTTGACACAAGTAACAATAACCAAAAAGCAGTTTCTGATATTTGGTCTCTTAGTTTTGATTGCCGTATCGATGTTTTTTTTCACTGATTTAGGAGGGAAAAGTGTAAATAGGATAAGGGAAATATTTGCTTTACTATTTACAGATTTCTCTAACTTTATAGTAAATCTTAAAAATATAGATTCTAGTGCACACGCTAGAATTGGACCTACTTTTCGTTATTTTGAACAAATGGATTTATTAAGTTATCATACCTATTTCGGATATGGTGCGGCAACATCTGAGCCTTTCTTTTCTAAAATTATTTATCCAGAGGCATGGAATACACATATGATATTCAGACCTCCTTTTATTCCTGGTTTTTTATATGATTACGGTTTTTTAGGAACCTTTTTAGTTTGTTTTTTTTTATGGAGGTTATTAAAAAATACAACTCTTATTTTTAAGATTATTGTTTTATTAGTACTAATTAACTCAAATTTTAACACACAATTGTTTTGGTTTGCTATTGTGATAATTGAACTTTATAAGTTTTTTAAGAAAGATGATTTAGTTGAAACAGTTGAACTTAAACTTAATTGATTTATTCTAGTTAAAAAAACGAGTTATCTTTGCTTATTCTAATAGTTTATAATATCAATTTAATTAGGGCTGATGTTCCTAAATAAGGATTTCCATTTTGTGATATTATGATTTATTATGAAGTTAATCTAATAAAAAAAGAAACGCTAAACACTATACCGTAAAACATGAATATACTTATTGATGCTCATGTTTTTGATGATAAATATCAAGGCACAAGAACATATATTAAGGGACTTTATTCAGAATTGATAGCTGTTGCTAAAGATTGGAATTTTTTTTTAGTAGCTTATGATATTGAGAACTTAAAAAAAGAATTTGGTCTTCATAAAAACATAACATATATACCTTTAAAAAGCAAAAACAAATTTTACCGATTGTTAATTGGCTTGCCTCTTATTATAAAACAGAATAAAATAGATTATGCTCATTTCCAATATATTTGTCCTCCAATAAAGAAATGTAAATTTATTATAACTACTCACGATATTCTTTTTGAGCAAAAAGAATTCAAGGCTTTTTTCCCTTATAAATATAGAGTTATTAACGGTACACTATTTAAAATGTCTGCAAAAAAGGCAGATTTACTGTTAACTGTTTCTGAATATTCAAGAGCAAAAATTGCTAAACTTTATAATATTGATATAAATACAATTTACATAACACCAAACGCTGTTGTGGATCTTGAACATGAAAATGAATTTGATAAAGTTGATTTGCAATTGCCAGATAAATATATACTATACGTATCAAGAGTAGAGCCTCGCAAAAATCATTTAATATTATTAAAATCATTTGTTGAATTAGATCTAGCAAAGCAAGGTTATAAACTTGTATTTATTGGTAACAAAGATATTCCTTACCCAGAATTAGAACAGTACTTAATAAATAAAGCGGCTGTAATTAATGATAGTGTAATGTGGCTTCATTCTATTTCTAACAAGAGCCTTGAAGCCTACTATAAAAACACTGAACTCTTTGTTTTTCCGTCTTTTGCAGAGGGTTTCGGTATTCCTCCGTTAGAAGCCATAGCAAGAAAGTGCAAGATTTTATGCTCAAAAAGTACGGCTATGGCAGATTTTGCATTACCAGATTCTTTAGTTTTTGATCCAAATAACATAGAAGAATTAAAACAAAAAATAATGTTTCAGCTTTTTACCGAAAATATTCAGCTAGATGTTTATAGTAAAATATTAGCAAGGTATAATTGGATGAAAATTGCTCAAGATTATTATAATCTTTTAGAAAAACATAATAATGAGAGTAAATAAGAAACTATTTTATTCTTTTTTGACTATAGCTGTTGCTATTTTCACTTTAATTACAATATTTTGTTTTGGAAAATATAAATATATTGAAGAAAATTCCTTTACAGATATACAAATTACACATAACAATAGTAACATACGTTACGAAGGTTTTACAATATATGCTGAAGGGCAAACTGAAAATAATTTTAACTACCAAAGACCATACAAGCTAAAACCTGTAAATGATTCTGTTCTTTCTGTTAAATTAGATGATAGTCTAAAATTAAAATCCTTTAGATGTTATTTTGAGTATGCTGGGGAAAAAATAGAAATTACGAGTATAGATTTATTAAGTGTTACAAAAAATCATACAATAGACTTAAATCAAGAGTTTGAATCTCATGGGCTTAAATGGACAACAAAAGAAGGAAAATTAAAATTTGAAGTCTCACAAGTAAATGGTTTTTTAGACACTCCCAAGCAATTTTTATATCCATCTAATTTTAAATATATATATCAATTTTTGATACCCATTTTTATCGTTATTCTTTTTTTAACGTATTTAGTTTACAATACTAATTTTAGTAAAATAAATCTAAGAACAGTTGGTGTTAAAGAGGTCTCATTGGCCATTTTAATACTTAGTGAGTTCTTGCCTGCTCCAATATATAATATAGCATTAATTCTGGGTGTTGTTTTGAATATAAGGCGAATTAGTTTTAAAAACATCACACAAAATAAAGTTAACCTTCTATTTATATTATTCTTTGTTATTTACCTTATTAATAATTTGTTTATATCTAAGGAGGGCTATACAAGCTTGAGAACCATTGAACGCTTTTTACCATTTTTAATATTATCTATTATTTTACCAACTATTGCAAACAGAAAATATTTGGTTTTATTTCCTGTATCTGCCATAGCTATCGGAACAGGTTTATTGGTCACTTCTATTTTTGAGGTTTTCGTAAATGGCAATATGGTTTTTGTATCGTTTTCTGATTTTACAAAATACTTACACCCTGTCTATTTTTCTTATCTTTTATTTTTCTCTATTTGTTATATTGATTTAGCTTATAAAAATAAGCTTAAGTATATTTTAGAACTTATTTTATTTATTTTTTTGATTTTCAGTGGTTCTAAAATGGTATTTTTATTTTCGTTAATCGTTGTTTTAATCAATCTCATAAAAAATAAAAAACTTCTCATTGTAATTTTTCCTTTAATAATTGTAGTGTTATTGTTTTCTCCTTTAAAAAAGAGATTCGATGAGATTTTAAAAATAGAAGATTTAACAATTCTAAGTGAAAAACATATTAATAACCCAAATGATGCTCGTATTAATGGTTTAACTTTACGTTTACTGTTGTGGAGAGAGGCATTAGCTACAATGAATACGAAAGACTTTTTTATTGGAAAAGGAGTAACAAAAGAAACTAATAAGACTTTAAGTAAGAGGTTGAGCAATTTAGGACTTAAAAGCCATGTTGGTTTTAATCCGCACAATCAATACGTAGATACATTCTGGAGAACCGGATTTTTAGGATTTTTTGTTTTAATTGCAATTCCTTTCTATAGCTTTGCACTCGGTTTAAGAAATAAAGACAAATTATTGATTCAGTTTTCTCTTTTTATGATAGCGGTTATGTTTTCAGAATCAATATTTGGCAGAGTAAACGGCATTTATTTTTTCACAACCGTAATACTTATTTTAATAAATAGTAGTCAGTTGCATGAAAATAGGAATATTAGGAACTAGAGGAATACCAAATAATCACGGAGGATTTGAGCAATTTGCAGAACACTTTGCCGTATATCTTAAAGAAAATAATCATGAGGTTTACGTTTATAATTCCCATGACCATCCTTACCAAGATACTAAATACAAAGGAGTAAATATTATTCATGCATTCGATCCTGAGTTTAAAATAGGAACTGTGGGACAATTCATTTATGATTTAAACTGTATTAGAGACTCTAGAAAACGAAACTTTGATATCCTATTACAATTAGGTTATACCTCAAATTCTATTTGGTATAAGCTTTTACCAAAAGAACCCGTTATTATTACCAATATGGATGGTATGGAGTGGAAGCGCTCTAAGTATTCTAAAAAAGTTAGAAAATTTCTAAAGTATGCAGAAGGGTTGGCGGTTAAAAGCAGTGATTATCTTATTGCAGATTCTGTAGGTATTAGAGATTATATATTAAAAACATATAATAAACCTTCTGAGTTAATTGCATATGGAGCAACCGTTTTTGTTAATCCTAAGAACACGGTTTTAGAAAGGTATAATTTTAAAGAGTATCAGTATTGTATGATTTTGGCTAGGCTTGAGCCAGAAAACAATATAGAAACGATTATAAAAGGCTATGTAATGTCTAAATCGGTATATCCTTTAATCATTTTTGGAGGTTTAAATACTTACGGAAAAAGCCTAGAAGCTAAATACGGATCAGATCCAAGAATTATCTTTGCAGGTGCCAATTATAATCAAGAAGAATTAAATAATCTAAGGTATTATTCTAGGTATTATTTTCATGGACATTCTGTTGGTGGTACCAATCCATCTTTATTAGAAGCAATGGCTTCTAATGCATTAATTATTGCCAATAATAATATTTTTAATAAGAGTATATTAGAAAAAGACGCGTTATATTTTGATAATTCAGCTGATATTGAAAAACTTTTGAATGAAGATGAATCATTTCATTTAAAGCAATCTTTTTCAGAAGCGAATATTGAAAAAATTAATAGTTTTTATAATTGGAAAACAATCAATTCTAAATACGAAGAATTTATTCTTAATAAATTAAAAGACAATAAAAACTAAAATGAGATTACATAAGCCTAAGATAACTTTTAATCATAGTGCTGTGCTATTTTTATTTTTAGCGCTTAGTTTTATTTTCGATTTTATTGATAAGTTAGATATCTATAACAATCTTCATTTTATTAAATTTAATAGAATTCTTAAAGTTGTATTTTCCATATATGCCTTGGGAGTATGCCTTTTTCACTTCAAGTTTTTTTATAAAAAAATAAAATTTGTCTTCATATCATTATTAATTCTATCTCTTGTTTTTCTTCTGAAAGGCGAAAACTATAATTTTTATAAAATGGAGTTTATGAGGTATGCCATTTTATTTATTTCATTTCCTGTTTTATATTACGTGGTGTCCTTTAGCAACTCTAAAACGATTATAATACTTTATAAGTTATTAAAATATATTGTAATTATAAATGCAATACTCATTTTGGCAGGCTTAATATTTGATATACAAAGTTTTAAAACCTACAGAGTCAACAGATTTGGTTTTAATGGCATGCTTATAAGTCAAGGATTTGCTCCATTTTTTTACATGTCTGCTAGTATATTGTTTTGGTATTTTAAAGATAAAACATTGCTTGTAATTACAATATTAATCGCATTATTATCTGGTGTTAAAGGTGTTTATCTAGCAGAATTTATTGCTTTTACACTTATAGTTTTATTTGATAATAGACTCAGTAAAGCTTTTAAAATTAAAGCTTTAATCGGCATTTTTATTGGGTTTATATCTATCACTTTAGTGATATTAAACTTATCACCTTTTAAAGAAATATTTAAGACAAATGGACTACTTACGATAATTTTCTCTTTCCGAATAGAGAATTTAAAATTGCTTTTCTCAGCAATAAACAGTGAGAATTTTAATTTTTTTATTGGTGCAAAAGATCTAGAAACAGTGAGGCTAGAATTGCAACTCGTTGATATTTTTATCTATTTTGGCAGTATAGGGTTATTGGTCTATGGGTATTATATATTCAAATTATATAAAATTATAAAGCATAATTATTTGGCCATTATTTTATTGGTAACAGCACTTACAACTTCTATGTTTTCAGGGAATTTATTTTATATACCATTATCTTCAATATTATGTACATTAACGCTATTATGTCTAAATGAAGACACTTTAAAGATTAAAGAATCAGCACAATAGTAACGTTAAATAAAATTACATAAAACTTTTACAAAGAGCGTTTAAGTGTAATACAGAACTTAATATTAAACACTGTAAATTTGCTTTTAGATGAGCTTTGAAATGAAGTCTTCTAATATAGTTAAAAGTGTCTAGTATAAATCATGTTATTTTTGATTTAAAATTCATATAATTACTGTTAATTTGATATAATTGAGAGATAGAACTTATGGATTAATTAAGTTTACTGAGTTTTATGCTTAACATATGTATATTTTAATTTTTTAAATAACATTATAGTTGTATCATTTTCAAAGTATTATATTTTATTATGCTTAATAATAAAAACGGTGAATTAGTTTGAGTTTATTTAAACAAGGAAGATATTCGGGTTACTTAAGACCTATTTCATATATAATTGATTTATCGATTATTAATGGAGTAGCAGTACTTTATTTACTAAAAGGTAAAGATCCTTTTATTTTTTCTGCCGCTATTTCTTTTAGTTGGGTTTTATTATCTGTTTACTCGCAATTTTATGAAGTTTATAGATACACCAGGCCAATCAATATTTTATCGCTTATAGTAAAGCAATTTATCTTATTTCTATTATTAGTATTCGCATTTTCTGGTTTATATCACGAACTTGATATATACCCAAGGCCTATTGTAAAATACGCATTGATGTGTTTTTTACTCATTACTATTTTTAAGTTTGCGATTTACTATTTATTACAAAAGTACAGGACGTCGTTTGGTGGTAATTACAGAACTACTGTCATTTTGGGTTTAAACAAAAAAACAATAGCCTTAGATAATTTTTTTAATAAAAACCCAGAATATGGGTATCTGCACAAAAAAACATTTAATTTCAAAAATAAAGAATACTCCTTAGATGATTGTTTTGAATATATATTAACTGAAGGTATTGATGAAATTTACTGTTCAATTTCGGAGTTGAGCAATGCTCAAATTGCAGATATTGTGGATTTTGCAGATAATAATCTTAAGATCTTAAAATTTATTCCAGATAGTAAAGAGATTTACGCTAAAAAACTGCGGTATGAGTATTATGATTATATACCTGTTTTAACATTAAGAAATATTCCTTTGGAGGATTCTGTAAACACCTTCTTAAAACGAGGATTTGATATTCTGTTTTCTGCTATGGTTATAGTCTTTGTCTTATCTTGGTTAACACCTTTAATTGCGATATTTATAAAGTTGGAGTCTAGAGGTTCTGTCTTTTTTAAACAATCTAGAAATGGTTTTAACTACAAAGAATTTGATTGCTACAAATTTAGGTCAATGATGCCAAATAAAGACGCACATTTATATCAAGCTACTAGAGGTGACGAACGCGTAACAAGAGTAGGAAAGTTTATTAGAAAAACAAGTATAGACGAATTGCCGCAATTCTTTAATGTGCTTTTTGGAGATATGTCTGTAGTAGGACCAAGACCTCATATGGTAAGCCATACTAATATGTACGCCAAAAAAATTGACAAATTTATGGTAAGACATTTTGTAAAACCAGGTATTACAGGTTTGGCACAAACAAGTGGTTTTAGAGGAGAGGTAGAAACAGATAAAGATATTATTGGTAGAGTAAAATTAGATATTTTTTATATCGAAAACTGGTCCTTACTTCTAGATATTAAAATTATCATACAAACCTTTATCAATGCTATAAAAGGCGACGATAAAGCTTATTAAGGCAATTAGATAACTTCTTTTAGTGCTGATAATTGTTTTTTGAAATTAAATTGAAGGCTAGCAGTTTGTTGAATGGCCGTTTTTAATTCCAAATTTAAGCGCTCTGCAGGTATGGACTTTAAAACGCTGTTCAAATCATCGTAATTACCTTCATTTGCAACCCATCCTAAGCTGTTTTTCTCAATAATGTCTTCACCTTCACCTCCTCCAAAATAAAGCATTGGAAGGCCTAATTTTGCATATTCAAATATTTTAGATGGTACAGAACCATAAATTCTATTTAACAATGGTATAATGGTGAGGTCGTATTTTAATAATACTTTGTGTAGTTCATCTCTATTTACTCTGCCATGGAAATAAAGCGGTAAATCTTTTTTAGAGGCTATTAGGTTTTTTATAGCTTCCTCTTCTGCGCCAGAACCATAAATATGAAATTCAATAGTTTCATAATTAATTTCATTACAAAGTTTATAAATGCCTTGTGCTACACCTAATAGACCAGCATATACCATTTTTATCTTACCATTAGATAGTGGTTTTTCAATTAATTTAGGTAGCTCAATTTCAGGGAAATTTCTGTAAAGAAACAGTTCTGGTGTTGTGGTAATGGTTTTTACATGTGATAGAATCTCATTACTTTGTCCTAAAATAAGATCTGCTTTTTTATAGTTGAAGGCTTCAAGCTTTTTTAGCATATTGTAAGCAAAACCTTCTTTTAAAGCACCCAACTCTAATCCTGCACTTGGCCATAAATCACTCACATTTAAGATTAATTTTCGTTTTTTAGATCTCAAAAAGAGCATACATGTAAAGGATACTAAAAGAGGTGGAGATTGCACAATAACTTTATCCGGAATCTTATGCCACATAAAAAACCAAATCAAACTGAAGCTATAGGAAAGCATGGCAATTAAGCGAAGAAACTTATTCTTAGAAACAGAAGCATAAATCCATAGTCGGTTTATTTTAATACCATTTTCTATAGTTGTTGCGCTAAATTTCCCTTTATAATCTTTAAAAATTTTCCCTGTTGGGTAATTAGGAAGCGGAGTTACAACACTAACGTCATAGTCGTTTTTTAATCCCTCTGCTAAATGGTAAATACGATTTGAAGCTGCCCCAATTTCTGGTGGAAAATAGCTTGTTATAATCATTAATTGCTTCACTAATTTTTTATTTTAAATGTGATGTGAATTGTTTTAATTTTCCCGATTTAGAACGTTTAAGCTCATTGACGCGCTTAAAGATAATAGTTATGTTAGGCTCGAGGTAACGTATCACTTCTTTCTCAATATGTGTTTTTTCTACCTCAGAAAGCTCAATTTTACTAACATAACTAATTTTAAAAGTATCCAATAAAGATTGTTCTACAATAAATTCTGAGACATTACCATCGTTTTCAATAACACTTTTTGTAATGTAATAAAATGTTAGTCCGGCTGCTTTTTTACCACTTGGTAACACCACAATATCGTTGGTTCTACCTATCAATTTTTTAAGAATAGGGTTCTTACTCGTGCTGTTTTTAGACAAAATACCAATATCACCAATGTCGTATCTTATAAAAGGATGTGCTTTGTTGTATAAAGATGTAATTACAATACGACCTTCTTCGCCATAAGGTAAAATGGCATCATTTTCATCTAAAATTTCTATGTAAAGTGTTTCACTATTAAGCTGCCACTCATCTTTTATATTCTGAAATGCAATAAGATCTAATTCCGAAGCTCCATATTCGTTAATAACAGGCAATCCAAATTGGGTTTCAAGCAATAATTTATCATCATCAAATAACATTTCTGAAGTGACAACACAGGCTTTTAAACTAGTGCAAACCGATTTTAAAATAATGTTATTACGCTTTAAATATTTGGCAAATTGCACAATTGAGCTCGTATAACCATTAATGTAATCAAAGTTTGTAGTTTTAAATTTCGCTAATGTGTTTTCAAATGCTGCATCACTCAAATCAAATACCGAAAATCGAAATCGGTTACTAAAATAGTCCTTTATACGCTCTTTGTAATACCCTTTTTTATCTAAAGGAATCCCATAAAAACGTGCTTGTTTAGAACTATTAAAATCAATACCATACCAGCCAAACCTATTCATAATTTCTGCCCAAGTTAATGCATGGCACCATTTATCTTTTGCAAAAATAAAAGGATCACCAGAGCTACCAGACGTTTTATTTACATAGACATTTTTAGTCGTAAAACCACTGCTTAATCGTTGCTCTAAAGGTTGTTGTAAATGAGACTTGGTCATTATTGGTACAGAATTCCAATCATTAATATCAATAGATCTTCCTAAAGATTTATAAAATGGATTATGTTCTAAATGATAAGAAATTATAGTTTGTCTCTGATTTTGTAGATAAGCCTCAAATTCGGTGACATTTTTACTTTGAATTTCTGCCAAAGCAGCCTTAGCCTTGTTAATGTCAAAGCCATTTACTTTTAAAGAAAATTCAAATAATTGCAAGGTGTATTTTGCCTTTAAGGTTATGAATTTATGAACTCGATAAGTTCTTTGGTAAAATAATTGTTTTTTAAGCTTAAAACCAATTATTTTTGCAGAGAACTCATCTAGACTTTTAATTTTAATCCAAAAATTATGGCTTTTGTGTTCTAATGAAATCATTTTTTGGTTGTATAACCCAAAAGTTACGGAAGCTGAAAATGGTAAAATTAGAGTGCAAATTGTATGATTTGAAGGAAAAAAGAAAAGTTGACATGAGTTTTTAAAAATTTTATGACATGACTATTTTAATACTTGGCTCTGGCGGAAGAGAACACACATTTGCATGGAAATTAGCACAAAGCGACCGTTGTAAGGGAATTTTTGTAGCTCCAGGAAACTCCGGAACTGAAGCTATTGCTACAAACTTAAATATTGGTGTTACTGATTTTGAAGCTATTAAAGCAGCAGTTTTAGAGCACAACATTGATTTAGTAGTCGTTGGACCAGAGGATCCTTTGGTACAAGGCATTCATGATTTCTTTTTACAAGACGAAGCTATAAAACATGTTGCGGTTATTGGACCTCAACAGGCAGCGGCAGAATTAGAAGGGAGTAAGGAGTTTGCTAAAGAATTCATGATGCGTCATAATATTCCAACAGCTGCTTACGAAAGCTTTACAAAAGCAACAGTAGAAGAAGGTTATAAGTTTTTAGAAACGTTAAATTCCCCTTATGTTTTAAAAGCGGATGGTTTGGCTGCAGGAAAGGGAGTTTTAATTCTAAATGACTTACAAGAGGCTAAAGACGAATTAAAAAGTATGCTTGTAGATGCTAAATTTGGTGAAGCAAGCACTAAAGTGGTCATTGAAGAGTTTTTAGATGGTATTGAATTGAGCTGTTTTGTTTTAACCGATGGTAAAGATTATAAAATTTTGCCAACCGCTAAGGATTATAAACGAATTGGAGAAGGTGATACAGGATTAAATACTGGTGGAATGGGAGCAGTTTCTCCTGTACCATTTGCAACAAAAGAATTTTTAGATAAAATAGAAAACCAAGTTGTAAAACCTACGGTTGAAGGTTTGAAGAAAGATAATTTACCTTATGTAGGGTTTATTTTTATTGGTTTAATAAAAGTTGGAGACGATCCTAAAGTGATTGAATACAATGTGAGAATGGGAGATCCTGAAACAGAAGTGGTATTGCCGAGGTTAAAAACGGATTTAGTTACCGTTTTTGAAGCGATGGCAAACCAAACCTTATCTCAGGTTAATATAGAAATAGACGAGCGCGCAGCTACTACAGTAATGTCAGTGTCTGGTGGTTATCCAGAAGCTTATGAGAAAGGCAAAGAAATTACAGGTATAGAAAGCATCACAGATTCTTTAGTGTTTCATGCAGGAGCAATTAAAAAAGAGGGAAAAGTTGTAACTTCTGGTGGACGTGTAATGGCAATAACATCTTACGGAAGTACTTACCATGAGGCCATAAAAAAATCTTACCAAAGTATAGAAAAGCTATATTTTGATAAGATCTATTATCGTAAAGATATAGGTTTCGACCTATAAAAATGAATGAGAAGAAATACTTTTATCTTCTTCTCCGTTATCATTGTATTTTTTAAGCTGTAGCATCCAATAAACCATTGCAACGAAGCCAATAGCCATAAAAATCCATGAGAAAATATTAGCAGAAAACCAGTTTTCTAACTCTAATGCTCTAAGCGCATCAAAAGGTGCAAATAATACATTTACAAATAAATCAGCTATTCCGTTAAAGAAATCTTTCATAACTTTTATAAATTTACACCAATTCTAATGTTGAATTGGGATTGAAAAGCAAAAATACAAAAACTGTTAATGATTACAAGCATTTTTAGTAAATCTAAGCCTATAAACTTCATAATTGTTGCTGTTTATGTCGCTTTACTTTTTGTAATTACTAATTATTCATTGCTTTTTTCAACTCTAAATACAGGTTTTTATACGCTGTTAAATGGCGTAATCACTTTGTTTTTAATCTTTTTGCTAGATTTTATAGTTTCAAAAAATAACCTAACCCAAAGAAACAGTTATGCTATAATGACTTTTGGTTTGCTTTTTGGCATGTTTCCAGAGGCAATGACCCATTTGGATTTATTATTATCAACGCTATTTATACTCTTTGCGTTAAGGAGATTAATTAGTCTTCACTCTAAGTTAAATATTAAAAAAAAATTGTTTGATGCAGCATTTTGGGTGGCAATAGCATCATTATTCTTCTTTTGGTCAATTTTGTTTTTTGCCTTAGTTATTGTAGCGTTAATTTACTATTCACAAAACGATTTTAAAAACATAATCATTCCATTTATAGGTGTTGCTACAGCAGTGGTTTTACTTGTAATGTTTAATATTATAGTGTATGATGTCTATTTTAGACCTTCAGATTTTGAACGTTACGCCAGTTTAGATTTTACAGCCTATAATAGTAAAGAGAGTATTCTTAAATTCACGGTGTTGTTTAGTTCATTTGTTTGGTCATTTATCTATTATTTTAGAATAATACCAGATAAGAACAAAAAATTAAAACCCTCATATTTTATTATCGCTTGGGCTTCAGTTATTGCCATTTTAGTTGCAATTATATCTCCTGTAAAAAACGGAAGTGAATATTTATTTTTATTCGTGCCATTTTCAATAATTATGGCAAACTATATCGAAGTGATCTCAGAACGTCGATTTAAAGAAGTGTTTATAGCACTATTAGTATTAACACCCATTATTAGTTTATTGCTGTAACTTATTACCAAATGCTAAATCACCAGCATCTCCTAAACCTGGAATAATATAGCCCTTATCATTAAGTTTTTCATCTATAGTGGCAATCCATAGCTTAGTATCTGCTCTAAATGCCTTAGAGACATAATCTACGCCTTGTTGCGCGCCAATAACACTTACTAAATGAATTTCTTTAGGTGTGCCAAATGGTTTTAAAGCTTCAAAAGTAGCAACCATTGATTGTCCTGTGGCCAACATTGGGTCTGCTAAAATTAAGGTTTTGCCATCCAGGTTTGGGCAAGCTAAGTATTCTACAATAATTTCAAAACTTTCAGGATTATGTTGGTGTTGTCTATAAGCTGAGATGAAAGCATTTTCTGCAGCGTCAAAATAATTTAATAAACCGTTATGTAACGGAACTCCAGCTCTTAATATAGAACATAAAACTATATCACTATGGTGTAAAACAGTTTCAGAATTACCTAAAGGTGTTTCAATGGTTTGCGATTTATACTGAAGTGATTTACTTAATTCATAACCAATAATTTCGCCTATACGTTCAATATTTCTACGAAAACGCATACTGTCTTTTTGAACGGTTTTGTCTCGTAATTCAGACATAAAAGTGTTAAGAATTGATGGTGTTTCAGAAAGATTATGAATTTGCATATAATGAAAATTGGTTCAGTTGTTAAAGTTAATAATTCCTGCTCTATTTCTATTTAATATTTGTTCTTAAAAATTAAGATGGTAAATAAATTTCACTAAAAGAACCACTACTTCAGTCTATAACATTATTAAGTTGCTGAAAGAATTTACAACTTAATAAATTCATGTATTTTTGTAAATAATAAAACAATTTCATTATGTTTTCACAAAAAGCAAACGCAATTTTTCAGGACGTTATTAAAACTTATAAAGTTTTAAATACAGTTGATCAACCTTTTACAAATAAGTATGACAAAAACGACGATCTTATAGCACATTTATTATACAGAAAGTCTTGGATTGATACTGTTCAATGGGCTTACGAAGATATTATTAGAGATCCAAACATTGATCCTGTTGCGGCTTTAAAGTTAAAACGTATGATAGATGCATCTAATCAAGATAGAACAGATACTGTTGAATATATTGACAGCTATTTTCTTGATAAATATAAAGATGTATCTGTAAAACCTGATGCGAAGATTAATTCTGAAAGTCCTGCTTGGGCCATAGATCGTTTATCAATTTTAGCATTAAAAATCTATCATATGCATCTTGAAACTGTAAGAGAAGATGCTAGTGATGCGCATAAAGCGGCTTGCCAAACAAAATTAAATGTATTGTTAGAGCAACGTGTAGACTTAAGTACAGCCATTGATGATATGCTTAACGATATCTCAAATGGAGATAAGTACATGAAAGTTTATAAGCAAATGAAAATGTATAATGACGATGAACTTAATCCTGTTTTAAGAGGACAGAAATAATCTTTTGTCATTTTAAACCGAATAGAAGAATCTCTGTTTGAGATGTTTCGATTTCGCTATTTATGACAGATCTAAAATATGTCTAATAAACCAAAACACATACTGGTACTTAGGTTTTCTGCAATGGGAGATGTTGCAATGACAGTGCCTGTGTTACGAGCCCTTATTTCGCAATATCCAGAGTTGAAAATCACAGTGGTTACAAGAGGGTTTTTTAAACCATTTTTTCAAGATTTAGAAAATGTAACGGTCTATGAAGCGGATTTTAAAGGTCATCATAAAGGGGTTTTAGGGCTTTATAAACTCTCTAAAGAATTAAAAAAACTTCAGTTTGATGCGGTTGCAGATTTACACAATGTATTGCGTAGTAAAATCTTGAAATTATTTTTCTTCGGAAAAAAAGTAGTGCAATTAGATAAGGGTAGAGCTGAAAAAAAAGCATTAACATCCGGACAAACTTTTCAGCAATTAAAAACCACACACCAACGCTACGCTGAGGTGTTTGAAGCTCTAGGCTATGCTGTAGATTTATCGCAGCCTACATTTTTACAATCAAAACTATTATCTGAGAATTTAAACACGTTTATTTCTAATAAAGACTATAAAACTATAGGTATTGCTCCTTTTGCAGCGCACCACAGTAAGATGTACCCAATAGTACAGATGAAAGCTGTAATTTCTGAGATTTCAAAAAACTACAATGTTATTTTATTTGGAGGAGGAGCTAAAGAAATAGAAGTTTTAAATCAGCTTGAAACCGAATTTAACAATACAAAATCCGTAGCAGGTAAATTAAATTTAGAAGAGGAATTAATACTCATTTCAAATTTAGATCTCATGTTATCTATGGATTCTGGCAACGCACATATTGCAGCCATGTTAGGTAAAAAAGTGATTACTATTTGGGGAGTAACTCACCCTTTTGCTGGTTTTGCTCCTTTCAATCAGCCTAATGATTTTGCTTTGACAGCAAATAGAGAACAATACCCATTAATTCCTACTTCGATATATGGGAATAAATTTCCCAAAGGTTATGAAAATGCAGCAGGTAGTATTTCTGTTGAGAACATCGTTTCAAAAATTAGAGCGACTATTTAGACCTAACTATAAAGACATAACCATAACAGTAAACGAAGATTTTAAATCATCTTAATTAGTTAATTTATAATCTTCTTTGTTACAAGAATATTACCTTCTAAAGTTATAGAAACAAGATATAATCCTTTAGAGAATTGAAAGCTTTGGTTGATATTACGAATTTGACCTTTAGATTTATAAAAGACAACTTCTTTTCCATTTAAATCATAAACTGTAATAGCCTTTATATTAGATTCAGATTTTACATTTAACATACCATCTTTTATATAAGCAAAAGTGTTAGAGTTGTTAATGTCACTAGTAGAAAGCGATGAAGATGTATATCTTAATACAAATCGGTCATTTGAGACCCCTTCTTCCCCTAAAAACGTATATGGTGATGCTCTTAAGTTATGAATCACTCCAGAGTAGGTGTCTTCTATATAAATACTTTGGCCTTGATCTACAAACAAGCTTCCTTTTACATTACCAATTGCAATTTTATAAATTCCATTTTCGGTTAAATTATAACCCAATGGTACTGTATTTGTTTCTATAAATGGTAAAGGGAGCCCTTGTATCGCTAATTTTTCATTTAGAGAGGTTAAAGAATATAAATTGAGACCTGTATTATTAGTATAGGCATCAAAAAGTCTGTCTTTTCCTTCAGTGGCACCATCTGCATAACCTATTAAAGTACTTGAGGCGGTATTGTTTTCATTAGCTAAGCTTAACCATACTAACTGCTTTTCGGATTCTATAGATTGTTCTTCTTCATTAGAACTTCTATAAAACTGTGAATTATTAAAGCTGTTTTCGTTAATATCATAACGCATATCATTGGTAAAATTAATCGTAGATGATGTACCTGCAGAACCTTCTAAAACTTGCACAAAGAAGGCTTGCCCTGATGCAATATTCCCATCAAAGTCATCTGATGGATCTGAACCTCCAAGATGGTTCCAGGTTACATATTGGTTACCATAATTTACAGCAAAATTTTCATAAAATGGTTGGTTCTCAACAACTGATACTTCTACATTATGCATCCACACATATACGCTACCTTCAATTGTAGTATTATCTGCTAAAAATTTATTAGCATTTAAAGCTGAAGGATATGGGTTTCCGGTTAAATTCCAATGTTTATCGTTAGCATCTTGAGTTCCACTATTTGTTTTGTACACAGTCCATGGTATATTTCCATTGTTTGGTAAGCCAGAAAATGTTGTTGTAAACGAGGTTGCAGAAGGTGCTCTTGCAATAAACCCTCTGCCTATTGGCATTGTACCACTTGCCGTTGCCCAATTTCCAAGGGTTCCATTAGCATTGGTGTCGTTTGTGTGCCATTCATATTTTAAGTCACCAGGAATATTAGAAATATTAAAATTTAGTACTGGTGATGACCAATACACATAATCATACGCATGTAAATTATTAACGGTTCGTTCTACTTTAATTTCACCACTATTTATAACATCATTAATCTGAACCAAACTAGCGTTATTTTCTAAAATAAAGGAACCTGCTGGTAAAGCATTTGTAGCATTTCCATCTCCGTCAAATCCTGCTGGTATGGCAGGTTCAACTGTGATTTCATTGTAAAGTGTTAATGTTGATTCTGAAGGAATAATAACACTTTTACCTGCTGGGACTACACAGTCACAGCCTACTAAATCTATAGTTTCATTATAATCATCCGAAAAAATTAAATGTCTATCTTCATCATTGATTATGATGTCATTATAGATAGTTGGTAATACCCAATTTGAACCATCCCAATAACTTGGTGTGCCACCTTTATTAATTGTAAAAGGTATATCTAAGGCACCATAGCCATTTTCAACTCTTACTCTGTAGCTTACATCTACTAAATCAGCTTCAGTTAAGCCAGCTTCTACGGTAAGTGTATTAGAGTCATCGTTAAGTAAATCTATATTGTTTTTAAACCATTTGTAATGAATGGTTTCTTTTGTGTCACTAGTAGGAGCTTCTACGTATCCATCTACATTAAAAACAAGGCTAGAAATGGTTGGCAGCCTACAAACAAACCTAGAAATTGGAGATTCATTAATTATTGGTGATTTAATATCAAAAGCAGCCTTATTATAGGCTATAAAAGCCATGTCTGAAGATCCACCAGCTCCCATATTAATATTATCAATATCTTCAATATCTCCGCTACTAGATCCATCAATGCCAAAATCTTCTAAATTAAAGGCAGCCATTCTAAAACCCCTAGTTTGTCCATTACCAAAAGATGCTGTTGTTGGTATGGCAGTTTCAAATGTTGAACCAGAAGAGTAATCTAATCTATAAAAATCTACTTTCCACTGATATAATCTATTATTGTTATTATTAACAAATGCAAGTTTAATTGGTCTTCCTACTACATTACCATCAACGTCTGCGTAATAATAAACATCACTACCTCCTGGTTGCGCTATTTGCGTGATTAACAAGTCTGGAGTACCATCATTAACTGCACCAATATCTCCATTACCACTATAAAATCTTATATCTGCTTGGCTATTAAAATTGGCAATTCCTGTACCTAGATCTAGACCTTTATCTCCATCAATAATGACATCATATACGGTTTTACGCACAGCATTATTTAAAACAATAGAGCCTGTAGAGCCATCAATTTTATCTGCAAAACCCATATAGTTGTTTGAATTAGGTTTTCCGCTAACTCCATTGGTAGAATAGGCTTTGAAGTCTTGACTAACATATTCTGTACTAGTAGCAGAAACATCTACACCTAAACTTGCTAATTCTGTTTCTAATAAGGCGTCGTTAACTCCTGTAGAGAAAATAATGTCATTGCTTCCATAATTCATTTTGAACCCTAAAAGTTCATGACTATCATTTGGCCAAGTAGAAGTATCTCCTGAATTAAAATCAGAAGATTTCCAGAAACCAATACCATCATTGTTTTGATCCCAATTTGTATAAACTTCTAAAACTCTATATGTACTGCTATTAGTGACAGATTTACTTGACGGTCCCACATACTCAAAACTTGTATCAACACCAGAATCAATTGTTGCACCACTCATAGTAAGTGTACCATTATTATCACCTGAAATACCTGTATTGTTCCTAGTGACTATACAAGTAACTTCTGTAGAACTAACTAAAGTTCTACTTCCAATATTTATTCCAACGATATAAATATTATTAATGTTTGCAGTTGTAAACCCAGTACCGATAATTGTTATTTTACTACTAGTAGTAACTCGTGTAGGAAACACATTAGTCACAGTTTGGGCAATTACTTTGTCTGTATAAAAAAATAAGACAGTTAAAACGAAGAACTGTACTAAACTAAGACACTTTAATGTGCGTGCAGTTTTAAATTTCATAAGTAGGGTAATTATATTTTATATTCAGCTTTACCAAGAAACACTAATTTAATATAGCGATCTTGATTTAGGTTGTTGAGGGGAGACAAATATGCGAAAAAAAATCGGACGAAAAAACAAAAAATCAGTTAAAAAGCTTTATAAATCAGTTAAAAAGCTTTTTTGTGACAGATATTAAAACATTCTAATTATGTGTTTGGAGTAAATAATTAGTATAAATACTATTCAAATTTTAGTTATGGTTATGATTTTAGTTGAGCATATTGACGTTTTTTTTATTGAAATTGAGCTTTTTATTTAAAGGTGTAAAGTCTTTTTTATACTAACTTAAATGATTAAGCAAGGTTTTATAATTGTTTGATATCTATTTCTTTATAACAGGCACACTTTTAGTATTTCCATATAAGTCTATGGCTTTTAAAAAGTAAATACCTTCACTAATTCTAGAAAGATCTAAATAGTTAGCCTCAGGTTTAGATAAAATTAACTGTCCAAGATTATTAAACAATTGCAATGATATTATAGTTGTTTCAGACTTTACATGAATAATACTTGTTGTTGGATTTGGAAACACTTCAATAGCTGCAATTTCATGGTCCTTAATCGATAAATTTTCTTGATTGAAAACAATCTCAAACCGCTCATTAAATTCTCCCATTTCAGAATAAAAACTGTAATGTTCAGCGCTTAAATTATGGACAATATTTAATAATTTATCACGTATATAGATGGTGTTATTTGTTAAAAAATCCCCTTCTAACTGCGGAATAGAAATAGTATAAACGGTAGTATCATCTAAACCAGAATAATATGAAAACGGTATAACTTCATTAAGATTTAAATTACTTGGGTTTTTTCCTTGAATCGCAAATCTTCTGGTGTCATTTTCAATTTTAGTAAATAAAATTGAGGTGTTCCCACCATACAGACTTCGAGTGGCATCAAAAGAAAAACCGTCAAAACCGCTAGTAGCACCATCAACATAAGCGATAAGTATTTGGTTGAAAATACCGCTTTCAGTAGTTAGGTTTAACCATAATCTATTGGTATTTGTTGTTTCATTAGAGCTTCTAAAAAACTGATTATTACTTATTAAATCGGCTTTACGCATACTATTATTAAACGTTAATATTCCGTTAGATAATCCTTTTACAAAAAATCCTTGACCAGAAGGAATTGTGTTGTCACTGTTAGGAATATTATTATCTGTTAAAGTACCGTTACCAGCAATATTTCCACTTCCAACCGTAATAATGGCATAATCGTTTGCATTAAAGTTTAAACCTTCATTACCATCATTGACGATATCTGGAGGACTAGCATGAGACCATAAATACGCAGATCCACCAATAAGACCAGAGTTTAATGCATATAGATCATCAAAATCAATAGCACTAGGATAAGGATTCCCTATGAAGTTCCAATCGTTATCAGTAGTTAAACCATTAACGTAAATAGGTGTTTCTATAATACCATTATTAAATTCTCCTTCAAAAATCGCTGAATGAGTACCAGGAAATAAACCAATAGGAGCAGCTGTTGCTGCATACCCTACTCCTGGTGTCATTATCGATCCTGCTGTTGCTATTTGCCAATCATTACCATTATCATCAATATCATCACTACCAAGAACAGTATTACCCGAACTATCCAAATATTGATCCAAATAATTTTGTGCATTAAACCAAAATCGTCTATTTGCAGGAGCAATATCTAAGGCATCACCTACGGTTTCATTAACTATTGGAGAACTCCAATAGGTATATTCGTACCAATTAGAAATCAATGTAGTTTGTTTATTTACAATAGCACTACCTCCAGAATTAACAGTAAATGCATTTATTAAGTCTAAATTCTGAACAAATGCTCCATGGGTTTCTACCTGTAAATCGCCACTTACAGTGCTCTCCTTTTGTACTTCTACATAGGTTGCATTTTGTATTAAAAGTGTCGCACCTGCATTTACGATTAATGCACAAGCACTAAAACTTCCGTTAATTAAAGTGTCATAGTTTCCATCAATTATTACTTCTTTATTTATATCGGGATTATCATTACTCCACGCAGTACCATTCCAAGTCGTGCTGCCAATGCAACCACATGTAACATCTATATTTTCTTGATAGCTTAAACTACCACAATCGTTAGTTACAATATGTGTTATAGGATAACTTCCTAATCCTGAAAATGTATAGCTTGGATTAGTGTTTGCAACATCACTACCAGAACCAGAAACCTCAGGTATGCCATCGTTATTAAAATCCCACGCGTGGTTAGCGTAGATATCATTAGCCTGAAAAGTTAATGTTAAACAGTCTGAATTAGGTACCACAAATGTTGCATCCGTTGGAGGCGTATTAATCACTTCTATGGTATCATTAAGAATTATTTCACAACCTAAATTATTTATATAAGTATAAGTAATAGTATGTGTGCCAAGACCTGCAATTGACGAATCAAAAGCACCTGCAGCTACGCCATTACCTGTAAACTGTCCTCCAGGATTGGCAGGAGTTAAATAAAGACTTAAATCATCTAAAGTATTATTAAAACAAATGTCTTCGGGTAGGTTAAAACTATTAGTGTCTACACGTTTTAAACTTACATTATCAACATAATAATAAAGAAGACGGCAATTGTTTACACTATTATTACACCCTACATCTAATTCACTTGCGTTATTTATTGCGCCAATAAATAAATAATCTTGCCCAGCCACATTACCGGTTTGTATTTGTATTACATTGGTATCCCAACCGTTACTGGTTTCAGAAAAAATGGGTGAATCAAAAACTGTACTTGGCGTATCTTGGCCTAAATGGTCATTAGGGTTTGTTGTTAAATAGGCTTGAAACTTTAGTCTCTTAGATCCCCAGTTATTATTTACCACTCTATCAGCAAGGCTAGTATTAAAAGAAATATTATAAGTTGTATTAGGAGCTAAAGGCTCTTTTAATTGTAGTCTTATTGTTTCTGTATATATCCTATTGGTAGCGACGCTTGTATTAGCAAACATACCAACATACCCACTATTACCGGGAATAAAATCTGGTTCATTTCCCCAAGAATTACTAGGAACAGAATAATGTATGCTTGTACTTGAGGCGTGATAGAATTCAGGAGAAGACAGACTAGGCGTAACTAGGTTACAAATTTTATAGGTTTGACCCGATCCATCTGGGAAGCCTGAGTTTTGTTCAAAATCCCCATTAATGACTAAATCACATGCAGTAGGAATTCCACAACTATTGTCAACGTTTAAATATATGTATATGTAGGTAATATTACCTTTATCGCTTCCGTTTGTTGGGACATACCTTAACAAATTAAGACCAGGCACACTACCTGTAAAAGTAACTCCTGTTGTGATAGCTGTTCCGCTAGTAATAGGTATTATACTGCTATTGTTGTATACGTCCTCTAAACATTCAAAACCTGTAGTATTAATATCATTTAATAAAATACCGCCTGTAACTGTATTTAAGTCTATTGGGTCTCCAATATTTCCCGTGAATGCAAATGTACTTCCGTTAAAACCATCGTTAACTCCAGATACTGATACACCACTGCAAGTAGAACCTGCAATATTATTCATGGTATAGCCAATATCACATAAAACTTGGGTTTCTTCTACTGTTAAAGTTCGCTTTGTTACACCAGAACCATTAGCATTACTCATTACAAAATACAAGTTGTTTCCATAAGGAGAGCCTGTGTTTGTGTCTACATAACATTGGTCTTCGAAATGACTTAAGCTACTACCACTTTCGTAACAATCTGGATTATAAACAGGAATGTTGTTTGACCCAAAAGTTATTGCAGTACTACAATTAGTGCTATCAAGAATATTTCCAGAATTATTAACAGGTGGACTTGAGGTACAAGAAGGATGCAATACATCTGTATTAGCAGTAAAAGTATAATCGTACATAGACGAGCAACCAGAACTTGTTATTAATGGTGTACCATTACTGTCCTTTAATAAGGTGTCGTAACGATTATAGTAGTTATAATCAGCACCAAATTTGGAAATACCATCTTGATCAATTAAACTAGAAAAACCTAAAGCATGGGTTACTTCATGCAAAACAAGAGTATACAAATCTTGATATGAAACAGGTGCATTAGTAGATAAATCTGTATGCCAATTAGTAATATCTTTAAAATTTACAGCAACCATTCCATGATAAAATGATGCTGAACTATCACTTGCTAATAAAGGAGATATCACATTGGTGTAAGAATCAACGCCTGAGTTTATGGTTTTCCAAATTTCATTATCTGCAATTCCCCCTTGTATAATGTTTGGAGAAGTAGGAAGGCTATAAAAACTTGATGCAACACCTAACATATTACTATTATAACCTATGACCTCTGTAATATCTCTCACCCAAATATTTACTGTGTTTCCGGATGTGGTTAACGGAGAATTTATCATATTCGATAAATCATTGAATACTTGACAAACAACAGATCTTCGCTGTATATGAATAGGGTCAAATTCTAATTCCATTCCACTTCCAACAGTGAAGTGAAGCGTAAAATAACCAGAAGAACAGGTTGCAAAACTACTTTTTGAATTAGATTTACCTCTATTAATATCGATTATAACGTCTGATGTTTTATAAGAATTACCATAACCATCAAATATATTGATTTTGTCCTCAGCAGATATTAAAATCCTTTGGGCACTGATGCTAATAGTGAAAAAAACAAACAAAAAAGTAATACAGTTTTGTAATTTTGATATCATAAATAGGTTAATTATTTATTTTTTAAAACATAAAATTCAAATTGCGAATCTAATAATTTGGTTGATAGCTGCGCAAACTCTACTTCTTTATAACAGGCACACTTTTGGTATTTCCATGTAAGTCTATGGCTTTTAAAAAGTAAATACCTTCACTAATTCTAGAAAGATCTAAATAGTTAGCCTCAGGTTTAGATAAAATTAACTGTCCAAGGTTATTAAACAATTGCAATGATATTATAGTTGTTTCAGACTTTACATGAATAATACTTGTTGTTGGATTTGGATACACTTCAATAGCTGCAATTTCATCGTCCTTAATCGATAAATTTTCTTGATTGAAAACAATCTCAAACCGCTCATTAAATTCTCCCATTTCAGAATAGAAATTGTAATGTGCAGCACTTAAATTATGAACAACATTTAATAATTTATCACGTAAATAGATGGTGTTATTAGTTAAAAAATCTCCTTCTAATTGAGGAATAGAAATAGTATAAACTGTAGTATCATCTACACCAGAATAATACGCAAACGGAATAACTTCATTAAGGTTTAAGTCACTTGGGTTTTTCCCTTGAATCGCAAATCTTCTGGTGTCATTTTCAATTTCAGTAAATAAAATTGACGTGTTTCCACCATGCAGACTTCGAGTGGCATCAAAAGAAAAACCGTCAAAACCGCTAGTAGCACCATTGACGTAAGCGATAAGTATTTGATTAAAAATACCGCTTTCAGTGGTTAGATTTAACCATAATCTATTGGTATTAGTTGTTGTATTAGAATTTCTAAAAAACTGATTATTACTTATTAAATCGGCTTTACGCATACCATTATTAAACGTTAATGTTCCGTTAGATAATCCTTTTACAAAAAAACCTTGACCAGAAGGAATTGTGTTGTCACTGTTAGGAATATTATTATCTGTTAAAGTACCGTTACCAGCAATATTTCCACTTCCAACCGTAATTATGGCATAATCGTTTGCATTAAAGTTTAAGCCTTCATTACCATCATTGACAATATCTGGAGGACTAGCATGAGACCATAGATAAGCGGTTCCGCCAATAAGACTAGAGTTTAATGCATATAGATCATCAAAATCAATAGCACTAGGATAAGGATTCCCTATGAAGTTCCAATCGTTATCAGTAGCCAAACCATTAATATAAATAGGTGTTTCTATAATACCATTATTAAATTCACCTTCAAAAGTGGCTAGATAAGCACCTGGGAAAACACCAATAGGAGAAACCGTTGCCGCATAACCTACACCTGGAGTCATAGTAGATGCTGCAGTTGCGATTTGCCAATCATTACCATCATCATCAATATCATCGCTACCAAGAATTGTATTATCTGAACTATCTAAATATTGATCTAAATAGTTTTGTGCATTGTACCAAAATCGTCTGTTTGCCGGAGCAATATCTAAGGCATCACCAATAGTTTCATCCACAATTGGAGAACTCCAATAGGTGTAATCGTACCAATTATTAACAACAGTGGTCTGTTTATTTACAAGCGCATTACCTCCAGGATTAAGAATAAATGCATTTTCTAAATCTAAATTCTGAACAAATGCTCCATGAGTTTCTACCCAAAGATTTCCACTGATAGAGGCTATGCTTTGTACTTCTACATAGGTTGCATTTTGTATAAAAAGTGTCGCACCTGCATTTACAACTAATTCACAGGCGCTAAAACTTCCATTAATTAGAGTATCGTAGTTGCCGTTAATTATCGCTTCAGTATTAATATCTGGATTACCGTTGCTCCATCCTGTTCCGTTCCAAGTAGTACTACTAGAGCAACCACAGGCAAGTATAATACTTTCTTGATAGCTTAAACTACCACACTCATTAGATACCATATGTGTTATGACATAAGTGCCTGATCCAGGGAAAGTATAGCTTGGATTGGTGTTTGCTGTATCTGTACCAGAACCTGAAACCTCAGGTACGCCATCATTATCAAAATCCCATTCATGGGTTTCGTAGATTTCAGTAGCTTCAAAAGTATATTCTAAACAGTCTGATAAGGATGTTGTTGTAAATGTTGCATCTGTTGGTGCTTCATTTAAAACCGTAATATTTACTGTAACCGTATTATTAGGGTCATTTATATTATTTAAGGCTGTGGACGTAGGTGTTGTGGTAGTATTTACAAAGGTCACCGGAAACGTTCTGCGCAACTCTAATTCTATTGAGTTTTCAATGGTGCTTAATGTTATTATAGACCCATTACTATTTATAGAATTAATGGTATAATTTACAGATGCTGGTAGTGTATTTATTAAACCGTCTGTATAAGTACTTGTAGTATCATCTAAATCTGTTAATTGAATTCCGTTGGTAATATCCCACCATTCATATTGCATATTTGAGACTGTACATAAACCTATACCTATTGTTTGCGTTGCACCACAATCTATAGTATAATTATCTGGTGTATCTTGTAAATGGTCTTCTATTAGTTCTACTCTATCTAAGGATAAAAAATAATTTTCTAGAGCGGTTGCGTAAGGTCTACCAGAATTAATATAACTATTCCCAATAGCATGGTTAAAAACTAAAAATGAATTAGAATTATCTATTGTTGAAGGAGAATTAAATGTGGTGACAGTTTGCGACCAATTAAAATCTATTGCATCATCATTAATAAGTAGCGTGCTATTATTAAAGAAGTTATTGTTTACGGTATTACTCACGTTAATTAACTGTGTGTCTCTATCATGTACATATGAAAGATTGTAATAATTTGTAGCATTGTCACTTAAACTAACATCCAAACCAATATTAGGTTGTGAGTTATTAGAAGGTGTGTTTGTGCCAACATAGGCTGGGTCAATACCATCGCTTTTGTGATAAGACAAAAGGTATTTAATATTAGGTCGCAATGTAATAGCTGTCATTACTCCTTCACTTTGAAACGCCGAGTTAGGACCAGAATTATAAGGTAGCTGATTTCCATAAAAATTAAATCTTCCACTAGATGGATCTGTATTTGGTAAAGACGTAGTATTTCTACCTATACTAAAACCTAAACCAGAAGAGTCACATGTGCTATTGTCGTCTAACATCCACTCCGTTGTTCCAAACTTAAAACGCCATCCAGGTATTGTATTAACGTTATTACCACTTGAATGTCCATATAAAATACAAAAACGAGAAGGGTTATCTAAAAAATCAATTTCTGGATTACAAATTAAATTACAATCGCTTGTATTTATACAGCCAAAATTTGGACACATCGTCACTTTAATGTTTACAAAAGTGTTATTTCCTAAATTACCATTAGTATCTTTTGGTTGGTACACAAGTTGAAGGTCACCTACGGCATTAGGTGTTACTTCAAAAGTTCTATTTGGTGCAACACCTGTAAAAGCGGTAATTAAATTACCGTTTAAACTTAAGTTAGAAACTTCTAAAGCTAAACCAAGGCTAGATATGTCATTACTTAATAAATCTTGTTCAAGTATATTTAATGTATTTCCCTGACAATTTTCAACTATTGGTTGTGTAATTGGGTCTTCAAAATCATTAATTCCAAAGACTTGAGCCTCACAACCTGAATAAGCTATAATATTACTCGTGTTATTGCTTACAGAAGTAATAATTGCAGGATTAGCAAACTCAATGATATTACTGTTTCCAAATTGAGTAGATAGGTTATAATTTAAACTACATAGTATATCAAATTCTTGAGAAAGAGGTCTTCTTGCCGTTTCTCTAGCAATAGCATAAGCCATTATAAAATCGTTAATAGGATAACTACAATCGTTATTTAAATCTACATGACTTAAGCTAGATCCGTTAGAAAAAACCTGTGGTGAATGCACTGGTAAATTATTATCTCCTAGTCTTATTTGAGAGGCACTTGGACAACCATTCGTTATTGCATTAATAGGGACTGCACTATTAAAACTCCAGTCTAGACCAAGAGGTACAATTAAATTATCATTTGTGTCTGTATGCAGTAAATTATCATATTTTAAAAAAGCCCTTCCATTTTTAGGATTTCCAAATTCGTCTATACCCGAAGCAAAACCCAATGCATGCATAATTTCATGTAATAACACCGCATACATATCAAATGCATTTGTTCCAGTAATTCCAGTGGAATTATTGAAATCACTGTACCAAGAATGAAAAAAGTTAACGCGTATTAAACCATCCCAATTATCGGGATTATTAGACCCAGAATTTATGGCTTTCCAAACTTCACCTTCTACAATAGTACCTACTGCAACACCTGAGTAATCATAATATGAAGATGCTGATGCCAATACACCACTGTTAACAGACATGGATTGCAGCTCTATCTTTACAGGTTCTACGACACCTGTTGAAGGGTTTTCTATAATTAATTGCTCTAAATCTGCAAAAATCTGAGCAATGACATTTCTATAGGCTGAATTATTATCAAAATCTTGAATGCTATTATCAGGTATTTGATCCGTTAAATAAATTGCAAATAAGCCTTCTGGGCTAATGTAATCTGCTGTTAACGGTATTGCTCTTTGTTGACCCGCAATAGTAGGGTTTATCCTTTTTTCTGTTTCATTACCAAAACGATCTACAAAACCATTATTTGGATTCTCCGTTGTATAAAAAGGACTTCTTGATTGAGCCGTTTGACTAGCATCCTTTAACTCACCACAAGTAAAAATTGGTGAATCTTGATTTTGCGCAACTAAATTAAGCTGAGAGAACACAAAACAGATGATATAAAAATACTTCATAAACTTGGACACTGGTATAACCTCACAAAAATATAAAACAGCATTTACTTGTAGGCTTTTTCTGTATCAAGAGTGGTTTTTATCGTTGTATTGTTAAATAACCTCAAATAATTTTCCAGGTAAAGGTCTTACAACACCTTTCAACTCCATATTCAATAAAATACCAGCAATTTTATAGGTTGGCATTTCACACCTTAAGGCAATAACATCTAACAATTCTTTGTTGTTTTCTTTTAGAAAATTGTAAATGATTTTTTCATCGGGTTCTAGCTCTACAAATAATTGTTGTTGAACTACTGGTTTTTTATCAGATTCTAATTCCCAATTCAACATATAAGGTACGTCTAAAGGATTAGATAATAAATGGGCTTTCTGAAATTTTATTAAGTTATTGCACCCAACACTTTGGTTATCTGTAGTTCTTCCTGGAACCGCAAATACTTCTCTATTGTAAGAATTAGCAATATCTGCCGTAACTAAACTACCACCTTTTTCAGCAGATTCTATAACTATTGTAGCTTCACTAAGGCCTGCAATAATTCGGTTACGTTTTAAAAAATTATTGCGATCAAAATTATCTGTGCTCCAAAAGTCTGAATAAAACCCTCCGTGTTTTTCAATATCTGCCACGTATTTTTTATGCACTTTAGGATAGATTTGATTTAATCCATGAGCCAAACAACCAATGGTCTGTAGGTTGTGTTTTACAGCTGCTTTATGGGATGTAATGTCTGTGCCATAAGCAAAACCAGACACAATAATTGGATTAAACTGTGATAAAGCTTCTACCAGTTTTTCACAAAATGCAATGCCACTTGTTGTTATTTTACGAGCACCAACAATACTAATGATACGCTGTTGTTTTATATTAATATTTCCAGATTGGAACAATACAATAGGGCCATCAATACAATGCTTTAAGCGTTCAGGATAGGTGTCTTCAGTAAAATAATGCGCAATAATGTTGTTCTCTTTTATGAATTTTAATTCGCGTTCAGCTTCTTCAAGATGGTTTTTATCAAAAAGACCTTGTATTGTGATGGTTCCAATACCATCAATTTTTAAAAGCTTTGACTTTTTTTCGTTTAAAACCGCTTCTGCAGATCCACAATGATTAATTAGCTTTTTGGCTGTAGTTGCTCCAATTTTGGGCACGTGTTGTAAAGCTAATGCATAAATAAGTTGTTGATCTGTCATTGAAAATTAAGTACTTGAAGAGATTAATCATCTATTCACGAATATAATTATTTAATTTTTAATGTGTTGTTAGCACTAAAGATTTGAAAATTATAAATAAGTATCTATAATTTTTAGCTCAGATTCATTTTAAAAAAATATTTAATAATTTTTTTGTTCGAAATTCTAAGAAAATCAATCAGATACAAGAGTATTTTTTTTGATGTTAATAACTAAGTCGGACTTAATTTTGTTCAGAAACAAAAATTTCTAACTTTGCGTCTATATGCAGTTAGAGACTTACATTAGCGACCTTTTATACCGTTACGATTGTGTTACTGTTCCTGAGTTTGGAGCATTTTTAACACAGCGTACATCGGCAAAAATACACGAATCGACAGATACGTTTTATCCACCAAAAAAAGCATTGTCTTTTAATGAACAGTTGCAACAAAATGATGGGTTGTTAGCTAATTATATTGCTGAGGTTGAAAAAATACCTTACACAACTGCTATTAATAAAATAGCAAAGCATATTAAATCAATTAAGTCGTATTTGGTTGAAGGGGAAACTATTCAATTTAAAAATATTGGTGAGTTGGTGCTAAATACTGATGGAAAAATTCAATTTAATCCATCTACTCAAATAAACTACTTAACAGACGCTTTTGGTTTATCTCACTTTAAATCTGTTGATGTTAATAGAGAAATCTATTTAGAGGATGTTGAGTCTATTGAAGTGAATTCACCTATTATATTAACTCCAGAAAAACGTGCAAATCGTAATTGGATAAAATATGCTGCTGCAGCTGTATTTGTATTAGGTTTTGTGGGTTTTGGAGCTGTGACGTATTACAACAATAATTCTATTGAAAACCACAACCAATTAGCACAAGAGCAAGCCAATGAGCAACTTGATGCTAAGGTGCAAGAAGCTACTTTTGTTATTAGTAACCCGTTACCTGCTGCTACTTTGTCTTTAGAAAAGCAGAGTGGTAATTACCATATTGTTGCTGGTGCTTTTAGAGTAGAGGCTAATTCTGATAAAAAAGTAACTCAACTTAGAAATAAAGGTTATAAAGCACGTAAAATTGGTGCTAATCGTTATGGATTGCACGAGGTGGTTTATGGGAGTTATGCAACAAGAGCTGAGGCACAAGATGAGCTTTATAAGATCCGTCGCGAGCACAACCGTGATGCTTGGTTGCTAATAAAGACGCTTAAGTAATTTTTCATAAAATTTATTTTATCTGCCTTATTTAGAATGTAGAACTTGTTGCCATATTCAATGGTTTCAACTTATATTTAATTGTGTGATGAGACCTGTTTCTCATTAAAGATGCTACTTCATTATTTTTACCTCATATTTTTTTAACCAAGGATCATGCACTTTCATTATGAAAATGGCGCTATCTTTGCACAAATTTTAAAATTCTTATGCTATCTAGAACCGCATTTCAGTCTAAAACCATTAGTACCGATTTGGTATTACCAAGCGAAACTAATCCACTGAACAACTTATTTGGTGGTGAATTATTAGCGCGTATGGACAGAGCAGCTAGTATTTCCGCAAGACGACACTCAAGACGTATTGTGGTAACAGCTACCGTAAATCACGTCGCATTTAATAGAGCTGTTCCTTTAGGAAGTGTGGTAATGATTGAGGCTAAAGTATCAAGAGCTTTTTCGTCTTCTATGGAAGTGTATATGGATGTTTGGATCGAAGACAGAGAGTCTGGTGAGCGTATTAAGGCCAATGAAGCTATTTACACTTTTGTTGCTGTAGATGAAATTGGACGACCTGTAAGAGTTCCTGAATTGGTGCCTGAAACAGAATTAGAAAAACAGCGTTTTGATGCCGCTCTTCGTCGTAAACAATTGAGTTTAGTATTAGCCGGCAAAATGAAACCAGCAGATGCTACTGAATTAAAAGCGCTTTTTGAGTAGTACCTTAATTTATTGTCTGGCTAACCAAGATTCCGGATTCAATTTTAAATCATTTTTATAGATTCTAAAATCTAGAAGGGTTTCACCTGTAATTTTATTACTAAAAACCTCACCTATAACCTGACCTGTTGTAATTTTATCTCCAGTTTTTACGTAAAGTTTTGCTAGGTTATGGTAAATTGTTAAATAATCACCATGCCTAATTAAGATGGTGGGATTTCCTCTTTTCATAACATGAATAGAAGACACTACTCCATTAAAAACAGCTCTAACTTCTGCATTTTTCTCTGTTGCTATTTTTACACCTGAATGGTTAACTTCAACTGAACTATCCGTTAATGAACGTGTTTTACCAAATTTTCCTTTTATAACACCTCTAGCTACTGGCCATCCTAATTTTCCTTTGTTTGCAGCAAAACTAGACGCGAGTTTTTTAGCTTCAGGTGTTAATACAAATTTTCCTGTTGATGATTTTTTACCTGCTTTTTTGTTAGATGCTGCAATAGCTTCTGCAATTAAGCGATCTATTTCTTTATCTAAACGATCTGCTTCTTGTTTTTTCTTCTTAATCTGAGAGGCAAATTTGCCCATATCTGTCTTAATAGATGCCATTAAAACTTCACGTTGCTTTAATTCTCCTTCTAACTCACGTTTAGCAATTCGGTTTTCTTCAATGAGTTTTTGTTTATCTTCTTTTTGCTTAGAGAGCTGAATGTTTAATGTCTGTAATTCTTTAGTTTTAGTCTTTATAGCTTCTCCTTGCTCTTTTTGATATTCTCGGTATTGCCTAATGTATTGAAGTCGTTTGTATGCTTGTTGAAAATTATCAGAAGACAATAAAAACATTACTTTACTTTGTTCAGATTTACTTTTATAAGATTTTACAACCATGGCTGCATAGTCGTCTTTTAATTCTTGTAATTGTGTTCTAAGACTAGTAATTTCTTTTTGGTTGGTATTAATTTCTCTAGTTAGAAGATTAGCTTGCTCGTTAGTTATTCTAATTAAGTTTTTTCTAACGTTTACTTTGGCATTGATATCTTCAATAAGTGTAATAACCGATTTTTCTTCTTTCTTTTTAGTAAATAACAACGCATTAATTTGCTTCATTTCCTTCAAAATCTGCTGACGTTGAAGTTCTAATTTTTTTTGCTTATCGCTTTGAGCAAATAGGGTAGAAGTGGACAGTAATAGTCCAATTACTAAAGTTGTATAGAAACGAGTTTTGGTCATTATTTAATTACAATTTCTTTATAACCTGAAGGAATGTTAAACGGAAAACGAACTTCATTGTTCAAAGATACAGATTTGAATTCCATTGTTATGGCAAGTTCGTCGGTATCTTCTACAGCAATTATTTTTATATATTGAGGTAGTATTTGCTTATCTACCTTTTGATATGTTGAATAATCTATTTGAAGCATTCTTTTCTTTAGTTGCTGATATAATTGTAAGCTATCCATTTTAAAATGGGATGGATTAATTAAATAAAACAATTCTATAAGTGCATTCTGATCTTTTGGTTGAAGTGCGTAAGAATTATTATTAACCGAAACCTCGTGTGGTTCGTCTTTAAGATTGTAAATAGCCTGACCTAATAAGATGTTTTGAACTTTCATAAAATCAAGTTCTACACCAACTACATCACTTAATAATTTGTAGTCTCCATCAAAATATTCATTATCTAATTTATTGTAAAATCTAACTTTATCTGGTGTAATCATCATGCGAGCCATACCAATTGGTGCACTCAACCAAATAACTTTATCTTTTTCCATCCTAAGACTAAAGGAGTGTCCTTGTTCTTGATCTCCTTGAATTAATTCAATCTTAACTTTAGCTTGCATGGTTTTAAAATCAGCATCACTTTTTTGATGTTGCTTTATCACTTGCTTTGCTGAAAGCTTATCACTAGCTGCACCAGAAGCGATGACACTTTTGTTAGAACCACAACTTAATGCAAAAAGTATAAGAATTGCACTAATGGTTATTTTTGAATTTTTATATAATTGAACTAACTTCATTTATTATTGCGCTTTTAAAGCTTTTGCCTTTTTAGCAAACGTTTCAGATTTACTAATATTATTTAAGGCTTTGTAGGCTAAACTTAATTGAGAATAGAAATCGGCTTCCATACTAGGATTATCAATTAAGAAATCTAAGCCCATTTCAAGATTATCAATGGCTTTTTTAGATTCACCTGAATTATTCTGAGCCACACCTTTAACTAAATATAGAATGGGTTGTGCTGGGTATAATTCTAAAGCACGTTCACTATCTGTAATAACCGCATTGTAATCCTTTATATCTAATTCTAGTAGTAATACGTCTTTTATTAATTTAAAGTCATTAGGACTTTGTTTAAGAGCTTCTTTAAAGTTGGTAAGTGCTTTCACCTTGTCACCAGCTTGTAAATAATACTGGCCTAAATCACTATGGGTTTGTGCATCTTTATTATCGTCAATTAAGGCTGTAATATCAATTAAATCAGATTCATATTCAGGATTTTTAGCTACAAAAGCGACAAAATCTTTTAGTACTTTGGTTTTTGCATCTGCATTAATCTCTGGGCTTGTTAAAACTTTCTTTACAGAACTGATAGCTTCTTCTACTTTTTCATCTTGAAGGTAAAACTTATATAAGGCCAAATGCACAAATTTAGAGTCTGGCTTTACTTTTAATAAATTCTTAGCTGCTTTGTAAGCGTTTTTTTGGTCGCCTGTTTGGCTATAGCGATAAATTAACTTTAAGTGATTATCTTCATTATTAGGATTGTTGGCTATACGTTGTTCAAGGTTTTCGATTCTATCGTCTGCATTGCCAGTAATACTGTAAATATCATTTCGCATGGCATCTCTAGACTCGCTTAACCCAAAATCTGCATCTAACTCATCTAATAGATCTAAAGCTTGTTTGTATTTTTCTTCTCTAACATAGAGTGCTGCTAAATCTTCCTTATAATCTGGATGGTATTTTACCAGCTGCTTAATTGTTTTTAAAGCATTTTTAATATCATCTTGCTGAAAGTATACATCGTAAAGCTCATCTAAAAACCAAACATTGTCTGGCTGCATTTCAATTGCTTTTTTTAGATTTTCTTCTGCAGCACCAAAATTTTTAAGCATGTTATAATTTTTTCCAAGTTCAAAATATATAACAGGTAACTTACTATTAAGGTTTAAACATTTATGAAGCGCATCTACTGCACGATCATAATTTTCAATGCCTTTTTGTTTTAAAGCTTCAAAGAAGTATTCTTGAAATTCGTCTTCAACATTGCCTAAATCATCGTCTGGTCGTTTATTAAAATCGACTTGTGCATAGGTATGCTGCGGAATAGCTAACATTCCGACGAGAAAAAACAATAAGAAAATATATCTTTTATTCACTTTCTTTATTCTTTAATAAGTCTTCAATCATTTCAAACTTTTCTAAGACTTCAAATTTTTCACAAGATGCTTTCATTTTAGTTCTAAAATTATTGGCTTCTTCTGGTAAATTTCCACTGGCATTATCAAATGTATTTTTATCAGGCCATTGTGCGTATGCAAAGAAGTTTAGGGCATCTTTTTTATGTAATCTAGACCCTAAACTTCCTTCGTATTTGTAAATCAAGTCTGTTAAACCTTTCCAAGCTTCAATAAAATTATCTTCTTGGTTAGGTTTTATTTTAATTGTGTACAATACAATATACATAATTACTTGATTTAAAAGGCGTGATTATTTAATGTCAATAATTATTCCATAATAGTATAATCACCAATACTAATCTTAGTAAACTCACCATTGTACTTTACGTGGTTACCAATCATAGCTTCATCTAACTTCGCATTTTTAATAGTGCTTTGGTTTTGAATTAAGCTATTTTTTATAGTTGAATTCTCAATTACACAATCTTTACCAATTGAAACACATGGCCCAACAGTTGTATTTTTTAACACAGTGCCTTTACCAATATAACAAGGCTCAATCACCTTAGAGTTTTCTAAAACGACAGAATCATCAATTAATTGCTCTTCGTTATCTGCTGTTAAGAACCCTAACATTTTTGCGTTAGTTTCTAGAGTCACGGCTTTGTTTCCACAATCCATCCACTCATCAACCGTTCCGGTTTTAAAGATGCGTCCGTCTGCCATCATACGCTTAATACCATCATTAATTTGGTATTCTCCACCATTCATGATGTTTTCGTCTAAGATTTCCTGTAATTTTTCCTTTAAAACAGCAACATCTTTAAAGTAATAAATACCAATTACAGCTTGATCGCTTACAAATGCTTCTGGTTTTTCAACTAACTCAACGATATTTTTATCATCGTTTAATTTTACAACACCGTAGGCTTCAGGATTTGCTACACATTTGGTCCAGATGACACTATCTGCCGTTGGATCTAAATCGAACTCAGCTCTAATCAACGTATCTGCATATGCAATTACTGCTGGTCCTGATAATGAAGGTTTTGCACTCATTATGGCATGGCCTGTTCCTAAAGGTTGATCTTGTCTATAGATGGATGCTTTTGCACCTAAACCTTCTGCAAGTTCTGTTAAACTTTGTACAACGTCATCTCCAAAAAATGCAGGATCTCCTAAAACGAATGCGATTTCTTCAATTGGTTGCTTTAAAACTTTAGCGATATCTTTTACCAAACGATGCACGATGGGTTGACCTGCAACCGGAATTAATGGTTTTGGTACAGTTAAACTATGTGGTCTTAGGCGAGATCCTCTGCCTGCCATTGGTACTATTATTTTCATATTACATGCCTGCGAAAGCAGGTATCTTTTAGGTTAAACTTAATTTCTAATTTTATTAAAATTTAGATTCCAATTAGCACTTAAATCAGACCAATTAGGATTCATTTCTTCTATCAATTTAATTTTCCAATCTCTTTTCCATTTTTTGAATTGTTTTCACGTTTTTCCGTTTCTTTTCCATTTTCAAACTCTTCAAAATAGACTAAAATGTCAAAAATTATACTTTGCTGTAAAAGATTTGGGATAAACTTTTAGCTTATGCTCTTTTACTCTTTCTTCAATATTATCAGTTACTCCAATTTAAATTACTCCGTCTGCCTTATTTGCCATTATATAGACGTACCAATAATTCATTCTTATTTATTCTGAGATTCCTTCGTCTGCAGGAATCAGCTACTTAACACCTGTACTACCAAAACCACCTTCACCTCTATCAGTTTCAGATAAAACCTCTACCTGTTCCCATTCTGCACGTTCGTGTTTTGCTATAACTAATTGCGCTATGCGCTCACCATTTTGAATTAAAAAATCGTCATTAGAAATATTGACTAATATCACACCGATTTCTCCTCTATAATCTGCATCAATCGTTCCTGGTGCGTTTAAAACAGTAATTCCTTTTTTTGCAGCTAAACCGCTACGTGGTCTTACTTGCGCTTCTATTCCTATTGGTAATTCTATAAATAAACCTGTGCCAACGATAGTACGCTCTAAAGGTTTTAAAATTCTAGTTTCTGTAATACTGGCACGCAAATCCATACCTGCAGAAGCGATAGTTTCGTAATGTGGTAAATCGTGTATCGATTTATTTATTATTTTAATTTTCATGCTGTTTCTGTCTATTCGTTCGCAGCCGAAAACTATTTATTAAACTCGTATTCTTTAAAACCTCTCGACTGCGCTCGAGAGGACAATATGATTATCTTTTCAATACCTGCTTTAACTCTTTCTTTTCAAGTATAATAACTAATCCCAAAAATACAATTAACATTACAATTCCTAGAATATAATTCTCGCGATAGTTATAGAAAAATATAAATGAAAATAGAATAGATACTACAAGGTATAAACTTATTTTCTTTAAGTTGTAAGGAACAGGGTAGTACTTTCTTCCAAAATAAAAGGATAATAACATCATTATGGAATAAGCAGAAAGTGTTGCTATTGCTGAACCTTTAAAACCTATGATAGGAATTAAAACATAATTTAAAACTAAAGTTACAATAGCTCCTAATATTGAAATATAAGCTCCAAACTTGGTGCGATCTGTAATTTTATACCAAACCGAAAGGTTATGATAGATCCCTAAACAGAAGTTGGCCAATAGAATAAAAGGTACAATCCACATGGCTTCATAATAAGCTTCACTTAAAATAATATAAGGTTTTAAGAGATCTGCAAAAACAACGACAAACAAAAGAATAACAGAACCAAGGGCAACAAAGTATTCTAAAATTTTAGCGTAATTTTTTTGAGGATTTTCAGTTTTAGAATGGCTAAAGAAATAAGGTTCTATGCCTAAACGGAATGCTGTTGCAAATAAGGTCATGAATAGCGCTAGTTTGTAACAGGCCGAATACATTCCAATTTGTTGGTTAGCAATATCATCTGGTAATAGATATTCTAAT
This sequence comes from Winogradskyella sp. Asnod2-B02-A, assembly GCF_045063645.1. Taxonomy (NCBI): domain Bacteria; kingdom Pseudomonadati; phylum Bacteroidota; class Flavobacteriia; order Flavobacteriales; family Flavobacteriaceae; genus Winogradskyella; species Winogradskyella sp. Asnod2-B02-A. The sequence goes on from NZ_JBEFOG010000027.1 coordinate 1,063,176, forward strand.
AAAATACGATCAAAGGTTTCATTCACAGAATAAGCAATGCCAGCAATAAGAACTGGTAAGGCATAGCGCATCATTTTTTTCCATAAAACACCATCGAAAGTTAGCCTTAGTTTTGCGTAAAATGGCAGTAAGATTAGTAAGGTTAATCCACTTGCAATAACGTTGGAAATAAAAATGTAGCTAATCTGATAGTTTGGAATATACAAACCATTAAAAAATGAATTTCCTTCGGCTAAATCTTTTAAATATAGCAACAAGAATATATTTAACCCTAGATTAATAACAACATTAAATATTTTAATTACCGCATAACGCATGGGTTGTGCGGTCGCTCTTAACCATGCAAAAGGAATAATAACCAAAGCATCTAACAGCAAAATTATAAAGACTAAATTAAGATACTTTAAGTCAATATTTATAAGTGTTGAAATCTGATTTCTAAACAGAAATGCAATTCCCATTAATGCAAAAGAACTTATAACTAAAGATATTGCTGATGTACTTGTTACTGTTTCTTGACTTTCTTCTTTATTAAAAAACCTAAAAAATGCGGTTTCCATTCCGTAAGCCAATACCACATTGAAAAGGACAAAATAGGCGAATATAAAAGAAACACGACCATATTCTTCTACGGATAGAACCTCTGGATTTGTGTAAAGTGGCACTAAAATAAAGCCCAACATTCTAGGTAATACAGTCGCTAGACCATATATAAATGTTTGTTTAAAAAGAGATTTAAATCCGCTCAAGAGTATTATTAACAGTAAAATTCAAAAGTATTAAATTTATACGTGCTATACTTAAATGGTGCAACAATTAATGATAAACACTCAAAAAATGATCAGTTAACAGTCTTTATCTATAAAAAACTAATTAAGTGCTCATAGGTATTAGTGTTTTAGAAACTTAAACTCTTAAATGTGCAATCACATTGCGTTTATCTTTCAAATTATTTAAAAATTCTTTAATAATGTCCTTTCCATTTGTTACAATCATATTGTTTTTACGTTTTCTCTGATAAACTTGAGGTGGACCGTCTTCATAATAAACTCCTTGTTTTTCATTAATATCAGACACTTTTACGTATTTAGTTACACCATTTTCAACAAAGCTAATAGCACATTCATTGTCTTCTAAAGTAAACGGAAAATCAGGATCTTTTTCTGCCTTTTTAAAGGTGTAATAAGGCGACTTGTTTTTTAAGACTGCTGTATATCTACCAGAATCTTCAACCAACTTGGCTTTAAGGTTTCTAAAGTACACACTATCTATTTTAATATTATCTTCCTTGTTAACGATAGGGACAAAAACATTCATACCAGTACCACCAACTTTTATACCAGCATACCATTCTTGAAATGAGATCGTTTTGACTTTAAAAGTCGTGGAGGGTTGAAATGTGGGCATGGGTTTTAAACCAGATTCCTCACCAGATATAATCATTGCTTCTCGTCGCCTTTGATAAGATAGAGGAGGTCCGTCTTGATAATGAATAGGTTCTTTTTCTATAACATCATTTACTTTGACGTATTTAATTGTACCCTTTTCGATATATTTAATAACACATTCATCATTTTTAGTAGTAAAAGGATAGTCATATTCTTTTTCTGATTGGTTAAAGATGTATTCAGGTGCGTTATTTTTTAAGACTGCTGTATATCTGCTATAATTTCGAACGAGTTGCCCTTTAAAATTTCTGAAATAGATACTGTCAATCAATACATCATCCTTTTTTTCTACTATCGGTACAAAAACATTCATACCTGTGTTTTCTTCTTTATCGCCAGCATTCCACTGTTGGAAAGAAACAGTTTTAACTTTAAAAGCAGTCTGTGTATCATGCGATCCAATAATAGATTTAGAACTGGAACATTGCATGGTTAATGATAAAAGTACAGATACAACTATGGCACGTAATGCCTTTCTAAGATGTTTCATTTTTTAATAGGTTAAAGATTTGGATGTGCAATATAAGAATAAATCTATAAAGAGCAACATAAATCCGGCAAACTACACAGAAAAGTAGGAAATAGGGTAAAAAATGTTAAATTTTGCTAGGAGAACTAGGATAGTTTACAGATTGAAGCATTATAACGTTGATGATTTTATAATACTGAAGAGGTTCATGATGTGTTTTCTTATAGCTAATTATGCAGTCACTATCGTTAATTTTAAATTTTGAAAATGAAGAATTCTCTAAATCTATGGTAATGTTTGAGTTAGACTTTGTGTGGCCTACAAATAATAAACTATCTGTTGAAACCACATTAAGTTTTACCACGTGCCCTTTAAAGTATACACTATCTAATAGTACGGATGTATTAAGTAATCGTATGTATATATCCGTTCCGCTAATTCCGTCTTTATGGCCTGCATTCCAGTTTTGATAATACACCTCTTTTAAACCCGTTGGTGCTTCTTTTTGAAGTTTGGGTACTATTGCGCATTTAAATAAAGACAACGCTATTAGAAATAGTAAAACGGTGTTTTTAAGTGTTTTCATTATTTAAATATAAGACTAAGATAATTTATGACATAAAAAAACCTAACTCGTAAAAGTTAGGTTTAATATTATTTTGAAATATTGAGCTAATGCTTAATATAAAAGATTTAATTATTTAAAGCTTCTGCACCACCAACAATTTCTAAGATTTCATTGGTAATAGCTGCTTGACGTGCTTTGTTGTAAGTTAATTTCAACTGATCTCTTAACTCTGTTGCATTATCGGTTGCTTTATGCATTGCTGTCATACGTGCACCATGTTCAGAGGCAAAAGAATCTCTAATCCCTTTATATAATTGAGTCTTTAATGACTTAGGAATTAATTCTTCTACAATTTCTAATTTAGAAGGTTCAAAAACGTAATCTAAATTAACATTGGTATCATTTTGAACAGGAACAATTGGTAAAAACTGCTCTGTCATTATGATTTGAGTTGCTGCGTTTTTAAAGTGATTGTAAACTATCTCTATTTTATCAAATTCACCAGAAACAAACTTTTCCATTAGCATTTCTGCAATTTCAGCAACATTGTCAAATGTTAAATCATCGTACAAATCACTTTTGTTTGCTATAACTTTATTCGTTTTTTTGAATGCGTCATTCGCTTTCTTACCAATAGCTAAATATGATACCTCTTTAGTAGCATAAGTTTCGTTAGTAAGTTTAGTAACCTGTTTAATAATATTAGAATTAAATGCTCCGGCTAAACCTCTGTTAGAAGTTACAGCAACGATAAGTATTTTTTTTACTTCACGTTGTTCTGAATATTTACTTCCAGAATCTGAATCTAAAGTTGCACTTAAACTCTGAAGTAATTCTGTTAACTTGTTAGAGTAAGGACGCATTGCTGTAATAGCATCCTGTGCTTTCTTTAACTTAGCAGCAGATACCATTTTCATGGCACTGGTAATCTGCATCGTTGAAGATACTGAAGATATTCTGTTTCTAATTTCCTTTAAATTCGCCATTCTTTATATGATAAAGACTCTTTGTTTTTGCTTAGAGTGACATTAATTAAATTTTTAAGCTATATATTTTCCTGAAAGATCTTTTGCTACAGTTGTTAATGTATCAATAACCTCATCAGTTAATTTACCAGCTTTAAGTAAATCTAGAGTATCTCTATGCTTCGCATTTAAGAACTCTAAATAGTCGCGTTCAAATTCTTTTACTTTTTCTACAGGAACATCCTTTAATAAGTTCTTAGAACCTGCATAAATAATAGCAACCTGATCTTCTACTTTAAAAGGATCGTTTTGTGCTTGCTTTAAGATTTCAACGTTACGCTTACCTTTATTAATTACGTTTAACGTAACCGCATCTAAATCTGAACCAAACTTAGCAAACGCTTCTAATTCACGGTACTGAGCTTGATCTAATTTTAATGTACCAGATACTTTCTTCATTGATTTAATCTGTGCGTTACCACCAACACGAGATACAGAAATACCTACGTTAATTGCTGGACGAACACCAGAGTTAAATAAATCACCATCTAAGAAAATCTGACCATCTGTAATAGAAATCACGTTAGTTGGAATATAAGCAGAAACGTCACCTGCTTGAGTCTCAATAATAGGTAAAGCTGTTAATGAACCACCACCTTTAACCATTGGTTTTAAAACGTCTGGTAGATCATTCATTTCTTGAGCAATTGCATCGTTATTAATAATCTTTGCAGAACGCTCTAATAATCTAGAGTGTAAATAGAATACATCACCTGGATATGCCTCACGTCCTGGTGGACGTCTTAATAATAAAGATACCTCACGGTAAGCCACGGCTTGTTTTGATAAATCATCAAATACAATTAAAGCTGGTCTACCAGTATCTCTAAAATACTCACCAATAGATGCTCCTGTAAAAGGTGCATAAACTTGCATTGCTGCAGGATCTGATGCATTTGCAGCTACTATGGTAGTATAAGCTAAAGCTCCTTTTTCTTCTAAAGTTTTAGCAATTAAAGCTACTGTTGAAGCCTTTTGGCCAATAGCAACATATATACAATATACAGGCTCACCTGCATCGTAAAATTCTTTTTGATTTAAGATCGCATCAATACAAACAGCCGTTTTACCAGTCTGTCTATCACCAATTACCAACTCACGTTGTCCTCTACCAACTGGGATCATAGCATCAATAGCTTTAATACCGGTTTGTAATGGCTCAGTTACTGGCTCTCTATAGATAACACCTGGTGCTTTACGCTCTAATGGCATCTCATAAGTTTCACCTGCTATTGGTCCTTTACCATCAATTGGGTTACCTAAAGTATCTACCACACGACCAACAATACCTTCACCTACTTTAACAGATGCGATACGATCAGTACGTTTTACTGTAGATCCTTCTTTAATTCCTATAGAAGTACCTAAAAGTACAATACCTACGTTATCTTCTTCTAGGTTTAGTACAATTCCTTCTGCACCACCATCGAATTCAACTAATTCGCCATATTGCACATTAGCCAATCCATAAGCTCGTACAATACCATCACCGACAGTTAATACTGTTCCTACTTCGTCTAATGAAGCACCTGCTTCAAAACCTGAAAGTTGTTGTTTTAAGATTGCTGATATTTCAGCTGGTTTTACTTCTGCCATCTTATTTTAGATATTAGATTTATATTCACTTCGATTACACGTTGTGAACTAAATCAATTTAGTTTAATGTAAATTCTCTTTTTAATTTATCGAGTTTGTTTGATATACTAGCATTATACTGAATATCGCCTACTCTTAATATGAAACCACCTAAAATGCTTTCATCTATAATATTTTTTACTTCCGCTTCTTTACCAGTAAGTTCTTTCACCTTAGCGATAACTTTAGCTTTTAAATCATCTGTCAACGGTACTGCAGTAGTAACTGAAGCTACTTGACTTTCTATTAATTGATTATATAATTCTAAATAACTTGAAGCCACACTATTTAATAATGGTAACCTCTTGTTAGCAATTAATGTATCAATTAAGTTAGTAGTAGCAACATTTGCATCGTTAAATACTGCTGTAAGTACTGCTTTTTTGTCTGAAGATCTTACTACAGGACTTTGAAGCATCTGATTTAAATCTTCACTCTCAGCAATAGCTTTAGTAATAGATTTCATATCACTATTCACCGCTTCTGTAGATTTTTGATCTGTTGCTAAACTTAAAACTGCTTTAGCATATCTAATGGCTGCTCTTGATCCTGACATTTACCTTAGTTTAAAGTTGCTTCACCTAACATATCTTCAACCAACTTAAGTTGCTTGTCTTTGTTAGATAATTCATTACGCACTACTTTTTCTGCGATATCTAATGATAAACCAGCAACATGACTTTTTAATTCTGCCATAGCCGCTTTCTTTTCACTAGTAATAGCTTCTTGTGCTTGTGTAATCATTTTATTGGCCTGCGTTTTCGCTTCTGCTTCAGCATCTGCAATCATTTTGCTTTTAAGCTCACGAGCTTCTTTAAGCATAGTTTCTCTTTCTAAACGCGCTTCTTGCAATAATTTTTGGTTATCTGCTTGAAGATTGGCCATTTCACGCTTAGCTTTTTCAGCCGCATCTAAAGCCCCTTGAATACCTTCTTCTCTTTCATTTAATGAAGTAAGAATTGGTTTCCAAGCAAACTTTACCATAAGTGCTATTAACGCCAATAAAAGAATTGTTGACACTACGAATAAACCTGGTGAAAAATCGTTTAATAACTTATCCATATTATTAAGTAATTATGTGTTTTGTCTTTTTTTTTAATTTAAAAACACGTCCTGTAACCAACCGTTACAGGATAGTGTTTTTGTAATTTTGATTTGGTTCTTATTTTCCTAAGAATAAAGCTCCAAATGCTAAACCTTCTAAAAGTGCTGCGATGATAATCATCGCTGTCTGGATTTTACCAGTCGCTTCTGGCTGACGAGCAATACCTTCCATTGCTTTTCCACCAATTTGACCAAGTCCAATACCTGCTCCGATTACGATTAATCCAGCACCAATTAAATTGTAAGTTACCATTGTAAAAAATATTTATAGTTAAATTAAAAAAAACTCTTATTAAATGAAATCTCCTCTTACGTCTTGCGCGTCAGGAACTTCGTGTCCATGATCATCGTGCTCATGCTCGTGATCATGTTCTGCTACAGCCATACCAATAAATAAAGCTGAAAGCATTGTAAATATATACGCTTGTAAAAACGCGACTAATACTTCAATTAGTAATATAAAAAATGATAATACAAATGATAAACCAGTTGCTCCTACAACACCTAATGATTCTTTTAAGGTGAACATAATAGCTATTAAGCTCATTACAACAATGTGACCTGCCGAAATGTTAGCGAATAAACGCACTAATAATGAGAATGGTTTAATGATTAAAGCACCTGCTAATTCAATAATAGCTAATACAGGACGAATTAAGACTGGTACACCAGGCATCCACAAAATGTGCATCCAATAATCTTTATTTCCGCTTACCGTATATATTACAAGTGTAAATATTGCTAAACAAGCTGTTACTGCTAATTGACCAGTAACATTAAAACCTAAAGGCGTTAAACCAGCTAAATTTAAAAACCATATAAAGAAAAACACAGTTAAAAGATATCCTGTAAACTTACGGTAATGCTTTTCACCAATGTTTGGTCTAGCAATTTCATCTCTAACGTAAAGCACTAAAGGTTCTAACACACGACCAAATCCTGTAGGTATTTGTTTTTTCTTATACTGTCTTGCTAAACTAGAAAACCAGAACAACATTAATAATCCAATAACTAAAACACCAAATACACTTTTCGTTATTGAAAAATCTAAAACTTTATGACCGTTAGTAGCGTGATGATCCGCATCAAAGTTTACAGCAGATGCATCCGTATCTAATTCATATATTTTTGAATGAATCTTTGCGAATTTTACGCCATCTTTTTCAACAATAACATGTCCGTCATCATTATGATGAAACTCAGAAGACATAAATGTTTTTAATCCATCAGAAGACCAAAGAATTACTGGTAATGGAAATCCAAAATGCTTACGCTCTCCCTCATCACTTGTATAAGAAAATAAAGAGAAATCGTGAGAATCTTGAATGTGATGTAGAATATAATCTTCCACCTCCTTCTTCGTATCTACCTGACCACCATCTTCTCCTTCGTTAAGAGCAAAAATAGTAGTAGGAAGAAACACCAATAATACTAGTGCTAAACTTTTTAAACTTTGTTGAAATATCTTCATCATTATAAAATCAAAAAAAAATCGTCTCAAATTCCGTGCAAAAGTACGTAATTTATTAAAATAACAATACCTTTTTATATTTAAAATTCAGACCTCGTTTTTCGTAATGATTTTAACGACAAAAAACACCTCTAGTCCTAAGAATAAGATTAATGGAGTTAAAAGGTTCAGTCGTTCAGCTGTTGTTAAAACGTTTAAATCAAATACTGAAGATTGAAACATTATAAAAAACAAGATGCCTTTGATAAAAAGTGTGGGTAAATAAATGAAACCTAATTGCGGTTGAAGGCTTTTTATAAATGAAAAGAATTTAAAATGAAAACAGATTACCAAAGATGATATCGCAAAAAACAGGTTGGTATCCCAAAGGTTATATCTAACTGAAAAATTAAAGTGATTGAGAATATAATCTTGAGAAAGGTGAATAAGTAAAAATAATACCATAAAAGATATGATATATAATATGAGTGACTTAATCATCTTCTTTTGATACTTTTATAACTTGAGAAATCACTAAATACATTGAAGCAAATACTGATAAAAGCGTAATTGTAGTCTCCCAGAAATCTTTATCGTATTTGACATCTAACCATTTCCCTAAGTAATTTCCAAGAAAAATGGTGCCTCCCATTTGAAAAGCAACTGATGTAAATCTTAAAAATTTACTTGGACCTTTTTTATTTGGCTTGGGCACTTTGCGCTTGTTGTGGTCTGCTTGGCTCATTAGATAATGATTTAACTGTACCTTTCATACTACAAGTAGCATTAAATGTTGCGCCTGGTTCTACAGCTAGTTTTGTAATATGTACTTCACCTTCAATGTGTGCCGTAGATTTTAAGGACAATGTACCAGATAAAATAAGCTTACCCGAAAATTTACCTTCAAAATCGGCATTTTCACCTTGTAAAGTTCCTTTTATGTAACCCGATTTGCCAACCACTACTTTACCAGAAGTTTTTACATTACCTTCTACGGTTCCGTCAATTCTAAATGGCCCTTGGCTTGCAATATCTCCTACAATTTTAGTGCCTTGTGCAATTATATTTTGCTGTGAACTTGTTTCCATGGTGCCTTGTTGTTTTGGTTTTTTTCTGTCTGAAGAAAACATGTTGATTTGGTTTTAAATTACTGTAATTCTAAATACGCATTTAAATTTTTATGTCGTTGAATTATCGCATAGTTTGGCGATGAAATTGCAAAAAATGGTCGTGTAATTTTAGGTTTTACTACGCGTCCTTTTTTGTCTTTTTCTTCTGTTTTAAGCAATTCGGCAAATCCTTTTGCTCCACCTATACTTTTTAATCCATGAACTACTACAAATGTAGTGTTTTCGTTGTAAACATCTTTAGATGTACTGAGGTCAAAGTATTCTATTTTTGCGACTTCTTCATCTAAAGTCTTTATAAATGCTTCAATATCTTCTCCTGAATTATTTTCGAATTGAAAAATGACATTAAACTGCTTTGCATCATCATCTGCAATAAATTTCTTTTTAGCTAAAACCGGAAATGCATTTGTAATAATCTCTTGTGCCTTTTTTCCTTCTTCAGTATTAGCATAAGTTAAAGCAACATAGTTAATTCCTTCTTTATAGGCTTCAAAACCGAAAAGCCTTCCTTTGGCGGATGCTTTTAAAATTTCGAATTTAGGAACAAAAGCATCTCCTTCTAATCGCTTAATTTGTGCTTCTGCTTCTGTTATTACAGACGCATATTCCTCGTTTGTAAACTGTTTGTAGAGTTTGGTGTAAATTGCTTCTGGACTATTTTCATCCTTAGATAATTCAGATTGTGGATTTAATAGGATTTCGGCATAACGCGACTCAGGGTAATCATTAATAATTGCCATTTTCATGGCTTCTGCTTTTTGATTTAGTCCTAACTCGATATAAACACGGTATAAATTATACTTTGATGGTAAAATTAAACGGTCTTCTGGTTTGTTTTCTAATAGGTTTTCAAACCTAGTTTTAGACAATCCAAACTCTTTAAATTTTTCCTTGTAAATAATTCCTAGTTGGTAATAAGCAAAGTTGCGCTCTTTTGCAATGCTATCTATCTCAGTTTGTTCTGTTGGTAATGATGCTAAATAAGTTTCAGGATTAAATCTGGTGTCTACAACAACGGTATCTGTAATACTATCGTTTTTTGTAGTATTGGCACTATTAGTGCGATCGCTTAAATGTCTCCAATTGTCTTGTAATTTACGATCTCCCCAAACTTTTAAGAATTCGCCTTTACCGTATGCTACAGTTGTTGAATTATAAAAATAAAAGCTACTACCGCTTTTGCTGCTTGTACCAGATTGAAAATCTCTAGTCATACCTGGTGGATTTCCCTGATTCTTTTGACTAAATTGTGGATTTCTTTTATCGAAATTATTAGATAAAGCAGGTTGGCTTTTCTGTTGTTTTAAAGCTTTTTCTTGCTGTTCTTGTTCTTCTAAAGCCTTTAAGCGCTGGTCTTCTGCAAATTTTGTATAAATAGCCAATTGCTCAGTCTTTGGAAGACTCACCATTTTTAAAATGCTATCGTTAGTTTGTGCAATACCTTCGTAATAGATGACATCGTCGAGATTTTCGCGTTTCTTTTTTATGATTCTATATGGTTTGGTGTTAATAACCATTGCTGTTAGAGTAGAATCATAATATGCTCCAGCTGTTTTATATATATTTTTATCAAAATACATATTCCCTAGCGTTTCGTAGTTAAGAGATCTTAAGTATTTGTCGGAAGTTGTTTTTCTTAGAGATTTATTATAATAAACTTCTGCTAAACTATCTGATATCTTATTGCGATGATATTCTGCAATACGGAAATAGATTTTGTCTAAAAATGGTCTGTTTTCTCTGTTTTCTTCTAACTCTGTGAGATATTCTTGAAACTCAATATCATCCTCACCTGAAAAGTTGGTGTTGTATGATTTTTCAAGATGTGCATTAATGTAAAAAGATCTTGGTACTTGACGATGCATTTCTATAATGGCATCAAACTCTATGTTTGCACTGTCTTTTTTCCCGAATTCATTATATAATTGTCCTTTAATAAAATGATAACGCGCTTTTTCTCTTTTTACTTTTGTGTTTTCTGCGGCAATGGCTAATTGTGCAATGGCACTGTCGTTAGATTTTGTATTAAGATAGGCTTGTGCTAATGCAGCAGATGCATCTGCTAAATCTTGGCCTTCAATATTTTCTTCTTTAAGTAATCGTTTTAATTTTTCAATGGCACCAGCATCATTGTCTAAACGCATGCTTGTTTTTTCGCGCCAGATTTTTACTTGGTTAATTTTATCGCTTGTTGGATACTTGTTTAAAATATTGTTGAAAGCTGCCATTGCTGGTACAAATCGCTGATCGAAGTAACGTGCTTGACCTAAAAGTAAATAGGCTTCATCAATTTGAGGGTTTTTTTCTTTACCACCAAAATTCATTCCATGTACCTGAATGGCTTTAATGGCTTTTTCTTCGGCACGTTCAAAGTCTGCATTTTTGGTTTGTCCAGGCATAAATATATCTTCGGACACATTCATACGTTCTATAGGCAAAAGTTCCCAGAAGTTTTCGGTGAACTCATTATTTACTCCATCAATTCCGCGTTGTAAGGCAATATTTCCGTTATAAAGCACATTGTATTTAGTGCCTAAAGCATGAAATTTTCGGTTAATAAATTTATCTTTTCTGGGTGAACAGCTTTGGGTAAGCAATGCCACACAAAAAAGTAATAGTATAATATTGTAATAGGTTTTCAAACGTTGGTTCTATTTGGTTAATAGATAACTGAAAAACACCCTGTTTAGTGTGTTAGGACGTAAAAATAAGGATCTTTTTGAATTTTCGATCTTATTTCAAGGTTTTTCGAGGTAATACTATATGTTGAAGCATAAAAAAAGCGCGTAACAGATCTGTTAAGCGCTTTAAGTTTTAGTGAATTATTGTTATTCTTCTTCTTGAGAAGCAATTGCACTACTTCCAAAATGTGCTTCAAGTTCCTTTAAAGTTGTAGGATTGGTTTCTAAATCTTTAATCACATTTCCTTTTTCTAGCACAACAATACGCTCGCAAACGTCTGTAACATGCATTAAATCGTGACTAGAGACTAAAACAGTAACGCCTTGTTTTTCGGCTAAATCTTTTATAATTTGTTTTAATCTTATTTGTGTTGTTGGATCTAGGTTAGCGAAAGGCTCATCTAAAATAATTACTTCAGGATTACCAATTAAGGCTGCCACAATTCCGGCTTTCTTTTGGTTTCCTTTACTTAAATCTCTAAGGTATTTTTTCTTTCCTATAATTTCTCCGTTAAAAAAATCTTCAAACTTAGCTGTTAAACTATCTACATCAGCCTTGTTTTGCCCACGTAGTTCGCCAATGAAATAGAAATATTCTTCTGGTGTTAAGTAGCCAATTAAGAAGCTTTCGTCAATGAAAGAAGAGGTAAAAGGTTTCCAATCTTCACTTTCATTTACAACCACACCATTACTTGTTATGTTACCTGTTGTGGGTTGAATTAAATCGAGTAATAGACTAAAATAAGTTGTTTTACCAGCTCCATTATTTCCTACCAAACCAAAACTTTGGCCTTTAGGAATGGTTAATTCTTCAATATTAAGAACTGTAGTTCCGTTATATGTTTTTGAAAGGTCTTTTGTATATATCATAATGCGATGTATTATTAGTTGTCTTGACTAAAGGCGTTAATCATTTTGTATTTAGAATCGAGATATTTTTTGGTAATGCCTTTCATTAATTTTTTATGAAAAACAATGCCTGTAATTCCGAGTATGATTAGTAAAGCTGCCGCAGCTCCAAATCCTACTAGCCAATTAACCAATCCAAATAAGGCCATTGGCATCAACATTAAAGGAATACCAATTAGCCATTGTACAGCTCCTGTGCCTTGATAATTAAAGGCTGCTTTTTTATCTAATTCTATTTTTTTACGATTGAAGGATCCTCCCCAAAGTATTACATGCGTATTTACACCAATATTATAAATAGCTGCTGCAAAATGTGCGATTAAGATTTTATAACCAAAATACACGTATGGAATTCCCAAAACAAACAAAAGCACCACACTAATCACCATTAAGATGAATTTTGAACGTAAGTATTGTTCGTATTTAATGTTTTGACTCATTAACAGTTTGTAGTAACCACTATCCCAAGCTGGAATAAATTGCCCGAAGTTGATTAAGAAAAATCCAGTTGAAAATATCCCAATAAAGGCAGACATAAAAGTCATTTCTCTATACATAGGTTGCGGGTAAAAGAACAAACCGTAAAGCACACCAATGAGCAACAAAAATGTCATAGACTTGGTACGTTTGTTTCTCCAAATGAGTTTTAAGTCTAATTGCATAAATGGCGCAACATCTCCAAAACGCTTGGTCCAAGATAAATCTGCAGCATTGACTTCAGTTACTTTAGATTTTAATGAGCTATCTAAAAATAGTTTACTTCTTAAAATTTTAAAGTTGAAGGCGTAGCATAATGCTAAAATTGCTAAAGGAATTAATACTAGGACTGGATTATTAGCAATTGCCATAAGTGCATCACCAATTAATGTGGTCATTGGAAGTACACCAAAATAATTTAAGCCAAATAAAACACCAACAACTGAAATAATAGGTAGAACAGATAATTCTTTCTCAGCAGAAAAGGCTTCAATAATAAAGTTTAAAAAATTTATAATGAGTACCAAAATAATCATGGTGAACATCCATGTTAATACCATAGAAGTAGAGAAGCCATCTCTTATTAGCATAATGCTAAAAGGAATGATAGCAAATAGTGGTAGAAGATTAAAAAAGGATACTACTGATTTTCCTAAGACATAATTTACAACTGTTGAGCGTTTAATAGGTAGTGTTAATAATGGTTTAACACTCATAACTGGTAGTTTCTGTAAAAAGAAACGCATCATTAAGTCGCCTATAACCCAGTAAAAAACAAATCCATTTACAATGACAAAAGGATCTTGATCTGGAAATGTTTCTTTAAGAATAAAAAGTAGTCCAAAGCCTAAGAGTAGGAACATGACAACAAAATAGAGTGCAAAAAATACCATTAAGATATTAATAGCCATATTTTTCTGCCAATACGACGAACGGAAATATTGTTTCCATTCGAGATTGAGAAAATGTTTTATCATAGTGTAATGATGGGTTGGTTTATGTAGTAAGTATTAAAAAACAGAAATTTGTTACAAACTAAATTCTGGATAGGTTTCGTTTAATAGTTTTTCGGCTTTGTTTGGTATGATATCAAAACTAATATAATTAATTAACACCATAGCTGTGAAGGCTAAAGACAAACCAATAATAGCGTAAACGTTGGTTAATAATGTATCTGAAACAGTAAATATATTATAAACCTGAGATAAGAAAACCAAGGATGTTCCGCCTGCTTGCTTGTAAATTATTTCTTCAAGCATCCATTTTTTGTTAGATATTTCTTTTCTCCGTCTAAACTGTCTATTCAGTCCAATACTTTTAAACATTACGAACGCGGCAATGACGATAAAAAATATTACAGAAAAAATAGCTGCATATTTTGAAGAAAAGGTCAAATAAAATATTAAAAACAAACTAATAGTGGCTATAATCTGAGGGATTTCAAACCATTTTTTAAGTTCGTTCCACAAATACTTCATGTAGCGTTTGTTTATAGCTTTTGCTTTTTGCTCAATGGCATCCATAAAACCAAAAATGCCGAATTTTTTGAAAGCTTTGTTTTTAGCATCTTCAAAAGTGAGTTTGGGCTGAACTTGCCATTGCTGCTCAATATCATTGGCTAAATGGTCTACGAGTTCGGTTTGTAAATCGTAATGTTCTACAAAATGTTGTCTTGTAAATGTGTATAGTTCTTGTATTTGAGGTTCTGTAAGTTTCATTTAGGATAATTTAAGGTTGTAGGTTCGCTTATTTTCCTCATAAACTTTTTTATAAACTTCAAGATTTATTCTTATCATCGGATAAAACAAGCACGCAACAATTACAAAATAAATCTGAGGCATATCAGCAACATTATCATAATTCTCCTTTAATATGTAGAATGAAAGGTTATAAATTGACCAAACTGCCATTGCTGAACTTGTAGCCATCGCAAAGTTTAAGGATTTTCGCGTAGATTTATTTTTAAAATAATAATAAGCAGAATAGAAAGTAGGAAGTACCAACACTAACAATCCTGTAAAAAAACAAGCTTTTGGAAAATACTTATAAATAAAAACAAAGAACAGAATAAGGACTATATATTCCATTAAAAACTTTACACTAGTGAGCTTTATTTTAAGTTGTTTCCAAGTGATTTTTCTATACTTTCTGCCTAGTTCTTTTTGTTTTTGTCTCGTAAACTTCTTAAACCCAATATTGCTTTGATACAATCCTTTTTCAAAAATCTTATCTTTTGAAACACCAAATTCTATAAACTGATTCCCAAAACCTCTATGAACATCAAGTAAAGCTTCATTAAAAGAAATACCATCGTTAGTCATTTTGTCTTCAACAGCAGAAACAATATGGTCTAGTAATTCTAAACGCACATCCCAAAACTTCACCTCGTTTTTAATGAGGTAGTTGTCTATGAATTGTATTTCTTCTTTAGTTAGTTTCATCTTCAATTTACCAATTCATTATACCTAGTTAAAACAGCCAATCTTTCATTTTTTATAATGGTAATAGCCGAGTAGGCTAATAGAATAGCCAAAGTAAAATAACAATACATAACCAAAGGATTGGCTTGTAAAGTCTCTTTTATCCCAAATGAAAGATAAAAAAACACAGATGGCAATGACATCACTACAAATAGAGATTGTGCTAACTGCGTGTTTTTAACCACTTTTCTATCTTTAATTTGTATTATTAATGCATACAAAATAAATGAGATTAATATAATTGAATAAGCTCTTTGAGCTGTTATAACACTGAATTTAGTAGCTATTAAATAGCTTATCGCTAAGAACCCAAGCAAAATAAATATTCGTTTTATTTTATAAAAGAATTGAAAAAAAACAATCCATAATAATTTTTGATATCTCCAATGCACTATACTTTTGTGTTTTTTGGTAAACTCGTCAATGAATGTATTTTTAGAATTCAAATAATCTTTTAACTCAATTATCTGTGAATGTTCTTCATAATCAGAAGCCAAATGATCAATTAATTCGGTTCTAACATCTATATATTTTATCCCTTTATCAAAAAGGAATTTATCTATAAATTGAATATCTTCTTTAGTTAGTTTCATCATTAACACAAATTATTATAACGATATTGATAATCTTTAAATGTTAAAACACCTAGTCTTATAAAAACTAAAATAAAAGTAAAAACTAAAGCCATAACAATACTCGTCAGTAAAAGATAGTTTGGGTTTTTTATAAAGTTTGTACCTGTAATATTAACGATGTTTATAAATTGAAGAAAAAAACTGAAGAAAAACCCTAATCTTTCTATTCCCGAAAAACGGTTTTTGCTGAATTTTTTTAGAGCAAAAAAGTAACAGAAAGCAGGAGCAATAATTAAAAATACCATACTAATTAATAATACGTTTTTCATCAGTTCGGAATCGTAATTATTGAAACAAAAATAAATGATAGCTGTAAATACTACCACCACCAGAAAAGACTTAATTGAGAAAAATGATTTTAATAATTGATTAGATAATTTTTTTGTAGTTTGTTTCACAAATTTGTCATTGTTGTCCAATAACACCTTTTTATTTTCTAACATATAATCTTTAAACACATCGTAAAAACTTCTAGTATCTCCAGTATTCATTCTGTCTTCTATATCTGAAGCGACATGGTCTACCATTTCCATTCTAATATCAGCAAAAACAACATCAGAATTTTCTAAATATGTATCTATAAATTGTATGTCCTCTTTTTCTAATCTCATCATAACCTAAGCTAATTTAGGGTTTACTAGAGTTTGCATTGTTTTAATATACTCTGCTAATTCTTCAAGCTTGTTAACGGTTTCCTTTGTTCCGGTTTCCGTGAGCTTGTAATATTTACGCAGACGATTATCTACTTTTGCAACTTCAACATCTAATAAGCCTTCCGCCTCTAACTTATGTAATGCAGGATAAAGTGCGCCTTCAGTTATTTTTAGTTCACCTTTAGTCAATGCCTTTACCTTTTGGGTAATCTCGTAACCATACATTTTATCGTGCTCATTTAACAGCTTTAAAATGATGGTCGTTAAACTTCCTTTATATAATTTTGAATTGCTCATAGTATTACAAATATATACATAATTTTCTTATGTATAAGAAACTTAGGTATGTGTTTTGTTATTTTATAGACCTACAAGGATGGTAAAACCTTGCAGGTCTTTGTCAGGTCTGTAATAGAAATGTTTATCTTTGCAAAAAATTATTTATAATGTCACATTTTCATTCACTCACTATAAAATCAGTTGATAAAGTAACGGACAACTCTGTTGCTATAACCTTTGATATTCCTGAAAATATTAAAGAAAAATTCAGCTTTAAAGCCGGACAATACATCACTTTAAAAACGACTATAAATGGCGAAGACATTCGTAGAGATTACTCTATTTGTGCTTCTCAAAATAGTGGAAACGTTACTGTGGCTGTAAAAACAGTTGAAAATGGAACATTTTCTGTTTATGCTAACACTACTTTAAAAGCTGGTGATACATTAGAAGTGGCCGAACCAAATGGTCGTTTTGTTTTTGAAGCTAATGCTGCCAAAACAAGAACTATTGCCGCCTTTGCTGCAGGAAGCGGAATTACACCTGTACTAAGTATTGCTAAAACGCTTTTAGAAGAAGAGCCTTTTAGTAACTTCATTTTAGTTTACGGTAATAAAACCTTAGCTGATGCCATGTTTGTGGACGAATTATTGCAATTAAAAAAACAGTACGATAATCGTTTTCATGCCCATTTTATTTACAGTCAGGCTCAAGAAACTGATGCTTTATTTGGACGTATTGAAAAAAGTACAGTGAACCTCATCGTAAAAAACAAATACAAAGGTGTTACCATAGAAAATTTCTATCTCTGTGGACCAGAACAAATGATTCATACTGTAAAAGATGTATTAATTGAAAATGGTGTAAAAGAAAAAGCAATTAAGTTTGAATTATTTACAGCGCCTGTAGAAACAAGTTCTGATACTCCTGCAGACTTACCGTCTGGACAAACTAAAATAAAAGTTATAGTTGATGAAGAGGAATTTGAATTTAATATGTCTCAGAAACAAACCATTCTTGATGCAGCTTTAAAACAAGATATTGATGCACCATATTCTTGCCAAGGTGGTATTTGTAGTAGTTGTATTGCTAAAATAACAGAAGGCACTGCAGAAATGCGTCAGAATAATATTTTAACAGATAGTGAAGTTGCAGAAGGTTTGATATTAACTTGCCAAGCGCATCCTACTTCAGCGACTATTGCTGTAGATTATGATGATGTTTAAATAGATTAAAATCACTTCGTTTATAGAACAAAGAATAAAAGACCATTGATGTGATAAAAACATTAATGGTCTTTTTACTTTTAAAGAAGTGGTCTAGATATTTTTTTAACTAGTATAAACTGACTAGTAGTAAATAATGAAGATTATCCTACTTTGATGCTGATTGTTTATACATCATAATAATGCTAATAATACAAGCAACAAGCACTGCAATTGCTAAGTAACCTAGCCAATCCATGGATGTTTCACTAATTAATCTCGAAATTAACAACAATATCATTGCAATACTAGTTAGGATTGGGCTGATGTATTGTTTTTTATAATTCATATCAAAAAAAGATTATCAATAACCAACTTTTACTCTAACACGATTTAAAACGTCATCTGCTACAAGCTTTGCTTTTGCAGCACCTTTAGCTAAAGCTGAATCAATCTCTTCAAGATTATCCATATAATAATGGTAGCGTTCTCTTTGCTTTTCAAAACGTTCTACTACCAATTCATATAAGGCTTGTTTAGCGTGACCGTAACCGTAATTTCCACCTTCGTAATTGGCTTTCATGTCTGCAATTTGAGCTTCAGATGCTAATAAACTATAAATAGCAAAACAGTTACATGTAGCCCAATCTTTAGGTTCTTCAAGTGGTGTGCTGTCCGTCTCAATAGACATTATTTTTTTTCGTAGTTGTTTGTCTGGTAAAAAGATATTAATGAAGTTACCTCTACTTTTACTCATTTTCTCACCATCAGTTCCTGGTATAAGCATACCGTTTTCTTGTATTTTACCTTCAGGTAACACAAAAGTCTCACCCATTTTTGCATGAAAACGAGAAGCGACATCACGTGTCATTTCAATATGCTGTAATTGATCTTTTCCAACGGGAATAATTTCTGCATCATATAATAAGATATCTGCAGCCATTAACATTGGGTAGGTAAATAAGCCTGCGTTTACGTCTTCTAAACGATCTGCCTTATCCTTAAAGCCATGGGCTAATGTTAAACGTTGGTATGGGAAGAAACAACTTAAATACCATGAGAGTTCAGTAACTTGCGGAATATCACTTTGTCTGTAAAATACTGTCTTTTCAATATCTAATCCGAAGGCCAACCAAGTTGCAGCAACAGAATACGTGTGATTTCTTAATGCTTCTGCATCTTTAATTTGAGTTAGCGTATGTAGATTAGCAATAAATAGAAACGAATCATTTTTAGCGTCGTTTGCCATTTCTATTGCTGGTAATATTGCTCCTAAAATGTTTCCTAAATGTGGTGTGCCAGTACTTTGTACTCCTGTTAATATTCTTGCCATATTCATTTCCCACCAAAATGGGAATCTCTTTAATTGTTAAACGAAAAAACAAAGGTAAATTTTTTAGTAGAACTATAAGAAGTCATTTAATTTAATTAACTAGTTTTGGTGTTATGGCATTTTTTAAATATCCATTTTGGCTTTTATATCGTATTTGGTTTTACATTTTGGTCGCAATTCCGATTATTGTAATGTTTCCTTTGCTCATTATTTCTATCTCAAAAGAGGCGTGGTACCCATATTTTTTTAAGCTTGCGCGTATTTGGTCCAAGTTTATTTTAATAGGTATGGGTTTTGCATATAAAATAACTAGCGAAGAAAAATTAGACCCTAATAAAAGTTACATGTTTGTGGCTAACCATACCTCAATGGCAGATATTATGCTAATGCTAGTAGCTGTGAAAAATCCTTTTGTGTTTGTTGGTAAACAAGAATTGACAAAAATTCCGCTTTTTGGATTCTTTTATAAACGCACATGTATTCTTGTGGATAGAAGTAGTGCAAAAAGTAGACAAGCTGTATTTTTAAGAGCACAAAGACGCATCAAACAAGGATCTAGTATTTGTATTTTTCCAGAAGGAGGAGTGCCAGAAGAACACATTGTATTAGATTCATTTAAAGATGGAGCATTTCGCTTAGCTATAAATCATAATATTCCGGTAGTGCCTATTACATTTTATGATAATAAAAAACGATTCTCATATACTTTTTTTAGTGGTAGTCCTGGTAAAATGCGAGCTAAGATTCATGAATTTTTACCTACCGAAGGGTTATCTATTGAAGATACAAAATCTCTTAATGAAAAAGCAAGATCTATAATTTTGAAAGATTTAACGGATCTAAAATAGATTTCATAATCTTACAGGTATAGTTAAAGCATAAAAAAAAGCCACTCCAACCAAGAGTGGCTTTTGTCATCATTGCGTTCATCATAGCTTTTTTGTTGCAATAACCTAACCTAAAACTTATAACTTAATCCTGTATAGACACCAATGAAGAACGGTCTAAAATCTCCCGATGTGTCATTAAATGTATTTATTTGATACTTAAATGTTGGTTCAAGATTAACATTCCATTTTTTTGAAAGGTTGTAATCTATTCCTAAACCAAAATTGGCACTAAAACTTGTGTTTTTTATATTATTTGCTTCTCCGATTAATGTTGTTGTACCATCAACGTCTGCATAAATTTCATTTTCATTTAAAATAAAAGTACTAAATCCACCAATAATATTAATTCCAATTTTTTTATCTAATACGCTATATTCCAATTCTAAAGGCACTTCAATAAAACCAAAATTTTGGTCAATATTACCAGCAAATTTTGTGTTAAATAATTCTGGAGTAGACGCTCTATTCATCATGCTAGAACTCATAAGTGAAATGTGTTGTTCACCTCCTTTAAATGAAATATTTTTAAATTCTGCATCAATACCTCTAGCTGCGGTTTCTGCACCAGTGAAAGCATAAACATCTGATGTAGTTTGACTAAGGTTAACACGATTAACACCTATTCTAACTTTTAATTTTTTAGATACAGCATAGCTACCAGCAATACCATAACTCATATTAATATCACTGCTTTTAGAATTTTCCTTAAATTGCTTATCTAAAGCAGACCCTTGACCCAAAGAGCTAAAATAAACAGGCGCAACATTTGGTGCAATGCTCCACCTGTTTTGTTCATTTTCTTTCTCTTCTTCAATAATTTCGTTATTTTCTGCTATAGCTTCATTAATAGATTCTTTTTTTGAATCTTCAATTAATAGGTTTTCAGATTTTTGATCATCAGTTTCATTTAAATCTGTTTGAGTTATGTCAGTTGCTGTTTTTTCTGTTGAGATATTTTCAGCAATAGCACTTTTGTTTTCTTCAATGGTCTTTTTAATCGTAGACTTTCTTTCTGCCTCAGATTTAAGAGGCGTTTTATCGGCTTTATTTAAAGTTGAATTAGAAGCCTTTTTATGTGCAACTTTAGTGTTGTTCTTGTCATCTTTTACAGGTGAAGTGGTAAGGTGCTTTTGGGTTGCTTTAGTTTTGTCTTTTACATTAGAATCATTGGTAGCAACATTATCACTTTGATTAGCATGATTTGAAGTTGTTAATTGATGTGAAGGATTTGCTTTTTGAAGATTATTATCAGATTCTTTTGAATTTGGTTTTTCTTTATTGTCTGAGTTTGAATCTACAATTTTTGAATTATTATCCTTAGCAACATTTAGCTCAATGTCTTTCTTAGGCGTTGAGGTATTATCATTGTTTTTTTCTAATATATTGTCGGTTTCATCTGTATTTGCCACAGGAAATTCTTGAGAGTTATTTTCATCAGTATTAAACACCGAAACACCAACAGTGATCATTAATGCAATTACTGCTGCAACTCCGCCAATTTGCCACCAAAGGGCAATAACTCTTCGTTTTTTCTTTTTCTTAGGAAGACTTTCGTTTATACGATCCCAAACTGCATCATTAGGTGCAACTTCAAAATCTTTAAACTTCTCTTGAAAAAGTCGATCTATGTTTTTATTATCATTCATTTATTTATAAACTCTGCGAATTTGGGGTCGCGTTGTAAACTTCTATTTTTTCTTTTAAAATCATCCTCGCTCTTGCTAGGTTAGATTTTGAGGTTCCGGTAGAGATATTTATTAATTCACTGATTTCAACATGTGAATAACCGTCTAAAACATACAAATTAAATACTAATCTGTATCTGTCTGGTAATTCTTGAATGATTTTTAATAAAAAATCAATACTTACATTGTCGTCATTAATATCTACAGAAACGTCTTCAATATTTCCTTCATTTACAATATCGTATACTCCGACATCTTCTCTATAGCGTTGCAATGCCGTGTTAATGGCAATACGTTTTAACCAACCTTCAAAAGACCCTTTATTATTATACTGATCTATTTTATTGTATATAGTTATAAATGCATCATGCAGATTATCCTCTGCCTCTGCATAGTTTTTTGAATACTTAAGACAAAGTGAAAATAATTTACTTGCAAATTGCTTGTATAATTGGCTTTGAGCTTGAGCATTTTTGTTAATACAATTTTTTATGAGTTGGTCTAAACTCACATTAGTCTTAGAGTTAGTTAATAATTAGTCTTTATTAGGGTCGATAGAAATAGTTCTTTCATCCATTACAGGTACTTCTACTATGTAATATTGATCTGTACCTTGCTCATCTTCTCCTTGGTAAAACTTAAAAATATAAGTTTCGTTACTAGTAACATGAAAATCAAAATGAACAGTAACTTCTTCTGGGTTTTCCGCACAGGTGGCATTATCTATTGTGTATACCGTATTTACAACTGCAACGGTTCTTTGTTGTCCATCGATTTCATAAATAAAATCATTAAACGTGAAACACTGATTTGGTTGTGTATAAGTTATATTAATTTCATAGATTTCACCTTGTACAAAGTACTGTGGCATCTCTACACTATTAATTGGTACAACTTCTAAATAGAAATTATAGTTGGTATCATCTTCAATGCTACACGATGTAAATATGGAGATAAATAGAAAGGCGAATAGGGCAAATTTATTCATAATTCATAATCAATTTCAACCTATAGATGTAAAAAACCTAAAAGGGTTGCGTCTAAAACTAAAAAAATCCTGAAATTCATCAGGATTTTTTTAAAGAATATCTTACTTAGATTCTTTTATTAGCGTTTTAACTTTCTCTTCTAGTTCATCCATTAAATCTGGATTATCTTTAATAAGCATTTTTACGGCATCACGACCTTGACCAAGTTTGGTGTCTCCGTAGCTAAACCAAGAACCGCTCTTTTTTACAATATCATGTTCAACAGCAATATCTAAAACCTCTCCAACTTTAGAGATACCTTCTCCATACATTATATCAAATTCTGCTAATCTAAAAGGTGGAGCTACTTTGTTTTTAACAACCTTAACTCTGGTTTTGTTACCCATTACATTACTGTCACTATCTTTAATTTGTGTAGAACGTCTAATGTCTAAACGTACAGAAGCGTAGAATTTTAAAGCATTACCACCAGTTGTAGTTTCAGGATTACCGAACATTACACCAATTTTTTCACGTAATTGGTTAATAAAAATTACAGTACAATTAGTTTTGCTAATTGAAGCGGTAAGTTTTCTTAATGCTTGAGACATTAAACGAGCATGTAAGCCCATTTTAGAATCTCCCATTTCACCTTCAATCTCACTTTTTGGTGTTAAGGCAGCAACAGAATCGACAACAACAATATCAATAGCACCTGATCTAATTAAATTATCAGCAATTTCTAAAGCTTGCTCACCATTATCTGGTTGAGATATAATTAAATTATCAATATCTACTCCTAATTTTTCCGCGTAAAAACGGTCAAAAGCATGCTCTGCATCAATAAATGCAGCAATGCCACCTGCTTTTTGAGCTTCTGCAATAGCATGTAGCGTTAACGTTGTTTTACCTGAAGATTCTGGTCCATATATTTCAATAACACGTCCTCTTGGATAACCACCAACGCCTAAGGCAATATCTAAACCTAATGAGCCAGAAGAAATAGCTTCTACATCTACTACAGCCTGATCGCTCATTTTCATTACTGTTCCCTTTCCGTAAGCCTTATCTAACTTGTCTAATGTTAATTTTAAAGCTTTTAATTTTGCATCTTTTTCGCTACTCATTTGTTCTTTTTTTTCTGAATTAATCTGTTTCCAAAAATACCACTTATTTTATTTATTTCATTTCTCGTTTTGAAATTACTGAAAAAGAAAATAATAATATTTTATTTTTTAACGCAACCATTTTACACTTTTTGCATCTACTAAATGAAAAAGGAAATAATTGCTATGAAATGCGCTACAAACAACTCTGAAGTGATCTTTAGAGTTGAGTAGCGAATTTTAGCTAGTTGTTTTAGATAAAATTAAATTTGTTCTGGTTTTAAAAAGGTTATTAAAATATTAGGTGTTTCAGTTGCCGTTTATTATCCCTCTGCAATTGTGAAGCCGATGAAGATTAACTTTTTAGTTTAAATTTTAAGTTAGTAAGTTAATCTAAAAGCATTTTGAAATATTTCAAAGTGCTTTTTTTGTGCTTAGTAAGAGGCTTTTCATTAAAAATAATACCTTTGCAATTCAAATATTCTTTAACCTTAAAATTAGTATAGCATGCAACTGTACAATAACTTAAGTGCTAAAGAAAGAGCAGAACTTATTGAACAAGCGGGAAAAGAACGCTTAACAATCTCTTTCTACAAGTACGCCAAAATTAACAATACCGAAATTTTTAGAAACCATCTATTTTTAGCTTGGGACGAATTAGATGTCTTAGGAAGAATCTATGTGGCAACCGAAGGTATTAACGCTCAACTATCTGTACCAGCAGAAAACTTTGAGCCTTTCAAAAAGCATTTAGATACCATTTCATTTTTAGAAAATGTAAGATTAAATATTGCAGTTGAGCACGATAATTTTGCCTTTTTAAAGCTAAAAGTGAAAGTGCGTAATAAAATAGTCGCAGACGGATTAAACGACTCTTCTTTTGATGTTACAAACAAAGGTGTTCACGTTAATGCTGAAAAATTTAATGAGCTTATTGAAGACCCAAATACGGTTTTGGTAGATATGCGTAATCATTATGAAAGTGAAATTGGCCATTTTAAAAATGCCATAACTCCAGATGTAGATACGTTTAGAGAATCTTTAGATTTAATTGAAGAAGACTTAAGAGAACACAAAGAAGATAAAAAACTAGTAATGTATTGTACTGGTGGAATTCGTTGTGAAAAGGCGAGTGCATATTATAAACATAAAGGTTTTAAAAATGTATTTCAGTTAGAAGGTGGTATTATTAATTATGTAAGACAAATTGAATCTGAAGGTTTAGAAAATAAATTTTTAGGTAAAAACTTTGTCTTTGATGAAAGACGTTCCGAACGCATTTCTGATGATGTTATTGCCAATTGTCACCAATGTGGTGAGCCTGCAGATTTACATACCAATTGTGCAAATGAAGCATGCCATTTATTGTTTATTCAATGTGATTCTTGTAAAGAAAAGATGGAAAACTGCTGCTCTTCAAATTGTATGGAGATAAATAAATTACCATACGAAGAGCAGAAAGCTTTAAGAAAAGGACAAGGTAATAGTAATGATATATTCAAAAAAGGACGCGCAGATCATTTACCTTTTAAAAAGGACTTGCGTAATATTTTTGAAACTATGAAGCCTAACCATATCTAAATAGTTATGCAAAAGATAGAGTTAATGGCACCTGCAGGAAATTTTGAATCCTTGCAGGCAGCCTTAGATAATGGTGCGGATTCAATATATTTTGGAGTGGAGCAGCTCAATATGAGAGCCAGAGCTACAATAAATTTTACTTTAGACGACTTGCCAGAAATTGTTGAGCGCTGCGAAGCAAAAAATGTAAGAACCTATCTCACATTAAACACCATAATTTACGACCACGATTTATCCATTGTAAAAACATTGATTAAACAAGCGAAACAAGCAAACGTTACTGCAGTTATCGCAATGGATCAAGCTGTAATTGCTGTGGCAAGAGAGCACGGGATGGAAGTGCATATTTCTACTCAGATTAATATTACCAATATTGAAACTGTAAAATTCTACGCATTGTTTGCAGATACTATGGTGTTGAGTAGAGAATTGAGTTTGCGTCAAGTAAAATATATTACAGACCAGATTGAAAAAGACCAAATAAAAGGGCCTTCGGGAAGGTTGATTGAAATCGAAATTTTTGGTCATGGTGCACTTTGTATGGCTGTTTCTGGTAAATGTTATATGAGTTTACATTCGCACAACTCGTCTGCAAATAGAGGTGCTTGTAAGCAAAATTGCAGAAAAAAATATACTGTTATAGATCAGGAAACTGGTGTGGAAATGGAATTAGATAACGAATACATTATGTCTCCAAAAGACTTGTGTACTATTGATTTTCTAGATCAAGTTGCAGATGCTGGCATAAAAGTTTTAAAAATTGAAGGTCGTGGTAGAGCACCAGAATATGTGGCTAAAGTTATTAAATGTTACAGAGAAGCCATTGATAGCATAGCGAATGATAATTATTCTAAAGAACAGGTTATTTCTTGGATGCAAGAGTTAGAAAAAGTTTATAATCGTGGATTTTGGAGTGGTTATTATTTAGGACAGAAACTTGGTGAGTGGAGTAAAGGATCAGGCAGCCATGCAACACAAAAGAAAGTGTATATTGGGAAAGGTGTTCACTTTTATCCTAAAGCAAAAATTGGAGAGTTTAAAATTGAAGCGTATGACCTTTCCATAGATGATACTATTTTAATTACTGGTCCAACTACAGGTGCCAAAGAGTTTCAGCTAAAAGAAATGTTGGTTAATGATGAGTCATTAAAAAAAGGAACTAAAGGAGATTCTATTACTATACCTTTAGATTTTAGAATTAGGCCATCTGATAAACTATATAAAATTGTAGAAAATAAAGTTGAAGTATAATGGTTGTTATTACCTTACAACGTAATAAATGTATTGGCTGTAACTATTGTGTAGAATTAGCACCAAACCTGTTTCAAATGTCAAAAAAAGACGGTAAATCTGTTTTGCTAAATACAAAAGAGAAGAAAGGGTTTTTTACTTTAAAATCAAATGATTTTACTATTTTAGAGGCTTCTGAAAATGCGTCAAAAGCCTGTCCGGTTAAGATTATTAGCGTAAAAATTAATTAACAAACAAATCCCTAAAATGGATATTTACAAGCTACTACAGCTTAATAGAAAAATTAAAAGTCATAGGATTAAATTCTTTGGACTTTATCTATTGCATAAATTTAATAAGCGGTATTTAGCTGTTAACTTAGATCCTGTAATGGCTTGTAATTTACGTTGCAAAATGTGCTATTTTACAGATGAAGATTATGTAAAAACACTAAAAGGGCAATTTAATGACGAAGATTTAAACTTAGTAGCTAAAACTATTTTTAAACGCGCATTAAAACTTCAAATAGGTTGCGGAACAGAACCAACTTTATATAAAAATCTTGTAAACGTTGTAGAACTGGGAAAGAAGTACAATGTGCCTTATATTTCTATAACCACAAATGCAAATTTATTAACTGAAGAAAAAATTGAAGCCCTTTTAAAGGCAGGATTAAATGAGTTTACAATCTCACTACATGGAGTAACAAAAGAAAGTTATGAAGGTTTTATGAAAAAAGCCAGTTATGAAAAATTTCATAATGCATTCAATGCTTTTAAGAAACTTAAAGAGAGTTATGATTTTAAGGTGAGAATCAATTACACTTTTAATAAGGATAATTTTTACGAATTAAGTGAGTTTTTTAATCATTTTAATGCCAAAAGTTTTGATATTTTGCAGATTCGTCCCATTCAGAAAATAGGAAACACAGAATACAATGATTTTGATATTTCATCATTAGTAACTGATTATCCTAGCCTTATTCAATCCATAAGAGAAACATGTGTAAGTAATAATATTATACTCATGGCACCAAATTCAATTTCAACGTTAAATTCTGAAAATCAATCGAGTTTCATTTTTAATTATACATTTTGTTATATCTCGCCAGGTAAATTTTGGAAGGAAGGCTTTAATTGGAGAGAAGATAGTTTTAATCAATATTCTAAAAAAATAGGTTGGAGTAAATCGCTTTTTTCAAATGTTTTTAAATCTAAAACAGAATTAAATTCGTTATCTAATCGTTTGAATTACGAAATAGAACTCAATTGATTTAATTGTTCTTTTTGATTTTTATCTTCATAAAAAGTTTAAAAAACGTTCAATTGTTTTGAATAATCTGGTTTAGCTCTTTTTGTCACATCGCTAATTTAGTAAGGCAATAACAAATGAGACTTTAGATAACTAAAGAAATAATCTTATCTTTACTCATTAATTATTTACGAATCCTATATCTAGATTTTTTAAATTCTAGATTTAATATATAAAATTTTTATGGCTTGTAACAGTTGCTCAACTGGTAAAGATGGCCAACCAAAAGGATGCAAAAACAACGGAACTTGTGGCACAGATAGTTGCAACAAGCTTACGGTTTTTGATTGGTTAGCTAACATGTCGCTTCCTAACGGACAAGAACCATTTATTGGTGTTGAAGTACGTTTTAAGAACGGCAGAAAAGAATATTATAGAAACACTGAAAATCTTACATTAAGTATTGGAGATATTGTGGCAACACAAGCTAAATCTGGTCATGATATTGGTATGGTTACTCTTACAGGAGAATTAGTAAGGGTGCAAATGAAGCGTAAAAAAGTAAGACTTGATGATGCCGAAAATGTTCTGAAAATATATCGAAAAGCGTCTCAAAAAGATATTGATATTTGGTCAGAAGCTAGAGATAAGGAAGAACCAATGAAGGTTAAAGCGCGTCAGTTTGCGATTGACCTTAATCTGAAAATGAAAATTTCGGATATTGAATTTCAAGGCGATGCCAGCAAAGCTACATTCTATTATACTGCAGAAGAACGCGTTGATTTTAGAGAGCTAATTAAAGTGTTTGCACGCGAGTTTAGAACGCGTATAGAGATGAAGCAAGTAGGCTTTAGGCAAGAGGCTGCTAGACTTGGAGGTATTGGATCTTGTGGAAGAGAATTATGTTGTTCTACATGGTTAACCGATTTTAGATCTGTAAGTACATCTGCTGCACGTTATCAGCAACTATCTTTAAATCCATTAAAACTTGCTGGGCAGTGCGGAAAGCTTAAATGTTGTCTTAATTATGAGTTGGATGCTTATTTAGATGCATTGAAAGCCTTTCCTAAATCTGATATAAAATTATATACTGATAAAGGAAATGCAGTGTGCCAAAAGACCGATATTTTTAAGGGTTTAATGTGGTATGCCTATGAAGGTGAATGGATGAATTGGCATGTTATTACTACCGCACAAGCCAATGAAATTATTGAAAAAAACAAGAAAAAAGAGAAAGTCGCAAACTTAGAGGAATATGCAGCTGAGCATATAGAAGATGCTAAAAATGAGTTTGAGAATGTTGTTGGTCAAGATAGTTTAACGCGTTTCGATAGTCCAAAACCTAAAAACAAACGTAAAAACAATAGGAACAATAGAAATAACAAGAACCGAAACAACAAAAACAAGTCTCAAAATCGAAATAGCAATCAGAAACCAAAAGCTAAAAGAAATGCAAATGTTAAGAAAAACTAAAGGGTTATTTCTTGTCGTAATCAGTTGTTTTTTAATTACAAGTTGCGATTCAGATGCTGTCTTCGATGAGTACAAATCAGTACCTAACCAATGGCATAAGGATTCTATAGTTAGTTTCAATTTTAAAGCACCAGATACTATTAAGAATTATAATTTGTATGTGAATCTAAGAAATACAAATGCATATAAGTTTAGTAATTTATTTCTTATAGTAGAATTGAATTATCCCAATGGTAAGGCTGTAATTGATACTTTAGAATATAAAATGGCAGCTCCAAATGGAGAACTTTTGGGGACAGGATTTTCCGACTTAAAAGAGAATAAATTGTGGTTTAGAGGCTACAAAGAACCATTTAAGTTTAATGAAGATGGAGATTACACGGTGGCTATTCAGCATGCAATGCGTAATAACGGAGATGTAGATGGTGTACAAAATTTACAAGGAATAACAGATGTTGGTTTTAGAGTAGAACAGGCTCAAAAGTAATAATTATGGCAAAAAAGAAAACAACCCAATCTAAAACAGAAACATTAGATTATTCAAAATACGTTCGTTGGTTTTGGATCCTTTTTTTATGTGGTATATTAGCTAATGTATTAATTTTTCTATTCGCTTCATGGGGATTCTTGGGCGATATGCCAGATTATACAAGATTAGAAAATCCTGAAACAAACCTTGCTTCAGAAATTATTTCTTCAGATGATAAAACAATAGGTAAATTCTATTTTAATGATAATAGAACTCCTATAGGTTTTGATGATTTACCTAAAAATCTAGTTGACGCATTGGTAGCTACGGAAGACGTGCGTTTTTATGACCATTCTGGTATAGATGCTAGAGGAACGCTGAGAGCAATATCGAGCTTAGGAAGTAGTGGTGGAGCTAGTACAATTTCTCAGCAAGTATCACGTCAATTGTTTGTTGGTGTAGCATCCCCAAACACTTTAAGCAGATTAACTCAGAAAATAAAAGAATGGGTTATTGCTATTCGTTTGGAGCGTCAATATACCAAAGAAGAAATTATAGCTATGTATTTTAATATCTATGATTTTGGTAATAATGGTGATGGTATTAGATCTGCAGCTCGTATTTACTTTGGAAAAGAGCCTAAAGACTTAAATTTAAAAGAATCAGCTATGTTGGTTGGGATGTTTAAGAATTCATCTTTATATAATCCTATTCCATCAAGAAATCCTGTAGGAGTTAAGAATAGAAGAAATGTGGTATTGGCTCAAATGGCTAAATATGATTACATCACGCAGGAGGTCAAAGATTCGCTACAAAAAACAGAATTAGATTTAAACTTTACACCAGAAACCCATAGCCAAGGTATTGCCACCTATTTTAGAGAATATCTAAGAGGTTTTATGAAAGAATGGGCAAATAAAGAGGGTAACCGAAAGCCAGATGGAAGCAAATACGATTTGTATAGTGATGGACTAAAAATATTCACAACTATAGATTCGCGTATGCAAAAATATGCAGAAGATGCAGTAGCGCAACACATGCCAAGACTACAAGCCGAGTTTGATAACCAAAACACACCAGACCGTAATAAAACTGCACCGTTTTTAGAATTGGACAACGCTGAAATTAAGAAGTTATTAGACGATGGCATGAAGCGTGGTGAGCGCTGGAGAATTCTTAAAGATCAAGGTAAGTCAGAAAAAGAGATTAGAGCTTCGTTTCAAAAACCTACCGAAATGAGGGTTTTCAAATGGATAGATGGTAAAGCAAGTGAAGTCGATACGGTTATGAAACCTATAGATTCTATGCGTTATTACAAATCTTTTTTACGTCCAGGTATGATGTCTATGGATCCGCTTACGGGTCATGTAAAAGCTTGGGTTGGAGGTATGAATTATAAGCATTTTCAATATGATATGGTGAACCAAGGAGCAAGACAAGTAGGTTCTACATTTAAACCTTTTGTTTACGCTACTGCCATTGATCAGTTGCAATTTTCACCTTGTGATTCTTTTCCTAGAACCCAAATTACTATAGAGGCTAATAAGTATGGAAATCCTGAGCCTTGGACAACTAAAAACTCTGATGGTAAATATTCAGGTAAGCAAACATTAAAGGATGCTTTGGCGAGTTCTACAAATACAGTCACAGCAAGATTAATGAATGAGATTGGGCCACAACCCGTTGTTGAAATGGCTAAGAAATTGGGAATTACTTCAGATATTTTACCTGTACCTGCAATTGCATTAGGTACAGCTGATATTTCTGTTTATGAGATGGTAGCTGCTTATTCTACATTTGCAAATAAAGGAGTTTACAATAAGCCAGTTATGGTTACTCGTATAGAGGATAAAAATGGTACTGTTCTTTATCAGTTTGCTCCAGAAAGTAAGGATGTATTAAGTGAAGAAGTCGCTTATGTTACATTAAATCTGATGGAAGGTGTTACGCAAGCTGGTTCTTCAGGTGGGCGTTTAAGGTCTAAAGGAGTTGATAAGTACAATGTTATGTATAGAGAGGTAATGACAGGTTACCCGTATGAATTAGATAATCCAATAGCAGGAAAAACAGGAACAACTCAAAATCAAAGTGATGGCTGGTTTATGGGTATAGTACCTAACTTGGTTACTGGTGTTTGGGTTGGTGCAGAAGATAGAGCAGCTCATTTTAGAAGTATTACTTATGGTCAAGGAGCCACTATGGCATTACCAATTTGGGGATTATACATGAAGGCTTGTTATGAAGATAAAACTTTAGATGTTTCAAAAGCGAAGTTTGATAAGCCTGCCAATTTAAAAATTAATGTAGATTGTAAAGTTAAAGGAGAAGGTGATCTTGGTGGTGATGAAGATCCTGAAGATACTGTAGATTTTGATTTCTAAGAACAGACAATAGTCACACCCTTATTTTATGAGTATTAATTGTAAGTTTTGAACTTAGTTTTGTATTTTTCAGAAGCAAAATTTTCAAAATATGATTAATAAAAAAGTAGCGAATATTTCTGAAGCACTACTTGGTGTAGAAGATAATATGACCTTTATGTTTGGTGGTTTTGGTTTATCTGGTATTCCAGAAAATGCCATTGCAGAACTTGTAAAACGTAATATAAAAAATTTAACATGTATTTCTAATAACGCTGGAGTTGACGATTTTGGTTTAGGTTTATTGTTGCACCAAAAACAAATAAAAAAGATGGTCTCATCTTATGTTGGTGAAAACGATGAATTTGAACGTCAAATGCTTTCAGGAGAATTAGAAGTAGAGTTAATTCCACAAGGTACATTAGCCGAAAGATGCAGAGCAGCACAAGCTGGATTTCCTGCAATTTATACTCCAGCTGGTTACGGTACAGAAGTAGCAGAAGGGAAGGAAACAAGAGAGTTTGATGGTAAAATGCATGTGTTAGAATATGCATTTAAAGCTGACTTTGCTTTTATAAAAGCATGGAAAGGGGATGCAGCCGGAAATCTCATTTTTAAAGGTACAGCAAGAAATTTTAATCCTAATATGTGTGGTGCAGCAAAAATTACCGTTGTTGAGGTTGAAGAATTAGTGCCTGTTGGAGAATTAGATCCTAACCAAATTCATATTCCAGGTATTTTTGTACAGCGCATTTTTAAAGGAGAGAGATATGAAAAGAGAATTGAACAACTAACCGTTAGACAAAGAGTA
Source organism: Winogradskyella sp. Asnod2-B02-A (assembly GCF_045063645.1). Taxonomy (NCBI): domain Bacteria; kingdom Pseudomonadati; phylum Bacteroidota; class Flavobacteriia; order Flavobacteriales; family Flavobacteriaceae; genus Winogradskyella; species Winogradskyella sp. Asnod2-B02-A. Next base: position 1,096,481 of record NZ_JBEFOG010000027.1, read on the forward strand.
TAGTTATGTTAGATAAAAACGGAATAGCAAAACGTATTGCGAAAGAAGTAGAAGATGGTTTTTATGTAAACTTAGGTATTGGTATACCAACCTTGGTTGCAAACTATGTAAGAGATGATATTGAAGTAGAATTTCAAAGCGAGAACGGTGTTTTAGGCATGGGTCCTTTTCCTTTTAAAGGGGAAGAGGATGCAGATGTAATTAATGCAGGTAAACAAACAATAACAACACTACCAGGTGCAAGTTTCTTTGATTCTGCCATGAGTTTTGCCATGATTAGAGGTAAGCATGTGGATTTAACAATACTTGGAGCTATGGAGGTGTCAGAAAATGGCGATATCGCAAATTGGAAGATTCCTGGCAAAATGGTAAAAGGTATGGGTGGCGCTATGGATTTGGTGGCAAGTGCTGAGAATATTATTGTGGCTATGATGCATACCAATAGAGCAGGTGAGTCTAAACTATTGAAAAACTGCTCTTTACCATTAACAGGTGTTGGTTGTGTGAAGAAAATAGTAACCAATATGGCTGTTATAGAAGTAACGTCAAAAGGATTTAAACTTTTAGAACGCGCACCAGGAGTTTCAGTAGAGGCTATTAAAAAAGCGACAGAAGGTGAATTAATAATTGAGGGCGATATTCCAGAAATGGAAATATAAATACTGTGATATAATTTAATTAAGCTGCTAATTTTAGCAGCTTTTTTTGTGCGAAAAATCTTTATGCAAGATGTTAAATGTTAAAATAATATGTATTTCAACGATTTATAATGTATTTAGACTGATTAATTGAAAATATGTTTCATATTGCAGTCCCAAATAAAACGAATGAATTTAACATAAATATTAATTTACCTTTTTGCCCCAAATAACCTTTTTGCCCCAAATCTACCATAAATTACTAATTATGAAAATGAATTCAAATCTACCAGAACCTACTTTACATGAAAATGAAGAATTTTCAATTTTAGAAAACACTTTGGAGTTAGTCTCAAATGTTTTAAAATTAGCAAAAAAAGTATTCATGCTATAAACCTTTTGGGATAGCATGAATTAACTTTTTTGTGTAGTTTTTTTGTGGTGACGCATAAATAATATCTGCATCTCCAATTTCTTCAATTTTGCCCTTATTCATCACTAATAATTGATCTGCCATATATTTTACAACGGCTAAATCGTGCGAAATAAATATATAGGTAAATCCAAATTGTGCCTTTAAATCATTCAATAAATTTAAAACTTGGGCTTGTACAGAAATATCTAATGCAGAAACAGACTCATCGCAAACAATAAGCTGAGGTTCTAAAGCAATCGTCCTAGCAATACCAACACGCTGACGTTGACCTCCTGAAAATTCATGAGGATAACGATCAAAAGCAGAAGCATCTAAACCTACCTTCTCTAAAATAGCGATCACTTTTTCTTTACGGTCTTTATTTGAATCTCCAATATTATGAACCTTCATGGGTTCTAAAATGGCATTGCCAACTGTTAATCGAGGATTTAATGAAGCAAATGGATCTTGGAATATAATCTGAATATCCTTTCTTAAAGTTCGCATTTCTGAACGGCTTAAATTAATGATATCTTGTCCTTTGTATAAAATACGTCCAGAGGTCGCTTTGTCTAATTGTAAAATAGCATTACCTAAAGTCGATTTTCCACAACCAGATTCACCTACTAAACCTAACGTTTCACCTGGGAAAACTTTAAAACTCACATCATCAACAGCATTAAAAGCTTGGTCTTTAGAAAACCATCCTGTTTTTGAAAAATATGTTTTCTCTACGTTAATGATTTCTAATAACGGCTGTTGTGCATATAGTTTTTCATGATTTTTTATTCTTTCCTCCTTAGAAATAATAGCATTATTAACATGGCCTGCCATAAAATCTGAAATAGTAGGCAACTGTTTTAAACGGAATGCTGTTGAAGGTCTTGCAGCAATCAAGGCTTTTGTGTAATTGTGTTTAGGTGTATTAAATATCTCTTTCGTTTTACCCTGTTCTACAATTGCGCCTTGATACATAACTAAAACTCTGTCTGCCAATTCAGATACCAATGACAAATCATGTGAAATAAATAACACACTCATTTTTGTTTCGGTTTGAATGGTTTTTAGTAACTCTAAAATTTCTTTTTGTACAGTAACATCTAAAGCAGTTGTTGGCTCATCTGCTATTAATAATTTTGGTTTGCAGGCAATAGCCATAGCAATCATTACACGTTGCTTCTGTCCTCCCGAAATTTCATGAGGATAAGATTTACAAATGCGCTCTGGATGAGGCAATTTTACTTTTTCAAAGAGATTTATGACTTCAAATTTTATTTCTGAAGTAGATAAATTAGTATGCTGCTTTAAGATTTCTTCAACTTGTTTGCCACATCTCATAGAGGGATTTAAAGAACTCATAGGTTCTTGAAAAATCATAGCAATGTCTTTACCTCTTATGGCTTGAAATTCTTTTTCTGATATGCCTACCAAATTAGTATCTTCAAATGTAATTGCTCCAGATGTAATTTTAGAAATATGTTTTGGTAACAATCCCATTAAAGCTAAGGATGAAATTGATTTTCCGGAACCAGATTCTCCAACTACAGCAACAATCTCGTTGGTTTCAATTTTAAACGAAATATGTTTTATGATCTGTTTTTCAACTTTATTCTTAAAGAATGAAATATTTAACCCTTCAACTTCTATTAATTTTTTATTTGGCATAGATAAATGTAGTTATTTTCTTCAATAGTACTGTGCTAAAACCGTAATCTATGTTATTTAGGCAAAAACGTCATTATAAAAGCTGTTTTTTGACAAAATTTTAATATTTTCCGATGATTTTTTTATAACAATTTAACCTCAATTTTATCAAATAATATAAAAAAACCATTCCTAAGTGGCTTTAATGTGAGTTTTAGATAAAAACATTAGCATATTGTATTACTTGAAATTTATATTAAACTACAATTATGAATAAACAAATTACACTAGCTTTAGTGCTTATTCTTCTGCTATTAAGTATGGGTTTATTTGCCCAAAATAACTTTTGGACAAATTCTACAAGCTCCGATTTTAGGTCTACTTTAAAAGAACGCGTTTCTATGCCTTCAAAGCATAGAACTATTGCATTGAATACAGAATCGTTTTTAGATTTTGTTTCTCAGGCAAGAGGAAGATTTAGTGATATTGGAGCAAATTCTTTAGTTATAAGTTTGCCTATGCCAAATGGTGAAAATGAAACATTTACTTTGGAAGATTCTGAATTAATGCATCCAGAATTGGCAGCAAAGTTTCCAGAATTAAAAACATATTCAGGAAAAGGTATAACTGATAGAACGGCTTCTTTAAGGATAACATATTCTCCATATTTTGGTTTTAGTGGTATGGTAATGTCTGGTGAACACAGTACAGTTTATATAGATCCAATTACTTCAGATAATCAACATTACATGTCGTATTTTAGAAATGATTTATCGCAAACTGCTATTGATTTTCAGTGTACAACAGAGGAAGCTATTATAGAAAATGTTGACTTAGATGGTTATAGTCAAAGAGCTCCTGCATTAGGTGATTGCAATTTAAGAAGATATAGATTGGCACAGTCTTGCAATGGTGAATATGCACAATATCATATTGGTCAAGCTGGAGGTACAACAGGAACAACGGCAGGTGATAAAGCCATAGTACAAGCAGCTATGAATGTAACCATGAATCGTGTAAACGGAATTTATGAACGTGATTTGGGTATAACCATGCAAATGGTAGCTAACAATGATTTAGTTATTTATTTAGATGCATCAACAGATCCATGGACTAACGAATGGAATACTAAAACGGCAGAAACAATAGATGCACAAATAGGAGTTTCAAATTATGATATTGGACATAATTTTAATACCACAGGCGGAGGAAATGCTGGTTGTATAGACTGTGTTTGTCTTTCTAATAGTCAGAGTAATACTCACAAAGGAAGAGGTTATACAGGTAGAACGGCTCCAGTAGGAGATCCTTTTGATATTGATTATGTTGCGCATGAAATGGGACATCAATTTGGTGGTTACCATGTGCAGAGTAACAATTCTTGTCGCTCTGGAAGTGGTTCTACTGAGGTTGAAACAGGTAGTGGTAGTACCATTATGGGATATGCAGGAATTTGTGCTGCAAATGTTCAAAATAATAGTGATGATTATTTTGCTTATGTTAATATTAGAGATATTGTAGATACTATAAATTTTGGAAACGCTAGTGGTTGTGCAGAATTAATTGCATCTGGAAATAGTGGTCCAGAAGCAGTTGCGGGATTAGATTATTCAATTCCAGCTTCTACACCATTTAGACTTGAAGGTACAGGAAGTGACCCAGATGATACAGGGTTAACTTATTGTTGGGAACAGAATGATCCAGAAAATCCTGGTTCGAATGATGCTCCGGTTTCAACTAGAAGTGCAGGACCAATGTTTAGATCTTTTGCACCAGTTGCAATACCATATCGTTATTTTCCTAATATTTCAGCAATAATTAGTAATACAACACCAACCTTTGAAGTATTACCTTCCGTGTCTAGAAGTATGGATTTTTCATTCATTGTAAGAGATAATAATTCAATCTCTGGTTGTACAGCAAGTGATTTAATGACGGTGACAACCGTTGCTTCTGCAGGTCCATTTATAGTCACAGCACCAAATACAAATGTGACATGGAATGCTGGTACGCTTCAAGATGTCACTTGGGATGTTGCAGGTACAACCGCAGCACCTATTAGTTGTAGTAATGTGGATATTTTCTTATCAACAGATGGTGGTAATACCTATCCAATCACATTAGCAACAGGTGTAGCTAATAATGGTACTTATTCAATTGTAGTACCAAACAATCAAGGTACTCAAAATAGAATAATGGTGAAGGCATCAAATAATATTTTCTTTGATATCTCTGATGCTAATTTCACCATAGGAGTTCCAATAGTTTGTAATGCTGATTTGCCAATTAATTTGGTAGCTTCAAATGTTAGTTTTGATTCAGCAACAATTAGTTGGGATGAAGTATCTGGTGCAGCTTATGATTTAAGATATAGAGAAGTGGGCAGTTCAACTTGGACAACAATTTCAGTTGCAGCACTTTCATATAATTTAACAGGATTAAATTCGGAAACAGATTATGAAGCTCAAATACGAAGTAAATGTACCGACGGAGCTACTTCTGCGTATTCAAGTTCTGTACTTTTTACAACAACTGAAATTCCGCCATGTTCAGGAACACAAATTACAACCTTTCCTTATTTAGAGACGTTTGATGCAGGAATAGGTGAATGGACGCAAGCTACTGGAGATGATGGTGATTGGACTTTGAATTCTGGTGATACACTGAGTACTGGAACTGGGCCATCTAACGATATTACTGGAGGTGGTAACTATTTTTATACTGAGGCTTCAACTGATGGATTAGACGCAAATGCTACGGTAATGTTAGTGAGCCCTTGTTTTGATTTATCAACGGCTACTACAGAAACATTCTCATTCTATTATCATATGCTTGGTGATGATATGGGATCATTAAACCTAGAAGTTACAATTGATGATGGTGGTAATTGGACAAATGTGTTTTCGGTTTCTGGGGAAATTGGGGATGTTTGGAATTCACAAAACATTGATATAAGTAGTTATTACGGAGAAGTTATAAAGTTTAGATTTATTGGTCTAACAGGAAATGGTTGGAGTAGTGATATTGCAATTGACCACATAGGAATTGGAGATCCGATTACAGATAATATAGCACCAGTTATTACATTGAATGGCGATTCTATAATCAATTTAATTGTAGGTTCAACTTACACAGAATTAGGTGCAACTGCAACAGATAATTTTGATGGAGACATTACTTCAAGTATTGTAATTGGTGGTGATACTGTTGATTCAAATACGTTAGGCACTTATTTAGTAACCTATAATGTGAGTGATACTGCTGGTAACGCTGCTGCTGAGGTTATAAGAACTGTAAATGTAGTTGAAGCAACCTACTGTGATTCTTCTGGGAATACATCCTTTGAAACTGGAGTGACGCGAGTGATCTTTGGAACTATTGATAATGTAGATGGTTCTCCAAAAGATGTAGGTTATGAAGATTTTACAAATATTAGTACCGAAGTTTTACAAGGAACTAATGTGGATCTCACAGTTCATGTAGATACAGATGGAAACTATACGGTTCATACATTTGTTTGGATTGATTGGAATCAAGATGCAGATTTTGATGATGTTGGGGAAGAATATGATTTAGGAGACATAACTAATGTAGATGATGGAGCTATGCCCACTTTAGCTATTTCTATTCCCGAAAGTATGATTTTCGGTAATACAAGAATGAGAGTTTCTACTCAATATAATGCTAATCCAACAGCTTGTAATACAAATTTTGACGGAGAAGTAGAAGATTACACAGTTAATGTAAAATATGATGGCTTATTGTTTTCCGAAGGTACTTGGGAACCAAATGCACCATCAAATACAACTGTAACAGATAATGCACTTATTTTAAATGGTACCTACACAGTAGGTTCTAATATTGCCTTAAATAATTTAACGGTTAATGATATAGCAAGTATAATTGTCTTGGAAGGAGAATCTATTGAATTAGAAGGAAATCTAGTTAATAATGGAGGTGTTATACTAAATTCAAGTTCAACAGAGTATTCAAGCTTAATTGTTAATGGTAATGTTACAGGAGATGTTATCTATAAACGACATGTAAATATCCACGCAAGCTCTGGTGAAAACGACTTAATTTCTGCGCCTGTAACAGGGCAGACTTTTGGTGTTTTTGCTGCTGCTAATGCAAATATTGTTTCAAATCCTAATACAGCTTCTGAAAAGCTTTTTGGGCCATTTGATAAAGCAACGGAAACCTATTTAACTTATGATACTAATGTATCTGCTGATGCCTCAATAATTCTGAATCCTGGAATTGGTTATAGATCAGCGTCAACAGACGATGGTACATTTGAATTTAGTGGCACGGTAAATACAGGAGTGGTATCAATGACTATTCTGAATGCTGGAACAACTTATCCGGAATGGAATTTAATAGGAAATCCTTATCCGTCATATATAAAACTATCCGATTTTTTATCTACTAACATTAATGAATTTTTATCTACTAGTGCTGCAATTTATGGTTATGATGGAGATACATCAAACGGTTGGAAAATTTGTAATTTGGCTTATGCTGCAATGAATCCCAACTCAATTATTACACCAGGACAAGGCTTTTTGGTATCTTCAAAAGCTGGAGGCGGAACAATGACCTTTGCCCCAAGTTTTAGAGCAACGGCTTCTGGTGACCCACAACTTGATGACGATTTTATTGATGACAGAGAGAATGATAGTAGTGAAATTGCTTATTTAAAGTTAGCAATGAATAGTAATTTAAATAGTTATAGTGCTGATTTTTATTTTACAGATTTAGCTTCAAGTGGTTTAGACGTTGGTTATGATGCTACTGCTTTTAATGGTATAGCACCAGATTATGCCATCTATTCTCATTTAGTGGAAAATAGCACAGGATTAGACATGTCTATTCAGTCCGTGAGTTTTAATGATCTAAACAATAGTCTTATCATTCCGTTGGGTATAAATGCAACACAAGGTGAACAAATTACAGTGAGTATGCCTAATATTACATTACCAACTGATGTTGAGGTGTATTTGGAAGATAACCTTACAAATACATTTACACTGCTTAACTCTAATGATTATAGTTTTACTCCTAGCGATAATCTTTCAGGTACAGGACGCTTTTATTTAAGATTTGAAGCTGAAGCTTTAGATGTTAATGATAATGAGTTAAACACATTACTTGTTTATACTTCAGAAAACCCTAAACAAATTATTATAGAAGGAATACTTGAGAATACTACAAAAGCAGCACTATATGATGTGCAAGGAAGAGAGGTGTTATCTCAATCGCTTGATGTGAATAAAAATCTACAATCAATAGATGTTAATAATCTAAGTGCTGGTGTATATATTATTTATCTACAAAGCACAACTAGAAGTCTAAGCAGGAAGATTATTATTAAGTAACTAATATTTAATGAAATAAAAAAGTCCAAATATAATATTTGGGCTTTTTTTGTTCTTAGAAATTTCATTAATAGATTTTAGGATAAACAGGCTTTGTAGGTATTGAATTAGAGATAATAATTATGTTCCATAATATACTCCTACTTCTTACTTCTTATGCCTTATAGTTTTGTTATTTAATTCCTACATTTCTTTTTGTGAAACACAATTATTAGGCAATATCCATTAACAGGTTTTTTACCTTAAAAGTCATGCTTAATAAATATTTTATCAATTTATAGGTAGATAGTGGTTCATTCATCTACAGCAAATTGCAACCCATCGAAATTGAAAGCTATTACATGGAAATACGAAAGATCTTTGCTACAGATTTTAACCTATAACCATTAAATAATAAACCCCAATTTCTTATGTTTTACAATTACCGTTTTTTAATATTTGCATTTTTTTTTGTGATTCAAATTAATGCACAAACACCAGCAACGCCTTATAATTTACTAACTAGTAATGTTACTGCAGCATCCGTAGATTTGTCATGGGATGCAACTACAGATCCCGTTAATGCAATTACTTATAATGTTTATATAGATGACATTTTTCTTATAAACACATCATCTACGTCTTATCAAGCTTTAGGGTTGTCGGCAGATACCATGTATGTATTTACTGTAAAAGCTGAAGATGCTTCTAATAATGAATCTTTAGCAAGTAATGAAGTCGCAGTTATTACTTTAATAAGTTACTGTACTTCTAATAGTAATGTTTTTAATGAAGAATGGATATCAAACGTTCAATTAAACACAATAGACAACGATTCTGATAATCTAGCATACTCAGATTTTACTTCAGTTTCTACACTTCTAAATAAGGGAACACAGTATACTATTTCCGTAACACCAACATGGCCAAGTACAATTTGGAATGAAGGCTATTCAGTTTGGATAGACTATAATAAAGACGGAGACTTTGAAGATACAGATGAACAAGTATGGACACAAGGAGCTACAAAAAACACTCCAGTAACAGGTTCGTTTACAATACCAATGTCTTCTATTAGTGGAGAAACTAGGATGAGGGTATCAATGAAGTATAATGCTATTCCTGCCTCGTGTGAAAACTTTACTTACGGAGAAGTAGAAGATTATACAGTTAATCTTGTTGGTTCTAATGATTTAATTTATACCAATGGAACTTGGACTCCTAACGCTCCTTCTAGTTCAGCAATTACTAATAATGTATTAGTTTTAGATGGGAATTATAATATAAATTCAGACGTTATAGTTAATAATATTGAAGTTTCTGAAAGTGCAACAATGACTGTTTTAAAGAATGGTTCATTAACAGTTGAAGGTAATTTAACGTCTAATGGAAATGTGACGCTAGAATCAGATTCTAATGAATATGCTAGTCTAATTGTAGATGGCTATGTTGTTGGAGAAGTAATTTATAAACGTCACGCCAATGCATCTAGTGGAGGCAAAGATTTAATTGCTGCTCCTGTTTTAGGGCAACAATTTAATGATTTTCAAACAGCAAATTCTAATATAGTGAGCAATGGAGACGGTACATTATTCTTATTTGGTCCTTTTGAAAAGCCTACCAATGCGTATATTACTTATGCTAACACTGAGACCGCAAAATTGACAGCTTCAAAAGGTTATCGTACAGCTTCTACAGATAATGATACATTTACTTTTACAGGTTTAGTAACAACAAAGGATGTGTCTGCACCAGTATTTATTTCTGGTCCAACAACACCAGAATGGAATCTAATAGGTAATCCATACCCATCTTATATAAGTCTTAAGGAGTTTTTAAGTTTGAATAATTCAAAATTTAATACTGAGCGTGCAGGTGTCTATGGTTACGATGGAGACGCTTCTAATGGTTGGACCATATGGAACCAAGCATACGTTGATGCAAATCCTGATGCTAAAATCACTCCAGGACAAGGGTTTTTAGTAGGTACAAATACAGATGGGATTAATTTTGAATTTACACCTTCAATGCGTGTTATTGGTAATTCTGATGATTTTATTGCAGGTAGACAACAAGTTACAAGTATTTCACATTTACAAGTTATGCTTTCTAATCCATCTAAATTTTATAAGACAGATTTTTATGTAACTGACAATGCAACTTTAGGTCAAGATCCTAATTATGATTCTGAAATATTTGGAACATCTCCATCATTTGCTTTGTACTCGCATTTAGTTGAAGACAATTCAGGTAAAGCAATTGGTGTACAATCTATAGGAAACACAAGATTATCTGATGTTGTTATTCCTTTAGGTGTAAATATTGAAAACGGTGAACAAGCAACGTTTAGTGTTTCTGAAACAACCCTTAGTGGAGATGTTAATGTTTATTTAGAAGATAGAGAATCAAACACATTTACGCTTTTAAATGATTTAGACTACACTTTTACTTCGGATGTTGCGTTAGATGGGACAGGGCGTTTTTATCTTCGATTTTCAGAAGAAAGCACATTAAATATTAGCGATAATAAATTATCTAATATTAAAATCTACAATGTTAATGCATCAAAAACGATTGTTGTTAAAGGTGAATTGGATACAAGTTCTAAATTATCAATTTACGATATACAAGGACGATTGATAAAGGTAGAAATGTTGAGTACAAACAATAGTTTAAATGTTATCGAGGCATCATATTTAAGCACAGGTATTTATGTGGTGAAATTAAATAATGGTTTGCAAGAAAAGGTTCAGAAAATAATACTGAACGATTAAAGAAGATAAACAGATGGTAAAAGACGCTGATATTTGTCTATTTTGAAACAAGATTATTGATTTAATCTCAACCTAATTCATTTGGTGATTTCATTTATAAATTATCTTTAAAAAACAGAAATAGGGACGTTGTTTTCTGAAGCATTTTTTTTCCTAGTTTAGGCAAATGTAGCTGATTTCTTCAATAGTGCTGTGGTAAAACCGTAACTCTAAAAAAGTTGTTCACATTCAGTCGAAAACGTTTTCGTCAAATTGCGATATTAACATAATTTTAATACTTTCAGGGGAATAAAAATAAGTTTAACCCCAAAATATTAACAATAGGTATGAGAAAAAATTATTTTAATGGTGTTTGTGTAATCGTGTTTATGCTGTCGATTTTTACAGCTTATTCACAAACCGATCTTCAAAAAGAACAGATAACGAGTCGTTACGACAAACAAGCGATTCAAGAATTAAGTGAAAATTTTGATAAACAATCTAAAGCAGAAAAGGCTTTTGCTACGCAAATGGCATTAGTTAATGGTTGGCCACTTATAATTAAAACTGAAGATGCTTATATGGAACTTCAAAAAATTTCATCGGAAGGCCAACCTATTTATTACAGAACATTTAATGTTGCTGCTGCTAAGTCTACAAGAGCGAATCATTTAAATTCAGGTGGTTCTTTAGGCTTAAGTTTAGATGGTCAAAACATGGAAGCACATGTTTGGGATGGCGGTTTAGCACGTGCATCGCATCAAGAATATGATGGAGCAGGTGGTAATAACAGGTTTTCAATTGGAGATGGAACTTCAACTTTAAACTATCATTCCGCACATGTTACTGGAACCATAATTGCATCTGGCGTCGTTGCTAATGCAAAGGGAATGGCTCCTCAAGCGAGTGCTGTAGGTTACGAGTGGAATAATGACACATCTGAAGCAACTTCTGCGGCAGGAAATGGGATGTTAATTTCAAACCATTCTTATGGATATGCTGCTAGAAATTCAGCTGGCCAAGCACAACTACCGAGTTATTATTTTGGTGGTTATATAACGGATTCTAGAGATTGGGATGAAATTATGTATAATGCACCTTATTACTTAATGGTAGTTGCTGCAGGTAATGATGGTTCTGATAATTCTGCAAATAGTTCACCTTTAGATGGCAATACATCTTATGATAAGCTTTCTGGTCATGCAACCGCTAAAAATAATATGGTTGTTGCCAATGCTAATGATGCTAATATTGATGCTAGTGGAAACCTTGTAAGTGTCACAATAAATAGCAGTAGTAGCGAAGGACCAACTGATGATTACAGAATTAAACCAGATATTACAGGTAATGGAACTTCTGTATATTCTACATACGAATCAAGTGATACAGCATATGCCAGTATTACTGGTACGTCTATGGCATCACCAAATGTAGCTGGTTCTTTATTATTATTACAACAACATGCTAACAACATTAATGGAAGTTTCATGAGAGCTGCAACATTAAAGGGTTTAGCACTTCACACTGCAGATGATGCTGGATCTAATGGACCTGATGCTGTTTTTGGTTGGGGTTTAATGAATAGTAAGCGTGCTGCTGAAGCAATTACAAATAATGGTAACGCATCTATAGTTGACGAGTTAACATTATCTAATGGACAATCGTATCAAATCACCGTAGATTCTGATGGTATAAATGATTTGTATGCTTCAATTTCTTGGACAGATAGAGCTGGTACAGCATCAACATCTGTAAATTCTACAGCATCTAATTTGGTTAATGATTTAGATATAAGAGTTACTAAAAGTGGTACAACGTATACTCCTTGGAGATTAACAGGAGTGACTACAAACGGACAAGGTGATAATACTAAAGATCCTTATGAACGTGTCGATGTGGAAAATGCATCAGGAACGTACACGATTACCATAACGCACAAAGGCTCATTAACAGGTGGAAGTCAAAATTATTCATTAATTGTGACTGGTTTGTCAGCAACACCAGTAGTATGTAGCGCATCAACACCTACAGGATTATCAATTGATGGATTTGGGTCTTCTACAGCAACAGTATCTTGGGATGCTGTGTCAGGTGCGTCTTACGATTTTAGATATCGTGAAGTAGGAGCTTCTACATGGATCACATCTTCAGTTTCAGGAACAGCAACGTCTTTGTCCGGTTTATCTCCAGAAACGTCTTATGAAGTTCAGGTCAGAAGTCAATGTGCAGATAGTTCTACATCAAGTTATACAAGTTCTGTAAACTTTACAACAACAGAAGTGCAATTAAATTATTGTACATCTACAAGTAGTAATGTTAATGATGAATACATTAGTGGAGTGCAATTAGGAACTATTAATAATACATCAGGAGCACAATTTTATTCAGATTTTACAAACCTTTCAACAAATTTAACTCAAGGTCAAAGTTATACGGTAGCCGTGACGCCGACCTGGACAGGAACACAATATAACGAAGGGTATTCTGTATGGATTGATTATAACCACGATGGTGATTTCTCTGATTCTGGAGAACAAATTTTGTCGCAAGCAGCAACACAAACAACTCCTGTTAGTGGAAGTTTTACAATTCCATCAGGAACCTATTCTGGAGCGACACGAATGCGTGTGTCTATGAGTTATAATGAAATTCCTACTGCATGTCAATCATTTACTTATGGTGAAGTCGAAGATTATACGGTTAATTTAATTGCCGGAACTGCAGATACAACAGCGCCAGTTATTGCGCTGAACGGAGCATCAACCATTAATTTAGAAGTTGGTGATACTTATAATGAGTTGGGAGCAACAGCTACGGATAATGTTGATGGTAATTTAACGTCTAGTATTGTTATAACGGGAACTGTGAATACTAATTCTGCCGGAACATATACTAAATATTATAATGTAAGCGATGCTGCAGGAAATGCTGCCACACAGCTCACTAGAACAGTTATTGTCACACAGCCAGCGGATACCACTGCACCAGTAATTACGTTAACCGGAGCGTCAACCATTAATTTAGAAGTTGGTGATACGTATAGTGAGTTAGGAGCAACTGCAAGCGATAATGTTGATGGTAATTTAACAGCAAGTATTGTTATTACAGGAACGGTGAATACAAGTTTAGCAGGAACATATACTAAATATTACAACGTAAGTGATACCGCAGGAAATGCAGCAACACAACGCACTCGGTCTGTTGTAGTAACCCAACCTTCTACAGGTGATTGTTCAGGTGGAATTTCAACGTTTCCATATTCTGAAGGTTTTGAAAATACTTTAGGATCTTGGTCTCAAGGTTCTGGTGATGATTTTGATTGGGCAACAGGAAGTGGAACTACTCCATCAAGTAATACAGGTCCTTCTAGTGCGGATTCTGGTTCTTATTATTTATTTATGGAATCGTCTTCTCCTAATTATTCGACAAAAAGAGCCATTTTGAACTCTCCTTGTTTTGATTTAGGAAGTGCATCTCAAGCAACGTTTACGTTTAAATATCATATGTATGGAGCTTCTTCAATGGGAAGTTTAGCTTTAGAAGTGAGTGAAGACAATGGATCAACTTGGACAAGTGTTTGGAGTGAATCTGGAAATCAAGGAAATTCTTGGTTAACAGGTAGTGTAGATCTAGGATCTTACGTAGGATCTTCTATTCAATTACGTTTCAATGGCATTACAGGAACAACGTGGCAAGGAGATATGGCTATTGATGCTGTTGGTTTAACGACAGGTGGAGGCTCTAGTTCATGTTCTAATGTAGCATTGTCAATTACTTTTGATAATTACCCAGAAGAAACCGCTTGGAGTTTAATAGATGCATCAGGTAGCACAGTTGCATCTGGTGGAACTTACGGTTCTCAGGCAGATGGTTCTACATTAAATATTAATGTGGATTGTTTAGCAGATGGTTGTTACGATTTTGTAATAACAGATGCTTACGGAGATGGCATTTGCTGTTCTTATGGAAATGGCTCGTATACTTTAACGAATTCTGATTCGGGAATAACATTAGCTTCTGGAGCATCATTTACAAGCTCACAAACTACTAATTTCTGTTTGGGTAGTACAGGAAATTCAGTTTTAGATGTAAATCCTGGAGTCATTGCAGATAACCCTAATCAACATTTTAAAGTACATCCAAATCCTGTTAAACAAACACTTCATGTGGATTTAATTGGCTATGAGGCTCAAACTTTTGAAATTGTAAATATGTTAGGACAAGCCGTAGCAAAAGGACGATACACCTCAGTGATTGATGTGTCTCAATTTGATAGTGGTGTTTATATATTAAAATTAAATATTGGTGAGAAAACCAAAGTAAAGAGATTTGTTAAGGAGTAATATCTTAATGAATTAGTTAAAAAAGGAAAAGTCCAGATTTAAAATCTGGACTTTTTTATATATGTTTTATTTCATTATCATGAAGCAATTCATCTCCTCTTAATCTTAAGAAAATTTGAGCAACGGCAATCGTATCTTTTTCGCAATACACAACAATTCTGTCAATCTCTTTTTCTTTGTAATACACACGATAGACTTCACTACCATCAATATCATCTTTTGGTGATGGAATGCCTAACACGTTAGTTAATAATTTTAAAGAGGTATAGGTTTTATAATCTCCGAATTTCCAAAGTTCTAAAGTATCGAGATGCGGCACTTCCCAAGGTTTTTTGCCGAAGAGATTCAGTTTATACGGTAATTCTATGTTGTGGATAATCATACGTCTTGCGATGTATGGAAAATCGAATTCCTTACCGTTATGAGCACACAGTAAATGTTTGTTAGAACTAAAATGCGAAATCAATAAATTTTTAAAATCCTTTAATATCTTGATTTCATCTCCATAAAATGAGGTGACTCTAAAGTTTCGAGATTCACCTTCCATTTTAAAATACCCAACAGAAATACAAACTATTTTTCCAAATTCTGCCCAAATTCCTGCTCTATCATAAAACTCTTCTGCAGAAAACTCTTCTTTACGTTGATAACGCGATTTGGCGTCCCACAGATCTTGTTTGGTTTTATCTAAATCAGAGAAATTTTCCGTTTCCGGAACTGTTTCAATATCTAAGAATAATATGTTTTCTAAATTGAGTTTATTGATCATCTTTAAGTGTATAATTTACAATTAAAATAGCAAATAATAAGAGTTGAAAATAATATATAATTGACGAAATAATTAAAATTAAGTAATTTTCTGTAATGAACTCAGAGTAATTGATTGTTGCTTCGCGATAACCTTCAAACGATGAAATACCATAGATACCATACAGAATTTGTAAAACTTGAACAATAGCATAAACAATAATTATCCAGACTATTAACTTTATGAGTTTGTCCTTATTTATTGCTTTTTGCTTAGTAATCAATTTTAACAATACATGCACAGAAAGTATAAAAACAACTAACTGAACAATTTCCTTTATAATTATAATAAGCAAAGGATCTTGATTAATTAAAATTAGAAACTGGTTTATAATTTGACCAACAAAATATGCTAATTCAGCGGTTAGCAGTATCGAAAATCCACCGACTACTAAAAATAATAGATGTTCTTTTGTTATCAATTGGTCCTAGTTATAATTATTTCCCCATCATTTTATAAGCTTCTTCTATGTATAAACTAATATCATTTGTAAAAACACCAACACCAGCGTCTGGTGATTTTTTATGCCCTAATCTAACAATAATAACATTATCTTCTGGTTGTACAATAACGTATTGGCCAAGGTGACCACGCATCATAAAAAAGTCTTTACCAAATTGTTTTTTTAACCACCAACCATAGCCATATTCTGGACTTTCAGAAAATCTTGGCACTATAGATTTAGCCACAAAAGTAGAATCTAATATTTGTTTTCCATTCCATTTTCCATGGTCTTTAAAGAGTTTGCCATAACGCGCAAAGTCTTTAGCGTTACTAGCAATACAGCAATAAGCTTTTACTAAATCATGGTCTTCACTATCTACTTGCCAAAGGGTTTCGTTTTCAGAACCGAGTGGTTTCCAAAAGCTTTCTTCAAAATATTTATAGAGCTTTTTACCGCTTGCTTTTTCAACAACCATAGCGAGCATCTGTGTGTCTCCACTTGCATATTTAAAGGCTTGTCCAGGTTCTTTTTCCATTTTTAAACCATTCATTACTTTGGCTAAATCATCATCAAAATAAGCACGCGTTGTTATGGATAATGGTGAATAGTAAGCTTCGTCCCAATTAGTGCCAGAACTCATAGTAGATAAATCTCCAACGGTCATTTTTGCGGCTTTACCATCGCAAAAAGCAGGTAAAAAATCACAAACAGGTTGGTCTAAGTTTTTTATATAACCATCTTGTATGGCTTTAAACATTAAGCCAGAAACGTAGCTTTTTGCCATAGAAAATGAGTTGGTTTTAGAATCTTCATTAAAACCGTCGTAATATTCTTCAAACCACACACTATCGTTTTTTATGATGACATAAGCAATAGATTTCCAATCGGTATTAGCTGTTTTTAAATCATCAGTGGCTTCAACAGAATTATATGCTTTATGATTTGGCCAAGGTTGTGGATTATTACTTGCAGCAATCGCTTGATTATCGAATTTTTTATAATCTTCTAAATAAGCTGTAGAATGACCTGTTAGATAAATTGTTCTAACAGCTTTTAATAAATAATCTGTATCTGTGATATATAATGCAGCAATAACTACAGCAAGTAATATGGCTATAAATTTTAAAGTCTTTTTTAAGAATTTCATGTAGAGAGCGTGTTTATTTATTCGTTTTTCTTTTGGCTAGTTTCTCTTTATAAAACTGTTTATTGGCTATATAAAGTGTTTTATTAAAAGTAGCAATAATATTTTGTTCTGCATCTACTAGGTGCATTGTTTTAGTAATATCGGTTTCGTGATGCGTTGAAACAGATTCTTTTATGGCTTCTATTTCTTCAGTATTAAAAACAAATTCACCATAGATTGTTGCTTTTCCAGGTTTTTTGTAACGTGCTTTTACGGCTTTATCCCAAACTACATAATCGTCGCCAAGTAACTGAATTAATTGTATCATATAAATTGGATCTGTTGCAGAGAGCATACTTCCACCAAAAATTGTACCTGCGTAATTACGGTTTTTCCAATTTGGTTTTATTCTAATTTTTATAAACAGCAAATCGTCACTGACTTCTATGAGTTTTGCTGTTGTACGTCTATACATTGGCGACCAGTTAAAACCATATTTGTATATTGTTGAGGTTTTAAAAAAGCGTTTTAAGATTTCGGTCCCTTTTTTATACATTAAAATAAAGATTGTTGTTTGTAATCGCTTTCGTGATTTAGCAACCATTGTTTTCTATATAAACCACTAGCGTAACCTGTTAAGCTACCATCACTACCAATTACTCTATGACAAGGTACAATTATCCAAAGTGGATTTTTACCATTGGCGTTTGCTACTGCTCTTATAGCTTTAGGGTCTCCAAGTTGTTTAGATAATTGTAAGTATGAAAAGGTTCTGCCAAAAGGAATAGTCTCCAATTGGTGCCATACTTTTTTCTGAAAGGTAGTTCCTTCAGGATTAAGTTTTAAGTCGAAAGTTTTCCGGGTTTCGTTGAAGTATTCTTTAAGTTGAATCACACAATCTAATAAAGATTCTGGAATGGTATCTGATAGTTCTTCTTTTGTATCTAATATTGAAACCGAAGCAATGCCTTTGTCGTCTCCAACAATTTTGGCATGTCCAAGAGGTGTTTCAATATAGCATGTTTGCATTAATCCTCTGGCTTATCATTATCAATTATACCCAAACGTTTTGCTCTAGATTCCCAACTTTTTCGTGCTAATAATTGTAAATCAGACACGTTATCACTTTCATCCATGATTTCTAGACCAAGAAGTGTTTCAATAACATCTTCCATAGTTACTAAACCACTTAATGTACCGTATTCATCTACAACTAAGGCTAAATGATTTCTGCTTTCAATGAGTTGTTCAAACAAAGTTGGAATAGGTAAATTACGCTCTACAATAATGATACTTCGTTTAATTTCGGATAATAATTTAGAACCATTACCTAATGCCATTTCTTTAAAGACTTCAGCTTTTAAAACCAAACCTGTAATATTATCTGCTTCATTTGTAAAAACAGGAATTCGAGAAAAACGAATATTAGAATTTTCATTAAAAAATTCTTCAATGGTCATACTTTCATTTTCAGTTTTTACAACAGTACGAGGTGTCATTACATCCTTAGCTCTTACTTCTTTAAAATTTAGTAAATTCTTTATGACTTTACTTTCATTTTCTTCAAAAACACCTTCTTCATGAGCAATTTCTGTCATTGCCACAAAACCTTCTCTGCTTAAAACACTTCCATGCCCTTTACCACCAATTAGTTTCGTTGTCAATTGAAGTAACCATAAAATGCCTGTCCATTTTAGCGGAAATATTAAAATATTAAGCGCTTTAGTTGTAAAGTTGGCTAACTTTTTCCAATGTGTAGCACCAATCGTTTTTGGAATAATCTCTGAGGCTACCAAAATTAGTATGGTCATAACCGTAGAAACCACGCCAACCATAATATCTTCAGTAAAATTAATACCCAAAAAGGATTGCTTGGTAGTACCATAAATCTCAGCATAAGCGACTTTAGCTTGCACACCAACTAAGATTGCACCAACAGTGTGTGCAATAGTGTTTAATGTTAAAATGGCAATTAAAGGACGATCTACATCCTTTTTTAGTTCTTCTAATTCTTCTGCATATGCTTTGCCTTCTTTCTTTTTAAGATTAAGAAAAGTTGGCGTAATACTTAAAAGCACAGCTTCTAAAATAGAACATAAAAATGAAAAGAAGATGGATATGACAGCGTAAAAAATGAGTAAGCCCATTAATTGAAATTAAGTTTGTTAAGTACAAAGTTACAAAATGAATAGTTAAACATCTTATGCAATTTTAAGACATTATATTATTAAAGATTTTATAATTAGAAATTAAGCACAATTTGATGATTAACTTTCTAAAATAATACGTGTATTAGGAATTCCATATTGAGAAATACGCTCTAACAACTTCACTAAGTCTTTATTGTTTTTAAAATAGGCAAGAATACACAAGCTGTCTTCTCCTGTAATACGATCACAACGATGAACCTCGTCAAATCCTTTAATTTGATTATATGCAGTTCTTAATGTGCTAGATTGATGAATTTTTAGAT
This sequence comes from Winogradskyella sp. Asnod2-B02-A, assembly GCF_045063645.1. Lineage (NCBI taxonomy): Bacteria > Pseudomonadati > Bacteroidota > Flavobacteriia > Flavobacteriales > Flavobacteriaceae > Winogradskyella > Winogradskyella sp. Asnod2-B02-A. The sequence continues at coordinate 1,116,483 of NZ_JBEFOG010000027.1, forward strand.
TAATATAAGCTCTTGTATTGAAGCCTAATTTATCATGATTAAGTCGGAGTGAATAGCCTAAAATAATCCCTTTTTCTTCTAATTGTTTTACGCGTTTACCAACAGCAGGAGCAGATAAATCTACAGATTTCCCTATGGTTGCAAATGATTCTCGTGCGTTTGCATTAAGCATTTTTATAATTTTCTCGTCAATAGTGTCCATTTGTGGTTTCGAAATCAATTTATTGGTTATTTGATTGATTCGAAACTAAATATAGTAAAATTAATTGGATTGTTAATTAGAAATCTATGTTTGTTAAATGATTTTATAGCATCTTTTTAAAAATAACATATAATAAACTGAACTATTATGCACTTTATTTATTCAAAAAAATTAGAACATTTTGAATTCAATAGGAAGGAATAAATTAATAATATTTTCTACTTTATATCTAAAAATACTCCTGCACTGAATGATGGATTTGCAGCAATGATTTTTCCACTTAAAAGGGATGAGTAATTTAATGATAAACCGAGCTTTTTAGTCATATAATAAGAAACTTCTGCTCCTAAACCAACATATTCAATATTGTTAGCAAATATACTGCCTTGAGAATTTTGAGCATTTAAACTTCCGTTGTGTAAAGATTGTACGGTATTTAATCTGCCTATTAACCAAAATTTATCTTTGATTAACTGTGTGCCTAATTCTAATCCTGTGGTTAGTTGATCTGAAAAATCATTAGTTCTATTATTAAAACCAAAATATAATTTTCCATAAAAAGATTGATTATATAGTTTGAAAGATTTTCCTAAATTCAGTTGTAATAATTGATTGAATTCTCCATCGCCTGTTTGAAAACTACCGTCAGAACCTCCTTCGCTTTTTCCTGTTGGAAGTCCTAATTTAAATGTAGCAGATAACGCCCAAGAATTTTTATTTAAGATGCCATAGCTTACTCCTAAATCTATATCTCCGATAGAATTTACAGCTTCTCCTTTTGTTAGCAACTGACCTGTAGTTCCAGAAACAATATCATTTTGAGTTGTTCTTGAGAAAAAAGGAATGTATGCGATTAAATCCCATTTTTTAGTCAATCCGTATTGTCCATAAAAATTGAAATTAAAATTTGTTCGCGTAGCGTTAGGATCTTTATCGCCTGTGTCTGTATAATGTTCGTCTGATTCTAAGTACCAAGCAGAAACTTTGTAATAGCCTTTACCTTTGTCTTTTGTCCATTGAGAAAAAGAAAATTGAGAACCCAAAATGATGATTGCTAGTGTAGCAACTAATTTTTTAATTGTCATTGTAATTGTCTAAAGATGATGAATTAATCTAATATTTCGCCAGTTCCTACTTTTACACCAAAAGGTTGGCACCAATAAAGTAAATAGGTGTAATCGTTAATATTAGTATCAGGAATTGTGTAGTTGTGAGCACCATTAAAGACACTTACAGGTCCAACGCTATAAGCACCAGAGATTGAATTTGGGTTGTTGGTTAAGTATAAATAAAGTCCAGGTAAACTTGTTGTTGCTTGATAGTCACTATTTACAGAGAGTAGTAAGTTATCTGAGTTTTCTTGGTCTTGAAGCGTAAATGTTCCTGTAAGTAAGTAGCTGCTGGTTGTTACAATAGTTCCCGATTTTACAACAGGTTCTATTATAATAACAGTACCATTTTCAGAAACGGTAATTGAGAAATTTTCTTCTAAAAAAACGTCCTCATCTTGAATGCTAGCAGATATATTTGAAATACCTTCAGAAATGGCTGTTAGTAATCCAGAAGAATTAACACTAGCTACAGTTTCATTAGAACTGATCCAGGTCACCGTGGTTTCTTCTTCAATACCAATATTATTAAAATATGCTACGTTAAATTGATGTGTTTCAGAAGCAGGTAACGAACTAATAGGATTTAAAATTCTTAGCTCAGGTTCTATAAAATCTGTAATTATATCTTCGCCGATACAACTCGTTTGTAAAATGAGTATTGAAACAAACCAAAACGCGTACTTTCTTATCATAAAAATAGTTTTATGAATAAGTTGTCTTTTTTTAATTCAAACCCTTACAAATAAATATAATTATCTTAATTATTTAACAAAATGGTTAATTGATTTTTAGAGCAATATATTTCTGTTTATTGGATAATAGAAAGCTCTAATAATTTTAAAATATTGATTTATCCATTTATAATTTTAACCACGTCCTTAGCAAAATAACTAGCAATAATATCAGCACCAGCGCGCTTAATTGCAGTCACTTGTTCCATCATTACAGCATCATGATCTAACCACCCTTTTTCAGCCGCAGCTTTAAGCATAGCGTATTCTCCAGAAACTTGGTAAACAGCAATAGGAACATTGAAATTGTTTTTAATATCGCGTACAATATCCAAATAACACAAACCTGGTTTTACCATCACAATATCTGCACCTTCATTAATATCCATTTCCGTTTCTTTAATCGCTTCGTCTCTATTAGCAAAATCCATTTGATAGGTTTTTTTATCTTTTGGGATATCAACCACATCTACAGGTGCAGAGTCTAAAGCATCTCTAAAAGGCCCATAAAAAGCAGAGGCATATTTAGCCGAATAGCTCATAATACCTACATCAATAAGGTTAGATTGGTCTAAGGCTTCTCTAATTCCAATAATTCTGCCATCCATCATATCACTTGGTGCCACAAAATTAGCACCAGCTTCTGCGTGAGACAAACTCATTTCTGCTAAAGCTTCAACTGTTGCGTCATTTATTATTTTTCCACCTTCAACAATACCATCGTGTCCGTAAGATGAGTATGGGTCTAAAGCCACATCAGTCATTACTAACATTTGTGGGCAAACCTCTTTAACGGTTTTTATAGCGCGTTGCATTAATCCGTTTGGGTTCCAAGCTTCAGTACCTTTATTATCTTTTAATTTATCATCTACTTTTACAAATAGTAAAACTGATTTTAAACCTAAACTCCACAATAATTTTACTTCGTCTTTTAGTAAATCTAAACTGAAGCGATAGTAATTTGGCATTGATGCAATTTCTTCTTTTACGCCTTTGCCTTCAACCACAAAAAGTGGCACTAAAAAATCATTTGGTGTAATGTAGTTTTCTCTAACTAAACTTCTAATAGCCGCGTTAGTTCTTAGTCTTCTATTTCTTCGTAATGGAAACATGATTATGTATTTTAGACTTGTTAGGCGTTGTGCTGAAGTTAATTCAGTATCTAAAACCTGACAGGTTTTTTATGATTACTTTTATCACTCACAAAGTTAACTAATAAAACCCATTTCTGAGTGCTCAAATCCCTAGATGATTTAGAATTTATTTTTCCATGGCGAAGCTATCAGGCCGAACTTTTAAAGCATTTTAATAGCCATATTGCAGACAATCATTTTCACGTGATTGCACCGCCTGGTTCAGGGAAAACCATTTTAGGATTAGAGATTGTTAGGAAACTAGGAAAGAAAACATTGGTGTTGGCGCCCACATTGACCATTAGGAATCAATGGGAAAGTAGATTGCAGTCTTTTTTTACGAAAAACTCTAATTTTGAGGCTTTTTCTTTCGATTTGAAAGCACCTAGCGACATAACATTTTCCACCTATCAATCGCTTCATGCGTTTTACAAAACCTTTGAAGATAAAAACGACTATTACCAATTCTTCAAATCCCATAATATTGAAACTTTAGTTTTAGACGAAGCCCATCATTTAAAAAATGCATGGTGGAACTGCTTAATGGATTTAAAACGGAATTCTCAGTTTTACATAGTGTCATTAACCGCAACACCACCTTACGATAGCAGTAGAGCAGAGGTGTCTAAATATTTTACCCTTTGTGGCGAAGTTGATGATGAAATTGCAGTACCAGATTTGGTGCGCGAAAAAGATTTGAGTCCACACCAAGATTTTGTATACTTCTCAAAACCCGAAGATTTAGAGATTAATTTTATTGTTGATTTCAGACGAAATATTTCAGATTTTAAAGACGAATTATTAAAGGATGAAACTTTCATTAACTTTTTAATTGAACATCGTTTTTATAAAAACCCAAATTGGCATCTGGATGAACTTTATACCAATACCGAATATTTTTCTGCGATTCTCATCTTTTTGTATGCCTGTGGATTTGAAATCGACCATCAAAAATTAGAAGTTTTAGGTTTTGATGAAAAGGAAATGATTCAGTTTCCTGAACTCGATTATCAATGGTTAGCTATTTTGTTTCAGAACATCTTAGTTGCAGATAGAGAACATTTAATAGAACAAGAAAAGTACGTTTCAAAATTAGAAAAACGATTACGAAAACTTAATGTTTTTGAGCGGAATTCGGTAGATTTTATTGGCGAGCAACTACTTTATAAATCCCTTTCTAACAGCCCAAGTAAGCTAAAAAGTATAGTCAGTATTGTAAATGCAGAACGTGAAAGTTTAAAACGAGATTTAAGATGTGTAATTCTTACGGATTATATTCGGAAAGAATTTTTAAATATTAATGATGAAGAAATTGAAGACATCGATAAAATTGGTGTGCTTCCTATTTTTCAATATGTAAGACATTATTGCGATAAACCCGAAGAATTAGCAGTGCTTTCTGGTAGTATTGTAATTATTCATCAATCTATTTTAAGACATTTTGAAGTGATTGAATCTTTAGATTATTTTTCATTGTCGCCATTACAAATAGACGAATCATTTTTGCTAGTAACCTCAAAAGGTAAACCCAAAAATTCCGTTGTAAGCATTATTACACAACTTTTTGAAACAGGATATATTAGAGTTCTCGTTGGTACAAAATCGTTGTTGGGCGAAGGTTGGGATGCACCATCTATAAACAGTTTAATTTTGGCTTCTTTCATTGGTTCGTTTGTATCGTCTAACCAAATGCGAGGCAGAGCCATTAGGAAAGATTTAGATTCACCTAAAAAAACAGGAAACATTTGGCATTTGGCATGTGTGGACCCAACCGATTTAGATGGCGGAAAAGAAGTAGATACTTTAAAGCGACGGTTTGAAGCATTTGTTGGTGTCACAAACAGTACGATTCCTTTTATTTCTAATGGTTTTGAGAGGTTGAATATTCCTGATGAAATTCCTGTAGAATCTATTGATGCGTTAAATGAATCGACATTAAATGTTGCTACAAAGCGAATTTTAATTACCGAAAAATGGAATAATGCCATCGGAAAAGGTACCAAACTAACCAAGGAAGTAAAGATTTTACATCAAGGAGAACGACCATTTAAAAGGCAAAAACAAATTTATTATTTTGATGTGCTTCGGTTTTTTGTAGTAGAATTATTAATTACAATGACGCTTTTTTATGTAGAATTTATAGCCAATAGTTTCAATTTCATTTTACAAAGAGGTGTGCTTTATTTTGTTTATGCATTTGTTGCAGCCTTTGTTTTTATGTTTGGATATAAACTTTATAAAGCCATAAAACTCTACATTCGTCATGGTTATCTCTATAAAAAGATTGGCAAAATGGGATTAGCCATTCTCGATACTTTAGATGAATTGGGATTTATCACTTCCAATAGAAAGGACATTACAGTTAATTCTTATTTATTAGGAAAAGGCGATGTGGTTTGTAATTTAGTAGGTGCAAATGCGCTCGAAAATTCATTATTTACAAAGGCATTGAGCCAACTATTAGAACCTATTGAATCGCCTAGATATTTAATTATAAAAACAAATCTTTTTAGAAAGCATTTTAATGTTGAAAATTTTTATCCTGTTCCAGAGTTGTTTGGCGATAAAAAAGAAAATGCTCTCGTATTTCAAAAATATTGGGCGAAGTATTTAGGAAGAAACAAGCTGTTTTTTACGCGTAGTGTTGAGGGTAGAAAACTGTTGTTAAAAGCACGATTAGCTCATGTTTATAATGCTTTTAAGGAAGTGACTAAGGAAGTTATGGTTTGGAAATAGCTTTAAGATAAATAAAGAGAAGACCTGCTAGGTTTTTAAAACCTGCTAGGTCTTAGTTTTATTGTTTATTCACTCAATCCTAAGTAATACCAATGCTTATCTTCTTTAATAAAAGCAGACTTTTCGTTAATGACGTCTACTTTTCTATTTTCAAAAAAATAAGCGTTAAAGGTAACAATTCCTTTAATATCATCTGCTGTGCCTTTTAAGGTTTCTAATACTTCTAGTCGAATCCATTGTACGGATTTTGCCCATTTCACAATGGCTTTTTTCTCTTTTATTGGTCGTGTAGAACTATGATGTGTTGCCATTAAATAATCGCCATCTGCTAAAACAAACGCACTATAGCGCGAGCGCATCAGTTGCTCAGCTGTTTCTGTTTTTCCGTTGCTGCGATGGAATATTTCGCAGCATTCTTGGTAGGTTTTGGTATTTCCGCAGTGGCAATTCATGGTTGCTATTTTTTAGAGACCTGCTAGGTTTGAAAAACCTGCTAGGTCTGAGATAGTGTCAATTGTTTATACCCAATCCACAGGGTTTTGCAACACCTTAATCAATTTTTCTTCCTCGCTTCCTTCTTCCGGATGATGGTCGTAAACCCATTGTACATGTGGTGGTAAACTCATTAGGATACTTTCTATGCGTCCATTCGTTTTTAATCCGAATAATGTGCCTTTATCATGCACCAAATTAAATTCTACATAACGTCCTCTTCTAATTTCTTGCCAATCGCGCTGAAGTTTTGTGTATTCTAAATGCTTTCGTTTTTCAACAATTGGTACATAAGCTTCAAGGAAACTATCGCCAACTTCGGTTACAAAATCGTACCAGTTTTGCATACTCATTTCATCTGTAGCTTTACAATAATCAAAGAATAAACCACCTAAACCACGACCTTCATTTCTATGAGCGTTATAAAAGTATTCATCGCATCGTGATTTATACTTCGGATAAAATTCTGGGTTATGCTTATCGCAAGCGGTTTTACATGTCTGGTGGAAGTGTTTGGCATCGTCTTCAAACAAATAGTAAGGCGTTAAATCTTGTCCACCACCAAACCATTGGTCTACGATGTTACCTTCTTTATCATACATTTCAAAATAGCGCCAATTCGCATGCACTGTCGGAACCATTGGATTTGTTGGGTGTAATACTAAACTTAGTCCACAGGCGAAAAAATCGGCATCTTCAACACCAAAGTATTTTTGCATACTATCTGGTAATTTTCCATGAACGCCAGAGATATTTACACCTCCTTTTTCAAAAACGTTACCGTTTTCTATAACGCGAGTTCTTCCACCTCCTCCTTCTGGTCGTTTCCAATTATCTTCTTGAAATTTAGCTTTGCCGTCTACTTCTTCAAGCTTTGAAGTGATAGTGTCTTGTAGTTGGTGTATGTATTTGAAGAATTTGTTTTTCATTGAAGACCTAGCAGGTTTTTCAAACCTTGCAGGTCTAGAATCATCATCGTATTCCATATTTAATTTAGTCGATATATTAATACTATGTGCGTCTTTAAAGTTTTCTAAATCATCAAATAATGAAATGATATAAGATTTTTTTGAACTAATTAAAGTGTTATTTATAGTAAAGTAAGATTGAAAGGAAGAGAACTTATAGTGTTGAAAATCTTTAACAATATTATGATTTTCAGGATTTTTATGAATATATAATATGAGTTGTTTTAGATAATCTTCATCTTTAATTTGTTTTCTTTTGAAAGGTCTTTCAAACAAAGCTCCTGTTCTTGAATTCTGCTTATTAAAAGCTTTAGTATAAGCATTAAATAAATTGGATAAAGCTTGATTAATTTCTTTTGTTTCTGAAGTGACTTCAATGGCGAAATGAAAATGATTGTTGAGTAAACAATAGGCTAAAACATTAACTTTTGTACTTAAATATATAGATACTAACTTTAGAAAATAAGCCATATTATTTTCATCCTGAAAAATAGTTTCGCTATTGATTCCACGATTATAAATATGATAGTAATTTTCTTTTTTTAGTAATTCCATAGTTTATTTTAAAACGCAAAATAGACCTGCTAGGTTTTTAAAACCTGCTAGGTCTGTATAGTTCACAACTCCATATCTAAAGGCGATTCTCCAATTGGCGTAAATTCATTAATTAAAGTTTTAACCCATTTAAAATCATTTTTTAAAGCCACTTTTACGCTAGATAAATTGTTTTTATGGGCAATAATTTGAAGTGTTTCTAATCCTAAATCAGTAAATGCATGTTTTGACAACATTTTAACTGCTTTTGAAGTTAATCCTTGCCCTTCAAAAGTATAACCAATACAATATGCAAATTCGCCTTGTTTGGTTTCCCAATCGAGTTCTTTGATGTAAATAAGTCCTGCAAGCTCTCTGGTTTCAGAATGTTTTAATGTGAATAAAAATGTTTCTTTCTCTTCAAATTGTTTTACCATCTTTTCAACAAATAATTGAGATAAAGTTGGGTTGAGATTTTGTTCTAAAGTTTTTGGAAAATAACGTTTTAATCTATCTGCATTAGAGACACAAAAATCACATACTTTCCAAGCGTCGCCTAAATGCATGGGATTGATTTCAAAACCGTTAAATTTTGCTGTCATCTTTAAGTATTAAGATGTTTAGGTGTTTCAAAACTATTTGTAGGTCTAGCTATTCTGTTTTCAACTTCTAAAAGTTCAACCGTTTTTAAAGTAGCAGCTGTTACACTTAATGGTAATACGATGATAACTCCAATTACTGGGATAAATAAAAACAGCATAAATACAAGCCCATTTCCAATAGCTACTCCTCTATATTTTCTAACAAATTGAAGACTTTCTTTATATTTAAAATGACGTTCTAAGGTATAGTCCATGTTTCCAAAACCAGCATAGTAAGCCTGCACTAAAAACAATAGTATGGTAGAAGCAATACTGCCAATTAATGGAATAATGTTTAGTAATAATATTGGTATGGTAACCAATAATTCTTTACCAAGGTTTCTAACATTAATGCGTATACCTCTCCATAATTGCTCTTGAAAAGTCGTTTTTCTATGATTATGTCTTTCTATTCCTGTTAAGTGTGCTTCTATTTTTTCTGAAACCGGACTCATAAATGGTGCAGATAATGCCATTATAATATGCTTATATAATATTAAGCCAATCGCAATAATCATTAGGCCTCCAATAAAAGTGGCAAAAGAAGTAAAGGTTTCTTTTCCCCAATCCCAAAACCAAATTTTAGCTATAAAGCGACCCATATTATCAGAAAGACCATAGGTGAAAAGCCCAATAATTATTGCCGTGATTAGGCTGATAATAATAGGAACTGCAAAATATTTCCAAAGTTTTAGTTTTGAAATCAACGCAAATGTGCCTGAATAAGCTTGTATACCCTTGACTATATTTTTTATCATATTATTGTTTTTGATGATGATTACTTAAAAGACGCAAAAACAGGCTTTAAGTTACAATAATTGATGACTAAACTTACTGCGCTTTATATTCTTTTACAGCATCAATAAATGCTTTGGCATTTTCTAATGGAATGTTTGGTAAGATTCCGTGACCTAAATTAACGATATATTTATCCTTTCCAAAATCGTTAATCATCTGAGTAACCATTTTTTTGATTTCAGCAGGTGGCGAAAATAAACGTGTTGGGTCAAAATTACCTTGTAAAGTGATATTTCCTCCTGTTAAGTAGCGTGCATTCTTTGCAGAGCATGTCCAGTCTATACCTAAAGCAGAAGCTCCAGATTTAGCCATAGTATCTAAAGCAAACCAACAGCCTTTTCCGAAGGCAATAACTGGTGCATCATCTTTTAAGGCATCAATAATTTGTTGAATATATTGCCATGAAAATTCTTGATAATCTACTGGTGACAACATGCCTCCCCAAGAATCAAAAACTTGTACAGCATTACAACCCGCTTTCACTTTTTCTTTTAAATAAGCAATCGTAGTATCTGTAATTTTTTGTAATAATTGATGTGCAGCAATAGGGTTTGTAAAACAAAATTCTTTGGCTTTATCAAAGTTTTTAGAACCTTGCCCTTGCACACAATAACATAGGATAGTCCATGGCGAACCAGCAAAACCAATTAACGGAATTTCGTCATTAAGTTTTTCTTTGGTTGCTTTTATAGCTTCGTAAACATAATTTAAAGCTTCTTTTACATCTGGAACAATGACATTATCCACATCTTTTTGAGAACGAATAGGATTTGGTAAATAAGGACCGAAATTAGGTTTCATCTGAACCTCAATATTCATGGCCTGAGGAATTACCAAAATATCTGAAAACAAAATAGCAGCATCCATACCATAACGACGAATCGGTTGTACGGTAATTTCACTTGCTAATTCTGGTGTTTGGCAACGCGTAAAAAAATCGTATTTAGCTTTGATTTCCATAAACTCTGGTAAGTATCTACCAGCTTGACGCATCATCCATACTGGTGGGCGTTCTACCGTTTCTCCTTTTAATGCTCTTAAAAATAAATCGTTCTTTATCATGTTATATTTCTTTATTTCTTAAATCGTATTCTTCTTGTCCTATGCAATAATTTTCAATGTCTTTATTGTTTCCGTATACGACTAATGTATCATTTTCTAGTATTATAGTTTCGGAATTTATCCGACCAATACTTTCTTTAATAATTCGTTTTTTACCTAATAAATTACTTATCTCTTTTTCACGGATAATAGTAATTAGTGTCAGTTTATATTTATTTGTTGTATCGAGTTCCTTTAATGTTTTTCCAAAAAAGTCTTTTTTAGCTTTTACTTCAGAAATTGTAAAGTTATTGTCTAATTGATAATTCTCTAAAGTAGATTTAAAATTTATTTGCTGCGTTAATCGTCTTGCAGAATCTTGCTCTGGATGAATTATGCTATGAACACCCATAGCTTCTAAAACGGTATCGTGAATTGGTGATAATGCACGACTAATAATCTTTACATCACATAGTTTTTTAATAATAGCGGTTGTAATTATCGCAGCTCCTTCATTTTCACCAATAGCAACTACAATTTTATCGGCATCTTTTAATGGTACAGCATTATAAGCTAATTCTATAGTAGAATCCATACAAATGGTATGCGAGACTTGGTCTTTTAACCAATTAATCTTTTCCATTTCTTTGTCTATAGCAATAACCTCGTTGCCTGTTTCGGTTAAGCTCAATGCCAATGCATTTCCGAAATTCCCTAGTCCGATAACAATTACTTTCATCTTCTAAAAATTATAAGCCTCGCAAAGCGTTTAGTTAATTAAAATATTTTCTTTTGGATACTCGTAAAACTGATGATTAATTTGACGTAACAATCCTAGCATTAAATTTAGCATACCAATTCTACCTATAAACATTATTACAATTATCACATATTTACTTGATTCGCTTAAAGTAGGTGTGAAATTTAAACTTAAACCAACAGTACTAAATGCAGAAAAACATTCAAACACAACAGTTAAAATAGGTGTGCCTTTGGGTTCAAATATTAATAAAGCCATGATAGAAATTCCAATGACAATGAGCGATATAAATATAATTGCAAATGCTCTAGATGTCGATTCTGAGGATATTCGTTTTCCAAAAATTTCAATTCGACTTTTACCTTTTGCTACCGTCAAAATATTTAATACAGCTAATGCAAATGTACTCGTTTTTATACCACCACCTGTTGAAGCAGGTGAAGCACCAATCCACATTAAAAATATGATAAACAACAACGAAGGTACCGTCATTTTACTATAGTCCACCACATTAAAACCTGCTGTTCTCGGTGATACAGAACTAAATGCGGAATTGGTTAATTTTCCTATTATGGTGGTGTGTTCTAATAAGGTATTGTTGTATTCTGATATAAATAAAAACACCCAACCTACAATTAATAAAATAACAGTAGTATAAATAACAATCTTAGTGTTAAGAGTTATAATATTAATACGCTTATGTATGCCGTGATTTTCGAATAATTCGAAAATTGAAATTTTAATTTTTTTAAAGAAATTAAATATAATGTTATGACCTAATCCGCCTAAAATAATAAGTATCATTATCATCCATTGAAACCCATAGTTAAAACGAATGCTTTCTTCGAACAAACCTGATGGTAAAATAGAAAACCCTGCATTACAAAATGCTGAAATAGAATGAAAAACAGAAAAGAAAACTTTATCTGAAATTACTGCGTTTTCTGATATGGAAAAATAAATAAAAATAGCACCTATAATTTCTAATGTTAATGTAAAAGTCACAACATTTAGTGCAGCACGAAAAACATCTTTTAGGCCATCTTGTGCAATAAAATCTTTAGTATTTAAGCCTTCTTTAAATGATGAACTTCCTCTAAAGAAAAATGCAAAAAAAGACGTAAAGGTTAAAATACCTAAACCACCTAATTGTATTAAAACTAAGATAATTGATTGACCTGTAAGTGTGAAATCTTTGCTAGTGTCTAATACGGCTAAACCAGTAACACAAACAGAACTCGTTGAAGTAAATAAAGCATTTGTAAAACTAATACCATTGGTTGTGGCACTTGGAAGCATTAGTAAAAATGCACCAAGAATCGCTAAAATTAAAAAACTACCAACAAACACAATAGCAGGATTGAAATAAAGCTCATAGATATAGCGTACAAAAACAAGAAGTCTTAATAGAAAGTATAAAACAAGTCCTAGCTCTAGTATTGGTTTTATTTTTTGTAATATAAAGTGATAGTCATTGTTAATATGTATAATAGAGACTATTATTGATATTAAGAGTAAAACAGAAATAATTATAATATTTACTAAGGCTACTCTTTTCTTATTTTTATACTTATAAATATAAAGTTTGGCAGTATTAAATACAATTAATAAAAGTGATAAAACGATTAACCCTAAGACATGAGGTGAGGTAAAATTATCGGAATGGTCATAACCAAGGTCGATAATAATAAAAAATAGAACAATGATATCGAAAAATCGATAAAGGTAATTTAGCCAAGATTGTTCTTTTAATTTTGACATTTTAAGAATCTGGATTTTAAGATAAAATCTAGTTTAAAATAAAAACATTTGCCTTAATTTAAGCGTAATATGCGTTGACTAACTCCACAACACTTTCTACTAAAGGCACTTTAGCAACCCTAACATCTTCAAAATACTTCTTAGCTTCAGTAGCTGTCGTTTCGCCAATACAAAATGCAATACCTTTTGCTTTATTCTGCTTTAAGAAACTTTGAACGGTAGATGGACTATAAAACATTACACCATCTAAATCGCCTTCTACTTTTTCAGCATCAAACTTAGTTTCGTAAGCTTCAACTTCGTTGACTTTAATATTGTTTTCTTCTAAAATGTCTGGAATAGTATCTAATCTTAAATTACTACAGAAATACGTTGCTTCTGTACCATCCATATATTCAACCATGTGTTCAGCTAAAGCTTTTGCATTTTGCTCGTAATGCTTCACTTTTCCTATGCGTTTTTCAATAATTCGCTTGGTTTTTCGACCTACACAATAGATATTTTTGAATTGTAATTCTACAGCAGAAAAGTTAGTCAATAAGGCTTCAACCGCATTCTGACTGGTTATAATAACGTTTTCAAATTCGTTACGAACGATGATCTTTGATAATCGGTTAGGATTAATTTTTACTGAATCATTGCTCTGCGCAACCACGTCATCATGAAACTTAGCAACCTGGTCGTTAGTCAGTTTTTTAGTGGAATATATATTAGTAATCTTATCGCCTTGTGTTAATTCGTCAATTAGAACTTTACCACCTTTTCCGATGATATAATCCGCACAGAATTCTGCAATATTATGGTGACTTCCAAGAGCCGCAACTTTAGCAACTTCTATTTTTTTAGTGCCATCTTTACTTAAAAGAATCCCTTTAAAATTAACTTCTTCCTCTTTATTAATATAACAAATGGCTCCAATTGGTGCCGTACAGCCACCTTCTAAGCGGTTTAGGAATTCGCGTTCAATGGATGTGCAAATTTGAGTGACTTCGTCATTAATTTCTGCTACAATTGCTCTTGTTTCTTCATCAGCTTCTAAAGCCGTAATCATAACAGCGCCTTGTGCTGGTGCAGGAATCATCCACCCTAAATTAATAGAGTTTTCTGGTGTAATACCTAAACGACCTAAACCTGCTCCTGCGAAAATGGCACCATTCCAATCTTCGTTTTCTTCAAGTTTTTCTAGTCTAGAATTTACGTTGCCTCGTAAACCAACAATTGTGTGTGTTGGGTATCGATTAAGCCATTGTGCACGTCGCCTTAAACTTCCTGTTGCAATAACTGCATCTCTAGCTGATAAAAACTCTTCGTTTGTTTTAAAAACTAAGGTGTCGTTAATATTTCCACGCTTTAAAACTGCTGCCTGAATAATACCTTTTGGTAAAACGGTTGGTACATCTTTAAGTGAATGAACAGCGATATCAATAATGCCCTTAAGCATTGCAATATCTAAGGTTTTTGTAAAAATCCCTGTAATACCAAGTTCGTACAACGGTTTGTCGAGAACTAAGTCTCCCGTTGATTTTATTGGAACAAGGACAGTTTTATGACCTAAATGTTCAAGTTGAGATTGAACAGTTTTTGCTTGCCACATAGCGAGCTGGCTGTCGCGTGTGCCAATGCGAATTATTTTAGACATTATCGGTAGTTTCTAACTGAAATATTTTTTTGATAAGCTCAATGCTTTCATCTGAAGAATTACTGTCTTCTCTTAAGTGGTGCGCAAACTGATTAGTGATTTTCTGAATTAGATTATTTGTAATTAATTCAGCATGGTCTTCATTAAAATCAGTTAATTTTTTGCGCTGTGTATTGAATTCAGAATTTTTAAAATCTGTCAATTTATGTTTTATAGCCTGTATGGTTGGTACAAATTTTAAGGTGTCTAACCACGCATTAAATTCGGCTGTAATTTCTAGGATAATCGCTTCAGCATCTGGAATAAATGCTTTGCGTTTTTCTAAAGTATCATCTGTGATTTTAGCTAAATCATCTAAATGTATTAACGTAATATTATCGTGTTCTGTAATATCTTCGTTTACATTTTTAGGAATAGATAAATCTAAAACTAATAATGGTTTTTCAGTTGAAATTAAAGATTTATAAACCGTTGGGTTTTGTGCACCTGTTGCAACTATAACAATGTCTGAAGCGTTAAGTTCTTCGGTTAAATTTTCGTAATCTTTTACAATTAAGTTGAATTTACCAGCAACTTCTTCGGCTTTAGTTTTTGTTCTGTTTATTAAAGTAATATGCGAATTTTTAGTGTGTTTTACTAAATTTTCGCAAGTGTTTCTTCCAATTTTACCTGTTCCGAAGAGTAGAATATTCTTTTCAGAAATGGTCTCTACATTATTCATTATATATTGAACAGACGCGAAAGATACAGATGTTGCACCTGAAGATAATTCCGTTTCGTTCTTAATACGTTTACTTGCCTGAATTACAGAATTCACTAAACGTTCTGTAAACGAATTTAATAAGCCTGCTTTTCTTGATGCTTTTGCACCAAATTTAAGTTGACTAATAATTTCAAAATCACCTAAAATTTGACTGTCTAAACCAGAACCAACACGAAACATGTGGTTAATGGCTTCTTTATTTTTGTGAACGTAAGCAACTTCTTGAAATTCTTCAACCGTTCCTTTTGTGTTTTCACATAACAATTGAATTAATTGAAAAGGATGCTCTGCAAAACCGTAAAGTTCGGTTCTGTTACATGTAGAGATTACCACAAGACTTTCTATTCCATTTTCCTTAGCTTGAGACAAAACGTTTTGTTTTGCATCATCACTTAGGCTAAAATGACCACGTACTTGCGCATCAGCTTTTTTATAGCTAAGACCTATTGCGTAAAAATATTTGCTTCTATTTGGCATGTGTTGCTTTACTCGTTTACCTGACTATGGAAAGTAACAGCGCAAATGTAATTTTGATATTTATAAAAAAACAACGCTAGAGGAACTTAAAGTATCGATTCTGGTTTTTTAGGTTGGTTTTTAACATAAAGATGATAAATATCATATTTTTGTAGTGAAATCAAGGGTTTTTATGGTCTTTGTTTAGAACGAATCTAAATAACATTGAAATGAAATTAGAAAAATCGCTTCCTAAAAGTAACGCTGAAGGTACTTTTGACGAAATTAATATTGAAGATGGCTTTATTTTATTGACGAGTAAAAACGATGGCGATAATATTAAAGTTATTGAGCGTGAGATTGATAGCAGTTATATACAATTTCATTTTTGCAATAAAGGTTCTGCAGCATTTATGTTTAATCAAGGAAATTATACGTTGAATATAGCAGAAGAGACCTCTTTGTTACTTTATAATCCGCAACGCGATTTACCCATTCATTTAGAATTAAAACCACATTCTTGGTTAGTATCTTTAGTAATTTCTATTAAAAAATTCCATTCGTTATTTTCTGATGATGCAAATTATGTTACGTTTTTAACGGATGATAATAAGGATAAAAAATATTATAAAGATGGTAAAATTTCACCATCAATGGCTGTAGTTTTAAATCAGCTGATTAGTTTTAATCTTAATAATTCTATTAAATCTTTATACTTTAAGGGAAAAGCTTACGAATTATTGAGCCTGTTTTTTAATAGAAGTGAAGATGCAGATATTGAGCAATGCCCTTTTTTAGTTGATGAGGTTAATGTGGCTAAACTAAAAAAAGCGAAAGACATCATTATAGCTAATATGGCTGAACCACCAACATTACAGGAACTTGCTGATGATATAGGTTTAAGTCTTAAAAAATTAAAAGAAGGGTTTAAACAGATTTATGGTGACTCTGTTTTTAGTTTTTTGTTTGATTATAAAATGGAAGTGGCTCGTAAGCTTTTAGAATCTGGCGATTATAATGTTAACGAAGTAGGTCTAAAGGTAGGTTACAGCACAGGAAGCCATTTTATTGCGGCTTTTAAAAAGAAGTTTGGGACTACGCCTAAGAAGTATATAACGGCTTCTAGTTAACTAACCGAATTGTTTGTTTTAGTATTAGATGTGTAATACTTGATTAAGTAGCTAATACCACCCAATAACGGTAAAAATACAATCAACAAAGTCCAAATTAAAAAGTGAAATCGAATTTCATTTTTTGCCGCTAAAACTAGGCTTGTAATAACCAATAATACATTTAGCGTTATAAAAACAATAATTTGAATTGGGTACAACATTAAAAGGAAATTCATACTTATAATTATTTGAAATTATTTAATTGTAGTAAAAGTACAGATTAATAATCATAATACCCATCACGTCCACTTGGCGTTACACGTTGACGGTCTTTGTATATCGCTAAGTTGAGTATTGTTGTAATAAGTGCAATTCCTATAATTATTTTGTTTTCAGGTTAATATGTATTTTGCTTGGTCGATGAAGAATTTGAAGCTGCGTCAAATATTCAATTAGAAGTATTAGAAAATGAATCCAATAATAGCCCAAGAACATCTACATCAAACTGTAATTAAAAATAAAATGAAAATTATATCTTTTAACAAATTGAAAACCATTAGGAAATTAGTTGTAATACTTTTATTTCTTAGCTCATATGTGATATTAATTGATACAAATAGTGAGAAGTTTATTCCTCTACCTTATTTTTTGATAGAGTTCGGTGCTGTTTTTGAAATTTTTTCTAATGGATTTAACAAAGAAAATACTAAACATTATTTAATATTTTTCGCTACGATTATAGCTCATGTTAATATTCTTTTTTTAGTGATTGAAAAAACCTTTAAATGGCTAAGTATCTTATTGCCGTTAGTTTTTATTTTGTTATTGTTATCAAATAATCCAAATTCTTTAAGTAATTATAGTAATATAGCGATGATAAGCATCATTCCTTATTTTGTTTTTTGGTTATTATTAATAATGGTTTATTTTAGAAACAATAAGGAATATTGATTTTCCTAATAGAATAACTAGGAATGAATATGGTTGAAATTCTCTTGAAAATAATGGGGACTGTAACTAAATAATAATTGAATATGAATTTCAAGACTATTAAATAAATATTATTTTTCTTCTGCTTTTGTATTGTATTAAGTTCGTGTAAAAAAAGAATAAAACAGTTACCGCCAATTTATCATTTAGATCTATATCTTTTACGAGTGCATATGGTGCAAAAGAGAATTTATATTGGGAGATTCTTAGCGAAGCAGATAGTATTGTATCTAGTATTAATAAAGAAGCAAAGAATAATCGTAGAACAAATACCAAAAATCAAAATTATTTACTAAGTAAACATGTTTTAAAACTTGATGAACTAGAAATGTTGAAACTACAACATAATTATTTACATTATGGTGCTGACTCAATTATGAAAGTATATCTATCTGAAAATGAAAAAATTAAACATTTAAGACAAGTTGATTTATTCAAAGAAAAAAAGAAAGTAATCTTAGAATTAGATATTAGAGAAATAGATAGTGGAATTTATTATTCTGATAATATTCGAAGTGTAAAATAGCTGATGGTAAAAGTCGGTCAAATATTTTTAAATAGGAATAGTTTACATACTTTTAAAATTATTATAACCTCAAGCAATTATTTAGCTTGAAGTTAATTTATATTAATTATATACATAAAAAATTCACTAATAATCATAATACCCATCACGTTCACTTGGCGTTACACGTTGTCGGTCTTTGTAAATTGCTAAATTTAGAATCTCTATAGATTGCTCTTCTAACTCCTTAGTTTTATCTACTATGGTACCATAACTTTCAGATTTAGAATAGTAGTCTACAACCAATTGTGTAGGGTCTTTTGGTTTAATGAATGAGATATAATGTAAGGCTTCAACCTTGCCAGCATATTCATCGTCCTTATCAATCTTAAAGAAATACATTACTGCATTTTTGCCTTTGTCGGTTACAAAATCGCGCTTAAAAAGAAACTGAATAGAGTCGGTTTCTTTTTCGTAATTGGCTTCAGATAAAAGTTTAGATTTTGCGAATTGTTTTTGATCAATATTTATAGATTTTAACTTATTTAAAAGTTTTGCTTCATCTAATTCTTCTAGAAGTAAATGTTGATTTTCCTCATCGTCTAAAAGTTTTTCAACAAGCTTAGTTGGAATTGCTTCTTTCTTTTCGGTTAACAATACGTAGTATTTCACTAAGGCGTTTGTATCGTCTACATTCAATAGTTTTTCAAAGAAATCTTGCGCAGTGCGTTCATTGCGGTAAGGGAAAATAAGTCTTACATAAGTCGCTAACTCATAAGAATAGGTGTTGTAACCATAATTGTAGTTACCCAAATTACGCTTAACTTCCATTTTACCATCGTTAATCAATTGGTTTTTGTACTTTTTATAGGTTTTTGGTTTTACCAATCCGCTATCTTTAACTTTTGCTAATAAGTTGTAAAGTGGTTGTTTATATTCTGAGATTGTGCTGTATTCTAAAATTTTTGGAAATAATGATGCTTTTAATTCTAAAGAATCTTTCTTGTAATAATTATAAAACATTGAGCCAACGCTTCCTAACGGTAAATCACGTTCCATAAGTTCTAAGGCAATTTTGTAATTTTCTTTTTTGTTAGATCGAAGTAACCCTTCTAAAATAGAGGTTTGGGTTTGAGGATCAGAATAACTATCGTGATACAGTTGTTTTATAAATGGCAGGTTGTTTTTTAAATCTATTTCAATAAGTTGTTCTACTAAATAAGACTTAATGTTTAGACGCTCTTTATCGAACTCAAAATCTTTAAGAATAGAGACAATATCCTTGCTGTTGTGTTTTTTGAATTTTATGAGATTATATGATTCAAACACTAAACTATCATTGGCTCTTAAAGCTTCAAAAAATTGTTTTGTTTTATCTTGAAGTACATTTTTACCTAAAAGGGTGTCCTTAGGTGTGAATGAATTGTAAAATTCAGTTACAAATGTTGAAGGACCACTTATAGAATCTACTAAAGTTTTTAATTCAAAAAGAACCCCTTCCTTTAAAATGTTTTTCACCAACACTTGCTTTGAGCTAGATGAATCTGAATAACTAAAACGATGTGTATATGTAGAGTCGGTTTTAGATGACGAACGATTACCGATTTTAAACTTTTTTAATCCATGGTAATAATATGATCTATAATTTACTTTGTCTTCTAATTCTTTCCAAAGGCTATCAGCGTTATGAAACATTTGTAAATCATGAAACTTTGTTCTTGATACCGTAATTTGCTCATTGGCATGTGTAGAATAAATGGTTTCTTTTATATTTTGTTCATAATCTTTAGGTTTGGTTCCTCCATTGGAATTGTATCCATAAGGATTAGGTGTTGGTGCTTTGGCATTGGTTTTTACTGAAAAATGTAAAGAAGTGTCAGCTACTTTTTCAAAATCGCTATAATCCGTTTTGTTGAATTTAAAAGATTTAAAAAAGGCGTTTTTATCTTCAGCATTTGTGCCTACATAACCTAAAAGATAGTAGCTACCATCTTTTACTATGGTTTTTAAATATAAGTTTTTATGGGTTGTAGAATCTAATACAGCATAAGATTCATATGTTTTATAATCACCAGCTTTAAAACCACCTTTAGCTTCGTTAAGCTTATAGTTTTTATATAAAGCATGATGAAAATATTTAGCTTCAAAACTATCTTCTTCAATATAAGAAAGGTCATTTAAAACGGCTTCTTCAACAAAATAATAGGCGTCATTTTTATAGCCTTCTATTAACTTTTTACCGTAATTATGCATATTGCTAGTTACATAATATTCTGGGAAATCTACCTGAAACTTATTATTTGGAGATACAAACAATTCATTAGTGCTTGATGGAGTCTTTAAGGTAATATCATTAAAAATTTTAGCTTCATGTTTTAGAACAAAATCACTTCGACCTGCAAATTTTATAATAATAATTTCTAAGGGAGTTTGATAAATATGATATTTTTGAAACTCTCCTTTTTTGGTTTTATTAACGATGCTTATACCAGGATAAGGTGTGGTTAACTCTTCCTTTTTAATAATATCTCCAGGAATATCTTCATACAATAAATGGTCTATGTCTTTAAGGGTAATATGTTCTTTTTCGTTTGGTAAATAAGTAAAACGACTAATTCTATTGATGGTTAAATAAGCACCATTTGTCATATCTGGATCTAGGTAGTATTTTTGTCCAGCATATGAGAATTCGCGTAATTTGTCGTAGGTGTTAATACTTAAAAAGCCATCTGGAGTGTCGTGTTTTTTAAGTTGAGGTGTTACAAAAAGGCTATCTAATTTTATTTTTTCCGTTTTGCTGTAATCTGTTTGTTCAGAGGTCAGTGCTTTTACAGTATAACCTCTTTTTCTCAACATGTTAATCATGCCTTGATCTCCTGGTAAATGTGCAGCACCAACACCTGCAAATACAGATTTGGTTGGCATCAATTCTTCTAAAGAAATCACCATATTTTTATTTCTAATATATAGCATGTTCTCTCTGTAGAATTCCGTGTTTACACCAGCTCCTATAGAGTCTAAAAGGTCTAAGTTTCTATCTCTATAGAGGTTTTCTTGTATTAAATAAGCGTTCTCCTTAGCATACAGTTTTTGTACCCATGGATCTAACTCTTTTTTATTGGCATTATAAGCTGCTTTGGTCGTTAAGTATCTAGATTCTGCTAAATCTTCTAAGCCATATATTTTTTTATTATGTTTCTTTCCGGCTTGAAAAATAAACATGTCTAAATACGTTTCTTCTTCAAAATTATCCGAAGAACTACTTTTTCTATATAAATAAGCATTCACCGCATTATTATCCATTCTAACAGAGCCTCTAATCGCCATTTCTTCAGGATGTGTTAGCTTAAAAAGATTTGTATAAAAATCGGTACTGTAATTGTTGTAAGCCGCCATTTGACTAAGCATCATCTCATAATTAAATCCAGGCCATGTTGTTGGGTCAGATTCTAAAGCAATACAATCACTTTTCTCTAAGGCTTTATAAAAAACATCATCTAAACGAAAAGCGACTTTTTTGCTCACGTGCATGGTGCCGTAGAGATAGGAAGGTTTTTCGAGTCCGTTTCCTGTAATTTTCCAGAGTAAACTTTGATATTGTTGTTGTGAGAATGCAACTATTGTGAATAGTGTGAAGAATATGGCTAAGTTTTTATTCATGTGTCTGTGTTTATTGACTTTTTAAGTGTGCAGGCTGTTCGTTATTTTTATTTTTCTAAGTGATAAAAATTGAACATGCGTGTTTCATCATAAAACGTAATCAGGGCTTGTAAAGATATTTAATTCCTTTAAACAGCCATATAGATTCTATAAAAGTCTATAAAAAACGGCAATTAGCGATGAATATTTCATATTTATTAACTTTTAAATAAATGAGATATTGATAATGTAACGATAAATAAAACCAATAGAAACCATAATTTAGTATTGCAATTAGTATTGTATTTTTGCATTTGAAAAAGGAAACTATGTCAAAAGGAATTTTATTAGTGAATTTGGGCTCTCCAGAAAGTCCAAGTCCAAAGGATGTTAAAAAATATCTTGGAGAATTTTTAATGGACGAACGTGTTATTGACGTGCCACTTTGGGCTAGAACATTATTAGTAAAAGGTATTATTTTAAATACAAGGCCAAAGGCTTCAGCAGCTGCTTACCAGAAAATATGGTGGGAAGAGGGTTCTCCGTTAATTGTACTTTCTGAACGACTTCAAGAAAAAGTGCAAAATAAAGTAGATTATCCTGTAGCATTGGCGATGCGTTATGGTACCATGACCATAAAAAAAGGCTTGCAAGAATTAGTAGATAAAGGCTGTACTGAAATAAAGACTGTTCCGTTATATCCACAATTTGCCATGGCAACAACAGAGACCATTGACGTAAAAGTAGATGAATTGGTTGCGGAACATTTTCCAAACATAAAAATTACAAGAACTCCAGCGTTTTATAAGCGTGAAGATTATATCAATGTACTCTCAAAAAGCATTGGGGAAACGTTGAATGATTTAGATTATGAACATATCTTATTTAGTTATCATGGAGTTCCTGAAAGACATATCCGTAAAAGTGATATAACCAATGGTAATTGCAAAATGGATGGTAAATGTTGTTTTAAAAAGGGTAGTAAGCAACACGAATTTTGTTACCGTCACCAATGTGAAATTACCACTGTAAACGTAGCTAAAAAGCTAGGTTTAAAAAATGGCACCTATTCTACTACGTTTCAATCTAGACTTGGTTTTGATCCATGGTTACAGCCTTACACAGACCGAACAATAGAGAGAATGGGTAAAGCAGGCACAAAAAAAATGGCCATTGTAACACCAGCTTTTGTAAGTGATTGTTTAGAAACTTTAGAAGAAATTGCGATGGAAGGCGAAGAAATTTTTCATGAAATGGGAGGGGAAGAATTTACGGTAATTCCATGTCTTAATGACCGTGATGATTTTGCTGAAGTGATGGCTAATATGATAAATGAATGGGCAGCTGCTGAAAATAAAGCTGAGTAATGGCAAATGTATCCGCACAAGATTTAGGGAATCAACCTATCGGAAAATTACTGATTAAGCAAGCTTTGCCTGCGTCTATTGGTATTTTGGTGATGTCGCTAAATATTTTAGTGGATACTATTTTTGTTGGTAATTGGATTGGCTCAACAGCTATTGCTGCTATAAATGTTGTTTTACCAGTTTCGTTTTTTATTGCAGCGCTTGGTATGGCTATTGGTATTGGAGGTTCTTCTATTATTTCGAGAGCATTGGGTGCAGATCACATTGCAAAAGCTCTAAAAACATTTGGAAATCAATTAACATTAACACTTTTATTTACAGTAACATTTGCGGTCTTTGGATTGTATTTTGTAGATACCTTAATTCCTGCTTTTGGAGGTAAGGGAAACATCTTCGATCCTGCAAAGGTATATTACGAAATTATACTTTACGGAGTACCTGTTCTTGGATTTGTAATGATGGGAAATACGGTGATTAGGGCAGAAGGGAAGCCTAAATTTGCTATGTATGCCATGATGATTCCTTCAGTAGGAAATTTAATTCTCGATTATTTATTTATAAATGTTTTAGACTACGGAATGGCTGGAGCTGCATGGGCGACTACAGGTTCTTATGTGGTTTCTTTTTTGTTTATTGTATGGTATTTTCTGTCTAAAAATTCAGAATTAAAAATAAATCTTTCACATTTTAGATTAGATAAAAGTATCGTTTCTGAAATTGGATCATTAGGTTTTGTAACATTGGCAAGACAAGCCATTGTAAGTGTTACATTTTTATTAGTTAATAATGCACTGTATAATTTTGGAGGCGAAACATCTGTAACAGCCTATGCTATTGTTGGGAGATTAAGCATGTTTGCTTTGTTTCCTGTTTTTGGAATTACCCAAGGATTTATTCCTATTGCTGGCTTTAATTATGGAGCAGAAAAATACGATCGTGTAAAAGAATCGATTTATACAGCCATAAAATATGCTGCTATTTTAGGAACAGTTGTGTTTATTGCATTAATGGTTTTTCCGGAAATTATAACAAAATGGTTTACAACAGATGTGGATGTCATTAAAGTGACGCCAAGTAATATGAGGTGGACTTTTGCAGCCGTGCCAATTGTAGCTTTACAACTTATTGGTGCAGCTTATTTTCAAGCTGTAGGTAAAGCACTACCAGCATTATTGCTCACATTGACGAGACAGGCCATTTTCTTTATTCCTTTAATGTATATTATGCCGTTTTATTTTGGTGAATTAGGTATTTGGATGTCATTTCCAATTTCAGATGTATTATCAACCATTGTGACGGCTTATTTTTTACATAGAGAAGTGAAGTTAAATTTAAAAACGGAAGCGATTGAATAGGTTTTAATCCGTAATTTTAGTTTTAATTTATCAATCTACTCTCAATACTCAATTTTTTTTAAAAATGGAATACTACAACTACATAAAATCTTTACATCTTATATTCGTAATCACATGGTTTGCTGGTTTATTTTACATTCCAAGATTATTTGTATATCAAATAGAAGCATTTCACAAACCATCACCAGAAAAGGAAATATTAGGCAAACAATTAAAGATAATGTCTAAACGGTTGTGGTTTATTATCACTTGGCCTTCTGCAATATTGGCAACATTATTTGCTGTTTGGTTAATGATTTTAATGCCAAGTTGGTTTCAAATGGGTTG
Organism: Winogradskyella sp. Asnod2-B02-A; assembly: GCF_045063645.1. Classification (NCBI taxonomy): domain Bacteria; kingdom Pseudomonadati; phylum Bacteroidota; class Flavobacteriia; order Flavobacteriales; family Flavobacteriaceae; genus Winogradskyella; species Winogradskyella sp. Asnod2-B02-A. Next base: position 1,141,545 of record NZ_JBEFOG010000027.1, read on the forward strand.
GATGCATGTAAAATTATTATTTGTGCTTTTACTGTTTATCTATCATTATAAAACACATATTTACTATAAGCAACTACAAAATGATGAGGTTAAAGTGACCTCTAGTTTTATGCGAATTTGGAATGAAGGAGCAACTTTTATTTTATTCGCAGTGGTTTTTCTAGTGATTCTTAAAAGTTCTATCAATTGGATTTTTGGAATTGTGGGTATGGTAGTTTTAGGAGTTTTAATTATGCTAGGTTTCAAATTGTATAAAAATATCCGCTCTAAAAATCCGGAGGCATAATTAATATTAAATCTAAAAAGTTCCAGTTTTTATAATTTGAGATTTGTGGTTCGCACTTTTGGATTGATTATTGCTATATTTAAAAGTTATAATTCAAAATTAAAAGATACCCATCCTAATGGGCATTTCTATGACTAAAAAACGTCTGTCTTTAAGGGCTCGAATAGTGATCAATATGATACTTTTGGTATTAGTTGCATCAGTTTTAATAGCTGCTGTAACCATTTATCAGTATCGTGAGGAGGCTAAAGATTACCATAAGGAGCGATTGGAGCGTAAAGAAAAAGCAATAAAGCAGAGTATTGATTTTGTTATTAGAGAAACTACATATCCTGTTACAACAGAGAATATTCCATTAATATTTAAAGATGAAATATTTGATATTGATGCCATACATAGTCTACAGGTTAATTTGTATGATTTAGATGGGCAATTATTAAAAAGCTCAAAACGATCGATTCAGCGAGATACGACACAGAGTTGTTTAAATGCCGAAATTTTAAACACCTTGTCTAATACTTTAGAACATCGTTATGTCGTAAAAAACAAGGAGGCAGGTCAAACTTTTCAATCATCCTATTCTTATATCACGGATGAAAAATTTAAAACTTTAGCCATTTTAAATTTACCATATTTAGAAAATGATGATTTTTTAAATAAGGAGCTAAAAGAATTTTTGATGCGTTTAGCGTATGCTTATTTAGTATTAATTCTTGTGGCTATTATTTTTGCTTATTTCATATCTAAATTTATTACTAAATCATTGAAAACGATTAGTGATAAAATGAATGAAACACGATTAGAAAAACGGAATAAGAAAATTCAGATAGAAACTTCTAGCGAAGAAATAGATGCATTAGTTAATGCTTATAATAGCATGATTGATGAGCTCGAGGCGAGTGCTGTAGTTTTAGCAACAAATGAACGTGAGCAGGCTTGGCGAGAAATGGCGAAGCAAGTGGCACATGAGATAAAGAATCCGTTAACACCAATGCGATTAACAGTTCAGAGTTTTCAACGTAAGTTTGATCCAGAAGACGAAAACATACATCAAAAAGTAGATGAATATAGTGATACACTGATTCAACAAATAGATACTATGAGTTCTATTGCTTCTGCATTTTCTAATTTTGCAAAAATGCCGGCTCAAAAAAGTGAAAATCTCAATGTTGTGCATGTGGTTAAATTGGCATTGGATATTTTTAATGAACATTACATTGAATTTTATCCTGAAGCTGAAGAAATCATTGCTAAATTTGATAGAACACAATTAATTAGAGTGGTTACTAATTTGGTTAAAAATGGGATTCAGGCAATTGCTGATGATTCTGAAAACCCTAAAATAGAAGTACGTGTTTTTAGCAATTGTAATAATGTTAATATCACTATTGAAGATAATGGTTCTGGAATAGCAGAGGATACTAAGTCTAAAATTTTTGAACCTAAATTTACTACCAAATCAAGTGGAATGGGATTAGGTTTAGCTATGGTGAAAAACATAGTAGAAACTTATAACGGAAGTATTACCTTTACGACTCAGTTAGGAAAAGGGACAATTTTCACTGTGAGTTTTCCTAAAAATCAAAAGCTTCCTTCTCAATAAGGAGCCTCATAGCAGACTATCTAAATTCTATTATTAGAGATATATGGTTTGTAATAAAAAACTGAAAACACAAATAATAATACCCTAAAGTCAAGGGAATAAAATATAGATTTAAATGAATTACGACAACATTCTTTCAGAATATTCAAACGGAATTACAACTATCACTATAAACAGACCAAAAAAGCTAAATGCTTTAAATATTGATACTATTAAAGAACTTCATGAGGCTTTTAAGAGCGCTAATGATGATGATACTAAAGTAATCATTGTTACTGGTAGTGGAGAAAAAGCTTTTGTAGCAGGTGCAGATATAAGCGAGTTTGCAAATTTCAGTGTAAAAGAAGGTGGAAATCTTGCGGCAGAAGGTCAAGAGTTATTATTTGATTTTATAGAAAATCTAAGTACACCTGTAATTGCAGCTGTTAATGGCTTTGCACTTGGTGGTGGATTAGAATTGGCAATGGCTAGTCATTTTAGAGTTGCTAGTACTAATGCAAGAATGGGATTGCCAGAAACCTCTCTTGGTGTAATTCCGGGTTATGGTGGCACTCAACGATTACCGCATTTAGTTGGTAAAGGTAGAGCGATGGAAATGATAATGACAGCAGGTATGATTGATGCAAACCAAGCCTTAAACTACGGATTGGTAAACCATGTTGTTGCGCAAGAAGAATTATTGCCTTTTGCAGAGAAATTGGCAAGTAAAATTATGCGTAATTCATCTGTTGCCATTGCTAAAGCTATAAAAGCAATTAACGCTAATTATAAAGATGGTAAAGATGGTTATAAAGTAGAAATTAAGCAATTTGGTAAATGCTTTGGTACTGAAGATTTTGCGGAAGGAACTACTGCTTTTTTAGAGAAACGTAAAGCTGATTTTCCAGGTAAGTAGATATCTGTTTTGGGTGAATTTAGTTTGCTAAAACACGTTTTGATGTTATTTTATAGAAATAATATAATGGCGTCAATAAAATGAAGCTAGCTAAAATTAGCGGACTCATTATTAGTAATTGGATTTTAAATATTAGGTACATAAGTTACTTGTTATTTTTATACAAAGGTATCTTGTGGTTTTGTACCTAAAAACATTAATCTTAACTAATTACTGCTCAAAATTGATATTAAATAAATGCAACTACGCTGTATGTAAGCTTGTGAGTTATCAAAATAAGTCTACAACCGCAATTGCATAAGCTTCTTATTTGTTCTAAAAGATTGTAAGTGCCATATTGAAAAGTAAAGACGTAAGAACCTATAAAACACAAAAAAACCGATACTTTCGTATCGGTTTTGTTTGCTCCTCTTCTTAGGCTCGAACTAAGGACCCTCTGATTAACAGTCAGATGCTCTAACCAACTGAGCTAAAGAGGAAGGTTATTTTTCGCGTTAGCGAGCGCAAATATATATAGTATTTTCATTATTACAAAATGAAATATTATTTTTTTTGTTAAAATTAAAAAAAATTAATTTGTGATGGCTTTAAATATGTCATTACCATTGGCAAATAACACCAAAGCAATTAAAATAAAGAACCCAATAACTTGTGCTCTTTCTAAAAATTTCTCACTTGGTTTACGACCAGAAATCATTTCGTATAATAAAAACATCACATGTCCTCCATCTAATGCTGGTATAGGTAGCAAGTTTAGTATGGCTAACATAATAGATAGAAAAGCCGTTAATCCCCAAAAATAAGGCCAACTCCAGGCGCTAGGAAATTGATCGTAAATAGCTTTAAAACCTCCTAATCCTTTGTATGCACCAGTGCTTGGGTTAAAGATAGCCTTTAATTGGTCGAAATAATTAGTGATTGTTTTTGTGAATTTACGTCCTCCTGCAGCAAAGCTTTCTCCAAAAGTATACTCTTTCCTGAAAATGTCGTAATAACCTAACTCTTCAAATCGAGGTGGATTGATAGTTCTTAGAACACCAAATTTACCATCTTTATCTAAAAATAAATCTTCATTGATGGTTGTGTTATCTTCACGTAAAATCTTTACAGCTACTGTGGAGTTTTCTAAACCTTTAGTTGCGTCTTCTAATTGATCAAAATACTTTAAAGGCTTTCCATTAATACTTGTAATAATATCACCAACTTTTAAGTCTTTTTTAGCGTTTAATGACGAATCTGGAACTTCTGCAATCATAAAAGGAACTCGGTATTCAAAGTTGAGTTTACTTTTACTTGATGAGTATTGTCCTAAAAAATCTTCTGGTAAATCAATTATCTTTTCTTCACCACCTCTGTTAATGGTTATAGATTTTGCGCTTATAAGATTAAAACCAATATCAGAATCATTTACAATTGGTGTATCATTAATAGCTAAAACTTTATCTCCTGTTTTAAAACCTATATCTAGTAATGTCGGATTATCTATCCAATAACCATCCTTTAAACTATCTACTTTTATATCTGCATCTCCATAAGTAAAAGAAATAGCGACATAAATTACATAGGCCAATATAAAATTAACGGTAACACCACCAAGCATAATAATTAAACGTTGCCAAGCTGGTTTAGAGCGAAACTCCCATGGCTGAGGTGGTAATGCCATTTGTTCTTTATCCATACTCTCATCAATCATTCCGGCAATCTTTACATAACCTCCAAGTGGTAACCAACCAATGCCATATTCAGTATCACCAATTTTCTTTTTAAAGAGCGAAAACTTAACATCAAAAAAGAGGTAAAACTTTTCGACTTTAGTTTTAAAAAGTTTTGCTGGTATAAAGTGTCCAAGCTCGTGTAATACAATAAGCAAGGATAAACTAAGTAAAAATTGAGATATTTTTATAATAAATTCCATGTGAGTTTTTCAAAATTCGATTTGCAAAAGTAAGGCTTTTATATCAAATGAATTTTTAAATAAATGCCAAAAAATTAAATGCAATACTTCGCTAAATTTTTATTATTCTTTTATTTACTATTTGGTCTGCTGTTTGAAATTGTACAAATAAGATACCTGATGCTAAGTTGGTTAAATCAAGTTCGGGAGTCCAGTGTTGTTGTAGTAATAATTGACCTAAGCTATTATATACTTTAATGTTTTTAATCTCTGTATGTTCTGGTTTTACAATATGTATTACTGAGGTTGTTGGGTTAGGGTATAGCGTGATTTCAGAATTAAAATTAAAATCTGAAGTACTTAAGGTAATCGTATTGTTTTTTGAGATTAAATGATAATCTGGATCAAATTGCACCTCTTGAATTATGAAATTCACAGTTTCAAAAAATTGCTGATTATTTGTTGAGTGATCCAAAACAAGGTCTAAAGTTTCTCCTAATGTACCTATAACTCTTACAGGAACGCCTGCTTCAAAAAAGGAAACAGATGAATCACTTTGCGTTTGTGACAACGTAATTTGTAATTGAGTTCCATTTTGACTCCAGTTAACACCGTAGCTTGGGTAACCTTGGTTATAGATCCAATCATTAAAAAATTCATCTAAATTTTCACCAGTTGTTAATTCCATGGCATCAATAAAATCTTGTGTTTTAGCATAATCAAAAGCTAGTGCAGGTGTGTCTAAATAATCTTGCATGCCTTGGTAAAAGTCGGTATCACCTAGTTTACGTCTTAACATATGTAACGCCATAGCTCCTTTATTATAACTTAGTCTACTGCTAAAGATTCTATTTACGCTTGTTGTATCTTGGTCTGTAAGATATACAGATCCACTTGGACCAGATGTAATGTTATTTACGGTCTGTTGTCTCCACGATTTAAAATTAGCTTCTCCATCTAAATTTTCAATAGCTAATGCCGCTAAGTAAGTCGCAAAACCTTCGTTTAGCCATATGTCTTTCCAGCTACCACATGTTATTTTATTACCAAACCATTGATGAGCAAGTTCGTGAGCAATTAGACTTCTATTAAAAGAACCCATAAACGAAATTGTGGTGTGTTCCATGCCTCCTCCCCAACCAAATTGGGCATGACCATATTTTTCGTCTGCAAAAGGATATTCTTCAAATAAATTGGTGAAAATATTCATGATATCTACAGTTACAGCTGTACTTGCTTGAGCACTTGTTAAATTTTCTGGATATACATAATTTACAATATCAAAAGGATTTCCGTTATTAGGAACTTGATGAGAATATACTTCATAATTTGTTACTGCAAAGGCGACTAAGTATGCAGGAATTGGATGTTGATGTTTAAAATGCGTTGTTTTTTCAGAATTAGAAACAGTCTGACTTATTTCTAGTCCGTTTGAAGCTACTACATAGCTCTCATTTGATGGGTTAAGCTCTGGTGTTGTAACAAATACGTCTATCTCTTCTATTTTATCTATTAAATCTTGTTTACAAGGCCACCATCCTTTTGCTCCATAAGGTTCAGAAAGTGTCCAAATTATAGGGTCACCATTATGGGTTGTTTGTTCAAAAGAACCAAACCCAGAACTTATAGGGTTGCCAGAATAACTTACTGTTAACGAATCTAAAACACCTTGCGCTTGAGTAAGTGGTAAAGTAATAACTAATTCGTCTTCCGCGTTTTGGCTATAGCTTAAGCTGTTACCACGTTGCAAAACTTGAGAAACAATCATGTTGTCAGCTAAATCAAAAGTGATTTCTGTCATAGGTTCCTTTGCTTCAAAATAAGTAGTAACATCACCAGAAATTTCGGCTTGAGAAGGATCTACATTTAATTCTAAGCGATGGTATTTAACATCATAATTTCCTGTATTCTCGTTTTGAGAATTTCTCATTTGAAGTAAAGCTGTATTGGCTTCTGCAGACCTAATTGCATTCAATGTATCATTAAAGTCTTGTGCGTTTATTTGAAGTATAAATAGAAATATTAAGCATGTGAAAATTCGTGTCATAGCTCTCATTTTTAGTGTTAAAAATAAAGTATTTATTGATATTCGGTTGTATTTTTGGGCTTCAATTTATTTTTAACACCTCCGTAATGTCGTTTATTTCATTTTTTAAAGGCTATAAAAACTTCGCGATTTTCTTTACCATATTGTCAATTGTTATTGTTACAATTATCTATAATGTCTTGAATGTTAGGCAGCCATTGCCAATTTATCAGCCAGCAATGGTAAGCGAAGAATTAGTGGATAGCACAATTCAACATCAATTAAAATATCATAAGATTGCAGATTTTAGTCTTACCAATCAAAACGGTGAAACCATAACACAAGATAATTATAAGAATAAAATATATGTAGCAGACTTCTTTTTTACAACCTGCCAAACTATTTGCCCAATAATGACTAAAAACATGGAACAAATACAAAAAGCAATTGTTAATGATGAGGACGTTATGTTACTCTCACATACAGTAACTCCAAAAATTGATAGTGTTGCGCAACTAAAAAAGTATGCGATTGAAAAAGGGGTTATAGACAGAAAGTGGAATTTAGTTACAGGAGATAAAAAACAAATCTATGAACTAGCAAGAAAAAGTTACCTTGCTGTAAAAACAGATGGCAATGGTGATGAATATGATATGATCCATACCGAAAACTTTATGCTCATTGATAAGAAACGTCAAATTAGGGGTTTTTATGATGGTACTAAGCCAGAAGATATTGAGCGTATTTTAGAAGATATTGAAACCTTAAAGTATTTTGATAAATTGTAAAAGTTCGTAACACAATTAAATATTCATTGTGTTACTTTTTACACTAATAAATTTCTAGTACTTTTGCTTCTTTAAAATTAATCTAAATAAGGATAAGATTGACATTAGCAGATTTAAAACGTGGGCAGCAAGGCATTATTACTGATGTGTCCTCAATTCATATTCCGTTAAAGCTTCTCGAAATGGGATGTTTACCTGGTAATGTGGTAGAGCTTGTGCAAGTAGCACCTTTTGCTGATCCTATGTATCTTAATATTAATGGAACACATTTAGCCATTAGAAAAGAAACTGCTATTCATATTATAATTGAAACTGCACATGAGTAAGCAGATCAACGTTGCATTAATAGGTAATCCAAATACAGGAAAAACATCTGTTTTTAACGCATTAACGGGATTAAACCAAAAAGTTGGGAATTATCCTGGTATTACAGTTGAAAAGAAAGAGGGTATTTGTAAACTTCCAAGAGGCGTTAAAGCACATATCATTGATTTACCTGGAACCTATAGTTTAAACGCTTCTTCATTAGATGAAAACGTCGTTATTGAATTACTTCTAAACAAAAATGATAAAGATTATCCAGATGTTGCTGTTGTAGTTAGTGATGTAGAAAATTTAAAGAGAAATCTTTTATTATTCACTCAAATTAAGGATTTAAGAATTCCAACAATTTTAGTCATTAACATGGCTGATAGAATGGAGTATAAGGGTATCTCTTTAAATTTAGATTGTTTAGAAGAGCATCTTAAAACTAAAATTGCATTAATTAGTACTCGCAAAAACAAAGGAATTGATAAGTTAAAAGAGTTAATAGCGTCTCATAAAGAGCTCTCTATAGAACCTTGTCTTGATGCATCTAGTATAGATGAAGCCTATTTTGACAATTTGAGAAAAGCATTCCCAAATCAATTATTATACAAACTTTGGTTAGTGATTACCCAAGATGTAAACTTTGGAAAAACAGACAGAACAACCTTTGATAAAGTTGAAGATTTTAAAACAAAATCTAAAGCCGATTTAAAACGTCTGCAGCAAAAAGAAACCATAAAGCGTTATCAATTTATAAACGAAACATTAAAAGAAGGACAAACAATTGACCTTAAGTCTGCAAAAGATTTACGAATAAAATTAGATAGAATTTTAACCCACAAAGTTTGGGGCTATTTAATTTTTGGAATCATTTTACTCACCATTTTTCAAGCTATTTATGATTGGTCTAGCATTCCAATGGATTTTATAGATAGTGCTTTTGCATCATTAAGTGAGTGGACAAAAAACACATTGCCAGCAGGCGCTTTTACTAACCTTTTGGCCGAAGGTATTATATCTGGTCTTGGAGGTGTTGTTATTTTTATTCCACAGATTGCATTCTTATTTCTGTTTATTTCTATCTTAGAAGAAAGCGGTTATATGAGTCGAGTGGTCTTTTTAATGGATCGTATTATGCGACGTTTTGGACTTAGCGGAAAAAGTGTGGTCCCTTTAATTTCTGGAACAGCCTGTGCAATTCCTGCAATTATGGCTACTAGAAATATTGAGAGTTGGAAAGAGCGCTTAATTACTATTTTAGTAACACCTTTCACAACTTGTGCGGCAAGATTACCTGTGTATTTAATTATTATTGCTTTAGTAATTCCTGAAGGGCGAGTTTTAGGGTTAAGCTATCAGGCTTTAACTCTAATGCTACTTTATATTATTGGTTTTGGAGCAGCAGTTGGTTCTGCTTGGATTTTAAATAAGATATTAAAAATAAAAAGCAAGAGTTTCTTTGTGGTAGAAATGCCTAATTACAAATTGCCTTTATTTAAAAATGTAGCTCTAACGGTTTTAGAAAAAACTAAAGCCTTTGTGTTTGGTGCTGGTAAAATAATTCTTGCTATTTCTATTGTACTATGGTTTTTAGCTTCTTACGGACCAGGAGATAGTTTTAATAACGCAGAAAGTATTGTTACGGAAGAATATGCAACTGAAAACTTAAGTGAAGTAGAGTTGGAGCAAAAAATAGCATCACACAAGCTAGAGCATTCATTTATTGGTATTGCAGGTCATGCTATTGAACCAGCTATTAGGCCATTAGGTTATGACTGGAAAATTGGTATTGCTATAGTAAGTTCTTTTGCTGCTAGAGAAGTATTTGTTGGTACTTTAGCTACTATTTATAGTGTTGGTAGTGATGAGGAAGAAACTATTAAAAATCGAATGGCTGGTGAAGTTAACCCAATACTAGGTGGTCCGCTATTTAATTTTGCATCTGGTATTTCATTATTGCTTTTTTACGCTTTTGCCATGCAGTGTATGAGTACTCTTGCTATCGTTAAAAAAGAAACTAATTCATGGAAGTGGCCAATGTATCAATTAGTAATTATGAGCGCTTTTGCTTATCTTGTAGCTTTAATAGCTTTTCAAGTCTTGAAATGATATGAACACAATTATTCAAAATATATTAGTTTTTTCAGCAGTAGGTTTGGCCTTGCTTTTTTTAGTGAGTAAATATATTTGGTCGCCTAAAAAAAAATCGACCAAAGCCTGTGGAGGTGATGATGGCTGTGGATGTCACTAATATTAATTTTAATAGGCTATTTCCTAGACTTTAATCTTAACAACAAATCAACATTCTTTTAAAGACTTAATTAGTGGGATTCTAATTTGTATTGGACTTGCTATTTCTGCGTTAATAGTTATAACAGTGTTTAACCTCACCGTTATATATGGTATATTATATTTAAGAGCAGAAATTATTGTTGTATTCGCCTTACAAGCTTTTATGCAAAAGAGGAACTAATAATATTTATGTGCTTTAACTAACTTCAAGTACTATTCCTATTTCTCTATAAAATCCGCAGGAACCGTAAACATATCAGCATCTGGATTTACAAACTTTACGTTGTTTATAATTGTATTACCAATAACCTTACCTAAACCACCATCTTTAGACCATTCATAGAACTCCCAATTATGTGCAATTGGTACACCATCAATCATTTTATAATTAGAGTATCCTATGGCATGTGGATCTGACTCTGCGGCTTCTGTAGACTTGTTCACCGTTACAATGTATGCAACGTACTCCATCATATGTGTTTTTGGGTCGCTGTAAACAATATACCAATCATCTGGTGCATCACCTGTGTTTGCTTCAAACGTTAAACGTTGAGCATTGTATGTTTTATCATTAAGACTAGAGGCTTCTACGTTAGACCAAATAGTCCCTTGGTCACTCAACTTTGTAGGAAACAACAAGAAATACATCCAAGTATAAGCATCAAATCGAGCTGCTTTATCATTAATAAGATTTGGAGAATGGAACACCTTATCTCCATCATAATAAATAATCGTACCATCTTTCAATTCAATTTTTCCTTTTGTTGAATTGGTTAAATAAGTCATTTTTGCATTTAGACGCTCTTTACCACCAAAACTAATTACCATATTAGATTCTATAGCTACATTAGATAAAAACAAATCTTTGTTGTAAGCCTCTTCAATAGTTTCAATAGGTGTTAATTCTTTTTTAGTTATTTCTAGAGGAGACTCTATAGTTGATACTTTCTCATTATCCTTTTTTTCAGTTTTACAACTTGTAACAAGAGTTAAAAGTAAGATGCAGACAATAAAAGGCTTTAACATGATAAGTATATTTAATTAAGGTTATAAAGACTTCAAATCTAGAATGTAATTTGAGAACTAACTATTAGACCTAGCTATTTTAAGATAATTTTAGCTTTTGAGCTGAAATAAAAGAATAGAAAGCGATTAAACCTTCTTTAAATACAAGTTTTTAGCAACACTTTGAGATACTACAATTTCAGAATCAGCTAAAGCTAACTTTATAGAATTATCAAAAGGTTCCTTGTGCTTAACGGTCATAATAGTACCTAAGCCAATTTTATTACTGTCTAGATATTTTAGAAATTTAGAAGACGTATCATCGACTCCAACACATTTATAAGTCGCATCAACCTCTGCCTTTGCCAAGACAATTTTTTCAACATGTTTAAAATTGCCTTCCTTGTCTGGTATTGGATCACCATGAGGATCGTGAGTAGGAAATTCTAAAAAAGCATCTAATTCATTCACCAATTTATCAGATTTTATATGTTCCAAATGTTCTGCTACTTCGTGAACTTCATCCCAAGAGAAATTTAACTTTTCTACTAAAAAGACCTCCCAAAGACGATGTTTTCTTATAATATTAGTTGCAACACGCCTTCCGTTTTCTGTTAAAGATACACCTTGGTATTTTTTGTAATCTGCATAATTCTTCTCAGATAGTTTTTTAATCATATCTGTAACAGAAGATGCTTTTGTCTGCATCACCTCAGCAATAGCGTTAGTATTTACTGTTTTTTCACCATTATTACTTAGGTGGTAAATAGCCTTAATATAATTTTCTTCCGTTAATGTGATCATAAACATATTGTGTTCCGCAAATATAGAAAAGATAAACTTCTTAAAATATTTTTAGATTAGTCTAAAAATGATTTTATATTTGCATAAAAATAAATAAAGATGAAGCTAATTAATTTTTTTGTTTTCTTATTCTTTTCTACGGCCTCTGCGCAATCAACTTTCAGTATTGCTGGCAAAGTTCTATCAGAAGGTCAACCTCTTGCTTATGCTAATATATACATAGAAAACACTACAAAAGGCATAAGTACAGACGCTAATGGCGAATTTATAATTGAGAATTTAGAGCCTGGAACTTATAGTTTAGCAGCTTCATTTACTGGATTTGTAGTTCAGAAAAAGAATATTGTTATAAAAAATAAAGACATCAATGTTAAGTTTAATCTGAACGAAAACGATGCATTCGATGAAGTGATTATAACAGGAACTTTAAAAGCAGTTTCTAGGTTAGAAAGTCCTGTGCCTGTGGAAGTCTACACACCAACATTTTTAAAGAAAAATCCAACTCCAAATATTTTTGAAGCACTTCAAAATGTCAACGGAGTAAGGCCACAGCTAAATTGTAATGTTTGTAATACTGGAGATATTCATATTAATGGCTTAGAAGGTCCATACACCTTAGTTTTAATAGATGGTATGCCAATTGTTAGTGGATTATCTACAGTTTACGGATTATCTGGAATTCCGAATTCGCTTATAGAACAAATCGAAATTGTAAAAGGTCCAGCATCATCTTTATATGGCAGTGAAGCTGTTGGTGGCTTAATAAACATTATTACAAAATTACCTGAAAATGCTCCGCGTTTTTTTGCAGATGCTTTTGTTACTGGTTGGGGAGAGCTTAATCTTGACGCTGGGTTTAAAGCCAAAGTAGGAGAAAAAGCAACCGTTTTAGTCGGAACCAACTATTTTAAGTTTGACGAAATAATTGATAATAACAATGATAATTTTACAGACCTAACCTTGCAAGATCGTATTTCAATCTTTCAGAAATGGGATTTTAAACGTTCTAATAATAGAAAGTTTTCCTTAGCTGGCCGTTACTTTTATGAAGATCGTTGGGGAGGAGAACTACAATGGAATAAAGGGTATAGAGGTGGAGACGAAGTGTATGGAGAAAGCATTTACACCTCGCGTTTTGAGATTTTAGGAAACTATCAACTGCCCATTGCCGAAAACGTAAATTTCCAATTCTCTTATTCTGACCACGACCAAAATTCAGTTTACGGAAACACTCTTTATTTAGCACAACAACGCATTGGCTTCGGCCAATTTATTTGGGATAAAAAAATAAATAATCACGATTTACTTTTTGGTACAGCATTGCGTTACAATTACTATAACGATAATACTACAGCAACTACATCTGCAGATGAAGTCACCATTCCTTCTTTATTTGTTCAAGATGAAATTGCCTTTAATAAAAAACAAAGTTTATTATTGGGCATGCGCTACGATTATGACAGTAGGCACGGCAATATTTTTACTCCGCGTTTGGCTTATAGATTTAAACCTACAGACAATGATATTATTAGATTAAATGCAGGTACCGGATTTAGAGTTGTAAACCTGTTTACAGAAGAACATGCAGCTCTAACAGGTGCAAGAGAAGTTGTTATTGATGAAACCCTAAATCCTGAAGAATCGTATAACGTTACCTTAAGTTATCTAAAAAAATTATATCTAAAAAACGGTATGTATTTCACTTTTGATACATCTGCTTGGTACACTCATTTTACCAATGCCATTATTCCAGATTACGACACAAACCCTAATCTAATTATATATGATAATTTAGAAGGCTATTCTACCTCAAAAGGACTTAGTTTTAATATTGATGCAGTTTTAGGAAGTGGTATAAAAGCATCGGTAGGTGCCACATATCAAGATGTATCACAAACAGAAGACCATATTACAACAGAACAAATACTTACAGAAAGTTTTTCTGGTGTATGGTCATTTAGCTATAAAAATTACGCGACCAATCTTACTTTAGATTATACAGGTAACCTTTACGGTCCTATGCGTTTACCGTTATTGGGAGATTTAGATCCAAGACAAGAATATTCACCAACATGGAGCATTCAAAATATACAAATTACACATGATGGTTTTGATAATATAGAAATTTATGCAGGCGTTAAAAACCTATTAAACTGGACACCTAACAAAGGAAATCCATTCATCATAGCAAGAGCAGATGACCCATTTGATGAAAACGTGCAATTTGATGGAAATGGAGATGTTATTGCTACAGCAGATAATCCATATGCACTTACATTTGATCCGTCTTATGTATATGGTCCAAATCAAGGGGTTATATTGTTTTTTGGAGTGAGATATAACTTAAATTAATCACACAATTTTAGTACCTTCGTAATAAATATTTAGATATATGAAAAAAATAATTTTCCTATTTGCTATCACACTCATTTTTACAGCCTGTAAGGATGCTACTAAAGATAACGGAAAGCTAAATATCGTTACCACTACCACAATGCTTACGGATTTAGTACAAAATATCGGAGGTGACTTAGTAAATGTACAAGGGCTTATGGGTTCTGGTGTAGATCCACACCTTTACAAAGCCAGTGAAGGAGATGTGTCCAAGTTATTAAATGCAGACGTTATATTTTACAGTGGCTTACATTTAGAAGGGAAACTAGTGGAAGTACTAGAACAAATGGAAAGCACAAACAAAACTACTATTGCGCTTTCTGGTACATTAGATAAGAAAACTTTAATAGGTTCTGAATATTTTGCTTCAAATTACGATCCACATGTTTGGTTTGATATTAATTATTTTAAACAATTTGCGGAAAAAACAGCTTCAGTTCTATCTGAAAAAGATCCTAAAAATGCATCCAAATATGAGGCAAATGAGAAGGCTTATAGTCTTAAATTAGATGAACTTCAGCGTAATATAAAAGAAACTATTGCTTCACTTCCAAAGGAAAAAAGAGTTTTAGTAACAGCGCATGATGCCTTTAATTATTTTGGTAAAGCCTATGGTTTTGAAGTAGTAGGTTTACAAGGTATTTCTACAGCTACAGAAGCTGGTGTACAAGATGTTCAAAAATTAGCTACCTTTATTATAGACAAACAAATTAAAGCCATCTTTATAGAAAGCTCAGTACCAAAGCGAACTATTGAAGCTTTACAAGCATCCGTGAACTCTAAAGGACACGATGTGAAAATTGGAGGAACATTATATTCTGATGCTCTTGGAAATGCCGGAACTCTAGAAGGTACCTATATTGGCATGTTTGAGTATAATGTAAATACCATTGTTAACGCACTTAAATAATGAATAAAATAGCTGTAAAAGTTGATGATTTAACTGTCGCGTACAACTACAAACCAGTACTTTGGGATATTGATTTAGAAATTCCGGAAGGCGTTTTAATGGCTATTGTAGGACCAAATGGAGCAGGAAAATCAACACTTATTAAATCGATATTAGGTATTTTAAAGCCTATCGCAGGTAGTGTGACAATTTACGGTAAGTCGTACGAAAAACAACGAAAATTAGTAGCTTACGTACCACAAAAAGGAAGTGTAGATTGGGATTTTCCAACCACAGCATTAGATGTGGTAATGATGGGAACTTACGGAAGTTTGGGATGGATAAAACGACCTGGTCAAAAAGAAAAAAAAGCAGCGCTTGAAGCTCTAGAAAAAGTAGGCATGTTAGCCTTTAAAAGCCGACAAATAAGTCAACTTTCAGGTGGTCAGCAACAGCGAATATTCTTGGCAAGAGCATTGGTGCAAAATGCGTCCATCTATTTTATGGACGAACCGTTTCAAGGGGTAGATGCTACAACAGAAATAGCAATAATTAATATATTAAAAGAATTAAGAAAAGCAGGCAAAACAGTTATTGTTGTGCATCACGATTTACAAACAGTACCAGAATATTTTGATTGGGTCACCTTTTTAAACGTGAAGAAAATTGCCACAGGTCCGGTAAAAGATATCTTTAATGATGATAATTTAACCAAAACTTATGGTATTAATTATAAAGTGAGTATACAGGAGTAAAACATGAAATACGCATACACTATTTTATATGTTGAAGATGTAGAAAAGACAATTTCATTCTATGAAAACGCTTTTGGATTTCTAAAGAAATTTATAACGCCAGAGCATGATTATGGAGAATTACTTTCTGGAGAAACTACAATTGCTTTTGCTTCTAATTCCTTAGGGAATTCAAACTTAAAAGAAGGTTTTAAACAACTTTCAATAAATGAAAAGCCAAGCGGAATTGAAATGGCTTTTACAAGTGAAAACATTGAAACAGATTTTAAAAATGCCATAGCAGCAGGCGCTATTGTATATGAGAGTATTACCCAAAAACCTTGGGGACAAAAAGTAGGATATTTAAGAGATCTTAATGGCTTTTTAATAGAAATTTGTACACCAATAAAAAATTAACGACCATAAACTTAATAGAATACATAGAACTCGTCTTTACAGACTATACGCTAAGAACTATAACCCTTGGTACGGCAATTCTTGGTGCTGTAACAGGTATGCTTGGCAGTTATGCTGTACTTAGAAAACAGAGTTTATTAGGTGATGCTATTTCTCATGCTGCGCTACCAGGTATTGCTATTGCTTTTTTAATAACAGGAGCAAAAGATAGTAACACACTTTTAATTGGTGCCCTTGTTAGTGGACTTATAGGAACCTTTTGGATAAAAGGTATTGTGACTAAAACCCATTTAAAATCTGATACAGCATTAGGACTTATTCTATCTGTGTTTTTTGGTTTTGGAATGCTATTACTCACCTTTATTCAAAAACAACCTAATGCTAACCAAGCAGGTTTAGACAAATATCTTTTTGGGCAAGCGGCTACTTTAGTGGAGAGTGATGTTTGGATGATGGCTATTGTCACCGGACTTTGCTTGATAGTTATGTTAACGTTCTGGAAAGAATTTAAAATTTTGCTATTCGATGCGGATTATACAAAAACACTTGGTTTTAATACTAAAACTATAGATATTCTTATTACTATTTTTATTGTTTTAGCTATTGTTTTAGGGCTGCAAACTGTTGGTGTGGTTTTAATGAGTGCTATGCTTTTGGCACCAGCTGCAGCTGCAAGACAATGGACTAACAGTTTGTCTAAAATGGTATGTCTAGCGGCAATATTTGGAGCCTTTTCGGGTGTATTTGGAACTGCAATTAGTGCCAGTCAGAATAATTTATCTACAGGCCCAGTTATAGTCCTTGTTGCTAGTGTATTTGTTGGCTTCTCGTTTATTTTTTCGCCAAGTCGAGGCTTATTATTCAAACAAATACGAGTCATAAAAAACAGACGGGATTTAGAGTTGCATAAAACACTAGCTTTTATGTATCATATTGCAGAAACTCATGAAAATATATCACACCCACATAAGATTAAACTTTTGAATAATTTTCAAGGTTATACTAAAAGTACACTTCAAAAATTAGTTGATAAACATTACGTAGAACTCAATGGAAGTATGTGGAATTTAACTGAAACAGGTTTTAAAACGGCCGCAAATTTGTACACTAAACAAACGACTGAAGATGAATAGTGCTCAAATAGAAATACAGCTTATTGCTAGTTTAGTAGCCGTTGCGTGTGCTATTCCAGGAACGTTTTTAGTACTGAGAAAAATGGCTATGATTAGTGATGCTATCAGCCATGCTATATTGCCAGGAATTGTAATTGGCTTTTTTGTTACCCAAGATTTAAATTCGCCTATACTCATCTTTTTAGCTGCTTTAACCGGTATAATTACAGTGGTGCTTGTAGAATATATTCAAAAAACGGGTTTGGTAAAAGAAGATACTGCTATTGGCTTAGTATTTCCGGCTTTGTTTAGTATTGGTGTTATTCTCATTGCAAAAAATGCGAATGACGTGCACTTGGATGTTGACGCTGTTTTATTAGGTGAATTAGCCTTTGCACCTTTTGATAGGTTTGTTATTGGAGGTACAGACGTAGGGCCAAAATCGCTTTGGGTAGTAGGATCTATCTTACTTGTTACAATTACACTGTTAATCTTATTCTTTAAGGAATTAAAAGTAAGTACGTTTGATAAAGGCTTAGCTGCTTCTTTAGGATTTTCACCAGCTGTTATTCACTATGGATTAATGTCTGTTTCATCTGTAACAACGGTTGGAGCTTTTGATGCCGTTGGTGCTATTTTGGTTGTAGCTCTTATGATTGCGCCAGCAGCATCTGCATATTTACTTACAACCGATTTAAAGAAAATGCTTGCATTAGCCATTGGTTTTGGCGTGTTTAGTGCTGTTTTTGGTTATTGGGTAGCGCATTGGTTAGATGCTTCTATTGCAGGCTCAATAACTACTATACTTGGCCTAGTATTTTTGGCAGTTTACTTATTTGCACCAACAAAAGGAATTATTGCTGTAATGTACAGAGAAAAGCAGCAACGCACAGAAGTTTCATTATTGACTTTTCTACTGCATTTAAAAAATCATGATGAGCTTGAAGAACGTCACGTCAATCACCTGAACGAACATATTAATTGGCAAAAAGTACGCGCTAGAACCGTCTTAGATTTAGCACAAAAAAACAACATGATTGTTATTGAAAATAATATTGTGTCCTTAACTAAAAAAGGAAATGAATTTACTTCTAAGGCCATTGATTATATTATGACTAACGAAGATGCACAGATTGAAGATATGAAAGATGATTTCTTTTTGTTTAGAGGGTAATTATTATACTATTCTTGCCATTTCGAAAAAATAATATGAAAGCTTTAGCACTTATGTCGACTAAGTCTAAATATTTTTAAATAGTCATGAATATATTAAATTATCTAACCGGTAAAAACGGATTAATCATTGTAGGATTTATTGTATTATGCGTATTTATCTACAACAAGTACAAAACACAACGCTACTTTAAATACATTGAAAAAAAACAAAGAGAAAAAGAAAGGAAAAAGTAAATTTATAGAATCTCTACTGTAGCAGTTACAAACTAAACATTACTATACACACTTAAGACTTACTTAAATCCACGTTCTTTCTGTATATGCTCATAAGCTTCTTGCACTTGTCTAAACTTAGCTTCGGCGCCTTCTTGATGTTCTTTACCTAAATGACCAACGCGATCTGGATGGTATTTTTTAGCCATTGTTCTATATGCTTTCTTTACTTCATCATCTGGCACTGATTTATCTATCTCTAGAATTTTATAGGCATTATCACTGCTATTATAAAACATAGCTTTAATACTTTGGTAATCTCTGTTGCTAATGCCTAAATAACCAGTTATGGTGAAAATTTGTCGTAATTCGTCTTCAGTAACTAAGCCATCTGCTTTTGCAATTCCGAATAAAAAATGGAGCAATTGTAAGCGCGATGCATGATCCATCATTTGCTTAATCTGTAAACAAACTTGACGTGTAGAAATATTTTGCTTAGTAATGCGCTTAAACAATTCAAAAGCCTTATTAGCTCTATCCTTGCCATACATATTAGTAAATTGTTGACGCACAAAATCTAATTCGCGTTGATCTTGTTTACCGTCGGCTTTTATAACAATAGATGCTAAAATTAATAAACTCACTTCAAAATCTCCGGATTGTGTTTGTGGTTTTGATGTCTGCTTACCATATTTTGTCCTTGTTCTATAGGTGTCGCGCTGTTGCCCTGTTCGGCGATCACCTAAAAGTGGTGTGCCTTTCTCTGATAAATTATCAACAAAACTACCAATAGCTAATCCAATAATAGCACCTATTGGACCACCAAAAGACCAACCTAAAGCACCACCTATCCACTTTGCAAAACTCATATTTTTCTGTTTTATAAAATTCAAATATACTATATGTTAGTGGGATGAAAATGTAAATTGTTACGATTCATGTGCAACCTTTTATAGAAAATTCATCTTATAGATATAACTCATCTTTAAATTTTATGAAAAACACAATCTACATTCTAACTTTTACACTGCTTATGTTAAGCTGTAATACGGATGACAATTCTCAACAAAATGCAGAGCCAACAATAGGTGGGCAATGGAATTTAGTAAATGTTACTGGTGGTTTAGCTGGTGTTGATGATGATTTTGAAGTTGGTCTAATAATTTGGGATTTTAATGAAGACAATTTAGAATTAACTGTTACTAATAATAACACAGCAAATGTTATTTATGATGGCTTATCATCTGGAACTTACGATTATGAGGTACTGTCAACAACTGGTGAAACCGCATACTTAGTAATACATAATTTTGGAATTAACCATGAAATTATCACATTAAATGCTTCGCAACTGGTTTTAGATGAGGGTGTTGTGGCAGATGGTTTTTTGCTCACATTTAACAGATAATCATGTTTTTTTGTTCTAAAACACTATTGAAAACTATAATAGCATCATTTAAACTCCTAACTTAAGACTGTGTACTGCCTACTATTTTTCAGTATCTTTGCAATTCAAAATAAGATTAATTAAAATTAAAAAATATGTATCCAGCAGAATTAGTAAAACCAATGCGTGAGGATTTAACCAAAGTAGGTTTTGAAGAATTACATACATCAGAAGCTGTAGATAAGGCAATTGCAAAAGAAGGTACAACACTTGTTGTTGTGAATTCGGTTTGTGGTTGTGCAGCTGCAAATGCTAGACCAGGAGCAAGAACTAGTTTGCAAAATGCAAAACGACCAGACCATATTGTTACCGTTTTTGCAGGTGTAGATAAAGAAGCTGTTGATGCAGCTAGAGCGCATATGGTTCCTTTTCCTCCAAGTTCGCCATGTATGGCTTTGTTTAAAGATGGAGAATTAGTACACATGTTAGAGCGTCACCATATTGAAGGTCGTCCAGCAGAGTTAATCGCTGAAAACCTTATGGATGCTTATAATGAGTATTGCTAAAAAATCTTGATGTCTTAAGACTGAGGTTTTTTATTTAAATATTAGTAGCTGTCATTTTAAATGGTACTGAAACACTTTGTTTCAATTTCGTTTAAAATGACAGTTTTTTTCTTCGTTACATTTCATATTTTTGCATTATGAGAAAACTATTAGCTTATCCTCTTACAGCTTTATTTGCGGTCTGCTTCCTGTTAACCTTGTGTATTTTTCATCCTATACAATGGGTTTGCCACAAAGTCTTTGGTTATATTGGTCTCAAAAAAGCAGTAGATGCACTACAATTTTTTATTATGCGTTGCCTTAATTTATTAGGTACAAGAATCTCATTTTACAATCCTTATAATATCTCTACAGATAGACCATTAATTATTGTGTCTAATCACCAAAGCATGTATGATATCTCACCAATAATGTGGTACATGCGTAAACACCATGTAAAATTTGTTTCTAAAACCGAATTAGGAAAAGGCATACCAAGTGTATCTTATAATTTACGACATGGTGGTTCGGTTTTAATAGATCGACAAAATCCACGTCAGGCTATACCTGCAATGCTAAAATTTGGTGAATATATTGAAGAAACTAAACGCGCAGCAGTTATTTTTCCTGAAGGTACCAGAAGTAAAGACGGAAACCCAAAGCCTTTTAAAACAAAAGGATTAGAGATGTTGCTAAAAAAAGTACCATCTGCACTCGTTGTTCCTATTACTGTAAATAATTCTTGGAAGATGCTTAGATATGGGAAATTTCCAATGGGAATAGGAAATCATATGAAATTTACTGTACATAAGCCCTTAGAAATTATTAACTTTACAGATAAACTCGAATTAATTCAGCAAGTTGAGCGAACTATTGTTGATGGAATTGAGAAATAACCCTTAATAAATATCGATTAAGATGTCGTTAAAAAATGTAAGATTAGAAGTGATGCAACATCTTGAAAAAGATGTTCAATCTCTTATAGAAAAATATTTAATTCCTGTTGAAAAAATTTGGCAACCTACCGACTTTTTGCCCGATTCTACTAAAGATTCATTTTTTGAAGACGTTAGAGAAATTAGAGAATTGTCTAAAGAATTACCTTATGATTTCTGGGTGGTTTTAGTAGGAGATATGATTACTGAAGAAGCTTTACCTAGTTATGAGTCTTGGCTTATGGATGTAGAGGGTGTTGACCAAGTAGAACGTAACGGATGGTCTACATGGTTAAGACATTGGACAGGTGAAGAGAATAGGCACGGAGATGTGCTTAATAAGTACCTTTATCTTTCTGGACGTGTTAATATGAAAGAAATTGAAAAAACCACACAATATTTAATTAACGATGGTTTTGATATTGGTACAGGTAGAGATCCTTATAAAAACTTTGTTTATACAAGCTTCCAAGAATTAGCAACTTACGTTTCTCATAATCGTGTAGCTAAAATTGCCAAACAAAAAGGCAATAAACAATTGGCTAAAATGTGTAAAATAATTGCTGGTGACGAAATGCGCCACCACCATGCATACTCTGAGTTTGTAGAGCGCATTTTTGCTGTAGATCCAAGCCAGATGATGATGGCATTCTACGATATGATGAAACGAAAAATAGCTATGCCAGCACATTTTTTAAGAGAATCTGGAGAAAGTATAGGAACAGCTTTTGAAGAATTTTCTTTTACAGCACAACGTATTGGTGTTTATACTTCAAACGATTATGTTGATATTTTACAGAAACTTATTGACCGTTGGGAAATTGATAAAATTACGGGTCTTAATGAGGAAGCTGAGAAAGCACGCGATTATCTAATGAAATTACCTCCTAGAATGTATCGTTTGTCTGAACGTATGAAAATTCCTGAGAATTCATTTCAATTTAAATGGGTTGATCCTGCTTAATATTTTTACATGACTGTTGCTGATTCTAAACTTATTGAAGATACTATTAAGTTCGTAAAATCCGAACTTGAGAATGCAGAAGGAGGTCACGATTGGTTTCATATTGAGCGTGTTTATAAAAACACATTGTTAATTGCGAAAAACGAAAATGTAGATATAACAATTGTTTCTTTAGCAGCTTTATTGCATGATATCGCAGATCCTAAATTTAATAATGGTGATGAGACTATTGGTCCAAGAGTTGCAAGTGCATTTTTATTAAAACAAAATGTCTCTAGTGAAATTATAGAACATGTCACTCAGATTATAGATAACATGTCTTTTAAAAATTCGTTTGATTTAAACCCATCGTTTACGTCTAGAGAAATGGAAGTGGTACAAGATGCAGATAGATTAGATGCTATTGGAGCTGTTGGTGTAGCACGTTGTTTTAACTATGGTGGCTTTAAAAATAGACCACTTTATAATCCAGAAGTTAAGCCTAATCTTAAGATGACAAAGGCAGAATATAAAAACTCTCAAGCACCTACAATTAATCATTTTTACGAAAAATTATTGTTGCTAAAAGATCAAATGAATACTAAAACAGGAAAACGAATTGCATTAGAACGCCATAAGTATATGCAAGGGTTTCTTAAACAGTTTTTTGCAGAATGGAACGGAGCGTTGTAATTAATCTATATCTTGAGTGATTATTATTGTTTGTCCGTTTTTAACTTCAACAGTTTCATCAATTATAAAAAATTTACTTAAAGAAGGAACTTCGGTTTCACCGTCACCGTTATTATTTTCTATTCCCCAAAATTCAAAAGTGTAGTTATATGTTCCTGAATAAACACTTGAGAATCTAATTTGCTTATCACCAATTCCATTTACTTCATTTAAAAGATTAGCTTGAGGAAATTCAATACGAACTCTTCCTGTAGCGTAATTATTAGGAATATTAAAATTAAACTCTATAGCGCCAGAAGTTTGTGACGTTCCAATACCTCCATCAACATATTCAATCTGTGGAGATTTAATCTCATCTTTTTCACAGCTTAATAGGAGTATAGTTAAGCAAAAAACTCCAATTTTAAAAAATGTGCTGTATTTCATTTTGACAATTATTTTATAAAGTTAAGATAATTCTTGGAAAGAAATTGACTAGCTGTTATTGCAATATAAGTTTTGTATTAAGGAGTAAATGAGTGTTATTGAGCTTAATATTAGCTAATTATACACCTCATACAGTCTTAAACGGATTAGAAGTTGAAAAAAGAAACTAATTTTCATTAGCTACTTCTAGGGCTGTTAATTTATATTCTATTATAGCCATTTCCTCGCCATAATGAATAAGCTCATCTGCAGTTAAATCGTTTCTAGAGTTTACAGCATCTAAAATATCTTGGCCTTTCTTAGTATAATAAGCAATTGTAACGTCTATTTTATCTACCATAAGTGTCTTATTTAATTATTGAACCATTAGTTTTAACTCTCCTCTATACTTAGAAGCACTTTTACCAGTGAATTCTTTAAACAGTTTATTAAAATGTGAGAAATTATTAAATCCACACTCAAAACTAACGTCTGCTATACTCATCTGACTTTCCGAAAGTAACTTAGTCGCATGTACCACTCTATATTCATTCACCATTTTTGTAAATGTTTTACCTGTTACTTTTTTAAAGTAGCGACAAAAAGCAGGAACCGTCATACTTACTTTGTCAGATATCTCATCTAAACTAATATGCTGCTTAAAGTTTTGGTTGACATGTTTAAAAATAATATCAATCTTAGCACTGTCTTGTGGTTCGGTTTCAAAAGCAAAACCATCTACGTTCAATAAGGTGTAATCTTCAGATTTTGCTAAACCATGTAATACTTCTAGTAAAATCAAGATCTTTTTAAAGCCCTCTTTCTCGTTTAACTTTTCGATTTTAGGACCTAGCTTCTGTTTTGTTTTTACCCCAAATAGAATACCTTTTTTAGAACGTTCAAATAATCGATTGATTCTTCCCATTTCTGGAATATCAAAAAAATGATCTCCTAAAAATTCAGGTTTAAATTGTATTAAGGTTTCAGAGCCGTTAATGGTTAAGCGATCTGTAAAACCGTTGTGAGGCAAATTTGGTCCAATTAATAACAATTGGCTATTATTGAAATAGGATAGGTGGTTGCCAATGTGTCGTTTACCTTGACCTTTGTTTACATATACGAGTTCAATTTCTGGGTGAAAATGCCAAAATGGTTTTGTTTCACCTTTATAGACATCCATTTGATGTCTCTTAACTAATAATGAGCTTCCAAATTCAGGGCTTATTTTTTCTAAAGTAGGTTTTCTTGTATTCATAACAAATAATTAAATGCAAAGTTAAGAGTATTTACAATGACAATCTATAGGAAATTACCAAAATTATGTGCAAAATTAACATAATACCACTTTCACATGGTTTATTAGGTTAATTTTGTATATAAATATGGCAAAAATGATGTTTTCTACGGTGAAATGCCGCTATATATTTGCAGTGTTAATTTTATTGAACTGGTAACCTATAGAATTGTTGTTAAAAATAAAAAGCAATTTAAATGAATCAGTTTTAACCCCAAAAATGAAACATTATGAAAACATTATTTAAGAATATTTTAGTATTAGCAGTGGTGTTAGGAACATACACAGGCTACGCAAACACAAAATTAGAAGTTACAAACGCTTTTAACAATGTAAGTGAAGGAGATTACATTTCAGTATCTGATGCTTCAGGAGAAGTTGTATATAGTGGACGTGTTGATTATGACGGTAACATTCAAAAATTATATGATTTTTCTCAATTAAAAGATGGTACTTATACAGTTGAAGTAAATAAGGATTTTGAAATTGAAATCAATTCTCTTCAAGTGAAAAAGAATATTGTAACTTTTTCAAACAAGTCAAGTAAGAAAATTTTTAAGCCTGTATTTAGATCTAAAGATTCTCAAGTTATCATTTCAAAATTAGCAATCGATTCAAATGAAATGAATGTTGAGTTATATTTTGAAAACGATCTTATTCATGCAGAAAATGTAAAAGGAAATGAAATTCTAAATCGTGTTTATCAATTAGACAAAACGCAAAAAGGAAACTATACCGCTATTATTAGAGCTAATGGCCGTGTGTTTGTTGAGAATTTCAAATTGTAGATTATTGTTTATACATTAGTTTTTATTTAGTTAAAAAAGTGGGTTGTTAGAGCCCACTTTTTTTTGTTTAAAAGAGTTTGGGATTTGCTAAGCTGTTTTGTTCTACACAATATTTAGTTATATTTTAATTGAGCCGTTTTAGCTTGATATTAAAATGATCTTACTTGCCCATTAATTATTGTCTATAATTCTACTAAATCATTTTTACTGGCTATGTTTTTTACAACAGGTTTTATGTCGCTATTTTAATTTAAGTAATTATATAGTCTTATATAGATAGTTGAAGTTTTTAAAAAATGATTAATACTATTCATTTTTCTTTCTATTGATCCTTTTTTAAGGCCTTATTAAAATGGTAATTTAAATAGTGTTTTTTAACCACCTATGTAAAATTAACAAAAATGTATTCTAAATTAACCCATGGGTTTTTAAAATTGCACTACTCGGTTAATTTAGAATATAAAGTTGCCAAAATGCTTGTTTTCTAAGAGGTTAATACCTTATACATTTGTATCAGTAATCACTTAATAGGAAATTATTATGAGAACAGTATTTAAAAACTTTTTAGTATTAGCTGTAATGTTGGGAACATTTACAAGCTTCGCAAACGAAATGTTAGAAGTAACACCAACTTTTAACTATGTAACAAAAGGAAATTATATTTCTGTATCAGATGCTTTTGGTGAAGTTATCTATAGTGGAGAAATAAATTATAACGGTAATCTTACCACACTCTTTGATTTTACTCAATTAAGAAATGGTAAGTACGATGTAGAAGTAACAAATGGTTATAGAATTGATATTAGCACAATAGAGGTTAAAAATAATATAGTCTCTGTTACAGATGCTAACCGAAAAACAATTTTTAAACCTATAGTTAGAAATGAAAATTTTAACATTTTAATTTCTAAATTAGCTTTAGATGGTGAAAAAATGGAAGTAGAACTTTTTTATGAAGGAGATCTTATTTATTCAGAAATCATAGGAGGTGGTGACGTTTTAAACCGTGTTTACAAATTGGATGAAACTCTTAAGGGTAGTTATACTACTATTATTAAGTCTAACGACAGAGTATTTGTCAAAAATTTCAGAATATAAATTGTTGTTTATATATTATTAGTTTATTTATTTAGAAAAAAAGTGGGCAGTAGAGAGCCCACTTTTTGTTGTTTAAAAGAGTTTTAACTGACCGTTTTTATAGGATTCATGAAGGCATAAATTTAGTGTTGGCATTATTTTATTCTTAAAATATTTTAATCTTGCTAGTTTAACTAAATCATTTATTTGTTGGGCAATTTGTCCTTCACCACGCATTCTAAATCCATATCTGCTTTCGTTTAATGTGCCACCGTGGCAATTTTCTATTTGGTGCAATACCTTATCTGCTCTTTCTGGTAAGGTTTTTTTAATCCAATCGGTAAAAATATCTCCAATTGCTCCGTTTAACCTTACAATAGTATGGACAATACTTAAGGCTCCTGCTTCTGAAACAGCTTTTGCTAATGGTAAAATTTCATGACTATTTATGGACGGGATTATTGGTGCTAACATCACATTTACTGGAATGCCGTTTTCGCTTAATTCTTTTACAACAAGAAGGCGTTTTTTTATTGTTGCTGTTCTGGGTTCTAAAATTCGTCTCGTATCTTCTGATAAGGTTGTTATAGAAATATTAACGGCTATTAAATTATCTTTCGCTAATGCTTTTAATATGTCTAGGTCTCTTAATATTAATGCATTTTTAGTAATAATTGCTACAGGATGTTTGTACTTCAAAAACACCTCTAAACAATGTCTTGTGATTTTAAATTGTTGTTCTGCAGGCTGGTAACAATCGGTATTGCCAGACATAACAATTGGTTGTGCTATCCAGCTTTTCTTTTTGAGCAGTGTTTCTAAAAGTTTCGGAGCATCTTTTTTCACTAAAATTCGACGTTCAAAATCTAATCCTGCACTATAACCCCAAAATTCGTGCGAATTTCTAGCATAGCAGTAAATACAACCATGTTCACAACCTTGGTACATATTCATAGAATAAGACATCCCAACATCTGGACTGGTTACTTTATTTACAATGGTTTTAGGAAATACGTTGAGGTATTGTGTCTTGGTTTTATCTGCAGGTTCTCCTTCTTTTTGGCAGTATTCTAAAAAGTCATTTCTTATGTCGTGAGATAACTCAAAAAAACGATTATGTGTGTTTTTTTGAGCACCTCTACCTTTTATATTCAGTTTGGGATTCATACCATAAAATTAGTACGAAACTTAAGTGAGTATTGCTACAGGTTGTAGTTTTAACTTATTTTATTATTAACATCGCTTATCTTAAAAAAAAGCTGTTTTTAAGACTGATATTTTTTCTTCAATTGCAGCAACATTTCTGATGTCATTTTTTTTAGGTCATAGTCATGCGACCAATTCCAGTCTTTACGTGCTGCGCTATCGTCTATAGAAGAAGGCCAACTATCTGCAATGGCTTGTCTAAAATCTGGGTTATATGAAATAGAAAACTCAGGCATTTCAGTTGTTATACTTTCGGCAATTTCTTTTGGAGTAAAACTAATGGCAGATAAATTGTAAGAGGATCTTATACTTAGGTTTTCTGAAGGAGCAGCCATGATTTGAGTAGTGGCTTTAATAGCATCGTCCATAAACATCATTGGTAAATTGGTGTTTTCTGATAAAAAAGACACGTATTTTCCTTCTTTTATGGCTTCATGATAAATTTCTACGGCATAATCTGTTGTGCCACCTCCAGGCATGGCTTTGTAACTAATAATACCAGGATAGCGAATACTTCTAACATCTACACCATATTTATCGTGGTAATATTCGCACCAACGCTCACCAACTTGTTTTGTAATACCATACACGGTTGTTGGTTCGCAAATGGTATGTTGAGGTGTATTTTCTCTAGGTGTGGTTGGTCCAAAAACAGCAATACTACTTGGCCAAAATACTTTCTTTATTTGTCCGCTTTTAGCTAAATTTAAGACATGAAAAAGTGAATTCATGTTTAAATCCCAAGCTTCCATTGGGTATTTTTCACCAGTAGCACTTAATAAAGCAGCCATAAGATAGATTGTGTCAACTTTATGGTTAATACAGCAGTCTTTAATAGCATTAAAGTTTTTGGCATCTAAAATTACAAAAGGACCAGAGTTTACAAGATCTAAATTTCTAGTGTTAATATCGCTCGCAATAACATTATCTACTCCATGGATTTCTCTTAACTTCGTTGTTAATTCTGTTCCTATTTGCCCACAGGCACCTATGATTAATATTTTTGAAGACATGTGCTCTATTTAAATTATCGGCAAAAATAATAAGAATTAATACTATTAGATATTAAAATTTTCAAAAATAAGACGGTTATTTTATGAATTTCTCATCTTAAATTCAAAAGTCAAATACTAAATATTAAAAAAGGATAGTTTAAGTATATTTACAATTCAAATTTAATAGACTTATGAGGATTATACCTGTTATTTTATTACTGTGCTGTGTTATGGTTTTTAGCTGTGGTGATGACAAAAGTAGTGGAAGCGAAACTGAGTCCGTTGAAAATACAAATCAGAATGCCAAGATAACGGCAAAAACCATTGAGAGTATAGATTATAAAGATTATGCACTTAGTCCTGAAAGTGAAAAAATCCTTGTTTCATGGGAGAAGTACCAAGAATTAGCCATGCAGATTAAATATTTGAAGAAGGCTGATTTTTCATTTTTTAATGGTGACAAAGAGCTTTTAAAAAAGTTTATTGAGGAATTTAAAAGTCAAATACCAGAGGAGGTAAAAACAAATCCTACAGTATCTCGAATTGCAATTATAGAAACAGCTCTTTTAAAATTAAATGAAAATTTAACAATAGATAATATTGATAGAAAGGATAAAATATTAGGAATAAGAGATGTTTTTGTTGCGTTTTCGAATCTAAATTTTCAAATTAATAAAAAGTTAGAACGAGATTTTTACGATAAAATACAACCTGAATAACACGTATAAAAAATGCAGCTCATTGAGCTGCATTTTTTATATGTATTATAAATAGAACTTATCCTTTTTTTTCAGCTGAAGCTTTTTGAGCACGTTGCGCTTTTTGAGCTTCTAAAGCTTCTCTACTAACTCTTGCTAAATTAAAATTAGGATCAATGGCTAAAGCATCATTCATTAATTTTAATGAAGCATCTAAATTTGCTGTTTTATTTTCAGAGAATGTTAAGAGCGCATTAAGATAAGTTAAAGCTGCTTTCATTGATGTTTCGTACGGCTGTTGTCTTTCGTAGAAGGCGCGTTTCATGTCATCTTTTACATTAGTTAGAGCGTAGTCTATGTTGAGTCTTGCTCCAGCTAAATCGTTTACCTGAATTTTCATATCTGCCATTTCATAAGCTAAATATACATTTGGGTCACGTTGGTAAAGCACTTCAAAATGTTCTAAAGCCATTTTTGGCTGATTAAGATTTTTTAATGCTAAGGCTTTAACTTCAACATTCATATCAGAATCTGTAGCGTTTTTTTCTACACCAATAGTATTAATAGCTTGCATGTATTGTCCTTCGGATAGATATATGTAAGCAATAGTGTCTTTACGCGCTACAGAAGGTTCTAATACATCTAAATGTGTCATTGCATTAATAATGCCTTGTACATCACCTTGTTTTTTCATCTGCTTGTAATACGCTTGGTAGTGCGTTTTTAATTCTGTATTTGATTGTGCAAATAAGCTTACTGAAAATAGCATAAGCATTGCAATTGTAATAGTCTTCATTTGTATTGAGTTTATTATTTGTTATTCATTTAAAAATTAATGGGCTAAAACTAAGAATTTTAAATCACTTTTAGGGTTTTACCTTAAATCGATAATTCAAAAGTTGTACCAATATTGAACTATCAATTATTTTCCCCTTACTTTCTTGGGAATAATTAAAACTAGGAGGTGGTAAGTTTTTTTGTTTACAACAATTTGAATAATAGTCTTTTTTTGTGGTATGTTTAGGATAGGCTGCATTTACAGAGATATTCCATAACTGTTTTTTGAGTATAGTACTTATAATAGAAATACAATCTGTCTTATGAATTAAATTTATAGGTGCATTTGGGTTTGAAACATTATCTCTTCCTGCTAAAAAATTTGAAGGATGTCGTTCGTCATCAATTAAACCGCCAAATCTTAAAATTGTAGTATGAAAATTAGAATTTTCTTGAAGCATTTGTTCAATTTCTATTAATTGTTTTGCGATGTTAGACGTACCGTTTGGAAGTGTTTTTGATGTAATAATAGGAAAATTGGCTTCACCCTCAAAAACAGAAGTAGAACTTATGTACAATACATTTTTGACGGCATGTTTTTCAATTTCCAACATTAAATGTTTTATTTCAGCGACATGGTTTTTAGTTGGGTTTCTTCTTAATCCTGGAGGAATATTAATAATTACGGTATCACTTCCTGTTAAAAATTCTGAGTAATTGCCTGAAATTCCAGATGCATTTAAAGAGATTAAAAAGGGTTTAATTTGAAACGCTTTTAGGTCATCTAACTTATCTTTAGATGTTGTGGAACCGTTAATAGAAAAGCCTTCTTCAATACATGTTTTGGCCACAGGTAGACCAAGCCAACCACAACCTATAATGCTAATTTGTGTTTTCAACTTTAAGGAATATAATGAAACACAAAAATACAAAATATTAGCTCTTTAGGTCTTCAATTTGGTTAACCAATTAATTTTCAGTAACTTTAGTATTCACTCTAAATTAATCGTTATGCCAATAAAAAGTTTTCAAGGGGCTCGTAAGCAGCAAAATACTTCAGAGCCTGTGGCTTTAAAAGTGAAAGATTATATGACTACTAATCTTATAACGTTTAGACCAGATCAATCTGTGCAAGAGGTTGTTGAGTCCTTAATAAAGAATAAAATATCTGGTGGACCTGTGGTTAATAATAACCGAGAATTAGTTGGTATTATTTCTGAAGGAGATTGTCTTAAGCAATTAAGTGAAAGTAGATATTATAATATGCCTTTAGAACATGATAATGTTGAGAAACGCATGGCAACAAATGTGGAAACCATTGATGGTAATATGGATGTTTTTGATGCTGCCAATAAGTTTTTGCAATCTAAAAGACGACGTTTTCCTATTGTAGAAAACGGAAAATTGGTTGGACAAATTAGCCAAAAAGACATTTTGAAAGCTGCTTTACAGCTCAAAGGGGAAAATTGGAATAGTACAACTAAAGGTTAGATATTTTTGCTTTTCTGCGTTACTTCTGGTAAATCCGTGATAATAAATTTTTGTGTTTCACTTCCGTAGATGTGCAATATTCTAGAATAAGAATACCCTTCTATAGGTTCTC
This sequence comes from Winogradskyella sp. Asnod2-B02-A, assembly GCF_045063645.1. NCBI lineage: Bacteria > Pseudomonadati > Bacteroidota > Flavobacteriia > Flavobacteriales > Flavobacteriaceae > Winogradskyella > Winogradskyella sp. Asnod2-B02-A. The sequence continues at coordinate 1,173,728 of NZ_JBEFOG010000027.1, forward strand.
TTAGACTTTTCCATTTTGCGATGCCTTTAATTGCAATTTTTTCATCTAATTCAATAACTCCTTCTTTATATCTCAGGGTTTTGTTAAAGCCTAGTAAACTTGTACTTGTTTTACCTAAAGTTTTAAGGTAGTTTTCTAATTTTAAAGAAGGATCGTTTAGGAATCCACTTTGTACCTTATGGTCTTTAACCAAATACATATGACTAAATTTATTAGCTTGTGTTGTGTTGATGAAGGCTAGTTCACTTCCGGATTCAATAAAGAAATCTTGAATTTTTTTATCTTCAACATAAGTAGACCAACCATTTTTTACTTTTTTTTCAATTTTAATATGGTAGTAAACACATGGTCTTCCGCTAAGTGGAGCAATTAAAGGTTGGTGAACATATTTTGCCTTACCAATTATTTTAGCGTAATCATTTTCTCTTATTTTGTTAATCGCCTTAAGAGGTGTTTTTTGTAAAGTTCTTAGAATTATATTTTTAGTGCTAAAATAATAGCTAATTGCAAGTATTATTACAAAAGCTAGAATAATTAAAACTGGAAATATATAATTAGAATTCTGAATGATAATAAAACTATTATTCATTAATCATCACGTTTTACTAATGCATAATATTCTCCTTCGAGTGGCAAATAACCTTGGTCGTACACAAAGTAGTAAATTGTGCCAGCCTTTGTGGTATAAATACTTGTGAAGTAATTAAAATCAAATCCTTTTTCTATGAGTTTGGCTCTAGAGCATTTCATCTTTTTATTAGGATTTAATGCTTCTAGAATTCTATAGTTTTTTCGCAACCTATTGTTGGTGTTTCTAATTAAGTTTTTGGCATCTTTATTAATGCGATTATTCTGCGCATTTCTACAACCGTCACTACAGTATTTTTTATCAATTCTGCCAATGATTACATCTCCACATTCTGGACATTTTTTGCGCATAGTTTCATTTTAAGTTCTTACAAGATAATTAAAATCTTATAAACCACTAGCAATGATTACCGTATTGGTGTTATTTACCTTATTGTAAACAGTAACTTTAAAGACTTTAGATTTTAAGTAATCAATTATAGTTTTAATTTTTTCTTGATTAGAATCTTTTACAGAAGCATTAAAGAGAATACTACCTTTTGATGATTTAGAACTTAATATATAATTCCAAAATGTGGTACTTAGAAATTTATCTGGCACACTAAGATCTATATAAAGATCAATAATTATAAGGTCGAATTGTTTGTGGTTTTTTTCTGCAAACAGATAAGCGTCAGTACAATGAATTTTTAGTTGTTTGTTTTCTGAAATATCAAATTCAGTTTTAGCAATTTCAATAATTACAGGGTCTAATTCTACAGCTTCAATAGTATTGGTGTAGTTACAATCATTTCTAAGTGTTTTAATTACACTTCCGCCTCCCATTCCTAGAACTAGTATGGAGTTGATTTTAGAAAGTTCAATTTTTTCTAATCCAAATTTTAAAATCCGCTGTAAAGAACCGTAACTATAATTTGCGTTTTGTGAATTAAGATGCTTTTTACCGTTGTACCAAGTTATTTCTAATTCGCCACTGTATTTGGAGGTGATCTTTTTTGTAACAGGATAGATGTAGCTTAGAATACGTTTCATTGTAGGTAAATGTACAATTATTCATTTGTATTTAAAGTTAGACTATGTTGTTTGTGGAATTAAGTTTAATTATTTTCTCAATCTCATAAATATCGAGAAAGAGATGAGTTGAAAATCTGTATTCTGTATATTTAGAAATATCGTTTATTAACTTGGTTTTGAAGGTTGTTTTATTCCGTATAGTTTTGTGAGCTTGACTTAGAATTAACATTGTCCTATGCTTTTGTCTAAAGTTCAATTTATTGCTGGTTTAAGGTTTCTCAAGTTAATTTTTATAGAATATTGGTAAAAAAATATATAACCCCAAAACTCAAAACATTTCCAAGTTATGGGGTTAAAAAAATGGGGATAACCTTCTATTTAAAACAAACTAACGGCCAACTGTATTCTAGCTATTTTTTGTGAAGGATTCCAAAGTGTTGTAGCTGATACAGGAAAACTCAATTCTGAAAATTTAAGTGTTTTTTTGGCCGTAAAGCCCACATTTACTAAGTCAAAATTTTGCTCACCATCACCGTATAGGTGCGTGTCTCCATTTAAAGAAAATCCTGCACCTACAAAAGCATTTATGTTAACTTTAGATTTACCGATTATAGGGTAAGATGCTTCTACATATGTGGAATATCTTTGTTCTCTGTCACCATCGTTTAATTGGGAATCTCCGCTACCGTACAATAACATATCAGCTTCTAATCGTAAAGGGAAACTGTCATTAAATGTATAAGAGGTTCGTAAATCTAATAAATGCGTGGTCGTGTTTTTGTCATAATTCCATACGTCAGGACTTTCTACGCTCCTGGTATTGAATAAATCCCATAATCCAATAGATAAACCGTTTTTAGCATATTGTACATAGTAGTTTATTTCTTTGTACGATGTTCCGTCCGCCTCGTTAGAGAAAGACATTCCTCCCCAAAAACCAGTAGTGAAACTTCCTGATTTATTCAATCTCAATTTTGAGAAAACGGCGACCATGGGTTTATCGGTAATAACCAAACCTCTCCATAGATGATTTGTTTTTACGTCTACGTTAAAGTCATAAAGACTGTCTTTTGATGCTGTTTCTTGGGTGCAGCCCATTTGCACTGCGAACAGCGCTACGAATATTACTAGTATTTTTTTCATTGTATTTTGCTTAAAGAAAGTATTACATTAATGCCATATATAAGTAGGCAGCAATTACGCAACCGATAAGAGGACCAACTATTGGGATCCATGCATAACCCCAATCACTTTTACCTTTAACGGGTAAAATAGAGTGCATGATTCTTGGACCTAAATCCCTTGCAGGATTAATGGCATAACCTGTTGTTCCTCCTAAAGATAAGCCGATTACCCAAACAAGGAATGCTACGGGTACTGCTCCAATAGAACCTAATCCTATTATTGCTCTTGCATCTACATCACCTACTAAGTCTAATTTTGGACCCGCTAGATAGAATATTACAAAGACTAAGACAAAGGTTCCAATTATTTCGCTCATTAAGTTAGAAAAGGTGTTTCTAATTGCTGGTCCAGTGCTAAAACAAGCTAATTTGCCTTCTTCGTCATCCGTTATTTTAAAGTGATCTTTGTAGAATACCCATACTAAAAATGCTCCTAACATAGCTCCGATCATTTCCCCAGCGATATACTCTGGTACAATGGCCCAAGAAATCTTACCTGCTACTGCTAAACCCACTGTTACAGCTGGATTTAAATGTGCACCACTATATGGACCTGCTACAACAACTCCTACAAATACAGCTAAAGCCCAAGCGGTTGTTATTTCAATCCATCCAGATCCATTGCCTTTTGTTCCTTTTAAGACTACATTGGCAACAATTCCATTTCCGAGTAAGATAAGGAGCATTGTGCCTAATATTTCTGCTACTAAAATTGACATGATTTTTTGTTTTTAAGGTTTTTGATTAGGTTTATTCTTCAATCCAATTCTGTGCACATTTAACGGCTTTGTGCCAGTAATGCAACATATTGTCCACTTTTTCTTTAGGAGCTTCTGGGTAGAATTCTTTATCAATAACCCATTGTGATTGAATATCATCTATACTATCCCAATAACCAACAGCTAAACCTGCCAAATAAGCAGCTCCCATTGCAGTAGTTTCAAGGGTTTTAGGTCTTATAATCTTAAACCCAAATAAATCGGATTGGATTTGCATTAATAAATTACTAGCAGATGCTCCGCCATCGACTCTAAGTTCAATACTTTTTTCGCCTGCATCGGCTTCCATTGCCTTTACGATATCGTAGACCTGAAAAGCGATACCTTCTAATGTTGCACGTGCAATATGTGCATCAGTGGTGCCTCGAGTGATACCTAACATAGCTCCGCGTGCATACTGATCCCAATAAGGAGCACCTAAACCTGTTAGGGCAGGTACAAAATAAACTCCACCATTATCTTCAACCATTTCAGCTATATGATTTACGCCAGGTGCTGTTCTTACCATTCTTAACCCATCGCGTAACCATTGTATAGCGGCTCCACCAACAAAAACACTACCTTCTAATGCGTATGTGGTTTTCCCATTTATTTTCCAAGCAACAGTTGTTAATAGATTATTTTTGGAATAGACAGCTTTATCTCCTGTGTTCATTAATAAGAAACAACCTGTGCCATAAGTGTTTTTAACCATTCCTGGTTTAGTGCACATTTGACCGAATAAAGCCGCTTGTTGGTCACCTGCAATTCCTGCAATTGGAATTTTTGTTGAAAATAATGTTGTAGCTGTATTTCCGTATATTTCACTACTTTCCTTAACTTCTGGCAACATTGCTTTTGGAATATTGAACAACTCCATCAATTCTTCATCCCATGCCATGGTATGAATATTAAATAGCATTGTTCTACTTGCGTTAGAAACATCTGTAATAAACATTTTTCCTCTTGTAAGTTTCCAGATTAGCCAGCAATCTACTGTTCCAAAACATAGTTTTCCGGCTTCAGCTTTTTCTCTAGCTCCCTCTACATTATCTAATATCCATTTTAACTTAGTTGCAGAGAAATAGGCATCTATTACTAAGCCTGTTTTCTGTTTAATCATGTCTATATGGCCAGCATCTTTTAACTCGTCGCAATATCTTGCTGTTCTTCTATCTTGCCATACGATTGCATTGTATATGGGTTCACTAGTTTCTCTATCCCATACAATAACGGTTTCTCTTTGGTTGGTAATACCTATAGCAGCAATACCTTCTCCAGTAATACCCTGTTGAGCAACGACCTCTGCTGCTACGGAAATTTGTGAAGACCATATGGCATTAGGATCATGCTCCACCCAACCTGGTTTTGGAAAAATTTGTTCGAACGATTTTTGAGATACTCTTACAATTTCTCCATCGTGATTGAATAAAATAGCTCGAGACGATGTTGTCCCTTGGTCAAATGCTAAAATTAGTTTGTTGTTCATGTCTTATTAGTTTTTAGTAATTTGAAATTGTTGTTTACAAAATGTAATTAGAGGTTACTTTTGTATAATCTGTTACTTGTTTATTTTGCCATGCTTGGTCTTTTCCTAATTCTTCAGCCATTATTTTTGATACTAATGGTGCCATTTTAACACTCTCTTTAGCATTTAGTAATTGACAGCGAACTCTACGGGCAAGGAAATCTTCTACGTTTAAAGCCATTTCATTTCTTACAGCCCAAACAACCTGTGCTTCTATGATTCCCATAGAATCGCTTATAGATTTATTCCATCCGTTTTGTTGGGAAAGCTTTAGTACTTGCTCCTCATCACTACCATAAAAATATAATGGATTATCATGGTTTACATTTTCTTTGTAACCGTGTATTTTGAGATGTCTTGTTTTTGTTGGAATATGTTTCCATTCGTGATTTTTCTCGGCTTTATCAACCAAATCTTGCCCCATTCTTCTAAAAGTGGTCCATTTACCACCTACAATAGTTAATAGTCCTGAATCTGATGTGTAAATTTTATGGCTTCGAGAAATCTCTTTCGTTTTGCTTCCTTCTTTTTTTGGAGCAGCCAAAGGACGTAAGCCAGCAAACACACTTAACACATCGCTTCTTTTAGGAGCTTTTGTTAAATATCTGCCAGCAGTAGCTAGAATAAAGCCTATTTCCTTTTCAAGAGCAACTGGTTCTAAAGATTCTGTTTTAAGTGGTGTGTCTGTTGTTCCAACAATAACACGGTTATGCCATGGTACTAAAAACAACACACGACCATCATCTGTTTTAGGAATAGTAATAGCATCATCTCCAGGTAAAAAAGATTTATCTAACATTAAGTGTACACCTTGGCTAGGAGCAATAGTTTTTTCGGCTCCTGGAGAATCCATTTGCAATACATCATCTGCAAATACACCTGTAGCATTCACAACTTGCTTTCCTTTTATTTCGAATGACGTGCCGTCCATTTCATCGTGAGCTTTAACTCCTGTTATGTTTCCATTTGCATCTTTAAGTAAGTCATCTACAGAACAATAATTAACAACTCGGGCACCTAATTTAACAGCTGTTTGTAGCACATTTATCGCCATACGAGAATCATCAAATTGACCATCAAAATAAACAACACCTGCTGATATTTTATCAGGATTTATAAGTGAAATACGTTTTAGGGTCTCTTTTTTTGAGATACGTTTAGATCTTCCAAGACTCAATCGTCCTGCTAATAAATCATAAAAAGTTAAACCAACAGTATATAATATTTCGTCATACAATCCATGGGTAGGTATTATAAATGATTGACTTTTAGTGATGTGCGGAGCGTTTTTTAACATCAGCCCTCTTTCAACGACAGCTTCTCTTACTAAACCTATATCGCCTTGTGCTAAATATCTAACTCCACCATGCACTAACTTTGTCGCTTTACTTGATGTAGATTTTGTGAAATCAGATTTTTCAAGTAGTGCTACGGAATATCCTCTTGCAGATGCCTCGAGAGCAATACCAATGCCAGTTGCACCACCACCTATAATTATAAAATCGTAAGTTTTAGAATCATTTCTTAACTCATTCATTATTTTTTTTCTATCCATGACTTGTTGTTTTTTTTATTCGACAATAAAATTACAACAAAACGAAACTAAAAAAAAGCTTTTTATTGTTATTTTTTGTTTTTATACGAAATCACTAGTGTTTATTCTTAAAAAACAAGCTATTTTATTTCGATTTTGGTTTTTTAGATTGAATTTATTAAGAATATCTGAAAATGGGTTTCGTTTTGGTTTGTGATATTTGTAAAAAATGTATTGTTTTGACTTCGTTATATTGTTTTAAGTATTATTTTTGTTTAAAACGAAACTAAAATGTCTCTAAATATTGTAGATCGCCATAAACTTATAATTCAAAAACTGGAAGCAGATGGGTTTGTTAATGTTCACGACCTGAGTAAGGAGTTCGGTGTCTCATTAGTGACAATTAGAAAGGACCTTAAGCTTTTAGAGGAAAAGAAACTATTGTTTCGGTCACACGGTAAAGCAATACCTGTAAATCCATATATTACAGAGAATCATGTTAAGGTTAAGGCGAAAATACACACTAAAGAAAAGAATAAAATCGCAATTGCAGCTGTAGATACTTTGGTATCGCATGATAGTATTATAATTGCCTCAGGAACTTCTGTAATTGAATTTGCAAGGCATATTAAACCATTAGAGGGTTTAACGGTATTGACAGCTTCTTTGAATACTGCAATTATATTGTCTAAAATTAAAGGAATTGATGTAATTCAATTAGGTGGTATGGTAAGACGTAGTTCTGCCTCTGTAATAGGTCCAGTTGGTGAAAAAATGTTAGCAGAATTTACTTTTACTAAATTGTTTTTAGGTGTTGATGGTATTGATTTAGACTATGGACTTACTACTACCAATTTGATGGAGGCTTCTTTAAATAAGGAAATGATTAAGGCGTCACAAAAATTAATAGTTTTAGCTGATTCTTCAAAATTCAATAAAAAAGGATTTGGAAGAATTTGTGGACTTAATGAGGTAGATGAGATTATAACAGATTCTGGTATCGATGAAAAAACAAAGACTAGGTTATTAGAGCTTGGTGTAGAGTTGACTATTGTTTAGGTTGATTTAAATCTATTAACAATTTAGTTTTAGTAATTTCAATAATTACAGGATCTAATTCTATAGCTTCAATAGTATTGGTGTAGTTACAATCATTTCTAAGTGTTTTAATCATACTTCCGCCTTCCATTCCTACAACTAGTATGGAGTTGATTTTAGAAAGTTAAATTTTTTCTAATCCAAATTTTAAAATCCGCTGTAAAGAATCCTAGCTATAATTTGCGTTTTGTGAATTAAGATGCTTTTTGCCGTTGTACCAAGTTATTTATAATTCGCGCATGTAGTTGAAGGTAGTCTTTTTTGTAACAGGATAGATGTTACTGAGCAGTTGCTTCATGGTTTGGTTTAGAACATTATTAGATGTATCGGTTTATTTTTGAAAATCTGCTTTGTTTAGGTTGTTGTTAAACTTAATATCTGACCAATTTACAAGTATCCATGGATCATTACTTACGTCTGCCTCCCAATTAGAGCTCTTATATCTGCGTGTTGTAGGTATTAAAACTCCTTCTATGTTTTCGTATTTCATTTCCATTAACATTGGTTCTGTTCTTCCAAAATCCATAACAGTAAAGAGAAACTGATCCACTAAATGGGTGCCTGTATTAATATATAATTGATAAATATCTTTTGGTTCATTATTCTTAGATTCAAATGTAACTTTAACAATATCGTATGTAATACTGTCTATCGTTTTTTCTTGAAGATATTGATATTGTAATCCAGGATCTAACAATTTTTGCATCATAGTAAACCAATAATAATTTGTAGGTCTGTTAAATGCTACTTTCTTTAGTGAAGAGGAATCTGTTACGATTTCACCATTATGTTTTAACCAAAATTCGTTACCGTCGTAACCCTGTTCAATAACTCCTTTTAGATGAGCTAGTGTACGCTCATGCTTTGTATATTTTCCATAGGATAATTCGTTATTAAACATATATTTCTCATTTGAAACATCTGCTTTACCATCTGGTGTTTGGTAAGTATAGGTGTAAGAAACATCTTTTTTACTAGCAAGAAGACTGTAATCTCCAACTTTCTGAGTCATTTTATAAACTAATTCGTGACCTTTGTTTTTAAATTCTAAATGATCTGCTTTAACACTAGTTGTAGGCAGTTCTTTATCGTTTTGTTTCGGGTCGTTTTTACATGATGTTAAGATTAAAATAATGCAGAGTACTAAACTTATTCTCATTTTTTATTAGGTGTTATAACTGGTGAATTTTGGTTTTGGTTAATTGAATTATAAAAGTACAATAAAAGGTAAACCTGTTACTATTAATTTAAAATATAATAGGAGTTAGCAACATAACCTTAACACAGATAAAATCAGTACTTAACATCTAACTGATACGTTTGTTTTAATTTTGAAGTGTAAACATTTGCAAGGAACATCTTCACATTGACTTGGTAAGAAGCAGTATCCTTTCAACTTGTTAGAATTTAGCATCCTGATAGTGGGTGCTTTTTTTTATGTCTAATTCTTTCGTTTTTAAAGCGTCTTAAACGGTTTTAATTAATTACAAACGTTTACAAACGAATGTAAGTGAGTAAATACCGATTAACATTTGCAAGCTACTACATCTTTGCAGTGTCGAAACATAAGAACTCGATAGTATTAACTGTTTAACCATTACATTTAGAAATTATGAACACACTTAAAAACAAAGTACAGTTGATTGGTAACTTAGGACAAGACCCAGAAATCACCAATTTTGAATCAGGAAAAATCTTAGCAAAATTCTCTATCGCAACTAACGATAGTTATAAGAATGCGCAAGGCGAAAAAATTACAGACACACAATGGCACAATGTCGTTGCTTGGGGAAAAACGGCACAGATCGTAGAAAAATATATTACCAAAGGCAAAGAAGTGGCAATAGAAGGGAAGTTAACATCGCGTTCTTGGGAAGATAAAGATGGGATGAAGCGTTATATAACGGAGGTCGTTTGTAATGAGCTTTTAATGTTAGGGAAATAAAACAATAGTAATTTGTATTAAATATAAAAGAGCAACCCAATGGGTTGCTCTTTTTCAATTTGTAAATAAACCTTTTGAGTCACGTTTATTCTACTGTTAGCGTATATTGAGGTGTGTGATTTAAAGGACAGAAATACACATATTCTCCCTTAGCTAAAGTGGTTACATTACTAGATTCCGTAGTGTTGTTTTCTACAGCTTTAGTGACATAAGCGGTTTTAATATGATTTTCTGGTTTAGAAGCATCCTTTCCTTTTGGGACTAATACAAAACCAACTTGTTGACCAACATTGTTATTTGCAATTTCAAAAATATAATCCCCTTCTGCTAAAGTTAATTCAGTTTGAGTAAATACACCTTTTGTTTGTTCTAAAGAGACTGTTGTGGCTTTAGTTTTCATGTTGTCTTGTGCATTTCCTGTTAATGTAAAGGTTAATGCGATTACGAGTATTGCAATAATTTTTTTCATCTTTTTTAATTTTATGGGTTGTAATTAATAATTATACAGTTTCTAATTCTAAAGGTTGTGCTACTGGGAAATCTACAGGCACTTGCGTTGTGCTATGCACGTAGTTAGAGATGGTTTTATCACCTACTAAAGCAATGGTATCTATTAAATTTCCTTTTGTATAACCAGCATTAAAGTAGTTTTCTAATACAGCTTGGTCTGTTTTACCTCTATTTTCGGTAATATTTTTAGCTAATTTTGCTAAAGCATCAAATTTGTCATTTACAGTAGAAAATCCAGCTCTTAACTCTAAGATTTGCGCGTCTGTAAAACCATTCATCTTTCCTATAGCAGTATGTGCAGACAAACAATAAATACAATCATTTACTTGGCTAACGGCAAGGTTTACAACTTCCTTTTCTTTAGCAGATAAAGATGTTTTTGCATTGGCAAATGTTAAATAATTTTCTAAAGCGGTATCACTATGTGCGTAAGTAGCGTATAAATTTGGAACAAAGCCTAAAGCTTTATTTAAGTTATCGAAAATGGCTTGGTTGTTAGTACTTACGTCTTCTCTTGAAGGAACATTAATTGTATTCATAATTTTAAATTTTTATTCTGAAATGAATTCAGGTTGTATTACTATTTGTTTTTTTGTTGGTACAAAGTTGCTTGAAATCTTAGTGCTAAAGAATGCTTGTTATTCCCTAAAGCATGTCATTTCTTCCCTTGTTTTTATTTAGCCTATAAATGGCTTTTCTGCATCACAATAGTAATCGTGAATGTGTTTTTGAGCACAATGCGTTTCTGTATTAATAGTGTTTACTATTTTTCTTGGACTGTTTGTAAATATCTCTATGAGATTAAATATGGATTTGATTTTTAGTTTCATCTTGTTATTGTTTTAATATTACAATGCAAAGATGCGGTAGAATACAATGTTGAAAAATGAAGAATCTGCCCAAAGGCATGTCAATTTTTCCTAACTAGATGTTTTTAAACGTTTTTTGTAGTCTGAAGGTGACATAGAGGTGCTTTTTTTAAACAAACGACTTAAATGAGATGCGTCTTCAAAACCAATATCGTAAGCAATTTCTTTTGCTGTTTTATCAGTGTAGACTAATTGACGCTGTGTTTCTAATACAATACGGTTGTGTATTATTTGTAACGGACTTCTGTTTAGTTTAGCAAAATTATTAGATAAGGTTTTGGGTGATCTAAACAGTTTTTCGGCATAAAAGGTTACACTGTGTTCTGTTTTAAAGTGTTGTTCTACCAAGAAGTTGAATTCACGTAGCAAATCAACTTTAGAGCTTTTAGGAGATTCATTAATGCCTTCTTTGGCTTTTAATAAACGCGTGCTCTTTATAATAAACCGAGCCATTAGCATTCTAAGCATTTCGGCTTGTATATTATCTTCGGTTTCTAGCTCGTCTATAAAGACTTCATGAAGCGTATTGTACTTTTGTTGCTCGATATGATCTAAATGAATAATAGGAATATTTGTATTGCCAAAAAAGAGAATACCAACACAACTTACCTCTTGATCGTGGTCTTTAATGCAATAAAATTCACTATTAAATTGATAAATGATGACGTCATTACCGCTATTATATTGAAGGTATTGAATAGGTGTTAAAGCTAATATACTGTGAGCAGGAACCGTAAACGGAACGTTATCAATAATTAAATCTATAGCTTCGGATTTTGCCCAAATAAAAGTATATAACTCACATTGTTTCGCCTTTTTAAAAGGAAGTAAATCTGCTTCATTTCCAATGTTGAAAATAGCGTTTGTAGAAAATTCTTTAAAAGTGTGAGTCATAGCTACTAAGTCTATTAAGTAGCCAAAAAATTACAAAACATGAAAACTTTTTAGGTAAAACATAAAAAAGGCACCAGATTTTTAGACTAACACTTAAAAAAATCTCTGATGCCTAATTTTAATAAAGTATGATTTTACAAATAGCAGAAGTTTGTAAAATACATACAAGTAAATTATGCTTTTCTTACAACCAACAAAAACTACTGCGCACTCCAACCTCCATCTAACGCAAATGATGTTCCCGTGATGGTTGTTGAGCTGTCTTTGGCCAATAAAATAGCCATATCTGCAATAGCTTGGACTGGGACAAATTGTTTTACAGCTTGCTTTTTAAGCATCACTTTTTCTACAACTTCATCTTCTGTCATGTTGTGTGCTTTTGCTTGGTCTTTTATTTGGCCTTCTACTAAAGGTGTTTTTACGTAGCCAGGACAAATGGCATTGCAGGTAATATTAAATTCTGCACCTTCTAAGGCGAGCACTTTGGTCATGCCAATTACACCGTGTTTTGCTGTAACATAAGCAGATTTAAATTCTGATGCCCTTAAACCATGTACGGAAGATACATTAATGATTCTTCCAAAGTTTTGCTTTTTCATTTGTTTCCATGCGGCTTTTGAGGCATAGAAAACGGCATTCATGTTTATGGCTATAATATTTTCGTATTTGGTATTTGGAAAATCTTCAATTGGCGACACAAATTGAATTCCAGCATTGTTAACTAAAACGTGTAAGCTTCCAAAGGTGGCTATAGTATTATTTATTAAATTTTCTATGGCTTCAGATTGTAATAAATTAGCATTAGAAAATCCTACTTTTATCTTATGTTCTTGTGCTATATTATTAGCAATGTCTTGTCCATTGGCTTCTAAACCATGAAACATAATATTGTAACCTTCTTTAGCAAATTGATGTGCTATGCCTAAACCAATTCCGCTTGTGCTTCCTGTAATAAGAACGGTTTTATTCATTTTTTAAAAATTTTTGAAGTTCTAAATTAAAAGCATCAGGCTGATCTATAACAACTCCATGTCTGGAATTTTTAATCACCACTAAGGTTGCATCTTGCATTCTGCTGACGTAATTTTCTTTAAATGAAATAGGTGTATAATCCATATCTGAAGCTACAACCAAGGTTCTTGCAGTAATCTGCTTTAACTGATCACCCAAGCCCCAAGCCATTAAAGTGACAAAAGATTTGTAATACGCGTTGTAGTCATTTTTTTTGCAGCGCATTTCAAATTCATTTCTTAACTCTATTTGATGGTCTTCTGGAAACATATTAAATGAAATCTCTTTTGCTAGAGTGATCAAGCCTTTAGTTTCTAAAAATGTGGTTCTATTTTTTAAAAGGTCTTCGCCAATTTGTCCCATGTCATTAAAATCTGGTCCACTGTTTACAATGACTAAATTGTTTAGATAATTTGGGTGTTGTGCAGCCATTTCAAAAGCGACAGCACCTCCCATTGAAAAACCAATAATTGTTGCTTTTTTAATGTTTAGTTGGTCTAGAAGTTGCTTTACATCTTCGGTCATTAACTCTACACCATAAGCGTTTTGTGGTTTTGTAGATTCTCCATGACCTCTTAAGTCTACAGTAATTACGCGATGTGTTTTAGAAAAGAAAGGGACTTGTGCGTCCCAATCTTTTATAGTGGAACCTAAGCCATGAAGTAGAACTAGGACATCTCCTTTTCCGTGATCTTCATAAGCGAGGTCTATATCGTTAACTTGTGTTTTTAACATGGCTTAGAAACTTAGTTACCGTTTGATGTTTTCTTTTGCTTAAGGCTAAATTGATATTTTAACTCAAAAGAAACTAAAGTTTCAATTATTGGTGAGGCTACAAACTCTCTGTTTTTTGCGTTAAATAAGTTAGTAATACTAAGTCCCATTGATAATTGATCTGTAACATTGTAACCTGCATTTGCATCTACTGAGAAACCACCTAGTTGTCCGTAATTCCAAGTTCTTCCTACTCTTGCGTTTTCAACAATTTCATTAACGCCATCTCCATCTTGATCTTGTGTTTCTGCTGCTACATTTATACCAGAGAAGAAGTCGTATTTTTCAACAAATCTGCCATAAACAGCACCATAAAACTTTCCTTTGTTGAAATGTAGACCAACACTAAATTTGTGGTTTGGTGTGTTAATTGGTAATTCGCTTTCTAATACTTGTCCATCTAAATTTCCATCATTATCTAAATCATTTTTGTCTAGCTCACGCCCAAAATAAGAGTAGTTAACTGACGTTCTAAAGCTATCTGAGAAATAATAATTTAAACCAACATCAACTCCATAAGTATCAACGTGACCAAAATTTTGGTATGTTAATATAAAAGCACCATTGTTGCCTTCGCTAACCTCTCCAATAGGTTGGTCTCCAATATGTGTTACAAAATTTCCATTTGCTGCATCTGCAATGTTAACTAATGGACTAATAAAATTATCCGATTGGTTGTAGTAACCATTAACATCTATAAATAACTTATCTGTTAATTGGCCTTTATAGCCTATTTCGTAAGAATTAATAGTTTCTACATCTAATTTTCCAACCTTTGAACCATCAGTAAGTGTAAACCCTTCACCATTACCTAATACTAAACCTCCAAATAAGTTTCCTTTAAGGTTTAATATAGAAGGCACCGCAATTCCCTTTCCGTAGGTCAATCTAAATGTTCCATTATTTACTTTTTTAGTGATTGCTACTTTAGGTATAAAGTTTGAGCCATATAATTCGTGATTATCAATACGTCCTCCAAGTAAAAATCCCCATCCAGAATCATCTAATTTATACTCTAATTGCGTGTAAATACCTGTTTGGTCTAAATCAATACCATCTTCATCTAATAGGTATGTGCCTTTAGAATCTGCCATGTCTAATTGGTATTGTGCACCTACAGTGTAGTATAGTTTTTTCCAATTGTTGTTGTACTGAGCTTCAGCATTAAAACGTTCAGAGGCATCTTTAAAAAGTGCGCCACGTTGCAGAGCAAAGCCATCACCTTGATTTGGTCCTGTTTGAAGCCATTGTTCCATATATGAGCGCTCACGAGCTTCTTCTTCAGAAAAACCATTTTCTACAAACGACACATAGTTTTGTGTTCTTTGGTTCATAGCATAAGTATCTTCTGTTTTACTCCAAGTGTAGTAAGTGTTTGCAAAAAAGTGTTTAGATACAAATTTTAATTGAGCAACATCAATACTCCAGTCCTTAATTTGGTTACGACCAGCACTAGTTATACCAATATTGTTATTATTACTGTGGCCATAATATCCATTAATTTCAGAATTTTTTGATGGCTTGTAATATATAGAAGCGCCATATTTTTGAGATGTGAAATCACGATCTAAATCTAATTCCTTATAGGCTTGTGTGCCTACATAAACGCTGTCTACGTAATTAAATTCTTTTCCTTGAGAGTGTTCAAAATGAAACTTATATGCAAATTTGTCATTTATTGCTTCAGCATGTCTTAATCGTGTAGTTAATACACTTTGGTTACCAAAACCTAAAGCAACAGTGGTGCCTTCAGATTGTCTTGGGTTTTTAGTAATTGTGCTTACTAAACCATTATGAGCATTAGGTCCGTAGAGCGTTCCGTTTGGTCCTAGTAATATTTCAACACGTGAAATATCATCTTTTGTTACGGTAGAGAATGAACCCATTGGTAAACCTGTTGCAATTAATGTAGATAATCTGTCGTCAGTGACTTGTAAATTCTTAGAGTTAAAAGCAGAGTTAAAACCTCTAATATTAATACCTGTGCCTAAAACACCACTTCTTACAAAATCTACTCCTTTTTGTCTCGATGCTAATTCACCAATATTAAAACTAGGGAATTCTTCAATATCCTTAGCTGTAATTACATTTACTGTAGCTGGTACATCTGTGATTTTTTGAGGCTGTTTGTTAGCTGTAATTACAACTTCATTTAAAATACTATCAGATTCTTTTAAAGATGTATTTAACGTTGTCACCTTACCAGCAGTTACTGAAACACTTTGGTGAGTAGAGGCAAAACCAACATAAGAAATGGTAACATCGTATGTGCCTATTTCTAAATTATCTAAAACAAAATTACCGTCGTAATCGGTTACTGTGCCTTTATCTAAAGATTTAATATACACGGTTGCGCCAGATAAAGGAGAGCCACTTGCTTCTGTAATCATTCCTTTTATACTACCACTATTTTGAGCAGCCATAGTAAAAGTACTAAAGAGGGTTAGTAATAAAAATAGTTTTTTCATAATGTTAGACTGTTGATTAAATTAGTTTATTTAGTTTGAAGGCAATCTATTATGAAATTGAAAATAAACGATGCCAAAAGCGAAAGCTTTTATGTGTGACTTTTTATTGATTATGAGATTTTTTTCGACGTTTAACTCTTAAAATAGCGGTATTTATTGTAAATAATTAAATGTGCGACTTTAGCTCTAAAAAGGCTTCGGGTAAGTTGTTTGAAAGTGTATCAATAACCTTTATCATCAATTGTTTTTGATTTTTTGTAGGTTGAATAGTTTTAAGAGGCGCTTTTATTTCATCTAATAAACGGTTAGAATTTATATGTCCTTCCATGTATCTTGAGAGTGAAATACTCCATGAAATATTAGGGACATAATTATTCTGTTTCTGTCGTTCGCTTTCTTTTTCTATAAGATTAAATTTTGAAGCTAATTTTAAAACATCCTCGTACTTTTCTAAAACAATGAGTACATTTATATAAGATGTAAAAAAGTGATGCCAACGATGATTTAAAACTTCATTTTTATACTTTTTTAGAAAAGTCTTGGCTGTAGATTCTGCAAGAGTATTTTTCTGTAGTTCAGATAATATGCGGATTTGATAAGAACAATAGCCTATTTTTTGATGATAATTATGTGTTTCCTTATATAATTCTTGATGTTTTTCTAATAAACAAAAGGCTTCTTTTGGTTTGTGATTTCGTAATAGAATTGCAACCAAATTATTCAGATACATTAAAGCATCATTATTATTTTGTCTAATGGATAAATAACCGTAAAATTCAGCTTCCTCAAACTCATCTTGTTTAGAGTGGAGTAAAACCCTACTTGCGTAATAATTAGATAGTATACGTCTAGAGTACATTTCTCCCTCACTGAAGTAATAGTCAATTTGGTCAAATAGTACTTTTAATTTGTTGTTTTCACTGTAATTAGTGTACATAAAGGCTAATAACACAAAAGCTTGGTATCTGTTTTTGCCGTCTATATTTTTATTGTTAAATACCTCAAGTAACCAAGTTTCTAGATGTTTTGTTTCGTTATTGTTTCTCGTATATTGATTGGTGATTTCTGTAGTTGCTGTATATAATTTGTCCTTAATTATTTTGGCTTTATCATAATGTGCTTTGTAGGTGTCTAAAAAATCAGCAACTGTATTATGATCTTTATAACGCATTCTTACCAAAAGGTAAGATTTGTATTCTTTAGCGAGATCGTATAAATTCTGAAAATTATATTCAATAGCTTTATATGTAGAAATGTAATGTAAAAATTCTTTTTCTTCGTTTGATGCAATAGCATCGGTAAGGATTTTTTTGTTGAGAGACATAATCCAACCAATAGTAGCATCAACATCTATCGTTGCTAGTTTTTTCTCAATCCAATCTTTTATATAGGAATATTTTCGCTTATCAATAGTGTCGTCAAAATCCTTGCGCTTGTTTTGAGACAACGCATTGGTAATTACTAATGAAATTATACTTCGTTTTTCTGTATCTGTAAATTGGTAGCGTTCTTCAAGATATTTAGCTTCATTTGGTAGAATACTTTTGCTAAATGCTGTAAATTTTTTGAGTTTAGTTTTCATTTCTCATTTGCAAATTGCTGAATAAGTGTATTAACTTCTGTAGGTTTTTCGTATTGTACAAAATGACCTGCGTCTTTTATGTATTCAACTTTTACAGATTTAATATGATCTGATGCTATTTTGCCTACATCTTTAATAGTCAATTTGGGATTGAAATAGCGGTTAGGGATCAAAGCATCCTTGTCGCCAAATAAGACTAAAGTAGGAATTGAAATTGCTTCTAAATCTATAAAAACTGGTTCGTCTAACATGCCAGAAATACTACTAACTATAGCATTGCAATGTGCTTTGAAATCTGAAGCTTCTTTAATTGATTTTCGATCACTCACCATTTTTGAAACGTCTTCTGGCTGTTCGTAAAAATTGAGTGCGTAGTTTTTTTCTATTTGTTCGTCTGGAGTATTCGCAACCGATTCTGATGTAAAATAGGCTTTCATAAAAGTGCCATTAGTTTCAGAAAACTGTTCTAAACCAGCTGGTGCGACTAATATTAATTTATCAATAGCATTAGGGTAAGTTGTAGCGAATTTTATACTCGCTTGTCCTCCCATAGAATGGCCAACCAATATGACGTTTTTTAAGTCTAGTTTTTCTATAAATTGATGTAGTGTTTTAGCGAAAAAGGAAGGAGTATAATCAACTTTGGGTTTTGACGATTTGCCATAACCAGGTAAATCTAAAGCGATACAAGTATAATCTTTTTTTAAGACGGCAATATTTTTAGACCAAGCATCAGAATTACTACTCAACCCATGTGCAAACAAAAGTGTCTTTTCTCCACGTCCTTCCTTAATATAGCTGATTTCCAAGCTATCTAAAGTTATTGATTGTGTTTTGAAATTATAGTCTGAAAGTATTTCTTTCATTGGTTTTTTTGTGTTTTGAGAAAATAATGTGGTGTTAAAAAGGGTAATTATTAATAGTATTCCAAATCGTTTCATTCTTGGGATGTTATGGCGTTAAAATATTTATTAAGTTTTTTTCTCGATACTTTTCCTAAACTAGTTAATGGAATTTCTTCTAAAATAAAAATATACTTGGGATGTTTAAAAGCGACTAGATTTGTCGCTAACTCTTCTCTGATTTTTGTTACCGAAAGGTCTTTATTTGCTGAGGTTACAAAAGCTATGCCACACTCTCCCCATTTTTCGTCCTTAACACTTAAAACAACCGCTTTTTTAATGTCTTTTAATTGTTCTAAATGAACCTCAATTTCTTGTGGGTAAATATTTTCACCTCCAGAAATATACATGTCGTTTTTACGGCCTTTCATGTATAAAAAACCTTCGTCATCACTATAGGCAAAATCACCTGTGAATAACCAACCTTTTTTTATTTTGTTACTTGTTTTAACTGAGTTGTTCCAGTAACCAGGTGTAACGATATCTCCTTTGATACAAAGCTCGCCAACTTCGTTTGGTTTAACGTTTTCTCCATCTTTATTTACGATTTTTATATCTAAATAAAAATTAGGTTTTCCTATAGAGTTTGGTTTTAACTCTGCCATATTGTGATGTAAAGATGTGATGCTTGGTCCTGCTTCAGTTAGTCCATAACCAGGTCTTATAAAGATGTTTTTTTCGTTTTTCCAGAAACTCACAAGTTCCGATGGTACTTTTTCTCCACCAGAAATAATATAACGTAATTTCTTAAGGCTAACGTCTTTAAATACCTCAGTTTTTTGCATCATTAGCAGCATAGTTGGCAAAGCCATGAATAAAGTGGTTTTGTTTAGTTCTAGTAGACATAATATTTTTTCGGCATCAAATTTTTCTAACATTCCTATGTGTGCTCCTTTGTGTAATAAAGGCGTTATAAATACGTTCCAACCAGATGTGTGGTAAGGAGGAAGTGTGTTTATGGTAGAATCTCTAAACGTAATACCTAATTGCATTGAGGTGTTGAGGCTGTTCCAAAATAGCATTTTATTAGTGTAAATAACACCTTTTGGCGTGCCAGTTGTGCCAGAAGTATAAAAAATAAATAGCGGATTTTCTTCTTTAATCTTAAAGGGTTTTGTTATTAAGCAGTCAGAAGTTTGATAATATTCTGCTAGTATTTCAAACGTTGAAACTTTTAAATTTTGAATTGGTAATTGTTCTGCTTTGTCTTTATGGTTGCTATTAAAAATGAATAGACTAGGAGTGCAGTCTATGACCAATTTAGATATTTCGTTTACAGATTGGCGATAGTTTAAAGGGACAATAACGAGTCCCATGCGTTGACAAGCTACAAAAAGAACAAGATATTCTAAACCATGGTCTGCTAATACAGCAATTCTGTCTCCTTCTTCAAGATGGAGTTCTGTGAATTTTTGTATTAGGCGATTGGCATAGGTATGTAAGTCATTGTAGGTGTAACTTATATTAGCATCATAAGATGTAATAGCAATTTTTTCAGGCGTATAATCTGCCCATTTAGCTGTCCAATCTAGTCTGTCCAAGGTTTACTTTTTTAGTATCTATTTTATAAATTATGTAACCAATAACTAGTGATGTTATTATGCCTATTGCGGCGGAAACTCCTGGGTTATTTACTGGTTCTTGCATGTAAGGTGTAAGTCTGCCATAGTAAATGCCAAAGTGAACCACAATAGCAGTAATACTAGCAATAAAAACGGACCTTGTTGATACGTTCTTTAAAAAAGTACCAAATAAAACGGGTACAAATGCAGCAGCAAAATAAGCATAAACACCATTTTGAGCAAAAATGGCTACACTTACATCTGGGTTTTTAATTTGTTCCCAACTTAATAAAAAGCTTACAACACCTAATGCGATGATCACTATTTTATTAATACCGATAGTTTTTTCGGTAAGCTTATCTTTAAATAATGGATTTATGATATCCGTTGTAATTGTTATAGACAAGGATTGAATTAGACTTTCTAAAGTAGAAAGACCTGCGGAAATTAAGCCTACAACGATAACTAACCCAACACCTACAGAAAATTTTGTAACAACGTAGGTTGGGATAATTTCATCCATTCGTAATTTTTCTCCATTCACCATAAAATCAGGAAAACTAATACGTGCATATAAGCCAACAATAACCACCAAAAAGAAAACAATCATAAAAGCAATTCCACTAAAAAGATAGGTGTTTATTTTACTCGAATCTTTTAATAGGAGTGATTTTGTAATAATATGAGGTTGACAAACAACAGCAACGCCAATAACAATTTGTGCTACTATAATTTCAAAATAATCACGAAACAAGAAGCTTGATGGGTTTGTTGGTTTTGTTAAGTTGGGATCAATAGCATTTAATTTATCGAAAAAACCAGTTATACCATCTGCGAAATATTCTGATCCAGAACCAATTAAAATAAGTGCCACAATACACATAATGATGGCTTGTATGGTATTTGTGTAAACCATTGAATTTGCTCCACCAAACATCATGTAGCCAAACACAAATACTGTAATTCCCATAAGGACGTAAAATGGATCTGCATTAAGAGATTTGGAAATCACTTGGGTTAGACCAACATTAATAAGTACAATAAATGTAATGAGTAAGAGTGCAATGATACCAAAGAAAAAAGCGTAGTTTTTACTATTATAGCGTTTGCCAATCCATTGTGCCATGGTTGTCGCTTTTACAGCATTACCTTGTTTAACAAAACCTTTTGTAAATACAATTAATGAAATAAACGCGGCAATTGGTAATACAATGGCAAAAGAAATAACGCCAGATATACCGTAAAGTGCAATAAAACCTGGGTTAATAATAAAAGTTGCAGCACTGGTCATTGAGGCAGCTAAAGACAATCCAACAACCCATGACGGGAAGCCAATATTACCAACGGCATAATCTTTAATACTCGTGTTTTTACGAGAGCCTCTAATCACGAAAAATAAGATGACTGCTGCGTAAACTGCTAATAAAACCCACATATAAGTGACCAACTTGTCTGATGCTATCATTTCAATACATTTCTTTAAAAACAAATAACAAACTTTAAATAATTTTAGATCTTAGTATTTGTATTTCTAAGGGTATGACAATTTTAGTTTAAGTGTTTTAAATTTTAAAATAATCAAATATATCAATATATGTAGTAAGTGTGACTTTTATTTAATTTGAAACAGTTTATTTTTTTATGCGTCTATTATTAATGAAGTTTAAACTGAATTTTAACTAAGGTGTAACGATTTAATTTAAATGTGTTTGTCTATTCTAAATACAGTAATTCAATTTCACCAATACATTACCACTACATTTTAGGTTTCAAGACTATATTTAAAAGATTTATATGTTAAATGTTCATCACTTAAACACATTAGGTTTGTTGATTTCAAATCCTATTTCGATCAATAATTGAATACTATATTATATGCTGTATGGTTTTTACTGTGTTTGATTATTCTTAACACTTAATTTTAAGGTGTAATATTATGATTGTCAGATTTTTGATAAAAACTAATAAACAACTGATTTATGAAAAAAATTACTCTAACCTTAATTGCATTCATGTTTTTTGCATTAGGACAATCACAGAACTTGGCGCTTGGAGCAACAGCTACTGCGTCTAACGAATATCAACCAGCAAGTTATGCTATTGATGGAAATACTGGCACTCGTTGGGAGACTGATTTCTCGGACCCACATTGGATAACTATTGATTTGGGTACGAGCTATGATATTGGCCATGTGGTTTTAAATTGGGAAGGTGCATTTGCAAGCTCTTATGAAATACAAATCACTGATGATGCTACTTTTGCTACTTATACAACTGCTTACTCTACCACAACTGGTGACGGAGGAATTGATGATCTTTCTGTAAACACAACAGGACGATATGTAAGAATGTATGGGACTGTTAGAGGTACTCCATATGGTTATAGCTTATGGGAATTTGAAATTTACGAAGCTACAGATCCAGTAATAGACGCAACTCTAAGTGATCTTACTGTGAATGGTACTACTGTTACCGGTTTTGGGTCTTCGGTATTTGATTATTATATGGTATTACCAATAGGTACAACAGATGTGCCTGCTGTTGTGGCAACCACATCGCAAGCTTCACCTGCTGTAGCTGTTGTTACAGATGCACCATCACTACCAGGAACAACTTCAGTTCTAGTGACTGCACAAAACGGAGTAGATACCAATACTTATACAATTTATTTTGCAGTAGAATTTGCTCCTGTAAATGCAACATTTGATTTAACTTTTGAATCTGGCGCTGCTGGTAGCGATGCTTCTAATTGGGATGTATTTGAAAATAGTGATATGTCGCCTCCGTTTGAAGTGGTATCAAATCCTGATGCATCTGGTGTTAACACTTCTTCTATGGTTGCTAAATTTACCTCATTGGCAGGAGAATCTGAATGGGCAGGTTGTGCAAATCAACATGGTACTATTTGGGAATGGGTTTTGGATGGTACATCTACGACATTAACAATAGACGTTTATAAATCTGTTATTAGTGATGTTATGGTTAAAATAGTAAATTCAACTAATGGAACTATTTATGCTGTGCAACAACCAAACACAGTAATAAATGCATGGGAAACATTGACTTATGATATATCTGGTTCGGTTTCTAGTGGAGAAAATCATGATAATGATACCATAGTTGTTCATACAGATATTGCATCTCCTAGAACTACTGATAATGTTACATATTTTGATAATATTTCTTGGGAAGGTCTTAAAATAGCTGAGGCACCACCTGTACTTAGTGTTACTAATTTCGAAGCTACAGAATTTAAAGTATATCCAAATCCTACTCTAAATGTTTGGAATTTAGAATCTAGTAATCAATTAGTAAATTCAGTTCAAGTATTTAATGTATTAGGAAAACAAGTTATTACTTTAAACACTAATTCTGAAGAAGTAACAATTGATGCTTCTGAGCTACCAACTGGATTGTATTTTGCTAAAATTTATACAAACACTGGAAGTAATAGTGTTAAGTTAATTAAAAAATAGATAGTATTTTTTACGTTAGTTATATAAGAGCGCGTTTATTTTAAATAAACGCACTCTTTTTTATTTATGTAGCTTAAGCTGAATCCGTTTACGAGCTACATCTACCTCTAAAACTTTTACAATAATCTGCTGGTGTAAATGCACGTGTTCATTAACGTCCTTCACAAAACTATCAGATAAGTTTGACACATGAATTAGTCCACTTTCTTTAATTCCAACATCTACAAAGCAACCAAAGTTGGTAATGTTATTAACGATGCCTGGTAATAATTGTCCTTCGTGTAAATCGGTAATTGTTTTTATATTTTGGTTGAAGGTAAATACCTTGGCTTTTTCTCTAATATCTAAACCATATTATTAATATAAATAGTTGGTGTGACTTTTATTTAATTCAAGCAAAAATCTAGTTATTTATATTTTTTTGAGTCTAACGAATAGTATTATTAACGTGTCTTGGCGATTGAAAATTTAGTTAATACTTATTTCTTTTTCTTCAGAAATGAACTGTGTGTCATTTACAATACCCTCTATATAAAGTTTAACTGTTTTTGCATTAGTATTATAGATGTTGAAATTTAAATTGCCATGGGTATCAGTAGTTAAATTTGGAAACCAATCAATTACTCCGTATTCTTTAAAAAAATCTGTATGGTAGCCGTTGTACACTGGAGCATAAAACTTTTTATTAGTTGTAAACGGTAAAGGTATTTTATAAGTTTTAAAAGATTTTCCATACTTTTTGTAGGTACCTATTAGTGGGTCGGTATAAATTTTAATAACACCTCCACTGCCTCTTATACCCATTCCAAACCCTGTTTTATCAATATATATGTATTCTACATTATCTAAACGGTAATTGTAAAAAAAGCTCATATCGGAAATTAGTCTATCGTCTAAATAAATTTGTGGTGGACTCTTAGGCGCATTTATAGAAATGCTACGTTGTGGCAAAATGGAAAGTTTACCTTCATATTGAACTACAGCATAGCCATTACTCTCCACAAAGGCTGCGAAATCAAGATATTGCTTTCTATTATTATCGTCAAACTCAGTTACAAATCCTGGTCTACTTCCCTTAATTTTTTCAAGTTTTGTTTCTTTCATTTTTGCCTTTACTAAAACTTCATCCAAGACTTCAACTTTGTTAAGAGCAGGTTTTATGGCATCACTAGAATAATCCATATATGTCCTATCCTTTAAGCCCAAGAGATCTCGTTTTAATTTTAAATTCGGAATAGAAGAAGGGGTGAATTGCACATATAGATAAGGTGTTTCTGCTTTTCCTTTTTTTGAAAGTTCACCAATCTTTAAGATTTCTTTATCAAAAAAGAAAAACTCACTACGGGTAAATTTTGTTTCTTCTTTTGTTAGTGAAACTAAATCAGATGGACTATGTTTAGTTGGGAATATTATATATTGACCAGTTTTCTTACGGTTAGCGTTAGCATCAATTTGAATTCCTATTTCAAAATCATAAATTGTTTTTGGAGGATAATTAAAAATAGTATGCCAATCATAGCTGCTCCAGCCTTGTGTGAGTAATAAGTTATCTAATTCATATTTTTTCTTTCTATCAATATCACTAAAATAATATCCCGCATTTTCTATATTGCCTTTTACATAAGGTTGTAAATAGGTATATGAAATAATATTGTGATGTTGTTTGTTGGCTATAGTTTCAGCAGGAAGCACAGAAACACTGAATTTATTGATTTTAGTGGCGTCAACTCCTTTTATAGCTAGTTTAATGGAGATAGAATCGTTGCTTTTTTTAGTAATAGCATTTCCAGATTCCACAAGATTTAAACCATCATACTTAAAGAATAAACGTTCTAATAAAGGATTGTTTTGGGCGTCAAAAAGTGTAAATACATTAATTCCTATAGAAAGATCATCATATTTAATTAATTTAGTTATTTCGGTACTTTCACCAAAGGAAACAGCTATAGCCTTTAAGGTTTTTCCGTTATGAATACTTATAGTATAGTTGTTGTTTTTTATGTTAAGATGCGTTTCGGAATTAGTTCTAAACGTTATTGCTACTTTAGACCCAATATCTGCCAATGAAAGATTAATACCTGAAGGTTCTACGAGCGGAATAGGGAATGTTTGAGAATTGTTATTAACTAATGTATGAGCTAAATAACTTGAGTTTTTTTGTGGAGTAAGTAAAAATCTACCAATTCCATGTACATTAGTTTTAAAGGTGGTAATTGTATTATTATCGCTATCAGAGATATGTCCTTCAATGGAAACTCCAAATCCTAAACTGTCCTTGGCTACGATTCCAATGGTGTTTTCTATCTCCGAAACAAGATGTCCTCCTTCTGGTAAGAGCTGAATATTGATGGCATTCGTGATCCTAGTTGTTTTAATTTTAGTTTCTTTGTCTAGATCAATCACTTTTATTTGCTGAGCATAATAGTTTTGTTCATCAAAATTACGCATCCAATTAGTGTAGGCTTTGAAAGTGTATTTTCCAGTAGTAAATAAGCTGTCTAGGTCAAATTGACCTGCAGCAACTCCATTTTCAACTTTAATTAGTTTACTTTTTAAAACTGTATTGTTTTCGTCGGATATCTCGCAATACAAGTTTGTAGTTAATGAAGAAAGTTGCTTACTGTTTTTATCTAAAATGTAGGCATTAAATCCAATAACTTCTCCTTTTACATAAACCGCTTTATTAAGATGAACATACGCCAATTCTCTTGGTGCTTTTGAATAAGTATTGAATTTTGAATATAAGCTGTCGTTTTGAGCCTGACCGACAGTAGATAATGCAATAAAAAAAAGGAAAAACAGATCAAACCTTAGAGTTGAACGGATATGTATATTCATAATATTTTAGTGATACATAGTTAAACTTGTGGAAATATACTTTTTTATTTTTGTAATCATTTATTTATAAGATTATTTTATAAGTTTTAACTGAATCCGTTTACGAGCTACATCTACCTCTAAAACTTTTACAATAATCTGCTGATGTAAATGCACGTGTTCATTAACATCTTTCACAAAACTATCAGATAAGTTTGACACATGAATTAGTCCACTTTCTTTAATTCCAACATCTACAAAGCAACCAAAGTTGGTAATGTTATTTACGATGCCTGGTAATAATTGTCCTTCGTGTAAGTCTGTAATGGTTTTTATATTTTGGTTGAAGGTAAATACCTTGGCTTTTTCTCTAATATCTAAACCAGGTTTTTCTAGCTCTTTAATAATATCTTGAAGTGTTGGCAAACCAATCGTTTCTGTATAATATTTTTTTAAATCTATGTTTTGAAGAATCGTTTTGTTTCCAATTAATTCTTGAAGTGAAACGCCTTCATCTTTAGCCATTTTTTCGACTATTTTATAAGTTTCAGGATGCACAGAAGAGTTGTCTAATGGGTTTTTGGCATCTCGAATTCTTAAAAAACCAGCTGCTTGTTCGTAAGCTTTTCCGCCTAAACGTGGTACTTTTTTAATTTCGTTTCTCGATTTAAATGCTCCATTTTCATTTCTGTAATTAAAAATATTTTCTGCTAGTTTTGGTCCAATTCCAGATACAGAACTTAGTAAAGGAGTGCTTGCTGTATTAATGTTAACACCTACGGCATTCACACAATTTTCAACTACAACATCGAGTTGTTTTTGAAGCTTTGTTTGATCTACATCGTGCTGGTATTGTCCTACTCCAATAGATTTGGCATCAATCTTTACCAATTCGGCTAAAGGGTCTTGTAAACGTCGTCCAATAGAAACCGAACCACGAACGGTAACATCATAATTTGGAAATTCGTCGCGAGCAATTTTTGATGCCGAATAAATACTAGCACCTGCTTCACTCACTACAAACACTTGGATATCGGTTTTAAATTGAATTTTTCGGATTAAAGCTTCTGTTTCTCTTGATGCTGTTCCGTTTCCTATAGCAATGGCTTCAATTTTATAAGCTTCAACTAAAGAGGAAATCTTTTTTATGGCTCCAATGCTATCATTTTTTGGTGCGTGCGGATATATGTTTTCATTATGTTTTAAAGCACCTTGTGCATCTAAACAAACAACTTTACAACCACTTCTAAAACCAGGATCGATAGCTAAAACGCGTTTTTCTCCAATTGGTGAACCTAATAATAGTTGTTTTAAGTTTTTTGCAAAAACTGTAATGGCAGATTCATCGGCTTTTTCTTTTGCCTTTTGAAGAGCTTCATTGCTTAAAGATGGAAATAATAAACGTTTATAAGCATCCGAAATGGCTAATTCTATTTGATCTGCACAAGCGTTTTTACTTCGTATAATTCTATTATCTATATGTTCTAAAGCTCTATCATCATCAATTTCAATTTTAACACGAATAAAGCCTTCGCTTTCTGCTCTTAAAATGGCTAACAATCGGTGAGATGGAATACGACTTAAACTTTCGGACCAATCAAAATAATCTCTAAACTTTTGCGCTTTCTCATCGTCTTTTTTAGTTTTTATAACCTTAGTTGAAATTTGAGCACGACGCTCTAATTCATTCCGAAGATTATTTCTAATATCAGTACGTTCATTGATCCACTCGGCAATAATGTGTCTGGCACCTTCTAAAGCGTCTTCAATAGTTGTAACATCGCCTTTTATATATTTAAAAGCAATAGATTCGATGTCATTTGCCTTTTGACTCATTATGATTTTAGCCAATGGCTCTAGTCCATTTTTACGAGCGGTTTCGGCTTTTGTTTTTCGTTTTTTCTTGAAGGGTAAATAAATGTCTTCAAGCGTTGTTAAATCTTGGGTTTTTTCAATCTTTTGTTTTAGTTCTTCAGTTAAAACATCTTGTTCTTCCAAAGCTTTTAAAATGGCGATTTTTCGTTTTTCTAAAGCTTCAAATAATTCTTTGTATTTGACGATATCAGCAATTTGCACTTCATCTAAATTTCCTGTAGCTTCTTTTCGGTAACGTGAAATGAAAGGAATCGTACAGTCTTCGTTCAGTAACTGAACAGTACTTTTTATATTTTTTTCTGCTAATTGTGTGTGTTGAACTATATATTTTATAATCATAAAAAAAGACCTTATAAATTTAAAATTATAAGGTCTGTAAGATATTTAACTCAGGTGTAAAACCCGAATAGTTTTAATAAAAGTTATTCATTAGATTCGGCTTCTTTTTTAGCAGCATTAACCATAGCTTCATTAGGAACGATAGCAATATTTACACGTCTATTTTTAGAACGCCCTTCTGCTGTTGCATTATCGTACATTGGTTGTTCTTCACCAAACCAGTGTGTTGTAAATCTTCCGCTACCTAAACCTTTTCCTGTTAAATAATTGGTTACAGCTTCAGCTCTGTTTTTAGATAATGTCATGTTATAAGCATCATTACCAGAGCTGTCTGTATGACCTACAACTAAAATATTAGTGTCTGGATATTCCGCAAAAACACTAACTAGTTTATTCAGTGTTTCTTGAGACTTGGCATTGATGTTGTATTTTTCGGTATCAAAATAGACTCCACTTTGTTCATCAAAAGTTAATACAATGCCATCATCTACTCGTTCTACGGTTGCTCCAGGAATTTCATTTTCAATGTCTTGGGCTTGTTTGTCCATTTTATTTCCAATAAGCACACCAGCTCCACCACCAACAACTCCTCCGATAACAGCTCCTAATTCACCTTTGCCACCTTTACCAACGTTGTTTCCAATGATAGCACCAAGGATGGCTCCGCCTGCAGCTCCAATGGTTGCTCCTTTTTGTTTGTTATTTGCATTGTCTACAGCCTTACAGCTAGTCATTAATACTAAAAGTAATGATAGTGATATGGCTAAATTTGTTTTATAATTAAATGTTTTCATCGTTTAAATTTTTATAAAGTTCATGGTAATAGTGATGGGCTTTCCATCTAAAGTCACTATCTGTTGCCATTGCATGCTGTTTTCTGATAGTGATGTTAATTCTAATCTGAATCCTGCGTTGGTTTCAGATTTACCCTTTTCGTTGGTAGGTTTCAATAGGAAATTATAAAGACCTGTATCTTCATTAACTTCATCTATAGTAAATGAGAAATAACGTTGGTCTAATGAGCAATTCATTCCTAAAAGGGTATAGGTTCCCGTGTTATTATTTGGTATAAATTGCCATGTACTGTTTTCAAAACAAGTTTTTTCAGCATCATTAAGAAGTGTGATTTTTAAATCGCCAATGGCTGAAGATTTTACAGAGGCTAAGGTCCAATTTCCTTTAATCGTTTTTTTAGATTCACGAACGGTCTTTGACGCTCCACAAGCTAAAAAGCAAAGGGTTAAACATAATAGTGCTATTTTTTTCATTGTCTTTAAGTAATGTTTCAATTCAAAATTACTTAAACAAGGAAGGGTGGATTATTTCAAAAGATTAAATTATTAATGCATTAGCAAAAAAAAAGTGGAGCCTATACTAGGTTCCACTTTGTATAATATATTAAGAAAAAATGATGTGTTTAACTAATCTGCAACCCATTATTTACGCCATCAACATCAGGATTTACAAAAACCAATTTTCCAGTTTCGTCTTCCGTCATTAAAATCATCCCTTGACTTTCTACACCTCGTAATGCTCTTGGTGCTAAATTTACTAATACAGTTACGCGTTTTCCTATAATGTCTTCGGGTTTAAAACTTTCTGCAATACCAGAAACAATGGTTCTCGTATCAATACCTGTATCTACTTTTAATACTAAAAGTTTTTTGGTTTTAGGCATTTTTTCGGCTTCGAGAATCGTACCAACACGTAAGTCTAATTTAGTGAAATCATCAAACGTAATTTCTTCTTTTTGAGGCTCAGTTACTTTATTTGCTGCTTCGTTGGCTTTTTTACTGGCTTCCAATTTGTCTAGTTGTTTTTGAATTTCTGAATCTTCAATTTTAGAGAATAATAATTCGCCTTTGCTGATTTTATGGTTTGCAGGAATTAGTATGTCTTTGGTTGAAATATCTTCCCAACCGTTATCATTAGAGTTTAATATACCTTTCAATTTCGTTGATGTAAAAGGTAAAAAAGGTTCTGATAAAACTGCTAATGCAGATGCGATTTGTAAAGCTACAAACATCACAGTTTTAGTACGCGCTTCGTCTGTTTTAATCGTTTTCCAAGGTTCTTCGTCTGCTAAATACTTGTTCCCAAGTCGTGCTAAATTCATCAATTCTTGGCTAGCTTCTCTAAAACGGTAACGTTCAATAGAACTAGAAATTACAGCAGGATAAGCTTTTACTGCAGCTAAAGTTTCTTCGTCAATTGTAGAATAGTCAGAAGGTTCAGGAATAATACCTTCATAATATTTGTTGGTTAAAACCACCACACGATTAATGAAGTTTCCGAAGATAGCAACCAATTCATTATTATTTCTGGCCTGGAAATCTTTCCATGTAAAATCGTTATCCTTAGATTCTGGTGCATTAGCCGTTAAGGCATAACGTAACACATCTTGCTGATTTGGGAAATCTATTAAATAATCTGGTAACCAAACAGCCCAGTTTTTTGAGGTCGATAATTTTTTACCTTCTAAATTTAAAAACTCATTGGCTGGTACATTTTCTGGTAAAATGTAAGAACCTTCAGCTTTTAACATCGATGGGAAAATAATACAGTGAAATACAATGTTATCTTTTCCTATAAAATGAACCAGTTTTGTGTTTTCGTCTTTCCAGTAATCTTCCCAGTTTTTACCTTCGCGTGCAGCCCATTCTTTAGTAGATGAGATGTAACCAATAGGTGCATCAAACCAAACGTAAAGTACTTTGCCTTCACCACCTTCCACAGGTACCGGAATTCCCCAATCTAAATCTCTAGTCACAGCTCTTGGACGTAAACCATCGTCTATCCAAGATTTTACTTGACCGTAAACGTTGGGTTTCCAGTCTTTTTTATGACCTTTTAAAATCCATTCGCGTAAAAAGTCTTCGTGTTTGTTTAAAGGTAAAAACCAGTGTTTTGTTTCTTTTAAGGTTGGTACATTACCTGTAATCGCAGATTTAGGATTTATTAAATCTGTAGCATTTAAGCTAGATCCACAGTTTTCACATTGATCACCATAAGCTTCTTCGTTACCACATTTAGGACACGTCCCTGTAACAAAACGATCGGCTAAAAACTGATTAGCTTCAGCATCGTATAGTTGCTCAGTTACTTCTTCTACAAATTCATTTTTATCGTAAAGGGTTTTAAAAAACTCCTGTGCAGTATCATGATGAATTTTAGCTGTAGTACGTGAGTAATTGTCAAAAGTGATTCCGAAATCCACAAAAGATTTCTTAATTATCGCATGGTATTTATCAACGATATCTTGAGGTGTAACACCTTCTTTTTTTGCTTTAATGGTAATTGGCACACCATGCTCATCACTACCACAAATAAAGGCAACATCATTTCCTGTACCTCTTAAATAACGTGCGTAAATATCTGCAGGCACATAAACGCCTGCTAAATGACCAATATGTATAGGTCCATTAGTGTATGGTAATGCTGCTGTTATGGTATATCTTTTAGACATGAATTTTTGTTTTTAAAGCCACAAAAGTACGCAATATATAAGGGATTTAGAAAAAAAATGTACTTTTACAAAAAGCAGTTTTTATGTGTTATAAGTCCTATTATTTATGTCTGTTAATTGTGATTCTCTTAATGAGAGGTGATGATATTAACGCTCAAACCGAAACTGATAATTCAACAGAAATGACTTCAAAATTAATCCAACCACCATATTTAAAAGCAGGCGATACGGTTGCTATTGTAGCGCCTTCCGGAATTTTAAAAAATAGAGAAGGAGAGGTGCAGCAGGCTGTTAAGCTTCTTGAAAGTTGGGGTTTACATGCTATAGTTGGTAAACATGTATTTAGTAAAGCAAATCATTTTGCAGGTACAGACGAAGAGCGTTGTTCTGATCTACAAAGCGCAATGGACGATCCTAAAATTAGTGCCATTTGGTGTGCTAGAGGAGGATATGGAACGGTTAGAGTTTTAGATAAATTAAACTATACAGAATTTAAGAAAAATCCCAAATGGGTTATCGGTTACTCTGATATCACGGCTTTACACAACCAAGTACATAATGAAGGATTTCAATCGTTGCATGCTCTAATGTGCGTGAGTTTAACCAAGAATTTAGATGATATTAAAGAGTCCGTTTCTACTTTTAAAACTGCAATTTTTGGACATCCTGAGAATTATACATTAAAAGGATCTAGTTATAATAGAACCGGTGAAACTTCTGGTGAGTTAGTTGGTGGAAATCTTACGATGTTACATACCATGTTAGGTTCTAAGGAAAGTATTGATACCTCTGGAAAAATTCTTTTTATTGAAGAAATAGGGGAATATAAATACCATATAGACCGTATGCTGCAAAGTATGAAGCGTGCAGGTTATTTTGATAATCTAAATGGACTTGTCGTTGGTGATATGTCTAAAATGCGAAAAAATACGACGCTTTGGGGAACTTCAGTGGAGCAATTAATTTTAGATGCTTTAGCAGATTATGATTTCCCAATTGCTTTTAATGTGCCTGCAGGACATGAAAAGGATAATAGAGCATTAGTTTTAGGTAAAATTGTTAATTTGAAGGTTGAAAAAAACGAAAGTAAATTATCATATAAATAATTTAGTTTAAAGAAATTGAGAAACTAAAGAGGTTAAGGACTGTAGGATGAGATTCCTACTTTCGTAGGAACTATATGGCAGAGCATAACGAACTTGGTAAATTAGGTGAGCAATTAGCAACAGATTATCTTATGGCTAAAGGTTACAAAATTATGGTGCGTAACTATGTTTTTCAGAAAGCCGAAATAGACATTATTGCCAAACACAATAATTTTATAATTTGTGTTGAAGTAAAAACTAGAAATTCTGATTATTTTGGTGATCCACAAGAATTTGTGACTCCAAGTAAAATAAAATTATTGGTTAAAGCTATGGATGCTTTTGTTATTGAAAATGATATAGAATTAGAAACTCGTTTTGATATTGTTGCGGTACTGAAAAATAAAACTACAGAACAGTTAACGCATTATGAAGATGCTTTTTATCATTTTTAATTCCCATGAAAATAGGAATCTTTTGAAAAGAATAGTGAAATTCCTGCCTTAGCAAGAATTTCACCTATAAAAATTCATTTCATCTAGATATTTCCAAACATGTTCTGGTAGCATTGGTCTAACATTTTTACCTTCTTTTATAGAATTTCTTATAAAGGTAGAGGATAATTCCATAATAGGTGCGCTGACATGATGAATTCTAGGATGATCACTAAATTCTGTTTCAACTTTACCTTCAGAAAGTCTAGGATAGACATAAATGTCATGATTCTCAAGAATCAGTTCATAGTTTTTCCATTTATGAAGACTCTTTAGATTGTCTTCGCCCATAATTAAGGCAAATTCATAATTAGGAAATTTTTCAAAAAGATAAGTAAGTGTGTCTATGGTATAGTTTGGCTGTTTTAATCCAAATTCTATATCGCTAGGCCTCAATTTGTCGTAGTCTTTAGTGGCTAAATGCACCATTTCTAAACGTTGGTAATTATCTAGTAAACTACTTTTCTTTTTAAACGGACTTAAAGGTGTCACCACAAACCAAATTTGGTCTAAATCACTATGTTCGGCCAAGTGATTAGCAATAGTTAAATGACCAATGTGAATTGGGTTAAACGTACCAAAATATAAACCTATTTTCATTTTACTTCGCTATAAAGTCTGATACTAATTTATATGCATTTTCTAAAGCTTCGTCTAAATTAGAGTTTATTACAATTTCATCAAAAAGAGGTGCTGTAGCCAATTCTGCAGGTGCTTTTGCAACGCGCATACTAATTTTTTCTGGGCTTTCTTCTCCGCGATCTTTTAGCCTCCTTACAAGCTCATTTAAATCGGGTGGTTTAACAAAAATAGCAATAGTTTGCTCCGGAAATTTTCGTTTTATACGTAAACCTCCTGAAACATCAATATCAAAAATGACGTGTTTTCCTTTGGCCCAAATGCGTTCAATCTCAGTTTTTAAAGTGCCATAGAAATTATCTCTGTAAACTTCTTCCCATTCTAAGAATTCATCATTCTTAATTTTATTTTTAAACTCTTTTAAAGATAAATAGTAATAATCCTTAGCGTTTTCTTCGTTACCACGTGCTTCTCGCGATGTTGCTGAAATAGAAAACTCTAAGTTGAGTTCTGGCTGTTTTAATAAATGACGAACAATAGTGGTTTTTCCTGAACCAGAAGGTGCTGAAAACACAATGAGTTTACCTTGTTTTTTGTTTTTAGTTTCTGACAAAATGTATGATTTTACTGGGTACTAATTAAAGTACATTTAATAATTGTTCTTTAATTTTTTCGAGTTCATCTTTCATCTGAACCACTAATTTTTGCATAGGCGCATAATTAGATTTAGACCCAATAGTGTTAATTTCTCTCCCGATTTCTTGAGAAATGAAACCTAATTTTTTACCATTAGAATCGTCAGAATTTAAAGACTTGGTGAAATAGTCTAAATGGTTTTCTAATCTTACTTTTTCTTCTGTGATATCAAATTTTTCGATGTAATAAACCAGTTCTTGTTCAAAACGGTTTTCATCTACTTTCTCTTTAATATCTGAAATACCTTTCTCTAAACGAGCTCTCACACCATCAATACGATCTGGATCCATTGTAATTACTTCTTGCAACAATCTTCTTAAGGTAGTGATTCTACCTAGAAAGTCTTGCTTTAAAGTTGCTCCTTCGTCTTTACGATATTCTACAATTTTAGTAATAGCTTCGTTAATTTCTTTACTAATAAGCATCCATTCATTCTCGTCAATATCATCGCGTTCGGTGGTTACCGCATCAGGTAAACGAATGGCCATTTTTAAAAGTTCAGTAGCGTCTCCATCTACCACTTCTTTAAGTTGTTTAATGTATTCTTTAACAACTGTTTTGTTGATTTTAGAACTGGTATCTTCACCTGTAATTTCAACAAAAAGAGAAAAATCTACCTTACCTCTAACTAAGTGTTTAGCAATTAGTTTTCTAATGTCTAATTCTTTTGCTCTATACATGGAAGGCATACGAGCGTTGAGGTCTAAACTTTTACTGTTTAGAGATTTTAATTCTATAGATATTTTTTTTGTTGGGAGCTGCAGTACAGATTTCCCATAACCTGTCATGGAATGTATCATTAAAACGTTGCGATTAAAGTTGTGCAAAGGTACAAAATTGAATGGTTTAATTTTTTGATTAAAAACTTTAGAAAGGATTGACATGTACTAGTGTAGTTTTATAACTTTGTAATTCTTATTAGAAATAAAAAATATGTACAAAAAACAGTTCGAAATTCGTTGGAGTGATGTAGACGCTAATGGTCATTTAGCTAATTCTGCTTATACTAATTTTATGAGTCATGCTCGTATGGCTTTCTTTACAGAGAAGGGGTTTACAATGCCTGAGATAATGAAGTTTAATGTTGGTCCAGTGGTGTTTTATGAGCATATGTACTATTTTAAAGAATCATTTATTGGTACGCCAATTACAGTAACCATAGAAGTATCTGGTCTTAGTGAAGATGGTATGTTATTTATGTTTGAACATAATTTTTACAATCATAAAGGTGAAAATTTAGCCTATTGCGAAATGCAAGGTGCTTGGATTGATTTAAAAACAAGAAAGTTAACAGCGTTGCCTGCTCCGTTATTAGAATTGGCTCATAAATTTCCAAAATCTGAAAGCTTTAAAGTATTGACCAAGGAAGATACACGTAAGCATGGAGTAAGACCAAAACCGATGGCAATGTAGCGTATTATTTAAACGGCTGATGTTGTTTAAAAGATTTTATATGCACATTTTTTATAAACGGTTTTAAAACCTGATTAGGTAAATACTGTTTATGTTTGGCGTAGCAAGTTAAGGCTATAGGCTGTGCTCCAAGTGTGCTTTTTATTTCAGAAGCAGTTCTACCTAAGTTAATCTGATTAGACTTTGTTTCAATACCAAGTCTTACATAATCATTTAAAATCCTTGGGTAAATTGCAAATTCTTTATTGTTAGAATAATCAATACCAATAAAGTGCGCATCGAGATGTGTTCCATTTTGCATAGCAGACAAAAAGCCAACCAATTGGTCTTCTAGAAAATA
This sequence comes from Winogradskyella sp. Asnod2-B02-A, assembly GCF_045063645.1. Lineage (NCBI taxonomy): Bacteria > Pseudomonadati > Bacteroidota > Flavobacteriia > Flavobacteriales > Flavobacteriaceae > Winogradskyella > Winogradskyella sp. Asnod2-B02-A. Next base: position 1,210,529 of record NZ_JBEFOG010000027.1, read on the forward strand.
ACCTTTTACGATAAACTTTTCTTTAAACGCTTTTTTGAGATGTACGTAAGTATCTAGATTTAAAATTTGTGCATTAAAGTCGGCATTATCAATAGTGTTGTGATATAATTCTTGAAGCTGATTCTTGTGTTTTTGTATGTCTTCTTCAGAAAAAAATTGAGCTTTTAAGATTTCACTTTTAGCATCAGCTCGGTTAGTTTTCACTCTGTATTTAGATTTTAGAGCATTTTTGTAATCGTCGAAAGAATGCCATTCGGGTTTTAACGTAATAATCATGTTAGGCTCTACTTGCATAGTTGCGTAATCGAAAGATTCTAAATGATTTGTAATAGATAGCGATTTGTTTTCAAAATCTTTAATAAAAATAGCTTTGATTTTTTTGACTGATTTTGATAATTGTTTTACGCCTGCAGCAATGGCTTTAAATGTTTCAACTTTGTCTTCATTATCCTTTATAAACGTACCATATTCTCCACTCAAAAAGACATTACCACAGAATAACACTTTAATATGGTTATTACAGAACATATTATTTACTACACGTCTAATTTTGTTAGACATGGTAATGTTTTTAGTAATGGTTTCAATACCAATAGTTACAATTTGTGTATTGGCAAATGCAACGGCTTGTTTGTCTTTTAAAATAAAAATATAATTAAACTCAATATCTGTATTTGCGGTTTCAAACGCTTTTAAAAATTCTGGTGAATAATAAATATTTGTACAACAGTTTACGCTATTCCAATAACGTATTGGAATACTATCAACGCTTTTAAATATTTGAGATTTTAACGACAAATTAAGTAACTTTTTTGGGCTTTTTAATCACTAGGTAAACACCTAGAAAGATGACTAACATCGCTGTAATTTTAATGGTATCTATAAAATCGGCTCCTACTGCTAATGCAAAAAGAGCGGCAATAGCTGGTTGAAGATAAATAAAAATACCGACGGTAGATGCTTTAAGTTTATTAAGCGCTAAAGGATTTAATAAATAAGTGCCAAAAGTAGCTCCGATAACAACAAATAGTACTGAAAAAGTGGTATATGGAGTAAACGTATGCCATTGAACCTCTTGTAATTCACTATATCCAAAAGGTGTAAGGATGATTAACCCAAATAAAAACAACCATTTTATAAATGTAAACGGATGATATTTAGCGGTTAATTTTTTAATCAAAATAATGTAAATACTATAGGATACTGCATTTAGAAACACAAGTAAATTTCCTAATGGAACATTATCACCAATCCTAGACGATTTACCATAAAGCGTTAATACCAAAGCACCAACTAAACCTAAAACGACTCCTGCTATTTTTAATTTTGTGACTTTTTCTTTTAAAATATAGGCAGATAATACAAGGATTATAATTGGTATAATCGTCATAATAGAAGACGCATGTATTGGTGATGTATATTCTAATCCTTTAAAAAAGAATAACATATTAATTACAACACCAAAGAGCGAAGCAACCGTGAGTTTAAGGTAGTCTTTTCTTTCTATTTTCTCTTTTGGTAAAAATAGACTAAGAATCCAGAATAGTATGGTTGCACCAATAACTCTTAGTAATACAAACCCAAATGGTTTAATGAAATTTTCATTCATCACTGTTTTTGCAATGGTATAATTGAGTCCATACAAAAGCTGAACCATTAAGAGCGCAAAAATGGCAAAACCTCTGCTATTCATGTATAGCAAGTTTTGCAGCTTCAACTGTTTTTTTAGAGTTGCCTATAAAAATCTGATTCTTAAAAAGAATGACTGGGCGTTTTAGAAAGGTGTAGTGTTCTAATATGTAGTTTTTATAGTCTTCTTCAGATAGTGATTTTTCTTTTAATCCTAATTCTTTGTATAGTCTAGCGCGTTTACTAAATAGACTTTCGTAGCTGTTAGTAAGTGCTCTCATCTCTTCAATTTGAGACTTAGTAATAGGTTCTGTCTTTATATCTTGAAGTTGAAATCCTTTAGGTAAATTCAGCTCATTAATGATTCGAGTGCAAGTATTACAACTGCTTAAATAGTAAATTTTGTTCATATCAGAATTCTATATAATTTTGAAATCTAACTTATACGCTCTTTAGGAATTTTAGTCCATTAAAAAAGTTTGTATGAGTTCAATGCAAAGTAACCGTATTTAAAGGGAAATTTAATTACTTTTAAGAAAAATATCATTCTATGGATTATTACTCAATTGCAACCATTTTAGTTGTACTATCTGCTCTATTTGGTTATATAAATGTGAAGTTCTTAAAACTGCCAATCACAATAGGCTTAATGGTTATTACTATTGTATTTACTGTGGTTTTAGTTGGAATTGCACAATTTGATGATACGCTATTGATACAAGAACGAAAATTTATAGCAATGATAGATTTTGAAACTGTTCTATTAGATATTATGCTAAGTTTCTTACTCTTTGCAGGTGCCTTACACACCAATTTTAATCAGCTAAAAGTGCAACGAGGACCAATTTTAGCTTTTGCTACGTTGGGTGTTTTGGTGTCTACATTTTTAGTTGGAATTGCCATGTTCTACGTGTTAAAATTTATGAATTTAGATGTGAATTTTATCTATTGCTTATTATTTGGTGCTTTAATTTCACCTACAGATCCAATTGCAGTGTTAGGTATTCTAAAAAAAGCTGGAGCACCAAAAAAGTTAGAAACTAAAATTGTAGGCGAATCACTATTTAATGATGGAGTAGGAGTTGTAGTGTTCTTAACCATTTTTGCGATTGCTGCAAAACCAGATGCAGCTATTGAGTTTGCCGATATTGCTACTTTATTTGGTCAAGAAGTTATTGGTGGGATTATTTTAGGTCTTTTTCTCGGTTGGGTAACTTATCGTTTAATGAGATCAATTGATAATTATGAAATTGAAGTTATTCTAACACTTGCAACCGTAATGGGAGGTACGATGTTAGCGCATCAGTTTCATTTGTCTGCTCCACTAGCAATGGTAACAGCCGGACTTATAGTTGGGAACGATACCGTAAGGAATTCTGCAATGTCTGAAACCACAGAGCTTTATGTAGATAAGTTTTGGGAACTGATAGATGTTTTACTCAACACTATTTTATTTGTAATGATAGGTATGGAAATGCTAGTGTTAACCTTAGAAGGTAAATTTATTTATGCAGGTTTATTGGCTATTCCTATTATATTGCTGTGTCGTTATATGTCGTTGTGGTTGCCTATTAAATTCTTTGCAAAACGTTTAGATTTTGTGCCTAAAACAAACTTAATAATGACTTGGGGAGGATTGCGAGGCGGAATTTCAATTGCATTAGCATTGAGTCTTACAACTGATATGCATAGGGAATTGTTTTTAGTAATTACTTATGTTGTAGTTGTGGTATCTATTGTAGGCCAAGGTTTAACCGTTGAGCCTTTTATAAAACGATTAACAAGAAGCGCAAAGAATTAATGAACTTTTAGGTAAGATTCACATTCTGAAAATGGAATTACAAATTCTGTGTAACCTTGATCGTAAGAAGCAACTTCATAAACATTATAAAGTAATACCAAACCATCTTCACTAAATCCTATGTTTTCTGGTAGATGAAATGGTTCTCCAAAAAAGAAATCTTCCATTTTTAAGTTGTCTTTTTTGTTGGATAATGAATTTACAAAAGCTTGTTGGGCTAGAGCTTTAAAGCTTTCTATATCCTTGATAATTTCGTTTCTGCTTAAAACCTTACCTGTTTTAGCATCTAGGTTTAGAAACTGTATTTGGTCACTACCATGTGCACCACCTTTAAATTCGTAAGTGCTAATGGCAATGGTAAGGACTTCTGCAGATTGATACGTTAGTTCTGTTTCAATTTGAAGTTCCCAAGCTGGTTCTGATTCCTCTGAAAATTCATTTTTAAAGTCAAGGTATTCTGTATTAAAAGCTTTTAAAACATCTTTTAAGTCATCGGTGTTTTCAAGTGGGCTTAATGCTTTAATAATTGCATTTTCAACATTTGTATTAATAGTATGGCTAAGCTCACTAGTACCTTTGGCTTTACTGTAAGTTGCTGAAATCTGAGCGTCATAAGCAACATCAACATCTATAGTTTCGAATGTTGCAGGTTTAAATTCAGAATTACAAGAAGTTAATACAATTAAAAAGGCGAAAAAAGAGATGATTCGTTTCAAAATGGTAGAGGTTAAATTATCAGACAATAAAGGTATTATATTGATTTGAATAGAACGAATTATCCGTTAAATTTGTTGTGTTCCCAACTCGATAATTCAATTAAATATTTATCATGAAATTCAATACAAAAACCATTCATGGAGGTCAAAAGCCAGATGCTGCTTATGGCTCGGTTATGCCACCAATTTATCAAACCTCTACTTTTGCGCAATCTACTCCTGGTGGTCATAAAGGTTATGAGTATGCGCGTTCAGGTAACCCAACACGTCATGCTTTAGAAAATGCATTTGCAAGTATAGAAAATGGTCGTTATGGTTTAGCATTTGGTTCTGGTTTGGCGGCTATTGATGCGGTTTTAAAATTATTGAAATCTGGAGATGAGGTGATTTCTACTAACGATTTATATGGTGGCACATATCGATTATTCACTAAGATATATGAAGACTTTGGGATAAAGTTCCATTTCATAGGTATGGAAAATGCAGAACACATAGAGGATTATATTAATAAAAATACAAAGCTTATTTGGGTAGAAACACCAACAAACCCAATGATGAATATTATTGATATTGTGGCAACAGCAAAAATTGCAAAGAAGCATAACGTGTGGCTTGCTGTAGATAATACGTTTGCAACTCCATACTTACAACAACCTTTAGATTTAGGTGCAGATATTGTAATGCATTCTGCAACTAAATACCTTGGTGGTCATAGTGATTTAGTTATGGGAGCTTTAATTGTGAAAGATAAAGATTTAGCAGGTCGGTTATATTTTATTCAAAATGCAAGTGGAGCCGTTTGTGGACCTCAAGATGCATTTTTAGCAATAAGAGGAATTAAGACCTTGCATTTGCGTATGCAACGTCATTGTGAAAATGGTAGAGCTGTAGCCTTGTATTTAAAAAACCATCCAAAAATTGAAAATGTGTACTGGCCAGGATTTGAAGATCACCCTAATCATTTAATTGCAAAATCTCAGATGAATGATTTTGGTGGTATGGTGTCTTTTACTACCAAAGGAAATAATTATAACGAGTCTATAAGAATTATTGAAAATCTAAAAATCTTCACACTTGCTGAATCTCTTGGAGGTGTAGAGTCATTAGCTGGTCATCCGGCAAGTATGACCCATGCTAGTATTCCTAAAGAGGAACGTGAAAAAACAGGAGTTGTAGATTCTTTAATTAGATTAAGTGTTGGTGTTGAAGATGAAGCAGATTTAATTGCAGATTTAAAACAAGCCATAGGCTAATGCATAAACTTCTTCTAATACACAAAAAAGACCAAATCTAATGATTTGGTCTTTTTTGTGTATTGTATAATTTATAATTCTAGTCTAAGTAGTAAATGTAGCCAAAGTTTAACCATACCATCCAATCATTTGCTTTATTTGAAGCAAGTTGGTGATCTAAACCATCTGTTTTATCACTAAAAAAGTATTGCCATCTTAAGTCTATCATTAAATCCGAAAGAATAGTTAACTTATATCTCGTACCTACACTTCCAACTACAGACCAAGCAGAACCGCTGGCATCACTTATAGAGCCTGGTTCCCAAGCTGAGTAAAAATTACTTGGATCATTAATATCACCAATATTATTTAGATTTGAAAAATCTGAACTTACATAATTGGTATAAACACTTGGATTATAAGAAACGTAATGAGCACCTAAACTTGCAAATGGAGCAAAGGAATAAACACCTGCAGCAAATTCTCTAATACTTCTAGGGAAAAACTCTAATTGCATTCCAATATCCCAGTTTTGAGCTTCACCAGTATGACTTCTTAATCGATCTGCATTTTCAGATGTTTTATCAGCATCTACCCATTCACCAAAATGTTGAAGCTTCGTTTTATTCCAAGCAATTTCACTTCGTAATTTAAAGTGATCATTAAAGTATTTATCTGTGGTATAACAATTACAATCTGCACGATATGCAAAATTGATGTAATGTATTAGACCAATACCAATACCTGTGTTTCCAGAATTGGTTTCTAAATCAGAGCGTACTCCAAAATCAGATTGATAGGCTATAGGACCAGCAATTATGCCTACTTCGTGAGAAAAGCCTAATTGAGAATAGCTGAATTGCACTGATAAAAGTAGTGCAAATGGAATGATTAGTTTTTTTATATCTAGTATCATGTAACTTTAAAATTGAGACTCTTGCCGAGCAAATATATAAAAACTCGACGAACTACAAAATAAAACAGACAAAATGCACACTTTATTATTCTTTAAAGAAAAGGATTAATGTTGATTTTGAAAAATTAAATAGAAAAAAATAAAAATTAATCACTTATTTTTGTGGATAATTTATATTTGCAACCAATATATTATAATTTTCGAAATTAAAGTAAATTAAAATGGTTTTTATGTAAAAAAACGCGCATAAAAAGATTTTAACAAAACAAAAAAATAAATTTATGAAAGACAAAATTGAAGCTTTTTTAAATCTAGTAAAAGAAAGAAATGGCCAGGAACCTGAGTTTATGCAAGCCGTTGAAGAGGTAGCAGAAACTGTAATTCCATTTATTGAGAACAACGTTAAGTATAAAGACAAAATGTTGTTAGAGCGTATGGTAGAACCAGAACGCACCATAATATTTAGAGTAGCATGGATTGACGATAAAGGTAATACCCAAGTAAATAGAGGATTTAGAATTGAATTTAATTCGGCTATCGGACCTTATAAAGGTGGGTTGCGTTTTCATCCTTCTGTAAACTTAAGTATTTTAAAATTTTTAGGTTTTGAGCAAGTATTTAAAAATTCTTTAACTACGCTTCCAATGGGAGGAGGTAAAGGAGGTTCTGACTTCAATCCTAAAGGAAAATCAGATAATGAAGTGATGCGTTTTTGTCAAAGCTTTATGAATGAGCTTTTTAGGCATATTGGTCCAAATACCGATGTTCCTGCAGGTGATATTGGTGTAGGTGGAAGAGAAGTGGGTTATTTATTTGGTCAGTACAAAAAACTGCGTAATGAATTTACTGGTGTATTAACTGGTAAAGGCATGTCTTTTGGTGGTTCACTCATAAGACCAGAAGCTACAGGTTATGGCAATGTATATTTTGCTAAAAATATGTTGGCAACCAAAAATGATAGTTTTAAAGGAAAGAAGGTATTAATATCTGGTTCTGGAAATGTGGCTCAATATGCTGCGGAAAAAGCGATAGAATTAGGAGGGAAAGTATTAACAATGTCTGATTCTTCTGGTTATATCCTAGATAATGATGGTATTGATAGTGAGAAACTAGCATTCATTATGGAACTTAAAAATGTGAAGAGAGGACGAATTTCTGAATATGCAGATAAGTTTTCATCCGGAACATTTTATGAAGGCAAAACTCCATGGGGAGAAAAGTGTGACATAGCGTTACCTTGTGCTACTCAAAATGAATTGAAAGAATCTGATGCCAAAGAATTATTAAGTAATGGTTGTATTTGTGTAAGTGAAGGTGCAAATATGCCATCAACACCTGAGGCAATTCACGAGTTTCATAAAGCTAAAATATTATTTGCACCAGGAAAAGCATCTAATGCTGGTGGTGTTGCAACATCTGGTTTAGAGATGAGTCAAAATTCATTGCGTTATAATTGGACGCGAGAAGAGGTTGATGCTAAGTTAAATCAGATTATGAATGATATTCACGCAGCATGCGTTAAGTATGGTTCTGATAAAGATGGCTATGTAGATTATGTACAGGGAGCAAATATTGCTGGTTTTGTAAAAGTCGCAGACGCTATGTTAGCTCAAGGTGTAGTTTAAACAAACCTTATTTTATTAAAATATAAGCTTCTGTGTTTTTCATAGAAGCTTTTTTATTGACTTAATATATGATAACTACAATATTATCGTTACTATTAAATATCTTTGACCAAACATAATTTTCTAATGCGTAACACCTTTTTTAAAATCTTTATTTTTCTATTTGGGCTTACAACTTCTGGATATAGTCAAGATTTCTCGGCACTTTGGCAAGCTCATTATTCATATAATAATATTGTAGATGTTGTAAGTGGTGGTGATAAAATTTATGCGGCTGCACAAAATGCGGTATTTGAATATGATACCTTAACAAATCAATTAACAACTATTACTACTGTAGATGGTTTGTCTGGAGAACAGATTACAACAATTTATTATAGCGAAGTTTATCAGTACTTACTCATAGGTTACGAAACAGGATTAATTGAGTTATATTCTGAAACCGACGATAGCGTTTTAACGATAGTTGATATTTTAGATAAACAAAATATTACGCCAGTGAATAAGCAGATTAATCATTTTTTTGAACATCAAGGACTCGTTTACATCTCTACAGATTATGGAGTCTCTATCTATGATCTAGAACGTTTAGAGTTTGGTGACACTTATTTTCTAGGTGATGGTGGTGCCCAAATAACAGTAAAACAAGTGTCCATTTTAAATAATGAAATATATGTGGCCTGTTTAAATAGCAACGGTGTAAAAAAGGCAGATTTAAATAATCCAAATCTTATTGACTTTCAGCAATGGGAAACAGTTATTCTTGGTGATTATTATACTATCAATACTATTAATAATAAATTATATACAGTTCGAAGTAATAACGTTCTTTATGAAATAAATGGTGCATCAATAAACACGTTGTTTACATTGCCGTTATTGCCATTAGATGCTGATGTTTCTGGTTCTAATCTTATTTATTCTACTACAAATACCATTTATGTATATAATGAAAACCTTAGTCTTGTAAGTAGCTTTCAGCCTACAGCAGAATTTTCTACCGTTTTTTCATCTGCAATTACATTAGACGATACAATATATATAGGTACAGATACCTTAGGTGTGTTAAGTCATTCTATTTCTAGCAGTAGTGGTTATTCTGAAATTATACCAGCAGGACCATTATTTAATGAAACTTTTAGAATTAATGCAGAGTCTAATACCGTATGGGCTAGTTTTGGCGATTATACAGAATCATTTAATCCTTCTCCATTACGATCTAGAGGTTTAAGCTTTTATAGAAATGAAACATGGAAAAGTCTTCCGTTCGATAGTTTATTTGGTGCCAAAAACCTTAATAGTATTTCTGTAAACCCATTTAACTTAAATCAAGTCTTTGTAAGTTCATTTCAAGATGGACTTTTAGAGATAAATAGCCGTGAACCCACAATATTGTATAATGAAACCAATAGTGGTTTAGAATCTTTATTTTTAACTGAAGCGCCAAGTTATGAAAGTATTAGGGTAGGAGCCTCTACTTTTGATGAAAGCGGACTTTTATGGACTGTAACATCTCGGATATTTGAACCTTTAAAATCTTATGATCCAAATTCTGGTAATTGGACGAGTTACGATTTTTCGAGTATAATACTAGATGCTATTGATGATGAGCTTGGTTATTTTGATATTGAAATTGATAATAATGGTACCAAATGGATGGGTGGTTATTCTAATGGTCTGTATGCTTATAATGAGACAATCTCAAATAATCCATTAAGAAATATAACTTCAGAAGAACAGAATTTACCTTTTCCTAGAGTAACCTCTTTAGCTGTTGATACCAGAAACCAACTTTGGGTTGGTACATTTTCTGGGTTAAGAGTGCTTTATAACACTTCTGGGTTTTATGAAGATAACAACCCTACTTTGAGTTCAATCATAATTTTAGAAGATGGTATTGCTAAAGAGTTGTTAGAAAGTCAGACTATTACAGATATTGAAGTGGATGGTTCTAATAACAAATGGATTGGTACTGTAGATTCTGGCGTGTTTTATTTTTCACCAGATGGACAAACAACAATATATCATTTTACTAGTGATAATTCTCCTTTACCATCAAATAGAATTAATGATATTTCAATTGATTCTGAAAACGGATTGGTATACATCGCCACAATTAAAGGATTATTATCTTTTAAAGCTGGTGGTTCTAAACCTGGAGAAACTTTAGAAGATGCTTTTGCTTATCCTAATCCGGTTAGACCAGAGTACAACATTCTAGGATTTAATGATCTTAATGATATTAATAAAGGTGTAAAGGTTAGTGGGCTTACTGAACGTGTTAATATTAAAATTACAGATATAGAGGGGAATTTGGTGGCAGAAGCGCAGTCTAGTGTTAACTTAAGATCTTCTAACTCTAATTATAATTTTGCCATAGATGGTGGGACAGCTATTTGGAATGGTAAAAACTTTTCTAATTCTATAGTGAGATCTGGCGTATATTTAATCATGATTTCAGATTTAGATTCTTTTGAAACTAAGGTGCTAAAAGTTCTTATAATAAGATAAATATGCGCGCTACAAACAATAGCATTGTTCTTTCAAAATTAAAATATAGAGATTACGATCTAATTGTTAAGTGCTATACAGAGGAGCGCGGAATTGTTAGTTATATGCTAAGAGGAGTTTTAAAATCTAAAAAAGGATTATCTAAAACGGTATACTATCAGGCTTTATCTCAACTTCAAATTGAAGAAAATTACAAGCCTAATCAATCACTACATTTTATAAGTGAAGTAAAGTTTAACTACATCTATAAAAGTCTTCACACTAATATTTATAAAAGTGCTATTGTACTGTTTTTATCCGAAATTCTTTCAAATGTTTTAAAAGAGGAAGAGAAAAATAAAGATTTATTTCATTTTATAGAAGCTGCGCTTCAATATTTAGATAATGAAGATCAGTTTTCAAATTTTCATCTATTATTTTTATTGAAATTAACACGTTATTTAGGATTTCAGCCTGAAAACTTAAGTAATGATTATCCATATTTTAATTTAGAATCTGGAATATTTGAAGCTTCAAACCATGGGATATACTCCGTTTCTGGTGAAAATTTAGCGCTACTAAAATGTTTGTTAGGCACAAATTTTGATGCTTTAAATACCGTGAAAGTTAATGCTAAACAAAGGCAAGAGTTTTTAAATATGTTGTTGTATTATTTTGAGTTACATTTGGGAAGTTTTAAAAAACCTAAATCATTACAGGTGCTTAACGAGGTGTTTCATTAAGCCATATTTACCAAAATATTTTATTGAAAATGAGTTTGCAATTAAAGCGAAACATCGCATATAGTATTTTTTTAGTTCTTTTTTTACAATCGGTTTTTGGGCAGACTGTTACTGTTTTAGAAGAAGGGAGTCTTACACCAATACCTGGAGTTGCACTTTATAATCTTAAGAAAAATAAAACACAAGTAACTGATTTAAATGGTAAGGCATCATTAGCCATTTTTGGTGCGAATGAAATCATCTTTTTTCAAAATTTTTTATACGAAAAACAAAAACTCACAAAAGCAGAAATTACTAAAAATAACAATATCCTTTATCTCGTTCCAAAGGTCGAAGGTTTAAAACAAATTGTTATCTCGGCTTCTAAATTTGAGCAGAACAAACGAGATATACCACAAACCATTGTAAGTATAGACGCCAAAGATATTGCATTGGTAAATCCGCAAACCAGTGCAGATTTATTAGAAAACACGGGTAATATCTACATACAGAAAAGTCAATTAGGTGGAGGAAGTCCAATGATTAGAGGGTTTTCTACAAATAGACTTTTAATTACAGTAGATGGTGTGCGAATGAATAATGCTATTTTTAGAGGAGGTAATCTTCAAAACGTCATTTCTATAGATCCATTTGCAATTAAAAATACAGAAGTTACCTTAGGAGCAGGTTCTGTGGTATATGGTAGTGATGCTATTGGAGGTGTGATGAGTTTTTATACCAAAAAACCACAATTATCTTATAAAGACGATTTGTATTTAAGTGCTAATGCCTTGGTAAGGTATGCAAATGCCAGCGAAGAAAAAACAGGTCATTTTGATGTGAATTTGGGTTACAAAAAATGGGCATTTTTAACCAGTGTGAGTTATACTAATTTCGATGACCTTAGAATGGGGAGTCATGGACCAAATGATTACCTGAGATCAGAATATGTGGTGAGAGAAAACGGAGAAGATGTGATGGTTTCTAATTCTAATCCGTTAGTGCAAACACCAACTGGATACGACCAGATTAACTTAATGCAGAAAGTAAGGTATGAGCCATCCGATAATCTAAATTTCGATTTTGGTGTGTATTATTCTACAACTTCAGATTATTCTAGGTACGATAGATTAATTAGGTATAGAGGAGATGATTTACGTTCTGCGGAGTGGAATTATGGACCACAACAGTGGTTTATGGGAAATTTTCAATTGACCAAATTGAGTAGTAATTCTAACTTGTATGATAAAATTCAGACCACTTTGGCGTATCAAAACTTTAAAGAGAGTAGAGAAGATAGAGACTATCAGTCTGCCATACGCGAGGTGAGGTCAGAATCTGTGGATGCAATCTCTTTTAATCTAGATTTAGAAAAGGGCTTAAATAAGAAAACAAGTGTGTTCTATGGTATAGAATATCTTCATAATACTGTAGGCTCTAAAGGACATGAAGAAAATATTGAAACCAATGAAAATGCACCTAATGTTACTCGTTATCCAGATGGATCAACATGGCAATCTATGGCGGCTTATGCGAGTTTAAAACATAAGCCTAATGCTAAGTTTGTGTTTCAAACCGGACTTCGGTTTAATCAAGTGATTGCTAAAGCAGATTTTACAGAAAACAATGTGTTTTTAAACTTGCCTTTTGATGATGTAGAAATTAATACAGGTGCATTAACTGGTACAGCTGGTATTACGTGGTCACCAAGTGATATGATTCAATGGAAATTAAATGCTTCAACAGCTTTTAGAGCTCCAAATATTGATGATATAGGAAAGGTGTTCGATAGTGAGCCTGGTGCTGTTGTGGTGCCAAATAAAGATTTGAAAGCCGAGTATGCTTATAGTGGTGAATTGGGATTAAAATTGAATTTTGAAAACAAAGTGGTTTTAGATTTAGCGACTTATTATACTTTTTTAGATAACGCTCTAATTAGAAGAAATTATCAGATAAATGGAGAAACCGAAATCATGTATGATGGCGAATTAAGTAATGTTCAGGCGATACAAAATGCATCTAAAGCTTGGATTTATGGTTTTGAAGTTGGTTTAGAGATCAATTTTTCAGAACAATTAAAATTAAAATCGCAGTATAATGTTATCGGAGGTACAGAAGATAATGATGGAGTAGAAGAGCCTGTAAGACATGTTGCACCAAATTTTGGACGCACGCATTTCATCTGGAAAAAGAATAAACTTCAATTAGATGCCTTTGTTGTTTATAATAATGAACTCTCTAATAATCAATTGGCGGCATCAGAAAGTGCAAAAGATTATATCTATGCTTTAGATGCTGATGGCAATCCATATGCTCCTGCATGGCACACCTTAAACTTTAGATCACAATACCAATACAATGATAAGTTAACTATTACGGCAAGCTTAGAAAATATTACTGACCAACGCTACAGACCTTATTCTTCAGGGATTTCTGCTGCTGGTAGAAATCTAATACTAGCTTTAAAATATACGCTATAATAAATGCTGTTAACTTTTATGTTTAACTGAATTAGAATAAGCGCTGATCTGATTATCACCCAAATGTTACCAAAATTAAACACGGGAGAACTTATAGTTTAAGTTCTCTTAAAATAACTTTAGAGTAATTTATAGGTTTATATAGGGTTTTGCTTAAAATAAAAAAAGCCTCATTTTACATGAGGCTTTTAATTTTATAGGTGAATATGTTCTTACTGTTGTTTAATCGCTTTCTTACTAATAATTTGTCCGTTAGATAATGTGATTTTTGCGATATAAGCAGATTTACTAAGCTGAGACAAGTTATATACTTCGGTCGCATTATTGCCTCTTAAGTTATAAACTCGTCTTCCTAACATATCTATAATCTCAACATTAGTAATGATGTTTTGATTAGAATTAAGCTTAAATTCTACATTACCATTGGTTAATTCAGTAATGGTAATACCGTTAGCATCGATTTCGTTGTCTTTTATAGAAAGTGTAGACGTTCTAAATACTATTTCAAAACGATCATTAAATATACCTGTTTCTGAAGTAAAGATATAGTCTGAATCTTTAAGGTTGTGGTACGTATTTAACAAATTATCCTTTAAATAAATCGTATTGGTAGTGTAAAAATCACCTTCAAATTGCGCAATAGAAATGTTATATAACGTTGGTACCGTTATAATGGTTTTAAACCCAACATGAATCACTTCATATTCATCTAAGCTAGAGGTATTTTTTCCTTGAATAACAAATTGGTCATCCTCACCATCTAAAATCCTCGAATATATTGTTGCCGCATTGCCTGAAGAAAGATTTTCTTTTACATCGTAAAAAGAACCATCATAGCTATCTGTTGCTCCATCAAGATGGGCTACTGCAATTTGTTTTGCGACTCCATTATCTGAGCTTAAATTAAGCCATAATACGTTTCTTGAATTACCCGTGTTTTCATTTCTAAAGAATTGATCATTATTACCTGTAACTCGCATAGAGTTGTTAAAAGTAATATTTGTTCCAGATAAGGCTTCTATGAAAAAACCTTGTCCAGAAGGCACAAAATCATTTGGTATTACACCATCTCCACCAGCTACATTTACACCACTTGCATTAATTATAGCATAATCAGCTCCAGAAAAGTTTTGACCTTCATTACCAGAAGCATTTGCATTTAATGGAGTGGCTTGGCTCCATAAATAGATATTGTCAGTAATACCAGTATTAACCGTAAAAAACACACTAGCATCTATTGCGCTTGGGTATGGGTTACCAATAAAGTTCCAGTCGTTGTAGACTCCAGCACTGTTATTTATAATTGTTGGGGTAAAAACACCATTGTTAAAAGGACCTACAAAAGGAAACTGTTGTGCAACAGGAAATGCAGGCCCAAGAGTACTTGGTGTAGCTGCGTAACCAATACCTGGCAGCATTGTGCCAGATGCCACTTCCCAATCATCTCCATTATCATCAATATCATCTGGTCCTGGTGTAAACGTGCCTGTGTTGGCAACTTCTGTTAAGGTATCAACAAAGTTGGCAGCATTAAACGTAAAGCGTCTGGTGGGTTGTACTGTAGAAAAAACATTTTCTATGGTTTCATTAGCTACAGGTGAACTCCAATAGGTATAATTATAAGCGTCAGTTAAAACGGTAGTAAATTTCTGAACAGTGATAACACCACTACCTGTTACAGCAGCTAAATCATTTATTTGCACTACTGCGCCATCAGTCTCAACTATAATATCGCCATTAGCAACAATGTCGTTTTCTATTTCAATAAACGTGTTGTCTCTTATGTCTAGAGTGAATCCTGAATTTACAGTTAGGCTACATGCGCTAAAGCTTATTTCATCTCCTCCAACTGAGGTATCATAATTTCCATTTATTAACGCAAATCTATCTATAGTTGGTGGTACAGACCAATTTGTACCATCCCAAATAGATACGCGTACATCTAGTTTTACAGCATTAGAGGCTTCATAACACGTTACGGTATCTTCTCTTAACTGACAGTAATATTGATAACCATTTAAAGTGGCTGTGTCTATTATATTTAATGTTGCTGTTTGTTGGCCACTGTAATCAGTGTTAGCAGGTAAAATTTCTGTCCAAGTTGAAGTGCCAGGTACATTATAAAACCATTGGTATGCTAAGTCTTGTGTATCTGCAGGAGTTGGACCTGTAAAGCCTTCCGTACCAGCAATAGTTAAACTTGCAGAAAAAGCACAAGCAAATACTGGATCCACAGGTTGTAATGTTACTATTGGAGGTGTTCCTGTAGAGAAATCGAATATACCTATGTGAGAATAATCATTACCGCTACAAGATGCTGTTCCAGAACCTACCCAATCAATCACAGTCCAATTTCCAAGTTCGGCTAATGTAAATGTTGGATCTGGTAGTACTGTGGCTGTATTAGAACGTCTAAAGTTAAAACCTCTATCACCAGTAATTATGGTTGAATCCATCCAATCACTATCTTCGTAAACACCAAACTCATCAATGGTTGTACCAGTGTTAACTAATCTTATAACATCGTGTTCATTGGTTTTTTTATTAATACCTCCACTAGAAAATTGAGCGTTTGCACTAGACGCTAATTCACCAGAGCCTCCTGTGATGCTTGTACAAGCGTTAGTTGAAGTTACAGGACTTTGTCTCCCTATGGCAATAACGTAAGTGGTGCCGTTTGGCATTGTGAAATTTTCTAAATCAAAAATATTGATAGTAGCTGCTGTTGGATCACCATTAGCAATTACTTCAATAGAATAATTATCTATGTTTATAGGTGCACCTGTACCATTAAAAAGTTCTACATAACTAAGTCCGCCATATGTGGCATCTGTAATTTCACTTATAAATAAATCGGTAGGTATGGTGCCTCCACTACCTTCGCAGCCAGAGATTTCTGAATCAATAACGGTAAATGGAGTAGAGCCTGGACAACCGTTACTGTCTGTTATTTCTAAATTACCTGTTGTGGCTCCAGCTGGTACAATTACAGTCATCAGAGTAGCAGAAATATTATACGCAGTTGCAGCTAAACCATTGAATGTTGCAGTAGCAGTTAATAAATCTGTACCTGTTACAGTTACTATGGTGTCTACAGGACCAGACGTTGGCGTGGCTGTAATTCCAGTAGCAAAACATAAACCTTCACCTGTTACAGTAAACGTATATGGATTTTCATCGGTATCGTTGCTAATAATTTGTATTACAGCAGTTCTTGTACCTATTGCTGTTGGATTAAATTCTATATCAAAACTACTAGTTCCTAAAGCCGCAATTGGTGAGGCAGGCAATGTGATAATAGAAAAATCTCCAGTATCACCACTTAAAACAGTGACGCTTGTGATAATTAAATCTGTAGTACCAGCAAAATTTTCTATTCTAAAAGGGTTACTTAATGGCGATCCAATAAACGAACTACCAAAGTCAGTACCATCAAACGTATTAGGTGTAACATCTCCATCAGCAATGTCTGGATAATTTCCGGTGTCTCCTTCAACGTTAATTTCTGGACCTGGTGGAGTACAAGGTGAAATAAGTGAATTTACTCCTGGAGAACCTCCATTGAGTACTTCCCAATAATTTGTGTTTGTAACTGAATTATCAAGTGATGTATCTACTACATGTAATGATTCACCTGTATTATTAGCACCATCACCATCATCGTAAGTAACTACATCAATATCTGTAGTGCCATCTGAAGCAACAAGACTTATTGTGGCACTTGTATTAATAAGATTATTGTTATTAAAAGTTGAAGCTCCTATGCCATAATCTGGTGTAAAAGGACAATCATTATTATAAATGCCATCACCATTACTTCCTAGGGAAACAGTAATACATGTACCATCTAGCATTATTACACCTGATGAAGGGAAAGTAAAAAGCGTACTTCCATTATAATCAATTGTATAATCATTTAAAACTTGTGGCACACCAGAAACGTTACATATTTCTATCCATTCATCATCATAACCAGCTGAGTCATACATTATCTCAGTTATTACAACATCTGCAATTGCAGATACTTCGTTGTCTATAATGGTTAAAACATGTTGGTCATTAGACCCTAAAGCTGCAGAATCTCCTCCAGCAGGAGAGACTAAGTCTAAAACTACGGTTTCGTTACCTTCAACTAAAAGATCATCGTTTGAAATGTAAACGGTAAAACATTCATCTGTGGTACTACCTATTGGGAACGTTAGTGTATAAGGAAAAGTGATTGCTGCAGGCACACCTGCTCCATCATCATAATCGGTACCGTTTGTAGCTGTTGAGCTCCCATCTAATGCAATATCTACTGTTGTAGCTGTTGAAGCAGATGCGTTTGTAATGCTGACACAAATATCTATAAATAAACCATTTTCATCTAGCGTAGACGTGGTCGAAGTAAATTGCACTATAGTATTTGTTGGTGCATCTTCTTTATATAGTTTTAATTTTACTTGATTTGAAGAATATGCAACAAATCGAGGAGCACTATTATTCCATTGTAATATTCTAGTACTATTACTAACATTTGCTAGCGTCCATAAGCCTCCACTTACTGTTGGTGTCCATCTTTCAGTATCTGCAATTGTACCATTAAAAAAATCAGCGTCATTTGCTGTTACACCACTTCTTCCCCAAGAAGCATAACCTTCATTTGCATTGTAAATGGTAATATTGCCACCAGAGACCGTAATATTAAAAACATTATTAGCTGTGTAACCAGTAGTAATTGCGGCTCCTGGGTTTGTAATAGCTGTGTAGTCGATATATACTGAGCCATCTGTTGAGTTAACCATGAGACCATCATTGCTTGTTCCATCTCCGACAATTAAATAATTGCCATCGGTAAGCTCACCTAACGTGGTAATTTGATTATAAGTTTGCCCATAAGAAATAAAGGCACAAAAAAATAGTAGGCATGTTAATAAGTAATTCTTAATCATAGGGATAAATTAAGGGGTTAACCGCCTACAAAGATAGGCTAAAAACATTGTAGGTCAGGGTGTTGTAAGTTCTGTTTTTATTAACAAATTGTTAAGGTTTAAATTATTTTTTCGATTAAATACGTTTTTAGACGATTAAACGTATTAACTGTTCGGTGATTGGATATTTTCTTTAGCTCTTTTCACCTCTTAAGTCAATCTTTAATGGCATTCTATTGTATTTTTGATGGCATGAATTCACATAAAACCTATACTGTAGCACAAGCGCAGCAAAAGCTAGAAAGCTATTGTGCTTACCAAGAGCGTTGCCATAAAGAAGTGCGTCAGAAGCTTAGAGATATGAAAATGATTCCTGAAGCTATAGATGTAATTATGGTGCATTTAATTCAGGATAATTTTTTAAACGAAGAACGTTTTGCTAAAGCTTTTGTTAGTGGGAAATTCAGAATAAAAAAATGGGGAAAAAACCGTTTGGTTAGAGAGTTGAAATTTAGAGAGATTTCTAAGTACAGTATTGATACCGCTTTAAAAGAAATAGATTTAGACGATTATTATAAGACTTTAGATGATTTGGTACAAAAACGAATAGCTCAAGTTAAAGAAACTAACATCTACAAGAAAAAGAAAAAAGTGGCAGATTACTTATTGTATAGAGGTTGGGAGTCGCATTTAGTGTACGAAAAAATGAATGAATATATTAAATAAAAAAGCCTTTTCGATTCTGATAACTACCAGAGGAAAAGGCTAAATTATAATAAAGTATTGTTGTTCTATAAGTTAAAAACAGCACCAAGATTAAGTGTGAATTGATTATGAATATCAATTGGTTCATCATTATCATATTTAGCTAAAGGGAAATTAGCTTCGGTGTAAACACCAAATCCTTCAGAAAAGAAATAACGTGCACCTAGATGTCCACCAAAGTTTTTAAGGCTAAGATTTAAACCAGGATAAAAATCGAAATTATCATCGATAGCTATAACATTACCTAAGTTAGCATTAAATCTTGCTTTTAAATCAAAACGGTCACCAAAATCTAGATCCTCGATACCATCTGCACCACCTAAAGAATAAGAAGACGATACACCAACAGAAATGTTTTCACCTAAACCGTGATCGAAACTTACATTAATTCCTGTAGCAGAATCTTGAATATTTGCACCTACTTGAAATTTCTGATCTCCTTTACCTTCAAAAGCTTGAGCATTACTAAAACTAAATGCTATTAAAGCAACTATTAATAAAATATTTTTCATTTTTTTCATTTTTTAAAATCTGTGCAAATATACAAATAGAATTCTTAAATGTGTGAGAATAATAGTCGAAACGCGAGGTGTTTATAGTTGACGTTTGTCTTCAATAATTAAAAATTATAACCATTTTGTTTCGCGTGTGGTAGCATCTAAAATATCTACATGTAAAATAGACGCTATTTCTTTTGCTTTTGAAAAGGCATCCTCTACGTCTTTAGTATCGTAAATTTCTATTTTCTGATTGGTGTTATAAAAAAGGTTGACCTTAACCACGGCACTTGATACATTGGCACTTGCACTTGCAGCCCAAACCGTTGTGGTTTCTGTAGTTTTAAAGACTGAGATATACTCTATTTCTGGAAGCGGTTGCCATTTCCCTACAGTAATTCCAAACAAAGATTTTATATGTCTGTAGCTCTTATTTTTGTAATCTAACTCTATACCATCTTGTATCAGTAAATAGATGCCAATAAATAGAGGTACTAAGCCTTTGATGTCTTTTATAATGCTTATGATACCAACGATTAAAGCAAAACCTCCGACTATGTATTGCCAAGCTAAATTTTTTCTTTTAAATTTAAATGTGTTCATCGTTTATATTAAAATGTAAAAAGTCCATTCTTTTAAAAATGGACTTTTTTAGTTTTAATTAGTCTTTAGATATTTCAATCTTAGCATCTTCAGCTTCAATTTCCTTTTTATCTTTTCCTTTTAAATACTCCGGTAAATCCATACCAGCCATATTAAACATTTCTTGTAAAGGTGGTACAGATTTGTACATGCCAGATAAGAAATTAGCAGTAGACGACTTTCCGTCTTCACCACCACTACCGTTATCCCAAACGGTTACTTTATCAATCTTAATATTTTTAATTGCGTCCGATTGAATTCTTACTAATTCTGGTAATTTATCTGCAATTAATAATAATACCGCATCTCTACTGTTGTTTCCAGCTGCTTTTACAATTTGCTCCATACCAGCAGCTTGCTTAGTTAAGATTTCAAACTGTCCTTGAGCTTCTGCTTGTGCTTTAAATAATATCGCATCTGCTTCACCTTTTGCTTTACGTCTAATACGCTCTGCTTCTGCCTCTGCATCAATTTCAACTTTACGCTTATCAATTTCCGCAGGTACAATAATATCTGCCATTTGAGAAGAACGCTCACGTTCTGCTCTTGCTGTTTCTGCTTCTTGTTCTGCAGCATAAGATTCTTGTAAGGCTTTTGCACTTTGTACTTTCTCTGAAGCAATTGCTACACGTTCTGCTTCTGCTTCTCGCTGACGACGTAAAGAATCTGAATTAGCAACAGAAATCTTAGCCGAGTTTTCTCCTTCAACAGCTTGCGCGTTGGCTGCTGCAACTTGGGTTCTTTCATCTTGTACAGCATTGGCTTCACCAATAGATCCATCTCTAGTTTTCTCCGCTACCGATTTACGTGCTGCGTTAATGGCGTGTGCAGCAGCTTCCTTACCAAGGGCTTCAATATAACCAGACTCGTCAACGATATCTGTAATGTTTACGTTAATTAGTTTTAAACCTACTTTCTTTAATTCTGTTTCAACAGATTGCGAAATGTTAGTTAAAAATTTATCCCTATCGTTGTTAATTTCTTCAATATCCATAGAAGCTACAACCAAACGTAACTGACCGAAAATAATTTCTTTCGCTAATTCTTGTACGTCTTGCGCGCCTAAACCTAATAAACGTTCGGCAGCATTTTGCATTACACCAGGTTCTGTAGATACACCAATGGTAAAACGAGATGGTACATTAACTCTAATGTTTTGTTTAGATAAGGCATTTACCAGATTCACTTCTATTGAAATGGGAGTTAAATCCAAGAATTCATAATCTTGAATTACAGGAATTATAAAAGCCGCTCCACCATGTATACATTTTGCAGATTGTCCGCCACCAACTTTACCATAGACCACTAAAATTCTATCTGAAGGACAACGTTTGTAGCGTTTTATTAAAATAATTAAGGTCAATACAATAAATAAGACCACAAAAATGGCGACCATAGGCAGACCTAGGCTATCGACATTAAAATTTTGTTGGATGGTTAGTAAATTCATA
This sequence comes from Winogradskyella sp. Asnod2-B02-A, assembly GCF_045063645.1. Classification (NCBI taxonomy): domain Bacteria; kingdom Pseudomonadati; phylum Bacteroidota; class Flavobacteriia; order Flavobacteriales; family Flavobacteriaceae; genus Winogradskyella; species Winogradskyella sp. Asnod2-B02-A. The sequence goes on from NZ_JBEFOG010000027.1 coordinate 1,232,405, forward strand.
GTTTTTAAATTTGAAGGTTTGTTTTTTAGTTAGATATTTTCTTTTGAGTGTTGTTACTCAATAAAGGTTCATTTTGCACTGTAGAAGCCTCAATGGGTTTACGTGTTTGGTCTACAATTAATATTCCGTTAGAGGTTACATCTAGGACTTTTATAATAGTTCCGGTTTTTAAAGGTGTTAAGGAATCGGTTAAAGCATCTAATTCTCTCATAGAACCTTGCACACTAATACTTACTTTTCCCATTTTAGAACGGTCTGCTCCAATGGTTAAATAGACTTCGCCAACAGCATCTAGTGCATTTTTATAATTTAAAGTACCACTATCAGAAAGTTTGCTAATAAAGTAAAATAGCGCAGCCATAATTACCATCATTAATAAACCGCAAATTGTGGAAATAATAATAGTTGCTGGTGTTGATAGGCCAGCATCTATACAAGCAATGCCACTCCAACCAAAAATGGTAAAAAAGCCAACGAGGTTTTTAAAGGATATAAACTGAAATCCTGCTTCTACATCTGCATCAATATCATCTGCATCTCCTCCTGTAAAAGCCATGATCATAACTACAGAAAACACAATTGAACCAATAATAGCTGTTAGCCAATATATTTTGGAAAGCAATTCTAAATTTGAGAACCATTCTGCCATAGGATGTCGTTTTAATTTGAGTTTATAAATATACGACCATTGTAAGAGTTTCACCTCTTTTTTTGAAAGTAAGTCAGACCAAATTTAACCAGCAGATAGATGTTTAAAGTCTCAGTTTTAGACTCGTTTGAATTTTAATAATTCAAGCTTGGAATAATTGATTGTAATTTGATGGTTATTGAAGTACGGTCGTTTTTATACTATTTGGAGCCTCAAAAAAGTTTTGAGATTTAGACCACTTTCAACATATAAGTAGCAGATGAAGGAATTATGTTACAAGATTTTTAAAAAATATTTAGTGAACATTCCTTAAAGTTGACTAATGGGAGTAATTCTAAGATTGCGCAACTTCTCTTTATGGCTAGGGTTATGATTGGTTCTCGATACAATTTTATCCCGAAGTTTTTCGGGATAAAATCACTCAAACGTACGTTTGTTTATCATTGGGATTCCTTTTTTTAAAGGAATTTGTAACGCAAGCCAAATAATACATTACTTGGTGGCATTGGTGTAAAGCCAGATTCAATATAATCGGCATCAAAAATATTGCTTGCTGTTAGTGATAATTCAACTTGTTTTAATTGCATTACAATTGAGGCATCCCAAACATTATAAGTTTCTCCTGTGCTGCGTTCTGCATATTTATAAATAATATTTTGGCTAATGTTTTTAAATAATTTAGTGCTTAATCTTGTGGTGTAATGATGTTTTAAAGTCCTTAAGGCATAACGTGATAATTCTTCATTTTGTTCAGAAATAGTATCGTCTAAATAAGAATAACCAACGGCTATGGTTTGGTTAAAGTTATTGAGCTTAAAATTATAAGCAGCATCAAACTCAAAACCTTTAGTGTTAACTTTTGCAATATTTGTTGCTGTAAAAACTTCTTCAGAAACATTAGATCTTATATAATCTATTAAGTTTTCAGCATCTCTATTAAAAACAGCAAGCGTGGCAGAGAATTTTGGTGTCATGTATTTTATACCCAATTCTTGAGCAAATGCTTGTTCTGGTTCTAAATTGGGATTTCCAGCACTTCCTCCTCCGTTATAATACAAATCAGTGTAAGTTGGTATTCTATATGTAAATCCGACGTTTCCGTAGGTTTTTAGATTATCCGTAATATCAAATCCTACATCTAATCCAGGAAAGATGTTAAATTTAAAATCCGAAAAATAGGTCATGGCAACACCAGGTGTAATATCTAATCGGTTATCTATAAAGTGAAAACGGTGTTCTAAAAATAGCGTAGTCATAAAACGGTTTCTGTAGCCTAAGTTGTTGCTGCGCAAATAAACTTGAGAAATGTCAATACCAAAGCCAGTAATACCTAATTTAGACCTGTAAGATGCATTAGCTTCAGCACCAATTTTATTTGAAATATGAAAGTTTCTAAATCCATTTGGGTCATCGCGTTGAAGTAAAAACATATCTTGATTTCGTTTCCAGTAGACACGAGGCTGAATTTTTAATTTTTCAGATTGAAATTTAGTACTAAAGGCAATTAAGCTATTTTGAGTTTCTTCATATTCATTAAAACCCCAACTACTTGGTGTGTAGAAATTTTGAGCTCCAAAATTTTTATCGAAAAAGGTTGCTATCATTTCAATAGATTGTGCTTTTTTGTTGAAAACACTCTTTAAGAAATAATTAGAATTCTCATAATCTGAATTGTTTTGGTAACCATTAGACGTCATTTTACCAGCATGAAAAATATGTGATGAGTGTTCTAACTCAGACCCAACGGTTACTGAGCCATTAAGCTGGCCAAAAGAACCGGTTTCAACATTTGCAGAAACAGAATTATCTAGGCTAGATTTGGTAACAATATTTATAGCTCCTGTAAAGGCATTTTGTCCAAAAACACGTGCAGCAGGTCCTTTAATAATTTCTATTCGCTGAATAACTTCTAAAGGGAGTGCAGCATTCATGGTATGGTGCCCAGTTTGTGCATCGTCCATTTTTATACCATCAATTAATAAAAGCGTTTGGTCAAAACCTCCACCTCTTATAAATAAATCGGCTTGGCTACCTCCTGTACCACGACGTCTTATATCTACTCCTGCAACTTGCTGTAGTAAATCTACAATAGTTACTGCAGCACTATTTTTAATATCTGATGCTGTAATGATATCTATAGTTCTAGAATTCTTTTTAAAAGGTAGATCAATTCGAGATGAGGTTATGGTTACAGAATCGAGATGTTGTTCCTTTGGGTTTTGAGCGTTTACATTAAAAATAGTAATTAATATGAATGTAAAAAAGAAAATTTTATTTTTCATCTATTAAGTTTTGCGGTACTTAGTTGTTGTGCTGTATGTGTTTAACGTTGCAAATGTCGTAACTTTCCGGACGATTAAAGTAGTCCAGTTTTAAAACAATGAATAGTCCGGTTAATCAAATTCTAAAACAGCTTATTACATTTGATAAAAGTATAGTACAGCCAGTATATATCCAAGTAGCACAGCAATTAATGAATGCCATACAACGTGGTTATTTAGAAAAAGGCAGTAAGTTGCCAGGAACTCGTGTTTTAAGTCAGTTATTAAATGTGCATAGAAATACAGCAGTTGCTGTTTATGAGGAATTGGCATCTCAAGGTTGGGTAGACATTATACCTAATAAAGGCACTTTTGTTTTGGTACCTGAAGCATCTACAGCAAAAATTAAAGCGGCTACTAAACATTTAGATCATGCGTATGTCTACTCTAAAGTTGCGGGTTTTCCTTTTCAGAAATCATTTAATCTAGCTTCTACAGCAGAAGAAACGACAGCAAAATATACGATTAACGATGGTAAACCAGATTTGCGTCTGCATTCCGTACATCAATTTTCGAGATGGTATAGTGCTGCTATGAAGCGGAAACCGTTAATAAACAAATGGAACAGAGCATCTGCATTAACACCTTCGGTTTTTAAAATACAGCTTAGTAATTATTTAAATGCTACGAGAGGATTTCATATACAACCTAATAATTTATTAAGTACACGCAGTACAGAAATGAGTCTTTATATTGTCTCTCAATTGCTCATTAAACAAGATGATTTGGTGTTGGTTGGGCAATTAAGTAATTATGCTTCTAATATGATATTTCAGCAAGTAGGTGCAACTATAAGGACAATACCTGTAGATAATGAAGGATTAGATGTAGACTATATAAAGAAACATTTTGTAAAGCATAGAATACGATGTGTTTATGTTAGTACCAATAGAGATTATCCAACCACACAGACGTTAAGTGCCAAACGACGCTTGCAATTATTACAATTGGCAAAAAGCTATGGGTTTGCCATTATAGAAGATGATTACGATTATGATTTTCAATTTACTGGTTCTGCCATGTTACCTATGGCAAGTGCAGATGCTAATGGAATGGTGATTTATTTGGGTAAATTAGGGCAATCTTTATTTCCGAGTTTTCATACAGGCTTTGTGGTAGGACCAGAGAACTTAATTTCTGAGGCCAAAAATTATTTACAACTATTAGATAAACAAGGTGATTTAATACAAGAGCAAATGCTCTCAGAACTTATTTCTGAAGGAGAAATAGACCGTCTAAAGAAAAAAAACATTGTCACTTACAAACAACGTCGAGATCGATTATGCTATTATTTAGATTATTATTTTGAAGATATCATTAGATGGCAAATACCTTCTGGTGGTTTGGCGCTATGGTTGCAATTTGATAAAACCATATCCTTAATGAAATTGGCTGAGGAAGCTGAGAAACTAGATTTATTCTTACCTAAAACCATTTTATATCAAGATAAAAATACGTGTGCTATTCGTTTTGGTTTTGGACATTTAAATGAAGACGAATTAGAAATTGTGATTAAAATTTTGAAAAGTGCTTATGATAAGGTGCTTAATTTTTAATAGGAAATTCAGTGTTGCAATCCTCACATTTATATTGGTAGCGTGCACTAAAAGGTAATGTGAAGAATAAGAGACCAATTAAAAATGACATCAAGGATTTGAAACTATTAATGGTGGTGTACATTTCAATATGTTCATTTTTACAATTGGGACAAACTATAGGGTTCCCATTGTCATCTACAGAATAGGCTTTAATTGATTTTAAAATGGCTCGCGCTCGTTCTTCGTCCTTGGCAAGTACTTTTAATTTTACACCTCCAATAGCTTCGCTCACTAAAGGATCCGTGTCTATGGTAAGATTATCTCTTAGAAAGACTTCAATGCCATCTGCTTCTAATCGTCCTTTTGCAATTTGTGCTTCTGTAGAATATGGGAATCGGGCTATGGTAACGAAGGTATCTTGCATGTGGTAAAGATACTATAATCTTGTGGAGACCTGTCAGGTTTTTAAGATCTGCGAGGTCTAATATTAAAATTATCTTTTCTAATAGTTTATTATTGTTTATCGATAATTTTTATATATTTGTTATCGTAAAACGATAATTATGAATTCTGCAAAAACACTTTATACGATACTAAATGTTATTATTTTCCTTATTCTAATGAGCATTGGTATAGGGATTTTCATACTAGCAATGATTCTCTTGGGTATAAAACAAGATTTTATCGGTTTAAAATATGATGCATTAACTTTTAAAACGGAAAAACTGCTTTATATTTTTACTTTTTTAGAGCTTTTGGTTTATGCTGTTTTTGTCGATGCGCTTTTGAAATTAAGAAAGGCGACCAAGTTGTTATTAAAAAATGATTTTTACAATACCGAACTTACAAATGGCATGTTCAATTCGGGGAAACTTATGGTTTTTTCTTCAGTCGCTTTATGGTTGATTGATGAGATTGGTAATATGTTCTATAAACGGCAAGTTATACTTGGTTTAAGTGAAAAAACATTGGTCTATTTATTGATAATTGCGATGGGATTGTTTTTAATGCTAATGAGTACAGTCTTTAAAGATACTAAGGCTATAAAAGAAGAAAACGATTTAACGATATAATTATGACTAAAAACACACTTTTAAATACCGCGATTTGGGTGACTAGGCTATTGAAAATCATATTGATCATTGCTACCATAGGTATTACGAGCTTATTTATATATGCTCAAATTGATAAAGACACTTTTGCAGATCAAGAGATTGTATTAAAGGTTAATCCCGGTATTATAGGTTTTTCGACAATTGGTTCATCGGTTTGGAAGGATGATACGAAGGGTGGTAATTATGATTTAAAACCATATACTTTTGGAAAATTAAAAACTGTATCCTTGTATATCAATTATTTTAAAGTCATTTTTATTGCGTTGTTAATATTTCTTATACTTAGGGCTTTCGAGACCATTATGTTATCTGTTAAAACATTACATACCTTTAGTAGTCGTAATGCAAAGCTGTTTAGGAAGATTGGGGTCTATATAATTGTGATTACAATTCTTATAAGTTATACGGTATTTCGATTTGAAAGTGGAGTGCAAACAGTATCGCAAATATCATTAACTCCCATAGTTTATATCCTTTTATCTTTTATTATGGCAGAGATTTTTAAAGAAGGTGAGAATTTGAGAGCAGAAAACGATTTAACCATATAACCATGTCCATAGTAGTCAACTTAGACCTCATATTAGCCAAACGCGGCATGAAGAGTAACGAACTTGCAGAACTCGTAGGGATCACAACCGCCAACCTGTCCATTTTAAAAACGGGAAAGGCTAAGGCTATTCGGTTTTCAACCTTAGAAGCCATTTGTAAAGCTTTGGACTGTCAGCCTAGTGATATATTAGAATACGTAGAGGATTAAAAGGTTTTAAAAATTAGTATCTTGGGTGTCTAAAAAATTGAATAGATGCGAAGCCTAATTTTATTACTGTCATTTTTATGTTTAGTGAATTGTAAAGATGATACAACTTCTGAAACGGAATTAACAATTGGTGGAAGTTCAAGTTATATCATTTCGTTTGAAAATGCAGTGCATCATGAAGCTGAAATCATGGCCACTTTCAAAGGTTTAAAATCTGGTGAAGCCACATTTAGAATGTCTAGAAGTTCACCAGGACGTTACGCTATTCACGAATTTGCTAAGAATGTTTATAACGTAAAGGTTACAGATGGGAAGGGTAATGTTTTAGAAACGACACGTCCAGATCCGTATTCTTGGAACGTAAACAATCACGATGGCACTATAATAGTCAATTATACCTTATACGCTAACCATGGTGATGGCACTTATGCGCAAATAGACGAAACGCATGCGCATCTTAATATGCCAGCGACCTTTATGTATGCTCCGAGTTTGGAGAATGACACTTTCAACATTGAATTTAAACCACGCGAAGATTTAGGCTGGAAAGTGGAGACACAGTTAAAACACTTAAAAGATAACAGCTATTTCGCTGACAATTTACAGTATTTTATGGATAGTCCAACTGAGATTAGTGACCATATGGTACGTTCGTTTGAGGTGGATGGTCAAAAAATCAATTTTGCATTGCACCATAATGGCACCGCAGCAGAGTTTGATGACTATTTTGAAAAGGTCAAAAAAACAATCTTACAACAAAAAGCTGTTTTTGGTGAATTACCAACTTACGATTACGGAGAATACACGTTTTTAGGTTGTTATATTCCTAATGCTACAGGAGATGGTATGGAACATCGAAATTCTACTATCGTCACCAGCACGCGAAGTTTAGCTGATGGAGCCGATCGAAATATAGGAACAGTATCTCATGAGTTTTTTCATTGCTGGAATGTAGAACGTATACGACCACAAAGTTTAGAGCCCTTTAATTTTGAAGAAGCTAACATGAGTGGTGAGCTTTGGTTTGCTGAAGGGTTTACAAGTTATTATGATGATTTAACCTTAACTAGAGCAGGAATTATAGCACAAGAAGATTATATAAAAGGATTGACAGGAACTTTTAATTACGTGTGGAATTCGCCAGGACGACAGTTTTTTAATCCTATTGAAATGAGCTACCAAGCTCCGTTTGTAGATGCGGCACGTTCGGTGGATGATATCAATCGCGATAATACATTTATCTCTTATTATTCTTATGGAAGTATGCTAGGTTTGGCTTTAGATTTATCGCTTAGAGCAGAAAACTTGAATCTGGATGATTATATGACATTAGTCTGGAACACCTACGGAAAGACAGAAACCTATTATACCATTGCAGATTTACAGCAAGCGTTAAACGACTATGCTGGTGCTGAATTTGGAGATCAATTTTTCAATAATAATATCTATAAAAGCGGCATGCCAGATTTTGAAACCTTATTTAAAACGGTTGGTGTTCAGTTGCAACAAAACACAGCACAGCCTGCTTTTGGATTGCGTTTGAACAATCAAGTGATTACAAGTAATACATTAGTCGGTTCTGGAGCTTATACCGCAGGACTCGAAAAAGGAGATAAATTACTTGAAATTGATGGTGTTGCACTCAATGAAACATCAGACTTAAATAAAATTTTAGGCACCGTAAAACCGAATCAAACCGTTGTTGTGGTTTACGAGCGCTTCGGAAAGCAACGCATTGTAAAACTCACTTTAGATGCTGATACGTCTTATGCTATTTCAAGTTTAGATGAATTATCTGAAGGAGAGAAAGCAAATCGTGAGGCTTGGTTGGGTGCGAAGTAAAATTATTGTCGTCGATTAGCCAATAAAGGAGGAGGTTCTCCATTAAACGGGTTAAAACGGCTAATGGTTTTAGCTTCTAATCCTGCAGCACTCATAACGACTCTATCTCCATAACGTTCGCGCATTTTGTCCATGGCATTGGTTAGGTTGAGGTGCATTTCGTTGTCTTCAAAAAGATTCACTTGATGGCCTCCTTCTACTAAATGACTAAATTTTACGCCAATTAATCGTACTAAAAGTCTGCGATGGTATAGTTTTTTAAACAAATCTAAGACCACAGGAATGAGCATATGGTCCATAGCACTATATGGAATGCGTTGTTGTTGTGTGTAGGTCTGAAAATCTGAATACCGAATTTTAAACGTCACACAAGCCGTTAGTTTATGACCACGACGGAGTTGGTAGGCTAAGTTTTCTGCCATAGCAACAATCATCCCTTTTAATTTGGCAACATCTGTGGTATCTTGATTAAACGTCCGTTCTGTAGAAATGGATTTACGTTCTTGGTATTGTACTACTGGCGAATTGTCTATGCCATTGGCTTTTTTCCAAATAACAAGGCCATTTTTGCCCAATACTTTATGCATGAGTTCCATGGGCATTTCTTGTATGGTATGAATGCGTTTGACGCCCAAATCACACAAGGCTTTGTAAGTGACATTGCCAACCATCGGAATTTTTTTAACCGACAGTGGTGCTAGAAATGGTTTTTCGTTACCAGAGAGAATTCGGATTTCGTTATTAGGTTTGGCTTCACCAGTCGCAATTTTAGACACCGTTTTATTAAGCGATAAGCCAAAGGAAATAGGTAAACCTGTTTCTCTTATAATTTTCTGGCGTAATTCAGAAGCTAGTTTGTGGCAACCAAAAAATTTATCCATTCCGGTGAGGTCCATGTAAAACTCATCAATAGATGTTTTTTCATAAAGCGGTACACTTTCTTTAATCACATCGGTAACGTCATTTGAAAATTTAGTGTAAATCCCAGAGTTACCTCTAAGCACAATGGCTTCTGGGCACAATTGTTTTGCCATACGCATTGGCATGGCAGAATGCACACCAAAGGTGCGCGCTTCGTAACTGCAAGACGCTACAACGCCTCTGTCGCTTGTGCCACCAATGAGTATCGGTTTTCCATTGAGACTACTATCCATGTGTCTTTCACAGGACACAAAAAAGGTGTCGAGATCCATGTGTACGATGCTGCGGTTTTTGTTCATGCTTGATTTGGGATAATTCGCGGCACGGAGAAGTTGTGACTTGTCCCTACTGAGCGATGGCTCTTTTGTGTTCTTGAAAACTTTTTTTATTCTGAAATGTTGGATTCAAAGATTTTACTGAATAACGTGGATCTTCAATAATGGCCAAGCGTTCCATTTTTGAAACTTCAATAGTGACACAATCAAATTCTACCATGACCTTGCCTATGATGCTATAAATCCCTTTTCCTCTAAATAGATATTTGGCTACAGTAGGAGGGAAATGAACCGTATCTATAAAATCACCATCACGATCTAAGAACGTGCCAAAATGCATCATTTTACCGTTCGATGTTTTGGTATTTTTGGTGGTGATCAAGTAGCCTTCAATGCTAATGAGTTTGTTTTCTAGTTGTGTTAAGTGTTTAGCGCGTAACTTACTAATCGAATGTTTTTCTAATAAATAAAATGGATTGCAAAGGCTAAATCCTAATAATTCAATGGAATCGAAAGTATTTTCTAGCTCTGTACTTGGTAATTCTGGTGTATTATAGTTAATCCGTTGGGTTTTAAATAGTGTCATCACCTCGTCTTGTACTACCGTTTTACTAATTTTTAAATGCGCTTCCCAAAGCAATTCACGTTTATTAATATTTGTAAACCGAAAGGCATTGATTTTAATTAAAATGGAAATCTGTTCAATAGAAATGGAAACTCGTTCTATAAAATCATCAAGTGATTGAAATATGCCATTTTCCTTACGTTCATTCAGTATACGATTGATGTTTTTAGATTCTAAAGATTGTAAAAACATAAAGCCTAAATAAATGGTTTTCTCTTTTATAATCGCTTGATGAAAGGAGTGATTAATACAAGGAGCTTCAATGATACCGTTGTGCATTCGGGCTTCGTGCACATAGAGTTCTGTGCTATAAAATCCACCAAAATTATTAATAGTTGCGGTCATGTATTCTAAAGGGTAGTAAGCTTTTAAAAATAAGCTTTGGTAACTTTCAACAGCATAAGAAGCCGAATGCCCTTTGGCAAAGGCATAGCCAGCAAAACTTTCAATTTGTCGCCAAATATCGGTCACTAAAGCTTCGGGTTTGCCATCGTTTATACAATTGTCAAAGAATTTTTGTTTCACTTTATCAAACTCGTCTCGCGACCTAAACTTTCCAGACATACCACGACGCAACATATCCGATTCGCCCAAATCTAATCCACCAAAAAGATGTGCGACTTTTATCACATCTTCTTGATAGACCATAATACCGTAGGTTTCGGGCATGATTTTCTGCAAAATAGGATGGGCTTCTTTTCGTTTTTCGGGATAACGATAACGCAAAATATATTCGCGCATCATACCGCTTTTAGCCACACCAGGTCTAATGATAGAACTTGCCGCGACTAAGCCCAAATAATTATCGACTTGCAACTTTTTTAAGAGCATCCGCATGGCTGGTGATTCTACATAAAAACAACCAATGGCTTTAGCGTTACGTAATAAATCTTTTATGCGTTCGTCTTTTTTAAACCCGTTTATATCATGAATATCAATAGGCGGTTGATCGCTGTAATTTTCGTCAATAATTTCTACCGCTTCTTTTATTTTTCCTAAGCCACGCTGACTCAGAATATCGAATTTATACAACCCAATGTCTTCGGCAACCACCATATCAAATTGTGTGGTGGCAAAACCTTTTGGTGGCATAAATGTGGCGCAATAGCAATGAATAGGTTGTTCTGAAATTAAAATACCACCAGCATGAATCCCTAAATAATTAGGAAATCCTTGAATGTAGGTTGCATATTTAATAACTAATTGCGAGAGCTTATCGAGTTGATTAATGTTATATTTTCCTCGAGTTAATTTGTCCATTTCAGCTTTTGGTAAGCCAAAAACTTTCCCTAATTCACGTACCGAAGCTTTAAATTTAAAGGTGTTATAAACCGCAATAAGCGCTGTATGTTTAAAGGTTTTGAAAATGTAATTGGTAATATCATCTCTGTCTCTCCAAGAAAAATCGAGATCGAAATCTGGTGGGTTTTGTCTAAATAGGTTGATGAATCGTTCAAAATACAAATCGAGCTCAATAGGATCTACATCTGTAATTCGCAATAAATAAGCAATAATACTATTGGCACCACTGCCACGACCAACGTAGTAATAATCGTTGCTTCGCGCGTATTCTAAGATTTTCCAGTTGATAAGAAAATAAGACACAAAGTTTTGTTGTTTTATAATGCTAAGTTCCTTTTCAATGCGGTCATATACTTTTTGTTCCACGTTAGTGCCATAACGATACGGAATGCCATCGTAAGTCAATTGTTTTAATAATGTATAATCTGAAGTTTCATTTTCAGTGAGGCATTTTTGATTTTTGGGTGTGGTATTTTCAAAATCAAATGTGGTGGTACAACCTTCTAAAAGCTGCTCAGTATTACTGATGAGGTTTGGGAATTCTGAATAGGTTTCGCACAGGTCGTTATAAGGAAGCATTCTGTCGTGTTCATTGCCTTCTTCAGACTTTGGAAGTTTGCTTAACAAGGTGTTATTTGCAATAGCACGTAATAAACGGTGTGTGTTAAATCCTTTTTTATTTTGAAAGGACACTGTTTTTAAGACCACGAGTTTGTGTTTGAATTGATTCCATTTTGAAAATTTAAGTCGATTAAGGTCTTGAGGTGTAATGCCTAAAAACTCATTAGGTTTTAATTGGAAATCTATGTCGTTTTGATATGGATAAATCACGAAACAATCGTCTAAATTTTCATCTGGTCGTTCGGGAATTTGCAAATCATGATTATGCAGAAATTTAGACAGATACGCATTGATGTTTTGAAAGCCTTTATTGTTTTTAGCAATAAGAATAAATTGCTGTTGCACACCATTTCTAAAATCGACTCCTAGCACTGGTTTTATTCTATATTTTTTTGATAGACGCATCACATCTAAACATGCGGATGTACTATTAATGTCCGTTAAGGCAAGGGTTTGAACACCATTTTCGGATGCAATAGCAAGGAGTTGTTCTGGTTTTATGGTTCCATAACGAAGGCTGTAATACGTGTGACAATTTAAATACATAATAAAAAAGCTAGACTGTAAAATTAGCTACTATATGTAGTTTGTATTGCTTATATTTGTAGTAAATAATGTTAAAACTCAAATTTCAATGAAGCCTATTCAAATTAATATAAAACATTTACGCGCATTAAAACAGATGTCTCAAGAGCGTTTTGCAGACGAATTAAGTTGGAGTCGTTCAATGGTTGGGTCTTATGAAGAAGGGCGTTCTGAGCCACCAATAGACCGTTTAATAGACTTATCTAACTTCTTTGATATTCCTATTGATATTTTGGTTAAAAACGATTTGCGTAAAGCAAAAAATACTTCTTTTATAGAAGTAGGGAACAAGCGTGTGCTATTTCCGGTAACGGTAAATGAAGATAACGAAGATTTAATTGAAATTATACCTGCAAAAGCATCGGCAGGATATTTATCTGGTTATGATGACCCAGAATATATAGAGCAACTTCAAAAAATTAAATTACCGTTTTTACCCACAGGCACACATAGAGCATTTCCTATTAAAGGAGATTCTATGCTGCCAGTAAAAGATGGTGCGTTTATAGTGGCAAAGTTTGTAGATGATATTAGAGATGTTAAAAATGGACGTACGTATATTATATTAACTAAGGACGATGGTTTGGTGTACAAGCGGATTTATATTCCTGAAGGAGATACTACGAATTTGTTATTAAGTTCAGATAATAAAACGTATCAACCTTATTTAATTCCTCGTGAAAATATCTTAGAGATTTGGGAGTTTACATGTTGTATTAACACGCAAGAATACGATGAAAAGGAATTGAAATTAAGCAGTATTATGATGTTGTTTCAAGAATTGAAAGTAGAATTAGAAGCTGTAAAAAGAATGTAATATTTTACTATTAGACATAAAAAAAGCGCGAAATATTTCATTTCGCGCTTTTTATTTTATATAATGATTGAATTAATCTGCTAAAATAATTAGCTTATTATCTTTCATTTCAAGTGTTCCAGAATTGATTGCTAGCCAAACGCCTTTATCAGATTTAGTGAATTTTGCTTCAACTTCATCTTCTAATTGAACGTTACCAGCAACTTTTACATGTCCTTCTTTAAGAATAGAGACAATGGGTGCGTGATTGGTTAACATTTCAAACTCACCATTTACTCCAGGAACCGTTACTGAAGTAACTTCTCCGCTAAATAATGTGGCTTCTGGTGATACAATTTCTAAATACATATTCTTTTAGTTGTTTGTTATTAGTAGATGGTTGTTGGAAAAACTAGCAACCAACAACTACAAACTATTAACTAATTTACGCTTCAGCTAACATTTTCTCTCCTGCTTCAACAGCTTCTTCAATAGAACCTTTAAGGTTAAATGCAGCTTCTGGTAAGTGATCTAATTCACCATCCATAATCATGTTAAAACCTTTAATAGTTTCTTTAATGTCTACTAATACACCAGGAATACCTGTAAATTGCTCAGCTACGTGGAAAGGTTGTGATAAGAAACGTTGTACACGTCTTGCTCTACCTACAGCCATTTTATCTTCTTCAGATAATTCTTCCATACCTAAGATGGCAATAATATCTTGTAATTCTTTATAGCGTTGTAATAACTCTTTTACACGTTGTGCACAAGCATAGTGCTCATCACCTAAAATATCAGCAGTAAGAATTCTTGATGTAGAATCTAATGGATCTACCGCAGGATAAATACCTAACTCTGCAATTTTACGAGATAATACTGTTGTAGCATCTAAGTGAGCGAACGTTGTTGCTGGAGCTGGATCCGTTAAATCATCTGCAGGTACGTAAACCGCTTGTACAGATGTAATAGATCCTCTTTTTGTTGAAGTAATACGTTCTTGCATTGCACCCATTTCGGTTGCTAATGTTGGTTGGTAACCTACCGCAGAAGGCATACGACCTAATAATGCAGATACCTCAGAACCAGCTTGTGTAAAACGGAAGATGTTATCCACGAAAAATAATACATCTTTTCCTTGTCCTTCACCAGCACCATCACGGAAATACTCAGCAATAGTTAATCCTGAAAGTGCCACACGAGCACGAGCTCCAGGAGGCTCATTCATTTGTCCGAATACGAAAGTGGCTTTAGATTCTTTCATTCCAGATTTATCAACTTTAGATAAATCCCATCCACCATCTTCCATAGAATGCATAAAGTCATCACCATATTTAATAATACCTGACTCTAACATTTCACGAAGTAAATCATTTCCTTCACGTGTTCTTTCACCAACACCTGCAAATACAGAAAGTCCACCGTGTCCTTTTGCAATATTGTTAATCAACTCTTGGATTAATACTGTTTTACCTACACCAGCACCACCAAATAAACCAATTTTACCACCTTTTGCATAAGGCTCAATTAAATCGATTACTTTAATACCAGTAAATAAAACTTCCGTAGATGTTGATAAATCTTCGAATCTTGGAGCTTGTCTGTGAATAGGTAAACCAGCATCACCAGCTTTAGGTAAATCTCCTAATCCATCAATAGCATCACCAATAACGTTAAAAAGACGTCCATAAACATCTTCACCAATTGGCATTTGAATTGGAGCACCTGTAGCATGAACTTCTGTTCCTCTGCTTAAACCATCCGAAGAATCCATAGCAATAGTACGTACTGTATCTTCACCAATGTGAGATTGTACTTCTAATACTAATTTAGAACCATCTTGATTGTTAATTTCTAACGAATCATAAATCTTTGGAAGCTCTGAACCAGCAGCGAATTCTACATCAATAACTGGACCTACTATTTGTGCAACTTTACCTGTAACTTTTGACATTACTCTTATGTTTTTGTTTTTCAATAATTTAAATATGAGAAAAGACTGACTTAATCTAGTTAAGTACGTTCGTTTTTCGCGCTGCAAAGATATGGTTTTAATTTAAAAAATAACAGTGTTTTTTTGAATAAAAAAACACCTTCATATTGAAGGTGTTTTAAAAGTTTATTTTAACTAATTTTATTAAAGTGAAGGAGGATAATTTGTTGGGTAATTTCCTATATCTAATAAATTTCCGGAAGCCTCAAAGTTAGAACCATAGGTTGTATCAATTTCTCTCATAAATTCGTTTGCTAATAGCGCATAACCTCTTGCTGTTGGGTGAACACCATCTAACGAGAATGCTCCTCCTGTTACTAAACTAGAAGTTAAATTAAAGTCTCCATCTAGATAGCCACCATTATCTAATTGTTGCATTAATGAATTAGCATCTACAAAAGCAAATCCGGCAGAATTTGCTGCCGCTTCTAATGTGGCATTAAAATTATCTGTTGCTGTTTTTATTTCGGCCTGTTCTTCTGGTGTTAAAACCCACTTATCTGCTAAAGGTATTGCGACACCATTAACAGTTGTTGGATTTCCTGGAATAGCCTCAGTACCAATAAAACTAGAGGCAGGTAATACTAATAAGTCATCTTCAGTAGCTTGACGCATGCTAACTAAAGCAGCGTTTATGGCTGTTAAATCAGTTAAATTCTCATCCATAATAACAACAGCATTTCCCGCGCCTTCATTAAAGTAAACTTTTCTTTTAGCTATTTCAGCAGTTGCTAATTCCTCAGATGTCATTGTATCAGTAGGAGGAAAGAAAAATTCTAATTGAGTAGAATTATCTATAAGGTAAGCCAATGTAGCATCAAGTCCTCCATTGTATGCGCCATATGCGCTTGCACTATTAAGAAAACCAGCAGTTGCAGCGTCTAAAGGAACTGGGTTGTGAGGAACAGTTGTAAAATGAGGAATAGTGGTAACATATGGTATGTTGGCCATAACCCCTTGAGCACCTGAGGCCTGCAATGCGCCAACAATAGCATCTATAGAGCCTTCAAAAGTTGCTTGAGGTGTAATTGCAGCAACTGTTTGGTCTCCTCCAGATGTTGCATAACCTAGAACATCGTTATTACCTATCCATAATGAAACAAATGTAGGTTGTTGTGCTAGAGCATCTCCTAAAATTGTTGTGTTTGGAGCAGAAGCCATACGTACAAAATATGGATTAGCAGAAGGAGGATCTGTCAATAGATTAGCTGGATTACCATAACCATCATATAACAAGTGAAAACTTGCAGCACCAGGCACTCCCATATTGTTTTGAGAACCTAATGACGGTGCAAATGCTTCTGTTGTTGACATGGCTGGTAAACTTGCTGGTCCTGAGCCATTAAAATATAATCTAGGTCCAAAGCTACCATCATCTTTTGGGCTTCCTCCAAATAATAAGCCACCAATATTATCATCCATTAAGGGTTGTGTAAAAGTACCGCCTCCAAGTAAAGCGAACTTTTGTGATAACATATTAGGCATTGAATTTTCTTGTCCTGCTATAAATAAAGCATTATCTGTGAAACCAGCCGTTAATGAGTTACCTATTGCCACATATTTTGAGAAATCTGCTGTACCAGAAGTAAGTTCTGGAAATACAACTTCTTCTGTTGGATTGTCTAATAAGTCTTCAAAATCTTCTTCATCATTACATGCTGTAAATCCAATAAGGACAGCTGATAGTAATAAATATTTTATATTTTTCATTTTGTTTTTTTTATAAGTTATTAATTGTCCAAGAAGCATAATACATAGAACCGATATAACCCGATCCAAAGACGGTGAAATATTCTTTACCACCAATGTTTGTACCACCTATTTTAATAATAGATTTTAATGCTGGGATTTTGTAATTAATTTGGGCATCAACAGTATGGAATTCTGGTACAATACCATCACCAAATGTTGCTTCCCAGAAATAATCATCGCTAAATTTATAGGCTACATTGAATCCGAAATTTTTAAACAATTCTGTATTGCCAAAATGAGCTTTAAATTTGTGCTCTGGTGTGTTAAAGTTAGTTTCGAAATTAGGATTTGAAGCTTGGTCAAAATCTTGTTTAGTAAATGTATAACTTCCTCCTAAATCAAAATCTCCTAATACTTTTGCAGATAAACCTATTGAAGCTCCATAAGAATTAACATCTGCATTAGAATTTGTATAAGTACTATATGTAGTGAAATCGCTACTTGCTATTGCAAGAACAGATAAATTTCTTTCAGTAGAACCTTCAGGAGCAGTAACATCACCATATAAAGGAGCCATAACAACTTCTGAGGAAATAAAATCTTTGTATTTATTATAATAGGTACTAAAATCTATGGTCACTTTATCAAATTTCCCTCTATATCCAATTTCGAAAGAAGTTACTTGTTCTGGTGATACAAGATTTGGGTTTGCCTCTATTAAATCCGTAGTTCCTCCACTTTCAGCGAATTGCTCTACGGACGATCTTGTATAAGAATTATTATAAGCTGCAGCACCAGTTTGTGTATAAACGGTTCCGTTACTTGCTGTAAAGTCTCTAGAATATCTATCTAAATTATCTGGAGCAGAACCTACTAAAATAGCTCTACCAGCATCTAAACCAATAAATAAATCTTGTGTTGTAGGGTTTCTAAAACCTGTTTGTCCAGAAAATCTAATGTTATGGTTTTCATTTAATGTTAACCCTAAAGATAATCTTGGAGATACGAAACCATCAAAAAATTCTGATTTATCATAACGTGCTGAAGCAGTAATTTTTAATTCCATATCTTCATTAAGTTCTAGATTTTTTTGAATTTGAGTGTAAATACCAAATTCACTGTATTTTATATGGCCATCGTAGTCGGTATATATAGATCCTAATGAGTTTAAGTCGTATTGTCTAAAAGATCCACCTACTTGAATATCTGCAAAATCTATTAAATCGCTAAAGTTATAATTACCATCTGCATGATAGTATTTAGATGCATCTTGAAATTTTGATCCTGTAGCTAAATCTGGATCTTTAATAATTCTATCAAATGCATTTTGAAATTCAGTAGAACCTGGTTCAAATCTTCCGTTTTCTGCAGCAGCTCTTGCTGCAGCATGTGCTTGATCGTCTGTAGCACCACCTCCAAGAGTTGCAGCTACATACGTATTTATATAATCTCCAAACCAATCAGCATCGCTTTTCCAAGATCGGTTAATATTGATACCAGTAAATACCATATCATAAGAGTCACCAGCTTTATCAGCTACAACATAACCTCTCACAAAATAGTTATCGTTCTTTAATTCTATTTTGTGTTGTTGTTGAAAGAACCCATCAATATTGTAGCGGTTCGTTCCTTGATAAATTGTTGTACCTGTACCTACTTTACCTACATATTGTATTTCGAAATTACTATCCGTTATTGGACGATAATATAATCCCCAATCAGCTTTGATACTTTCTGCTTTGTTTTGTGTTAAATATCGTTCATTATATCCTGTTCTACTTACAAATACATCTGGTACTATACCTGTTCCACCAGCTAAATCATTAATATTTGCTGATACTTCATCTCCATAAACATTAATACCGTTATAGTTTAAATTTGTTGCTCTTGTACCTCCAAACACATCGCTGTCTACGATGCTATTTGCAGCCCAGTCTGTACCATTTAAATATCCAAAGTTTACTTTGGCGGCAAATTTATCGCTAAATTTATATGCTATTCTTATACCTAAATCAGTATACTCATTGTCTCCTGCTGCTTTTTGAGACGTGATACCTTTTTTAACAAAAGCACTTATGCCTTGGTGATCAAAAGGGTTTTTACTTCGCATAAAAAGAATACCGTTAAAAGCATTTGCGCCATAAAGTGCAGATGATGCACCTGGTAATAATTCAACACTTTGTACATCTGTTTCAATCATACCAACAAGATTTCCTATAGGGAAGTTTAAAGCAGGAGTCGAGTTGTCCATGCCGTCAACTAATTGCATGAAACGCGTATTAGCTGTAGTGGCAAAACCTCTAGTGTTTACAGATTTGAAAGTTAAACTACTCGTATTTACATCAACACCTTTTAGATTTTCTAATCCACCATAAAAGTCTGCTGATGCTGTATTTTTAATTTCTTTTAAACCAAAGCGTTCTACCGTTACCGGAGATTCAAAAATCCGTTCTGGAGTTCGTGAAGCTGAAATGACAACTTCATCTAACTCATTACCTTCAGCCAAGGTTATATCAATTGTTTGATTCTTTTTGGTGACTTCAATGGTTTGAGTTTCAAAACCAGCGTAACTAAATTGGATTGAAAAAGGAGGTTCTTGTTCTGTTGTTAGCACATAGTTACCATCAAAATCTGTAACTGTACCAGAACTCGTGCCTACTACAATAACGTTAGCACCAGGTAAGGGAAGCCCAGAATTATCAATAATTTTACCTTTTACTGTGGTCTGTGCAAAGGATACCACGCATAAGAGCATAGTGAAAAGCTTTAAGATTGTCTTCATTTTAGAGAATTAGTTAATTTATTAGATTAGCAATTTAATTAAATATATGAAAATTAGATAACAAATTCTTAAAAATGTATGCATGCATAAGAATATTTGAGAAAAAAACGGCTTAAAATTGATTATTACTCAATTTTAAGCCGTTTTATAAAAATTTTCTATCAGTTATTTATTCAACTGTTACCGATTTTGCTAAATTTCTAGGTTGGTCTACATTTTTATTCAACATTACAGCTATGTGGTAAGATAATAATTGTAATGGAATGGTTGTAAGTAATGGAGTAAAACATTCTAATGTTTCTGGAACTTCAATTACATGGTCAGCTAATTCCTTAACACTTGTATCTCCTTTTGTAACAATACCAATAATTTTACCTTTTCTAGATTTAATTTCTTGAATGTTACTTACTACTTTTTCGTAATGTCCTTTTTTAGTTGCAATAACTATTACTGGCATTTGCTCATCAATTAAAGCAATTGGTCCGTGTTTCATTTCTGCAGCAGGATAACCTTCAGCATGTATATATGAAATTTCTTTTAATTTTAATGCACCTTCTAGAGCTACAGGGAAATTAAATCCACGACCTAAATAAAGACAGTTTTTTGTGTCTTTATAGATTTCTGCTACCGTTTTAACGTAAGCATCAGATTTTAACGCTTCTTCTACTTTACCAGGAATAGTCTCTAGCTCAATTAAATGATGTCTAAATTCTGAACTTGACATAGTACCTTTAGCTCTAGCTAATCGTAATGCCATTAATGTTAATACGGTAATCTGTGTCGTAAATGCTTTAGTTGATGCAACTCCAATTTCTGGGCCAGCATGTGTATATGCTCCAGCATCTGTTTCTCTTGCAATTGTAGAACCAACTACATTACAAACTCCAAAAACAAAAGCTCCTTTAGATTTTGCTAATTTTATAGCGGCTAAAGTATCTGCAGTTTCACCAGATTGAGAAATTGCAATAACAACATCTTTTTCTGTAATTACAGGGTTTCTATATCTAAATTCTGAAGCATATTCAACTTCTACAGGAATTCTTGCTAAATCTTCAAAAATATATTCTGCGACTAAACCAGCATGCCATGATGTACCACAAGCTACAATTATAATTCTATCAGCTGCTAAGAATTTTTTCATGTTATCCTCAACACCAGCCATTTTTATAATAGCTTCGTTACTTAATAGTCTTCCTCTAAAGGTATCTAAAATTGCACTAGGTTGTTCATAGATTTCTTTAAGCATAAAATGGTCGTAACCACCTTTTTCAATTTGCTCTAAATTAAGTTGAAGTTCTTGTACATAGGGATCAACTAATGCGTCACTCTTAATTTTTCTGACTTTGATATCTTTTCCTCTTCTAATAATTGCCATTTCTTCATCTTCAAGATAAATAGCATTTTTAGTATATTCAATAAAAGGAGAAGCATCACTTGCTATAAAAAACTCGTCTTCACCAACACCTATAGCTAAAGGGCTACCAAGTTTAGCAACAACAATTTCGTTGGGTTTGTTTTTGTCAAAAACAGCAATAGCATAAGCTCCTACAACCTGATTTAAAGCTATTTGAACAGCTTTTCCGAGTTTAAGCTTTTCGCTTTTTTGAACATCTTCAATAAGATTAACTAATACTTCTGTATCTGTATCTGATTGAAACGTGTAACCACGTTTTATTAATTCTTTTCTTAATGAATCGTAATTTTCAATAATTCCATTATGGATGATAACTAGATCTCCAGAATTAGAATAATGTGGATGAGAATTTACATCATTTGGTACACCATGTGTTGCCCAACGTGTATGACCTATACCTAGAGTTCCGTCTGTAGAAGTTTCACTTTCCATTTTACTTTTAAGATCAGAAACTTTTCCTTTGGTTTTAGATAGCTTAATCTCTTTGCCATCATACAACGCAATACCAGCACTATCATAGCCACGGTATTCTAATCTTTGAAGTCCTTTAATAACAATAGGATAAGCCTCTCGATGGCCAATGTATCCAACAATTCCACACATAGGTTAATTTTTTAATTAATTTGGTTTGGTGTAATAAATTTCTAAATACACACGTTTTGTTTCATCTTCACTACCGTTACCATGCAATATTGTACCTCTTGGTGTTAATATTGAGCCTATTGGTACAGTAAAATCATTAGAGTTTTGTACTTTTTTCTGTGTCAAACCTAAAGTAGAGTTTTCTAAATTAACACTTAGTGAAACTGCTAAACCAAGTTCGACATTTGTAGAATCTCGTACTAATAAATTATTTATATGCTCTGTGATTCTTAATTTATATTTAACACCTTTATCATCATTAGATTCATCTCGTTCTAATATTCCAAGGTGACTATATTTAGAGATCGAAGGTAGACTAGTGTTAGTTGCATCTAAAAAATAATCGATTAACGGTGTTTTATTGTCCATATCGTACAAGTAAAGTCGATTTGGTTCGTTGTCTGAAACTTCATTTGCCATATCTAATTGATTTCTATCTACATAAAAAACAAGATTAGCTTCATTGACTAAACGTTTAGAACTTACAAATTTGCCTTTATCATCAGTTACTACAAATTCATTTTTGAAGTTTTCGAACGTATTTATTTCTGGATCATCATCTAAATCTTCACCATTAAATAGTTTTATGCCTGCAATTGATCCCTCTCCTCCTTTTAAATAGATTTTACTGTCGCCAGTTGTTGGATCACCTGAATTAATAGGTGTAGTAAAATTATTATCATAAAAATTAATTCTATTTGGTCCAAAATTAAGTACATAAGATGAAGTGTCGGTAGCATCATCAGCATCGTCTGTTGCAGATGTTAACTTTTTATAATAAATGGTAATATTAGCGTTTGAGCTACTTGCATCTAAAATAAGGAAACTGCCTTCATTATTTACAGCTTCTGCCTTGAAATAAAGTCCTTTAAAATAGTTTAAAAAGTTATTTTGGTTACTTAAAACGGCATCTCCTTCTTTATCTATAATTTTATTTTGCCAAAAAGTTGGATCTAGCTTAACTCTGATACCTGGTGCTATTCTTTCCGTTACCTGTGGATCTGTGTCTTCATCATCTTCGTCATCTGCTTCTTCTAATACATATACATCATCAGTAATACTGATTTCATTATTTGTAGCTCCATTGTCATAAGATGTTTGAAAATCTGGAATCAGAATAAGTTCTTCTCCTTCTAATGCCGCTGAAAAAGACTCAGCAGCGGATGAGCCTGTTTTATTCGAATAGTAAGCTTGGCTTTCGTTTACATCACCAAATGGGTCAAAATCTCTAATAAAATAATTATTTTCAAAGATTCTTAACTTTATTGAGTTGTAAGTATCATCTTTTGGTAATATTGAGTCTACCTCATAAGTTACATTACCATCATCATCAAACCCAGTACTAGTACTAAAAAATGGAATGGTAACTACAACAGAATCTATTATGGTACCATCTCCAAAGTCTGGATCGTAAGAACTTGCAGAAAGTTGAGTTACAAAACTAGCAGTTGTTTTTCCATAAACATCATCATAAAGTCCTAAAGTGCTTAGTCCAAGTCCATTTGTTTGTACGGGCTTATCAATAGGATTTAAAGCTTTAGTATATGTTATGATATTGTGTTTTTCAGAAAGAATATCAAAATTAGTAGCAATATCGTTGTTTATAACATCAGATTCTAACGTTGCATAATCTTCATCACAAGCTATAAATGTAAAGGCAATTAAACCAAATGCTATGATTTGTAAGGCTATTTTATTTTTTTTCATAGGTAATATTAACTGTTTAATACAGTGTTGTTGTAAAAATCTGTGTATGGATCTGCAAATTCTTCAATAGAATAGTAGTCTAATACAGGTTTTGTTAAGTCGTTTAAATAAGTATCTAGTTCTTCAGGTAATTCTTTTGAACCTCTTATAATGGCATCAGAATTATCTATTGCAATTTTCATTAAATTAGTATAATTAGGCTGTTCTAAGAGTTTTGTCGCTTTTGCATCTAAATCGTCAAAATTCACTTTAGAAAGCATGTTTTTATCTAACGTTCCTTCAAAGCTTTGATTGTATACTGATGTAACTATTTTACTTTCAGTAAATAAAGGTTCTGTTTTGTAAAACTCTTTTAAGTATAATGGTAGTAAAGAAGCTAGCCATCCATTGACATGAATAATGTCTGGAGCCCAGTTCAATTTTTTAACCGTTTCTATTACACCTTTAGCGAAGAAAATAGCGCGTTCATCATTATCTGAAAATAACTGTCCGTTTTCATCAGTTAATGTGGCTTTTCTTTTAAAATAATCTTCATTATCTATAAAATAAACCTGAATACGCTCTTTAGGAATAGACGCCACTTTAATAATTAAAGGCATATCTAAGTCATTAATGACTAAGTTAATTCCAGAAAGTCTAATAACTTCATGTAATTGGTGTCGTCTTTCATTTATGTTTCCAAAGCGAGGCATAAATATTCTAATCTGACCTCCTTGTTTGTTTACCATTCTCGGAGCTTCAAAGGACATTGAAGAAATTTCTGTTTCTGGTAAATATGGAACAACTTCCGAGGACACATATAATATTCGTTTATCTTTCATAAATCTGCTGCTTTTGAATTAATGGTAAAAAACATGCAAAATTACAAAAATTTGTGCAGATTGCTAGTATTATATTATGTTTGCATGCGTTAAACTTTTGTTACTGCATTGAAAAACTATAATAATAAAATAGAATTAGCAACTCAGATTAGTACTTTAAAAGAAAAAGGCTATACTATTGGGTTTGTGCCAACAATGGGTGCCTTGCATAATGGGCATTTATCTTTGGTGAATATGGGACTTAGTGAAAACGACTTTGTTGTTGTTAGTATTTTTGTAAATCCTACTCAGTTTGATAATAGTGAAGACTTGGTGAGATACCCAAGAACTTTAGAGGCTGATATGGCACTTCTAAAGCAGGTAAGTGATGATAAGATTATTATTTATGCTCCTTCTGAAGAAGATATTTATGGTGATCAAATACAATCACAAAATTTTGTTTTTGATGGTTTAGAGCATGAAATGGAAGGTGCATTTAGGTCAGGTCACTTTGATGGTGTAGGGACAATTGTAAAACGTTTGTTTGAAATTGTAACACCAGATCGCGCCTATTTTGGTGAAAAAGATTTTCAGCAATTGCAAATTATTAGAAAGTTAGTTGAATTACATCAATTACCTGTAACTATTATTGGTTGTCCAATTTATAGAGCAGAAGATGGTTTGGCTATGAGCTCTAGAAATGCAAGACTAACCGAAGAACACAGAGACATAGCGCCATTTATTTATAAAACATTAAATGCAGCTAAAGTAAAGTTTGGCACAAAAAGTGCTAAAAATGTTACAGAATGGGTTGTAAAGCAATTTAAAAATCAACCGCTTTTAGAGCTAGAGTATTTTATCATTGCAGATATAACAACTCTAAAAGAAGTAAAACGAAAATCAACAAAAAAGTCATATAGAGCGTTTATAGCTACATATGCAGGCGATATAAGACTAATAGATAATATTGCTTTAAATTAATTATCTTTGTGGTATGCAAATTCAAGTTGTAAAATCAAAAATTCATCGTGTAAAAGTTACAGGAGCAGCGTTAAACTATATTGGTAGTATTACTATTGATGAAGATTTAATGGAGGCAGCTAATATTATACAAGGTGAAAAAGTTCAGATTGTTAATAACGATAATGGCGAACGTTTAGAAACCTATTGTATTCCGGGTCCAAGAAAAAGTGGTGAAATAACTTTAAATGGAGCTGCGGCAAGAAAAGTTTCTGTTGGAGATACCTTAATACTCATTACTTATGCGTTTATGGATATAGAAGACGCAAAAGTATTTAAGCCTTGTTTGGTGTTTCCAGACGAAGCAACTAACTTGTTAAAATAAATAGGTGAGTAAGCCTAAATCTATCCTAAAAGTAGTTTTGCCTTTACTCTTGGGAGTAGGACTAGTTTGGTATTCTTTATCAAAAATTTCCATTCCTATATTGGTACAATATTTTAAAGATGCTGATTATAGTTGGATTATTTTAGGTGTATCTTTAGGTATTCTTAGTCATGCGTCTCGAGCATATCGTTGGCTTTATATGGCAGAACCTTTGGGTTTTAAGCCTAAGTTTGCCAATAGTTTTATGGCTGTTTATGCGGCCTATCTTATTAATTTTACCATTCCACGTGCAGGTGAAATAGCGAGAGCTTCAATTCTAACCAATTATGAAGGGATTCCTTTTGATAAAGGTTTTGGAACAATTGTAGCGGAGCGGATTGCAGATACCATTATGCTATTGTTTATAATTGCGATAGCTTTCTTCTTAGAGTTTGAATTTATTTACAATTTTTTTGCCGAAAAATTTAATCCAACATCATTACTCCTTGGTGGATCTATTTTGTTATTAGGTGCTTTATTTTTATTTATATTTATAAAGAAGAGTAATTCTAAATTTGCTTTAAAAGTAAAAGGATTTATTTCGGGTCTTTTAGAAGGTGCACTTAGTATTTTTAAGATGAAAAAGAAATGGGCTTTTATAGGACATACGTTATTTATTTGGTGCTTATATGTACTGATGTTTTATGTTACCACTTTTGCATTACCAGAGTTAGAACATATATCTATAGCAGCAGTGCTCATTGGGTTTATACTTGCAAGTTTTAGTATTGCAGCGACAAATGGAGGCATTGGTTCTTTTCCCGAAGCTATAGTTATTGCATTAACATTATTTGGTATGTCAGAAGATCCAAGTAGAGCTTTTGGTTGGATAATGTGGTCTACTCAAACTTTAGTTATAATCGTTATAGGAGGTCTATCATTGTTATACTTACCGGTTTACAACAGAAAGAAAACAACAGTATAGAAATATTTTTTAACTTGCTTTAAATTTAATCAGTTTTATATATGAAGAATTTTTATTCACTTGTAATCGTTTTTTTTATCGTTTTAAATATACAAGCGCAAGCTATTTATAAAACTATTGATTCTGAAAGGCTAGGAGGCGAACGTGAATTAAAGATTCAATTGCCAAGAAATTACGACCCAGAAGAGAAGCGTTCTTATCCCTTAATAATTGTCTTAGATGGAGATTATTTATTTGA
Organism: Winogradskyella sp. Asnod2-B02-A; assembly: GCF_045063645.1. Classification (NCBI taxonomy): domain Bacteria; kingdom Pseudomonadati; phylum Bacteroidota; class Flavobacteriia; order Flavobacteriales; family Flavobacteriaceae; genus Winogradskyella; species Winogradskyella sp. Asnod2-B02-A. Next base: position 1,259,329 of record NZ_JBEFOG010000027.1, read on the forward strand.
ACCTGTTGCAGGTAATATTGATTACCAGTCCTATTGGGAAGATATTCCAGATTGTATTGTTGTGGGTGTTAACCAAGCAGATACAAGGTCTAATGATTTGTTTTATGATTCTGAAAGCTATTTTCCAAAAGATTCAGGCGCGCAATTTTATGAATTCATTTCAGCAGAATTATTACCTTATGTCGAAAAAAATTATAAAGCCTCTAACTTTAGAATCATTTTTGGGCACGATCTAAGTGCTAATTTCATTAATTATTTTCTCTTTAAAGACAATCCTGTTTTTAGAGCTTATGTAGCATTTAGTCCAGAGTTAGCGCCAGAAATGGGAACTAGGTTACAACAGCGCTTATCTGAAATGACGCAAGAGATTTTTTATTATATGGCAACTTCAGATGCCGATATAAAAACCTTGAGGGCTTCTACCTTAGAAACAAATGCACTTATTTCAACCATAGAAAATGATAAACTTTTTTACAAGTTTGATGATTTTGAAGATGCAAATCACTATGCATTGGTAGGACGAGGAATCCCTAAGGCACTGAATGAGATTTTCGGACTTTTTAAACCCATAAATGCAAAAGAATACAAAGAAAAGTTATTACCATACGAAGGTTTATCTTACGATTATTTAATTAAAAAATATGAGGATATTGAACATTTCTATGGATTTGAAAAAAAATTAATTGAAAATGATATTAGAGCAATTGCTGCTGCTTGTAATAAAAAAGAAGATTTAGAATCTTTAGAAAAATTAGCAAAATTGGTTAGGAAAGAATTTCCCGATTCAATGCTAGGTGCTTATTACTTAGGTATGTACTATGAAAAAGAAGGAAACTATAAAAAGGCATTGTTGCAGTACAAAGGAGGTTTGCTTTTACAGCCCTCACAATCTGTAGATAAGGAACTTATGCTTGAAAAAATGTACGATGCTGAAGAGGCTCTAAATAATTAATTGTATTTCATCGAAAAAAATTGACAACTTAACGATAATTTAGTATGTTTGGAGTCCCAAATCTAAACCTATCAAATTATGAGAAAAACTATCCTACTAGTTTTTACTTATCTCATTTTTGCGTTTTCAACTGCGCAAGTAACCTATAAGGAGATATCTTCTGCTAGTCTTAATTCCGAACGGAAATTAAAAATTAAGCTACCTAAAAATTACAACCCAGACTCAGATGTAAAACATCCAGTAATTATTGTTTTCGATGGTGATTACCTGTTTGAACCTGTCGCTGGACAAGTAGATTTTCAAACTTATTTTGATGATATGCCAAGTTCTATAGTTGTTGGTATTATGCAAGGTGAAGACCGTTTTTATGATGCATATTTTGATCCTGCAACAGGATTGCCAACGGAATCTGGACTTAGGTTTCATAATTTTGTCTCAGAAGAATTGTTGCCTTATATTGATAAGGAATATAATACAAGTAAATTTAGAGTTGCTGTTGGCCATGATCGCATGGGTAATTTTATTAATTCTTATTTATTTAAAGAAGATTTGTCGTTTCAGGCCTACGTTTGTATAAGTCCAGATTTTGTAGGTTCGTTAAGTAGCTTTGTTTCAAAACGTTTAACGCTTTTTAAGGATGATGTTTTTTATTATATGGCAACTTCAGAAAAAGATATACCTCAAATTCGAGAGAATATAATTGGTACAAACGAACAAATTAAAGCTGTTGATAATAAACATTTAACTTATTATTTCGATGATTTTAATGGTGAAACGCACTATACATTAGTTAGTAGTGCTATTTCAAGATCTTTTGATAAGATTTTTGATATTTACACTCCGTTAAGAGAAAAAGAATTAGAAGAAAAAGTGTTGCCTTACGAAGGTACTTTAGATCAATATTTAGTAGATAGATACAATAGAATTGAAAAACTATTCGGAATCGAAAAAGAGATTAGTGAAGAAGAATTAGAGAAAGTGGCAAAAATTGCAGAGCAACGAGAAGATTATCAATCACTATACAAACTTGGTAAATTAGCCAATAAACTTCATCCCGAAACTTTATTAGGAACATACTATTTGGCGCAATCAGCAGAACATTTTGGTAAAACTAAAAAAGCTAAAAAATTATACGAATCTGCATTGATTTTGGAAGATGCTATTAATATTGATAAGGAATATATCGCATCTAAAATTGAAGAGCTTAATGTAGTTTTAGTAGATTTAGATGATGATTTAGACGAAGAAGAAATAGATGAGGATAATGAAGAAAAGTAAAAAAAACTCCCTATCAACAGACTACTTTTTTGAAGCATTATATCAAAAATCTAAAACATTTTTATTTTCTAATTTACCTTCAAAATTAGCTGCCTTCAAAATTTTAGCAATTTTAACTTGGTTTAAAGAGATCAACTAAATTTGTCTTAATTTTGCTGTTCGAATTTTAAAATTAGATGTCCGATTTCTCGGAATGTGAACATGGCTAAAGTAAAAACAACTTTTTTTTGTCAGAATTGTGGTAGTCAATATGCTAAATGGCAAGGACAATGTACATCTTGTAAGGAATGGAATACCATTGCAGAAGAAGTCATTCAAAAACCCGAAAAGAGCGATTGGAAATCACCAACGTCAACTTCAAAACGTGCATCAAAACCATTATTGATTAATGAAATTGATACTTCGCAAGAAGCACGTTTAGATATGCAAGATGGCGAATTTAATCGTGTGCTTGGAGGCGGAATGGTTCATGGTTCTTTAACATTATTAGGTGGTGAGCCAGGAATAGGAAAAAGTACACTTTTACTTCAAATTGCCTTAAAATTACAATACAAAACCCTTTATGTTTCTGGAGAAGAAAGTCAGAAACAGATAAAAATGCGTGCAGAACGTATTAATCCTAATAGCAGTAATTGTTACATTCTTACCGAAACCAAAACCCAGAATATATTTAAGCAAATTGAAGCTTTAGAGCCAGATATTGTGGTTATTGATTCTATACAAACCTTACATAGCGATTATATTGAATCTTCTGCAGGAAGCATTTCTCAAATAAAGGAATGTACAACAGAACTGATAAAATTTGCCAAAGAAACTGCAACACCAGTTTTATTAATTGGTCATATCACAAAAGACGGACACATTGCAGGTCCAAAAATTCTTGAGCATATGGTAGATACGGTTCTTCAATTTGAAGGCGACCGTAATCATGTATTCAGAATTCTACGAGCCAACAAAAACCGTTTTGGTTCTACTAATGAGTTGGGTATATACGAAATGCAAGGCTCAGGATTACGAGAAGTTTCTAATCCATCAGAAATATTAATATCAGAAAAAGACGAAGAACTATCTGGTAATGCAGTCGCAGCGACTTTAGAAGGATTACGACCTTTAATGATTGAAGTACAAGCATTGGTTAGTACAGCAGTTTACGGAACACCACAACGTTCTGCTACGGGTTTTAATGCAAAACGTCTTAACATGCTATTGGCTGTTTTAGAAAAACGTGCAGGTTTCCGCTTAGGTGCAAAAGATGTCTTTTTAAATATTACAGGTGGCATCACAGTAGATGATCCTGCTATAGATTTAGCGGTTGTCGCTTCCATATTATCATCTAATGAAGATGTGGCTTTGCCTAGTACATATTGCTTTGCGGCAGAAGTAGGACTTTCTGGTGAAATAAGACCAGTACAACGCGTAGAACAAAGAATTTTAGAAGCTGAAAAATTAGGGTTCTCAACCATTTTTGTTTCTAAGTACAATAAAATAGCCTTAAAAAATACGATTATTAAAATTCAACTGATTTCTAAGATTGAAGATTTGGTTGGTTTTCTAGTTTAAAAAAAAATTTAACACTGAATTTTTCCCATGTAAAAATACCTTTCAACGAACTTAAATGCTTTTTAACGACAAAAACAGTACAATTATCTAGATTATTAGATAATTTTTTTCTAATATTGCCCTGTTGTTAAAATGCAATATTAGTTTCAATTGTGAAAATTCTGCCCCTCAGGTTTATTCATAATACTTTAATTCTTAACCTATGATAACTGCTAGAATTTTATTCAGTCGATGGTCGACGCTGCTTTTTTTTATTTTTATAACAAAGCTAAATGCTCAATATTGTACCCCTTCTAATATTGGAAGTTTTAATACAAACTACATATCTAATGTAGCCATTGGTACAATAAACAACAGTAGCTCTGGAGCCACAGGCACGTTTGCAGACTTCACAACAGTGGTGCCTACAGATATTATTGCAGGTCAGACAATAAACGGAACTATTACAGTCACTATTGATGGATGGAATACCAATACCAATACAGTTGTAGTATGGTTTAATTTTAACGAAATAGATGACGATTTTGAAGATAGTGGAGAACGTTTTATATTTACATTTAGAGATACTAATAATGTTAGCGGACAAAAAAACGTGGCCGTTCCTGTAAGTATTCCGATACCTTCAACTGCTCAAAATGGAAATGCTAGAATGCGTGTTGGTTTAAGAACAGGTACTAATACTAATTTCACGTCGTGCGACTATAATTATCAGGCAGGTGAAATTGAGGATTATCTAGTTAATTTCATTTCAGGTACGGATCCTGGTGATTTGCCACCTAATTTTTGTGAAACCATAAATATAGGAAGCTACAATACCTTATACATTTCTAATGTTTCTTTAGGTCCTATAAATAATAGTAGTGTTGGCACAACAGGTAGTTTTACAAATTACACGACGTTTTCTTCAGAAAACATACCAATAAATCAAACGCTTGCAGGCACAGTAAGTGTCACTTTAAATGGTTGGAATACTAGTCAGAATACAATCGCTATTTGGCTTAATCTAAATGAAAGCTCGGATGATGATTATGAAGATGCAGGCGAACGTTTTTTGTTTACATTCCAAGATACCAATAACGTTGGTGGAAATAAAGTTGTAAATGTACCAATTAACATTGCTATTCCTAATAGTGCGGATGAAGCACTTTCTAAAATAAGAATCGGAGTACGAGGAGGAATTGATACAGGGTTTACATCCTGTGATTTTGACTTTACTAATGGAGAAGTAGAAGATTATATCATTAACATTGGTGGTTTAGCTAATACTCCAGATATCGATGGAGACGGAATTGCAGATAGTGTAGATGTAGATAATGATAATGATGGTATACTAGACGTAAATGAAGGTACTGCATGCGATGAAATTACTCAAAGTTTATCTTATGAGTTTTACGATGTAAATGTCTCACCAACTGTAGACGACATTCCAACTACTGGAGCCACAGCAACAGGTAGTGTTTCTGAAATCGATGTAGACGCACTTTGGTCTATGATTACACCAGGCGATCACGAAAATTTTGCGATAAGATATCAAGGTTTTATTAAGATTAATACAACAGAAACATATACATTTTATACAAGTTCAGATGATGGTTCTAAATTGTTTATTGACGGAAACGAGGTCGTTGATAACGATGGTTTACATGGTATAGTAGAAAACTCAGGAACAATAGCCCTTAACCAAGGCATTTATCCAATCACGATTCTGTTTTTTGAAAGAACGGGAGGTGAGTTCTTAAGTGTGTCATATTCGAGCCCAACTATTTCTAAAACATTAATTTCTTTTTCTGTCTTATCAGAAAATAATTGTACAGATACAGATAATGATGGGATTCCAGATTATTTAGATTTAGATTCAGACAACGATGGTATCTACGATATCGATGAAGCGGGTAACGGAGGTTTAGATACTAACAACGATGGAATAATAGATAGTAACGATGATTCGTTTAGTGATAGTAATAACAATGGAGCAGATGATACTGCAGAAACTACAATACCAATAGACACTTCTGGTGATGGTAATTTCGATTTTCAGAATATAGATAGTGATGGTGATGGCTGTAATGATGTTATAGAAGCAGGCCATACAGATAGCAATGCAGACGGACAAGTAGATGGTGCAAGTATTAACGCTAATGGTTTAGTTACAGGTACTTCAACGGCATATACAGGCACAACTACAAATGTGACTACTGCAACAGAAGTTATTGTAGATGCTACAGACTTAGATGATCAGTTAGTTGTAATAGGTGCGGCTACAAGCTTTACTATAACTAGTGCAACAGCGACAAGCACAACTACGTTTACAACAGAAGGTGTGCCAGATTATTCAAATAGCTCTACAGATGTAAGTACAGGCTTAGGCTACCAATGGCAATTAAATGGTACAAACCTAACTGATGGAGGTGTTTATACAGGTGTTACCTCGGATATTTTAAATATTTCCGATGTTACAGGATTAGACGATAGTGTATATACTTTAGTCGTAACACATGCAACTAATTTATGTATTCAAATAGAAAATAGTGCCACTCTTAATTTAGATTCAGATATGGATGGCGATGGTATAGGTGATACCACAGATTTAGATAGTGATAATGATGGTATACTAAATGTAAATGAAGGTGCGGTATGCGATGAAATTAATCATACTCTCTCTTATGAATTTTATGATATAAATGTCTCGCCAAGCGTAGACAATATTCCAACTACAGGAGCTACAGCAACAGGTAATGTATCTGAAATCGATGTAGATGCACTTTGGGGTATGATCACACCAGGAGATCACGATAATTTTGCTATTCGATATACGGGTTATATTACTATTAATACCGAAGAAACATATACGTTTTATACCAGTTCTGATGATGGTTCTAAATTGTTTATTGATGGCAATGAAATAGTTGATAATGATGGAGATCATGCTATACAAGAAAGGTCGGGAACTATTGCGTTAACTCCAGGTATTTACCCAATTACAATATTGTTTTATGAAAGAGGTGGACTAGAATCTTTAAGTGTGTCTTACTCAAGCGCAACTATTTCTAAAACATTAATTCCTTTTTCCGTATTGTCAGACAATATTTGTACAGATACAGATAATGATGGGATTCAAGATTATTTAGATATAGATTCAGATAATGACGGTATACCAGATAATGTAGAGGCACAATCAACAGGTGGTTATATTTCTCCGAGTGGTAGTGGAGCAACAATGGTAGATTTAAACAACGATGGTGTAGACGATAATTACGGATCTGGTTTTGCAAGCCTAGAAGATACTGATGGTGATAATATCCCAGATTATAAAGACTCAGATAGTGACAATGATGGAACTCCAGATATTCAAGAAAATGGAATGGCTAATACGCTATCAGGAAATGATGCAGACGGAGATGGTTTAGACGATAACTTCGAAACAACAAATATTAATGATCCTATTTTAGACATTAACGAAGATATTGAGAATCCATTAGACTTATCTATTTTACCAGATACAGATGGGGATTTATTATTAGGTGGAGATTTGGACTATAGAGATGGTATTGATGTCTATTTAACCTCAGCAACCATGGATTTTGATGGTATTGATGACTATGTTTTAGGTTCAGAATTCTTGTCTAATTTTAATGCAAGTAATAATGACAATATTACCTTAATGGCATGGGTAAAAAGTGAAGTTGAAGATAATAACACTTATTTTATTCTTGGCGAAGAGAACGGTATTGAAATATTTATTAGAGACTCAAAGATCATTGTTAATATAGCAGCAGAATTTTCAGATGGTTCCTCTTCCAATTTATCTGTTGAAAATAATGATGTATTTAAAAAGGGAATTTGGAGACATATCACAGTAAATCTAGATTTTAGTAGTGGTAATGTAAGTGTTTACTATGACGGAAAATTAGGAGTAACGCTGTCTATAAATTCAGGCTCTAGAACACTAGTTAGGTTACAAAGTGCAAGTACAGCAACTGAGGAAAAATTTATGCTAGGTAGAAAAAATGAAACAAGTACTAGTTATTTTGAAGGATCCATAGACGAAGTAAGAGTATTCAATAACATTTTAATTGAAAAGGAAATACGAGAAATTGTTTATCAGGAGATTGAAAATGACGGAGGAAATTTGAAAGGATCAATTACACCTTATCATATTGGTAACATAAGATGGAGTGATTTAGAGTTGTATTATTCAATGTCTAAAATTGCTTCAACAAAGCTTAGCGATGATTCTAATTATGGTAATGATGCTATTTTACATAATATTAGCACAGTACAACCTCAAACAGCACCAATGCCTTTTGTTACTGTACAAAATGGTAATTGGCACGATAAAACAACTTGGTTATATGGAGATCTTTGGGCTATTCCAGGAGATGAAGTAGCCGATCATGCTTTGCAATCAGAAGAAACCTATACTTGGGGTATCTATCACATTAAAAACAATATTAATTTAACAACATCTCAAAGCTTGAGTAATGAAGCTAGAGGTTTAAAAGGTATTCATGCTCTAGCTTTATTAGTAGATGAGAAAACGGCAGCCGACGAGGATATTGTTTTTACAGTAGGGAGTTCTGCTGAAGATTTACAGCTTAATGTAACTAAATATTTAGAGCTAAATGGAACAATTGATTTACAGCAAGATTCTCAACTGTTACAGGGAACGGAAAGTGATTTAGTGACCTCAGCTCAAGGTAAAATTTTAAGGCGTCAAGAGGGAAGTTCAAGTGCATACTGGTATAACTATTGGGCCTCTCCAGTAGGGGTTTTAAGTGAGACTTTATTAACAAACAATAATGCATTAAACACCAACAATAGTAATAACTCGATTTTTAGACTAAATATGCTTAAAAAGCAAGATGAAACTAATTTCGAATTTACAACCGCACATCAAGAAATAGGAAAAATAAGTACACGTTGGCTGTATACTTATAAAAATGGAGTCACCTATTATGATTATGAAGCTGTTAATACAAACACGGCATTACAACCAGGTGTTGGTTACACTCAAAAAGGAACAGGTATTTCTGGAGTAACTCAGCAATATTTGTTTCAAGGGAAACCCAATAATGGAACTATTTTAGTTGACGTTACAGATACGGGTGGTAACGGATCAGTTTCTGCGGTATCTAAAACAGACTACTTGTTAGGAAACCCTTATGCCTCTGCGATAGATCTGCATGAGTTTATTGATGATAATGCTGGTGTTATAGACGGTACTATTCAACTTTGGCAGCAATGGAGTGGAGCATCACATTACTTAAATGAGTATAACGGTGGTTATGCACAAGTTAATAAAACAGGCTCTACAAGAGCATATCAATTTATAGGTATTGAAGGTGCTACAAATGGAAGTCAAGATGGTACAAAAAAGCCATCTCGATATTTACCAGTTGGACAAGGATTTATTACAGAAATTGTATCTAGCGGAACTATTGTTTTCAAAAATAGCCAACGTGTCTTTGTCAAAGAAGCAGAAGCAGATGGCTCTTATAATAATGGTTCTGTTTTCTTTAGAAGTACTGCAAGTTCAGAAAATGAAAGTGATTCTGAAACATCAGAAGAATCTCTAATGCAAAAAATACGTTTAGAATTTAATTCTGTTAACGGACCAGCAACCAAGCGAGAATTGCTTTTAGGTTTTAGCGAACAGACATCAGACGATTACGATTATGGTTACGAAGCCATCAATATTGAAACTTATGTAGATGATTTAAATCTTGCATTAGATGATAAACTTGCCACAATTCAGGCATATGCTCCAATTACTGATGATAAAATAGTGCCTTTAAATTTAAAATCTTCAGGAAACTATAATTATACCATAGGAATTACAGAAACTGAAAATATTTCTGATGATCAAGAAATATATATAAAGGATAATTTTACAGGAGAATATTTTAACTTGAAAAATGAATTACCATATGAGTTTTCATCAGAAGTTGGTGAGTTTAGTAATAGGTTCGAAATAGTTTTTAAAAACGAGTCAGAATCACTTTCTCAAATTGATGAAACAATAGCATCCCTTAATTTTTATTACGCTTCAAATAGAAATAAAATAGTAGTGCTAAATCCTAATAATATTGATGTTAAAAGCATCGATGTCTATAATATTTTAGGGCAATCAGTTTATAGCGTCAATAAATCATTTTTAGGTTCTTATAATGAGTATCAATTATTTGATGTAAGCACAGGAACTTATGTTATTAAATTGACTACAGCTGATGGTGTTCTCACAAAGAAGATTTTGGTAAAATAAAAAGAGAGAATCTCGATAAATAATTATTGGGATTCTTTTTTCTATGACATCAGTTTAAAAATCAGAGTATAAAGATTCTATTGGTTTTTTTAATTCGTGATTGGAATAGGTTTCTAGAAAAAAAATTAGTCTTCTTTTTCCCTAAAATTCATTATTTTCGCACCTCGAAAAGAAAACAGAAAAATGAGTACAAAGTTCCCTGAATACAAAGGACTTAACTTGCCAAACGTTGCTGATGAAATCGGTAACTATTGGGAAGCTAACGACATCTTCGATAAAAGTGTAACCACAAGAGAAGGAAAACCACCTTTTGTGTTTTTTGAAGGACCACCTTCTGCAAACGGTTTGCCTGGTGTACACCACGTTTTAGCACGTGCGATTAAAGATATATTTCCACGTTATAAAACCATGAAAGGTTTTCAAGTAAAACGTAAAGCAGGTTGGGATACTCACGGACTACCAGTGGAGCTTGGTGTAGAAAAAGAACTGGGTATTACCAAAGAAGATATTGGTAAAAAAATCACAGTAGAAGAGTATAACGAAGCGTGTAAAAAAGCCGTTATGCGCTATACAGATATTTGGAATGACCTTACACAAAAAATGGGTTATTGGGTAGATATGGACGATCCATATATTACCTACAAATCTAAATATATGGAATCTGTTTGGTGGTTACTAAAGCAGATTTACGAGAAAGATTTAATTTACAAAGGCTACACTATTCAGCCATATTCACCAAAAGCAGGTACAGGTTTGAGTTCGCATGAACTTAACCAACCAGGAACATATCAAGATGTAACGGATACAACAGTTGTTGCGCAGTTTAAAGCCAATGCAGATTCGTTACCAGATTTTCTTCAAAATGAAGGTGATATTTTCTTTTTAGCTTGGACAACAACACCATGGACGTTGCCTAGTAACACCGGATTAACGGTTGGGCCAAAGATTGAATATGTTTTAGTTGAAACGTATAACCAGTACACGTTTCAACCCATGAATGTAGTCTTGGCTAAGAATTTAGTCAACAAACAATTCGATGGTAAATTTAAACGTGTTGAAACTAAATCAGAATTAATAGACTACAAGGAAGGAGATAAAAAGATTCCTTATTTTGTGGTTAAAGAATTCGTTGGGAAAGATTTAGTAGGTATTACTTATGAGCAATTATTACCATACGCATTACCAAACGACAATCCTGAAAACGCCTTCAGAGTAATTTCTGGAGATTTCGTAACGGTTGAAGACGGAACAGGTATTGTACACACAGCACCAACCTTTGGAGCAGATGATGCTATGGTTGCAAAACAAGCAATACCAGAAATTCCACCACTTTTAGTAAAAGATGAGAATGGTAATTTAGTGCCATTAGTAGATTTGCAAGGAAAGTTCAGACCAGAACTAGGTGAATTTGCTGGTAAATATGTAAAGAATGAATATTACGAAGATGGTGAAGCACCAGAACGTTCTATAGATGTAGAACTTGCCATTAAATTAAAAACGGAAAACAAAGCCTTTAAGGTTGAAAAATATAAGCACAGTTACCCAAATTGTTGGAGAACTGATAAGCCAATTTTATACTATCCATTAGATTCGTGGTTTATTAAAATCACAGATGTTAAAGGAAGAATGCACGAGTTAAATACCACTATTAATTGGAAACCAAAATCAACTGGAGAAGGGCGTTTTGGAAATTGGTTGGCAAATGCAAACGACTGGAATTTATCGCGATCTCGTTTTTGGGGAATTCCATTACCAATTTGGAGAACAGAAGATGGAAAAGAACAAATTTGTATTGGTTCTGTAGCTGAGTTAAAAGAAGAAATGGCTAAGTCTGTGAAAGCAGGTGTTATGTCTCAAGATATTTTTGCTGAATTTGAAGTAGGCAATATGTCTGAAGCAAATTATGAAACTATCGATTTACATAAAAATGTAGTTGATAAAATCGTTTTAGTTTCAGCATCAGGTCAACCAATGAAACGCGAAAGTGATTTAATAGATGTATGGTTCGATTCTGGTTCTATGCCTTATGCGCAATGGCATTATCCATTTGAGAATAAAAACCTAATTGATAATAAAGAAGCATATCCAGCTGATTTTATCGCAGAAGGTGTAGACCAAACACGTGGTTGGTTCTATACGCTTCATGCTATCGGAACTATGGTTTTCGATTCTGTAGCATACAAAAATGTCGTTTCAAACGGATTGGTTTTAGATAAAAACGGTCAAAAAATGTCTAAGCGTTTAGGTAATGCAGTGGACCCTTTTGAAACCTTATCTAAATATGGAGCAGATGCCACACGTTGGTACATGATTAGTAATGCAAATCCTTGGGATAACTTAAAGTTTGATAGCGAAGGTATTGCTGAGGTAAGTCGTAAATTCTTCGGAACATTATATAATACCTATTCATTCTTCACGCTTTATACCAATATTGATGGTTTTAGCTACAGTGAAGCAGATATTCCTTTAGAAGAACGACCAGAAATTGATCGTTGGATTTTGTCTGAATTAAATTCATTAATTCAGAAAGTAGATGAGTATTATGCAGAATATGAACCAACAAGAGCAGCACGAGCAATTTCAGACTTTACACAAGATTATTTAAGTAATTGGTACGTGCGTTTAAGCAGAAGACGTTTCTGGAAAGGCGATTACCAAACGGATAAGATTTCGGCATATCAAACGCTTTATACATGTATGGAAACCATTGCAAAGTTAGGCGCACCAATAGCACCTTTCTTTATGGATCGTTTGTATTTAGATTTGAATGCAGTGACTAAAAAGGAAACGTTTGAAAGTGTGCATTTAGCAGATTTCCCTGTTGCAGATACTAGTGTTATTGATAAAGTATTAGAGCGAAAAATGGAAAGTGCGCAAACAATATGTTCACTTGTATTATCGTTGAGAGCTAAAGAGAAGATTAAAGTACGTCAGCCGTTACAGAAAATTATGATTCCTGTTGATAATCAACAACAAAAGGAAGAAATTGAAGCGGTTGCAGATTTAATAAAACATGAAGTAAACATTAAAGAAATTGAACTGTTAGAAGATGCTTCAGATATCTTAGTGAAACAAATAAAACCAAATTTTAAAGCTTTAGGACCTAAGTTTGGTAAAGATATGAAGCTGATAGCGAGTGCAATAAGTGCTTTTACTGCAGATGATATTAAAAATATCGAGCAAAACGGCAATATTGATGTTGAAATTAACGGAAAAAAGATTAATTTGGGTCTTGATGATGTGGAGATTACATCGCAAGATATTGAAGGATGGCTCGTAGCAAATGAAGGTGCATTAACCGTAGCTTTAGATGTTACTATTAATGAAGATTTACGTAAAGAAGGTATTGCAAGAGAACTTGTTAATCGTATTCAGAATTTACGAAAAGACTCAGGCTTTGAAGTTACAGACAGAATTGATGTTCAGCTTCAAAACGACCCACATGTTGTGGAAGCAGTTTCTTCAAATGAAGCGTATATTAAATCAGAAACATTAACTGAAAAGTTAGAAATTAAGGACTCAATAAACAATGGTATAGAAATTGTATTTGATGAAGTAAATACTAAATTGTTTATTAATAAACACTAAAAATTATGTCAACAGAAACCAATAATAGATATTCAGATAAAGATTTAGCAGAGTTTAAATCTTTATTAAAAGAAAAAATTAAGAAAGCAGAGCACGATTTAGAGCTTATTAAAAGTGCTTATATGAATGATTTTGATAATGGTACAGATGATACGTCACCAACATTCAAAGCATTTGAAGAAGGGAGTGCAACAATGAGTAAGGAAGCAAACTCAGCATTGGCGATTCGTCAAGAAAAGTTTATCAGAGATTTAAAAAATGCATTGATCCGTATTGAAAACAAAACGTATGGTGTTTGCCGTGTTACTGGTAAATTAATAAACAAAGAACGTTTAAAATTGGTGCCTCATGCCACATTGAGTATTGAAGCAAAGAATATGCAATCTTAAGGAAATCCCTTTATTAAAAAGGAATTCATTATATTGAGATTATATTTTGAACAAAAACAGAACAATAAAGCCTTGGTATTTTAATTTCAAGGCTTTAGCGTATTATATAGATAGACCTCTAAGTTTTCAAAAATCTTTGAGGTCTTTCTGTTTTATAGTGTGCCTTTTGTCATTTGCAGTTACGAGAGCTCAAAATAAACTTCAAAAAGAAATTTCTGCTGAGCATATTAAAGTAATTTCAATACAAGGAGATCAATTTTTTAATATTATCGTTTCCAGCTCAAAAAAAGATAAGATTAGTATTTCTTCAATATTAGATGGTGAATATCAAAATGATTTTCAATTGGTTGTTAAAGAAGAAAATAATACACTAAACTTAAGTTTAGCTTACTTATCTTTAATAGACATGCCTGACGATAAGCGGAATGCACATAAGGTAATTGCTGCCATGCTCTATCTTGAAATTCCGGAACATCTTTCTTTAAATATTATAAGTGATATTGGACATGTAACATTAAACGGAGTTTTTAATTCGCTTTCTATTGAATTATTACAAGGGCAATGTAGTGTTAAGGGAGAATCAAAATCAGCAATTATAAATACCTTAGATGGAGATATCAGCATTGTAACTAAAAGTGCTACTGTTGAAGCCAAATCAAATCACGGAAAAGTTATTATAGACGACTTTAATAATAAAGATGCTATTTGGAAATTGACTTCTATAAATGGCAACATTACGGTTGCAAAGCCCAATTAAACGTCTATTTTTGCTTAAAATCTTTAGATGTCTCTTAAAAAAGCCTTATTAATTATTTTTGTTATTCTTCTGGTAGACCAAATCAGTAAAATTTACATTAAAACCCATTTTCAGTTAGGAGAAAGTATTCATGTTTTTTCTTGGTTTCAAATTGCTTTCATTGAGAATGACGGTATGGCTTGGGGAACAAAATTGAGTGATTTTACAACTATAATATCTGATAGATCCGCTAAATTAATTTTAACTTTATTTAGAATTGTAGCTGTTACAGGTATTGCATTTTGGCTAGTTGATGTGACTAAGAAGCAGAAGTCTAAAATCTTAGTTTTCGCTATTTCTATAATATTTGCTGGTGCTTTAGGTAATATTATAGATTCTGTGTTTTATGGCTTTTTGTTTAGTGATAGCATAATGCAAGTGGCTACCTTTTTACCTGAAAATGGCGGCTATGAAAGTGTATTTCATGGAAACGTTGTAGATATGCTTTATTTTCCTATTTGGAATGGTATTTTACCAGAATGGTTACCGCTTTTTGGAGGTAAGCAATTTTCTTTTTTTGATCCTGTTTTTAATGTCGCAGATGTAGCAATAAGCACAGGAATTGGGATTTTAATTGTGTTTAATAAGAAAGCTTTTAGTGATTAAGCTATTTTTTTAAATACAGCTTCAAGTTCGTTAATCCTCACGGGTTTTATCAAGTAATTTTCTACTGAAGATAATGATTTGGCTTTGTCAATATCTGTAGCGTTAATCGATGAGCTCACAACATAAAGCGTAATTTGATGATTAAATTTATTTTTAATCTTAGTAAAACGTTCTAGAAATTCCCAACCATCCATTACAGGCATATTGAGATCTAATAAAATGACTTCTGGTATGTTGTCTTTATCTAAATTTTGGAGTAGAGTTTCAAAATAGTCTATACCCTCTTTTCCGTCTTTAAATATGAGCAGATGATCACAGAGTTTTCTTGTCTCTATAATTTTTCTTACCAATTTTACATAGATATTATCATCATCAATTATACATGCCAATTTTATTTGTTTACTCATTGATATTAAAATTTTATAGTAAAAGTTGTACCTAAATTTAGATCACTTTTTACACTAATCTCCCCATTTAAAGATTCAACTTGGTTTTTTGTAATAAACAAACCAATACCTCTTGCGTCTGCATTATAATGAAATGTTTTGTACATGCCAAAAACTTTATCTCCAAATTTATCCATGTCTATTCCAGAACCGTTATCAGAAATTTCTAAAACAACACGATCTTGATTTGTGTAATCTCGCGTTGTACTGATGTTAATTACTGGATCTCTGTCTTTGTGCTTATATTTAATGGCATTAGTAAGTAAATTTAAAAAAATACTATCTAAATATGCGGGAATATACTCAATAAATTCAACTTTACTAAAGTCTGAATTTATTGTAACCTTATTATTATCAATAATTTGGTTGATTGATGTTGTCACTTGCTCTAATGTTTTAGCAAAATTAACTTCTACTTTAAGTTGATTAGAGTTAGTTTGTATAGTAACTACTTCATTTAAATGTTCTATGGTTGTATTTAGGCTTTCTGATACATGTGTAATATTATCTAGTAATTCTAATTTTTCTTCTACAGTATCTAAATCGTTTATAAGCTGAACAATTAAAGTTAAATTACTAGAGTGGGACCTTAAATTATGAGAAACAATATGTGCAAAATTGAACAATCTATTGTTTTGAGAAGCTACAATTCCCGAAGCTTTTTCTAAATTAATTTCCTTTTGAATATTATCATCAATATCTTGAAAAACGCCACGTACACCAATGATTTTATTAGCATTATTATAAATTGGCTTTCCAATAGCTCTTGCCCAAAACTTTCGGTTATTGGCAGTAAGCATTTGTATTTCTGTATCAAAAGGAGTACCAGATAAGGCGCATTCAAAAAATATATTTGAAATATACGCGTGGTGTTCTTCAGCATATAAAGACATTGCCATTTTTAAGGATGGAACAAAATCTACGGGATATTCTAAAATCGTCCTAGTAATATCATCCCAATAACTCTTTTTGTTTTCAAAATCAATATACCAACTTCCTGTAGAAGTCATAAGTGCTGATTCGTGATAATAAAAATTGTCTTCTTCTAATTTTTCATTAGGTATAATATGCCGTTTTAGGTTAGTTTCCGTCATGCTATTGTTAGTTACAACTCAGATTTTGGGTCAAATTTGAATACTTGAACTTGCAAGATATGAAATTTTTACACTTTATCTAATTTATAGGCACTTCAACGGTGGTTATTTTTCTTTAAAAGCGATATATTTTATTAGGAATGATGCAGTAGTCTAGCTTTATATCGTTTTTAGAAAAGTCAGAAATTTCGTCTTCAGATTCAAAAAATGATAATCCAATTTTTATAGTTTCAGGTTTACAACTCGCTAAAAAGCGATCATAGAACCCTTTTCCGTAACCAATTCTATTTCCTGCTGTATCAAAAGCTAAAAGTGGAATAAAAACGACTTCTAATTGGGATGGTTTAATTTCAATACCATCTATTGGTTCAGGAATGTTGTATCTATTTTTTTTAATCGTTGTACTATCTGTTAATAGATAATGCGACATGCTATAATCATCAAAGTTACTTTTAGAAATAACGATGTGTTTATCTTTTCCTGCTAAAATATTGAGTATAAAATCGGTATTGATTTCTTTTTGCTCTTCAATCGTTAAAAAAATATGGAAAAATGATTTATTCCAAATGTCTAACGTTAGTAACTGATTGGCAATAGCAATGCTAAAATCGTCTATGTCATTTTCAGAAAGTTGTGACCTAAGCTGTTTGTATTTTTGTCTTAATTCAGACTTTTTCATTCTTTCACTTTTGTGGAGATATGAAAAATAGCATCTCCTTGATAAATTATTGGAGATTCATTAATATTAAAAATGAATCCATCATTTGGTGCTTTTACAAAATGATTAAAGCTACCATATGGATCGGTTATGTTGCCTAAATCATCTCCTTTTTTTACTTTAGAGTTTATACTCACTGTTGCTTTAAACATACCAGAATACTTTGCTCTTACCCATTTACTATCTAATAAATAAATGCAAGATTGTTTAGGTTGAGAAACTTTAAAGTTTCGGTTAAGCATTTCAAGGTGATTTAAAACACGTTTAACTCCATTTACACCTGTGTTTGTAATAGTATTGTCAATATTAAAAGATTTGCCACCTTCAAACAAAAGAATAGGAATACCAAGTTTGTGGCAGGTGTTTCTAAAGGACTTATTAATGTTTTTAGAGTAGAAAATAAATGGTGGACCAAAGACTTTGGCTAATTCATCTAAGGTTTTTTCGTTTTTAATAATTCTAACTTGTGCTGCATTAAAACGATCTGCACCTCCTGTATGAAAATCCATGACCAAATCTGCATGTGGTAAAATTTCGGTAACCAATTTAAAAGCGACTCTACTTGCTAAAGAGCCACCACTTATACCTGGAAAAACACGATTAAGATCGCGACCATCTGGAAACTCACGTTTCATATTTAAAAAACCAAAGACATTAATTACCGGAACACAGATAATAGTGCCTTTTTTTGGTTTGTTAATGCCTTTTGAAATAATCTGTCGTACAATTTCTACACCATTAACTTCGTCTCCATGAATACCAGCAGTTATTAATATAGTTGGTCCAGGTTTTTTGGAACGCTCAATAATAATTGGGACATCAATGGTGTTTTGTGTATGTAGTTTTGCAACATTAAAACTCAATTGAGCACTTTGACCTAAGCCTATTTTTTTTCCGAGGATTTCTAAAATGTCTGGTGCCTTCATAGCAGTATTTTAAAATTGAAGTTAGGTCTTATTTCTTATTACGTTCAATAAAAGTAATAATAGCTTTTGCTATATTTTTATGTGTTGCACCTTCAATACCTTCTAATCCTGGTGTAGAATTTACTTCTAATAATAATGGACCACGAGCAGATTGTAGCATGTCTACACCACATACAGGTAATTTTAATACTTTAGCTGCATTCATGGCTAGCTTTAGCTCGTCTGGTTCTAATTTTATAATATTAGCAGAACCTCCACGATGTAAATTAGATCTAAATTCGCCTTCTTTTCCTTGGCGTTTCATAGCTCCAACGACTTGGCCATCTACAACTAAAGCTCTTAAATCAGCACCTTTAGCTTCTTTTATAAACTCTTGTACAATTACTCTGGCTTGTAGGCCATTAAAGGCTTCTAAAACTGATTCTGCGGCATTTTTAGTTTCAGCTAATACAACTCCAAGTCCTTGCGTGCCTTCTAATAATTTAATAATTACAGGTGTGCCACCTACATAATCAATCACTTCTTCTACATCTCTAGAATAGTTTGTGAAAACGGTTTTAGGCATGCCTATACCTGCTTTACTTAGACGTTGTAAACTTCTTAACTTATCTCTAGATCGTGTTATAGCATCAGAGGCTGCAATAGTAAAAACTCCCATTTCTTCAAACTGACGTACAACAGCACAACCGTAAAAAGTTATAGATGCTCCTATTCTTGGAATAATGGCATCAACATAATCTAAATAACGGTCTTTATAGTATATGGTTGGCTTTTCCTTCTCAATAATTATATCACATTTTAAAGGATCAATAATTTCAATTTTATGACCTCTTTTCTCGCCTTCTTCAACAAGTCGTTTTGTGGAATAAAGTTCAGAATTTCTCGAAAGAATTACTATGTTCATTTAGTTAGGGTTTGTTTATAGGATTGATTTTCGATATCTACATCAATCAAAAATTTGTGTTTCAAAAATTGACGACCAATTAATACAGGAAATCTCATGTCTTCTCTGGTGCTTAAAGTTAAGTTAATCTTATACGTTTTACCAAAGAATATAACGGTTGTTTTAATTTTGTAGCGGTTTTCTTTATGGCCATTACTACTTTTTACATCTGTATAGGTGTAAGTATCAAAAGCCACTTCTTCGCTCTTAAAGTTAGGGTGTCCTTTACTTTCAAAAATACAATAGAGTTTACCATTTTCTTCTCTAATTTTAGAGCAATGAATAGCAGAAGTATAAGCTCCCGTATCTATCTTAACATCGATGTTATTTAGTTTTAATTCAGGGAAATTGACTTTGTCTACGCGTCCCAAAACTTTTTTTGTCATAAACTGAATATATAAAAAGAGGTGCAAGGTAATGATAAAGTGTATTAATTATACATATATATTTTTATGAATTATTACCTTTGGTTATATGCCAGAATCGACCTTAGAAATACAGATAAAAACCTTACCACACCAGCCAGGTGTCTATCAATATTTTGATGCAGACGAGCGTTTAATTTATGTTGGCAAAGCTAAAGATATTAAAAAGCGCGTAAGCAGTTACTTTAATAAACATCACGATTATGGTAAAACGCGTGTTTTGGTTAAAAACATAGCCTCAGTAAAGCATATTGTAGTAGAAACTGAAAACGATGCATTGTTACTTGAGAATAATCTTATAAAAAAGTATAAGCCTAAGTATAATGTTTTATTAAAAGATGATAAATCTTATCCTTGGATTTGTATTAAAAAAGAACGTTTTCCAAGAGTATTCCCAACAAGACGCATTATTAAAGATGGTTCAGAATATTTTGGGCCATATACAAGTATGAAAACCGTAAAAACGCTTTTAGGTTTAATAAAAGGTTTATATCAATTAAGAACTTGTAATTATGATTTGTCTGAATCTAAAATTGAAGCTGGAAAGTATAAAGTTTGCTTAGAATATCACTTAGGCAATTGTTTGGGTGCTTGTGAAGGTTATGAAACTGAAGAAGAGTATCAGGCAAATATTATTGCAATTAGAGAAATTTTAAAAGGTAACTTTAAAGATTCTTTACAGCAATTTAAAATTCAGATGCGCCAACATGCAGAAGCAATGCAATTTGAAGATGCGCAGAAAATAAAAGAAAAATTAGAGGTTTTAGAAAACTACCAAGCCAAGTCTACTATTGTAAATCCTAAGATTAGTAACGTAGATGTATTTTCTATTGTCAGTGATGAAACATACGCTTATGTGAATTTTTTACAATTAAGCTACGGTTCAATTATTAGGTCGCATACGCTAGAGTTAAAAAAGAAATTACAAGAATCAGATTCCGATTTATTAGAATTAGCCATTACAGAAATCAGGCAGCGTTTTAATTCAAATTCAAAAGAAATTTATGTACCTTTTAAAGTTAATCTAGGAAATGACTTAAAAATAACAATTCCGAAACTTGGCGATAAAAAAAGTATACTAGATTTATCTATTAGAAATGCGAAGTATTTTAGAATGGATAAATTTAAGCAGGTAAAACTTGTAGATCCAGATAGGCATGCTAATAGAATTATGGCACAAATGAAAGCTGATTTACGCTTGTCTGAAGAGCCAAGACATATTGAATGTTTTGATAACTCAAATATTCAAGGAACAAATCCGGTTGCAGCCTGTGTAGTTTTTAAAAATGGAAAACCGAGTAAAAAAGATTATCGTAATTTCAACATAAAAACGGTAGAAGGTCCAGATGATTTTGCGTCTATGGAAGAAGTCGTTTACAGACGTTACAAACGTTTAAAGGAAGAAGACCAACCTTTGCCGCAACTTATAATTATTGATGGAGGAAAAGGGCAATTATCATCAGCGTTAAAAAGCTTAGATGTCCTAGGATTGCGTGGAAAAATCGCTATCATTGGTATTGCAAAACGTTTAGAAGAATTGTTTTATCCAGATGATCCAATTCCGTTGTATTTAGATAAGAAAAGTGAAACTTTAAAAATAATACAGCAGTTAAGAAACGAGGCACATCGCTTTGGTATAGAGCATCACAGAAATAGAAGAAGCAAAGGAGCGTTAACCACTGAGTTAGAAAATATACCTGGAGTTGGCGAGCAAACTATTGTAGATCTAATGAAGCAATTTAAAACGGTAAAGCGTATTGGAAACGCCAAGTTAGATGAGTTAGAGGCAGTCGTTGGAGTATCTAGAGCAAATAAAGTATATGATTATTATCATAAAGAATAGAAAATTATACTATTAAGAATTTAAATTAAGACATACAGCTTAAAAATCAATTTAAAATATCTTGTTGGATATTAAATGCTATGAAAACCAAACACTTTATATTTATTTTATTTCTTGTAGGTCTTTTGCAATTAAAGGCTCAGAATGATACCATTAAGCCAACACCTAAAATTGGTTTAGTGTTAAGTGGAGGTGGCGCTAAAGGTTTTGCGCACATAGGAGTTTTAAAGGTTATTGATAGTTTAGGTATAAAAGTAGATTATGTTGCTGGTACTAGTATGGGAGCCATTATTGGATCTTTATATGCTTCTGGTTATTCTGGTAAACAATTAGAGGATATTTTTAAAACTCAAGATTTCGATGAGTTAATAAATGATGGTTTCCCAAGAGCCTCTAAGTCTTTTTATGAGAGAGAGAATTCAGAAAAATATGCCGTAAACTTACCTTTTGATAGATTTAAAATTAGTTTGCCTTCAGCTTTATCAAGAGGTCAAAACGTGTATAACCTGTTGTATCATTTAATGCTTCCTGTAAATGATGTTAGAGATTTTAGCCAATTACCTATTCCATTTTTTTGCGTTGCTACTGATATAGAAACAGGTGAATCTTTAATAATGAATAAAGGCAAATTAGCAGAAGCTGTTACTGCAAGTGGAGCGTTGCCGTCATTGTTTCAGCCAGTAATGATTGATGAGAGGATTTTAATAGATGGTGGAGTTACTAATAATTTTCCTGTTGAAGAACTGCGAGCCAAAGGCATGGATATTATTATTGGTGTCGATGTTCAAGATGCTTTAAAGGATCGTGAATCGCTTAAATCTGCTCCAGACATTTTGTTGCAAATTGGTAATTTTAGGACTATAAATGCGATGAAAAGCAAGGCGAAATTAACCGATATTTATATAAAGCCAGACATCACAAATTTTTCTGTAATTTCATTTGATGAAGGAGATGATATTATTGCTAATGGTGAAGCAGCAGCACGAATTAAGCTTTCTGAATTAAAAGATATAAAAAAACATCAGTCAAACTTTACGGAACTACAGCCAGTTAAAATATTAGATAGTTTAACAATTAAAAATGTTAGTATTGAAGGAAACGAGCGTTATACTAGATCTTATCTTTTAGGGAAATTAAAATTAAAAGGTGCGGAAAAAATGAGCTATGCAGATTTTAGACAAGGTATAAATAATCTTATAGCTACAAATAATTTTGATACGTTTAGATACCAATTAGCTGCAACTGAAAATGAATCTGAATATAGATTGTTGGGTAAAATTACAGAATCTGAAACGAGTACATTTTTAAGATTAGGTCTACATTATGATGAGTTATACAAAAGTGCAATACTTGTAAACATTACTCAGAAAAAACTATTATTTAGTAATGATATTGCTTCATTAGATGTTATTTTAGGTGATAACACTAGGTATAATCTCAATTATTTTATTGATAAAGGTTTTTATATTAGTATTGGTGTAAAATCACGTTATAATCAGTTTAATAAAAATGTGAACCCAATAATAGCTTTAGAAGAAGGCTCTCCTTTATTAGAAGACCTAAATAAAATTGACGCCAAGATTTCAGATTTTACTAATCAGGTGTATTTGCAAACTATTTTCAGAAAGGATTTTGCATTACGAATAGGTGCAGAACATAAACATTTAAAAATTACTTCAGAAACTATAATCGATGACGATAGAGAGGATAAAATAATTTTTGAAAATACAGATTATTTTAGCGTGTTTGGTAATCTAAAGTTCGATGATTATGATAATTCCTATTTTCCTAAAAGCGGATTTTATTTTAATGGAGATTTTCATTTGTATTTAAAAGCATCAGGTTTTAATTCTAATTTTGAAGAGTTTTCAATAGCTAAAGCAGACATGGGTTATGCCTTTAGTTTTAGTGACAAGCTGGCTTTAAAAACAGAAGCCAATGGTGGTTTTAAAATAGGTGATAAATCCACAAATGCGTTAGGGTTTGCAATCGGAGGCTACGGAGCTAATTTTATTAATAATTTTTATTCATTTTATGGATATGATTATTTAGCCTTAACGGGAGATAGTTTTGTAAAAGCAACTTTCACTTTAGATTATGAAATTTTTAGAAAACATCATATTCTATTAGCCGCAAATTACGGAAATATTGGCGATGGTCTTTTTGAGTCTGGTCAGTTTTTCTCTTCACCTAGTTACAATGGCTATGCAATAGGTTATTCATTAGAAACTTTTTTAGGACCTTTAGAAGGGAAATATACGTATTCGCCAGATACAGGAAATAGTTACTGGATTTTTAATCTTGGTTTTTGGTTTTGACCACATTCCTGCGAAAGCAGGAATCTCAGAATTGAAATTTAAAGTTTACAATTTATAACTCACCTTAAACATCACAATCCTAGGCAAAACATAAGTTCTACTATCGCTAATTACAAAAGCATTAAATGAATTCTGTTGTTTAAATTTTACATCAAATATATTTGTTGCATTTACCTCAAATCCCCAAGGGCTATCTTCTATTTGGTAGAATAACGAGGTATTTGCAGTATCAAAAGTGTTGTTGATGTTTTGACTTTTATTGTTGTAATTATCAAAGGTATAATCTGCTTTAAAGATAAAATCCCTTAAAAAATCGTATTCTAAGATCAATTCTAATTTATCGTTTTCAAATTGAGATGTGTTGTTTAAAGCTTTATAATTACTATAATCTTTAGTGTAATTGATTTCTACATTTGGATAATTTTTAAAAAAAGTTTCTATGCCTATCGTTGAAGATATTGATTTTGAAATATTAAGATTGGTTTCATTATTTAAAATCTGAAAGTTATCATTATAACTAAAACGACTACTTAAATTATAACGTATTTTTTTTATTTTTTTTGAAATACGTCCGCTAATTGTCCAGTTATGTTCTGGTTCATCAAACATAGTGGTTGTGTTAAAGGATTCTATACCATTAAGTTCTGAAACCGTTTTTATACTTTCTATACGTTTATTAAAACTGGTATTTAAGTTGAGGTTTAAGTTTCTAAACAGGCTAAATTTATAATAACTTAAAGTGGCAGAATGGTACAATTGATTTTCTAATTGAGAATTTCCTCTATAAACACTATTAAAATTAGAGAGAACAAAATTATTAGCTAACTGATTAATACTTGGAAAACGTGCATTTAATTTGTAGCGGAAATTCAATTTTTCACTATTATTAAATTCAACTTTAGTTGTAAATTGTGGTAAAAACAGATTTTTAGAAAAGGTTTTTGCATTATCGAATTGCTGTGTTCGCCATAAATAACCATGATAAAACACGGCAGGTTTAAAAGTCGCAATTCCAACTTGAAATTTGTATTCCAAGCCCAAATAGGTATCTATAAAATGATAACCAAAATCATTTCCAAAACCAGCAGAACTAAAATTATTGATAGGACCATCATTTAGCAATTGTACATCTTCATTAAAGAAATCATTAAAAGAAGTGTTTATACCAACACTTGTATATAGATGGTTAAAATTATTAAGCGTCCAATAATCTTTTATAACAGCATTAAAATTATGTGATTTAGAATTTTTAGTTTGAAGAATATTATAGATAGCAGAATCTTCTAAAGGAATTAAGCCTTGTAAAATTTGCCGATTAGTTAACCATTCAGTTATTGGTTTATCATTCTGAAAATTATAAGTCGCTTCTAAAGTTGCTGTATGTGCTTTAGAAAGCTTACGACTATAGCTTATATTTTGTTTAAGATTAAGTGAAGTAACATCTGTTAGCGTAGTAATGTGGTTACTTTGATTAGGACTTAACGTATTTACAAAACCATGACTATCATTATTGGTCACCTTAACAAAAGCGTTATAAGCAAAATCTTCTTTATAACTTGGGTCGTAATCTATGGTTACTTTACCAATGGTAAAAAAGTTGTTGAGATTATTGGCAACTGTTCTATCTTCAGTAAAAGGGTCTGCAATATTTTGGTAATAATTTAGCGTATTGCTAGCTGTTTGGGTCTTAGAGTTAGATGTAATTAAATAACCACTAATATCTGTATGTTTAGAAACGGATTGCCTAATATTTAAAGCTCCAAATTGGTTAGTATTATCTGTAAAATCTTGGTTATTGAGGTATTGCGCAAAATCGCTATTAAATAAACTAAAATAATTACCAGCATCATCTAGTAGTTTACCAAAACCACCTTCAAATTCTAAATAATCTCTAAAACTAAAACTTTTTATTCCTTGGTTGTTTAAGTCGCCTATAAAATTAACATTGGTTTTTGGGCTGTAATAAAACAAATTAGGATGCAACAAATATCGCTCTTCAATGCCAGCACCAGCTTCTATATCACCAAACACAAATTTCTTTTTGTCTTCTTTTAATAAGATATTCATTGCCATATCCTCAGAGTCTTGCAAGCCTTTTAGCATAGCCACCTCATTGTAATTATCTAAAACTTCTATTTTTTCTACGGCATCTGCTGGTATATTATTTACAGCCAATTTACTATTGCCTGTAAAAAAGGTTTTGTTTTCTACTAAGACTTTGGTTACTTTTTTGCCATTTACCATCACATTACCTGCTCTATCTACTTCTACGCCTGGTAATTTTTTTAAAGCATCTCTTAGTTTGCGTTCTTCTCCAGTTACAAATTTAGAAACATCGTAAGTGATGGTGTCTTTTTTTACGGTTATTGGTGGTGTGTATTTTATGTTAACCTCGTCTAGTTGGTCTGGGTTTTCTTTGAGGATGAAGTTTTTAGAGAGGTTTTGGTCTGTGGTAGTTATAATAATCGTTTGTGGTTTGTAGCCCAAATAACTTACCGTGAGTTCGTAGGTTTGGTTTTTTGCTAAGCCAAGTTTGTAGCTGCCATCGTTTTCGGTGATGGCGAATTTTACTTCTTGGTTGTCTGCTTTTGGTATGGCTAAAATGTTGGCGTAAGATAATGGGTTTTGGATAACGTCTGTTATTTTACCAGAAATTTTGATTTTCTGTGCATTGCAATATGAAAAAAATCCTACTAAAAAGAGCAGGATTATTTTTTTTCTAAGTTTCAATTTTAAATACTTAATTTTCAAAAAAGTCAGGTGTTCTTTTCTTAGCGATTGCCATGAATTCTTCAAGTGTCAATATTGGTGCATTTTTATGTTTTTCAATCACAACATTTTTTTTATTTAAATTAATTTTTTCTGCAATGAATGTCATTTTAGAAAATTGTAATTCAATAATTAATCCTGGTAACCCAAAATATTCTAATGGACCAAAACCAACAGGGATAGAAGGACAAAACCATGCTGTAGCACCAACCTTTTCTTTATCTCCTTCTAGTATAGTTGAGTATGCTTTAGTGCATGTCAAACCATCGATCATCTTTGTTTCTTTTGTAATTACCCAGTTTGGTGAATCTTTCTTAATTAAATAAAGTTTACCTAATGATGTATTAGATTGGACTACTTTTAGTGAATCGTTGTTACAGTAAAATAAATTATCACCACCTGCAAAAAAATAAGTTATGTTGATTGAATCAATTCCATCGACTTTTAGTTTTTTGTTTACTCGATAGGAGGATTCTTTACTATTGAAATTTAAAGTTGTATAAACGTCTGAGGCGTTTTGTAATAATTGGTTTGCACCTTCTATTCCTTCGGACTTTTCTCCTGAATCTTTTTTAATCTTGGTTTTATTGTGTGAAGCTTTATATAAAACCGTTCCTGATAAATTACTCTGGGCTTGGGCTAATATGCCCAAGACCAAAGTTAAAAATATAATAAATTTGGTTTTAATCATTTGTATTTAGTTATTCACACATTCGGTATATGCAATCATGTATAATTCTAAATAAGTTGTATTGCCATTTACCATGTCTGTATTAGCCTCGTGTCCATTGTTGGCTGCTAATGTTAAAACAGCATTCCTCCAATAGCTAACGCAATCGGATGCTTTACCAAAATCTTCTTCCATTGGTTTATCAGATGGTGCAGCACTAACTAAACTACCTGCAAACATTACCACAGCCACAAGGCTAAATATTTTTTTCTTCATAATTTAAGATTTTAAACCCATCACATTTATTAAGATAAGTTGATTAATAAATAATTTC
The DNA here is from genome assembly GCF_045063645.1 of Winogradskyella sp. Asnod2-B02-A. Lineage (NCBI taxonomy): Bacteria > Pseudomonadati > Bacteroidota > Flavobacteriia > Flavobacteriales > Flavobacteriaceae > Winogradskyella > Winogradskyella sp. Asnod2-B02-A. The sequence continues at coordinate 1,287,246 of NZ_JBEFOG010000027.1, forward strand.
TCCCTAAAATTTAGGGAATAGAAGTCTTTTAAATTTAGAAGTCATTTGTTTTCTCATATAAGGGTATGAGAAGTAGAAGTCATTTGGTTAGAAGTCTTTTTTTGCGCTATTTAGTATAATTTTCAAAAGGGATTAAAAAATAAAAAAACCTGCGCAGGTCATAATGTTAACATTTATGTTGTTCACATTCTATAAGAGCGACTTCTTACATTACCCTATAAAAATGCTTTCAACTCTGTAAATCTAAAAAAAAAAAATGGAAACCACCTAATTAAAAACGCTTTAAATGTTAAAGAAATGTTAACTGCAAAAAACCGTAATTGAAACTGTAAAATAGTTGAAACTTTAACAGTTTTGCGTTTGGATTTTAACAATAAATTATTGGAAATGTTTCGTTTAGAAAACTTTATGTAAAACCCCTATTGTCATAAATATTTCAGTATCTCACATAATTTCTCGATATTTGTGCATATGACACCATTCTGGGCAAACATAAAACTTCACCTTCATTTCCTTATTAAAAGGAATCCGGAATAAACACGCCTTATTCCTGCGAAGGCAGGAATCTTTACAAATTTTGTACCTTTAAAGTTGTAAATAAAGTGTCACCTTGAGCGCAGTCGAAAGGGCTTTGTAATATTTAAAACCATTCAAAAAAATGCCATTCTATCATAAATTAGGGAAAATTCCACCAAAACGCCACACGCAGTTTAAAAAACCAAATGGCGATTATTATTACGAGCAATTGTTCGGAACCATTGGTTTCGATGGTATGTCTACCAACAGTTACCACGAGCAACGACCAACACAAGTTAAAGAAATTAAAAAACAATATAGTGTTGCTCCTAAAGTTGCAAAAGCTAATAATATGCAATCTTATCGTTTTAGAGGGTTTCAGGTTAAGCCAGAAAACGATTATTTAGAGAGTAGAAAAATTGTGTTAACTAATAGTGATTGTAATATTATATTGGCAGCACCAAAACAATCAACAAAAGATTATTTCTATAAAAATACAGATGCGGACGAATTAATTTTTATCCACAAAGGCACAGGGAAATTAAGAACACATCTTGGAAATTTAGATTTTAAATATGGTGATTACCTTTTAGTGCCAAGAGGTATTATTTACAAGCTCGATTTTGATACCGAGGACAATCGTTTATTTATTGTAGAATCTTACAGACCAATTTATACACCAAAACGTTATCGTAATTATTTTGGGCAATTATTAGAACACTCTCCATTTTGTGAACGCGATTTGCGTCAGCCACAAGAATTAGAAACCTATAACGAATCGGGTGATTTTTTAATAAAAATTAAAAAGCAAGACGAAATTTTTGATATGGTGTATGCTTCTCATCCTTTTGATGTGGTAGGTTACGATGGTTATAATTATCCGTATGCGTTTTCAATTCACGATTTCGAACCTATAACTGGTCGTGTACATCAACCGCCTCCAGTACATCAAACTTTTGAAACAGATGCTTTTGTAATTTGCAGTTTTGTACCACGTTTGTACGATTATCATCCACTTGCTGTACCTGCACCTTACAATCATAGTAATATAGATAGTGATGAGGTGTTGTATTATGTTGATGGTGATTTTATGAGTAGAAACGATATTGATGCTGGTCATATTTCATTGCATCCAGCAGGTATTCCGCATGGTCCACATCCAGGAGCTATGGAGCGCAGTATTGGCAAAGTAAAAACAGATGAGCTAGCTGTAATGGTGGACACGTTTAAACCCTTAAAAGTAACAGAAGAAGCCTTAAAAATAGCTGACGAAGACTATTTTAAATCTTGGTTAGAGAAAAAATAGGTCTAAAATTATATTATAAATGAATCAAAATAAATTACCAGCAGACCCATTAGCTTTAGTATTAGGAGTATTAGCATTGGTTATTGGTTTAGTAGGTTGTTGCTGTTATGGAGTTACTGCAATAGTGCCATTAACTATGGCTATAATTGGATTAGTAGTTGCTAATAAAAGTTTGCGAGAGTTTGGTGAAAATCCTGAGGCTTTCGATTCTCAATCTCGGAATAATGTAAATACAGCAAAAATTATAAATATTATAGCTATTGTACTTAATGGTTTTATTTTCTTGGCTGCCCTAGCAGCGTTTGTGTTTTACGGAACCTTAATTTCATCTGCTATTTTAGACGGTATTAAAAATGGTGATTTTGAGAATGATGACTATTATTACGAAACTGAAATTGAAGAAGAAACAGATACCATCAATACTTGGACTGATGAAGACTACATTATTGATGACATAGAAAGTGAAGATAATGTTGAAGATATAGAATTAGAAAGCGCTCAACAAGAGTAATTATTTATAGTTTTTAAAGAATTAAATTATTAACAATTAAACCCGCTTAAATTAGAATTTAATTAGTTTAGGAGGTCTAAAGTAAGCTATCATATTATGGCAAAAGAAGTAAAAAGTGTAAACTACGGTTTAGAAAAAATATTTGAAGGAGCGCAAGATTTTTTGCCGCTTTTAGGAACAGATTATGTTGAGTTTTATGTTGGTAATGCAAAACAATCTGCGCATTTTTATAAAACCGCCTTCGGTTTTCAGTCACATGCATATAAAGGATTAGAAACAGGCTCTAAGGATTCTGTTAGTTATGTGTTAAAACAAGATAAAATCCGTTTGGTACTTACAACTCCATTAAACAGTAAGTCAGAGATTAATAAGCATATTGTAAAACATGGAGATGGAGTTAAAATTGTTGCCCTTTGGGTTGAAGATGCACGTAAATCTTATGAAGAAACGACAAAACGAGGTGCAAAGTCTTACATGGAGCCAACAGTTGAAAAAGATGAGTTTGGAGAAGTTGTTAGAGCTGGGATTTATACGTACGGTGAAACTGTGCACATGTTTGTAGAGCGTAAAAACTATACAGGAACATTTATGCCAGGATTTGTAGAGTGGAAAAGTGATTATAATCCAGAGCCTGTAGGATTAAAGTATATAGACCATATGGTTGGCAATGTGGGTTGGGGACAAATGAACAAATGGGTAAAATGGTACGAAGATGTTATGGGCTTTGTAAACTTTTTATCTTTTGACGATAAACAAATACACACCGAATATTCAGCTTTAATGAGTAAAGTGATGAGCAACGGAAATGGGAGAATTAAATTCCCAATTAATGAACCCGCAAAAGCCGCTAAGAAATCTCAAATTGAAGAGTATCTAGATTTCTACGAAGACTCAGGAGTGCAACATATTGCTGTAGCAACAGACGATATTATTAAAACCGTTGCGCAATTAAAAGCAAGAGGAATAGAATTTTTACCTCCACCACCTCAAGCCTATTATGATGATATTCCAAAACGATTAGGTGAACACATGGATATGATGAAAGAGGATATTGGTGAGCTTCAAAAATTATCTATTATGATTGATGCTGATGAGGAAGGGTATTTACTTCAAATATTTACTAAACCAGTAGAAGATAGACCAACATTGTTCTTTGAAATTATTCAAAGAATGGGAGCTCAAGGTTTTGGAGCAGGTAACTTTAAAGCCTTATTTGAATCTATTGAGCGAGAACAGGCTAAAAGAGGAACATTATAATACTAGTGTAGTATTGTATTAGTTTTTAATAAAAAAAAAACAAAAGCGCGTTTAGTGGTCTATAACTAAACGTGCTAAAAAAATCAACTCTAAATTTCCACTGTATATAAATTCAAATTTTATGTTTTGGATAGAGATAAGCTTCCTTTAGTAATATTTAAGAATGTAGGTGGTTTTTCTTAATTGAATAATATAATTTTGGTTTTCAATTGTTTTTCAATGGTTTATGGGTTTGTGTCAACAGTTAAGAACTTTTGGAATAGTAATTGTATTTAAGATAATTGTAACATAATAAATCCGTTACATTAATTATATTTACAAACTAGGGATTATGGAATAAACGTGTTTAAGGTATTGTTAGCTGAGCTAATGGTGGCATAGAAAAGGCAGGTGAATTTCAAAACTCATTAGACATTTACAAATGAAATATTTATTCACAGTTATATTATTTTTTGTAGGATTTCAAGCTTCAAAAGTTGAAAAGGAAACCGCTTTTCAAGAAGGTGAGTGGTTTAAATTCGAAATGAGCTATAGTGGACTCTTAAAAGCAGGGAACGCTACTTTGTCTTTAAATGAAACAACATTAGATGGAAAGCCAGTCTTTCATGTTGTTGGAAAAGGTTGGACCACAGGAGCCATAAAATGGATGTTTAAAGTTAAAGACCGCTACGAAAGTTATTTTGATAAAGAAACAGGTGTGCCTTATAAATTTATTAGAAAAATAGATGAAGGAGGTCATACAAAGGATATCGAAATTAAATTTGATCATAAAAACAGAAAGGCTGAAGTTTTTAATAAAAAGAATAAAAGCGTAAAGACTTTAGCTACAGAGAAAGATGTACAAGACATGGTTTCTATGTATTATCATTTAAGAAATAAAATTGATATTTCATCTTTAAAACATGGCGATGAAATAAAAACAACTATGTTTTTTGATGAAGAAAACTATGGCTTTAAGCTGAAGTATTTAGGTCAAGAAATTATTAAAACAGAATTTGGAAAAGTAAATACCATAAAATTCAGACCTTACGTTATGGCAGGTCGTGTTTTTAAAGAAGAAGAAAGTTTAACCTTATGGGTAAGTGCAGATAAAAATAAAATGCCTTTAAAAATTCAAGCAGATTTAGCTGTTGGTTCGTTGAGAGCAGACCTAGTTGCTTTTAAGGGTTTAAAGCACGCCTTTAATATAGAATTCAAAGAATAAGTATTAGATGTCAGACCAACCTAACTACGACGATATTATAAAAGCACTTCAAGAGAAGTACATAAAAATAGATCAAGACACAGACGACCACTTATATGGTTTGCTTTACAGTAAGCCAATTACATATTGGGATTATATTCAAACAGATGCTTTATTGAATCTGCAGATTCAACGCACAACGCTTCCAGATGAAATGGTGTTTATTGCCTATCATCAAATTAATGAGTTGATTTTTAAAATGATACTTTGGGAAATTTCTCAAGTAGCAGAAAAAGAAGATTTAGATGTTACTTTTTTTGAAAACAAACTCATGCGAATTAGTAGATATTTCGATATGTTGTCTACCTCTTTCAATATTATGAGAGAAGGAATGGATGTTGATCAGTATATGAAATTTAGATATACATTAACGCCAGCTAGTGGTTTTCAGAGTGCGCAATATAGATTTATTGAATTTGCTTCAACTGAATTAATTAATCTTATAGATTATAGATTTAGAAAAGATATTGATAGAGATACACCATTTACACATGCTTTTGAACATTTATATTGGCAAGCAGCAGGAAAAGATCATAAAACAGGTAAGAAATCTATACTTTTAATTAATTTTGAAAAACGTTACAAAGACGAGTTTTTGAGGTTTATGGAAACCTATAATACTAAAAATCTTTGGACGCGTTTTAAAGAACTTCCGGTAAAAGACCAGAAAAATGATGAGCTTATAAAAGCTATGAGACATTACGATTATACCGTAAATGTTTCTTGGGTAATGGCACATTACAACGCAGCTAAACATTACATTGATAGTGGTATTGGAGATGGTGAAGCTACAGGAGGAAGTGATTGGAAAAAATATATGCATCCAAAATACCAGAAACGTATTTTCTTTCCAGAATTATGGAGTGCAGAAGAATTAGAAAATTGGGGAAATAATTTATAATTAGCTTAATTAATGCAGTTAAAACGCTTAGCAGTACTAACGATATTTTTAATAGGATTTTTTGCTTGTAAAGAGGATAATTCCGATGAAGTGGCCTACGAAAAGGAACTTTCAGAAATAGTTGAAGAAGAAAAAATTCTTGAATTTGGGTTCGATATCAATAACTACATAGTAAAACGAGATACCATTCATAAAGGTGATAGTTTTGGTGAAATTTTACAACGAAATAATATAGGATATTCAGATATTTTTCAAATTGCTGAAAAAACTAAAGACACTTTCGATATTACAAAATTACATCCAGGGAAACCTTATACCTTGTTGTTTTCAAAAGAATCACAATTAGATAGTCTGCCTCAACCAGAAACTTTTATCTATCAGACTGACCCAATAAAATATGTGGTTATCAATTTAAAGGATTCTATTCATGCCTATACCAATAAAAAGCCAGTGACCTATATAGAAAAAACAGCAACTGGTATTATAGAAAGTAGTATTTCTTCAACATTAGAAGACAAAGGTTTGAGTCAAAAGTTAGCCTATAAAATGGCCGATGAAATCTATGCTTGGACTATTGATTTTAGAAGACTTCAAAAAGGTGACCGTTTTAAGGTTATATATACAGATAAATATATTGATGATACTATCTATGCTGGTGTTCATAATGTAAAGGCAGCTTATTTTGAGCATAATGGAGATTCTCTTTATGCCTTTCAGTTCGAAACCGATTCTATTAAAGGTATAGTAGATTATTTTAACGAAGATGCAAAGAATTTAAGACGTGCATTTTTAAAAGCTCCTGTTCAATTTAGTAGAATATCATCGCGCTATAATTTAAAACGACGAATTGCATATTACGGTAATAAAGTCCGACCACATAGAGGAACTGATTTTGCGGCACCAATTGGTACACCCATAATGGCAACAGCCAACGGAACTGTAGTTGAATCTACAAGACGTGGTGGAAATGGAAAATTTGTAAAAATTAGACATAATGATACCTATTCAACGCAATATCTTCACATGAGTAAGCGCTTAGTGAAAAAAGGTGATTTTGTAAAGCAAGGTGATATTATTGGTAAAATTGGGATGACAGGTAATACTGGTGGTCCGCATGTATGTTATCGTTTTTGGAAGAATGGAAGAGAGGTAGATCCATTTCAGCAAAAATTGCCAGAGGCTAAACCCATTTCTGATAGCTTAAAAGTAAAATTTCTAGAACATATTAAACCAATAAAACAAAGATTAGATAATATCTTTTTCTTGGAGGCTGAACCAATTGAGCCAGAGAACACAATAACACAAGATTTAACTATAGATTTATAATAATGGCATTAAAAGCAACTAACCCGACAACTACAAACGCTTGGAAAAAATTACAAGCACATTTCGATTCTATTAAATCTCAACATCTAAAAGATCTATTTAGCTCAGATGCAGAAAGAGCAAAGGACTTAACGGTTAAGTGGGAAGACTTTTATGTAGATTTTTCTAAAAACAGAATCACAACCCAAACTTTAGATTTGTTAATTGAGTTGGCAAATGAATTAGATTTAAAAGATGCTATTTCAAAATACTTTGATGGAGATATCATTAATGCAACTGAAGGGAGAGCTGTTTTACATACTGCTTTAAGAGCACCTAAGGATGCTACAGTTTTAGTTGATGGAGAAAATGTGATTCCAGAAGTGCATGCGGTTAAGAAAAAGATAGAAGATTTCACTAATTCTGTAGTTAGTGGTGCTCATAAAGGGCATTCTGGCAAGGCCATCACAGATATTGTTAATATTGGTATTGGAGGTTCTGATCTCGGACCAGCAATGGTGGTAGATTCACTACAGTATTACAAAAACCAACTCACTACTCATTTTGTAAGTAATGTGGATGGTGATCATTATCAAGAAGTCATTAAAAATTTAAATCCAGAAACAACATTATTCGTTATTGTTTCAAAAACATTTACAACTCAAGAAACCTTATCTAATGCTAATTCTATTAGAGCTTGGTTTTTAAAGTCTCAACCAAAAGAGGCTGTTTCTAAACATTTTGTTGCCGTTTCTACAAATATTGAAAGTGTAAAAAACTTTGGAATAGATGAAGAGAATATTTTTCCAATGAAAGATTGGGTTGGTGGTCGTTTTTCATTATGGAGTGCTGTTGGTCTATCTATAAGTTTGGCCTTAGGTTATAAACATTTTGAAAGTTTATTAGAAGGTGCACACAAAATGGATGAGCATTTTAGAACAGCAGATTTTAATGAGAACATTCCTGTTGTTTCTGCGTTGTTAACCGTTTGGTATAACAATTTCTTTAAATCAGAAAGTGAGGCTATTATTCCGTATACACAGTATTTAAATCAATTTGCTACCTATCTTCAACAAGGTATCATGGAAAGTAATGGTAAGAGTGTAGATAGAAATGGAAACAAAGTAAATTATCAAACCGGAACCCTAATTTGGGGAGAGCCAGGTACCAACTCTCAACATGCTTTTTTTCAATTGATACATCAAGGCACAAAATTAATTCCAACAGACTTTATAGGTTATGTTGAATCTTTATATGGTAACAAGGATCATCATAATAAATTGATGTCTAATTACTTTGCACAAACAGAAGCTTTAATGAATGGTAAAACGGAAGCTGAAGTGTTATCTGAATTGAAAGGACAGTCGCTTTCGGCAGAAGAAATTTCTAAATTACTGCCTTTTAAGGTGTTTGAAGGAAATAAGCCAACGACGTCATTATTAATACAAAAATTATCTCCAGAGAGTTTAGGTAAGCTTATCGCTATGTATGAGCACAAGATTTTTGTAGAAGGTATTGTGTGGAATATTTATAGTTATGATCAATTTGGTGTGGAACTAGGTAAGCAATTGGCTAAATCTATACTAAACGAACTAAATGAAGAAGTAAATAGTACGTCTCACGACTCCTCTACGCAAAGTCTAATAGCGTTTTATAAGGATAATTGTTAAAAATTGTTAAAAACATTTAATAAAATCTATTATGCATACATAAAATTTAAGGATATTATAATTAATTTCGTTTTGCAGAATTGTTAACATTAAGTTAATGTATCAGCTTTTTAAGCTGTGTAATTTTGCGATAATTATAAAACCAATTAACTTAAATTTTATATGAAAAAATTTAGTCATTTTTTATGTATTGCTGTACTGACATTGTTCTCTACAGTTATGTATGCACAAACTACTATCACTGGTAAGATACTCGATGGTGATATGAATTCACCACTTCCTGGTGCGAACATAATAGTAAAGGGAACAACTAATGGTGCAACAACAAATTTCGATGGTAATTTTACCCTTAATTCAAATTCTGATTCTGGTGAAATTGTAATTACTTATGTTGGTTACGTAAGTCAAACGTTTGCTTTTAGTGGAAACACTGATTTAGGAACTGTTACTTTACAGTCTAGTGATTTAGGTTTGGATGAGGTTCAAATCATTGCTTCTGTCGCAGTTGATAGAAAAACTCCAGTCGCAGTTTCAACAGTAAAAGCTGCTGACATTGCATTAAAATTAGGTACTCAGGAATTTCCAGAGGTTTTAAAATCTACACCTGGTGTTTATGCTACCAAATCAGGTGGTGGCTATGGAGATGGACGTATTAACTTACGTGGTTTTAGTTCAGAGAATGTTGCAGTAATGATAAATGGTGTTCCTGTAAATGACATGGAAAATGGTGCTGTTTATTGGAGTAACTGGGCAGGTTTAGGAGATGTAACAAGTTCTATGCAGGTTCAAAGAGGTCTTGGTGCTGCTAAAGTAGCAGTTCCTTCTGTAGGTGGTACTATCAACATTTTAACAAAAACAACAGATGTAGAAGAAGGTGGAAATGTTATGGCTTCTATCGGAAACGATGGCTATAAAAAATATGGAGTAACATATTCTACTGGTTTAATGGATAATGGTTTTGCAGCTACAGTTTCTGCAGCAAAAACTGATGGTGATGGCTATGTAAAAGGTACTTCTTTTAATGCTGTATCATATTTTCTTAATGTTTCTAAAGAAATAAATGATAAGCACAAATTGTCGTTTACTGCTTTTGGGGCAAAACAACGTCACGGACAAAGACAAAATAGACAGTTAATTGAAACTTATAGAGAAAGTGAAGATGGGATTAAATATAACGCTGATTGGGGTTATAAAAATGGACAAGTAACATCTATTGAAGATAACTTTTACCACAAGCCACAGATTTCATTAAATCATTATTGGGATTTAAGTGAGAATACAACTATATCCACTGCAGCTTATGCTTCATTTGGTTCTGGTGGAGGTGGAGGAACTCTTGGTAGTGATGCTGAGACTCCAGGTTTCGAAGGAGATGCAAGATTTAAATTTACAAGTGCCGATTACCGTATTGGTGAATTTGGCCCATTAGATTTTGATAGAATTGTTGAAGAAAATATTGCTCATGGAGCTAACGGTTCTAGTGCTGCTTTGAGAGCTTCTAGAAATGATCACAATTGGTACGGTATCCTATCGACATTAAAATCAGATTTATCAGATGATTTAGTCTTTCTTGGTGGATTAGATTTTAGAAACTATAAGGGAATTCACTTTAGAGAAGTTACGGATTTGTTAGGTGGTCAATTTATTATTAATGAAGATAACGTTAACAATCCTTCAGGTGTATCTAAGGTTGGAGATAAAGTTTCATATTATAATGATGGCTTAGTAGGTTGGTTAGGAGCTTTTGCTCAAGTTGAGTATGACGTCAATGAGGATTTTAATACATTCGTTTCTTTGTCAGCATCGAATACTTCATATAAGAGAATTGATTATTTTCAATATACTCCAGACGATCCTTTAAGAGAAACAGACCGTTATAATTTCTTTGGTTTTGGTGCTAAAGGTGGTGCAAACTATAGATTAACAGAAAATCACAACGTATTTGCTAATTTAGGATATTTTGAAAAAGCTCCAGATTTTGATGCTGTTTTTCCTGAATTTAATAATGAGGAAATAAATGGAGATGCGGAAAATCAAAAGATTTTAAGTTTCGAATTAGGTTATGGGTTTAGAGGTAATAAATTGTCTGCAAATGTTAACTTATATAGAACTACTTGGAGAGACAGAACTGAAACAATTCCTTTTCAGTTAAATGATGATGAAACAGGTTTTGCTAATATTTTAGGTATTAATGCAATTCACCAAGGTATAGAGGTTGATTTTGTATATAGAGCAACAGATAAGTTGAATATAACAGGTATGGTATCGTTAGGAGATTGGAGATGGGAAGATGATGTAACTGATGTACAAATATTAAATGAAGAACAAGAGGTTGTTGAAACTTTAGATGTTTACATTGCAGACTTACATGTAGGTGATGCAGCCCAAACAACTTTAGCACTTGGAGTTAATTATAAATTTACTGACAAAACAAGATTTACCGTAGATTATAATTATTTTGATAATCTTTATGCTGATTTTGACCCAAGTGATCGAAGTGATGAAACTTTTAGAGAGGATGCTTGGAAAGTGCCTGCATATGGTATTTTTGATGCTGCGTTTACTCATGGTTTCAAATTAGGTATTTTTGATGCTTCTTTAACTGCACGATTAAATAATGTATTTAATACGACTTATATCGCTGATGCACTAGATGGTACAGGTTCTAATGCTCAAAATGCATTAGTATATTATGGTTTTGGAAGAACTTTCAGTTTCGGAACAACAATTAAATTTTAAAAAAAAAAGTAATATGAAAAAAGTTATTTATTTATTATCCTTTATAGGTATGGCTTTTGTGGGTTGTAATCCCGTAGAAGATATTCATAACGAAATTGACTCACAAGATAACTCTGTTGAGGGATCAACTGAATATACATTAACATCAGAAGATTATGCTGATTTAGTTGAACAAGGAGAAGATGAAGAAGCAGATTTTTACGAAACTTATGAGGCATTTAGTGATGTTGATGATGCTAAACTAATGTTACCAGATTTTTTGAGCTCTAAATACCCTTTTTGGGGACAAGGTTCTTCTGTAACTGTTAATTATAATCTTTATGACGGAAACCCTGAAGATGTAAGTCTTTACGTAAATGCAGATTATTATGAGTTAACTTCAGCAGATTATCCGCAAGGAGATTTAAATGCAGTAGGGTTTTACCCAAACGAATATGCGTCTGATTATATAAATGATATTCTGACTATGCAGTTTTCTACTGCGATAGAAGGACAAGTGGTTCTTGTTGAGTATAATGAATATACAGCTGAACCAATTGAAGGGTATTCAAATTTAGTTGATGTAGATTTTGTTGAAGCTCAAACATTATTAGACTGGGAAACTCAAAGTGTTTCTGGAGATGAAGCTTGGGCTGGTACGCAATATGGTGCAACAATGGATGGTTCACCAACATTTCCTGGGAGTAATGTCAATGAGGATTGGTTAATTTCTCCAGCAATTGATTTATCAACCGAAATAAACCCTCTATTTCAGGTCACTCAGATATTAAATTATTCAGCTGGTGATGATTGGTATAATATTATGATATCAACAGATTATGTAGATGACGTTACTACTGCAACTTGGACAAATATTGAAGTATCACCATCACCTACAGGTGATAGCTGGTCATCTTTTACATCTGATGATTATAATTTGTCTGCATATGAAGGTGAAACTATTCATATTGGATTCAAATACGAGTCAGATATAACAACTGGTGCAACTTGGGAAATAGAACAAGTTTTAGTAAAAGTGCCTGGTGTTGAAGGAGAAACTCTTTCTAAAAATATGTATTATAAATATACAGGTAGTGAATGGGATTTAGTTGACAATGTATATTATTTATCATCTGGAGATTATGATTCAATGGGTACTTCATCGGGTCAACCAGGTCAATATAATAACTTTAGTAGTTCTGTTTTACCTGCAGATTATTTACCTCAATTTTTGAACATAAATTATCCGTATGCGCAAGAGGATGAGACTTTATTTGTGGTTTATAAGTATTATGAAGGGTCTACAGTAACTAAAGGGAACTTATACACTTTTACAAGTGGTGAATGGGTGCCTTCTGTCGCTACGTTACAATTTGGCTTTACAGATGGAATATGGGTACCAGATAATACTATTAGATATACTGTAGCGAGTTCTGATTATAGTTTAGTTGCTTCTACTTTATTAACAGAACCTGGTTTTGAATCAGCAGCAGGTAATTTAGATAGTTACGGAAACTTTAATAGAACTGGTGGTAGCTCTGCTTGGACTGATTCTCAAATGAAAACAGCTATAGGTGTTGTATTAGATAATTTAGATCCAAATGCAGAAGAAGGACAAAAATATATTGTAACTGTTGATGTTTATAATGGTGCCAGTGGTACTGAGGACTTTCCTGTAATTAAAACAGATGGTGTTTGGGATTGGCAAAATCCAGAAGATTACGACGAGTAAAACACAATATTTTATTAAATAAGAAAATGCCACTGAATTTCAGTGGCATTTTTATTATAAATTAAATAAATTACTCTTTCCATTCCACGCTTTCCATAATCCGTCTTATATCCTTTTTCAAATATTCTGCAGCAGGATAAATAGAATCGTAATTAGGTTTGGCATAGAAATAAAGAGAGCCGCTTAAAAAGTGATGAATACTATCTGTAACGTAAAATTGAGATTGTGACGCAGCATCTCCTCCTACTTCATATAACATACCATATACTTTGGTTTTTTTGTTTTCAAACGGAATATTGAAAATTTCATCCGCTTTTATAGTATGCTTCTGTGTAAGGTTCTGTGCATCTCGTAATAAATCATTTAAGTTGTCATCTTTAACTTCTTTATAGGTGAGGTAAATGGTTGCGTTTAAGGATGGGTAATTAACATCAATACCATTAGTGTTAGCAGAAGATTTTATGCTTTTAATTGGATCTGCTAGCTCGTTTTTTTCAAAAGTGAATGGTAAGGGTATTGTCGCTTTTTTATAATTGGCTTTTGGATACTCTAATCTTAAATAGCCTTTTGGTTTAGGTAATGGATCATCTCCACAACTTAGCATTAATAGACTTAAAATGGGTAAAACTATTCGTTTCATTTTTGCTGATCTAATAAAGTGAGTTTAATTTGTTTTATGCGCTTTCGTTCTAAAGCCTCTACTGTAAAAACGTAATTTTCGAAATTTATTTTACTTCCTATTCTTGGAAATCCACCTGAAATCTCTAAAACGAAGCCAGCAAGTGTTTCGGCATCACCTTTCTTAGCTTCAAAAAGTTCAGTGTCAGTTTCAATACCAACTATTTTATAGACATCTTTTAAGGGTGTTTTTCCTTCAAAGCTATAATTGTTATTATTTAATTTAGTGTAAACTAAATCGTCATCATCATATTCATCACTAATATCTCCAACAATCTCTTCTATAATATCTTCAAGAGAAACCAATCCAGAAGTGCCTCCGTATTCATCAACTACAACGGCGAGATGTACTTTTTTGGTCTGAAATTCTACCATTAAATCATCTAACTTTTTGTTTTCTGGCACAAAAAACGGTTCACGTAAAATCGTAGTCCAATCGAATGTTTTTTTATTAAGATGTGGTAATAAATCTTTAACATAAAGCACACCTTTAATAGTATCAATGCTTTCTTCATAAACAGGGATACGAGAATAACCATTATCTATAATTTCTTTTATTATAGTTTCGTAAGGAGTATTGATGCTTAAGGCAAATAAATCCATTCTTGGACGCATTACTTGCTTAGTGTCGGTATTACCAAAGGACACTATACCTTGTAATAATTTTTGTTCTTCCTTGGTGGTGTCTTGATCATTGGTGAGTTCTAAAGCTTGAGATAATTGATCAACACTAAGATTAGAGCGTTGCTTGCCAAATTTGTTTTGAATCTGAATGGTTATAAAACGCATTGGTAAACTTAGAGGAGAAAACAGCACATCTAAAACTCTAAGTGGTCTTGCCATAAATAAAGAAAACTTTACACTATTTCTACTGGCATAAATTTTAGGAATAATCTCACCAAATAATAATATTAAGAAGGTTGCCGAAACAACTTCTAACAAAAATCTAAAAAGGGTATTTGTAATTGTATTAAAAAGAGTTTCCCCTATGTAAGCAAATAGCAAAACAACAGCGATATTTATAAAATTATTAGCTACCAAAATTGTGGCTAATAGTTTTTTAGGACGTTCTAAAAGTGTTGCAATTATTAACATTGCAGGAGATTTGTTTTCTAAGCCTTCATCTAAGTTAGATTTGGTTAAAGAAAACAAGGCCACTTCTGCGCCAGAAATTAGAGCAGAACACATTAGTAAAATAATAAGAATAATAATACTTGTTATAAAAGACGTATTAATAGCTAACAAATGAGAAATTAAAACCGTGGGTTCTGGGTCCAAGATATGATAATGTTAAATGGTTAAAATGGCAAATCATCATCGCCTTGTGGTGCTGCATTTTTTGATGCAGATGGTTGCGATTGAGGATTAGCATTTGGTCTGTTAGACTGTTGTTGATCTGTTTTAGGAGTTAAAAAGGTGAATTCATCACATTGTATTTCTGTAGAGTAACGCTCCATACCCTTATCATCAGTCCATTTTCTAGTCTTTATTCTTCCTTCAATATATACTTTATCTCCTTTGGTAAGGTATTTTTCGCAAATTTCAGCGGCTTTATTTCTAACCACAATATTATGCCACTCTGTATTAGTAACACGTTCGTTAGTTTGTTTATTAGTGTAAGATTCGCTTGTTGCTAACGGAAAACGACCAACACAATTTTTGTCATCAAAATAATGCATTTTCACCTCGTCGCCTAAGTTTCCAATTAGCATTACTTTATTTAATGTTCCAGCCATAATTATTTCGTTTTAAGATGCAAAGTTACTGTTTTTGCTATCACTACTTTAAAAGTAATAAAAAAATGTGATTTCTTTAAGGTTCTATAATCATATCCCATTTAAAAATTGAAGCTTTCAATAAAGTCGCTTATAAGGACAGAAGTAGGGTAATTTGTTAATGAAGCAATATTTATAGCTTCATTAGGAAGTTGATCTACGTCAATAATCCAAAATTTAGTATGTAAATGCTGGTGAGATAATTTATGGATGATATCAGTTTCATTATATAAGGAGTAATCAAAATCTACAGTACTTAACATTGTGTTTTCAAAATTTAAAAGATGAAATTCTTCAGCGTTTAGACTTTTTTCAGATTCAATTAAAGGAAACTGATAGAGGTTTTGCCAAATCCCTTTATTTGTTCGTTTTTCGTATAATATCTGTTTGTGACTATCTATACATACTAAAAAGTTGTAGTATTTGGTGGTAACTTTAGTTTTCCTCAATTTTACAGGAAGCACACTCACTAAATTCTTTTGAAGTGCTACACAACCATCTTTAAGTGGGCAAATATGGCAGTCAGGATTTTTGGGTCTGCATTGTAATGCGCCAAATTCCATAATAGCCTGATTATAGGTTGCGGGTTGAGTTTTGTCTATTAAAGAAGTTGCTAAGGATTTAAACTCTTTAATACCAATAGTAGAATTAATAGGTGTGTCAATGCCAAAATAGCGAGATAGTACACGGTAGACATTGCCATCAACAACAGCAGCTACTTCATTATATGCAAAAGATGAAATAGCACTTGCGGTATAATCTCCAACTCCTTTTAATTTTAATAAGTCTTTATAATTATTAGGAAATTCGCCATTTAGTTCATTTACAACATGTTTTGCGGCAGTATGTAAGTTTCTAGCTCTAGAATAATATCCTAAACCTTGCCATAATTTTAAAACAGAAGTTTCGGTTGCTTTTGCAAGGTCGAAAATAGTAGGATATTGGGCAACAAATGCGTCGTAATAAGGGTGGCCTTGTTTAACTTGAGTTTGTTGTAAAATGATTTCAGACAGCCAAATGTAATAAGGGTTTTTAGTTTCTCTCCAAGGGAGTTGTCTCTTATTATTTGAGTACCAGTAAATTAGTTTAAATTTGAAGTTCATTTGACTTTTTAAATGAGAAAGTAAAATTAATTGTTTATTGCGTTAAATTTTAATTAATTACGTTTGAAATATTGTAATTAAATTACCTATATTTGCAATCCCTTAGAATTATAGTAACCCTAAAACTAGTAAAAATGACAAAAGCCGATTTGGTAGCAAAAATATCTGATAAGTTAGGTATTGAAAAAGGTGACGTACAAGCAACTGTAGAAACCTTTATGGAAGAAGTAAAAACATCTTTAGAAAGCGGAGATAACGTTTATTTAAGAGGTTTCGGAAGTTTCATTATTAAAACAAGAGCTGAAAAAACAGGTCGTAATATTTCAAAAAATACTACAATAAAAATTCCTGCTCACAACATACCAGCATTTAAGCCTGCTAAAGTATTTTTAGAAGGAGTTAAATCTAATGTTGAGGTTAACTAAGAAAGCATTTAAAATATAATATTAACTAAAAGCATTATTTATTATGCCAAGTGGTAAAAAAAGAAAAAGACACAAGGTAGCGACGCACAAGCGTAAAAAACGTAGACGCGCTAATCGTCATAAAAAGAAATAAATTGTTAAAAGTAGTTTTAGAACTACTTTTTTCAGTTTTAAAGAAACGTTCTTTGATATAGAATCAGGAGTATTTAATAGAGTACACCTAGATTTGTTGGATATTACATCCTGTGTCAAATAATTTAGTAAAATCCATCTATCTCAATTAAGAGTTAGATATAAATTAACATCATGAACAAAGAATTAATCGTAAGATCGAGTTCAGATATTGTTGATTTTGCCTTATTAAAAGATGGAAAACTTATTGAATTACATAAAGACGAAGAGGATAATGACTTTGCGGTAGGTGATATTTTTATTGCCAAAATCCGTAAAGTTATGCCTGGTCTAAACGCTGCGTTTGTTAACGTAGGGTATGAGAAAGATGGTTTTTTACACTATCATGATCTTGGACCACAATTACCTTCTCTTTTAAAATTCATTAAACGTGTAAGCACAGGGAAATTAAAAGACTATACTCTAAAAGACTTTCCGTTAGAACAGGATTTGGATAAGCATGGCAAAATTGCAAATGCCATTAAGTCTAACCAGTCCATTTTAGTACAAGTAGTTAAAGAGCCAATTTCCACAAAGGGACCTCGCATTAGTTCAGAATTGTCTATTGCAGGTAGATACATTGTCTTAGTACCTTTTTCAAATCGTATTTCAATTTCACAAAAAATTGAATCACAAGAAGAAAAAGACCGCTTAAAAAGACTTGTTAAAAGTATCACACCTAAAGGATTTGGAGTTATTATTCGTACCGTAGCTGAAGGCAAAAAAGTTGCCGAGCTCGATAGTGATTTACAAAATTTGCTGGATCGATGGACAGCAATGTGTAAAAAGTTATACAAAGCACATCATCCTACCAAAGTACTAGGAGAAATGAACAAAGCATCCTCAATTTTGAGAGATATTTTTAATGATTCATTTTCAGGTATTGTTGTAGATGATGAAGAAATGTATTTACAAGTAAAAGATTATGTGCATCAAATTGCACCAAACAAAGAGTCTATAGTAAAGTACTATAAAAATGGTGTTCCAATTTTTGAAAAGTTTGGCATAGAACGTCAAATTAAAACATCATTTGGTCGTACAGTATCTATGGCAAGAGGAGCTTATTTGGTAATTGAACATACCGAAGCCCTTCATGTTGTTGATGTTAACAGTGGTAATCGCTCTAATAAAGAGAAAAATCAAGAAGATACTGCGTTAGAAGTCAACATGATCTCAGCTCAAGAAATTGCACGCCAATTACGTTTACGTGATATGGGTGGAATTATCGTTATCGATTTTATTGATATGGGAAAAGCCGAGAATAGAAAAACGCTTTACAATTATCTTAGAGATGAGATGAAAGATGATAAAGCAAAGCATAAAATATTGCCGCCGAGTAAGTTTGGTTTAGTACAAATTACCAGACAACGCGTTAGGCCAGAACGCAATATTAAAACGAAAGAAGAAAATCCTAACTTAATAGGAGGAGATGAAATCGAAGCACCAATTAAAGTGGTGGAACGCATAAATCAAGACCTAGAGCGCATTTTCAAAAAAGACTTTAAAAAGGTAACACTTAATACACACCCTTTTATAGCAGCCTTTTTAACCAAAGGGTTTCCATCAGTACGTTCAAAGTGGTTTTTTGAACACAAAAAATGGGTAAAAGTTTTACCTAGAGATGCTTACACTTATCTTGAATATCATTTTTTTGACAAAAATGGTGACAAAATCAAATAATATCTATTAGAAAAGCCCAACTGAAAATTTCAGTTGGGCTTTTTGTTTTTAAACTATGTTTAGTTTTATTTATAACGTCTTTTAGTATTCCAAACCATTGAATTGGCAAAACCAAATTTCAATGTTTTTGTACCTACTTTACTTTCTGTTTTTATCCTACTACTTGTTTTCATAACTTATTTACTTTTCTTTTTTCGAGGTGCAAATTTACGTTAGGTATAAGCATTTGAAAACAACAGACTTAATGCATTTGTATGTTATATTAACCTTATTTTGTTTTTTTTAACAAAAAACAAGATAAAATAAAATATCTCATAAAAAATCCCAACTGAAATTTTCAGTTGGGATTTGATTTTATATCTCATTATAGATTAATCTCTAGACATAAAGATTCTAAGGATATACCAGAATAATAGCATTAACGATGCAAATAAACCTAATGCTGCTGGAATATAGTCTTCAACACCATATTTGTTTATCAAATTAGAGGTCTGGTATAAAATTGAGCCGCCAGCTAATAAACACATACCTACTGAGAACCACAAGCCTAGGTTAAAACCAAATAAAGTACCAGCTATAATTAAGCCAATAGCAATAAAGAAACCTATGGTTAAGCCTGTTTTTAAGAATGAAAAATCTTTCTTGGTAAATAAAACTACAGCAGATAAGCCTGTAAATAATGCTAATGTAACAATTGAGGCTTGATAAAGAGTTTCTGAACCAGAAGGACCCATTAGCGTTGTAACGATATATAACATTGGCACAAAGATTAAGGCTTCAAAAAAGATATAAATACCATAGGCTAAATATTGTGTGTTTTTGTCAGAAGATTTCATAGCCATTCCTTCAGCGTAGTTTGTTGCTAACATAAATCCACCAAGTAATAGTAGCCATTTATAACCTTGGGTCATTGATAACATAAAATTCACTACAGTGTCACTTTGTAATAAAAGGTATTCAAAAAGAATAAAAACTAAAACGCCACCTGCAACGTGCGAATAGGTTTTCTTGTAAAATGCAACACGCTCTACTTCAGATAAGCTGTTGATCATTATTTTTTTTGGGAATTGATTTTCCATTTTAAGTTTTAGAATTAGTGAGTTAACTAATGTATATATTTTCAGTTGTAATTCAAATAAAAAAAGCTCCGATTACTCAGAGCTTTAATGATATTTATATGTTTTAAGTTTTTAGTCTCTTCCACCAAACACCTGAAGTGCCCAATACAATAAAGAGGCTAATGCACCAATAGCAGCAACTAAATACGTTCTGGCAGCCCATTTAAGTGCATCCTCAGAACCAGCATATTCTTCTGGTGTTACCATATTTTTATTCTTTAACCAAGCTAAAGCTCTGTTACTTGCATCGTACTCAACAGGTAATGTTATAAAGCTAAACAATGTAGCAAAGCCCATAAATACTAAGCCAGCAACTGCAACCCAATAGCCTAACCCTACACCAGCAGCAGCTCCTAAAACTAAGCCACCAATAACTAACCATTGCGACATGCCAGATGTTACGCTAACAATTGGTACTAGTGCAGAACGCATACCTAAAGCACTATAAGCTTGTGCATGTTGTACGGCATGACCACATTCGTGAGCAGCAACAGCAGCCGATGCTGCATTACGTTTGTTATAAACGGATTCACTTAAGTTAACCGTTTTATTTTTTGGATTGTAATGATCTGTTAATTGTCCTGGTGTTGAAATTACTTCTACATCGTAAATACCATTGTCGGCTAGCATCTTTTCTGCAATCTCTCTACCAGATAAGCCGTTACGCAATTGTACTTTTGAATACTTAGCGAATTTACGTTTAAGTTGATTACTTACTAACCAGCTTACTAAAGCAATAGCACCAATTAGTATGTAATATCCCATCATTCCACTCATAATTTGATTTTTTAATTTATGTAAATTTACTAAATGAATAGCAAATAGTGCGCCAAATTTGAGTTAAGAAAAATTGTCAGGATGCAGAGTAACAGAAAATCACTTTTAGTTACATGGCATCTACAGACCAATTAAAGGCTTCTGCGATTTCTTCATATACAATTCTACCATTAACAATATTTAAACCTTTAGCTAACATTTCGTCTTTTTCACAAGCTTTTTCCCAGCCTTGGTTAGCTAAACGCAGCACGTAAGGTAACGTTACATTTGTTAAAGCTAAAGTTGATGTATAAGGTACTGCTCCTGGCATATTTGCGACACAATAATGTACAACATCATCAATGATATAAGTTGGGTCCTCATGCGTTGTTGCTTTAGTCGTTTCCATACAACCACCTTGATCTACGGCAACATCTACTAATACAGTTCCTGGACGCATGTCTTTTAACATGTCTCTAGTGATTAATTTTGGTGCTTTTGCTCCTTTAAGTAATACACCTCCAACAATTAAATCATGATCTTTAATTCGTTTTCTAATATTATATTCGCTTGAAAACTCAGTAACTACATGACTAGGCATTACATCATTTACATAACGTAACTGTTTCATGTTAATATCCATTACGGTAACATGAGCGCCTAAACCTGCAGCCATTTTTGCGGCTTGTATACCAACAACACCAGCGCCTAAAATAAGTACACGTCCTGGTGGTACACCTGGAACACCTCCAAGTAATACACCACGACCTTTAATTGGTTTTTCTAAATATTTTGCACCTTGCTGAATGGCCATTCTTCCGGCAACTTCAGACATTGGTGTTAATAAAGGTAAAGTGCCATCTTTATCTTCAACAGTTTCATAAGCAATACAAACCGCTTTGCTTTTAAGCATGGCTTTGGTTAGTGGTTCGCTAGATGCAAAATGAAAATAAGTAAATACCACATGGTGAGATTGTATTAAAGGGTACTCTTCAGCAATAGGTTCTTTAACTTTTACAATCATGTCGCTAGATCCATAGACATCTTCTATAGTATCTAAAACAATGGCACCAGCATTTATGTAATCTAAATCTAAAAATCCGCTGCCAAAACCAGCATCTTTTTGTACATAAACGATGTGTTTATTTTTAGTTAATTCGAAAACTCCAGCAGGTGTCATACCAACTCTATTTTCATTGTTTTTAATTTCCTTTGGGACTCCGATTTTCATTTTTTAATGATTTATAAGATTAATAGCGTTTGGAAATTACTATTAAAAAATCTATCCAACCAAATTTGAAGTTGATATTGAAATGATTTTTGCGGAATTATTAATTTATAGCTTTTATTTTGAAAACTTCTAAAATAAGCACTGATTTTCAGGTTAATATGGTATTCGACGTATGTATAATAGTTTCGATAACCTGAAATGGCCTACAAATGAACTAATGATATTTTATGAAAATGAAGTGAAGACTGGATGATTTGGTAAAGGAAGGTTCTCGATACAAAATTGCGAAAAAGCAATTTCACTCGAACTGACGAATGATTAATTAATATGGTTTTTTGAACAGGACGTCATTTCGAGTGATTCCGAAGCATGAGGAATTGTATCGAGAAGCTAGATAAAAATTAATCTTTACTAGGCGTTATTAAGGTTTTAATGACGCGATTGTTTTTAAAAATTATAGTGAGCTGTTTAATGTCACCATTATTATAGGTTGCACGAATGCCTACATAATAATTAAATTGGTCTATCTCATTATAATTAGACTCTTTTGGATAACCTAATTGCTGAATCACTTCTCTTTTCGTATCATTAATAAAAAGTTCTCTATTTATGATATCCTCTAATATTTGGTAGCGTCTCATAGGACTTTCTTTCCAGCGTTCTTCTGTAAAACGTTGATCAAAAAAGTAAATTAAAGTGGTTGCCAAAACAAATGCCGAAAAAAATATTAAGCCAATTTGATTCACCTGATTATTACGAAAATCAAAATAATCTTTAAGGCCTTTTCTTTTCTTCTTTGGCACTGGTTCCTCAGTTGATGGCTTATCTAAATACATGAGGTTACGCTTTTGTGAGTTCAGAGTAACTTAGAAAATAAGATTCTTCACAAGGGCCCAAAACATGCGGATAACTAGGGATAAGTAAAACGCCTTCTGATGTTAAATTCCATGTTTTGTATTTCCAATAACTGTCATCAACAAAAGTTTCGCACTCTTCGTCTTGTACATCATTTTCAGACCCTTGGTATTTGCTTTTTAATTTTTGAAAAAAATCTACGTTTGGATATAATGATTCTATGTCTTCAACAACCTCTAATGTTTCGAGGTTAAACGTATATCCAACATTTCCATGAGAAGGATGTGCACCACCACAATAAACACTGTAATATTTAAGGTAGCTTATAAATTTATTATTAACGAGATTGATGTCGTATGAAATTTCGAACCAAGAATAACAGTCTAAATTATCTTTGGCATCTGTAAGATGAATAGCATCTAAAATAGGATTGAAAACAGCGCGTTGTTCTTTAGTAAATCCATTACCTAATCTAAATAAGGGCAGTTTTGAATATTTTTCATGAAACCAAACTAACTGTTTGTCTTTGTAATTAGTAATGCTATCTTTTATAAAGGTCAGTTTAGGGTTTCTAAAATCTCCTAAAGGCTCTTGTTCTGTTTCGGTTAAAACAACTTTATAAGTGTCATCTTTTAAAGTGAAATTACCTATAAGTTGATTACCTTTTTTAGTTAATTCAAAAACTTCGTCGGCATCAATTACCTTTTCAGGCCTAAAAAAATAGCCATCAATTAAAGTGATTTTATCTTTTTTGAAATCACCACAAATAGGAATACTTATCAATTTAGAATCGTAAAAATAATAGCCTTCTAATTCGCCAGAAGTGGTATCCTTTTCATGTGGATAAACATTAACTTCTAAATGAATAGGATAATCACCAATAGTACCAACATAACTTTGAGACCAACCTGTAATTGGTAACAAAGTTATGATAATATATCTTAGAAGTTTACCCAACAATATTTACTATTTTACCAGGCACTACAATGACCTTTTTAGGTGTTCTGCCATCTAATTGTGCAATAGTTTTCTCATGAGCCATAACGGTTTTTTCAATATCGTCTTTGCTCATGTCCATTGGCAATTCTAAAGTAAAACGCATTTTACCATTAAAAGAGATGGGATATTTTTTACTGCTTTCTACTAAATGACTTGCATCAAAAACTGGGAAAGGTGCCGTAGAAATAGTATCGTTATTTCCTAATTGACTCCATAATTCTTCAGCAATATGTGGTGCGTAAGGCGAAATTAAAACCAATAAATGTTCTAAAATGCTTTTGCTTGTACATTTCTGTTTACTCAATTCGTTCACCGCAATCATAAAAGTAGAAACTGATGTATTGAAAGAGAAATTTTCAATATCTTCTTGTACTTTCTTTATGGTTTTGTGTAATGTCTTTAAGTTGTCTTTTGTTGGCTCTGCATCATTGACAATTAAACCATTATCACCAACATATAATTTCCAAAGTTTTTTAAGAAAACCATGTACACCTGTAATACCAGCAGTATTCCAAGGTTTGTATTGTTCTAATGGTCCTAAGAACATTTCGTAGAGTCTTAGGCTGTCTGCTCCATAATCTGCAACAATATTATCTGGATTGACGACGTTGTATTTTGATTTGGACATTTTTTCAACGTCTCTTAAAGTAGTAAATTCAGTAGCTTTTTTAGAAACAAAATAAGCATCTTTAAACATTGGTCTCCATAATTTAAAAGCTTCAACATCTAATATATCTGATGTTCCTTTTAATAAACTAATATCAACATGTTGTTTTGTTGTTATACTGCCATCAATGTATTCTACAACAACATCTGCGTCCTTAAAGAATTCCATTGTTGAAAAATCTTCTTTTATTTCTTCAATAACTTCATTATACCTATCTGTCATGAGTACATCATCTTCTAGTACCATCATAGCACTTACTCTTCTTGGTTTAGAAAGACCGTTTTTTGTTTTGATGCTTATATCAAATTCTTGTTTTGTCCAATAAACAAAAGCACTCGTCCCCAAAATCATACCTTGGTTAATCAACTTTTTAAAAGGCTCTTCAACATTAACAAAACCTCTGTCTTTCAATAATTTCACCCAAAAACGAGAGTAGAGTAGGTGACCTGTAGCATGCTCGCTTCCACCAATATATAAATCTACATTTTCCCAATATTTAAGCGCAGCTTCACTTGCAAAAACACCATCTCTATTGGCAGCATCTTCCATATAACGGAAGAAATACCAAGAACTTCCTGCCCAACCTGGCATGGTGTTGAGTTCTAAAGGATGAATCGTTTCGTTATCAATTAACTCGTTACTTACTACTTTACACTTATCTGTATCCCAAGCCCAAACGTCTGCACGTCCTAGAGGTGGTTCACCTTCTTCGGTTGGTAAATATTTTTCTACTTCCGGTAATCTAATCGGTAAATGCTCAGCATCTATCATTTGTGGCATACCATTCACATAGTAAACCGGGAATGGTTCGCCCCAATACCGTTGTCTTGAGAATACAGCATCACGCAAACGGTAATTGGTTTTACCTACGCCTTGGCCTAATTGTTCTAATTGATAAATAGCGAGTTTGGATGCTTTTTTATAGTTCATGCCATTAAGGAAATCACTATTGGCAATTTTCACATTGTCTTTAGACGCAAAAGCTTCTTCAGAAATGTCAACACCTTCAAATATATTTGGAATCGGAATATCAAAATGTTTTGCAAAATCGTAATCACGTTGGTCACCACAAGGCACTGCCATAACTGCACCTGTTCCGTAGCTTGCTAAAACGTAATCGCCTATCCAGATTGGAATCGGTTCTTTAGAAAACGGATGCTCCGCATAGGCTCCTGTAAACACACCAGAAATGGTTTTTACATCTGCCATTCTATCGCGTTCGCTTCGTTTGGCTGATTTTTCTATGTAAGCTTCAACTTCAGCTTTTTGTGCTTCGGTTGTAATTTGTGATACTAATTCGTGTTCTGGTGCTAAGGTCATAAATGACACTCCAAAAATAGTATCTGGACGCGTTGTGAAAACGTCTATTTTGTGAGACGTCTCGACTGCGCTCGACGTGACAGCAGGAATTACATTGAATGTTACCGAAGCTCCAACGGATTTACCAATCCAGTTTTTCTGAATGTCTTTTAAGGCATCTGTCCAATCTAAATCATCTAAACCTTGAAGTAAACGTTCTGCATACGCAGAAATTCGCATGCTCCATTGGGTCATTTTTTTACGTACTACTGGATGACCACCACGTTCTGAAACACCATTAACTATTTCGTCATTGGCTAAAACGGTTCCTAATTCTGGACACCAGTTTACCTCAGTTTCTGCTAAATAGGTGAGTCTGTATTTTAAAAGTATTTCTTGTTGTTCTTCCGAAGAAAAATTATTCCATTGCTCTGCCGTAAACTGGCCTGCATTATCATCACATACAGCTTCTACAGCAGTATTACCCTCTCTAGCAAATACCTTTTCTAATTCAGAAATAGGAAAAGCTTTATTAGCATGATTACAATACCAAGACTCAAACAATTGAATGAAAATCCATTGTGTCCATTTGTAATATTCAGGATTGGAAGTTCTTACTTCTCTGCTCCAATCAAAAGAAAATCCAATTTGGTCTAATTGTCTTCTATATGTAGCAATATTGGTTTCAGTAGTAACTGCAGGATGCTGACCTGTTTGTATCGCATACTGTTCTGCAGGCAATCCAAAACTATCGTAACCTTGAGGATGTAAAACGTTAAACCCTTTATGACGCTTATAACGTGCATAGATGTCACTAGCAATGTAACCTAACGGATGACCAACATGTAAACCTGCACCAGAAGGATAAGGGAACATGTCTAATACGTAGTATTTTGGTTTGTCGCTTGTGTTTGAGGCTTTAAACGTTTGGTTTTTTGCCCAATAGTCTTGCCACTTTTTTTCTATAGTGTTAAAATCGTATGTCATTGTCTTGTTTTCCTTGTGATAATGGCACAAATTTAAACCTATTACAACACAATTAAAAATGAAACGTTGTAATACTTAGAGACTATTTAATGCTTGAAAATAATGAGTTTAGAAAATCAATGGATTCTTAGACAGTAAATCCAATTATTAAACGGATTTAATCCAAATCTTTATTATTTTTACATCATAAATTCGCATTGATTCATGGCATCATCTTTTGATAAATACCAAAAACGTAAACTGATATCTTCTTACGTATCTGTAGTGATTAGTATCGCTTTGGTATTGTTTCTTTTAGGCTGTTTAGGGCTTTTAGTCATTAACTCTAAAAAAGTAGCAGATCACTTTAAGGAACAAGTGGTTATGACTATTTATTTAAACGATACGGCAAAAGAAGTTGAGGTCAACCAGCTAAAAAAGAGTTTAGCGATGGCAGATTATACAAAAGATGCACTTTACGTATCTAAAGAAGAAGCTGCTGAGTTTATGAAAGCTGAAACAGGTGAAGACTTTATGGATTTTGTAGGTTATAATCCTTTGAAGAATTCAATTGATGTGCACTTAAAAGCCGATTTTGTTACTACAGAACAATTAACTGAAATCACTGAAAGTTTATCTAACAAAGCCTTTATTGAAGAAATAAGATATGATAATGATTTGGTAGAATTAATGAATGATAACGTTAAGAAAATTACGTTTTGGGTATTAATCATTAGTGCTTTATTTACATTAATTGCGGTATTATTAATAAACAGTTCAATTCGTTTAGCTGTTTATTCTAAACGATTTATTATTAAAACCATGCAAATGGTTGGTGCAACAAAAACCTTTATCCGACGCCCTTTTGTTTGGAAAAGTGTTCAGCTTGGTATTATTGGTGCGTTGGTTGCATTAGCTGGTATGGCTGTTGTATTATACTATTTAGACATCACCTTCCCTGAATTAGAACTATTAAAAAATACCGTTTTAATTGCAGGTTTATTTGTTGGTATTTTCTTGTTAGGCATCCTCATCACATGGATCAGTACCTTTATTGCTACGCAACGTTTCTTAAACTTGAAAACAGATCAGTTGTATTATTAATGAAAGAATAGTCAATGCTATGAAAGTTACTTTTTATTGTCTTTCTTTATTTTTTATTAGTTTATTAAGTGCTTGTAGTCATCTTGAAAAATCAAATCCAAATAGTATTTCAATTGAAATAAAAGGCGACGTACAACCAGACAGTATTAAGTTGGTAAGCTTCAATAATTCTGAAGGTTTAATAGCAAAAAATGGAAACCCATACGTTTTTAATTTTGGCAATGCCATACATGATGCCTATGTTATAGATGTTTTTAAAAACGGAAAGACAGATTCAAAAAAACTATTTCTTGATGGTGAAGCTTTAAAAATTAAAGCAGAATTAACACCTGAGGCATTTAAAATAGATACCGTTATGGGTTCTAAAACTTATAATAAATCTATTAAGTTCTATTCAACTTTAGACAGCTTAAAAAATAATAAGGTTAATGATTTTGAGATTAATCAGTTTTTATTGGAAAGCGTTGAAGAAAATATTAGTCATCCGTTTTCTTTTGAAATAAGTAATCATTTTATTGATAGAAATAAAAATTATAAAGCAAGATTAATTCAACTTAAAACTATTTTAGATCAACAGCCAGAAACTTTAAAAGCCAATACACTTAGTGTACATAGAACGTTAAAAGATTTGGTTAAAAATGAATATATAGATCTTACCGCTTTTCAGTTTTATAATAGAAGTGGAAAAGTATCTAAGATAGATCTTTCGCACAAGGGAGATTACATCCTAGATTTTTGGTTTGTGCATTGTCCACCTTGTGTGCGTGATCACAAAGAAATAATAACTCAATTAGATTTGTTTAGTAGCAATGATTTAGAATTAATAGGTATTTCTATTGATACGGAACCAGATAAATGGTTGAATTATTTAGAAAATCATCAATACAATTGGCAAAATTTTAGAGAGCTTAGAAACGGAAATGATCTTGTAGATGCCATGAATGTTTGGGAATTTCCTACGTATATTTTAATCAATAATAGTGGTGAGATTAAAACTAAGTTTTATGCTTTTGAAGAGATAGAAAACTATTTTAATAAGCTGTAATTGTTTAATGGAAGATTTATACTTTTTTAAATTCACAATCTCTTAACGTTCCAATTATAAATAAAACTGTTACTTTGCAAAGTAGTAAAACATAGCTGAAAAGACCATGGGAGAACAAAAACGTAAGGAAGAAACAAAGTCCGAATTTATTTTTGGAAAAAAAAATTATAAATTCTTATTTATAGGCTTAGCATTTATTGTTATTGGATTTATCCTAATGGCAGGCGGTGGAAGCGATGATCCTAATGTTTTTGACGAATCTATTTACAGCTGGAGACGTATTCGTTTGGCACCAACTTTAGTCTTAATTGGTTTTGGTATTCAAGTTTATGCTATTCTTTTGAATCCAAATAAAGCGTCGAAAAAATAATATTCATTTTACTTACTTTTGTATCGTGTCATTACTCTAAAATGATACTTTTGCCTTATGGAAATCATTGATGCTATTATTTTAGGAATTATCCAAGGGCTCACCGAATTTTTACCTGTGTCTTCTAGTGGTCACTTAGAGTTGGGTAAAGCTATTCTTGGAAGTGAAGCTATTCCAGAAGAAAGTTTAATGTTTACTGTTGTACTTCATTTTGCGACTGCTTTAAGTACAATGGTGGTTTTTAGAAAAGATATTATTGAAATTCTTAAAGGAATCTTTGCTAGTATTACAACTTTAAAATGGAACGAAGAGTCTAAGTTTTCACTAAAAATTATCGTTTCAATGATACCAGCGGTTATTATTGGTTATAAATACGAACGTGTTTTTGAGCAACTTTTTGGAAACAATATACTCTTAGTTGGAGCTATGCTTATAGTTACTGCGTTATTATTGTTTTTGGCAGATAGAGCAAAAAAAACCCATAAAAAAGTATCTCTAGCAGATGGTTTTATAATTGGTATTGCGCAAGGTATTGCAATGCTTCCAGGTATTTCTAGGTCTGGTGCTACCATTTCAACTTCTGTACTTTTAGGAATTGATAAAACCAAAGCAGCCAGATTTTCTTTTTTAATGGTGGTTCCGTTGATTTTTGGTAAAATAGCTAAGGATATTTTATCTGGAGAGTTAACCTATAGTAGTACAAGTTTTGGTTATTTAAGCGTTGGATTTATTGCTGCTTTTATATCTGGTTTATTTGCGTGTACTTGGATGATTGCTTTGGTAAAGAAAAGTAAATTAACCTATTTTGCTATCTATTGTGTTATCGTTGGAATAATAGCAATAATCTGGACTCAAATCTAATGCAAACTAAAGACGATTTTTTAAGCGGAAAAGTCTTATTGATAGACAAACCTTTGACATGGACATCCTTTCAGGCTGTTAATAAATTACGATGGGAAATCCGCCATGCTTTCGATATTAAGAAAATTAAAGTCGGTCATGCTGGTACTTTAGACCCTTTAGCAACTGGTTTATTAGTGATTTGTACTGGTAAAATGACCAAGCAAATTAATATTTATCAAGGACAAGAAAAAGAATATACAGGCACGTTTACTTTGGGTGGTACAACACCTTCCTTTGATTTAGAAACTGAAGTAAATGAAAGTTTTCCTACGGAGCATATCACAGATGAATTAATCCACGCGACTACCCAACAATTTATAGGTCAAATAAATCAATTTCCGCCAGTGTTTTCGGCCATTAAAAAAGATGGTAAGCGTTTGTACGAATTTGCTAGAGCAGGTGAGGAGGTTGAAATAAAATCGAGACAAGTAGAAATTACAGAATTTGAAATCACTCAAATTAATGCTTTAGAATTACATTTTAGAGTGGTATGTAGCAAAGGCACATATATTAGATCTTTGGCTAACGATTTTGGAAAAGCTTTAAATTCTGGCGCACATTTATCATCTTTACGTCGTACAAGAATAGGAGATTTTAAAGTTGAAAATGCATTAACACCAGAAGCTTTTATTGAAAGTTTACCTTCAAAAGATTGATTTAGTATAGGTTTTGGGTGGCTGTTTAAACTATTTCTGCATTATATTCGTATATAGTAAACATCACTAAACCTATTTTCTGAATTTCATTGAACAACATAAAGCCTTAATTATTACAATTCTTTTCGCCGGAATCGTTGTATTTGGTATGTTTAGTATTCAAATAAAACAACACCAAGATTTAATTACCGAGAGTTATTACTTGCTTGAGCCAGAGCCTGAAAAAACAAAAGAGGAACTTCAGAAACTCGAAGAAATAAACGGTAAGTCTACCAACAAAGCTTTTAATGAAGACGAAGAATACAAGGCAATGATGCGTAACTTTAAAACTGTAAGCGCAAACGATTTTGAACGGACTACTAAAGCCATCGAAGACGCTAAAACAAGTGATGAAGTATTGGACGAGACAAGTCTGAATAAATCTTATGATAATTCTGGTAATGCTTACGCTTTAAATTCTAAGGAAACAGAATCCTACAAAAAGCTGCAAGAACAATTAAATCAAAGTAAGAAAAATAAAAAACAAGCTGACGAGCACGCTAAAAATAAAGGAACACTAACATACTCCTTAAAAGGCAGAATTTTGGCCTATTACAAAATTCCACGATATCTGTGCGAAGTCGGTGGAAAAATTGTAGTTAATATTAGAGTCAATGAGGCAGGAAACGTATTTGAAGCTTACGTTAATGGTTCTTCTAACTCCAATAATAAATGCTTAACAGACCATGCTATTGCCTATGCTAAATCAGTTCAGTTTGATGCTTCAGACCGAAAAGATCAATTAGGTTCAATTACGTTTATGTTTAAAGGGAAATAGTATTGAACTTGGTTAAGTTGCACGCTTATTAGTTTAGCAAACTAATCAAGTCTTCAACAATAGATTGCCCTTTATCTTTATTATACCAACGTTGCAAATCTTCTTTAAACTCAGGTGTTAGCATACCATGCTCAGCTTTATAATCTTGTACCATTTTAGTAGCAACAACAGGTCTTGGACCAAAGGTGTTTAGTACTTCGTTGGTCTCAGAATCGAGCATAATTAATTTCGGAATTGACATACCTCCATTAGTTAAAAATTGGTTCATAAGAGTTTCATTTTCATCTCTTAAAACTATTTTGTAATCAATGTTATCATTAAGTTCTGCCACTTTATTAATAATTGGCATAATATGAGCTGCATCACCACACCAACTTTCAGAAATCACTAACCACGTAACTTTTTTGTCAAAGTTTTCAATCTTAGTTTTCATGTCTTCAGTAACTTTACCCGTTTTATCCCAACGTCTCATACGTCTGTCGTTAAGCTGAGTATATTCAACGAACGCTTCTGATTTGTCGTTACCAGTAGAAGATTTTTCTTCAACTAATTTTATAACTAAGTTTCTGTATTCAGTATAAGTCATACTATTATTTAGACTTTCTGAAATGATATCTTTTACTGTAAGTGTGTCTGTTTCCATAAAACAAAAATAAGATTCTATTGCCATTTATTATGCAACTGTTGTTACATTAGTAGCACAAAATTAAATTCCTTACAAGATGAATAAAAACAGGTGTGGTTGGTGTGTTGGCAATGATTTATATGAAGCCTATCACGATGAAGAATGGGGAGTTCCTGTATATGATGATGCTACTTTATTTGAGTTTTTAATTTTAGAAACGTTTCAAGCAGGTTTAAGCTGGATAACCATTTTAAAAAAGCGTGAAAATTTTAGAAAAGCTTTTGACAATTTCGATTATAAGAGAATCGCTAAATACAATTCCTCTAAAGTTGAAGCGCTATTGCAAGATACTGGTATTGTAAGAAATAAATTAAAAGTGAATGCAACAATAACTAATGCGCTAGCCTTTATGAAAATTCAAGAAGAATTTGGGTCTTTTTCAAAGTATATCTGGAATTTTGTGGATGGAAAACCGATAAAAAATAGTCTTAAAAATCATAAAAATGCTCCAGCAAATACACCTTTGAGTGATGCAATAAGCAAAGATTTAAAAAAACGCGGTTTTAAGTTTGTGGGCTCAACCGTTATTTATGCACACATGCAAGCCACAGGAATGGTAAACGACCACGTAGAATCTTGTTTTAGATACCATGAGGTGTAAGGTATTCTATGAAATCTTTTCGAGTGATGTTTTTGGCGCCTAAACTTTCTAAATGTTTAGTGTGTAGTTGGCAATCGATGAGCTTATAATTAGAGTTTTGAATAAAGGTTATAAATCCCACTTTACTGGCATTACTCACTTTAGCAAACATACTTTCTCCACAAAAAACGGAGTTATTAATTTCTATCCCATATAATCCACCAACCAACGCGTTATCTTGCCAAACTTCAATTGATTTTGCAAAGCCTTGTAGATGTAATTTGTAGTAGGCCTCTATCATGTCTTCAGTGATCCATGTGCCATCTTGATCGTTGCGTTTTGCATTGGCACAATTTTCTACAACGGCTTTAAAATCTTTATTTACCGTGACTTTAAAATGGTCTTTTTTTAAAATTTGCTTCATGCTTTTAGATACTTTTAAATCTTTAGGAAATAAAACAAACCTAGGATCTGGTGACCACCAAAGAATGGGTTCTTCATCTTGAAACCATGGAAATATTCCTTTAGAGTAGGCATGCATTAAGCGTTTTGTAGATAAATCTCCTCCAATGGCTAATAGGCCGTCAGCAGAGGCTTCAGATACGTCTGGAAATTCGATGTTTTGAGTTAAAAACTGCATTACTGTAAATAAAGGTAAGATTACATTAGTGAAATTAAGGCTTTTTTAGCTTTGATACTACAAGAATTTTAATGATATTTGAGTTGACCTTTATGAATTAAATTTTTGTTCATCATTGCTTTTTTTAATTTGTTTATAGAGGTCAAACCTAAAACCATTAGTACCAAGTCCTGATTAACCATCAGGACTTTTTTTGTCTTATATGAAAAGTATAAATATAAAAAAAGACCTGTTTTAAATAAAAACAAGTCTTTTTTTTATCAATTTAATTAACGATTTAGAATGGTAAATCGTCATTATCACCTTCGTTTAAATCACTAACTGGCTCAAAAGCTTCAGTTGGTGGTACAGGTGGCATATCTCCACTTGCAGCTGCTTGTACACCTTCAATTCTCCAACCTTGAATAGAGTTAAAGTATTTAGTTTCACCTTGTGGATTAACCCATTCTCTACCTCTTAAGTTGATGTTTATTTTTACTTGCTGACCTTCTTTGTAGCTGTTTAGTAAATCACATTTGTCTTGAACAAATTCCACCATTATATGTTGTGGATATTGCTCTTCTGTAGTCACTACAACTTCTCTTTTTCTAAACCCATTACTCCCAAAAGTTTGAGTCTCTCCTACCATTTTAATACGTCCTTGTACTTCCATTTTTGCTTAATCTATAATTTATTATAATACTTAATTATTTTGAGGCTACGAAAGTAATAACTTCCAAGCACTTTTTACGTCTCCAAAGCTCAAATAATTTCGAGCTAATTTATGTTTTTCTCTGTGCGATGCTGTTTTAATGTCTGGGTAACGCTCGCTAATATCTTCAACAAATTTATTTACTTCCTCTATACTAGGCAATGCTTCTACATTACCTAACATACCAAGATTATTTCCAGTTAAAATCATGCTGTTTTTTACATGGTCTGGCATATTATCAACACCAATTCCCATGTTAGATAATGGTTTTGGTATTTCAAAAAATCCTTTTTTAGCTCTACTATAATAGCTTCCGCCAGCTCTTGCTACTAAATCTAAAGCTTCTTGGTTTATGGTTTTGTCGTCGTTTAAAACGTCTTCGGTAATGTGAAGTTTTACCACTTCGCAAATCACTAAATTTCCAGCTCCTCCTTCAGTTCCTAGGTGTACAATTTCATTTACTTTACACTCCAATTGAATAGGCGATTCTGCAACTCTAAATGGTTTTATAAGATCTGACGGCAACATAGTTAAGCCAGCTTTAGTAAACTCATTAACGTTTTCAGGATATTCTGTGCTAGTTAAAGACATTTGATGAACCATGTCAAAATTCACAACATTAATAACTACTTCTTTAGTGGTTTCAACATTTTCTAATGTATGTTTTATGGTATTATCTCTAACACGTCTGGCTGGAGAAAAAATTAAAATTGGTGGATTAGCACTAAATACATTAAAAAAACTAAATGGTGACAAATTAGGATTACCATCTGCATCAATAGTACTAGCAAATGCAATAGGCCTTGGTGCAACAGCACTTAATAAATAACTGTGCAAAATGCCAGTTGTAAGGTCTTGAGGGGTAAATGAAACCATGTAGTTGATTGATTTTCAACAAATATAATTATATTGAGTTGTCAACGAAAGTATTTTATACACAATAGCGTACAATATTATTAACAGTTTTGCATTATATTTAGAATTGAAACGCATATTCTAAAGATTTTATTATTTATAGGAATTATTAATAACGAACAGCATGTGACTTAAAATATTAATTAAAAACACATGAATTAAAACGAATCAATGACTTTTAGCTTAAACCAGAATATAATCCGTTGGATTATTGTTGTGTCTTCATTTATTATTATTTCGCTTATTCTTTGGAACACCTATTCATTTTTTCAAAATTTTAAAGAAGAAGAACGTTCTAAAATGGAGAATTGGTCTTTTGCTCAAAAAGAAATGCAAAAAACTGATAATCTCAATTTAGATCTAGGATTACCATTAGCCATAATATCGAGCAATACTACAACACCAATGATCAATGTGTATAGTGACGGTAGTTTAGATCCAAGAAATATTAATCAAAAAAAAGATAAGGATTCGCTTTACCTTATTGGTTTAATTAAAGAATTTACAAAGGAAAATGAGCCCATAGAAATTAGTTATAAAGGCAAACATTATTCTACGGTATATTATGGTAATTCTCCATTATTGAACAGACTAAAATATTATCCTTTAGCTTTATTACTTATTATTTTTCTATTTGCGGCAGTGGTTTATTTCTTTTACCGAAGCTCTAAAAATGCTGAACAGAATAAACTTTGGACAGGTATGGCAAAGGAAACGGCACATCAAATAGGTACACCTTTGTCTTCATTAGTGGGTTGGGCAGAAATCTTGAAAACAGAAAATGTTAACCCAGAATATATTGTTGAAATTGAAAAAGATATTGATAGACTTCAAACCATAACCGAACGTTTTAGTAAAATTGGTTCTGCGCCAACTCTTAAAACAATGGATATTGTAGAGGTCACTAAATCATCTTATGACTATCTTAAGTTAAGATCTTCTAAACTAATTAATTTTGAAATTATAATTCCTGAAACAGAAATACAAGTTAATTTAAATGAACAGCTCTTTAGTTGGACAATTGAAAACTTAGTGAAAAATGCCATTGACGCCATGAAAGGTAAAGGGGATTTAAAACTTGAATTAACACAGCTTGAAAATCAGGTATTTATTAATATTTCAGATTCAGGGAAGGGAATTCCCAAATCTTCATTCACTAAAATTTTTGAACCAGGTTATACCACTAAAAAACGTGGTTGGGGACTTGGACTCTCTTTAGCTAAACGTATTGTTGAAGACTACCACAATGGTAAAATAAAAGTGTTGACTTCAGAGTTAGGAAAAGGAACAACGATACAGATTATATTAAGGCAAATTTAGATTATAATTTATACATCAAAAGAAGGTGTGTTGTTTCTAGTTAACAATAAGTTAGCTATTTTATTTTAAATTAAAAATATCAAAATTTTAGTTTAAATTTGGGCATGAATTCGTCACGATTTTTCACTATAAAAGAAGCTAGAATAGGTAATAACTGTCCGGAATGTTATTCTAACGATAGTTTAGAACTGATATTTAAGCAAAAGTTAAAGGAAACCACATTTTCTAAAGCTATTACTGAAGAAACAGTGTGTGAAATCCGTTGTTTAAATTGTGAAGAACAAATCTTTCCTATTCAATGGACTAATGATATTGAGCGTGTTGTGGATTACCACAAAAGAGGACTTAATAAAAAACCGAAGTCTGTAAAGTTAAAACCAATGACTTGGGCGCTTATTACGGTTAGTCTTGTGTTATTAATTGTAGTTATTTTATTTGTAACCGGAATTATCTCGGTTTAGTTACAGAAATGAAGCAATTTTATTTGCTATAGCTTCAAATTCTTCAGGCTCTAATTTTTGTTTATTTGAAAAACGAGCATCGTCCATGGTATGCAAAGGAATTAAATGCAC
This sequence comes from Winogradskyella sp. Asnod2-B02-A, assembly GCF_045063645.1. Classification (NCBI taxonomy): domain Bacteria; kingdom Pseudomonadati; phylum Bacteroidota; class Flavobacteriia; order Flavobacteriales; family Flavobacteriaceae; genus Winogradskyella; species Winogradskyella sp. Asnod2-B02-A. Next base: position 1,324,426 of record NZ_JBEFOG010000027.1, read on the forward strand.
ATGCGCATGTGGCACTTCTAAGCCAATTACAGACATTCCTATACGTTCACATGGTACCGCTTTTTCAAGAGCAATAGCAACAGTTCTAGAAAATTGCATTAGCCTAGTATAAGTATCTTCATCTAAATCGAAAATTTTATTAACTTCTTTCTTAGGAATACAAAGGGTATGCCCTTTAGAATTTGGATTAATATCTAAAAAAGCATAGAAATCTTCTGTTTCAGCAACTTTATAAGATGGAATTTCGCCTGAAATAATTTTTGTGAAAATTGTTGCCATACTAATAAGTGAGCTTAAATATTAACTAAATGTCCTTTTGAGCGCAATCAAAAGGTTTTAAAAAAATATAATTTAGGTTGCGACTGCGCTTAACCCAAACAACTAAATGTAAATATAAGTTATTACATAAATATAAAAAGATTCCTTTTAAAAAGGAATCTTTTTTATGATATAACAATAAGATTATCGGATATTAAATATGTTATTATCTAGAAATTTCTAAAATATCAAATCTCATAGCACCACTTGGTACTTGTATTTCGGCAGTATCACCAACAGATTTTCCTAATAAACCTTTTCCAATAGGAGAGTTTACGGAAATTTTACCAGATCTTATATCTGCTTCACTTTCTGCAACCAATGTATAGGTCATTTCCATGCCATTTACTTGGTTTTTTATTTTAACTTTAGATAAGGCCAAAACTTTAGTAAGATCTAATTGAGACTCGTCTATAACACGAGCGCCAGATAAAGTTTCTTCCATTTTAGAAATTTTCATTTCTAACATACCTTGTGCTTCTTTAGCAGCATCATACTCGGCATTTTCACTTAGATCTCCTTTGTCTCTTGCTTCACCAATAGCTTGTGATGCTTTTGGGCGTTCTACATCTTTAAGATAATTTAACTCTTCTCTTAATTTTTTTAAACCCTCAGCTGTGTAATAAGATACTTTACTCATAATTTATTCGTTTAATTCAAAAGATGCTGAAATACATTCAGCATAAAAAAAATCTCGCGCTGACGAGATTACATTACAAATATATAAAATATTTACGGTATAGTTGAATTAATCGTAAATTGGCCCACAAAAATTGAAGATGAAGAAATTGATTTTAATACTAAGTTGTGTAGTTGTTTTTACTTGTAGTAATAATGATGATAGTAGTAATTGTAACTTCTTATTTAATACTGGAGTAAATTTAGTTGTTAATACTAATTTACCTCAGTTTGCTCAGTTACAATTTAATGATAATAGAGTTTATGTTCCTGGATATGGAAATAATGGAATTTGGCTTTATCGCGCAAATTCTTCTACACTTTATGCTTGGGATGCCGCAGATCCTAGCCATGAGCCACTTTCATGTTCTACTTTAACATACTCAGGTATAGGTGATATTGTAACTTGTGGCTGTGATGATGCTAACGAATATAGTTTGGCAACGGGTTATGGTTTTGAACAAAATACTCAACCCTGTACATTGCAGCCGTACAGGGTTGAGTCTACTGGTAATAATACTTATTTAGTGAGTAATTAAAACTTTAATGTTACACCAACTAAAAAGTTTCTAGTGGCTTGTGGATAAAATCCTGCGCCTTCTATAGTAGTTACGCTATTTGGGTCTGACCAAGTATCATCATAAGTGAAATAATAACCATTAGAAATATATTTTTCATTAAAAATATTATTCACTAAGCCTGTAAAGATAATAGACTCAAAAATAGATTTTGTTTTTAAGGTGTAACTAATGTTAAAGTCATTAATAAAATAACTGTCTAGTTTAGAACTTTCTGCTTCAGTATTACTCATATATTGTTCACCAACAAATTTACTTAATAATGACACCTGAAAATTTTCTATAGGTTGAAAAACAATCGCATTTGCGGCAACTAAATCTGGAGAAAATGAAATATCTGTTTTACCTAAATTTTGTAATTCTCCATCAAAAGGTGTGATAGTTTCATTATTTTTATTGGTACTAATTGTTATGTTTGGCTGCAATGTTAACTTTGGTGTCACAGGAATAATGGCCTCTAACTCTAAACCTAATCGGTAGCTCTTACCACTATTAGTTCTAATTGGGTTGCCTACATCATCTAACTGACCAGACAAAACCAATTGTTCATTATATAACATGTAATACGCATTGGCATTAAATGTGAAATTTCCTTTTTTATGTCTCCAACCTAATTCAAAATCATTTAATTGTTCTGCTTCTATACTTTCGTTGCTTTCAAAATCGGTTCTGTTTGGTTCTCTATTGGCTCTTGCATATGAGAAATAAAGATTATTGTCATTGTTTATTTCGTATGTAATACCTGCTTTTGGATTAAAAAATGTAAAATCTTTATCAACTGCAAATTCTACAATATCAGAGGTTGTTCCTGTAGTTTTATACGTTACGTTTCTTACTTGCAAATCACCATATAAGCTTATTTTTTCGTTAAGTTGATAATTTGCTTTTGTAAATAAAGAAAGGTCATTCTTTATACTATTACCATCGTAATAACGATCTCTAATTTCAGACTGACTTGCAAATTCTGCCCAAATCACTTCACCAAAATGATCACCATCATAATGACTATAAGATCCACCAAAGATAAGATTGATATTGTTATCTTTATAGTTCACGTTTGCATTAACAACAAAGAAATCATTTTCTAACCAACGACGACGAATCAAGTCTGTTTCATCAATTATTTCGCCATTGAAATCTAAAGGTTCAAAACCATAATCGCTAAAATCCTCAGCTTCTTTATATTGTTCAAAATAACCACTACCTTTTGTGTAGTTTAAACCAAGTGTTGTAGACCATTGATTGCTGTAGCGTTGATTCCAGTGCAGTTGATAATGGTCTTGTCCGTAATTGTCTACTTCATTATCATAAGTGTAATAGTTATATCTTCTGTCTGAGTTTCTAAGGTTTTCAGCTTCAGCTTCACTTAAATAATTTTCAGAAATATAGGCTTCAATTCCTGCTTCATCACCAGTAATTCTGGCTAAAGGTGTTCCGTACCATGCTTGGTAAGTTATTTCTTCACCTCCAAAAGTTATGGCTTTTATTAAGGTGTTATCATCTACGTAAGACCCTTGTAAAAAGTAAGACTTTAAATCTGAAGATGCTCTATCTATATAACCATCAGAGGCAATATTAGATAAGCGACCTGCAATTTCAAAATGGTCGTTCATAAGACCAGTACTAAATTTTAAAGTGTGCTTTCTGGTATTGTAACTACCAAATGAGTTAGAGATTTCGCCACTTGCATCTTTAGAGAAAGCATCAGTTAATACATTAATACTTGCTCCAAAAGCACCAGAACCATTGGTTGATGTTCCAACACCTCGTTGTAATTGTAAGCTTTCTACAGAAGAAGCAAAGTCTCCTAGATTAACCCAAAATGTACCTAAAGATTCTGCATCATTATACGGAATTCCGTTAATGGTGACATTTGTAGATTGTGAACTTACACCACGTACTCTAATACCTGTGTAACCAACACCTGCTCCAGCATCTGTTGTGGTTACTACTGAAGGTAAAAAGTTTAGTAACATCGGAATGTCTTGTCCTAGATTACGTTTTGCTAAATTTTCTTTGGTAACGTTAGAGTGCGTAATTGGTGATTTAGCATCCACTCTAACGGCTTTTACTAAAACCTCGTCTAGTTTTTCAACTTTGGTTGAATCTTGTTGTTTTTCTTGTCCATAAGCTGAACAAATTGCTAATAATAAAAATGAAAGTGTTAATCTCTGTCGTTTTGTTTTTGAGAGATTGTTGAATAAAATTTTCATACGACTATAATTTATAATCGAATAAAAAGAGGTCATTATTCTTGGTTAATAATTAATTTTTTTGAGCTATCAGCAACCACAATAATGATAAATGTCGTTTTTCTATTTGAATCTATAACATGTAAAATAGTACAAGATATAACTCAGAAGTAGAAAAATAAACATTGATAACTATTGCGTTCGCCAAAAACATCCATAAGATATTTTCTTTACGCTCGTTTCCTAAACAGCATTACCTGTTCTAGGTTCAATGGGTATGATCTCAGCCGATAATAGGCACCCCTTTTTTGAGAACGCGGCAAAGATATAAAGGAATTTAGAATTTAGAATAATGAATTGTGAATTATTTTTGAATTGAAGTAAAGATGTCAGTTCCAGTGAAACTCCTTTTTTAGAATTTTGTATTTAGATCTTTTTAAAAGTATATTAAAGCTTCTCGATACAATTCTTCGTACTTCAGAATCACACGAAGTTACGGAAGTGGTTAATCAAGTGTTGGTCGCTTTCGATTGGCTTTTTTATCTGCGTTAATACGCTTGTTTTTTAAGCGCTTCTTTTTTACTCCTCTTGGAACTCTTGTTGGTATACGAATTCTCTCTTCTTTTAATCCTTCTTCAATGAGTTCTAAAAAGCGCTGAGTGACTAAAGCTTTATTTCTAAATTGACTGCGACTTTCATCACAGGCAAGAATTAAAACACCGTCTTTGGTTAAACGGTTATTAAAGAATTCTAAAAGCTTTTGTTTTTCGTCGTCATTAAAAACATTAGAATTTTTAAGATCAAAATATAATTCAGCTTTAGAAGACACCTTATTTACATGTTGTCCTCCGCTACCTGAGCTGCGGACGTATTTATAAGATAATTCAGATTTAAGTAAGTTAGAATTCACTATTCTATAATTTGATGTGGTGATTTTAGTAAATCGTTGACTGTTTTCACAGGATTAAAAGTAATGATAGGGACTTCAACAAAAATAGTTGTCCAATGTGCCATGCTTCCGTTCCAAAGTCCTGGTAATTCTAAAGCTTTTAACTCTTTACCGTTTTTAGTTTTTTGGGAAATAAAAGCGGCATCATGATCCACATAATTTTCTAAATCAAATTTTTCGCCTTTATAATTTTTAATTCCACAAACCAAATCTACAGGGTTAAAATGGGTTGCGTTTTTAAGAATTTCTTCTTGTTTTACGTCTTTTAAGTTAATTTGTGCAGACTCAACAATTTGAAGTGATTGGTTAGACTTATTGTCTTTTACCCAAAATGGACCTCCTCCAGGTTCACCTTCATTTTTTACCATACCACAAATTCGGATTGGACGGTTTAATTTTTCTTTTAAATATTCAATTTTATAACGGTCTGCATATTTTTTATACTCATCAGATATTTTAACGCTTAACTCTTGGGTTAAAAAATGCTCAATAGCTGAGATATTATCTTCGTTAACCTCCTTGGAATCTAAATCATTTAAATACTCAAATGTTTTGGCTTGTAGTTCTAATAGAATTCCGGCTAAAACTTTTTTGTAAGTAGCCACTTCATCTTTATATTTATATACTACGACATTATCAATGTTTTTAACAAATACAATATCAGCATCGAGTGCATTTAAGTTTTTTAATAAAGCACCATGACCAGATGGCCTGTATAATATGGAACCATCCGTTTCTCTAAAAGGTTTATTCTGTAAAGTGACAGCAATGGTATCTGTAGATTGTTCTTGGTATGAAAATGAAATATCAAAAGTGACACCTGTGTTTTCTTCTATGTGATTCTTTATGTTTTTAAATTCTTCTTTAAAACTTTTTTCATGAACTTCTGAAATGGTAAAGTGTAATTTAGCCAATCCATTGCTTGAAGCATACAATGCTGCTTCGTACAAATGTTCTTCAAAAGCCGTAGAAATATGATCTTTTTTATATTGGTGAAATGGTAATAATCCTTTAGGCTGATTTCCAAAATTTAATTGGTTTTGGTCTAACATGGCTTTGGAAAAATGCCATACTTTTTCTTGTGTTGGGAGAGCTTTAAAATGGATACCATTAGATTTAAGTAATTCTAATACCTGATTATAAAATGGGAATTTTTCCATTGCTACCATAAAAAGCGATAATTCCCTTAGATTGTTTCGGTTAATGTATGAATTAAGGGATTGCTCATTAGCATTGTATTGGTTAACAAATTGAAACAAAAATTTAAACATTCTAGACGCTGCGCCAGAAGCAGGTACAAATTTTAATAAAGACTTATTATCTTTTTCAGCATTGAATCTTGTAACGTATTTATGTATTGAATCGTCGTTTAGTGCCATGATACCATTGTTAATAGTAGCAGCTTCCGAAATGTTTGTAAATGGAATTCCAGTTTCAAAAATTTCAATTTGCTTTTTAACAAGATCTAAGTTTAAACCTTTAGATTCTATTTGCTGAATATCTTTATCGGTGAATTTCATGGATGTATAGGTGTTAATTGATGATGAAATTTTAAACATGTATGTTTCATGTTTTGTTTGCTAGTAATTTGTCTATGTGCTTAATAGCTAATTCTAATCGTTCTTTTTTGTTTCCTCTTAAAAGTATGTATGGTCTTTTGTTTATTTCTAAAGCGTTTTCAAATGCCTTAAACATCTGTTCCCTTTCATTGGGTTTGTCTCTTAAGTCATCTGCTTCCCAAGGTGTGTCAATATAGGTTAAAAAGTAAAGGTCGTAAGAATTTTTTAGAGCATGTGTTTCTAAAATCGGGTCACATGTGCCTTTATAATAAACTTCGCTATATACTTTGGTTTCAAGTAAATCCGTATCACATATTAAAACTGAATGTGTTTTTTGAGCTAATTCATTTTCAAGTTTCATCTGCCCAATCGCAATAGGTAACAAATCTTTGAGTTCGCAAGTTTTATGTTCGTTATTCCATTTATCTTGAAGATACTCACGTGAATATTCTGGTACCCAAACCGAATGGTAATGTCTGGCTAGCTGTCTGCAAAGTGTTGTTTTTCCTGTGGATTCTGGCCCAAATAAAACGACTTTTATGCAGTTGCTAGGTTGTTGTTTAAGTTCTTTTTCCATGCTAAGTATCCAAATATTGCAATTACTGTAAACCCTAAATATTGGAAACTAGTAAATGTAAATCCTTTATAAAAGTACAAAGGGATAGAGATGAGATCTCCTATAATCCAATAAATCCAATTTTCTATTTTACGTTTTGCCATTAACCACATACCAACAAAAAAGGTCGCGGTTGTAATGGTGTCTACATAGGCCACCCAACCATTCCATTTATCAAATGTTTTGTAAATAACAAATACAAAAACAAGAGTTGCTAAAAAGATGGCAAGACTTATTTGTTTTTCTTTTTTTGTTGTTGAAGAGATTGGTGTTTCATGCTCTGCATCTACTTTACGTGTCCAGATATACCATCCAAAAACACTCATTATAAAGTAGTAAGCATTAATCATCATGTCTCCTAAAAGTTGCCATTTGAGTAATAAATACACAAAAATACATGTACTGATCATTCCTGTTGGAAAAACCAAAATATTGTTTTTTTTTGAAAACCAAACGGATAGAAAACCAAAAATTACAGCAACAATTTCTAATACAATGTCTGTAGTTTGATATTCGGAATATTGGCCGAAAAAGAAATCAAAAATGTGGTTCATAGTCGCTTCTATTTGTTTTAACCAATTTTATAGTTAATACAGAAATATCTACATCCTCAAAAGAGCGTTTTATTTCTTTGGTTAAGAAAGGCATTAGCTCGTCATAGTTTCCAAAAATTTGTGTGCTTAACGGATTTTCTAAAACTTTAAATGGCGAATCACGTAATGCTTTTATAAAATTAATAACATGTTTTTCATAATCATTCTGTAAAGGAGAAAGTGTTAGATCTACTGATATTTCCATTTTAAGTTTTATTTTTTTAAATCATTAAATAAGTTTTCATCGTCTTCAAAAGCTGTGCCTATAACTACTAAATCTGCTCCGGCTTTAAAGGTTGAATCCATCTCGGCTTTAGTTCTTATACCTCCGCCTACAATCAATGGGATATTTAATTGTTGTTTTACTTCAGAAATTATATTGGGCTCAATAGCATGAGTTGCTCCACTGCCTGCTTCGAGATAAATGAGTTTCATTCCTAATAATTCTCCAGCTTTTGATGTATCAACAATGGTTTGAATAGATTTTCGTTTTAACGGCTGAGTTTTACTTACGCGCTCAACAGACGTTTGTTTTCCATTTTCTATGAGGAGATAGCCTGTTGAAATTATCTCTAAATTAGAATTTTTTAATTTTGAAACAGCTTCTACATGCTTACCTATTAAATAGTCTGGATTACGACCTGATATTAACGATAAAAACAAAATCCCATCTGCTTTATCTGTAATTTGAATCACATCTCCCGGAAACAAAATAACAGGAAGATTAGTCTGTTTTTTGATTGCAATCACTAAACTTTCCGTTAATCCTTCATCAACTTCGCTTCCTCCCACGAAAATGTGTGTTGCTATGGATTGATTAACTTTTTCAATAAAGCTTAAAACATTTTGAAGCTTCATCTTATCAGGATCAATTAAAACAGCTAAAAGTTTTTCGTCTTTTGCTCTAGAGTCTTTTATATTTTGGTAAAGGCTATTCATTAAGGAATTACATAAGCACAGGTAAAACCTTCAAACTCCATAAATGCCGTATTGTATCTGTGTTTTTTATCTTTATAATCTATCCACGCGATAGTTTTATTATCTTTCATGGTGAATGGAATTACTAAAAAATGTTCTTTAAACAGCATGCCTGGCACAGCAAAAAGTTTGTACAAGGATTCTTTAATTCCCCAGATAACCGTAAGTCTATTAATGTAGTCTTCGTCTGTTGGTTTTAAATAATTATATTCATAATCGACAAACTTATGAGCAATGATGCCTATTTTTTCACGTTGCTTTTCAATGTCAATTCCAACAGGTTTATCACTAACAACGACTCCAGAAAATATAAAGGAATGTGTAATGGAAATATGTTTACCGTCGTTGAGGTGTGGTTTTCCATTGTCGTCATAATACAAATCTTGATCTGTATAACCAAACTCGCGTAACAAATGTCTAACACTTAAAAAACCACGTTGATGCAACTTACTTTTCATACCTAAAACACGTTTTAAACTTTGCGGTTTTAAGTTTAATGGTTTAAATAAATCGTCGTAAGATTCTTCAATCTTCCAGATTTTAACAGTAGTTTGTGAATTTACACTAATGGATTTGTATAGTGGCATTTAGAATTCTGAATGTTATTGATTATCTTTGCACTGCCTGAGGCAGATTTGGTATTTTTTATGTAGCGAATTTAACTATTTAAGTGCTAAACCCAAAGGTGTTTTAAAATATAAAAACAAAGAAGATAATATGAGTACAAAAACTGTTGCTTACGTACCTAATAAGGTAAAAGATATGTCGCTTGCGGCTTGGGGAAGAAAAGAAATTAATTTAGCTGAAGCAGAAATGCCAGGTTTAATGAGTTTACGTGAAGAATACAAAAACGAGCAACCTTTAAAAGGAGCACGTATTGCAGGATGTTTACACATGACGATTCAAACGGCTGTATTAATTGAAACTTTACAAGCTCTAGGTGCAGAAGTAACTTGGAGTTCTTGTAATATTTTTTCAACACAAGACCAAGCTGCTGCTGCAATTGCAGAAGCTGGTACTGCTGTGTATGCATGGAAAGATATGACGGAAGAAGAGTTTGATTGGTGTATAGAGCAAACTTTATTCTTTGGTGAAGATAGAAAGCCATTAAACATGATTCTTGATGATGGTGGAGATTTAACGAATATGGTTTTAGATAAATACCCAGAATTATCTGAAGGTATTAAAGGTTTGTCTGAAGAAACAACAACAGGAGTTCACAGATTATACGAACGCGTTAAAAATGGTACTTTAACAATGCCAGCAATTAACGTTAATGATTCGGTTACAAAATCTAAATTCGATAATAAATATGGTTGTAAAGAATCTGCAGTAGATGCCATTCGTAGAGCAACAGATATTATGTTAGCTGGTAAACGTGTAACCGTTTGTGGTTATGGAGATGTTGGTAAAGGTACTGCTGCTTCTTTTAAAGGTGCAGGTTCTATTGTTACTGTTACTGAAATTGATCCAATTTGTGCGTTACAAGCTGCTATGGATGGTTTTGAAGTTAAGAAATTAGAAACTGTGGTTGGTAACTCTGATATCATTATTACTACAACAGGAAATAAAGATATTGTACGTGCTGAGCATTTTGAAGCCATGAAAGACAAAACTATTGTATGTAATATTGGGCATTTTGATAACGAAATCCAGATGGCTTGGTTAAATGAAAAGCATGGAAATACTAAAGATACTATTAAGCCACAAGTTGATAAATACAACATTGACGGAAAGGATATTATTATTCTTGCAGAAGGACGTTTAGTAAACTTAGGTTGTGCTACAGGTCATCCAAGTTTTGTAATGAGTAACTCATTTACAAACCAGACTTTAGCTCAGATTGAACTTTGGAAAAATAGTGATAACTATGAAAATAATGTGTACATGTTACCTAAGCATTTAGATGAAAAGGTAGCTAAATTACACTTAGAGAAAATTGGCGTTGAGTTGACTGAATTAGCAGACTACCAAGCAGAATATATTGGAGTAACTGTTGATGGTCCTTATAAGCCTGAGCATTACAGATACTAATAAATGCCTGCGAAAGCAGAAATCTCATAATCGAAAAATCCCAAGCATTAGTGTTTGGGATTTTTTATTATAGTTACCTTTCAATAAAAAATTAAAATGAGTTCAGTTAATATTACAGTCTTACAAAAGAAATTAGATATTTTAGAAGGTTTAATTCCAAAAAGTAAAGCTATAAACATTAGTGTTTCAAAAGCGAATGTGGCATGGCATATAGATCATAGCTTAAAAGTGATTAATGCTGTTGTGAAAAACATGCAAGATTCAGATACAGCTTTGTATAAGGATAATTTTAGTTTAGTAGGAAAATTGCTATTGAAATTTAAATACTTTCCAAGAGGAAAAGCAAAGGCACCAAAGTATGTAACACCACCTGAAACAATATTAAAAGATGATATTATTTTACAATTAACAGAGGCTAGAGCGCTTATAAAAACCATATCAAGTTTGGACAACAATGCTTTTTTTAAACATCCTTTATTTGGTAACATTAATAAAGCCAGAGTTGTACAATTCTTAGATGCGCACACCAATCATCATTTAAAAATTGTGAAGAGTATATTGAAGTAATTCGATTTTTGTTTTTATCGATTTTCGATACAAAATTGCGGTTAAAGTAATTTCAATACAATGATAATTCTACTTCAATTGAACCCTTATATTTACTCTGAACCAATAACGTCACTTCGAGTCATTTGTGATGTACGAGCAAATAGTATCGAGAAGCTAAAATACCACATATAAAAAGACCTCAAAGTTCAAAAAAACGATGAGGTCTTAAATTTTTAAGTTTGGTAATTGACAGCCAAAACCTAACTACGTTTCTTACGTTTTTTTCTCTTCTTTTTCTTAGATTTAGAACCATCCTTTTTTGGATGTACCAAAGTCATTTCATCAATTAAGTGCGTTGCACCAGCATATTTATCAACTATAAAAAGTACGTAGCGTAAGTCTACCATAATGTTACGGCAGATTTCTGGGTCGTAATTCATATCGCTCATTGTGCCTTCCCAAACACGGTCAAAATTTAAACCTACTAAATTTCCTTCGGCATCAATTGCAGGACTTCCAGAGTTTCCACCTGTTGTGTGGTTGGTTCCTAAAAAGCAAACTGGTACTTTTCCGTTGTTATCAGCATATTGTCCGTAATCTTTAGCTTCGTATAAATCGATTAATTTTTGTGGCACATCAAACTCGTAATCTCCAGGAATGTATTTTTCAATGACACCATCTAAATAACTTACAGGATTGTAATAAACCGCATCTCTAGGTGCATAACCTCTTACTTGTCCGTAAGTGACACGCAATGTTCCGTTAGCATCAGGAAAATAACGTGCATTTGGTAATGCTTCCATTAATGCTGTCATATATTTAGTTTGTAACGCTGTAATTGGTTCGTTTTTTTGTTGATATTCAGGATTTAATGTGTTAAAAAACTCATCAATAATTGGTTTTGCATACGCATAAGCAGCATCGTTGTTTAAGTTTTTTATAACCGTTTCTGTATCGCCTTCAAGCAGGCTTAAAGCAGAATCTAAATTTGTAAATGCTGTGTTATCGTAGATAGATGCATCAATCTCTTTACCATATAAAGGCATAACGTTGAGGTAAACTCCTTTATCTAATTCAGCATTGTAATTTTTATGAATACCTTGTAATTGACCAGTTAAAACTTCTTTTCCTCTTTCTAGATTTTCTGGGTTAGCGATTAAAGCTTGCTCAACTTGGTAAGCTCTAAAGGTCATTTGCATTAACTCATTGGTGATTAAAAAGACTTCAATGAAATTTCTACGTTTAATATTTATAGGTGCAAAATCTTTGTAAAGTCTATCAAATTCTGGAAGTATGTTTCCATATTTATCCTCTAGCCCTTTTTCTTTCAAAGCTTTTGTAAATGTAGCTTCAAATTCTTTACGTTTTTCAACCGCATTACTTTTTTCAATTCCTAAATTCTCGCCAATCCATTTTTTCCAAGCGTTTGCAATTCTGGCTTGTTTAGAGGCATATTTAATTCTTACATCGTCGCTTTCTTTCATTTTTTGGTCAATGACTTTTAAAGCTGCTTCTCTAATCGCAATGTTGGTTGGATTAAATTCTTTTGTAATATGCTCAATGGCTACTGCTGGTAGGTACTCGCTAGTCGTTCCTGGAAAACCAAAAACCATGGTAAAATCACCTTCCTCAACACCATCTAAAGATACTGGCAGGTAATGTTTTGGTTTGTAAGGTTTGTTGTCTTTGCTATATTTTGCAGGTCTATTGTTAGCATCTGCATAAATTCTAAACATAGAAAAATCGCCAGTATGTCTCGGGAAAACCCAGTTGTCTGTGTCACTTCCAAATTTACCAATGCTACTTGGTGGTGCACCAACTAAACGAATATCTTCAAAACGTTCAGTTACAAAAAGGAAGTATTGATTGCCTTCATAAAATGCTTTTGTCTTTACGTCTTGCCAAGATTCTTTAGGCCAAGTTTTTAAAGCTGCGTTGGTATTTTTAGAAATTAAAGATTGTTTTTCAGTTTCCGTCATGACATCAGTGATACCTTTTAAAGCAACTTCTGTTACATCGTGAATACTCACAATAAACTCAATAAATAAACCTTCGTTTGGTAACTCCTCTTCAAGAGACATGGCCCAAAATCCATCTTTTAAATAATCGTTTTCTAATGATGAGTGTGACTGAATCTGGCTAAAACCACAATGGTGATTGGTTAACACCAAACCTTGGTCTGAAATCACTTCACTAGTACAACCACCATTAAAATGACCAATGGCATCCTTTAAGCTAGAGTTGTTAACGTCGTAAATATCTTGAGCTGTTAATTTACTACCCAAACTTTGCATTTCTGTTTCGTTCATGCCTTCTAAAAGTGAAGGAATCCACATACCACCTTGTTGGGCAGAAACCTGAAAAACAAAGAATAATAAGAGAATTTTTATAAAGCGCATAACTTATATTTTATTAGTTTTTGTAAAGATAGAAAAGCTTGTTTTATATCTTTAATGTTTTCGCACATAATGACCACTTTATATGAATTTTAAATCAAAATTACCCAACGTAGGTACTACTATATTTACTGTAATGAGTGCTTTGGCAAAAGAACATAATGCCATTAACTTATCGCAAGGGTTTCCTAATTACCCAAGTTCTCAAAAATTGAATGATTTGGTCACTAATGCCATGAATAAGGGTTACAATCAATACGCACCAATGGCTGGTAATTTAGATTTGCGATTAGCCATTGCTCACAAATATGAGTTGTTATATAAAAGCACGTATCATCCAGAAAAGGAAATCACCATTACAGCAGGTGCAACACAAGCGATTTACACCATAATTTCTACATTTATAAGACCAAAGGATGAAGTCATTATTTTTAAACCTGCTTACGATTGTTACCAACCTGCAATAGAACTTAATGGTGGAAAAACAATTCCTATTCAATTATCTGCGCCAAATTATAATGTGAATTGGGATGAGGTGGCTTCAAAAATATCGAGTAAAACCAAAATGATAATTATCAATTCGCCTCACAATCCAAGCGGAACGATTTGGTCTAAAGACGATATGCTTCAACTTCAAAAGTTAACAAAGGATACAAATATTATTGTGTTAAGTGATGAGGTTTACGAGCATATTGTATTTGATGATGCACAACATCAAAGTGCATGTTTATTCAACGATTTAAAACAACGCAGTTTCATAACCGCTTCTTTTGGGAAAACATTTCATAACACAGGTTGGAAAATTGGTTATTGCTGTGCACCAGAAGAGTTAATGACCGAATTTAGAAAAGTCCATCAGTTTAATGTGTTTTCAGTACATCATCCATCTCAAAAAGGTATTGCAGATTATATGCAAGATGCTGAAACCTATTTATGTTTAAATACCTTTTTTCAACATAAACGTGATTTATTTTTAAACTTAATTTCAGAGTCTAGATTTAAGTTTCAGCCATCAAAAGGCACTTATTTTCAGGTTTTAGATTATTCTGAAATTACAGATGAATATGATGTAGATTTTGCCAAACGATTAACTAAAGAATTTAAAATTGCATCTATTCCAATGTCTGTTTTTAATGAGAAAGATAAAGACGATAACGTGTTGCGATTTTGTTTTGCAAAGACTGATGAGACATTATTAAAGGCTGCTGATGTATTAAAGCGCATATAAGTATTGATTCAGTTAAAGCAGCAACAGTCATTAGGTTACCTTTAAAATATAATTTTGAAAAGAAACCTATGAAGATTTTAAGAAGGCTATCAGTATTACTAACACTATTCATTTTTGCATCATGTGGCACTAGCGAACGCGTAATTACAGACCAAGGAAAAGTATACGAAGTAAATGGAAGTAAGATTAAAAAGGATGGTATAGAAGTCACAGAAAGCTTAAGTGCCTCAGAAAAAGAATCTATTAATGCATTGTTAGAAGAAAAAGAAAAAGCTAGTAAAGTGTTTGAAAAAGAACATAAAGCCTTAGAAGACGCGATTGCTAAACAGCAAGACATACAAAAAGAAGCAGAAAATAAACAAGATGAACTAGAGGATAAATTAGAATCCTTAGAGAACACGCGCGAAGAAAAACAAGATGCTAGAGATAATTATGCAACGATTAAAGAACGTTATAATAACAAGAAAATAGAGTTTAAAAAATTAAAAAAAGAGGGTGAACTTTCACCAAATGAAGCCTATAAATGGAAAGAAAAACTAAGTAAATTAAAAAGCGAAGTTCTGGAAGCAAAAAATAAACTTTAAAAGAAGATTTTGATGTTACTTTTAATAAATTTATGTGTCTTAATAATGAACATAAAAACATAATTAAAATGAAATACTATATTATCTTATTATTCTTAAGCTTATCGCTTACTACTTTTGCACAAGAAGTGACAAAAGAAGGTAAAATTTATGAAGTTAAAAACGAAAAAATCTTTTTAGACGGACAAGATGTTACCGAAACTTTAAACCTTGAACAAAGAACATTAATTTTTAAAGAAGCAGCTGCTATTTCTGAAAAAATGAAACTTGAAGAATTAGCGAAGCAAAAAGAAGCGCAAGCGAAGAAAGAAGCTGAGCAAGCGAAACTTGAGGCTGAAAAAGTTGAGAAGGCAGAGGCGAAAGCTAAAAAAGAAGCAGAGAAGGTTAAGAAAGAAGAAGAGAAAGCTAAAAAAGAAGAAGAAAAGGCTTTAAAGAAAAAAGAAGAAGTAGCTAAGAAACTCGAAAAAGAGAACAAAAAAGCCATTAAAGCACAAAAAAAGTCTGAGAAAGCTCAGAAAAAAGCTGAAAAGGAAATAAAGAAAAAAGAAAAACTTCAGAAGAATTTTGAAAAGGCAGAGAGTAGTCTTGAAAAAGGACAGAAGAAATACGAGAAGTTAAAAGGCAAAGGAAAATTATCTCCAGAAGATGAAAAGAAATGGCTTGAAAAACTTGAAAAGCTTTCTGAAAAAGTAACAAAAGCAAAACGTAAATTGTAAATAAAAAGTTAGCTTCAATTTATTAAAGCAACCTAAAAAGTAAACACAATGGTTAGTTTACTTTTTAGGTTGCTTTTTTTATTCCGTTGTTTAAAATCAAATGTGTAATTTTAAAAGATGAATTCAGAAGTAAGAGTTGCCATTATTCAAACCAATTTAGTTTGGGAAAGTCCAGAAGAAAATAGACGTTTATTAGGTGCTAAAATCAATACTATTTCTACAGAAGTGGACCTTGTTGTTTTACCCGAAATGTTTACCTCTGGCTTTACTATGAATCCGGCAGCTGTCGCAGAAAGCATGGAAGGCAAAACTATAGCTTGGCTTAAAAATATAGCTAAAACAAAGCAGATTGCTATTCTGGGAAGTCTTGTTATTTTAGAAAACAACAATTTTTACAATCGTATGGTGTGTGTGGAACCGTCTGGAACTATTACTACCTATGATAAGCGACACACCTTCACTTTAGCAGGTGAACATAAAGTTTACACAGCTGGCACAGAAAAAGTAATGTTTAATTATAAAGGTTGGAAAATCTGTCCGTTGGTTTGCTATGATTTACGTTTTCCTGTTTGGGCTAGAAATGTTGAGGATTATGACTTATTAATTTATGTTGCTAATTGGCCAAAAATACGCATTGAGGCGTGGGACGTTTTGTTAAAAGCTAGAGCAATTGAAAACATGACCTATTGTATAGGTGTAAACAGAGTAGGTCTAGACGGCAATAATTTTGAATACTCAGGGCATTCTGCAGCTTACGATGTTTTAGGCAATAGAATAGATACTTTATCTAAATCAGAGGATGCCATTGCTGTAGTTACTTTAGAAAAAGCAGCGATTAAAAAATATAGAGAGAAATTAAATTTCTTAAATGATAGAGATGAATTTAATTTAATCTAAGAGAATAAAATCTATAATCTGATCAAAACTCGAACGGGTTTCATCAATTTCAGGAGAATAACTAACACGTTCTGGTTGAATACCTAATAAAAAATTCCCTGTATCATATTTCCCATTGCCATTAGTGTCAAAAATAGCACGTAAGTCATATTTCCCTGGAGATAAATCTGTGAAATCTACTACAGGCGAGTCTTTAGCATAACGCTCATATACCACTTCT
Organism: Winogradskyella sp. Asnod2-B02-A; assembly: GCF_045063645.1. Classification (NCBI taxonomy): domain Bacteria; kingdom Pseudomonadati; phylum Bacteroidota; class Flavobacteriia; order Flavobacteriales; family Flavobacteriaceae; genus Winogradskyella; species Winogradskyella sp. Asnod2-B02-A. The sequence continues at coordinate 1,341,511 of NZ_JBEFOG010000027.1, forward strand.
CCTTTTTTATTTACTAATTGAACAATGAGCGGAAGTTTTGCATTTCTGAGATTAACTCTAATATTACCATATTCAGATTTCATCTTCGTTTTTACAGAATAACTCAACGTGTCTTTATTAGAGTTTGCGTAAAAATCTGTAAATGTGCCAGGTAATAATCTGAATTTGTAATTCTGTCCTTCCTGTTTATCAAATGGAAATTTATATCTATTAAAAATTGAATCATATACTGCTTTATACGGTACAGAAAGTGAATCTTTATCGATTAAATTTATTTTTGAAGTGTCAATTTGAGTTAATGGAATATTACTTTCAATGGTGAATTCGTCTTCAAAATTTAAAGTGCCTTTTGTTAAAGATGTTATTTTTAATGAATCGGCTTTTATCGTTCTAAAGCGATGCTTAAAAGTATCTATGTATTTTTCATTAGTGACGATAAAAAAAGTGGTGTCCGCTTCAAATTTTGGTTTGTACCAATAGTACAATGAATCTGTAATAGGATCTTTAAGAATTCGTGTTTTATAGCCTTCTGGTGTTTCTCCTAAAACTTTAATTCGCATGGTTTCATAATCACCTTCATAAGGGAAAATGATTCTACTTTCACCATCTTGTGTTGGTTTTATGGCTTTAAAATTTACCTTTTCCTTGAATAATTTTAATTTGTGTGACGCAGTGTCATTTGGGATAGTAATAAAACCTTCATTAAATCCTATTTTATCATTTTTTTGGTCAAACTTATAATTAGAGTTTTCATCTTTTAAAGCAATCAACTTATAGGTGCCTGCTTTAATATTATCGATACTAAAAGTTGTAACGCTATCAAGGGTATTTGTTATATATCTCGGTTTTTGTTTGTAAACAATAGAGTCTGTATAGGTAGAGTCTGCTTCATATAGCATCACTGAAACAAAGGTGTCGGGTTCTTTTAATAAAGCATCTTCAATGTACCCTTTTACAGATAGTGAATCTATATAGTTTCCTGTAGAAAATACATAGCGATAATAAGGATAAGGGTTCCCTTCATTGTTATCTACAATACTTTCTCCAAAATTAAAGGCATATGTGGTATTGTCTTTTAATGTATCTTGAATTTTAATGGTAATGTATTTACTCGCTCCGCTCGCAGGAGTTACAATTGGATCTGTGTCCATTGGAGGTGAAATAATGAGTTGTTTTCTAAGATCTTTAATTTTTATGTACTCATCAAAATGAATTCTAATCTCCTTACCTTTAAAGTTAGTAGAGTAGTTTTCTGGTACAGACTGCGTTATTACTGGTGGTACAATGTCTTTTTCTCCACCAGAAGGAGTTCCACGATTAGCACAACTAGCAAGGGTAATGGTAATAAAAATCAGACCTAAAATTCGCATTAATGATAACTGCATCTATTCAATATAATTTAGCACAAAGAAACAATATAAATGTCTTTACTCAAAACATATAGCTTGGAGTATTGCAACGAACAAATCAATCTGCAATTGCCATAGTTGCAAGACTTAACTTAATATTATCAATTTTTAACAAAACCGTAGCACAGGCTTCAACTGTTGCGCCTGTAGTAATAATATCATCTACAAGTAAAATATGTTTTCCGGCTAAAGATTTGTTTTCAGAAATATCAAATAAAGCACCATCATCATTCCAACGTTTTAATCGTCCTTTAAAAACTTGAGTTTTAGTAGATTTTGTTTTTATTAAAACAGTATCATTATAATCTGCGTTTAATGCATGTGCAATTGCTCTACCAAATTTTGTTACCTGATTATAGCCACGTTTTCTCAATTTAGATTTGTATAATGGCACAGGTACAACCACATCGATATTTTTATAAGTCTCTAAAGTTGCTAATTCCGCACCAAACCATTCTCCAAAGAATGCACCAATATCTTCATGTCCTCTGTATTTTAAATTGTGGAGTATTTGTTGTACAATGCCTTTTTTAGAAAAATGGAATAAAGCTGAAGCATTTTCTAATTTAACTCTTCCATAAAGCACTTTTTTTACATCTTCTGCATCATTAAAATGAAAGTTGGTTACCGGTAAGTGATGTCTGCAAGACGTACATAAAACCAATTCATTATCGGACAAAACATTGTTACATGCTTCGCAAACCTTAGGAAAGAACAAGTTTAACAAGTTTTTCATCACTTAATCGATTAAAATAACATTAGACTTCAATTAGTTATAATTTGGCATTAAATTAAGAAAATTAATAATGATAGTTAACCCTCAACTATTTAACTATAGATTAATTATAAGTTCTTTATTAGTCGTTTTAACTGTTTTAGGAATATATAGCTTTAATAAATATAAATCCATTGAATCTTATGAAGGATTCTTAAAACAAGAAAAAGTATTGATAGAAACTGAACTATCAGACATGCTTTTAAGTTATGACGATCTAAGTCAAGACTATAGTCTTATGGCTTCACAACTTCAAGAAGCCAAACTAGAAACTAAGATGGCCTTAGATTCTTTAAGATTATTAAATAGTGACTTATCTATTGTCACTAGGTTTAAAGAGCAACTTATAGTTTTAAAATCTAAGAGCAAGGTGCTACTAAGTACAATTGACTCTTTAAATTCTGCAAATAAAAAACTGCAGAAAGAAAAACGCTACGCATTAAGTACAATAAAAAAGAATACGAGTACAATTAATAATTTAGAAGAAGCAAACGATTCTTTAAATAAATCCATTAGTAATGCAGCAGTTTTAAAAGCTAGTAATATTAATGCACAATCTTATAGATTAAAGTATGGTAAAAAACGTATAACAGATAAAGCAAAACGTGCTAATGCAATGGATGTTTGTATTACTATAAACGAAAATCCGTTAGCTTTAAAAGGCAAGAAGGACATTTACATACAAATTGTGGGTCCAGATGGTAATGTGTTGGCAGATAAAGGTGAAGTTAAGTTTGGAGATTCTTCCTTAATTTATAGCAGTAAACAAATCATTGATTATAACAACGAAAATCTTGAAGTTTGTACTGCTATTGTTGCAGATGAAGACGATAAGCCTTTTCTAAAAGGATATTATTTTATTACTATTTTTCATAGAAATATTAAACTTGGAGGTACTAGTATTCAATTAAATTAGTCAAAGCATATAATTAAAGATATAATTTTTGAAAAACCGTTCTGTTAATCAGAGCGGTTTTCTATTTTTGCACTATTATGGCAAACGAAGATCAATTTAAAAAAGTAATCTCTCACGCAAAGGAGTATGGTTACGTGTTTCAGAGTAGTGAAATCTACGATGGACTAAGCGCAGTATATGATTATGCTCAAAATGGAGCAGAATTAAAGAAAAACATTAGAGACTATTGGTGGAAAGCCATGGTGCAAATGCACGATAATATTGTAGGTATTGATGCTGCAATATTAATGCATCCAACCACTTGGAAAGCATCTGGGCACGTAGATGCTTTTAATGATCCTTTAATTGATAATAAAGATTCTAAAAAACGTTACAGAGCTGATGTTTTGGTAGAAGATTTTAGAGAGAAGATTAATCAGAAGATAAATAAAGATGTTGCTAAAGCGCAAAAACGTTTTGGTGATGCCTTTGACGAAAAAGAGTTTAGAGCTACAAATGGTAACGTACTTCGTCGTCAAAAACAAATAGATGAGATTACAGTTCAACTAACCAAAGTCCAAGAGGAAAATGACTTAGAGGCTTTTAGACAACTTATAGTAGATTTAGGTATTGTTTGTCCTGTGTCAGGTACTACAAACTGGACAGAGGTTAAGCAATTTAACCTTATGTTTGGTACCAAACTTGGTGCTTCAGCAGAATCTGCTATGGACTTATATTTAAGACCAGAAACAGCTCAAGGTATTTTTGTGAATTTCTTAAACGTTCAGAAAACAGGACGTATGAAGATTCCTTTTGGTATAGCACAAACAGGAAAAGCGTTTAGAAACGAGATTGTTGCAAGACAATTCATTTTTAGAATGCGTGAGTTTGAACAAATGGAAATGCAATTTTTTATTAAGCCAGGTACACAAAAAGAATGGTTTGACTATTGGAAAGAAACCCGTTTAAAATGGCATAAATCACTTGGTTTAGGTGAAGAAAACTACCGTTTCCATGATCACGATAAATTAGCGCATTATGCTGATGCTGCTACAGATATTGAATTTAATTTCCCATTTGGGTTTAAAGAATTAGAAGGAATTCATTCGCGTACAGATTTCGATTTAAAACAACATGAAAAGTTTTCAGGTAAAAAGTTACAATATTTTGACCATGAAGATAACGCCAATTATACTCCTTACGTTTTAGAAACCTCTATTGGTTTAGATAGAATGTTCTTAGCTGTGTTTTCAAATGCTTTAGTAGAAGAAGAATTAGAAAACAATACAACAAGAACCGTTTTAAAATTACCAGCAGTTTTGGCACCAACTAAAGCAGCCATTTTACCTTTAGTTAAAAAGGATGGATTGCCAGATGTCGCTAAGAAGATTGTTGAAGATTTAAAGTGGGATTTTAACGTAACTTACGATGAAAAAGATGCAGTAGGAAGACGTTACAGAAGGCAAGATGCTAATGGAACACCATTTTGTATCACTGTAGATCATGATACTTTAGAGGATAATATGGTTACCATACGTCATAGAGATACTATGGAACAAACACGTGTAAAGATTGAAGATTTAAAAGATATTATAAAAGCAGAAGTTGATGTAAAACATTGGCTTCAGAAAATGTAATAATTAATTTCTGTGAAAGCAAAAGTCTAAATAATAAAAAACACCCAAACTATGAAAGTTTGGGTGTTTTTGTGTAATTAATTACAAGTATTTAAAATCTCCAACCAAGAGATGTACCTAATCTTGGTACAAACTCAGTGCCTATATCATTATTAGAAGTTGATATATTTCTACCAACACCACCATATAATTCAAATAAAAATCCTTTTTTGCTTACAAATTTTCCGCCAACAGCCATTCCAAATGCTATATTACTCGAGGTTTCTCCGGAATCTCTGTAGTAATATTCATTTGAATCATAATTGTAATATTCAGTACTATCTTCTTGTACATTATACATCCCAAAGGCTTCTAAGAAAAATCCCCAAGCATATTTACTAGAAAAATAACGTCTGTAGTATGGCGTAAAAGCAAATTTTTCGTTGTAAACAGGGCCATCTTCAAAGTCTCTGTCTTCGTTATTTTGTAAATTAAAAAGTATAGAAGCTCCTACAGAAGATTCAGAATCTATTAAGTATTCATAAGATAAATCTACAGATTTAAAAACAATAAGGTTAAAAGCGTTTATTTTAATTTCACTGTGTTTTACCTTTTCATCTTGATTCGCTTCTTGGGCAAAAGATGCAAAAGAAGTGAAGAGTAATAATGCTAATAGAGCTTTTTTCATTTGTTTAGTTTTTTAGATTGAGTTAATGTCTAATCAAAAGTTATACCAAGAAATATTAGTAATTTACAAGTAAAACTATTGTTTTCATTAGATGCCAAAAGTAAGAAAAGGTTGCGTGATATTTTATATTATTTATTGCTGTGACTTTATTCTTCTGTATTGAGTAACATACCAATTCCTTTTACTAAAATTTGTTTGTCTTTTAGAATTTCTGCATTTAGAATTTCGAATGCATCTTCGGTTTCTTTTCCAATGTTAATTTTTACCTTCTTAAGGTGAAACTCATTGTTGTTTTTTTCATTTAAAACTAAAACATAAGCGTCACCTTCCTCTAAAACTAAGGCCTCTTTTGCTAAACCCAAACGTTTAGAGCTTTCAGTAATTATCTCAGCTTCTACAAACATCCCAACAATAAAATGGTCTTCTTCATTATCTACATGTCCATGCACATTTACGCGTCTACTATTTTCATCAATTGTGGTGCCTACCAAATGTACTTCAGCTTCAAAGGTTTTGTCAGATGCTTCGGGAATTTGAAATATAATCTTTTGTTCCTTCTTAACCTTCATAATGTCTTTTTCAAATACCGATAATTCTAAATGAATGTGGTCTGTATCTACAATTTCCATAATGACATCGCTAGGTGAAACAAAGCTTCCGTTGCTCACATTTACTTTAGTCACATAGCCTTCAATTGGTGCGTATAAATTAATGCTTGATGAAATTTGTCCTTGTTCTACACGTTTTGGGCTAATATTCATCATCTGTAACTTTTTACGTAACCCATTGTAATGTGCTAAGTTGCTTTTGTAGGTGCTTTCTGCTTTTAGATAATTTTTTTCTGAAGTAATTTCCTCATCAAACAAGGTTTTTTGTCTGTTGAATTCAGATTTTAAATAATTTAATTGTTCTGCAACTTCGAGATAGTTTTGTTGAATTTCAACATATTCAGGATTTTGAAGCGTCACCAAAAGTTGTCCTTTTTTTACTTCGTTACCAATAAGCAAAGGTGTTTTTGTTACATAACCTCCAATAAAAGTAGACACACTCGATTTGTTTTGAGGTGGCACATCAATCATTCCGTTGACTTCAATACTTTCGTTAAAATCGAATTCACTCAAAGTTCCAAAAGCCATTTTTTCGCTTTCAAATTGTGCTTTTGTAATCGTTATGTCATTAGAATTTGTTTCTGTTGCTATGACTTCAGAATCATTGGCTTTGTCGTTTCCACAGGCCATAAAGACTAAAGCGAAAAGTAGTATATATAGATTTTTCATGATTAATATATTTTTAAAATAAGATTATTAATGTTTATGACTGTCTGATTATATGCGTTTAAATTATCTAAATATGTCAGCTCAATGTCTTTAGCTGTTTCTAAACTTTGGATGTATTGAAAAAAGTCAATTTCACCTTCTTTAAAGGTTCGGTTAGCTGTTTTTATAATTTCATCCTTTAGACGTTTGCCTTGTGTGTCGTAATAATTGATAGCTTCATTATATTTATTCAATGTGGTTAGAAGCGATTTATATTCTGAATTTAATTGCACTTCGTAATCTTGTTTTTGCTCTGAAATGATGTCTTTAGCAATTTTAGATGCTTTGATTTTTGAAGAATTTCCGAAGAATAATAACGGAATTTTTATTCCGAATTGATAGCCTTTAATATTAGTGTTCAATTGGTCATTTGTACCTTGAAAATATTCGAAATTAAGGTCTGGCAATAAATTCTGTTTTTCAGATTGGTAAATAGCGTTTTGATAGTTTTTCGCATTTTCAAAATAGAGTAGACCCGAATTATTTTGCATCGAAGGACTGTTCAGTTCTAATTTTTCTAAATTTTGGTCAACAATTTCTAAGCTATCAACTTGAACAATTGCTTTTAATTGCTCTTTTGAAAATTCTACATCTTGCAAAGCCTGTTTATATAAGGTATGAAGCTGTTTTTGTTTAGATTCTGCTGAAATTTTTTCGAGATAATTGGTTTCACCGAGTTCAAAACGTCGTGCTGCTTTTTTAGCAAAATCTTGATATAAACTATCTAAAAACCGATACGTTTCTGCTTTTTGTTTGGCATAACGTAGTTGATAATAACTAGCGTAAACCCTCTTTTTAACTTGCTGAAATTCCATATTGTATTTAGACTCTTCCAAATGCATCATGGCTTTATTCACTTTCTTTTCAGCAAAATAAACGGTCGGAAATCTGAAATCTTGAGCAATACCAAACACTTTTAAAGGTTCATTATTAATCGCTAAATTATTCTCATCGTAATTATAATACAATGCTGTTTTATCAAAACTAAAAGCGCTTCCAACATAAGCATCACTTTTTTCAATTTGTAAATTAGATGCTTTTAAACTCGCATTGTTTTCTAACGCTAATTCTAAAGTTTGCTCTACAGTGAGTTGAGATTGTGCGTTTAGATTCATCATAAAAAAGAACCCAATCACAGTAATTATAGCTGTTTTATTCATTTTAATTTCTTTTTTCTCTTCAAACCATGCGTATAATACAGGCAAAACAATGAGTGTTAAGACGGTTGCAGTGAATAATCCGCCAATAACTACTGTAGCTAAAGGTCGTTGCACTTCTGCACCTGCATTAGTTGAGATAGCCATTGGTAAAAATCCTAATGCAGCAGCCACGGCAGTTAATAAAACAGGTCTAAGTCGGTCTGTAGCACCACGTTTTATTCGTTCTTCAATATCATTAATGCCTTGTGCTTTGAGTTCGTTAAAATGCTCAATGAGGACGATTCCGTTAAGTACTGCAATCCCAAAAAGCGCTATAAAACCAACACCTGCAGAAATACTAAAAGGTAAATCGCGCAACCACAATAATAGAATGCCACCAACGGCTGAAAGTGGAATTGCAGAATAAACCAATAAAGCTTCTTTAACAGAATTAAATGCAAAGTAGAGCAATACAAAAATTAATACTAATGCAATAGGAACAGCTACAGTTAAACGCGCTTTGGCACTTTGTAAATTTTCAAATTGTCCACCATAAGTACTGGTGTAACCAACAGGTAATTTTAGATTTTTGTCAAGAATAGTTCGCACATCATCTACAACGGATTGTAAATCTCTATTTCTTACGTTTATACCAACTACAATACGTCGTTTAGTATCGTCTCTAGATATTTTTGCAGGACCAGTAGAGTAGGTAATGTCTGCCAATTCACTAAGCGGAATTTTAATACCACTTGGTGTATCAACATATAAATTTTTAAGGCTTTCTATATTCTTTCGATTCTTTTCATCTAAACGAATCACTAAATCAAAACGTTTTTCACCTTCAAAAACACTACCAACAGTTCCACCTGCAAATCCCATGGAAATTAATTGATTGACATCTGAAATATTTAAGCCATAACGCGCAATTTTGCTACGATTGAAGGTGACGCTCATTTGCGGTAAGCCTTCCACTTTTTCGATAATAATATCTGAAGCACCTTCTACATCTTGAATCAGACGTTTTATTTCATCTGCTTTATTCGCTAAAACAGATAAGTCGTCACCAAAAATTTTAATGGCAATGTCTGCCCTAACACCAGTAATTAATTCGTTAAATCGCATTTCAATAGGTTGGGTGAATTCCACTTCCATACCTGGAATTATAGTCAAGGCTTCTTTAAATTTATCTGCTAATTCATCTTTGTTTTTTGCAGAAACCCATTCTTTTTTAGGTTTTAATTTTATAATAACATCACTTTCTTCCATAGACATTGGGTCTGTTGGGACTTCTGCTGCGCCAATTCTACTCACTACTTGGTCTACTTCAGGAAAATTATCTAATAATACTTGCTCAATTTTAGTGGTGATTTTTATGGTTTTACCTAATGAAGTTCCTGTTTTTAAAACAGGTTGAATCACAAAATCACCTTCATCTAAAGTTGGTACAAATTCGCCACCCATTTTACTGAACACATAAAAACTTGAAACTAATAAGAGCATAGCTAAACCAATCACTAATTTTTTGTGATGTAAAGCCCAATTAATAGAAGGTTTGTACCAAGAGTTTAAAAGCTTCATTAATCTCACAGACACATTTTTGTCGCTTGGTTTATTCGGTTTTAAAAATAACGAAGCCACCACAGGAACATAGGTTAAACATAGCAACATGGCTCCAATTAATGCAAAACTAAATGTCAATGCCATTGGTCTAAACATTTTACCTTCTACACCACTTAAAGATAGTATTGGAATGAAAACGATTAAAATGATTAATTGCCCAAAAATGGCGGAATTCATCATTTTTGAGGCACTTTTTAGTGTAATGGCATCAATTTCGACTTGTTTTGCCTCTTTTGTGAGTGCTTTTAGATTTTTGCTTTGGGTAATAATTCTAAACGCAATGAACTCTACAATGATGACTGCTCCATCAATAATAATCCCAAAATCAATTGCGCCAAGACTCATTAAATTAGCATCGACACCAAAAAGATTCATTAAGGAAATAGCGAATAATAGACTCAACGGAATAACAGAAGCCACTACTAAACCAGAACGTAAATTACCCAACAATAAAACCACCACAAAAATGACAATGAGTGAGCCTAAAATTAAGTTTTCAGAGACTGTAAATGTGGTTTTTCCTATGAGTTCACTTCGTTCCAAAAACCCATTAATAAAAACACCTTCTGGTAAACTACTTTGTACAGAAGCCACACGTTCTTTTACAGCATCTATAATGGCTTTAGAGTTGCCATCTTTTAGCATCATTATTTGGCCTAGCACTTTTTCGCCTTGTCCATTTCCTGTAATGGCACCAAAACGTGTTGCACTGCCAAAACCTACTTTTGCTATGTCTTTTATGTAAATGGGTACGCCTTCATTTTTCACCACAATATTACCAACATCTTCAAGTGATTTCACCAAACCTTCACCACGAATAAAAAAGGCTTGGTCTGTTTTTTCAATGTATCCACCACCTGCAACACTGTTGTTTTTTTCTAAAGCGTCAAAAATTTCGGAAACAGAAATACCCATCGCATTCAGTTTATTTGGATTGATAGCAACTTCATATTGCTTTAAAAATCCGCCCCAAGTATTCACTTCAACTACACCTGGGATTCCGGAAAGTTGGCGCTTAACAATCCAATCTTGTATGGTTCTTAAATCGGTTGGTGAATAACGGTCTTCATAACCAGGTTTTACATCTAAAATGTATTGGTAAATTTCACCTAAACCAGTGGTTATTGGTCCCATTTCTGGACTACCAAAACCTTCTGGGATTTTCTCTGACGCCGACTTTATTTTCTCGGCAATTAATTGTCTAGGAAGATAGGTTCCCATATCGTCTTCAAAAACAATAGTAACTACAGACAAACCAAATTTAGACACAGACCGAATTTCTTCAACACCAGGTAAATTCGCCATTTCTAATTCCACAGGATAGGTGATAAACTGCTCAACATCTTGAGTAGATAAATTACGAGATGTGGTAATTACTTGTACTTGGTTATTAGTAATATCTGGAACAGCTCCTATAGGAATTTGGGTTAATGAGAATATCCCGAAACCGATAATAAACGTTGTAAACAAGAAGATAATCAGCTTGTTTTTAAGGCTGAATTTTATGATGTGTTCTAACATAATTCAAAAATTAAGAAATAATGAATGCCTGTTTTTTATAAAACAGGATTAAATCTAAAGTGAATTATGCGTGTTTGGGTGGGTGAAAAAAGGAAGAATTCTCGAAACTTGTAAACGTTTCTTCGTAATGAAAATTAAAAGGTATGGCGACAAAACTCTGATGTGTAAATTCAAACGTAATATCAGGATTTATAAAAGGTGTGCTAAAATGAGAACATAAATGCTGAGTATCCTTAAATGGCATACCTTTATGCTCTTCGTGCTCACTTTCATGGTCGTCCTTAGCATCTCCATAATGTTCTGCTAAAAACTGATAAAAACTATCACCATACATTACTTTATGATACTCAGCATGCTCCAATAAAACATTAAGCTTAGAGAGATCTTCTAAGCCAATATTGAAACTTTGAATAAGTATCAAAAACGAATATGTAAAAGCGATTAGTTTGCTCATAACGAGAGTAAAGATACAAATATTAGTACTTACAATAAGTGATAAATGTTACAAATCACCTAGAAATAAGCCTTTAGTTGAATGGTACCAGTGTGTATCATTTTAGAAGTTTCAGATTTCCTTCCGAAGTAATTTAAATTCAAATCTAAATACTTTGTCAATTTCTTTTGGGCTAATAAACTCCATGTGTAGTTTTTTCCAGATTGTAATCCTTCTAATATCTGATAACCAACAGGTGAATTGGCATTACCATCAAATTCATTTTTAAAGAAGTTAAATTCTCCTGTTAGTGCTATTTTTTGAGCATTATTATAGGTGAAAGATAAACCATAATTATTCTGTGATAAGGTTTCTAAACTGCCAATAGTGTTTTCTTTGGATGTGTATTGATAAAACACATCAAATTGGGCATTCTCGCTAAACAAATAACTTAGTTTAGGTTTAAATTGGTAATTGTCAATGGTGTAATTTCTGTCGGTAAAATTCTGACTTTTGCTATCTTCCTGTCCTAAACTAACCAAGGTAGTTACCAACCAGTTAACATCTAATTTATGATTAAAATTAAGCTGATGGCTATTGGTTTTATTTTGTTGAAAACCTATTGAAAGCAAATTTCTGCTTTTATTGGTTAAAAAGGTATAAGACGTAGTGTAATGTTGTTTACCTCTATTAAAAAATAATACATTTCTAATGCTGTAATTTAAGGATGCAAACTCTTCAGTATCTAAATCATCTTTTAAAGCTTCAAATGGATTTAGATTAAATGAATTTCCAGTTTTAAACTTTTTACTGTCCACAATAAATGATGCTTGATCATAAAAATGAGACCAAAATTGTTCGGTTTTATTTTCAGAAACACTCCATGTTTGCGGATTTACGGTAAGGGTTTGCCCAAATCGATTTTGATGCGTTTGTACATAAACCTGGTTAGGTAACAACACTCTAATATAGCTGCCTTGATCTGTAAATTGTGCAATCTCAAATTCGTTTAATTCTTGTATGCCATTATCATTGTAATCGATCCAGGTATAAGCTCCTTGTCCTGCTTCAACTTCCACATAAGTAAAATCTTGTTGTGGTAAAGTTCCTGAATTGGTTTCAAAACTGGTGTTTAAAATAACTAGGTTTTTAAATAATTTCTGATTGTAATTCAATCTACTATTCAAACTTTGTTCATCTTCAATGCTATTATCTTCCGACTTTAAATCTCTATAATTTGCATAAAACTGAAGTGTGGTATTTTTATTTTGAATCAATCTTGATTTTAAATAATAAGTATTAGAACTATTAACACGCTCTAGGTTGTTGTCTCTTAAGCTATCATTAAATCGTTTTATATAACCTATTTCTGCGAAAACTTTGGTGCTGTCTCCAATGCCAACAAAAGCTTCGTATGCTTTAAATTTTTGGCTCAATGGTGTAAGAATGTCAGTTGCTTTGGTGCGTTGCTCATTATCTTCGGTAGAAAATTTTACGCCTGTCCATTTATTATTTTTTCCGTAAACCACGCGATTAAAAGACCTTAAAAAGGTTGAACGATTTATAGTGCTTTCATTGTTTAGATAACTAGAATTTGAAAACATTGTAAAATCACCTAAACGTAAATTTGCCGTGATTTGATGTCTGTTTCCAGTGAAGTTTTCAGAATAATTTAAATGTTCAAAATTATAAGTCGCTGCCCCTTTTTTTGCATGAGATAAGCGCAAACCAGTAGTGAATAATAATTGATTGCCAAACTCTATATTTTCTTCACTGGTTTCTGAAGCGTCTATATTCCAATCACGAGTAAATTCTGCTCTATATAAACGTTGGATGGTATTAAAGTTTTTTTGAATAAAATCGGTATCAATGAGTGCAGATAAATTCCAAAGACTATCTGATTGAATTAATTTCTGTTTTAATGTGAATTTTCCAGCATAGCCATCATTATTTTCATCATCTATACTCGAAAATAAATTATCATCCTTTTTGCTTCCTGCTAATTCAAAAAAGAGATCTGTTTTTTCAGAAGGTTTGTATTGCCCATTTACAACCGCAATTTGTAAACGCTCTGGAGCAATAAGTTGAAGAATAGGCTCGTAATTACCTTGTGGAATACCTGCAATTGGAGCAATATATTCGTAAATATTATTAATAGCATTGGCATTGCTCAATACATAATTTCCTTGATTAGCGCCAACTAGCGTAAAACGAACGCTAAATAATTCGTCTTCCGCATCGTTAGAAAACACAAATATATCTTCTCCTCCCAAAAGCTCCTTTTTGTATAAAATACGGTTTTCAGAATATGACGTTAGTGAGGCAGAAGGTGCTACCATTAAATCTGTATTGTCACCAGCATCAGCTAAAATTTGTGTTTGTTCTGTAGATAGGTTTTGCTGTAAGGGTTGGTTTTTAGCATCACTCTCAGAATAGATAGACACATTTAATTTTAAGGTTTCTGTTTCAAAACTTGCGCCACCAAAAACGGTAAATCGCGAGTAATTACGTTCGCTAAATTGGTAATCTACCGTAATTCGCATTTCTGAAGTAACAGGAAATGTGGAATTAAAGACAATTTCACCAGCATTGTAATCTATAACGTAATCGTTGTTTTCGCCACGCTCTAAAGGAATACCATTTACATACACCGTTTCACTACCTGAAACAATAAGCACAAACAGCTCATTATTAGAACCAAGTAATTTATATGGTCCTTGGTTACCTTCTTGAGCTGCAAACTGTGTTGTTGTAAACTGACCTCTAACTAGCGCGCCAGATGCAAAAACAGACGTTTTTTCGCTTAAATGAGCATTTACCAACAATCCTTGTACGCGTTTTGAGAAATTAGCAAAATAACTTTTTGTGTTTTCTAGGTCAATGTCTCCGGCTCTTATATTCCAATCGTCGCTAAATAATTCTATAAATACTTGGTCAAATTCATCTAAACGCTGAGAGTATCCACTTTCTTGCAATGGAATGTTAGCATCTTGGATGGACGCTTTAAGCGAAACTTTATCACTTAACTTTCCTGAAATCTGTAAATCTAATTCGCTATTTAATACTGAATTTTGATTGTTTCCAATAGTAACACCTCGCGAAATACTTCCAGAAGTTGTTAATCCATCAAAAGGTGTAAATGTAGTTTTAGACTTCGTATTTTGTAATGTATATAATTGTTGAAATTGCGACGAACGCTCTATTATAACTTCATCATCTAGTTGTTTATAAACCTTGGTGATAAACTTTGGATAGCGCAAATATTCAATTTGAATTGTATCTATTTCCGTGGGTTGCTTAAAGCGTAGAATGGCTTTTGCAAAATTCACTGAGTATAATGTAGAATCTATTATTTTATTATCCTTTGTTCTCACTGCAAAGCGCGAAGGATTTATGCTTACAGAATCTATTTTAATGGAATCTTTAACGGCTACTTTTTTTTGTCTAAAATTACTATCCTGCTCTTGGGAAAAGCCCCAAAAAACAGATAGCATTAGAATAAAAGAAATAGCAATTTTCATGTAAAGTTATAACTGCTTAAAGCAAAAAATATTTTATCGTTAAAACAAGCTTAAAATAATGGTGTAAAAGTAGCGTATTATTTAATTTAGCAGTTCAACGATTGTTTAACTAAAAATAGATACCCACTTTTGTGGGAAATGCATATGAAAATAGTTTCTTATAACGTAAATGGTATCAGAGCAGCTTTAAATAAAGGCTTTATAGAATGGTTAACCGCAACAGATCCTGATGTTGTTTGTTTGCAAGAAATTAAAGCGATGGAAGAACAACTAGATCTTAATTTGTTTACAGATGCTGGTTATAGTTACAATTATTGGTTTAGCGCACAGAAAAAAGGCTATAGTGGAGTTGCTATTTTATGTAAAAATAAACCCAATCATATAGAATTAGGAACAGGAATAGAATCTATGGATTTTGAAGGTAGAAACATCAGAGTAGACTATGACGACGTTTCTGTGATGAGCATGTATTTACCATCTGGAACTAATGATGCAAGGTTATCGCATAAGTTTGAATATATGAATCTTATTCACAATTATTTGAATGAATTACAAACTGAAAAACCTAATTTGGTGGTTTGTGGTGACTATAATATTTGTCATGAAGAAATAGATATTCACAACCCAAAAATGAAAGGCGTTTCTGGATTTCTACCAGAAGAACGCGAGTGGTTAGGTGAATTTCTAGAAAGTGGGTTTATAGATAGTTTTAGACATTTACATCCAGAGCGTCAGGAATATTCTTGGTGGAGCTATAGAGCAAATTCTAGAGCTAATAATAAAGGTTGGAGGTTAGATTACGCCATGGTAAGTGCACCATTACAAGAAAAAATAAAACGCAGCGTTATACTAACGGAAGCAGTACATAGTGATCATTGCCCTATTTTATTGGAATTAGATCTTTAAAAATTAATTTGAATTTAAAAACGAACAACTTAACCTAAACAATATACTATGATTAAAAAACTTTCAATTTTAGCATTAACTATTACACTATTCACTTCTTGTGTGTCGAAGAAAATTTACACAGACCTTGAAGATAAATATGCCAATCTTAAAAAAGAAAACCGAAGTCTAACTGATGAAATGGCAGAATTATCCAAGGAAAAAACAAAAGTTTCTAATGATTTAAATGAATTAGAATCGGCTTATGAAGCTGCTGTTTCAGAACGCGATAAACTTCAGGCAGACTATGCAGCTTCTAAAAATAATCTCGAAACTTTAAAGGCATCATACAAAGCATTAGAAGAAAATAGTTCTGCATCCATAGCAAAAAATGCACAAAAAAACAGAGAGCTTTTAGCACAATTAGAGGCTAAAGAACAAGCCTTAGCAGCAGAAAACGAACGTTTAAATACATTAAAAAAAGAATTAGAGAGTCGCTCACAACGTGTTGCAGAATTAGAAAATGTGATTGCTTCAAAAGATGCTGCGATGCATAAATTAAAAGATGCGATTTCTAAAGCCTTAACTAATTTTGAAGGAAAAGGGTTAACTGTAGAACAACGTAATGGAAAAGTTTACATTTCTATGGAGAACAAATTGTTGTTTGAATCTGGAAGTTGGTACGTAGGTGCACAAGGAGCACAAGCCGTAAAACAATTAGGAAGTGTATTAGCTGAAAATCCTGAGATTTCAGTTTTAATAGAAGGTCATACAGATAATGTGCCTTATAAAGGTAATGCACAATTAAGTGGTAACTGGGATTTGTCTGCAAAAAGAGCAACAGCTATTGTAAATATCCTTAGAGAAAATGATGCTATTAATCCTGAAAACTTAACAGCAGCTGGTCGTGGAGAATTTGCACCAATCGCATCAAATGAGACTTCAGAAGGTAAAGCTAAAAACAGACGAATAGAAGTGATTTTAACGCCTAAATTAGATGAGATTTCTAAACTTTTGAATGAGATTTAAACTGGAAAGTCATTGCGAGGAACGAAGCAATCTGTTGAATTTGAGTTTCAGTTTGAATAAATTGTCTCGACGCTAAAAGCTTTTCGTAATGGCATATTAACAAACATTTAGACCTCGCAGATTTTAAAACCTGTGAGGTCTTCTTATATTTACTGTCAGGTTGAGCGCAGTCGAAACCTAATTTAGAACCTAAATGTTGAACTAAAAAGAGATTCCTGCTTTCGTAGGAAATGCTATGAAATACACAACACTACCAAATACAGATATAAAAGTGAGTAAAATATGCCTTGGTACCATGACTTGGGGCAACCAAAATACCCAAGACGAAGGTTTTGCTCAGATGGATTTTGCTTTAGATAAAGGGGTTAATTTTTTTGATGTTGCCGAGTTGTATCCAGTTCCTGCAACAAAGGAAACTTATGCAGAAACAGAACGTATTATAGGAAATTGGTTTACAAAAACAGGTCACAGAGATAAAGTGGTTTTAGCGACTAAAATTGCTGGTACAGGAGATTATACTGCACATATTAGAACTAACGGTTTTAGCAAAGAAGCGCTTAATGAAGCGGTTGATAATAGTTTAAAACGTTTACAAACAGATTATATAGATTTATACCAATTACATTGGCCAGAACGACAGACTAAAATGTTTGGAACAAGAGATTACGTTCATAATCCAAATGATCCTTGGGAAGATAATTTTAATGAAATTCTTCACAATTTAGATATGATTGTAAAATCTGGTAAAGTAAGACAAGTTGGTATTTCTAATGAAGGAGCTTGGGGAACCATGCGTTATTTGCAAGAATCCAAACAACATAATCTACCAAGAATGGTTACCATACAAAATGCCTATTCTTTAATAAATAGAGTGTTTGAAGTAGATTTAGCAGAAGTAGCGCACAGAGAACATATTGGTTTATTAGCCTATTCTCCGATGGCATTTGGTGTATTGTCTGGGAAATACATAAAAGGAACAGCAGGTGATGATACGAGATTAAAACTGTTTCCGAGATTTGCACGTTATAGTGGAGACAAAGCGACAGAAGCTACAAAACGCTATTTAAAAATAGCAGAAGACAATAATATGTCTTTAGCGCAAATGTCATTAGCTTTTGTGAATGATAGGCCTTTTTTAACGAGTAATATTATAGGATCAACTAGTTTAAAGCAGTTAGAAGAAAATATTGATAGTATTAATGTGTCTTTATCTGAGGATGTAATGAAAGCGATAAATGCAGTGCATGCTGAGATTCCAAATCCTGCGCCATAAAGTATGTTGTTTTTTATACATGAGAAAGTCCATTTGTATCCTGCAAATGGACTTTTTTTTAAATCTTAATCTGTCTATTAATTTGTTCTTGTAAAGAAATAAACGTTTCAGTTCTCGATACCCCTTTTATACTTTGTATTTCAGAATTAAGAACATGCATTAAGTGTTCATTATCTTTAGATAATATTTTAATAAAAATGGACCAATTACCAGTGGTATAATGACATTCTATAACTTCAGGAATTTTTTGAAGTTGTTTTACAGCTTCAGGATTACTAATAGCTTTATCCAAGTAAACTCCAACAAAAGCCATAGTGGTATAACCTAATGCTTTGGGATTAATAATAAATTTTGAACCTGCTAAAAGCCCAGATTTCTCTAGTTTCTTTAAACGTTGATGAATCGCAGCTCCTGAAATGCCAACATTACGAGCAATTTCAAGTATTGGAGTTCTGGCATCTTCCATTAATGCACGTAGTATTTTTTTATCTATACCATCGATGTAAATACCATTATCGTTAATCTTCATAAGTTGTTAGGCTTTTATTTTGAAAGTTAAAGATAAAAAAAGCGTTTCAATTTGAAACGCTTTAAGGGGTAATTCTATTTAATTGTTATTTTAAACATTTAAAGGATTGTAACCTAAATAAGGCACTTCATGTTCTTTAAAAATAATATCATAAGCCTCCAACTCTTTTAAAATAGGTGTGTAAACCTCTTTTGTAATTGGTATTTGTACTCCAGGTGTTTTTATTTTACCATTTAAAATAGCTAGAGTTGCAATTGCCACAGGTAAACCAACGGTTTTTGCCATAGCTGTATAAGTTTGATCTTTACCAAGTGTTACCATTGTGGCATCAATCTGATGTTTTTCGCCATTAAGTTCGTATCCAAATTTGTGGTACATCACCAACATATCTTTGTCAGTCTCGTCTAAGGTCCAACTATCCATTAAGATTTTTTGAAGAATTTGAGCAGGTGTTGCTTTATCTAACTCTACCATTTTTTTAGAATTAAAAATATCGAGTTCTAAAAATTTGTCCCAAACGATATCATCTTGGTCAATTTTTAAGGCATGTCTAAATTTAAGTTCAACTGAATCTGTTGGGCTATATGGTAAAAATGAATTCACAAAGTCACGGTAACTCATATTAGCACTGTCGTCTATAGTGTAGCTGTCATCGGTCATTCCTAATTGCACAAAAACGTTCCAAGCTCTACTAAAACCAACGCGTCTCATAGTACCTCTATACAATGTTTTAATATGGTCTAAGCCATAGATTTGTTGATATTTTAAAGAGTCTCTATTAGCATAGGCTTCAAATCTATCATAACCTTCAACATCTAAAAATTCGGTACGTCTAAATAAACGATTATATGGTATGTATTTGAATTGGTTTTCTTGCAGAAATTTTGCAGCACCACCTTGTCCTGCAACTACCACGTTTCTTGGATTCCATGTAAATTTATAATTCCACAGGTTGTTATCGCTTTCAGGTGCTACTAATCCACCTGTAAATGATTCAAATAAAATCATTTTGCCACCTTTATCTCTTATGCGATTTATGACTTGCATAGCGCTCATATGATCTAAGCCAGGATCTACACCAATTTCATTCATAAAAATAAGATTGTTGGCTTTAGCTTCAGCATCTAAGGCTTGCATTTCTTCACTAACATAAGATGCTGTAACCATATTCTTTTTGTAGGTAATACAGTCTTTAGCCACTTCAATATGAAAACGTGCAGGTAACATTGAAATTACGATATCTGCTTTTTTAACTGCGGCAACTCTAGATGCTGCATTAAAGACATCTAAATGAATAACATCTGTATTTGGATGTGAGCCAACTAATTTTTTAGCATTGTCAACATTTAGATCTCCAATAGTAATATGAAGTTGTTCAGATTGAGATTTATCGAGTAAATATTTTATAAGATATGATGAAGATTTACCTGCACCAATAATTAAAATGTTTCGCATAATGGGTTTATATAACTAATTTTGTGTTCAACGAAAGTAATAAATACAATAGGCAATAAAAACCTAAAATCCATATTTAATTATGAACAAGACACTATTAATTACAGGAGCAATCTTAGGCGTTTTAGGTATTATTTTAGGGGCTTTTGCGGCTCATGGTTTAGAGAAATTAATTGATGCTGATGCTATTAAATCTTTCGAAACTGGCGTACGTTACCAGTTTTATCATGCTTTTTTTCTTTTAATTTTAGGGAGTACTTCATTCTTGAATTTAAAAATGAAAAAAACAGTATTTTACTTGGTGGTTTTGGGAGTGATTTTCTTTTCTGGATCCATATATAGTTTGGCTACTAATTCGCTTTCAAGCTTTGATTTTAAGACTATTGCATTAATTACTCCAGTAGGTGGATTATTACTAATTGCCGCTTGGGTAGTGATGTTAGTCGGTATTATAAGAAATAAGGTCGATTAATGTTGATCAAAGGAGCTGTTTCAAAATAAAATTTTAATTTTGCAGCACTAAACAACACAAATATTATGGCAAATCATTCCCAATTAACGAAAACGATTTCGTTAGAAAATTATGGAATTAAAAATGCAAAAGTTAATTATCAACTATCCTCTGATGAGCTTCATTCTGAAACCATTACAAAAGGACAAGGCGTAGAATCCTCATCTGGTGCTTTAGCGGTTAATACAGGTGAATTTACAGGTCGTTCTCCAATGGACCGATTTATTGTAAAAGATGATATTACCAAAGACAAAGTTTGGTGGGGAAATATCAACATTCCTTTTGAAAGTGATAAATTTCAGAAGCTTTATGATAAAGTGGTAGATTATTTATCTGAAAAGGAAATTTACGTACGTGATAGTTATGCTTGTGCAGATGAAGATTACAAGTTAAATATTAGAGTTATTAATGAGTATCCTTGGAGTAATATGTTTGCTTACAACATGTTTTTACGCCCAACGGAAGATGAGTTAAAAGACTTTTCACCAGAGTGGACTGTGGTAAATGCACCAGGCTTTATGGCAGATCCAGAAATTGATGGAACGCGTCAACACAATTTTGCAATATTAGATTTTACACGTAAGATTGCTTTAATAGGTGGAACTGGTTATACAGGCGAGATTAAAAAAGGAATTTTCTCTGCTTTAAACTTTATCCTTCCTGTATTTAAAGAGACTTTACCAATGCATTGTAGTGCAAATGTTGGTAAGGATGATGATACAGCCATTTTCTTCGGATTATCAGGAACAGGAAAAACAACATTATCTACAGATCCTAACAGAAGTTTAATTGGAGATGATGAACATGGTTGGACAAAAGAAAACTCTGTATTTAATTTTGAAGGAGGTTGTTATGCTAAAGTAATTAATCTTTCTCAAGAACAAGAACCAGAGATTTTTGCAGCAATTAAAAAAGGAGCTATTCTTGAAAATGTAATAATGGATGACAAAGGCGTTGTAGACTTTGCTGATACGTCAATTACACAAAATACTAGAGTTAGTTACCCAATTTATCATATAGAAAATATTAGAAAACCATCTATAGGTAATAATCCTAAGAACATCTTTTTCTTAACAGCAGATGCTTTTGGAGTTTTACCTCCAATATCTAAATTAACACCAAGTCAGGCAGCTTATCACTTTATTTCTGGTTATACCGCAAAAGTTGCTGGTACAGAAGCAGGAGTGGTAGAGCCAGTGCCAAGTTTTTCAGCTTGTTTTGGTGCTCCATTTATGCCATTGCATCCAACGGAATACGCTAAGATGCTAAGTAAAAAGATGAAAGATGCAGGTGTAAATGTATGGTTAGTTAATACGGGTTGGACAGGTGGTCCTTACGGAGTAGGTACACGTATGAAATTAAAATACACACGTGCTATGATTAACGCAGCTTTAAATGGAGAGTTAGGTGATTATACTTATGAAGATTATCATATTCACTCTGTATTTGGAGTAGCACAACCAAGAACATGTCCTGGAGTGCCTACAGAAGTATTGAGCCCAAGAACAACTTGGAACGATGATAAAGCATATTACACTATGGCATTTAAGCTATCAAACGCATTTAGAGAGAACTTTAAGAAGTTTGAATCTTATGCGTCTGAAGAAGTGAGACGTGGTGGCCCTCAACGTTATTCGTTTTAATTAGCGACTCAGATATATAAAAAAGTGATTCTTTAATTAGAATCGCTTTTTTTATGCTTAAACTTCTATGAAGATATAAAACAAATGACTAATAATGAATTAGTGAATATATAAATGAGTCTATTGTTTTAAAACTAAAAATCCCAACTAAAAATTTTAGTTGGGATTTTATATTAAATTATTGAAAAGAAATTATTTTCCTTTATTAACGGAATCAATATATTTCTGTAATGCCATAGTCATTGATGGAGTTTCAGGTGTTGGTGCAGAAATATCTACACGCAATCCTTTTTCCTTAACAGCTTTAACTGTTGTGTTTCCAAATACAGCAATACGCGTTTCGTTTTGCTTAAAGTCTGGGAAATTATGGAATAATGATTCTATACCAGATGGGCTAAAGAATACTAAAATATCATAAGTCACATTAGATAAATCAGATAAATCACTGATTACCGTTTTGTAAAATGTAGCTTGTTTCCATTTTACGCCTAATTCATCTAAAATTTCTGGAATTACAGGCTTTACTTTATCTGTTGTAGGTAATAAAAAAGATTCGTCCTTATATTTTTTAATAAGAGGTATTAAATCTTCAAAAGTACGTTTACCAACATAAATCTTACGTTTTCTATAAACCACATATTTCTGCAAGTAATATGCTACAGCTTCAGACTGGCAAAAATATTTCATAGAATCTGGTACTTTAAATCGCATTTCGTCTGCAACTCTAAAGAAATGATCTACTGAATTTCTACTTGTAAGGATAATAGCTGTGTATTTGCTGAGGTCAACTTTTTGTTGTCTTACATCCTTGGATGATACACCTTCAACATGAATGAAGGGTCTAAAGTCCACCTTAACTTTTTGCTTTTCTTGCAAATCAAAGTATGGAGAGTTCTCTATTTTAGGCTCTGGTTGGGATACTAAAATCGTTTTCACTTTCATACGTAAACCTTGTGTTTTAAGCGTTATACTCTCTAATAACCTTATATAAAAGTATATAAGGTCCAATTTCGAGAGCGCAAAGATACAATAAAAAATAGAAAAAATTAGGATTTAATAGTTTTTGATAGGTTTTGAATGAAGATAAAAAACCGATCAAATTAATAATACAAACCAATGAAAACCCTATTGTTATTATTATTTCAATAGATATGTTTGTATACAGTAAAAACAAATTAGCAATTAAAAAAACAATACCAGATAAATTTTTGAAGGTTGTTTTTTGAAAAAGGTACTGGTCCATTAAGCTGTCTATTTCAAAAAGACTACCTATAAGCCGTTCTATAAGTGTTTTTATAATGATAACAGTAGATACTACAAATAGTAGTTTTAAGAAGGAAACTAGTTCAAAATCTAATGGAGATATAAATGTGGAGTAGGCAAAGAATAAAAAAATACTAAATGATAAACTTAGGTTTATAAATAAAAAGCTGTCAAACTGATCTATAAATTTTTGATCTTTAGTGTAAATTTTTAAATATTTAGAATTACCAATAACATACAAAAAGTCATTAAAGCGTAGCGTATTTATATATTTTGCAACAACGATAGAGAACAATCCTATGATTGTGAAAATGGTAAACCACTCGTATGTAATATAATTTCGCATGCTGCTAAATTATAAAAAAAAGAGATTAAAGTTATAAGTGAGATTCTTATCTATCAAAAAAGTTAATTCCGATATAAAATCCATTAAAAACTTTACTTTTGTTAAAATTCTAAAAGCTGCTCAAAAGAGTATTTTAAAAGAGAGTAAATGTCTGACGCAATTGTCATAATTCCTACCTATAACGAGATTGAAAATATTGAATCAATCATTAGAACTGTGTTTTCGCAACCAAAAAGTTTTCATGTTTTAGTTGTAGATGATAATTCTCCAGACCATACTGCTGAAACTGTTAAAACACTCCAACAAGAATTTAAAGGCCAATTGTTTTTATTAGAACGTACTAAAAAAAGCGGTTTAGGTACCGCTTATATTGCTGGTTTTGAATGGGCTTTAGAGCATTCGTATGAATATGTTTTTGAGATGGATGCGGATTTTTCGCATAATCCAGAAGATTTAATACGATTATATGAGGCTTGTGCTATTGATGGAGCGGATATGTCAGTTGGTTCTAGATATGTAAAAGGAATTACTGTTGTTAATTGGCCAATGTCGCGTATTATTTTATCTTATGGAGCATCTCGTTATGTAAGATTGATTACAAGAATGAAAGTCAAAGATTCTACAGCAGGCTTTGTTTGCTATAAAAAGTCTGTTTTAGAAGCTATTGATTTAAAAAAAATAAAGTTTGTAGGTTATGCATTTCAAATTGAAATGAAATTTAAAGCTTACAAAAAAGGATTTCAAATTGTAGAAATTCCTGTTATCTTTAAAGATAGAACCAAAGGGAAGTCAAAAATGAGTGGAAGTATTATTTCTGAAGCTATTTTTGGAGTGATTAGTTTAAAAATTAAAAGTTTATTTACTAAGTAAAAGACCATGAAAGGAAATACCCTAATTAAAAATGCCAGAATCGTCAACGAAGGAAAAATTGTTGAAGGTGATATTTTTATTGAAGACAATATTATAAAAGAAATAGATATTTCTATAAGCGTTAAGTCTTCAGATATTAATGTAATTGATGTAGAAGGTAATTATGTTTTTCCTGGTATGATTGATGATCAGGTTCATTTTAGAGAACCAGGATTAACACATAAAGCAGACATAGAATCTGAATCTAAAGCAGCTTTGGCAGGTGGAATAACATCGTTTATTGAAATGCCAAATACCAACCCACAAACTACGACTGTAGAAAAGTTAGAAGAGAAATTTGCTATTGCAGCCAATTCATCTTACGCTAATTACTCGTTTATGTTTGGTGGTACCAATGACAATTTAGATGAGATTTTAAAAGTTGATCCTAAAACTGTAGCAGGATTAAAACTATTTTTAGGTTCTTCTACAGGAAACATGTTGGTAGATGACCCTAAGGTTATTGAAAAAATCTTTTCGAGTACAGATATGGTGATTTCGGTACATTGTGAAGATGAAGCAACGATTAAAAAAAATCTAGCAAAGTATAAAGCTGAATATGGTGATGATATTCCTATGGAATTGCACCCAATTATAAGAAGTGAAGACGCTTGTTATATATCATCTTCTAAAGCGATTGAATTAGCAAAGAAAACTGGAGCAAGATTGCACGTGTTTCATGTTTCAACAGGTAAGGAAACGAGTTTGTTCTCAAATAAAATACCATTAAAAGATAAGAAAATTACAGCAGAGGTTTGTGTACATCATTTATGGTTTTCTGATGAAGACTATGCTAAAAAAGGAAGTCATATTAAATGGAATCCTGCGGTTAAGACAGCAAAAGATAGAGATCAGTTATGGAAAGCCTTGTTGGATGATAGAATAGATGTTATTGCAACAGACCATGCGCCACATACCCTAGAAGAGAAAAACAACCCTTACACAAGTGCTCCTTCAGGTGGTCCATTGGTACAACATGCTTTAATGGCTTTAATGGAAGCGCATCACCAAGGTAAAATTTCAGTTGAGAAAATAGTTGAGAAAGCTTGTCATAATCCTGCAATATTGTTTAATGTAGAAAAACGAGGTTATATAAGAGAAGGTTATTTTGCAGATTTGGTGATTGTAGATCCACAAAGTCCTTGGACAGTTAATAAAAGTAATATTTTATATAAGTGTGGATGGTCTCCTTTTGAAGGCAATACATTTAAAAGTAGAATTACTCATACATTTGTTAATGGACAATTAGCTTATAACAATTTTAAGGTTTTAGACGTTAAAGCAGGAGAACGATTGACTTTTAATAGATAAAATGATAAAGCGAATAAGTATAATATTAGTATTAAGTGTTTTTGTTTTGGCATGTAATGGCATAGAAAAACCAAAGAAACCAGATCATTTGATATCAAAAGATCAGATGTCTGATTTGTTGTACGATTTATACATTATTAACTCAGCAAAAGGGGTAAATAGAAATCTACTGCAAAGTAATGGCTTTAACCCTGAAAATTATATTTTAGAAAAATACAATATAGATAGTACTCAGTTTACAGATAGCAATACCTATTATACGTTTTATCCTGAGGAATACAGTACAATTATAAATAAAGTAAAAGCAAGACTTGAAAAAGAAAAAGAAATCTTTGAAGAGTTACAAGAAAAAGAGAATGATTCTATTAAAAAACATAAGGATTCAATTAGAAACTTAGGTAGAAATAGGACGATAAAAACAGTAAAAAAATTAGATAGTACTGTAATTAGAAAAAAGAAAATTAAACGTCCTGCAGGTATAAAAGACTCACTTCCTCTATAGATGTATTTATAGGTTTAAATTCAAAATTTAAAGTGTTTTTTAGTTTTGAAGCATCATATTTTGAAATGTTAGTTGCAGATTTAGCGACTTGTTTAGATAAGCTTCTAGGTTTGCCCAAAAGTTTGTGATTTAACCAATCTAGTCTCCATGCAATTTCTAATAACCAAGGTTTAGCTTCTTTTTTTGGAGGCTTAACATTTAGGGCTTTAGCTGTTTTGGTTTGCAAGGCTTTAAAACTTATGTTTTCTGAAACTAAAATAAAACCTTCATTTTTTATGGTGCTATTCATAAGCTGCTGCATGGTTTTAACCACATCCCAAATATCTACATAACCTGTAACACCAGTAGTGTAATATGGCATGCCATTATAAATGCGTTCAAATATATTACCACTACTTCCTCCATTCCAATAGCCAGCGCCTAAAATAATTCCTGGATTAACAATCACGGCATCTAAGCCTTCTTGTGTACCACGCCAAACTTCGAGCTCAGCGCCATATTTTGTTATGGCATATATGCTATTATCATCTTCTGGGTTCCAATCGGTTTTTTCGTCAATTAATATTTCTGGATTTGTATGTTGTCCTATGGCAGAAATTGAACTTACATAACACAGTTTCTTAATCTTATTGCTAATCGATAGATTAACAATATTAGCTGTGCCTTTAATATTTATTTTCCGAATTAAATGATATTTATTAGGCTCAAATGAGACTATTGCAGCACAATGATATACATGCGTAATGTTTTTAAAAGCATCTTGTAATTGTGGAATATTATTAAGATCAGCCTCAACCCATTCAATTTTGCTAAAAAGTAAATCAGCGTCATCAGAAAAATAGGAGAAAACATGTTTTACACGCTCTAATGTATTTTTTTGTCTGTATATGGCACGGATAGATACATTACTTTTTAAAAGTTGAAAAAGTAAATGTGAACCAACCAATCCTGTTCCTCCTGTGACTAAAATCATAAAGCGAAGTTACAATATTTTAAATCTAAATTCTATACTTAGAAGTTGGTTTGTATGGTTTAACAAGGTAAGATTTGTTTATGACTAAATTGGATTAAAATTGTCTTTTGTCTTTAGTTGTGGAAACATATCTTTGCGCAAATCAATTTTTGAAACTAAAAAGTAATGGCAAATAAATTTGTAGAAGAATTACGTTGGAGAGGAATGGTACACGATATCATGCCTGGAACTGAAGAGCAACTAGATCAAGAGATGACTACAGCATATATTGGTTTTGATCCTACATCAGATTCATTGCACATTGGTAGTTTAGTACCAATTATTTTATTGGTTCATTTAGAAAAAGCAGGACATAAACCCGTGGCTTTGGTAGGTGGAGCAACAGGAATGATTGGTGATCCTTCTGGAAAAAGTGATGAGCGTAATTTACTTGATGAGGCTACATTAGAGCACAATGTTGCTGGTATAAAAGGTGTATTGTCTCGTTTTTTAGATTTTAATTCTAGTGCAAAAAATGCTCCTGTTTTAGTAAATAACTATGATTGGATGAAAACGTTCAGTTTTATAGATTTTGCAAGAGATGTTGGTAAACGTATCACTGTGAATTATATGATGGCTAAAGATTCTGTAAAGAAGCGATTAAGCGGAGACGAAGGCAATGTTGGTATGTCTTTTACAGAATTTACATATCAACTCATTCAAGGTTACGATTTTCATCATTTGTATAAAACCATGGGTTGTAAATTACAAATGGGAGGTAGCGACCAATGGGGAAATATCACTACAGGAACAGAATTGGTAAGACGAATGCACGATGGAGAAGACCAAGCTAAAGCTTATGCCATGACGTGTCCGTTAATTACAAAAGCAGATGGTTCTAAATTTGGAAAATCTGAAGGAGGAAACATTTGGTTAGATGCAGATAAAACTTCGGTATATAAATTTTTCCAATTTTGGTTGAATACAACCGATGAGGATGCCGAAAAATATATTAAAATCTTTACATTTTTAGATAAATCAGCTATTGATGCTATAATTGAAGAACATAAAGCAGCTCCTCATTTACGTTTGTTACAAAATAGATTAGCTGAAGAGGTTACCGTTTTTGTGCATAGCAGAGAAGACTATGATAATGCTGTAAAAGCGTCTAAAATATTGTTTAGCAAAGATTTTAAAAATGAAATTAAACAATTACCAGAAAAATTATTTTTAGATGTTTTTGAAGGTGTAAAAGATGCTGAAATTTCTAAAGCCGAATTTGAAGAAGGCATAGATATGATTGGTGCATTAGCAGCTAAAACAAACTTTTTAAATTCTAATGGAGACGCTAGGCGTGCTTTAAAAGAAAATGCAGTAGCAGTAAATAAAGAAAAAGTAAAAGAAGATTATATCTTATCTACAGAAGATTTAATTCACGATAAATACATTATTATTAGTAGAGGTAAAAAGACAAATTTCATTTTGAAAATTGTGTAAATACTTGATGGCTTATAATAAATGGGACCTCATGAGTTTTAAAACTTGTGAGGTCTTTTTGTATCTTTATTTCTGAACTCAAAAAATGAGATATAATAGATTTGAGTTAATCGTTTAATAATGTATTCTTTTTAAAAATGAAGCAAACCGAACAATTAGCGAATCGGCTTAGAGAATTAATTCTTAATGGCACTTGGATTGCAAATACTAATTACAAGGATCAATTAGAAAATTTAGATTGGAAAACAGCAACTACAAAATTTCAATCGTTTAATTCAATTGCTGTTTTAGCACAGCATATTCATTATTATATTTCAGGAATCACAAACGTGTTTGTAAATAATAAGCTTGATATAAGAGATAAATTTAGTTTTAATTTTCTTCCGATTGAATCACAACAAGAGTGGGAATTATTTTTAAATCAATTTTGGACAGATACCTTAATTCTTGCTGAGTTTATAGAAAAAATGCCTGAAGAAAATTTAAATACAAACTTTGTAGATGAAAAGTATGGTACATATTTACGAAATATAGATGGTATGATGGAGCATGGCTATTACCATTTAGGACAAATTGTGCTGATAAAGAAGTTGTTAGAATAAAAAAGTGCCCAAAATTACTTTTGAGCACTCACTAACCAATCTATCAACTTTGAAAATCTCTCTTTTTCATAGCATCATTGTAGTCGTGTGTTAATTTGTGTCCTTACAATTTTATTTAATTTTTTTTATAAAGCCATTAAATTACATCCTCTAATATCAGAATTGTCGAATCTTCCGATAATTTCAAATTCGCCATTATCGTAGACTTTTCCTAAATCTTGGGTGGCAATAAATGAACACGAATTTAAATTCGCCAAATCAATGACGTTAATTCCACCAGTTTTATTTGGTTGCTGTATGGTGAGTGCGTCTTCAGTATCTCGCGTTACTATTTTCATCCAAGGCGGACATTCAAAAATACCATTGCCTTTAGAATACGCTTGGCTTAAAAGTTCGGTCATTCCATATTCACTATGAATTTGGTTAACCCCAAAACCCTTTTGTAAAATTTGGTGTAGCTCTTGCCGTATTATTTCTTTTCGTCTGCCTTTCATACCTCCGGTTTCCATAATTGTGGTATGCTTTAAGTTTAATTGGTAGGTTTCAACTAAATCTAATAACGCAAAGGACACTCCAATGAGTAAGGTTTTTTGTTCTTGGGCTTCTAATGTTTTTATGGTTTCTGCTAATTCTTCAAGATTATTAAGATAAAAACCGCTTTGAGCTTGTTTAGATTTATCAATTAAATCATTTACCATATAAATAAGTGAAGAGCCATCACGTTCTAAATAAGATGGCAATAATGCGAGTACTACATAATCTTCAATATGTCCATAAAAATGTTTAAAAGCGTTTAAGTAACTTTCTTCATAGAGTTTTAAATCTGATACTAAATGTTTACTTGTTACGCTTCCTGTGGTGCCAGAACTGGTGAATGTTTTTTCAAATGGTAAAGACGTGCTTAATACATTGTGAGATTTAAAAAATTGAATGGGTAAGAAGGGAATCTCATTAATGCTTTTTATATCTGAAGGGTGTTTGTACAATAAGTCGCAAAACGATCTATAGACTTTGTTGTTCTTAAACTGAAATTTAAAAACTTCTAAAGCTAATGCCTCAAAATCAGTATTAGATTTTATATTAAATATGTCGTCATTAGATATCATTCCGCAAAAATATGTAAAATAAAAAAGCGTAGCTCAATAATTAGAGCTACGCTTTTAAAATGTATTGAGAAATAAACTTACTTAACTACTAATTTTTTAGTAGTAGAAGCATTGTTTTGAGTGATTTTTACAATGTAAACACCAGACTTTAAGTTAGAAACATTTAACGTGTTGTTAGTTATAGTTTCGTTTTTAACTTGTTTTCCTAAGATATCAAATACTTGAACAGAAATAGCTTCACTATTTGTAGAAGATATTGAAACAGAACCTGTACTTGTTGGGTTAGGATATAAGCTAAATGAATTAGTGTTGAAATTGTTAACGCTTAATGGCGCAGCGATATCACTAGCATATCTTGGGAAAATTTGGTAAACACCATTAAATTCACCACCTAAACCAGTAATACTAGAAGCTGTAGTTGGAATTGTAGTACCAATTAAATCTTCATCAGTAAAAGCTGTTCTACAAACAGTTACATCAGCTCCGTTTGCTACGTTATAGTTAGTTGCTCCAGCAAATACTCCTGTATCAGAAAAAGTAACATCGTTTAATGTAATCAACATGCTTTCGTAAGTCTCACCATTAGTTATAAGCTCAGAAGCACTAACAACAACTGGTGTTAAAGTGTTACCAGTAGAAGATGTAGTAGCTACATTTTCGATAGGTACAAATTGAAGTAATCCATTATATTCAGAAAGATATCCTTTTACACCAGTAATACCATCACCTGCAGCAAAAGCAGTTGTTATAACACCACCGTTATCATCAATTAATATAGCTGCACCAGAATCTTGAATGTATTTTTGGTTTCTAGTATTACTTGTAACGATATAAGATATAATTGCTTCACCTGTTAATTCATACTCAAATTCAGAACCAATAGTACCAGCTCTCAATTGCGTTATGTTAGCAACTTGTGTTAAACTTGATGGGTTAGAAACACTAAAAGAAATTGTGCTAGTACTAATAGTACCTGTACCATCAATTAAATCAGCTGTTACTGTGTAAGATTCTCCATCTACTGTTGCTACTGTAAAAGGACTTGTAGCATTTGTATTTTCAGTTCCGTTAACTGTTATAGTAACACTTTCACCACCTGCTAAATTAGATGTTGAGAATTCTACGTCTACAGACGTTGTGCCAGAGTCAAAAGTCGTAGCGTCACTAGGACTTGTTATTACTACATTAGGAGATGATCCTGCAAGAACTTGTACGTTGTCTATATAAAATAAAGAAGATTGAGTACCAGCTGTCCAATTTGCTGCAGTATCATAAAAACGAATACCGAAATCAAAATCTTCATCTGTCGCAGGAGTATATTCGTAAGAAATAGTCTGCCATTGGTTTAATATAGTGTCATCAGAATATACTGTTGGATTGAACCCGTTACCATTAAAAATACGTGCTCTAGCTTCATTATTTGTTGCATATACATCCATACTCATAGTGTAAGTTACACCACCAGTTAATGCAATGGTTTGTCTAAGATCTGTGTCACCTTGAGTTTGTGTTAAAAGATTTACACTGGCAGAACTTGTACCATCAGAAACAAAAGTTGCATTAGTGTTTTCGGTAAGATCAGTAGTACTAAAATCGTTAGTAGTCCATGAATCAGGAGCATTAGCAGTCCAGTTTTCAAAACTACCGTTTGCGGCTAGATTTTGCCCATAAGTGGCAACACCCATCAAACAAAATAATAAAAAGTAAATTTTCTTCATAATTGATTTGTATAAAAAGTTAGATGACAAATATAATAACTAATCCTTAGTTTTAAGAATTCAATTAGTTAATAGTTATCAATTTTACAATTAGTTAACGTGGTTAATATCAGGTGATTCTTAATTTCAGTTAGTTATATTGTCAATGTTAGGGAATTGTTATCAATTCAATATTCTTAGATGCTTATGTACATATATATTTTATATTTACATCACATTAAATAAAAAGTACCATTGAAAAAGAAAGACATTAAAATTTTACTTGTAGATGATGAACCAGATATTTTAGAAATAGTTGGTTATAATTTATCTTCAGAAGGTTATCAAGTTATAAAAGGTGAAAATGGCTTAGAGGCAATTGAATTGGCAAAAAAGCATAAGCCACATTTAATTATCTTAGATGTTATGATGCCAAAAATGGATGGTATTGAAGCTTGTGAACGTATCAGAGAACAATCTGATCTAAGTGAAACCATTATAACATTCTTAACAGCAAGAGGAGAAGATTATTCTCAAGTTGCCGGTTTTGATGCTGGTGCAGATGATTATATTGCAAAACCTATAAAGCCAAAAGTTTTAATCAGCAAGGTGAAAGCACTATTAAGGAGACTTAAACATTCTGAAAGCAGTGTTAATGCTATTTTAGAAATTGGTGATTTAGTGATATACAGGGAAGAATATAAAATTACAATTAAAGGAGAAGAAATCACCTTGCCAAGAAAAGAGTTTGAATTGTTATCTTTGTTAGCAACCAAGCCAGGTAAAGTTTTTAAGCGAGATGAAATCTTAGATAAAGTCTGGGGAAATGAAGTGGTCGTTGGCGGAAGAACCATCGATGTGCATATTAGAAAACTTCGTGAAAAAATAGGAGATAAATCCTTTAAAACCGTAAAAGGTGTTGGTTACAAGTTTGTAGACTAATGCAAAATAAAACTCTTAAGAAATCTTATAAATTTGCGTTCCGAACAGCGCTATATGTTACGTTGTTCACCTCGCTTCTTATCGGTACCTTTTTATTTTATTTCCAAATCTATAATTGGTCTTTTGTTTTTTATCCACTCATCTGTTTTCCTTTCTGTTTTTTAATTATTCAGTATAGAGTGGAGCGGTTTATATATAGACGTGTTAAGAAAATTTATGATGATCTTACGTTGCTAGAATCTACCAGTCTAAGACAACAACCTATAACTACAGATATGGGAACGTTAACAAAGGAGATAGACAAATACGCCAAAAACAAAAAGTTTGAAATTGAAACTTTAAAAATTAGAGAAGAATATAGAAAAGAATTTATTGGTAATGTTTCTCACGAATTAAAAACTCCTCTTTTTACAGTGCAAAGCTATCTTCTAACGTTATTAGATGGTGGCATTGAAGATGATAAAATTAGAGATAAATATTTAGCTAGAGCGAGTAAAGGAGTTGAGCGCTTAACATATATCATTAAGGATTTAGACATGATTACCAAATTAGAGGTTGGTGTTCTTAGTTTAGAGAAAGAAAATTTTGATATCGTTAAACTGGTACAGAGTGTTTTTGATTTGTTTGAGATGAAAGCAGCTAAAAAGCATATTACTTTAACTTTTGATATTGATTATAAAAAACCAATTATCGTTTATGCAGACAAAGAACGTATTCAACAAGTTTTAACTAACCTCATTGTAAACTCTATTAAGTATGGTAGAGAAAAAGGAACTACAGAGGTTAGTATAGAGAATCTTATAAAAAACAAAGCAATCATTAGAGTTACAGATAATGGTGAAGGTATAGCTAAAGCTAATATTCAGCGTTTATTTGAACGTTTTTATCGTGTAGATACTAGTGGTAATAGAAAACAAGGAGGTTCGGGTTTAGGTTTGTCAATTGTAAAACATATTATTGAAGCACACGAAGAAAAGATTTATATTGAGAGTGAACTCGGAGTTGGTAGTGAGTTTTCGTTTACGTTAGAAAAGGCGGAATAACTTCTTGTAATTTAATTCGTATTCTTGAGATTTAAAACCAGAATAATTTTCCATACCTGACAACATTTCTATTTTAAATTTTTCTTGATTGCAAAAAGGAGCAACACCTTCAGATTGTAATTTATTAGCTAAATATTCTTGTTCAAATTGACCTGGAGTAGGAATAAAAAAGGCTTTCTTTTCAAGTTTTGCTAAATCCATTAAAGTTGTGTAACCAGATCTGCTGAGAATTAGGTCGCTTTCGTTTATTGCTGTTTCAAGTTCATTACTAGTCATAAAATTATAGATAACAACGTTTCCAATAATCTCTTTTTGTTGTTCAGGTTCTACTTTACCTTTTATAAATAGTACACTTTTGTTATAGTGTTTTAATTCGTTTAATAGTTTTTCTTCTAAAAAAGTACGTTGAGGTTCTGGTCCAGATAGTAAAACCAGAAGATTGTATTTTGTTTTTACTTTTTGTTTTCGAAAGCGTGTTAATGGGCCTATGTATTTTACTGATGTTACAAAATTCTCAACATGCCCTAATTCTCCACTTAAATTACTAAAGCCATTATGATCTGGTACCCAACACTCATCAAACTTTAAAATGATTTTTTGATGTAGTTTACTGCTTAACCAAGTAGTATTGCCGCTTAAAACTCGTAATTGGTGTGTAATAAACACAGAAGGAATAGCTTGGTGTCTAACGCCAAATCTATTATCTGAAATAATACCAGAAATAGCTTCTGTTTCAACTAAATTTTCAACAACTTTTTTTTCTCGTTTAATAGTTTTTAAAAGATGAGGTGAGTCTTTTAATAATTTAATTTTAAATCCGTTTGCTTTTTTTGCATAGGTAATATTATAAGATGGTAGCTCAAAGGATTTTAGATTTGGAAATTCTTTTTGCAATAATTGTAGTGCAGCACCATCACTAGCAATTATAGGTTCAAAATTATGTTGGATTAAAGCATTAATAATAGGAATACATCGCGTAGCGTGACCTAAACCCCAATTTAGTGGAGCAATTAAAATCCGTTTCTGATCTTTAGCTTTTATGTGTTGAAGATGTTCCAGTTTTTTACCTGTTGTTAAGATATCAATGATTAAAACAAAGATAAACCTAAAATGTTTCCTTAATTTTACCGAATTATTAAAAAATGAAAATTAGTGGGAAGTAAAAATAAACAGAGGCGCTTTAGGGAAAATGAAACCTTTCATAATGTGTATCAGCCTACACGAGAAGAATTAGTTGATGCTACTTATAAATTAAAAGGGCAATGGAGATCAGAAGTTTTTAAAAACGACAATCCTGTGGTGCTAGAATTGGGTTGTGGTAAAGGCGAGTATACTGTTGGTTTAGCAAAACGCTATCCCAACAAAAATTTTATTGGCATAGACATTAAAGGGGCTCGGTTTTGGAGAGGTGCAAAAACAGCTATTGAAGAAGATATACCCAATGCAGCATTTATAAGAACTCAAATAGAGCTCGTTGAATTTGTTTTTGAAGAAAATGAAGTGGATGAAATATGGATTACATTTCCAGACCCACAAATAAAATACCAGCGTACTAAGCACCGAATGACTAATCTACAGTTTTTAGAGCGTTATAAGAAAATATTAAAACCAAGTGGATTAATGCATCTAAAAACAGATAGCGAATTTATGCATGGTTATACTTTAGGTTTGTTGCATGGCCTAGGTTTAGAGGTGCTTTATGCTAATCATAATGTTTATAAATTAGAAGGTAGTCCTGAGGATGTTACAGAAATTAAAACGTTTTACGAAAATCAGTATTTAGAGAAAGATAAAGCAATTACGTATATTAGATTCAAAATCAATTAAAATTTGAGTATTACAATTATTTTTTTTCTAGGGCTTTTGGCAGCCATTATAGCGGTTACTCCTCCTGGTTTGCTTAATATGACAGCTGCAAGAATAAGCCTTAAGGAAGGAGCAGGACGCGGTATTATGTTTTCTACAGGCGTTTGTATTGTTGTTTTTATTCAAACATATTTGGCTGCAATATTTGCTAGGTATTTAACTAATCATCAAGATATTGTAGAGATATTAAAACGCGTGGCATTTGTTATATTTGTACTTATTACGATATACTTTTTTGTGTTAGCGTCTAAACAAAAAGAAGCAAAACCAGAAGCAGAGATAACAAGTAAACATGGCAGATTGTTACATGGCATGCTGTTGTCTGCTCTAAATGTATTTCCCATTCCATTTCAAGCTTATATGGTAATCACTTTGGTGTCTTTTGGTTGGATGGATTTTGAGAAATTGAGTATTGTTACGTATGTTACAGGAGCAGCAACAGGGACGTTTGTTGTACTTTATTTTTACATCTTCTTTTTTGATAAAATTAAAGATAGAGCTTTTACTTCACAGCAAAACATGAACTATATTATAGGCAGTGTTACAGGTATTGTAGCTTTAATTACGTTTATCAATATTTTAAAGGCTTTATAAGTTAAATCATTTGACAATAGTTTTAATAGATAAGAGCAAATGAAACCAGAAACTTTAGGTTTTTTTGAAAAGGTTTATGAAGTCGCCAAGCAAATTCCTTATGGAAGGGTAACAAGTTATGGAGCAATTGCGAAATATTTAGGAGCTGGTAAAAGTGCTAGAATTGTGGGTTACGCTATGAATGGTTCTCACGGAAAAGATGTGCCAGCACATAGAGTAGTTAACCGCAAAGGACTCTTAACAGGGAAACATCATTTTGAAGGCACTAACCTTATGCAACAACTTTTAGAAAGCGAAGGTATTGAAGTTGTAGAAAATCAAATTCAGAATTTGGAATCTGTTTATTGGGATCCAGTTCAGGAATTAAAATAATTATTCCTTTATAATTTTCTTTATAACGTTTCCTATCTCATTTTTAATCTTTATAAAATATGTTCCTTTAGAAAGTGCTTCTGTAGAAATATTGATTTCAGTTTTACCACCAATAACTACAATCTCTTGAATGCTTCTACCCGAAATATCGTAAATCGTTAGTTGTTGTATGGCTTGCTTCGATTTTAAATTTACACTATGCGTTGTTGGATTCGGATATAATGAGATGGTATTATTTGCCAACTCAAATTCATCAGCGCTTAGCGTTGCAATAGCAGTTTGTACTGTATTGGTTATAATAGGGAAATTAAAATCGAAATATATTTCAGCATTATTTTCAAACGTATCATTTAAAGCTAATGTTTCTAAGGTTTTTATTTTAAAAACAATATAGCCATCGTTGTTGGCATCATCAAAAGGTAAGTTGATGTTTTCAAAAATGAATTCTACGTAGTGATCTTCAAGATTGTTTTTTATTCTAGCTACAAAATCGTGACTTCCACGCAATGGGACTAAAGTAGCTAAATCGTATTTGCTAATATCAATAATATCTTTTACAACGACGTTTATAGCATTTGCAGTTCCTGTGTTTTCAAAACGAATCATATAGTGTACATAATCTCCAACCATTTCAGGAGTTATAAAATCACCTTCTAAACAGGTTTTATCATTTGGGTCAAAAGAATTCACCACAGTTTGATGAAGCTCAAAAGCCGTTTCAGGTTCTACCACGTCATATTCAATAAAATAATTGGCAGTAAACGTTAATACATCTCCACCATTTACAGCAGGAGCATCCATTGGTGTGTTAATTAACATTGAAAAATCTATCGTTCTAGTTTCAAAAGGTTGTAAATTTTCAAAATTAAAATGCCAAGCACTATCGACATTTGTAAAAGAGTCCCAACTTGGGTTAAAAGAAACTTCGCTCATTAAATCAAAGTCGTTTATGAGTAACACTTGTCCAAAATCAATCAATGTATTGCCTGTATTTTTATAAATAATTTGATAATCTGCTTGAAAACCGGGAGTCGCAGCCGTTAATGGTATAATTTGAATATCAATACCCTTATAGACACCTATTGGAGTTAAGCAAAAGTCTTGCGTAAAAGGACTTGTTTCTGTTGGAAAATCTATTGTTACACTCTCAGGTGTAACCTCAAAATAACTTGAATTTGCAAGAATTGGTGTTATGGTATGTGTACCATCTCCAACAGGAATGGAATAATCTCCTGAAGTATTGGAAATAAAATTGCCTGTTTCCGTTCCATTAGATACA
Organism: Winogradskyella sp. Asnod2-B02-A; assembly: GCF_045063645.1. Lineage (NCBI taxonomy): Bacteria > Pseudomonadati > Bacteroidota > Flavobacteriia > Flavobacteriales > Flavobacteriaceae > Winogradskyella > Winogradskyella sp. Asnod2-B02-A. The sequence continues at coordinate 1,380,053 of NZ_JBEFOG010000027.1, forward strand.
GCAAAGTTAAAATTAGGCACAATGGCATCATTTATGTCACAACCATTGGCATCCAAATCCATTGTTATATTGCCATCAATTATAAAATAGTCTCCTCCAGGATAAAAAGAGCAATACGAATTCGCCGTGTAATTTTCTATTTCTGCCCACTCCATCATATATTGTATTCCTATAAATTCACTTTCATCTGCACATATATAATGTATTGGGTTTCCTGTCAAATTAAAATATGAATAGTGCTCATCCCAATACAGATCTTGAATCCCGTTTTTTATAAAAACCGTTGTTATCTCATTATTATCTGCACCAATAAAATAAAAATTTGTATTGTTAGATAGGTCTAAGGACGTAAGTAAATTATTGCTAATGTAAAATTCTTCGAGATTAGGATAACCACTTACATCTATTTCTGTCAATTGGTTGTTATTACAATCTAAAATTAAATATGAGGTTGAGGTACCTAAAGTTAAATTTGTTAATTGATTGTAACCGCATTCTAAGTAATTCAAATTGGAGGAGTTGCTTACATCGAGTGTAGATAATTCATTATTATTACAAATTAAAGCAATCAATTCGTTGAGATTGTTTAAACCTATTAATTCTGTTATTTGATTATTAGCACAATTTAAACGTTCAAGATTTATAAAAGCGCTTACATTTAAACTCGATAAAGAACTATTTTCACAACTCAAAGTTTCAAGATTGGTAAAGTATTCTATTCCAGTGGCATCGATGACATTATTACCGCTTAATTGTAAATGCGTAACGGCTTCAGCCTCAGCAATACTTATTTCACCATCATTATTGGTGTCTACTTTACTGATGCCTGTGGCACCAAAAGATGGAGCCACACAGTTTTGGTTTACTAATATATTTTTAAATTCAAGTCCAAAATTTTCGATGTTCTGAGCATTAAAAGGAATTGAAATTAATAAGAAAAGAACAAAAAAGTAGTAGTTTTTCATGTGGCTGGTTTTCAGTGCTCTAAAGATACATTTTTTTTAAGAAACCAAGTATTATCTTAGCCACTTGCTCTATTGTTCATTTCAATCAAAAGGTTTTCAAATTCTAAACATTTCACAGTATCTTTGCATTTAGAATTAATCTTAATAAGAAAGAATTGAGTCTAGGCTTTAGTTTCAGTTTTTTCTAGTCCTTATTCATTATGAAATTATTAAAACAAGATATACTCAATGCGCTCAAAACCATAACAGCACCTGGTGAAGGTGAAAATATGGTAGATAGCGGAGCGGTTACTAATGTTGTAACTTTTGCAGACGAAGTAATTGTAGATATTACTATAAAAAATCCAAGTCTTCAAGCTCGTAAAAGAACAGAAGTTGATATTTTACAAACCATCCATAAAGAAGTTTATGAAAAGGCAAAAATAAAAGTCAATGTAAAAGTAGATGCACAAGCTGCAGAACCTAGAAATGAGATTAAAGGAAAAGCAATTCCTGGAATTCAAAATATTGTAGCTGTTGCTTCTGGTAAAGGAGGTGTTGGTAAATCTACAGTAACTGCAAATTTAGCAGTCACTTTAGCTAATATGGGTTTTAAAGTTGGTGTTTTAGATGCTGATATTTATGGACCATCAATACCTATTATGTTTGATGTGGCAAATGAACGTCCATTATCTGTAACTGTAGATGGCAAATCTAAAATGAAACCTGTAGAAAACTATGGTGTTAAAGTATTGTCTATTGGCTTTTTTACAAAACCAGATCAAGCTGTAATTTGGAGAGGACCAATGGCTTCTAAAGCGTTAAATCAAATGATATTTGATGCAGCTTGGGGAGAATTAGATTTCTTATTACTCGATTTGCCTCCAGGAACTGGTGATATCCATTTAAGTATTATGCAAGCGTTACCTATTACAGGAGCTGTTGTGGTAAGTACACCTCAAAATGTAGCATTAGCAGATGCTAAAAAAGGTGTCGCTATGTTTCAGCAAGATAGTATCAATGTGCCTGTTTTAGGTATTATTGAAAATATGGCTTACTTCACACCAGCCGAGCTTCCTGAAAATAAATATTATATATTTGGTAAAGAAGGAGCCAAGCATTTAGCGGAAGATTTAAAAGTACCATTTTTAGGCGAAGTACCGTTGGTACAAAGTATAAGAGAAGCCGGTGATTTAGGACGACCAGCAGCAATGCAAACAGGCACTCCAATTAAAGAAGCATTTGAAGCAATTACAAGAGAGGTTGTACAACAAGTGGTGGATAGAAATGATGCTTTGCCAGCTACCGAAGCAATAAAAATTACAACAATGGCAGGTTGCTCTGCAGTTAAAAAGAATTAAATGAGCTCAGAAGAACTTAGATTAAACGTAGAAAAAGCCTTAGATGAAATTCGTCCCTTTCTGCAAAGTGATGGTGGAGACATTAACTTATTATCTATAGACGATGGTAAATTTGTGAAAGTTCAATTAGTAGGCGCGTGTACATCTTGCAGTGTTAACCAAATGACTTTAAAATCTGGAGTAGAAATGACGATTAAAAAATATGCTCCACAAATCGAAAAAGTTATTAATGTAGAAAAGTAATGTGACTTTTATCACATTTTGAATAAAATCACATTAGTAATTTTGTTTTCAATTTTTCATCTATGATTACAACAGATATACTTATAATTGGTGCAGGTCCGACAGGACTTTTTACAGTTTTTGAAGCTGGACTTTTAAAATTAAAATGTCATTTAATTGATGCCTTACCACAAGCAGGTGGTCAGTGCTCTGAGCTTTATCCCAAAAAACCGATTTACGATATTCCTGCATATCCAGAAATTTTGGCTGGTGATTTAACAGATAAACTTCTAGAACAGTGCAAACAGTTTGAGCCTGGTTTTACTTTAGGAGAACGTGCAGAAACGATAGAAAAGCAAGAGGATGGCTCTTTTATTGTTACCACTAATAAAGGGACACAGCATAAAGCTCCTGTTGTTGCAATCGCTGGTGGTTTAGGAAGTTTTGAGCCTCGTAAGCCATTATTAGAAAATATTTCTGATTACGAAGATTGTGGAGTAGAATACATGATTAAAGAGCCAGAAATTTACAGAAACAAAAAAGTTGTCATTGCAGGTGGAGGAGATTCTGCTTTAGATTGGAGTATCTTTTTAAGTGATATAGCTTCTGAGGTTACTTTAATACATAGAAGAAATGAATTTAGAGGACATTTAGATTCTGTTGAAAAAGTACAAGAATTAAAAAATCAAGGTAAAATTAATCTAATTACTCCAGCAGAAATTACTGCTATTAACGGAAATGGTAAAGTAGAAAGTGTTGAGGTTACTAAGAAAGATGAAGAACCAATTTTAGTTGAAACAGATCATTTTATTCCGTTATTTGGTTTATCTCCTAAACTTGGGCCAATTGCAAATTGGGGACTTGAGATAGAAAAGAATGCCATTAAGGTTAATAATTCATTAGACTACCAAACCAATATTCCTGGTATTTATGCTATTGGTGATGTAAATACATATCCTGGGAAATTAAAATTGATTCTTTGTGGTTTTCACGAAGCAACATTAATGTGTCAATCTGCATATCAAATTATTAATCCAGGTAAACGTTACGTTTTAAAGTATACTACTGTTGCTGGTGTAGATGGTTTTGATGGTACTAGAAAAGAAGCGCCAAAAGCAGTAGTGAAAGCTTTTGATTAATTAATTTAATATAGAGTCGTTTTCAGGGTTATAAAAACTGAAAGATCTCACTTACATATGGAAAACCCAGATATCAATATCACAATTATAGACAGAGAAGGAGTAAAACATCAAATAGAAGCTCCAACAGATATGGCAATGAACTTAATGGAGATTGTTCGTTCTTACGAGCTTGCTCCAGAAGGCACTATAGGAATTTGTGGTGGTATGGCCATGTGTGCCTCTTGTCAATGTTATGTGTTAAGCGAAACCGAATTACCAGAAATGCAAGTTGATGAAGAAGCGATGCTTTCTGAAGCTTTTAATGTGAAAGATAACTCACGCTTAGGATGCCAAATACAAATGACACCAGAAATGGAAGGTTTAGAGGTTGAGTTGGCACCAGAAAGTTAATTTCTTTTGTATTTCTTATTTATTAAAAGGTAAAGGTGTTATTGGTCTAATCTTCAAAATCATTAGTGCGCTTTATCGAGAAATCCATTTTATGAGATAATAATATTATTAAGAATCATTCAAAATAATTAATTTTTTATTTGGATTTGGTCTAAATAAGTATAATTTTGCGGTCTTATTTCAGACCAAATGAAAAAAATAATTGTTTTTCTTATACTTTTAGTTTCTTTTAATTTGAATGCTCAGATCAAAAAAGATTCTGTCGCATTACAGCAACTAAAGGCAGAGATTAAAAAAGAGCTTCTTGAAGAACTTAAAACAGAAGAAGCGTCTAAAAAGATGCCATTATTAAAATGGAATAACTTCAGCTTAAGAGGATATGGAGTTATTAATTACTACAATAATGATTACGACACAGACCCTACACTAAAGGATAAATTTGATGCCGAGCGTTTAAACCTATATCTAGAATATTTTTTCACGGATAAAATAAGCTTAAAAACAGAGATTGAGTACGAACATGGAGGTACAGCTTCTGCCATTGATTTAGATACGCAAGAAGAGTTTGGTGAGTTTGAAGATGAAATTGAAACAGGTGGAGGAGTAAAGCTAGAGCAAGTTCATATTAATTTTAAGATTAAACCTTATTTTAATATTAGAGCTGGTAAAATGAAAATGTATTTTGGATTACATCAAAGCTTAGATACACCAACCCAATATTTTACAACTACGCGTCAAGAAATGGAAAATGCGATTCTGCCTCTAGGATGGTACGAAACAGGTATTGAGGTTTACGGAACTTTTGCTAAAAGATTTAATTATAGAGCTTATGTTGTTAGCGGTTTAGACGCGTCTGGATTTTCATCTAGAGGTTGGGTAAAGGACGGTTACCAACAACGATTTGAGATGGCAAACGCACAGTCTTTAGCATTTTCTGCTCGCTTAGATTATAAGTTCGGAACGCACAAAGATACTTATGTTGGTATTGCAGCTTACATTAATGATTCTGCTGCTAACAGACCAAAAGACGATATGAGTGAAAGTGCATATGTAACCATAGTTGAAGGGCATGTGACTTATAATGAAAACAATTTAAGATTTAATGCTATTGGACTTTATGGGAATTTAGAGAATTCAAATATTGTGTCAATACGAAACGCAAATTTGTCTAATAACTTAGGTGTTAAAAGAACTCCTGTTGGTAAAAATGCTATAGGTGTTTCAGCAGAAATAGGTTACAACATCTTACCCTTAATTAAAACAAATAGTAAACAACAATTATACCCTTTTGTGCGCTATGATTATTATGATACTATGCAAGATGTAGAAGGAAGTATTGTAGATAATCCGCGTTGGGAGCGTTCTACAATTACTGGTGGTATCAATTGGTTTGTGCATCCTCAAATTGTAATAAAAGCACAATATTCTGATAGACGTCTTGGTTCAGAAAACTATGACTTATCTACTCTAGAGTTTACAGGAGAGAAACAACACGACAGAACATTTTCAACCGGAATAGGATTCAAATTTTAATATATAACACATAGATAATAATGAAAAAAAGTGCCATATTTTTAAGTTCAATCGCAGTAGCTGCATTGAGTTTTACAAGTTGTAGTGATAATGATGAAAGTACAGAAACTGTAGATCCAAATGCAGATTTATATACAGAGGTATTAACTGATGTTTCTTTAGATGTTATTACAGAAACTTATAATAGTTTATATACAAATGCCGGAATTTTAGAAACAGCAGTTAGTAATTTAACTATTGGAGACGAAACAGAATTAAGTGCAGTAAAAACAGCATGGCAGAATACTAGAGCACCTTGGGAAGAATCTGAAGGATTTCTTTACGGTCCTGTAGATACAGAAGGTATCGATCCAGCTATTGATTCTTGGCCAGTAGATGTTAATGCTATTAACAATATTTTAAATAGTGGAAATGCAATTACATCAACTTTATTAGAAAGTAATAATGAAGCTAGAGGGTTTCATACAATCGAGTATTTTATTTGGGGATTAGATGGCAATAAAACAGCTGCTGATTTAACAACAAGAGAAATAGAATATTTAACTGCAGCAACTCAAAATTTAAAAGCGCAAACAGAAGATTTATATTTTGGATGGTTAGCTACTGGTGATAATTTTGCTTTTAATTTTACAAATGCAGGCGAAACAGGTTCTATCTATACCTCTCAAAAAGGTGCTTTACAAGAAATAGTAGAAGGTTTAGTGATTATAGCAGACGAAGTTGCCAATGGTAAAATAGAAGAGCCATTAAATGGAAATAACGGAAGTGCAAAACCAGAAGCTGAGGAATCACGTTTTAGTAATAACTCTAAATTAGATTTTGCTGATAATATTAGAAGTATTCAGAATATCTATTTAGGTGATTTTAATGGAAATAATGGAAACGGAATTACTAATGTAGTTGACTTAACAAATGCTACTTTAGACGCTCAGATTAAAACGGCAATATCAGATGCAATTACTGCAATAGAAGCAATTCCTGGTACATTTACAGATGCCATTGAAAATAATAGAACTGCGGTACAAAACGCACAAACAAAAGTTGCCGATTTATTAACGGTTTTAGAATCGGATTTGGTTCCTTTCATAACAAATTTGTAATAGTTTTTACACCATATTATAATTTCTTAAAAAGAATACCAACATGTTTGGTATTCTTTTTTCCATATTAAGCAGACGACAATGAAACATCAAAATTATTTTTATTTTTTTATCCTTTTAGGAATTACTTTATTAGTATCATGTAAGTCTGATGATATGAGTGATTATGAAACGTTGCCAAATCTTGAAGGTCGTATTTTGGCAGGTGGTGAAACAACTGTTTTTTTAACATCAAGTAATTCATTTAGTACACCAGCAGCAAATTTAGAAGGTGGAGACCTAGACATGCATTTAGATGGTGATTTTCAATTTGAAGCAGCCTTTGTAACAGCTCCTGCAGGAATAAACGGAGGAATTGGCCCTATATTTAATAATACATCTTGTATTGCTTGTCACCCAAAAGATGGAAGAGCACCTTTTCCAGATGATATAAATGCACTAAGTGGCTTTTTTTTAAGGTCTAGTATTCCAGGCATTGCTGGAAATGGAGGCCCTGTTCCTGTTCCAAATTTTGGACTTCAAATTCAAAATCAAGCTATTTTTGGTTATGAACCAGAAGCTAAATTTCAAGTGAATTACACGTCTATAGTTGAAACTCTAGCAGACGGAACAACAGTAACATTACAAAAACCAAATTACAATTTAATTGAAGCTTATGAGACTGTGCCTAGTTCAATATTATTGTCGCCAAGATTAGCACCTCCTGTTTTTGGATTGGGATTATTAGAAGCCATATCTGAATCTGATATTCTATTAAATGAAGATATTAACGATAACGATAGTGACGGTATTTCTGGTAAAGCAAACTATGTTTACGACGCTATTTCAGGAACCACACAATTAGGACGTTTTGGATGGAAAGCTAATACAGCTACTATATTAGAACAATGTGCTGGAGCCTATCTTGGAGATATGGGTATTACGAGTTATTTATTTCCGCAAGAAACAGGTTATGGGCAAACTAATGGTAGTGATGGTTTGGGTGATGATCCTGAAATTACAGAGGAGATTTTAAATCAGGTGGCTTTCTATTGCCAAACACTTGCCGTTCCTGGTCCTAGAGATTACGAAGAAGATTCTGTAAGACGTGGTGCTCAAATTTTTGAAGATATACAATGTGCCAAATGTCATGTACCAAGCATGTCAACCTCTAGTAATTCAATATCTGCTATTTCTAATCAAACTATTTATGCGTATACAGATATGTTATTGCATGATATGGGAGATGATTTAGGAGATAACAGACCCGACTTTTTAGCGGAAGGCAATGAATGGAAAACAAGACCGCTTTGGGGAATTGGTTTAACTCAAGTGGTAAATGGTCATACAGACTTTTTACATGATGGAAGAGCAAAAAGTATTACTGAAGCCATATTATGGCATGGAGGTGAAGCTTTAAATTCTAAAAATGATTTTAAAGCATTATCTACACAAGACAGAGAAGACTTATTAGATTTTATAAATTCACTTTAGGCAGAACCTTCTGTTTTATAATCTACTAATTTTGTTGGCCCTTCTAATAAAAAGCGATCAATTTTTAAGGTGCCATCTTCGGTGGTTACAATTTGCCATTTTATAAGTGAAATAGCTCCGTTTTCAATTTCAAGGCCAGTAATACTTCTTGGATGTACACAGCTGCCATCATTAAAAAAAGCAATATCACCAGGCTCTGGAAAACGTGGTCTATGCGTATGACCTACAACGGTAATTAAATTATTGTTTTCGCTGATCCATTTTTTTGTTCTGCGTTCCACTTTAATAAGCTCTGTATAGTTTTTTGCCGGACTTGTAGGATCTGCAATTCCCATAACATTTAAAGGTTTCCATAATATCCGAACTAAAAATCGGCTCCATTTCCAGAAGGTATAATTCCACCAATCAGCTTGGTGACCATGTGTTAAAAATAACTCTTGGTTGGTTTCAGAATGTTTTAAAACAATACCTTCATGATATTGAATGCCACAAAATAAGTCTTCGTCATTTCCTGTTTTTGGATCAAAAAAGGTGGATAAGTATTTTTCAACATATTTAGGGTCGCGATACACCATATCGTGGTTGCCCCAAATCATGTGTAGTCGTTCTTCATCATGAAATTGTTTCATGAGCATATACACATTTTTATGTGCATGAAAAATAGATTCAAACGACAGGTTTTCCCATAACTCATCTCCATCACCTAATTCGCAATACTGAAATCCTTCGTTGTAATAATGCTTTAATGCATGAAAGTAGATGTTTCTATTGTTGGCAAAATCATCTGCAAAACTATTATCACCTCTATGGCAATCACTAAATAATATAAACTTAGTGGTATTATTGAAACTTATGCTTTTAGCATTTTTATAAGCACGATCTAACCTGGTTTTAGAGGACATAAAAAATGTTTCAACTAATGTAGTAAATCTTATTGAATTTTTTCAATCGCAATAGGAAGTAAGCGTTGTACAAACATAGAATAGGTTAATTGAGAAGGATGTAAGCCATCTGAGGCAACTAAACTTGGATTATTTAAACCTTGTCGAGTAATATCTGTAATATTCACAAACGTAATGTTTTGTTCGTTACAATAATTTTCGGCAAAAGCGTTGTATTGGTCTATTTCTGAAGATGTATTTTGAGTATTACCATAATTTTGTCCAAAAGGAGTATAAGCATAATCTGGAATAGAAATCACTATAACATTAGACTTGTCATTTTGAGCTAATTCAATAGCCTCTGAAACCAATAATGGAAATTCTGTTTCATAAACCGAAAATGCTTTATTTTGATATTGATTGTTTACACCGATTAATAAGGTAACTAAATCATTATTGTTTTCAGGGTTTTCATTAGAGATGGCATTAATTAGGTTATTGGTTGTCCAACCTGTTTGAGCAATAACTTTAAGGTTAAAAGTAGTTCCATCATTAAACGTCTCGATTAAATTGCTCTTTAATTGTTCAGGAAAACGACATGTTTCACAAACACTTTGGCCAATTGTATAACTATCTCCAAGTGCTAGAATATTAGTTGAATTAGTAATTATTACTTCGTCGTCATCATCAATAATTTCCTCAACGATTTCTTCAAGGTCTTCTTCAATTATAGTAATATCATCGCTAGTGCAAGAAGCTAATAATAACAATAATCCATAAAAAATAGTTTGATAAATTCTTTTCATATACTAAATATACGATAAAAATGATCTGTTAGTTTTATTTTTAGTTGATGTACTTAGTATAAAAAAATGCCTCTCGATTAAGAGAAGCATTTCTAAATTATATGATTTTATTTTAGTAAGACTGTTTCGTTTAACTAATTAAAAATCAGATCACCTAATTTGTTAGAGTTTATTTTTTATACAAAACATCTCTACCAATTGTACCGACCAACTGGTTTAAATACTCTGGTGATTTTGCTTCATTTAATGATTTTTTAGTATGCTCTAAACGTGTGTTTAATTGTAATTCTTCTGTTAAAATATCATTGTGTGGACTTTTAATAAAAGATTCTAAATAATCTATCTGTGAAGCATAATATTGAATGTCTTTTTCTTGTTTTAAGACTAACCTTTCTTTATACCAATCAGCATTTAAGACATAAGTTCTATCAAAATACTTTCTTAACTCTGGGTCACTAATATCTTTACCTTCATAATGACCATAAGCCATAATGTTTAATAGAATTTTTAAAGGCGGAATTGCTGCATCAATACTACCATCTTCAAAATAGTTGAGTGCTACTTTTTGTTGTGCTTCTACAATGTTGTTAATACCATCTACAAAATCCTCTAAATTTTGCAATTCTGGTTTTAACATGCGCTTGTTAAACACAGCAGTTGGCTCGTCAAACAATCTGTTTAAACATAATAAAGAGAATGTTTTGGTGATTCTATAGCCTAAACGACTAGCTAATACTTTTTCTCCGTTATGCTCAAAGTCTTCAAGCTTTTCTAAAGAGCCATTTGCAATTAAGTTTTTAGGATCTCTATCTTCTGGTGCCATTCTAGCCCAAATCTCTGGGATGAGTAAACTAACATCATGGTCAATTTTGTTTTCTGCACCAACGTAACCTGCTGCAGTACTAAATCCATTAGATTCTGTTAGGATGTGTGATAATAAAGCGTTGTTTAAATCTGTTGTTGGAGTCAACATATTAAATGGAGCTTTTGTTAATGCGCCTTCAGATCCTGCTCCTGTAGTAGATGGAGATTTACCTGTTAAACTACAGATAAAATCCATAAATAATTCTGGAGCTTCTTGATAATGAATTGGGTTGTATACCGCCAATGGTCTAATACCAGCTTCTCTATCTGCTGGGTTGTTTCTTCTACCTGGTAAAACGGCATTTACCACATGTATTACTGGGTCTTCAAGCTTAATTCTTCTACATAAGCGTACACCAACATCAGAGATGTAAGTTGCTTCCGTTTCATTATAAACTTTATTTGGTTCTAAATATCTTGGATTTTTAGTAGGTTCGCCATCCACAATTCTTGGATGAGAAGGCAAGACAAATTGTATGTCTTCATCATTAGAATCAATGATTTCTTTGATAAAATCTTTAACGGGTTGGGTGTACTTATCGTAATTTATGGTATCCTCATAGATTGCAATAGCATCTTTTTTAGATAACATTTCATAATTGGTTAAGAATCTACCATCAGAGATGATATCTAATTCAGCAAGTTTATCATAACCTCTTACAATAGCTTCATCTGGTCTTTGGAATAAATGTGCTTCACAATTAGTAAGCACTTTGACACTTTGGTTGGTGTATTCTTTATTTAAATTCTTAAAACGTTCTTTTGGCAATGTGATGGATGCTGTTATATCATCTTCTGTTTGAATCTTTTCACATGCTGCGAAATCTGAACGTAATTTATTGAGCATCCAGTTGCCTTCTTGATTAAAACCTATTCTAACATAACTACCAACAACTGGTGTATGGTTGTATATTAAAGACGTTCCTTTTGCACCATTGATAAATTCAACAGACATCATATCTTTCCAGTTAAGGTTTGCACCATGAGCTTGTCTAAATAATCGTTTTACAAATAATACTAATGAACGAATATGTACAGGAATATTATTTAAAAACTCATTAAACTCATCTGAATTTTCTTCATTTGGTGTTAATAGTTTAACAACAGAACCTAAGGTTCTTTTTTCACTTAAAAATGATCTTGAAATGGGTCTATTAGGATCTTTAACTTTCCATCGCGTTGAATAGTTAAACTCAATGATTTCATCCGCTTTCTTAAAATCCTCATCAATATTATGAATGTTAAACGGACTATAAGTAATAGCGTTTTGCATTGATTTAGAAATCTCAGACTTACCTCCTCCAGAAACGGTACAAGGCTTGTGGCAGAATACGCCTTCTGGATAAGTTTCAATCATTCTCCATAGATTGATAGATTTGTGTTTTTCTAATCTTAGTTTATTCCCAGAAGGATGGATGTAAGTTTTAAATGGAGATAAGGTTAACTTTTGTTCTTTACCTTTATAATTCCATGCGATGCTATTGGTAGCGGTATTAAAATAAGATGATTCTGGTATATAAACTAAATTTGGATAATTTTTGTCTATGGCATAATTTTCAGGTTTCACTTCAATTCTATCTGCCAATAGGGTTTTAACCTCTTCAAAAGTTTGGTCCAATCCGTAATATGTAGAATAGTCATTACAATTTACGGTTTCTCCCATAACACGTCTAGCGTAAGCTATAGCTCCACCAGCATGCTCTTCTTCAGCTAATCCAAATAGGTTTGCAGAGTAACTGATTTGTGTTTTTATTTCTTTTTTTGAATACCCATAATAGTTATCAGCAATAAGGGTAACAACAACACCTCTCTCATCTCTACATGTTATTTTAAATGCGCTACCTTCATTATAAAGCTCGTGTTCATTTTGCCAGCACATTCCGTCTTTTCTCTGACGTTCTGTAGCATCGTTATAATGTGGTAGACCTACATCTTTCTTTTTGAGTTTTAATAATTGAGGAGCAAGAATGATACAGCCTGTGTGACCTGTCCAATGCTCTGGATCTAATGCAGCATCATTATGAGCTAAATTAGGATCTCCTGCATTGCCAAATATAGATTCCACAAAATCTAAATTACTAACTAAGGTACCTGGTGCAAAAAAGCGTACTTCTAATGATTTTTCTTCAATAACACCTTTTACTTCTGGGCACACTACTGGTCTCAATAACATAGAAACCATAGTTTGCGCTTTCTCTGTTTGGTTTGATGTAAACGGAAGCGTTTTTAAATCATTTGGTGGAGTGAAAGCTGCATGTAAAAAGTGAGCTAATACAACTTTAGGTACTTCTTTTTTATCTAAAGGAACAGGTAGTGGACCTTCTACAATATGAAAAGTGCCTTTAGTTGTTCTTTTATCATGTAAAGGATTATTTAGGATACCTTGTTTAAGACGTTTTGATGTTACCAAATCGCTTTCAAAAGAATTGCCATCTGGCGGTAAACTGGCTTCTCTAGCTTGTCCTTTTCTAGATAAAATTAATGTGTTATTTGGAAGCACAAACGATTTTTCGATTGAAACATCCTTTAAATAATCGTCTATAAAATTTTGAATTCTTGAATCCGCAGGACAAAGGTGGCTTGCTAAAAGTCTCGATTTTTCTCTTAAACTTCTTATCAATCCTTGTGATAATACTTCAAATTTAGGATCACAGAATTTTTCTTTACTGTTTTCTGAATCTTTGTAGGTGGGTTGTCCTATTGAGGCTAATTGTAAGTTGATAAATTGAATGAGCTCCTGTCTTGTGTCTTCCATACTGAATGTTACTTGTAATTTTATTGAATGCAAATATAGGCCTCAGAGGAATTAAAAAAACTGTCTAATATCAGTTTATGAAAATTATAAAGGCTTAATTTGAAATTTTAAGCCTTTATAATTCATAAGTTTTATTCTTATTTAAAGGCATTTAAGCCTGTAATATCCAATCCTGTAATAAGTAAATGAATATCATGTGTACCTTCATAAGTAATAACACTTTCGAGGTTCATAGAATGACGCATAATAGAATATTCGCCAGAAATTCCCATACCACCAAGCATCTGTCTTGCTTCTCGTGCAATGTTAATTGCCATTTCAACATTATTACGTTTTGCCATAGAAATTTGTGCTGAGGTTGCAGTACCTGCTTCTCTCATTACACCAAGTCTCCACGCTAATAATTGAGCTTTAGTGATTTCGGTAATCATTTCAGCTAATTTCTTTTGTTGTAGCTGAAATTGTCCAATTGGCTTACCAAACTGCATACGTTCTTTACTATAACGTAAAGCGGTATCGTAACAATCCATTGCTGCACCAATTGCTCCCCAAGCAATACCAAAACGTGCAGAATCTAAACATCCTAATGGTGCTCCTAATCCAGATTTGTTTGGTAATAAGTTCTCTTTAGGGACTTTTACATTATCAAAAATAAGCTCTCCAGTAGCAGAAGCTCTAAGTGACCATTTGTTGTGTGTTTCTGGTGTAGAAAAACCTTCCATGCCGCGTTCTACAACTAAGCCATGAATTCGTCCACTTTCATCTTTTGCCCAAACTACAGCAACGTCGCAAAACGGTGAATTACTAATCCACATTTTAGCACCATTTAAAAGATAATGGTCACCCATATCTTTAAAGTTGGTGGTCATGCCTCCAGGATTAGAACCATGATCTGGCTCTGTTAATCCAAAAGAACCAATCCATTCACCAGAAGCTAATTTTGGTAAGTATTTTTGACGTTGTGCTTCGTTTCCATATTTCCAAATAGGATACATTACTAAAGACGATTGTACAGAGGCTGTACTACGAACACCTGAATCTCCACGCTCAATTTCTTGCATTATTAAACCATAAGAAATTTGGTCTAAGCCTGCGCCACCATATTCTTCAGGAATATAAGGTCCAAAAGCACCTATATCGGCTAAACCTTTTACAATTTGTTTTGGGAATTCAGCTTTTTGAGCATACTCCTCAATGATAGGTGAGACATCACGTTTTACCCATTCTCTTGCAGCATCGCGCACTAACTTGTGCTCTTCTGTAAGTAATTCATCAAGATTATAATAATCTGGTGCTTCGAATAAATCTGGTTTCATTCTAATTTTGTTATTTATAACTTCTAATTCTGAGAAATTATCAAAATAGAAGGTGTTATTTTATAAGTTTAACAAAAGTAACGAAAACGATAGCATTGCCCAACAATAGATTTACATTTTCAGATAAAAATCTTTGGTGAGATTAATGTAATCTTCTGTGTATTGATGACGCTCGGTTTCTATAACTAATTGAGACGTTTTAGTTGTGCTTTCTGTAAACGAGAATTCTAGTAAGCTTCGTTTAATTTCTGAATCAGGATTTCCTTTAACATGAAGTATACGATTAGGAAATAAACCCGATTTAGAAGCTAATTCAATAAATTTACGTTCTTCTTTAACAGGAATTACAACAGAAAACAAACCATCTTTAGATAGTAAATTGGCAACAGCAAAAATTAAATGTTCAAAAGGCATAGCGTCATTAAAACGCGCTAAATCTCTCGATGTATTTTCAGTTTTATAATTTTCGGAATAAAAAGGTGGATTACAAATTATAATATCAAATTTATCATCTATTTCTTCAACAAATTCAAGTAGTGAAGCATGATAGCAAAATAAACGATCTGCCCAAGGTGAGTTTTCAAAATTTTCGGAACATTGTTCGTAAGCATCCGCATCAATTTCTAGAGCTTCAATGTTTTCTGCATAGCTTCGTTGTGCTATCATTAAAGATAAAACTCCAGTACCTGCTCCAATATCTAATACAGAAAATGGATTAAGTTCTACTGAAGTCCATGCACCAAGTAAAACGCCATCTGTACCTATTTTCATGGCACATTGGTCTTGGTTTACAGAGAATTCTTTGAATTTAAAAGGAAGAGAACTCATTATTCTTCAAGATACAAATCAATTAATCCTTCAGGTGTGTTAACCTCAATGGTTTTGTTTTCTCGATCTACTTTATCTATAAATTCATCATTCATAGGAATTAAAATTTCAATACCATCTCTGTCAATTTCAAAAAGAGCTTGAGCTGTAGAATCATTTATTCCTGTAATAATACCAACATGTCCAAAGTTTTGATCTTTAACTGAAAAACCAATAACTTCATGAAAATAGAATTTATCGCCTTCTAGTTTTGGAAGTAATTCTAAAGGTAAGTATAGCTCTGTTTTAATTAATGCATCGGCATCTGCTTCTGTATCTACGTCTTCAAACTTTAAACGTAGCAAATCTGACTTGTGTAATTGTGAAGATTCAACAAAGAAAGGTACTAAATTTCCTCTTAGATCCACAAAAATAGCCTCTAAGCTATCGTATAAATTGGGTTCATCCGTATCTAGTTTTGCTAAAAGCTCTCCTTTAAAACTGTATTTAGATACAATTTTTCCTAAATAAAAACAATCTTCTTTTTTCATTTTCCTAGTCTGTCAGTTCAAACGCAGTCGAGAATAATAATAAATGCCAATCAATAATTACATCTCGACTGCACGCGATGTGACATTTTTGGTAATAAAAAAACCCAGACCATAATAGTCTGGGTTAAAAGTATAAAAAATATTTTTTTTATTCTTCTTCGTTTGAAGCTGCTGTTTCTTCAGTTGCTACTTCTTCTTCAACAACAGGTGTTGCTGCAGCGATACGTGCTTCATTTACAGCTTTTTCAGCTTCTAATGCTTTAGCTTTAACGTCAGCGTCAGCTTTAGATAAACCTTCAGATTTTGCTGCTACTTTAGCTGCTTTTTCTTCTAACCAAGCATCGAACTTCGCTTGTGCTTGTTCTTCAGTAAGTGCTCCTTTTCTAACACCACCAGCTAAATGATTTTTTAGCATTGCTCCTTTATAAGATAAAATTGCTTTTGCAGTGTCGGTTGGTTGTGCACCATTTTGTAACCATTGTACAGCTCCGTCAACATCTAATTCAATAGTTGCAGGATTTGTGTTTGGATTGTAAGCACCTAATTTCTCTAGGTATTTACCATCTCTTTTAGAGCGTGAATCCGCTGCTACGATCCAGTAATAAGGTTTTCCTTTTTTACCGTGTCTTTGTAATCTAATTTTTACAGGCATAATAATTAATTAATGAGGTTCTCGACCTCTGTTATTAATAAGGGCGCAAAGATACTATATTTTTTTGGTTTTGAATACAACTTATTGTTTTTTAGGAAAAAGTAAAGGTTTAGTTGAGTTCTTGCTAGTAATTTATTGCGTTTTAGCGAAAAGAAAATATCAAGAGCGCGACAATATTAAAAATTATTATACTTTTGATATTCTTGTTTCGTTATATTTGGGGCAAAGATAAAATTACCTTTTAGAATATGAAAAAACTAATCCTCTTAACGCTTGTTTTTCTAACAGTATTTAGTTGTGGTGATGAAGTTGAGTTTAATTCACCTGCACTGCAAGGCTCTTATAATAATCAACTTTGGAGAGCTAAATCTTTTGGAGCTAGAATAGCCGAAACAGGTGCTTTATCCATTAAAGGAATCAATAACGCTGAAACTTTAGAATTGTTTTTACCTTCTGCGTCAGTTGGTTTGTATTACTTAGGAGATGTTGATTCAATGGAGGCAAGGTTTACTGCAGCTGATGGTACAGTATATTCTACTAAGAATTCTAATGGTTCTCCTTATCCTGATTATGGTGAAATTAGACTTACTGAAATTTTAAATAATACATTTTCGGGTACGTTTCGTTTTAATGCCTATAGTGAATCTGGTGATGTTGTTAATTTTACTGGTGGAACTACTGAAGGGTTTAATGGTGATACTAATCCTCCAATTTATGGTGGTATATTTTATAGAGTTCCATTGTTATCTGGAACGATACCTTTAGATCCTATAGTATGTGAGGATGTTATTATTTTGGTAAATGAAGCTGAAGGAGCATATGAAGCAGCAACTTCAGAAGATTTAGAGTTTATAATTAAAGCAGATTTTGAAGCCGCTTGTAGTAATTACATAGCAGCATTAAATAATCAACGTGATTTTTGTGGAGATATCAATGGGACGATACAAGCCGTTATAGATGATTTAGGTAGTTGTGAAATGTCTTGTGAAGATGCAATGAGTAATGTAACTGAAGCAGAGTCGCAATATGTTACTGCTACTATTGGTAATTTTAATGAAATGTGTGCTCAGTATATATACTATTTACAAGAGCAAATAGAAATTTGTGAAGATGGAGATGGAAGTATCCAAGCTATAATAGATGGTTTAGATTGTGGTGATGCAGATAATGATGGTATTCCAAATGTTTTTGAAAACTTTAATGGTGATGTAGACGGTAATTTAGATGATCCAGGAGATGATTCAGATGGTGACGGTATTTTTAATTATTTAGATGATGATGACGATGGTGATGGTATTTTAACGCAATATGAAGCCGTAGATGCAGATGGTAATCCGGTTGATACAAATATTGATGGAGATTTCGATTATTTAGATAACGATGATGATGGTGATGGTATTTTAACCATTAACGAAAATGCAGATCCAAATGGTGATGGAAATCCTGATGATGCGCTTGATACAGATGGAAATGGAGTGCCAGATTATTTACAGCCTTTATAGAAAATATTAAATTATAAATTAGACAAGCGCTATTCTTAATTGAGTAGCGCTTTTTTTATGTTCAAAACTCTTTATAATTTCATTTCAGAAAAGTACAAATTCTATGTAATTTTATATGCTAACTTTTTGAAGAATAGAATTGTAATTTTTGCTGATTAGAAGCGTTTTATGCTTTAATGTCCTTGCAGTAAAAACACACCACTTAACAAAAAACGAAAGAACAACAGATGTACTTAATATTTGATACCGAAACCACAGGATTACCAAAACGTTGGGATGCTCCAATTACAGATACTGATAATTGGCCAAGATGTATTCAGATTGCTTGGCAGTTGCATGATGGTATGGGCAATTGTATTGAACATGAAGATTATTTGGTAAAACCAGAAGGTTTCAATATTCCTTATGATGCTGAAAAAATTCATGGTATTTCAACTGAATTAGCACAAGAAAAAGGTGTGTCACTTTCAGAAGTTTTAGAGAAATTCAATTTAGCGTTATCAAAGACCAAATTCGTTGTTGGCCAGAATGTAAAGTTCGATTTAAATATTATGGGAGCTGAGTTTGTACGTGAAGACGTTACAAATCCGCTTCAAGAATTACCAGTTTTAGATACTTGTACAGAACACACAGCAACGTTATGTCAACTGCCTGGTGGACGTTACGGAAAGTTTAAACTACCAACCTTAACGGAGTTACATGAGTATTTGTTTAATAAACCATTTTCTGAAGCACACAATGCTACAGCAGATGTTGAAGCAACTACGCGTTGTTTTCTTGAATTAATTAGACGTAAACAATACACCAAAGAACAGTTAGATGTAGAGCCAGAATATTTTGAGAATTTTACGCAAGAAAATCCTGCAGAAATTCAACTTATAGGTTTAAAGCATATTAATCTTAAGAAGGAAAGTGCTAAGATTAACGCACGCCTTCAAAAAGAACAAGCTGTACCAACAACCATTGATAAAGAAGCGGCATCACAAATTAAGGATGTCGATTTTGCACATTTACATAATCATTCGCAGTATTCTATTTTACAATCGACTATTAGTGTTAAAGATTTAGTTGCTGCAGCTGCTAGAGAAAATATGCCAGCAGTAGCAATGACTGATCATGGAAATATGATGGGAGCCTTTCACTTTGTGACTGCAGTTTCCAATCATAACAAAGGTGTAAAAGCGCAACACAAACAAGCAGAAGAAGCCGGATTAGAAAAGAAAGGAAAAGTTATAAAGCCAATAATTGGTTGTGAGTTTTTTGTGTGCGAAAATCACGCTGACAAAACCAGAAAAGATAATGGGTATCAAATTGTATTGATGGCTAAGAATAAAAAAGGCTATCACAATTTGGCGAAACTATCATCTGCAGCTTTTACAGACGGTTTTTATTACGTACCAAGAATTGATAAAAAACTTATTGAACAGTACAAAGAAGACTTAATTTGTTTAACAGGAAATCTTTATGGTGAAGTACCAAGTAAGGTTTTAAATGTAGGTGAAAATCAGGCAGAAGAAGCGTTGTTGTGGTGGAAAGAAACATTTCAAGATGATTTGTATGTTGAAATAATGCGTCACAATCAAGAAGACGAGAATCGTGTGAATCCCGTATTAATTCAATTAGCGAAAAAGCATGATATTAAATTAGTAGCAACCAACAATACCTATTACGTAGATCAAGAGAATGCCAATGCGCATGATATTTTACTCTGTGTAAAAGATGGCGAAAAACAGGCGACGCCAATTGGTCGCGGTCGTGGTTATCGTTACGGTTTACCAAATCAAGAATATTACTTTAAGTCTTCAGAAGAGATGAAAGCACTCTTTAGAGATGTGCCAGAAGCGATTGTTAATATTCAAGAGGTAGTTGATAAAATTGAGTCGTATCAATTGGCTCGAGATGTATTGTTACCTGCTTTCGATATTCCTGAGGAATTTAAATTTGAAGAAGATTTAGCAGATAATGGGAAACGTGGTGAAAATGCATTTCTAAAACATTTAACTTACAAAGGAGCTAAAATACGTTACGGTGAGATTACACCAGCCATTGAAGAACGTC
This sequence comes from Winogradskyella sp. Asnod2-B02-A, assembly GCF_045063645.1. Taxonomy (NCBI): domain Bacteria; kingdom Pseudomonadati; phylum Bacteroidota; class Flavobacteriia; order Flavobacteriales; family Flavobacteriaceae; genus Winogradskyella; species Winogradskyella sp. Asnod2-B02-A. The sequence goes on from NZ_JBEFOG010000027.1 coordinate 1,400,410, forward strand.
TCGATTTTGAGTTAAGCGTTATTGAAAAAACAGGATATCCTGGTTACTTCTTAATTGTTGAAGATTTTATTCGTGAAGCCAGAAAAATGGATGTTTCCGTTGGTCCTGGTCGTGGGTCTGCGGCAGGTTCAGTGGTTGCCTATTGTTTATGGATTACCAATATAGATCCTATTAAGTACGATTTACTTTTTGAGCGTTTCTTAAATCCAGATCGTGTAAGTATGCCAGATATTGATATCGATTTTGATGATGAAGGTCGAGGTCGAGTAATGCAATATGTAATTGATAAATATGGTGCCAACCAAGTGGCGCAAATTATTACCTACGGAACTATGGCTGCAAAATCTTCTATTAGAGATACAGCCAGAGTTTTAGATTTACCACTTAATGAAGCCGATCATATTGCTAAATTAATTCCGTTGATGTCTAAACTCGGAAAGATTTTTGGTTTAGATGAAAAAGAATTGGCAAAGAAATTCCGAGCAGAAGATTTAGAAAAAATTAATGAACTTCTTAATATTTCTGATGGTGACGATTTACAAGCCGAAACCATCAATCAAGCCAGAATTTTAGAGGGTTCGGTAAGAAACACAGGTATACATGCCTGTGGTGTAATTATTACGCCAGGAGATATTACCAATTATGTTCCGGTGTCTTTAGCAAAGGATTCCGATTTATATGTAACACAATTTGATAACTCTGTTGTTGAGGACGCAGGTTTATTGAAAATGGATTTCTTGGGATTAAAAACCTTGACTTTAATTAAAGACACGGTAAAAATTGTAAAAGCGAAGCATGATATTTTGCTCGATCCAGAGAGTTTTCCTTTAGATGATGTAAAAACATACGAGTTATTCCAAAGAGGAGAAACAGTTGGTGTATTTCAGTATGAATCGCCTGGTATGCAAAAACACATGAAGAATCTCAAACCTACCGTTTTTGACGATTTAATTGCCATGAATGCATTGTATCGTCCTGGTCCAATGGAATATATTCCAAGTTTTATTGCGCGTAAACATGGTGATGAAGAGATTGTGTACGATTTACCAGAAATGGAAGAATACCTCAAGGAAACTTACGGAATTACAGTTTACCAAGAGCAAGTAATGCTACTGTCTCAAAAACTCGCAGATTTTACTAAAGGTGAAGCCGATGTATTGAGGAAAGCGATGGGTAAAAAGCAGATTGCGGTTCTCGATAAAATGAAACCAAAATTTATTGAGCAAGCCGGAGCAAAAGGACTAGACAAAACAAAACTAGAGAAGATTTGGAAGGATTGGGAAGCTTTTGCGAGTTATGCCTTTAACAAGTCGCACTCTACATGTTATGCCTGGATTGCTTACCAAACCGCCTATTTAAAAGCGCATTATCCAGCAGAATATATGGCTGCGGTATTATCTAATAATATGAATGATATTAAATCTGTAACCTTCTTTATGGAAGAATGTAAGCGGATGCGATTACCGGTTTTAGGACCAGATGTAAATGAGAGTTTTTACAAATTTTCAGTAAATAAAGATAATGCGGTTCGTTTCGGGATGGGAGCGATTAAAGGTGTTGGTCACGGAGCGGTTCAGACCATTGTAGATAATAGAAAAGAAAATGGACACTATAAATCTATTTTCGATTTTGCTAAACGTATTGATTTACGTGCAGCTAATAAAAGAGCTTTTGAAGGGTTAGCGAATGCAGGTGGTTTTGATTGTTGGGCAGATACACACAGAGCGCAATACTTTGCAGACGAAGGTGATGGTGTCAGTTTTTTAGAAAAAGCAGTGAAGTATGGAGCTAAGCATCAGGAAAATGAAAACTCGGCACAAGTCAGCTTATTTGGTGCTGCCAGCGATGTTCAGATTGCAGAACCTGTAGTGCCACCTTGTGAAGATTGGGGAACGATGGAGAAATTATCGCGAGAACGCGAAGTGGTTGGGATTTATATTTCTGGTCATCCGTTAGATGATTTTAATATTGAAATGAAAACCTTTTGCAACGGAGTGGTAGCTCATTTTAATGATTTGGAAGCCATTGTAAATAAGGAAGTCACCTTTGGAGGTGTTGTTACAGATGTGCAACATCGTGTGAGCAAACAAGGTAAAGGTTGGGCTATTTTTACTATTGAAGATTATACGGATAGTTTTGAGTTTCGAATCTTTGGAGAAGATTATTTAAAATTTAGACACTTCTTTGTTATCAACTCTTTTGTGTACGTGAGAGCATTTGTACGCGAAGGTTGGGTAAATAGAGATACAGGTAAAAAAGGGGATCCACGGATTCAGTTTAATAGTTTCCAGTTGTTGCATGATGTTATGGATACCTATGCTAAAAAGTTATCTATTCAATTAAACATTAAAGACTTAGAAAAGGATACCATTTCTGTTTTATATGACTTGATAAAATTTCATGAGGGTAATCAAACCTTGAATTTTGTGGTCTATGATAATGCTGAAAAGATAAAAGTACAGATGCCAAGCCGAAAAAATAAGATTAAGATTTCTCAAGAACTTTTAAATAGTTTGAAAGAAAATGATGTGATGTATAAATTGAATTAAATATTTAAGGCATAACATGCGTATAAGAACGTCGTGACATTTTTTCAGTATTAAAAAATGCTAGTTTTCCTTTTAATTTATAACAAATAAAGATCAGAACTCTAAAAGCACAATGTAAATTAATTGTGGTTTGTTGCTAAAACAAATCGAATTAGTTTTTATAAAAATCAATTTATTGACTTACATCAATGCATCTGATTTTTGAGCACACTAATTTTGTATCTAAAATATTAATACTTTAAAATGGTACTTACAGAATTAGATACATTACAAATGTTGGATAACGATAGCCAAGAACGGTTAGAAAGAGCATTAGAACACCTTAGAAACGGCAATGGAATTATCTTAATGGATGATGAAAACCGAGAAAATGAAGGTGATTTAATATTCTCTGCGCACCATATGACGAATCATCATATGGCACTTATGATTAGGAAATGTAGTGGTATTGTTTGTCTTTGTTTAACTAATGAAAAAGCAGACTTACTAAATTTGCCCTATATGGTAAAGGAAAACACAAGTAGTTTTCAAACCCCTTTTACAATTTCAATAGAAGCAAAAGAAGGAGTAACAACAGGCGTTTCGTCTAAAGATAGATTAAGAACGATTAAAGCGGCTTGCCATGCAAATGCAACAAGCAATGATTTAGCAAGACCTGGACATATCTTTCCTTTAAGAGCTAAAAATAATGGTGTTCTTGAAAGAGGTGGTCATACAGAAGGCAGCATAGATTTAATGAAATTAGCAGGCTTAAAACCAGAGGCCGTACTCTGCGAATTAATGAACGATGATGGTACAATGGCAAAATTGGACACGATTACAGAATTTGCAAATGAGCACAATTTGATGGTCTTATCAATTCAGGATATTATTCATTATCGTAAATTTGTGAGAGATTATAACTAAATGACAAATTATATTGAACTTACCAATTTCATAAAAAGGAATATAAATATTGAAGATGACGATTTAAAAATTGTGTTGTCTTATTTTAAAACCATAAAGAAAAGTAAAAATGACATTTTATTGTCAAATGGTAAAAATAGTCAGGTGAGTTATTTCGTTAAAAAAGGGTGTTTAAGACTGTTTTACATCGATGAGCACGGCAAAGATATTACACGTTATATAGCATTCGAAAATCAATTTGCAACAGAATTGGTGAGTTTTATAACCAATGAGCCTGCACAAGAAACAATTCAGGTAGTTGAAAATAGCGAGCTCTTATACATCACGCACAATGACTTTAGGCATCTTATGACCATTGTTCCTAAATGGAAAGATTTTTATAGTATTTATTTAGAGAAAGCATATGTGAATAATTCTAAAAGGTTACTGTCATTTACAGCTCTAGATGCATCAGAGCGCTATAAACAATTATTTAAAATCAGTCCCAACATTGTTAAACGTCTACCAAACAAAATAGTGGCTTCTTATATTAATATATCTCAAGAAACTTTGAGTAGGATAAAATCTAAAATCTGATTTTAGTCTATTTAAGAGAGTTGTCTGATACTTTGTGTAACTTTCTTCTCATTTAAATAACCACCATGCTTATCCAAAGAATCATTTTATAACTGAGAATAAAAACAGACAGACTTGTCTATTTTTAAAAATGTTTTATATATTTGCATCATGAAACATGCCGAAGTAAAAAATAGAATTACAGAAACGGCCTCATTTTTATTTTATAAGAATGGGTATAATTCTACGGGTATCAATCAAATTATTGCTGAAGCAGGAATCGCTAAGGCAACGTTATACAATCATTTCAAATCTAAAGAAGAGATTTGTCTGGCATATCTTCAGCATAAGAATATCAATTTTTTAGGAGATTTTGAGAATTTTACAACATCTCAACCCAAAGGAAAAGAGCAAATTCTAGCGATATTCGATTTCCTTCAATTGTTTTATCAAGATAAAGATTTTAATGGATGTTGGTGTATTAAAACAGTATCAGAAATTCCAAAAGATAATGAGATGATCCGAAATGAAATTCAATCTCAAAAAAACGATTTTATTGCCATCATATCAAAACTGATTACCAACAATTTAGATCAAGTGAAAAGTGAGCAAGTAAATTCACTCGCAAGACAAATCTATTTACTTTACGAAAGTGCCGTTGGAGAAAGTCACTTGCATCAAGAAGATTGGCCTATTGTTGAGTCTAAAAATTTATGTAAAAAAATAATAGCTTAAAAAAATTTTAAAAATTAAAGACAGACCTGTCTGTCTTTAATTAACAATTAAATAGAAATACAATGAAAGAATTTGAAAACAAAGTAGCCTTAGTAATTGGCGGAACAAGCGGAATAGGTAATACAACTGCAAATGCCTTATTAGAAGGAGGAGCCACAGTACATGTTGTAGGCAGAAATACTGATAAAATTGCAGACGCACCAAACTTAGTGAAACACACAGCAAATATCTCTAGTACAACAGAAGTGGATGCTTTAATCGCTAAAATTGAGGATTTAGATAACTTAGACTATTTGGTAAATGCTTCAGGAATTTTTGGACCTAAACCCTTTTTAGATCATACTATGGAAGACTATAATTCGTATTTAGATTTAAACAGAGGCTTCTTTTTTATTACACAAAGTGCCGCTAAAAAAATGAAAGCGACTCAAGGTGGCTCTATCGTAAATGTTGGGTCTATGTGGGCAAAACAGGCTGTAAAAGCAACACCTTCTACGGCATATTCTATGCAAAAAGCAGGTTTACATTCGCTAACACAACATTTGGCTATGGAATTAGCAGAAGATAAAATTCGTGTGAATGCAGTGTCTCCTGCCTTAGTAAATACGCCTGTGTATCATGGTGTTTTTGGAGGCGAAGAAGCAGCCAAAGAAGCCTTGGTTGGCTTTAATGGTTTTCATCCTATTGGTCGTTTTGGAGAATCGGAAGATGTTGCCAATAGTATTGTCTTTTTATTATCAGACAAGGCGGCTTGGGTAACAGGTGCTATTTGGGATACCGATGGTGGTGTTATGGCTGGTAGAAATTAAAAATCTAAAAATAATTATTGAGCCATAACCCTATCTCATTTTGGTTATGGCTTTTCTATTTTGTAAGTCTCAAAATAATTTTGAGATTTAAATTTGAATTCAAACTATGAAAAATTTAATCCTAATCTTAAGTATTGTTTTACTGTTTATGTCTTGTAAAGAGGAGGTAACATCAGAAACAGATCGTGTTTCTAAAGCAATAACATCCAAGGTTACAAGTGAAAAATCAACATTAAAATTTAGAACATTAGCTGTTAACGAGATAAACATAGCTTATAGAGAAGCTGGTGATCCTAAAAATCCGACTATTGTTTTACTACATGGTTTTCCGGCATCATCATTTCAATACAGAAAAGTGTTGGCACAACTATCTAACGAGTTTTATTTAATTGCACCTGATTATCCTGGTTTTGGTAATAGTGATTTTCCAGATGCGGAAACGTTTACCTATACATTTGATAATATTGCGAATACTATTGACTCCTTTTTAGAGCAAAAAAATATTAACTCTTATGCTATAATGATTCAAGATTATGGGGCTCCTATTGGTTTTAGATTAGCGACTGCACATCCTGAAAAAATTACAGCAATCATCAATCAAAACGGAAATGCTTATGAAGAAGGTTTAGGAGATGCTTGGGCTGGTATAAAAGCGCTATGGAAAAATAGAACAAAAGAAACTGAAGACGCTTTATTACCTGCATTTTCATTAGAAGGTTTAAAATGGCAATACACACATGGTGTTAGAGATATTGAAACCGTAGATCCGGATAGTTATAATTTAGATTTCTTAAGACTATCTCGACCAAATGCACATGCAGTAAATTTAGATTTGTTTTACGATTATCAAAATAACGTGAAGCTTTACCCAAAATGGCAGCAATATTTAAGAGACAATCAGCCATCATTATTAATAGTTTGGGGCAAAAACGATGCTTTTTTTCCTGAAAGTGGTGCCGAAGCGTTTAAAAAAGATGTAAAAGACATTGATTATAACATTTACGATACAGGGCATTTTGCTTTGGAAGAAGAAGGTGATGCTATTATTGAAAGCATTAGAAATTTCATGAGAAATCAGAATAAATAAAAATTTAGAATGAAGCAATTTGTAATAATTTTAGTGGTTTCACTAACCTTATTTGGATGTCAGTGTAAATCAGAAGACACTAAAAAACAGTTCTTTTTACCACCAGCTACGATTTATAATTATGTAGAAATTGATAGTGTAAAACTGTTTTATAGAGCAGCAGGAGATAAAAGCAAACCAACAATTGTATTGCTTCATGGTTACCCATCGTCTTCACATTCTTATAGGAATCTTATTCCTATGTTGGCAACGCATTATTATGTGATTGCACCAGACAATTTGGGTTCTGGCTACAGCACGCATTTAGACCCAGCAACAACGGCTTATACTTTTGATGTGTTAGCGGATTATACGGAGAAGCTAATCAATACGCTACAAATTAAGAATTATGTAATGTACATGCAAGATTTTGGTGCTCCTGTGGGTTACCGAATTATGATGAAAAATTCAAAACGGATTGAGGCTTTAATTGTTCAGAATGCCAATGCGTATTTAGATGGTCTAACAGCTAAACGGCAAGATTTTTTTAGAACGGCACAAACTGATACCTCTCAAGTAAAGCATGATTTTTTATATAGTTTAACAGGTGAAGATGCTATAATAAATAAACAATATTTGTTTGATTTAGACGTTACAAATATAAATACTCAAAGTCCGGATGCTTGGACACATGATTTGGCATTTTTAGGGTCTCAAAAAGATAGAGAAATACAGGTGCAGCTATTTAAAGATTACAATACCAATTTGATTCGGTATCCAAAATGGCAAAAGATGTTGAGAGAAACCCAACCAAAAACCTTAATAGCTTGGGGTAAGAAAGATTTGAAATTTAATGCTAATGGTGCCAAGGCTTATTTAAAAGATTTACCCAATGCAGAGTTGCATTTATTAGATGCTGGCCATTTTGCAGCAGAAGAAAAGACAAGAGAAATGGCAAAACTCATTCTAGAGTTTTTGTCTAAGAACAACATAGAATAAAGCGCTTAAAAGCTGAGATTTGTTTTGAGTTTAATTTAAAATGTTTTGAGTTTAGGAAAAGGTTTGTAGTGATTCTGAATTTGCGCAAAGGATGGAAGTGGCATCCTTTTTTGCCATTAAAAGCAAAAAAGATATAACGTACAGCCTGGTTTATGCGCCCAAAATAGAATACATATAACGGCTCTATATCGCTATAATCAAAACAAATAAAGGCTTTGTAAGGTTTGCGGAATATTTTGACTAATTTTGTAATTCCATCTTATATATGGAAGAAGAAAAGATAAGTACAATTCAATAAAAAATAAAATATTATGGCATTAGAAATAACAGATGCAAATTTTGAAGAAACAGTATTAAAGAGTGACAAGCCAGTAATGGTTGATTTTTGGGCTGCTTGGTGTGGACCTTGTCGTATGGTTGGACCAATCATTGATGAAATCAGTACAGAATACGATGGTAAAGCTGTAGTTGGTAAGGTTGATGTTGATGCAAACCAAGAATTTGCTGCTAAATATGGTGTTAGAAACATACCTACGGTTTTGATTTTTCAGAACGGAGAAGTAGTTGGTCGCCAAGTTGGTGTTGCACCTAAAAATGCATATTCAGACGCTATTGACGCACTTTTATAGTTAATACTCTAAAAGAAACTAAAAAAGGTTTGCCTATACGGCAAACCTTTTTTAGTTTCGGTAACTGATGGATTTACAAAAAGAACTCAATAAAACAGGAGGTTTTAAAAACCTTGAATTATTAGCGAAACAAGTCGTTGAGGGTTTCATTGCAGGTATGCATAAAAGTCCGTTTCATGGGTTTTCTGCAGAGTTTGCCGAGCATAAAATTTATAATCCAGGGGAAAGTACCAAACATATAGATTGGAAATTGTTTGCTAAAACCGATAGATTATATACTAAACGCTATGACGAGGAGACCAATTTGCGTTGTCATATTATATTAGATAATAGTAGTTCTATGCATTATCCTGAAACTGCTGGTACATCTATAGGTCATCTTAATAAAATTGCTTTTTCGGCTTTAGCAAGTGCGTCTTTGATGCATATTCTTAAAAAGCAACGTGATGCTGTTGGTTTAAGTATTTATAGCGATAATTATGATTTTTATTCGCCTGAGAAAGGGAGTGAGCGTCATCATCAAATGTTATTGCATAGATTAAGTGAAGCTGTGGTTTCTAAACCAGAAACAAAAACTACGGAAACGTATAAGTATTTACATCAGATTGCAGAAAAAATTCATCGTAGATCGCTGATTTTTGTGTTTACAGATATGTTTCAAACGTCGGAAGATGATGAAAAACTGTTTGAAGCCTTGCGACATTTAAAGCATAATAAGCATGAAGTGGTCTTATTTCATGTTTTTGATAAAGAAAAAGAACTTTTATTTGATTTTGATAATAGACCCAAACGATTTATCGATATTGAGACTGGTGATCACATTAATTTGTATGCAGATACCATAAAAGAGACTTACGAAAAATCTGTAAAAGAATACTTTACAGACTTAAAGTTGAGGTGTGGACAGTATAGAATTAAGTATGTCGAAGCTGATATTAATGCAGGATTTGATATTATTTTAACGACCTATATGATAGAGCGACAAAAATTTATTTAGATTATTTTTTATTTTTTTAGTTTTTTGTTTGTCAAATTAAAAATGCAGTGTATATTTGCCCTCGCAATTAAGCAACGGTCTGGTAGTTCAGTTGGTTAGAATGTCGCCCTGTCACGGCGAAGGTCGCGGGTTCGAGTCCCGTCCAGACCGCTAAAATTGCAAAAAGAAGCTTCAAGAAATTGAGGCTTTTTTTAAGCAATATAAAGACGTTGTGTTGTTCCGAGAGAGATCTTGGAAGTAGTTTACCAAAGCAATTTGGTATTCCAATGAGAAGCTTTCCTTTTTTCTGAATAAGAAGATTGGGATGCTTTTTTGTTTTAAAGAGGTTTTGAATAGGCAAACAATACCATTGAAGAGTTTCTTTTGTAATTTATTAAAACTAGTAGTTTTATTAAAGTGTTGTAAAACAGTAAGTTTAACTTTAATTAGTTCTATATGGTTATAAATTTGTGATTTTCATGGTGACTTATGCAAAAAAGAAGGGTCTTATAATTGCTATTAATCAATAATTTTAAAAAGGGTTACAAGAAATTGTAGCCCATTTTTTGTTTTTATTAATTTATACACTTTTAAAAATTAATTTTATTGTATTATTTTGATTTAACTATTAAGTTATCAACAAGTTATGAACACGAAATGTGTTTTTGGTCGGTGAATAATAGCGCTTAATCGATGATTTATTAGGAAATTATAAAAATACGCTTATATTTGTCATTCTTATTAAGTATTAAAAACGCTTAAAAAGAAACTTTTAATCCATTTTACTATTAGACATTTGCTTGTCTAGAAAAACGTCCCTCGTTTTTATTTTAGTATCGTTTTAGGTGTCACCTAAAATAGTTAATAATCCATTCCCTTCCCTCTGTGTGTATCGCTAGGCGTTACTCATTTTTGATGTTTAACTAATTTTTAACCCTAAATTAAATACTTATGAAAACCCTTAAAATTACTTTAGCTTTAACCGCTGTTTTATTATTAACTGTATCTGGTGTAAAATCTGATGAAGCTATTAACCAAAATGAACCTACAGTTAAAGAATATAGTCCTAACGATTTACTTGCTGTTGATAAGAAAAAATTAAAATTGATTGGTCATGCTTAAGTTTTAATAATAAATCTTAAGAATATAAAATTAGCCTTTGCACAGTTGCAAAGGCTTTTTCTATTTTAAATTAACAGTAGTTTTGAATTTTAGACTATTTTTGGTTGTAAAGTTGCTATAATTTGAACACGTTTCGTATTTTCTTACTGGGTTTAGTTTTCTGTATTAAAGTTTGCAATAGTCAGCAGAATAGAAACGCGCAAGCTATAGATAGCCTCATAGCGTTATCTCAAGATGGTGCTATCTCTAATGAAGAATCTTTAAACTATGCTTTACAAGCTCAGGATATTGCCAAATCTTTGGGTATTGATTCTTTAACTTTAAAGTCTGGTCGACACTTAGCATTAATGTATTTGTATAATGACCAAATTGAAGAATATATTCCGCAAAATTATACAAATCTTAATCTTGCATATAAGCTGAAAGACTCTTTTGCGGTTGCAGTGGCTTCTTCAAATTTAGGGTCTTATTATAGATTATATCAAAAAAACGATAGTGCTTTTTATTTCTTTTCAAATTCAGTAAAATATTTATCTCATCATAAGGCATCTTACATTAAAGCACAATCTTATTATATGGTTGCAGATGTAGAACATGTGGGTAAAATATACACAAGTGCAGAGGTAGATGCGGTTAATGCATTAAGAGTGTTAGATCAACTTCCTCAAAATGAAGAAAACTTAGATATGTATTGGGGCATTTATAATTTGCTTGCTATTATCTCTAAGGATATTGGAAATTATAATAAAGCCATTGAATATTATGACGAATCTATAGCTTATGCAAAACGCATGAAAAATGGGTATGTTAATGAAATATTTTCAATAAATAATAAAGCTAATGTGTATAGAGAACTTGGTCAGTATAAACTTGCTTTAGAGCTGTATAAAGGACTTATATCTGAGAGGAAAAAATATGAGACTATTGATCCTTCTTTTTATGGGTCGTTAATTAACAATATTGCGTTAACCAAAATAACCTCTGGAAATTATGTCTTTAGTGATGTTGAAGCAGAATTAAAGAATGCCATTTCTATAGCGTATAAAGAGGATGATGATAATGGAAAACTAAATGCTATTTTAGATTTGTCAGGTTTATATTTAAAAGAGCAGAAGATTGATTCTGTTAAAAAATATGCTAAGCAAGCATATGATTTAGCTACGTCGTTTTCATCAAACGAAGCGAAGCAAAAAGCACTTTTTCTAATGGCAGCAGTTGTTGAGGGAGATGAAGGAAAAGAATTGCTAGTTGAGCATATCAGACTAGGTGATAGCCTAGAAAAAATTCAAAAATCAGTTAGAAATAGAATTGCGAGAATCAAATATGGTACAGATCAAATTGAAGCAGAAAACAAACAAATTTCAAAAGAAAATGTATACTTATTAATTTTATCTATTGGTCTTCTTTTAACTGCAATATTGGTTTATTTGGTTATTTCTCAACGTGCAAAAAACAGAAAATTAAAGCTAATTCAGGTGCAACAAAAAGCAAATGAGGACATATACAATCTTATGCTTGGGCAGCAAGATAAAGTAGAGGAGGCCAGAGCAAAAGAAAAAATGAGAGTCTCAAAGGAATTACATGATGGTGTTTTAGGTGGTCTTTTTGGTGTGCGGTTAAGTTTAGATAGTATTAATTTTAATGAAGGAAAAGAAGCGATGATGACCAGAGCTAAATATATTAGCCAGCTTCAATCCATTGAACAAGATATTCGTAAAATATCTCACGACTTAAATACCGATTTTGTATCTGGTTCTAGTTTTATGGATATTGTTGCAGAACTTATTGAAACCCAATCTATCGCGTACAATTTAGAGCATGAATTTAATTTTACAGATGATATTAGTTGGGATTTAGTGTCCAATAAAACCAAAATCAATATTTATAGAATCATCCAAGAGTCGATGCAAAATATCTATAAACATGCCAATGCTAAATCAATTAAAATTAGTGTTTCATTAAAAAAAGACTTAATTTGCTTGCAGATTGTTGACGATGGAGATGGCTTTGATACTTCTAAAAGTAAAAAAGGTATTGGATTAAAAAATATGAAATCTCGTGTTGAAGATATTAAAGGCACTATCACCTTTACATCTCAATCTGGAGATGGTACAACAGTTAACGTTCAAATTCCCTATTTAAACTAAACCGTATGAATCACATTAACATTTTAATGGTAGACGATCACCCAATTATAATAGAGGGCTATCAAAATGTATTAATGGCTACAAAGCAAGAAGATCAAACTTTGCATATAGATACAGCTCATAATTGTGATGAGGCTGTTATTATGATTGAGCGTGCTTCAAAAAAATATCCTTATCATGTTTGTTTTTTTGATATTAGTTTGCCTGCTTCAGAAGATGGAAAGTATGCTTCTGGTGAAGATTTAGCTCTGTTGGCAAAGAAAATAATGCCTAGGGCAAAAATTGTGATTCTTACCATGTTTAATGAAACCTATAGAATTCATAATATTATAAAAGAAATAGATCCAGATGGTTTTCTTATTAAAAGTGATTTAACATCTATGGAACTGGCAGATGGTTTTCAGCAAATTTTAAAATCACCACCGTATTATAGTACTACTGTAAATAATTACTTGAAGAAAACAATTTCGAGTGATATTTATGTTGATGATATAAATCGAAAAATTCTACACTTATTATCGCAAGGCATAAAAACAAAAAGCCTAAATGAGTACGTAGATATTTCTACAAGTGCCATCGAAAAACGAAAAAAACAACTCAAATTATTATTCTCTGTTGAAGACGGAAAGGACGAAACATTGCTAAAAGAAGCTCGAGAAAAAGGATTTTTATAGAAAAAGTGATTAAATAGAACATTTTTTGATCACTAAAAACCCTTGTAACCCTTGTTAATTATAGAAACTACGGTTTTGCCACAATAGGTTTACGGTTTTTCCGCAGCAAAAAGACATTGCAGTAACTTATATTTACACCGTCAGCAAGAATTAATTAATCCCTTATTAAGTAATTGTTGAATTAATAGCAAGAAGATTAAACCTAATCACATATAATGTGCTTAGGTTTTTTTCTTTTAAAGGAAATTAAATTAATACCAACTTGCATTGTGTTCTGATAGTTTTACTACAAAAAAACCTAAGTAAACTATGGCTACAATAAATTTCATAAAAGTTGAAGCTATAAAGCCTAAGAAAGATCCAAAAGCTGCTTTAAGTGCTTTATCTATATCATTTCTGTGAATCATTTCACCTATCAATGCGCCAAAAAAAGGACCTATAATAATACCGAATGGAATAGGAGAGAATATTCCAATAATTAAACCAATTGTAGTGCCTACCATACCAGCTTTACTGCCACCAAAACGCTTGGTTCCAATAGCAGGTATAATATAATCCAACACATATATAAAAATAGCGAATATAAGTGTGACGATTAAAAAGGTCTGACTCATCTCTACACCTTCAGTAAAATGCAAAACCAAAAGGCCAGCCCAGCTGGTGAGAGGTCCAGGTAAAATTGGTAAGAAGCTACCCAGAATACCCAATATTATTAAAAGTAAAGCAACAAGCACTAAAAAAATTTCCATAGTCATAAATTATTATTCAATAATAAGACGCAATAAGCAGACCAAAGTTACATTTTAAACTAAAAAATTAGTTGAAACTAAATATTTAGTTATATTTGTGATGTATTTAACTAAAAAATTAGTTCTATGAAACAGTTAACCAAAGCAGAAGAGGAAATTATGCAAGCTTTATGGCAACTTAAAAAGGCAAATGTAAAAGCTGTAATTGAAACGTTACCAGAGCCTAAACCCGCTTATAATACAGTGTCTACTATTATTAGGATTTTAGAATCCAAAGGTTTTGTAGACTATGAGAAAAAAGGAAAAGGTCACGTTTATTTTCCAATAGTTGCAAAGGAGTCATACAGTAATCAATCTATCAATAAATTAGTAGATAATTATTTTCAAGGCTCGTTTAAAAGTATGGTGTCCTTTTTTGTTCAAAAAAACGACGTGGACGTCAAAGATATTGAAACCTTATTAGATGAAATTAATAAAAAGCACTAATTATGTTGTATTCTATTCTTCAAATTATAGCTTTTCAAGCGTTATTTTTATTGATTTACGATCTGTTTTTAAAACGCGAAACGTTTTTCAATTACAATAGAGCGTATTTAATAATTACGTCTATACTTTCATTTGTGTTGCCATTTCTAAAATTTCCAGAATTAAAAACTATGGCAACAAAAGATTTTGTAATTCATTTGCCAGAGGTATTTATCGGAGTTAAATCGCCTACAGTTTATGATATTAAAATTGCTGAGCAAGCTGGTATTATTTTAGAGCAACCACAAACACCTATATGGCAAATTATAGGAGTTTTAGGTATTGTGATTGCATCAGTAATTTTTCTAGTTAAAATAGCAAAGCTGTACAGGTTAAAGCATAAAAACCCTAAGCGTTGGCAAGGCAACATTCTTATTGTGAAATTGATAAAGAGTAGTGCTGCGTTTTCATTTTTTAATACTATTTTTTTAGGAGAACGTATTTCAGAATTAGAAAAACCGACCATTTACGAGCATGAGCTGGTTCATATAAAAGAGTATCATACCATAGACTTATTATTTTTTGAGTTACTCAGAATTGTATTTTGGTTTAGTCCATTGGTATATGTTTACCAAAACAGGATAAAAGAATTACACGAGTATATTGCAGATGCTAAAGCTGTAAAGCAAAGCGGAAAATCAGAGTATTATACAAGTTTACTCAATCAAGTTTTAGATGTGAATAATGTTTCATTTACCAATACATTTTTCAACAAATCATTAATCAAAAAACGAATTGCTATGTTACAAAAATCAAAATCAAAACAGCTTCATTTGCTTAAGTACGCACTATTAATTCCAATGGTTTTTGGAATGTTGATTTACACCTCTACGGAAGTTAGAGCGCAACAAAAGATAGACTCACAAGAACAAGTTGAAGATCAGGAATTAACAGATGCTGAATTAATACAGAAGTATTATGATGAGTTTACAGCCATGAAAAAAAATGGCTCTACGTTTTTCGAAATCTCAGCTTACGCAGGAATTGATGAAACAAGTTCCTTAAAATATTTGCCTTCAAGAATAGAATACTTAAAGTTAAAAGCTTACTTCAAGTATATTGCTGATGGTATGATTCAAAGAAAATCTGAAGAAGGTAATTTGACGCAAGAGGATATTGATACTTATGAACTTATGATAGTGGGTAAATTTAAAACGTATGACGAGTTTAAAGCTTTTAAAAACACTAAAGAAGAAAAGGAGCGATGGGAAGCAAATACGCAAGATCGTGTTTTAAAACTTTTTGTAGAAGATGTAGCAAACAAAACAGAAGAAGAAACTAAGCGTTACAATGGCTTATTGAAACAATTAGAAAACGATGATTATTTTAATAAACTCGTAATTACAGATGGTAGATCCACATTAGTATTAGATTCATATGTTTCAAATGATGGAGTAGAAATTATTAAAGAAGATGTAGAATCTGTTGAAGTCCCTTTCTCAGTTGTAGATGAAACTCCAACAACTCTTGAATGTAAAGATTTAGAATCTAATAAAGAGCGAAAAGATTGTATGAATATGTTTGTCAATAAGCACGTCGCTATGAATTTTAACACTAGCGTTGCAGATAGTTTAAGCCCAGGGAAAAAAAGAATTTTTGTGCAATTTAAAATTGGTAAGGATGGTATTATTAAAGATATTAAAGCTAGAGGTCCAAGCGTAGCGTTAGAGACAGAAGCAAAACGTGTGGTTGCAACTTTACCTCAGTTTATCCCAGGAAAACAAAAAGGAGAATTGGTGGTTGTTCCTTTTTCTATTCCAATTGTTTTTGAGGTTAAAGGAGATGATAATAAAAAACAGGTTACTAAATCGTATGATGAACTCGTCGCTCAAAGAGATCGAATTTTAAAGAATTCTAATGAGAAAAATCCCTTAGTAACTGAATTAAATCATCAGATTGAAGTGCTAGAGGCAAATAAAAAAGAAGGTAGAATACCATTTAATAGTGTTGATGAAGTACCGATTCATAAGGATTGTTCAGGTGTTTTAGATAAATCTGATCAAAAAAAATGCACAATTTCAGCCATTAATAAACATGTAGGTAAAAGCTTTAATACTGATTTAGCAAATTCTTTAGGTATACCAGAAGGACAAATACGGATCCATGTGCAATTTACTATAGATAAACAAGGCGATATTACAAAGATTAATGCTAGAGCTCCACATCCAAAGCTAGAAGAAGAAGCTATTAGAGTTATAAAATTATTACCTCAATTTACACCAGGAAAAGAGGACGGTAAAGCTGTAGATGTACCTTATTCTCTGCCAATTGTTTTTCAAGTTCATGGTTCTAAAAAAGACTAATTGTCGCTTATGAAATTATTTTTTTGGTTCTTATGTTTCGCGTATACATGTAGTTTAAATGCACAAAATTCAAAAGAAAAAGCAGATGATTTTTATGCTAATGGCAACTTTTCTAAAGCAATTGAGACCTACAAATCACTTAAAAATTTAGATGATGTTTACGATGATATTGCGAAGGCTAATATCGCTATTGGGAACTATGGTGAAGCTCTTGTTAATTATGAAAAAGCAATAAAAGCCAATACAGATAATCTATTGTTGCAATATGAATTCGCTAAACTTTTAACCAAAACAAAAAAGTATAAAGAAGCCAATGGGCTATTTACCAACTTGATTGAATCAGATAGCTTAAACCCCAATTACTATTATGAATTAGGTTTGGTTTTAGAGAAGCAAAAAGACACTACAGCGTTAATGCAGTTTAATAAAACCTTTACGCTAGATGCTACACATCAGAAAGCTATTTTTAAAATTGCGAAATATCATTTAATGAAACGTAATTTTATAGATGCGCATGGTTTTATAGATAGAGGTTTAGAAAGTTATGAAAATAATGTAGAGCTTATAAGCTTAAAAGCACAAACCTATTATTATCAAGAATATTACACACATGCAGTAGTTTGGTTTAAAAAACTTTTAGAATTAGGTGAGAAATCTGAATTTATCCATGAAAAATTAAGCTCAAGTTATGCGCAGAATTCAGATTACGAAGATGCAATTTACCATAGAAAGCAAGCTCTAAAATACAGTCCTAATGATGCAAATAGTATGCTGGTAATTGGAACTTATTATGAACGTCTTAGTAATTTTGAAAAAGCGGAGGAGTTTATTGCAAGGGCTTTAAAAATAAAAGATCAGTCTCTTTCAGACGAGTATCAAAATCTAGGAACGGTTTTAAATCGGCAGAAAAAGTATGAAAAAGCAATTAAGGCGTTTCAAAAATCTTTAAAAGAAGATCCAACTAACATAATGTCAGAATTCTTTTTACTTAGAACAAAAGATGAATTTTATGCAGATTTAGATAGTAAAATTGAGCTATATGAACAGTTTATTGCTAAGCATAAAACAAGTTACTTTATCAAATATGCCGAGAAGAGATTAAAAGAATTGAAGCAAGAAAAATTTTTAGAAGAGAACTAATTACAAATTAAGGAATGTGGCAAGTATTACAGTCTTGTTTGTTGTTACTAAAAGCAAAGCAGTCTAGTATATTTTTTGAATAAAAAATTGTACTTTTCGGCTTCAGAACTTTAGTAATGAATCGAATAGTTTTTCTTTTAATCTTCCTTTTTGCAACATCATGCAATTATTTTGAAAAGAAAAAGGTGTATCCTGAAGATTTACTTGAGGAAGAATTACAAACTTTTAATTGGAACGAAGTAGATACTTACCCAACGTTTAGTAATTGTGATTCTATGACGTCTAAAGAAGACAATAAAATTTGTTTTCAAAACACTTTAATTAATGGTGTTAATGAATTTTTAGCAGAACAAAACATCATAGTAACTAATGATGTTTTTGATACAATTAGGCTTCATATTGTAATAGATAAGCAAGGCGTTTTAGAAGTAGAATCTATGAAAATTCATGACGAAACAGTTCAAGAAATTCCTCATATTGATAGTCTTTTACGTCAGAGTTTAAAGAGTGTTCCAAAAATTTTTCCAGCTATAAAAAGAGGACAACAAGTTACTACGACATTTGAATTGCCGGTAATTGTAAGAATTAATTAAGCTCTTTTGAGTTAAATAAAATTACTGCATTATGGCTTTGTAAGCATCGCTATATCTAAAAGCGTAACGCAAACTTTTGCATTAAACGTAAGACCTCAATATACAACCAAATTAAGGTCGCTAAAAGTCCCCAAGTTGCTATCCATTCCTTGTATTTAGGAGCTTTGTTTTTGTAGCGTTCTATGTAATCAAAATCTAATAGCAGCGCAAAAGAGGCCACAACAGCAGCTAAAATATTAAAGCCTATTGCAAACCAAGATGTTCCCCAAATGTAATTTTTTATACCAAAAAAACTTAAAATCCATGTTATTAAATACGTCACCAATATACTAACGGTTGCTGTAATAATAACACTTCTTAGTTTTTTGGTTACTATAATGAGACGCAGTTGATATAGTAGTAACATCACAAAAAAAGTGATAATAGTTACACCAATGGCTTGGTAAGGTAGCTCAGGATAATGGCGATGCGCATATGCAGAACATCCTCCTAAAAAAAAGCCTTTTGCAATTACATAAAGTGGCACCAAAAATGGCGACCAATGTTGCCTTATAGATATTAAAACACTCACAATTGCTGCGGCTAACATGCCACCTAAAGTAAACCATTGCATAGAAACGCCTGCTTCATTTAGTTGCCATACATAGGTTGTAATTAAAGCAATAATTAGAATGCCAATGATTGATTTAAAAAAAATGCCAGTAACTGACATAGTCTTTGTAGATGATTTAGTATCGTCCCAAAAATAGTTGTTAAATACAGGATTAGAAGTTTTAAAATTCCGTAAAGACATTATAGATTCATCTTATATCCAATAGAGATATCAGTAGAAAAATTACCTTGATTATCTAAAAATACAGCGAATAATTCACCATAAGCCAGCGTAATATAACCTTGTTTTCCTATTTTAATATCAGCTCCAATGCCAAAAATAAAGGGCACATCAAAAGAAGTGTCATTTAAGCTTTTTTGGTTTCCATCCTCAAGATCAATTGTAGAACTTGTAATATTTAAAGTAGCTAATTTCACTTGACCATAAAGTGAAAAAGCAGTTTTATTAATTATTCTATAACGGTAACCCAAAGCTATTTCATTAGTACTGTAGTTAAAGTCATCACCGTCAAAGGTGTGACGACCTTGCAAAAATCCAGAATGACGAGGTAATGTATTGGCTTCAAAAAATTCTAATTCACCACCAATAAGCATCACATTTGTGTTTTCGGGATTATCAACAAAAGGATTGTTAGTTAGACCACCAAAAACACCAAGTCTAAGACCCAGTTTTCTTGTTTTTACCACAGAAGTGTAGTTAGAATCGGCAGAAATATTATAAGTGTTTATAAACGCCTTAAGGTCGTAAAGCGTAAATTTTAGCTTATCTGTTGCCATGCCATTAGTAAGATTGCTCAGTAAGGTTTTATATTCTTCTTGATAGGTCTTATTGTCTTTTGTGTTTTTTAATTCAGTAATGACATCATTTTCTGTTTTTACAAAATAACGATAGGTACCGCTATCACTAGTCCATAGTAGGTCTAATGTACCTTCTGCTTCCATTTTTAAATTAAACGATTCTCCGTTAATGGTATAATTTTCTTGACTATAATTAACCTGAAAAATTAAAAATAGCAGACTAAATAAAAGTAGTTTTTTCATATGTAGTTAGGAGTTAATTCAAGTAAAGCTACCAAAAAAAATGATTGAAATACTATTTTTTCGATGTTCTACCTTTCCAATGGTAAGACTTAAAGAAAGACAAGAAAGCAATGTAGACACTAAAAGCAGGATAAATAACACTTGAAAACAAATAGGAAAGTAGAAGATTTTCTTGTTTGAAAAAGCGAACTGTTTTAAATAATAGTAAAAAGTCAATACTAAATTTAATGACAAATAAAGCCAATGCAATTTTAAGTGAAATGTATTGCATTAAAACGGCTGGAATAAAAACGAGAGTTGTGAAATTTCCGAGTAGAACGGTGAGGCCAATTATTTTAGCAAACCATTGTGTGAGTTGACTTGTTTTTGAAGCCCAACGTAAACGCTGTTGAATGAGGTGGTTCATATTCTGAGCCGCATTTGTAGTAACAATAGCGTTATTAGATTTTAAATAGGATACTTTTTTAGGATTGCGTTTTAAAAATTTTTCGAGAAGAAAAACATCATCTCCACTAGCAATGGTGTCGTTACCTATAAAACCGTTTACGGAAATAAATTCCGATTTACGATAAGCAAAATTTGCACCATTACACATAAATGGTTTTTTAATACCAAAACCACCCATTGTTGCTCCTTGTAAACTTAAAAAATCTAAAGATTGAAATCGATTAAAAAACGAGGTTTTACTATGGTAGGTAACAGGTGCGACCATGCAATTAGGATTGTTAATTTGAATAAATTCATCAAATGTATCAAGCCAATAAGTAGGCAAAACACAATCTGCATCTGTGGTTACAATCCAATTAAATTTTGAAACTTTGATAGCAGAAGTTATGGCTTCTTTTTTAGGTGAACTTGTAGTGCTTCGGTTTTCGATAATTTTTAAATCTATATGTTTGACATTCTGCCTTTTGCTCAATGTCAATAGATAATTTTCAATTATAGACACAGAATCATCCTCAGACGCATCATTAATTAATATTACTTCAAATAAATGTTGAGGATAGTTAAGTTTAACAATAGAGTCTAATAATTTTGAGAGATTTTGAGCTTCGTTTCTAAATGGAATTACAATAGAAAATTTTGTCTTTGCAGGTAAATCTTGCAGCTTAAAATCGGTAACATTATCAAATCCATAAATGAGCATACCTATAACAAAGAGATATAGAATTATGGTAGTAATAGCGATTAACGTTAGCATTATTCTATAGGGTTAGTTAATTTAAAATTTAATACAAAGTAGCTTCCTATGATGCTTGGAATTACAAAATTAAGCAGCCACATAGTTGTGGTTACACTTAAAACAATGAGTTCACTTACTTGCAGATAATCAAATAAAAACACGGCAATACTACCTTTTATAACAACATCAAAAATTGAAATTGTTGGCACAATGGAGGCTAATAAATACATACTTGTTACTACCATCATTGTGTTCTCGTAGTTGATGTCAACTCCAAAAGCAATTAATAAATAATAAAACTGAAATGAAAATATAAGATATCTTAAAAAAGATAGAGAGAGGTTTAAACTATGGATTTTTAAAGATATTGATTTTATAAAAGTAAGAATTGTGGAAAATGAAACGCCTTTTACTTTAAATCGCTTTTGCTTCACTCCAAATAAAACCAATAAACCAATAATTAAAATAATGCTTGCAAATCTTGTTACTTTATAGTAATTGATATCAATTGAGAATTCATTCAAAAAGAAAAATAGACCAACAATACCAAAAAGTGTGGTTACAGTCATTTGAGCCATATTCCCTAAAAGATTTAACAATACAATTTTAGTTCTAAATGTCTTAGCGTAATAAATTGCTTTTGCACCATAATCTCCAATACGGTTTGGAGTAATTAAAGAAGCTGTTAAACCTCCTAAACTTTGCTCTAAAGCAGATTTGAAAGTAATGTGTTTTATGGTGCCTACCAAGTGTTGCCATTTTAAGATTTCGAAAAACCAATTAAAAAAGCTTAAAACGATCAAAATACTGATGTTTTTAATTGAAAAAACATTGTTTTCGTTTAAAAATGATACAAATTTGGTAAATTCTAAACTTTCGTTTGTGGTAATTTTTGAGTAAATAAAATAAAATGCACCAACTACAATACTCAATTTAATAAGTACAAAGAAGAATTGTTTAGTTTTGTATGGCACATAAGAACTCATATTACAAATAAAACCAAAAACTTAGAGATGGAATACAATTTTAAACAATACCTTTTCTTTTTTAGTCTTGTTTTTATCACATTTAAAAGCACAGCGCAATTTAAAGATACCGCCAAATGGAAGGCCCTTTTTGCCGTTGGTGTAAATTACCCAACAACAGATGGTTTTGTAAAAGGCTCTTATGCGCAATCCGTAAATTTCCCGACGGTTAATTTAGGGATTCAGCATATGCTTACACGTCAATACGGAGTGAAATTAGATTATGGTTTTAATCGTTTTAAAAACCATACGGACACGCCAGATTTTAAAATAAACTACTCAAGAATTAATGCACAATTTGTATACGATCCTACAGAGTATCTTACGTTTTTACCACTGAGATTACGTACAGTTGCACATGCAGGACCTGGTTTGGCTTTTGTGAAACCCTTAGGTGTTTTACGAGATAATAAACAGACCTATTTAAATATAAATGCAGGACTAGAACTGCACTATGCTATTAATGAAAAAGTAGCCATTTTCACAGATATTGCTTATTTATATGGTGTAACGTCTTTAGATGATTATAATCCTGAATTGAGTGGTTTAGGTGCATTTAACGGTAGCGTTTTTAACCTTACCTTTGGCTTGGCAGTTTCATTAAGTGGTTGCCAGTTTTGCGATTAAAAACATGAGTAAAGAAAAAATTATTTTAGGTATTGATCCAGGTACAACGATTATGGGTTTTGGACTCATAAAAATTGTGGGTAAAAAAATGGAATTTTTACAACTTAATGAGCTCATGCTAAAAAAGTACGATGATCACTATTTAAAATTAAAACTCATTTTTGAACGTACTGTAGAACTCATAGATACGTATCATCCAGATGAAATAGCAATTGAAGCTCCTTTCTTTGGTAAAAACGTACAGAGTATGTTAAAGTTAGGAAGAGCACAAGGTGTTGCCATGGCAGCCGGTTTATCTCGCGAAGTGCCTATTACGGAATACGCTCCCAAAAAAATTAAAATGGCAATTACCGGAAACGGAAATGCCAGTAAAGAGCAAGTTGCTAAAATGTTACAAAGCATGTTAGGACTTAAAACCATTCCTAAAAATTTAGATTCTATGGACGGTTTGGCAGCGGCAGTTTGTCATTTTTACAACCAAGGCAGAGTTGAAGTTGGTAAGAGTTACTCTGGTTGGGGAGCATTTGTGAAGCAGAATCAGGACAGGGTTAAAAAGTAAATGGTATCAATAACAGTATTCAAAAAAACAGAAAATGAAACTGATAATTTCACTTCTAATTTTTATTCAATCCTTTTTTGTTTTTAGTCAAGGACAAGTAGAAGCCAATGATATTGCACATCAAAATTGGTATCAATCCCAGAAAATAAAAGATTCATTAGTTGTAGAATTAATTAAGATTAACCAAAACGATTCCACTTTTATTACAACTTTTAAAGTTTCAGAAAAACTTTGGGATAGTTTTGTTGAGGCACAGTTTAAACTCAAATTTCCAGAGTATGAATCTTGGGAAACACGACGAGAAATTTATGGAAGCCAGTTTGATATGCTGAATTATCAGTTTATGAAATTGTACTGCGATTTAAGGATTGCTACTTTATATGATTTATTTGAAGAATAGTAAATATCAATTTGAATATTAAAAACCAAATGGCAGGAATCTACATTCACATACCATTCTGCAAACAAGCTTGTCACTATTGCGACTTTCATTTTTCGACCTCATTAAAGAAAAAGGATGAACTCGTAAACGCATTAACTAAAGAGCTAGAACTTAGAAAAGACGAATTTAAAAATACAACGGTTGAAACCATTTATTTTGGAGGAGGAACACCTAGTTTATTAACTAATGAAGAATTGCAATTTATAATAGATGCAGTTTATAAAAATTATAAGGTTACAGAACAGCCTGAAATAACTTTAGAAGCCAATCCAGATGATTTATCTAAAGACAGAATTATAGCATTATCTAAAAGTAAAATCAATCGCTTATCTATTGGTATTCAATCGTTTTTTGAAGATGATTTAAAATTGATGAATCGTGCGCATAACGCCAACGAAGCAATAGCTTGTTTGGAGGAAGCTACAAAGCATTTCGATAATATTTCTTTAGATTTAATTTATGGTATTCCAGGAGCGTCAAATGCACAATGGATAAAGAATATTGAAATGGCTTTAAGTTTCAATGTGCCTCATATTTCAAGTTACGCCTTAACCGTTGAACCTAAAACAGCTTTAGCATCTTTTATAAAAAAAGGAGTTATTGACGATGTTAATGATGAGCAAGCACATGAACAATTTCATTTATTAAAAGAGAAATTAGAAGCTTCAGGCTTTGTGCATTATGAGTTATCTAATTTTGGAAAAGACCGTTATTTTAGTAAAAACAATTCCGCGTATTGGCAAGGGAAATCTTATTTGGGTATTGGGCCTTCTGCACACTCATTTAACGGAACACAACGTGGCTGGAATGTGAGAAATAATTCAAAATATATTAAAACTATAGAAGCCAATCAATTACCCATAGAAATTGAAACCCTAACGCAAACTGATCAATATAACGAATATATAATGACAGGCTTGCGCACCATTTGGGGAGTTTCTATTAAAAAAGTGGAAAAGGACTTTGGTTTGCTTTATAAAGATTACTTAATTGAACAGGCAGAAGTTTTTATAAATCAACAATTATTGTATATTGATAAAGCGCATTTACGTGTTACTAAAAAAGGACAATTTTTATGTGATGGTATTGCCAGTGAATTATTTAAAATCAATTAAACGTGTTAGCAACCATACAATTCAATTCTAGAAAATTACAAATAGATTTATCTCAACCTTTAGATATTTCAATTCCTATAACAGGAAAGGATTCTAATGTTAATGCATGGTATTTGGGTCCACCTAAGATTGAGCCAGAAACCATAGACGGAGAAATAATAAGTGTAGAACAAGGAGCCGTTGTAAATTTTAATACCATTACATTTAATCCGCATTCGCATGGTACACATACAGAAACGGTTGGTCATATTACCGAAAAAGTGTACTCTATAAACAAATATTTAACGCAGTTTTTCTTCTTAGCAGAAGTAGTAACAGTTGCACCAGAAAAATTGGGAGACGATTATGTGATTTCTAGAAAACAATTACAATTTGCTTTAGGAAATAAAAAACGTGATGCCATAGTGATTAGGACCATGCCAAATACACGCGAAAAATTTTCGAGACAATACTCAAATACCAATCCAACATATTTATTAGAAGATGCCGCAGAATATCTTAAATCTAAAGGTGTTAAGCATTTATTAATCGATTTGCCAAGTGTAGATAAAGAACAAGATGAAGGCGAACTTTTAGCTCATAATGCTTTTTGGAACACCAAAGGGAAATTGCGATTAGATGCCACAATTACGGAGTTTATCTATGTATCTAATAAAATTGAAGATGGTATGTATATGCTTAATCTTCAAATTGCACCTTTTGAAAATGATGCAAGTCCGAGTAAACCAATTCTGTACAAGGTAATTGAATAGGTAACTCACTTTAGATTGTTTTTTGTAATGTATTTAGATCGTGAAATGTGACAACAATAAGTCCTCAGTGTCACATAAAAAAACACAAGTAGAAATTAAAAAATTAAAATGGAAACCTTTTTTATAATCATCATAAGTATTCTTGTCACTTTAGGATTAGTGACAATTTATAAACAATGGAAGACAAAAAAAGTCACGAATGAACAATCCATTTTAATATTAGAAAAAATAAAACGGGTTTGTAAATTTGTTACGGTTGAAGGAGATTTTGCTGAAATCTATCATTATGAAGACGTAAAAGAGAAGTTCTTAAAATTAATTTCTAGTCGAAAAAAAGCTTTGGTTGTCATTAATGCCAAAGCCCATGTTGGCTTTGATTTAGGCAAAGTTCAAATGTCTTCAAACGCTAAAACGAAAACAGTTAATCTAACGCATTTTCCACAACCAGAAGTGTTATCTATTGAAAGTGATATCAATTATTACGATAAACGTGATGGTATGTTTAATAGGTTTGAGGCTTCTGATTTAACGGAGTTGCATACTAAAGCCAAAGCACATATTATGGATAAAATTCCAGAAAGTGGTTTGTTTAATATAGCAAAACAAGAGGCTTTAGAAGCTATTCATCTTATTGAAAATTTAGTAGAAACTATTGGTTGGAAATTGGATTATTCGGCTTTGGAAATTGAAGCGACTGAAGTTAAAAAAATAGAAAAGTGATAAACATATCAACGGATAAATCGAAGCTTCAGGTTGAGATTATTCATAGTTTTCTAACCGAAACATATTGGGCAAAAGGCAGAACCATTGAAGAGGTCAAAACTACAATTGCGCATTGTCATTGTTATGGTGTATATATCAATGAAAAACAAATTGGTTTTGCCAGAGTTGCCACCGATTTTACCGTATTTGCTTACCTAATGGATGTGTTTATTCTTTCAGGATATAGAGGGAAAGGGTATTCAAAACAATTAATTGAAGCCATACATACCGATCCAAAGTTGCAAACCTGTGCAGTTTGGATGCTAAAAACAGCTGATGCACATGGTTTATATAAACAATTTGGGTATTCCGAATTACAACAGCCTAAAAAAGTAATGGAACGACTTTTAAAATGAACATAGAAGACTACAGAAATTACTGTTTAAGCAAGAAAGAAGTCACGGAACATTTTCCTTTTGATGAAGATACCCTCGTGTTTAAAGTTTTAGGAAAGATGTTTGCTTTGGCATCATTAAAGCGCTGGGAAAATGGAGAAGCTTTTATAAATCTAAAATGCGATCCAGAATACGCGCAAGAATTACGAGCAGAATACGATAGTGTAAAACCAGGTTACCACATGCACAAAAAACTTTGGAACAGTGTGTATATAAATTCAGGAGAATTATCACCAAAGCTTATAAGGGAATTAATAGATCATTCTTATGATATGGTGGTAAAAGGCTTACCTAAAAAGCTGAGAGATAGCATTTAGAATATATGTAAATTCTAATTAAAGATGCTTTGGCTCTAATCGTCGTTCCAAAACGTTTACTCATCGAAAAAGCCATTTTTCACTAATAATAGCCTTTAGTTTTGCGGTATAATTAATTAATAAAATCCCAAAACGATGAGTACATTATTTATATACACCGTATTTTTATTAGGTCACCTAAGTGTTTATTTTTATTTCAAGAATAATTTAAGTTTAAGTTCTAATGTTTTAGAAAACACCAATAAGAGTCATTCTAAGTTAACATTAGTAGAAACCGATCATTCGCAAAAAGTAACTAATAGTATTTCGAATAATAATAAAATGTTATTGCAAAAAAACCTTAGACAGTTAGAGTTTATAAATGAATTTGAAATGTACTTAGAAGAAAAAACACTTAATAATTTTTCAATTGAGTTTCTTCAAGAGTTTGAGCAAATAAAAATTGAAGCACAGTTGTCTACTTTAAAAGCGACAAGCCAATTAAATAATGGAGTAAAAATGGCTGCATAAAGTTGCAATAGTCCGTTTTACCATTCGTCGACACTTATCTACTATCCGTCGACACTAAATTACAACTAGCCGAATTAAAAAACTGTTGTTCTATAATTCAACTAATTTGGCTTACTAAACACAAAGCAGCTATTAATGAGAACCCTAAATATTTTACTGATAGAAGATGATATGATTGAAGTTATGAAGCTAAATAGAACAATTTCTTCATTAAAACTTAATCATAAAATCATCGAAGCTAATAATGGAGAAGAAGCACTCAAAATTTTAGAACAAAAAGACGTACTTCCTGATATTATTTTATTAGATTTAAACATGCCAAAAATTAATGGTATAGAATTCTTAGGGATTTTAAAAAACGATGATACCCTAAAATATATTCCAACGATTATCTTAACAACATCTAACAACCAAAAAGATTTGTTAGAATGTTATAAGATTGGTGTTGCAGGTTACGTTTTAAAACCTTTAAAATATGAAGATTACGTAGCTAAGATGGAGAAATTATTGGCTTATTGGAGCATTAACGAATTAATAAAAGCATAATGAAAGGCATTGTTTTTACAGAGTTTTTAGAACTCGTTGAAGATAAATTTGGTTTAGAAATGGTAGATAGAATCATTTCTAGTTCAGAGTTAGCATCAGACGGTATTTATACATCAGTTGGTACGTATAGCTTTTCTGAAATGCTACAATTATTGCAACACTTAAGTGAAAACACAGGTATTTCTATTGATAACTTACTTTTAGTATATGCTGAACATTTTTTTAGTGTAATAGAAAAAAGTTACCCAGGACTTTTAGCAACATACAAGGATCCTATTGAAATGATTTCATCTATTGAAAATCATATTCATGTAGAGGTTAGAAAAATCTATCCAGATGCAGAATTACCAACATTTGAAGTCATAGAAAAAACGGATAATCATCTCGTTATGGATTACACCTCAAGTAGAGCTATGCATCACTTTGGACTTGGTTTAATGAATAAAACATTCGAACATTTTAATTCTACAGCCACTATAGAATTAGAAAAAATTAAAGAAGACGGAACTCAGGTAAGGTTTGTGATTAATAAAAATTAATGGATCAAAACCAAGTAGAGATATTAAAACGCGCTCTTAATAGAGAAAAAAATGCTCGAAAGGCAGCCGAAAAAATCCTTGAAGAAAAATCAAGGGAACTCTACTTTACAACCCAAAAACTCGAAAGTTTATTAGACGAAAAATCATCAGAATTACAAGGTATCTTCGAAAATATAGTTGATGCCTATGTGGTAATGGATTTTGATGGGCATATTTTAAAATTTAATGAGGCAGCTACAAAATTATTTGGTTACGACATTGATAAAGAAAATATAAAAGTAGGAAGCCTTATTTACAAAGATGATTTTCAATATGCAATAAATAGCTTTAATGAATTACAAAAAAATGGCTTCTTTAAAGATTATGAAACTAGAGTTTATACCAAATCAAAGGAAGTAAAATGGGTTCATATAAATGGAAGTATTGTTTTTGATAAACACAATAAACCAATTGCGGCTCAAGGAATCGTTAGAGATATTACAGCAGAAAGAGCATCAGCAGAAAGATTAATAGAATCTGAAAATAGATTAGCGACTTTAGTTTTAAACCTAGACAGTGGTATCATCCTAGAAGACGAAAACAGAAACATTGTGCTTTCTAACACAAAATTCTGTGAGCTTTTTAACATTAATGCAAAGCCATCAGATTTATATGGTATGGATTGCACTTCAGCTTCAGAACAAAACAAAGTTTTATTTAAAGATCCAGAAGCATTTATTCAACGGATGAATACCATTGACAAAGCTAAAGAAATTGTCATTGGTGACGAACTAGAGATGGTAGATGGTACCATATTAGAGCGTAATTATATGCCTATTACTATTGGGGAAAAGTCTAAGGGTTTTTTATGGACTTTTACAGACGTCACTTTAAAACGTACGTATCGTAAAAGTTTAGAGGCTCAAAAACAAAAATATTACGGCATTATTGCTAATATGCACTTAGGTTTGGTTGAGGTTAATAACGATGATGAAATATTAATGATTAATCAGAGTTTTACTGAAATGTCTGGTTATACTGAAGAAGAATTATTAGGTAGAAAATCAAGAGAAATTTACCCTTTAGATGATTGTTCTGGTACAATAGCTGCAGAACAAGAAAAAAGAAAAAGAGGAGAATCTAGTTCTTATGAACTTACGGCCATTTGCAAATTTGGTAAAACTAGACATTGGTTAATAAGTGGAGCACCAAATTATGATATAGATGGAAAAATAATTGGATCTATAGGTATACATTTAGATATTACCGAACTTAAGAGTCTAGAACTTCAAAAAGAAAAACTGCTTCTCAAATTAGAGCGTAGTAATAACGAATTACAAGAATATGCACATATTGTTTCTCATGATTTAAAATCACCGTTACGGAGTATTGATGCTTTAGTAAATTGGTTAAAAGAGGATAATAAAGGGAAGTTAGATGATATGAGTTTAAAGAATTTTGAACTTATTGAAGCAACCTTAGAAAAGATGGAGCAGCTCATTTCAGATGTTTTAGATTATTCTAGTGTTGGTACAGATAACACTGAAAAGGCAGATGTTGATCTTAATAAAATGTTATTAGATCTAAAAACTATTTTATACATCCCAGAGCATATTGCTATAAATGCCTTAAATCCTTTGCCAACAATTAAAGGAGATGCAATAAAGTTACAACAGCTGTTTCAAAATTTAATTAGTAACGCAGTTAAATTTATTGATAAAGAAAAAGGCCTAATAACTATAGATGTAGAAGATTTAAAAAGTCATTACAAATTCTCAATTGAAGATAATGGAATTGGCATTGAAAAACAGTTTCACGATAAAATATTTAAAATATTCCACTCGTTAAATAAGAGTAAAGATTCTACAGGAATAGGATTATCGATAGTTAAAAAAATTGTGGATTTGCATGAAGGTCAAATTTGGTTAGAAAGCCAACCTAATGTCGGAACTACATTTTATTTTACCCTTAAAAAATAAACATGAAAATAGTACAGCTAGTAAAGCACAACGATAAAGATTGGACTTACATTGGTGAAAACCAAAAATTAAT
This sequence comes from Winogradskyella sp. Asnod2-B02-A, assembly GCF_045063645.1. NCBI lineage: Bacteria > Pseudomonadati > Bacteroidota > Flavobacteriia > Flavobacteriales > Flavobacteriaceae > Winogradskyella > Winogradskyella sp. Asnod2-B02-A. The sequence goes on from NZ_JBEFOG010000027.1 coordinate 1,431,343, forward strand.
AGAACCTTTAGTTATTGTTTTTGGAAATCGTCTTCTTTTGGAAGACGCTTCTATTTATGAAGAAATTAAAGGCTTGTTTCCAGATGGTGAAATTGTGTTTGGTTCTGCTTGTGCTGAAATTTCATCGCGCACTGTAAATGAAAATAGCATTACTATAACTGCTATGGAATTTGAAAAAAGTAAATTTCTAATTAAAACAAGTAATGTTTTAAATGCGGATTTAGATAGTTATAAAACAGGAAATGATCTTATAAAACAGTTTCCAGAAGAGGGTTTAAAATACGTTTTTGTAATTTCAGAAGGTAGTTTTATAAATGGGAGTCAACTTACTCAAGGTATGAGTACGTTTAATAACGGAAATCTCTTAATTACAGGAGGTTTATGTGGTGATGATACACGTTTTGAAAAAACATTAGCATCATACAATGAAAATCCTAAAGAAGGCGAAATAGTGGCTATTGGTTTTTATGGAGAAACATTAGAAATCACCTTTTCAATTCATGGTGGTTGGACGCCTTTTGGTCCAGAGCGTACTGTAACAAAATCAGAAGGAAATACACTTTATGAGTTAGATGGTTTGCCTGCTTTAGATTTGTATAAAAGTTATTTAGGAGATAAAGCAAAGGACTTACCAGGAGCAGCATTATTGTATCCGTTGAATGTAAAATCTGAAGATGAAGAGCAATCTATTGTGAGGTCTATTCTTAATATTAATGAAGAAGAGAACTCTGTGATTTTAGCTGGTGATATAAAGCAAAATTCTAAAGTGCAATTGATGATGACAAACGTTGATAATATTGCAAACGCATCAGAGCGTGCAGCAAAACAAGCGCTAGAGTTTAGGCAAAACAAGCCAGAAATAGCAATGCTAGTTAGCTGTATAGGAAGAAAATTGGTATTAGATCAACGTGTAGAAGAAGAAATTGATGAAGTCATAGAAACTTTAGGAGAAGGCACTGCTGTGAGTGGTTTTTATTCCTATGGAGAAATTGCACCATTCCATGGAGAAATGGCCTGTCAGTTGCATAATCAAACCATGACCATAACATTAATCAGTGAATAATGAATTCATTACTTAAACGCCAATTGCGTAAGTATTTAAGTGAAGAATTAAAATCTAGCGAAGAATTAAAAACGTTTCTTGCCGCTATAGATAGCTCGTACAATAATTTTGATGAGCAATCAGCAATGATTCAAAGAGCCATGTCAATTAGCTCAGATGAATTATATACTGCCAACAGAAAATTACAAGAAGAAGCAAAAGAACAAAAAGAGTTAATTGATAAACTAAAAGAAGTTATCAATACGCTTAAGTTTTATAACCTTAAAGAAGAAGATAAAGCCGATGTTGTTGAATTAAAAAGTTCTGATTTGGTTGATTTTATAGATAATCAAACCAAAGAGATTATTGAAATGAACAAGCAAAAAGAATCGCTTTTAAATGAGCTTGCCCACCAAAACCAAGAGCTTAGCGATTATGCGCACATGGTGTCTCACGATTTAAAATCGCCACTTAGAAGTATAGATACATTAACCGCTTGGTTAAAAGAAGATTATAAAGATGCTTTTGATGCTAATGGTAAAAAAACATTAGACCTTATTAGAACTAATGTAGAAAAAATGGACACTTTAATAAATGGGATTTTAGAGTATTCTACTATTGGTAAAAATCAAATTGAGGTCTATGATGTAAATCTAAACAAGTTAGTAGATAATGTTTTAAGCATTATTCAAGTACCTAAACACATTTTAATCACTAAATCTAATTTACCAATTATAAAAGGTGATAAATATAGATTGCAGCAATTGTTTCAGAACCTAATTGGAAATGCAATTTCATATAACGATAAGCAAAACGGTACTATTGAAGTAAGTGCAAAAGATAAAGGGAAGTTTTGGGAGTTTGCCGTTAAGGATAACGGAAAAGGTATTGAAGATATATATTTCGAAAAAATATTTAAAACCTTTGAAAAGCTAGAAAATAATGGAGAATCAACAGGTATTGGTCTATCTATAGTTAAGAAAATAGTAAATTTATACGGTGGAAAAATTTGGTTAACTTCAAAATTAAATGAAGGCACAACATTTTATTTTACATTAAAAAAACAACCCAATGGAACAACCTAATTTATCTTATATTAATAGTATGTCTGGTGGCGACAAGGCTTTTGAACAAAAGTTAATAGACATCATAAAAAAAGAGTTTCCAGAAGAGAAAGAGGTGTATTTTACCAATATTAAAGCTAATAACTATAAACTTACAGCAGAGAACGTTCATAAACTTAAACATAAAATTAGTATTTTAGGCCTCGAGAAAAGTTATGAGACTGCAGTAGCATTCGAAAATAATTTGTTAGAGGGAAGTACTAAACTTCAAGACGAATTCGAATCCATACTAACGATCATGACTAATTATTTACAACAGTTATAATTAGGATGGCATGAATTGTATTATTATTGATGATGAAGCAACGGCAAGAGCAATCATAGGTCAGCTATGTTCGCAGGTCAGTAGCTTAAATGTATTAGAGGATTTTCCAAATGCAATGCAGGCCATAAAATATCTAAATCAGAATGATATTGATTTGATATTTTTAGACATACACATGCCAGATTTTACAGGTTTTGATTTTATAGATACAATTAAAAACCCACCAAAAATTATCCTTACAACATCAGATCCTAATTTTGCTATTCAAGCATTTGGGTATGACTGTATTGTAGATTACCTAGTAAAACCTATTACACCACAACGTTTTAAAAAGGCTATTGATAAAGCAGAAGCCATAAAGCCAGCTGTATCAGAAACTAAGGCTTCTAGCCAAGTAGAAACAAGTTCTGGGAATGATTTGTATGTTAATATTGATAGACGATTAATTAAAATAGATATTCCTAGTATCTATTTAGTTGAAGCTAAAGGTGACTATATTCAAGTAAAAACGGATGATAAAAATTACACGGTTCATTCTACACTGAAAAAAATTGAAGATAAGCTTCCAGACGATTTATTTCTAAAAATACATCGTTCTTATATTATCAATGTCGATAAAATTATTGATATCGAAGATAATAGTGTGCTTATTAAAAAAGATGTGATTCCGGTAAGTCGTTCTAACAGACCTGAGTTAATGAAGCGTCTTAACTTACTATAAGTATTATTACAATAATAGTTTTAGTGATTTTTTTCTCTTTTTTGAAGAGAAACCTGTCTGTGTGAATTAACTATAATCATAAGGATTAGCGATGTCTATAATTTAGAAAAAAAACCATGCGTCGACACCTTATTGTAGCCCATCGTTTCAAACATATCATCTAACGAAAAAAAATATTTCAAGTTACAATAGCATGTAAATTTGCACTATAAGACATGAAGGGGAAACTCATGGATTAGTATAAAGTTAGAGGCAAAAGAGAAATCTTTTGCCTTTTTTATTTGCAATAACACTATGTAAATAGCTTGTCTTTAGTTAAATGCCGTTCGTCGATACTTTTGAATGGTCTAATCGAATTATAAAAAAAAGAAGAGGTGATTCAAATAATTTTGTAATGAAATTAATAACAACCCTCATGAAAAAATTATCTCAAGTAGTAGTCCTTTTAGTATTAAGTATATCATTATTCTCTTGTTCAGTAGAAGATGAGCTTTCAAATCCAGAAATCTATAACACTGAAAATATCATAGTAGAATACAATCCTATAGACTATGAAATTTTAGAGTTGATTAATGTTTACAGAACAACATTAAACCTAGAACCACTTGGTATATTAAATGAAGCTTCAAAAGAAGCCATTAATCATAATCAATATATGATAGATGCAGGAGCCGTAAGTCATGATTTTTTCTATACAAGATCTCAAAATTTAGTGGAAGCTGTAGAGGCAAAAAAAGTTTTAGAAAATGTAGGTTATGGATTTTCTAATGCAGAATCAGTAGTTAATGCTTGGATAAATAGTGACAGTCATAGAGAAAATATAGAAGATTCTAATGTTACTGATTTTGGAATTTCAACTTCAAAAGATGAAAACGGAAAATATTATTTCACAAACATATTTGTTAAACTGTAGAGAGCTATTAATAATCGTAGGTAATCATTAAATATTATCCCTTTATTGATTACTGAATAACCCTTAATTATGATCTATAGTGTGAGGCAAAAGAGAAATCTTTTGCCTTTTTTTATGTGTAAATAGATCACATAAAATACGACAAAAACCATTCGTCGATAGTAATTGGTTAACTAACGTTGAATCGTTGGAGCCAATCGAAAAATCAATTTTGAGGCCTGATTATCAGGTAAATTTGTATCAGAATCTAATAAGAAACAGAAGATGAAAACACTTTACACTTTAAAAAATCAATTACTACTAGTCGCTTTTATACTATTGAGTATAAGTACTCAAGCACAAGATGTGCCATTTAATTGCGACTTTAATGCTTACTTGTTTCAGTATAACGATGTGTATGCTATTGATTTATCTTCTGGTAATTCTTATCAAGTTGCTGCAGATGTAACACCTGGAAATATAAATGCTACAGCTTACAATCCTGCAGATGGTTTTATTTGGGGTTCATTAAGTACACCAGAAAAATCAATTGTAAGGATTGGAAAAGATTTTAATACAACAACTTTTTATATAGATGAATTACCAGCAAGCAATCGTTATGTTGGCGATGTGAGTGCAGAAGGTATTTATTATTTAAAAGCTGGTGGAACAACATACTATAAAGTAGATTTAAATCCAGATTCTGATAATTATACACAGCACCAAGCAACAGAGACGTTGTCTCAAAATATTAATATTCACGATTGGGCTTTTAATTCAGTAGATAATCAAATCTATGCTGTTGAAAAAAACACGAATATTTTATATCGTATCAATCCAGATAATGGAGTTGTAACAGCGTTAGGTGAGGTTCCAGTGATTTCTGGTTTAAGTTACACATACGGAGCTGTTTATTTTGATAATGAAGGTCGTTTTTATGTGTCGGCAAATCAAACAGGAACGATATATGTGATTCAAAATGTTCAAGATATTGATGCTACAAGTGATATAGATTCTAATCTATTTGCTTTCGGACCATCAAGTAATAGTAATGATGGTGCACGTTGCCCAACAGCACCAGTGTTGCAAGAAATTTGTGATAATGGAATAGATGATGATGGTGATGGACTTATAGATTGTGAGGATCCTTCTTGTTCAGGATTTGGAATGTGTGATGTTGTTGAAGCACCAACATCGAGTTCTAATGCAGGTGGATTAGAAAGTAATAGCAGATTATCTGAGCAGATTAATGCACGTAATTTTAAAAGAGCAAAAACAGGATATAAATTTGATGCTACATTAGCACCAAAGGCAGTAAAAGGATTTAACTATGCAAGTAGAAGTGCAAATTCAAATTTCATTTTACAAGATTTTGTGCCACTTGAGTCTATAAATGAAGATGAGGCTGTAGAAGCATCGCCTTCAGATTTAATAGGCATTACTAATGCTACTGAAATTTATGCTGTAGATTACCTAAAAAATAATAGTGCTGTCGCTTCTGTGTTAGCTTTAAAAACCGAAAATGGTGTATACGAACATACCAAATACATATGCGATCGTTTGTTAGGAGCTGAGCTTATCTCAGTATCTACTATAGATATTAACGAGCAACAGTTTATAAAATCGATAATAAAAAATGAAGATGGTACGTATGAGTTTGTATTAAGTTTATCTGCAAAAGTAGTAAATAACGATACTAATTTTGCGATAGAAAGTCATTGGAATTTAGATCAATATGAAGAAAATGTTACTTTTTATAATTTCCAAATTTGGTCTAATACTATAGATGATTTGTACATCTTAGGACAAGAAGTTTTAAACTTATTAAATATTGAAAAACCAATTGTGAGTTATAATAACTCTACACCTCCTACAGTTTTTGTTAGAAAAGGAGCTTATACCAATGGAGGATTAGATTTACAGATTATAAATTCTAATGCAACAGAAACTATTTATTTAGATGCAGGTTATAGAACAACAGAAACAGAAGCCTTCGGAAATCTTAATTCTACTATTAACTTAAACGGAAATTACATTACTAATGTAAGAGTAGAAACAGGAAATCTTTTTGATATTGGTTTTAGAATTGGTGATGGTATCGCAACACCAGATGATTTATTTATGTCAGATGGTCCATGGGGAATTGATGCTTCACGTGAAGGAACTGATGTTAGTATGTATGAAGTGACTTTAAATACTTCTGATTTTGAAACATCTGATTTCGCAATAGAACGTAACGTAGAATTGAGAGCAATAACTAACTCTTATGTGGCTGCTTATAGAGCATTAACACCAAGATTTAAGGCTGTAGATGTTACAGATTACAATAGTTTTCAATTCAGTGCAAAAGGCACCGGAAATTTAGAAATCACATTTGTAAAAGAAAGCATTACTAACTGGGAAGAACAGTATAAAACGACTATTGCTTTAACAAATACATTGCAAGAATTCTCAATAGACATTGCAGATTTACAAAATAACTCAACGGATACAGCAGAATTAAATGATGTCGTAACAATAGTGTTCACTATGGTAGCTGAGAATGGTATATCGACTTCTAAAGTAATGAATATAAATCAGCTGCGATTTTCACAAGCGAGTACATTGTCTGTGGGTGATTTTGAAACAGAAACAACTAAAGTGTCTGTTTATCCTAATCCAATGACAACACAAGCCACACTAAGCTTTAACGTAAACCAAAGCGAAACTGTACAATTTGTAATGTACGACCAGTTAGGAAAGCAAGTACACCATAGAACATTTAATGCTGTATCAGGAAAAAACAGCATCACCATAAACAGAGAGAATTTAAGCTCAGGCTTATATTTCTGTAAAATCGTTAGTAACCAGTATGAGTTTAATCCCTTAAAACTGATTATTAATTAATAACCCTTAGTTAATTCCTTATTGTAATAGGCAAAAGCGCAAGCTTTTGCCTATTCTTTTTTATAGCGGTTTCATGAGTTAGAAATCATTACATAAAATCTTTTGAAGTAAATTCCTTATTAATTACAAATGAAATTAAACTTTTTAAAATTTTATAAGTCCAATAGACTTATACCTTTTAAACTGTGAAAAAAACTAAAGTTTTAAAACAAAAAATACATCAGCTATTTTACATGCTTCTTATGGTATGTTTTTGTTTTAGTTGTAAAAATGACAAAAAAGAGATTACTGAATTGAGTAGCACTAATGTTAATGAAACTATTGAAGTATACAATTTTGAAGCTATAGAACCTCTTTTTTATACAGATACCAATAAAACTTATATCGTTAACTTTTGGGCAATGTGGTGTGCACCTTGTGTTAAAGAACTGCCTTATATTGAGGCTTATGCTAAAAAGCATCCAGACGTTGAAGTACTTTTGGTAAGTATGGATTTTCCAAAAGAAATTGAAACCAAATTAAAACCATTTTTAAAAGAAAATAATATTACTTCAAAAGTCGTTTTATTAGATGATCCAGATTCAAATAATTGGATAGATAAGATAGATCCAAATTGGTCTGGAGCCATTCCTTTTACAATCATATTTAATAATGAAGATCGCGCTTTTTATGAGCGCTCATTTGAGAACTTAAAAGATTTAGAGAACCAAGTAAATAAAACCATTAAAAAATAAATTAATATGAAAAGAATAAAAGTAGCATTGTCAATGATTGCATTATCTACAGTTGTACTAGTAGGATGTAAAGACAAAGGGACTAATCAAGATACAGCTTCAGGGCATGAAAACCATGAGAAAGGCCCAGGCGGTAAGCATCATGAGGGCGATCGTAAAGGTCCGCCACATGGAGGAGATAGAAAGGGACCACCAAAAGGAGGAAGCCCTGAACAAACAAAAACCTTAGAAGAAATTGGAGGTTATAAAATAGGAGAAGTAGCTTCCGATTTTAACCTTAAAAATGTTGATGGTTCTATGGTGTCTTTAGCCAGTATAGAAAATGCTAAAGGGTATATTGTAACATTTACATGTAATGAATGTCCTTTTTCAAAGTTATACGAAGACCGTTTAATAGAATTACATAATACTTATGCACCACAAGGGTATTCTGTAATTGCGATTAATCCTAATAGTCCTGAAAACGAAAAGGAAGGCTATTCAGCAATGCAAGCTAGAGCAAAAGAAAAAGGATTTCCTTTCGCTTATTTAGTAGATGAAGGACAAGAAATATACCCACAATATGGTGCGGTTAGAACGCCTCATGTATTTTTATTAGATAAAGAACGTAAAGTGCAATATATTGGAGCAATTGATGATAATTCTAAATCTCCAGAAGATGTAAAAGTGAAGTATGTAGAAGAAGCTATTAAAGCATTAGAAGCAGGAGAAAAACCAAATCCAAGTTTAACTAAAGCTATAGGTTGTCCTGTAAAAGCAGCAAGAGCATAGTAAATAAGTTTAGTTTTAAGTATAAAAAAACACAAGCCATTGGCTTGTGTTTTTTCTTTTGTAGAAAGTTGAATCTACTTTCCAAAAACCGCCTTCTTCATAAACTGCCATTTAAAACGTAAACCAATTTCAGTAAATGTAAAACCTGAAGCTGTTGCAGATGCAATATTACTTCGTGTGCCATAAACGTTTAATAAGCTACGCTCTGAAAATTTGTACCCAAAAGCACCTTGTATTCTATAAGCAGTTATTTTAGGATCGTCTTCAATATATTGATAGCCAAAAGCAGCAGTAGCATTATAAAACCATTCTTTAGGTTTCGCGGCAGCTTCATCTTTAATTAAGTTGATAAATACCTCATAGGCATTAAATTTTTCTGGACTAAAATATACTGTAGGTAACTGATCTTTAAACGTAATATATTGGTAATTAAAGCCAACCTTAACAGATGGTTTTGGTAAAATATTATAATATAACGATGTAAATAATAAGTTCCTTTTATTGCCATCATTTTGAGAGGTGTGCATTAATTGTGTAAACCAACCTAGGTTAAAGTTGGTGCCTAAATTGTAATTAGCGTAATAATTATTTTGTACTAATTCTCGATCTAATAAATCGGCATTAAAACTTTCAATTTGTCTTTTGTAACCAATATCTAAGGTTTGTAATTTAAAAGATTTAATATTAAAAGAAATATCGGTTAACAGTTGCGTGTAATCATCAGTCTCTGCTTTTGCTGAGGTCATACCTGCTGAGCCTTTAAATGTAATGCTCGGTATAAATTTATAAGATAAACCTAACGAAAGATTATTAGATGTAGCACTATGGTCTGTAATTGTGTTGTTTGTTGTTCGGTAATTATAGTTTCCTAATACAGCAAACTTAGTAGACAAAGGAAAAATAACATTACTATTAAATGAAAATGCTTTATTGTCACCGTTATCAAAGGTATGTGCAGCCTTAGATTCTAAGGTAGGAGCGAAGCTGTTGTTTAATTGGTTAATAAAGTTAGTCGCGTCTTTTTGCTTGTCGTAAAATTTTAAAGTGTTCTCTGCTGAGTTGTATGCTTCATCAGTATAACCTAGCGCTTTCAATACGTTTGCTTTTCCGAGGTTACCATCAAAAGAGGTGCTATCGTTTTCTAATATTTGGTTGTAATCTGTTAAACTCTTTTTAAAATTACTCTTATAAATATTTAAAGTGGCACGTAAAGCTAAAACCCAGTTTTTGTTTGGGTTTTCAATAATTAAGGTATCAATGAGATTTTTGGCAGCTTTGTATTTTTTGTTCCAAATTAAAGCTTGCGCATAACGTTCTGTAGTTTGTTTAGTAATGTTTTGATCTGTGTTTTCATTAAGACTATTATAAGCTTCAGTACTTATACTTAAAGCTTTCTTTTCTTTTCCATTAAGATGTTCAACTAAAGCCAAACCGTTAAGGGCAATAATTTTATGCTCTGGTTGTTCTGCTAATCTATTGTATATTGATTTAGCACTGTCTAGTTTGTTCCAAATTAAGTACAAATTAGCTAAGTTTAATAAGGTGTCTTTGTCGTCTCCATATAACTCAAGGTTTTTTGTTAATAGCAGTTCTGCCTTATCATAGTTTTGAGCTTGTTGATTTTGGTAAGCATATCCTAAATAGATGTATTTTTTAGAAACCATAGCATTTGGGTTTCCTGGAGAAACGTCTAAAGCTTTATTTACCATAATTAAAGCGTCTTCATATTCTTTTAAATTAGAAAGCGTATTTGCAAAACCTAATAACGCAGCAAAACTTTTTGGGTCTTCTGTGACTAAACCTTTATAGTACACTTTGGCATCTGCAAAGTTGCTATTCCATAATAAAGACTCACCATAATTTAGTTTTACCTCAAAATCATTTGGATAGTCTGCAAGCAAATCTGTAAACAATACGTTTGCTTCTGGCGCCTTTCCATTTAGTCCAATGGCACGTCCATAACATAAACGCGCAGTCTTATTATTAGGATAATCTTTTAATATGGTATTAAAGAATGTTTCTGCTTGAGCATACTTTCCGGTTTCTAAATAGGTAAATCCTTCTTTCATGTCTTGAGCTGTTACGCTAAAAACGATTAAGAATATGCTAAGATTAATAAGTGATTTTAAGGTCTTCATTTTAGTATCATTTTACTTACTGCAAGTTAAGCACTATTTGACGTTCATTCATCTACAGCAATCTGCCATCCATCGAAATACACTGCACTTACATGGAAATACTCTTGATATTTGTGTCAGATTTAAAACAATAATAACTAAAAAACAACAAAATTATGTCACTTACAATTAAAGAAAATTTCGGATTATTTTCAGTATCAGGAGCAATTAACGCTTCAACAGCAGAATACTTTCAAACACATTTTGAAACTATTTTGAATGCATCTGGAGACTTAACTATAGATATAGAGAACATCAACGAAATTGATGAAGATGGAATCAACGCAATTAGAGTTTTATATAACAATGCTTTAAAATTTGACAGAGGTTTTTTAATAGTAGGAAACGTTTCACAACACATTTTTGAAAGTATAAGAAGTATCAAAGTTGCCGCATAATACTAAATAATAAAAGTTAAAACAAAACATCATGCAATTATTAACAGCAATCAAGTCTAGAAAGTTAACGCCAGAACAATTATTTATGGTCAGCGTGTTGGCTGTAAACGGAGGAAACTATTTGTACAATCTAATTTTAGGTCGTCTTTTAGGACCAACTGCGTTTGCTGATGCTGCAGTACTAATTACATTTTTATTAGTATTATCATTTGTGGCCATGACGTTTCAGTTGGTAACTGCAAAATTCTCAGTTTTGTTTGAGAATGAATTGTTTAAAAACTTTATAGCCAGAGTATACCAACAGGCTTTTGCCGTTGGAATAGGATTAGGCATTCTAATTATAGCATTCGCTTCACAATTACAAGCTTTATTTAATACATCATCTTCAACCATGTTTATCATTTTTGGTTGTGGAGTACCACTGTATTTTTTAATGAGTGTAAACAGAGGTGCTTTTCAGGGTAAAAAAGCTTATAAATCTTTATCAATAACATATCAGGCAGAAATGTTAAGTAGATTAGTAATTACCTTAGGCTTAATACTTTTATTTGATATTCAGTCTTCTGCAGTTATCGCAATTGGGATTTTATTATCATTTGTATTTGGCTTGTTCCCTTTTAAAATGAAGCAAATCAGTTTTAAGAAACCAGCAGCTTTAGATGCTCAGTATAGTAAGCAGATTAAAAACTTCTTTTTACTAACAGCCTTTTATGAACTTACTCAAATCATCATTAATAACAGTGATATCTTACTAGTAAAACATTATTTTGAGTCTTACGAAGCTGGTTTGTATGCATCCTTAGCATTAATTGGTAGAATAGTGTATTTCATTGCATGGATGTTTGTAATGTTATTATTACCAGCTGTGGTAGAATTGAAAAAAGAAGGGAAAGAAACAGCATCAGTATTATTTAAGTATGTTGGATACATTGCAGCAATATCTATTGTAATTGTGTTTACGTGTTTAGTTTTTCCTGAATTAATTATTAATATACTTTTCGGAGAACAATACATTGCAATGGCACCTTTACTTTGGAAATACGCTATTGCCACTTCTATGTTTGCCATTTCTAACATCTTCGCCTATTACTATTTGTCTTTAGATAAATATGTACCAGTAATTATTTCTGGAGTCTTTGGAATGCTTCAAATGGTGTTAGTTATCTTCTTTCACGATAGTTTAGAGCAGGTTGTTCACATGCAAATTGTAGCAATGCTTTTACTATTAGTGATTCAATTATCATTCTTTGTTTTTGATTCTAAAAAGAAATAAAATAGAATTCAGTTTTAATTTATATAGATTCTTCAGTCATACTTCTCACTGAATGATAGTCCATATTATTTAATTAGAATAAAGTTGTAATTCTTAGTTGTTTTGTCATTGAGAGCAAAGCGAAGAAGCTATAGAGAATTAAGTAATAATTAGAATAGATCCTTCAATCATACTTCCTTCTTAACGACAATAAGAAATTATCATTAAAACGTATTATATCATTCATAACGGGTTCTGTCATTCAGTACAAAGCAAAACATCTCAAACCAATTTAAGGTCAAAACTCAAAAACAGATTCATCTGTCTTTCATTCTTCTAAATTATGGTTTGTAAATCTTCTTTTATTCGGTAATTTTTTATTGGTAGTAGGAATAATATCGATATCAAATTTAAAGCTATAATCCTATTGCTAATCATGTTGTTAGGCTTAAAAAAGCAAAATATAAAAAAGCTTTGTCTAAGGATTAATTCCATTCGTCTACACTAAAAGTCATCCTATCGAAACTCTCAAAAATCAGCCAATTAAAACCCCAAATTTGCAGTGTAATTAATTAAAACATTAAAAAAAAATAAGATTATGAAACTAGCAATTGTAACAGCATATCCTCCAAGTAAAGTCACTTTAAATGAGTATGCTTATCATTTAGTAAAACAATTTAGACAAAAGGATGAGATAACAGAACTCATTTTATTAACTGATAGAACTGAAGGAGAAAAGGATATTGAATTTAAAGAATTTGGCTGTAAGATTACAGTAAAGGAATGTTGGTCTTTTAATAGCTATAAAAACTTATTTTCAGTTACTAAAGCGATTAATAACACACAACCAGACGCTGTATTATTCAACTTACAGTTTATGAAGTTTGGAGATAAGAAAATTGCAGCAGCATTAGGATTAATGTTACCATTGGTTTGTAAATTAAAGAAGATCCCTAACATTGTTTTACTACACAACATTCTTGAAGAAGTTGATTTAGGAAGTGCAGGTTTTACATCTAATAAAGTAATGCAGAAAATTTACGGATTTATAGGAACGAGTTTAACAAAGCTTATTTTAAAAGCAGATGTAGTTGCAGTAACTATGCAGAAGTATGTGAATATTTTAGAATTAAAATATTTGTCACCTAATGTAGAATTAATCCCTCATGGAACGTTTGAAATTTTAGACGAACCAGATTATACACTTCCATCAGGTCCATTACAAATTATGACTTTCGGAAAATTTGGAACATACAAAAAAGTAGAAGGAATGATTGAAGCAGTAGAATTAGTGAGAGCTAAAACAGGTTTAGATCTAGAAGTTGTTATTGCAGGAACAGATAACCCAAATGTACCAGGTTACTTAGCAAAAGTACAAGAAGATTATAAGCACGTGCCTAATGTAAGATTTACGGGTTATGTAGAAGAAAGTGAAGTGCCAAAACTATTTAATGAAAGTGCAGTGGTTGTTTTTCCATATACATCTACAACAGGAAGTTCTGGAGTTTTACACCAAGCTGGTAGTTATGGTAAAGCTGTAGTGATGCCAGACTTAGGTGACTTAGCATTATTAATTCAAGATGAAGGCTATAAAGGCGAGTTTTTTAATCCAACAAGTGTAGAAAGTTTAGCCGATGCCATAGAAGGAATTGTGACTAATGAATCTTATAGATTATTTCTTGCTAAAGCAAATTATAAAGCTGCAACAGCACACCCAATGTCACAAATTGCAGATATGTACTTAGAGCAATTTAATAAAATTATAGAAAAAAAGACAACTCATAATGCAGTGTTGTCATCATAATGTACACCATTATATTCAAGTAAGTAGTGCGATTAACCTACATCCTAATTAATACTACTGCTTAGATAAGTAATCGAAATTACCCTTTTTGCCCCAATTAATTACAACACCTACTAACAATTAGAATTCCCTAATTTCTAATTAATATGAATGCAGAACAGAAGAATCTTTTAAGGTTGGTTTGGTTAAAGAGAAAGATTCTTCACTGCATTCTAAATGATAGATACATTAATTAGAAATGTATTTAAAAGACGCCTTTTTTGCCCCATTTTTATCAATAAACCCAAAACGTTTTTGGGTATTACGACGCCAAGGACGACTACCTACAACATCTGTTGGCACATCCGTAAAATCATATAAGGTCCAAGACATAAATTGCAAATTATGAGATGCAATTTGCTCTTGGATTTTTTTATGGTAATTAGCTTGGTCTTCATCGGAAGACCCTAAAGGTTTCCAAAAACCAGAGTAAGAAGATATTCCAAATTCCTGAAGAACTATGGGTTTATTTGGTATTTCAGTTTTCAAGATATTTATAGCATCATCTAAATGTTCTAAATCTTCATAATAATGAAACGATATAAAATCTACTTTATCCTTTAATATGGAAGCACTTTGCGTGTTAGACCAACCAATAGTTACAGGATGGATAGTATCTACCGACTTCACTAAATCAATCATATTATCTAACCAAGCAATGACAACGGCTTTTTGTCGAGATTCAAAATCTAAATTGGGTTCGTTTTTAATATCCCAAGCTAACAGTGCGCTGTGGTCTTTTACGGCTTCAACTATGGTTTCTGCGTGACGTTGATTTAACGTCCAACTCATCACAGAATAATCGCCATAAAAATCGAATAAGGTTAATACCACTTTTAAATTATGAGCTTCTGCTAAATCTAAAGTTTCTTTAAGCTTTTCAAGTTTTTTAGGATTTACATATTCTTTGCCGAAGTCTTCATATTGCACAAATAAGCGTACCGAATTTAAACCAGCATCCTTAATAATTTTAAAGTCTTTAGAAATGGTGTCTGCAGAAAATTCATCGCCAAACATATTCCAAGGATTGGCTTGCGGATAATAATTAATGCCTTTTATATTCAAATCATCAACCGAAATAGGTTCCGATTTAGCATCATAAGTCTCAGCCTGTTCTTTTACCAAATGTCTAATGCGCCAAAAGCCATCTTCTAGTAAAAACACCATTTTGTAGTTAGACGTTTCGGTAGTTTCTAAAATGACGTTTTCAGCTTTAAAAACACGTTTGTATTCTATAACATTTCGGTCTGTTATCACAGCCATTTGGCCATCTTCACTAAAAAACTCTAAAGTAGGATTGTGTTTTAGTGTGGTCGCTTCAATAGTAATGTCTTCGGCTTTATTTAATTCAATAAAACGGTATAAATTTTCTCTAGCGCTATCTGTGTAATAATCTTTAATTCCGGCTGGTTTATTGGTTTTATAGGCTATTTGTTTTACATACCAAGCGTCTAAATAATTGCTTTGTAAAGCGTTTAACGTTTGGTTGTCCATAAACCGACCTTCATTTTGTAAAGGTTCCCAATCTATTTTGGGTAAATACTGTTCTACTTTCTGTATTTCTGTGTGCAACATGGTGCTTCGGTCTGCACCTGTATTTAGATAACTAAATAATGCGCTTACACCAGAAATGATTAGGGCTACAATCATAATGTATGAGGCAATTAATATAGAACGTAGTATGTTTTTGTTAAGACCTACCATAGTTCTTTTGATTTAAATTCTTTTGATTTACCAGCGGTTTCAATGCTAAAATTGTAGGTGCCATTGTTGTAAACAGCTGGTTTTAATTTGAAATTCACATAACCATTAAATGATGTTTTGGTTATGGTATTAATGAGTTTTTCGTTTTGATATATTTTCAATTTTACATGCAATCCATCTGGAATCATTTGTTGCATAAAACTTTGTAAAGGACCAACAATTACAGTTCTATTTTGGTCTGAAAAAGTAACGTCGAAATCTTCAATAACTTGTTTGTAGTTAAGAGAAATACTATCACTTTCTGCCATACCATCAACGTATGCTTTAATATTCCAAGTATCTGCATAATCTGGATGAATGATTTTTGATGTGGCAACACCATCAATAGTTGTACCTGTGGTTTTTAAAATATTACCTTCAGAATTGGTAATAAAAAAGGTAACGAAAGTACCATCGCTAATCACATTATTTTGTTCGTCTTTTAGTATTGACGTAGTGAACGTTGTAATTTGATTTCCATCTGCATAATTATGAGGTCGTGTTGCAGAAATTTTAAAATCTGTGGGTATTGCAGGCATTACATTAATGGTAAATTCTTTAGAATTGATGCCGAGACTTTCTGAAGAGACCAACATACGTCCACTTTCTTTTTTAGAATACATATTCCTCCACGAAATTAAATTCTTCGTGTAAATATCATTGGTTTCTTCTGAAGCTAAAAATTGATGTTTTGCTTTTACCAAAGTATTTGTTGGTACAGGATTGTCTAATGAGTCCGTTGGGATTACGACTAACATGGTGTAATCTGTTCCACCAGCTTCAATACTTGGTGGTCCAATGTAGGTTTCTAAAGTCGCAACTTCTGATTTTGGGTTGATGTTAAATTGACCTGAAATAGATTCATTTTTAGCCAACAATTTCCAAGTAACAACACCTATTTTTTTAGTGATGTTTTCAGGAATAAAATATTCTAACGTGTTGTTTTTTAAAGTTGAAGAAATCACTGTTGAGCCATAACTATTAGAGCAATACAATAAGGGTTGTTCTACTTCAGAAATTGAAAACTTTATAACGATGTTAGTGCCAACTTTATAATCGGTTTGTGTGGTAAGTAATTCAATTTTATTAACCGTTTCATTTTGTTGTATAACAGCAAATGATGATAATAAAATCAAACCTAAAAGAAACAGATATGTGCGTTTAAGTTGCATTAATTCGGACTTCCTATATATGTGTTAATTTCTATTTTAATATAACTAAAATTAGGATGCTCAATAGCTTGTAATTGCGCATTGGTATGATTTAGTATTCTGTTTGGTACTATTTTATCAGAAATATTTTCGTTTGGTAAACCGTTTACAAAAATGTTTTTCATGCTATCATTAATGATGTTTACTTTTCCATTGTCTAAAATAGTGTATTCAAAATCTTGCTTTCGTTGTTGCCTTACACCTTCTTTTACAAATAAATGGTCTACCCAAACCATATTTTTGTTAGCATCATAATAAGTGATTAATAGCTGAGGTATGGTAATTTCTTGAATACCACTATTAAATAAGTTTCCGTTTATAAGGTTGTCTTTTATATCAATAGCACTTAGCACCACGTTTTTGTATAAATCAGAACCAGAAACATTTCCTGCGACTTGTAAATTGAATTTTGTGGGTTGTTCTTCAAATTCAATAGGCGTAAATTCATCTGGATTAAACGTATCTGGAATAGAATCTTGTGTTTTAGACCAAGCAATACCTTCAAAATTAATACGGAAACTACTTGATTCTTTTGGCATTAATTTATGCTTCACATGATACTTGGCATTGTAGGTTGCCAATTCTTTATTATCGTCGTTGTACAAAGTACCTTTCAAAATAATATCTGCAGGTACATTATCTATATTTTGTACTTCGCCAATAATAGCATAGCTACCATCGTGTTGTACCAATTTAGCCGAAACTACTTCTAAAACAGGTTGTTTTAAAATGTCTTCGTGGTGTGTTTGTTCTGTGGTAATGCGTCGTCTACCTTGGTTAAAATATTTTGTTGCATTATCAGAATATAGTTGGTCTGGTGGCAAATCATTGTTTAAATCATCTGGCTGTATGTACCATTTCCCTTTGTGTTTAGATAAGGTTTTGTAATCTACTTTTTCAATTTTTTCTAAAGGTGTAATCCATTGACTAACCACTTTTGCAGAAACTGTACTGTCGTTATGTTTGGTGATTTCGGTTTCAATAGCGTCCATTTTGGCATAACTACTCAAAAGACCATCGGTTACTGAGATTTCTAACATGTATTGCGCAATTGGTAGTTGACTTTCTGGGTCAATTAAACTATGCGCTTTTTCAAATTCTTTAAAATCTAAAGCATCGTAATAGGCAATAATGGCATTTTCTGGACTGCGTTGTGAATCGTTTTTGAGATAGAATAAATAGATGCCATAAAAAACCACGACGATTAATATGAGCGACCAAATATGTGTAACGCGTAAAACATTCCGGTTAAATTTATTATAGGTAACCGAATAGTTTAAAAAGTCTGGCAAAGGTTTAAATCGTGTCTTCAACATATTTACCCAAAGCATTTGAATATTTAAAATAAACGCGATTAAAACGGTTAAAAAAGGCATAATTCCCCAATGTATCTTTAGCCATTTAGCCACATCTTCTTTCGGTAAAATAGAGGATACTGGCGGAATGTTGAGACGTTCCCAAACCATAATGCCATTTTCTAATTGTCGTAGTCGTTGCCAACCACAGAAATAGAGGATTGGGTCGTAAAATTTATCGTTAGAAAATATGTACTTGAGATTGTATTTTTCTGGTGTGGTTAAAAATTGTTGTAATGAACCAATACCTGCAACACCTTTAAATTTAGAATTTTCTAAACGCTCTATTGGTCGCGTTGTTAATTCTGGTAAGCGTCTTGCAGAATGGTAGTTGCCATCAACCGTCATGGCATTAGTCTGTGCACTTAACCAAGCCATTTGGTCGCCAAAACCTAGTGTTAAAAATCGCCATTTATCGTGGTCATCTTGGTTTAAGAAATTCACAATAGGTAACATCTTTATTTTTTGTGGTTGCGATGGTCTAAAGTAGTTTAAGCTCATAGTAAACACCACCATAAATACAGCTAATCCGGCTAATAATCCACCAATAATTCTGTGATAAACAGCACCAAATTTAGACTGAATGAGTTCCTTTAAATCACCTTCAACAAAACGATAGGCAAATTCTCCCATTAATGGTATAGATAAAATTGAAGCCCAAAGTGTAAAACGGTCTAAGGTTAAAATATTGAAAGCCGTTTCGCCTAACATTTTGAGGGGAATAGATGTTGTGCCACCAGTTCCTAAAATGGTACAAATGGTAACTGATAATCCAAAAAATATATAACGCTTACTATAATATCTATAGAATATATATGGAAGTAAGACGAGTAAAATGCCCCAAGGAATCAAAAAGAAGACGAGTCCAGAGGATGTGATTTCTAAAAAGTTATCACGAGAACCATGAGGAATAGGAACTTGTGTAATTGGGTTGGCTTTAGAGTTTAACCAATACGGAAAAATACAGCCTATAATTAAAACTAAGGATAGCATTCCAAAGCTTACAATACGTTTAAAGAGTTTGAAAAAAGTATTCAAGAAGAGTTTGAATGTCACTTCTTTCATAGAATTGACTTGCTCTCTCGATACATCCATTATAACCATACCTATTAAAGGAAAGATAAAGAAGACCATTCCGAAAATAGGTGTCACATGATGCGACGTAACCGTTACAGCTATTAAAGACAATGACGTTGCCAAATACCATTTCTTACCTGTTTTTAACCATAAATAGATTTCTGGTAAAGCATGCATCAATACCGAAACACCAACAATACTTGGTAATTGCCCAAAAATATGAAGCGTTTCTACAAACGAGGAAGAGAACACAGCTAATAAGGATGCATAACCAGCAACGGTTTTATTACCTGTCATTAATAATGAAAAGCGATACGTTCCTGTTATAAACAAGACGATAGCAATAAGCGCGACACTAAACATCCCAAATTTTAAACCACCAATCATAGAGAGTAAACCAATAGATTGATGTACTAAAGGTGGATAACTTTGTACGGTAAAACCTGTGTACCATTCATAGTTCCAAGGTTCAAACCAGCTATTGGCATAGTGGTCTGCAAAGAACAAATGGATTAAGGCATCATAAGTAGTTTCTAAAGTAAAGAATATAGCACTACCATGAAACGCTAATCCTAAAAGTAGCGCACCTATTAAATATTTATTTGAGGTTTCTTTCAAGGGTTAATTTTCATTATTCATTTATAGCTCAGCTGTCATATTCTTAATCATCATTAAAAGGTTCGTATTATGAGATAATAATATTTCATTTAAAGCCTAAGCTATAACGACTTGTCAAAGATATATAATTTAAACAGTGGTTCATTTTTTAATTATCTATAGTAATCTACCATTCGTCTACACTAACTATTAGCTTCAGCTAAATTTAAAATTTACAAGCGTCTTATCCTGTAATTTTGACCTGTAATTAAGAAACAAAATATCATTTATTATGAAAATATTAGCCATAGACGATCAACAATTAGTTTTACTTCCATTAGAGAAAAGATTATTAGAACTAGGTTATGAAGTAAAGATAGAAACAGATGCGTCAAAAGGATTAGAATTATATGAATCTTTTAGTCCAGATTTAGTTATCGTAGATATTAATATGCCAAGAGTTTCAGGATTAGAAGTGGTACAGTATATCAGAAATACAAAAAATGCGGATACACCAATAATGATTTTATCTGGTAATACTAAAGATGATACTATTATGCAAGCTTTTGAACTTGGTATTGATGATTACATGAAAAAGCCATTAAGCTTAAATGAAATCAGTGCACGTGTAAAACGATTAATAGGTACGCCAGAAACAAAGCATAAAATTACAAAGAGCAATGTAATGATACAAGAACGTTGTGTTGGTGTTGTAATTCCTTGTTATAATGAAGAAGAGCGCTTATTAAGTGATGAGTTTTTGAGCTATATCGATAAAAATTCTGGTTACCATTTATGTTTTGTAAATGATGGTAGTAAAGATAAAACGTTAGAGGTTTTAAAAAACTTACAAAAGGGAAGAGAAGATTTTATTACAGTTTATGATTGTGAGAAGAATGGTGGAAAAGCAGAAGCTGTACGTTTAGGAATGTTGCACATGGCAGAAAAAGAAGATTTAGATTATATCGGGTTTTTAGATGCCGATTTATCTACAGATTTAGCAGATTTTGATGACTTGGTAAAAACAATTGAAACTTCAGATTTTAAAATTGTAAGTGGATCACGTATTTCTAGAATGGGAGCAAACATTACAAAGGAATCTGCAAGAAAGATTATTAGTTTAACCATCAACTTCATCATAAGAAAGATTTTAAAAATGGATTTTAAAGACACTCAGTGTGGTGCTAAAATCTTTCATAAAGATGTGATTAACATTGCATTTGGAGAAAAGTTTGTAACGCAGTGGATTTTTGATGTAGAAATCTTTAAAAGAATGAGTATTCACTTCGGGTTGAAAAAAGCAAAATCAATGCTATGCGAGCAACCATTAAAAAGATGGATTCATGCTGATGGTTCTAAATTATCTATGAAGGATTCAGTGAAAATTGTGTTTCAATTAGGACAAATAGCTTGGGTTTACGGAGGAAAAAAACAAAGTAAAAAAACAGCAGTTTCAAATAACTTAAAAGTAGCCTAATTACAACCTTTTATTAAATCCCTAAATCATGAAAACTGGCATCATTATAATCTTTCATAATAATGAAAAAGAAATGGACACTACGTATTTTATAGAACAAATTAAACAAACGTCAAATTTAGAATTGTGTCTGGTTAATAATGACAGTAAAGATAATACCTATGATTTATTAAGAGACGTAAAGGATGAGTGTGATAATGTTTCGGTAGTTAATGTTAGAAAATTTAAATCTGACATGGCGGCAGTAAAAGCAGGAGCAAGATTTATGTTTAGTGAATTTGATTTAAAGCATTTGGGTTATGTTTCAATTAATATGTTAAACATTAAATACCATGGATTAAATGGTTTAATTGAAGTTATAACTGAAAATCAGGATGCTATTTTAAATTATAAAATAAAGACTTTACAAAAGAAACAAACCTTATTCCAAAGCTTATTCTCATTACTGGATTATCTAAAAAAAATAAGAGAAAATAACACTTTCATCAACCTTCAATTTCAAAGAAACCTTTAAAAGTAAAAATCATGCAAGCATATCCAATAAAATTTAGCCCAATATTAAAAGAGAAAATTTGGGGAGGTGAAAAACTTTCTAATATTTTAAATAAAAAGTCAGATTCAAAAAATGTTGGTGAAAGTTGGGAGATTTCTGGTGTGGAAGATAATATTTCAATGGTTTCTAACGGACGTTATAAAGGACAATCCTTAAACGACCTTATCAAATCTCACAAAAGTGAGTTTTTGGGAAAAAAGAACATTGCCACTTTTGGAGAGAATTTTCCGCTATTAATTAAGTTTTTAGATGCTAAAAGCAATTTGTCAGTGCAAGTACATCCAGATGATGAGATGGCAAAAGCACAACACAATTCTTTTGGTAAAACCGAAATGTGGTACATAATGAATAGTGATGAAGATGCAGAGATTGTTTTAGGTTTAAAGGATAATGACTTAGATAAAAATGTATTGAGTGCTATAAATGCCTCTAACGTTGATGCTATTTTTAATACAGAAAAAGTAAAGCAAGGAGATAGTTATTTTATACCAGCCGGAAAAATCCATGCGATAGGAGCAGGAGTTTTAGCTGCCGAAATTCAGCAAACAAGTGACATCACATATCGTGTTTATGATTGGGATAGAACTGATGCTACTGGTACGCAAAGAGAATTACATACAGATGCTGCAATAAAAGCCACCAAAACTTTTCCTTCAAACGGAAAAAGTAATTACCAATTAGAAACAGATAAAACAAGTAACCTTGTTGATTGTGATTTTTTTACGACTAATATTTTTGAAGTCAAATCACATCAAAAACGAGATTATAGAAATTTAGATTCATTTGTCATATTTATGTGTGTTGAAGGTGCTGCAGAAGTTACAATAGATAATGTAACAGAAATCGTAACCATGGGAGAGACTATTTTAATACCTGCAAATACGGATTCTGTAACATTTAATTCTGAAGGATCAAAACTACTCGAAGTCTTCATTGATAAGTTTGTGTTATAGTTGTAAGAGGCTTTCTTAAAAAAAAGGACTAAAAGTCTTAATTAATTTTACATTTGCATAATACAATATTTATTATGTCATTAGAAAGAGAATTACAACAACGCAGTGGCTCTAAATGTGAGCTTAGTGGAAGTGAAGAAAATTTATCTGTTTATATCATTCCAGATATCAAAGAAAACGGATTAAAAACAGCATTATATGCATCTAAAACATGTATAGAACAGATGAATGATGCAGATGCTATTGACCCTAACCATTGGAGGTGCCTTAACGATAGTATGTGGAGTGAGCACGATGCTGTAAAGATTATGGCTTGGAGAATGCTTAACAGAATTAAAGCAGATTGGACACAAGATTTGTTAGGTATGATGTACATGGAAGATGACATCTTAGAATTAGCTAAAGCTTCTGGTGATGGTGAAGACGAAGCGGATAAATTAATACATAGAGATGTTAATGGTGTGATTTTAGAACATGGAGATTCCGTTGTTTTAATAAAAGATCTAAAGGTAAAAGGATCTAGCATGGTAGCTAAACAAGGTACAGCAGTGAGAAATATAAGACTAGATCATGAAAACGAAACCTATATTGAAGGTAGAGTAGATGGTCAGCAAATAGTTATTATTACAGAATACGTAAAGAAAACTTAATCAGATTTTTTCTTATTGAAAAAATCGAGGCTCAAAGGAATTAGAAATACCATAAATAAGTACTGTTCGGTAACTAAACCGTAAATTGTAATGGCTGCTAAGAGGACCATTAATATTATTTTGTACTTGTATTTCATCTTGTAAAAGTAAAAAACATATTTTCAAAATTTTCTATTTGTGTTACAAATAAGACCAACCTGTGAAAATTGCAACAAATCATTGCCTCATGATTCTAATGAAGCAATGATTTGTACTTTTGAATGCACGTTTTGTAAGGCTTGTGTAACATTGTTAAAAGAAGTTTGCCCTAATTGCGGAGGCAGTTTTGAAAAACGACCAATAAGACCTTCGCATCTATTAGGAAAATATCCGGTATCTAAAGTGCTTATAAATAAGCCGGTAGATATAAAGGCACATCTCCAAAAGCTTAATTCTAAGTGATTTATTAAATTATTTTCCTACAATCTATCTGTTTATATTAGTGTCGTTCATCGAAAAAATAAACAGACTATATCGAATAATCTAGGCTAAATTACGGTTTGTCGATTTTATAAGAAAGACTCAAGTATAAGTCCGATATTGTGGTTATCCCTCTAAATAATAGCAAAAATATTACTGATTAATAGCCCTCAATTAGTATGAACCGCTTAAAAATTATTTATTATGGATTTAGAAATCACAAACTACAACAATCGCTTTCAAATTAAAGGAACTTTAAATAAGTTAAACCTTAAAACATTTAATGCGCAATTTGCGAATATCTTTGATAAATTAGATGAGGTATTATTAGATATTGAGCGTGTAAGCAGTATAGATAGAGCAGGTGTAATGGCATTAGCCAAATTGCACAATGAGTCTATAACTAAATCGAAACGATTATCGATTATAGGATTAGGATGCAAAGAATTATATCAGCATTTTAAAACAGAAGAACCAAAGCAAACATCCAGAAATAATAATATTGCTAATGGCAGTATTGTAGCCGCTTAAGACAAACTTTACTTTTGAAAATTATAAAGTGTTTCCAATTCATTTATGGTGATAGATAGATGTTTCGGACACACTTTATTTTTTTATTTTTCAAGTAGTTTTTAACAAGACATATCCGCAATGATTTTCCATTCGCCATTGATCTTTTTAAAGATAATAATGAATACTCCATCTGCGTCACCAATTTTACGTTTTAGGTGATATTCTCCCATTACCCAGTAATTGTCACCTTCAATTTTAGAAACATCATTAATAACAAAATTAAGCGTACCGCTCTCTGATTTTGTAGGATAACCTTTTTTGTAATTGGCTAATGTTTGCTTCCATCCTTTGGTAAGGCCATTACTACCATAAAATTTAAGCGAATCACTCTGCCAATAACCTTGCATAAAACCTTCTAAGTTGTGGTTATTCCATGCAGTTTCTTGCGCTTCCATTACTAATCGAATTCCTGCTTCGGCATCTGCAACACTAGAGGTTGTTTTGCTATTTTGTTCGGTGGTAACATCTGCTTTTATACTGATACAGCTTACAAATAATAAAGCGATTATTGTAGTATAAATAAGTCTCATAAGATTGAATTTTAATTTCAACTTAAAAGTAAGAACTTAATTTTAAAATGAGAGATTTATTTAATAACAGACCTGACTGGTCTCAAAAAGCTTAAAGTATACCTTTCTGCTTAATTAAAAATGCATCAGCTTGGTGTTGCATTAGTTCTCTTGCTTTTTTGCGCTTGTAATTCATCACCTCTTCTTCATCAGCAATTTCAGTATACACTTTATTATTAATGTCGTTATCTGTTTTTAAGAGTAGTTTTCGTTCTTCAACCTTTTGTAGCGTCCATGTTTTAATAGCGGTCTCTTGGTCTTGTAGTTTAAAGTCAAACTCCCCTTTTGGAGCTAAAAGTTTTGCAATTATTGGTGACGTTTCAATTGCTAGAAATAAGAGGAAAATAAAAAACGATGGCAACCAAGGTAACTTTCCTAAAGCGGTAATACGTGCCATTAAACCATCAAAATTATCTATTACAGGTTGTGTCTCTGCAACATTAGTTGTGTAATCTCCTTGCAGCGTTGCAATTTGTGTTTCTACAGCTTCAATTTTAGCGTTATTAGCGGTTTTTAATTGTTGGAGTTCTGCTAATCCAGCATCATGTTTGTCTCGTTTTTCTTTATACACAGGTCCTTTTCCTAATAGTTGGGTGCCAGCTGTGCCTTCTGCTTCAGAAATGTAAGTGTTGTACAATGCATTGACTTCGGTTTCTTTTAAATCTATTTGAGATTTTAATCCTGCAATCTTACTTTCGAGCTCAGAAATCTTAGGATTAAACTGTTCTGCAATTTGATTTTGATTGGCTAAGGTGAGATCATTTTTTTGTTCTAAAAGAACTTGATTGATTTCCTTTTCAAAAATCTTTAATTCTAAAGGTTTTGAAATTACTATGGCAATAATAAGTGCTAAGAAAATTCGAGGAGTGGCTTGTAATATTTCATTTAAAATACTATCACGTTTTTTGATAGTTGAAACAATATAACGGTCTAAATTAAAAATAAGCAAACCCCAAATTAATCCAAAAAATATTGAATAATAGAGATTGTCAAAAACAGTATATAGTGCATAACTAGCCGCAATGGTTGCCATAACAGCAGTAAAGAAAACGGTAGCACCAATACCTGCGTATTTGTTCTGCTCTCCATTAGAGCAGTCGTTTAAAATATCCGTATCTGCACCAGAGCAGAGGATGAAGAATTTTTTTAACATGATTGATTGTTTTTTGATTGACCTACAATTTAGGCTGATTGATTGACTATTAGAACGCTAAAACATCGGTTTTGTTACATTTTTCATGAAAAAAAGCCTCGAATTTCGAGGCTTAGTTTAATATATGTTATGATTTTGGAACGTTGTTAATTTATCAAATCTTATGAAATATGCATGTTTTCAAAATTTAATCAGTGATAATAACAATCAAAGGTGATATTTCTGAATCAGTACTATCTTTGATAGCAAACAGTGCAAGATGATCATCTTTTTTTGCGCTCTCAAGATTTTTTAGGGCATCAACATTTAGAGTATTACTCTTTATTGTTTGGGTTGGTTTGCCTGGGATTTTAAACTTAAATTCAGTTACTTTTCCATTCTTAGTGGTGAGTTTTATAGCTTTAATATCATCTCTTGTCATGGGTATTTTACGAGATGTAAAAGTTTTACCATTAACCATAGGTAAGATGCTTTCTTGTGCTTTCTTTTCTTTTGGACTAGATAGCTTCACAACATATTTACCACTGTCATCTAATTGAGAGAGCATCTCTGTGCTTTTGCCTTTACTTTTTATTGCAATTGATTTGGCCTCCTTTGCAGTGATTTTTTTGTTGTCTAAGTAAAAGGTAGCGCCTTGCTTTTCCATATCTTCAATGTATTCTAAGAATGAAGGGTTTTTAGATTGTACTGGAGGTAAATTATCCATTTTAACTTCTTTACCATAGCGATTAAAGTAAGTTGTTTTACCATGACTGGTAGTGTAATAGAACGTTTCGCCATTGATGTCTACACTACCCTGTAAGTCCTCAGGTATTTCTATAACTTCAAAAATCTCGCCGTCTGTTGATTTTGCTGTCCCTACTTTATCAGGATTGGCTTTCATATAAGCATCTGTAGCTTTCTGCATTTTAGCTTTTTGTTCTGGAGTCGCATCATTAGGTATTGGTGGTGGAGGTGGAATTTTATTAATATCTACCATTTTTCCATAACGATCATAATAGGTTGTTTTTCCGTTTTGATGCGTATAGTAATAACTGGCTCCATTTATTTCTATTGGACCAAATTTAGCATTTTCTGTTGCTGGTGGAGGTGGAGGCGGAGGAGGAAAATTAGGAAATGGTTCAGCATTTTTTTTCTGTTCCGTTGTCATTAAGTTATAAGTATGCTTGTGTTTTTCAATGTCCTTTAGCTTAATTACAGGATATGTTTTTGAATTGGTTTCTGCTTTTTCAACAGCGGTATTTATCTTTTTTGCCCAAGTATTATATTCTGCAATTTGTTTTGCTGAGGGTTTTTCTTGTGCGGAAAAATGACTTTCAATTGCAAAAGGCGTATTGCCCTTAGCTCTAATTATTTCTTGATTAGGTGCCACAATACGATAAAATCCATAATCTTGAAGGGAATTATAAATAAACCACATTTCTTTATTCGAAATCTCATTGGCTGAGCTTACATGAATATTCATATAGTTATTACGCTGCTCTGGTGTAATATCTTGATGTAACTGATTAAAGACATCTACAAATGTGCTTTTCGTTGCATTTATGCCATCTACAAAATAATAGCCGTTCTTTAAAACTTTTAAACTAATGCTTCTAGCATAAATCTTTTTTTTCTCAGCACTAGATAGTTTAACCATATAGTTGCCATCAGAATCTTTTTGGGTTGTCATTTCTGTCCGTTTGCCTTTATTATTTGTAGCAATAGACTTCGCTTTATTAGCTGTTATTTTTTCATCATCTAAATAGAAAGATGCACCTTCTTTTTCCATCTCAACGATATATTCTAAAAAGGAAGGGTTGTATATACTTTGATTATCGTCTGGGTTGGGTCCTCCTTTAGATGTTTTTTGTTTTACTGGTGGAGGTGGAGGTGCTATTTGAGACGCATCTGACTGAATAATTTTAAAGTCATACTTTTTAATTAAAGATTTAACTTCTTTAATGATTTTATATGAGTTTTCTGTACCATCATATTTAATATAAACAGCTCTAGAATTATCAAATGATTTAGATAACTTTTTTAGTTTAGATTCTATGCTTTTTATTGATCCTAACTCATCATCTACTAATAGTTGTCCTTTTCTATTAACTAGAATTATCATGATTGGTTTTTCTTGACTATTATAATTGACTTGTTGCGCAGGCACAGGAGGCACAGGTAAAATATTGTACTTTTCTTTTTCTTCTTTTGTAAATAATTTATAAATTTTATCAGCTTGCGCTTTTATAATTCTAAGTTCAGAATTATCTGTTTGAGCTCCATTCAAGTATTTTGATATAGCATTTGAATATGTTTCTGTAGCCTTGTTATAACGATTTAATTGTGAATCTTGGTATGTCTTTTTAAACCCGGATTTTGTATATAAATGGTATTGATTAGGCTGTGGGAATTTTTTGCTACGTGCATTTTTATAAACTGTAGAACCTGAGTAATGTACAAAGTCATTAACTGAATAGTTGCTTAAAATAGAATTAGGAACAGGCTTACCATTTATCCAAATAGCATATTTTTCAGCGTTTTTAAATGCTTCAAATTGTGATGAAGACGGTTTTTTCGGCTTTGTTTTCGAAAGATTTGGTTCTGGAATAAATCGTTTAGGATATTTTTTAACCGTTGATCTTTGATGATCAGACATTAGCTGATCATATATTATAACTGCACGCTCATATTTTGAAGAGAAAATAGTATTAGTTTCAGAATACTCTTTTATAAAATCCCGATACTCTTGCATTAGTTTTTTAGTTGCTCCATCTACATATTGTATATTGTAGTCATTAGCTTCTATTAATTCTTCTTTAATAGCATCAACAATGTCTAATGTTTCTTTTTCAACATATTGCTTTTCGGCAAAACTGTAAAAAAGAATCGCAATAATTGGCAATACTAATAATGTACTTAGCCAAACTCTGGTTTTGGAGGTTTGTGTTTTCATAACTGTAAATCGTTTTTTGATGGATGAATAATTGATGGCACTCGATAATTGATGATTTTGAGTGTTTGATGAAAATTGTAATAATATGTTCTGATAGGTTTTAGCATCAGAACCTTGTTGTAAAACGGCTTGATCTGCTAAAAATTCGTGATTGAGTTTTACATGATGTTTCAAAATATAAATTAAAGGATGAAACCAAAATGCAATTTGAAGTAACTCTAAAATAATAATATCTAAACTATGCAATTGCTTGGCATGCGTTTCTTCATGAAGCATTACTTCTTTCGGTATATTGTTAGATTCGTATCTGGTTTTATTAAAAAAGATATATTTAAAGAATGAATGAGGAATTAAATTCTCTTGCAGTAAAACATAAATAAATGAGCGGTTATTGATGTTTTCATTCTTATAAATACGTCGCTGCATTTTTACGATATTAATCAAAAATCGAATTGAAAATAGCAAAACACCAATTCCGTAAATAAGCCAAAGCGTAGTTTCTAAATCGATGAAGTCTGTTTCTTCAATTGGCATTGCAACAAAAGAAGATTCTATAGGGATAAATAATGGAGCAGTCTCTAAATCGTTAACTATAGGTTCAATATATTCTGTTATTGTTAATGTTGGAATTATTAAGGCTGTAGCTAATGCTCCTAAAAGATAAAATCGTTTAAAATGATGCATGTTTTGTCGCTCTAAAAAAAGCACATAGACTAACCAAAATACAAATAAACAAGCCGAAAGTTTTAATACATAGATTTCCATGATTACTTCTTTTTAATTTCTTGATCAATAATTTTCTTTAAGGCCTCTAACTCCTTTTTAGTTAAATCTGTTTTTCTAGTAAAGAATGAAGCAAACTGAGAGGCACTATCATTAAAAAAAGTTTTAATGAGTCCATTAACATGCTTAGAGAAGTAATCTTCTTTTTTAACTAAAGGAAAATACTCGCGAGATTTACCGTAAGTTTTATAATCCACAAAGCCTTTGCCAATCATACGCTTAAGCAAAGTAGCAACCGTCGTTGTTGCAGGTTTGGGCTCAGGATAGATGTCTAATAAATCTTTCATAAAAGCTTTTTCTAGCTTCCAGAGATGTTGCATTAATTGTTCTTCGGTTTTTGAAAGTTGCATGCTCTACGTATTTAGAATTAACTCTACAAATGTAGAATATATTTTTGAATTCTACAAATGTAGAGTAGTTGTTCTTTAGGATTTGATACGGATAATGGTATTTTATTTTATTTTTTGAAAAGTAAAAAGCCTTATGATTATAAGTAATCATAAGGCTTTAAGGAATGTGCTAAGCTATTCTGTAAGTCGCTTAATTATTTTGATAATTCTGTAAAGTATTTATAAAAATAAGGTATGGTTTCTATACCTTTTAGGTAATTCCACACTCCAAAATGTTCATTTGGTGAGTGTATAGCATCACTATCTAAGCCAAAGCCCATTAAGATGGTTTTGCTATTTAATTCTTGTTCAAAAAGCGAAACAATAGGAATACTGCCTCCACTACGTTGTGGAATTGGTGTTTTTCCAAAAGTTTGTTCATAAGCTTTAGAAGCTGCTTTATAACCAACACTATCAATAGGTGTTACATAACCTTGTCCTCCATGATGAGGTGTCACTTTTACAGTCACTCCTTTTGGCGCGATACTTTCAAAATGAGTTTTAAATAATTCTGTAATCTCTTCCCAATCTTGGTTAGGTACTAAACGCATAGAAATTTTAGCATATGCTTTACTTGCAATAACCGTTTTTGCTCCTTCGCCTGTATAACCTCCCCAAATACCGTTAACATCTAACGTTGGGCGGATTGAATTGCGTTCGTTCGTTGTATAGCCTTCTTCGCCATACACAGCATCAATATCTAATGATTTTTTATAAGCTTCTAATGAAAAAGGTGCTTTTGCCATTTCGGCACGTTCGGCATCAGATAAGTTTTCTACCTTATCATAAAATCCTGGTATGGTAATGTGATTGTTATCATCATGAAGCGATGCAATCATTTTTGTTAGTACATTGATAGGGTTTGCAACAGCACCTCCATAAAGACCCGAATGTAAATCTCTGTTTGGGCCAGTCACTTCAACTTCAACATAACTTAAGCCTCTTAGCCCAGTTGTAATAGAAGGTACATCTGGTGCAATCATTCCAGTATCTGAAATTAAAATGACATCATTTGTTAGTTTTTCGCGATTTGCTTTTACAAATTTTGCAAGGTTAACGCTACCAACTTCCTCTTCACCTTCAATCATAAATTTCACATTACAAGGCAATTCGTTATTCGTTGTCATAAACTCCATGGCTTTGACATGCATATACATTTGGCCTTTGTCGTCGCATGCACCTCTAGCAAAAATAGCACCTTCAGGATGTAATTCTGTTTTCTGAATAATTGGTTCAAAAGGTGGTGAATTCCATAAATTCAAAGGATCTGGTGGTTGTACATCGTAATGTCCGTATACTAAAATAGTCGGCAGGTTTTTATCAATTATTTTTTCGCCATAAACGATAGGATAGCCTTCTGTTTCGCAAATTTCTACATGGTCGCAACCAGCTTTTTCTAAGCTTGTTTTGATAACTTTAGCCGTTTTTAAAACATCTCCTTTATACGCAGAATCAGCGCTAATAGAAGGGATTTTCAATAAATCTATAAGTTCGCCAAGAAAGCGATCTTTATTGTCTTTAATATAAGATTGTATGGATTGCATAAGTGTATTTGATTTTAATCAAAAATATGAATTTATAGAGGAATAAATAGGTTAAGGCTAAACTTTAAGAAATCATTTAGAATTCTTGAAAATTTACTATTTGTATATTGAAACTATTGTTTATATTTGCAACCCAATATTTATTGGATAGTTGCAGGCGTGGTGGAATTGGTAGACACGCTAGACTTAGGATCTAGTGCCGCGAGGTGTGAGAGTTCGAGTCTCTCCGCCTGTACAAAATAAGAAAGCTAACTTTTACGAGTTAGCTTTTTTTGTTTTACTATAATCTTCAAAATATTAATACTTAGTAATTTAAGCTTTTAGAATTTGATCCATTACCCAAGCTGTATGTGCAGCTGTCTCACCAGTTGAAGGATGTATTGCTTGGTTTAATAATTGCTTTTTAATGTTTTCTACATGGTATAATTGAATATTTTCAGGATTTTCAATCATCATACTCTGAGTATTACCATTAGACTCTAAGACGATGGGTTGGTCTGCAAACACAGAAAATTCTATTTTGCCATTACTACCATATATTTTAACTAGGTCTTCTCGATTTTCTGTTCCAAAATTCCAACTACCAGAACCTGTTATTCCTGAATTATGAATCCAATTACCAGTAACAGCATCCATTGCTGAATAAAGGCCTTGTTGGTTTGTAGCAATACCATTTGCTTGTGAAATATCACCTAGTAAAAAGGTGAACAAATCTAAACCATGTGATGCTAGATCGTCAAAGTAACCAGCAGGAGCTATTTTAGCATCTGTACGCCAATTGTAATTTTTAGACAAGTCAATGTTATTAGCTGGTTTACTAAGATGCCAATCGATGTGCCTAATTTTTCCAATTTTATGGGTGTCAATCCATGACTTAACTTGCGTAAATCTTGGCAATGATCGTCTGTAATAAGCAACAAATAAAGGTAGTTTTTTATTTTTAAAAGCCTTATTTATAGCAATACAAGCTTTATATGTAGGTGCCATAGGTTTTTCAATACAACAAATTTTTCCAGCCTCAGCGACTTTCAAAGCATAGTATTCGTGAGAATCAGGAGGTGTGGCTATATAAATGGCGTCAATTTCAGAATCATTAATAAGTTCATCTGCATTTCCATAGAATTTTGAAACATGGTGTCTTTTGGCATGATCTTCTGCTTTGGTAATATCTCTGCGCATTACAGCAGTTAATTCAAATCCTTCTGTTTTCTGGTAAGCAGGACCACTTTTTAGTTCTGTTACATTACCACAGCCAATAATTCCCCAATTGTATGTTTTCATGTTAAATATCTATAAGGATTAGTAGATTTATTATTTTGATGAGCCTCTCATTTTATGTCCCCAAATTGCGAAAAATAAAATCATAGCATAGCAAGGAATTAGAATCCAATAACTTTCTGTAGAGGCAGTAGATAACGCTTCGGCTTCGTTAATACCTGAAGCTATTAATTCGAGTTTGTTGCTATCTACAATTCGACCATATAATGGTGGAATTATGGCACCACCTGAAATGGCCATAATTAATAACGCTGAGGCTGTTTTAGTATGCTTACCAAGTCCGTCTAGAGTTAAGGGCCAAATTGCAGGCCACACTAATGCGTTAGCTATACCTAAAGCTGCAACAAATAAAACAGATGTAAATCCGGATGTTGATAATATGAGAATACTAAATAAAATTCCTAATACAGCACTAGCTACTAATGCCGTTTTTTGTTTAACGTACTTAGGGATTAAAAAGACTCCTAAAGCATAAGTGGCTACCATTGCTAATAAGGTGTAAGTAGTAAAATATTTGGCTTCTTCGCCTGTGAAACCTAATGAAATACCATAGGCTATAATTGTATCTCCTGCAATAACTTCTGCACCTACGTATACAAACAAAGCTAAAACGCCTAGCCATAAATGCGGAAATTGAAAAATAGTTTTACTAGAACATCCATTTGTCGTTGAGGTTTCGTCTTCAATTGGTTCAACATGTGGTAATGGTGCTTTTCTAATTAAAATTGCTAAAATAAATAAGACTGAAGCCATTATTACATAAGGAGTAAAAACACTATCAGCCATAGTATCTAAAAGTACTGCTTTTTCTGAATCAGAAGCCGTAGCAACTTGCTCTTTTACAGCATCAATTCCAGAAAGAAGAATAGCACCAAAAATTACTGATCCTAAAGCACCAGCAACTTTATTGGCAATTCCCATAATTGCAATACGCTTTGCTCCGCTTTCAATTGGTCCTAAAATAGTAATGTATGGGTTGGCTGCTGTTTGTAAAATCGTCATACCAAGGCCTTGAATAAAAATTCCTGTTAAGAATACCCAATAAGTTCTTGCTTCTGCAGCAGGTATAAAAACTAATGCACCAATAGCCATGATAAATAAACCTAAAGACATTCCTTTTCTATAACCAATTTTACTTAGAATATATGATGCAGGCAATGCCATAACTACAAAAGAAATATAGGATGCTGAAGCTACAAAATAAGATTGAGCATCAGTAAGTTCATTAATGGTTTTCATAAATGGAATTAATGCTCCATTAATCCAAGTTACAAAACCGAAAATAAAGAAGAGTCCGGCGATTACAACTATTGGAACTAGGTTGTTTTGGCTTTTTGTACTTATGCTCATAAGCTAGTAATTAGTTAGTGTTGTTTAATAGGTTTGCTTTATTTTTTAGAAAGGCTTACTAACAAATATATTAACTTTAGTGTTCTGAATACTTATCAGTTGCAATAAATACAATATTGATGTTTAAGTGATCGGACATATTTGTTGATTTTATTATTGTATAATCTTGAAAACAAAAAAGAGTTTCTAATTAAAGAAACTCTTTTTTAATATTAATAAACACTGAGTAAGGTGTTAGATTTTAATCAACTTACTTGTTAGTATTCGGTTATCGTTGTTTTGTACTTTAACCATATAGATACCTGAATTTAATGTTGAAATATCAAAGGTGTCAGTCCTTGTAAAATCACCTTTAAATGATTTTACTAATTTTCCTGTTAAATCGTAAACTTCAATATTAGAAACATTCACGTTAACACTAAAAGAAGAATTTGTTGGATTAGGGTAAATTGTAAAACCAAATAAGGCTTCTTCATCTACACTTAATACATTGGTAGGTTGATTACCTAAAATTCTAAATTGACCTGCAGGAATAGAAATACTACTTGTAGAATTACTAACTGTAGTTGTACCTGTAGCATCCATAAGGTCATACCATGTAGTTGTTACACCACTTGGGAAATTTGTGTTAATGGTCTGAGTAACGACATCAAAATTAGCAAGAATGATTACATTTTTTAATTCTGAAGAAGGGATTGAATTATCAAACACATCAATCCTAGGTGTTAAATTTCCTGAGGTGATAGCATAATCTCCTTCAAATACTGGTTCTTCAATTTTTAACTTGTGTAATTTAGACCAATCTTCATAAATCTGACTTCTTAAAGCGTCAGTTAACCAGTCGTTAGTCCATTGCGGTTGTGGCTTAGTTGCAAGCTTGCAGCCATCATTTTCATAACTACCATCAGGACAAGTAAAAATAGAATTATCCATTCCTAGTTCTCCAAAATGCCATATCATTTTTGGTCCAGGTACCATAACTGTAACAGCACCTAATGCTGACATTCTAGATAATGCGGTATTTAAATCTTGAACATTATGGCTTCCGTTACTTGTATTTCCAAAAGCTACATTCTTGTACATTAATCGCTCTTCATCATGACTTTCTGCATAGCCAACTACTCTTGGGCCATTGAAACCAGAGTGAGCCGTATGACCCATTCTGCTGATGTTTTTATCACCACTTTGTGCCATTGTTAATTCGCTGTATGGAGAGTTCATAATTCCCCACATCATTACTCCTTTTCCTTCATCTAATCTATAATTAGCCCATTCTTTTTCTTCATTATCAGAACCTAAATGTTCAAAAATTACATAGTGATCTGGATCTATAGACCATGAGTGATCTGCATATTCTTTTAAAACATCTACACGATCTTGTTGGTAGCTGCCTGTACAACCTTCATCACCATCATAAGTACCGTTACCACAGTTCTGAGTAAATCCTTTAGTTAAATCCCAACGGAAACCATCAATTTTGTATTCATCTATCCAGTAACCAACAACTTGTTTTACATAGTCTCTAGTGTAAGTAGAGCTGTGGTCGAAATCATTACCAACACTATATGAGTGTGTAGGGAAAACATTAAAATAAGGATTATCTGTAGAAGGACCTCCCCAACCATCTCCATCTGGATCATCCATCCACATTCTAACCATTGGATTTCTTCCAAAGGCATGGTTAAATGCAATATCTAATACAACAGCAATACCGTTTTGATGACAAATGTCTACAAGCTCTTTAAATTTTTCTTGAGTACCATAAAACTTGTCAATTGCCATATGAAAAGCCGTATTGTATCCCCAGCTTTCGTTGCCTTCATATTCCATAATCGGCATTAATTCGATGGCATTAATATTTAACGTTTTAAAATAATCAATTCTATTTATAATATTCTGAAAATTTCTTTCGGCATCAAAATCCCTAATTAAAACTTCATATATAATTAAATCTTCCTCATTTGGTTTTGTAAAGTTTGCAACTTGCCAGTTGTATGGTGTTTGATTTGTTTGTAAAACAGTAACTTCTCGCTCTTGTCCTGCTGGATAAGTTGGCATGTTTGGATATGTTGTGTCTGAAATATATGGATCATCAAAAGGAGATAAAACTAAAGAAGAATATGGGTCTGCCGTTTTTACTAGCGAAGGAGAACCCGCTATAGGAGTTACATCACCTACCCAATATTGATAGGTTTCAATTTGTTGAGAAGTTAAACCCGTAAGTTCTAGCCAAAATTGATCTGTTGAGTTGTTCTTCTTCATTGCATAAGCACTAGAAGGATCCCAATTATTAAAACTACCTGCTACATACACAAAATCTTTATTTGGAGCATTTAAGACTAAAGTAGCTTTAGTTGGATCTGCTGAATTATAGTTGATACCATCTTTTAAACCTGACGGTAATGCTTCAGTTATAGTGTTATTTACAATTATAGAAAATGATTTTGTAATACTAGTACCGCTTTGGGTAATTACTAATTCGCATGATTGATTTTCCGTTAAATTAGAAAATAGATAGCCATTATAGAACGTCGTATTATTTTGAGTATGAACGCTAGTACCATTAGCAAATAGTTCATAATTAGCAGGACCTCCCGTATTTTGAGCTAAAATTTGAGTACTACCACCACTATTTACTACAATTATTCCATTTGAACTTGAAGAAGGATTAATCATGTTAACTTGGAAAGCTCCAATATTAAAAATAAAATTGGCACAACCTGTTGCTTTTAGTTCTTGGGTGCCATCAATATTTCTAAATACCATTCCCATTTTAGTAACAGTGCTTTCTTCTGCACTCGTTAAGCTAAAATACGTATTAGGTGTAAAGGTGATGCTCCACGTTCCATCTCCATTATTGGACATTTCTCCTACGCCATCATCTTGTCCCCAGTTTCCGACTACAGCTATTCCGTATTCGTCAGAATCGTCTCCAACACCTAAGTGAGCATAAATCTTTGTAGGATTACTGATGCCATTACAATCCGTATCGCTACTATTTAAATCTACTGTTAGGGTAACAGATTGATCAATCAGTATAGGACTTGGGTTAGTAGTAACTTGGGCTATTCCAATTAATGGCAATAGCAATAAAAAATTAAGTAGTATTTTTTTCATGATTTTATAATTTTAAGGAATAAAGCAAAAGGTTATGATCTATGACCATAACCTTTTGTTTTATAATTATATCACTTTTTTTGTTATAATAAAATTATTCTACAATAATAGTTAGAGCTACTGTATCTATTGTGATAAAGTAAGATCCTGTAGTACCATTAAATGCAAAGTTACTATCACCATCTAAAGCATTTTCTAGGTTGCTACTAAAAGTATAACCAGCATCTGCATAGTATGGGAAGTTTTGACCAGAATCCCAATCTCCTTCTACTGTGAAAAATCTAAAGTTATTGTCTGCGCCATCAAGATTTTGAAGATTAATATTACCTGAGTAAATACCTTCACCAGTACAAACTAACTGAACAGGTGATGTCCATCCCCAACCAGCATCAACGGCACCAGCTCCAACAACCCATAATTGGTCAAATTCACAGTTTCCTGTAGCTTGAGGATCACTTAATGTAATTGTC
Source organism: Winogradskyella sp. Asnod2-B02-A (assembly GCF_045063645.1). Lineage (NCBI taxonomy): Bacteria > Pseudomonadati > Bacteroidota > Flavobacteriia > Flavobacteriales > Flavobacteriaceae > Winogradskyella > Winogradskyella sp. Asnod2-B02-A. The sequence goes on from NZ_JBEFOG010000027.1 coordinate 1,469,684, forward strand.
TTATCTACAGTATTAACAGCTAAATTGTAATAGCCAGTTGTTCCTAAGAATCTAAAATTATTATCACCATCTAATGCGTCTTCAAAGTTAGAATCTATAGTATAACCTTCCTCAATAAAGTAAGGGAAATTTTGACCAGAATTCCAATCTCCTTCAGAAGTAAAGAATCTAAAGGCTTCAGCATTTAATAAATTAACATTCCAAGAGTAAATGCCATCACCAGTACAAGGAAGACTTACAGGTGTAGTCCATCCCCAACCTGCATCTGGTAAACCAGCACCTACAGCCCAAAGTTGGTCTAAATCACATGTAGGACCTTCGTTACCTGTGCTTTCAGGTAAAACTAATGTTAAAGCTTGTGCTTCTGATATTAATTCAACAGTAGAATCAGTACCAATAGAAGCTCTTAATCTAAAATAAACACTTCCAGTATTTGGAATATCTGCAGTAGAAGCATCATTATCTAAACCTGCTTCTGCAGCATATTGCAGCATGTCACCAATAGTTACAGCATAAGCATTTAAATTTGTAGTACCAATAATTTCCATATCTGTAAAATCACCAGTAATAGACTTTTGTAATTCATAGGTAATTTCGGTTTCAACATCAAAATCGGCATCAGCCCAAATAAAACGTTCGCCTAAGTTTCCAGAAGCTGCTGGTGTTAAAATATATTCTGATAAGAAAGAATTCGAAAAAGCTAATTCACCCGTAGGTTCTGCAGTGTATGTTAAACTATCATCACTCTCACATGAATTAAAGCTAATTGCAGCCAATAGCATTAAGGCTATAAATTTTATTGTTTTCATTGTATTGAATTTTTTATTAATATCCTTCATTTTGAATTAAATTAGGGTTAGTTGAAATAGTGTTTGTTGGTATTGGAAATATATTTCTAAATGAACTCGCTGACGTACCATTAGCTTGGTTTCCTTTAAATGGCCATAAGTAAGTGTTAGTTGTGAAATAGTTGTAACGAATTAAATCGGTACGTCTTTGACCTTCCCAATATAATTCTCTTGAGCGTTCATCAAGTACAAAATCTAAACTTAAATCTCCAGAAGAGATATTTCCAGATGCTCCACCATAAGCTCTCATTCTTAACTCATTTATTTTATCAACAGCTGTTGCTAGGCTACCACCACCACCTCTTAGGTTGGCTTCGGCATAGTTTAAATATATTTCAGCTAAACGAATGATAGGTAAATCTGTGTCAACAAAGTCGCCACTACCATCACTACCTTGGTTTCCGTTTGAATCTATATTTTTAAATTTGGTTACAGCATAGCCTTGATTAAATGGAGGAATACTTTCAATTTCTAAGCTCTGTCCATCAGTATAAAACATTGCTCTTTTATCTCCTTCAGCAACAACTTCAGTAAGGTTATAGGTTAAGTTGTCTAGATCAAAAGTGATTAAGTAAGTACCTGCAGTCACTTCAATATTTGCTCCACCAGCTTCTAATGTGCCATCAACACTACCAATTCCGTAATTATTACCCCAATCTTCGTTAAATCTGAATTTCAATAATCCATCAGTTAATTCAGCATATAGTTTAAATTGATTTGTTGCAGTTTCATACATTTCTATATCAGCATCTTCATCAGGATTGCCATCTTCATTTGGATCCCCCCAATTATTTAAATCTCCTACTAATCCCCAATCAGAGAGTGTACCACCAAGACTACTATTTAATGCAGCAAGATCAATTTCTCCTGTTTCAAATTTTTCAACTAATGCTTTAGTGGTTCTGTAGCCTCCCCAGCCACCATTAATACCTAAGCTTGTAGGATCCATAGTTCCACCAGTTGCTCCGTGAACGATAAACGTTGATCCACCATAAGTTTGAGAAAATACACCATCGAAGTTTAATGCAAAAATAAACTCATTTTGAGCACCGTTGGTGTCATTATCTGCTAAAAATAGTTCATCATAAGCTGATCCATTTCCGTTGGCATCTGTAGTATTTATAATGTAAGAAGAATTCATTACATTTTCTGAATAAATGACACAGTCTGTATAACGAGGTGTACCTGTCCATACTTCAGCATTTAAATATAATTTAGAAAGCAAAGCCCATGCAGCCACTTTATCTACTCGTCCATATTCGTTTGCATCTAATAAAAGATCTTGAATGTCTAATAATTCAGACTCAACAAAATCAAATAGTTCAGTTCTAGAACTTTGAGATGGTAGGTCAGTAGAGATTTGTGTCACTATCGGCACATTAGCATAAAAGTCAATCAGGTTATAATAGGCGAATGCTCTTAAAAAACGTGCTTCAGCAATAAAGTTTTGTGCTTCTTCATCTGGTAATTGAGATGCGTTTTCAATGAAGGCATTTGTAAAAGAAACTTCCTGAGCTAAACGAGCATACATAGCTGCTGTAAAATCATTACCAGCAGACCAATATAAACCGTGTAAATCTGGTAAGCCAGGATCACCCCAACCTACAACAGCATGGTCAGTAGTTAACTCGTTTAAGTTAAATAGCATACGTGTATACTGTGAAAACCCTTCGTCAATTCCAGTGATATCTGCTTGCCCTGAAGGACCTTGTTGACCTGTTAATGCTAAACTAGCATATAGCTTAGCTAATGCACTTTTAGCTTCTGTTGCATTAGCAAAAACATCTTGTTCTGTAAAACTATCTGGATCAATTGGATCTTGATCTAAATCATCATGACATGAAGTCATGAAAAATGAGATAGCTGCAATAAAAATTATTTGTTTCATTTTATTTTTCATAATTCATTTTTTTAAAAATCTACATTAACACCAAACACAAATGATCTTGGTCTTGGATAGAAATTACTATCTATACCTCCAGTAATTTCAGGATCTAAACCTTCATAGTCTGTTATAGTAGCAACATTTTGTACAGAGCCATAAATTCTTAGCGATACATCTTTAATGGCGTTATCTAAAGTATAACCTAATGTGATATTATCAATTTTAAAGAAAGAAGCTTCCTCTATATAATGACTACTTAAAAAAGTGTTTTCATTAGATTGACTTACAAATCCGTTTTCTAAATAGCTTGAATGTATATTAGATAAATAATTATTAGTTGATGGCACTACACCATCTAAATAAGAATTACTAGCAGATACGTCGTTGTATGCATAATTACCTATATTAGCTCGCGTTACAACAGCTAAATCCCATTTTTTAAAACTTACGTTGGTGTTTAAACCCATGATAATATCTGCATAAGGATCTTTGTAAATGTACTTGTCTTCATCATTAATAACATTATCTCCGTTTCTATCTACAAAAGCACCTTCAATTGGGTTGCCGGAAGTATCATATACTTGTTGAAATACATAATAACTGTATGGTGCTTCACCTTCTCTTTGTATTTGTACGTTGTTACCATTACCACCACTTATACCACCTACAGACTCTTCAAATGGTAGTTTTGTGATTTCATTATCGTTAATAGCTATATTGTAACCAATAGACCACTCCCAATCTTCCGTTCTTACAGGTACTAAATTTAATTCAAATTCAATACCTTTATTTTCCATATCACCAATGTTCTGCTCAATAGCGGAACCAAAATTTGTTAATGGATCTACTGATGCAAAAGCAATTAAATCTTTGGTTTGTTTTTTGTAAACGTTGACAGCACCAAAAACTCTTTGGTTAAACAAACTGTAATCTAAACCTATATTAAACGTATTACCAACTTCCCATCTTAAATCTTTATTGAAAGGTTCTGGTCTATAAGTTTGGTAAAAGCTATTACCAAATTGATAATTAGCAGAAGATTGACTTCCTGTATATCGGGTTAAAAATTTGTAATCTCCCAATCCATTAGTATTACCTACTTGACCATAACCAAGACGTAATTTTAGGTTATTTATATTTTTACTATCTAAAAAGTCTTCATTAGTAATATTCCATGCAAATGCAACAGAAGGGAAGTAGCCCCAACGATCATCTGGATTTAATTTAGATGATGCATCTGCTCTTAACGTTGCCGTTAATAAATATTTACCATCGTAGTCATAGTTAAAACGACCAAAATAAGACAGCAATACAGCTTTATTTTTGTCAATGAATTCAAAATCAGTCCCTATTTCTTCTGCTTCACTATCGTAACTAAAATTATCATTTTCAAAAGATTGGTAAGAGTAACCAGCTACTGCAGTAATATTATGAATCTCGTTTAAAGATTTTTTATACGTTAAATAGGCATCAAATAACTTGTTGGTTGATGTGTTAGAGTAAGTGCTTCGAGATCCATTCCAAATCGGATCTGAAGTTGGCATTAATTCAGAAACTAAGGTTCTACCATTGCTGTTAGATTCATCAATACCTGTACTTACTGTTGCTGTAATATCAGGAAAGAAATGTAATTTATAATCCGCTTTTAAATTTAATATATAGCGTCTAACTTCAGAACTATCATCTTTTAAGTTTAATAAAGCTAAAGGGTTTGTGCCTGCTAAGAGTGGTTGAGCTCCTCCATTTGCTGAGTCACTCCATGCAAAATAACCTCCATAAAGAGAGTTTGAATCATAAATGGCCTGAGTAGGGTCAAATGTATTAGCACTACCAATAGCATCTCTATTAGCAAATGTATTCTCTGTATAATTACCTCTAGCAGAAATATCAAGTTTTAAGTGATCATCAAATAATTTAGGTGAAAAATTAAGAGAAGCAGTTGTTCTTTGAAAATTATCGCCTATTAATGTTCCGTCATGATCAGAGTGACTTAAAGAAGCTCTCATAGGTACGCCAAAAGCATTACCTAATGCACTAAATGAATGATCTTGGCCAAATGCAGTTTGGTAAATTTCATCTTGCCAATTGGTATTTGAATTTCCTAAAAGACCAATTGTAGTAGCATCTGAATTAGGATGTGTTGTTACAATTTCTCTAAATTGATTGGCATTTAAGATATCAACTCTATCTATTGCCGTATGAATCGTTGTAGAAGATGTTCCACTAAATCTAAAATCTGTGTCTTTTCCTTTTTTTGAGGTTATGATTATAACACCATTAGCTGCTCTTGACCCATAAATTGCTGTAGCAGAAGCGTCTTTTAATACAGTCATACTTTCAATGTCGTTGGGACTAATTACGTTGAGCGGATTTCTCGATCCTCCTACACCTCCATTATCTAATGGGATACCGTCTAAAATAATTAATGGGCTACTTGATAATGATAAAGAACCATTACCTCTAATAAGAATGTTTTGACCATCTCCAGGTGCTCCACTGCCAGAAGTAACAGATACACCTGCTATTTTACCGGAAATTAATTGCTGAGCAGAAACTAAAGGTCCTTGGTTAAAATCTTCAGCCTTTAATAAATCTACGGCTCCCGTTACATCTTCTTTTTGTACTGAGCCATAACCAATTAAGATGACCTCGTCTAATAGAGCAGAGTCTTCTTCAATTACGACATCAATACTAGCTTGACCTGTAAATTCAATTTCTTGAGTGGTATAACCAACATAAGAGAATACTAGAATTTCACCTTGACTTAATTCTAGTGAATATTTACCATCGAAATCTGTAATAGTTCCTCTGGATGTGCCTTTTATAATGACATTTACGCCTGGCATAGGCATGGCATTTGCTTTATCTGTAACAATACCTTTGGCAGTAGATTGCCCTAGCAAGGTTGCTGGTAGCATAATGAGACAGAATAGTAAAGCATTTAAAACTGTTTTCATACAATGTTTTTAAGTTAATTGCTTATTTAATTTAGATTTATATTTTCACTTCTCGGGTTAAATCTAGGTAAATTTAATGTGTTTAGAGTGTTAAATAATATGACGAAAGTCACGAAAACGTTTGCGTGTTAAAAACTTTTAAATAAAAATGATATTATTAGGAAAATAATGAAAAAAATACAAGATTTATACTTTTTAGAGCTATAATTAGGATATCAATAAAATCTAATATTGATATTTGAACTATATTCGTTACATATTTATATTCAAAAATGAGAAGAAAAATTACCCTAAAACAAATTGCTAGAGAGTTAGATGTGTCTATTTCTACAGTGTCAAAAGCATTAAAAAACAGCAAGGAAATAAGTGCAGATACGATTCAGAAAGTACAAGCATTTGCTAAGCTTTATAACTATAGACCTAATAATATTGCTCTAAGCCTTAAGAATAGAAAGACAAATACTATAGGAATTATTATTCCTGAAATAGTACATCATTTTTTCTCAAAAGTAATTAGAGGTGTAGAGTTAGTAGCAAACAAAAGAGGTTATAATGTTATTATAGGATTATCAAATGAGTCTTTCTCTAAGGAAGTTATAAACATGGAAATGCTTGCTAATGGTAGTATTGATGGCTTTATTCTGTCAATGTCTAAAGAAACGTTGCTTCAGCAAGATTACCATCATTATAACGAAACCATGAATCAAGGGATGCCTATTGTAATGTTTGATCGTGTGGTTTCTGAGATTAAATGCGATAAAGTAATAGTAGACGATTTTAATGGTGCAAAAAATGCAGTTGAAAAACTAATATCAAACCAATGTAAACATATTGCTTTAATCACAACGAAAGATTATGTAAGTGTGGGAAGATTAAGAACCCAAGGTTATTTAGAAGCTTTAGAGGAACATAAAATTACACCTCAAGCGGAATTAATCCTAAAAATGGATGATACATTAGATTATGAGGTGCATTTAGAAAAATTAGAGGCAGAGATTGAGCAACTTTTTAAGGCTCATAAAAATATAGATGGCGTATTTGCTGTTAATGAATTATATGCATTATCCGCAATGAAAGTAGCAAGGAGATTAGGTTTAAATGTGCCAAATGACATACAGGTTATTGGTTTTACTGATGGTGTGTTATCAAAACATTCAACACCGAGTTTAACTACTGTAAGTCAACATGCGCAGTTAATGGGAGAACGTGCAGCAGACTTATTAATAGATAAAATTGAAAATGATTTTGAAACTGAGGAAGAGCACTTTCAAACCGTTGTAATTAATACCGAATTAGTGGAGCGAGAATCTACGAAATAGAAATTTATTATTGTTGTATTAAAATCTTTTATATCTTTGACGCATAATCAAAACTTATATTTTCACTTCTCACAATAAGTTTTGATAAGTTAAGCTTATCAGAATAGTATCAATTTAAACATACTATTTCATGAAAAAGCGTATTCTCGGATTCTGGGAAATTTGGAACATGAGTTTCGGATTTTTAGGAATTCAATTCGGTTTTGCTTTACAAGGTGGCTTTATGTCGCGAATATTTCAAACACTTGGTGCAGATAAGCATGATATTCCACTTTTGTGGATAGCAGCTCCTTTGACCGGTTTGCTTGTGCAACCTATTATAGGTTATATGAGTGACCGAACATGGAGTCCAAAATGGGGAAGGCGACGACCTTACTTTTTAGTTGGAGCCATATTAAGTTCAATAGCCTTATTTTTTGTGCCTTACTCACCAGCCTTATGGATTGCAGCCGGATTTCTTTGGATTCTTGATGCGTCTATTAATGTATCTATGGAGCCCTTTAGAGCTTTAGTTGCAGACAAATTAGATGAGTCACAAAGAACCTATGGTTTTGTAATGCAAACTTTAATTATTGGAATCGGAACTTGGGTAGCCAGTAATTTACCTTGGTTGGTCTCAGAAATGGGAGTGAGCGATGCTGCAGATTTGGGCGTTGTGCCAGATTCTGTAAAAATTGCATTTGCTATAGGTGCATTTGTATTCTTAATTAGTATTCTTTACACCGTTTTTACTACTACCGAATATCCGCCAGAGGATATGGAAGAATTTGAGAGAGAGAAAGCTCAAAAAAACAGGTTCGTTTCAGATATTACTGCTAATATAGGAAATATGCCTTCTACAATGAAGAAATTAGGTATCATCCAATTTTTTAGTTGGTTTGCCTTTTTTACCATGTGGAGTATGGCAAATCCTGCATTAACAGAACATGTTTACAAAACACCAGCACCTATTGAAGCTAATTTTGATATGACTAATGCTGCAGATAAGGAAGCATTTGATATCGAAAATACGGCTTTTCAAAAAGCATCAAATTCAGTGGGTTCTGCGATGGGAGTTTATGGATTGTCATCAATGGCTTTTGCTTTATTATTTGTGTTTTATACTAGAAAACGAAATATCAATAGAAAATATGTGCACATGTTATCCTTGTGGATTGGTGGAGCAGGCTTTCTATTAATGATGGTCGTTTCGCCTGAACAACTCAAATACTGTTTTATGTTAATAGGTATTGCTTGGGGAAGTATTCTTTCCATGCCATATGCCATGTTATCTAGCTCAGTAGATCCCAAAAAGATGGGAATGTTTATGGGGATTTTCAATATGTTTATTGTAATCCCTCAAATTATTGCTGCACTTGGAGGTATTAATTTTGTGTCCGGACTTTTAGGAGACGATGCTATTAATGCTATGACTATTGCAGGCTTAAGTTTAATAATCGCTGGTTTGTGTAATTTCTTAATCACGGAAAAAGCAGCAATCTCATATCAACCAACAGAATAAAATTTTAAAATGAACAAAAAAGGATTCATATTCGATTTAGATGGTGTCATTGTAGATACTGCAAAATATCACTTTAAAGCTTGGCAAAAATTAGCTAAAGGTTTAGGTATTGATTTTACCGAAGAAGAAAACGAACAACTTAAAGGTGTTAGCCGTGTTCGTTCTTTAGAAAAAATATTGGCTTGGGGAAATAAAACCATTTCTCAAGAATTGTTCAATGAGCTCATGGGCAAAAAGAACGAAGAGTATTTAGGTTACATCGCAGAAATGGATGAGAGTGAAATCTTACCAGATGTACCAAGAGTCTTAAATACCTTAAAAGAAAACAATCAACCAATCTCTTTAGGTTCTGCGAGTAAAAATGCAAGAACAATTTTAGAGCGTGTCAGCCTCATGTCAGATTTTAATGCTATCGTAGATGGTAATGATGTTACCAAAGCAAAGCCAGATCCAGAGGTATTTCTTATCGCAGCAAAAGAGATTAATATAAAACCAAAAGACTGTATTGTGTTTGAAGATTCAGTAGCTGGTGTTACCGCTGCAAATACTGCAAATATGATATCTATAGGTATCGGAAGCAAGGATGTTCTAGGTCATGCAGATTACGTATTCAATGATTTTACGGAAATCTCAGATGATTTTATAAAATCCCTTATAGAGAATTAAATAGAAGTAAAACGTTTCAAAAAGAGACTTTTAAATAAAATTAGAATGAACCTAGATTATATTATCCCAAACGATTGGTCAATTATAGAAGAAGGATTTGATCCAAATCAGGTTAAGGCATCAGAAAGTTTATTTAGCATCGGAAATGGTGCTATGGGACAACGTGCCAATTTTGAAGAAAAATATTCAGGCCCAACATTTCAAGGGAGTTACATCGCTGGAGTTTACTATCCTGATAAAACCAGAGTAGGTTGGTGGAAAAACGGTTATCCAGAATATTTTGCAAAAGTATTAAATGCACCAAATTGGATTGGTATTAATATCTCAGTTAATGGTGAACAACTCGATTTATTCGCTTGTAAAGACATAAAAAACTTTAGAAGAGAATTAAACATGAAAGAAGGTTGGCTCTCTAGAAGTTTCGTGGCTACACTTCAAAATGATATTGAAGTTGAAGTGAAAACAACACGTTTTTTAAGTTTAGATTTAGATGAAGTAGGAGCAATTAATTTCAACATTAAGCCACTAAATTCAAAAGCTGAAATCACCTTTGAACCTTATTTAGATTCAGGTATTACTAATGAAGATACCAATTGGGATGATAAGTTTTGGGATACTTTAAATGTAAGTCACGAGAATAATCAAGCCTTCATTCAGGCTAAAACCATGAAAACAGATTTTTACACCTGTACATTCATGGAATCTCAAGTTTACATAGACGGAAAGTTGGTTGTAACAGAACCAAATTTTACGGCAGATTCTAATGTAGCATCTTTCAGTTATAGCTATAACGTTGAGCAAGGAGAAACCTATTCTATTCATAAATTTGGAGGTTATACGGTAGATCGTGATCATAATAAAAATGAATTGCTAAATGCTGCAAAATCTACTTTAAGTAAAGCTACATCAGCCGGTTTTTCTAAATTATTAGAAGACCAAAAACAAGCTTGGGCTCAAATTTGGGATATGGCAGACATTACTATAACAGGTGATGTAAAAGCACAACAAGGAATACGTTTTAATATTTTTCACCTTAACCAAACCTATTTAGGTACAGATGAAACTTTAAATATAGGTCCTAAAGGATTTACTGGAGAGAAATATGGTGGAAGTACATATTGGGATACCGAAGCGTATTGTATTCCTTTTTATATGGCAACAAAAGATCAAAGTGTTGCTAGAAAATTATTAGCTTACAGACATAATCATTTGCCAAAAGCCATTGAAAATGCTGAGAAATTAGGCTTTACTAATGGAGCAGCATTGTACCCAATGGTAACTATGAATGGCGAAGAATGCCATAACGAATGGGAAATTACCTTTGAAGAAATTCATAGAAATGGAGCTATTGCGTTTGCTATTTTCAATTACTATAGATATACAGGAGACTTTAGTTACATTCCAGAAATGGGTCTTGAAGTACTTATTGGAATTTCGCGTTTTTGGCATCAGAGAGCAAATTTCTCTACGCATAAAAATAAGTTTATGATTCTTGGAGTTACAGGACCCAACGAATACGAAAATAACGTAAACAACAATTGGTACACTAACTATATCGCCAAATGGTGTATTGATTATACTTTAGAAACTATTGAAAAAGTAAAAGAAGGTTATAGCAATGATTTTGATAGAATTTCTGGTATAACAAAAATTACAAATGAAGAGTTAGCACTTTGGAAAAAAGTAGCGGATAATATGTATTTTCCATATTCCGAAGAGCATAATGTGTTTTTACAGCAAGATGGCTTTTTAGATAAAGAATTAATTACCGTTGCAGATTTAGATAAATCACAAAGACCAATTAATCAGAAATGGTCTTGGGATAGAATCTTACGTTCGCCATACATAAAACAAGCAGATACGCTTCAAGGTATGTATTTCTTCGAAGATCAATTTACAACAGAAGAATTAGAACGTCATTTCGATTTTTACGAACCATTTACAGTGCATGAAAGTTCATTGTCGCCATGTGTACATAGTATACAAGCTGCTAAATTAGACAGAATGGACCAAGCGTATACCTTTTATTTAAGAACATCACGTTTAGATTTAGATGATTATAATCATGAGGTTCATGAAGGTTTGCACATTACTTCAATGGCTGGTACTTGGATGAGTATTGTTGAAGGTTTTGGTGGCATGAGAATTAAGAATGATACCTTATCGTTTGAACCAAAAATTCCTGCACAATGGGAAGGCTATTCATTTAAAGTGAATTTCAGACATCAAATTATCACAGTAAGTGTTAATCAAAATGAAACACAATTTAAACTCGAAGGTGATAAAGGTTTAACTATTTATGTGGATGGAAAAGAAGTTTCTATAAGTCCTAATAATATGGTTACTGTCTAATTTAGAAGACCTAGCAGGTTTTTAAAACCTAGCAGGTCTAAAACATGAATTAAATATCCTGCAAGGTTTCAAAAACCTTGTAGGTATTTGTTTAAGATTGTTACAATAACTTGTTTCATTTTTAAAATAAATTACAATGAAAACACTAAAACTAATTCTAATTACACTACTAGTTGCAATGGTGTTTTCATGTCAGGAAACCATATCTGAAGAAAATGAAGTTTCAGAATCTGTAACTGAAATCCAAAACGATATAGAAAAAGTAGAACCACCACATTGGTGGATTGGTTTCAAAAATCAAGACTTACAATTACTGGTAAAGCATCCTAATATTGGTAAGGCAACTGCAAAAATCAACTATGCTGGTGTTAGTTTAGTGGAAACGCATAAAGCCGATAGTCCTAATTATCTCTTCTTAGATTTAGAAATTTCAGAAGCCACAAAAGCAGGACAATTCAATATTACATTTCAGCTTGAAGATGATTCAGAATTAATTCAAACTTACGAGTTAAAATCACGAGAGAAATCAGCTGAAGATTACATTGGTTTTAATAGTAGCGATGCTATTTATCTAATCACACCAGATCGTTTTGCAAACGCTAATCCTCAAAATGATGAGGTAGAAGGATTGCTTCAACAAGGTATTGATAGAACAGATGGTTATGCTAGACATGGTGGAGATTTAGAAGGCATAACTAACCATTTAGATTATATTGAAGATATAGGCTTTACTGCGGTTTGGCCATGTCCTGTATTAGAAAATGATATGCCAAGTGGATCTTATCATGGTTACGCTATGACCGATTTTTACAAAGTAGATCCAAGATTTGGAACATTAGAAGATTATAAAACTTTAGCAAATGAGTTAGAAGCTAGAGACATGAAACTCATTATGGACCAAGTTGCTAATCATTGTGGTTTAGAACATTGGTGGATGAAGGATTTGCCATTTAATGATTGGGTGAATTATCAAAAACTATACGAAGACAATAAAAACCATTGGGATTGGAAAACAACTAAAACATCTAATCACAGACGTACCACTAACCAAGATCCTTATGCTTCTAAATTAGATCATAAAGAAATGACAGATGGTTGGTTTGTTTCTGGAATGCCAGATCTTAATCAGCGCAATCCATTTATGGCCAATTATATTACTCAAAATAGTATTTGGTGGGTTGAGACACTTGGTTTAGGAGGCATTAGACAAGATACTTATCCTTATCCTGATAAGGATTTTATGAGTCATTGGGCTGGAGCGATTATGGCAGAATATCCAAATTTCTCAATCGTAGGAGAGGAATGGAGCTATAATCCATTATTAATTGGCTATTGGCAAAAAGAACATAAAAATTATGATAAGTATGAGTCTAATTTAACCTCTACTATGGATTTTGCTATGCAAAGGAATATCGTTGACGCTTTAAATGAAAATGAATCTTGGGATAAAGGTTTGGTTAAAATGTATGAAGGCTTAGCTAACGACTTCGCGTATACATCACCAAAAAATATTATGGCGTTTCCAGATAACCATGATATGAGTCGCATTTTTACTCAACTAAATGGTAATGTAATTCATACTAAAATGGCATTGAGCTATTTATTAATGATGCCTAGAATTCCACAAATCTATTACGGAACAGAAATCTTAATGGACGATTTTAATAATCCTGGAGATCATGGGTTAATAAGAACAGATTTTCCAGGTGGATGGTCTGAAGATTCGATTAATGCATTTACAGGAGAAGGACTTTCTCCAAAACAAAAAGAAATGCAATTATTTCTTAAAAAAATATTGACTTATAGAAAAACAAGTGAGGCTTTACATAATGGTAAAACGTTACACTTTGCACCACAAGATGGTATTTATGTTTTAGCTCGCATTGCAGATAATGAAACTGTTGTGCATATTATAAATAAAAACGAAGAAGAGCAAAACTTAGATTTAACACGTTTTAAAGAGCTAGGATTAGACGGAAAAACACTTAAAAATATAATGAATCAAGAAGAAATAAAATGGAACACTAGTATAAATTTAAAGACTAAGGGAAGTTTAATTTTTTCTACGAGTTTATAAAGCTACTAGGACACAAAAGATTTAAAATGAAACACATAAATTTATTTATACTAGCCCTTTTTTCATTTGCATTTTTATCTGCGCAAAACTCTAACCGTGTTTTTAAAAGCGCAGTAAAACAGGGCTTAGATTTAAAAGTTGAAGTCAATGATGGCTATTATATTATCAAACCTTATTCTTCAAATATTATTGAAACCACTTTTGTGCCTAAAGGCGAATACTTAAAAGCACAATCTCATGCTGTGGTTGCAAAGCCTTACAATTCGTATTTTGAAATGACCGACAGAGGCAATGATGTTGTTTTAAAAACCAAAGGTTTATACGTTGCCATTACAAAAAGCCCTTTTCAAATTTCATATTATTACAAAGACAAATTTATTGTTTCAGAAAAAGAAGGTTATGTAAAAAATGACAGTTTAGAAACTATAGATTTCAATCTTACAATAGACGAAGTTTTGTATGGTGGTGGTGCTAGAGCTTTAGGAATGAATCGTCGTGGTCACCGATTACAATTGTACAACAGAGCTCATTATGGTTACGAAACCCATAGTGAATTAATGAATTATACCATGCCAATTGTGGTATCATCAAAACAATATATGTTGCATTTTGATAATGCACCAATTGGATTTTTAGATTTAGATAGTAAAGGTGATAATTCTTTAAAATACGAAACCATTTCGGGTAGAAAAACCTACCAAGTCATCGTTGGTGATTCTTGGTTAGATATGATGGATGTTTATACGGATTTAACAGGTAAGCAACCAATGCTGCCGCGTTGGGCTTTAGGTAATTTTTCTAGCCGTTTTGGGTATCATTCTCAGCAAGAAGTAGAGAGAACCATAGCTAAATTTAATGATGAAAAAATTCCGGTGGATGCTATTATTCTAGATTTATATTGGTTTGGTAAAGAATTAAAAGGTACCATGGGAAATTTAGAAGTTTTTAGAGAAGCATTTCCAGATTTTGAAGGCATGGTAAAACGTCTTAATGATAAAGGAGTCAAAACAATCACCATTACTGAGCCTTTTATTTTAACGACATCTAAGAAATGGGATGAAGCGGTTGAAAAAAAGATTCTGGCAAAAGACTCTGTTGGGAATCCGGCGAAATACGATTTCTATTTTGGCAACACAGGACTCATAGATATATACAATCCTGATGGCGAAAAATGGTTTTGGAATATCTACAAGGAATTAGCTGATAAAGGAGTAGCAGGAGTTTGGGGAGATTTAGGCGAACCAGAAGTGCATCCAGAATGGGTAGAACATAAAAAAGGTACTGCTAACGAAGTCCATAATATATATGGTCACGATTGGGCAAGATTAGTTTTTGAAGGCTACGAGCGCGATTTTCCAAACATAAGACCATTCATTCTAATGCGAGCAGGCTATTCTGGATCACAACGTTACGGAATGATTCCATGGTCTGGTGATGTTAACAGAACTTGGGGAGGATTACAAAGTCAACCAGAAATTGCATTACAAATGGGAATGCAAGGTTTAGCTTATATGCATAGTGATTTAGGCGGTTTTGCAGGTGCGAATTTAGATGATGAATTATATGTGAGATGGTTACAGTATGGCGTTTTTAACCCAATTTATAGACCTCATGCACAAGAAGACGTGCCTAGTGAGCCTATTTTTAGAAGCGAAAAAGCAAAAGGGCTCGCTAAAGAAGCCATTGAATTGCGTTATAAATTATTGCCATATAATTACAATTTGGTTTATGAAAATAACCAAACCGGTAAACCATTAATGCGACCATTGTTTTACGAGGAATCTGATAATAAGGATCTTTTTGATTATTCTAAAACCTATTTATGGGGAAATGACTTTTTAGTATCACCAGTTTTAGAAGCTAATAAAACCGAACAAGACGTTTATTTTCCAAAAGATAATGTTTGGTTCAATTTCTATACAGATGAAAAAGTAACAGGAGGGAAAACTAAAACGGTAAAATTGGTAGAAAATTCAATTCCAACCTATGTGAGAGCAGGTGCGTTTATTCCGACTTCTAATGCCATTCAAACTACTGAAAAATATGATGATTCAGTTTATAAAATAGATTATTACCACGATGGATCTGTATTAACAAGTAGCCGACAAATTTTTAATGATGATGGTAAATCTGCAAATACAATTGCAGATGAAAATTATGAAATTATCAATTTTGAAATGGAAAAAAGAGGTTCTGTGTTAGAATTCAAAATATCAGATAAATCAGGAAAAAACTTCAGTTCAAAATCGCGTCTGTTTTATTTAACGATACATGGACTAAAAAATGAACCAAAACGAATTACAGTTGGCAAACATGCTGCCTTTGATTGGTCTGAAGCGACTAAAACAGCTAGAGTTCCAATTGAAAGAAAGACAGGAGAGACGTCGATAATTACAGTAAAACTCAAAAAATAATCCGAATGAAACTGATTAAGAATATAACATTACTATTGATTATCTTTAGCTGTTTTGGATGCAAAAACGAAACAAAGGACGTCAACACTGAGACGAGTCTCAGTGATAATGAAATAAAACAAAACATGAAGAAAAAAGAAGTCGTATATCAAGTGTTTACACGTTTATTCGGAAATACAAATACAACCAACAAACCTTGGGGAACACTTGAAGAAAATGGTGTTGGTAAATTTAATGATTTTACGGATAAAGCTTTAAGTGAAATCAAAGATTTAGGAGTAACACATATTTGGTATACAGGTGTGCCACACCATGATGTGATAACGGATTACACAAAATACGGCATTTCTAATGACGATCCAGATATTGTAAAAGGTAGAGCAGGTTCTCCATATGCAGTTAAGGATTATTACAATGTAAACCCAGATTTAGCCGTAAATGTTAAAAATAGATTAGAAGAATTTGAAGCCTTAATAGAACGTTCTCACAAAGCAGGATTAAAAGTGATTATTGATATTGTTCCTAATCACGTGGCAAGAAATTATCAAAGTTTATCTAATCCAGAAGGTGCTTCAGATTTTGGTGCAGAAGATGATAAAACAAAAACATACGATGTTAATAATAACTTCTATTATAATCCTGGTGAGGCTTTTAAAGTGCCAGAATGGAAACATGGTTACCAGCCTTTAGGTGGAGAAAAGAATCCATTGGCAGATAGTAAGTTTACAGAGATACCTGCAAAATGGACAGGAAATGGCTCAAGAGCATCACAACCAGATATCAATGATTGGTATGAAACCGTAAAAGTAAATTACGGAATTTCACCAGAAGGTAGAAAAGATTTTGACGAATTACCAGAGGGTTTTGATAATGAAGATTACAAAAAGCACTTTGAGTTTTGGAAAGATAAAACCGTTCCAAGTTCATGGAAAAAATTTAAAGATATCGCATTGTATTGGACAGCAAAAGGTGTGGATGGTTTCCGCTATGATATGGCAGAAATGGTGCCTGTTGAATTTTGGAGTTACATGAATTCAGCTATAAAAATGAAAAATCCGGATGCCTTTTTATTAGCTGAGGTTTATAACCCAAGTTTATACAGAGATTACATTAGAAAGGGTAAAATGGATTATTTGTATGATAAAGTTCAGTTGTACGATACGCTAAAACATGTAATGCAAGGACACGGAAGTACAGATAATGTGCCGCCAATTTTAAATGATTTAAGAGATATTGAGCACAACATGCTTCACTTCTTAGAGAACCATGATGAGCAGCGTATTGCAAGTCCTGATTTTGCCGGAAGCGCAGAAAAAGGAAAACCTGCAATGGTGGTTTCTGCAACGTCATCAACTGCACCAACAATGATTTATTTTGGGCAAGAGTTCGGTGAGCCAGGAGCGGAAGATTTAGGCTTTGGGGATCCAACACGGACTTCCATTTTCGATTATGGTTCAGTGCCAAGTCAGGTACGTTGGGTAAACGATAAAAAGTTTGATGGAGGTCAATCTACAGAGCAAGAAAAAGAGCTTCGTGATTTCTATAAGCGCTTGTTAAATTTTACCATTAATAGTTCGGCTTTAATGGGAGACTATCAAGATATTCAGCATTATAACCACCAAAATACAGAATGGTATAATGATAAAGTATTGTCGTTTGTAAGATGGAGTGCTGAAGAAAAACTGATCATTATTTCCAACTTCAATGCGGAAAATACGTATGGTTTCGAGTTGCAAATACCAGAGGATTTAGTTCAGAAATTGGGACTTCAAGATGGAGAATATGAAGTGAAAGATCAGTTGTATAACACTTATACTTCAACTTTAAAAGTCGAAAATGGTAAAGCTGAAGTTAGAATAGATATAAAACCTTTAGAGTCTTTTATATTAAAAATTAATTAGCATCATTTAGAATTTAGACTTATCAGATTTTTAAAACCTGACAAGTCTTAAAGCAGAAGATATCAACTTAGAACCTTATAGGTTTTTTAAATAAAAGTTTAATAAAAAGATACCCGTTTTTATGGGCACAAAAGATGAAAAAAATATTTTTATTTACTATAATTCTTATCACTTTGAGTTGCAAAAATAAGGAGACCGAAAAACAAACTGCTGCATTAGAAACATCAGAAGTTCTAGAAACACCTTTTGTTTGGGAAGGTGCAAACCTCTATTTCTTACTAACAGATAGATTCAATAACGGAGATACCTCCAATGACATCAATTTCGATAGAACCAAAGAAACAGCAAAATTAAGAGGTTTTAAGGGTGGAGATATTAAAGGTATTACTCAAAAAGTAAAAGAAGGCTATTTCACGGATTTAGGAATCAATGCCATTTGGATGACACCAATTGTTGAACAAATTCATGGAGGAACAGATGAAGGCACAGGAGTAACTTATGGTTTTCATGGCTATTGGACAAAAGACTGGACAAAAATTGATCCTAATTTTGGTACCAAAGAAGATTTGCATGAGTTAGTAAAAGAAGCACATGCAAGAGGCATAAGAATTGTACTAGATGCGGTAATTAACCATACAGGTCCTGTAACTGAAAAAGATCCAGTTTGGCCAGAAGAATGGGTGAGAACAGATAAGCAATGTTCTTATGATAATTATGAAAATACAATAAGTTGTACGTTGGTTGCTAATCTGCCAGATATTAGAACAGAGAGCAATGAAAATGTAGAGTTGCCACCACAATTAGTAGAAAAGTGGAAAGCAGAAGGGCGTTATGAGCAAGAAGTAAAAGAACTCGATGCCTTTTTTGAGCGCACAGGCTATCCAAGAGCTCCTCGCTTTTACATTATAAAGTGGTTAACAGATTATATTACAGAATTCGGTGTGGATGGTTACAGAGCAGATACTGTAAAACATACTGAAGAATACGTTTGGGAAGAGTTTAAGGCAGAATGTGATTTTGCATTTTCACAGTATAAGAAGCATAATTTAGATAAGGTTTTAGATGATAATAATTTTTATCTCGTTGGTGAAGTCTATAATTATGGGGTAAGTTCTGGTCAAGAATTTGATTTTGGAGATCGAAAAGTGAATTATTTTGATCCGCCAAGTTTTCAAAGTCTTATCAACTTTGAATTCAAATACAATGCTAAGGACAATGATTATCAAGATTTATTTGCTCATTATGATGATGTTTTACATAATGAATTAAAAGGATTCGGGACACTAAACTATTTAAGTTCGCATGATGATGGTCAACCATTTGATGCGGTAAGAAAAAAACCTTTTGAAACTGCTAACAAGTTATTGTTGTCGCCAGGAACTTCACAAGTATATTATGGTGATGAATCCGCAAGAACACTTGCTGTACATGGTACTGAAGGTGATGCGAAGTTACGTTCTATGATGAATTGGGATTCTATTGCCAAACGAAAAAGAACAAAGAAGGTTTTAACACATTGGCAAAAATTAGGGCAATTTAGAGCCAAGCATCCAGCTATTGGAGCAGGAACTCATCAGATGATAACAGCTTCACCTTATTATTTCTATAGAAGTTTCCAAAAAGGAGATTTTAAAGATTTTGTGGTTATTGGATTAAAATTAGATAAAGGAGAAAAAGTAATTGATGTGTCTAAGGTTTTTGAAGATGGAGATATGATACATGATGCTTATTCTAATGAATCGGCAGAAGTTAAAAATGGAACAGTTATTATAAAATCGCAATTTGATATCGTTTTGCTAGAGAAAGTAAGATAAACATTGTGCCTTAAAAGGTTTTAAAATTATATTATGAAAGTATTTCTATTAAACATAGCGGTCGCATTACTTGTGATTTCATGTAAAACACAAGATAAACGTATCACCGAGATTAATTCACCAAACGAAAAAGTGACAGTTAATTTCAATGTCAATAGTGAAGGTCGTCCATTTTATATGGTGCAATTCAATAATAAAACTGTTGTTGATACGTCTTATTTAGGTTTTGAATTTAAAGACGCTCCTTCTTTTCATAAAAATTTTATTATTAAAAACACAAGCACTTCAACATACAATGAAACATGGCAAATGCCTTGGGGAGAACAGTTAGATGTGGTTAATAATTACAATGGGCTAACAGTAAAACTCCAAGAAAAAACAAGTCCAGAGCGTTTTCTAAATATTGTTTTTAAAGTCTATGATGATGGTATTGGGTTTAGATATGAGTTTCCAGAACAAGCAAGGTTAAAAGGTGATGTTTTCATTACCGAAGAAAATACCGAATTCAATTTAACTGAAGATTACAAAACTTTTTGGATACCTGGTGATTGGGATATTTATGAGCATTTGTATAACACCACAAATCTTTCAGAAATTGATGCCTTACAATTTGCTAATCATAAGAATCTAGCACAAACTTATATTCCAGAAAATGCTGTAAATACACCAGTAACCATGGTGGGCGAAGATGGCACACATCTTAGTTTTCATGAAGCGGCTTTAGTTGATTATTCTGGTATGACTTTAAAAGTAGATACAGAAAATCTTGATCTAAAAAGCAACTTAGTAGGTTCTGAAAATAGAGATTATAAGGTGAAAAAAACAATGCCTTTTAATACTCCTTGGAGAACGATTCAGATTTCGGATAATGCTCCAGATTTAATTGAATCGAAGCTTATTGTTAATCTTAACGAACCAAATAAAATAGGAGATGTTTCATGGTTTAAACCAATGAAATATACAGGAGTTTGGTGGGAAATGCATTTAGGGAAATCATCTTGGGATTATGGAATGACGCAAGATATGAGTACATGGACAGACGGGGGAAAATCTCATGGACATCATGGAGCAACTACAGAAAATGTAAAGAATTTTATAGACTTCTCTGCAAAAAACAATATAGGAGGTGTTTTAGTGGAAGGTTGGAACACTGGTTGGGAGCATTGGATTGGTTTTGAAGACAGAGAAGGTGTTTTTGATTTTGTAACACCATATCCAGACTATGATATCGATGAAGTAGTGCGTTATGGAAAAGAAAAAGGGGTGAGTATTATTATGCATCATGAAACTTCTGCAGCGACAGAAACTTACGATAAACAACAAGATACTGCTTATGCTTTAATGCAGAAATATGGAATGCATGCTGTAAAATCTGGATACGTAGGTAAAATTTTACCAAAAGGAGAATATCATCATGGCCAATATATGGTAAATCATTACAATAATGCAGCCATTAAAGCGGCTAAATATGAGGTTGCCGTGAATGCACACGAACCAATAAAAGCGACGGGTTTACGAAGAACATATCCTAATATTATATCTAGAGAAGGTTTACGCGGACAAGAATTTAATGCTTGGGCAAGCGATGGTGGAAATCCACCAGAACATTTATCTATTGTCGCTTTTACCAGAATGTTATCTGGACCAATAGATTTTACACCAGGTATTTTCAATATAAAGTTCGATGAATACAAAAAGGATAATCAAGTCAATACAACGATAGCTCAGCAATTGGCTTTGTATGTGGTAATCTATAGTCCAGTGCAAATGGCAGCCGATTTGGTAGAACATTATGAAGCTAACCCAAAACCTTTGCAGTTCATCAAAGATGTTGGTGTAGATTGGGAAAAATCAGTAGTTTTAAATGGTGAAGTTGGTGATTATGTGACTATTGCAAGAAAAGAAAGAGAGACTGCTAACTGGTTTGTAGGCGGAATTACAGATGAAAATGCAAGATCTTTAGAGCTAGATTTTAGCTTTTTAGACGCTAATGAAACCTATGAAGCAATCATATACAAAGATGGAGAAAATGCGCATTGGGACGATAACCCATTAGATTTAACAATAGAAAGAACTGAACTTAATAAAAACTCTCAATTAACTTTAAAATTAGCTCAAGGTGGAGGATTTGCTATCAGTTTAAAAAAGAAATAATATTAATGTAATTTTTTATCCCTTATGAAAAATATACTTCTAATAATCGTATTTACATTTTGTTTTAATAGTATTAATGCTCAAGTAGGCATTGGGACTACAGATCCTAAAAGCACTTTAGATATTAATGGTAATTTATCAATTAAAGTTGTTGATTATAATGGTGGTCCTAGTGGTACTGCAACACCAATTGATGATGGTGTTTATATTAATTTATCACCAACAGCATTCAATGTAGAGTTTATATTACCAAACGCGACAATCGTTCCAGGTAGAATATATATTCTTAGAAATATTTCTGACTCAGAAAATGCCGTTATTTACACATTTGGTGCTAATGCTACAGCAGGTACTGGAGTAGAGTTTTTTCGTGGAGATGGTAGAAATAGTCAAGGTCCTCTAGGCTCGGTAACAATGGCAGCAGATGTGGGAAATGATGGAGGAGATATCACTAAAACTCTAATTTTTATTAGTGATGGTGCTAACTGGACCTATGGACATTTAGGACTTTAGTATTTCTTTTTTTAATCATTAAAAAAGTATTAGTCTATTGACGTATAAGATTGTAGTTTTATCTTTTTTAAATCACAACATTGAATAATCACAAAGATATCATTATAATAGGTGGAGGAGCCGCAGGTTTTTTTGCAGCAATTAACATCGCAGAGCAATATCCAGACCTATCTGTCGCTATCCTAGAACGAGGTAAAGAAGGTTTGCAAAAAGTTAAAATCTCAGGTGGTGGACGATGTAACGTTACGCATGCCGAATTTATTCCTTCTGAATTAGTATTGAATTATCCTAGGGGAGAAAAAGAACTTTTAGGTCCTTTTCATAGTTTTATGACTGGTGATACTATTGCTTGGTTTGAAGAACGCGGAGTGGAGTTAAAGATTGAAGAAGATGGTAGAATGTTTCCGGTTTCAAACTCTTCTCAGACTATTATAGATTGTTTTTTAAATGAAGCAGAGAAACATAATGTAGAGTTACTATACAATCATGCTGTTAAAGCGATTCATCCGTTAGATACTGGATTTAAAATTGAAACCTCACAAGGAACTTTTGAATCTGAAAAATTATTAGTTGCTACAGGAAGTAATCCTAAAATCTGGCAATTACTTGAGGATTTAGGACATACTATTATACAACCAGTACCATCGCTATTTACTTTTGATATAAAAGATAAACGGATAAAAGATATACCTGGCGTTGTTGCAAAACATACCGAAATAAAAGTTGTTGGCACCGATTTAGAATCTAGTGGTCCACTTTTAATCACTCACGTTGGAATGAGTGCACCAGCTATTTTAAAGCTGTCTGCTTTTGGAGCTGTAGAATTAGCAAAGCGGAATTACAACTTTCAAATTGAAGTTAATTTTATAAGCTTGGATACTGAGAGCTGTTTAGACGAACTCAAAAATTGCAAACAAGAATTTGCTAAAAAGACACTTATTAATTCAACACAATTCGATTTACCAAAACGCCTTTGGAAACAGTTAATTTTAGCAGCCCATATTGGCGAAAATGAGCGATGGGCAGATATCAATAAACAACAACTAGAAAATTTAGCTGGGCAATTAACAAAGGCTACTTTTCAGGTTACAGGAAAAAGTACGTTTAAAGACGAGTTTGTTACCGCAGGAGGTGTGGATTTAAAAGAGGTAAATTTTAAAACTTTCGAAAGTAAACGAATACCTAATCTATACTTTGCTGGTGAAGTTATTAATGTAGATGCTGTAACAGGAGGTTTTAATTTTCAAAATGCATGGACAGGTGCTTATATTGCTTCTGCATCTATAATGTTGCATTGATTATACGTATTGCCATAAGATAGAATTATAGCCTTGAAATCTTCGAATATATAAGGTTTTGTAATAATTTGGTTGATACCAGAAGCTTCAGCCTTTGCAGAAATCTCTGAAGAATTTAATGCCGTAAGTGCCAGTACAGGAATATAAGGATTAAACATTCTTATGTGCTTTGTAACTTCATAACCATCCATGTCTGGCATATTAATATCCATTAATATTAAATCGAAATCCTTCTCTTTTACAATAGATATGGCTTCTCTACCATTAGAGATTGTTTGGCAACTGTAACCAGCAATTTTTTCAATATTCTTTTTTGTGATTAATAGGTTGATTTTATTATCATCAACAATTAAAATATGCATGTCTCTATGCGGCAAAAGTGTGGGTGTGCTTTTATTTTCTTCTGATATAGAAAGTTGAAACTTGATTTCAAAGAAAAAACAAGTACCCTTATTTGGTGTTGATACAAAATCAATATCAGAATTGTGGCTTTTTAATAAGGTCTTTACAATATAGAGTCCTAATCCAGAACCACTACTGTTTTTATTTAAAAACGTCTTGTTTTCAAAAGCACTAAAAACAACAGATCTGTGCTCTTCTTTAATACCAATGCCTGTGTCTTTAATCTCAAAGCGTAAAGTGATTTCCTCACCATTTCTACTTTTTTCAAAGACATTGATAGTTATAGAACCCTTTTTAGTATAACGGATAGCATTGTAAGCCAAATTGATTAATATTTGACTAAAAGCTACTTTATCTACCAATATATATTCATTTTCGTCTGATTTGTCAATGTTAACAATCAGTTTTAAATCTTTGTTTTTAGCAGCTATTGCAATTGTGCTCATAACATGGCTAACAATTTTTTCGATTTTATCTGGTTTCAATCGAAGGGTTTTATTATCAAATTTAAGTCTGTTAGCTTGTAAAATGTTATCAATTAAAATGGATAGGTAGTTGCTTGATGATTTTAATGAATCTAAATACGATTGTTTTTTAATACTATCGTTTTCTTGATCTATAAGTGTAGCTAAACCACTTATGCCATAAATCGGTGTGCGCAACTCATGGCTTAGAATAGAGAAAAATTCGAGTCGATCTTTGTCAATTTCAATAAGTTTAGAGTTAGATTTTTTTAGCGCATTATTAATCTTAACAATATTCTTTCTAGCCTTAAAGTAAAAGTAAAAAACAGTTAAGATTATAGCTAAAACAATACTCATTATTATAGTGCTTACTAAAAATATTTTTGAGTTAAGTGCTTCTTCCTTGCGAATTTCGTTTGCTAACGCTAGCTTTTGCTCAGCATTTATAATTTTATAAACTAACTCTCCGTTTCTAGTATTCTGAAGTTCTAAATTATTTAGTGCTCTATATTTATAAGTATCAGATTTTAGCAAGTATTTATTAGCTGAATCTAAATTTTTCTTGCTATTGGCATAATAAAGGTATTTGTAATAATTAAAAGAGGCTAATTTTTTATAAGGGTCTAAATCACCTGAAATAGTAGCTTTTAGTTCCTCTTCATTTATAGAAAATAAGGGTTTAAAAGAGGCTTCTTTATAATTTGAAGATTTTATGTTTGCTATGGCATTATAATACTTATAAGATTGATATAAATTCTGTTTCAGATGTTTTGTTCGGTAGTTCTTAGAATAGTTTAAGGTATCAAAATTGGTCTGTTTTAAGGCCTTTAATCCGAATTCACTAGATGCTAACATACTAATGTTATCTAAACTGAAATAATCTTTTTTTATCTTATATTCTAGATTTATAAAATAGATCTCGCTATTCAGCATCTTAGATATTTCTTGAGCTTTTGGATAGAGACTATCAAATTTTGAATACTCTTTTTCTAAAACATATGTATTAAGTAGGCCTGAATAAGATAGGTCTAAGCCTTTTTTTACATTTAGAGAATCGTATATTTTTAATGCCTTTTCGAAGTAGTTTTCAGCTTTCTTAAAATTTGACATTCTTGTCAATACATGACCTAAAGCATTATAGGATTTTGCTTCAGTTTTTTTTAGATTGTATTTTTTAGAAAAACTTATAGCTTCATTTAGAAGCATTGTTGCTTGATAAAGACTATCGTTTTTAACAAGTAAATCTAACTTGTAACTGTTAAAAGTGCAAGAACTACTATCAACGCTTATAAGTGATTCTTGTGCTCGAGCAAAGAAAATATTAGTTATTAAGCTTATAAACAATACTATAGCAGTGTTTGGTTTGGGGAAACACATGTAGATTGGTGGTTAAGGTTGTTGTAAAACTACACTTTTTTGTAAAAACTCACACTGTTAAACGTTTTTAAATGCGTTTCATAGGTTTTTTTGTTTTGCGAAATTAGGAGTATCGCTAGTGAGATGCTTTTATTAAAAATGTATAATTATGCTAAACATTAGATAATTTTAAAAGTGGCTATTATGGTATTACATTTGTTTCATAAATATTGGTAATTTCAATTTATGCAAACCTATATCGCACTTTTAAGAGGAATTAATGTTGGTGGACACAAAAAAGTGCCAATGGCAGAGCTTAGAGAATTGTTAACTAAATCTGGTTTGCAAAGTGTTAAAACTTACATTCAGAGTGGTAATGTTATTTTTCAATCTATTAATGATGATTTAAAATTCTTAGAAAATAGTATTCAGAAATCTATTTTAGACCATTTTGGTTTTGAAGTACCAATTATGGTTAGAGCCAGAGATGAATTATCTGTAATTTTTTCAAACTGTCCTTTTTCAGATGCTAAAAAAGCAGAGAGTTATTTTGTTATGTTAAGTGAGATTCCACAAGAGATTTTGGTTAAAGAGGCCTCTCAAAAAACATATCCAGATGATGATTATGTGATTCTTAATGACTGTATTTACTTGTTTTGCGCTAAAGGTTATGGTCGTGCAAAATTCAATCTCAGTTATTTTGAGAAAAAATTGAATGTGAATGCTACCGCAAGAAATTATAAAACAATGGTAAAACTATTATCTTTGTCACAGACAAATGACTAGCATGACAGAACAAGATTTTATTCTTAAATCATATAATACCAATAAAGAAAGTGGTTCCGTAAAATGGGCTTCACCAAGTAATATTGCTTTGGTAAAATATTGGGGAAAAAAGAAACATCAAATTCCAGAAAATCCTTCAATAAGTTTTACACTTTCAGACTGTAAAACCATTACTGAAATCACTTATACAAAGAAGGAAGCAAAAGGTTTTAGTTTTGATATTTATTTTGAAGGTGAAAAAAACGAAGCTTTCAAACCAAAAATTCAAACTTTTTTTGAGCGTATAGAAACCTATATGCCTTTTTTAAAGGATTATCATTTTAAAATAGAAACATCAAATACATTTCCACATAGTTCTGGGATTGCATCTTCGGCATCTGGCATGAGTGCGATTGCACTGTGTTTAATGAGTATTGAAAATGAGCTATCTGACATTCAGAACGATAGCGAAGAATCTAAAGATTTTTTCAACCAAAAATCATCATTCCTTGCAAGGTTAGGTTCTGGAAGTGCTTGTAGAAGCATTGAAGGCGAATTGGTAGTTTGGGGAAAAAATGAAAGTATAGATGATAGTTCTGATTTATATGGTGTAAAATTTGAAGGCGATGTACATTCAAACTTTAAGAAGTATCAAGACACTATTTTATTAGTCGATAAAGGTGAAAAGCAGGTGAGCAGTACCGTTGGTCATCAGTTAATGTATGGTCACCCATTTGCAAAAGAGCGTTTTGAACAGGCACATGTTAATTTAGCAAAATTGAAAGCTATTTTGGCTTCTGGCGACTTAAACGAATTTATAAAAATCGTTGAAAGTGAGGCCTTAACGCTACATGCCATGATGATGACGAGTATGCCATATTTCATATTAATGAAACCAAATACATTAGAAATCATTAATAAAATTTGGGCATTTAGAGAAAAAACAGATTCTAAGGTTTGTTTTACCTTAGATGCTGGTGCAAATGTGCATGTCCTTTATCCCGAAAGTGAAAAAGAAAATGTACTCGAATTTATTAAGGATGAATTGGTTAGCTATTGCCAAAACGGACACTATATTTGCGACCAAATCGGACAAGGCGCAAACCAAATACAATTTTAATACGTATATTTGTTAAAGTAATTGCTTATAACTTATGAAGGGACCATTATTTTATTCAAAGATTTTATTATTCGGTGAATACGGAATTATCAAAGATTCTAAAGGCTTATCTATTCCTTATAATTTTTATAATGGAGCTTTAAAAGTTGATAAAGACCCTTCTCAAGAAGCAATTAAATCTAACGAAAGTTTAGTGTGTTACGTTGCATATTTAAGAGAACTTAATAAAGAATTAGTAACTTTTGATATTGATACATTGCAAAATGATGTTGATAAAGGGATGTACTTTGATTCTTCTATTCCTCAAGGATATGGTGTTGGAAGTAGTGGTGCTTTAGTTGCTGCTATTTATGATAAATATGCATCAGATAAGATTACAGTTTTAGAAAATCTTACACGTGAAAAGCTTTTAAAATTAAAAACGATTTTCTCTGAAATGGAATCTTTTTTCCACGGAAAATCTTCTGGATTAGATCCTTTAAACAGTTATTTAAGCCTTCCTATTTTAATTAATTCTAAAGATAATATTGAAGCTACAGGTATTCCATCGCAACAAACAGATGGTAAAGGCGCTGTGTTTTTATTAGATAGTGGTATTGTTGGTGAAACGGCACCAATGGTGAGTATTTTTATGGAAAACATGAAAAATGAAGGTTTCCGTAGTATGCTAAAAGACCAGTTTATAAAACATACCGATGCTTGTGTAGATGATTTCTTAAAAGGGGATTTAAAATCTTTATTTAAAAACACAAAGCAACTTTCTAAAGTTGTTTTAAATAACTTTAAACCTATGATTCCTTCTCAGTTTCATGAGCTATGGAAAAATGGGCTTGAAACTAATGATTACTATTTAAAACTTTGTGGTTCTGGAGGTGGAGGTTATATCTTAGGCTTTACGGAAAATATAGACAGAGCTAAAGAAGCTTTAAAAGGTCAGAAGTTAGAGGTTGTTTATAATTTCTAAACCAATTTAGTTATATTGAACGTTTTTTAAGTGTTCTTTCAAGATTTACCTAATTAACTCATGTTATCTAGACGGCAGAAACATATTCTTCTTAAATTTTTCAGCCTGTTTTCAGTAGTAAGAGGTTACAATATTCTAGTTATTGTCATTGCACAATATTTAGCTTCGGTTTATATTTTTGCGCACCACAAACCGTTAAAATCCGTTTTGTTAGATGTTAATTTGCTGATGCTTGTACTGGCATCTTCAGCTACAATTGCTTCGGGTTATATCATTAATAATTTTTACGATTCCGAAAAAGACTTAATCAACAAACCAAGAAAAACGATGTTAGATCGTTTGGTGAGTCAAAACACAAAACTATCCTTTTATTTTGTACTTAATTTTGTAGCAGTTGTTTTTGCAAGTTATGTCTCGTTTAAAGCGGTTATCTTTTTTGCCGTTTATATTTTTGCGATTTGGTTTTATTCACATCGATTAAAAAAACTACCAATTATTGGAAATATGGTTTCTGCGATATTAACAGTAACCCCATTTTTTGTCATATTTATTTATTACCAAAATTTCGAAAAAGTGGTTTTTGCACATGGTATATTTTTGTTTTTATTAATCTCTATGCGAGAACTCACCAAGGATTTAGAAAATATAAAAGGGGATTTGGCTCTAAATTATAGGACTGTTCCTGTGGTTTATGGTGAAAAAATATCTAAACGTATGCTTACTGTTGTGGCAGTTTTAACTATGATTTCGGCTGTCTTATTGATTTTATTTTTTAAAATTGGCCACATGTATTATTACTTTTATCTCAGTATAGTCTTATTGCTTGTTTATCTTATTATTTTACTGAAATCGAGTAATAAAACCCATTACTTAACGCTTCATAATATTTTAAAATTTATAATTGTAGCAGGTGTGTTTTCTATATTGCTTATAGATGTTTCAGTTGTTTTAAACCGTATTTAAATGAATTCTACGTTAAAAATTGCAATGGCTCAAATTGCACCAGTTTGGTTAGATAAAAAGGCTACTTTACAAAAAATTGAAAATTCCATAAGAGATGCAGCAAACCAAGATTGCGAGCTTATAGTTTTTGGTGAAGCCTTATTGCCAGGTTATCCGTTTTGGCTTGCTTTAACAGGAGGTGCAGAATGGGATAAAAAAGTAAACAAAGAATTACACGCACATTATGTGAGGAATTCTATTTGTATTGAAAAAGGTGAATTAGATGCAGTTTGTAGCTTAGCTAAACTAAATAAAATAGCTATTTATTTGGGGATTATGGAACGGCCAACGGATAGAGGAGGTCATAGTATTTATGCGTCTTTGGTTTATATCAATGAAGAAGGAAAAGTAAAATCCGTACATAGAAAATTACAACCAACTTATGATGAGCGCTTAACTTGGGCACCAGGAGATGGTAATGGATTAAAGGTGCATCCACTTAAAGATTTTACTGTTGGTGGTCTTAATTGCTGGGAAAATTGGATGCCTTTGCCTCGAACAGCTTTATATGGGCAAGGTGAGAATTTACATATAGCCGTTTGGCCAGGTAGTGATCATAATACTAAAGATATTACACGTTTTATAGCTAGAGAATCACGTTCTTATGTGGTTTCGGTGTCAAGTTTGATGTCTAAATCTGATTTCCCTAAAAATACACCTCATTTAGATGCTATTTTAAAAAATGCACCAGATAATTTAGCTAACGGAGGAAGTTGTATTGCAGGTCCGGATGGTGAATGGATTATTGAACCAGTTTTACATAAAGAAGGATTAATTATTCAAACTATAGATTTCAATCGTGTTTTAGAAGAGCGTCAAAACTTTGATGTGGTTGGTCATTATTCTCGACCAGATGTTACTAAGCTGACTGTAAACCGTGAACGACAAACTACTGTTGAAATTAAATAGTTAATGTCAACTTTTGTTTTACCTTTGCGAAAAATTACAACATGAGCAGAAATCAAGACGGCAAAGGAAAAGGAAAGATTACAGGAAGAGGAAATGCAAATAGCAAGACCAAAAGTTATGCTAGAGGAAATGCTCCTATAAAGAAGAATACACAAGCTGTAAAAAAATCATCTAATCCAGATGAGATGCGTTTAAACAAATATATAGGTAACTCTGGTATCTGTTCGCGACGCGAAGCTGATGAGAATATCGCTATAGGTTTAGTAACCGTTAATGGTAAGGTAGTCACTGAAATGGGTTATAAAGTAAAGCGTACGGACGAAGTAAGGTTTGATGGGCAACGTATTATGCCAGAACCAAGCGTTTATGTCTTACTAAATAAGCCAAAAGGTTTCGCTACAACTACAGCAGAAAGTAAAGGTAAAACTGTTATGGATTTAGTAGCTAATGCTACAAGTGCTAACATAAAACCCATAGGTCGTCTTGGTAGAAACTCTGTAGGTTTATTATTGTTTACAAATGATGATAAAGTAATGCAAAAATTCACCAATTCTAAAAATGGTGTGGCACGTTTATTTCAAGTTGAATTAGATAAGAATTTGAAATTTGAAGATCTCAAAAAGATTCAAGAAGGTTTTAAAGTAGATGGTAAATTAATTGCTGTTGAAGAGATTAGTTATATTAAAGATGAATCTAAAAACCATATTGGAATTAAAATAAAAAATACAGGAAATACTATTTTACATACCATCTTTGATAACCTTCACTACGATATTGTTAGAATTGATTGTGTAGCTATTGGTCATTTAACTAAGAAGGATATACCTCGTGGACATTGGAAACACTTAACTGAGCAAGAAATAAATACTTTAAAGATGCTCTAATAGCAAAATAGAGCAGTGAATTCAATATTAAGCACCTTACCGTTCATCGAATAAATGATTCATTTTGACGACTAGGTGTTAATTTTTTTCTATATTGCAGCCCCAAATAGAATTGAAAATTACCTACTTATGAAAAATGTAAGACTACTCTTAGTACTTTTGCTTATAGTAAACTGTACAACAGATTTAACTGATGATAATAATATCTCAGAAATTCCCACCCCAGAAACACTAAGTTGTGTTGATGATTTACCCCAAATTAGAATAACTAATAATGGAGTACACAGTTTTGATTTTCTAATTTACGATTTAGAAGATGATTATAATACATTGTATGATCAGAATATCTCAGTTTCTTTAGATAGTGATTGGATTGAAATGCCTAGCAATAGTATTGTAATTATAGCATCTAATGAGTATGATTACGGACAGAAAATTGAAGTAAACTTAGAGAATTGCGATGCTATTGAAGTCGTAATTGATGCTAACGATGATTTAACTTTTTTGTAATAAATCATTTTAAGCAATAGTTAGCTTTTTACTATTATAGTGAAAGTTAATTTGTGGCAATTTAAAGTATAATAAAACCTCAGGTCGATAATTTGATCTGAGGTTTTATAACTAACACTAACACAGTTTACGAAATACTGTTTTTTAATTGATGTTTATCCTCTCATTTTAATCATTTTTTGAATCATGTCGTAAATTTCGCGTAACTCAGTTTCACTCATTTCTCCCATTTCTTCATCATTTAGTGTCGCCTGTTTTTTCCACTCTTCAAAAGACATATTTTTAATTTTGTTTAAATCTTTATCTATGTCTTCTAGGTTGGCATCAAAATCAGAATCAATTTCAACATCACCAAATAAATTTTCTTGTTCTACAATAGTATAATCCGGAAGTTTAAAATGGCTTTTGTCTACTTCAATATTAAATTGAATATTTGTTGCTTCTTTAGTCGTTTTAATTCCCATTAAAGTACCAACCGATTTTAACGTAACACCTTTATATATCCATTGTTTAATACCCATTATTTCCCAAATATCACAGTCGAAATCTTTATAGGTTTCATTACCTGTTTTTTTTCCTCCAAGGGCTTTTAGCATTTCTTCTCCTGCTTCTCCAGCATCTGCGTTAGGTTGAAACTTTTTAGTTAATTGCATGGCAGGATCTTGTGTTTTATAGATTTTTTTCTGTTTAAAATCTACACTGTAACTATCTCCATTATCAAGTTTTTTTATGGTATGTGTGTCGGTTGTATTTGTTGATTTATTACCAAATACATTTGTTTTAGTGGTTTGAGTAAATTGTTCTTCAACTAATTCTAACGCACCATAATCTTTAAAATAAATATGTTCCGTACCACTACCTGTAATTTTACTTCCCATTACGTCGCCTGTAATGGTTATTTCATATTCTATGATACCAGAATTTACCTCGTAGCGTTTTAGTTTGTTGTTTTGCTGTTCTGTGTTTTCTGAAGCATCTGTAAGCGTATTGCTTTTAGTTTCATTGCAACCTAAAATAAGGAAGGCAAGAATAAATAGGTTAAACTTTTTCATTTGTTTAAGTTTAAAGATTATAATGGATTAGCCGTAACTTCTAATTCTGCAGTAACCTCAATATTGAAATTCATACCAATATCATTTGAAACAGTATTTCCAGTAATCCCAACTGTTGCACTTTTGTTGCTTTTAAGCAAATCTGCCATAGCGTTTAGTTTACTCACATCTGTGACCTCGAAAATAGTGCCTGCATCATAAGCGTCTTTTACATTAAATGATGCTGCGTCTTTTAAAGTGATGTTATCTGCATAAAAATCAACATCAACAGTCCCTTCTTCATTTCCTGTAAAACTGATAATTCTGTAAGTTAGTTTTGTGATTTTAACACCTTTAATTTTATCTAAATAATCGTGTGTGTCATTGTTGTCTATGCTTAAGACAACATATTCGTTTACTGTTTCTTGATCTTGGTCAACGTTTGCAACTATGGTTGCTTTTGCAGTAGTATCGAAATCTACATCTAGGAGGTCATCATCACAAGATGTAAATGCGAAACAAATAAGTAAAGCCGAAAAAATTTTTGCTGTAGTTTTCATAATATTTTTATTTAATTGATAATTTCTATTTTTCTAAATGCGGTTACTTTATTTCAACTTCAACGGTTATTGTACTTAAAGCATCTTCTGCATTCATCGTTTCATTTTTTAGTAAAAAGTATTCAAAAATGTGATGGTTGCCTTCTAAAGACATGCCTGTTATGCCTTGTTTATAAGGGGAATGGAGATTATTACCAGCATAGGTTCCTGAGTTACTGCCATCTCTGCGTGTAAGAATCCAACAACCTGAAGCATTTACCGCAGCTTCGTCAAAACTAACTTCTACACTTAAACCTTCACCTTTTTTTAGAGTAACTTTATTAGTAGTGGGTTGTAAAAGTTTAAATTTATAATTTACTTTAAAATTTGGATCTTTCATTTTTAATCGGATGATGCTTTCTTCAGAAATAGTAGTGTATTCTATATAAGAAACCTTGTTCTTGTCATCTACTAATAGGATAAATCCCTTTAAATCATCAAATCTTTTTTCTCTAACAAAAAACCACATATTGTCTTTTTTATAAAAGGTTTTTAGTTGTATATCAAACTTACTTATAGGTGAAAGATCATCTAAAACGTATTGGAAAAGTCTGGCATCATCTTCTGTTTTTAGTGTATATTTTTTTTGTAAACTTTTTAAAAATAGTGGCATTTCTAAAAGACCATCAACCGAAGCTTTTATATACTCGCCATTATTAGAGATCAACATAAATGGTATATTATTGGTGAAACTGTTACCTTCTTCTCCTTCCGTTACTTTTAAGTTGCATTTGTTAATTGAAAGCGTGGATATTTTGTTGAGCGAATAAAAATTTAGAGGTGTAATTTCAAATTCATAATTAACGTTATCTAACAAGTACTGATGCATAAATGCACTATCTTTTTTTGAAATAACAGCTCCGGAATCTGTATAGTCTATTACATTTCTAGATTGTAAAAGTGTTTCTGGTAACGTCTTTTTTAAGTCGTTTTCATAGATTATTGTAGCGATTTGTCCATTGTTTGCTGTTGTAACAACATAAGCCTTAGTCTCACCAAATCTTGTTTCTCTATTAAAATACCATGTGTTATCTGCTATAAAAAAACCTAAGCCACGTTCATTATCAAATAATTTTAATAAGGATTGAAAAGCTACACCATCATCTTCAGTTTTTAATTTAAACTTTTTCTCATTTAAACTTTTAATAAATGCGCTCGAGGCAAGCAAGTCGTTTCTGTCTTTAAAAGCAATTAGTTTATCTGCTATTTTAATAAAATACTGTAATTGTAATATGCTATGTCCATCTTGATAACTTGTACTAAATAGTAATTCGCTTTGATAGATGTCTGATGTAGTTACGTTTTGTAAAGCGCTACTAATTAGTATCGTATTTTTGTTTTGTAGAGTACTTTCTAAATAGTCTTTAATCTTTGTTTGTTCTGTTTGGTTTTGGGAAAAGACTGAAGTACTTATTACTAATGCTATGGATATAAGTAAAGCTTTCATTTTGATACTATTTTTTAATTTCTTCTAATTCAATTATTGAATATTCTACTTTGTCGAAAAGACCAATATCTTCACGGATTATTTTAGCATAGATGCCAGGTTTGTCTATTATCATCCAGTATTTAACTTTAGCATCACCATCGAAACCCTCAAAAATTTCGCATTTAAATTCGCCTGCTGGTACTTTTATGGTTTCGGTTGTTACTAGTTTAAAAGGGCCTAATTCTTCTTGAGGAAAAAAGTCATTGTATTGATTGTATAAATCGCCTTTAACACGCTCCGAAAATTGCATGGTATCTTTTTTAGTGATACTTAAATTGGCTAAACTGATTCTTCTTTCTTCTGAATTCACATCTATTTTAGATAACAAAGTGTTGTAAGTAAAAGATGATGTATTAGGTATCAGTTTACTTTGCTTATATTTTAAATGGCTCACATGTTTTAATTCGTTTAGTAAGGCATCAAAGTCTTGCCAAGGTGATGAGTCGGTTGATTCTTCAGGGAAATCTTCAATAGTAAAAGTTAAACGTTCTATGGGTTTTGCAGTTGACTCTTTTTTGCCAATAATTTCTTTGCCATTTTTTTCTAAGATGAATTTATTTTCTGAAATTGTTTTTACGGTATTAAATCCTTTTATTAAACTAGTTCCGCCAAGAAATAAAATGGATTTTTCTTCAGGATTATAAATCCAAGTCCCTTTATAGGCTGCAGATCCTCCTCCAGAATATATTATGCTTATTAAGAAGGTATCTGGACGTTCAATTTTTAGTAATTGCGTTTGATCTAATTCATTTTCTATGGTCCATTCTCCTTCAATATTTAGTGAAGCATTATTTTTTTCTTTGTCTGCTAAATTAATCTTAGCATAATACAATTTAACACTACCTTGTTGTAATTGAAGTTTTTTAGGGGTAATTAAAATTATTTTAAAATTACCATCAAACTCTTTAACTTCAGTTGATTGCATTGTGATAAGTTCATTCTCTGAATCGTATTTCCAAGTGCCTAACTCTTGGTCCATAACTTCCATTTTACCATCTTCTTTAAAGTTTTGAGTAAACAGTGGGTTATCAACTTCGTCTCCTTGTTCTACTTTTGTCAATAGCCAATTGCCACTAATTTTTTCGTTTTGAGCATTAGTAAATCCTATAAATAAGATAAATATGGCAATTAATAGATGTGATTTTTTCATAATTTCTAAGCTTAATTTGTTTTTGATGATTTTTAGATTAAAAAGCAGGAGCACATACCCATTATTGATTAATAGCCCTTTACGTTTTTAGTATATACTCCTGCTTGCTCAAAACAATAAACGTCATGTATTATTATAGAAATTAGAGCTCTAGTTTTTTTAATCTATAACTTCCCAAGCTGTGGATTCTACATAGCCAGTTATAGTATAAACTTGTGCTTCCATTAGTTTGGTACAAGTACCTTGAAATGATATTTTACTAGCAGATGTACGTGTTAATGTGCCTGAGACTGTGCCATAATAGTCCGTTCCAGAAGAGATGTTAACTCCTGGGTCACTATCGGAATCCATCGTAATGTCGTCACCAATTATTGTTGGAAAACCTGAAACCATTATAGCTGTTTCGGTGCCTACACCAATAGAAACAGTATTTACATAGTTGCCTTGTGCATCCTTAATAAGACCTACTTCTGCATTGGTTGCTTGTTTGTAAAGCGCACCATCTAAATATATTTCAAAAGCTCCAGTGGCAAGTTGTGGTTCTGAGTTTGAGTCGTCATCACTGCTACATGAACTTAGTGTTACACTCAAGCCACTTAATAAAATGACGAATAAAATGATTGAATTTTTCATAATTTGTTGATTTGGTTATTATTTAAAATTTTCAGGTTTATTAATATATTTATGATTTTATCTTCAGTTTTTGGTATTCCTACTTTTGCATGATTTCATTAGCTTTAATCTGTAAATAAATGTCCGTTATTCTGTGTATAGCTCTAAAGTCCATACCCAATAACGAATATCATCGTCATCCAATCCAAGTAGTATTTGCAAAGGTTGTGTAAGAACTAATTCGTCACCACCTTGATTTAGTTGAGCTACAAAAGTCATTGCTCCTAAATTTGGGTGCATTGTTGTAATTACGTTATCATCTACTACAGTATAAGTGCCATTTTCTTCATATGTACTTACACCATTCTCAGTTTCATACATAGAGTAGCTGGTCTCAGTAAATGTTATGAAATAAGTGTCTTCCTCATTGAGGTCTCTATTTGTATACATACCATTGTTATCTTCTTGGAGGTGTGTTACCATCCATTCACCAATAGTTAATTGTTCTTGTAAAGTTGGTTCTGTCTGTTCATCGTCATTATTATCACATGCGTTGAATGATAATATTAAACTTGATACTATTATTAATCCTAAAAACTTTTTCATGATTTGTGGATTTAATGGTTACTAAAATTTTACAAATTCTACACGTCTGTTGTTTGCTTTACCTTCAGGTGTGCTGTTATTATCTATTGGTTTACTTTCACCAAACCCATTAGATTTAAGTCGGTTTTTAGAAATGCCCATGGCTATTAATTTATCCATAACAGCTTTTCCTCTTGCTTTAGATAATTCCATGTTTGTGTCGTCGCCTCCATCAGCATCTGTATGGCCTTCTACGCTAAAATTTAGTTCTGGTTGTTTTTGCATTAGCTGGTATATCTTATTGATTGGACCCATGCTTTCAGCTTTTAAGGTGGCTTTATTAATGTCGAATTTTATACCGTTAACAATAATTTTACCTTCAGATAAAACTCTGTCATAGTATTTAACGCCACCTTTAGCGATACGGATATTTTTAATATATGTGGTTGAACCCGATTCTGAACGTATGGAAATACCTGTTGGGTTACCTTCTAGACGAGGAATGTTAATTAATCTAGTATCATCCATATAGGCTTTAAATTTACCCTTTGTATAAGCTATAGATATATGTCTCCACATAGGTACATCTACAACACCCCAATTAACATTTTCTCTACCTGGGTATCTCTTACTTGAATTTCCATATTCTAATCCATTTGGGTATAATTCTAAATCGGTAGTTTCACCACGTCTTTG
Organism: Winogradskyella sp. Asnod2-B02-A; assembly: GCF_045063645.1. Taxonomy (NCBI): domain Bacteria; kingdom Pseudomonadati; phylum Bacteroidota; class Flavobacteriia; order Flavobacteriales; family Flavobacteriaceae; genus Winogradskyella; species Winogradskyella sp. Asnod2-B02-A. The sequence continues at coordinate 1,507,921 of NZ_JBEFOG010000027.1, forward strand.
ATTTTTTTTATCAAAAAACTCGATCCAATATCTCTTATACTCTTGTTCTTCACCAAACCATACATCCATTTCTATTGTAAAAACTTCGGGTAAGTAATCTTCGCTTGAATTTTTTAAATAGGGAATTATTACACCACCATTGTCTAGATACATTATAACTGGTGTACCATTAAATTCGGCAATTTCAGCACCTCCTTTATATAAATCCCATCGGCTAGGGAACTCTCCGTTTTCTTCATTGTCACTTGGTCCATCTTCAAATATTACAGTATCTCCAGGGATAAAATCAAACTTACTCCAAACCACATTTGGTTTTATATTTTTTGTGTCTTCACTAGTTTTTTTGTTTTGATTAGAGTCGGTTTTTTTAGACTTTGTTTTTTCTGAAATACTATCGGTTTTCTTTGTGTCTTTGCCGTCTATGGCATCCTCGGCTTTGTCAAATTCTTTATCAATTTTTTTATTGATACGATTTTCTGCTCTTTTCTCGGCTTCGCGTTCTACTTTATCTTCTGCTTTCTTTTTTAGACGTTTTAAAATTTGCGCATTTGAGTATTGAGGTATTGCAATTAGCATACTTAATACCAACAGAAACTTAAATAGATGTTTAGAGCTTTTTTTTGAGTGTAAAGTTTTCATAATATCTGTTGTTAGTAACTTAAAGTTACGACAGTATTATGGTTGTTTTTTAGCTGAATTTGATTCTGCTACGGCTGAATTTGAATTCGCTAGTTTTGTAACTGTATTTGCGAATTTAATTTTTGATCTTTTAGACAATCGTAATAATTAATTACGCTATAATTTAATAAAAGCAATGCGTTGGTATACGAGAATACAAATTGTAAATGCACAAGCTTTATAGGTGTAAGCATTTTGAGAATAGTTGAAATTTTGTCTAATGAAAGGTTTAAGTAAGCCTATTACAATCGATCTAACAAGTCGATAAGGTTTTTTTTTTGGCGTGTTGAAATAGGAATTTCTTTTTTGTTTTTCATAATGATAAAACCATGATCCGTTTTATCTACTTTTTTAATGTGATTTAGGTTGACTAAATAAGACTGATGCGGTCTAAAAAATCCGTATTCTTTCAATAAACTCTCGTAATCTTTTAGGCTTTTTGAAACTAATATTTTTTCTCCATCTTTAAAATAAAACGTTGTATAACTATTATCGCTTTTACAAAAATGAATATCACTTATATCCACTATGTGCATTGAGTTTTGAGTGCGCAAAACTAGCTTTTTGTTTTGTAGTTCTTTTTTAAACGCATTCATTAAAATATTGAATTGCGATTCTGTATGTTCCTTACTTGCAATTGAATCAAGAGCACGTTGTATGGCTTCTTTAAATTCTATTTCGTTTACTGGTTTTAAAATATAGTCTATAGCGCTGAATTTTATGGCTTTAATGGCATAAGAATCAAAGGCTGTTATAAAAACAACTTTAAAATCGTAAGAGGGTAATTTTTGTAATAATTGAAAACCTGAGCCATCGGTTAATTCTATATCTAATAAAACCAAATCTGGATTTTCTTTTTGGATTAAATCAATGCCAGATTTAATGCAGTTGGCTGTGCCAACCTGTTTAATACTAGGGAAATACTCAGACAATAATTGGCTGTTTACTTCTTGCATGGCAGTTTCGTCGTCTATAATTATAGCTTTAATCATTATTCAAAATTGGGATATTAATCGTTATTCTTACACCTGTTTGATTGGGATATTTGTCATTTAAGTTTAAGATTTCGAACTTAAAATCTTTTTTATATTTCTGTCTTATTAGTTTTCTTCTGTTTTCAAAAATGGACATTGCCATAGATTTATAACCTCCTTTTATTTTACCTTCTGGAAATCCCTCACCATTATCTTCAATAATAAATTGAACCCAATCTTTTTTATCCGTTATTGTTATGTTTAAGATACCTCCACTATCAATGTTTTTGAAACCATGTTTTATAGCATTTTCAATAAAAGGCTGATTAAGCATTGGTGGAATTCGTATAAAATCTAAGTCTAAATGATCATCGTAATTAATTGAGTAAGTAAACTTGTTCTGTTTTCGCATTTTTTCTAATGCCATGTAGTTTTCTAACATGTTAATTTCATCTGCCAATGAGATCGTTTCGGCTGTAGAGTTGTTTAAAGTAGCGCGTGTTAAAGAGGCGAATTGCGACAGATATTGCGAAGCTTTACGAGCATCATTTTTTAACATGTAATTTTGAATAGAGCCTAAAGCATTGAATACAAAATGAGGATTCATTTGGGTTCTTAGTACTTGCAAGCGCAAATTGTTTTGCTTTAATTCTGCCTGTTTATTTCTAATACTTACAATATATAGAATAAGAATTATTACCGTTATTAAAAAAGCAACGATAGCAATACCTGTGTTTATACCTTGATTTTTTAGTTCGTTTTCAGTAGTAAGTAACTCTATTTGTTGTTCTTTTTTTTCGGTTTCATATTTAGTTTCTAATTCTTCAATGCCTTTACGTACTTTATCATCTCGCAGTTTGTTTTCTAGAATTCTCAAAGAGTCGTTCCATTGAAAAGCAGCTTTGTAATCTAATAAATCAGCATTAAGCTCAGATAAGAGGCTGAGCGTTTTTTCATGCTCCATAGAGTAAAACCGAAGGTCATTTAATGTGGTATTTTTCATTACCAAATCTAGTGCTTTTTGCTCCTGTCCTAATAAGCGGTAGAGTTCTGCTTTACTATTGTTGCTAGATATAATTTCGTAAGGAAACCCAAGATAGCGTTCAGATTCTAGTAATAGTTCTAAAGCTTTTTTGGGTTGATTAAGGGTTTTGTATATGTCAGAGCTATTTCCTAAAGCAGCACTTATACCTTTGCTGAAACCTACTTGTTTGCTTATCACTAAAAGTGAATCAAAATAGATCAGTGCTTTTTTGTGGTCTCCTTTTCGTACTGCAATAGAACCTAAGTTATTATATATTTTAGCAATATCTCCAAACGAAGCACAATTTTCTACATCTTTTAATTTGTAGGCTTTTTGAATGTAGTACTCCCATTTTTCAACATTATCTGTTTCTTTAAAAATTGTAGCCATAGCAACATAATGGTAGCAGATACGTTCCCAGTCTTTAGCTGTTTCTTTAATTTTTAAAGCATTAAGGGCATATTTTATGGCTTTGTTGTAATCACCTAAGTAATTATAATTAGAAGCTAAATTCATGCTTATTTTTGCCATTTCGCTGCTGTCTTGTGCTATTGTGGCACTTTTGTAGGCTAAGATGTAAGTGTCAATAGAGGATTGATAAATACCAACTTGCCAATAAACGTTAGCTAAATAATTGTTGAATTCTGCTATTTGTACATCATTGTTTATTTCTTTCGCGATGTTTATAGCCAGTTTTAAGTAATCTATTGATGCTTCTTTTTCACCGCTGTTATTTAGATATTGTCCATACTCAAAATATGCTGAGGCTATTTTTAAACTGTCATTAGCCGCTTTGTCTATTTTATTTTTAAGCTGAATTTTAGCAGAGTCTTGTACAGTGCTAATGATTTTATTTTTATATAAATTAGTGCTAGCACTAATTTTAAAATTGGCAACGTTGAGACTGTATGAACTTGTGAAAGCAAGAAGATAAAAGAAGAAAAGTGATATGTATAATCTATACGTCATACTACGTATGTCTTTCTCTCTCAAAGTTAAGATTTTTATGTCTTAAATTTTAACTTTTGTAGGAATATTATTGAATTAATAGTGCTTTTTTTTAACGTGAAATAAGCAATTATTATCGCTTAGGTTTATTCTGTTTAAGTGTTTGTTTATTAGTGGTTTATTTGCTAAAATATATGGCTTTTAAAATTTTTTCAAAAAAAATAAAAAAAAGTTCTGTGTATTAAAAAATAATTTACATTTGTAATGAAATTGGTGACCGTCTAACAAGACTTTAAAACCAGTTTTAGCTGAACAATTGAAACATGTTTATATGTTCGGGTTCTTGAAAATTAGGAAGTCATATTCAAGAGCAGCTTACAGGTTAAGTAACCGAATTTTAGAGCTAACTTCCGCTTCTACGATTGCTGCTAGCCAGCATATTTATGGTTTTGTACCTACTACACAAAGCCAGATTCAGGTATGATATAACGTAACCTTAGTATAGTTTACGAATATATTTTTTTAAAACCTTGAATTTTTTACAAACAACATGAACAATAAATACATTGATCTCATCGATCAATCCTTTCACTTTCCACAAGAAGAATTTAAACTTGAGGACAAAGAGCTGCATTTCCATGATATAGACCTAATGAAATTGGTTGAAGACTATGGTGTGCCTTTAAAATTCACTTATTTACCACAGATATCTAACAATATTCAGCGCGCTAAAACTTGGTTTGCAGATGCGTTTAAAAAGCATAATTACAAAGGCAAATACAATTATTGCTATTGCACTAAAAGTTCGCATTTTAAGCATGTCTTAGATGAAGCGTTAACCAATGATATTCATATAGAAACATCTTCGGCTTTTGATATTGATATTGTAAAAGCTCTTAAAAAAGAAGGTAAAATCACAGACAAAACTTATGTGCTTAGCAATGGTTTTAAACGTGAGCAATACATTACAAATATTGCAGACCTTATTAATGATGGTCACAAAAATGCCATTCCTATTATAGATAATTACGAAGAAATAGATTTATTATCTCAAGAGATTAAAGGCAAATTTAAAGTTGGGATTAGAATCGCATCAGAAGAAGAACCAAAGTTTGAATTCTATACCTCTCGTTTGGGAATAGGTTACAAGAATATTGTACCGTTTTACAAGAATCAAATTCAAGACAATAAAAAAGTTGAACTTAAAATGTTACACTTCTTTATTAATACAGGGATTAGAGATAATGCTTATTATTGGAACGAATTACACAAATGTTTAAAGGTGTATACGGCTTTAAAAAGAATATGTCCAACCTTAGATAGTTTGAATATTGGAGGAGGTTTTCCTATTAAAAACTCATTGGCTTTTGATTTTGATTATGCCTATATGGTAGATGAAATTGTAAATCAAATAAAGTTAGTTTGTGAAGAAGAAGAGGTTGCTGTGCCAAATATTTTTACTGAATTCGGTAGCTTTACTGTAGGTGAGAGTGGTGGAGCCATTTATAAAATCTTATATCAAAAGCAACAAAACGATCGTGAAAAATGGAACATGATTAATTCATCTTTCATTACCACATTGCCAGATACTTGGGCTATAAATAAACGCTTTATTATGTTGCCAATTAACCGTTGGCAAGACAGTTACGAGCGCGTGCTTTTAGGTGGTTTAACTTGTGATAGTGATGATTATTATAATAGCGAGCAACATACCAATGCTATTTATTTACCAAAATACAACAAGGACAAACCTTTATATATTGGCTTTTTTAATACAGGAGCTTACCAAGAAACCATTGGTGGTTTTGGAGGTTTGCAACACTGTTTAATTCCAACACCAAAACATATTTTAATTCAACGAGATGCCGAAGGAAATTTAAATACTAAAGTATTTGCGGAACAACAAAAGAGCGAGAATTTGTTAGGTATTTTAGGTTATGAAACTGAAAATAAGGTCGAAACGGCTAAGAAAATTTTAGAAAATAAAATTTAAAACAAAAGACGAAGTCCCTTATTTAAATTGTGCCTTTGAGGGGACTTTAGGGGTGTTTTTTTAATAAAATAAGTATAATTTAATAAGATTCCTGTTTTCACGGGAAAAGATTATGAAAACAAAAACTTACGCTGGTATTCCAGAAGAATTAGCAAAATTAGAAACTGCTAAAATCGTATTAATTCCTGTACCTTATGATGGTACAAGCACATGGCAAAAAGGAGCTGATAAAGGCCCTGATGCTTTTTTAGATGCTTCAGCAAATATGGAGCTTTATGATATTGAAACGGATTCTGAGGTGTATCAACAAGGAGTATTCCTAGCTGATGCTGTTACAGAAAACGCATCACCAGAAGCGATGGTTGAAGCGGTTCATCAAGCCACAAAAAAGTATATAAAGAAGAATAAATTTGTTACCATTTTTGGTGGAGAACATTCAGTGTCAATAGGGACGATTAGAGCTTTCAACGAAATGTTTGAAGATATTACCGTTTTACATATTGATGCACATGCTGATTTACGCGAAAGCTATGAAGGTACAACATGTAATCATGCTTGTGCGGTTTACGAAGCGAGCCAAACGACTAACTTAATACAAGTTGGTATTCGTTCTATGGATATCATTGAGAAAACTGTAATGGACGAAGACAAAACGTATTTTGCTCACGAAATGGCAGAAGATGATAGTTGGATGGATTCTGCAATCGATCAAATGACAGATAACGTATTTATTACATTCGATTTAGACGCATTTGATCCTTCTATTATGCCAAGCACAGGTACACCAGAACCAGGAGGATTATTATATTACGAAACATTAGAATTCTTAAAGCAAGTATTTGAAGAGAAGAATGTAGTTGGTTTTGATATTGTTGAATTATGTCCGAACGAAAACGATAAATCTTCAGACTTCTTAGCTGCAAAATTATATTATAAAATGTTGAGTTATAAATTTCAAGATCAAAATATAGAAGATGGTTTTGAAAGTAATTTTAATGATTCAGCAAACACAGGAAATAAAAAATCTAAATTCGATACAGAAGATGACTACTAATAAAGGAGAAATTTCAAAATTTATAGAAAAGTATTATTTACACTTTAATGCAGCAGCTTTGGTTGATGCAGCAAAGGGGTATGAGGATCAACTTAATTCTGGAGCAAAGATGTTAGTGTCTTTAGCTGGTGCAATGAGTACTGCAGAATTAGGAAAGATATTCGCTGAAATGATCCGTAAGGATAAGGTGCAAATTGTGTCTTGTACTGGAGCAAATTTAGAAGAAGATATTATGAATTTAGTAGCACATTCGCATTATAAGCGTGTGCCAAATTATAGAGATTTAACACCTCAAGATGAATGGGAATTGTTAGAAAAAGGTCTAAATCGTGTAACTGATACGTGTATTCCAGAAGAGGAAGCTTTTAGAAGAATCCAAGAACATATTGTTAAAATATGGATGGATGCGGAAGCTAAAGGCGAACGTTATTTGCCACATGAATATATGTACAAATTATTATTATCGGGTGTTTTAGAAGAGCATTACGAAATAGATTTGAAAGACTCTTGGATGTATGCTGCAGCAGAAAAAAACCTTCCTATTGTTTGTCCAGGTTGGGAAGACAGTACTATGGGTAATATTTTTGCAAGCTACGTGCTTAAAGGTGAATTAAAAGCAAGCACTATGAAATCTGGAATTGAGTATATGACATTTTTAGCAGATTGGTACACAGATAATTCTGAAAATGGTATTGGTTTCTTCCAAATAGGAGGAGGTATTGCAGGAGATTTTCCTATTTGCGTCGTACCAATGTTATACCAAGACATGGAACGTACAGATACACCTTTTTGGAGCTATTTCTGCCAAATTAGTGATAGTACTACGAGCTATGGATCGTATTCTGGAGCCGTACCAAATGAAAAAATCACTTGGGGAAAACTAGATATTAATACGCCAAAATTTATTATTGAAAGTGATGCGACCATTGTGGCGCCACTAATTTTTGCTTATCTCTTAGATATGTAATCATGGACGATCAGAAGATTGAAAATATAGAATTAAAATACTTAACTGTTGACGATTTTGAAGAATTAAAATCAGCAACACTAGAGTCTTATGGAGGCGTTTTAGATTCCTATTGGAAAAAACACCACATAGAACGATTAACGTCAATTTTTCCGCAAGGACAAGTTGTTATAAAAATTGATGGTGTTATAGCAGGTTCTGCATTATCACTCATTGTAGATTATGATAAAATAGACGACAACCACACTTATGCAGATATTATTGAAGGGGAAACGTTTAAAAACCATGATCCTTATGGTGATGTTTTATATGGTATAGATGTTTTTATTAAGCCAGAATTTAGAGGTTTACGTTTAGGACGACGTTTATATGATTATAGAAAAGAAATCTGTGAAAACTTAAACTTAAAAGGGATTGTTTTTGGTGGTAGAATGCCAAATTTCCATAAACATAAGGAACTGACACCGAAGGAATATATAGAAAAAGTAAAACATAAAGAGATTCATGATCCGGTTTTAAATTTTCAGATTTCTAATGATTTTCATCCTGTAAGAGTGTTAAAAGGCTATTTAGAAGGAGATACAGCTTCAAACGAATATGCCGTTTTTATGGAATGGGATAATATTTATTATACTAAGAAAAGAAAAAGAGCCAGTAGCGTAAAATCTATAGTAAGATTAGGTTTAATTCAATGGCAAATGCGTCCTTATAATACTTTAGAGGATTTAATGCAACAAGTAGAATTTTTTGTAGATAGTGTTTCTGCATATCGTTCTGACTTTGCTTTATTTCCTGAGTTTTTTAATGCACCATTAATGGCTAAGTATAATCAATTACACGAGCCAGAAGCTATTAGAGAATTAGCAAAATATACTAGTGCTATTGTAGAAAAAATGCAACAACTTTCTATATCTTATAACATCAATATTATTACGGGTAGTATGCCAGAACTTATTGATAATAATTTATATAATGTTGGTTATTTATGTCGTAGAGATGGTAGTTTAGAACGTTATGAAAAACTTCATGTTACACCAGACGAAGCAAAAGTTTGGGGTATGCAACGTGGTAATAAACTGCAAACATTTCAAACTGATGCAGGTAAAATAGGAATTCTTATATGTTATGATTCTGAATTTCCTGAGTTATCAAGATTATTGTCTGATGAGGGCATGGATATTTTATTCATTCCATTTTTAACAGATACACAAAATGGGTATTCTCGTGTTCGCTTATGTGCGCAAGCAAGAGCAATTGAAAACGAGTGCTATGTCGCCATTGCAGGTAGTGTGGGTAATTTACCTAATGTAAATAATATGGATATTCAATACGCACAATCAGCCGTGTTTACTCCATGTGATTTTTCTTTTCCTAACAATGGTATAAAAGCAGAAGCAACAACAAATACAGAAATGATATTAGTTGCTGATGTGGATTTGAGCCTTTTAAGAGAATTACATGCCTTTGGAGCTGTGAAAAATTTAAAAGATCGAAGAAAAGATTTTTATGATGTTATACGAGTAAACAAATAAGTATTATATTTAAAAAAAAAATAGCTTCAGAAATATTATTAGAAAATGAAACCAAAAGACGCACATTTAAAACGAGTTATAGTTGATTTTAAAAAATTAACACCAGAAATTTTAGCACTTCTGGTAGAGAAATATCCAGATGGATATGACGATGATAATGTTATATCGTTTAAAAATGCAAAAAATGAAACAGTCGAAGCAGTTGAAGTTACTACAGAAGATACCAAGTATTTGGTTAAAGTAAGTACTAAGCTAGAGCAAACGATGGAAAATTATGACGAAGAGGATTATGAAGACTTTGAAGATGATGATCCAGATGCTGTAGTTGATCCAGATTTAGAACCAGGAGCTGACGACGATGATTTTGAACTAGATACGGAATAATTATTATTCAAGTTTTGTAATTTACTGTAAGAATTCAATTCGTCTGTTTTAGAACAAAAAAGACGAGTTGAATTCTAAATTAAAATATTATTAATTTTAAATGGTTGAATTATGGATACATCATTTCACATGTCTTTGCCATGTTTAAGTGTAGAAGAAACTAAAGACTTTTACATTAATAACATTGGTGCTACTCTAGGAAGAACTAGCGAATATTGGTTAGATATAAATTTATTTGGTCACCAACTGACATTTATTCAAGCCGAAAAATTTCATTTTAATAGTCCAAATTATGTTTTTGAAGGTAAAATGTTACCATCATTTCATTTTGGAGTGATAGTAAGTGTTGCAAAATGGGAGGAACTCTACGCAAGACTTAATAGTGCAAATTTAGAAGTGGTAACTCAAACCACATTTTTAAAAGATAAAACAGGCGAGCATTTGTCGTTTTTTATCAATGATCCTAATGATTATATGTTAGAATTTAAGAGTTTTAAAACCCCTAAGGATATGTTTAAATCTTAAAATGTTTCCCGTTGTTGCTTATCAAATAGCAAACACTATCAACATTAAAGCTAGCAAACAACAACTACAGTGGCAATTGTTGTTTCAAGATAGTGATGAACTTTTTTATTCGAGTTCAAATCATAAATACATTTACTTATTTCATTATGGAATTATTAGCTTTTTCAATATGTCTAATGATGAAATTGATAAGGCATTAACGTTAATTCAACCTTATTGTGATAATTATTTTTCTGAAAAAATCACAGAAGAACTTAGTGTTGTCATTCAGCCAAATACGCTCGAAGTTAATTTTGAAAGCACAATACTGCCAGAATTAAATAGTGAAATGATTAGGTTGGTCATGTTAAATACTACACAATCTGTAGCTTTAGATCGATATTCTGAAATTACCGAAGCGCTAATTAGTGAGACTAACGAACATACTAAGTATCTTGAGAATAATGGGAAATTAGATATTTCAGGAAATAAATTAAAGCGGTTTATTGGAAAAATATTGAATATAAAAAACAAAATTTCCGAGAACTTATACATCTTTGATTCTCCAGATAGTACTTGGGAAGATGAGCAGTTAAACAAACTTAATATAGAGCTAAAAAAGACTTTTGATTTAAAAGATCGTTACCACTTAATTCATAATAGAATTGAAATAATAAAGGAGAATTTAGAGCTTTTTAAAGATATTTTGGACCATAGAGAAAGTAGTCGGTTAGAATGGATTATAATCATATTAATCCTTGTTGAAGTCGTAGATATGTTTATCCTAAAACTATTCTGAAATTAGAAAAAAGAACATAGAAAACGTACCACAGAAGTTATAACCAGGAAGGTTATAATCTAAAAGCATTTGGGCTTGAGGTGGCAAAATCCCAAAACTCTAAATTAGTATAATAATACATTTAAATTTTATATAAAATGAAAAACAAACAATTTATACTGGCATTTATATGCTCTGTATTTGTAATTGGAGCCAATGCAATTTCTTTATCAAATGGAGATATTCAAAATAAGAAAAAAGTAACAACAATGGCCGTTTTCGATGGTTACGATGCAGATGATGGCTACGCTTTTGTGATTAGAGAGGATGAAAACGATGAAGACAGTGAAGAAACAATCTACTTTACAGAAATTACAGATGCAGCTTTAAAAGCTGGGAATCTAAAATCTGAAGATATGATTGGTAAACGTTTTGAAATTACTTATGAGATTTCCGAATATGAAGTAGAAGACGAAAATGGTTACACAGAAACTTTTGAGAGTTTTAAAATACTCGAAGTAAAAAAAATGTAAAATAATAGTGTCTCAAATGAGTTTGAGACCAGAAATTTAATAACTATTATGTTATTAAAAATGGGCTACTAGGTTTCTGGTGGCCTATTTTTATGTTCAATTTTAAGCAGAACTAGTCATTAACATACATTTTTCGTGTTATTTTAGAAAATATCCTCTAGAAAAGAGTGACTTTTTAATACAATTGGTGTTATATTAATATAGATATAACCGAAAAAGGAGAAGTAGTTAGTTCAAAATATCAAGAACTGTTACTTTTGCGCAATTTTTACCCTAACACTCATTGATTATGAAAACAATAAAATTACTTATAGTTACTCTATTTTGTTTAACAATGCTTCCTATAGCCGCTCAGAAAAAGGCAAAAATCAAAGGAAGTAAAATTGTTGTAGATGTATTTGAAAATCTAGAGGCATTCAATGAAATTGAGATCAATGATGGTTTAGAAGTATCGTTAATGCAAACCAATGCAAATGGCTATAGTCTAAAAATTGATTCTAACTTGGTAGATGTTGTTAAGTTCAAGGTTATGGATAGCGTACTTAAAATATATCAAACGCATAGAATTACTTCTAGTAAAAAATTAGAGCTTGCCGTAACTTTTCAGAATTTAAATAAAATGACGTTAAGAAATGGAGCTAAAATTGAAGGTCAAAATAAGTTTATTCTTGATTCATTAGCCATGACGGTTTCTGACAATTCGGATTTTGAATTAGACGTAGAAACACAGGTCACTAACATCATTATTAATGGAAGTTCAAAAGGTAAAATTCAACTTAAAAGTGAAAACTCTAAGATCACTTTAAATGATAATGCTTTTTTAAGGGGTAGTTTTTCTATGAACAATTTAGATTTAACATTGAACGCACGTTCAGATATTAATATTGAAGGTGATGTGATTAACATGAATCTTATTACTACAGGTTCTACAGATATAAAAGCGAAGAATTTAAAAACGACCAATGCTAGTCTTCAGGCATCAAATTCATCAGATATTTATTTGTATGTGAGTAAAGAATTAGGGATTTATGCAAAAGGTAAAAGTAATATCTATGTTTATGGAACACCACATATAACGGTAGATGGCTTAAATGATAAATCGCAAATTATTAAGAAATAAGTTTGTTATAGATCTATTTGCAATGGTTTTTATGTAAACCATAAACATTTTTATTATAAAATTAATTAGAAGCCAACGTATTGAGTTGGCTTTTTTTTAGGAACACTTCCCAAACAAAAACCGAAAATACAATAGTATATTCTAAAGCAATAATCCATAGGTTTTCAGAATTTTCAGTATTAGAATACGCCAAATAACTTAGAGCAATCACTAAAGACCATACCAAAGGGTATTTGTAATTTGTAAATACACTAAAAAATACTAAGGTTGCAATATACCATGGATGCACAGTTGTGCTTAAAAAGAGATATAACGTTAGTACTAATAACATTGAAGATATTAATTTGGAAATGCTGTCGTTTTGTTTAAAAAACGAAAATCCTAGAATAATGAGTATAGAGATTACAGGAAGAATTTTGCCAATAATAGCAATTTCATTATAACCGGTTATAGCATAGCCTATGGCTCTAGAGAGGTAATAAATACTCGCATTAAATTCAAAATTACCAAACCATAAACCAACAGTTTTTGTGTAGTTAGTTACAAATTCCATAGAAAAGAATGGCATAAAAAGTAGAATAGAAGTAAGGCCAACAATCGCGTAAAAAGCAATTAGTTTTAATAGATTATTAATAATTACTTTTGGTTTAGAAAGCTCATCAATAATAGCAGGCTCTTTAAATTTGTTTGCAATATTGTTAAATTGACCACCCTTCTTAAAATAGCCAAAAAATAAAGGTAATAACATTAGTGGAATTAGCTTTACAGAAATAGAACAAGCCAGAATGACTGCTGCCCATTTCCATTGGCCTGAATGTAATATATATAAAGACCAAACAAGAAAGAAAATCATGACACCTTCAAAATGAAGATTGCCAGTGAGCTCAATTATTATAAAAGGGTTTAAAATGTACCAAAAGATTCTATTTGATGGCAATTTTAAGCGTTCTAGCAGTTTTTTTCCAAAGTAAAGTGTCCCAATATCAGCAGCTATAATAATTAGCCTTAAACCTATTACTGAACTCAAAATACTTTTACCAGGGAATAGATTGGCCAAAACAAAACACAATTGGTTTATAGGAGGGTAATTGGTGAAATGAGATGCGCTTAAACTTCCCATGCCATTATGTAATTCAACTTGATTTGGGAAGTTGGTAAGTATGCCTAGTTCCATTTGAAAATCTGGAGTAGATAAGTAAGGATTTAATCCAGATAAAATCATTTGACCATCCCAAATAAAGCGATAAAAATCTTGCGATAAATTAGGTATAGCAAAAAGAAATAAGAATCTAACAAGAATTGAAAAAATGACTAATAGTCTAAAGTTGAATCCTGAAGTCTTAATAATGTTATAAGCAAATGCAAATAATGCAATATATAGAATAAGCAGTTGCGTGGTTTGAAGTCGTGTTATATTATAGGCAAACCATAAATAAAGAATACAACTCGCAATAAAAAATAGAACTGGAATTTTATGATATTTCCAAAGCGCAATCACACTTTAGAACTCAGTGATTTAAAAAACACATAACCAAAGCCAATAAATAACATTAAGTGAAATGGAAACAATCCAAAATCACCACCTTGATCACCAACAACAAATGCACTATACATCCCAAAAGCAAAATAGAGCATTAAAACACCTTCAATAATCACATGAGGTGACATCTTTTTCATAATATATTTGTTGCCTTTCCAAGAGTCTCTAATAGTACTAATGTTAAATTTTGGCGTACGTACAAATTCACTTCGTTTACCAATATGTCCTTCTATTACAGCAATAGAATTATGAAGAGAAAAGCCCATTGCTATTGAGAAAAAGGTAAAAAACATACCTATATAACTAAAGAATTTTTTAAAGCCACTACCATAGATACTTTTATACATAAACCAATAGCAAACAAAAAATATTATTGTACTTGTAACAAAAAAGCTCATTACGTAAAAGTAATTTCTTAAGTGAGCATATTCGTTCTTTATATATAACATTGGTATACTTAAAATAGCTACTGTAAAAATGCTTAAAAACATGGTGCTATTTAATAAATGGAGTATGCCATGTAATTTAGTTTTGTTAGAAATATTTTTAGATTTTAAAACGCGCCAAAGCATTTTTCTAAAGTTTTCTGCTCCACCTTTGTTCCAGCGAAATTGTTGAGAACGTGCAGCACTAATAACTACAGGTAATTCTGCAGGAGTTTCAACATCTTCAAGGTATTTAAATTCCCAGTTTTTTAACTGTGCTCTATAGCTTAAATCTAAATCTTCTGTAAGTGTATCTCCTTCCCAATTCCCGGCATCAATAATACAGGCTTTTCGCCATACACCAGCTGTACCATTAAAATTAATAAAGTGACCTTTACTGTTTCTTCCAACTTGCTCTAAAGTGAAATGGGCATCTAAAGCAAACGCTTGAATTTTTGTTAACAAAGAATAATCTCTATTAATATGTCCCCAACGTGTCTGAACAACTCCTATTTTTTCATTTTTAAAATAGGGTATGGTGCGTTTAAGCCAGTTCGGTTGCGGTAAAAAGTCAGCATCAAAAATGGCGATAAACTCACCTTTTGCAATTTCTAATCCTTCTTTTAGTGCACCAGCTTTAAAACCACTTCGGTCTGTTCTAGTAATATGCGTAATGTCTAAACCTGTTTTTGCTAATCGATCTACGTGTAATTTGGTAGTTGCCACTGTTTCATCTGTAGAGTCATCTAAAACCTGAATTTCTAACTTGTCTTTAGGATATTCTAATAAAGCAATATTGTCTAATAAACGCTCCATGACATACATTTCGTTAAAAACTGGGAGCTGTATAGTGACTAAAGGAATTTCTTCAGGGTTTGAAAAATCAAAGGTCTCGCAATCTTTTCTTTTCTTTTTTGAAGATAAATAATTGTAGAGTAGATTTAATTGCGCCAAAGCGTACATAAATATTAGTACAATGGCGATGGTATATATAACAATAACGATTGATTCGAGAATCATTTTTTAAAACTGTATTTAAAAATCCAACCTAAGATTTTTATGCCTGCAAAGATAGCACCTTTTATCGTACCTGAAACTTTTGAGACACCAATTCTGTTCCTATAATTAACAGGAATTTCCTTATATCTTAATTTTTGCTTTAAAACTTTTAGTTGCATTTCTACCGTCCAACCATAAGTTTTGTCTTCCATATTTAAGCCCAATAAACTACTATATTTAATAGCTCTAAAAGGACCTAAATCTGTAAATGTAGATTTAAAAAACAGCTTCATTAGGTTTGTTGCTAACCAGTTACCAAATATTTGAGGAGTAGTCATCGAGCCTTCTTCTCTTAATTCTTTAACACGGCTGCCAACAACAAAATCAATATGCTCTTCTAATATCGGTTGAATGATTTTTGTTAATTCTTCAGGGTAATCGCTGTAATCACCATCCAAAAAAACAACAATATCTGGTTTTTTTTCTTGTTTAGAAATATAATCCATGCCTTTTAAACAGGCATATCCATAACCTTTTCTGTTTTCAATTAAAACTGTTGCACCAGCATTTTTGGCATTGATTTCAGTATTGTCGGTTGAATTATTGCTAACTACAATAATTTCATTAACAATAGTAGGTATGTCTTTTATAACTTGAGGAATTGATTCTTCTTCATTATAAGCAGGAATAATAACTTTTATATTGGGCATTGAGTGCGTTTGAAGGTGCAAAAGTAATCTTCTTATTTTTGATTAACTAACTCCATTAGATCTACATCGTTTCCTAAAAGCACTTCTGTTGGATTAATACGTCCTTTCATAGAGTCATTTTCTAATTTTAATACACCTCTTGGGCAAACAGCAGAACAGATACCACAACCTACACAACTAGAACGGACAATATTTTCACCTTTTTGCGCGTAGTGTCTTACATCGATACCCATTTCGCAACTGTTAGAACAGTTACCACAAGATATACATTGTCCACCATTAGTAGTAATTCTAAATTTAGAAAACAAACGCTGTTGGAAACCAAGAATTGCAGCCATAGGACAACCAAAGCGACACCAAGAACGATTTCCTAAGATAGGATAAAACCCTGTGCCAATAACACCAGAAAAAATAGAGCCTATATATATTCCATATACAGATCTTAAAGTTCCTGCTTTAATATAAAATAAGTTTTCGGTAGTTCCTGTAAAGTGCAAAACGAGTAAAAGTGTAATAACTATAAAGTAGCCAATAGCACCGTATTTAGTATCCTTTCCTAATTCTTGTCTTTTAAAGAACATAACTGCAGCAAAGACTAAAGTTAAAAATCCAATGACTAAGCTTATAAAAACACCTCTAGTTAACCAGAAATCATTTTTATCATAGCCTAAGTAAGTATACACCATAGCAACAGTCATTACAATAGAAAAGACCAAAACGGTATGGATTAACCAACGTTCTAATTTCCATGCCGACATCTTTTTAGACGATAATTGTCTAAACGAATCACCAGCAGTTTCTGCTAATCCACCACAACCACAAACCCATGAGCAATACCAACGTTTTCCGTATTTGTAAGTTAAAATTGGGGTTATAACAAAGATGGATAGAATGCCAAATATGAGTAATGCTAAGCCAATATTTCCGTTAGATAAAAAACCTTTTACAGACCATTCATCAAAAATATAGTAGTTGAGTGGCCAAATACTTTTAAGATCGTAGTATGGTAAATCGTTATTCATTACGTACATAAATTCAGGAATCAAAAAGGCAAAACCCAATTGAAAAAACATTACTGAAACGGTACGCAATTGTTGGTAGCGATTATGTCTGTATTTTAAAATAAATTTATACCCAAATGCTAAAATAGCAACGGTATAAAGCGTTCCGTAAACAAACCATTGACTCGCATTTCTACCACTTAATAAGTGACTTAAAGGATCAAATAAACTAATTAAACCTGTGTTTTCTGCTCCATCAACACCTAAGCCTAAATATTTAGGGAAGAAGTAAAGGACAATATAAAATGTGGTTAAAATAACACCTACAATCCAACCCCAAACACCACGAGAAGAAATAGATTTAAACCAAACACCATCATTTTTTATACCTTCAAGTTTAGTGAGGTAAGCTTCTCTAGCGTATATAATAATACCACTAATAATAGAGCCTAAGGATAGTGTAAGAAATAAGCCTTTATTGGGAAAGTTTGTATTAAAAAGTGCTAATACTAAAATAAACAAGCCTATAACTCCTATGGCAAGCGCTACTTTTTGTTTGTTATTAATATCTAAAGCATCGGGTTTAGCCAATGACATACTGTGATTTAATTTATTACTCATTGTTATGCAGTTTGTAATTGGTTATTGTAAGCTTTTAATATGTCGTTTTCAAATCTCGAATAAAATTCAGGGTCAAAGTTTGCTTCAGTGAGGTGATTCATTACAAAATCCACATCTCGTTTTTCAGTAAGCCATTTGTCAAAAACTTCATGTCGCATTCTTATACCAAAGGTGTTAATACCAAGAAATTCATTGGTGTTTTTATCGTAAGCTACAGTGATGCATTTAGTATCGTCTTCATGTCTCCAATGAAAATGTTTTTCGTATTCTGGTCGTCCACGTTCTCCAAATACCCAACCATAGGTTTGGTATTCGATATCTAAAAATTTTGCAGAATTAAACCAATGTCCAGGTTTGTATGCTGTTGGATTTCCGCAAATGGTTTGAGCTAAGGTTTCTCCCATCATACGACCTGTGTACCAAACCGCTTCAATTGGTCTTCGGTTTCCAATAGCTTCATGCTGCTCTGCGCAATCTCCAATACTATAGATGTCTGGAATGTTTGTTTCTAAAAGACGATTCACTTTTACTCCACGTCCAAGTTCAATACCAGAATCTTTTAAGAAATCAATATTTGGTGTTACTCCAGCTGTTAAGCCAACCACATTACATTCTAATTCTTCTCCGGTTTCTTCAATTATTACGGATTTTACCTTGCCGTTTTCGTCAGAGTTAATGGCTTTCAGATTTGTAGAAAGTCGTAAATCGATATGATGATTCTTAATGTGTCTGTTAATCATTTCACTTTCTCCTTTAGGCAACACACCATTCCAAAAGCTGTCTTCTCTAACTAGGAAAGTTACAGGTATACTTCTGCTATTCAACATTTCTGCCAATTCAATTCCTATTAATCCTCCACCTACAATCACGGCACGTTTACATACGTCATTATTGGGAGCATGTGCTTCTAGAGTTTCTAAGTCTTGTTTGTGGTACATACCCATTACTCCTTTTAAATCTTGTCCTGGCCAACCAAATTTATTGGGTTTACTTCCTGTTGCAATGATTAATTTGTCGTATTGAAGCGTGTCACCTTTAGCAAAATGAAGTGTTTTAGTTTCCGTTTCAACCTGTTTTACATAGCCTTTTTTTAGTTCAATTCTGTTTTTTTTCCAGAACCAATTTTCATAAGGTTGTGTATGTTCAAATTTCATATGTCCCATGTAAACGTACATTAACGCTGTACGAGAGAAGAAATAATCGGCTTCGGCAGAGACGATAGTTATTTTTTTGTCGGATAGTTTTCTGATGTGCCTTGCAAGCGTAACTCCAGAAATGCCGTTGCCAATAATAACGATGTGTTCCATGTAATTGTGGTTGTTGATATGGACTATAGGTCGAAGGTTTTGTTAAAACCTTAATCTATTAGTCGAATTTCTTTAAATTTAGGCATAATTTTATAGTATGCGATATCTTTTTTACTTCCTTTTTAGCATCATTTTTATAAGTTGTGCTGCTGCAAAGTACCAACCCATTAAAATAAACGGTGTTAGTTTTGTAGCTTCTAGAGGTGTAGTGGATGCTTCACATGTTAAACCAATAGTAAATATAAATGCTAATGCAGCTGCTGTTATGCCATTTGGTTTTATTAGAGATATTAATCATCCTGAAATAATTCATAATACAGAGCGTCAATGGTTTGGTGAAACAAGATCTGGAGCAGGACAATACATTGAGGAGCTTCATAAGGAAGGTATTAATGTGATGGTAAAACCGCAATTATGGATTTCTCATGGTGAATTTACAGGTTTTTTAAAAGCGTCGTCGGAAGCTGATTGGAAATTGTTAGAAACTTCATACACCAACTTTGTTATAGAATATGCTGAATTGGCTGAAGAATTAAATGTTGAAGTTTTTTGTATTGGAACAGAACTTGAAGAGTTTATAAAAGGTAGACCAGAATATTGGCATCAATTAATAAAGCAAATCAGAACGGTTTATAAAGGGAAGCTAACTTATGCTGCTAATTGGGATGAATTTTGGACCACACCTTTTTGGTCTGAATTAGATTATGTTGGTATTGATGCTTATTTTCCTGTTAGTGACATGCAAACACCAACTATTGAAGATTGTATAAAAGGTTGGAAAAAACATAAGAAGGGTTTAAAGAATTTTTCCGAAAAATTAGATCGACCTATCTTGTTTACAGAGTTTGGTTATAGAAGCGTTGATTATTCTGGTAAAGAACCTTGGCGCTACGACCGTTCTATGACTTCGGTAAATCTTACAGCTCAAAACAATGCCACCCAAGCTTTATTTGAAGCTATATGGCAAGAAGATTGGTTTGCTGGTGGTTATCTATGGAAATGGTTTATTAATCACGAAGAAGTTGGTGGTGTTGAAAATAATCAATTTACTCCTCAGAATAAGCCTGTTGAAGAAATACTTAAAGTGCATTATGGAAAGTATTAAAGATTCTGGGTTTAAGCTTGTGTTATAATTTCTGTAATGATTCATTATGTTAAACGTCTAATTTTATATTAATCAAGGCGTGTGAGACAAAAATCAATAGTATTCTTTCTTTTATTTTGTTTAGGTTTTTGGGGTTATTCACAAGAAATAATAGTTTCCGAAATTATAATTAAAGGTAATAAACGTACAAAAACTAACTTTTTAAAGCGATTAGCTTTTGTTAAAGAAGGAAGTGTTTTAGACTCTGCTAGAATAGCTTCAGATGTTAGGCGTTTTAAATTATTACCATCCGTTGCTAGTGCTACTTCTGTATTAAAAAAAGTTAACGACAAAAATTATACCGTTACATATACGGTTGTTGAAAATTTCGCCATCATTCCTGGCTTAAATGTTTCTCAAGATAATAATGATGGTTTTGCTTTTAGGACATCTATTTTCGATTTTAATTTTCTTGGTCAAAATCAAATTTTAGGTGGGTTTTATGCTAGAAATGTCTTCGACTCCTATGGATTTTATTGGGAAGCACCTAATCTCTTTACGCGAAAGTTAGGTGTTGGAATAAATTATCAGAATAATGTATTGCAAGAGCCTATATTTTTTAAGGATGAACGCGATGTAAAATATAAGTATACTAGTAGAGCTTTTGAGTTGCGATTGATGTACGAGCATAATTTTAAAAACAGAATAGAATTTGGAATAAATATCGCTAATGAAGATTATAACTATTTAATTGGTGAGTTACCTCAAGAAATTCCTGAGAAATTAGGAGTTGATAGAGTGTCTTTTGTTGGTGAATATGAATACAATAACATTACCAATGAATACCAATATGTAGATGGCTTTAGAAGTATTTTTACTTATAGTTTCACATTAAATTCTAATGGAGATAATGAGTTGTTGCGTAATTTTTTTGTTGGTAGAAATGATTTTGAATATTTTAAACGTATTGGCAATAAAGGAAATTGGGCTAATAGACTCCGTTTAGGTTATGCAACTAATGCTACTACACCATTTGCGCCATTTGCATTAGATAATCAGCTTAATATAAGAGGTGTAGGTAATACCATTGATAGAGGTACTGCTTCTGTAGTTTTTAATACGGAATATAGACACACCGTTTTAGAAAAAGGCTGGTTTGCAATGCAAGCTAATGCGTTTGTAGATGCTGGTACATGGCAAGAGCCAGGAGGCAATCTTGGGGATTTAATAGAGGGAGAGAAAGCGACTTTATTTTCTGGTTTAGGTTTGCGTTTTATTCACAAACGAATCTTTAATGCCGTTTTTAGAATTGATTACGGTATAAGTTTAGGCAAAAAAGCAAATAATGGAATTGTCTTTGGTATTGGTCAATATTTTTAATAAAATTTACTCTAATGATATCACTTTAAATTCTTTTATGGCTTTATTAGGTTCAATGATATTATAACCTTTCCAAAATTCAGGATCGTATTGATTGAGGTGTATTGGCTCAACTAAGGTTTTTTCTTTAAAATTGTTATAAACAGATTCAGAAATGGTTTCTGTTTCAAAAACGATGAGTTCTGTTTTTTCAATGCTTCTTGCAATAAAGTGAATTTCTCCTTTAACTTCATTTTGTTTACGTCTGCCTTTTACATTCTTGTTCTTTTCAACGATTTTAAGAGGTCTCTTAATGCCAATTTGCTCACCTAAGGTTTCGTCTCTGTATTTTAAAGTGTATTTGTTGTTATCATTTATCTCAAAAATGATAGTACCTTCTTTTAAGTACTTATTGTTTGAAATGCCAAGTAATGAGAATTTACTCAACGGTTTTACATTTTTATAATCAACTCTTATTACAGCAAAATCTTCTGTATTTACGTATATAGTACCCGAGTAATCTTCACCTCTTTTGGGTTTAAAAGTAATTACATAAACAAACATATCATTTATGTAAGCGTAATCTGACAACTCAAATTCATAACGTCTTGATTTATGAATAAAGTTGAGATCATTGTCTGAATCAATAAAATTATTGTTTTCAAACTGATGAATCATCATTTTTCTCCAATGTAAAAATCCGATTTTACGTATAGAATCCTTTTTCCTTTGTTCGGCAAGTAATGTGTCTGTAACATCATTTTCTGTTGTGTCATCAAACAAAGATGAATCTTTACCTTCCTTTACACTAAACCAACCCGATTTTATCTTAAAATAAGAATCGCGTTTTACATGTTTTTTTAAGATGCTATTAAGTCGTTCTTCATAATTTTTTAAGTTCACCTCTGTTGATTTGTCGAATAATTTACAAGCTTTAAGAACTTCCATTTTTTGAAATTTTTCAGCCTCAATTTCACCATAAATTTCGCCTAGTATTTCTGTATGATTATCAATGTTTTTAGGAATGCTTTGAATTAAACTATCTATAAAATGCTGATTAATTTCTGGAATAGTCGATTTTTCTAAATCAACATATCGCTTATCCATTTTTATGTAATTAGATGTTCTATAAAAGAGTTTTCTTTTGGTGTATCCAAAATCATAGTTAACTAAAAGCCCTTCTTTTACTTTATCAATAATCTCATCAATGGTGTAGTTTTTATTAGTAATTAATACTTCAGACAGATCTACAGTTTGTGGAGTTAGATAAATAGTGGAATTATTAAAATTTAAAAGTGGAATTCGTTTTTCGTCATAACCTAAACAACTTATCATTAAAGAATCTGTTGCTTTTACATCGCGTTTTATAGTAATATTAAATTCGCCATTGTCATTACTAATAACACCAGTTTTTGAGTTGAATTGAATGGTGGCAAATACAACAGGTTTTTCTGTTTTAGAATCTAGTAAAGTTGAAGTGAAAGTTTGCTGCCCATAAGACTGATAACTAACAAGTAATACTATTGAGAAAATGATTTTGTTGATTTGCATTATTGAGAAGGTTTTAAAGCAAAGTAAAAATTTAAGATAAGTCTAAATCTCAATTTAATGATATATTCAGTTAGATTTATATAAAGTTTAACAACTTTAAGATTTTTTATGAATTTATGTGAAGTCGAGGCTTATTAATAATTAAACTTTAGCTTTGAAAAAAATGATGTAAAATGCGAACATTAGTAATTGGAGATATTCACGGAGGATTAAAAGGGTTAATTCAGATAATAAAAAGAGCCAAAGTTAGCTCAGATGATGCTTTAATTTTTTTAGGTGATTATGTAGATGGTTGGAGTGAATCTGCACAGGTTATTCAATATTTAATTGATTTGTCTAAAACTAATAAGTGTGTTTTTATAAAAGGAAATCACGATGTTTGGTGCGAACAATGGTTGGCTTCAGGCCTAATAAACGATGTTTGGTATATGCATGGTGGTAAAGAAACCATTGAGAGTTATAAAGGTTTTTCAAAAGAAGAAAGATCAAACCATCTCGATTTTTTTGAAGGTATGTCTTTATATCATATCGATTCTAAAAACCGATTGTTTGTGCATGCTGGTTTTACTTCTATGCATGGTGTTGAAAAGGAAATTGATATAAGAAATTTTTATTTTGATAGAACGCTTTGGGAAATGGCATTAACCATGGATAAACGCATTAAGAAAGATTCAAAAATTTATCCTAATCGCTTAAAGCATTATTCTGAAATTTATATTGGTCATACACCAACTACTAATTTTAATGAAGACCAACCGATGCATTGTGGAAATGTATGGAATATAGATACAGGAGCATCCTTTACAGGAAAATTATCTGCTATAGATATTGATACAAAAGCAGTTTTTCAGAGTGATAAAGTAATGAATTTGTATCCTGATGAATTGGGACGAAATAAAAAATAGTTAACAAACATACTTCTTATAATAAGTCAATAAATCATCAGCTGAAGCTCCAAACCATTTCTTTACATAAATCGTCCAGAAGTGATATTGTAATTTCCATACTCCGTGTTTACGATAGAGTCTTGCTGAGGTTGTCAATGTTTTATTGATAACTGTAAATTTATTCCGAGCATACAATTCATTAATCAGAATATTGTCTTCGTAGATAATATAGTTCTCGTTATAACCGCCAATCTCATCAAAAAGTTTTCTAGTTATAAATTGGCTTTGATCGCCTCCTCTGCAAGCTCGCCAAGAAAATTGTGTTAACCAACTTGCTAATTGTAACCACCAATGATTACTGTCAAACTGCATTCTAAAGCAACCAGCTTGATTATCTTTTTGAACTTCATTTATAATAAGTTGATCAAAGTCTTTAGGAGGAAAAGAATCCGCATGAAGGAAGTATAAAATGCTTCCGGTTGCATGCTTTGCACCCAAATTCATTTGTTTTGCTCTGCCTTTTGGCGAATTAATCAAAAGAATATTTAATGTATTCGCCAATCCTAAAATTGATTCAGGATCTCTTTCAGCGTTATCTAGTGCTTCAGTTCGTGTGAAATTCCGTTCTTGGAATTTTGTATCGAGAACATTAGATGTCTTAGTGTACTCTACAGACCTATCAGATTTTTCAAACCTGATAGGTCTAAGTATGTCTAACGTTCCATCTGTACTACCTCCATCAACTACTATAATTTCAGAAATGTTCTCAGAAGTAGAATTCTCAATTAAATGTGTCAACAAACGGCTAATAGTATCAGCCTCATTTAAAACAGGAATAATTATACTAATCATACACTACTTACGATAAATTAATGATTGTAGTTTTAATTATTTAAATTCCAATTGTAATCGGTATAGCTTTTTTTAGCAGATGCGGAAATGGTAATGTCCGAGTATTGATTTAAGAAATCAATTAAGCTTCCATTTTTCTCAAAATCTTTTTTAAACCATTTAAAGATTTTTGAAATTTTTATGTTGTCTTCAGAAAGTTCATTTTTAGATGTGTCGGCTAAAAATTCTTTTGTAGCATTTGTTAATTGCTCGTCTAAGTTTGATGCTGTAAATGCTGTATTCTGAAGTTTAGGACACGATACAGAGGCACAAACGATAGCAAAATGAATTCTAGGTTCATCCATTTCTCTAAGAATCTTATGCTCAATATCATTAAGGTTTTGCCAAGTGTCACCAAACTTCCAAAGGCGTTGATCCCAAGGATCTTTAATGTCTTTAATACTTTTTGTTGGGTAATTTCGGAGGATTAAATCTATGGTTAAAGCATTGTAAGCGTTAATCCAATAGGCGAGTTTGTCATTCTTAGCCCAATTATCAGTAGGTTGGTGTAATTTTATTAAGTCAATATAACTTTGTAATTTTTTTGATTCACTTTTAAGACCTTTATAATTTACGTTTCCATTTTCTGAAACGTACTTTTTCAGTAATGCATTAAAAATAGCATGATCAAAAGCTTCGGTGTAAATAATCTCTGTAGTTAACGAAATGCCATCATCGCTTATAGTGCCATCTTCCCCTAAGCTTATTTCAATAGGATGGTCTTCTTTTTGGGTTTCAGCAAAAACAACCTCAGTGTCATTTGTGTTTTTAGACTCATTTTGAGTTACTTGTTGCAATCCACTACACGATGAAGTAAGTATTAAGGTGACGATTAAGGCTGATAAATATTTCATGTATGGTGTTTTTAGCTGTTAGATTTACTATTCTGAACTCTTGATGTCCTGTTTTTTTGAAAACGCAGGATACAATTCCTGACTTACAAAATCTTTAGGGAAATTTTCATCACCTTCAAAACCGAGTTCAATATCTCTACCATCGTGTGGTATATAATCGGTTTTAAAAATGTAATCCCAAATACTCAAAGTAAGTCCAAAGTTTACACCAAACCTTACATCTTTAGGTAATTCTTTAACATGATGCCAAATATGCATTTTAGGATTATTGAAAATGTATTTCAAAACACCATAATCCCAGCCTAAATTAGCATGGTTAAGATGACCAACCGCAATGCTAAAGAAATAAACTATAGCAACATCTTGTGCATCAAAACCGCCAATAATAGCAATAGGAATGTAAAGTATAGATTTATAAACAACAGGTTCCATCCAATGGTAACGTAAATGTGCAGCAAAGCCCATTTCTTTTACGGAATGATGTACTTTGTGGAAATTCCATAACCATTCAAAACGATGTAAAAGCCGATGCGTATTCCATTGTACAAAATCCGAAACAATAAAAAAGATAAATAAACCTAACCACTTAGGAAGTTCATCGACATCAAAAAGTTGAAAGCTTGAAACTGACAGTCCAACAACTCCCAAAACATCATTAAATAGTTCTGAAACCGTATTAGACAATGCTATAAAAACAATAAGATTCAATAAAAAGAAATTGAAAAACATGTAAAACGTGTCTAACCAAAAATCTTTTCGGAATAAAGCTTGCTCTTTTCTCCAAGGAAATGCAATTTCTAGAATCCAAACTAAAATAGAAATGAGGATAAGACCATAAAAAAAGTTATCCCAATGATTAAGGTCAATGAGTTCGTATTTGAGGTAATTCCAATATCCGGAATATGAGTTTTTTATTAGGTCTAAGTATTTTTCCATAGTTGCTTCCTGAGTAGGCAGGAATTATTTGATTTATAAGGTCTTTATCAATTCCTTAAATAAAGTAATCATATGAGGTTCTGCTTTTTCAGCCATAGCAATGATTTCAGAAATATCAACAGGTTTTAAATTTTCTGGATCACATTCATCGGTTAACACAGAAACGGCTGCAACTTTTAAATTTAAGTGATTTGCTACAATAATTTCTGGTACTGTACTCATGCCAACTGCATCAGAACCCATAATTTTTAACATGCGGTATTCTGCACGAGTTTCTAGTTGAGGTCCAACCACACTAGTATAAACACCTTTGTGTAAAGTTATATTGTGTTCTTTCGCAATACTTTCAAATTTCGAATTAATTTCTGAATCATAAGGAGCACTCATATCAGTAAAACGTTCTCCTAATTCTGAAACGCCTTTAAAAGCTAAAGGCGAACCTCCTTGAAGATTAATATGATCATCAATAAGCATTAATTCTCCTTTTTTAAAGTCTAAGTTTACTGCACCAGCAGCATTAGAAACCAATAAGGTTGTTATACCCAACTTCTCCATAATTCGCACAGGAAACGTTACGTCTTGTAATGTGTAGCCTTCGTAAACATGAAAGCGTCCTTGCATAACAACCACCTTTTTACCTTCTAACAAACCATAAATAAGTTTGCCCTTATGAAATTCTACAGTAGCCGTTGGAAAGTTTGGAATGTGATTATAACTTGCTTCGGCTAAGATTTCAATTTCATTAACTAATTGTCCTAAACCGGTACCTAAAATGATGCCTATTTCGGGTTGATCAAAGCCTTTGCTTTGTAAATATTCTGTGCTTTCTGTTATATAGTTAATCATTGAGTTGCTGTATTTTTTCTTGTAATTTTAAATTCGATTTATAAAAGTCTGAAGCAATTAAATCTTCATACGTATCAATATCGTTTAAAGTGTCTAAGGTACCAACTGAAATTTTATTACTCTGTAACTCTTGTAACGTTAGCTGTAATAAATTGGGTTGACTCCATGGTTTGTTGGTGAAAATTTCGGGATTCAATTTAGACATGCCAACTAAATAATAGCCACCATCTTCTGCTGGTCCAAAAACCACTTCATTAGTAGTTAAGGCGTCTAATCCATTTTTTATATGTGTGGAATTGATATCTGGTAAATCAGAACCAATCAATACTATTTTTTCATAGCCTTCATTAAATCCATCTTTAAAAGCATTAAGCATGCGCTCACCTAAATCAGCTCCATGTTGTACTGCTTTAAATTCACCTTTCCATTGATGATATACAATAGCATTAGAAAAATAAATACGTTTATCTATGTCTAATTGTTCTGTTGCTTTTTCCGTAATTTTAACCAATTCAGAGTACACTTCAAACGCGCCAAAATCGCCAATAGTTTTAGCGAGTCTTGTTTTTACGGTTCCTAATTTTATGTTTTTTACAAACACAATGACAAGTGATTTATTCATATATTTTAATGCCTTTTAATAACCATTTACTCCAATCTTTAGAGTAAGCGTGTACTTGTTCTGTTTCCTTTTCTTCGGAATTATATACAGGAAAATTGTTGTTTTTCCATTCAAAAATACCACCAAATAAATTGTAAACATTGGTGTAGCCTTTCTTTTTGAGTTGTTCCGCAATGTCTTCAGATCTAATACCAACAGAACAATATACAACAATAGTTGATGTTGTGTCAGGTAGTGTTTTTACAACAGTATCTAAATCGAAATCATCATAGCCAACATAAGTTGAGTTAGGTATATGACTTACGTTATATTCTTTAAGTTCTCTAGCGTCCAATAAAATAGCATCAGTTTTTGGCATGGCCAATTCTTTAACAGAAATATAAGGAATACTCTCTTTATTATGAGTTTTTAATAACTCTTGAAGGGTTTCTTGGCTATTCCCAAAGAAGGATAAGAGTAAAAATGATAATATAAAGAGGTTTCGCATGTTTAATTAGTATAAATAATTTAGTTAACCTTACAATTCCAGTACTTTTCCTTGTTGCTGTTTTTCGGCTTCAGGTAAAATTTCCATATTGTCCCAAATTCCCGAAATAATAGTTTTTGCATAAGATTCGGGTAATAATCCGTTTAGCATTAATTTATTAGTGAGCAAATGATTATAATCTAACTTACGAAAATTTACCTGCAAAGGTTTTACCGAATCCTCCAAAATAGCAAACCAAACATTCGGTTTTCCATCATTGGCAGGCATACCAATCACTCCTGGATTTATCCAAAACTTGCCTTTTTGTTCATCTATAAATGGTAAGCCACAATGACCAGCAATAATGATATCACTTTCGGTAGCTTCAAAATTAGATTGCTTAGTAGCCCAAGGTGTTGACTTAAAAATAAATTCTGAAACATTAAAATACGAACCATGTACGACAGTCACCTTCTGATTCCCAATGGTGAATTTTATATGGTCTGGAAGCGTTTCAAGATAGTCAAGAGAATCTTTTGAGAGTTTGCTCTTTGCATACGGATACCATTGTTGTGAAAAACCATCGCATCGCGACCCTTCTCTAAAATCACAACCGCAATCGTCTTCATCATCACGTAATTGTATTTCAACATTACCAACAATGCTTCTGGCATTCCAGTTCTTAAATGTTTGAATGGTTTCTTCGGGTTGCGCGCAATAGCCAATAATATCACCAGTACAAATACAGTTTTCAGGGGCAATACCTTCAGATTCTGCCACAGCAATTAGTGCTTCAAGGGCTTGAAGGTTGCTGTAAACACCACCAAAGAGTAGTACTTTACCTGATAATTTTCCTATGTCAATTATGTTTTTATCCATTTCGGTATGAAATATAAAATATTACAACTTAAAATTCCCCATATATTAACCCAAAGTAAATCGGCATACTTGCCTTCTGTAAAAATTAGGACTTTTGGGAATACCTCAAAAACGAGTAAAAATCCAAATACGAGTCCTGCAATCACACTAAGATAAAAACTCAGTTTTGGAACTTTAATATTCCAGAATAAGAATACAGGTGTTAAACCAATAACCATCGTTCCTGATATGGTGGTTGCTGATAAAATTTCGGCTTCAAGAAAAACAGGTAGTGTGCCTAAAATCGCTATGGCAGCCATAGATGCTCTTCCAAAAGTTAAATCGTTAACCATGCCTAAATCAATCGCTAATAATTTTGAAAAGGATGAAAATGTTGAGTCTAGTGTGGATGCTGCTGAGGTTATCATTATAAAATTAATGACTAATAAAATAACCACACCAAAAGCTTTACCAACTTCTACGGCTGCTTGTCCTTTAAAACCTTGGGTTTGCGCATAAACACCAATGACGCTAAATAATATAATACAAATAGCACCTAATAAACTGGCCCATAAAAAACTTTTCCGGGTGACTTTAGGTGAACTGATAAAGGCTCTATCGGTTAAAACCGGATCGTGAAATGGATAGCTAAAGGATTGGATAATGGCTGCAAAAAACAAATTTAAGCCCAATTCAAAACTCCAAGTTCCAGAAGTGACGACATCATTGACGCTAAAAGTGTCTATTGAAAAGATATTCCATAGAATTACCATAAGTAGAATACCAAATAATACCATCTGAATCACATCAGTAAAAATAGAACTACTCAAACCTCCTTTTATAGCATAAGCTAATGTCAATATGGTGAAAACAATTATGGCTTTATAGTAGTTAGAACTACCTGTTTCGCCAAAATAACTGCCAATTACCATGGTATTACTCCAAACTTCATTAAACAACCTGATGGCAATTAATATAGAAAACAAAGCCATGGCTCCTTTTCCGAATTTGGTGGTTAAAAATTGATGAATACTTTTAAATCCACCAACAACGCGCATTTTGTAAATTAGTAAACCAGCGACAGCAAAGGATAGGTAATAACCAGCATACGCAACACCACCAACAATACCAAAATCCAAACCTAGATTTGCCGCATTGGTAATGCTCTTGGCAAAAATCCAAGAAATAATAAGGCTTCCGGTAAGCACTAGGCTGCTTGGTGCTTTCCTTTTATGAACCGCCTTAAAAAATTCGTCTGTAGTTTTTGCTAATGGTGATAATAGAAAGAGTAGTAAACTCGATACGATTATCAATGTCCATTGCCAGTTAATTATATCCATATTCCTTTAGTCATTCCACCAAACTGGCACGTTTATACTATTGTTGTCTGTTGCGGTTGCAGCAACATTGTAATTTTCAAAATTTAAAGCGGCTTCTTCTGCAGGATAAGGCATTCTTATTGGAATTAAATCGCCGTTTAAACTTGCTGAAATAGTTTGCAATTCAGGGAAACCAGTTCTTCGGTACTCTATCCAACCTTCGTAACCATTGATCACGCTAGCTATCCATTTCTGTGTTAAAATTTGTTCTATTGGGTTTGACCCAAAAGTATTATAAGCTGCAGGACCAGAAAGGTAATCTGTAGGTAGTTCCGTGTTCCAATACTCAAACGCTAACGTAACTCCAGCGTTGTATAACGTTTGTGCATCTGCATTGATAATACCTTTGGCGGCTGCTTCTGCTAAGGCGAATTGTACTTCCCAAGCTGTGATAAAATTAGCATCTAAAGTTGAAGTATCTTCTCTGAAAGCTGTGCTTGCTAAAGAATAATCTGCTAAAGCAATAGAGGTAGTGGAAGCATCGATTCCATTTAGTAAACCATTAAATTCATTGGCAGTTGAATTAGAAAATGGTCGGAATAAACTTGAAAGTCTCGTGTCATTTAGACCAACTAAAATGTCTTCCATGGTTTCGGACAATACAAAATTGTTGAAATCACCAATTCGTAATTGTGCTAATCTAAAACTGTTTGGGTCTGTATTGGTAAAATTGAAAATAGCATTTTCACTGTTTGAAGTGATAAAATTGCCTTCATCAAAAAGCGATTGTAAATCACTAGAAACATCTACTTTATCTGAAATACGAACCAAATGTTTAATTTTTAAAGCATTCGCGAATTTTATCCAAGCGTTTAAATTGCCATCAAATAAAATATCGCCTTCTAATGGAATTACATCAGTATAGGCTTCAATAGTAGCAATACCTTTCTCTAAATTATCTAAAATACCGTTTTCATTAAGATAGATGTCTTCTTGTGAATCGTATGCTGGTGTTACGGTACCTTCAACACCATTGAAAGCTTCAAAATAGGGAACGTCTCCAAATAAATCAGTTAAACCAGCAGCCATAAAGGCTTTTAAAATTAATGCAGGACCTTCATAAACAGCAAAGGTTTCTGTTGTTCTAGCTTGATTTAGGATAATTTCATTATCTCTCAAATTGGTATAAAAAATTGGCCAAGGATTACCTCCTAATTGTGGTGATTTTAAAGCATGTCTATCAAATAAATTGAAATCTAAAGCGGTTCTATGTTGTGCTAATAAATCGCCAGCAACAAAGCCTTCGTAGCTCATGTTTTCTCCAAAATCGTAAATAACCTGTCTTAGCAACAAACTCGGTTGGACCGAACTTGGTTGGTTTGGGTTGGTATTTATGTCTTCAAAATCTTTGGTACAACTCATCGTTGTTGCAATAAATAAAACAGAAAATATATATGTCAAATTTTTCATGTTGCTTTTTTAAAAATTAAATCCGGCTTTAAAACCAATACTTCGTGTTGTAGCATAACTCATGTCTTCAACACCACTTACAAATCCATTGCCTTGAACGGCTAATTGTTCTGGGTCAAAATGCGGATTTTCAGTGAAAGCAAATAAGTTGTTTCCAACTAAGGAAAGACTAATATCAGCACCTTCTTTCAAACCTAAAAATCCATCTTTTATATCAAAAGTATAGCCAATAGCGAATTGGCGTAACTTTAAAAAGGAAGCGTCATAAACATTATTTTCTTCGTGATTTCTATCGTAAAATTGTCGGTAATAACTTTCTGCAGTAATCGCAACGGTATTTGCTTGTCCAGTATTTACATTGACACCTTGTGCAATAATTCCAGAATCTGGTCGGTAACTCGTTTCTGCTAGTTGACCACCAACATTTCCTAAAGCACGTGTTCTAGAAACAACTTCGCCTCCTTGTCGCCAATCGAATAAAAAGCTCATATTCCAATTTTTATAATTGAAATTGTTACTCCATCCTAATGTGAAATCTGGATTGTAATTTCCTAGTTTTTTTAAGTTGTCATCGGCAATGTAGTTACCATTATCATCAATTAAAAATTCATCATTTTCATTTTTTAGATAACCAGTTCCATAGAAATCTCCTACACGTCCACCTTCTTCCACTTGAAACCAAACCGTTTGATTGGCGCTATCATAAATTCTACTATAAGCAAGTGTTAACCTTCCGTCCGACTGTGGCAAGTTTTTAATAACAGAGCGATTAGTGGCGAAGTTAAACGTGCTATTCCAATTGAAATTATCCGTTTGAATTGGTGTAATCCCTAAAACAATTTCTACACCTTGTGTGTTTACATTTCCGCCATTAACTACTTGTTGGCTGTAACCAGAAGAAATGGCAACAGGTAAAGAAATAATTTGATCCTTTGTATTGGCATTGTAATACGTAAAATCGAATCGTAATCTATTATCTAAAAATCGTAAATCTGTACCAAACTCATAAGAGGTGGTGCTTTCTGGTTTTAAATTGGCATTGGGAATAAAATCTTGGTCGCTAAAAGTAGGT
Source organism: Winogradskyella sp. Asnod2-B02-A (assembly GCF_045063645.1). NCBI lineage: Bacteria > Pseudomonadati > Bacteroidota > Flavobacteriia > Flavobacteriales > Flavobacteriaceae > Winogradskyella > Winogradskyella sp. Asnod2-B02-A. The sequence continues at coordinate 1,541,228 of NZ_JBEFOG010000027.1, forward strand.
TCGCTATTGTATGGTGTTTGTGATACAAAAGCACCAGAAGTTTGGTAGGCACTTGTATCGTTTCCAACTTGTGCAACACTTGCTCTAAGTTTTGCAAATGAAATGATATGAGGTAATTCCGTAACATTAGATAATATAAAACTTGAAGACACAGAAGGGTAGAAAAACGAGGTGCCATCTACCGAAAAAGGGGTGGCTAATGCACTAGACCAATCATTCCGTCCTGTAATATCTAAAAATAAAAAGTCTTTATAGCCCAGTTTTGTAATACCATAAAATGAGTTGATACGCTTTTCACTTTCAAATTGAAAGACTTCAATAGGTGAAGCTGCATTGTTTAAATTGTAAATTCCGGGTTGTGCCAAACTAACCGTTTGTGATTGTTTAGTGGTTGCGATTTGGTTCAATCTATTTCCACCTAAAAACACATCTACAGAAATATTATTAAACTGATTTTTATAATTGATTAAAAAATCGGTATTCACTTCTCTAAACATTACATCGTGTTCGGCATATGCACCATTACTAAAACGATTACTGCTGTAGGCTCTTCGTAATTGTCTAGTTTCGGTACTGTAATCCATTCCTGTTCTAAGAGAAACACTTAAGTTTTTAGTTAGGTCTTGAGTAATGGAAATATTACCGAAAACACGGTCGCGATTAAAGGAATTGGTGTTCTCATTTAGAATGAAATACGGATTATCAAAAAACGTGTAATTAAACGAGTATTGTTGTGTGCCTTCTAAACCAGGTTGCCAATAATTTTTTAGATTTTCAATATTTAAAGAACGTGGTCCCCAAGCTACTAGCGAATAATTGGCATTTTCACTTCCATAACCATTGGATGGTCTATTGTCACTATTAGAATTTATATAGCTAAACGACGAATTGATTTCAGTATGTTCACTTGGTTGAAAGTTTAACTTAGCAGAAATAGTTTGGCGGTCTAAATTAACACCAGGGATAATTGATTCACTTCTTAAATCGGTGAATGATAATCTGTAGTTACCTGAATCGAACCCATTAGAAACTGAAATGTTATTAATAGTGGTAACACCAGTTTCATAAAAATCTTTTAAGTTATCTGGATGAGAAACAAAAGGTGTTGCTGTGATGTCTAAGCCATTATAAAGTGCCGTGTCGCCACCTCTTACAAAAGTACCGTTTGGTAATTGCACAGGACTATCAAATTGTGGAATTAAAAGTCCAGCATCTAAACGTGGTCCCCAAGAATAGGTGATATTATCATTGATACCACCACCAAGACCATCACCATATTCAAACTGACCAGAATTACCTTGACCGTAAGAATTTTGAAAATCTGGCAACCTAAAAGCAGTGTCCACAAAAAGCGAGGAATTAAAACTAATACCTAAACCTCTTTTGTTTTTTCCGTTTTTGGTTTCAATAACAATAACACCATTAGATGCTCTTGTCCCATACAATGCGGCAGCACTTGGCCCTTTTAAAACGGTAACAGAACCAATATCATCAGCATTCACTTCCATACCACCATTTCCAAAATCAATTTCTTGAAATCCGGCTGCAGCTTCATTGGTGAAATTAAAAACCGTTTCGTTGTTAATCGGCACACCATCAACCACAAATAAAGGGTTGTTATTAGAAAAAGACGCTTCACCTCTAATCGTAATTTTAGAAGACGAACCAACACCTGTGGCACCTTGTGTAACCGTTACTCCAGCTAATTTACCCTGTAAATTGTCTAAAAAGTTCACCGTTTTTACTTCCGTTAATTTTTTAGAAGAAATGGCTTGGACAGCATAACCTAATTCTCGGGTGTCTCGCTCTAAACCTAATGCGGTAATTACGACTTCATCTAAAGCAGCAGAATCTTCTTGTAATTCAATATTGATAATTGTTTGATTTCCTATTTCAATAGTTTGTGTTTTAAAGCCTAAAAATGTGTAGGTGAGTTTATCTGTAGTTGAATTAACGACTATTGTGTAGGTGCCATCATCGCTTGAGATAGTTCCATTGCCGTTGCTAGATGAAATGTTTACAAAGGGCAAAGGTGTTTTAGAATTGGCTTCGGTAACTGTTCCGGTAATTGTAATTTGAGCATTACTGAAAAAGCAAAAGCATAACAGTAAGCATAGGTAAATGTGCTTCATATGTAGACCACAAAACGTGGCTATTTTTTAAAATGAGAGATTATTTAATTGAAAAAATCTTTAGGTATTAATGACATTAAAACCCAATTCTAAATATGAAGTAAGGCAGGTGAGCCTTTATTGTAGTGTTTGTTTAAAACGGTATTGCCTTGAAAAACAGAGGCGACTATTGCAATTGTTTTTATTTTTTTTAGAATTTTTAAAAGCAGTTTTCTAATATTGAAATCTAAAGATTTAAAACTTTTTAAGACCAATTCTATATCTGAAGTGTCATCAATATCTGTTAGCGTTTCTAAATAAGAAACACTTTCGTTTTGCTTTAGTAATTCTTGATGTAAACAACGTCTTAATTTAGACGTCTGCCAAGGTAAATTTTGGATGTCAGTTTTACTAAAATGTGCTTTTTTGAAACCCATTAAATAGAATCCTCCATCAGTTGAAGGTCCTAAAACATAATCTAAATGTTCTAATTCTTCTTTGGCTTTTAAAATAAGATGAGCCGTAAGGTTGGGAATATCATTACCAAGTGTAATTACATTTTGAAATCCTTTATTAAAAACAGCTTCTATGGCATTGGTAAAACGTTCTCCAAATGAATGTCCTTTTTGCGCTTTCTCAGAAATATGAAAATAAGGTAAACCCGCTTTTTTTACTGTTTTTACAGTATCAGAATCAAGCAAATTAAAGAAGTCAGAAGAAGCAACTGATTTTGACGTCAATTGTTTTTCTGCAGAATTTGCAAAGATTAATATGGCGGTTTTGTTATTCATATGTCATTCCTGCGAAAGCAAGAGTCTTAATTTGTTTAAGTCTGAGATTCCTGATTTGGCAGGAATTTGCTTATGCTACAACCCCTTGGCAACTACTTCCTGCACCAGCAGTACAGCCATAACAATGTTGAGAAATAACGATGTTTCGTCCTTCTAATAATTCTTCGTTAAATTCTGAAATATGTCTCGATTTGCTATTTACGGGTAACTCTAGCATCTGATTAAAATCACAATCAAATAAATACCCATCCCAACTAATTGATAAGGTATTGGTACACATCACATTTTCTACAGCAGCCGGATTATAAGCTTCCACTAAAGAATACATATAATCTTCGTAATTTTCTGAAGCAATTAAATAATCTAAGAATCGTGCGATAGGTAAATTCGTAATCGCAAATAGATTATGAAATTCAATTCCGAAATCGTCCATCAAGGCCTTTTTAAAATCCTTTTCCATCGCAACTTGATCACCTGGTAAAAAGGCTCCAGACGGATTGTAAACTAAATCTAGTTTTAGATCACTTCCTGGCATTCCGTAACCCACGGCATTTAATTCTTGCAACGCTTTAATCGATTTATCAAAAACACCATCACCACGTTGTTTATCCGTTTTTCCACGTGTCCAGTGTGGCATAGAACTTACCACATGTACATTGTGTTTTTTAAAGAATTCTGGCAAGTCATAATATTTTTTGTTTGCTCTAATAATGGTAAGGTTAGAACGTACAATGAAATCTGTAATACCAACTTTAGCAGCTTCTTCTACAAACCATCTAAAATCAGGATTCATTTCTGGTGCTCCACCAGTTAAATCTAGCGTGTGCGCACCTGAGTTTTTTATGACTTCAAGACATTGTCTCATGGTATCTCTGGTCATTATTTCTTTACGGTCCGGACCTGCATCTACGTGGCAATGGTCGCAAACTTGATTACACATGTAGCCAACATTAATCTGTAGAATTTCTAGTTTTTTAGCTTTAATTGGAAATTGACTCGTTTCTGAAATCTTATCTTTAAAGGTTGGTAATTCACCACTTTTAAAGATACCATTAGAGAGTATTTCTATTTGTTTATTGCTTTGCGCTAAATCGTTTCCGAGTTTTTTTAGGGACTTTGTTGCCATTAATCGTTTCTCTTGTTTGTAATTCTTACGAAATTAATGCGGTTGAGGTTTTTATCTTAACCGTCTAATTTGTTGACTTTATTCATCATTTGTACACCATGTACTAAAGTGGCGCCGCTTTTTATGGCTGCACCAACATGTATGGCTTCCATCATTTGCTCTTTAGTAATGCCACGTTGTAATGTGTCTTTTGTATAGGCATCAATACAATATGGACATTGTTCTGTATGCGCTACAGCTAAAGCTATGAGTGATTTTTCACGAGCAGTTAAAGCGCCTTCTTCAAAAACTTTTCCGTAATAATCGAAGAATTTTGTTCCTAATTCTTCACTCCATTCCGTGATTTTTCCAAATTTGCGTAAATCCGCAGCGTCGTAATATGGTTTTGACATATAGTTGTATTTTGATTAAAAAAATCAATATACAATCTTATGTCGAAGTTAAATCCTAAAGATTACAGAAAATTTTAAAAGTTTGATTTATAATAAAAGGTTTGACTCTAGTTTTAAAAGAGAATACTATTTATATCAAAAAAACCTTACTTTTAAATTCTCTTTTTTATTAGAAATGCAAAACTGGATTGAATTACTTTCTGAATTTAAACAAAAGCAAATACCTGTTGCTTTAGTGACGGTTACAAAATGTTTAGGTTCTACACCATGTGTTGTTGGTTCTCGATTGATGGTAACAATTGATAAGAAAATACATGGAACCATAGGTGGTGGAAAATTAGAATTTAATGCTATAGACGAAGCAGTCGTTGCATTGAAAGAAAATAGAATTATTGAATCAACTTATACTTTAGGTCCAGAATTTGAACAATGTTGCGGAGGAAAAGTAGAATTTATAATAGAACCCATGAATCAATCGCCAGAGTTATTTTTATTTGGAGCAGGCCATATTGGAGTAGAAATTGCAAAGTTATTAATAGACACACCCTTTGAAGTGAACCTAATAGATTCACGTGATAATTGGTTGTCTAACCTGAATTTAGATAAATATATTAAGACGCATCAAATCTCTGAAACCGACTTTAAAACTTTTAAAGATGTTGTAAAATGGGGACCTAATTGTTATGTGTTGGTATTAACTCATAATCATGCCATCGACTTTGATATTATAGCCATGGCTTTACAAAACGAAGCTAAATTCATAGGTTTAATTGGGAGTAAAACAAAAAAAGTTCGTTTTAATAATATGCTGATCAATGAGCTGAATATTGAAGAAGGTATGAGTAATGTGGTTTGCCCAATTGGTTTGGATATTGGTGGCAATTCACCAAAAGAGATTGCTATTAGTGTCGTTGCGCAGTTGTTGCAAGTGCATTATAAAACTAATGCAGAAAAGAGCTAGCAGGTCTGTAATAATATTTGCTCAGTTGATTTCCTGCAAGGCTTTCGAAACCTTGTAGGTGTAAAAAGTCGATATATACCTACAAGGTTAGAATAAAACCTTGCAGGATTCTGTAAATAAAACATTCTAATTTCGCACCAAACCATCACATTAGTTACACTATGATGCGGCTCGCTTTCACGAATTAATTCACAGTTGAACTATTAAATCAATACATTCAAGAAATGACCATTTTAGTTTGTATCTATTTTGAATAACAGTATTTTTATAAATTGAATCTCTCAGACCTAAATGAATATTAGAACAGAACGAATTACAAAACGATTAGAGCAATTGTCCTTAATCAGCGATGACGATAAGTGTTTATCTCGCTTTTTTGGAACACCTGCACATAATGAAGCCAAGAACCTATTAATGTCTTGGATGGAAGCAGCAGGTTTGCAGGTGTTTTGTGATAGTTTAGGCAATGTAAGAGGTGTGTTAAAAAGCAACCAACAAAATGCAAAACACTTTGTAATAGGTTCGCATTACGACACGGTTTATAACGCTGGAAATTTTGATGGTCCTTTAGGGATTATACTCGGAATTGAACTTGCACAACGTTTAAAAGAAAACAACACAGAATTACCTTTTCATTTAAATATTGTTTGTTTTTCGGATGAAGAAGGTTCACGATTTAATACGGCTTATCTAGGAAGTAGTGTTTTGGCTGGTAATTTTGATACGGATTGGTTGCTAAGAACAGATGATTGCAACGTGACGTTATCTGAAGCCATAGAAACATATTACGGAAATGTAGAAGCCATTTCTAATGATAAAATTCCTGAAGGAGACTGGTTAGGTTATTATGAAATTCATATAGAACAAGGGCCTGTGCTTTGTAAAGAAAATTTACCAATTTGCTTAGTTAGTAATATTGCGAGCCAAATTAGAGTAGAAGTCACTTGGGAAGGTATAAGTGCACACGCTGGCACCTCACCAATGTATTTAAGAGATGACGCACTTTGTGCTGCTTCAGAATTTATTTTAGAAGTAGAAAAAACTGGGCAAAAGCATCAAGATAAATTGGTAGGCACTGTCGGGAAAATGAATATGTTGTCTAATACATCTAATGTCATTCCTGCTTTTGTGTGTCATAGTCTGGATATCAGAAGTGCGGATTCCGACTTTTTAATCGAAATACAAGACCAACTTCAACATAAAGCTATAGAGATTTCTAAAAAAAGAAATATCAAACTGAGTTGGAAAGTCATGCAAATGAATCCGGCTGTGATTTGCGATAGTCATTTAAAAGACGTGCTTAGAAAAAGTATTAAAAAAGTGGGCATTGATAAATCCATAGAAATCACAAGTGGAGCAGGTCATGATGCGGTTATGATATCCAAAGTAGCACCAGTTTCTATGTTATTTGTGCGTTGTACAGATGGAATTAGCCATAATCCAGAAGAATATGCGAGCCCAGAAGATATAGAAGTCGCTCTAAAAGTTTCAGATCAATTTTTAGACGAACTAATTAAAGAATTTAATTAAAATAGTTATGAGTAAAATAAAACTAACAGCCTTATCAAGGTCAGTTGTAGAATCTGATCATGCCGTGATAACAGGCGATGGATTTGTAAATAGTAAAGTTCCTGGTTGGGATAATTGCGAAGTTAATGTGGTAATTAACGAAGCTATGGGAGCCAATTTTTGTCAGCTTTTAATAACCATGGAGGCCTCAGGACAATTGAAAGGCAGCACTAAAGACTCACAAATTTTCTTTTATGTTTTAGAAGGTTCATGCGACGTAACGGTTGAAAATCAAAACGAAAATCTCAAAAAAGGATCTTATGTTTATGTACCAATAGGAAAAGATTATCTGTTTTCTAAGGCTGAAGAAGGCACGAAACTATTAACTTTTCATAAAGTTTATGAACCGTTGGAAGGCTTTCCTGTTCCGGAAATTATAATTAATTCCGATTCAAAAATTGAACAAAACATCTATTGTGATGATCCTAATTTGTTGATGCAAAATTTATTGCCAGAACAAGATAATTTGTCTTGGGATATGGCTGTTAATATTTTTACCTATAATCCTGGAGCCAATCTTCCATTTGTAGAAACTCATATTATGGAGCATGGCTTAATTTATTTAGAAGGTCAAGGGATTTACCGATTAGCAGATAAATGGTATCCTATTAAAAAAGGAGATAGCATTTGGATGGCACCCTATTGTCCACAATGGTTTGGTGCTTTAGGTACAGAACCTGCCGTCTATATTTATTATAAAAATGTGAACCGATTTCCAACAACAATATAAATAACTATGAACAGAATACACCAAGAACTCGATACTTTAGCACGCTTTTCATCAAGCGAATTTCCATCGGTGACCAGAGTTTTATATACGCAAGAAGATTTAGACGCGCGTGATTATTTTATAGGCTTGTGTGAAGAGATTGGCTTAAAAGTTAGAGTGGATGCCATAGGAAATACATATGCACGTTGGGAAGGCACAGCACCAGAATTAGCAGCTGTCGGAACTGGTTCTCATATCGATGCTATTCCATTATCTGGACAATATGATGGAACCGTTGGTGTTTTTGGTGGTTTGGAAGCCATTAGGTATTTAAAAAGTTTAGATTATAAACCAAAACGCTCTATAGAATTGGTGTTGTTTACGGCAGAAGAACCAACACGTTTTGCCATTGGTTGTTTGGGAAGCAGAATGATGTCTGGGCAGTTAACACCCGAACAAGCCCTAAAGCTTAAAGATAAAGAAGGTGGTTTTTTTAATGATATCAGAGAAGCAGCTGGATTTAATGGAGATTTAAATGATGTGAAACTGTTTGAAGATTACTACCACGCCTTTATAGAATTACATATTGAACAAGGGCCGCGTTTAGAAAAAGATAACTTAGATATTGGTATTGTAGATAAGATTGCAGCGCCAAGTACATTGATTGTGAAATTGATAGGCGAAGGTGGTCATGCCGGAGCTGTGTTAATGCCGATTAGAAAAGATGCTGGTGTCGCAGGAGCTGAAATTATGATGGCTGTTGAACGCATTGCAAAAGATTCTAAAAGTGAAGATACTGTGGCCACGACTGGAATTTTTGATATTCTTCCACGTGCAGTCAATAGTATTCCCAAAGAAGCGTATTTAGAAATAGATTTACGGGATACAAATATTGAAACCAGAGACAAAGCTCTAGCAGATTTAAAACATGAAATCGCCGAAATTTGCGAGAAGCGACATATTAAATATTCAATAGAATTACTGAACTGCGATCCACCTGCCACTTGTGATGAGAACTTAGTTCATACAGCGGAAAAAGCAGCCAAAGGTTTAGGGTATTCAACGAAAGTGATGACGAGTCATGCTTATCATGATTCTCTGTTTATGGCACAAATGTTTCCAACAACCATGATTTTTATTCCTAGTAAGGATGGAGTAAGTCATCGTCCAGATGAATACAGTTCACCTGAAGAAATAGATAAAGGAGTACAAACTTTAGCTTTAACTTTAAAGGAAGTTGCTAGTTAAAAAAACAATCCAAAATGTCAGTTTGAGCGCAATTAAAAATTTAGAATTCATTTTAATTGCGCTCATTATGACAAAATATGTTACTAAAGTATTTCTTTCAAAGCACCAATTAGCATATTTACATGGTTATGCGTACAACTTTCACCCATAATTCCAATACGCCAAATTTTACCTGCAAAATCACCTAGTCCACCACCAACTTCAATATTAAAGTCGTTTAATAATTTGGTTCTCAAAGCAGCTTCATCTGTTACGCTTTCTGGTAAATAAACAGAATTTAAGTTAGGTAAACGATGTGCTTTATCTACTAAATATTTAAAGCCAAGTGCCTCTAATTCTTGTTGTAAATAATCGTGCACCTCATAATGTCTTTTCCATCGGTTTTCTAAGCCTTCTTCCATGACTAAATTTAACGCTTCATGTAATGCAAAAACGGCAGAAACAGGAGCTGTATGATGATACGCTCTTTTAGCTCCAACCCAATAATTTTTAACGAGATTTAAGTCTAAAAACCAACTTTGAACTTTGGTCTTTCTATTTTCAAGAACTTCAACTGCTCTTGGAGAAAAACTTACAGGAGATAATCCAGGAGGCGCACTCAAGTTTTTTTGTGAGCCTGTGTAAATAGCATCAATTCCCCATTCATCAACTTTTAAGGGCACACCACAATAAGAGGTTACAGCATCAACGACTAAAAGTGAATCAACATCATGCACAAGTTTACTAATCTCTTCTAAAGGCTGTAGCGCTCCTGTAGAGGTTTCAGCATGCACTAAAGCTACCAATTTTGGTTTCGGGCAGTCTTTTAAAGCGTCTTTTATTTGTTGCTCAGAAGTGACTTTTCCCCAAGGAGTCATTACTTTGTGAACTGTAGCACCACAACGTTCTGCGATTTCTGCCATACGTCCACCAAACACACCATTGATGCAAATAATACATTCGTCACCTGGTTCTAACAAATTGGCTAAACAGGTTTCCATACCTGCACTTCCAGGAGCTGAAACTACAAATGTTAGATTGTTTTGCGTTAAAAAGGTTTTTTGAACCATATCCTTAACTTGATCCATCATGGTTACAAAATGTGGGTCTAAATGACCAATTAAAGGAGATGCCATAGCTTTTAGAACTCTAGGATGTGCATCGGATGGTCCAGGACCCATTAAATAACGCTTTGGTGGATTAAATGTATATGCCATAATATTGTATTTTTAAATTAATGTTTTTATTTAGTGTGATTAATTAACTTCCTTTATATGTTGAATAACCATAAGGGTTAATTAATAATGGTACGTGATAATGGTTTGTATCTGTCACTTCAAATTGAATTGAAACTTCAGGATAAAATCCTTTTTGATTACTGTTTTTAAAATAGTTTGCTGTGTCAAAGAGCATCGTGTAATGTCCAGGTGTTAAAAGTTGACCAGGAGGTAACACATCTGAAATCCGACCATCGTTATTCGTAATGCCAACACTCATTGGTTTCCATTGATTGTTACGTAAACCTTTTAGTGTTATCAGCATATGTTTTGCAGGAATTCCTAACGATGTATCTAAAGCATGCGTGGTTAAATGACTACTTAAATCTGCGTTTTCAGCAAGATTTTCAATGAGTTTTACTAATCGAATGACAGTAATTTTATGCTGCTCATTCATAGCAACATAAATTTCATCGGCTTCGTCATGATTCAACCTACAATTGATAATCGCTAACATTTCCTCAGCCGATTTTCCACTAGCGCTCACTATAAAAATATAACCGAATTTAACTTCGTATGCATCATTGGCTTTGGCTAAAGCTACAATAGTATCTATATTGGCTTCTGCAACTTTAGCTTGTTCGTTTCCTGCCCAATTTGCGGTATGAGCGAATTTGGCTTTTAAACTTTCTATATTTCCAATTTTCGGATGGCCAGTAAAGGCTTCTTTAAAATCGTCTAAAACACAATCGTTATACCATATTGATGCGGCTTTTGTGATCAATTCACTTTCCGTCGCAAAAGGTCTACTCGCAAGCATACCTTTCACCCAAGTTTTGGAAACACAGCATTGCTCTAATTTAGAAAATGCTTCCTCATTAGAAAGTGAATTAAGTTGGTTTATTGTTATCATATGCTTTATTTTGGTGCTCCTTGATTGATCCAACAATTAATCATATCGCGTTCTTCTTGGGTCATTCCTGTTTGATTATTATTAAAAGGCATGTTTTTACTTACTACGACGCGTTGAAAAATTTTATCTTTTAAATTATAAATCTGTTCAGCCGTATCATATTTCACGCCATTTGGTGCAACTTTCCATATCGCATCTGTTGGATTTGAAGAATGGCAAACTGTACATCTATTATTAATAATGGTTTGAACGTCTATAAACGAAACCATTTCTTGGCAGTTTTCATATTTTGGAGGTGTAGGTGCTGTCATAAATGCCATCCCAAATAAAAGTAATACAGAAATTGGCATTACCCAAATAGAAAGCTGTCCTTTTTCGCGTAAATTGAGATAGTGTTTTACTCCTGCTGTACCTAAAGTAATACCAATAAGAACAATCCATTGGTAGGTATTTCCAAACGTACTCGGAAAATGATTGCTAATCATCACAAACAACACAGGAAGTGTAAAATAATTATTAGTGTACGATCGTAATCCAGCTGCTTTTCCATCTGCAGGATCTGGAAGCAAGCCTTTCTTTGCAGCAGCGACCATCCGTTTTTGCCCAGGAATAATAATGAAAAATACATTGGCAGCCATTAAAGTTCCTAGAAAAGCACCAAAGTGAATATAAGCGGCTCTCCCACTAAAAACTTGAGCATAAAACCAAGCAAATAAAAATACCAAAACCGTTATTGCCATGGTAAAAACGACTTTATTATTGCTTAAACGTTTGCAAATTTGGTCATATAAAATCCAACCAATTATTAATGAAGCTACGCTAATGGCGATAGCTGTAGACGGTAAAATATCTAAAACTTCAGGATCTATTAAGTAAGAGCTTGCATTAAAATAATAGACTATTGAAAGCAGACAAAACCCAGAAAGCCAGGTAAAATAAGCTTCATATTTAAACCAATGTAGATGCTTCGGGATTTTTTTTGGTGCTAATTTGTATTTTTCTACATAGTAAAATCCACCACCATGAACGGCCCAAAGGTTCCCTGCTAATTCATCTCTTACATTTTCAGTTCTGTTTAAGGCATTCTCTAAAAATACAAAATAGAATGAAGCTCCTATCCAAGCAATTCCGAAAGTGATGTGAATTAAGCGAACCGTTAAATTTAGCCATTCAAAAAAATGACTTTCGTAAATAGTGCCTTTCAAAAAAAGATATAAAACACCAATACCACATATAGAAGCGATAACAATTAAAGCGTAAAACCAATTTTGAGATGTTTGTAAGTCTTCTGCTTTTTCATCCTTGCCTTTAGCTTTAAAATCGCTGATGAGATTCTGAATTTTGTAAGTCCCAGCAACTATAATTATAAAAATAGTAAGCCAAGTTAATAATATTAATATTTTAATCATATATCTTCTTAAGTAGTAATTGTCCTTGTTGAAGCGTCTTTAAATTTGAGTCTTCAACTACTTGAACACCATTCACAAATGTATGCATTACTTTTCCAGTCAGCTTTTCATTCATATATGGTGTTGCTTTATGCTTGTGTTGTATGGTGCCTTCTAAAATAGGAATTTCTAAAGTGTCATCCCAAACTGTAATATCAGCATCAAAGCCTGCGATTAAAGCCCCTTTTTTATCATTAATTCCTAAAAATTCTGCTGGTTGCTTTGTTAGCAATGAAATGAGTTTTTCTGTTGGTAATCCTCTCTTCTTACCTTCTGAAAATAATATAGGAAGTGTAAACTGCAATCCTGATATGCCTCCCCAAGCTTTAAAGAAATCTCCACTTTCTAATTGTTTACGTTCAGGTGGAGCAGGTGAGTGGTCTGAGGCTAAAAAGTTAAAACCATCGTCTAATAAAAAGTCCCAAAGTTGGTCATTATTAGCTTTTTCTCTAATGGGTGGAGCACATTTGAAAATGGGTGACTCATCCGGAATGGTTTCTGCATTAAAATATAAATAATGCGGACAGGTTTCTACAGTCAGTCTATTCGTTTCTTTTTTACGCAGTTTAATGCGCTCAATACCTTCTGAAGCCGAAAGATGAACAATATGCACTTTAATATCAAAGGCTTTTTGAAGCTCTAAAGCTAAATCAATAGCATTAGTTTCCCAATGTTGAGGTCTTGATTCTAAATACTCTTGATAACTTTTAGGATTTGTCACTTCAGGAACATCATCGTCAGTTAATTCACAATGAAGCAATAAAGGGATATCATATGGTTTTAGAATAGACGCAATAGCTTCCAAATCTAGTTCTGAAACATTAGGAAATTCATCAATTCCCGAATGGGATAGAAAACCTTTAATTCCAAAAACACCCGCTTTTATTAAGTCTTCAATATCGTTTTTATTTGTTGGAATAACACCACCATAAAATCCGCAATTCACATGAAGCTTACCTTTAGAAGCGTCTTGTTTTAATTTAAATGATTTGATGTTTGTAGTAACTGGACTTGCATTTAATGGCATTTCAATTAGCGTAGTCACACCTCCAATAGCTGCCGCTTTTGTAGCTGTATCAAAACCTTCCCAATCTTCGCGACCAGGTTCATTAATATGCACGTGCGCATCAATAATACCAGGCATTACGATAAGGTTCTGATAGTCTAAAAACGGAATGTTTTCAACTTGATGATATCCTGCGTTTATACGATGAATTTTCCCATGTTTTACATGAATTGTAGCTTCTTTAAATACATCATCTAAAAAGCATCGCTTACTATATATAAGACATTCTTCCATGGCTTTTTAACTGTATAAACTCATTAAGACTTTTTCTGGTGTCATTGGAGCGTGAAACTTTAAATCATAGTTGGGATTAAAAGCTTTAATGGCATTTTGAAGTGCAAAATAAGCGCCAATGCCATACATTAAAGGCGGTTCGCCAACGGCTTTAGATTTTAAAATGGCTAATTCATGTCCTTTGGTTTCCACAGGAATCACTTCCACGCTTTTTGGTACAGAAAATATATCTGGTATTTTGTAAGTGGAAAGCGCGTTCGAGAGTAATTTACCTTCATCATTATAAGCAATTTCTTCCATGGTCATCCAACCCATACCTTGAATTAATGCACCTTCAACCTGACCTAAATCTATACCTTCACTCATGCTTTTGCCATAATCATGAACGATTTTTACAGAGTCAAATTCGTACGTGCCACGCGTACAATCTATTGTAGTTGTTGTGATGGCTGTTCCGTAAACATGATAGGCAAAAGGATGTCCTTTTTCTTTAGTTTTATCAAAGTGAATTTCTGGTGTGGCGTAATGTGCATTTTCAGTTAAAGCCACACGTTTTAGCATGGCACTACTAATGAGATCTGTCCAAGATAATTCTGTTTTATTATCATTTACAAAAACATATTCCTCTTTTAAAATGATGTTGTTTTCTGAAACATTTAAGTCTTCTGCTGCGACAATTTTTAAGCGTTCTAATAATGAATTACAAGCCATTAAAGTTGCTTTTCCATTTAAATCAGCTGTAGAACTCGCAGCAGAAGGTGAGGTGTTGGCAACTCTTGTGGTGTTGGTAGTTTCAATCTTAATATGTTCTATAGAAACCGAGAAAACATCAGCTGCAATTTGCATCATTTTTGTGTTTACTCCTTGTCCCATTTCTACAGCAGCAGTACTAATGCCAATACTTCCATCTAAATAAATATGAACCAAAGCACGTGCGTGATTCATAGGTGTATTAGTAAACGAAATACCAAAAGTAATGGGCATAAACGATACCCCTTTTTTAAACGCTGTATTGTTTTTGTTGAAGTCTGAAACCTCTCGTTCTAAAGCGTCACTATTAAATATGTTTTTAGCAGAATGCCATGTGTTTTTAGCTTCTACTTTTTTTGCTATTTGTCCATAGGAAAACGTGTCATTTTCATCTAACAAATTGGCTTCTTGAATTTGTCTGGCAGAAACTCCAATCTCAGAAGCAGCTTTTGCAATCGCAGACTCAATAACAAACATACCTTGTGGTCCACCAAAACCTCTAAAGGCTGTATTTGGTGGTAAGTTGGTTTTACAACTCAATACTTTGGTTGTTACATTTGGTACATAATAACTGTTGGTGGCATGAAATAAGGTACGCTCTGCAATGGCTGGCGATAAATCTGCTGCTGCTCCAGAATTTTGTAAAAATTCGGTTTGGTAGGCTAGGATTTTTAAGTCCTTAGATAAACCAATTTTATAAGTGCTTTCGTAAGGATGGCGTTTACCTGTCATGCGTAAGTCATCATGACGATTCAGTATCAATTTTACCGATTGGTTTAAATGATACGTCGCCAAAGCAGCCATCACAGCCCAAGGAGTTGCTTGGTCTTCTTTTCCGCCAAACCCACCACCAAGTCGTGTGACATCAACTTCGATTTTGTGCATTGCAATACCTAAAACTTGTGCAATTGTTTTCTGTACAGAAGTTGGTCCTTGTGTGGATGAGGTGATTTTTATATTGCCATTTTCTAAAGGTTCTGCGTAAGCACCTTGTGCTTCAATGTATAAATGTTCTTGTCCGTTGGAAAAGGTTTCGCCTTCAAAAACGTACTCACAATCTTGGAATGCTTTTTCTGTATCGCCTAAACTAAATGAACGTGGTGCATTAATAAAACTACCTTTTGCTTTCGCTTCTTTTGCTCTGGTTATTACTGGCAGTTCTTCAATGTCTATTTCGATTAAATCTCGAGCTTTTCTGGCAATAAATTCTGATTCTGCAACAATTAGCGCAATTGGCATGCCCCAAAAATGGACCTCGTGTTCTGCAAATAAAGGTTCGTCTGGAATAATGCCGCCAATTTCGTTTTTACCAGGAACATCTTTGTATGTGAAGATGCGTTCCACACCTTCTAATGCTTCGGCTTTAGAATAATTGATGCTGTTTATTTTTCCATGTGCTTTTGGTGAGTCAAAAACCACCGCATGAAAGGTACCTTGTCTAATATTAACATCATCAACATATAGAGATTCACCTCTAACATGTGTGTGAGAATCTAAGTTTTTAATGCTCTGTTTTAATGATTTTGAAACCGCATCTAACTTGGTGTCTAAGACTTTATTTTCTTTGTTCTTATGCATGTTGAATAAAATCGTTTAAGGTGAAATGCTTTGGAAATAACTCTGTAAAATGCGCAAAAAATAATTGTCTTGCCAGCAAACGTTTGTAATCTGTTGTGCCTCTAACATCGCTTATTGGACTGATTTCTTTTTGAAGAGTCTCGTAAGCGTTTAATATCGTTTCTGTAGTCAGTGGTTTCTCTGATAAAAAAGCTGAGGTCTCATGTAAATACTTAGGAATAGCAGCAACACCACCAATTGAAACGTGAGCTTCTGAAATGATATTATTTTCAACAGACAACTGAATTGCAGAATTTACACTTGCAATATCTAAATGGGTGCGTTTACACACTTTTTCAAAATTAAAAAATGACTGTTCTGTTGGTAATTTAAAGTTGATGTCTTTTAGAAGTTCACCTTCTTTTAAATCGTAAGTTTTATACCCTTGATAGAAATTTTTAAGTAAAATAGGTCGTTCTTTTTGATTTTCGTTTGTAATTGTGATTTCACTATTCAACGCTAAAAAGAAAATGGTCATATCACCAATTGGTGAGGCATTCACTAAGTTTCCGCCTAAGGAAGCCATGTTTCTAATTTGCTCAGAAGATACTAGTTTTAAATACTTTTTTAAGTGTGGTAAGCTGTTATTTAATTCTATATGATTCCATAAATCTGAAACTGTTGAGTTGGTTCCAATGGTACAAATTCCGTTTTCAATGGTAATGCCTTTTAGATAATCTTTTTCAGCAATTAGATGCACGTCATTATCTGCTAAGTGATCTGCTTTTTGGACGTATAAATCGGTACCTCCAGAAACATATTTTCCTTTGGGTTGATTTAGATATTTTCCTTCGATGTCTTTTAAGCGTTGCGGAATGCTTTCAAAATACTCTGGAATAAAGTCGTTTTTAATTAACCAACTTAATTCATTTTGAACTTTGTTTTCTAGTTTTTCAACCACTTGATGTACTGCTTTTTCAATCGCTTTATAACCTGTGCATCTACAAATGTTTCCGCTTATAGCGTCAATTGCGTTGCTATAATTGTTTTCAGAATTCGATAATGCAAAACCTGTTAAAGCCACTACAAAACCTGGTGTGCAAAATCCGCATTGCGTCGCGTAATTTGCTTTCATGGCTTCTTGAGCTTTGGTTAGTTTGCCTTTTAGATTTGTACCTTCAACCGTTACAATATGTTTGCCATGCGCATTACCTAATGGTGAAATGCACGAGGTGATACTTTGGTATTCCATAATATCGTTGGTTAATGTGCCAACTAAAAGTGTGCAAGCTCCACAGTCACCTTCGCGACAACCAATTTTGGTTCCTGTAAGGCGTTGCTCGTAACGTACAAAATCCAGTAAAGTTGTGCCTGAATGTTCTGACGTTATAATGGTTTTGTTATTTAGGATGAAGGTGATCATGTTAATTATTTCAATGATAAATGAATTAAAAATGAAATGATAGCATCACTTCGAGTGAAATTCCCTTTTCGGAATTTAGTATAGAGAAGCTATGAAATACTTAAAGTTCTCGATACATTTCGATCTAAAAGTCGAAATACTCGAACTGACGAGTTGTGTTATCTAATACTCAGTTTTATCAACTTTCTTAGTCCATTCCTGAAAAGGCTCTAAAGCCACTTCTCTAGCTAATTGTTCAAAAGGAATACTTCGTTCTGAATATGGTAATGGAATTTCTTTGTAAATAAATTCGTCATCAAAACCAATATTCGCAGCATCTACTTGGTTGCTTCCGTAATACACTTTGTCTGGTCGTGCCCAATAAATAGCACCTAGACACATAGGGCAAGGTTCGCAAGACGTATAAATTTCGCAACCGTCTAATTGAAAAGAATCTAAGTTTTTGCAAGCATCTCTAATGGCTGTAACTTCTGCATGGGCTGTTGGGTCGTTAGTAGAGGTTACCTTGTTATTGCCGCGTCCTACAATTTTTCCATCTTTAACAACGACGCAACCAAATGGTCCACCTTCATTGTTATTCATTCCTTTAAGGGCAGCGTTAACCGCTTCTTTCATGAATTGTTCTTTATCTGTCATCTAAATGTGAATCTGTGTTTTTAAAATATGTGAATCAATAAATATATAATAATTTTAGGAATTAGATGCGAGTCTATTAAGCTTTTAGCTGAAAGCTTGAGATATATGACGAAAAAATGAAGATTTATGGTATCAATTCACTTAAGCTTTTAAATATTTAGAACGAATACCCAATAGCAAAATTAAGTACAGGTTCATCATATTTAAAGTCCCATCGTTGACCTTCTGCTAATGAAGGATCGTGAAATGGTGCTGCCAAATCAAAGCGAATGACAAAGCCTTGCACGTCTATATGTAAACCGAATCCTGCTCCCATACCCAATTCTTTTATAAAGTTAGAAGTAAATTTATCCTCTCCATCAAACACTGAGTTGGCTTTAGAGTTCCATACATTTCCGGCATCGGCAAATACAGCACCTTTAAAATATGAGAATAAAGGAAAACGATATTCTACATTAGCTTCAAGTCTAATATTTCCAGTTTGATCAAAGTAAGTGACATCGCTATCATCATCGCTATCGTCGTCATAAGTTCCTGGTCCTAGAGCTCGCGTTTTAAAAGCTCTAACACTGTAAGGTCCTCCTGCGAAATATTGTTTCACATAAGGAATGACATCCGAATTTCCATAAGGTAAACCATAACCTGCAAATAAACGTGTTGCTAAAGTTTGGGTTCTGTCTTTACCGAAATTTAGATGGAATCTTAAATCGAGATCAGCTTTTGCATATTGTGCATATTCTAAGCCTAAAAATTCTTTAGGTTCACCAGATGTGGTTTCTTGTCCTAATAAGCTAATTGAATTACCTGCAACATCTAAAGTGGTGTTGAGGTAAAATTGATTTGGGTCGTTAGCATCTACCATTTCGTTGTAGGTGAATGAAAATGTCATTCCTGAAATAAATTGTTGATCGAAACTTTGCTCCAAGTATGAATTTTCTTCCAAAATAGCGTCAAATTCTGCTGTTGTATTTGAAAGTCTCGTATAGCTTACAGCAATAGGGTTAAATGCATATGTTATAAATCTATTAGCATTCCAAGAATAGCCAAATTGTCCATTTGCAGAGAGTAAAGTGTACAAGTCACTTCGACTTAAATAGTTAAGACCAACACTTGTTTTTGTTTTTGGGATTGAATATTTAAAGAAATCTGTATTGATTTTAACAGGAAATAAAACGCGTGGAAAAATAAGTTCTGTCGTTAAGCCTAATTCTAAACTCGTATTTCCTGCATCATCACCACTGGAAAACTGAGATTCATAACCCACATTTGTGCTAATATTTAAGGTTTCTCCACCATTAAAAACATTACGATTACTATAAGTTAATGCTAAATGTGGTCCTGTATAATTATTAGATTTTGTAACGCCTTGTAATTCTGCGCGGACAGCACGTTTTGTTAATGGTGATAAGAATATATTGGCTTCTAATAAACCTAAACTATCTGTTTCTAATGAATCAATTTCTTTATATTGAATGTTTACATATTTATAGGCTCCAATTTTTGATAATCGTCTTGCCGTGGTTTTAGATTCGTCAGGACTGTATAAATCACCTTCCTTTAGTGTGATAAATTCATCAAGATATTTCAGTTTAATAAATAGTGTGTCTTGAATGTAATTCTTATTATTGAATCGTTCGGGCGCTACGTACGTTGAATCTTGTAAATCGTAATTTGAAAAGACGTTTATTGAAGAAATTTGGTAAGGAATGGTTGCCTTTTTTGGTACTTCAGCTTTTAATTTTAAAAATAAATCGAAACGCTTTTTATCGTATTGCGTCGTGTCGGCTTCAAAAATGAAAAAATCTGAATTCAGATTATAATAGCCTTTTTGTTTTAACTCTGTATCAATCCGTTGACGTTCTAATTTCATATTAGACAAATCGAAACGCATATCATTTTGAAAAGGGGATTTATCAGTTTCTTTTTTGACCGCTTCATACAGTGGTGAAGGCATGGAGTCAATTTCAAAACGCTTCATTTTATAGGGTTCCGTGACATTTAGTTTGTAATTTATAGAGGCTTCAATCTCTTTCTCTTCAAAAGAAGATGTTGCAGTACTGTAGAAAAATCCTTTGTTTTCTAATCGGTTTCTTAAAACAGCTTCAACTTCAAACGGTTCTACGCTAGATTGATAAACGGGTTTTTCTCCAAGTTGTTTATATAGCCATTTATTGAGAAATCCTGGATTCTCTTTTTGGTTTTTGTAATAATAATATAAACCCAAATGCATTCCTAAAAACTTAGAATTGGGTTCTGGTCTCAAAATGGTTTCTAATTCTGTTTTTAGTTCTTTTTCATTTTTTATAATAGAATCAGCTTCAATTTCAATGGTAGCACCTGTATATAAACGTTCGCCTTCAGGAATATGTTTAGTGATACTGCACGAGTATAACACCATTCCAAATATGATAAAAGCAACACTATGTCTTAAAGTTCTTTTCAAATTTAATTTGTTTTCTGTTCCATGCTTTCGTCCGTAGCTTCTTGTTTTTCTTGAGTAACATCCTCAGCTTCGGATGCTGCTTCTTTCTCTTTCTTAGAACGCAAAATAGCATCCCAAAGCTCGTTAAATTGGTTGAATTCTTTAGTAAATATTAAGCTAATACCACTGACTATGGTTTGGCCATCAATAACATTTTCAAATTCACTTTTCCTAAAGCCTTTGAGTCGGTACCTACCATCTTCTGTTAAGGCATATTCTAAACTTACATTACCAATGATAGGTGTTTCTTCATCTGTACTACTGCTGCCTTGTATATCCACGTCACTACCAACACTCACGGTTAATCTGTCGTTAAACAATTTTTTCTTTGCCGCAATTTCTAATTCTGTGCGGTCGGTTGGTGAGTCTCCTTGGTAATCTGTGTAGCTGTTCAATCCAAAATCGAGTTCAATACCAGAACTGCCTAAAAGTTTGTCTGAAAACGCATTAAGTTGATCAGAAACGGCATCGTTTAAATTATCTCGCGCAATGGTGGCAAAACCTCCAGAGCTACCATCACTACCAGAATCTGGATAAAAACGATTAAGGACTAATAACGAAAAGACTTGTCGATTCAGTTCGCCTTCTTGTTGGTTCACTTGTTGCACTCTACTATATACTTGTCCGCTTACTGCGCCTTGTTCTTCTTCTGGCATATCTAAACCAAAGGAAATTTTAGGCTGCAAAAGTTCGCCATCAATATTGAGATACACATTAAAGGGTAAAACTTCTTGGTATTTGCTTTTTACAGAAGAATCTGCACCAGAAATTTGAGACGCCATCAATCCGTACGCTGAGGTTTCTAAATTGTAAATAGCGCGTACATCAAGTTTAGCATCAAAAGGATCACCAGACCAAGTAACACGACTACCTTGCGCAATTAAAAATTTTCGATTAACTAAATTATAAAGATTGAGTTCGTAATGCCCTTCTGAAATTTCATAAGCACCTGTTAATGTAATTCTTCCGTTCGGTTTCATGGTAAAAACAAAATCGCCTTCACCCGAAATTTTAAAATTATCTCCAGTCTCTTCATCTATAATTATAGTAACGGCAGCATTTTTACCGACGTTAAATAAGGCCGAAATATCAAAGCCTTTTATCGTTGCCGTTTGTTCTTCCGTTTGGGTGAGAATAGCATCTCTATTTTCACGATTTACAAATACAACCACACCATCACGTTCTTCAACACTAGCAACTGAGGACGGTAATACGTAGGTGAAGTCTGTATCTGAACCTAATGTGAGTTTAGCGTCTAATTTAGGGATTTGTAAATCGCCAGTAAGTTTTGCATTAGCATCAAAAGTCACTTTGCCGTAAAATTCTTCGTTGTCTTCTTTAGTGGCATTTAAGACTTGAAAATTTTTAGTTTTTACAGTTAAATCGAATGTTGGATTGATAAAACTTTCGGTGCCAACTTTACCGGAAAGCACCAAGGCATTATCATTTGCATCGCGAATGGTAAAATCTTTCATTGAAAGACCACTATTGTTAATGTTTAGTTTTTCATTGGCCATGCTAAACTTAGAGTTGAGTTTAGCGATGTTGAAACTTGCATTATTAAATGAGAGATACCCATCATATTGTGGATCTGCTGTGGTGCCTGTAACTTTAAAAGCACCAGAGAAACTACCTTCAGAATTTTTAACTTCACCTTGAGATAAGGTGTTCAGCGCTTTTATTTTGAATTCATTGATGTCAAAATCAAGATCGAGATTCGCTACGGTGTTCGTCACTGTGTAATCTCCGGTGAGATCAAAATCAATATCACCACCTTTTAATCCAGCATTAAAAGCGTAACTATTTGCGCCAAGAGAATTTCCGTTAATGCTTAGCGTACCTAAATTCGTTTGTAGTGTGTAAAAGTCTTTAATGCTTAAATCGGCAATGATACCTGCGTTTTCAAAAGGATCTTCAAGGATAAAATCACCATTTAATTTTCCTGTTGCTAATTCTGCTTTTGGACTCAAATAATTGAAAAATTCGTTTATGTCGAAGTTTTTAAAAGCTATAGCCATATGCTTTTTAGTGATGTTTTCTAATTTATCAGTGAGTTCAATAGATTGATTGTTCTTTGTAATCTTGAAGTCATTAAATTCCAAATTTTTCTCTGTTAGAATTACTTCATTGCCAGATGGGATGATCCATTTTTCTTTGTTGAGAATTAAGCTATCAGGATTTACCGTAAATCGTAATTGTTCTCGACTACCTGTGATTTTAGTATTGACATTCATTAAGGTTTCTTCCTCGTGATAGCCTGAGAAATTAAGGGTTAATTCATGATCCGTTTGTTTACCTGTAATCACCGTTTTCGGAACGTCTAAAGGACCAACATTCACATTGTTAAAACCAAAATTAAAGTTGAAGTTTTCTGGGTCTGTATCCATTGAAAAGGCGAGACTATCTAAGGTGTTTCCACTGTAGTTAAGATGTGGTGCCGTGATATTTGCTTTAAAGATTCGTGCTTTTTCATTAAAATCAACGGCAAAGTCAATCGTATCCAAATCTTTTACATTGACCAAAAACACGTCGTTAAGTAAAGACGATTCAGCAATTTTGCCTTCAAGTTTTAAGTTTACAAAATCTAAAATGGTATCTGATATGGTTTCATCTCTATAAAAATAGCTTAATACATGCCTTTGTATCGCTTTGCTAAATGTTTGAGGATTGGCGTTAGACTGTAAATTTAAATCTATAATTTTATTTTGAAGCGATACAGATGTGGTGTCGTTATCTACATGGGCAACGGCATCTAAATCACCAATTAAATAAGTTCTATTATCATACACAACAACACCATCATTCATTTTCGCACTCGCGTCATAGCGCTCTCCATTACCTTTAAAATTGGCATTAATATGCATAGCCGTTTTAGCATTACGCTGCATTACACCAAGTGCTTCTAAGTTGGCTCCAATAACATTGAGATCTACTTTGATCTCAGGATTTATAGAATCTAAAACGACGTAAGCTTCTAATGTCGCGTTGAGATTGTCGTCTTTATATGTTGAGTTAATATTTCCTGCTCCATTGACAATATCTCCGCTAATATTAAGATCTTTAATGTCATAGTTATTCAGTTGGAATTCGGAAATTTTCGCTTCTAAATTAGCATTAAGTGTGTTGATGGTATTACCACTTCCTTGCGATGTAATAGAAAGACTTAATGCTCCCAATTGTGGGTTGTTTAGTAATTCATTTAGCTTGTAATCGTCAATACTAATATCAGCGTTAAAAGCAATTGATTCTGCGTTTTTATAATTTCCATCAACCGTCGCGATTCCTTGTGTTGTGGTCAATTTAGCTTTAGTTGAAATGTCCTCAAGATTTCCTTTGAATTGTGCTTCAAACTTTACATCCTTCGGTAAGCTAACTCCCAAATCGTTTTCACTGACAAACTGAATTAAATCGGATCGTTTTGTAACTGCAGTAAATTGCGGAATATTAAAGGCAAGTGTTTCGGTATCTGTTATATTTTGAAGTGTTCCGTTGGTGGAAATTTTTGTTGAATTTCCCCAATTAAGTTCGGCTTTATTTAATTTTATTGAAGCTAAAGTTCCTGAAGCATTTAAGCTGCCTAAAACGAGTTTTTTGCTTAATTTATTGAGGTATGCGTTATTTTTTAAATCGGGTTGAAATTTGAATATCTCTGTTAGTGAAAGCTGAAACGACGGTAAATTTAAGTTGACTTTAGTGGTTTCAGGTGACTCAATTAAATTTGAAAGTGATTGATACTCTAACTGCGAGTAACCTGAAATGGAATTGTTATTTAGCTTGAATTTTAAATCATCCAATTGTATGCTTTGATCTGTAGCTTCAAAATTGACAGCCAATTGATTTAAGCTTAATCCTGAAGCCTCATTAAAATTAAGTTGCTCTAAATTTAGGCTTGCGTTTTTATCTTTTAATAAAATGTCCTTCGCTTGAAGCGTGAAATTTGACAGTGCAATCGCATCAGGATTGAATACGTCCTTTGTTGGCTTTGCATTGCCCACACGATAATCAATAGTGTTGTTTTCAAAATCAATTGCCGCAACATTAATTTTTAGTTGAGGCCATTCAAAGGTATTGTTATTTGTTGTTGAATCTTCAGTGACGTCTTCAATTTTTGGTCCTAAACCATCAATTTTAGCTTCGGTTGTTAAGCTTATTCTAGAGTTTTTAAGCGTGATTTTTTTAAGACTGAAATCACTATCTGCTAAATTTATATTCGGTGATTGGGTTTCAAATTTTGAAATATCGACATCTGCAATGAGGCGATCGGGTTGCGATTCGTAATAAGCAACCACATTATTGAACGTTATGTTTTCAAAAGCTAATTTTGGTAATGGAGCGTCAGAGGATGTGGTGTCAATGGCAACAGGCTTTTGTATGAATTTAATGTTAGCGTTAGTCAACTCTATATTTGAAGCCTCAAAAATCATGTCTTCAATATTGGTGGTTTCCATATCGGCTTTCAATTTACCAATTTTAAATCTCGAGTCGATTCCTGCAACCGCATCATCAAAAACAATATCGAAATTATTGAAATTTAAGTTGCCAATAACGAGATTCAATGGAGTAGACGTGGTGTCTGTTTCAACGGTTGTTGTGTCTGTTGTGGCAAAAGCATCAATTAAGAACTGAAAATTATACCCTGTAATGCTATCTTTTCTAATAATATTGGCACGTAAACCATCCCAATCTAAAGCATCAACACCAACACCTTCTCCACGTATCATTTTCCATAATGGAATATTGGCTTCAAGGGATTTGGAATAGACGAGAGTATCACCCTTAATGTCTTCGAGATAGAGGCCATCGAGTTGTACATCGCCATCAAATGTGATAAAAAGTTTTTCTATGGCAACTTTAGTTCCTGTTTTATCAGCGACGAAATTGACAGCTTTATCTACGATAATAGATTGTCCCCAAGGACTGCGAACAAAAAGAATCACCAAAAATAAAAACACAAGAATGCCTAACAGAACGCGTAATGTTCTGCGAAGCCAACGAAACTTTCGTTTTCTTGGTATTTGGGGTGCTGTGTCTTCTGTCTTATTCAATACGTAAAAATATACGAGTAAAAGTATTACAATTGTCGTTATTGCTAAGAATATTAACGCTCACACGTTTATTTTTAACTAAAATTGAAGGGTTAATAAAGCTAATGTATATTTAGGTGGTTGTGTTAATTATTTGAACGTCATAGCTATAATTAAATTTCTCGAAATATTTGGAGTGTTTTAACCCACTTATTTAATATCTAATATTTTTTTAATCACTGGTTTTACGGAAGGTACGTTTTGCCATTTAAGTAATTTTTCTTTTGTTAAATCTTGAAGTTCAGTTGCATTAGAACTGTGTTTAAGTTCTAGTAAAATCTCTAATAATTTTTTACTTCCACGAATAGGAATGTCATTCATTTCTTTAACAGCAGAATTTAAAAGTTGAAACAAAAAGGCATTATGTGTTTTAGAAATATTGAATAAATTATTAGTTAATAAATCCGTGAATCTTTTTAATGGAGCGTATTCGCCAGCTTCTAATCGTCCGATAAAACTTCCTAATAAATTATTATCTAATGTGGTTTCGTAATTGGCTTTAATCCAAATTTCGGCCGCCAATTCTCGCGATATTTTATCACTACATAAAAGGCCAGTAGCTAAAAATAAATAGGCACCTTCATTATAATCTGGTCGATTCCAAATGTGATATAACCCTTTGAGCAAATTAATCATGTTTTTTTTGCTCGATTCATCCCAAAACGTTGATTCTTTTAAGTTGTAATGTACCACCTGACTTAATAACATACTTGGGTTATTTGGTGATAAATACAAGAATTTGATATCGTCGTGAGGCTGAATGGTAGTATAGTATTTCTGTTTTTTGAAATACATAAAACTGTATATGCTTTTTATTTTGACGGTGTTTTTATTAAACTTAAAAATTCCTTTCAAATTATCTAACAGTGATTCAGGTCCTTTTTTCTGAGTATGAAAATCATGAAGTTTTAACTCTTTCTTTACGGTTTTCTTTCGGATTTGTTTTGACGAAGGGTAATCGTATTCCAAATAATAATGATCTCTTAGTTTACAATCCCAAGTGTAATTCCCTATCTCTTTTCTTAGATTGGTTGAAAGCTTATTTTGAAAATAGTCGAGTTCATTTTTATTGTTTTTTATGAGTACAGATTGTAACCATAATTCGGGTTGAGTGAGTTTAACACCTTCAAGTTTGATGAAATTAAAATGATATTTAAGTACTTGTTTCAGTTCAAAATCTGTGATGAGTTCAATCTGATTTGGAATATCTTCAGGATTATAATTAAAAGGCAATCGACTAATAGCAATTTGAAAATCATAAAGGATAATGGTTTCGCTCTGTTTTTCGTAAGCTACTATTCTTTCAATTAATATTGTTGGGTCTATCCAACAAGGCGCATGCGTGGGTTTAGAAAGTAAATCTAAAGTTGCGTTTTTTCGAATAAACGATTTAGATTGTATAAACAACGCGTGGTGAATTTGATAAATGTAATCCGGAATGCTTTGCTGTTCTATAGGTTTTAAATTTTCCTTATGGTGACTAGAGTAGAATTTATCATCCTTAAGTTTTTGAATTTTAGATTGCTTTTTCTTTTTAAAACTGGCAAGTTCAATGGGAAACCGTTTTATTAGAATTTCAGAAAAATCATTGATATAATAGGCAGCTTCATGTTCTAGATTTCCTATTTGGCTATTCCAATCATAACTTAAAGACAAATCTAAAGCGCGTTTAAAAATTGGTTCTAGTTTTGCAACGTTAGTTTTATTTATAAGCACATTGAGTTTTGGTAAATAACTTAGTAATAAATCGATGTGGTAAACCTCGTTATTATCAATGGCCTGACTCACAAAAAAGATGAGCTCGTCTAGCGTGTTATAGGTTTCAATTTTATTGTCGTCAGCTAAAACGTTATTGAGTTCTATGGTTTCAGGTTCCTCAATATAGCCGTTTTGTTTTGTTTCAGCAACAAGGTAATCTTTTAGTAAGTCTTTAGAATTATGCAGTAAATTATCCGCATACATGCTAATTTCATCTGCTAATTCTTCATTCTTAGGCTTGCCAAATTTTTCAATAATCTTAGCAGCTCTTATCTGTATTTTTTCATCGACGTTTATTAAACCTTCTGTGGCTTTTAAGCACACTGAATTTTGCAACGTTTTATGAGTTTTTGCAATTTTATCTAAAATCATTAATGTGGAAGTTACCACAGATTTTGTTTCAGAATTTAAAAGTATTGACGCATTTTCTATGAAAATGGCATGCTTAAAATTTTTGTGAGTTGCGGCAACTTTAAAATATTTTAAAACGGAATTAACCACTTTAGAATGTGGAGAGTTCAGTGCCGCAAAAAAGGCATCTTGTAAACTTAGAATTTCCTCTAAAGTTGGATTTAGTTTTAATAATAATTCGGCAAACCAGCCGCTTAATGTTTTATTAAATCCTTTTGTTGAGGTGTGTAGTGTGGCTGTTAAGACTTTGCGTCTATCAAGCTTTTCGGTTGCTGTTAAATTTACAAACGTGTCAATCCAAATGTCATTGCCTCCTTTGTAATTATCTAAGTGTAAATAATTGTAATAGTTATTGATTCCAGATGCTTCTTCAAATAAAAACCAGATATGTTGGTCTAAAGTTGTTTTGTGTTTTAGTAAAACTTCAGGTTTGTAAATGCTTTTGTTAACGTTGTTATTCCATGAGCTTTCAACGATAGCATTAGGCAATCTGGCTAATATTAGAGCTTGTGATGGTTCAAACAATTCCTTTTGAGCTAAATCCATGAGTTTATCATAGGTTAAATCCCAAGGCATTTCGTCATTTATTAAATCGCCAAACCATTTGGGTTTATACCAAGGAATGATGTTCTCGAGATAATCATCACTAACAGATAGTCTACTCACCTGAAAAAATGCTTTTTTAGTATCTGTTTTGTTGAAACACACATAACAAGCTTTATTTACAATGGCTTGCTTAGCTTCTGAGTGCACTGGTTTGGAAGAATAAGACATTCCCCATTTTGTCTTTTCATGAATATCGTAACGCTCAAAAATTCTTGTTCGTAATGTTTTTAAAAAAGGAACAAGTTCACGTTTTTGAGTTGGTGTTAAGGTTTTTAAAAGCGGAATAATATCTCCTTCTTTTTCTACAATAGCTTCAATTTGTTGGCTTAGCATACTAGTTGTTTTTTGCTTTTTTCTTTACAGCTAAAATATGTTTGCAAGCTCCACGCTCGCCTTGATTTTTACTAAACCATGTACACGTACATTTTTGTGTATCTCCTTTTATGATAACATAATGTTGAACTCCAGAACCTTCAACTTTGGCTTCAATTTCATTGTCTTTTTTTAATATAATTTCAACTTTACCTTCTAAAAGTAATTTTTCAGCACCTTTAAGTCGTGGGTTTAAAGACATAATTCTATCTAATTTAAAAGGTAGTCGTCGGTAAAAGAAACCGTTGTTTTCTAGATCGTAACCTAATAATCCCATGGCTGATAGTTTGGTCGCTAGCTTATCGATTTTAGACACATCAATATGTTCTTCAAAAGACATTAAGGTAGGATTGAAGGTTTGATTGGTATAAGAATAATTGTCGAAAGCTTTAATTAAATTTTCAGGAAGATCTTCTATTAAAGCTTCTAAAGCCGCTCCTTCGCCAGAAAAACCGCGCCAAAAATCTCTTGAAATTGAAAACACAAAATTTAAGTCGTTAAAACACAAAATGAAAGTTACCGATTGCATATCCTTTTGAGGATAGATTTTCATCTCATTAATTAAAGGAATTAAAGGCTGTAATAATTTTAAACGATGAATACCTCCAATGCAAACGGCAGAATTCGATTTTAAAGGGCTGAACAAGTATTTGTTGCCGCGTTTAATTAAAAAATAATCGGTTTTAACTTTACCGTTAGGAATGGTTTTAAATAATTGAAGTGCCTGAATTCTATTTAAGGTGAGCGCATAATCTGATTCTGAAAAATAATGTTGAACGGTTGTTAAGCCTTTAATCCATTTGCTTGGTAAAGGTACTTTGCGCTCAATAAAACTTTCACCTTCTTTATGAAAACCGACTTCTTTTTCTCCAACAGACAAAACTAGGTCGTCGTTCTTCTTTATTTTTCCTAATTCGGAAATTAAGGGAGTGTTGAAATCTACGTTGGTGGTTCCATTTTCAATAAACTCACCATCTTGTCCGTTTTCTAAAACATCAACTCTAGCATAAACACCAGCACAATGCGAAAAACCTTCGAATCGAATTTGATTGTTTCCGGCAGTGACAATTGGATCTTTTAATAAAGCTAATTGAAAAGGTGACAGATTAAAACTGGATTGTACGGTATTGGAAAGCGTGATTAAACAGCGTGATAATTCGTAAGGGTTGTTCAGTTTTCCCCAGAAAAAACAAGGTGAATTGCCTTTTTCTACTTCGTTAAACTTTGAGAGTAATAAATTTTCTTTTCCTTTTGTAGATGTTATTCTCGATTGGGAATTGTATTTATAACTTAAAGTCTCTGAAGCCATGTTTTTGTTTTAAATATACTAAAAATACATGGTCTAAAAATTAAAAAAGCCGAACTTGTCGTTCGGCTTTTTATTAAAAAACAGCATAGTTGGTTTAGGCAACTTGCTGTTCTAGCTTTTCTTTTTCTTTTAATTGCGTTGAAAAAATAGGTTTTAAAAAACGTGCCAATTGATCAAATTCTATTAAAAAGGCATCGTGACCGTGAACGGATTTAATTTCGTGAATATGCACGTTATCTTTAACACTTTTTAAGTCCACATAAGTATTCCAATTTTCATCGGCCTTAAAAAACAAGTCCGAATTAATCGTTATGATGTGGATATCGCTTTCAATTTTTGAAGCCACTTTTAAAAATTCAGTTCTATTTTTTGTAATATCTATAGTTCGCAATATCTGATTCATCAATTTATAAGCGGCCACTTGAAAACGATTTTCTAGTGCATTACCATGATAACTCAACCAAGATTCAATGTTGTAAAGTGAATTGCTTTTTTTAGTGCGTTCAAATTTTTGAGTTAATGATTCAGGTGTACGATATAGGGTCATAGCATGCATTCTGGCATCAACTAAAGGTTGTGAAGAGTTATTCAAAATTGCATCTTGAATGTGACAATTCGCAATTACCCAATCTGTAGATTTCCAGTCAGTCGCAATAGGAATTAAATGTTGAATTAGTTGTGGTTTTAAAGCTGCCAATTCCCATGCAATACCACCACCAACTGAACCTCCGAGAACTGCAAATAAAGTTGTGATTTCTAATTGGTCTATAGCTAGAGCAAATAATTGAGCAATATCTCTTGCTGAAAAATCTTTGTAATTTTCAATGATATTTTCCGCATTATTGTCATATCCATTACCAGGAATATTGAATGCTAGTATCGTATATAAATTAGTATCGATACATTTATTTGTTCCAATTAAATCATTCCACCAACCTTCTTTACCAATAACATTAGAGTTGCCAGTAAGCGCATGATTGACTAAGACAATGGGAGCGTCATGTAATGGTTTGCCAAAAGTTTGGTAAGACAGATTTATATTTGTGTCCTTGCCTGTATCTGATGTGTAATTAGAAATATTTATGTAACGTAAATTTTCCATTTTAAGAATTAAATTTTAAATAGATGCCTTTATAAAAAAGGCATCTATTACTAAACAAAACATGTTAAAGGCTAATTTTGAAGTGCTCTTTTTTGTTTTACAACAGCAAAAGCTTCCTTTAAATCGGCTTTTAAGTCTTCAATGTTTTCAATGCCTACAGATAGACGAATTAAGTCTTTGGTAACACCTGTAGTCTCTTGAGCGTCGTCACTTAATTGCTGATGCGTTGTGCTTGCAGGATGAATGATAAGTGATTTTGTGTCTCCAATATTGGCTAAAAGTGAGAATAATTTGGTAGTGTCTGCAATTGTTTTTGCAGCTTCGTAACCACCATCTACTCCAAAAGTGACTACACCACTCTGACCTTTTGGTAAATATTTTTCTGCGAGTTTTTTGTATTTACTACTTTCAAGTCCAGGATAATTCACCCATTTTACTTCGGGTTGCGATTCTAGCCATGTTGCTAATTCAAGCGCATTTTCACTATGCTTTAAAATACGTAATTCTAAAGTTTCTAGACCTTGAATAATTTGAAAAGCGTTAAACGGACTCAATGCTCCACCATAATCTCGTAAACCTTCAATTCTAATTTTTGCTATAAATGCAGCAGCTCCAATAGTCTCGCTATACACTAAGCCATGGTAGCCTGCAGATGGTTCTGTGAATTCTGGGAATTTTCCGTTGGTCCAATCAAAAGTACCAGCATCAATGATAATACCTCCAAGTGATGTTCCGTTTCCAGTAATATATTTGGTTAATGAATGAATAACGATGTTAGCACCATGTTCTATTGGATTTAATAAATAAGGTGTCGCAACTGTATTGTCTACAATTAGGGGTACTTTATATGCTTTAGCTTCTTTTGAAATTGCTTCAAGATCTAAAACATCTAACTTCGGATTCCCTAAAGATTCTACAAAAAAGGCTCTGGTGTTTTCTTGTGCTGCTTTTGCAAATTCTTCTGGGTTAGAAGCATCTACAAACGTTGTTGTAATACCATGTCTTGGTAGCGTCACACTCAATAAGTTGTAAGTGCCACCATACAAACTACTCGATGCAACAATGTGGTCTCCAGCTCTTAAAAGTGTTAAAAGTGTAGTAGAAATTGCAGCAGTACCAGATGCTGTTGCAACGGCTGCTATGCCTCCTTCTAATGCTGCTAATCGTTGTTCTAAAATGTCGTTTGTTGGGTTGTTTAGTCTCGTGTAAATAAATCCTGGAACTGATAAGTTGAATCGTCCTGCGGCATCATCAGAGTCATCAAAAACGTATGATGATGTTTGGTAAATAGGAACAGCTCTTGTTCCTGCTGTTTGACTTGTGTCGTGACCTGCGTGCAACGCTTGTGTTGCGAATTTTTGTGTACTCATTTTTCTAAGTTTTTGAGTTAATAAATGATTAAACCAAAAGCCAAATAAGCCTCGTTAGAAGCGTACTTAATAGAAAAATATTATAAAGAAAATGCTAATTACAGATGGGTAATTAGTCTTTAGTTATCTATCCAATTTTCCGATTGATGAATCGAATCATTAAGTAGAATTTAGCACCTTCTTAGTAAATCTAAGGGTTGCTAAGGTTTCGTAGGGTCATTCCCTCCACCTTTCTTGATAACATTTCAGTAAGTGTTTGAACTTTGTGAGCACAAATATTGCAATACAAAAATTAGAATTCCAAATTATTTCTCAATTTTGTGAGTTTTTTGTGAATTTCGCAGAATTAAGAACTGTTCTTTGCTAAATACTTAGTGCGGATAATTTGGCTTACAGGTTTATTTTCAATTTTACTCTCTAGCCAAGAAATAATATCGAGGTATAAAAATGCGCGTCGTTCATACGGATGATCTTCAAAAGTCTTTAAAGTTTTATGTAACTCCTTAAAAGCATTTTTAAGATCGTGTGGGTAAATATCTTGGAGCCCTCTAATGAATTTTATCATTTCCTTTTGCACTTCGTGCAGGTCGTTCATCTTAATTAAAAACTTATAGGTGCTTCGTAAAAGTGTCTCTAAATGGTAATCTAAACCAGCTTCATAATGCGCTACAAGATTTAAAACTCTTGAGAAACAAAGTAAATCTTCGCGCATTGAAAGCGTTTTGTTAGAAATAATTTTATCTAAATATTTTATACATTCTTTGTTGTTTCCAGCGCCAAAATGTAAACTCGCAAATTTGTAATAGAAAATCATTTTGTGATGTGGGTCAATTCTATTACTAAAAGGAATTAAAGCTTTTTCAATTTTAGGGATAAGATGAAGCCCTTCTTCAAAACTGCCGTCAATAAAATGTTGGTTTATACTATGGAAATTAGTGTAAAGAAAAACTAAAGAGGCCACATTTTCATCAGTTGGAAAATTTGGATTTTGAACTGTAGCTTCAAATTCAGCGAATTTTTCTAAGAATTTTGGTTGGTTTCCAATAAAGAATAAGGCTTCTAAAAGATAATTGTTGCCCTTAAGAAAGAATACAGGGTTGAGATTAATCATGCTTGGATTTTCGTAAAATAAATTTACCCATTTTGAAGCATATTTGTAACAATTCAAAAAATCTTGGAGTAAAAAACTTTGCCATAAATTAGCTTTATACAGCCATAATTTCTCTCTAAATCCTAGTTTTTCAATTTTAAATTTTGGCAGACTTTTATTGAAATAATTAATAACCATGTTGGCTTCTTCTTCATTTCTTATGTAACCTGTTTTTAGAATAGTACTATAGAGTTGAAGTGATAAATTGGAGAGTTTACTGGCTATTACATTAAGTGAACTCAATTCTTTTGCTTGTATTGCCAATTCATCTGCTCTAGTGCTAATGCTTCGTGTAATGTATTGTGATTCTATTACTTTTTCGAGCTCAACAATTTCAAAAGCTGAATTTTTTTCTTCATTTGCAATGGCTAATTCTTTGGCTTTATCTAAAATTTTTAAACTTTGTTTATAAAGGCCTTTGTGATATAAAATAGACGCAAAATCTTGTTGTTCTCTAATTTGTAATCGCACATTTTGATGTGATGGGTTCAGTTTAAGACTGATTAAAATTTGTTTATATAAATGCGCTTTTACATTGGCAAGTTGTTGCTTTTTTACGATACCGCTTTTTAAAATAAAAGCTTCGTTATAGGTTTTAGCTTTGTCCAAAAGATTGAATAAATTCAAGAATTTAGAATCTGAATTTACACCAAGTCTCCCTACGTAAAGTTTAAATTGCCGTTTTTCAGACTTTGTAAGTGACTTTACTAGTGAAAATAAATTATCTTTTTGGTCTTTAGTTATCAATATAAAATGTAGTTACTTAATTGGTAATCAGTATTTTGTTTTTCGATTTTAGTTTTGAACATCGTAAAGTTAATTGAAATGTAAACAGTTTAATCAAATTCAAAATATAAATTCGTAAGACAATACTAAACTATATTTTGATATATGTCAAATAACAATATACAAATCTTTGATACAACACTACGCGATGGAGAGCAAGTTCCTGGCTGTAAACTCAACTCAGAACAAAAAGTTGTTATTGCAGAACAGTTAGATGCACTTGGTGTTGATGTAATAGAAGCAGGCTTTCCCGTCTCAAGTCCTGGCGATTTTAAATCTGTAGAGGCGATATCGAAAATTGTTAAAAATGCTACAGTTTGTGGTTTAACAAGAGCGGTGGAAAATGATATCAAAGTAGCGGCTGAATCTCTAAAATATGCCAATAAACCTAGGATTCATACAGGGATTGGTACTTCTGATTCGCATATTCTACATAAATTCAAATCGAACAAAGATGCTATCATTGAACGTGCTTTTGAAGCAGTAAAATATGCAAAATCATTTGTTGAAGATGTTGAGTTTTATGCTGAAGATGCAGGAAGAACAGAAAATGAATATTTAGCAAGAGTTTGTGAAGCTGCGATTAAGGCTGGAGCAACAGTGTTGAATATTCCTGATACAACGGGTTATTGTTTGCCAAGTGAATATGGTGCGAAAATTAAATATTTAAAAGAAAATGTAAAAGGTATTGAGAAAGCTATTTTGTCTTGTCATTGCCATAATGATTTAGGGTTAGCAACCGCGAATTCTATTGAGGGTGTAATTAATGGTGCACGTCAAATAGAATGTACTATTAATGGTATTGGCGAGCGTGCTGGAAACACAGCTTTGGAAGAAGTGGTAATGGTTTTAAAACAACATCCATACCTTAATTTAGATACTAATATTAATACGTCTATGCTATACGGAATGAGCCAATTGGTGAGTGATAGCATGGGTATTTATACACAGCCAAACAAGGCGATTGTTGGAGCAAATGCTTTTGCGCATAGTTCTGGGATTCACCAAGATGGTGTGATAAAAAATAGAGCAACTTACGAAATTATTGATCCTAAAGATGTTGGTGTTACTGAGTCGGCTATTGTGTTAACGGCAAGAAGCGGAAGAGCAGCCTTGGCTTACAGAGCGAAAAATGTAGGTTATGAACTTACAAAATTGCAGTTAGATGATGTGTATGCTAACTTTTTAAGTTTTGCAGACAGAAAAAAGGAAATCAATGATAATGATATTCATCAAATTATTGAAACGAGTAATGTTTATCAACAAATAATTTCAGCATAGAATAAATGGGAAAAACATTATTTGACAAAGTTTGGGATTCTCATGTGGTCAGTACCATAGAGAATGGGCCACAAATATTATATATAGATAAACATTTAATACATGAAGTAACAAGTCCACAGGCTTTTAATGAGTTAGAAGATCGTGGAATTCCTGTTTTTAGACCCAATCAAATTGTGGCTACGGCAGATCATAATACTCCGACGTTAAACCAAGATCAACCTATAAAAGATGAGTTGTCTAGGAAACAATTGGAGCAATTATCTAAAAATTGTAAAAAAAATAATATAACCCTATATGAGTTAGGGCATAAATATAATGGTATTGTGCATGTAATGGCTCCAGAGTTGGGAGTGACACAACCAGGGATTACCATGGTCTGTGGAGATAGTCACACATCAACACATGGCGCATTCGGAGCCATTGCATTTGGCATAGGAACAAGCCAGGTAGCACAAGTTTTTGCGAGCCAGTGCTTATTGCTTACAAAACCTAAAAGTCTTAGAGTTACCGTTAATGGTAAGCTTAGAAATGGTGTTTTGCCAAAGGATGTTATCTTGTATATCATTTCAAAATTAGGAACAAACTCTGGGACAGGTTATTTCTGTGAGTATGCAGGGAATGTGTTCGAAGATATGAGTATGGAGGGTCGAATGACCGTTTGTAACATGAGTATAGAAATGGGAGCAAGAGGAGGTATGATTGCTCCAGATGAAACTACATTTAAATATGTAAAAGGTAGAGAATTTGCACCTCAAGGTGATGCATTTGATAAGAAAGTTGCTTATTGGAAAACATTACCTACGGACCACGATGCAAAATTTGATAAAGAATATAGCTTTGATGCTGAAGATATAGCACCAATGATTACGTATGGCACTAATCCTGGGATGGGAATTAAAATTTCTGAAACGATTCCTGTTGATGAAAATCCATCGTTTAAAAAATCTCTAGCTTATATGAATTTTGAAGCTGGAGAAAGTTTGATTAATAAACCGATTAATTTTGTGTTTATAGGTAGTTGTACTAATTCTAGAATTGAAGATTTTAGAGTCGCAGCGAGCTATATAAAAGGTAAGAAAAAAGCTGCTAATGTTACGGCTTGGTTAGTGCCAGGAAGTAAACAGGTGGAAACTCAAATAATTGAAGAGGGTTTGAAGTCTATTTTTGATGATGCGGGATTTGAATTACGTCAGCCTGGTTGTTCTGCATGTTTAGCAATGAATGACGATAAAATTCCTCAAGGGGAATATTGTGTATCTACGTCTAATAGAAATTTTGAAGGTCGCCAAGGGCAAGGTTCAAGAACAATTTTAGCAAGTCCATTGGTTGCTGCAGCTACAGCCGTAGAAGGTAAAATTATAGATATTTCAAAGCAATTAAATTGATATTATCCTATAAGGTTTCAAAACCCTTGAAGGTTTTAAAAATGAATTAAAAGAAGATACCCACTTTCGTGGGCATTATTATGGAAAAGTTTACAACATTACAATCAAGAGCCATTCCATTAAATATTGAGAATGTAGATACAGATCAAATTATACCAGCTCGCTTTTTAAAAGCAACGGATAGAAAAGGATTCGGAGACAATGTATTTAGAGATTGGAGATATCATAAGGATGGAACTATTAATACTGATTTTACACTTAATAATTCAAAATATTCTGGACAGATATTAGTTGCGGGAGATAATTTTGGCTGCGGATCTAGTAGAGAACATGCGGCTTGGGCTATTACAGATTTTGGATTTAAAGTTGTAGTGTCTAGTTTTTTTGCTGATATATTTAAAGGCAATGCGTTAAATAATGGGCTTTTGCCAGTGCAGGTTTCGCCATTATTTTTAAGTGACTTAATGCAAAGAATCGTGTCCAACCCAGAGACAGAATTAGTGGTGGATCTCGAAAACCAAACCATTTCAGTAAAAGATTCAGAATTATCCGAAAATTTTGAAATTGATGCCTACAAAAAAACATGTATGATCAATGGCTACGACGATATTGATTATCTAATTAATAATAAAGAACAAATTGAAGCTTTTGAAGCTCAAAGAATATACTAATAATTAAAAGTAAGATTTTCGTTAATTCGAGAATTAATTTTTCTTCGATGAAATTAAATATAGCAATTTTACCAGGTGATGGTATTGGTCCAGAAGTAACAAATCAAGCTATAAAGGCTTTGAAAGCAATTGCTTCGGAATTTAATCACAATTTTAAATTTACAACGGCAGATGTTGGTGCTGTTGCCATTGATAAGCATAATGATGCTTTACCAGATGAAACATTAGAGCTTTGTAAAAAAAGTGATGCTATCTTATTTGGTGCTATTGGTGATCCTAAATATGATAATGATCCTACTGCAAAAGTGAGACCAGAGCAAGGCTTACTAAAATTACGCAAAGAGTTGGGTTTGTATGCAAATATTAGGCCTGTAAAAGCTTATAAAACATTATTAGATAAATCGCCTTTAAAGAAGCACATCATTCAGGGTACAGATATTTCTATTTATAGAGAATTGACTGGTGGTATTTATTTTGGTGAAAAACATACGTCAGAAGATGGTGATTATGCTTCAGATTTGTGTGCCTATTCACGTGAAGAAATAGAACGTGTTGCGCATTTGGCATTTGTTGCTGCTGAACATAGAAGTCATAAAGTGACCTTAGTAGATAAGGCTAACGTGTTAGAAACATCTAGACTTTGGAGACGAGTAGTGAAAGAAGTTGCAGAGCAATATCCAGATGTTACACTCGACTTTTTATTTGTAGATAATGCAGCGATGCAAATGATTTTAAACCCAAAACAGTTCGATGTAATTTTAACAGAGAACATGTTTGGTGATATTATTAGTGATGAAGCTAGTGTTATCGGAGGTTCCATAGGGTTATTAGCATCAGCTTCAGTTGGAGACAAATATGCAATGTTTGAACCTATCCATGGATCGTATCCTCAAGCTGCTGATAAAGGTATAGCAAATCCGATTGCATCAATTTTGTCTGCTGCTATGTTGTTGAGCCATTTTGAGTTACATAATGAAGCCGAATTAATTAGGTTAGCAGTAGAAAAATCATTAAAATTAAACATTACAACACCAGATATAAATTCGGTGGTGAACACTGTGACGACCTCTAATGTTGGAGACTTTGTTGAGGATTTTATTTACAATCCAAAAGATACTAATCTCAACTTTAAGAATATCCATTTAGGGCAATCCACAATAATATAATTTAATATAATGCCCACACAACCAAAGTTAACACGCTTCAATCAAAACGTTTTATCAAAGTATCAGATATATAATAGTATATTCATGACTTTGCCTTTTGATACCATAACAAAAACAGGTGCTTTATTGCCTTTGTTTCACGAAACTTGTCAAAAGGGATTTACACACCAAGAGAATCCAACGACAATTGTTGATTCGTTTTTCGAAAAGTATCAAGCCAGACGATCTCCAGAAAGTCAAATTAATTTATTATTCCGATTTATTCAATACATAGAAAGACAGGTGGTATTATTTGATGCTATTGAAGATGCTGCTTTTCCGGTTGTAAATAATATGGACGGTATTGGTACGTTACGTAATTTAAAAGAAACCGTTACGGCAGAAAATAAATTAGAAACACTTCAAAAATATCTTGAAGAGTTTAAAGTACGTATTGTGTTAACAGCACATCCAACCCAATTTTATCCAGGTTCAGTTTTAGGAATTATAACCGATTTAACGGAAGCTATTCGTGAAAATGATTTATTACGAATTAATGATTTATTGGCGCAACTTGGAAAAACACCATTTTTTAAGCACGAAAAACCATCGCCTTTTGACGAAGCAGTGAGTTTAATATGGTATTTAGAGAATGTGTTTTATAAATCTTTTGGAACGATTTACGATTATATTCAGCAAAATATATTTGATGGTAAACAAATTGAAAACGATATTATCAATATTGGTTTTTGGCCAGGAGGAGATAGAGATGGTAATCCTTTTGTAACTCCAGAGATTACATTGAAAGTTGCTGGTAGATTACGTCTTTCAGTTATAAAGAGTTACTATAGAAACGTTAGGCAATTAAAACGAAAATTAACGTTTCAAGGTGTTGAAGATAGGATGGGTAATTTAGAGCGAGAGCTTTACAATATCATTACTAATGAGCCTTCTGATATAACATTGCCTTATTTTATTTCAGAATTAAAAGCTGTAAAGGATGTAATTATTGATAAGCATCAATCACTTTATTTAGATGAACTCAATAGTCTTATTAACAAAACACACTTATTCGGATTTCATTTTGCGAATTTAGATATCAGACAAGATAGTCGCAAGCACAATCAGTTTTTTAATGATATGGTGGATGCACTCATAAAGAGTGGGAGTGAAATTTTCCCAAAGAATTATCATGATTTATCGGAAAATGAACAAGTGAATATTTTATCTAAAGTAAAAGGGGAAGTTGATTTAACTTTAATAAAAGATGAAGAAACTTTAAAAGCTTTAAATACAATGAAAGCTATAAGAACCATTCAGGAAACAAATGGTGAAAAGGCAGCTAATCGTTATATTATTAGTAATAATCAAACAACGTTAAACGTAATGCAATTGTTTGCAATGTTGAAGTTGGTAGCATTTCATGATGAATTAACGGTAGATATTGGGCCACTTTTTGAAACGATTACAGATTTAGAGAATGCGCCAGCGGTAATGGAGGAGTTGTATACAAATCCAGAATATGCTAAGCACCTAAAATCTCGTGGTAATAAGCAAACTATTATGCTAGGCTTTAGTGATGGTACTAAAGATGGTGGCTATTTAATGGCTAATTGGGCAATTTATAAAGCAAAAGAAAATTTAACAAGAGTGTCTCGAGAACATGGTGTCAAAGTTATTTTCTTTGATGGTCGTGGCGGACCTCCTGCAAGAGGAGGAGGTAAAACGCATAATTTCTATGCGTCTTTAGGGCCAACGATTGAGGATGAAGAAGTGCAGTTAACCATACAAGGGCAAACGATAAGTTCTAATTTCGGAACCTTAGAATCTTCACAATATAATCTTGAGCAATTAATAAGTTCAGGTATTGGAAATAGTATTAGTACTAAGGATTTGAGTATGTCTCAAGAAAATAGAGATGTAATGACGGATTTGGCAGATAGAAGTTATAAAGCTTATGTGAATTTTAAAGCTCATCCGAAGTTTATACCCTATTTAGAAAACATGAGTACGCTTAAATACTATGCAAAAACCAATATTGGTAGTCGTCCATCTAAACGCGGGAAATCTGAAGGTTTAGTTTTTGAAGACCTAAGAGCTATACCTTTTGTTGGTTCATGGAGTCAATTAAAACAAAATGTGCCTGGTTTTTTTGGAGTCGGTACGGCTTTAAAGCATTATGAAGATGCTAATGAATTTGAAAAAGTTCAGGACTTGTTTAAAACATCAGATTTCTTTAAAACCCTTATTGAAAACAGTATGATGTCTTTATCTAAATCGTTTTTTGGTTTAACTAGATATATGGCGGAAGATCCTGAATATGGAGAATTCTGGAATGTTATTTATCAAGAATATGAAACTTCTAAACGTTTAATTTTAAAACTTACGGGTTATAATGAATTAATGCAAGAGGAGCCATCTGGAAAAGCTTCCATTGCAGTAAGAGAATCTATTGTATTGCCTTTATTAACTATTCAGCAATATGCTTTGAAGAAAATTCAGGAGTTAGAAAAAGCTGAGGTTAGAGATGAAGAGCAGATTAAGATCTTTGAGAAAATGGTAACACGATCTTTGTTTGGTAATATAAACGCTAGTCGTAATTCGGCTTAAATTAGAAATATACTATAAAAATATAAGCGTGCTAAATCTTAGATTAGATTTAGCACGCTTTTTGTATTATTAAAAAACCCCTTAAGTTTTGTACTTAAAGGGGTTTTTATTAATAAGATAATTGATCTTAAATAGTATTAGTGTTCATTTAATCTAAAGTCTGGATATGCATCCATGCCGTGTTCGTGAGCGTCTAATCCTTCTAATTCTTCACGTTCAGAAACTCTAATGCCAACTGTTTTCTTCATTATAAAAATGATTAAGAAAGATGAAACAATACAAATGGCTGCATAAGAAGCAATACCAATAAGTTGACTAATAAATTGTGCTCCACCAGCGAGGTTTCCAAAGATACCAATGGCAAGTGTTCCCCAAATACCACACACCAAGTGTACTGCAATGGCTCCAACAGGATCATCTAACTTTAACTTATCAATTAACGATACAGCAAAAACAATAATTGCTCCTGCGATGGCTCCAATCATGATTGCGTCTGTAGGGCTCATTTGGTCTGCTCCAGCAGTAATTCCAACTAGACCTCCTAAGATACCGTTAAGAAACATTGTTAAATCTAAGTTTTTATATAGTAAAGTAGATACTAGGGCAGCAATAACTCCTCCAGATGCAGCAGCTAAACATGTGGTTACTAATGTTAGTGATGTTAATCCTGGATCTGCAGATAAAACAGAACC
Organism: Winogradskyella sp. Asnod2-B02-A; assembly: GCF_045063645.1. Classification (NCBI taxonomy): domain Bacteria; kingdom Pseudomonadati; phylum Bacteroidota; class Flavobacteriia; order Flavobacteriales; family Flavobacteriaceae; genus Winogradskyella; species Winogradskyella sp. Asnod2-B02-A. The sequence goes on from NZ_JBEFOG010000027.1 coordinate 1,583,575, forward strand.
TCCATTAAAACCAAACCAACCTAACCAAAGTATAATAACACCTGCTGTTGCTAATGGAATATTGTGTCCAGGAATAGCCTGTGGTTTTCCGTCTTTAAATTTACCAATTCTAGGTCCTAAAAGGCAAACGGCAACTACAGCAGCCCAACCACCAACAGAGTGTACTAATGTAGAACCAGCAAAGTCATAAAAAGGAGTTTCTAGTGTTTGTAAAAATCCTCCTCCCCATTTCCAAGAACCTGCAATTGGGTAAATTAAGCCAACATAGATTATTGTGAAGATCATAAATGGTCCAATTTTCATGCGTTCTGCAACTGCTCCAGATACAATTGTTGCTGCTGTTGCTGCAAACATACCTTGAAATAAGAAGTCTGTCCAATATGTGTAACCTGCATTGTACGTTAAATCGAGTATTGCTTTTCTAGTTTCAGGGTCAATAACTGTTGGTGAGTCTAATCCAAAGCCTGCAAATCCGAATATTCCTAAGTCACCAGATTCAAAACCTGGATACATTAAATTGAAACCTACTAGGCAATAGAGAAGTAAACCTACTGTGATAATAAACATATTTTTAAATAGTATGTTTATGGTGTTTTTTTGACGTGTTAATCCAATTTCTAAAAATGCAAACCCTAAGTGCATGAAGAAGACGAGTGCTGTACAGATCATCATCCATACATTATTTATTGTAAGTAATTCCATGTTTTTTTATTTTAAAGTGTTTCCTCCTTTTTCGCCTGTTCTAATTCTGTATACTTCATCTATTTGTGAAACAAAGATTTTGCCGTCTCCAACATCTCCCGTAGAACCAGCTTCTATTATGGCTTTTATTGTGACTTCTGCAAAATCGTCATTCACTACGATTGATAAATAACGTCTTTGAATGTCACTTGTGCTATAAGAAATCCCTCTGTAAACATGACCTTCTTTTTCGTTTCCAAGTCCGGTAACATCCCAGTAAGAGAAGAAATTAACGCCTACTTCGTGCAGTGCATTTTTTACTGTAGAAAATTTTGATTTTCTAATAATAGCTTCAATCTTTTTCATTGTGTTATTTGTTAGTTAGAATATTAATGTGTCGTATTATATATTTAATTATATAATGTTAAAACGAGCTAATTTCTGTTAAATCTATATAATATTAACTTATACCTTATATAAAAATGGGGTTAATGCGTAATTTTTATGAATTTATAGATTTTCGCCCTATAAAATTTTGGTATAAATTGCAATTCGGTAATTTTGGTGAAAAGCTTCTAAAAGCAAAACCCTTGAAACAAATGTTTCAAGGGTTTTATTTTTAACAACTAAATTATGCTATTAATTCTAGATATTTGTGTGAGATAAAGTATGTATATTATCCTCTTTCTCTCTTTCCTGGGTAAGCAATTTCTCCATGTTCAGAAAGGTCAAGACCAACAATTTCTTCTTCTTCAGTAACACGAAGACCCATTGTAGATTTTAATATTTTAAGTATAATGAATGACAACCCTATAGACCAAGCTGCATAGGCTAAAACGCCAATAGCTTGAGTACCTAATTGACCAAACCCTCCGCCGTTGAATAAGCCGATACCTGTATCACCATCAATTCCCCAAAGACCTATAACAAGTGTTCCCCATGCTCCGGCAACACCGTGAACAGAAGCTGCACCAATAGCATCATCGATTTTAAGTTTTTTCTCAATAAACTCTATAGAGAATACTACAATAATACCACCTATAAGTCCGGCGAAAATAGCTCCTGGTGCAGACATGTTTCCACAGCCTGCAGTAATACTTACTAAGCCAGCTAGAGCTCCATTTAAAGTTTGTGGTAGATTTGGTTTACCGTACCATATCCATGTGGTAATTAATGCTCCTAGTCCACCAGCTGCTGCAGCTAAATTAGTGATTAGTACAACATTTGAAGCTGCTATAGCGTCTGCACCTCCCCATGCTAATTGAGATCCACCGTTGAAACCAAACCAGCCTAACCAAAGGATAAATACACCTAAAGTCGCTAAAATTTGGTTGTGACCTGGTATGGACATTACTTTTCCGTCGACAAATTTTCCTATTCTAGGTCCAACCATAAATGCGGCAACTAAAGCGGCCCATCCACCAACAGAATGTACAATAGAAGATCCTGCAAAGTCAATAAAACCGAGTTCTGTTAACCAGCCAGATCCTTGCCATTGCCATCCACCTGCGATTGGGTAGATTAATGCGGTCATCACGATAGAAAATATAATATAAGTTGAGTATTTTGTGCGTCCTGCAATAGCTCCTGAAACTATGGTTGCTGCAGTTGCTGCAAACATTGTTTGAAACAATAAGTCGGCACCTTCGCCTTGCATTAATCCGCTCCAGAAAAACCATCCATTAGAAGTGTCTCCATACATTAAAGAATAGCCAACAAGCCAGTACGTTAATGATCCAACACAAATGTCTAGTAAGTTCTTCATTGCAATATTGGCTGCATTTTTAGAGCGTGTCATTCCTGTTTCAACAAGAGTAAAACCAGCTTGCATAAAGAAAACTAGGATGGCTGATATTAGCATCCAAAGCATTCCCATGTCGCCATTAATGGCGGCAACAGCAGCTTCAATTTCTGTAGGTTCGGCAGTGTCTTGTACTGCCATAAGACTTGGGATGAATGTTAAAAAATTACTTATCATAATAATGGGTGTTAGTTAGTGTTGGTTTAGAAAGTATAGATAGCAGCTAAAGTAAATGCGGCTAAGCTACTTTGGTCTTCTCCATCAGCATCAAAGAAAGCAGCATCGTTATTACTCCAAGAATCTAATCTAACTTCTGGCTTAATGATTAAGTTGCTGTCTACAGTATAGCTTCCTGTTAAAGTTGCACCTATAACACTTGGTAAATCATCACCTTCTTCAGCGTGATACCCAAAATATTCACCTCTTAGACCTATTGCTAAATCATCAGATAATGTGTATTGTGGATATAAAGCCACTCCGTAGAATCCATTTTTAAAATCATCAGATATTTGTATACCATCATCATCATATGCATACGAATTAACTTCGTAAGCAGCATTGATTCCTAAGAAGAATTCTTCAGATACTTCAAAACCACCTGTATAGTCAATTTCAAGACCTAAACCGTTATTAGCTCCGCTATCGTAGTATATGTTTAGAAATTGTCCTTTGAATCCTAATTGTGCTCCAAAAGAATATTCTCCAGTTGTAGAGGTGTTATTTGTATCCCAAGGATTCATAACAGCTAACATTAAGCTAAAATCATCAGATAAAGCAAAATCTGCTTTTAAACCCATGTGAGAAAAAGGTCCGCTTGAAAATAAATAAGATGTGCTATAGTTGAAGTTTGCTGCAGGAGCAATAACCTCGTAACCTAAAAACGTATTAAAACGTCCAAATGTTAATGTTGTACTTTCTGAAACATTCCAGTAAGCGTAGGCTTGGTTTACAATTCCGTCAACAATATCGTCGCTGAAAGTTGCGCCAGCACCTCTTGGTCCTACAACTAAATCTAGTACAGCACCTACTTTTCCACTTTCATAACTAGCAATTAAATTACCCATACCTAAAGCAAACCCAGTTTGATCGGCAAAAGCAGTTCCAAATGATTGTCCGGAATCGTCAGAAGCTGTTAAATAAGTTTGGTAATAAGCATCAACACTTCCACTTAATGTAAAAGACTTTTCTTTTTTTGCCTCTTCTGTTTCTTGTGCTGTTAAAATTATTGACATTAACAGTAATGTTAGAGAAAAAATTTTCTTCATAATATTCAAATTTAAAAATAGTTAGTTTCACTCAAATCTATATAATAATAATTTACACCCTATTTAAAATTGGGGTTAAAATATCATTTTTATGATATTTTTAATTTACACCCCTCTTTTTTTGGGGTATAAGTAATTTTAGATGATTTATTGTGATTTTGTTAATCGCGACTTTTAAAGTTTTGTTAAAATTGCTAAATCTGTGAAGAGTTTTTAATGGTTTTGTCTTATTCTAATCGTTTTCATAAAATATCATTTATTTTATTGAATAATTCTTATTGATTTATTGCTAGTATATATCATTTTTATTGCTAAATTTTCATTAAAAAAGCTCTCTATTATCGATATGAGAAAAGTGTTTCGACTTTTTTTATAATCAAAGTTTAGCGTCTATATTAGAGATATAATAAGGTGTGAAAACCTTGAAAATTTTTTTGAATTATGTTTAAGAAACAAGGACTTTATTTACCGGAATTTGAACACGAGAATTGTGGTGCCGGATTCATATGTAATCTTAAGGGAGAGAAGACAAATCAAATTATACATGACGCCTTAGAAATATTGGTAAAATTGGAGCATCGTGGAGGTGTGAGTTCTGATGGGAAAACAGGTGATGGAGCAGGTCTTTTAATCGATATTCCTCATGCTTATTTTAAACGCGTTTGTGGATTTAAAGTACCAGTAAAAGGGAAGTATGCTGTAGGTATGGTTTTCTTGCCAAAAAATAGAAATCAGTATAAGTTTTGTAAAGATACTTTTGAGAAAGAAATAATTGCTCAAGGTCTATCTGTAATTGGGTGGAGAGAGGTACCTGTAGATTCTACTCAATTGGGTGAAATCGCTTTGGCATCAGAACCTAATATAGAACAACTTTTCGTTGGGAAATCTAACGAAGTTTCTGAGGCTAATTTTAAAGCAAAACTCTACGCAGCACGTAAGATAACAGAGCATATTGTTAGAAAATCTAAGATGTCTCAGAGCTCTTATTTTTACGTGTCTAGTTTATCAATGAACACACTTATATATAAGGGTATAATTATGCCAGAAGATATAGGTCCTTATTATAAAGATTTACAAGAAGATGATTTAGTAACGCGTTTGGCTTTAGTGCATCAGCGTTTTTCTACTAATACAATGCCTACTTGGGAGTTAGCGCAACCATTTAGATTTATGTGTCAGAATGGAGAAATAAATACACTTCGTGGAAATATTAGTAGAATGCGTGTGCGTGAGGAAATCATGAAAAGTGAAGTCTTTGGTCCGCAAATAGAAAAATTATTCCCTATTATTTTACCGGGAAAATCAGATTCTGCCTCTATGGATATGGTGGTAGAATTGTTAACACATACTGGTCGTTCATTACCAGAAGTTATGATGATGATGATACCAGAGGCTTGGGAAAAACACAAAACCATGTCGCCAGAACGTAAAGCGTTTTACGATTATAATGCTTGTATTATGGAACCTTGGGATGGGCCTGCTTCTGTGCCATTTACAGATGGTAATTATATTGGAGCCTTATTAGATAGAAATGGTTTAAGACCTTCTAGATATACAGTTACTAAAAGTGGTAAGCTTATTATGTCTTCAGAAATAGGTGTTGTAGATATTGCTCCAGAAGATGTAGAAAGTCATGGTCGTTTAGAGCCTGGGAAAATGTTCTTGGTAGACATGAACCAAGGTCGTATTATTAATGACGAAGAAATAAAAAGCAAAATTGTTAGAGAAAGACCATATCAAGAATGGTTAGATAAAACAAGATTACATCTAAAAGATATTCCATATACAGGTGAAACGTGTCCTATTGAAACACTAGACATTAAGACAAGACAGCGTTTATTTAATTACACGTTCGAAGATATTCAAGAAGTCATTACTCCAATGGCGCAGAAGGCTAAAGAAGCTTTGGGTTCAATGGGAATTGATACGCCTTTAGCTGTTTTATCTAATAAACCACAGATTATTTCAAATTATTTTAAGCAATTATTTGCTCAGGTTACAAATCCTCCATTAGACGGAATTAGAGAAGAGATTGTTACGGATATTAGTTTGTCTTTAGGGAAAGATAGAAACATTTTTAGTATTACTGAAAGACAATGTAGAAAGTTGAAAATTCAGAACCCTGTTATTTCAAATGATGATTTAGATAAAATCCGACATATTAATGTTGAAGGCTTTAAGGCCGAAACAATTGAAATGTTATATCAAAAAGATAGAGGTCTTAATGGTTTAGAAGATGCTTTAGATAGCATTATAATTCAAATTGAAAAAGCTTTAGTTAGAAAAACAAACATAATTATCTTATCCGATAGAGGAGTAAGTAAAGAAAGGGCTCCAATTCCACCATTATTAGCTTGTTCTTATGTAAGTCATCAAATGAATCGTTTACGTAAGCGTTCATATTTCGATATAATTATAGAATCTGCAGAACCACGTGAGCCACATCATTTTGCAACATTATTTGGTTATGGTGCAAGTGCTGTAAATCCATATATGGTAAATGAAATCATTAGAGCGCAAGTAAAAGAAGGTTTCATTACAGATATGGATGAGCAAAAAGCGGTTGATAATTTCAATAAAGCTATTGGAAAAGGAATTCTGAAAGTGATGAATAAAATAGGAATCTCAACCTTGCGTTCTTACAGAGGTTCTCAGATTTTTGAAATAGTAGGTTTTAATTCTCAATTTGTAGAAAAATATTTTCCATATACGGCATCAAGAATCGAAGGTATTGGGTTATATGAAATTGAGAAGGAAATCGATAAAAGATACCATCATGCTTATCCAGATAGTATAGTTGATAAGCGTTTAGGATTAAATATTGGAGGAGATTATAGATGGAGACGAAACGGAGAAAAGCATTTATTTAATCCAACAACGGTTGCAAAATTACAACAGGCAGTTAGGTTAAGTGATCAGGCGAGTTATGATGTTTATGCTAAAACTATAAATGAACAATCAGAAAATTTAATGACCATCCGTGGATTGTTTGAATTTAATAATATTGACCCTATTCCTATTGAAGAAGTAGAACCTTGGACAGATATTGTAAAACGTTTTAAAACAGGTGCGATGTCTTATGGTTCAATTTCTCGCGAAGCGCATGAAAATTTAGCCATTGCCATGAACAGAATTGGAGGTAAATCTAATTCTGGTGAAGGAGGAGAAGATAGAAGACGTTTTCAGCCAGATGTTAATGGAGATAGTAGAAACTCAGCAATCAAGCAAGTGGCTTCTGGTCGTTTCGGAGTGACATCTCACTATTTAACCAATGCCAAAGAGATTCAAATAAAAATGGCTCAAGGTGCAAAACCTGGAGAAGGTGGTCAGTTGCCTGGTGAAAAAGTGTTACCATGGATTGCTGCAGCCAGAAACTCTACACCATTTGTAGGTTTAATTTCACCACCACCACATCATGATATTTATTCTATTGAAGATTTAGCACAATTAATATATGATTTAAAAAATGCAAATCGGGAAGCGAGAATTAATGTAAAATTAGTATCAGAAGTTGGAGTTGGTACCATTGCAGCAGGTGTAGCAAAAGCAAAAGCAGATGTTGTACTTATATCTGGATATGATGGAGGGACAGGAGCTTCACCTTTAACGTCATTAAAACATGCAGGCTTACCATGGGAACTTGGCTTAGCTGAGGCACAACAAACGTTGGTGCTTAATAATTTAAGAAGTCGAATTGTAGTTGAGTGTGATGGTCAGTTAAAAACAGGTCGTGATGTAGCAATTGCAGCATTATTAGGAGCGGAAGAGTTCGGTTTTGCAACGGCACCTCTTGTTGCTTCTGGTTGTATAATGATGCGTAAATGTCATTTAAATACCTGTCCTGTTGGGATTGCAACTCAAGATAAAGAATTGCGTAAAAACTTTAAAGGTACGCCAGAGCATGTTATTAATTTCTTCTACTATATAGCAGAAGAATTAAGAAGTATCATGGCAGAATTAGGGTTTAGGTCTATGGCAGAAATGATTGGTCAAACACATAAAATTAATGCCAATAAAGCTATTAAGCATTATAAAGCCAAAGGTTTAGATTTATCTTCTATTTTACACAGACCAGAATCTTACAGTAAGATGACTGTAAAGAATACTGAAAAGCAAGAACATAATCTCGATAATGTTTTAGATTTTAAAATACTAAAAGATTCGCATCGTGCTTTATATAGAAAAGAGCAGATGTCCTTAGCTTATCCGATAAAAAATACAAATAGAACGGTTGGTGCGATTGTAAGTAATGAGATTTCAAAAATCTATGGTCATTTAGGATTGCCTGAAGATACACTAAATATCCATTTTGAAGGTTCTGCAGGACAGAGTTTTGGTGCGTTTGGAGCACACGGATTAACTTTTAAGCTAGAAGGAAATACTAACGATTATTTAGGAAAAGGATTATCTGGAGCCAAGTTAATTGTTAAGAAACCAACTAAAGCAGATTTCAAGGCAGAAGACAATATTATTATTGGTAACGTTTGTTTATTTGGTGCAGTAGCAGGACAGGCTTATATCAATGGAATTGCAGGAGAACGATTCGCAGTTAGAAACTCTGGAGCAACAGCAGTTGTAGAAGGAGTAGGTGATCATTGTTGTGAATACATGACAGGTGGGAAAGTTGTTGTTCTTGGTAAAACAGGACGAAATTTTGCAGCAGGTATGAGTGGAGGAATTGCATATGTATACGATCCAGAAAATAAGTTTGTCAACGGATTATGTAACACAGAAACTATAGAATTTGAAAAAATTCTTAAGAAAGATGCTAATGATTTAAAAGCAGTAATTGAGAAGCATGTAAAACACACAGATAGTGAATTAGGAAAATCACTATTAGGAGATTGGGAAACAAGCTTGAAGAATTTTGTGCGTGTAATGCCTACGGAATATAAACGTGCTTTAAAACGTTTAGAGACAGAAGAACAAATGGTTGAAGAATTAGAAACAGTATAGGACAATGGGAAAAGTAACAGGTTTTAAAGAATTCGAAAGAAAAGATGAATCATACAAGCCAGTAAAGGATCGTGTAAAGAATTATAATGAATTTACCGTGCCTTTAAAGGATAAGGATATGACCGAACAAGGCTCGCGTTGTATGGATTGTGGAATCCCATTTTGTCATAGTGGTTGTCCGTTAGGGAATCTAATTCCAGATTTTAATCATATGGTGCACCAAGGTGAATGGCAAAAAGCCTCTTGGATTTTACATTCAACAAATAACTTTCCTGAATTTACAGGTCGTTTGTGTCCTGCTCCTTGCGAGCAAGCTTGTGTTTTAGGTATTATTGAAGACCCAGTGTCTATAGAAAATATTGAAAAAAGCATTGTAGAACGTGCTTTTAAAGAAGGATGGATTAAGCCACAACCACCAAAAATTAGAACAGGTAAAACAATTGCAGTTGTAGGTTCTGGTCCTGCAGGTTTAGCTGCGGCTCAACAATTAAATAGAGCTGGTCATACCGTAACTGTTTTTGAACGTGATGATGCTATTGGTGGATTATTACGCTACGGAATTCCTAATTTTAAAATGGAAAAAGGTATTATAGATCGTCGTTTAGCCATTTTGGAAGCTGAAGGCATTGTATTTAAAACCAATGTTAATGTTGGTGTAAATTATGACGTTGAAGACTTAAAAACTTTTGATGCTGTAGTGCTTTGTGGTGGGTCAACCGAAAGAAGAAGTTTGCCAACACCAGGAATTGATGCTGATGGTGTAGTGCAAGCGATGGATTTTTTAACCCAACAAACTAAAGTTGTTTTCGGACAGAAAGTAAAAGACCAAGTATTAGCGACTGGTAAAAATGTAATTGTTATTGGAGGTGGAGATACTGGATCGGATTGTATTGGTACATCGAATCGTCAAGGAGCAAAATCAGTTGTTAATTTCGAAATTATGCCAAAGCCGCCAGGACATCGTTCGCCAGCAACACCTTGGCCATATTGGCCATTGCAGTTAAAGACTTCAACATCTCACAAAGAAGGAGTGGAACGTAATTGGTTAATTAACACCAAAGAATTTGTAACCAATGCAAAAGGGAAATTAACAGCCTTAAAAACGGTAAATGTTGAGTGGGAAATGGTGCCAGGAGAACGCCCTAAATTAATTGAGGTAGCTGGTACAGAAAAAACATGGAAATGTGATTTAGCATTATTGGCACTAGGTTTTACTGGGCCAGAATCTACTATTGCAGATCAACTCGGTTTAAAAAGAGATGTACGTTCTAATTATAAAGCGGAGTATGGTAAATATCAAACAAACATTCCTAATATATTTACAGCTGGTGATATGCGTAGAGGACAATCATTGATTGTTTGGGCAATTTCGGAAGGTAGAGAAGCTGCTCGTCAAGTAGATATTTATTTAATGGGCAAATCTGATTTAGCGACTAAAAATGAAGAAGGTGATTTGGTTGGCCTGTAATTAAGTTGGCTATAAGAATTTTAATAATTGGAATAGCCTATTAAGCTATAAAAAAAGCATCTGGAAACAGATGCTTTTTTAAGTTGAGTGAGTGATTCTATTTACAAATAATTGAAGTAATAATTGTTTTTGTAATTGCTTATCGCTGTCTACTTTCCAACACACCTTCAATATCTTCAAGTGTAAAACCTTTTGCTTTCAGTAAAATTAAATAGTGATACATTAAATCTGCAGCTTCATTCTTAAATAAATCAGCATCATCATCTTTAGCTTCAATAACTAATTCTACAGCTTCTTCTCCTACTTTTTGAGCGACTTTATTAATGCCGCGTTGGTAGAGTTTGTTGGTGTACGAATTCTGATCGTTGGTATCAATACGTTCACTTATTGTTTGCTGTAATTCATATAAAAACCCTTTAGCAGTTTCTTCTTTAAAACAAGAGGTGCTTCCGGTATGACAAGTTGGTCCTTTCGGTTCTGCTTTTATTAAAATGGTATCGTTATCGCAGTCGATTTGAATGTCTTTTACCGTTAAAAAATTGCCAGATTCCTCACCTTTTGTCCAGAGTCTGTTTTTGCTTCGGCTAAAAAAAGTGACTTTGTTTTCTGCTTTTGTTTTTTGGAAAGCTTCTTCATTCATATAACCCAACATTAACACTTGTAAGGTGTTACTGTTTTGAATGATTACAGGAACTAATCCATCTCCTTTTGAAAAATCTATGTCCATCGTATTGCTATATTTTCGTTTTTTAAATATTGTTTTAATTCAGGAATTGGTATTTCACCATAATGAAAAATACTGGCAGCCAATCCTGCACTTGCTTGCGTAGTTTCAAACAAGGTTTTAAAATGTTGTTTAGTTCCTGCACCTCCAGAAGCAATTACAGGAATGTTAACTGATTTGCTCACTGCTTCTGTAATATCAAGAGCAAAACCAGCTTTGGTACCATCATTATTCATAGAAGTAAGTAAAATTTCGCCAGCTCCTAAAGTTTCAACTTGCTTTACCCAATCTAATGTTTTTAATGGTGTTGCAGTTCGTCCTCCATGCACAAATACGATCCATTCACCATCTATAAATTTTGTATCGATGGCTACAACCACACATTGACTTCCAAATTCGTTTGCGATTTCAGTTATCAATTCTGGGTTTTTAACAGCAGAAGAATTTACACTCACTTTATCTGCACCTGCTTTAATGATTGCAGACACATCTTCAATAGAATTGATGCCTCCACCTACAGTAAACGGAATATTAATTTCTTCGGCAATATGAGTCACCAATTCTACTAAGGTTTTACGTTTTTCAACGGTTGCTGTAATGTCTAAAAACACCAACTCGTCTGCACCATGAGCTACATATTGTTTGGCGAGTTCAATTGGGTCACCAGCATCTCTAATACCAACAAAGTTGATACCTTTAACTGTTCTGCCATCTTGGATATCAAGACAAGGTATAATTCTTTTTTTTAGCATAATTTCTGTAACTCTTTAAGTGATATGTTGCCTTCGTAAATGGCTTTTCCAAGAATCACGCCTTCACAACCAATTTCTTTTACCAATTCTAAATCTCGTAGTGAAGAAACACCTCCACTGGCAATTAAATTCACTTTTGATTTTGAAATAATCTCTGCGTATAATTCGTTTGAAGTCCCTTGCAACATGCCATCTTTTGCAATATCTGTACAAATAACATATTGAATGCCTTTAGATTCATAATCTTTTATAAAATCTACAACATCTAATTCTGAAGCTTCCAACCAGCCATTAGTTGCAATTTTTCGGTCTTTGCAATCCGCTCCTAAAATTATTTTTTCAGAGCCATAGGTTTCTAACCATGCTAAAAATATATCCGGATTGTTGGCTGCAATGCTGCCTCCTGTAATTTGATTGGCACCACATTCGAAAGCAATTCTTAAATCGTCATTAGATTTTAATCCTCCACCAAAATCAACGTTTAAGTTGGTTTTGGTAGCTATTTGTTCTAATATCTTATGATTGACAATATGTTTTGATTTGGCACCATCCAAATCTACTAAATGTAAATATTGAATGCCATTGGCTTCAAATTCTTTGGCGACTTCTAAAGGGTTTTCGTTGTAAACTTTCTTAGTGTTATAATCCCCTTTGGTGAGTCTTACACATTTTCCGTCTATAATATCTATTGCTGGTATGATTCTCATCTTAGTTCTTGTGAAAGCAGGAATCTTATCCTGACTTTCTTGTTTTTGTTATAATCCTTCTTTTTGTTACTTGATTAGACCTGCTAAGTTTTAAAAACTTGCGAGGTCTGCATTATCTTTTTACAACTCTAAAAAATTCTTTAATAATTGTGTGCCAACATCAGCTGATTTTTCTGGGTGAAATTGTGTGGCGTAAAAATTATTGTGCTGTATTGCTGTAGCAAATGGTTCTATATAGTTGCAAACGGCAATAGTCTGCTCATTTTTTTCAGCATAATAACTATGTACATAATACATGTCGCTTTCGGTTTGTATATGTTGAAAAAGTTCACCCTTCACTTCAGCAAAACTATTCCAGCCTATATGAGGTACTTTCTCTTTTGGTGGAAATTTTTTTACTTGTGTGTTGAAAATCCCGAGACATTTAGTGTCTCCTTCTTCACTATAATCACACATTAATTGCAAACCCAAACAAATACCAAGCATCGGTTTTTCAATAGATCGAATGACGTCATCAAGGCCTTTATTTTTTAAATATTTCATGGCAGAGCTCGCTTCTCCAACACCCGGAAAAATAACTTTATCAGCATTTAATATTTCGGTTTTATCGTCTGTAATTATACTGTCATAACCCAAACGATTCAATGCGTTTTGAACAGAGCGAATATTACCAGCGTTGTATTTAATTATTGCAATCATAAACTTCCTTTTGTGCTTGGAATGGAAAAATTATTCGTTTTTGAAACAGCCATTTTTATTGCTTTTGCAAAAGCTTTAAAAATGGATTCAATTTTGTGGTGTTCATTGTCACCTTCGGCTTTTATATTTAAATTACATTTAGAGGCATCGCTAAAGGATTTAAAGAAGTGCATAAACATCTCTGTTGGCATTTCTCCAATCATTTCGCGTTTAAATTCTGGTTCCCAAACCAACCAAGGTCTTCCTCCAAAATCAATAGCAACTTGTGCTAAACAATCGTCCATAGGTAATAAAAAACCATAGCGTTCAATGCCGCGTTTACTTCCTAAGGCTTCAATAAAAGCTTCACCAAATGTTATGGCAACATCTTCAATGGTGTGGTGTTCATCTATTTCTAAATCTCCTTCAACTTTTACAAACAAATCGATATTTCCATGTTTTGAAATTTGTTCTAACATGTGGTCAAAGAAGCCTAATCCTGTAGAAATATTACTTTTTCCAGAACCATCTAAATTAATGTCAACTTCAATATCAGTTTCATTGGTTTTTCTAACAACAGTTGCTGTTCTTGGAATTGCTTTTAAATAATTATAAATTTCTTCCCATGATGTGGTATTTAATATGGCATAATCACTGCCTTCATCATTCATGTAAATACCCTTGCTTCCTAAGTTTTTAGCCAATTCAATATCAGTGGCTCTGTCACCAACGACAAAAGAATGCTTTAAATTGTAATTTCCATGGATGTATTTCCCTAATAAACCTGTTCGTGGTTTTCTGGTTGGTGCATTATCTTCTGGAAAACTTTTATCGATTAGTATTTCTGAAAATTCTACACCTTCATTTTTAAAAGCTTGGATAATCTTATTTTGTGCTGGCCAAAAGGTGTCTTCAGGAAATGAATCCGTTCCTAAACCGTCTTGATTGGTTACCATGACCAATTCGTAATCTAGTTCTTTGGCAATTCGTGATAACCACTGAAAAACACCTGGATAAAATTCTAATTTTTCTAAACTATCGAGTTGAAAATCGATTGGTGGTTCTATGGCTAATGTGCCGTCTCTGTCTATGAATAGTACTTTCTTCATTATTCGGTTGTGTTGATACTTTACAGGTTTTAAAAACCTGTAAGGTATGTTAGTGCTTTTATCAATTGCTTATTTTCTTCAGGTTTTCCTACCGTAATTCGAATGGCGTTCTCTACTAAACTATTTCGGTTTCTGGTAATTACTTTTTGATCCACTAATTGTTGGTAAAGCTCATTAGCATTATCAACTTCAACCAATAAGAAATTAGCATCAGATGGATATATTTTTTTTATGATGTTTAACGATTTCAATTCTTGAATTAATTGTTTTTTTTCTTCAAGAATGATTTGTTTGTTGGCTTCAAAATCTTTTCTGTTATCTAAAGCGTCAATAGCAGCAGATTCGTTTAGTTTACTGATATTATAAGGCATTTTTATAGTGTTCAGTAATTTAATAATAGAATCACTAGCATAGGCAATACCGATTCTGGCAGCTGCTAAAGCCCACGCTTTACTAAAGGTTTTTATAACGATAAGATTAGGATAGGTTTCAAAAGAATTTTGCCAAGATTGCTCATCACTAAAATCGGCATAAGCTTCATCAATAATAACAATGCCATTAAAATTCTTTAATATAAACTGAATATCAGATGCATTAAAACAATTACCAGTAGGATTATTAGGTGAGCAAATGAAAATGACTTTTAAATTAGCATCTTTAAAATGTGGTTTCAAATCGTTTCTATTAATTTGAAAATCATCATTCAGCGGAAGTGTTATTAATTCAATATTATTGATATCTGCAGCGACTTGATACATACCAAATGTAGGTGTAAACGTTAGCGCTTTATCTTGTCCTGGATTACAGAAAATGCGATGAATAAGATCTATAATTTCATCGCTACCGTTGCCTATAAATGTATTTTTAGCTTCTATGCCGTTATAGTCAAATAACTTTTGTTTTAGCTTTTTTTGATCTGAATTTGGGTAGCGATTTAAAGTGCCAAACGGATTTTCGTTGGCATCTAAAAACACGCCTTCGTCGCCTTTAAATTCATCGCGAGCACTAGAATACGGTTTTAGTGCTAAAATATTTGGTCGGACTAAAGTTTTTAAATTAAACATTGTTAATGGCTTTTAATCTTAATGTTACGGCGTTTTTGTGAGCATCTAATCCTTCGGCTTCAGCCATTAATTCAATAGCTGGACCAATAGTTTTTAAGCCTTCTGTATTTAAATTCTGAAATGTAATTTTCTTAACAAAACTGTCTAAGGATACTCCACTATAATTTCTAGCAAAACCATTTGTTGGTAAAGTGTGATTGGTGCCACTTGCATAATCTCCTGCACTTTCGCAACTGTATTTTCCTAAAAATACCGAACCTGCATTTGTGATTTGTTCAATATAACCTGAAGCATTATCAGTTGCAATTATTAAATGTTCAGGTGCGTATAAATTGCTAAATTCGATGCATTCGTTTATTGAATCTAAAAGAATAGCACGACTTACCATTAATGCTTTTTCTGCAATCGATTTACGAGGTAACAGATTGAGTTGCTTATCTAATTCTTGTAGGGTTTTATTGATCATATCTTCATCGTCAGACAATAAGATTACTTGGCTATCTGCACCATGTTCTGCCTGCGATAATAAATCTGCTGCTACAAAAGCAGGATTACTAGTTTGATCTGCAATAACTAGAACCTCACTCGGGCCGGCAGGCATGTCTATAGCAATTCCCTGTTGCTGAATCAATTCTTTTGCTTTAGTTACAAATTGATTTCCTGGTCCAAATATTTTATATACTTGCGGAATGGTTTCTGTTCCATAAGCCATTGCTGCAATAGCTTGCGCACCTCCAGCTTTATAAATTTTAGTGATACCAACTAGGTTTGCTGTATATAAAATTGCTGGATGAATGTTGCCCTCTTTATTTGGTGGTGAACATAAAACAACTTCTTTACAACCTGCTAATTTTGCAGGAATGCCTAGCATTAAAATCGTAGAAAATAAGGGCGCAGAACCACCAGGAATGTATAAACCAACTTTCTCAATACCAACAGATTTTCTCCAGCATTTCACGCCTTTCGTGGTTTCTATAATTTGTTCTTTTTCTATTTGACTTTTGTGAAATATTTCAATATTCTGTTTGGCTAGTGTAATCGCATCTTTTAAATCTTGGCTTACAAGTGTTTTAGCAGATTCAATTTCTGACGCATCAATGGCTATTGAATCTAGTTGTACACCATCAAACTTTTCGGCATAATTAAATAAGGCGTTGTCTTTATTTTTTTTAACATCCTCTAGTATGTCAATGACGATAGCATCTAGAGATGCTTGCTCTAAAATTGGTCGCTTTACTAAAGCGTTCCATTCCGATTTGTTGGGATTTTTATAGACTTTCATTACATCACCATTTTATCAATAGGAACTACTAAAATACCTTCTGCTCCAGCATTTTTTAGAGCGTCAATACTATTCCAAAATTTTTCCTCATCAATTACTGAGTGTAATGAACTCCAGCCTTCTTGAGCCAATGGTAAAATTGTAGGACTTTTTAAAACCGGAAGAATTGCGGTGACTTCATCAATTTTATCATTAGGTACATTCATCAATACGTATCTTGAATTTTTGGCTCTTAACACGGCTTGAATTCTGAATATAAGTTTCTCGAGTATGGCTTCTTTTTCAGAATTAAGATTTTGGTTTTTTGCTAATACAGCTTCCGATTTTAAGATCACTTGTGTTTCGCGTAAACCATTTTTGAAAAGTGTACTTCCTGAGCTTACAATATCGCAAACACCATCTGCTAATCCAATATTTGGTGCAATTTCTACCGAACCAGAAATCACATGAATATCAGCTTCTATATTATTCTTTTTTAAATACGTTTGAAGTGTGTTAGGGTAGGAGGTCGCAATCTTTTTTCCATCGAAATAAGATGCATTATCTGTTTCAATGCGTTTTGGGACAGCCAATGAAACTCTGCATTTGGCGAAGCCAAGTCTTTCAACAATTTTAGATTTTTTTTGTTTTTCAATAAGAATGTTTTCTCCTATAATGGCAATATCTACAACACCATCTTCAATATATTGAGGAATATCTGAATTCCGTAAATACAAGACTTCTAAAGGGAAATTACGCGCAGCAACTTTTAATTGATCTTTTCCGTTATCTATTTTAATACCGCAATCCTTTAAAAGTTTTAAAGAATCTTCGTTTAATCTACCGCTTTTCTGAATAGCAATTTTTAGTTTACTCATTTTTAATTTTTTTAATCTGAATAAACCAAACGTGAGGAAATAAAAAACCCGTCTGAATTTATTCAGACGGGTTTTGAAATATTTTAAAATACATATATCAATTCCTGCTCGCCTGAATGCAAGTATGAAAATGATGATGATGTAATTGACTTAATGTCATTTGTTTCTTATTTGAAAATCAAAGGTAAGATTAATTTTTGATATAAGAAATTATTAAAAATCATTTTCAAAATATTTAACATCATTTAGGAAACTTAGCCCTAATATCCTCCAAACACAAATTATGAATACTCCCAATATGAGAGTGCTCTTTACCTAAATCTGGTTGGTAGGTTCCTGCTTGTACTTGTCTTCCGATTTTTTGATAGGCTTCTCTAAAACTCATACCATCAACCACTAAATTATTAATACTGTCTACGGTAAACAGGTATTGGTATTTCTCATCTGTGAGGTCAATATCTTTCACAATGATTTGTTGAATAGAATAATTAAAGATGTCTAAAATGTCCTTTACATCTTCAAAAGCATTGATAATGTTTTCTTTCAGCAATTGAAAATCTCTGTGGTAACCACTCGGTAAATTATTTGTGATTAATAGCATTTCGGAATGTAGTGCTTGTATTTTATTACACTTACCACGAATTAATTCAAATACATCAGGATTCTTCTTATGTGGCATAATACTACTTCCTGTGGTTAACTCATCTGGAAACGTAATAAACCCAAAATTCTGACTCATATACAGGCAAATATCCATTGCAAAACGCGCCATGGTATTACATAAACCGCCTAACGCACTTGCGATGGCACGTTCACTTTTTCCTCTGCTTAATTGTGCTGCAACTACATTATATTTTAAGGTTGAAAAGCCTAATTCTTTTGTCGTAATATCCCTATCAATAGGAAAAGAACTGCCATAACCAGCAGCCGAACCTAATGGGTTTTGATCCGCAATTTTAGACACCGCATTTAAAACGTATACATCGTCAATAAGTAACTCAGCATAGGCAGAAAACCATAAACCAAAAGAGGAAGGCATGGCTACTTGTAAATGTGTATAACCTGGTAAAAGTTGGGTTTTATGAGTTTCAGCGAGACCTAAAAGTGTATCGAAAAACGTTTTAGTTTTATCATTAATGATTTGCAGATTCTCTTTATAATAGAGTTGTAATGCTACTAAAACTTGGTCGTTTCTAGAACGTGCGGTGTGGATTTTTTTGCCGACGTCGCCTAAGGTTTTTGTGAGTTCGTGTTCAATTTTAGAGTGTACATCTTCAAATGACTCTTCAATAACAAAAGTACCATCTTCTATAGAATCAGCTAAAACTTTTAAACCTGATTTTAATTGTTCTAATTCGTCAGAAGTTATAATGCCAATGGATTCTAACATAATGGCATGCGCTCTTGAGGCTTCAACATCATATTTAGCAATATGTATGTCAATTTCTCTGTCGTTACCAACGGTGAATAATTCTATTTTTTTATCTATTGAATAGCCTTTGTCCCACAATTTCATAATATTCCTGCGAAAGCAGGAATCTCTGCTTTCATTTTTAGTTAAACTTTTATTCTTTTGTCATTCCTGTCTTTCGGCTATCGCTCAAGATAAACTTCGGCAGGAATCTATTTTTAATTTTAGACCTGCAAGGTTTTAAAAACCTGCTAGATCTGTTATTTCTACAATACTTTCTCTAACAATTTAATATACAAATCAACACCTTCTTCAATTTCAGCTAAATAAATAAATTCATCGGCTGTATGTGAACGTGTACTGTCACCAGGTCCTAATTTTAAAGAAGGACAAGTTAAAACAGATTGGTCAGAAAGTGTAGGTGAACCATACGTTTCTCTTTCTAGTTCGATACCTGCTTTTACCAAATCGTGATTGACAGGAATAGAAGACGAATTTAATCGTAAACTTCTTGCAGTAATACTAGAACAAGGTGATTTCTGAGTTAAAATATCTGCGATTTCCTGATTAGAATATTTGTCATTCACACGTACATCAATCACTAAATCTACTTCTGCAGGTACAGCATTGTGTTGCTTACCAGCATTGATTTGGGTGACCGTCATTTTTACATCACCTAAAACTGGTGATTTTCTTTCGAATTTATAATCTTTAAACCAATTTAAAACATCAATGGTATTATAAATTGAATTGTCTGTATTTGGATGTGCTGCATGACTAGCCGTTCCTTTTACCTTGGCGTCAAAAACAACTAAACCTTTTTCGGCAACGGCTAAATTCATTAAAGTTGGTTCGCCAACAATAGCGACATCAATTTTTGGGATGATAGATAACATGCTATTGAGTCCGTTTGGTCCACTGCTTTCTTCTTCGGCAGAAGCTACAATGACTAAATTGTAGTTGAGGTCTTTTTTATTATAAAAATACGTGAAGGTGGCTATTAAAGAGACCAAGCATCCACCAGCATCATTACTTCCTAAGCCATATAATTTACCATCTTCAACAATCGCCTTAAAAGGGTCTTTGGTGTAACCGTTGTTTGGTTTTACAGTGTCGTGATGTGAGTTTAATAATAAGGTTGGTTTGCTCTCATCAAAAAATTTGTTGGTAGACCAAATGTTATGGTTATCTCTTTTAAAAGGTACGTTGTGAGTTGTAAACCAATTTTCAATGAGTAAAGCTGTATGGTCTTCTTCAGAGGAAAACGATTGCGTTTCTATAAGCTGCTTTAATAAAGCAATGGCTTCTGTGGTAAGGCTTTCTATCATTTTGTGATGGTTGTATGTTTGTTGTTGGTGTTGAAAAGCATGTCTGATTTTCCGATACAAACTTTTTGAACGTTTTTATTTATAGCATGAAAACAGTTATCTAATTTAGGTAACATGCCTTCGAATATGATATGGTTATCTTTTAATGTTTTATAGCTTTCTGTGTTAATGTTTTCAATTACAGAATCATCATCTTCCACGTTTTCTAAAACTCCATTTTTTTCGAAACAATAATACAATTCTGTGTTAAAAATTGAGGACAATCCTATGGCTAATTCTGAAGCAATGGTATCTGCATTTGTATTTAGTAATTGTCCATTCTCATTATGAGTTATGGCGCAAAATACAGGTGTAATTTCGTTGTTTAATAATATTTCTAAAACGTTTGTGTTTACGTTTTTTACATCACCAACAAATCCATAATCAATGGTTTTAATAGGTCTTTTTTCTGAAACAATAGTATTACCATCTGCACCAGAAAGTCCAATGGCATTACATTGGTTAGCTTGTAATTGCGCTACAATATTTTTATTGATTTTGCCAGCATAAACCATGGTGATAATGTCTAGGGTTTCTGCATCAGTAATACGTCTGCCTTCAGTCATTTTTACAGGAATATTCATCTGTGTTGCTAACTTGGTGGCTAATTTTCCACCTCCATGTACCAAAACTTTAGGACCTGAAATAGTTGAGAATTCCTTAATGAATGAAGTTAATACTTCTTCATCATCGATAATGTTTCCACCTATTTTTATGACTTTAATTGTTTTCATTTTTAATCTTTTGTCTCCTCGAGCGAGTCGAGAGGTTAATGAGGTCTCGACTGCGCTCGACCTGACAGAAATTATAAATCCTCCAAAATTTGCTTTAATACAATTTGTGCTGCATAAGTTCTATTATTGGCTTGTTTAATAACCACAGATTGCTCACTGTCTAAAACAGCATCTTCAACTATTACATTTCGTCTTACAGGTAAACAATGCATAAATTTTGCATGACCTAATTTGGCTTTTGTGAGCATCCACTTATCATCTTGGCTCAATACTTTTCCGTAATCATTATAACTACTCCAGTTTTTTACGTACACAAAATCAGCATCTTTTAAAGCGTCTTCTTGGTTATGATTTATTGGTGTGTCTTTAGTTATGGCTTTATTAAGTTCATATCCTTCAGGATGCGTAATGGTTAAATCAACTTCTAAATCTCGCATCATTTCTACAAATGAATTTGCAACCGCTTGTGGTAAAGCTTTTGGATGTGGTGCCCAAGAAATAACCACTTTTGGCTTCACTTTTTCCGTCAGCTCAGTAATGGTGATGGCATCAGCTAGTGCTTGTAAAGGATGTGCTGTAGCACTTTCCATATTTATAATGGGTACAGTTGCATATTTTTTAAAGTTATTGAGAATGTATTCTGATTCATCTTTAGCTTTATCTTGTAAAGTTGGGAATGCTCTCACAGCAATGATATCTGCATATTGCGAAATAACGCGTGCCGCTTCTTTAATATGTTCAGATTTGTCCATGTTCATTATAGTGCCATCTTCAAATTCTAAATTCCACGCATCATTGATATTTAGAATCATCACTTCCATACCTAAGTTTTTTGCAGCTTTTTCTGTACTTAATCGTGTTCTTAAACTCGAATTGAAAAATAGCATCACTAAGGTTTTGTGTTTTCCTAAGTTTTCAAATTCAAAAGGATTCATTTTTAATAAAATGGCATCCTTAATAATTTCTGATAGATTAGAAATATCTTTTATTTTGGTGTAGTTTTTCATTCTAAACTAGTTCTTTTTCTAAGGCATCAAAAAAGATGTCAATATGTTTTTTCTGAATCGTTAATGGTGGAAGTATTCTAATTAAATTAGGGTTCTTTGCACTTCCAGTAAATATATGATGTTCAAAAATGAGCTTTTTCCGTAAGTCTGAAATCGGAAAATCGAATTCTAAACCTAACATTAATCCACGACCTTTTATCGATTTTAAATTTGGTAATGATTTTGCTTTCTCTTGAAAATACTCTGAAATGTTTTTAGCATTTTCCATTAACTTTTCTTCTTCCAAAACTTCTAAAACCGATAGCGTTGCAGCACAAGCTAAATGATTGCCGCCAAAAGTTGTTCCTAATAATCCAAAAGAAGCTTTAATGGAAGGGTGAATTAAAATCCCTCCAACAGGAAATCCATTTCCCATGCCTTTAGCTATAGAAATAATATCTGGTGTTATATTATGTTTTTGAAAAGCAAAAAAGTCGCCAGTTCTACCAAATCCAGATTGTACTTCGTCTGCAATAAATGCCGTGTTGTATTGTTTGCAAAGGGTTTCTAGTCCTTTGTAAAATTCGATAGTGCTCTGGTCTAAACCGCCAACACCTTGAATGAACTCAACAATAACAGCACAAGTTTGGTTTTGTTTTAAAATGGTTTCAACCGCGTCTAAATCGCCTAATTCTACAAAATCAACGTCTTGTTGTGCATTGATTGGTGCTACAATTTTTGGATTATCAGTTGCGGCAACAGCAGCTGACGTTCTACCGTGAAATGAATTTTTAAATGATAAAACTTTGGTTTTGCCATTATGAAACGATGCTAGTTTTAAAGCATTTTCGTTGGCTTCTGCGCCAGAATTACATAAAAATAATTGGTAATCTTTGCAGCCAGATATGGCTTCAAGCTTATCTGCTAATTCAACTTGTAATGGATTTTGAATCGCATTACTGTAAAACCCTAGTTTTTCAACTTGTTTAGAAATCGCGCTTACATATTTTGGATGTGAATGTCCAATGGAAATCACAGCATGTCCTCCGTAGAGGTCTAAATATTCCACATTGTTATCATCGTAAACGTAGATGTCTTTTGCGCTTACTGGTGTAATGTCGAAGAGTGGATATACATTAAATAAACTCATATCTGCTCTTTTTTGATGTTATTAATTTTATTGAAAGAAGCTACCATACCTTGTATTAAAGATGAGCTTAAACCTTTGTGTTCCATTTCGTTTAAACCTTCTATAGTACAACCTTTTGGAGTGGTTACTCTGTCTATTTCTTCTTCTGGATGGTGACCATTTGTAATTAATAAATTGGCAGCTCCTTCTGAAGTATACATGGCTAATTCTTGTGCTTCCTTGGCATCAAAACCTAACTGAATAGCAGCTTGTGTTGTAGCGCGAATCAGTCGCATCCAAAATGCAATTCCGCTTGCACAAACTACAGTTGCAGCTTGCATTTGAGATTCTGGAATAGCCAACGTATGTCCTAATCTATTGAAAATAGCTTCCGCGATTTGAATGCGTTTAGCGCCTTTTTCATTACTACACATGCAAGTCATAGATTTACCAACAGCAATCGCTGTATTTGGCATAGCTCTAATGATGAATTGGTCAGAACCAACAATAGCTTCAATTTGTGGAATTAGAAATCCGGTAATGGTAGAAATTAAAACGTGTTTTTCTGTTAAATACGGTTTTAAATCATTTAATATTTTATCAAAATGTCTTGGTTGAATAGCAAATATTAAAATATCTGAATTTTTTACAGCTTCAATATTATCTGTTGTTAATATGACATTTTTATAACCGTCCAAATCTTGAATATCATCTAAGTTTCTTTTGGTTAAGTATAGTGTTGTTATGGCATTATTGGTAATCAATCCTTTTGCGATAGATTTTCCTAAGTTTCCTGTGCCTATGATTGCTATTTTCATTTTGCTTTTCTATTGTTTTTCAATGGTAAAATGTGTTCGCATTAAAAATGCTCCGTTCATCTTTCTAATTTTTTTTGTCATTCCTGCGAAGGCAGGAATCTATATTTTGGTTTAGACCAGCTAGGTTTTATAAACCAGCAAGGTCTATGTTTGTTAAAAATAATTCGCCTTTAATTGTAAACCTTCGGTTTCTTCAAACCCATGCATTAAATTCATGTTTTGTATGGCTTGTCCTGAGGCACCTTTTAGTAAATTATCAATGATGCTTGTTACTAGTAATTTGCCTTCATGTTTATGTAAATGAAGAATGCATTTGTTGGTGTTTACTACTTGTTTCAAATGAATGTCATCATCCGAAACAAAAGTAAAAGCAGCATCTTTATAAAAATCTGAGTATAACGCTTTTGCTTCTTCTAAATTTCCTTCGTATTTAGTGTAAAGCGTAGCAAAAATTCCTCTTGAAAAATTACCTCTATTTGGCATGAAGTTTATTTCAGAATTAAAAGAAGACTGCAATTGATTTACCGTCTGATTAATTTCGCCTAAATGCTGATGCGTAAAAGCTTTATAATGTGAAAAATTATTATCTCTATAGGTGAAATGTGTAGTTGTAGAAAGTGAGGTTCCTGCTCCAGTTGCACCAGTTACAGCATTAATGTGTACATCGTTTTGAATGGTTTTAGCCTTGGCTAACGGCAATAATGCTAACTGAATTGCTGTAGCAAAGCAACCAGGATTAGCTAAGTAATTTGCTTTTTTTATAGCTTCTTTGTTCAATTCTGGTAAGCCGTAAATAAACGTTTTGCCATTAAAAACTTCATCTTTTGTCAATCTAAAATCATTACTTAAATCAATGATTTTAGTGTGGTCTGAAAAGTTGTTTTTTTCTAAAAAGGCTTTTGAGTTACCATGACCTAAACATAAGAAGAGAACATCTACTTCTGGGTTAATGTTACTTGTGAATTCCAAATCTGTAGAACCTATTAAATCTTGATGTACTTTATAGATTTTGTTTCCTGCGTTAGAGGTGCTGTAAATAAAATTAAGGTTTGTTTTTGGATGGTTGAGTAATAATCTTATCAACTCTCCAGCTGTATAACCTGCTCCTCCTATGATTCCTATTTCTAATTTTTTCATCTCAGTGACCGTGAAAACGGTTATCTTTATTTGATTACACTTTGTTCAGACCTGCTAGGTTTTAAAAACCTGCGAGGTCTTACTTAATTATTTATCTGCTGATAAATCTTATTTTGGTTACCAACTATTTTAATAAAGCCTTTAGCTTCATCAGCTGTCCAACCTTTATTTTCTTCACCATAGCTTCCGAATTTAGCACTCATTAAATCGTGTTTAGAAGAAATTCCATCTAAATCGAAATGATAAGGCTTCAAGGTTACAAAAACATCACCAGTCACTTTCTCTTGACTACTTTGTAAAAAAGCTTCCATATCTCGCATTACTGGGTCTAAATATTGACCTTCATGTAAATGCATACCATAGAAATTTGACATGTAATCCTTGTGTTGCAATTGCCATTTAGTAAGCGTATGCTTTTCTAGCAAATGATGCGCTTTTATAATCACCAAAGCACCTGCTGCCTCAAAACCAACACGACCTTTTATACCAACAATAGTATCTCCAACGTGAATATCTCTACCGATTGCGTAAGCTGAAGCTAAATTGTTTAACACTTCAATATTTACTTCTGATGTGTTTTTAATTCCGTTTACAGCAACCAATTCTCCTTTTAAAAAAGTTAATGTTACTTTTTCATCTTCGGCATGTTTTAATTGTGAAGGATAAGCAGTTTCTGGTAATGGTTTTTCTGAAGTTAATGTTTCTTCACCACCAACACTAGTTCCCCAAAGTCCTTTGTTAACTGAATATTTTGCTTTTTCCCAAGAGGCTTCGATACCATTTTCTTTTAAGTAATCAATTTCTTGTTGTCTGCTTAAACTCCCATCTCTAATTGGTGTAATGATTTTAATGTGTGGTGCTAAAGTTTGAAAAATCATATCAAAACGTACTTGGTCGTTTCCTGCTCCTGTGCTTCCGTGTGCGATATATTCGGCATCAATACTTTTTGCATATTCAATAATCTCGATTGCTTGAATGATACGTTCTGCACTTACAGATAAGGGATAAGTGTTGTTTTTAAGCACATTTCCGAAGATTAAATACTTAATGACTTTATCATAATATGATGCAATAGCGTCAATATTTTTATAGGTTGAAACACCCATTTTGTAAGCATTATTCTCAATAGTTTGAATTTCTTCATCAGAAAACCCACCTGTGTTTACACTTACAGCATGGACATCGTAACCGGCTTTACTTAAACTGACTGCGCAATAGGATGTGTCTAATCCACCACTATATGCTATAACTAATTTTTTACTCATCTTTTTTATCTTTTTTTAGGAACATCGATTGTTTTAAATTTTTCAATCTCGTCCATGCTTTTTTATCGTAATTGTGTTCTTTGGGTTTTGTGTCTTCGGCTTTTTTAGGGTCGTAAAGCATACCTGTACATAGGCACATTTTTTGTTCAGTTCTTGTTAAAACGTCGAAATTTTTACAAGTTTGACAACCTTTCCAGAAAGATTGGTCGTCGGTTAATTCTGAAAACGTAACGGGCTTGTAGCCTAGTTCGCTATTCATTTTCATAACAGCTAAACCTGTTGTGATACTAAAAACTTTAGCGTCTGGGAATTTGGTTCTAGAATGTTCAAAAATGACTTTCTTAATCTTTTTGGCAAGTCCTAGATTTCTAAAATCTGGATGCACAATAAGACCTGAATTGGCAACAAACTTACCATGACTCCAAGCTTCTATGTAACAGAAACCGGCGAACTTATCTCCATCTAATGCAATGACAGCATTACCATTTTCCATTTTGGTAATGATGTATTCTGGTTTACGTTTTGCAATTCCAGTTCCTCTAACTTGAGCAGCATCGGCAATGGTTTCGCATATCGTTTCTGCGTATATGCTATGTGATTTATCAGCAATAACAATTTTCATTGTAATTGAGTTTTTATATTAAAAAATATGATTTGTTTTTGTTTGAAAGTAGAACCGGACACACCAGAGTTCTATTAATAATTGTATACCCTTACGGCCGACGATTATGTACACAGCGTAATGTATTTCTATCTGAAATGGGAAGTACTAAATCTAAAAGTGTAAGTATGTGTGCTGAATTGTTCAATTTCAAAAAAATAAAAGATTAACTAAATGGTTTAATGTAGTTCCATTAGCGACGTCGCTCGTTTAACAAACGTGTGGGTCTTTCGATTCTGTTTTTTTGACTTAACATACTGTAAATTTAGAATTAAAATTCAATTAAAACTCTATTATCAATCATTTTTTGAAAGAATTATGAAATTCATAATTCTTTCAACTAAAACTGTAAATCCTTCATTAATAACTCCTTTGAAGTGATTTGTACTAGAGAATATAATCTGTACTCACAAAATTTGAAGCTCTAGAATCTAATAAATCCTTTAAAATAGCATTGTTGTAATCGTTGTCTTTTGAAGCTACAAAAGTTCTTATTGAAAAAGAACGTAAAGCATCATGTACACTTAATGTACCAACTGCTGAATCTTTACGACCAGTAAAGGGATAAACATCTGGTCCACGTTGACAAGAACTATTTAAGTTTACTCTGCAAACTAAATTCACTAAAGTATCTATTAAAGGTGCTAATGTTTTTACATCTTTACCAAATAAGCTTACTTGTTGTCCGTAATTAGATTCTGCCATATCATCTAAAGGTTCTTCAATATCTGAAAACGGAACTACAGGAATTACAGGTCCAAATTGTTCTTCTTGAAAAACGCGCATCTCTTTTGTTACTGGATATAAAACAGCAGGAAAAATATAGTTTTCCGTTGTGTTTCCACCTTTATTGTTAATGATTTTTGCTCCCTTTTCAGTAGCATCGTCAATTAATTCTTGAATATAAGCCGGTTTATCTGGTTCTGGTAATGGTGTTAATTTTGCACCATCTATCCAAGGATTTCCAAATTTGAGTGCATCAACTTTAGCAGAAAAACGTTTGTTAAACTCTTCAACAATGTCTTCATGTATGTATAAAACTTTCAAAGCAGTACAACGTTGACCGTTAAAAGAAGTTGTGCCAGCAATACATTCATCAATTGCTAAATCTAAATCAGCATCTGGTAAAACTATAGCCGGATTTTTAGCTTCTAACCCTAAGACTAATCGAAGCCTATTGCTTTTAGGGTGTTGATTCTGTAAAGCATTTGCAGATTTACTGTTTCCTATTAAAGCTAAAACATCAACTTTTCCAGTTTGCATAATTGGTGCAGCAACAGTTCGCCCACGTCCATAAATAATATTTACAACTCCTTTTGGAAAGCTGTCTCTAAAAGCTTCTAATAATGGCGTAATTAATAAAACACCATGTTTTGCAGGCTTAAAAATGGCTGTGTTTCCCATGATTAAAGCCGGAATTAATAACGCAAAAGTTTCATTTAATGGATAATTATAAGGACCTAAACATAAAACGACTCCTAATGGTCCACGTCTTATATGTGCATTTACTCCTGAGCTTTTTACAAATTTTGCGCTATCACGATCCATTTGTTTGTAATCTTCAATAGTATCGTAAATATATTCAACGGTTCTGTCGAATTCTTTTTCAGAATCGGGTAGGTTTTTGCCAATTTCCCACATTAGTAATTTTACTACTTGCTCACGTTTGGTTTTCATTTGCTCAACAAACTTTTCCATGCATGCAATACGATCTACAACTTTCATTGTTGGCCATAAACCTTGTCCTTTATTATATGCAGAAACAGCAGCGTCTAATGCTTTTATAGCTTCTTTTTTTCCTAAAGTAGGAATAGTTCCAAGTAATGTAGGTTCATAATCTTCTGTTGAAGAAATTGTCGAATATACTTTAGAGGTTTCTCCTCGCCAAGGTATTAGTGCTCCGTCTATTAAATATGTGTTTTGCTCTACTAAATTTTTAATTTGAAACTGTTCTGGAATATTCACAAATGTTGAAGTCATAATAACTTATTTTGAACTATTAATTGTAAGTAATAAAGATACTAAATTGAATCTTTTGAGTGATGAATTTTATGTTAAGTTATACTAAAAACTGAAACAAATCTGGTTTGTCATTTAGGTAATCTCCAAAGAAATTATGAAGCTTCATATTGGTAATTAATGGTTCTAAATCATCGGGCGATTGTAATTGTATGCCAACTACAGCTACATCATTTTCTCGATTGGCTTTCTTGGTGTATTCAAAATGAGTAATATCATCATTTGGACCTAAAATATCAACTACAAAATCTCTTAAGGCTCCCGTTCGTTGAGGAAACTTAACAATGAAATAGTGTTTTAGATTAGCATAGAGTAAGGCACGTTCTTTAATTTCTGCCATTCTAGTAATGTCATTATTGCTTCCACTAATAACACACACTACATTTTTACCCTTTATTTCTTCAGAAAATTGCTCTAATGCACAAAGACTTAATGCTCCTGCTGGTTCTACAACAATAGCATCTTTATTATATAAGTCTAAAATAGTTTGACAGATTTTTCCTTCATCTACTGTAACCACACGATGTAATGTTTCTTTACAAATGGCAAAACTTAAATCACCAACACGTTTAACAGCCGCTCCGTCTACAAAACTATCGATGGTACTTAATTCTGTGTTTCTATTTGCTCTAATAGAAGTTAACATTGCTGGCGCACCTTTGGGTTCTACACTAATAATTTTAGTTTGAGGTGATAAAATTTTAAATACAGAGGACAATCCTGCTGCAAGTCCACCACCACCTACAGGCACAAAAACATAATGAATGGGATGAGCTTTTGCTTGGTCTATAATTTCTAAACCAACTGTTGCTTGACCCTCAATAACTTTTTCATCATTAAAAGGATGCACAAAGGTTTTATTCATTTCTTCACTTTGTTGCATTGCTGCATGGTAGGCATCGTCAAAAGTATCCCCAACTAAAACAACTTCAACAAAATCTTCTCCAAACATTTTTACTTGTTCAATCTTTTGATTTGGAGTAGGGGAAGGCATAAAAATAGTGCCTTTTATTTTTAAAAGTTTACATGAAATTGCAACACCTTGAGCATGGTTTCCTGCACTTGCGCACACGATTTCATTTTTAATTTGAGATGGACTCAATGAGGATATTTTATTATAAGCACCACGAATTTTATAAGAGCGCACCACTTGAAGATCTTCTCTTTTAAAATAAATATTAGCGTCAAAATGCTTAGAGTACCGAGCGTTTTTAATTAAAGGTGTTACTGATGCAATACCTTTTAATTTTTCTGCTGCAGCTTCTATATCCTCTAGTGTTGGTCTGTATATGGTTTTGGTTTTTTCCATGCTCACTTCCCTTGAAAAAGGGAATTTCTTGTTTTATTAGACCTATCAGGTTTTTTAACCTGATAGGATAATTTTTGTTATGCTAAAACAGAAGCTTTTACATCTTCAGTTTTGATCACTTTCATAGCTGTCATTGCCGCACGTAAACGTTGACCAACAGATTCTATAGGGTGATTTCTAATAGCGTCGTTAACAGCTATTAATTCAATATTATCAACACCTGTAGAGTTTGAAAATGATTTGCCAATAATAGACGTATCTACGGTTTTCATAAAATCTGTTAATAATGGTTTACAAGCATGATCAAATAAATAACAACCATATTCAGCAGTGTCAGAAATCACGCGGTTCATTTCAAATAATTTCTTTCTGGCAATAGTGTTTGCAATTAACGGTAGCTCGTGTAGAGATTCGTAATAAGCAGAATCTTCAATAATACCTGCACTAACCATAGTTTCAAAAGCTAATTCTACACCAGATTTTACGAAAGCAACTAATAACACTCCATGGTCAAAATACTCTTGTTCTGTAATATGATCTGAAGTTAATTTTGTTTTTTCAAAAGCAGTTTCGCCCGTTTCTGCTCTCCATGTTAGTAAATTAATATCGTCATTAGCCCAATCTTCCATCATGGTTTGAGAGAAGTGACCAGAAATAATATCATCCATATGCTTTTCAAATAATGGACGCATAATACCTTTTAACTCTTCAGATAATTCGTAAGCCTTAATTTTTGAAGGATTAGATAAACGATCCATCATGTTGGTAATTCCACCATGCTTCAGTGCTTCGGTTATAGTTTCCCAACCAAACTGAATTAATTTAGCAGCATAACCAGGTTCAATACCTTCTTCAACCATTTTGTCAAATGATAAAATGGCTCCTGTTTGTAATAAACCACAAAGAATGGTTTGTTCACCCATTAAATCTGATTTTACTTCAGCAATGAATGAAGATTCTAAAACTCCTGCTTTATGTCCTCCAGTTGCTGCTGCATAAGCTTTTGCTTGAGCCCAACCTTTATTTTCTGGGTCATTTTCTGGGTGTACAGCAATTAATGTTGGTACACCAAATCCACGTTTGTATTCTTCTCTTACTTCAGTTCCAGGACATTTTGGTGCTACCATGATTACGGTAATATCTTCACGAACCTTAGTGCCTTCTTCAACAATATTAAAACCATGAGAGTAACTTAATGTGGCTCCTTTTTTCATTAGAGGCATCACAGCTTTTACCACACTTGTATGTTGCTTATCTGGTGTTAAGTTTAGAACTAAATCTGCAGTCGGAATTAACTCGTCGTAAGTGCCAACATTAAATCCGTTAGATGTTGCGTTCTTGTAAGAATCGCGTTTTTCATCTATAGCAACCTGTCTTAGTGCATAAGAAATATCTAATCCAGAATCTCGCATATTTAAACCTTGGTTCAGTCCTTGAGCACCACAACCTACGATCACGATTTTCTTCCCTTTTAATGCGTTTACGCCATCTTCAAATTCTGAAGCGTTCATAAAGCGACACTTTCCTAATTGCTCTAATTGTTCTCTTAATGGTAATGTGTTAAAGTAATTTGACATTGTTTCTAGTTGTTTTTTAAACTAATTTTAGTCTTAATATATTAATGTTGAAATGCTTGAAGCATAGTTGATATTTTCATTTCGTCTTTAGTAACAGCCACACGACCAGAACGTGTGAATTGCATAATCCCAAAGGCATTCAATTCTCTGTACAGTAAATCAATTTCTTCCTTTCTTCCTGATTTTTCAAGTACAAAGAACTCTTTGTTTACAGTTACAATTCTTGAATTACTATCTTTTATTATATTTTGAATTTGACGTTCATCAAATAATAATTCTGATTTTATTTTGAACAAACAGGATTCTTGATAAATGATTTCATCTTCAGTGTGATAAAAAGCTTTAATCACTTCGACCTGCTTTTCTATCTGACCTTGAATTTTTTTCATTTGAGATTCTGTGATATTAACCACAATGGTAAATCTTGAGACCCCTTCTATTTCAGAAGGTGAAGTATTAAGACTCTCAATATTCATGTGTCTTCTTTGGAAAATTGCTGAAATTCTATTCAACAATCCAATGTTGTTTTCCGTATAAATTGAAACGGTATATTGTTTGTTTTCTGTACTCATGTTTTATTCTAATCTTATATCTGAAACACTAGCTCCTGTTGGTATCATTGGGAATACGTTTCCTTCTTTCTCAACTCTTACTTCTAAGAAATATGGGCCTTCGCAATCAATCATTTCTTTTATAGCGGCTTTTAAATCTTTTCTCTCCGATACTTTTTGTGCTTCAATATGGTATCCTTTTGCAATGGCTACAAAATCTGGATTTACCATTTCTGTAGAGGCATAACGCTTATCAAAAAATAATTGTTGCCACTGACGAACCATGCCTAAGAATTCATTATTTAATACCACAATTTTTACTGGTACTTTTTGTTGAAAGATGGTTCCTAATTCTTGAATATTCATTTGATATCCACCATCTCCAGCAATCATTACTACTTCACGATCTGGAGCTGCCATTTTTGCTCCTATTGCTGCTGGTAAAGCAAAACCCATAGTGCCTAATCCGCCAGAGGTAATATTACTTTTGGTTTTGTTGAATTCTGCATAACGGCAAGCAATCATTTGGTGCTGGCCAACATCACTTACAATAGCAGCATCACCTTTGGTTTGAATGTTGATTTCTTTCAACACTTCACCCATGGTTAAACCTTCTTTAGTTGGATGTAGGTCATTTTTAATGACTTTTTCGTATTCAATTTTGTATAAATCTTTAAATTTTTGATGCCATTCTGTATGCGAATTAGCATTTAGCAGTGGTAATAACTTGGCTAAACTGGTTTTTGCATCTCCAAGAACAGCAACATCTGTCATTACATTTTTATCAATTTCAGCAGGATCTATTTCAAAATGAATAATTTTTGCTTGTTTTGCGTAGGTTGCTAAATTTCCTGTAACACGATCATCAAAACGCATTCCGATGGCAATTAAAAGATCGCACTCGTTAGTTAAAACATTTGGAGCGTAATTACCATGCATACCTACCATACCAACATTTAATGGGTGTGATGTTGGGATTGCAGAAGCCCCTAAGATTGTCCAAGCAGAAGGAATACCTGCTTTTTCAATAACCGCTTTAAATTCTTCTTCAGCTTTACCTAAAATAACACCTTGTCCCCAAACAATTAATGGTTTTTTCGCATTGTTAATTAAATCAGCTGCAGCTTTTAAAGAATCTTTGTTCGTATCTGGTACAGGTTTGTAACTTCTTACTCCTTTACATTTTTCGTATTTAAAATCAAATTCTTCAAACTGAGCATCTTTTGTAATATCAATTAAAACAGGTCCTGGTCTGCCGCTTTTTGCGATATAAAATGCTTTTGCAAAAGCTTCAGGAATTTGTGCTGCTTTAGTCACTTGAATATTCCATTTTGTGACTGGTGTAGAAATGCCAACAATGTCAGTTTCTTGAAAGGCATCACTTCCTAATAAATGAGAACCTACTTGACCTGTAATACAAACCAAAGGAGTAGAGTCTATTTGTGCATCTGCAATACCTGTAATTAAATTGGTTGCTCCTGGTCCAGACGTTGCCATGGCAACACCAACTTTACCAGAAATACGAGCATAACCTTGTGCGGCATGTGCAGCGCCTTGTTCATGTCTTGATAAGACGTGATGGATTTTATCTTGATACTTATATAATTCATCATAAACTGGCATAATAGCTCCGCCAGGATAGCCATAAAGAATATCAACTCCTTCGGCTAATAAACATTTTATAACGGCTTCACTTCCAGAAATTCTTTCTGTAGCCGTAGCGTCTGTTTTTTGACTTGTTATGGTTTGAGTTTCTTTCATTTACTCTTAATTTTAAAATTCATCAGTTACACATCCTTTGGAAGCTGACGATACCGTTTTTGCGTATTTATATAAAACACCACGTTCAAATTTTAATTCTGGTGCTTTCCATTTTGATCTTCTTTTTTGAAGTTCTACTTCCGAAACTTCTAATGAAATTGAATTTGTTTCTGCATCAATTGTAATAATATCTCCGTCTTTTACCACGGCTATTGTACCACCTTCTTGTGCTTCAGGTGTAATATGACCTACCACAAAACCGTGCGTTCCTCCAGAGAAACGGCCATCAGTAATTAAAGCTACATCTTTACCTAAACCTGCACCCATAATGGCAGCTGTTGGTTTTAGCATTTCTGGCATTCCTGGCCCACCTTTAGGACCTTCATATCTAATAACAACGACATCTCCTTTTTCAACTTTACCATCTCTAATGCCATCATTTGCCGCATATTCACCCTCAAAAACTTTAGCTTTACCTCTAAAGCATAAACCTTCTTTACCTGTAATTTTAGCCACGCTTCCTTCGGTTGCTAAATTTCCGTAGAGCATTCTTAAGTGTCCTGAGATTTTTATAGGTTCTTCAATAGGTTTAATAACATCCTGACCTTCTTTTAAATCATCAACATCCAATAGGTTTTCTGCTATTGTTTTTCCTGTAACGGTTAAACAATCTCCATGTATTAATCCTTTCTTTAAAAGGTATTTTAATACAGCAGGAATTCCGCCAACGGCATGAACATCTTCCATCAAATATTTTCCGCTAGGTTTTAAATCTGCTAAAAAAGGTGTGTTATCACTTATATCTTGAAAATCTTTTAATGTAAAATCTATTTGAGCAGCTCTAGCAATTGCTAAAAAGTGTAAGACAGCATTTGTAGATCCACCTAATATTGTTACGAGTCTCACGGCATTTTCTAAAGACTTTCTAGTAATAATATCTGAGGGTTTAATATCCTTTTCTAGTAACAAACGTAAAGCCTCGCCAGCTTTTACGGATTCTTGTTTTTTAGCATCGCCTAATGCAGGATTTGAAGAATTGAAAGGTAAGGTCATCCCTAAAGCTTCAATTGCAGAAGCCATTGTGTTTGCAGTATACATGCCTCCACAAGCTCCAGCTCCTGGACATGCTTTTTCAACGATATTTTGATACTCAGTTTCGTCCATAGTTCCAGCAACTTTGCTTCCCCAAGCTTCAAACGCAGAAACAACATCTAGTTTCTTTCCGTTGTGACAACCTGAGTCAATAGTTCCTCCATAGACCAAAATACTTGGTCTGTCTAAACGAATCATAGCCATTAAAGCACCTGGCATATTTTTATCGCAACCTACTACAGTTACTAATCCGTCGTAGCTCATGGCTTGGACTACGGTTTCCATAGAATCGGCAATAATATCTCTAGAAGGTAGTGAGTAACGCATTCCTGGTGTTCCCATGGAAATACCATCACTAACACCAATGGTGTTGAAAATTAAGCCTATAACATCTTCATTTTTTGTACCTTCTTTAACTAGTTTGGCTAAGTCGTTGAGGTGCATGTTACAAGGATTGCCCTCGTAACCTGTACTTGCAATACCAACAATAGGTTTAAAAAAATCTTCTTTTGTTAATCCAATCGCGTGCAACATAGCCTGAGCTGCAGGTTGCGTTGGGTCTTGGGTAACTGTTTTACTGTATTTGTTTAATTCGCTCATACGTTTTATTAATGCAAAAATGATTTGCTAAATCTAAATTACTTGTTATGCTAAGTTTGTTTATTAATATTCTGTTTCTTAATCTAAATTCAATATAACTGACACTGGGTTAAACTGTTGTTTGTCAGGTGTTTGGATTGGTAAAAATATGATGTTCAAGTGTGTTAATTTTTTGTATAAAAAAAGCCTTCTCGATTGAGGAAGGCTTAAAATAAATTTATGTTTAAATTATTATAGCATTCCATGGCTTCGTGAAATAATCACGATGCGAATAATTGAAAGGATATTGATAACTTGTTTTTTCATATGTTGATTCAAAGGTTATATATTATTTTTTAGCATGCAAATGTTTTTAATATAAAAAGTGAAAAAACAGCTACAAGAACATGGTTTAGGATGGGTTTTTTAGAGAAAAATAAATCTAAATACTTTTTGAGTTTAAATTCGTTGTTTTAAAAACAATCTTTTAATTTAAACAAGTCATGTGTTTGTTTTAAATAACAATTAAGCAAAAGATATTTATTTTGAGATCCTTTTTTACATCTAGCATTTTATAATAAATTGTTGGTTATTAGTAACATATTGTTTTAGACCTTGTAAATAAAGGGTTTTACAAGAAATGAGTATGTTTTTGGGTGAATTAAGCAAAGCGAAATCGTTGTATATGCGTATTTTTGTTAAATCTTAAAAATCTACTTATATTATGAATAAACAATTACAATTCTTTTTACTTTTAGCTATTATAAGCTTAAGTAGTTCTCAATTAAATGCGCAGACAGTATTAACAGTAACCGATGTTGTAGAAGTTCAAGATTTCGCACTTGGGACAGGTTTAGATCTTACTGCAGCTGATGCTGCAATAGTTACAGGGACTGGAACGCTTGTAAATCAGCCTACTTATGTCAGGTACACTGGAACTAGTTCTGATTTTGCATCAAATTTAACTTTTGATTTAAAATCAACTACTGCAGATGTAACTGCAAGTATTACATTTGAGTTGAGAAAAAGAAGAGCAAATAATTTAGTTGGAAACGTTACTGTCGGCGGTATTCAAACAAATGTTACTTTAGCTGGGACTAATGCTTCAACATTCACTGATAGTACAGACGGCACTACCGCAAATACTTTTGAAGATGTTGTAGTGGTTTTGGATCCTATAACATTAACATCGACAGCTCAAACCATTGTTGTAAATTTTACTACATTAGAAACTGGAACCCAAGCTTCGGGTAATCCGCAAGTAAGGTTTGAGAGTATTTCTATTAACAAAACTGCTCTTCTTTGTGGACCTGCAACAGATGTTACAACTTTAGCTGCAAGTGCAGGTGCTGAATATATAGATTTAAGTTGGGTAGATCCTACTTGTTTTGATGA
Source organism: Winogradskyella sp. Asnod2-B02-A (assembly GCF_045063645.1). NCBI lineage: Bacteria > Pseudomonadati > Bacteroidota > Flavobacteriia > Flavobacteriales > Flavobacteriaceae > Winogradskyella > Winogradskyella sp. Asnod2-B02-A. Next base: position 1,620,710 of record NZ_JBEFOG010000027.1, read on the forward strand.
AGTTTTAGTAGTTGCTAAAGAAGCTACTGCGGTAACATTTGCGTCACCAACAGGAGATGGTTCATTATATACTGATGATGCTGCTTTCGGAACTGTTGGAACAGATGCAAACATAGTAGCTAGTGAATTTGCAGTTTATAAAGGAGCAGCTAATAACGTAATTGTTTCTGGATTAACAAAGAATGGTACAACTTATCATTTTGCTGTATTTACGCGTATAGGTACAGATTGGAGTGCCGGAGTTACTGTTAGTGCTACTACAAATAACACGTATACTTCGATAGATGGTGTAAGTGGAAATCCTACACGTACATGGGAAGCAGAAACTACTTGGTTAGGAGGCGCTATTCCTACTAATGCAGTTACAGATAATGTAATAATACGTGGTAGAGTAAATATTGCATCTTCAGATGTAGTTGTAAATGATCTTACAATAGATAATGTTACTGCTTTTCTTGAAAGAGTATCTGTTATTGAAGGAAACTCTCTAACTATAAAAGGAGATGTAGTAACAGCAAATCAACTTCAGGTAAATGCTAATTCTACTAGTACTGGTAGCTTAATTATAGATGGAACTGTTACAGGGAATATTAGATTTAATAGATATGTAAACTCAAATGCTACAGGTAACGATTTAATATCCGCTCCTGTGCCTGTAACTTTTTCTAGTATTGCAGGAGAGCTTTTTGAAAACCCTACAACTACTACTCAAAAATTATTTGGACCTTTTGATAATTCAACTGGTGTTTATGAAAACTGGGATACTGCAACCGATGGTGCTACAACTTTAGTTCAAGGAAAAGGATATAGAGCAGGGCATATAGATGGAGATGAAATTTTATTTACAGGATCTCCAGTCTCACCAGCAGTCGATGTACCTGTTTCTATTACGGATGAGACGGCTACAGGTACAGGTAATTATAAAAGATGGAACTTAATCGGAAACCCTTTTCCTTCTTATTTAGATTTTGCTGCCTTCTTTACTGAGAACTCAAGTCAATTAGATGCTGGAGCTTATCAAGCTATTTATGGTTATGATGCTGATGATTCTAATGGTAGTAATTTCACTATCTGGAATGCATTTAATACGACTGATAAAGTTACACCAGGACAAGGTTTCTTTGTTAGAGCTAAGACAGGAGGTGGAACTATAACTTTTAAACCAGCTATGAGAACTACTGGTGCTTCCGATGACTTTATTGCTGGTAGATCAGCTACAACTAGTTTTGTTTTGTCGGAGTTGTTTTTATCTAACGGATCATCTACTTATAATACAAAAATATATTTTTCTGAGGATAAAACAAGAGGGCTAGATCCAGGTTATGATGCTGCTGCTTTTACAGGTTCTACCAACAGTATTTATACAAATCTTGTAGAAGATAATGAAGGATTAGAATTTGCTATTCAGGCTTTGTCTTATAATGATTTAAACGATGTTGTTGTGCCACTTGGTGTTAATAGTGATGCAGGTATACAATTAACAATTGGTTTAAATACAGCAACTGCTACTATTCCTTCAAATATTAATGTTTATCTTGAAGATAATGTAGCCAATACATGGACGTTATTAAACAATAGCGATTATATATTTGCACCATCTGCTGAATTAAGTGGAACGGGACGATTCTTTGTGCATTTCACACCAACAACATTATCTACTACAAAAGATAATTTACTGAACGGTATAAATATCTATTCAGAACAAATATCAAAAACAGTAGTAATTAATGGTCAATTAAACACCGATACTACAGCTGTAATTTACGATATGCAAGGTAGATTAGTTTTACAACAAGCTTTAAACACATCTAACACTACAAACGCAATTAATGTGAATGCATTAAAAACCGGAGTTTATATTGTTGAATTAAAAAGTAAAGCACAAAGTAGAACACAAAAGGTGATCATTAATTAAAATGTAAAACCGGCGCTTTGTTTTTTTGAATATAGACATGCCCTTAAATTGATTAATAGCAGTAAAAAAAACGTGATATTTTTTAAAATATTGCGTTTTTTTTTAATCAGAAAAAATTCCTTTGAGCTCTCCTTCGTAATTTTGTTGCTATTTGAAAAATGAAATATTTTAGAGAATTAGCATTAAATTAATAGGGAATTCATGCGATGATATGGCTCTAAATTAGTTAATTTACAGGTTGAATAATGGATCATTTGAAGAACAAAATTTCAACTAACTTGTTATTCAAATAAGAATACAATTTTGAATAATTATATTTAAAATAAAACAGCATGCATTGCCTAACTATGAAAAAACCATTCGCTTATTTTTCTCTCATTTTGTTAATTTCTGTAACAATATCTAGCTGTAAAAATGAAGAAAACAAAAAATCACCTGATACAGAAACAAAACTAATTTCAAAAACTGAAGCACCTGAAGGCATGGTTTGGGTTGCGCAAAAAACATTTTTACAAGGAGCAAAAGATTCTGATAATTATGCCATGCCAAGAGAAAAGCCAGCTCATATGGTTAATGTTGATGGTTTTTATATGGATATTACTGAAGTTACAAACAAGCAGTTTAAAGTGTTTGTGGACGCTACAAACTATATGACCATTGCCGAACGACAAATTGATTGGGAAGAAATGAAAAAGGAATTGCCTCCTAATACACCAAAGCCTCATGATTCTATTTTACAACCTGGCAGTTTAATTTTTAATAAAGACGTAAATGCCGTTGTAAACATGGAAAATTATGGACAGTGGTGGACATGGAAGACAGGGGCTGATTGGAAACATCCTTATGGTCCAGAATCTACTATTGAAGGTAAAGATGATTACCCTGTTGTGCATATTGCTTATTTAGATGCTGTGGCTTACTGTAAATGGGCCAACAGACGTTTACCAACAGAAGCAGAGTGGGAGTCAGCTGCTCAAGGTAAAAACATAAATACCATATTTACTTGGGGAAATGATGCTTCAAAATTAGATGCTAATGCCAATACTTGGCAAGGTGTATTTCCTACAAACAATGATTCTAAAGATGGATTTCAATTTATTTCTCCGGTAAAATCTTATCCACCTAATAGCATTGGTTTATACGATATGGCTGGAAATGTATGGGAAATTACTAGTGATTTTTTTAGTGTAAAATATTACAGTGAATTAGATACGTCTCAACCTATTTTAAATCCAAAAGGAGCAGATACACATTTCAACCCTAATAATCCTTATCAGGTAGAACACGTAATGAAAGGTGGCTCTTTTTTATGTCATTCATCCTATTGTGCTAGTTTTAGGATTTCAGCAAAAATGGGTGTTTCAGTAGATTCTGGGTCAGATCATATGGGCTTTAGAACGGTAGCAACACCAGATATGTTAGAGTCTAAAGAATAAGGATTGTATTTTACATCTATAAATAAAAAAAGGGAAAATTTAATTTCCCTTTTTTAGTTCTTAAAACTATTAATAATACTTGCTTAGTGCAGTAACTCTATAGAGCTGTTTAGTCTATCAAAGAGAATTTTTTAGACACTCTAGTTACTCTAATGTAGAAAGCTCCCCAATCTTCATCATCATTGGTTGTAAACCAAGCACTCATATCAGTTTCACCTTTAGTAAAATTACCTTTAAAGTTTATAACTTTTGCGCCTTTTTCAATAGCTTTAGTTTGTTCCCAAGCTCCAATTTTTACACCACCAGATTTAAAATCCATGGTTCTACCTTCACTAATGGCTTCAGTAGATAGTGTACCTTCTCTTCCGTCTGCAGTAGCATTAATAGCTAAATCAGATTCAAAAGGCCATCTGCTTAACTCAATGGTATAGGTGCCAGATTGCTCAAAGGCTACGGTAAATTCACCTCCTATTGGATTCTTCTGAGCTTCTCTAATGTAATTCTGATTCCATGGGATTTTAGAATCGTGAACATGCGTGTCATGACAGGTTAATTCTATAGGGTTTTGTGCATCTGAACCTAAAATAATAATAGGAAACTGATTAAACTCTGTAGATACAGAACTCCACCATTCATTATAGTAGCCTCGCATTTGTTCTACTTTTTCAGGAAACTGTACGGCTAAGTCATTCTCTTGACCTGGATCTTTAGAAATATCATACAATTCTGTACCATTAACCAATCTCATTTTGTCTGACATCACTGCGCTTTTTCTCCATTTTATAGGACTTTGCACACGCTGAGAATCGGTAATAAGATAATCTCTACCAATGGTTTCTTCAGTTCCTAAAAGCAGTGAAGAAATATCTGAACCATCAATTTTCTTTTGTCTTTCTGGTAATTCTAAATCACACAACGTCGCTAAAGTTGGTAAAATGTCTAAATGAGCTGTTAAATCCGTAACATCTCTACCACCTTCAATATGCTGTTCTGGATACGATATAAAAAATGGTACTCTGTGTCCGCCTTCATATTCACTGTTTTTTGTGCCTTTCATTCCTGCATTGAAACCGTATTTTTTACCTCCTACAGTTTTATAACCAGAAGCAGTTCCGTTATCTGTCATAAAAATAACAATCGTATTATCTGCAATATTTAAATCTTCAAGTTTCTTTTGAAGTTTAGCAAAGTTATCATCCACATTGGTAATCATTCCGTAAAATATTTTTTGGAACTCCGGAATGTCTAAATCTTTGTATTTGTTATAATAGTCTTCAGGAACATTATAAGGTAGGTGAGGTGCGTTTGTAGAAATATAAGCGAAAAACGGTTTGTCCTTTTTATCTTCGATATATTTTATAGCCTCATCAAACCAAACATCTGTACAATACCCTTCATACTTCGTTGGTACTCCATTTTTAAAATACGTATCATCAAAATAATCATTATCCCAATAATCTGGAGTCTGGCCAACACCACCACCACCATGAGATATAGTGTATTTAAAACCTTTATCTTGTGGTCTAGAAGGGTAGGTGTCTCCTAAGTGCCATTTACCAAACATTGCTGTTTCGTAGCCGTTTTCTTGAAACACATCAGCCATCGTAACTTCATCTTCTCTTAATATAGAAACTCCGCCTATTGTATGCCAAACACCAACTCTATCTGCATATCTTCCGGTCATTAAACCAGATCTTGAAGGTGCACAAGTCGGACCCACATGAAAGTCTGTTAAACGCACAGATTCATCATGAAATTTATCTAAAGCAGGCGTTTTAACTAGTGTATTTCCATGAGCACCTATATCACCATAGCCTTGGTCGTCTGTGATAATCACAATGACATTAGGCTGCTTTGTTTTTTTAGTTGTAGCTGTCTTTGTTGATTGAGATGTACATGAAATTGTAAGTCCCACAAGTGCCATTAATACTATTATTTTTTTATTCATTTTGATGCTATTTTATTTATGCTAAACTATTTCTAATCTATTTAGGTAATTCTTTTTTCCAATCTTTCCACAAACCTTTAAGTTCACTTACAAGTTGCTCATTGTTTTCTGCTACATTAGTTTTTTCAAACGGGTCTTTAGAAATATTGTAAAGTTCTTCTTTATTAATTTTTTCATTAAATAAAAGTTTCCAATCTCCTTTTCTAACGGCTCCTTGTGCCCAGTGATTTGAATTCTCTTTTGTAAAACGCCATTCCCAAAATAATGGTTTTGTTCTTTTAAAGCTATTATTTTCCAAAATAGATCTTATATTTTCACCATCTATATTATAGTCTTTTTGCAATTCGGTTTCTGCTAGACTTGCAAATGTTGGTAATAAATCTACCGTAGATAGTACACTTGTAGAATCTACTTTGTTTTCTTGGACGTGATTTTTCCATTTTACAATGAAAGGCACTACCACACCACCTTCATAAATATCTACTTTTCTTCCCTTTAAACCTGCTGTAGAACCTGCTTCTAATGACGGTCCGTATGCTGCAGGACCATTATCACTAGAAAAAATAATTAATGTGTTATCATCTAATCCCATTTCTGATATGGATTCTAGTAAGCGTCCAACATGAAAATCGGCATCTTTTAAAACTGCATAATAGGTTTCTTTATTTGGTGATAATCCTTTGAAGGATTCACGTTGTGCTTCTGAAGGCCATAACGGTGTGTGTGGATCTTTTAACCAAAGATTGACATACATGGGCTGTTTGCCTTTATTTCGTTTGATAAAATCTATAGTTTCATCTACAGCAATTTTACTAGAACTTTGTACCCATAAGGTATCGGTATCCATAAATCGTGTAGTTGGCCATTTTTGATCTCCTTTCCAAGTTGGTCCATTGCCGTTCCAAACTCTAGCTTCATCATAACCATAAGTCTTAGGCTCTGGCGCAGAAGGATCTCCATGAGGTTTGCCACCTCCTCCTAAATGCCATTTACCAAAATGTGCTGTTTTATAGCCTGCTTTTTGCATGGTTTTAGGCAGGTATACTGGTAAGGAATCATTTAAATAATTAGGCATGTTACGTTTGGCATTAACTTCATTCCCTGCAAAATGACCATGCACGCGATGTCTGGCTGGAAAATGACCTGTGATAACCGAAGATCGACTTGGAGAACACACTCCGCTTGTAACATGAAACTGTGTGTAACGTGTGCCTTCAGCTGCCATTTTATCTATGTTTGGAGTCACTACTTCGGTGCTTCCATACACTCCTAAATCTCCAAAACCCCAATCATCTGCAAAAATGAAAATGATGTTTGGCCTAGTGTCTTCTTTTTCTGCTACAACTTCTTTTTTAGTGTTGTTGCATGAAAGCATCGTCATAACTACGACACCTAACATAATGTGTTTTAATGGGTTTATTCTCATTATAGAATTAATTTTTAAACGTTTCTGTTTTTTGTTCTTTCAGTAATACTGTTGCCAACTCATTTACTTTCTTTGGGAATTGACTTGCTAAATTCGTCGTTTGCCCAATATCGTCTTTAAGATTGAAGAGTTGTACGGTGTCTTTAGCCGTTTTAAAACGTTGTCCTTCAACAAACCATTCTGGTATTCTGGCGTGATAACCATCTTTATTATTGATATACAGCCAATCTCCTTTTCTAACGGCATATTTGGATGTAAATGTATTATGAATAATATTCGCTCTTACAACCTTATTATTTTCTTCTAACCACAACTTGGAAAAATTATAACTATCGTGTTGAAAGCCTTTTGGTAAATCGCTATTTGTAATAGTGGCTAGCGTATTTAGAATATCTATTTGACTAAATAATTGAGAACTTGTAGTCCCTGGTTTTATTTTGTTTGGCCATTTTACAATAAACGGCACATGGTGTCCGCCTTCGTAAACGTCTCTTTTTACACCTCTAAATGGATGAGAACTATCGTGATTGTAGTTTTTAATGCGATCGTAGGCATAACGCTCTGAGCCATTATCTGAAGTAAAAATAACAATGGTATCTTCGTCTGCATCTATAGCTTTTAAAGCCGCTAATACTTGTCCGATAGCATCATCTGTTTCATATACCCAATCTCCATAAGGACCCGCTTTACTTTTGCCTATAAAGTCTTCATTCGGAATTATAGGTGCGTGCGGAGACGGAAACGGCAGGTACAAAAAGAAAGGTTTATCTGCTTTTTCTTGATTTTTTATAAAAGTTACTGCCGAGCTTGTTATTGTAGGTAAAACGTTATAAAAATCCCAATCCTTAACTGCTGGTCCTGGTCGTAATTCCCAATTACCCTCTAAAGGCATATCTTCTCTTGGAAGTTTTAAGGTTTCTATAGGCGCTTCTGTGACCTTATCATTTTTAATCCATGTATAAGGAGGGAAATTAATAGTGCCATCTCCAAAATAAGAATCAAAACCAATAGACAAAGGTCCATTAGGAATACTTTTAGTCCAATCATAAGCCTGTGCTGGCCAGATTTCTAATTCCTTTTTTCCACGTATGACTCTTTCTTTTTGTGTAAAGTCTTTTTTTCTGATGGCTTCCCAATTCCAGCCCAAGTGCCATTTACCAATTGCAGCCGTATGGTACCCATTTTCTTTAAGAATTTTAGGTAAAGTCACCTGATTTTCTTTAAAAACAGATTCTCCCATAGAGTGTACAATATCATTGAAATCTCTCCAATGATAACGACCAGATAATAAGGCGTACCGACTTGGCGTACAAACACCAGAAGAACTATGAGCATCTGTCATGAGTAGACCTTCTCTAGCAAGTTGGTCTAAATTAGGTGTTGGAATTTTAGATTGTGGATTTTGAATTGCTAAATCTCCATAACCCATATCATCAGCGTAGAATATAATGATGTTGGGCTTATCAGACTTTACTGTTGGGTTAGTTGGTTTTGTTTGTTGATGACAAGCTGTTAAGAACACCAACATTACAAGATAAAAGTAGGCGCTTATTTTCATGGTATTAGATTTGTTTTTTCCAGTCAATGGTTGCTTTCTTGTTTTCTAAATCAACCCAAATACTAGCATGCTCGTAATTTCGGGTCAAAATCCAATCATTAACTTGCATCTCATTTAAAGGTTTACCTAAAGGTTTATCGAATTCTGGATACCATGAAAGTGATCCCATTTTTAAGCGATATCCCCAATTATAAATAATATACGAATGTTTTTGTGCACCAGCTAAAAAAGAGGCCAAAGCAAAAGTTATATGTTCTTTAGAAATTTCTTCCTTTTCTTTATCAGATTTAGCCATAAACTTTTTGTTAACCCAAGCATTTTCTGGCCAAGTCTTAAACACTACAATTTTTCCGCTCTTACCTGCTTTTTCCATTTCTTGAATATCTTGAAGCATACTTTCTTTAGTTTTGCTATTGAAAAATCCAAAATGTTCAATCATTATGGCATCTGTGAAATCCGGAAAATTATTTCCTACATTTCTAAGTGGAGTGGAGCGTATGCCGTTGTATACAATTAATTTATCATTACCAATTTTGGCCCTGGTTTCTTTAATTAAATCTTTTAAGCCTTGCTGAATGGAATCAAATTTTTCAGTTCCCCACAATTGTTTGTTGCCTGGGTTTGTAACCTGAACTAAAGCATCGAAGAAAACACCGTCTATGTTTTCATTCTTTAAATTGTTTAAAGCAATATTAGACCACCAATCTCTAAGCTCTGGATTTGATAAATCATAGCGCTTTAATTTACCATCTTTTAAATCTAAATCTCCTGTTTTTGTTTTAAGCCACCAATCTGATTTTGTTTGATAATCTTCATGCGCTTTATACATATTATAATCTAAAAAAGCATTCCAATAGAATACCACTTTCATGTCTGGATTTAAATCTTTTAACACTTTTGCATCAGCTGCAATAGCTTCTTCTGAATATTTATATTTTGGAAAACCATGCGCTTTTTCTAACACAGTGAAATTAGAATGAGACGCTATAAATTTTGCTTCAGATTTAGTTAAAAGGTTTCCTTTTTTACCAAAATGAAAAGCTACAGGAACTTTATCCCAACTAAAATCTGGATAATGCTTATCGCTTTGTGAAAAGGTTGCTTGAGCAATTACCAAACTCATTAAAAACAAACTTTTATGTAAAAAGGTTAACTTCATGATACTTACATTATTTTATTGGTAAAATTTTAATAGATTTTAGACTAGATGTTTGTGCATCACCTTCAACCAAAGTTGTTTTTATAATATGATTACCTGCTGTTTTAAATTCTAAAATTCCCATTCTGCGATAGGCATACTTATCGGTTGCTGCTTGCTGGTTTTGAACTTTTACACCTTCATCTGTTGTTGTTTTCCAAACCAATCGTCCTTCACCTTTGTATTCTAAATCTAGATAATAATAACCTGGTTCTTTAACATTAACCTCCCAACAGACCATGCCGTCTTCTTCCCAATTACTTACCTGATTGGCGTGTTTCCATTCGCCAAATTTTTCCATCCAACGGACATTTTTTTGTTCTGCGCCTTCAGCTTTTCCAAATTCGGTTAATAGTCTTGTAGGCACGTTGGGATAAATACCTAAGTTTGTTTCTACAATAGGTTCTGCGTCTTTTAGCTTAACTTCAATTACAGAGATTAACTCTTCTGGAGCTTCGTAAGGCACATTTATAACCAACCAATCGTTTTCTATCTCATATTTTAAGTTACTACTTTCTGATCCATCTAAAAGTAACACGTCCTTCACTTTAGATTTTAAACCAGGTAAATATAATTTACCATCCGTTGGCCATTCACTTACGGATAAATAAAGTGATTTATCATTTGTGGTGATATCTCCCCAAGGTAATGCGTATCCCCAAGGTGAACTGCCTGCATCATAAACTACTTGTGGGTATTTTTTTATCCAACGACCCGATTCTTGTAAAAACTCTATGCCTATACTTGGAATAGCACCACTGCTATCTGGACCAACATTAAATAAATAGGTACCTCCTCTAGCTACGGTTTCAATAACGCGACCTAGAATTTTCTTAGGGCTTTTAAAGTTATTGTCATACCAAGCATAAGACCAAGAATCGTTATTTGTATCACAGGTTTCCCAAAGACCTTCAACATTTCTTGTTGGCACTTCCATATCTCCAATACTAGCGTAGTCTCCCATGCCATAACCAACTCTACTACACATCATGGCATTTGGTTGTAACTCTCTTACCATTTCTGCTAATTCTACTACATACTCTTTTGGCATATCTCCTGGAGTATCAAACCACACAAAATCTATTTGTCCATAATTGGTACAGATTTCTTTAACTTGAGGTTTACACTTATTGTAGAAGTAATCTTTAAAGTCCATTTTGTTTCCATGCTCGTCAACCTCAGGTCCTCTAGTGCCTCCTGGCGCTGTCCAGTCTTGATTATGAGAATAATAAAATCCAAACCCAAGTCCTAATTCTTTACAAGCTGCAGATAACTCGTGCATTGGATCTCTACCAAATGGAGTTGCTTTGACAATATTAAAGTCACTCGCTTTAGAATCGAACATGGCGAAACCTTCATGATGTTTACTGGTAATGATAATGTATTTCATCCCAGCATCTTTTGCAAGTTGCGCAATCTTTTTTGCATCAAATTCAGTAGGATTAAATGTTTTTGCGGTTTCCATATAATCTTTTGGGGAAATATCTGCTACACGTTTGCTCATTAGCCATTCTCCAATGCCGTAATACGTTTTGTCTTCCCATACACCACCTAGATTTGAAAATAAACCCCAATGAATAAACATGCCGTAGTTACCTTCATCGAACATCTTGGCTTTTCCACTTTTTAAAGCGTCACCAGTAACCGTGGTTTCTCCCCACATTTCTTCCATTCCCTTTTTATTCTTGTCTTGAGAATGCATAGCCGAAACACTAATTAAGATTAGTAAAACGGAAACTATAAATCTTTTTTTATTCAACATATGTATGTATTCTTATTAAATTTACTTTTATTTTATTCTTGAGAATCAATAAAAAATTATCTACCTAATGATCCTAAAGAATTATTATTAAAACTTATATCTCATCGTTAATTTCCAAATAGGGTTTCTAGCATAGTAAGCTGAAAAATTTCGAGTATCACCTGCTTGATACCTGCGAATATCCTCACCTGTAAGGTTAGATACTCCTGCACTAAGTTGTAATTTTTTATTTAATAAATTCTTTCTAACGGTAATCCCAAGGGTTGTGGTTCCTTCAGTATAGTGTGGTTCATCTGCACGTGTATTTCCTCCGATAGCTCCTAAATTACTCAGGTAATCACCTCTATAAGCTGCCGTAAACCTTAAAGAAAAACCAGATCGCTCATAATATAAAGTTCCATTAGCATTATGCTTAGCTGTTCCAGGAAAACCATCAGCTTGTTCCCCTAAATCTCCATCAAATTCACTTTCAACGTAAGAATAATTAGCTTTTATACCAAAATCTTTTGCAAAACCAGGTAAAAAAGAAAGGTGTTGATTAAGGCCTACTTCAAAGCCATAAATTTGGCCATCTGTAATGTTTATTGGCTTGGTTATATCAAATAACAAACCAGTTAAATCATCAGTACCTCCTGTGCCATCAGGTAATGCTATCCCTAATAATTCTTCTCCGGGATATGTTTGATCTGGTGTTACTGCTTTTACTATATAATTTTTAAGATCTTTATAAAAAGCACTAAAAATAAAAGCACCTCCGTTGTTAGTATAAAACTCTAAAGTACCATCATACATCCATGCTGTATAAGGTTTTAAGTCAGGGTTACCAGAAACAATAGTTCCTCTTAATCCCGAATTAGCTAAGTCTGCTGCATCTGCAGGATCAATATTAGTTAGAAAAGTAATCTCATTGTTTGGAATTAGATCCACAAACTTTGGTCTTGAAACTCCTCTATAAGCACTTAATCTCAACTTCAGATTTCTTTTTAATGATAAATTAGCATTAAAGCTAGGTAATACATCCCATCTTGAAGTTTCTACTTCATAGTAAAAATTCTCTATTGAAAACTCATCTAGATCATCACCAGTATCTGCATCTTCAAATTGTACTCCACTAAATCCTCTTGATTTATTTTGTGTTCTTACAGCTCTAACTCCAAAATTAAAACTTACTGGTAGTTTAAAAAGCGCTGTATTAATATCCATTTGTGTATAAAAATCGGTACTAGCTTCATTCGCACCATAAGATCTTCTAGCATCAAAACCTAAATTATTTTCTTCTGCCACTACGTCTTTTAAATCTACATCAAAATCAAAAATACTTCCTCCATCTATATTTGCATATCCAGGTAATAAATCTAATACAGCTTGCCCTGGGACTTTAACCCATCCGTTTTGCAATCCAGCAACATTACCTTCATTAAAACCTTCACCTGTAATCTCTCCTAAAAGATCACTGTAAGCTCCACTCTCATTTAGTTCCGCTACAATACCTCCATACAGACCACTTAATTGATCACTATCAGTATGTGAGGAAGTTGTTTGTCTAGCTTCAAAATCAGTTACCGCATATCTAGTTCCAAAAGTTATTTTTGCATTTTCATCTAACTCATATTCTACATCAAATTTTGTAGCATAATTATATCCTTTAGTTTTAATAAGTCTACGTGAAACTCTATTAAGGTCGAAAGAAGCTGGATCAAAAGCCTCTGCAGGTAATCCATAATCAGGAACATTCCCTCTCAAATCAATATCTAAACTTGTTTGGTCATATCCTCCGTTACGTCCTTGAACTCTGTGAGTTATTTGTGTTAAATTTTGAAAAAAATCTAAATCTGAATACGAAATATCTGAAATAATTTTTATTTTATTTATTGGTGTAATTGTTGTATTTAAGCCAATTATATTATTGGTTGACTCATTATCATAAAATTGATTTGCATTCGTAATGGTAGTCCTAGCATTGTCCTCTGAAGAAGGACTTATATACGTTAATATATTTCCATTAAAATCAAGATCTCCTTCATCAAAAATATGGTTTCCCCCTAACAATTGAGTACCTCCTGTACTACCCAAACCTATCTGAAATTGCTGTCTATTCGAATTAGCTTCTACAGTCGTTCGGGTATAGTCTAATACCATATCTATTTCTTTTATTGGTCTCCATTGTATTGCTGCAGATGTTGCAAAACGCACTTGATTGGTTCTTAACAATGAATTATTAATGGTTCTTGCTGCAATTACATCAGAATACACTGTCCCATTTACATCTGTAAGAGTAAGACCTTGAGTAATTCCTCTTAATGAGGTTTCATCTTTTATATTATCTTCATCAGCATAAATAACTGAAAGAGCAACACCTAGTTTATCATTTATTTTCGTTCCGTAAACACCAGAAAATCTTTGACCAAAATCAAGTTCATCAATTGGCGTATTAGATGCGCCTCTTACATTTATACTAGCAAAATATTTTTTCTTTCTATATTTTGCGTCTAACGGTCTTATAGTTAGAAAATCTACTGAACCTCCAATGTTCGTTGTAACTTCTTTAGCCTGCGTTGTCTTATGAATTCTTGCTCCTGAAATGATTTCGGTAGGAATAACATTTAAATTAAACTTTCTAAAATCAGACTTTCCTTCATTACCTGCAGATATTGGTGTACGCCCATTCATTGTTACACCAACAAATTGTGGCCCTATACCTCTAATAGAAACTCTGTCTCCAGACACACCATCAACATCTCTTTCTATTTGTACTCCAGCAACTCTTTGCAAAGCATCTGCTGCGTTGGTGTCTGAAAAATCCCCAATATCTTCTGGTGTAATAGCTTCTATTACAGTAACAGCTTGTCTTTTAGCTCTTACTTCAGCTAAATGCGAAGCACGTATTCCTACATTAATAACTACTTCGTCTAGCGATTCGGAATCAGTTATCATCTTAACATTGATAATAGTCTTTCCGATAGTAGAATGTTCTACAGTCTTAAAACCTAAATAATAAAACTCTAATACAGCATTAGCATTTTTTAATAGTATGGCATATTCTCCATCCATATTAGTCGTTGCACCATTTTTTGTGCCTTTTTCTATAATACTTGCTCCTGGTAAAGGGATATTATTTTCATCTGTAACTTTACCTGTAATAATTTGTTCTTGAGCAAAACCAATAAAGCATTGGAGCATAATCAAAAACAATAAGCTTTTAGTTTTATTTTTTTTCATGACATGATGAGTTAGTTTGTGTTATTACAAATATGTATCAAATAAGATAAATCCACTTGCTCAGTTCGCTTTAAAATTTTCTCATTTCAACCAAACCTGTTTAGAACCAATCGGTATCAGTGCGTTTGAATTTTTACAGCAAAAAAATGACGGAATAGAGAAGCGTTACTAAATTAGTAAATGGTTACTTTGTATATATACGATAAATGAACAGAGATGTCTATAGGAAAACTTACAATCATCCTTTTTTTAACATTAAGTACTTGTTTTGTTTTTGGTCAAACTAAGTCGGCTGAAAAAGTAATTGATGCGAATTGGAAATCTATGGCTGAAAACTATCAGGTTCCAGAATGGTTTCAAGATGGTAAAATTGGTGTTTGGATGCATTGGGGAATTCCCTCTTCAATAGACGAAAACAGAGTTGAAGATGGATCGCACTACGGAAGACGAATGTATGGTGATGAAGATTATGATGCTAGAAATGAACCAGACAGACTTAGAACGGTAAGATTAACAAAATGGCATACGGAACGTTATGGATCTCCTTCAGAATTTGGTTACGAAAAATTTATAGCAGACTTTAAAGCTGAAAATTTTGATGCCGATAAGATTGTACAGTTTGTTAAAGCTTCTGGAGCGCGTTTTATAATGCCTGTGGCCACGCATCACGATAATTTTGACATGTATGATTCCTTCTTTCCGTGGAATTCGGTTAAAATGGGCCCGAAGAAAGATATCCTAAGAGAATGGAAAGATGCCGCTTACAAACATGATTTAAAATTTGGAGTATCTACTCACTTATATTGGTCTCCTCGCTTTTTTAGAACGGCTCGGAAATTTCAAAAAGAAGGCACACCAGAATGGGAATTCTTTAATATGGATTATGACACTAAAGAATTCGCTAGTCAAGATAGTTGGAACGAACATTGGTACAAGCGGTCTTGGGATTTAATAGAAAAATATGATCCAGATATGTTTAATAACGATTCTCCTTATCCGTCTATAAAAACAGGAAAAGGATTGGGTGTTAAACTATTTTCAGAGTATTTAAATAGAGATTTAAAAGAGAATAACGGCAAACAAACCACTGTTTTATCTTTTAAAAACGCAAAAGAGAACAAAGCTGCATTTACTTATAATTTAGAACGAGGGATGTTTGGTGAACAACAAAAACAGCCGTGGATATGGGCAACCGATTTATCTGGAAGTTGGTTTTATAGAAAAGATGCTTTCACCAAAATGTCTTTAAATGTTTTAATTGGTAATGCTATTGATGCCATCAGTAAAAATGGTATTGTAATGATTAATTTGGCGTTAAAAGGCGATGGTACGATTCCTGAGAATCAAATAAAAATGCTTAGCGACTTTGGAGCTTTTGTAAAGATTAATCAAGACGGTATTTACAATACCAGACCTTGGGAAACTTTTGGGGAAGGTCCTTTAGAAATTGTGACAAAACGCGCTGGTGAGAATTTAAAGCCATTCTCAGAAAAAGACATTCGTTTTACCACAAAAGATGGAAATCTTTACGCTTTTCTATTAGCACCACCAACAGAAGATATTTTGATTAAGGTGTTAAAGCAAGATGGGCTTTTACAAAAGAATATAAAAGAGATACAGTTGTTAGGTAGCGATGAAATCATCAACTGGAACCGAAACAAAGATGGTTTGGCTATTACATATGATTTTAAAAACATCCCAAATCAATCTGCTATTTGTTTTAAAATAATTACAGAATAGTTGAAAATACAATTAAATTAACTAGAGGTAACAATGCGTTTTAAATCGTCCTTTTTAGTAGTTTTATTAGCCGTTTCTTTAAGTGCGTGTTCAGTACAAAAACAAGAGACACCTGTGGTAAAACAAAAATTACCAGAATTTTCTTGGGATAAAATGCCTTTGTATATGCATCTGCGTAAATCTGAAGCATTTACAAAAAAGGAACTCACCTATCTTTCAAAATTCCCTTTAATAACCTTTGAAAAAACAACAGGAAGTAAAGCATATGGATCCACAGAAATAGGTACTATTAGAGCTGCTAAAGCTGTAAAAAAAATAAATCCTGATGCCAAAATACTTTACTATAAAAATGTAGTTATAAATTGGGGAGGTTATTCTGAAGATGAAGAATTTTTATATAAACATCCCGAAGCTTTATTAGTTAACACTAAAGGACAAAAAGCGTTGATGCCAAACGGTAGAACGGGCTTCTTTGATATCTCTGAAGACTATGTTCGCGAATATTGGTTAAACCATGTGAAAAAAGTTACCGAAAGCCCATTTATTGATGGGGTGTTTTTAGATGCTAATATTAAAGTTTTAGTCCCTATGTTTTTTAACAATCGTGTTGGAGAAGAAAAACGAGAAGCTATTAAAACGGGCTATTTATCCATGATGGCAGATTTAGACGCTCAAATAGGAAAAGACAACTTATTAATTGCAAATATTCTTCGTGTGCGACCAGAATTTGAAGATTCAGGAAGGGAATACTTAAAATTCTTTGATGGTTCTTACATAGAAGGCTTTGAACATGAAAGTTTTGGCATGACTTATGAAGATTACCTAGCAAAAGGTATTGAGGCTGTTCAAAAATCAGCAAGAGAAGGCAGTGTCATAGCGATGTCTCTTGGTATTGGTAAAGGTTTAGAAAATGCTGAAGCAGGTATTGATGATGCTAGAAAAAAAGTAACTATAAATGAAAATTTTACAGAACGCTTAGATTATCTATTGGCTATTTTTCTTGTTTGCGCTGAGGAATACAGTTATGTCTATCCACATGATGGTTATGATATTCAAAAATCTGCGGTTTGGCTTAAAACGTTTCCGCAGTATGAGAAAAACCTAGGAGCACCAAAAGGCTATGCCGTGCGTGAAGGCTACATTTACACAAGGTCTTTTGAATATTTAGACGTTACCTTAGATATACAAAACAAAACAGCCCAATTAGATTGGAAATAAACTAACACTAAATTATTTATACATATAAAATGAAATCACTTTTAACAACTCTAGCAATTTTATTGTTCTTTTCTAATTATGGAATTAGTCAAGAAAAAAAGGATTTAGTAAAACCCAATATCATTATTTTTTATGCTGATGATTTAGGTTGGCAAGATACAGAAATAAATAATTTGGATGAACCAAGCCCATGGGAAACGCCTAATATTTCAAAATTAGCCAAAGATGCTGTAAACTTTACCAACGGATATTCTCCTGCACCTACTTGTGCTCCATCTAGATGTGCTGTTTTAAGTGGATTGCATCCTACCAAAACAGGAGTAACACACGTTGCTGGAGGTCAAATGCCTACCGCAGAACAAAGCGCTAACTATATATCGCCTTTTTTTGAAGGAGGGTTGTTTCCAAAACATTTTACAATTGCGGAAGCCTTAAAAATGAATGGATATAAAACAGGACATATTGGAAAATGGCATGCAGGACATGACGATTCTCAAAAATCAAAAAACCAAGGTTTTGATTTTGTTCATGAATCTAGAGGAGCACATCAAGGACCTAAAAAACCAGACAATCGTTTGAATACATTTGCAACAAAAGCAAAGAATGATCCTTACCGTTTAAGTGATGAAAAATATCCTCCTTTTACCAAAGAATCTCCAGAAGGAATTTCATATCCATATGATGAAATTACTGAGAATGCTCTTAAATTTATTGGTGAAAGTAAAAACGAGCCTTTCTTCTTATATTTAGCACATTGGATGGTTCATTCTCCAATTCATACTAAAAACCGCGAGTTATTACAATACTACTGTGATAAGTTAGGAATTGATTTCCCAACAAAAGATGTCCCTGTAACTACAGAAGGTCAAACAAACCCTTATTTTGGATCTATGGTAACAACCTTAGACTGGAGTTTAGGACGTGTTGTAGACTTACTAAAGAAAACAGATGACCCTAGAAATCCTGGTAAAAAATTATACGAAACTACTTATATCTTTTTTTCTTCGGATAATGGTGCCGTTGAACATGTAGGCAAAGAAATAGTTACAGATAATTTTCCATTAGATGAAGGAAAAAAATATGCTCAAGAAGGAGGTATTAGGGTACCAATGCTAATTTATGGACCAAGCGTACCAAAAGGAAAAGTATATGATGGATTGGTAAATCAATTAGATTTTTACCCAACAATAGTAGGTTTAACAGATAGTAAGATACCAACGAAGTATAGTTCAGATTTAGATGGATTAAATATTTCAAACGTATTATTAAATACTGATGCTGTTATTAAAGATGAAAAGGGAATAGAAAGAAAAGATTTATGGTGGCATTTTCCTCACAATCGTGAATTTCAAATGCAATCTGCAATAAGAGCGGGAGATTATAAATTGTATAAAAACCATGTAAAAGGTAATTATGAATTATACCGCTTGTACAAAGATGGTAAAAGAGCAGATTTAGAAGAGAAATTTGATATTGCAGAACAGTCTCCAGAGATTGTTAAAGATTTATCTACAAGATTAGAAAAGTATTTAAAAGATTACGATGCTAAATTCCCTTATAAAAATCCTTTAAAAATAAAAGGAGAACCAGAAAATGTAGCTGCTATTCCAAAAATTAAAACAGATTCTTTTGACCCTTCATCACGTAAAATTACGGTTACATTAGAAAAAGGGAGTTCTAAAGTTATTGAGTTTTATGGATTGATATCTTACAAAGATTTACATGCCGTTAAGAAAAATGGAAAACATAGAAAAGTTCACGAACCTTTTACAAAATTAGAAGGAGAATTTAATAAAAAGACCTCAGAATATACCTTAACGCTTCCAGTTGGAGTAACAGAAGCAGGTATCATTTTTATAGATGAAAACAGATTTATGGTTAAAAGTAAATTTCATGCTTTAAAATCAACTAAAAAATCTAAAAAAAATAAGAAATAAGAAAAACAAATAAAATTTAAAATACTTAAGATGAAAAACAAAACAAATCTTTTAGGTTTATTGTTCTTATCACTATTTGTATCCAATACAATGTATAGTCAAAAGAATTCTA
The DNA here is from genome assembly GCF_045063645.1 of Winogradskyella sp. Asnod2-B02-A. NCBI lineage: Bacteria > Pseudomonadati > Bacteroidota > Flavobacteriia > Flavobacteriales > Flavobacteriaceae > Winogradskyella > Winogradskyella sp. Asnod2-B02-A. Next base: position 1,640,179 of record NZ_JBEFOG010000027.1, read on the forward strand.
AATTAATAAAACCAAATATCATCATTTTTTATGCGGATGATTTAGGTTGGCAAGATGTACAATTAAATGATTTAGACGAACCTTGTGCTTGGGATACACCAAATATTGCGGCATTAGCAAAAGATGCCATCAATTTTACAAATGCATATTCTCCAGCTCCAACTTGTGCGCCTTCGAGATCTGCACTTTTAAGTGGATTACATCCTGCTAAAACAGGCATAACAAATGTAAGTGGAGGAGGAATTCCTAAGGCTCAGAGAGCTGAAAAATATATTAGTCCTTATTTTCCATCAGGATTAATGCCTGAAAACTTTACCATAGCAGAAGCTTTAAAAATGAATGGCTATAAAACAGGACATGTAGGGAAATGGCACGCAGGACATCTTGAGATTCAAAAATCAACGAATCAAGGTTTTGATTTTGCACATGAATCTAGAGGTGCACATCAAGGTCCTAAAAAACCAGACACTCGTTTGACGGCGTTTGCAACAAATGAAGCTAATGATCCATACCGTTTAAGTAAAGAAAAATATTTTCCTTTTACAAAAGAGTCTCCTGAAGGAATCTCTTATCCAACTGATGCAGTCACAGAAAATGCACTTAAATTTATTACCGAAAGTAAAGAGGAACCTTTCTTTTTATATTTGGCGCATTGGATGGTACACTACCCAATTCACACAAAAAATCGTAAATTATTAGACTATTATTGTGATAAATTAGGAGTAGAGCTTCCAGAAGTAGATGCTGAATGGACTAAAGAAGGCCAGAATAACCCTTATTTTGGTGCTATGGTCACCACTTTAGATTGGAGTTTAGGTCGTGTTGTCGATTTATTAAAGAAAACAGACGACCCTAGAAATCCAGGAAAAAAATTATACGAAACGACTTATATTATCTTTTCATCTGATAATGGTGGAGCGGAAACTCGTAAAGCAGAAGTAATGTCGGATAATGCTCCTTTAGACAAGGGGAAAAAATATAGCGAAGAAGGTGGTATTAGAGTCCCAATGCTTATTTTGGGACCAAATATTCCAAAGGAAAAAACAAAAGATGTTTTAATCAATCAATTAGACTTCTATCCAACTATTTTAAGCCTTACCAATAGTGAAATACCTTCTAAATATAGTGATGATTTAGACGGATTAGATATTTCTAATGTCTTGTTAAATAACGAAAATGATGTAAAAGATAGCAAAGGAAAACCTAGAGAAGATTTATGGTGGCACTATCCTTATGGAGACGATGTTAAAAACCAATCGGCTATTAGATCTGGAGACTATAAATTGTATAAAAACTTTAATTCTGGTAAATATGTATTGCATCGTTTGTATAAAGATGGAAAGCGATATGATTTAGAAGAACAACATGATATTGCAGCAGAATCTCCTGAAATTGTTAATAAGTTAGCTGCTAAACTAGAAAAGTATCTAAAAGATTACGATGCTAAGCTGCCATATAAAGATCCTTCTAAATTTAAAAACGAAGAGGATGCAGCCGCTATTCCAGTTATTGTGAATGATGTTTTTGATGCAAACTCTCGTAAAGTTTCTATTCAATTAGAAAAAGGAAAATCTAATGTAATTGAAAGTTATGCACTTATTAAAATCTCTGATAAACCAAGTGCTACTGGAAAGAAAAAATTACACACAACATACATAGAAGTACCTTTAGAGTCTAGTAAAGATAAATTAGAATACACTTTTAATGTACCAAAAGATGCACATGAATGTGGAGTTATTTTTATCGATGAAAATAGATTTATGGTGAAAAGTAAATTTCATGAGTTAATAAAGACTCCTAAAAAAGGAAAGAAAAAAAATAAAAAGAAAAAGAAAAAAAAGAATTAAGCTTTTAAAGGAAGTGAAAAGATATAAGAGGTCTTTAATAGAGTTATAATCTTTTTATGGAAAAAGTCGAGTTTCAAAAAGTAAAGTAATTAAAAGTTAAATATAAAAATAGGAATCATGAAAAATGTAGTTATCAACTGTTGCTTGTGTTTCCTGTTTTATTTTCAAATTAATTACGCACAAGAAAATTCAAAAAATCTTAAAAACAGTAAACCTAACATCATCTTTGTAATGACGGATGATCAAGGTATGGGAGATTTTTCTTGTATGGGAAATGAAGTTGTAAAAACTCCCAATATTGATGCTTTTTATCAAAAATCAACACGTTTTACAGAATACCATGTAAGTCCTACTTGCGCTCCTTCTCGAGCTGCTCTAATGAGTGGTCGTCATGAATTTAGAGTAGGTGTTACCCATACTATTTTAGATCGCGAACGCATGGCTTTAGAGGTGTACACGCTACCTCAAGCGTTGCAGTCTGCAGGTTACCAAACCGGACTTTTTGGTAAATGGCACTTGGGAGATGCAAAGGAGTATTTACCACAAAACAGAGGATTTAATGAAGTACTGATGCATGGAGCTGGTGGCATTGGACAAGTGAGTTTAGGTGATTTTCCACCTAATAAAGACAATGTTTATTTTGATAATATCTTACTTCACAATGAAACCATTGTAAAAACCAAAGGCTTTTGTACCGATGTTTTTTTTGATGCTGCCTTGTCTTGGTCCAAAGAAAAGATAGATCATAAACAATCCTATTTTACCTATATCTCTTTAAATGCACCTCACGCACCTTTGGTTGCTCCTGAAGCTTACAAAAAACGATTTTTAGAATTAGGATATGATGAAGGGACTGCAGGCAGATATGGTATGATTGAAAATATTGATGACAATTTTGGAAGATTGATGCGTAAACTTGAAGAATGGAATGCTTTAGAAAACACCTTAGTTATTTTTACTACAGATAATGGAGCAACACATTTAAGAGGAACTTTAAATGGGGAAAACGTAAAGCACTTTAATGCCAACCTTAAAGGTGGAAAAAACTCGCCAAATGAAGGTGGAAATCACGTGCCGCTTTTCTTTTATTGGAAAGGTGTTTTAACGGAAGGCAAAGATATTAACCAGCTTACAGCGCATGTAGATTTATATAAAACTTTTACGGAATTGGCAAGAGTTAAACTACCAGAATCGATGCAACCCTTAGAAGGCTTATCCTTATTGCCATTGTTAGAAAATACAACGACAACTTGGAAAGATCGTTTGATGTTTACACATTGTGGACGTTGGAAAACAGGAATGGTTAATGAAGCTAAATACACTAAAATGGCGATTAGAAGTCAGCAATGGCGTTTTGTAAATAACAAGGAATTGTATGATGTTATTAGCGATCCTGGTGAGCGTGAAAATGTGGCTGCACAAAACCCTGATGTGATTACTAAATTTGAACAACCTTATAATGAATGGTGGACCAATTCTATTCCACTTATGGTAAACGAAAACAGAAAAAGAGTAAAGGAACATCCGCTTCACATAAGGTATTATAAGCAACTAGATACAAAAGGGATACCTTATTGGAGTCCGAAAAGTGGGATTGCTGAAAAAAACTAAAAAAGTAAAATGTAATGATTTCTAGTTCATCTAAAATGATCCATTTATTTAAAAGAGATATCTTTTAGGTTGAATTAGATATGAGGTTAATCTAAAAGAAATTGCAAATTAGTAATCTTTAAAAATTTCTTTTTCGTAGAAAACGATTTTGAGATTCTAATGAATTTACAAGTACACTGGTATTCTAAAACTATAATTAATATTATGAAAAAAGACCACGGTTTTTCTAAAGATCTTAACTTTCTTAAAAAGCATACAAATATTATGGTCTTACAAGAAGGTCAGAGTGCTGTAGTTATTGCCCCTCAATTTCAAGGACGTGTTATGACGAGCACTACAAATGTAAATGAAGGCGACGGTTTTGGTTGGATTAACAAAAAAGTTATTGAAGCTGGTTTCTTATCAAAAGAAGAACGTAAAGGACGCTTAGAAAATCAGATTTATGTATTTGGAGGTGAAGAGCGTTTTTGGTTAGGTCCTGAAGGCGGTCAGTTTTCGCTCTTTTTTAAACCAGAAGACGATTTTGAATTTTCAAACTGGAAAACTCCAGCTGTTATAGATACAGAGGCTTTTACCTTGGTTTCTCATACAGATCATTCGGCGACGTTTGAACACCGTTGTGAACTCATAAATAAAAGTGGAACAATTTTTAAAATGGGTATTGGACGTTCCATTTCTATTTTAAATAAAGCATCCATTGAAAACATAATAAAAAAGAAATTTTCAGCAAATGTTGAGTTTGTTGGTTATCAAACCAATAATCAAATTACAAATATTGGTGATCAACCATGGATACCAGAAACGGGCTTACCTTCTATTTGGATGTTAGGGATGTATAAACCATCGTCAGAAACGACTATGATTATTCCTTTTAAAGATGGAGAAGAAGCCATTTTAGGACAAACAGTAAATGACACCTATTTTGGTAAGGTGCCTAAAGACTATTTAGAAGTAAAAGAAAATATTTTGTTTTTTAAGGGAGATGGGACCAAACGGAGTAAAATTGGAGTCAACTCAAAACGCTCAAAAGGAATTGCAGGAAGCTATGACGCCTTAGGTAAAGTTTTGACTTTAATCACTTATAATACCCAAGAAGCGCCCCATGGATATGTGAATTCAGCATGGGAGCACCAAGAAGAACCCTTTGCAGGAGATGTATTAAATGCTTATAACGATGGTTCTCCAGAACCAGGAGTTCCACCGATGGGACCATTTTATGAGTTAGAAACGTCGTCGCCAGCAGCAGCCTTAAAACCAAATGAAACGATGGTTCATATTCAAACCACTATTCATTTACAAGGAGAAGAACAAGAATTAAGTAAAATCGCAGAAGCAACATTAGGCGTTAGCTTAGATGCTATTATAAAATCATTATAGCAATGAAGCGATTAAAAAATATATTAATACGATGTTTAATGTTGGTGTCTTATGTAAGTTTGACATTTATAGCAACAGCTTGCGCACAAGAATCTAATAAACCAAATATCATTGTTATTTATACAGATGATCAGGGCTATGGAGATGTAAGCACTTTAAATAAAGATGCTAAATTTAAAACACCAAACATGGACCGTTTAGTAAATGAAGGGATTGCCTTTACAAATGGGCACAGTGCTTCTTCAGTATGTACACCTTCTAGATATTCCTTGTTAACTGGTCGTTATAGTTGGAGAACAACACTTAAAAATGGTGTGATGAAATCTGAAGCCACATGTTTAATAGAAGATGGAAGAGAAACATTGGCATCACTTTTAAAAAATCAAGGTTACAATACAGCAATGGTGGGCAAATGGCATTTAGGAATGGATTTTCCTGGAACTCCTCAAAACAGAGATTGGTCACAGCCTATAAAAGATATGCCCTTAGACAAAGGCTTTGATTATTTTTATGGAGTACCAGCCTCATTAAATTTTGGTATTCTGGCTTGGTTTGAAGGTAGATTTGCCAAAGTTCCTCCAACAGAATATACGAATAAAAAGAAAAATGATAGGCATGTAGATTATCGAATCATGCCACCATATGATACAACTCCCGAACAGACAAAAGAGAAATTAGGAAAACCTGGTTTTGAGGTTGCTCCAGATTTTACGGATAACCAATGTCTAACTCAATTTACAGAGAAAGCCATTGATTGGATGAAAACCGTAGAAGGTGATGCTAAAAATGATAAACCTTTTTTCTTGTATTTACCATATACATCTCCACATTATCCTGTAGCTCCATTACCAGAATTTCATGGTCAAGGAGATTCAGGTGCTTATGGTGAATTTGTAATAGAGACGGATTATCATATTGGACAAATTTTAAATTATTTAAAAGAGTCAGGACTAGATGATGATACATTGATTGTTTTTACCAGTGATAATGGTCCTGAAAAATCTTGGAGTAAACGTATCGAAGAATTTAATCATGACAGTAGAGGAGGATTAAAAGAAGGAAAACGTTCGGTTTACGAAGGCGGTCACCGCGTGCCATTTATAGTGCGTTGGCCAAATGGAATTAAAGAATCTGGTCGTACATGGAATAAACCTGTAGGACAAGTTGACTTATTAGCAACTTTTGCGGATTTATTAGGAGTTGATATTTCAGACAATGCAGGTGAAGATAGTCAAAGTTTTGCTTCAGTTTTAACAACAACTCAAAGTACATATAACCGCTTACCTCTTATAAATAGAGGAGATAATGGTAAAATTGGCAGGTATGCTATTACCGAAGGCAACTGGAAATTGGTTTTACCATCTAAAAAGAAAGAAGAAGGCATTGAATTATATGATTTAGATAATGATCCAAGCGAGGAGACAAATTTAGCAAAGAAACACCCTAAAAAAGTAAAGGATTTAACAGCTAAAATAAATGTCATTATTGCTAGCGGACGCACAACTAAAGGGGTTTATCAGAATAATGATACTGGGTATTGGGATGATTTAACTTGGATGACAGCTGAAGCGTATAATACCATAGCAACAGAAAACTAGAAAGAAAGTAAACAACAACTATATTTAAGATGAAAACTAATTTAAGAATTATTTGTTTACTAATTGTACCCATTTTGGCACAGTATGGATGTGTACAAAAAGAAAAGACAAATGAATCTGAAAGTCAGGTTTTTGACCAAACTATGAATTGGGCATTATTAAATAAGGCAGATGGTGTAAAAGAAGGAAATACATACAGTTGGGATATTGAAGTCACACACCCAATTGATTATTCCGTACAAGTTGTTTTTGATGCTTTACCAACAAATTCATCCGTGGCTAAAGTTACGATAGATGATCAGGAGTTAGAGGGAGACTTTCAAAAAGATTACACCACTTATAACCATAAAATAGTTTCAGAATTCAAGAAGCCAATTAAAATTAAGGATATCTCAGCTAAACATGTTTTAACTATAGAGACAGAAGCCAATTTTAATCAAGTACGATTGGTGCCGCATTATAAAAATTTAGTGGGTTCTGGTAAATATCACAGCGAATGGTTAACCATGCATCAATCTAATGAAAAACAAGAAGCGCTTAAATGGTTTAAAGAGGCAAAACTTGGTATGTTTATACATTGGGGATTATATTCTCAGGCAGGTGGAATTTGGAAAGGGACTAAAATTAACGATGCTCCATATCCAGGACCAAAAGTAGCAGAATGGTTAATGCATGCGTTTCAAATTCCTAGGGATGAATATGCCCAACTCGCAAAAACGTTTAACCCAGATAAATCTTTTGCGCAAAACATAGCCAAACTTGCCAAAGATGTTGGAATGAAATATGTAGTGATTACCTCTAAACATCACGACGGTTTTGCATTGTTTGATTCTGAGAGTTCAGAATACGATATGGTAGATGCAACGCCTTACAAAGCCGATGTTGTAAAAGAATTATATGAAGCTTGTTTAACCGAAGGTTTAGATTTTGGTGTTTATTATTCACATGGAAACGACTGGAATGATGGAGGTGATGGTAACTACGCTAACGTAAAAAAAGTAAATGATTCCTTAGGAATCTATACTCATAGTTCTGGTAAAAATTTGTGGGATCCAAGTCCAAATACACATGCCGAATATTATGCCTCTAAAAGTTATCCGCAAATTAAAGAGCTTATTGCGTTATTACCAAAGTTACGTTTAATTTGGTTTGATGGTGAAGGATTTACAACTGAAGAACAATCCTTTACGTTTTACAAAATGGTGTACAATGCAAATCCAAATATATTGGTAAACAGAAGAGTTGGCTGGGAGTTTGGAGATTATTTAGATGCCGGAGATAATAAGATTCCTTCGGCCTCCGAAACGTTAGAAAAGTATTGGGAAACTTGTGGTACTACGAATAATTCTTGGGGTTATAAATCTTATGATGAAGACTGGAAAAGTCCAAAAGAATTGCTGTATTATTTTGTAGATATTCTATCTAAAGGTGGAAACTACCTATTAAATATAGGTCCTGATGGAAAAGGACACGTACCAGAAGCTAGTGCACAAAACTTGCGCGACATGGGCAAATGGATTCATCAAAATGCAGATGCTGTTTACGGAACAACCCGTTGGAAAACACCAAACGAAGGACAAGAAGAAACATTATTAGATGGCACAGGTCATAGAGCTGCCAAAGGTTTCAAAAGAGATTTTACATCTAAAGATTTTTGGTTTACTGCTAAAGAAAATAAAGTTTATGTTATTTCACTCACCCAAACAGAAGGAGATATCTTAATAAAATCACTAAAAAAGGGTGAAGGAGATATTGAACAGGTAAAACTATTAGGAAGCGATAAGATCCTTAGTTGGAATCAGAATAAAAACGGATTACAAACCATAATAACAGGAGTGCCTAAAGACGCACTTGGTTACGTTATAGAAGTGACTTTAAAAAATAATTAAATAAAATTATGAAAACTAAAACAACTCAAATACTTATAATTAGTAGCTTATTATTGGCATCACTTTTTATGCTTACCAGTTTTGATAATAATGATACTACAGAAGAACTAAAACCCCAAAAGCCAAATATCATATACATTTTGGCAGATGATTTGGGTATTGGTGATTTAAGTATTTATAACGAAAACAGTAAAATACAAACACCTCATTTAGATCAAATGGGTAAAGAAGGTATGCAGTTTACAGATGCACATACCTCTTCTTCTGTGTGTACACCAACACGATACGGCATCTTAACTGGAAGATACAATTGGCGTACGCCTTTAAAAGAATTTGTGACTTGGGGAAATTCACCTAGTTTAATTCAGAAAAACAGATTAACAGTGGCACAGATGCTAAAAAATAAAGGCTATAAAACAGCAAGTATTGGAAAATGGCATTTGGGTTTAAACTGGACGATGAAAAACAACAGCAAAGAGTTTGATCATTTTTCAGATACATCAGATCGCTTGAATTTTAAGGCTATTGATTATAGTCAACCTTTAAAGTTTGGTCCTAATGATATGGGCTTCGATTATTCATATATGATTTCAGCATCCCTAAACATGCCACCTTTTGTGTATATAGAAAATAATAAGGCCACCATGGTACCAACAGGAATTTCGGCTCAAACCAAAAAACAATCACCATATGCCACTTGGATTAGAGGAGATATTGCGGATGATTTTAAACATGAAGACGTACTACCAAATGTTGTAGATAAATCTATTGCTTTCATTAAGGAAAATGCCAATAAAGACCAACCTTTTTTTATGTACATTCCTTTGCCTTCTCCACATAATCCAGTGTTACCAATTGCACCATGGAAAGGTCAAAGCGACATTAAAAGTCCTTATGCCGATTTTGTAATCATGATAGATGATTTAATGGGTCGTATTTTTGAAACATTAAAAGCACAAGGCATTGACGAGAATACATTAGTCATCTTTACTAGCGATAACGGTTTTGCTACCACTAACGATTTAAAAACTTTAAAAAAGGAAAAACACAGTCCAAGTTATATTTATAGTGGTTATAAAGGAAGTTATTTAGAAGGAGGTCACAGAGTCCCATTTTTAGTAAAATGGCCAGGAAAAATAAAACCAAATTCGGTTTCAGAGGCCACCATATGTACTACAGACTTTATGGCAACATGTGCAGACATTATCGATTATGATTTTAAGGATAATGAGGCAGAAGATAGTTTTAGCATGATGCCTTTATTAACCAATGAAGGAGATTATTTAAGAGATGCCACTATTCATCATGACAAGTATGGTGTTTTTGCGATTAGAAAAGGAGATTGGAAATTAATCGTATCTCCAAACTCAGGTATTATGGCCTCTGGAGAAACAAAAATACATAAAGATGTTACTGCGGAAGAAATTCTATACAATTTAAAAAAGGACGTCAAAGAGAGAAATAACTTTGCTGATCAATTCCCTGAAAAGGTTAAGGAATTAAAAGCAATTCTAATCCAACAAATAAAAGAGGGTAGAAGTACGCCTGGGAAAGTTCAAGAAAACGACCCTATTTTAGGAGAATGGCCTCAAGCAAAGTTTGCTTTAAAAAAATAATTTAAGCAACAATAATTATATTAAAAGAACGAATGAACATATTAAAATTTCTTTTCATATCAGTTTTAGTAACATCCTGTAAGTCTAATGCGACTGTCCAAAAGCAAGAAGTTCCTATTAAAAACACAACTCCTAATATCGTATACATTTTAGCCGATGATATGGGTTATGGAGACCTTTCGGCTTTAAATTCAGAATCCGGAATTCAAACTCCACACATGGATAAAATGCTATCAGAAGGAGTTCATTTTACAGATGCACACACAAATTCTTCAGTGTGTACACCTACTAGATATGGCATCATTACAGGGCGTTATGCCTGGAGAAGCTCACTAAAAAGAGGTGTTTTAAACGGTTATAAACCTGCCTTAATAGAAGAAAGCAGGCCAACAGTAGCTTCTTATCTTAAAAGTAATGGTTATACAACGGCCTGCATTGGTAAATGGCACATAGGTATAGATATGCAACCAAAAGATGGAGATAAGACTATAAAAGCAAAAGACGGAGTTAGCAATGTAGATTTTAGTAAACCCATAAAAGACCCTAGTTATTTAGGCTTTGACTATTCGTATATCATTCCTGCATCATTAGACATCCCTCCTTATTTATATATCGAAAATGGAAAAGCTGTAGAATTACCTACAGCATATACAAACGTAAAAAGAAAGGGTCGCGGTCTTAGTTGGAGGCCAGGGGAAAAAGCACCTAATTTTGTTTTTGATCAAGTCTTAGACAATTTTACAAAAAAATCGGTTTCTTTTATTGATGATCAAAAAAATACAGACCAACCTTTCTTCCTTTATTTTGCGTTAACAGCACCTCATACACCTTGGTTACCAATAGGTGATGCTGTAGGTAAATCTGAAGCAGGCGATTATGGTGATTATGTTACTATGGTAGATGATGCTGTTGGTGCAGTTGTTACTGCCTTAGAAAAAGCAGGAAAACTAGATAACACCTTAATTATTGTGACTTCTGATAACGGCTCTAATTGGACCGAAAGAGATAAAGAAAAATTTGCGCATCGTGCAAATTATATTTACAAAGGGCAAAAAGCCGATATTTATGAGGGAGGTCATAGAGTCCCTTATATTGCAAAATGGCCAGGTGTCATTCCTGAAGGATTGGAATCGAATCAACTCATGTGTACAACAGATTTGTTTGCTACCTTATCTGGTGTATTAAATCAACCTAACGTAGAAAAAGGAGCTGAAGATAGTTACAATCTTTGGCCTGCTTATACATCTAATATAGAGACACCAATCAGAGAAGCCGTGGTACATCATTCAATTTACGGCATGTTCTCCATAAGAAAAGGCAAGTGGAAATACACTCCCGAATTAGGTTCAGGTGGTTTTACAAAGCCAAAATCTATAGAACCAAAACCTAACGAAACTCCTGGGACGTTATACGATATGATTAATGATCCTGAAGAAAAGAATAATCTCTATAATGAACATCCTGAAGTTGTAGCAGAATTAGAACAACTTTTAGAGACCTATAAAAGTCAAGGGTATAGTAATAAATAGGAATACAGCAGAGTTATGACAAGATTTAGAAAATTTAATTTTAATGTTTCATTAGTAATTCTAGGTATCACATTTCCTTTTTTACAAGGATTTGCGCAATCAGAGGATCAATCCAACGGAGCGTATCGTGATGTTTACATTAACAAAACTTGGGAAAGATTAGATGTAAACAAAGACGGTCAATTTACAGAGGATGACAACAAACGCCTATGGAAAAATTTAAATAAATTATTGGACAGTAACGGAGATGCCCTAGTTAGCTTTGAAGAATTTTCGGCAAACAAGCAAGTTCCATATCTAAAGACAGAAGGAAAAAGAAAGTTAAATGTGCTTTATAAAGTTACCGAAGAAGAGGATTTATACTTAGATATTTATTATCCTAAAACGTCAAAGGAAGGAGAGAAATTACCCGTAGTGATATACACACATGGAGGTGGATGGACAACCGGTAGCAGACACGGAGCAGCTAATGCTTCTTTTAAAACTGTGCATACGGCACTTTTAGAAAAAGGATTTTGTGTGGTATCCGTGAGTTACAGACTTTGGAAAAAAGACGGAAATACGACCATGAGAGACTGCGTAATAGACAGTAAAGATGCTATGCGTTATTTGTCTAAACATAGTGAAACATTAGGCATTGATGCCAATCAGTTTTTCTCTTTTGGAGACTCTGCTGGTGGTCAAATTTCCCAAATGCTATTATTAAGCTCACCTGAAACTTTAAAAGGCGATCCTGATTTGGCTTCTTACAAATATAACATGGTCGCTGGAGGATCTTGGTACGGTCCTTGCGATTTTGAAGATATCAGTTTATTTAATCATGATGATAGCCCCAATTTTAAAGATCGATTTGGTGCTAGAATAACAAAACCAGATACCAAACCTAAAGATAAATTAGCGCTATATAAGGAAATGAGTCCGATTAATTATTTAGAAAAAAACAGTGCTCCGTTATTAATGATTCAAGGCGATAAGGACACTACCATCCCAGTAAATCACGCTTATTATATGGCAGAAAAAGCGAATGAGGTTGGTGCACCTGTAACCACATTAATTGTAAAAAACGCAGGTCATAATTGGAGAAAAGTTGGAGCTGACATTAATCCAACACGAGAATCGATAATCAAAACAACAATAGATTATTTTGTTTCTTATTTAAAATAAACGGAATACAATACTATAAAGATTCCTTTAAAAAATTTTATTTCACAACAATACTAAATTAATATAACCATGAAAAAACAAAAACGTAATAGCTTAAGATTAATTGTTTTGCTATTAAGCATCTTTACTTGGTCTTCTAATGCCCAAAAAAAGGCAAAGAAACCTAATATTGTTCTAATAGTCTGTGATGATTTAGGCTATGGTGATGTACAAAGTTTAGCACCAGAAACTAGTAAAATTAAAACCCCTCATATAGATCAATTAAACCAAGAAGGGATGACATTTACGGATGCACATGCTGGAGCATCTGTTTGTACACCTACACGATATGGTATTATGACCGGACGTTATAGCTGGCGTACAAAATTACAAAGTGGCGTCGTATCTGGTTTTGCTCCAGATTTAATTAAAGAAGACCGACCAACAATTGGAAATTTTCTTAAAGACCAAGGGTATCATACAGCTATCATTGGAAAATGGCATTTGAATTTTCAATATATTGATTCTATTTCGCAAACAACCATTCGCAAAAAAGGGAGAAACTTACCTCCTATAGGTGCAACGATACCAGATGGACCTATTCATAGAGGATTTGATTATTATCATGGTTTTCACCACGCTGGAAGTATGAAAGCAGTTATAGAAAATGACAAAGTAATTATTCATGACGATGAAATTAATATGCTACCTCGTTTAACAACTAAATCTGTAGAGTATATTAACGAACAAGCAAAGCATAAAGATGGTAAGCCATTTTTCTTATATGTGCCTTTAGGATCTCCGCATACACCAATTGTACCTTCAAAAGAATGGCAAGGCAAAAGTGGACTTGGTAATTATGCTGATTTTGTAATGCAAACAGATGCCACTGTGGGATCTATTTTAGATGCGCTTAAGGCAAATGGATTATCAGACAACACATTGGTAATTTTTACTAGTGATAACGGTGCCTCTAGAGCTGCAAATATCAAAGGACTTGCAAATAAAGGTCATTTAGTAAGTGCAGGCTATCGTGGTTCAAAATCCGATTTATGGGATGGCGGCCATCGCATACCATTTATTGTAAAATGGCCCAATAACATAGCACCTAACAGCACAAACAATGATTTAATTTGCTTAACCGATATTTTCGCTACGTTTTCTGAAATAACAGATATTGCTATGCCAAGCAAAAGTGGTGAAGATAGTGTGAGTTTTTTACCAGCATTACACGGGGAAGCTATTAATAGTACTAGAGCTGGAGTTATTCATCATTCCATAAGTGGCCATTTTGGGTATAGACTAGGAAAATGGAAATTGTTATTAGCAAGAGGTTCAGGAGGTTGGAGTACTCCTAAAGAAGATGATCCTACATTAGATACTATGCCTGTTGCGCAATTATATGATATGGAAAATGATCCTGCCGAAACCACAAACTTATATACAACACATCCTGAAATTGCGGAACAACTTTTAAAGCAATTGGAATTGGATATAAAAACAGGAAGAAGTACCAAAGGGGAGTTTTCTGAAAATGATATGGATGATATTATTTTATGGAAAAAAAGAACTGTTAATAGAAGTAAGAAAGCAAAAAATAAAAAGAAGAAGTCTAAAAATTAATAATTAAATGAAAAGGTTAAGTTATTTAATCTTATGTGTTGGTTTAATTTTTAGCACTTATTTGTTTGCAAATAATTCTTGTTCTGTACCAACAGAGTCTATTTTAAAAAGGGAAGCTAGAATCACATTTGAATTAGCTTCTCTTTTTAAAAACCATATGGTTTTGCAACGTAATCAATCTATTCCTGTATGGGGAAAAGCTGAGGTTGGAGCAACCATTACCGTTAAGTTTGCAAATTCAGAAAAAAGTATTATTGTAGATTCTAATGGTGAATGGCGTATAGATTTAACTGCTTTAAAAGCTAGTTTTGAACCAAAAACAATGATTATATCATCCTCTTTAAATAAAGATGATATAAGGATTTTAGATATTGTAGTTGGCGATGTATGGGTATGTTCTGGTCAATCTAATATGGAAATGGAAGTTGACCGTGTTCCTGAAATTAAGGCATTGATACCCAAAGCTTCTCATATTCGAAGTTTTAAAGTAGAAAACAACGTAGCATTTAAACCTCAAGCTAGATGTAAAGGCAAATGGGTAAATGAGCAACCAAATAGTGCCGTAGCTTTTTCTTTTGCTTATTTTCTTCAGAAATCTGCCAATGTTCCCGTGGGTATTATATTAACATCTTGGGGAAGCTCATCTATAGAAGGATGGATGCCAAGAGAAATGACCAAAACATTGCCTCATTTTAAAGCGATGATGGATGCGTTTGATACTAATAGTAAAACTAAAAACAGAATAAAAACCATTAAAAATGGTCCGGTACCGTGGTCCAGAGAAGATAATCTTTTTGCGCGGAGGCAATCAAATATACTTTACAATGCGATGATACATCCATTAATTCCTTATGCTTGTAGAGGGTTAGTTTGGTATCAAGGAGAAAGTAATACACAATCAATGCATGGTAAAAAGAATCGGAATACTGGTATGCTTCAGTATGAAGAAACGCTGAAAGAATGGATTAAAACGTATCGAAAATCTTGGAATAACGATGACATGCACTTTATGATAGTTATGCTACCTGGTTACGGAAAGATTTTAGATTCAGAGACAGAGATGAATGCAAAAAGCCCTAATGCGCATTCGTGGGCATGGATGCGTGAGTCACAATTGAAAGTTCTTGAGTTGCCCAATACATCTGTAGTAAATACAATTGATTTAGGTGATGTTAAGGACGTACACCCAAAAGATAAATTGCCTATTGGTAAGCGCTTGGCTTTATTGGCAATGGATGAAATTTCAAAATCAGATTCTAAATCCTGTGGTCCCATATTTAAAGAAGCAAAAATAAAAGAGAATAGAGTAGTCGTTTATTTTGACCATGCTAAAAAGCTTAAAACAAAAGATGGAAAAGCACCGACTGGCTTTTGGTTAGCAGATGATTCTAAAAATTGGTTTTGGGCCAATGCCAAAATAAAAGGAAAAACAGTCGTATTACATTCTAATCAATTATCAAAACCTAAATACATTCGTTATGCCTTTACAGCTGTACCAGAAGTAAATTTGGTTAATGAAAAAAACTTGCCAGTATATCCATTTAGAACAGATACTTTTCAACCATAAAAGGTTTTATGAAAAGTGATTTACTACTATTCATAAAACCTTTATCTCTTTTTATATACTGTAATAGGGTAGGTTGTACAAAGTGTTAATTATTATGCTAAACCAACCAAAGGAAACAGGATTAATTACACTATTTATTTTATGAAATTATTAATTTCAAAATTTATCTTACTCACTGAATAATTACTTTTTGAGATTTTAAAACTTTATTACCTGAATAAATTTTCATAATATATAGTCCACTTGAAGCTTCTAGTTTTATTTCTTTGTCACTAGACGTCTCTAATTCCAAGTTTTGAACAGCATATACTTTCACTCCATGTAAATCATAAATTTCCACAGAAGTAGTATAGTTTTCTGCCGTTGTTTTTAAATTAAAAAAACCATCTTTTGAAACTGTTGGATATATAATAATAGAATTATTACTTAGCTCATTTTGATCTATTGATAAATCACTATCTGCTGTGAAAGTACTTGTAAATAGCCCTCTGCCATAAGTAGAAGCTAACACTGTATTATCTGCTTCTCTTAATTCAAACGAAGTTACTTTTACACTAGACATTCCGTTTTGAGAATGTACCCATTCAGGATTATCATCCGTAAAATTATCTGTTTGCCAAACCCCATAATTTGTCCCTATAATTACTTCATCATCATCCATTGGATTCATCATTATTGCTTTTACAGGAATGTCTGCAAAATCTCCATCTTTTACAGCCCAATTAGTACCTCCATCAGAAGTGTAATAAATATTATTTACACCATAATTATGCAACGTTACCAATATTTCATCTTCGTTCTCACCTAATTCTATACTAGAAATTGAACCTGTATTGATTATTCCATTAACATCTATGTTTGTATAAGTAAGAGTAGTACTACCAAAACTATCGTCATCAGCATTTTCTATCTTTACAATTGACCCTGTAGCAGAACCCACAAATAATGTAGTGCTACCTGTAGTATATGGTGAAACTTTGATAGCTGTAGGCTCACTATCTATAAAATTACTATTTGCAAAACTACCTGCCCCAACATTACCGGATGTTAAATCCGTAAATCGAGAAACTCTATAGGTGCCATCTGATGAACCATTCACATATAAAATATCTAAATTGTCATCTAAATCTGCAATGTTTGCGAAAGAACCTCTAGAAGTATCATTTCTAATTGGTATACTTTGACTATTAGCCGTTATTGGTAATAAATAAGATTCATATACATTATACACATAAGAAACTATTAAATATTCTTCATCTTTATCTATAAAAGTAGCCACTCCATCACCTGAATAAACTTCAGAAAATGAATTAGTTCCACTTGTAGCATTACCAACATATAAAGAGCCATTGTCTTGTGCACCTCCTAATAACATCTCGTTTTCAGGATCTGGACCAATAGCTCCTGAATAAAATTGTGTTATATTGTAGTTGTTATTTCTGGCAACTATTGCTGTTTCGCTTGATGAAGCAATTGACAAATTAGATGAATAGTAAACACCTCCATCATTGGCAAATATTCCTTTATTAGAATCAGAAGGATCAAAAACAAGTGCATGATGATCGGCATGAACCAATGATACATTTAAATTTGCTAAATTATTATTGTTAGACCATTTAGAAATTTGATTCCAAGAAAAACCTCCATTATCAGATCTAAATAAATCTATTCCTCCTACATAAACAATATTATCATTCGTAGGATCAACCTCTACCATTAAATTATAAAAAGCCTGACCTCTTGTAAAGTGATCTGCATCAATTCCAGTATCAGCATCTGCTGGTTCTGGAAGCACAGTAAAGTTTTCTCCATCTGTAGTTTTAACAATTCTAACACCTGTAGAGTTTCCTTCTTCTACCAGCGCATATACTAAATTAGGATTTGTTTTAGATGCAGAAAGTTCTACTCTATCTCCTCCTGTTAAAGAATACTTCTGTGTAAAATTTTCTCCGTCAGTTGTTCTATATATCTCTCCACCACCAGTACTCCATCTATTCTTTTTTGTAGCGCACCATAAAGAATTATCTGCTGCTATCTCTACGTCACTAAAAACATAGGCTCTTGTATCTCCATCAACATCAAATTCTATTTGATTAATGTTTCCATTTTCCATTTTATACCAGCCAGAGGCATTAAAACCAACATGATTATAGTCTAACCAACCATCTAATGAGAAAAACACTTCGGTTGTACCATTATTATCCCATGCTACAATTTCATTAAAAAAGTAAGGGCGTCTGCCTCTTCCTTGATTTAGGTTGATGGACCATAATACAGACCATGTATTTCCTCCATCTGTAGTATACCATGCTCCATTTCCTGTGCCATCATTATGCGTATATGCCTCTCCTGTACCTACATACCACGTATTAGAATCATTTGGGTCTATAGCAAAACATGTAATCGCTAGGTTTTCGTCTATTCCTACTTGAGTCCAAGAAGAAGATGCATTACTAATATCATCGTTTACCCATAAACCTCCACTTACTCCTCCTGCAAATACTCTTGTTCCGTTTATGTCATTAGGGTCATAAAAAACAACTCTAGTTCTACCTCCAATATTATTTGGACCTCTATCTACCCATGCATTTTCTGTATCTTCACCTGGTGACCTAGCAGATCCCCCTAAAAAATTTGAAGATCTTTCTTCTTCTATAATTGCTTGAATATTTTCAGGATTTGTTTTTCCTGTAGCAGGATTCATCTCTAACAAATATTGATCATCGAAATACCTATTTGGGGGAATCCCTGATTTTTTTCTCTCCGATTTAGACAGTTTTAATCTTTCTTGCATTGGATGATTGTCTATCATCGTTCTAAATTCTTCTTTTGTTACACCTTTATTTTCTTTAAAAAAAAGAGTTAAAAACGCAACAAAAGCTGTCGTAATGATTAAAAATATAGTAATTTTTTTCATGAAAATAAATTTAAATTTATTGAGTTTTTATCTTAGATGAAACACATTGGATTTACTTAAGGAATGATGACTTCAAACACTTTAGAACCATAATCTCTCACCGCAGTAATCTTTACTTTTTGACCTGCATATTTTTTAAGGAACTTCTGTAAATGGGCAATATTTAAAACTTTATGCTTGTTTAATTTTTGAATCACCCAATCTTTGTTCAATCCAGCATCCAACCACATTTGCGCTTTTTTATTATCTAATGACTCAATATAACAACCAAAATTATACCCACCTGTAGCATCTATTAAATCTGGATCATCTGCAATGTTAATTAACAAAGCTCCTTTTACTTCTTTTTGAAGCGCCTTTTTAATTTTTGTAGTCTTTCCCTTGACAATAGTTTCTCCTTGATATTTACCATCTAGTAAAGTGGCTAGCCAACTAGGATGGATAACTTTTTTAACTTTTGTAAATTCAACCTCGTTTGTAAAACCAACTGGAATTCCATTAGAATCAAAGGTTCTAGCTCTCAACAATGTTGATTGGTTAATTTTAAATGGCTCTGAATATTTTAACGAATTCACGGTTGGTTCTGAACCATCTGTAGTATAATAAACATTAGATTTTTTTCCTGCTCTAATATCAGCCTTTAAACGTACAATAGTTTCGTTTTCAAAATCACCTCCAAAAGGTAATATGCGAGTCATTGTATGACCAAACTGATCCATAGGGAAGTTTTTAAACCCTGTCTTTAATGCTGGAGAATTCTCTTTAACTTGATAATTTCCATTAATAGGGTCTACAAAATTTGGATTTGCTGAAACAGAGTTTAAATCATAGCCTTCCTTATTCCAAGCTTCCATGTTCTGATTAGGTGACATGTGAAAATTATCAGGATAGTTAACATTCCAATAGGTATTATTATCATAGTTTTCACTCCATTTAACTTCTTTAGACAATCCTACACCTCGAATAAAGTTTTGAGTAGGTACATTTTTACCAGGCAATGTACCAGCGATCACAAAAATGTTTTTATAAATCTCGTCTTCCGAATTCTCTGGCCATACATGCCATCCTGAAGGTACTGCACTTACTGTAATATTATTGTACACCTTACGTCCCATACCATCTCTAAGTTTGATAGTAGAACCTAAATTTAAATTATTATAGATTTCGTAATAACTAGAGCCATCATCCAAATCAATCGTCCAATTTCCTGCACTAATAGATTTACGGTAATTAGCGATTCGGTTATTTCGAATAACCACATTATCAATGGCATCCAGTCGCGTCAATTCCTTAATAAAATGCTCATCCGTTCCTCTACCTCCTTTCCATTGTCGCTCACGTCCCCAAGAATTAAAAGGGCCATGCTCGCCTGTCTCTCTTACGGTTTCCCAGATATCATTAAATTCGATTAGGTGTCCGCCCCAAGTACCATCATTAATACATATGCCTGCACGCGGACAGTTATAAATGGTATTATGTGAGGCTGTTATTTTATGACTCATAGAAATATAAACACCTGCCACTTGCTTACCAACATCTCCAAAATCGTGCATAATACTATTTTCAACAACGCAATTCTTTGGATAATCTGGGGTTTTAGGACCTGCTTCTAAGTCCATATTTTCACGCATTTCATTCCAATTCTTGCCATCCATTAATCTGTCATCCCAAGTTTGATAAAACCGAACAGCTTCCGGCGAACCAACAAAGCAAACCGCACTTTCTCCGGTGTGTACAAATCTACAACCGCTTACTTTATTTTTACGATTGTAAGCACTCATAAATACACCATTACCACCTACATATTCAAAATTACAATCTGCAATTAACAGGTTTTCTGTACCTTCCATAAAAATAGCACCACCTCTATGAATAGCCCAATCTCCGCGAGCTACAGGCTCATAAGACTCCATAAACGTGTAGTTGGTTTGTGTAAAATTGAATCCTTTAAACTGAATATGTTTTACAGGAGCTTCTTTAGTGCCCTTCAACTGAATCATATCTTTTATAACTGGAACTTCAATTTTAACGTCACTTAATTCTACGCCTTGCATCGGATAATAGTAAAGCGTATGGGTTTCTGTATTTAAAAACCATTCCCCAGGAACATCTAGTTCTTCAAAAATATTTTCAACAAAATAGTAAGACGCATGACTTTTTTTTCCTCCTATACCATGTGTTCTTTGAAGTTGCCAACCACCTTCGTTTAGAAAAATTTTATTTTGTTCTCTATTAATTGATTTAAGTCTGTACTGCATATTTCCCCAGTTATGACTTTGGAAACCATGCACAATTCCTGTTTCTGGATGGCTCCATGTTTTATCCGAAAAAGTTTCAGGATCATAGGAAAACCATTTATCATAACGCTTATCTGTACCACCTGTGACTTGAAGGTATCCTTTCCCGTCACGAAGTGGATTCTCATAATCATAATTAGGGAATCTTGCTCTAACTTGGCGTTCTTCATTAACAAATAATTGATCCATAGACAAGCCTTCAGGAACTTGCGTTTGATAAATACCATTTTTATAGGCTTTCCATTCTAGATGCTCTAATCGCTGAGAGCCTTTGATAATTACTTTTGCTCCAGGTATAGCTGAAAATACAACGGGATATTTTTCCGTTCCAGAATAATCACTACCTATCTCAATGGTTTTATTAAGATAATATTCTCCAGAAGTAAACCAGACCGTAACGGCTTCGTTACCTGCATATTTTTTTACCTCTTGTAAGGCTTTTTCAAAACTTAAATAAGGACTGTTTTTTGTTCCGGAATTAGCATCGTCTCCTTTAGATGATACATAAATATCTTTGGCAAAAGCGTTTCCAAACACGAACAGTGCGATAAGAACGGTTAATATATTTTTCATCATCTTATGAAACTTAAATTCGGTTTTAATTTTTTATTTCTTAAACGACACAACTACCTTATCTAAAATTGGTTTTGATTCATTTTCTGTAGTATCCGTCATTTTAACCTCAAATTGAAAACCATATCCTTTAGGTAAGTCAGAAAAATTCAACTGTGCTGGTGTTTTTTCAACCTGCTTAGAAAAACCTTTTATATAATCATACTGTTCTTTTACAACCTGCCAGTCACTCCACTCATTAATTTGTCCGTCATTGGTAGTGTCCACTCCCATGCGCACTTCTACGGTTTCTACCCAAGGACCAGTACTTACATAATCGTTTCTAGTTTGCGTAAGCAAGTAATATTTACCTTCTGCAAACATGATATCTGGATCTGGATGGCCTTGACCTATATTTCCACAAAATTCAAATTGTTTATTAATATCATCAGACGTAAACCAAGCAACACTCATGTGTTTACCACCAGTCTTACCTGCTGGATCATAATCAGCAAATAAATAATATTGACCACCAATAGAAATAGAAGCCCAATCTCCAAAAGAATTTTGTTCTGGCTCATGGATTTCGTATTTACCAAAAGAAACGACGTCTCCTTTTTTGATTCTTTGTCTAGGTATATCAACAGGTGACGCTTTTCCAGGATAGTTATCAGGATCTTCCTTAAACCAATGTGGATGTGCATATTCCGCAAATTTACCAGTTGGTTTGGTGCGTTCATCTACAGGAGGATTTAAAATTTTAAAATCATTAAAACCATCTTTACTAACCGCATGCGTTGCTAAGGGCGAATCCCAAGCATGCGTAGAAGCATCAATAGGCGACCAATCTTCAGCTATAATATGAAAATTACCATCTAAATCTCTAATGACTGCACAATCAGAACCATCTGAAGGATCCTTAAAAGCCATGCCCATCTTTTTCCCAACAAGACCATCAGTTAAGTTTTCATCAATAAGTAAATGCGGATCTTGATCGTTTGGAAAATCGTAATAAAAATAAAATTTTCCATCAATATATTCTGCAGAAGTTACCCAACGTGAAGACATGTCTGATATAGGTCCATAATGCACCCAGTTTTTCATATCGATACTATGCCAAGCATGATAGCCCTTTAGCGATTTTTTTAATCCTGATGGAGCATCAAATTGATTTTTAAGATGTGTGGTTTTTAACACCACATCATAACCTTTTAAGATGGTATCCTTACTTTTAAAATCATTCGGTCGTTTATTATTCTTTCGAGTATCATATTTACCAAACATCCAGTAATTTCCATCTCCTAACTGTAATGCGACAGGAGCATCACCTAAGTTTGCTGGTGCTGCAGTAGGGATTTGTTCCCAATTTAACCATTCTGTTGATTGAGAAAATGTAATGGATTTTGCAGCTCTTTTTTTTGTAAACTTTTTCATGGCGCTTTGGAATACGGCTTCCTTTTCAGTAGGAATTACTTTTCCATTGGTGATTTCCAAATTTGATTTTGTAGCTATATTCGCTTGCCAGTCTTCTTGAGACTCAAGGGTCCAAGTATCTTGTGCGTGTAGCATTCCGCTTGCTGTAAATAATAAAAATGTAAGTGACAGAAATAAGCCTTTATTTACTTGTGTTCTATGGTTTGTTTTCATGATATTTTTAGATGAATTATATGATTTATTTTTCAAAAGAAAATGTTTTTGATTCTTGATGTCTCCATACTTTCACGGTATGTTCATGGTTCGCTAATTGCTTCATGTTTTTAATAAAATCTTGTTCATTTGCTATTTTTTCCGAATTTAATTCAAATACGACATCATCCACTTTAAATCCCATTTTAGCCAATTTACTATCCTTAGGAACAGAAACCAATAAAACGCCATAGGTGTCAAACATTCCCGTTGCTGTAAGTTCGGCTTCTGTTTCTAGCGTTTTAAACTTAGCTCCAAATAATCCTTTCATCTTTTTCTCCACATACACATTAGATGCTACCTCTTTTGGTGCATGTATTTGTGGTTTCATTGCTAAACGCTTCAATTTATCTGAAGTAACACCAAAACCCGTCATCGGAAAGTTTTTAAATCCAAGTTGTAATGCTGATGATTTGTTTGAAACTGTAAAATCGCCATGTTGAGGCGCTTCAAAAAGAACATTTCCATAGAGACTTTCTGCATCATCTAGTGTTTGCTGCTGTACTCCATAAGCAGGAACAACGTCTTTAGCATCTGGATTGTGAATGAAATTTTTATTGCGTATGCCTCCCCAAAGCGTGGGATTACTAGATTTGTATACTGTTCCACCCCATAAAATGTTACTTTCAAAAATATCATGCGTTGGTTTAGGGTATGGTACATTACAGGTGTATCCTCTACCTAAGATTACATTATTAGTAACATTACGATGATAGCCTTCACGTGTTTTAATACCACCTGAAAGACTGATATTATTATAGATTTCATAATTAGTGGAACCATCATCTAAATCGATATCCCAACCATGATCGCATTGCATTCTGTTATTTCGAATTGTAGTTGTTTGATATGCATCCCATAAAGGCATATTTGGATACTTATCTATATAATTACTAATCATAGGCTTTCCATTTTCATCCATTAAATCTGGTCCTGATGGGCCAGCTCTAAACCAAAAACGATCTCTTCCCCAAGAATTAAATGCGCCATGATCGTGCGTTTCTAGTACAGTTTCAAAACAATCATTCCATTCTATAATATGACCTCCCCAAGTACCATCGCAAATATTAATGGCAGCTCTTGGTGTATGACTAATAGTATTGTGAGCAATTGTAATTCTTGATGACATAGAAATATTAATTCCTGAGGCTTGCTTTTCAAAACGACCACAACGCATCATCAGATTATTTTCAACTATACAATCTGCTGGATATTCTTCAGATTTTGGACCAATTGTAGTGTCTATTTCATCTATTGGTGGTGGAAGATGTTGAAAACTAAATGAAGGATCACGAACCGCAGCAAAGGAACCAACCAAGTTCACATCCGTAGAACCATTATTCTGAAAAAAGTTGCTTTTAATTTCTATATGACGATTATAACCATCAATAAATACAGCGTTTCCTCCCAATTCTTCGAAAGAACAATTTTCAACAATAATATTCTCCGTACCACGTATATGAATAGCACCTCCACGATATACACACCAATCGCTTCTGAGTAAAGGCTCAATGGTTTCTTTTAAGGTTCTTTTTGTTCCCGTAAAGTGAATACCAGAAATCTGAATATGTTTTACCGGCTTAGTCGTTTCGTAGTTTTTAACAACGGTTTCTTTTTGTGCATTACCACTTTTGTGAATAACCATTTCCGCAACAGGTAGTTTATGCTCTCCGTAAATTTCAATAAGGTGTTTAATTTGAAGAACGGCTTCAATCTTTGTGTCGTTAAGATTTACATGGGCTTCTGGCATATAATATAACCAACCGTCCTTGGTATTGTGATACCATTCTCCCGGAACATCTAATTCTTCAAAAACGTTTTCAATCATGCGATAGCCTTTGTGAGGCGGAGCAGATCGGTTGTTTTGCCAACCACCTTCGTAAACCAATTCTCCTTTATCGTTTTTGCCCGTCACAAAATAATGTTGACTTCCCCAAAGCCCTCTGTGCATTCCATTTAAGATGGCGCCTTCAGGATTTTCCCATTCTGCCGCT
This sequence comes from Winogradskyella sp. Asnod2-B02-A, assembly GCF_045063645.1. Classification (NCBI taxonomy): domain Bacteria; kingdom Pseudomonadati; phylum Bacteroidota; class Flavobacteriia; order Flavobacteriales; family Flavobacteriaceae; genus Winogradskyella; species Winogradskyella sp. Asnod2-B02-A. The sequence goes on from NZ_JBEFOG010000027.1 coordinate 1,665,425, forward strand.
TTTTTAGCATCCCAAGCGTCTGGCGTCGCTCCTGAAAAAGGAACTGTGCCTGCTTTTTTACCACGTACAGAATCGTCACCATCAGTAGGTATAAATCCAGCGTTAAAATTTGGATACCTAGCCATATGTTGTCTGGTATGATCTACAAAAAGTTGATCGATAGCATTTAAATCACCAACGTTAGTTCTATAGATGCCATCCTTAAACAATTCCCATTTAGAGGAAATTAATTGCGCTCCAGTAATAACGACCTCTTCATTCTTAGCAGCAGCATACATAACAGGGAATTGCTCACTACCACTATCTTCTGTTGTAATCTTTAGAGGCGTGCTTAACCTATAAGTACCTTGATGAATGATGATTTGACAGGGTTCTTTTCCTAAACGTCCACTAGCTCTTAATTTTTTCTGAGCAGTTTCAATAGTTAACAAAGGCTTAGATGCCGTTCCTTCATTAGAATCTGAACCATTTGTAGCGACATGGATATCTAGTGCATACATTGGTACAATAGATAAGATTAATAAAAAGGTAATTAATTTTTTCATTCGTTTAGATATTTTTTTATTCCTATTTAAGCTGTAATTTATTTTGCTTTATCTTCTGCATAAATATTGACGTCTCTATCATTTTTTTGAATTTCCCCAGGTGTACTTCTTCCTTTGTCAACATAAGATTGAAGTAGTTGGGTTAATTCTTCTACTTTTTCAGGGTATTTATCCTGCAGATTTGTTGTCTCAGCAATATCGTCTGATAGGTTGAATAACTGCACACTAGGTGATCCTTCTGGTGTTTGCCCTGCTCTTGGCGTACTCCAACCACCAGACCCTGGACAAAGTGCTAGTTTCCAATCTCCTTTTCTGATAGAAAAAGAACCATTAATACTATGGCTAATAATGTCTTCTCTATTTGTTTTCTTTGGATCTTTTAACGTTGGTAAAAAAGAAATGGCATCGACACCTGATGTATCATCTAATTTTACACCAGTAATTTCAGAACAAGTAGCAATAAAGTCAGTCATACATGTTAATCTATCTGTTTGTGTTCCTGCTGTTATAACTTCTGGCCAACGAACAATAAGAGGAACGCGATGGCCACCTTCGTAAATATCGGCTTTATTTCCTCTTAGATTTCCACTAGGTGAGTGTCCTTTCTTTTTTAAAGCAGGAATTTTTGCAGCAGGCGAACACCCATTGTCCGTAGAAAATATAACAATGGTGTTTTCGGATAAATTATGTTTATCCAAAGCTTTTAAAACTTCTCCTACAACCCAATCTGTTTCCATTAAAAAGTCTCCATAAGGTCCTAATTCAGACTTTCCTCTCCATTTTTCACTAGGAACAATAGGCGTATGTGGTGAGGTTAATGGCAAGTATAAAAAGAACGGTTCTTTTTCTTCAGCTCTCTCGTTTATATAATCCACTGATTTTTCTGCAAAAACTTGTAAACATTCACCTGATTTAAAACTTGGTGCAGAAGGCCCTTTTCTAGAACGTATCTTTGGGTCATTCATAACAGAAGGGATTTCTGTCACTTTTTCATTTTCAATATAAACATAAGGAGGCATATCTAAAGAAGCTGCAATGCCATAAAAGTAATCAAAGCCATTACTTGTTGGCGTTATAGCAGGTTTAGTATAATCGATATTCCATCCTCCACCTATTTGCCATTTTTCCTTCTTATAATTAGGTAACAGTTCCCAACCGATACCTAAATGCCATTTACCAATCATTGCTGTATGATAATCTGCTTGCTTTAATAAACTTGCTATGGTTGTTTCATCTTTTTTAAGCAACGGTTTTGTAGTCGGTTTATGGATGACCCCTTTAGATAAACTTGTTCTCCAATTATAACGACCCGTTAAAAGTGAATAGCGAGACGGAGTGCAAACGGAAGATGAGGTATGTGCATCTGTAAAACGAATCCCTTCTCCTGCCAAACGATCTAAGTGTGGTGTCGCCGCTTTTCCTGTAGTATGAGAAACATCACCTATTCCCATATCATCGGCAAAAATAAATATGATATTTGGACGACTAGAATCTACTTGTTCTTGTGCTCGTATGTGTTGGCTAAAACATAATACAAAAATTGCAATTATAGATTTATACATTTTGATCTGGATTGGATATTGGAATTAATAATGTAAAACTATGCATTAATGCTACAATGTGTTTTCTGTTATCGACCATTTTCTTACTCAATTTAAACTTGAGCAAATCATCGCGCGTCATCATGGTCGTTCTTAGGGTCAATTCATTTTTTTTCCTATACGGATTAGTAACCAAAAGGGTGTCATATTTCATATTTAAAATTTGGTTCACGCACTATATATTTACCGAATGCTGAAATAAAGAAAGTAATTGCAAGATTAGAGAACAACTTTCTTTAGTTAATAAAATATATTTGTTATTCATTATCTAAACAAATATTAGTCCATGTTTCGATTAAAATTAGAAATACGTATTCTTTATCTTTTTATTCTTGTTTCGAGCACCTTATTTTCTCAGAATAATCAGGTCGATTTTAAAGTGGATTACGAATCCTTTCTATCCAAACACGACCTGCTTTGGGATCTTGTTCCAGACAAATGGCAAACCGCACCTTATTCAGGAAATGGTAATGTTGGCTTTTTATTGTATCAAAGTCCAGAGGAAAACGACAATGTGATTTCGCTGCATATTGGTAGACATGATTATTACGATCATAGAGAAGCCGAAACAAAGGCGGATGAAATGCTTTGGATCAAACGAAGCCGTTTACCATTAGGTCATTTTAAACTGAAATCTAAAGGTAAGATTACAGGTATCGATATGCGTTTAGATTTATGGAACGCAGAACTAATAGGTACTATCACAACGACTAAAGGAAGTTACAACATTAAAGGGTTGACGCATAGCACCACTGATATCATTTATTTTGAAACAGAGACAAAAGATGAAGACGTAGAAATCACATGGCATGCTGAAGATCCTATTCCACCTGTATACGAAGTTTTAAAAAGTGGTGGCGGACCAAAAGGTGGTACATGGGATAAAATGAGGGCTGTAACTTTAGAAATGGCACCCAAACCAACGTTCAGTGAGAAAAACGGTTACAAATTCTGTTACCAACCGTTATACGACAATAGAGGAGAAACTACTACAGGTTATAAAATAACAGGTAATCCTTCCGGAAAACAACAATTAATAGCGAGTGTACACCATTGTTTTCCAGATCATAACTCTCTAGAAATTGTTACTGAAAATTTAGAAACTGCGGAAGCGCTTATCCAAAAAGACAACTTTGTATCTACCCATCAAAAATGGTGGCACGACTATTATCCATTAAGTTTTTTAACCATCAATGATGCGGAAAAAGAATCGTTCTATTGGATACAAATGTATAAACTAGGCTCTGCTTCTAGAGGAAACGGACCCATTTTAGATTTAATGGGACCTTGGTATAACCGAACGTTTTGGCCAATGGTTTGGGGCGATTTAAATGTGCAACTCATCTATTGGACGCATTTAACAGCCAATAGAATGTCTATTGGAGAATCTCTACCAAACAACATTGATAAATATGCTGAAAACCTAGAAAACAATGTGCCGGGAAGTTGGAAAAACAGTGCTGCCGTTGCTGCTTTAATGCCGCAAGACCTCATCGCTTTCAACGGAGCAAAAGTGCCAGATATGTTAGCATGGATGTTAAACGATTATTGGTTGCATTGTCAATTTGCAGGCGATGATATTAGAATGCGAGACAACCTATTTCCAATCTTAAAAAAGACGGTGAATAGTTATTTAAATTATATAAAAGACAATCCTGTAGAAGCAGAAGACGGCAAAATTCATATTAAATACAGTTGGTCGCCAGAATATAAACCTGGTCGTGGTCAAGATATTAATTTCACTTTAGCCTTAATTCGTTGGAGCTGTCAAACCCTAATCGATATTGATGAAAAGCATGAATTAAATGACCCGCTTAAAAAAGAATGGAAACATCTGTTGGATAATTTAGTGGATTTTCAAATTGATAAAAATGGTCTTATGGTTGGAAAAGACCGACCTTTTGCCAATCCGCACAGACACTATTCGCATCTATTAGCCTTTTATCCTTTAATGGTAATCACACCAGAAAAAGAAGAAGATAAAAAACTACTGCGCACGTCGTTAGATCATTGGTTGGATGTTACATTTAATAGTGGTAAGAAAATCAAAGCCATGCCAGTTACAGGTTATACAGCAACTGGAGCATCTTCTATGTATGCCAATTTAGGCGATGCTGAAAAAGCCTATTATTATCTAGATTTTCTAATTAAGCATAAAAATATTTCGTCTACTACGATGTATTCCGAAGGAAAAATTAATCCGGTTATTGAAAGTCCACTGTCTTTTGCCACAAGTTTACACGATATGATGTTGCAAAGTTGGGGCGGAAAAATTCGTGTATTTCCTGCGAGTCCGAGAAAATGGAAAGATGTTGCGTTTCATGATTTAAGAACACAAGGTGCCTTTTTGGTCAGTGCTAAAAAAGTAGAAGGAGTTACCGAATTTGTATCTATAAAAAGTTTAAAAGGAAATGCATGTGTCGTTCATGTAGATTTTGAAAATCCTAAATTTTATATCGATGGGAAGTCCGTTTCTATAAATCAATCTGAAGATGGTTCTTACAAAATTGATTTAAAGCAAAATGAATCGGTTATTGTTACTTCCAAAGAAATAAACAAAACAGATTTAAGCATAAAAGAGTTACCAAAATCGGAAGCAGAGCAAAATCTATTCGGTTATGGTGAAAAAACAAAACGACTACCAGGTCATAAATACTACAGTTCTTATTAAATATAAACTCATGAAAAAATCTATTCTATACAGCATTTTTATGTGCGCTTCGTTTATAGCATGCAAAGCACAAGAACAACAAAAGAAACCGAATGTCATTTTTATTTTTTCAGATGACCAACGGTATAATTCTCTGAGCATGACAGGCGACCCAATAGCGGAAACACCAAATATAGATCAGTTAGCAAAAGAGGGCATCTTTTTTAACAACGCGTATATTACAAGTCCTATTTGCGGTCCAAGTAGAGCCAATATCTTTACAGCACAATGGGAACGAAAAAATAAAATTGGGTTCACCTCTGTTTCTAATAATGTGATTTCAGAAAAGTCATATCAAGACAGTTGGCAGTCGCAATTAAAACAAGCTGGATATTCCACGGCTTTTATTGGGAAACACCACACCAAAATTGGAGATAAAAAAAATACACCTTTAAATAAAGATACTGACTTTGCTTATTATGGTAATGGTCATTTGGGGTTTTATCCTGCAAAAAGACACAAACAGTTTGCTAACCTTAAAAACAAAACACAAATAGAAGGGTTCTTAGAAGCGACCAAAGCTTATTTGTCACAAGATGAAACCTATGATTACTTTTATAAAAACGCAGACCCATCTATTAAAAATCAATTGAAGAAAAGAGATCCTAACAAACCCTTTTCGGCATGGATTAATTTAAATCTTCCGCATGCCTCTAGTATTGGTGGTATGGGATCGGAAAACACAGATCCAGAATATTATAAAACAAAATACGATGATGTAAAGCATAAAATGGAATTACCAGATGACTATCCTCAAGATATTAGTTTGCCTAAAGAAGTGTATGCAACATCCGATTTAATGAAATATTATGTCACGTCTAATAAAGGCAAATTATTAAATGAAAAGCTAAAAATGGATCGCGCTAATTATGCTATCGATTTAATGGTAGGGAATTTACGTGCCTTTTTACAAGAAATTGGTGAAGCGGATAATACCATTATTATATTTTGCTCCGACAATGGTCTGTTTTTAGGCGAACATGGATTAGGCGGAAAAACCATTTTGTATGATGAATCTGTACATGTGCCAATGATTGTGTATTCCCCATTTTTCAACGATAAAACAAAAAGCAAAGTAGTTGATGAATTAGTGGTTGGTCAAGATATTCCTGCAACTATTTTAGAAATGTGTGGTGTAGAAACACCGGAATCCTATCAAGGTAAAAGTATGCTTCCACTAATTGCCGGTGAAAATACAGATTGGAGAGAAGACATCTTTTTAGAAAACTTATTTACAGATCAAGGTTACCCTAGACAGGAAGGAGTGCGTAGTAAACAGTTTAAATACATTCGCTCTTTTAGTAAAGAAAATGACCGAAATAAATATGTTCCAAATCAATCTATTGAAACGGATGAACAACCGATTTACGAAGAATTATTTGATATAATAAACGACCCAAAAGAACAGAATAACTTGGTTGGGAATAAAGACTATTTAGAGATTTTAAACGTGTACAGACAAAGATGTAAAACCCTTGTATCTGAACTAAATTAGTTTTATAATTAAGTAATAATCATCATGAAAAAAGTATTTCTATTAGGAATGGCTTGTTTAGTTATTTCAAGCAGTTTTGCACAAGAAAGACCAAAAAAGCCAAATGTAGTATTAATTTTAACCGATGATTTAGGTTGGCAAGATGTAAAATGTTACGATATTGACGAGCCTTCTCCATTCGAAACTCCAAACATTGACAGATTAGCTAAAGAAGGAGTTTTATTCTGGCAAGCGTATTCTCCTGCAACGACGTGTTCTCCGTCTAGAGGTGCAATCTTATCTGGCCAACACCCAGTGCGTTTAGAAAGAACTAGCGTAAGAGGAGGTCATCCACCATTGCCTTTTAATCATAGATCTACCTTGATTAGTCCTTGGATGCGCGGTGCTTTAGATGCTTCTAAAGTAACGATTGCCGAATCACTTAAATCAAATGGCTATAAAACAGGACACTCGGGAAAATGGCACGTTGGTATTGCTGTAACAGACTATCCTGAACCTAAAGATCAAGGATTCGATTTTTCAAAACATGGTTTTGGACCTCATAAAAGAATGACCGATCGTACAAAAGGATTTGCAACGACGGATTCTTCAGATCCATTTACACTAGACGAAGATGGTTTTCCTTTTGATGATATCACTCAAGACGGTATTGATTTTATGGACCAAAATAAAAAAGATCCATTTTTTCTTTACTATTGCTCTCGATTAGTACACACGCCTATTCAAACACGTAGTGAAGCTTTATTGCGTAAATACTATGATAAATTAGGTTTAGAGTACCCAAAAAAGAATGATATGTGGGACGAAAAGGGTCAAAAAAATGCCTATTATGCTGCTATGGTAGAAATGATAGATCATTACACTGGTCAACTGATTACATATCTTGAAGAAACAGAAGATCCAAGATGGCCAGGACATATGTTAATCGAAAATACCTATGTTATTTTTACTTCAGATAATGGTGGTATGGAACAACATACAAAAGAAATTATTACAGACAACTATCCTTTAGACAAAGGAAAGATAAATGCAAAAGAAGGTGGTGTAAGAGTACCACTAATCATAACAGGACCAAATATTGCTGCAAATACAGAATCTAATGTTATGGTAAATGGTGTGGATTTCTATCCTACGATACTAAGTTGGACAAACACTCCAAAAGATGCAAATCAAATATTCGATGGTGCTGATTTGTCTACATTACTAGATAAAGACCCAACAGATGCTAAATTAGTTTTAGATCCTGAAACCGGAAAACCAAGAAATACGATGATGTGGCACTTTCCAAACAGCGCTATGCAATCTACATTACGAATTGGAGATTTTAAACTTGTACGTGAATATAAGGCTACTAAAGAAAAAACAGATTTAGCCTTATATCAATTGTACGAAAATGGTTCTAAACGTGTGGATATTGAAGAATCTCAAAATCTAGCAGAAAAAATGCCAGAGAAAACAGAAGAGATGAATCGTCTTTTAACAGAACGATTAGAAAAACTAAATGCAAGATATCCTTATTTAAATCCAACTGGTAAATCTGCGTTACCTAATAAATCTAAAATACCTACTGTTGTTGAGCATGGCATAGATGGTAAAAATGTTTGGTTAAAATATAAAAACAATGGAGCTAAGGTGGTAAAAGCAGAATTAATTTATACAACTAATGGTGGTGTACGTGGTGAAATTTGGTTTCCTGTTTCTATGAATCTTAGAGATGATAATGTTTCTGTAACTTTACCAAAAGGCACAACGCACTATGTTTTTAATTTAATTGACGAAAACAATTACTTAATAGGTTATCCTGATGGTGGCTACCAAAAAACTACTAAAGTATTTGCAACTAAAGCAATTGCCGTTAAATAATTAAAATTATTTCTTATTTAAAGAAGCACCATAGGATTTAATTCTATAGTGCTTCTTTTGTTATTTATTCATATTACCTCAACTATATCATTACTAAAACGCAATTCAGAGGCTATTGAAACCACTATGCAAATCTGCTTAATTTAAATAAATGGTCGATTTAAGTCTCGCTTTGGTTAAAGGGTTGAATTAAAATACTATATATAAATAATAGCACTATTCCACTGTATAACGTAAAATTGGTAGTATAGAGCAATGATTTAGTGAATGAGAGAAAATGTAGTTAAGTCTCTAATCTTATTTTTACATGGTCTTCAAACTATGAAAATGATGATTTATTTGGAGGCTATTAAATAAATTAAGCAATTACCGTTATGTCAAAGTTTTTATATTTTTTTTTATTTTCAATATCATTTGTACAGATTTCTAATGCACAATTTTTGTGGTTAGAAGATGAAACTAATACGCGTAAAATTGAGTTTAAAGCCGAAGAAGATGTACCTACAAATTTAACAGGAAACATTCCAAACCCTAATACTTCAGGAATTAATACACACACTATTGTCTCTAAATTTAATAGAGTTGAAGGTACACAAGATTTTTTGGAATTTAATTTATTCAATTACGTAACAGATTTAACCGATTATACAGTTACGTTTAAAGCCTATATTGATATACCTACTGAAGATCTAACTACAAACAATTCAAAATTAAGAGTGTTTTTTGATAGTTCTGATGAAGGACAACGTGTTTTTGAACAACTAAATTTTACAGTTGGACAAGAATGGGAAACGTTTACGTTTCATTTTGAAAATGTTGTGGTTCCACATGTTGATGGCTATGATCTTATGACAATAGGTTTTGCTAATGGTAGTGTAGAAGAACCAGCCATGACTTACTATATTGATGAGATATACGGATCAACAGATCAAACCGCTACCGTAGGAAATCATCCAGCTGCTTGGTTACAAGGTTCATGGGGAGTTACATTTCCTGTTTTTGGTGGTGAAAGGTTAGATGGAGAAGTTGCTACAGGCCATGACCCATTAGGAGGTGCGCAAGAGGTTGTTGCTGAACTTCCAGCTGCAGGGCACGTTATTACAAACCTTAGTTATTTTGCACACTCTCATTATTTTACAATGAGAGATAATACTAATGTAGATGTAGCTACAGAGATACACGAAAGTTTAGTTCCTAGTGCAGAGAATCAACAAATCATGCTGGACGTCTTGCAAACATTTAAAGATGCAGATAAGAAGATTATTTTGTACATATCTTCAAACTATTTAGATAGAGCAAGTGATGAAACGAAAGCGGCTTGGGTAGATTATTATACAGCTAATTTTAATGGAGATGAATATTTAGCTTACAGAGATTTAGTTCAAGGATTTATTCCTGCGATAGCAGAGTATGCTGATGGATATTGGTTTGATACAACAGGCGCACTTCTTGACGATGGAAATTTAGAAGATTTTGTTCAAATGTTTAAAGATGCCGATCCCGGAGCTGCTATGTCAGTATCTGAGTTTGGTCATAAGCATTATATAGATGGCGTATTAGTTGCCGTTGATTCTGATGGATTTGATGATGAAGATGAAAGCGACTATGATGTATCAAACTTCAGAGGAAACAATACTTCTCAAGATTTTACAAGAGGACATGTCTCTGCGTTAGCTGGTGGTGCTCCGCCAAATTCTTGGGGATACGAAGAGTTTACATTACCTGCTATGGTTGGTAATCCTTGGTCAATGTATGAAAAAAAACAAGTATTAAAACATGCATGGTTTCCCATTAGAGATAAATGGCATGTTAGTTCCGCAAATTTAATATTTGGAATAGAAGATGCTTACAGATTTACTAAAATTCTAATAGATGCTCAAGCAGGCGTTACATTTGCAACTACAATATCTAATGCTAATGCTGATGAAGGCCATATGATGGCTGATGAAATGCTTATTATGAAAGCAATTAACGATAGACTTCTTTCTAGCCCTGTACCCGATTTTGAACCATATGTAAGACCTGATGGGGCTTATCTAGTCGGTGAAACGCTAAGCACTAATTCATATGATTTTACTAATCAATCGGATGTTAAGTTGTATCCCAACCCAGTAGCTGATCGACTCACAATTTCTAGAACAACTACAGATATAAATAACATAACGGTCCTAAACGTACTAGGAACTAAAGTACTGAATAAAACATGGACTAATGGAACGACGACCACGCAATTAGATGTATCTACTTTAAATTCAGGAATTTACTTTGTTAAACTATCGAATGGGAATAATTATAGCATCACTCGAAAAATAATAGTATCCAATTAAAAATAAGTAATACCAAATGAATTATAAAATGAGACTAAAATAATTTGGATTATAGCGTTCACAGACGATTAATAAAATCTAAGCATAGCCATAAGTCTACGGTTCTATTTTATTATGAAGTATGTGAGTGATAGAAGCAAATTATTAGGCTTATTTTATGGTTTATTTGGTATAATCGCAACTAATATAATTTTTGATAAAACTTTTTTAAATAAACTAATTTTATGATGAGAAACACAACACTACTTTTATTATTCAGCATTCTTTTTTTAACACAAATAAATGGTCAAGAGATAATTAAACCAAATATTGTTTTTATTTATGCAGATGATTTAGGCTGGCAGGACACTCAGTTGAATGATGTTGGGGATGTTGTTCCTTGGGAAACACCTAATATGTTAGCATTGGCTGAGGATGGAGCTAATTTTTCACAAGCCTATGCTTCAGCACCAACTTGTGCACCGTCAAGAGGAGGTACAATGAGTGGTAGAATGCCTCTTAAAACCAAAATGACTCATGTCGCAGGAGGTCAAATACCTAAAGTGAAACTTACAAATAAAACTATCGAGTCGTATTATCCTGGTAGATTACAACTCGATGAAGTTACCATAGCTGAAGCATTAAATCCTTTAGGATATGTATCTGGTCATATTGGCAAATGGCATATGGCAGCTAATCACAATATTTATCCAGAAGCTGTAGATCAAGGGTTTGATTACCAAGACACTGATAGAGGAATTACGAGATCCATGGGAGACCGATCAGTTGATTTTGCTACAGATGCTGTAGATGATCCTTATCGGTTAGATGCAGATGGAAGACCTTATGACGCTGTAACAGAACTAGCATTGGATTTTATGGATGATAACAAAGAGGAACCCTTTTTTCTATACATGGCTCACTGGTTAGTTCACTCACCAATACAAACAAGAGATTTAGCATTACTAGAATATTATTGTGATAAATTAGGAATTCCTGTGCCTACAACCGATGCAAATATTACCACTCCAGGCCAAACAAATCCCTATTACGGAGCGATGATTGCGAGTTTAGATTGGAGTTTAGGGAGAGTAGTAGATTATTTAAAAGTTACTGATGATCCAAGAAATCCAGGGATGAAATTATTTGATACAACGTATATCATATTTGCGTCAGATAATGGAGGTGCAGAAAATCATGGATCAGAAATTATAACAGATAACTTTCCTTTAGATTTAGGGAAAACCCACACCAAAGAAGGCGGTTTGCGTACGCCATTTGTTATAACTGGACCTGGTATTGTAGAAAATCAAGTATATGATAACATAGTTTCTCATTTAGATTTTTATCCTACAATTATGGAGGTTAATGAAACTTGGAACATAGAAGGTATTGGAAGTAATGCAAAAATTTATATATTTGACCGTTATGGAAAGCTGTTGAAACAATTGAGTCCTGATGGAAACGGTTGGGACGGTACCTACAATGGTAATGCAATGCCAACCAGTGGCTATTGGTTTACAGTAGAGTATGACGAACCTTTAACAGGAGTCCGTAAAGAATTTAAAGCCCATTTCACCTTGAAACGATAAAGAGGTGAATTTCTAAAATAGAAAGCCTGAGCATATTAATATGCTCAGGCTTTTTTTTATATGTTTTTTTGAACTCAGTTAAATAATAATGGTCAAGAAGACTATTCTGAGTTTCAGAATGAAATAATTATTAGAATAAATATTAAGGAGGATTTTTGAATTTATATAAAATCCATATGTAGTGTTATTTAAAACACTTTCTCTACTAAATAATTTTCAAAAGTAAGACCTTTAAAATTCTTCTTTTGTTTCTTTATTATTTCATAATACTTATTGTCAAAAAACGGTAAAGCTGTTTTGCTTACATCAGATTTTATAACTTCAAAATCATTCATCATAACTTGAGATTCTATGATGCGCAATAGTTTAGAACCAATACCTTGACGTTGGTAGTCTTTGTGAACAAATAAGCCATCAAAATAATTACCATTTTTTAAATAGGCAAAACCAACTATTGTTGCGCCAATTTCAGCAAGAATAAAATATTGTTTGTTAATTCGTGTTTCCCATACGTCAATATCATCAGCTTCAGAAGCCCAAATACTGATATGTTTTTCTGAGTAATCTTTGGTATTAATATGTGTAATTGTATTTCTGAAAAGTGCTGTAATTTCTGGAATGTCTGTTATTTCAGCTTGTCTAATTTGTATCATTTATAATTTAAAAATACCACCAAATGAAATGACACGTTGAAAAAAGTAAAAGCTTTGCTCTGCGTGCTCTGATGTGTTGCTTGTTGTTCTTATGTCTTGCATGTTTATGTAGCCTCCTTTAGCATCTAATTGGATGAAAAAATGCTTTAGTACCAAAAGGTTTAATCCAATATTTGCAGATAATCCATAGCCAGATACATGGAACTCGTCGTATCTCTCTTTTTCTAAAAGTGTCGTATTTGTTTTTGGATATAATACTCCAGCTCCAAGGCCTTCTGTTATATTTATTTGAAAAACATCTGTATTTTGAATTCCGAATATTGAAGAAATATCATCAAATCTGGCAAACTCCGCATAAACATAATTAAGACCATTTGTGTGTTCAAATTTTAACATATCCGAAGAGATAAAAACGGGTTCATTATTATACACACCATTATAAATGCTTCCAGATTCATCCGTAGGCAAATCAATATAGCCATTAATAGTTCTATTTCTATTTCTATGCATTACATATTTCATATGATCTACTCCGAACGCTACAGTGTAATGATCTGATATAAAATAACCAAGTTTAAAATTCGTTTGCGGAATGGTCATCCTAGTTGGATTTATATAATCTACATGCCAACCTTTTGGTTTATCTTTTGCAGTTGCATCTTTAATTGTAAAGTCGTAACCGTCTCCTTTAAACCTTATATCTGATTTTGAATAAGAATCCCTATTGCCACCCCAACTAACAAAGAATTTACCTTTGTTGGAAGATGTGTACTTTAAAGTTTCTTGTGCTTGAGCATATGAAATTGACGAAAAAAACGCGAGTCCTAATACTAGGATAATCTTAATATATTGAGTCATATTTATCTTATGAAAAACTAACAGACGTAAGAGTAATTACTTACTTACATAATAGATCTAGAAAAAATATTAAAATGAATTAATTGTTTTTCTTATGGCAACTAAATTGGTGAGTAAACTTTCCAAGTTATCTAAATGTAACATATTGGCACCATCGCTTTTTGCGTTTGCAGGATCAAAGTGTGTTTCTATAAATAAACCATCAACGTTATTAACTATTCCAGCTCTTGCTATAGTTTCTATCATATCAGGTCGTCCACCAGTAACTCCAATGCTTTGATTTGGCTGTTGTAAAGAATGGGTGACATCTAAGATGGTTGGAGCATATTTACGCATTGTTGGGATGCCTCTAAAGTCTACAATCATATCTTGGTAGCCAAACATGGTGCCTCTATCTGTAATCCATGCTTTTTCGTTACCAGCATCTTTTACTTTTTGTACAGCATGTTTCATTGCTTCAGGACTCATGAATTGTCCTTTCTTTAAATTAACAACTTTGCCAGTTTCAGCAGCAGCAACTACCAAATCGGTTTGTCTTACTAAAAATGCAGGAATTTGTAACACATCTACATATTCTGCAGCCATTGCCGCATCAGATGCTTCGTGTATGTCTGTCACTGTAGGTAGGTCAAAAGTTTCAGAAACTTTTCTTAATATTTTTAAAGCTTTTTCATTGCCAATACCAGTAAAACTATCAATTCTACTTCGGTTGGCTTTTTTAAAACTGCCTTTAAATATGTATGGAATTTCGAGTTTATCGGTAATCGTTATTACTTTTTCAGCAATACGTAATGCCATGTCTTCGCCTTCAATGGCACATGGACCACAAAGTAGAAAGAAGTTATTAGATTCGGTGTGTTTTAATTTTGGGATAGTAATCAAAGTTTCTGACTTAAATTGTTAGGCCGCAAAGATACAATTATCAAAGCTTAGTTGAAACAATGTTTTATATATTCAGTTTTCTATTTGATTTTAAAACAACTTTCTAATACTATTTCGCACCATCCACAGGGACATTATAAAATTTCCTACAACTAAAATTCCACCAAAGAACAATATTTTTTTTGATGATTCTGTCCAATGAATGATGTTTAATAAATCAAATAAATAGGCTAGAATTAAGTAAGACGATAAGCAAACAAAAACAATTCCTAAAGAAAAATTTAATTTTCTGCTTGGCTTAATTAATTGCCACAAAAATGGAATTCCAAATAATAATATAGGATAAGCTGAAATACCTTCGAGTTTATTTATAGTTGTAAACCAATATGTAATTACCGACAAAAAATAGAGGTAAGGGATAAACTTCGTGTATTTGCTAATGGTATGCATCTGCTAATTATTAAGGGTTCAGATTGGTCTGCAAAAAATAAAGTTGTAACAGCTAATTAGAGTTGAATTTTTTAAATATACTTTGCGCTATGTATCAATAATTTAACGAAAGATACAAACTGAAATTACTTGAAAATGAAATAATAACATATTTTTAACGTAAAAAGAAGAATAAGACGTACATTTGCACGCTTAAAAATCAGCATCAGTTATGGCTAATATTAAAAATATTGCAATTATTGCACACGTCGATCACGGAAAGACAACATTGGTAGATAAGATTATGTATCACTGTCAATTATTTCGTGAAAACGAAAATCAAGGAGATTTAATTCTTGATAATAACGACTTAGAAAGAGAAAGAGGTATTACCATAACTTCTAAAAATGTTTCTGTAGTATATAAAGGTACTAAAATTAACATCATTGATACTCCTGGTCACGCCGATTTTGGTGGTGAAGTAGAACGTGTATTAAACATGGCAGATGGTGTTGTATTATTGGTAGATGCCTTTGAAGGACCTATGCCACAAACACGTTTTGTATTACAAAAAGCGATTGATTTAGGTTTAAAACCTTGTGTGGTTATCAATAAGGTAGACAAAGAAAACTGTACTCCAGATGAAGTACATGAAAAAGTTTTTGATCTTATGTTTGAGCTTGGTGCTGAAGAATGGCAATTAGATTTCCCAACCGTTTACGGTTCTGCTAAGCACAACTGGATGAGTGACGATTGGAAAAACGTAACTGACAATGTTGAACCATTATTAGATATGGTTATTGAGCATGTTCCAACTCCTGTTTTTGAGGAAGGAACAACACAAATGTTAATTACATCTTTAGATTTTTCTTCATTCACTGGTCGTATTGCAATTGGTAGAGTGCAAAGAGGAAACATTGTAGAAGGACAACAAATCGCTTTAGTAAAAAGAGATGGAACGGTTATAAAAAGTAGAGTGAAAGAAGTGTTTATTTTTGAAGGTTTAGGACGTAAGAAAGTAGAACGCGTTGAAACGGGTGATATATGTGCCCTTGTTGGTATAGAAGGCTTTGAGATTGGAGATACTGTTTCTGATATAGATAACCCTGAAGGTTTAAAATCTATTGCGATTGATGAGCCTACAATGAGTATGTTATTTACAATTAATGATTCTCCTTTCTTTGGAAAAGATGGGAAATATGTAACATCTCGTCATATTAAAGATCGTTTAGAAAAAGAATTAGAAAAGAACTTAGCATTGCGTTTAGGAGAAACTGAAACAGCAGATAAGTTTATGGTTTTTGGTCGTGGTGTATTACACTTATCGGTTTTAATTGAAACGATGCGTCGTGAAGGTTATGAATTACAAATTGGACAACCACAAGTTATCATCAAAGAAATTGACGGTGTAAAATGTGAACCAATTGAAGAATTAACAATTGATTTACCTGAAACTGTTTCTGGTAAAGCTGTAGAGTTTGTAACAAAGCGTAAAGGTGAGTTACTAAGTATGGTGACTAAAGGAGAGCGTATGGTATGTGAATTTATGATTCCTTCTCGTGGTATTATTGGTTTACGTAACCAATTACTAACAGCAACTGCTGGTGAGGCAATTATGGCACACCGTTTTAAAGAATATCAACCTCTTAAAGGTGAAATTCCTGGACGTATTTCTGGATCATTAATATCTATGGAAAACGGAACAGCTATTCCTTACTCAATTGATAAGTTACAAGATAGAGGTAAGTTTTTCGTTGAGCCAGGTGAAAATATTTATGAAGGTCAAGTAATTGGTGAGAACTCTCGTCAAGATGATATGTCTGTAAACATTACAAAAGCTAAAAAGCAAAGTAATGTACGTAGTTCTGGTGCAGATGATAAAGCTAAAATTGTACCTGCAATTAAGTTTTCATTAGAAGAGGCTTTAGAATATATTCAAAAAGATGAATATGTTGAAGTAACACCAAACTCTTTAAGACTGCGTAAAATTTACTTAAAAGAAGTAGATCGTAAGCGTAATAAATTTTAAGCGTAAGTTTAATTTATAATATTATAAAAAGAGAAATACTGAAAAGTGTTTCTCTTTTTTTGTTTAATAGTTTAAGAATAAATTCGCTTTAATTTCAAATTTCAGAAACAGTATAATATTTAATTTTTATAACTGGTAATTTCTCTGATTTTGTAAGGACGAGCATTTTGAGTCTCGTAATACGTGCGCATTTGTAAATCTATTACAATCCCAGTTGTAAATAATTGAATGCCCACAAGAACAAATAACACTCCTAAAATTAATATGGGTCTATCACCAATGTCATTTCCCATAATTTTTTCGATTAATAAATACACATTAATTATAGCACCTAATGCAAAAAAGAAAATACCAATGTTTCCTAATAAATATAATGGCTTTTGAAGGTAGTTTCTTTGAAATAAGATAAGTAAAATATCATTGAAAACTTTAAATGTTCTGCCTAAACCATATTTAGATTTACCATAAATTCGAGGATGATGCTTTACGTTCATTTCCCCAACTCGTGCACCATTAAGATATGCCAGTAGACTTATAAACCTATGCATTTCTCCGTAGAGATTTAGTTCTTTTGCTATGTCTTTCTTAAAAACCTTTAAAGCACAACCATGATCTTTGATATTTAGTTTGGTTGCTTTTCTAATTAAAAAATTGGCAATTTTTGAGGGTAGTTTTTTTATGAAATTGTCTTTTCTTTTGTTTCGTATGCCTACAACAACATCCCAGTTTTCGGTTTGTAGTTTTTGAAGCATTGGTAATATATCTGTTGGGTCATTTTGTAAATCACCATCTAGTGTTATAATAAACTCACCTTCAGCATTGTCAAATCCTGCTGCCAAAGCTGAACTTTGACCATAATTTTTACGAAATTCAATAAGTTTTACCTTAGGGTGATTTAGCTTTTTTATTTCGTTAACTGTTTTATCAGTAGAAAAATCATCTACAAGAATAATTTCAAATTCATGCTCCTTTAAGGCTTCATCAATATTTTTAAGTAAGAGTTGTATATTTTCTTCTTCATTAAAAAGAGGTATGACTAAAGAAAGTAAAGTGTCTTGAAAATTCATAATTAAACTTGTGTTACAAAGCTATCATTTTTTTACTTGGGTTGTTGATAAACTCTAAAGTGTTCTTGTTTTTCCACAAGCTTCCAATGTTTTACCACGTACATAGTAAGTAATGAAGTTTCTTCGTAGTTGTCTTGATGGTTTTCAAAATTCTCAATAAAAATAGTCAAGTTTTTATCCCTTAACATTTGCTCATATTTTTCTAAATTGTCTGCCAGATGATGATTAAAAACCCAATCAACACCAATTGGATTTACTGTATTTGTTATATAATGCCCTAAAGTCATTGATGGTAGAATAGTATAATTATCATATTTATTAGACAATGCTTTCAGTGCTATATATTTGTCAAACGTTTTTTTGTTTGTTTTGATGGTTTTTAAACGCGGAAAAACATCACCTAAAGGATAAATTAGTTTGGATCTTGGTTGTTCTCGATACGGAAATTGGTATCCATAATAGAAAGTACCAACATATAGGCTAGTTAT
Organism: Winogradskyella sp. Asnod2-B02-A; assembly: GCF_045063645.1. Classification (NCBI taxonomy): domain Bacteria; kingdom Pseudomonadati; phylum Bacteroidota; class Flavobacteriia; order Flavobacteriales; family Flavobacteriaceae; genus Winogradskyella; species Winogradskyella sp. Asnod2-B02-A. Next base: position 1,683,943 of record NZ_JBEFOG010000027.1, read on the forward strand.
TAATAAAGCTGTCCATTTTCTTATTGAGAAAGTTTCTCCTAGGCATATTAATGCTACAACTAAAATTGATGGTGTTGAAAAATCTATTGGTGTATTATAACCATTACTTATAGAAGCACACCAAGACAATGAAAAGAGCAATATTAAAATAGTATACTTTTTATCTTGTAGAGATTTTATTAAAGAAAAGAGAAAACCTAATATCCATAATAGGTGAATGATACCATATTTTACAGGTTTGTATATACTTTGGTATTTATAGTATAGCCAAACAAGTACTAAAACGATTAATACATTTGTTATTAAAAAGGTGATATGTTTTGAAGTATATTTTTTTGCAAACCAAAAGGCTATTATCGCGACGACTATATATAGAATATGAAATTTAACAGCTAAATAATACGATTTTATACCTGTCTTTACTAAACTAGAACCTGAAGTAAAGCTAAACATTTGGTCAATAAAGGGCTGTAATGCATCTTGTGACCAGAAAAATAAGATATAGAGTGAAGTAAATAATAGTCCGCTAACGGTTAATGTTAAAAAGGCTTTTGTCTCTTTTCTGTAGATAAGAAATAACCCTACAAGTGGTGGGAAAAAATAAAAAGATTGTTTGCATAAGGCTCCTAGGAAAAGGAAAAATGTTCCAATTACGATCCATTTCCATTCTTTAAAGTTTTTAGTAATAAAAAGCAAACCTAAAATACTAAAGAAAAGACCATCAACAGTATTCCAAGGCATTGGCGGATAATTATGAATAGAAACTAAGGCTCCAATAATTGCAATAAAATAAATATATTTCTTAGGCAATTTTAAAAACCTAAAGGCTATTATACTAGCCCAATAAGAATATGTAAATACTTGAAAAAAATATAAGTATCTATTAATTAAATACGCATAATCCTCAGTTAAATAGAGTGGTAGAGAGTGAAAAAATGGGGAAAGAGCAGGTTTTATATATACAAAGTCTCTATGTGGAAAATAACCATTATACATGCTCCAAGATATACCAAAAATGGAACCCATGTCTCCTTCTTCAATGCCATATGGTCCATATACCAAAATGTAAAAAAGTATTAATGCAAAAAAAAGGTACTTAAAAGGATTCTTATAAATTTCAGTAAGTAACACAGGATTTATTTTCTGCTAATATAAAATATTAAGCAGAATTAATTGAAAATAGTTCTAGACATTAAGTTTGTGATTTTATTTAAATATATTGGATAAAAGACTTTATGACTTGTCTTAGAGATATATTTATAATTTTTATTTTTAGTAAGATTCATTATGTTTTAAAAAAGATAAATTACTTTTTTATTGTATTATTGGAGTTGACACAATTTTAAATAGAGATGAAATTTATAGACCGTTTTTTAAGAAATTGGAGAATTAAAATGGTCAAGCCCTATATCAGAGCTAATGATAGTGTTTTAGATATTGGTTGCTTTGATGAAACTTTATTTGAGAAATTGAAAACAAAACCAATTTTATCGAGTATAGGAATAGATCCACTATTACCCCAACCTATAGAAGGTGAAAATTACACTTTGTTACCAGGTAAGTTTCCAGATGATTTAAAGAAAAAGCAGACCTTTGATAGCATTACGATGCTTGCTGTTTTAGAACATATTCCTACAGATGAGCAAGTTCAGCTTAGAGATAATTGTTGCCAATATTTAAATACAAAAGGTAGAATAATTATTACAGTTCCTTCTCCTTTTGTAGATCATATTCTTTGGATTTTGACAAAGTTGAAATTAATAGACGGAATGTCTTTAGAAGAACATTATGGCTTTAAGGTTAAGGATGTTCCTGTAATATTTAATTCTGAACAACTAAGACTTATAAAGCATAAGAGATTTCAATTGGGCTTAAATAATTTGTTCGTTTTTGAAAAAATAAGATGATTTTTTACTTTTTTAAACCCAAAACACTAAAGAAAAAACTAAACAATATGGTTTGAATACCAAGTTGTAAGGAAGTTATAGCAGGAATTATTATTCGTAAAGTGGTACTTTTATCTAAGTGACCAAATTCTGTGTCTTCCCACGACTCTAAACCTTTGAAGCTTAAAAATACGCCTATAATTAAAAGTATAAATCCAAAGATTAATCCTTTTTCGAGATTAATAAATTTAAAAAGTTTATTGTATCGATTAGACTTTGGAAGTAACTCGTTTTCAACTGCAAAAACTTTAGTTAAGCCATAGAAAATAATAAATTGAATTCCCACTAAAAGAAATGCAGAAGTATAAAGTAAAGTGTGTATGTCTAATGTAAAATGGCTAAATTCAATAGGATTTATAACGAGGATAATAGACATTACAAGTCCAATTACAGCCAACAACATTCCTGGATATAAAAACAACCAATTTGGTGCATACAGCATTAAAAAACGCAAATGTCGCCACCCATCGCTCCATGTTTTTAGATGAGGAGCTCTTGTTCTACCATCTTTATGTAGTTTTGTTGGGACTTCAGCAATTGATAAATTATTCAGTTTGGTTTTTACCACCATTTCTGAAGCAAACTCCATACCTGAGGTTTTTAAATTCATGGTTTTATAAGCTTTTTTAGAAAAACCTCTTAAGCCACAATGAAAATCACCAATATTAATTTTAAAGAATAATCGCCCAATAAAAGATAATATAGGATTGCCTAAATATTTATGTAAAAATGGCATCGCGTCTTTTTCAATGCCACCTTTAAAACGGTTTCCCATCACTAAGTCCTTGCCATTTCTCAGCTCTGTCAAATAAGGCATTAGGTTAGAAAAATCATAGCTATCATCTGCATCTCCCATTATAACATACTTACCGCTTGCTGCTGTAATTCCAGCTTTTAAGGCACTTCCATAGCCTTTCTGTTCAGCATTAATAACAATAGCACTAAGAGATGTCGCAATTGAAATAGAACCATCTGTACTGCCGTTGTCTGCAACAATAATTTCTCCAATTATCTGGTTTTTATTAAGAAAAGATTGTGCTTTGTTAATGCAAATAGCAAGTGTTTCCGCTTCGTTTAAGCATGGCATTACAATTGAAAGTTCTATATTATTGCTCACGTTTTAATAGTTTGAGTGTACTAATAAACAACAAAAATAATAAAGCATAGTTGTAAAATAAATAACGTTGTATAGAATGGCTAGCAAAAGCAATAAAAAGGGCATTAGATAAAATAAGCGACGATAATAAAAATAGAATTGCATATTTTTTCTGATAGTAAAATGTTGTTTTTATTAAGCTGAAAAAGAATATTATTACCACAAAAAATAGAAGTAATGGGGAATAAAAACCGTAAGTAAGATTAGTGTAAAAAAGCCGAACCCATTTATTGAAATGAGCTTTAATTAAAGTAAAGGTGTAAACTTTACAAGCTGCTTCAGTTTCAAAAAAAGGATAAGAATTTGCTTGGTTTTCACTCCAGTCCTTAGGTACAGTTTTTTTAAAGTAATATGAAACACCTTCTTCTCTAACGGTTTGGTTGCATATTTTGGGTAAATTTTTATGAAAGAACACATAGTCTTCTTCTGGTGTTTGATTTGGTTTTAATAGAAGATCTTTTTTTGTTAACGTGCTATAACTCATTTTAAGAATTTCACGATAATCTTTTTGATCAATAAGTAAATAATCTGTAGTGTCAGAAATATAAATAGGTGCCGTAGATGCGCTAGTGAAACCTAAAGGTGTGGGTTTAAAAAAACCATCTTTTAGTTTATGATAGGTACGTTCAGAAATGCTTGCAACAAGTATGATACCACAAAATACAGTAATAGTTAATATATGTTTTTTTTGAAAAAGTGATTTCCTATACATTAAAAAGTAGACGCCAGCGAAAATTAAAGTAGAGATTAAGAATTGACTTCTTATTGACACTAATAGAAGAAATATAATGACATAGAGTTTAATGTCTTTTCGTTTGTTTTTAAAAAGAATATTTAAACCAATAGCTATAAATAAAAGATATAACCCATAACCTAATCCTTCTGAACATAAATTATTTGCTATGAGTAAAGGTGGAAAAAAAGGAATCAATAAAATTCCAACTAAAATAAACTTTAAGACTTTGTTTAAATTAAAGATGGATGAAACTTGTTTATAAAAATAATGAACACCAAACAAACTTACTATAGCATGGACGAATACTACAAATTCTTCAAAATATGACCCGAAAACATAACTAAAACTTTTTATAAAAACCACATAGCCCATTTGTCTATATGGCATGGCTCTTAAGTAGCTGTAGGTGTCAAATGAATAGATGTAATCACTAAAAAGGCAAAAGATTAAAACGCAAAAATAAATAACCAATAATAAAAGGTTTTCTGTACTTAGTTGCTTAAATTGTTTAGATAACATTAATGGTTTGAGAAAATTAAAGTTGCAAAAGTAAATCTAAATAATTTAATCATTAATAGTTAGATATATTAAAGTCTTTAAAGAATTTTTCTTCGCTATAAATGGCTTAATAGAAAATTAGGATTATTTTTGATTGATGTCAGATTATAAAGTCACCTTATATAAATCTTCAGATAAAGAACTCTGGAATGATTTTGCCCTAAAAAGCAATCAAGATACCTTTTTGTTTCAAAGAGATTTTATGGATTATCATAGCCATACATTTCAAGATTTTTCATTAATGGTTTCTAAAAAAGGAAAACTATTGGCTTTATTACCAGCTAATTTAGTTGAACAATCGTTGTATTCGCATCAAGGATTAACTTATGGAAGTCTCATGTATTCTAAAGGATTTAAAACTATAGACTTCATTCATGTATTTAAAGCTATTTTAGAATTTTTAGATCAAAAAGAAATCAAGTCTTTAACCATTAAAGAGCTTCCAGCGATATATCTGCATAACGAAAGCAATAATTCATTAGTCTATTTATTATTTAAATTAAAAGCGGAGTTGTTGAGAACAGATTTACATTCTGTGGTAAACATGAAGTATAGAGCCTATTCAAATAGTAGAAAAGAAGGTGTGAAAAGAGCCATTAAATCGAATTTAAGAGTTGAAGAATCGCAAAGCTTTGAATTATTTTGGAATTCCATTTTAATTCCAAATTTAGAAATTAAACATCAAGTTAAACCCGTGCATAGTTTAGAGGAAATCACACTTTTAAAATCTAGATTCCCAAATAATATTAGACAGTTTAATGTGTTTTATAAAGATAAAATTGTTGGTGGAACTACCATTTTTGAAACTCAGAATGTGGCGCATTGCCAATATATATCTGGCAATCAAGATAAAAACGAACTAGGAAGTTTAGATTTTTTGCATCATTATCTAATTGAAGATGTGTTTGCCAATAAGCCTTATTTTGATTTTGGAACTTCCAATATTAATTTAGGCCAACAGATAAACGAAGGGTTGCTTTTTTGGAAAGAAGGTTTTGGAGCTCGGTCCATTCCTCAAGGTTTCTATAAAATTGCAACAGAAAATTATAATTTATTAGATACTATTTTGGTATGATAAAATTTTTAGACCTTCATAAAATTAATAACCGTTTTAGAGAAGAATTTCAAACCTCATTTAGCAAATCGTTGGATGATGCTCACTTTATCCTAGGTGATAATGTTACCAATTTTGAAAATGAATTTGCAGCATACTGTGGTACAAAATTTTGTGTTGGTACTGCAAATGGGCTAGATGCACTGACGCTGATCTTAAAAGGCTATATTCAACTTGGAAAATTAAAAAAAGGAGACAAAGTTATTGTTCCTGCTAATACGTTTATTGCGACAATTTTGTCAGTTCTTCATGCAGAGTTAGTACCTGTTTTAGTAGAACCCGATCCTAAAACTTATAATATTTCTATAGATACAAATAAAACTATATTTGTTGATGCTAAAGCTATTATTATGGTTCACTTATATGGCCAATTAGCAGATGCAGAAAACTTCAAAAAAATAGCAAAAGAATTTAATTGCCTTTTAATAGAAGATGCTGCTCAGGCACATGGTGGTGTTTCTAATGTTATGAACTTAAAAGCAGGGAATCTGTCAGATGCAGCTGCATTTAGTTTTTATCCAAGTAAAAATTTAGGAGCGCTTGGTGATGGAGGAGCGGTAACTACAAATGATAAAAAACTCGTTGAGGCACTAAAGTTATTACGCAATTACGGAAGTAAAGAAAAGTATAACAATAAAATTATTGGTTTTAATAGCCGTTTAGATGATATGCAAGCGGCTTTTTTAAGTATAAAATTAAAGACTTTAGATGCAGATAACGATATACGTAGAGGTATAGCAAAAGCCTACTTAAACGGTATTAATAATATTAAAATAAAACTTCCATTTTATGACGGATCTAAGAATCATATATTTTATGCTTTTGTTGTAGAAGTTGATGATAGAGCAGATTTTACCAAGTTTCTTAAAAAGAACGACATAGAATATTTAATTCATTATCCAATTCCACCACACAAACAGGAGGCATTACAATCATTTTCGTATTTTAATTTGCCGCTTACGGAAAAGATTCATAAAAGAATTATAAGTTTGCCAATGAGTCCTGTGATGATTGAAGAGGATATTCAAACAGTAATTAGAATTTTAAACTCCTACTAATTGAAAAAATTTTTTAATTACATAAATAACGAAGTTTTAATTAAAGCAGCGAATCTAAACATGGCTAATCTTAGCCTTAGAATTGTAGCCGGAATTTTAATTTCTAAGTTTATTGCTATTTACATTGGGCCACAAGGGATGGCACTTGTTGGGAATTTGCGAAATTTTTTAAGTGTCTTACAAAGCATAGCTATTTCTGGGCTTTACAAAGGAGTGGTACGAACTGTAAGTCAGGTTAAGGATAATGCCATTGAGCTCACCAAAACCTTATCTACTGTTTTTTACTTCGGCTTTTTCTCATCTGTTTTCTTAGCGTTTTTGTGTTATTACAATGCAGAGTTTATTAACGATCTTATTTTTTCTTCAAATTACAATTATAGCTATATCATTGAAACGTTCGCTATTGTCTTGCCTTTCTATGCTTTAAATATGTTTGCATTTTCCATTATGAATGGATTTTCTAAACACAAATATTTATTGCTTATTAACATATTAGGTCAAATTTTAGGCCTTTTGGTAACTTTACTTCTTATTTATCAAGAAAATATTGATGGAGCATTGTTGGGTATTGTTATTACACCAGCACTTAATTTGCTTATTACTATAGTTGGTATTGCATTTAGAAAAAGTTTGATATCATCTATTAAAATTACACAGATTAGTTTAGAGGTCTTAAATAAGCTAAGTCCTAATATGATAATGGCATTAGTAAGCGCTATTGCCATGCCAATTGTTATGATTATTATTAGAAACTATCTTATTGATGAAATAGGAATAAAAGCGGCAGGTTATTGGACGGCTATGACAAGAGTTTCTGATTATTACCTTATGTTTTTTAACTCATTAATGGCACTTTATATCTTACCTCGTTTTTCTGAAATAAATACCAAAAGTGCATTTAGAAAAGAAGTATTTAGTTTTTATAAAACCATTATGCCTGTGTTTTTAGTCTTATTGTTAATTATATATTTAAGTAGATCGTTGCTTATAAATGTATTGTTCACTGAAGATTTTAGGCCTGTTGAAAATTTATTTGGTTATCAAATATTAGGAGATATTGCTCGTGTACTCTCTATGGTTATTGCTTACCAGTTTTTAGCTAAAAAGATGTTTACACATTTTATAATATTAGAAGTGTTCTTGTTCATTATTATGTATTTCTCTAGTATTTACCTCATAGATGACTTTGGACTTAAAGGAGCCGTAATGGGTCATTGTTTAAGTTATTTTATGTACTTCGGGATAATATTATTACTATTTAGTAGTTCTTTATTTGGCGTTCTCACAGAAGAAGGTGCTAACGATAATTAAAAATTAATACGTGAAGCTTCCAAAATTTATTAGTAATAATATAGTGCTTAAAATTACGTCGCTTAATGCGGTTGTTATTACTATTAGATTAGTTATTTCTGGGTTTATACAATGGTTGCTTGCTACTACAGTTGGTGCAGCTGGTATTGCTAACATTGGACAAATTAGAAACGTAATTCAAATGCTTACAAGCACATCTACGCTTGGAACATTTAATGGTGTAGTAAAATATGTGGCTGAATTTAAAAAGGATCGGCCAGAACTTTCTAAACTGTTTTCTACAGTTACTATTTTTATTGGTATTGGGTCGTTTATTTCTGCGGCTGTACTATTTTTTGGAGCCTCTTTTTTTTCAGATTACCTTTTTAGTTCACAAGACTATATTTATATATTTCGACTCTTAGCTGTTATCGTTCCTTTTGTTGGAGTTAATCGCGTAATTGGAGGTGTCGTTAGTGGTATATCCGATTACAAGCGGTATGCAAAGATTGAGTTGATCACTTATATCCTAGCGACTTCAGCAATTGCTATAGGTCTCTATTATTTCGATTTAAAAGGTGTAATCATCGCCATTGCAATTGCACCAGTGATTCAGTTGCTAGTTGTTATTACTGTATTCGGAAAAACTTTAAAAACGTATCTAAATTTTAAGTCTCTCAGCTTAAATCTTAATTATAAAAATAAGCTATTAGCTTTTGGCTTAATGTCTTTTATTTCTACTTTTCTTCTTAGTTTTATTGAGTTAGATATAAGGACTTTAATTTCTGAAGAAATAAATATAAATGAAGCTGGTTATTGGACAGCCATTACCTTTATTTCTAAAAATTATATGGTATTTGCCTCAGGATTATTCACTTTATACGTATTACCAAAATTTGCTAGTATACATGCTAGCGATGAATTTAAGAATGAAGTTTTTAATATTTATAAAACGATTCTTCCCATTTTTGGATTGGGAATGGTATTAGTTTATTTGATAAGAAATTATATCATTCAAATTATTTATCCAGAATTTACAGGAATGGAGCCTTTGTTTAAATGGCAATTGTTAGGAGATTTTATTAGATTAGGTGCTCTTGTTTTATCGCATCAGTTTTTAGCGAAAAGTATGGTGAAAAGTTTCGTGATTACAGAAGTGATCTCTTTAGCTTTGTTTTTTATATTATCTAAAGTATTTATTCAATATTATGGTACAGAAGGTATTGTGATTGCTCATTTTGTGAGGTATGTTATTTACTTTATAGTCGTTGCTTTTATGATAAAAGTGTACTATAACAAATCGGCTAGAGAACAATAAATTAGGTGTGTTCCTCCCAAGTTTTTAAATACATTTGAGCACAAGAGATATAATTGTGATGTCGCTCTACAAATTGTCTGGCATTAGACGAAATTTCTATGATTTTATCAGGATTTAAAATTAGCCATTCTAACTTACCTGCAATTTTTTTAGCGTCTGGTAGTGCATTAATAGCAATAGTATCTTCTTCAATATTATAGTATTCTAACCATTCTTTTTCTGCACCTGTAAAAACGACTTTCCCTTTTGCCATAGCCTCTAATGCATTAAAACCTTGGTCGTATGCATAGATTTGGTCTAGCATAATGTGAGCTTCGTTATACGTTTTTATATATTGATCATATGGTAGACTACGTACAGTGATAATTTTTATTTTGTTTGCATACTTTTGGTTGATAATAGCTAAGGCATCTTCAAAAATATCATTCCCTTTTTTAAAGTAGTTGTTGGAGTTAATACCGTGAAATATTACAATTTTATCTTCAATATCTAATTTTTTAAATTCTAATTGTTCAGTATTTATGGGATTTGGAATAAGTCCTAAATACTTAGGATGATTTAATAAAGGCAAATGATAATCTAAATCTGAAGCAATAACACCTTTAATAGATTTATAAATATGATGGTGAAGTGCTTTAAAATCGGGTTCTAAGAATTTTAAACCATAACTGCTTATAAATTGATCTTTTCCATTTAAATAAGGAGTAAGAATTGAATATTTCAGTTTCTGATCATGAGCATATTTTACACTAATGTAATCTGTACCACAAGACAAAAGGAAGACGTTTTTGTTCCAACTAGATATTAAATCGAAAATTGTTTTCTCAATATCTGGAGTACATAAAAATGAAGTTTCGTTAATAAATTGAACCACATCAAATCCATTAAGTTGTGGTTTTAAATCAATAATTTGCTTTTTTACATAAAGAGATTCAAGATCAATTTTTGTGAATCTATAAATAAGATTCTTCAATTTTTTTAATAATCCTTTTGTGTGTCTTTTGTTAATAGGTAAATCCACATCGTAATTTTTGAAACCATCTTTTGCGGCTACAATTGTGACGTCGTGGTTTAGGTATTCTAATCCTTCTTTTAAAGAATTGTGAAGCCTACTATATTCACCTACTAATAAAATTTTCATGTGCTAAAGCTAAAAACTTATTTTTTAAAATGGAGACATGGAATAATTAGTTAATAATATTATTCTGCGCGTGTGTTCCAAATATAGATGTTTCATTTATATTATTACATTTGTCTCAAAGATACTTGTTAATGATAAAAGCCAACAAAAAAAAGATTTGCATTGTAGTTTCTTCCTTGGGTAAAGGAGGTGCACAACGCTCTTCTGGCTTGTTGTCTCAGATGTTATACGATGTTGGTTTTGATGTGCATGTGGTTAGTGTACTTAATAACATTGAGTTTCCGTACAAAGGGAAATTGCTCAATTTAGGAGAGTTAAAAGATAAAGATAATTCTGCTTTAGGACGTTTTAAGAGGTTACGTGTTTTAAAGGCCTATTTTAAGAAACATAATTTTGATTATGTTATTGATAATAGAACGAGAATAGGTTTTTTAAAAGAATTTATAATCTCTAAATTTATCTTCACACCAAAAAAAACGATTTACTGTATCCGTAGTTTTAAAACAGATAGTTATATCAATTCTAATCCATTTTTAGGGAGGCTTTTATATGGTAATGCCTATAAAATGGTTGGTGTTTCTAAAGTTATCGTAGAAAAAGTAAAAGAGATTTATAATTTTGAAAACGTCACTTCAATTTATAATGCTATTTCTGCGGAAGATGATCATTTAAAAACTGAAACTAATGATACTTACATTTTATTTTTTGGAAGATTAGATGATGATGTTAAAAATATTTCATTGTTGCTAGAGGGCTATTCAAAATCTATATTACCAAGTAAGAATATTAAACTCAAAATTTTAGGAGAAGGAAAGGATTTAGAAATGTTGAAATTGAAATCAAATGATTTAAAGTTAGCTTCTAATGTTCAATTTTTAGGACATTTGTCTAATCCTTCGGCATTAGTAAAATCGGCTTTGTTTACAGTTTTAACAAGTAAATATGAAGGTTTTCCTAGATCTATTATAGAATCCTTAGCGCTTGGAACACCTGTAATTTCAGTAGATTGTAAATCTGGACCAAATGAAATTATTACGCATAATACCAATGGATTTTTAATAGAAAATAATAATCCTAAAGCAATAGCCGAAGCAATGAATCGTTTTATTGAAGATAAAGAATTATACTTACAATGTAAAAGCAATGCTAAAGGCAGTGTTGCTCATTTTTCTGAAGCCAATATTGTAAAAGAATGGCAAGCACTTTTAAAGTAAAAACGGAGTATGAATACTATAAACAACGTTAAATTAATAGACATCCCAAAGGTTCACGACGAACGTGGTTTTCTAGCTGTCATTGAGAAAAGCACTATTCCATTTACCATAAAACGTGTCTATTATTTATACGATGTGCCAACAGAAAGTAGTAGAGGAGGACACGCTCACAAAAATCAACAATCCATTATTATTGCACTTAGCGGAAGCTTTGAAGTTATTGTAGATGATGGCAATTCTAAGAAACGCATAATGCTCAATAAACCAAATCAAGGATTATACATTCCAACTCATATTTGGCGAGAAATAGAAAACTTTTCTTCGGGTTCTGTATGTTTAGTTTTAGCTTCTACGGAATATGACGAGGCAGAATATATTAGAGATTATGAGGTGTTTAGATCTCAACTATTGGGATAGTATATTTTCTCACCTTTTAGAGATTTTATTTTAAGAAATAATCTCAATAACCATTTAGGACTTTTCAATAATAGATTTTGTTTTAGGTTTAAATTATCAGTATTTAAATGAGATGTATAATAGGCGAAATGCTTTTTATCATTTTGTAACTTACTTAGTAATGCCATTGAATATCTATTTTTGTCTAAAAAGGCTTTTAAATCTTTGTTTTCTTTTTCTTCATTTAGATATTTATCAAACTTAGATTTCTTGCTTAGTTCAAATGTAGTGTTAGACAAGCTTGAGGCATAGAAATTATAATTAGCCAATTGTTTATTGATAAATACAATATCAAAATACAACCCAAAGCGAATCCACATATCAGTATCCTGTCCTGATACAATTGACGTATCAAAAAGACCAGTTTTAGCTAAAACAGATTTATTAAAGACAATGCTTGAGCTATGAATTAATGAGTACGCCTTACTTGCCTCAAAATAATTGTAAGTTCCGTAAAGTTCTTTTTGATTAAAACTATAATTTACAGGGACAATTTTAGATTCATATCTCTGCGCGAGACCAGCCGTAAAAATTTTTATATTTGGGAAATTACAAATGGCATCATACATAAATTGTAGATATGTTGTTTCCCAGGAGTCATCACCATCTAATAATGCAAGATAATTTGCTGATGCTTCATTTATTCCAATATTTCGGGCATTTGAAACACCTTGATTTTCAATTGTTATGAGTTTAATACGTTGGTCATTAATTGTTTTAATAATGCCTTCGCTAGAATCTGTAGAACCATCATTAACAATGATAATTTCAAAATCCTTATAGGTCTGATTTAAAACACTGTTAATTGTGTTTTTAATGTATTCTGCTTTATTGTATACTGTTATTATGACTGAAAAATAAGGCTTCATTATTTGCTAATAGTTAAAGTGCAAAGGTAGCCCAATTTATAGAATTGAAGCAACGTTAAGTTTGGGTTACCGCTTAAAAGTTGCTTTTTTATAGATGTATTTGATAGCTTAAATAGACCACCAATTATTTTTGTTAATCTAAAAGATGCAAGTTTTCTATAGAATTCTAATAAACTATTATCAGTGACAATAGTTTTGTGTTTTAGATTGAATTCATAAAGGGTTTTTACAGCTTTTTCTGTTTTATTTAAAAATGTAATGTTGTCGTCTAAACCTATATGCGTCGCATTATTATTAATATGGATTATTTTTATGTGATTAGCTTTCATAAAGGCAGCAACATAATTATCATAACCATACCCTTCGTTTTCTACTTTAGAATTGATATCTATAAAGGTTGTTTTTTTTATTAGAAAATTCCCAGAAATAGCCACTTTATAAGGTGATTTATTTCTTAGTTTGGCATCAACGTTTTCATAATTTTTGCCGTATTTCCAGCGTAAAATATATTGTTTATCTGGTTGTTTTATAGCATAACTACAACCACCATAAATAGCATCATAATCAGAGTTGATGAATTTTATATAATCTGAAATAAAGGTAGAACTCTCAGGTATTACATCAGCATCTAGAAATAGAAGCCAATCGTATTTTGCCATTTCAGCAAGCGATTGTCTTGTCGTAATTCTTCCTCTATTAACTTTTGATATTACATGTTTAGCTTCACTAATTGTACTAATTACGAGGCTGTTGTCTTCAATGTGTTTGGTAGAGCCATCTTCGTAGCAAATAATTTCAAAATCCGTAGAGATAGATGTTAGCTCTAGTTTTAAAGCTTGAAAAAGTAGATTAACATTGTAGTTGTATGTTGGTATTAAAATGGAAATCACATTAAATGTCTAGATTTTAGTTTTTCCTTTGTACAACTTCAAACACCTTGTTTTCGTCACATTTTAAAGTTTTACTTGGATATTTTAGAAGCAAAGCATAATCATGAGTTGCCATTAAAATGGTATTCCCATTTTTATTAATGTCTTGAAGAACTTCCATGACTTCAATACTGGTTTGAGGATCTAAATTTCCTGTAGGTTCATCTGCCAATATAAGTTCAGGATCATTTAATAAAGCACGTGCTATAGCAATACGCTGTTGCTCTCCACCAGAAAGCTCATGAGGATATTTAAAGCCTTTAGTTTTCATGGCTACTTTATCTAAAACCGTTTCAATTCTATCTTTAATACGGTCTTTTTCTTTCCAACCAGTAGCTTTTAAGACAAATTCTAGATTGCCATTAATAGTTCTATCTGGCAACAATTTAAAATCTTGAAATACAACACCCAACTTTCGTCTTAAAAAAGGAATGTCTTTCTCTTTCATGGCTCTTAAATTATAATCAACTACAGAGCCTTCACCTTCAGTTAATTGTAAATCACCATAAAGTGTTTTCATAAAACTACTTTTTCCGCTTCCTGTCTTTCCAATAAGATAAACAAAATCGCCCTTTTGCATTTCAAAATTTACTTTAGAAAGCACCATACTTTCACCTTGATAAATTGTAGCATCTTTAAGCTCTAAAACCGTTTCGGACATATTATGAAGTATAAAATAATTTGGTATGTGTAAATGTATTGCTTAAAATTTCAAATGGCAAATTCTAAAAGCTAATTACAACTTAAAATAATCAATATAATTCTGTAAATCTTTGTCTCCTCGTCCAGATAAATTTAGAACTACGATATCGTCTGGTTTGAATGTCTTATGCTCAAAAACAGCTAGTGCATGAGAGCTTTCTATTGCAGGAATAATACCTTCTAGTTTACATAAATCTAGTCCAGCTTTCATGGCATCGTCATCTGTAATGGCAATAAATTCTGCACGACCAGTTTTATATAAATTGGCATGCATTGGACCAACACCAGGATAATCTAAACCTGCAGATATTGAATATGGTTCTGTAATTTGGCCATCATTAGTTTGCATTAATAGGGTTTTACTACCATGAATAATCCCTTCTTTACCTAAAACAGAAGTGGCAGCACTTTCTCCAGAATCTACTCCTAATCCAGCAGCTTCTACTGCAATGATATTTACATCTTCGTTATCTAGGTAATGATAATAAGTACCTGCAGCATTACTGCCTCCACCTACACAAGCGACCAAATATGTTGGGTCTTCTGTACCTTCTTTTTCTAAAAGTTGGCTTTTTATTTCTTCTGAAACTACAGCCTGAAACTTTGCAACCATATCAGGATAAGGATGAGGACCAACCACACTGCCAATAATATAATGTGTATTCACAGGATTATTAATCCAATCTCTGATAGCTTCATTAGTAGCATCTTTTAATGTTCTACTGCCAGATAAAGCAGGAATCACAGTTGCGCCTAACATTTTCATACGTGCGACGTTTGGTGCTTGGCGTGCGATATCAATTTCTCCCATATACACGATGCATTCTATTCCCATTAACGCGCAAACGGTTGCTGTTGCCACACCATGCTGACCTGCTCCCGTTTCGGCAATAATTCTATTTTTACCAAGACGCTTTGCCATTAGGATTTGACCAATAGTATTATTGATTTTGTGTGCTCCTGTATGGTTGAGGTCTTCACGCTTTAAATATATTTTTGTGTTATATTTTTCTGAAAGACGTTTGGCAAAATAGAGAGGTGAAGGTCTGCCAACATAATCTTTTAATAAGGCATTAAACTCTTCTTGAAATGAAGGTTCTGCCATTATTTTTAAATAGTTCTGACGTAATTCTTCTACGTTTGGATAAAGCATTTCTGGTATGTATGCACCTCCAAATTCTCCGTAGTAGCCTTTTTCGTTGATGTTGTAACTCATTGTTTTTTGTTTATTATTTTCTATTCTTTGTTCATTTTGTCTTGATACAAAACGAACCAAAAAATCACAATCAAAATTAGGAAATTGCTAAAGCAACATTCTCTTTCAGAACTTCGTGCTTAAGGCTTCGCCTCGCATCTTCGTTCTTTCGTTCATTATTTCTGAATTTTGATGTTTTCCGACTATGTCGAAATTTGGGACATTCATATTTACTAAACCTTGTTTTTATCCCAATTTGTTTTTCATTTTTTGCTAACTGCTAATTTGTTTTTAAACGTGTTCAATCCCTTAATATTCTTTAAACCAGGTTCTATTTCAAATTTACTATTGACATCTAAAGCATAGCAGTATTTTGAAGCCGAACTTTCTTTAAATTCTTTTATTTTTTCAATTTCATTTAATCCAATTCCTCCACTTAAAAAATAAGGTTTTGTTGAAGGGTAGTGGTTTAGCACATTCCAATTAAAAGTATAGCCATTTCCTCCTGGTAATTTTCCTTTGGTATCAAATAAATAATAATCGCAAACTGTTTCATAAGGTTGAAGTATATCAAAATTAAATTCGTTTTTAATACTGAATACTTTAATCACTTCAACATTGTTTATTTTTCCACAATATTCTGGTGATTCATTTCCATGAAGTTGAACGGCTTGCAAATTAAACTGTTTTATTTTTTCTAAAACGATATCTAATTCTTCATCAACAAAAACACCAACCTTTTTTATAGAATTTGGGATTTCTGGTATTATTGAATCAAAATATCTCGCAGATTTATCGTAGAATATAAAGCCCAAATAGTCTGGCTGCAGATTTGCAACAGCTTCTATATTGTCTTTATATTTCATGCCACAGACTTTTAGTTTCATTTTATTCTCGCGAAAGCGAGAATCTCATCTCGCATTCGACTTTTAAAATTAATCTTTTTCTCTTTCAATTTTAGATCTGCTAGGTTTTATAAACCTGCTAGTTCTTTTATAAATTTCGCAGCACTTTCTCCAGGATTATCCGTTTTCATAAAATTTTCACCAATTAAAAAGCCTTTATAACCATAAGGTTGTAGCTCTTTAATCGCCTCAACAGAGCTGATGCCGCTTTCTGATACTTTTACAAAATCGTTAGGAATTAATTGACTCAATTGTTTTGAAGTGTCTAAACTGACTTCAAACGTTTTTAAATTCCTATTGTTTACGCCTAACATATCTAATGAAGGCATAATAGATTTGTGTAATTCTTCTTCGTTGTGTACTTCTAATAAAACATCGAGATTTAAGCTTTTTGCTAATTCTGAAAATTGCTTTATTTCTGCTCTGGTGAGAATAGCTGCAATTAATAAAATAACGTCTGCACCATAGGCTTTAGCTTCAAAAATTTGATATTCATCTATAATAAATTCTTTTCTTAAAAGTGGAAGATTACAGCTTGCTCTTGCTAACAATAAATCGTCGATGGCTCCTCCAAAATATTTTACATCAGTTAAAACAGACATTCCGCAAACGCCTGCATTTTCATAGCCACTAGCAACATCTTGAACATTTAAACCTTGATTAATAACTGATTTTGAAGGTGAACGTCTTTTGTGTTCTGCTATTATACCTGTGTTACTTGCTTTTAAATTTTGGGCAAGAGAATTGGTTTTTCGTTCAAATAGAACAGATTGTTCTAATTGATATACAGGAATTAAAGATTTACGTAAATCAACTTCTTTACGTTTGTCTATTACTATTTTGTCTAAAATATTCATTTACTAAGTTCTATAAGTTGGTCTAAAGATGCTTTTGCTTTTCCGCTCAAAAGCGATTCTTTGGCTAACTGAAATCCTTCTTTATGAGGAATTTGCTTTGCGGTAGCAATCGCTAGTCCTGCATTAGCATAAACGACATTGTTTTGTGCTTCTGAGCCTTTTCCGTCTATTATTTTAACGAATAATTTTGCAGCTTGTTTTACTGTGTTTCCACCAAAAATTGCAGATTGTTCAATTTGATCTACGTCTAAATCAATAGGTTCAAATAAGGTTTCGGAAGTATTGGTAATTACTTTAGTTTTTCCTGTTAATGAAATTTCATCATAACCATCTAAAGCATGAACGACAGCATAGTTTTTATCAGTTTCTTGATATAAATAACCGTAAAGTCTTAACAATTCGAGATTAAAAACTCCTACCATTTGGTTTTTTGGAAATGCGGGATTTACCATTGGTCCTAGCATATTAAAAAAGGTTTTTACACCTAATTCTTTTCTAATTGGTGCAACGTTTTTCATTGCAGGATGAAATAATGGTGCATGCAACACACAAATGCCAGCTTTGTCTATACTTCGTTTTAAAAAATCAATATCGTTAGTGAACTTAATACCTAAGCTTTCCATAACATTAGAAGAACCACAGGCTGATGATACACCATAATTACCATGTTTTGTAACGTGGACTCCTGCACCAGCTGTTACAAAAGAGGATAATGTAGAAATATTAAAAGTGTCTTTTCCGTCGCCTCCTGTGCCGCATAAATCTATGGTATTATAGTCGTCTAAATCTACAGGAACACAAAGTTCTAACAATGCATCTCTAAAGCCTCTTAGCTCATCTAAAGTGATGCTTCGCATCATATAAACGGTTAAGAAAGATGCTATTTGACTTTGGTTATATTGACCAGCTGAAATGTTTACCAAGACATTTTTTGCTTCTTCACTAGAGATGCTTTCTTGGTTAATGAGTCTGTTTAGTAATGCCTTCATACTTAAGAATTAATCCAGTTTTTAAGAATGGTTTTACCGTTTGGTGTTAAAACGGATTCAGGGTGATATTGCACACCTTTTACGTCATAAACTTTATGTCTTAATGACATTATTTGACCATTTTCATCAAAAGAAGTGGCTTCTAAACTATCTGGAAGGTTAGAATTTACAACCCAAGAGTGATAACGACCAACTTCAAAGGTTTCTCCTAATCCATCAAATAAAGATTCGTCATCAACTGATAATTTAATTTCGGTTGCAACACCATGATATACATTGTCCAAATTTTCTAATGTGCCACCAAAAACTTCGCCAATAGCTTGTTGTCCTAAACATACGCCTAAGATGCTTTTTGTTGGTGCATAAGTTGCAATGATTTGCTTTAATAAACCTGCTTCATCAGGAATTCCTGGTCCTGGTGATAACACTATTTTATCAAATGCATCTACTTCGTCTAGTGTCAATTTATCATTTCGTTTTACAATAACTTCACAATCTAAATCCTCTAAATAGTGGACTAAATTATATGTGAAACTGTCGTAATTATCTATAACTAATACTTTTTTCATGTTAAATATCTTTTGCCAATTCAATAGCATTGGTTAAGGCTCCAAGTTTATTGTAAACCTCTTGTAATTCACTTTCAGGATTTGATTTAGCGACCAATCCGGCTCCTGCTTGCCAGAATAATTTATGATTCTGACTTAGAAATGTTCTAATCATAATAGCATGATTAAAATTGCCGTTAAAATCCATAAATCCAATAGCTCCACCATAATACCCTCTACTGGTTTTTTCGTATTTCTCTATCAGTTGCATCGCTTTATGCTTTGGAGCACCACTCAATGTACCTGCCGGAAATGTATCTGCAACCACTTGCATAGTATCTGTGTTTTTATGTATGGTTCCGGTTACTTTACTGACTAAATGAATCACGTGAGAGAAAAATTGAACTTCTCTGTAATTCTCTACTGTTACGTTGCTACCGTTTCTACTTAAGTCGTTTCGGGCTAAATCAACTAACATAACGTGTTCGCTATTCTCTTTATCGTCTTTTATTAATTCTTCAGCAAGTTCTGCATCCTTAAGGTCATTTCCACTTCGCTTAAATGTGCCTGCAATTGGGTGTATTTCTGCTTTTCCATCACTGACAACAAGTTGCGCTTCTGGCGAACTTCCAAATATTTTAAAATTCCCGTAGTCGAAATAAAACAGATAGGGTGAAGGGTTGATACTTCTTAGGGCTCTATATACATTAAATTCATCACCACTAAATTTTTGTGAAAATTGTTTTGATAATACCAATTGAAAGACGTCTCCTCTGCCACAGTGTTTTTTTGCTAATTCTACATGTT
This sequence comes from Winogradskyella sp. Asnod2-B02-A, assembly GCF_045063645.1. Lineage (NCBI taxonomy): Bacteria > Pseudomonadati > Bacteroidota > Flavobacteriia > Flavobacteriales > Flavobacteriaceae > Winogradskyella > Winogradskyella sp. Asnod2-B02-A. Next base: position 1,703,731 of record NZ_JBEFOG010000027.1, read on the forward strand.
CTTTATATTCTTCATCGGTAAGATTAGATTCAATATCACCTTTGGTATTGAAGTCGTAAGAAGCATATTGTCTGGTCTGAATTAATTGTAGAATATCATCAATGTTATTTTCAGTATCAAAACAATGAGCAAAAATATAGGCTTCGTTTTTAAAATGATTTATGGCAATGATGTTTTGATAAACTGCATAGTACACATCTGGTATGTTTACTGAATTTTCTTTTTTTGAGATGTCTATATCTTCAAAATACTTTACAGCATCATAAGATGTGTAACCAAAAATACCATTATTTATAAACTTGAATTCTTCATTGGTATCTACTTTAAAACGTTGTGTGAATTTGTGAATTTCTTCAACGACACCTACAGTATCTACAAAATTAGATTTAGAACTACCATCAGGATAGGTTTGATAAATGGTATCTCCTTCTACTTTAATAGAAGCAATAGGATTACAGCAGATGTAGGAAAAACTATTATCATTGGCATGATAATCACTACTTTCTAACAGAATACTATTAGGGAATTTATCTCTAATCTTTAGATAGATGCTAACAGGTGTTATAGTGTCTGCTAAAATCTTTTTATAATGTGTGTATAAACTAAATGTTTTCATTGTTACTGAATTTATTTTCAGAATCTTATTAATACAAAAAAGGCTTGTCGTGAATGACAAGCCTTTTTTCTATATGATTACATACCAAGGATTATTTCACGAACATGAGTTTGAGAAATTCCACCACCAAATATGATTTGTTATTGTTTTCATTTGAATGTCAAATATAGAAATGAAAAGTTGGATTACAAATTAATTAAGATAAATTTAAAAAAAGATTCCTGTAAAAGTGAATTTTCACAAAAGCAGGAATCCTAATCTAAACGTTGTTATTAATAGTTATTAGGGTATTAAAACTCTAATGTTACATTTAAATCGAAGTTGTCATAAATCGCTTTGTCTTTTAAGTCATCAAAAAAGCTAGAAGAACCATATTTAATATCATATTCTGTTCTATCAACTTCTAAGTTGGCAGTTGCAATATTTTCTTTAACAGTCATTGAAAATTCAACAGCTTTAGTGGTTTCTTTAATTGTTAAGTTCGCTTTAATTTTATAAGAACCATCTTTTCCTGAAACGTTTATAAATTCTAGTTTAGCAGTAGGGAATTTTTCTACACCAAAGAAATCAGCAGATTTTAAATGGCCATCTAATTTCCCTTTGTATTCTCCTTCTAAATCTGTGCTGCTAATTGAAGTCATATCCATTATAAATGATCCACCTGTTAAAGTTTTATCATCAAAAGTTAACGTACCACTTTTTAAGTTTATGGTACCCTCATGCTGACCTGTTACTTTGTAACCTTTCCAGATAACTTTACTTTTTTCAATACTTACTTCTTTTTCTGTTAAAGCTGTAAATGACATTAGCGATACAGCTAAAATTAAAAGCATGCCGATTTTTGAATTTTTCTTTTTCATAATTATTTCTTTTTTAGTTTTATTAAAAGGGTGTTTAATTGCATTAACTCATCTTGAGTTAAGTTTTTTGTGATATTTTTTTCTGTATTATCTATTATTGGATCAATTGTTTCTAAAGCTTCTAAGCCTAAATTTGTTATTATAATTTCTACTTTTCTTCTGTTTGTTTTACAAATAGTACGTTTTACAAATTTTTTTTTAATCAACTTATCTACTAGTCGAGTGGTATTGCTCATTTTACTGATCATACGTTCTTGTATGTCTTGTAGATTAATGGCATTTCCTTTTTGACCTCTCAAAATTCTAAGAACATTAAATTGTTCTAAGGATAAATCATAAGGTTTAAGTTGTAATAAGAAATCATCTTTAATCCATATGCCTGTATGAAAAATGTTTATCACAGTCGCTTGTGGTAAAGATAAATTAGCTTTTGTTTTTAATATTTTATTTAACTCTTTCATATACAATAATTGTATATACAAATGTATATGTTTTATTATAACAAGAAATTAATGTTTTGTTAAAATTTTAGAGTTGAAGCTTTTGATCAATAAATTTATAGAATGAAACAAATGCTAGTTATCTTTTTAATTACAGTACTTACATATCAAAGCAATAAACTTGAGGTTTATGATTATGATGGTTTAGAGCCTTTAATAAATAAAAAAGATGATAAAGTGCATGTTGTAAATTTTTGGGCTACTTGGTGTGGACCATGTGTAAAAGAGTTGCCTTATTTTGAAGCTATTAACTATAAATATAAAAACGAGAATGTAGAAGTGCTTTTAGTGAGTTTAGATTTTCCTAGTAAATATGATTCTGCATTAAAGCCTTTTATAAAAAACAATAATTTAAAATCTAAGGTAGTTGCCTTAAATGACACGGATCAGAATCGTTGGATTCCGGCAATAAACGAAAATTGGTCTGGTGCCTTACCAGCTACTATTATTTATAACGGAGATAAAAGGCTATTTTATGAGCGCTCTTTTACAAAAGAAGAGTTAGAAAATGAACTAAAACAATTTTTAAATTAAAATGATTATGAAAAATGTAAAATTACTTGTTGTGATGGTGTTGTTATTTTCACTGTCTGCTTTTACAAACTATACCAATGATAAAGGTTATAAAATAGGTGATATTGCCACAGATTTTAATTTAGAAAATATAGATGGTAAGATGGTGTCTTTAGCAAATTACAAAAAAGCTAAGGGTTTTATAGTTGTGTTTACTTGCAATACTTGTCCTTATGCTGTGGCTTATGAAGATAGGATAGAGGCCTTAAATCAAAAATATGTAGATAAAGGATATCCGGTAATTGCTATAATGCCAAATAATACGGATGTTAAGCCAGGCGACAATATGGAAGCAATGCGAGAAAGAGCAAAAACTAAAGATTTTTCATTTCCTTATTTAATGGATAAAGATCAGCAGATTTATCCTCAGTATGGAGCAACTAAAACTCCCCATATTTATTTACTCCAAAAAACAGATAAAGGAAATGAGGTAAAATATATTGGAGCTATTGATGATAATTATCAAGATGCTGAGTCGGTAAAAGTAAAGTATGTAGAAGATGCTGTAGATGCGTTATTAGAAGGTAAGACTATTAAAGTTACAGAAACAAAAGCTATAGGTTGCTCTATAAAAGTATAGTCCTATGTATTATATGCTGAACTGAGTTCAGATTAAAAATGTTAAAAAATGACCCGTTGTGTAACACTTCGGGTTTTTTTTCGTCTATATGATAAGGAAATGTTAATTTTACAAAAAAAATAATAAGACAACATATGGCAGATTTATCGCAAGACGAATGGACAAAGCAACTTGAATCAGATAATAATTCAGTGATTTTAGATGTTAGAACACAAGATGAGGTTGATGAAGGTATGATTCCTAATGCTATAAATATAGATATTTATAAAGGTCAAGGTTTTGTATCTGAGCTAGAAGAGTTAGATAAAACCAAAAACTACTATGTGTATTGTAGATCTGGTGCTAGAAGTGGACAAGCCTGTGGAATAATGAATCAATTGGGTTTTAAAAACGCTTATAATTTAGTAGGTGGTTTTATGGCATGGCAAGGTGAGGTTGTACAGCAATAAAAAACTAATAATTATGAGAAAATTATTTATAATCTGTTGTCTTTCTATTGGGATAGGCTTAAGTACAAGTTGTGCAGATGGTACAACAGATTCTGATGACGTTAAATTAATAACAGCAGCAGAAATGCAGTCTATTTTAGAGATAGAAGAAGTGCAGTTAGTGGATGTGCGTACACCAAAGGAGCATGAAGAAATTCATATTGTAAACTCACAAAACATAGATTTTAAGTCTCCTACTTTTGATGATGATATTTCAAAATTAGATAAGAAAAAACCTGTTATTTTATATTGTAAATCTGGTAGAAGAAGCTCAAAGTGTGCTAAAAAGATGAAAGACGCAGGATTCGAAAAAATATATGATTTAGAAGGTGGTATTTCAAAGTGGAAACATTCCGATAAATTAAATATTAAAGTTAAATCGTAATTACTGATACATTCTTAATAAAAAAACCGAACATAATGTTCGGTTTTTTTATTGCCATAATTCATTTCTTAAACTCCTAAGGTTTTTATAAATTAGGCGTCTGTTAACTAAAAACAGAAACACATCTATTACATTTGTAAATTAACATGCTGTTTATGACTTTAAAAAAAGTACTCTTGCTATGTCTTTTGGCATTTTCTTTTTCTTTCAATTTAAATGCTCAAGTATTTGATCCTGTAAAATGGGAAACCAAAACTGAAAAAATTTCGGATACAGAATACGATTTAGTTTCTATTGCAACCATTGATGCTGGTTGGCATTTGTATTCTCAAGATGTGCCAGAGGGTGGTCCAATTGCTACAGGTTTTACTTATAAAACAAATAAAGGTGTTGAGCTAGTTGGTGAAACTTTAGAAGAAGATGGTCATGTAATTGATGACCCTGTTTTTGAAATGAAAATTAAATTTTTTGAAAACAAAGCAGAATTTAGACAGCGTATTAAGATTCTAAATAAAGAATTATCTATTGTTGAAGGAGAAGTGGAATTCATGGTCTGCGACGATGAAAAGTGCATGCCTCCAAATTTCATTGATCTTCAATTTAATTTAAAAGATGCTAAGCTAGTAAAAGAGGATTCTTCATCAACTACTTTGAATTTTGGTAACACTGAATCAAAAATATTCGAACCTGTTAAATGGGATACTTCAGTTGAAAAAATTAGCGATTTAGAATATATTCTTGTTTCTAAAGCGACTATAGATGAAGGTTGGAAGTTGTATTCGCAAAAAGTACCTGAAGGTGGTCCAATCCCAACAGGATTTGAATATGCAACTGATAATGGTGTTGAATTAATTGGAAGCACTATAGAAGAAAAAGGAAAAGAAGTTATGGATAAGGTCTTTGAGATGAAGATCAAATTCTTTAAGAATACTGCTGAGTTTAGACAGAAAATAAAAATTTCAGATATAAACATATCCAAAACTTCGTCTGAAGTTAGTTTTATGGCATGTAATGATGAACGTTGTTTAGCACCAACATATTTCGATTTAGAATTCGATTTAACTAAAAGCGTTGCTGTAAAAAAAAACGTAAATAATTCTGATTCTGAAAAAGAAGGAGAAAGTAAAGGACTCTGGTCTATCTTTTTTATTGCTTTTTTATCTGGTTTCGTAGCTTTGTTAACACCTTGTGTATTTCCAATGATACCAATGACGGTGAGTTTCTTTATAAAACAAAGTCAATCTAAAGCTAAAGGAATCCGAAATGCAATTATTTATGGGTTGTCAATTATAGTAATCTATGTTTTATTAGGTACAATTATAACCGCCATTTTTGGTGCAGATGCATTAAATGCTTTAGCCACCAATGTGTGGTTTAATCTCATTTTCTTTTTGTTATTAATTGTGTTTGCCATGTCATTTTTGGGTGCTTTCGAAATTGTTTTACCAAATTCTTGGGCAAATAAAGCCGACAGACAAGCAGATAGAGGAGGTCTTGTAGGGATCTTTTTTATGGCATTAGCATTGGCTATTGTATCTTTCTCATGTACAGGTCCTATAGTGGGAACTATTTTAGTAGAGGCAGCTTCTAAAGGTGGTGTTGCTCCAGTTATTGGTATGTTAGGTTTTTCATCTGCAATTGCATTACCATTTGCTTTATTTGCAGCTTTTCCTGGATGGTTAAATTCGCTACCAAAATCTGGTGGTTGGTTAAATACAGTAAAAGTAGTTTTAGGATTTTTAGAATTAGCCTTAGCATTTAAATTTTTATCTCAAGCGGACTTAGTATTGCAACTTCATTTTTTAGAAAGAGAAGTGTTTATTGCGATTTGGATAGCTGTATTTGGAGCATTAACATTATATCTTTTTGGAAAAATTCAATTACCACACGATTCCCCTTTAAATCATATTTCAGTAGGTCGATTAATGTTTGGTTTAATGACTCTAACATTTACTATTTATATGATTCCCGGACTTTGGGGAGCGCCTTTAAATTTAATAAGCGCATTTCCACCACCTTTAGATTATTCTGAATCACCTTATGGTGTCGGTAATGCAAAAGGAGGAAGTTCTGCAAGTCATTCAGATTTACCAGAAGGCGCACATTTATTAGCTCCTCACGACATTTTAGCCTTTAACGATTATGACCTAGGCTTGGCTTATGCTAAAAAGGTCGGTAAGCCTGTGATGTTAGATTTTACAGGTTGGGCTTGTGTAAATTGCCGTAAGATGGAACAAAATGTTTGGGTAGAACCTACTGTGTTATCCAAGTTGAAGAATGATGTTGTTTTAATTTCATTGTATGTAGATGAACAAATTGATTTTCCGGAAGGCGAAGCACCAGATTCAAAATTAAGACCAGGAAAAAAACTAAGAAATAAAGGGCAGAAGTGGAGCGAGATGCAGACTATTCGCTATAAAACAAATACGCAGCCATATTATGTGCTAATGGATCATAATGAAGTCAATCTAAATGAACCTGTAGCATATACACCCAATTATGAAGAATATAATAGTTGGTTAAAAGAAGGTATTAGTAATTTTAGCAACTAGATCTTTATCAATTGCATATATTACTCAGCTAAAATTGTTTTCTTTATTTTTTTAATCCAAGTTAAGTTTTTCTTAAATACTCAGGAAAGTTGAGTTATCATTCTTTATTCTCTGTTATAAATAATAAGTTTGCAACTTATTTAAAATGAAATCAGAAATTTATGAGTCAAGTAAAAGAAAATGATACGGTAAAAGTACATTATATAGGAAAATTAAAAAGCGGACAAATCTTCGATAGTTCTTTAGAGCGTGAGCCTTTAGAATTCACTTTAGGACAAGGTATGTTGATTCCTGGTTTTGAAAAAGCAGTTATCGATATGAAAGTGAATGATAAAAAAACTGTTGATATTCCTGTAGCTGAAGCTTATGGAGATGTTATTAAGGAATTATTTCATAAAGTTGAAAAAACACAATTGCCACCAGAAATGGAACCAGCAGTTGGTTTAGGTTTAGCATCTAGAGATGAAAAAGGAAATGAGCATCAGTTTAGAATTGTTGAGGTAAATGAAGATCATGTTATATTAGATGGAAACCATCCTTTGGCAGGTCAGGAACTAGTTTTTGAATTAGAATTAGTAGAGATAAAATAATTGAATTATCGCTTAAAGTAAAAACCTGTGAAATTAATTTCACAGGTTTTTTTATGTTTTAAAATTAGTATTAATTAAATGTGGTAATTAATGGTCTTCAAGGTCTTCGGTGCTCTGATTAGTTTCTTTTAATATGTTGGCATCACACCAAGCGTTGTAAGCTTCTTGTAATTCTTTTACTTTGTTAGGGAATTTTGAAGACAGGTCATTACGTTCTCCTGGATCAGCTTCAATATCAAATAACTTTATAGTTAAATCGTCTCTAATTGGAGCTAAATACTGTGCAGAAGGGTCGCTCTTCCAATGGTTTTCTTTGGCGTTGGTAATTTTCCATTTTCCTTTTCGTGCAGCCCATGTTTTTTGCCATTTCCAAACTAATAATCGTTCTTCATTTGGTTCAAATAAATCAATACCATCAATATTATTATCAGTAATTGTTATTCCTGCAACTTTAGCTAGTGTTGGTAAAATATCAGTAGCAGAGACATAACGATTCTCAATAGTGTTAGGTTCAATATTTCCAAGCCAACTTACAGCCATTGGGACACGTATACCTCCTTCCCATAGGGAATATTTTCCACCTGTTAAAGGTGCATTATTAGAGCCATTTAAAGGTGAGCCACCATTATCTGATATAAATACTATTAAGGTGTTTTTGTCTAGTTCAGTTTCTTTTAAAACATCTAAAACACGTCCAATATTATCATCTAAACAATTCAAATTAGCGAGGTAATATTTTCTTAAGTCGCTTGTGTTTATAGCACCAACTCTAGAGTATTTATCGTAGTAAGCCGAGTAGCTTCCTTCTTTATGGTTGCCGTAAGCCACTAAGCTGTCTGGATCGTAATTGGCGATTTCCTTTACATTATACTTATCCAAATATTTTTTTGGTACTTCGTGGATTAAATGATGCACAGAACTATATGCTAATGTTAAAAAGAAAGGTTTATCATGTTTTCGCTTTAGGTAGTCAATAGATTCATTTGTTAAGATATCGGTAAGGTAGCCTTCTTCATAACTTTTTTCACCCATATTATGCATCAATGGACCTAACAATGCACTAGTGCCATATGGATCTGGTGTACGATCTTTTATACTTTGTGAATTAGCCCAATAATCATGTGCATGAGCAGAAAACCCTAAGAATTCATCATAACCATGATTTAATGGGTATTCTCTAACGTCATTTTTATGAAAATTCTGGCCTAGATCGTTTTTACCAATACGCGCAGTGTGATAACCAGCTTCTTTAAGATATTCTGGAATTGTTTTTACATCATCTGGTAATCCTGGTCCCCAACTTGCTGGTTTGTCCCAACGAAATTGATTTTTTCCTGTGATAATACCAGCACGAGATGGGCTACAAACTGGTGCTGTGACATAAGCTTGTGTGAACACTTTACCAGATTTTCCTAAACGCTGAATATTTGGAGTAGACACAGTTTTATCGTGATTTTTAAAAGGTGTAAAATCAGCATAGCCTTGATCGTCAATAACAATTAAAAGAATATTTGGTTTTTCGCTTAGTGCTGTGTTTTTATCGATTGAAGTTTCGCTTTTCTTTTTTTCAGAATTGCAGGACAGCATTAAAGTAAAGGTCAACAAAATTAAAAGATGTTTCATAGAATAAATGCTTGTGTTATTCAATTTTAGAGTTAGTTAACAATGGTTACTTTTATCTCTTTTTCTTCCAGTTTTTTTCGTTTTATTTCAGAGATCCCTTTATCGGTAATTATTTTATTAACCTGAGAAAGGTCACATATTCTGGCAAAACTCTTTTTGCTAAATTTTGAAGAATCTGCTAGTATAATAACTTTTTGTGCAGCATTTTTTGATTGAGTTCAGCTTCTTCTAAATTTGTAGTTGAAAGGCTGTATTCTAAGTCAATCCCATCAACATCTAAAAATAATTTACTGCAAGATACATTTTTTAAAATGTATTCTGAGTAATTCCCGATAACTGAAGCTGAACTATGTCTTATATAACCACTAAGTTGAAGAATTTCAATATTCTTATCATTTAAAAGACGCAACACTACATGCAGAGAAGAAGTGATAACAGTTAATTTGTTTTTTGCTTTAATGTATTTAGAAAAGGCTTGAACGGTTGTTCCTGAGGTAATTAAAATAGAGTCGTTTTGTACAATGCGCGTAGCTGCCAATTGTGCAATGCCATTTTTCTCTTCAACAGAATTTTTTTATTTATCTAAATCGTTACGTTCATTTATGTAAGGGTTTTCTAATGAAGCGCCTCCGTGCGTTCTGTGTAATAACCCTTTTTGTTCTAAAAGCTTTAGGTCTTTTCTGATGGTTACTGCAGAAACATTTAGAATTTCACATAGTTCTAGAACTTTAAGGTGCTTTTCTTTGTCTAATTTGTCTAGTATGTCTTGGTGTCTCTTCATGCTTTGTTTTTTCAAAACTAATTTTTAGGAGTTTAGAGCTTAAGGTTAAGAAATATAGCAAAACGGAGGTTATGCTATTAATCCTGCAAGAGATTTAGGTCCAAGAATTATGCATGCTATTTTAGCTATAAAAAATAAAGCCAAAAGTGATTGGTCTTATGCTTAGATTCCAGTATTTAGACCATTGGTTGGTGGTGCTTTAGCAGCGTTATTGGTGCTTGTGTTATCATAGCTTGTACATGTAACATTTTACAGATCAAATGCCAATTCAGTTAGAATTGGCATTTTGCTTATTTTATAATGCCATTTATTTTTATTTTAAGAAGAAATGGTATAATATTATCTTTATGACACTGATGAAAAATATTCTATCCATATTAAGTTTGTTTTTAGTCTTGATTTTGCAAAGTCAAGAGTTGCCTCCAATTGAAACATTTACAACTTCAGATTATAATGGTGAGAATCAAAATTGGATGATTTCTCAGGATTCTAATAATTATATCTATGTTGCCAATAGCTTGGGTTTGCTTGAGTTTAATGGTTCAGAATGGATACCATATAGATCGCCAAATAATACTATTTTAAGGGCTGTAAAGGTTATTGGAGATAAAATTTATTCTGGTTGTTATGAGGAATTTGGTTATTGGGAACGTAATGAATTTGGTCAGTTAGATTATACGTCTCTAATACCAGAATTAGGAAATAAAATCTTGAATGATGATCAGATATGGAACATAATAAGCTATGATGATTGGGTGCTGTTTCAAGCAGGTCATGCTTTATATTTCTACAATAAAACATCAAAAAAATTTAAAACTATCATTTCTAAAAACATTATTTACAAAGTGTTTAATGTAAATAATAGAATTTATTATCATGTAGATAATGAAGGTATATATGTTTTAGAGGAGGGAAAGCCAAAATTAATGGTTAATGATAGTACTGTTTTGGAAGATAGAGTGATCGGTATTTTTCAAAATGAAGATAAACTAATTATGCTTTCTCGTAATTCTGGTTTTTTTGAACTATATGATAATAACATACAAGAATGGAATGTAGCTTCAAATGAAAGGCTTAAGGCGTTAAATGTTTTTAGTAGTATTCAATTAAAAGATGGAAGTTTTGTTTTAGGAACAATTTCTAATGGTTTGGTGAAAATAAATAGAAATGGAGAGATTGAATATGAAATAAATCAAAAGAAAGGTTTAGCTAATAATACGGTTCTTTCGTTATTTGAGGATAGAAAAAGCAATGTATGGACGGGTTTAGACAATGGTGTAAATTGTATAAATGTAAATTCGGCTATAAATACATTTATAGATTATAATGGTGATATTGGTACTGTTTATACCACTTTAATTTTTAATAATTTTCTTTATGTTGGTACAAATCAAGGGTTGTTTTATAGATCGTTAGATTCAAAAAATCAAGATTTTAAGTTTGTAAAAGGTACAGCAGGTCAGGTTTGGAGTTTATTTAATGACAATGATGGAAACTTGTTTTGCGGACATCATTTAGGAACATTTTTAATTGAAGAAGATCAGTCAAAAAGTATCAGTTCTATCTTAGGCGCCTGGAATTTTAAAACAGTGCCTAATCATAGCGAGCTTTTACTTCAAGGTAACTATGATGGTTTATATGTGCTTCAAAAAAAAGATAATTCTTGGGAGGTAAGAAACAAAATAGAAGGCTTTAAAAATTCATCACGTTTTTTTGAAATCAACGATATTAATCAAATTTTAGTTAATCATGAATATAAAGGAGTTTTTAGAATACAGTTAGACAGTACATTGCACAAGGTAATTGACATAAAGCCGCAGTCTGAATTAGCTTTAGGGAAAAACTCAGGATTAATTACTTATAAAGATCAAATTATATATACTTCTGAAGATGGTGTATTTAATTACATTAAAAGTGAAGAAAAATTTGAAAAAGACGTTGCCTTAAGTGAGAAGGTTTCACCATATAAATCTGTAAAAATGGTTGTAGATCAGACAGGGAAATTATGGTTGTTTTCAGAACATAATATTAGTTATATAGATAATGATAATCTCACAAATCAACTAGAGATAACAACCATTTCAATTCCGGCGAGTCTAAGAAATGGAGTACTAGGTTTTGAGAACATTCAGCATATTGAAAAAGAAAAATATGTTATAGGTACGTCTAATGGTTACTTAACTATGGATTTATCTCAACTACAGAATACATCTGAATATGCTATTCATTTAAATTCAGCAAAAATTATAGACTTTAATGATAACATTACAGATTTACCAATTAGGGTTGAAGGTGATTTTAAGCACAAAGAAGGCTTGTTAGTTTTTGATTATTCCGTGCCAGAATATAATAAGTTTCTAGATGTTAATTATCAGTACAAATTAAAGGGGAAAATGGATCGATGGAGTGCTTGGTCAAAACAATCAAGTATTCAGTTTGAAAATCTATCTTTTGGAGATTATACCTTAGAGGTTAGAGCTAAAGTTGGTAATAAAGTAACCGAAAACAACGTTAATTATCATTTTAATATTAATAGACCATGGTATTTCTCTAATGTAGCTATTTTATTTTATGTATTACTACTTGTGATTATTGGGTTATTAATTCATAGAGCTTATAAGTTTTATTACGAACGGATCTTAAAGCACGAGCATATAAAAAGTGAGCGCGCTTTTATTCAAATTAAAAATGAAAAACTAAATCAAGATATAGAAGGTAAAAATAGAGAGTTGGCCATTTCTACAATGAGCATTATAAAGAAAAATGAGCTGCTTCGTAAGATTAAGAAAGAGTTAAAAACAACAAAAAACAAAGAAGATGTTGCAAGTGCTATAAATCTAATTGATACTAATTTAAATAACAATAAAGACTGGAAATTCTTTAAAGAGGCTTTTAATAATGCAGATAAAGATTTTATGGATAAAATAAAGGCTGCACATCCTGACTTAACACCTAATGATTTAAAGTTTTGTGCCTATTTAAGGTTGAATTTGTCTTCTAAAGAAATGGCACCATTACTTAACATATCTATTAAAAGTGTCGAAACAAAACGTTATCGCTTACGCAAAAGATTACAATTACATCATGATGATTCATTAGTTAATTATATCTTAAAATTCTAACACCTCGACATCCTTCTGTTTTACCACGACTTTACCACGACAGATGCTGTAACACCCCTAAATTAGGGCTTTTTTTTGCGAATTATGCAATTCATTAGAAGTATAGTGTTTGTAGTGTTTACCGTTGTTTTTTTTACACTACAATTTATTAAATTTTACGATGTTGGTTTTTTATCGAGGTGATAATTATCATATTAACAATTTGTTAGGATTAAATTTACAATAACTTAAAATTGCAGAGGCTTAAGTGAAATTAAGTATTCTATAATTTTGGTGACTAAATAAATAATTAATCAAACCAATATTTATGAAATTAAAATTTCAAAGATCAAGAATTGAAATATTCTTTTGTCTTTTTTTATTGTGTAGTTCGTTCGCCCTCATGGCTCAAACCACAATGAAAGGAAAAGTGCTTTCTGGCTCAGACAATATGCCTTTACCAGGTGCGTCTGTTATTGAAAAAGGAACAACCAACGGAACGCAAACAGATTTTGATGGTGCATTTGCTCTAAATGTATCAAGCGAGTCTTCTGTAATCGTTGTCTCTTATGTGGGATTTAAAACAAAAGAGGTTGCGTATAAAGCAGGTGACATCATTGTTATTTTAGAAGACGACAACGCTTTATCAGAAGTGGTAGTAGTAGGTTATGGTACACAGAAGAAAAGTGATATTGTAAATGCTGTTGCAACTACAGATTTAGATAAGGCAACATTGTCACCTACATCTGATGTTAATGAAATGTTACGTGGTAGAATAGCTGGTTTACAAGTAGACGTAGGAGGAGGAACATTAAGACCAGGTGGAACTTCAGAAATTCTATTTAGAGGTAGAGGTTCTATTGAAGGTAATACTAGTGCTATTTACGTTGTAGATGGTATTGTTAGAGAAGGTGGTATTGAAGATATTGATGCAGATGATATACAGTCTGTAGAATTTTTAAAAGATGCTTCGGCTCAAGCTATTTATGGTACTAGAGGCGCTAATGGTGTTGTTTTAGTTACAACTAAAAGAGGAAAAGCAGGTAGTTTAAGTGTTAGTTATCATGGTTTTTTAACAACAAAAAAGATTGAACGAAATTTTGATGTTTATAGTGGTCAAGAATTTGCGCAGTTAAGAAGAGAAGCTGTGAGATCTACAAGATTTGATGATAGTTATGCAGATGATGTTATTGATAATGTATTCACAGCAATTGAATTAGATAATATTAATAATAATCGTTTTGTAGATTGGGAAGATGAGTTAATGAGAAATGGTGTAGTAAATAGCCAATCTATTAGTATCAGTGGTGGTACAGATATGACTAAGGTTTTTGGTAGTCTTAATTACTTTAAAGAGGATGGTATAATACCAACTTCTAATTATACTAGAAAAACATTTCGTTTAAATGTAGATCAAAAGATTTCTGATAAGTTTTCAGTAAACTTTGACCTGAATTTTTTAAATGACGATACTGATAGAGCTGCTAATGTAAATGTAATTACAACATCTCCTTTAGGAAGTGCTTACAATGATGATGGAAGTATTACAAGGTTTCCAAGTGGTGAAGAATTATCTGCTGTAAATCCATTATGGAATCTTCGTGAGCAAAATAATGAAGAAAAAGGAAATGACTTTGTGGTTAACATAACTCCTATTTGGCAAATCACAAATGATTTACAATACCAATTAAAAGCTAACTTTAGTAGAAAAACATCTGAAAGAGGTCAGTATTTATCTTCATTAAGTTCTGCAGGTGATGATGTAAGAGGTATTGCAAGAATTGAAAATCAATTAACAGAAGGTTATTTAGTAGAAAACATTTTAACTTACGATAAGACTTTAGGTGATAAACATAAAGTTAATGCGACGTTAGTTCAGTCAATTCAAGAGCATAGATATAGTCGTACATTTACTGAAGGACAAGGTTTTGGTAGTGATGATCTTGGTTATGAAGGTATAGATTATGCTATTGGTAATATTACTGTAGACAGAAGTGAATCCCCATTTAATTTAGCTTCATTTATGGCTAGGGTTCGTTATGGTTTTATGGATAAGTACTTGTTTACTGGTACTGTAAGAGGTGATGCTTCTTCTACACTTGGTGAAGGGAAAAATGGTGATGATAAAAAATGGATTTGGAATCCAGCAGGATCTTTTGCATGGAAAATTCATAATGAAAGTTTTTTAGAAGATGTTAATTCTATACAAGAATTAAAATTTAGAGCGAGTTATGGTTCTTTAGCTAATGCACCAAGTGGTCCTTTTAGATCTTTGTTTTTAGCACAAGGTGAACCATATATATTTGATGGAGAAACGGCATCAGGAAATTCGCCTTCAACCATTTTACCTAATCCAGATTTAAAATTTGAGAGAATAACAACGTTAAACTTTGGTTTAGATTTCTCAATATTAAATAGAACATTTGTAGGTAATATTAACTGGTACGATGCTAGAACTAATGATTTGTTATTAAAAAGAGGAGTACCTTCTACAACAGGTTATTCATTTTCTTATTTTAATGCAGGTGAAATGCAAAATACAGGTTTAGAATTAGGTTTAACTGCTAATATCATTAATACCGATGATTTAAAATGGTCTGTATCTACTAACTGGTCTAATAACAAAAATGAAATATTAGAACTATATAATGATGGTGAAGGTAATGCTGTTACTGAGGATAATACATATAATTACTATGTAGGGCAACCAGTGGGAGTTATTTACCAATATGAGTTTGATGGTATTTGGCAAGAAGGTGAAGATTTTGCAGGTTCTGCTCAAGCAGATCCAGAATCAGCATTACCGCAACCAGATTTAAGAGCAGGTGATATTAAAATTAAGGATGTTAATAGTGTAGATGAAGATGGAAATGTAACCAAGGGTCCAGATGGTAAAATTACTCAAGAAGATCGTGTTTTTATAGATCCTAATCCAGATTGGTTTGGGTCATTATCTACAACTATAGAATATAAAGGATTCGATTTACTTTTAGATTTCTATATTGTTGAAGGAGCTACAAAAGTGAATCCATTTTTAAATAGTTACAATAATGGTGGAACATTACAAGGTAAATTAAATGGTGTTAAAGTAGATTATTACACCCCAGAGAATCCATCAAATTCATTTCCAAGACCAAATTTTGAAGCACCAGATCAGTATTTAAATTCTTTAGCAGTAAAAGATGCCTCTTATGTAAGATTAAGAACAGTAAGTTTAGGGTATACGTTATCTGATAATATAGTTTCTAAATTTAATTTCGATCAGATTAGATTTTATGTAACTGCAACTAATGTGTTTACAGATACAGATTATATAGGTTATAGTCCTGAAGTAAATATTAGAGATACTTTTTCTAGTGCAGATACAGGTTATCCAGATGCAAAGTCATTCACATTTGGTGTAAGAGTTAAATTTTAATTAAAAAAAGAATAATATTATGAAAACGAAGTTTTTTTATTCAAAAATAAAGGGGAGTCTGCTTCTATGTATGGCGTTACTCTTCGTAGTGACTTCTTGTGAAGATTACTTAAAAGAGGAGCCTAGTACATTTATTGATGCAGATTACATTTTTACTACTGAGGAAGGTTTAAAGTCTGGTGTGGTAGCTTTATATAAATTTGAAAGAGACCGTTATGATAACAGTACTGAAGATTTTATGGGATCAGTACTAATGTCATCTAGAAGTGATTTGGTTTTTTCGAGATCTGGTTACACAGGTTTAATGGGACGTTACGAAAGAGGTACTTCTCCAGTAGATCAAGGCTCTAACTTTGCATCGACATTATTTTGGAAGCATTTCTATAATATGACTAATAAAGCAACTGCTATTATTAACGCTGCTGATGAAATAGAAGGCATCGATGAAGATGCAAGAAAGAAAGTATTAGCTGAAGCTAAATATTTTAGAGCACATTCTTATTTTTATTTATACAGAATGTATAATAATATATTTGTAACTACAGAAACGGTTACAGTAGACAATGCATTTAATGTAGTAAACGATAGGTCAACTGATGCAGAAATATTTGGACTTATTAATAGTGATCTTGATTACGCTATTGAAAATTTAGATTGGATAGATACTTTTGGGCGTGTTACTAAAGGTACAGCAAAACATGTGAAAGCAAAAGTGGCTATGTGGCAAGGTGATTGGACAGAAGCTAAAAATCAAGCGTTAGATGTTATAGAAGGACCTGGTTCACCTCACAGTTTAGTGTCTAGTACGGCAGATGTTTTTGCAGGTGATAGAAATAATTCAGAAGCTTTATTCGTAATTCAATCTCAAGACGATGTACTTGGTGGTGGTAATACAACTATGATGAATGCAAATTATGTGACGCAATATTTTAATATTTCTGGTATAGAATCTAATAATGAGCAAGGAGGTCGAGGCTTTTCTAGAATTTTACCAAACCTATATTTGTTAAACCTTATAGCTGAGGATCCAAATGACACAAGAGATGATGACACTTACTTTAGGTTGAAATATTATTATACTTCAGGTGACCGAATTGGAGAGGAAGTAGATAATTATGCGCCTATTACAGATTTAAACAATCCAAGTAGTAATTATGCAACATATTACCAAAGGATGCATCCATCATGTATTAAGTTTTCACAAGAGGATGGTAATGCAGATTCTTATTTAATAAGAGGTAATGTAATGGTTTATAGATTAGCCGAGACGTATTTAATAGCAGCAGAAGCTATTATGAGATCTTCAGGAGATCCATTACCTTATATTAATGCTGTAAGAACTAGAGCAGGTGCTGCACCAGTGACTAGTGTAAATCAACAAACTATTTTAGACGAGCGTGCAAGAGAGTTAGCTTTTGAAGGGCAACGTTGGTTTACCTTAAAAAGAATGGGCCAAGATGTAATTGATTTTCAAATAACAAATTATGCAGGTGACGGAGAATATTTCCCTGCAAATTTAGGTTCTAAAGATCCTAGAGAAAATTGGCAATCATATTATATCAACTGGCCAATTGCTCAAAGAGATTTAGATTTGTTAGGCCCAGATTATCCTCAGAATAATGGATATAATTAATTGTAAGAGTTAGTTTTTTTATATGCAAAATGGGCAAGTTCTCTTGCCCTTTTGTTTTTTATTTTGCCTTTAATATATTTACCTATGCGTTACTTAATTATTTTATTTATGTGTATTGGATTGGCGTCATGCAATTCAAATTCAAAAAAATCAGAAATTGTTTTTGCTGATAATCCAGTAATTGCGCACAGAGGTGCGTGGAAAGCTAAAGGCTTACCAAAAAATTCTATAGCAGCTTTAAAAGAAGCTATACACCAAAAATGTACTGGCTCAGAATTTGATGTTCGAATGACCTCAGATGAAGTACTAATCGTTACTCACGATGCAGATTTCGGAGGTTTAGATATTGAATCTTCTACTTACAAAGAGCTAGCAAAACACAAATTATCTAATGGAGAAACACTACCAACTTTAAACGATTTTATTTTAGCAGGTATAACTGATAATACATCAACGGGTTTAGTTTGTGAAATAAAGTCTTCAAAAATAGAGGGTCGTAATATACGTATTGCAGATAAGGCTGTGGCAACAGTAAAAGAGCTAAAAGCGGAAGCTTATATCGCTTACTATATTAGTTTTAGTTACGACGTTGTAAAACACATTAAAAAAATTGATCCTAATTCTAAAGTCTTATATCTCGATGGTTCTAAATCTCCAGGTGAATTAAAAAATGATAATATAAACGGTTTAGATTATTTAGTATGGAAACTAAAGCAGAAACCAGAATGGATTAAGGAAGCCAAAGATTTAGGTCTTAAATTAAACGCATGGACAGCAAATAAGCAAGAAGATATTGATTGGTTATTAAGCAACAATTTTGATTATATTACTACTGATGAACCAGAATTGACTTTTGAAAGATTTAAAACATCGTCAGCTAACCAGTAATTTATTTGAATTTTTACGGTTAATAGTTTAATGATTGAATAGGGTGGCGTGTGAATAACATAGAGAATAATTTCTAAAACAAAGTGTGAAAAAAAAATCATAGTCATTAATGAAAAACAAAATTTTGTTTTTTAATTAAAGCATGAAAAAGTGTATGATTTTAATCATTTTGAGACTCATTGATTTTGGTTAATTTTATACAAATCAAAAACGATGAAACAGATTCTCTTACTCACAGATTTCTCTAAAAATTCTCTAAACGCCATACATTATGCTTTAAATTTATTTAAAGAAGATAATTGTAACTTCTATATTTTACATGTAGAAAATTCTAAGGCATATATAAGTGATGACTTAGTAATGGGAGGAGGTCAAAGTATTTATGATTCTATTGTCAAAAAATCTAAAAATAGATTATTAGAACTCATAGATCACCTTAAGTCTGAGTTTCATAATGCCAAATTTACGTTTCAAGAAATCATAGATTTTGATGGTTTAACGGAAGCCATAAACCAAGTTACAACATCTAACCATATCGATTTAATCGTTATGGGAAGCAATGGAGTAACTGGAGCAAAAGAGATTGTTTTTGGTAGTAATACCATCAATGTTATCAGAAACGTGTATTGCCCAACTTTAATTGTTCCTGAGGGATTTTCATATATAAAACCATTAGAGGTATTATTACCTTTAGATTTAGATGATACATTAAATAGCAATGCATTTTCAGAACTGCTAAAGTTTACCGAAAGGTTCAGTGATAAATTACATTTGTTAAGAATGATTCCTAGTGATGAGGTTTCTCAAGAATTAGAAAATGACACAAAGTATATTGGTGCTTTTATAAAAGGTTTAGATTATGCTTATCATGTTATTGAAGAGGTGCCTATGGATTATACGGTAAGTTGTTACACGCAAACTCATCCTATTACCTTAACCGCATTATTGGTTCAGAAAGAACGTTTTTTTGAACGTTTTTTTACAAGTTCTTCCACCTCTAAAATAAGTAATAAGTTGAGAGTGCCTTTATTAGTCTTTCATTCTTAAATGTACAATCAATAATTTTAGACATAGAAATTCAAATCAAATCTAATTAATAGACATGTTTAAATAATAGCATTTATATTATTTGTTGTCTAACAAATGATTCCTTTTGTCTTCTTTTTTAATATTTTTTATAATATCAAAAAGTTGAGTTTTTAGGTTTCTATAATTAGTTTGAAATTCTTTAATTTCACTAACTAAGCCTTTATGCGAATCTCTATATGCCTTTTCTTCTTTAAGTTGATTAACACCATCTACAATGATCTGAAGCTCATTTTCGTGAACCTTTATGGCTTCAATCAATAAATTATTTCGCTTTTGAGATCTATTGAGTACATCGATAACTTCTATGTTGTCTGAAAATTTTTCAGGTTCAATGAGCTGTAGTGTATAAGATTTAATTAAATCTTCAAAAAAAAGATGTTCATCTCTAATAAATAGTAACTCTGAGAGCCATTCTTTAGATGCTTCATGCATTTCTTCTGCACTTAGCCATTCTACATATTTTGAATTTGTTTGTGTTGTTTTCATGATATTAGGATTTAAGTGATAACGAAGATTAAAATAAGGTTATGCTGCTTATTTAATTCTCTTAGACTAAAAATATAAATAACCACTATATTTTGAAATGATATAGGTCATTTTTTCAAACGCTTTTAAAGCACTATTTTTTCTACATCTGTAATTTTAGGGATGGTAACATTCCAATGATATGTGTCTTTTATTTTTACTCTAAAAGCATCTAAAGCTGCTGGTTCACCATGAATTAAATATACATTTTCGGGTATATTTTTAATGTTGCTCATCCAATTAATTAAATCATGTTGATCTGCATGTGCAGATAAACTTGCTATGTTTTTAATTGTAGCTTTTACAGGATAATATTTTCCAAAAAATCGAATTTCGTGCACGCCATCTTGTAATTGTCTACCACGTGTGCCTTCTGCTTGGTAGCCTACTAATAATACCGTTGTAGAAGGTTCGTCTATAAGTTGTTTTAAATACGTGAGTACACGTCCTCCGGTGACCATTCCGCTACCAGCAATAATAATTTTAGAGCGATTATCATCAATGGTTTCCCAGGTTTCTTTATAAGATGCTACAATGTTTACATGTTTGCACATGGCATTATAATCTTCATCAGATAATTTATGCCATTTTGGAAAACGTTTAAATACACTTAATACATTATTGCCCATAGGACTATCAACAAAAACAGGTATGTTAGGAATTTTGTTTTTTTTGTACAACTGCCATAAAATATACATTAAGGTTTGTAAACGTTCTACAGCAAAACTAGGAATGATTAAGTTTCCTTTTTTTTCTAAGGTTTCAAGAATTATGTCAGTTAATATACCTTCAACATCTTCTTTTGGGTGTAGTTTATCTCCATAGGTACTTTCTATAAATAGAAAATCTGCCCATTCTGGTCGTTTTGGATCATTAAGTAAATAATCATTAGATCTGCCAATATCTCCCGAAAACACAAAGCGTTTACTATTAATGTCTAATTCAATAAATGTAGCACCAATAATATGGCCATTATATTGAAATCTATATGAAATATGTTCAGACAGTATTATCCATTTATCTGGTAATTGCGCCTCAAATAATGCTATTGTTTTTTCTGCTTCTTTTACAGTGTAGAAAGGAAGTGCTGGGTTGTGCTTGCTATACTTTTCTTTATTAGCTTTTTCAGCTTCTTCTTCATGTATTTTTGCACTATCTTTTAGTATTATTTCAGCAATAGCAAGTGTTGGTGCTGTTCCTATTATTTTACCACTGAAACCTTGTTTTAATAATCTTGGTAAGTAACCAACATGGTCTAAATGGCCATGTGTTAATAAAACCACATCAATAGATGAAACATCTACAGGAAGATCACTCCAGTTGAGTTCGCGTAGTTCTTTTAAACCCTGAAACATTCCACAATCTATAAGAATGTTTTTTTCTGAAGTTTCAATAAGAAACTTGGAACCTGTAACCACACCAGAAGCTCCTAAGAAATTTATTTTTGCGAAATTTTCCATGATTTATAAGTTTTTATTTGGACATAATTGCGTTATTTCATCCAAAATTTTTTTCTTTCTAACTTCAGAAATACCTAAATGATCTAGATAAAATTTATCGTGTATCAGTTGTCTGCAAAGCACTACGTCTCTACTTAATAAAAATTGTTTTTCTCTATTGGTCAATAAAGTAGATACGGTAATAGGATAGAGGCCTAATCGGTCTATTCTATCTTTTAAACCATCATTATTAGGATAGTCCCAACTCAATAAATAGAGTCCGCAGCATTTGCCGTATTGAATAGCATCTTCTGTAAATCTTGTATTGGTAACTACCCAACCTTCTGTTAATGTTGTATCATTTTTTGGATTAGCATCCCAATGTGTTTTTACATCTTTGTATCTGGAGTTGATGTATAACGGAATTTTCACATTGCAATTAAGTCCTTGTTCATTATGAAATTTACACTCTATTAAACTTGTTTTATTGCCTTTATGTGCAATCACATCGATTTCATGTTTTACACATTTACCTTGCAAAATTTGTCCAACATCGGTTTTGTAACCAGAGTATTTTAGAAGTTCACTTATAAAGCGTTCAAACGGAAAACCAGTAGGGCCTAATTCATAAATGGCTTTTTTTAGTTTGTATTTTGATGCAAAATAACTCTTCTTTTTTTTGAGTAAAGCGAAAGCTCTATTGTAAATTTCTTTGGTAGAAATCCCTTGGTATAATTCATCTCTAACTTTGTCAATAATTTGATCGATGGTCTCTTTATCTGCTCCAGTTTTATGCAATGAAGCACGCAACTTGTCTATTGAAAATTTTACACTTTCACCAGAGGATTTAATGATATTGTAATTTTTAGTTTTCATATGCGATTATTTTAAAAACTATCAAAATATCAATCATTTTGAGCGCTTTATTTAATACCATCTATGGATTTAGATGACCAAAGCAACATTATTTTATTTACAGTAGTTTCAACTTGTAATGGGTAAAATTGTTACAATCTAATTGGACTTAAAGTAGTCTCTAACCCATGCTTTTACTTGATTCTCGGTCATGCTATCAGCTTTTTCTACTCCTTTTATTTTTGTGCTTAAGCTGTTATAGTGCTTATGTAACTCTTTGCTAAACTTCTCATTGGTGTCAGCTGGTCCAAAAAGTACCAAAGCATTGGTGTCATTTATTTGCGACGCGATGTCTTTAAAATAAAGTTTTAATTGCTGTTTTTCGCGCTCTAAATATTTGCTGTCTTGTATAACGTCTTGTGGTCCACCTTTTAATTTTGTGCCAGAACCACCATGAGATTTAAAGTGCTCAATGTTAGATGAAACAGTTTGAAATGTTTCATTTTCATTCTCTATGCTTACGATATAAGCATTATCAATATCCATCCAAATGCTTGTGTTTTTCATTATAAATTTATTTATAACTCTCATAGAAATGAGAATCTAGTTAATACTTAATTTTTGAAATCGTGCATTGCTAATATGGGAACATTTAAGTGAAATGAAATCTCCTTTACCATTGGGTTACTTAATATACTTCCGAAAAAAGCATGTTTTTTATTAATAAAAGCAACCATGTCACTTGATCTGCTTTCTACAAAAATATTAACTGCAGATTGTATAGAATGGTGAGATAAGGTGTGAAAAGAGTAGTTAACACCTTCTAATATTTCTTTGAGTAATTCTTTGTTTTCTTTTTGATCTTTGTCTAATTTTTCTTCTATACTTATATGAAGTATTGCGATATTTGCCTCACTCTTTTTTGCTATTTCAGAGAGGTAAATGAGTTCTCTTCTTTTAAATGGAATTGTATAATTTGTAGGAAAAACAATCTCTTTTGGTAATTCTATTTTTGCGTTATGTGGAACTACTAATACCGGACAGTTTCTTACCTTTTCCATAACGTTAATTGCAGTACTGCCAAAGGCTGTGGCTCTAGAATGGGTTTGTCCTTTAGTACCCATTACTATCATTTCAATGTCTTTTTTGTCTACAAATTGTCTAATGGATTCAATGATATTATTAAATTCGGAAAACACCTCAAAATGATGCTTTGGATTATATGAGTCGCTCATGGTAATCATATCAAAAACCTTAGCTAATCCGTTTTCTGAATTTAGTTTTGCAGTTTCGTAAAGCGCGCTTCCAGGTTCTAAGTTTAAAAGACTTTCTAAAATATTACCTGTAGCTGAGAATACATTTAGGACATAAAAATCGCAATGGTCGTTTTTGTATAATTCCCTAGCATAATTAATCGCTCTAATTGAGTTTTTAGAAAAATCGGTAGGCAATAAAATTTTATGTCTCATGATTAACTCAAATTAATTTGTTGAATTAAATATAGTTACATAACTAAAATTGCCAAATGATGTGCGTCAGCTAAACCAATTGATTTTTAAGATTTTTTAAGGATTATGACAAGGTATTACCATAAATGGTACCACAGGATGAAATCCTATTTTCTTAATAACAGGTTCTTTGGTTATGTTTTCTATAAAGCCGTGTTTGTAGTTTATCATAGTAAGTATATTGATATCAAATTCTTCTATGAAATCTTTAATACATTGTTCTTTTGTTCCAAAATCTGGCATCCAATGTACACTACTTTTGTAATCTTCTAAATATGCTTTTAGCATCGCCAAATTATAATTTTGCTTTTCAGATAATTGATCGTTTTGATTAATATGTACAATTCTTATCTTAGAGTTATATAACTTAGATAATTGCTTGATGTATGCTAATTCTTCGCCATAAAAATGATTAAAATCAGTAGGGAAAGCAATTTCTTTAGGTGCTACAAAATTAAAAGCATCTGGTATTACCAAAATTGGGCAAAGCTTTATTTTATTAATAATGTCTACAGTATTGCTGCCAAAAAGGAATTCTTTAGCACCTGTAGCTCCTTTTGTACCCATTATTATTAGATTAATTTTTTCATTTTTAATGGTTTTTTTAATCGCAGGTAATAATGGATCTGTACTATAAATAATTTCAAATTTGTGATGATCATTAGTGGTCTCGGCCTCTAGTTTAACCTTTAACTCCTCTAATTTCTGTTTTTGTTCTTCTTTTAAATTATCTAAATAAGTTGAGGTTATATAGGTTCTAGACCCAGAACTTGAAAACGTCCAAGAGTGAAGTAAGTAAAAAGTACTGGCTTCATTAGAATATAGCTTTAAGGCATATTGCGCTGCGCTATATGCGTTATCAGAAAAATCCGTAGGTATTAAAATATGATTGTTCATCGTGTTTTATTTTTTCTAAAGAATAAATTTAATGTAATATCTCTAGATTTAAAATGATATATGTCAGCTTAGTCAGGTATTACTAAAAATGGTATGGTTGGCTGAAAGCCTAATTTTTTAATAACAGGCTCTTTAATAAGGTTTTCTATTAAGCTATGTTTATAGTTAATCATTACTAAAATGTTGATATTTAATTCATCAATAAAATCCTTTATAGCTTCATCTTTTTTGCTGTAATCTGGCATCCAATGAAAGCTATAGTCATAATTTTCTAAGGCTACTTTTAAGAGGTCTAGGTTATAGTCTTGCGCTTCAGAAATACTGTCTTCTTTGTTGATGTGAAGTATTCTTATTTTTGAATTATAAAGGTCAGCTAAATCCAATAACGGTTGTAATTCAGCACCATATAGCCTATTAAAATCTGTAGGAAATGCTATTTGTTCTGGTATTACAAAATCAAATTCATCAGGAACAGCCAATACAGGACAGTTTTTTATTTTCTTTATGCTTTTTACTGTATTGCTACCAAAAATAATTTCTTTGGCTCCTGTAGCTCCTTTGGTACCCATAACAACCATGTCTATATTATTTTTTTCTATGATGGTATCCATAGATTGATGCAAATCATTAGAGCTTAATATAATTTCAAAACTATGGTTGGCATTAGCGTTAGAGGTTTCAGCCAATTCTTTTAATTCAGAAAGCTCATTTTTAGCATTTTCTGCCATAACACGAAGCAATTTATTAGACATGTTAGACATGGTTGAAACTTTCATTTTAATTGAATGCAAAAAGTAAAATGTGCAGAGTTCCTCTTCGTATAACTTTAATGCGTAGACCACTGCACTCCATGCATTATCTGAAAAATCTGTCGGTAAAAGAATATTCTTTTTCATGGAAATTGTTTTTAATTAATGAATGCTTAAAATTAAAAATTTAAACTAATCTAGTCAATGATGTGAATCAGTGTTTATATAGCTGGTATTACTAAAAATGGCACTTTTAAATGAAAACCAATTTGGTTAAGAGTTGATCTAAAGAATAGGTTTTCAAAAAATGAATGTTTGTTATTTATCATAGCTAGCAGATTAATCTTTGCTTTTATCTGAAAACGATCAATGGCTTGAGTTACGTTCATACTATCATAATGGTGAAATAAATACGAAGTCCCTTTAAATTGAGATTCTAGTTTTATTTGATTGTTTACTTGAGTAAATGATAAATCCTTTCCTGTAGAAACATGTAAAGCATTAATCCGAGAATTATGATGAGCGGCAATCTGTTTTAATACATCTATTTGAAAAGTATTGTAATCTACTTCGAGATCTGTAGGGAACAATATTTCTTGAGGTTTTTCATATTCAAAATCTGAAGGAATTGCTAAAACCGGGCATTTAATTTCCTTAAATGTATGTACCGTATTAGAGCCAAATAATACTTCTTTAGCTCCTGTAGCACCTTTTGTTCCCATAATAATGAGATATGTTTCGGTTTCCGTTATAAATTCTTTTATGCCAGAAACCAAGGTGTCAAATCGAGATAAGGCTGTAAACTTGTGTTTCGGGTTTTTTTCAAATGTTTTTGAGATTTTTTCAATAATCTCATCCAAGTTTTCTTGAGAGGTGTTTCTAATAGCATCACCTAAGCCAAATTGAGCAGGATAGCCTAATACGTATTCTACATTGTAGATGACTGGAGTATAGGTGTTCAATAAGTGAAATGTACAAGTTTCATCTTTAAAAAGTTGAATTGCATACTTTATAGCATTCCATGAATTATCTGAAAAATCGGTGGGCAGAAGTATATGTTTCATGATTCATTTATTTAGTTAATTTCGTGTTGTATTTTGCATCGCTAAAAGCGGAATTTCTAAGCCTAGGCTTACCTTGTCTATTGTAGATGGAAATAGCATGTCTTCTAAAAACGAATGTTGCGTATTTACCATTGTTATCATATCTATATCTTTTTCTTCAATTTCAGATTTTATAGTTTCAGTAATTTTTTTACTGCTTTTTATACTAAAATTCACTTTGTTAACCAATAGTGCATCTTTAATAAATGCCTGGTTGTCCTCTTGTCTTATAGATAATTTATTGCTTGTAGAAATGTAAATGACATCAATATAACTTCTATAAGATCTTGCTAAAACAGAGAGTAATTTTAACTCTCGTCTCTTATAAGGAATTAGATAATCTGTAGGGAACAAGATGCGTTTTGGTTGTGTGTTTTTGTAATTTGAAGGAATTGCCAAAACAGGGCATTCTACATACTTTAAAACCTGAAACGTTTGACTTCCAAATATAATATTACTGTCATTAGATTTACCTTTTGTACCCATTACAATTAAGTCTATGTTCTGCTTGTTTACGACCTCATTAGCTTCTTCTACAAGTGTATTATATGCAGAAATACTATGGTATGTGTATCTAGGATTGGGTGCTATTTTATTTGCCTTTTTTAATAGGTTGTTTAGATTGGTTTCAGATTCGGTTTTTACTTTTTCTAAAACCTCTTCAAACACCTCACGAGACACTAAATCATCATGGTCGTAAAACTCATTTCTATACGCATGCATAAAATAGAATTGTACTTTTTGATATTTAAAAAATTCTAATGCATAATTAATAGCATTCATTGAATTTTCGGAAAAATCGGTAGGTAGAAGAATAGATAACATAATCATCTGGTTTTAATGTGGATTATAAAGCTAAGTACTTAATCTATTAAAAACTATGATATATATCAGATTGATTGCTATAGAGTTGTAGGAGTAGTATTGCAATCAATTAACAAAAAAGAGACAGCCTAAAAAAACGTAAAATTTGTTAAGTATTTTTTAGCCTTAATTTAAATAACTTATGAAATATGTCTAAATTAAATTTAGACACTAATCAACCAACCAACCAAAGTTCTACAAGTTAAAGAAATTAGCTATAAAAACTTAGACAGATAATCCATTAGACTGTCTCTTTCTGATTAATAGCAAACCATTTTAAAATGGTATTATAATATTAAAACTATTTATTATTTAAAACTATGACATTTGTCAGTTTTAAATTAAAACAATTCCATATGCCATGTTTAGTAAATAAATACCTAGGAAAAATAATAAGGTATAAATCACTTGCACCAGCTTAATATTGGTTAATGCTAAAAATGAAACGGTTTTTTTAGGAAAAGAAAATAGAGCCAATCCTATAAAAAGAGACGTCCAGCCAATTAGTGTGATAATTAGCTTGTAACTAGGTTCCCAAATGTTATGAAATATAATATTAAGTAAGCCGACTACAATAGCTATAAATGCCGTTATAATCAGAAACTTTTGGTCGTATAAGTCATCAAAGACTTGTTTAATTCGTTTGGGATTAACACTCAATATAAAGAAAAAAATAAGTAAATACCAACCCCAAAATTTTGCTAAGAATATTGAATTATCCATAATGTTTTAGTTTTTTTCGTGTAAGACCAAAAATGGAATATTTACATGATAACTAATGTTTTCCACTTTTGAATGAAATAATATTTGTTGAAAATAATGTATGTTTTTTGCGACCATACAAACCATGTTTATAGCTCTACTTTCTATAAAACACTGAACCGCGTCCTCTACTTTTTTATTAGTTAGGTTATGGAAACTGTATGGGTAAGGGTTAAAAAAATCTTCTAGCAATTCTTTGTTTTGCTTTTCGTCTTCATTAAGCTCCATTTTGCGCTTACTAATATGTATAATGCGTAACGACGCTTTAAATCGTTCTATAATTTCTGCTACAGGTTGAAGTACTTGCAAGTTGTGTGATAACGAAAAATCGGTAGGATAGGCAATCTCAGTTGGTACGGTAAATGTAGCATTCTCTGGGATTATTAAAGTGTTACACTTTACTTTAGTAATGACGTCTGCAGCATTAGAACCTAAGATTATTTTCTCTAATCCAGACGCTCCTTTGGTGCCCATTATTATTAAATCTATTTGTTTTTCTTCAATGTTTTTGCGTATGCCATCAATAAAAAAGTTTTCTTCAATGATGGTGTAAAAATGATGGTTAAGTTTGTTTGTAGATAATTCTATAACACGCTTTAAAAGTTTACGTAGTTCTTGTTTTATAGGTTTTACGTCTAATAAATCTATATCACTTTGAATCATTATAAGTGGATCATCATTAAACTCAATAGTACGTATGGGCTTAACGTGTAAAAGATAAAAGTTGCAGTCTTGATTTTCAAAAAAACTAATGGCGTACTTAATAGCATTCCATGAGTTTTCTGAAAAATCAGTAGGTAATAATATATTTTTCATCAAACAATAACATTAGGATAACAAAGCTAAAGTTTAGATGCTGTCTTTAAAATGATATTGGTCACCTTAAGTATATTATTTAATAACTTATTGGATGTGCTTAAGTTTTTCTATGTCTAAAACCCTAATAGTTCTACCATCCGATCCAATTATGCCTTGTTTTTTAAAACTGGCTAAGGTTCTTATTAAAGTTTCTGTTGCAATACCAGCTACGCTTGCCAAGTCACTGCGCGAAATGTTTATAGGATCTTCAGGTTTTCTATTAATTTTTTCAGCAAATTTTAGAATGGTGTCTGCTGTTTTTTTGTTTACAGAACTATAAGCCATTTCTAATAACTGATCTTTTACATATAATAAATCATTAGATAATAATTGAATAAGCTCTATGGCTAATTTAGGATTATCATTTAAAATTTGATTAAATTCATTGGTAGAAATTCCAGATAAACTAGTGGTTTCTATAGCTGTTGCTGTTTCCTTATGTGGCATATTACTTGTAAAAGATGTGTAGCCAAATAAATCATCTTCTTTATATAATCCGGTAACTAATTCTTTACCTTGGTTGTCAATTTGATGGCATTTTACAATACCTTTATTTATAAGATAAACATAATTAGAGTGCTCAGCTTCTTCATAGATTGTGGTATCTTTTTTAGCTGTAAATGATGTGCCGTTATCATCAAAATAGATTTTTAAATCATTTAAGGTTTTAATAAGTTGCCCTGCTGTCTCTTCGGTGTTGTTTTTAGCTTCTTTAAGAATCGCTACTTTAGCTAGGCGACTTTCTATAGCGCTAATCAGTTCATTTTCTGTAAAGGGTTTTGTGATGTAGTCGTCAGCACCTAAATTCATGCCTTTTCTTACATCTCCACGTTCTGTTTTTGCAGACAAAAATATAAACGGAATATGTTTTGTTGCTTGGTGTTGTGATAGTGATTTTAGAGTTTCATATCCATCAAGTTCTGGCATCATTATATCGCAAATTATAATATCAGGAATGTGCTCTTTTGCCATGGAAACACCAATTTTTCCATTGGCTGCAGTTAAGACTTTGTATTCGGAGAGTTCTAAGATTTCAGCAGTGTTTTCTCTTAAAATCATATCGTCTTCTATAAGTAATATATTTGTCATTGTGCAGCTGAGTTTGGAAGTGTTATTGTGAATGTGGTACCTATTTGTTCTTCACTTTCAAAGGTAATGTTACCACCTAAATTTTCTATATGATTTTTTACGATATTTAGACCAATACCTGTACCTTGAATGTTACTAACGTTTTCTGCTCTATAATAACGATCAAAAATATTTATTTGGTCTTTTTTAGGGATACCTAAACCTTCATCTTTAATTTTAATGATTGTGGTTGTTTCATCTTGAGTTACCATAATAGCAATTGTTTTGTGCTCTAGTGAGTACATTATGGCATTGTTTAAAAGGTTTGAGAGTATTAATACTATTGACTTTTCGTCTTGAAAAAGTGAGAAATCATCAATGTTTTCTGGGTATTTAATGGACTGACCTTCTTTTAAAAGCATATTGGCATTATAAATAACCTCATCAATCACCTTAGAGAGTTTAAAATGCGTAAAATTATAATTGAGTTTACCAGATTCCAAGCGTTCTAAAGACAGAAAGTCATTAAGTATAGAGTTGAGATATTGTACTTTGTCTGCAATAGTTTTAATATGCTTATCGCGTTTATCTTGTTGTTCTGTTAATTTATACTTTTCAAGTAACATTGTAGAGGTTAAAATACCACTTAGAGGTGTTTTAAATTCGTGCGACACTAAAGATAAAAACTTGGTTTTTAGTTCGTTGAGTTCTTGTTCTTTAGCGAGTGCATTTTTTAACTCTATGGTGCGTTTCTCTACAGTGCTTTCTAGTTTTTCGGTGTAATTTTTTCTTTCTGTAATATCTAAAATTACAGCTACAAAAACTTTTTTGTTACCGAGTAAAGACAATTGCAAGTGTATTTCTACAGGGTAAGTTGTACCATCTTTACGTTGGTGAAGTGTTTCAAAAATTAGTTTCTCTTCAAGTCCTTCAACCAGTGGTTTAACTTTTTCTACAAATTGTGCTTTGTTGTAGTGTGGTTTAATGTCTAGAGGTGTCAGTGATTTTAACTCGGTTAAATCATAACCAATGTTTTGTTGTGCACCACGATTTACGTTGACGAAATTATAGGTTTCACAATCAAAAATATAAATCTCATTTAAAGATTCGTTAAAGATATTAGCCCAATGCGACAGCTCTTGTTCTGCTTTTTTACGTTCTGTAATATCTTTTACTAAGGCAAGAACATAAGTGTTTCCATAAATAGTTAGAGGATTTAATCCGACCTCTACCGGAAACGTTACACCACATTTTTTAAGGCCATACAAATCACGACCTACTGCCATTTGTCGTTTAGTAGTGTTTTTTACATAACCTTTAAAATGACCTTCATGAGTTCCATGATAATCTTTTGGAATTAAAATTTCGAGTGTTTGTCCTTCTAACTCACCGTGTTCATAGCCAAAAATGGTATCAGTAGAAGAATTGGTAGCGATAATGGTTTGACTTTTATCAACCAATATGACGCCTTCAGCTAAGGCCTCAGCTAACGTATTAAAGATATCTTGGTTCTGTTGAAACATGTAAAAAAGGTTGGTTTTAAAAGAAGTTAAAGATAATTAAACTTTTCTAAATTTTGACACCTTATAATTTGGGTTTAATTATGTTATGAAACTGATTTATATCATCGGCTTAATGGCCTAATAACTATAAATTTATATTAAAATATATCTGTATTTTGAATTTAGATGCCCAAACTACATATCGATTTTTTCAAAATTTAGGCAAATTGTTTTTTGCTTTTGCTTCTGTAGATAATAATGTAAAAGAAGAAGAGGTAAAGGCAGTAACGCATTTGGTAAAAAGGTATTGGTTAAGTGAAGATGTTATAAATACCATATCAAAAGGTGATGCTGAAGATGCTATTCTAAAAACTTTTGATTGGTTGTGTAAAGATAATGACTACAACTCAGAAGCTTGTTATGATAGTTTTATCAGCTTTAAAAGACAAAACGAATCATTTTTTACAGACCCTATAAATTCACTTATTTTGAAAACGGTTGGTGAAATTACGGCTAGTTTTTCTGGACAAAACAAATCTGAACTTATTCTATTAGCTAAACTGAGTCTAGAATTGAAAAAAGGATAAATATAGCGTTTATATATCCTGTTTTTTGCGTCTGATTTAGATCATTTTATATGAATGATCAGAACACTAGCTTCGTTTATTAATTATTAAAATTTATATATCATGAAAAAGACAGTCGTTTTAGTATTGATTTTAATTGTGTTACCAATTATTGGAATAGCACAAAGTATAGAAAATATTGATTTTATTTCACCTCTTCACAATGAAGTTTCAGCGATTAAAAAGGATGGAAAATGGGCTTTTGTTAACCAAAAAGGAGATTTAATTATTGATTTTAGAACAGATTTGGTAGCAGAGGAAAACGAAGACGGTACTTATCCCGTTTTTTACAATGACAGATGTAAAATTGTTGAAGTCAAAGCGGGAATCTCATATTTTGGATTTATAAACAAATCTGGAGAAACCGTAATAGATCCGCAATTTTTAAATACTACAAATTTTAAAGAAGGTATAGCCATTGCCCTAAAAGTAAATAAACAGGTAATAGGCGAAAATACAGCTTTAGATAAAGAAATGGTTAATCATAGATACTTTGAAGTGCTTATAAATACAGAAGGAAAAGATATTTACTATCTTAATCAAGATGGTGTTAATGTTGTTTTAGATAAAGATTTTTTAATAGGTGTTCCTAATATTATGTCTAAATATATTGCGGAAAATCTTTATGCTGTTAAACAAAAAGATAACACTTGGACACTTGTAAAAGTAAAAATATAAGCTTGAAGAATTAATAGACTTTAAAAGTGAATTTAAATGGTATTTTTAAAAATTGCGGTTACCACATTTGATTTAAAATTTTGGTATTGTTTATGCGTTGGATTGATAATATTTTCTTGTTCTCATAATGAAGATAAAATATTACCAACAGAGCGTTCGCTAACGGAATCTGTATATGCTTCTGCAACGGTACAACCAGATAGTTTGTATCAAGTTTATGCTATAGTTTCAGGACTTATTGATGCTAATTTAGTTGAGGAATGTGATTTGGTTGCCAAGAATGACCATTTGTTTCAAATTATTAATAATACACCAAAACTTAATACTCAAAATGCAAAATTGGCATTAAACTTAGCTCAGAATAATTATAAAGGTAATGCTACAGTTTTAAGTAGCATAGAAAGCGAGATTTATGCGGCAAAATTGAAGTTTAAAAATGATTCTATAAATTATTTTAGACAAAAAAGACTTTGGGACCAAAACATAGGTTCTAAGGCGCAATATGATACTCAAAAATTAAATTATGAGTTAGCTTCTAATCAATTAGAGGTACTTCAAAATAAATTAGATAGAACAAAAAATGAACTTAAAACTACCGTTCAACAAGCGCAAAATTATTACCAAACGACTGCAATTACAACAAAAGATTTTACAATAAATAGTAAGATTAATGGTAAAGTCTATGCTGTTTTTAAAGAGCCAGGAGAGGTGGTGTCTAGTATGGAGCCTTTAGCTACTATAGGTAGTGAAAATCATTTTATTATTGAGCTGTTAGTTGATGAGGTAGATATTGTAAAAATTAAAAAATCTCAAGAAGTATTAATTAATTTAGATGCTTATAATGACAAAGTTTTTAAAGCAAAAGTTTCTAAAATTTATCCTAAAAAAGACGAGCGTAATCAGACCTTTTTGGTAGAAGCACTTTTTAATAAACCACCAGAAATATTGTATCCTGGTTTATCTGGTGAAGCCAACATTGTTATTTCTAAAAAAGCCAATGTGTTAACAATTCCAATAGCTTATTTAACTAGTGATAATAAAGTAAAAACAGATGATGGGCTCGTATTTGTAAAAACAGGATTACAAAATATGGACTATGTAGAAATCTTATCTGGTATTAGCAAAGAGACTTACATCTATAAACCAGAATAATGGCAAACTGGACCGTTATATTAAATATAGCAAAAACACATTTGCTCACTAAATTAAAGTCAACTTCAATTGCTGCTTTAGGTGTAACTTTTGGTATTGGGTCTTACATTACTTTGGTAAGTTTTATGACAGGTTTAAACACTATGTTAGATGACCTTATGTTAAATCAAACACCTCATATTCATGTTTATAATGAGATAGAACCATCAAAAGAGCAACCCATTTCGCTTTACGATAAGTTTAGTAAAGGTTTCAATATTGTGCATTCTATTAAACCAAAAATGAGTCAAAAGAAGATTCATAATGCCTTACCAATTATAACTTATTTAGAAAGTGATGAAAACGTACGAGGCGCACTTCCAAGAATTGAAACACAAATTTTTTATCTGGCAGGTTCTATAGAGTTGGGAGGAAGTCTTACAGGTATTAACCCAATTGATGAGGCGAAGCTTTTTAATATGAGTGATTATATTGTTGAGGGTTCTGCAGAAGCATTACAAAATACTGATAATAGTATTCTTTTGGGCATTGGTATTGCAAAGAAAATGGCTTTAAAAATTGGTGATCGTGTACAAATAAGCCCAATAAGTGGAGGTGTATTTCCGTTGAAAATTGTGGGTTTTTATCAAAGTGGTATTTCAGATTTAGATGCTATGCAAAGTTTTTCAACCATAAAAACAGTACAGCGTATATTGGGTGAAGCTAATAATTATATTACCGATATTAATGTAAAGTTGTACGATATAGAAGAAGCTGTGCCATTGTCTAAAAAGATTGAGCAGCAATTTAACCTTAAAGCCGTTGATATTAAGACCGCTAATGCTCAGTTCGATACTGGTACATCTGTGAGAAACTTAATTACTTATGCGGTTTCCGTAGCACTTTTAATAGTGGCAGGTTTTGGAATTTATAACATATTGAATATGCTTATTTATGAAAAAATGAATGATATCGCCATATTAAAAGCTATTGGCTTTTCAGGTACAGATGTTCAGCTCATTTTTATGAGTCAAGCCATGATTATTGGTTTTGTTGGTGGTGTTTTAGGCTTAATAGTTGGTTATGGGTTGGCGAGTTTAATTTCCACAATTCCTTTTGAAACAGAAGCGTTGCCAACCGTTGAAACCTATCCTATAAATATAGATCCTATGTTTTTTGTTATTGGTTTTACGTTTGCTATCGTTTCAACATTTTTAGCAGGCTATTTGCCCTCTAAGAAAGCAAAAAAAATAGATCCAGTTAAAATTATAAGAGGGCAATAAGATGAGTAACGTATTAGAAGCAAAACATATTAATAAATATTTTAAAAAACCTGTGTTATTTCATGTCTTGAAGGATATCAATTTTGAAATTAAAAAAGGTGAATTTACTTCGATTATGGGAAAATCGGGTTGTGGAAAATCGACTTTACTTTATATTCTTTCTACAATGGATACCGATTATGAAGGTGAGTTGTATTTAAATAACCAACTTATTACAGATAAGGATGCTAATCATTTATCACGTCTACGGAATGAGAACATTGGTTTTGTATTTCAATTTCATTATTTATTGGCAGAATTTACAGTATTAGAAAACGTAATGCTTCCTGCTAAGAAATTAGCTAAAAAAACGATTGAAGAAATAGAACAAGATGCTTTAGATAAATTAAAAATTCTAAACATAGAGCATTTGGCACATAAGCGAGCGTCTCAAGTTTCTGGTGGTGAAAAACAACGTGTTGCTATCGCTAGAGCATTAATAAATAATCCATCTATAATTATGGGAGATGAGCCTACAGGGAATTTAGATAGCCATAATGCAGAGAATGTGTTTAATATTTTTAAGAAATTAAGTGTAGAGGAAGGCCTGTCTTTACTCATTGTAACACACGATGAGGATTTTGCTAATAAAACGGATAGAATTATACAAATGGAAGATGGTAGAATTATAACTTAAGCTTTTAGTAATGATGATATTAATCATTTTAAGTGATTCTATTTATAGCTAACTTTAGTAATTAATAATATTAATACTGACGTTATGAAAACACTTCAAGATATAGAAAATCAAATTATAAGGCTTACCACAAGTATAGAAGTAAATTATCCAGAACTTTATGAAACGTTAGACGAGAATCCGGTTACAATTCCTTCAAAAGTTCATCCAGATATAAATATTAAGATAATGGAAGATTATCTAGAAAGTCTTAAACAAATTTTAAAGCAATACACTAAAACTCACAATAAACAATAATGGCATTTATAGATTATTATAAAGTATTAGGTATCTCAAAAACGGCTTCTGCAAACGATATAAAAAAAGCATATCGAAAGTTGGCGCGTAAATACCATCCAGACCTTAACCCAAATGATAAGGAAGCTGAGCAAAAGTTTAAACAGGCTAATGAAGCTAACGAGGTATTGAGTGATCCAGAAAATCGTAAAAAATACGATGAATATGGTGAGCATTGGCAACACGCTGAAGAGTATGAAAAAGCAAAACAGCAAGAGCAATATCAGCGCAGTACAAGCAATCAATATGGTGGTTATTCAGAGGAGGATTATTCAGATTTCTTCGGGTCTATGTTTGGAGGGCAATCATCGCAATCTCGTGGTCAGCACGTAAAGTTTAAAGGCCAAGATTTTAATGCAAAATTAGAGTTAAACCTTAAAGATGTTTACACGTCGCATAAACGTACATTAACTGTTAATAATAAGAATATCCGAATTACAATTCCGGCAGGAATAGAGAATGGTCAGGTGATTAAAATTAAAGGCCATGGTGGTAAAGGTGTTAATAATGGTCCAAATGGTGACTTGTATATTGAGTTTTCAATACGGAATAATACGGCTTTTAAAAGAGATGGAGATAACCTCTATGTTTCTGTAGATTTAGATTTGTACAAAGCACTTTTAGGAGGAGAAATAACTGTAGATACTTTTGATGGTAAAGTGAAATTAACGGTTAAACCAGTAACTCAAAACGGAACAAAAGTTAAACTTAAGGGTAAAGGGTTTCCTAAGTATAAAAAAGAGGGACAGTTTGGAGATTTATATGTGACTTATAATCTAAAAACACCAATAAAACTTACAGAAAAAGAAAAAGAACTCTTTACAGAATTATCAAAATTAAGATAACATGGAAACGACAGAACTTATATCAATCACTCAATTTTGTACAAATTATAATGTTCCAGTGAGTTTTATTAATGCATTGCAAGAGTATGAATTGATTGAAATAACAATTTCAGAAAGTGATAATTATTTACAAACAAATCAGCTTAATGATGTTGAAAAAATGATGCGTCTACATTATGATTTAGATATTAATTTTGAAGGTATCGATGCAATTTATAATTTATTAAAACAGGTTGAAAGTCTTCAATCTGAAATTACAACACTCAGAAATAAATTGAACTTTTACGAAAAGCTATAAAGCCATTAAAATGACAGAAATAGAGCTATTAAAGGAATGGGTTAGTGCTAATCCTTTAGCAATGAGTGTTATTAAGTTTGTAATAGTGCTGTTGGTTGTTTTATTTGCAATTCAATTAATAAGACGTTATTTAAAAAAGAAGATAGCTAACACTGTAATTCGGTATAAAGCTCAAAAAGGAATAGAGATTCTAGGTTACACTTTGTTAGTGATTTTGGCAATCATTTATTTTTCTGGCTCAATAAAAGATTTCACCATTATTATAGGGCTCTTTACTGCCGGAATGGCTTTTACGCTACAAGAACTAATTTTAAGTATTGCAGGTTCAATTTATATATTTTTAGTGAAAGTTTATCAGCCTGGTGATCGTATTGAAATTAACGGAATTAAAGGTGATGTTATAGATGTTGATAGTATTTATACAACCATGATGGAAATAGGAGAATGGGTAAGTAGCGATAATTATACAGGTAGAATTGTTAAGCTGAGTAATGCGTTTGTTTTTAAAGGGCCTATTTATAATTACTCACAAGATTTTCCTTTTATCTGGGACGAGTTTAATTTACCAATTCGGTATGGGTCTGATATCGATTTAGCCAAATCAATTATTATAAAAATAGCTTCAGAAACGCTTTCAGAATATACTGCTAATTCAAAACACGACTGGGAAAAGGTAGTTAACAAGTATTATATTGAAGATGCAGAAATAGACCCAACTTTAGCCATTTCACTTACAGATAATTGGATTCAGTTTAATCTTAGATATATAGTCGATTTTAAAAAGCGACGCTATATAAAGCATCTTTTAAATGATAAAATAAGAGTAGAAATTGAAAACACGAATGGTAAAATAATTTTAGCATCTGCTACCGTAGAACTTATTAAAATTCCGGATTTAAATGTTAACGTAGATAATAAGAACAAGATTTAGAAAGTGAAATAATGGAAAAAGTAGATATTCATGAACACAAAGGTATTTTTGGAAATAAAACAGAACTCTATTTTGCAATACTTTGTGGTGTTTTTCTCGTCGCTACTTTTTTAATCGAAAAATTGAGTCCATTGCCCAATTGGGTTTCGTTAATAGGTTATTGTGTGTCTTATTTTTTTGGTGGTTATTTTATTACTATCGAAGCTTCTAAGAAAATTGTTAAAGGTGGTTTTGATATCGATTTTTTAATGATTGCTGCGGCTGTAGGTGCTGCATATATTGGTAGTTGGGCAGAAGGCTCATTATTGCTTTTTCTATTTAGTTTAGGGCATGCATTAGAGCATTTCGCTATGAATAAAGCCAAAAAATCGATTGAAGCTCTAAATGATTTATCGCCCAAAACTGCTTTAGTTAAAAAAGAAGGTAAATTAAAAGAAATAGCTATAGATGAATTAAAAATAGGAGATGTTATTGTTGTAAAACCAAATACAAAAATTGCTGCAGATGGTGCAATAATTAGTGGTAGCAGCAGTATTAACCAAGCACCAATAACAGGAGAAAGTATACCTGTAGATAAAACCTTTATTACAAGCACTATTAATTTACCTGAGTTTACACAAATTGATAAAAAACATATCGTATTTACTGGGACAATTAATGGTGATAGTAATCTTGAAGTTTTAGTATTAAAACTGAGTAAAGATTCTTCAGTATCTCGTTTGATAAAAATGGTGAGTGAAGTAGAAACTCAAAAATCCCCAACACAACGTTTAACTAAAAAGTTCGAAAAATGGTATGTGCCAATAGTCATCATAGTTGTTTTTTTATTATGCTTCGCTTATTTGGTAATTGATGAAAGTTTTAATAATAGCCTTTATAGAGCCATAACCGTTTTGGTTGCTGCAAGTCCATGTGCTTTGGCTATTTCTACACCAAGTGCAGTGTTAAGTGGTATTGCAAGAGCTGCACAAAAAGGCGTACTTATAAAAGGCGGAAAAGCTTTAGAAGACTTAGGCGAAATAACCACTATGGCTTTTGATAAAACAGGGACATTAACAGAAGGTAAACCTAAACTGACTAATGTAATCCCAATCAATAACTGCGATGAAAAAGAATTGATAAGGATAGTATTAGAAGTCGAAAGTTTAAGTAATCATCCATTAGCTAAAGCTATAGCCAAAGACATTGAAGCAAAATATAAGGTTGAAGCTCAAAATAAAGCAGTCAATGTAAATGCTATACAAGGCAAAGGAATACAAGCACAATACAATGGAGATGCTGTTTTTATTGGTAATGTAAAACTGATGGAAGACAAAGGGATTAAGGTAGATATAACAATCACTAATAAAATGAAAGGTCTTCTAGATGTTGGCCAAACCGTAATGATTGTAGCTTACAGAAATGAAATTATTGGTTTAGTCAGTGTTATGGATTTACCAAGAGAGACAGCGGCAAAAACCTTACATCAGTTAAAGGATATTGGTATAAAACATATGGTAATGCTTACAGGCGATCATCAAAATGTAGGAGATGCTATTGCCAAACAAATTGGTTTAACAGAAGCTAAAGGAAATTTGTTGCCAGAAGATAAAGTCACTGAAGTTAAAAAATTAATTAATAGTTACGGTAAAATAGCCATGGTTGGTGATGGTGTTAATGATGCACCTGCAATGGCATTAAGTACAGTAAGTATTGCAATGGGAGCAGCAGGAAGTGATGTCGCATTAGAAACTGCAGATGTTGCATTAATGTCTGATAAAATTGAAAATTTACCATACCTCATAGGTCTGAGTAGGCAATCTAAAAGGATTATAAAACAGAACATTTTTATCAGTTTGGGTGTTGTGGCTGTGTTAGTACCAGTGACTATTTTAGGACTTACTAATATTGGTTTAGCAGTTGCTTTTCATGAAGGATCAACTATAGTTGTGGTTTTAAATGCATTGAGATTATTGCAGTATGATTTAAAATGAAATTTTCGTTAATAGCTTGGTCTTCAAAATATATTATGAAATTTTTAATATAGTCAACTGATTTAAATCATAATTTTTTTCATCAATGATGACTAACTTGGTACAAACGTAAAATATTAGCGCCATGTTTAGAGTATTAAATGAAAAGGAATCAATTGCACTTCTTATGTTAAATTATATTGGTAATATATCATATATTTATAGAGAGAAGCCTTTTGTGGTGCCAATTACATATTTCTTCGATTTTGCAAATAATGTAATCATAGGTTATTCTGCAGAAGGTCATAAAATTAATGCGATGCGAAAAAATAATCATGTGTCACTTATTGTTTCTGATGTAGAATCTATAAACGATTGGAAATCGGTATTAGCACATGGAACGTTTCAAGAATTATCTGGTAGTGCTGCTAAAGCAAAATTACATCAATTCTCACTTGGTGTTAAAGATTTAATTATTAACAAAGAGCATAGGAAATTAGATTATTTAAGCGAATTTTCAAGTAAAATTGATAAGAATAAAATGCCTGTTGTTTTTCAAATTAATGTAAATGAGATAACAGGTAGAATGAGAATGCATCATACTACAGAAGATTAAACACAACCTTATTAAAGAAGAAAATATAACGTCGCGTGTTGACGTGCGTCATTGTACGTAAAATCTTATTATTGTAAATTAATAGTACAAATAACGTGCTATTATGAAAATCCAAATAAAATTTATTATTGCTGTTTTAATTCTTATCGTAAGTACTATTTTACTCTTGTAAAAACGAGTTTACGGAATAAGTTAAATTAGTTGTAGAGCTACTTTTTTTATTCTTTGGTATTATCTGCTGCTTTTTTTTCTTGTCGTTCTAGTTTTTTAAAATAGCCTCTAGTTAGAAAATTATGTTTTAAAGCTTCCATATTTTGGTTGAATTTATCTGATCCTTCATTAATATGTTCTAAGGTAGATTTTAAACTATTTACCATCGAGGTATCTTTAACAATATAGTTATAAGTGCCTTCGCTAGTTTCAAAATTAGTTACAATGGTATTAATGTTTCTAACTACGCTGTCTATTTGTGTGCTCGAAGTTTCAAGGTGACTAATGATGTTTTTTAATTTACTGCCAGAAATGGTATCGTTTAATAACATGCCTAAAACAGACGTATCGTTGGTCTTTAATTCTTTTAGTATTTCATTAATTTCTCCAACAGAATTTGAAGCGCCATAACTTACATTTTTAAGATTTGTAATTGTTAGTTTTAAGTCCTTTGCCATAATAGTATCGTTGAGTAATACGCCTATGGTACCTTTTCCCTTGGTAATGTTTTTGGTTATTTTTAGAAGATCAGTAGTTAAAATTGCAGCATTTTCTGAACTGGTGTTTAATGTGTTCAAAATATCATCAGTCCCTATTTTACTATAAGATGAAATATGATCACCATTGCTAATAGCTTCCATAGTGCCTTTACCAGGTACAATATTAACTATCATATTGCCTACCAATCCGTCAGAGCCTATGGTTGCAATAGCATCTTTTTTAATATGTGAAATTATTTTTTCATCAATGCTCATATCTATTTTAATGGTAGAATCATTAACCATTGTAATACCTTTTACTGTACCAATATTAATACCCGCAAAACGAACGTTGTTGCCTTTTTGTAATCCATTCACATTCTGAAAAAAAGCGCTTACAGTAAACGTTTTCTTGAACATATCTTGGCGCTGGCCAATGAAGTAAACTGCAGCAATAAAAAGCAAAGTGCCAATAATGATAAAGAGGCCTAGGTTGAACTTTTGTGAATCTGTTTGTTTCATGTTGTTTTATTTTTAAAGAAAGCTTTTATTTTAGGATCTTTTTGTTTGGATAGTTCTGCAAATGTACCAACCACATAATCCTTACCATCTATGAGCAATACCATTCGATCAGAAATGACACGAGCACAATCAACATCATGAGTAATGATAAGAGAAGAGGTGCCGTATTTTTTTTGAATGGTTTGCATAAGTAAAATAATTTCTTTCGCAGTAATAGGGTCTAAGCCGCTTGTAGGTTCGTCATAGAGCATTATTTTTGGTTTTAAGATCAATGTTCTGGCAATAGCAATACGTTTTTTCATTCCGCCAGACAATTCAGATGGCATTAAGTCAATAGCGTCTCTTAAGCCAACACTATCTAAAGCTTCAATAACTAATGATTCTGTGTCAGTGGTATGGTCAAATCTTTTGGTATGTCGTCTAAGCGGAAATTCTAAATTTTCTCTTACCGTCATAGAATCGTACAAGGCGCTACCTTGAAATAGAAACCCAATATCAGCACGTAACGTATCTAATGCAGTTTGGTTTAGTTTTGTAATATCATTTTGCATTACTGATATAGAACCACTATCTGCTTCCATAAGACCAACTAAGCACTTAATCATTACAGATTTTCCTGAACCCGATTTACCCATAATTACTAAATTCTCACCTTGATAGAGTTTTAAGTTAAAACCGTTGAGCACATGGTTATTTCCAAAGCTCTTATAAAGATCTTTGATTTCTAGTACAACGTTCTGTTTGTTAATGTCCTTGTTACTTGTCATAATTCAAAAAATATGTCGGTTACAAAAACGGCGATGAAATCTATTATAAATAACAATAAAGATGAAACAACAACCGCTGAGTTGGCTGCTTTACCTACGCCTGCAGTTCCTTTTTTACAGTAATAGCCTTTATAGCAACCTACTAATCCAATAGCTAAACCAAAAAAGACAGATTTAATAGTTGCTGGTAAAATATCCCCAAATTCTAAGGCATCAAAAACTTGATTAAAATAAAGCGTAAAAGAGACATTTCCTTTACTGTTTTCAATTAAATAGGACCCAAATAATGCAATAGCATCACTAATTATAACTAACAAAGGAAGCATTAAGGTTACTGCTAAAACACGGGTTACCACTAAAAAATTAAAGGGATTTGTGCCAGAAACTTCCATAGCATCAATTTGTTCAGTAACACGCATAGATCCTATCTCTGCACCAATACCAGAGCCAATTCTACCAGCACATACTAAAGCTGTAATAATTGGACCAATTTCTCGCACAATGGATATGCTTACCATAGATGGCATCCAGCTTACTGCACCAAATTCTAATAGAGTTGGTCTTGTTTGTATGGTTAAAACCAAACCAATAATAAAGCCTGTGATTCCTACTAAAAAAAGTGATCTATTGCCCATGTAGTAGCATTGGCGTATCAGTTCTTTTAATTCATACGGAGGCTTAAATGCTATTTTAAAAAATCGAGCAGTAAAATAAGAAAGTTCCCCAATTTCAATAAAAAAGGATTTTAACGAAGATTTTATATAGGTTAAAACTGACATTTTTAATTGTTAGTGTACTCAAAAGTAGAAGTTTAAAGAGCCATTTAAAATGATAAGCATCATTTTGTCTACACTAAAATGGTGTTGACCTAGAAAAAATGTTTTTAACAATACTATAGTCTTACTTTATTATATTTGTTTGTATAATTAACTCAATTGTATGCAGAATTATCGTATTTCCTTTTTGTAATTTGAAAAATTACGCTATTTTTGGTTAACCAATCTGGTTAACCAATTA
Organism: Winogradskyella sp. Asnod2-B02-A; assembly: GCF_045063645.1. Classification (NCBI taxonomy): domain Bacteria; kingdom Pseudomonadati; phylum Bacteroidota; class Flavobacteriia; order Flavobacteriales; family Flavobacteriaceae; genus Winogradskyella; species Winogradskyella sp. Asnod2-B02-A. The sequence continues at coordinate 1,747,905 of NZ_JBEFOG010000027.1, forward strand.
ATAATGAAGCAGGTAATTAAATTGAAATCTATCTTTTTATTCTTAATTAAGCTTAACATGGGTTGTTTTGGTTTTGACGCGTTTCAATTCAGAATTACTTCATCATATTTAAGATTAGAATTACAATTTAATGATAATGTGTCTTTAGTTTATCAAGATGTTAGTATAGATAAATGGCCTCATGAAAATTATTTTAAAGTGGAAACTATTTAGGCTCAGTAGCAGATGAAGCTTTTGCTAAAGTGAATTATTACGAACTCTAAGTGACCCACTAAAATTATAAAAGAATACTAAAATGAAAAATTGTTTATTAGCTATCAGTTTATTAGTCATGTTTTTTTCTTGTAATGAGAATTCAAAAACAAAAACGGAATCCAGTGCATTAATTTCTAATGTACAAGATTTAAATGAGGCCATTAAAAACGCACAACCAGGTGATGATATTGTGCTTAAAAATGGTACTTATAAAGATGTTGAAATTAAATTTAGAGGAAAAGGAACAAAAGATAGTCCCATTACCTTAAAAGCTGAAACTGCTGGTAAAGTTATTATTGAAGGCAAATCTTATTTGAAATTTGGTGGTGAATATTTAGTGGTTGATGGCTTACATTTTAAAAACGGATTTTCACCTTCTAGTGCAGTTGTAGACTTTAAAATAAGCCATAAGGATACACTAGACGAAATAGCATATTATTGTAAGTTAACCAATAGTGTTATAGAAGATTTTAATAAACCAAAACGAGACAATAGCGATTTATGGGTTCAATTTTGGGGAAGACATAATGAATTAAGCAACTGTTATATCGCAGGTAAAACAAACAGAGGTCCAACAGTAAGAGTAAGTATAGAAGGCATTGAAAGTATTAATAATTACCACCAAATTGTAAATAATCATTTTGGCCCAAGACCTGTAAAAGGTGGACCAAGTGGAGAGACTATTCAGTTAGGAAACAGTTACACGTCAATGTCACCAAGTCATACTTTTGTAGCTAATAATTTATTTGAAGAATGTAATGGTGAAGTTGAGGTAATTTCGAGTAAAACAAACTTTAACGAATTTAGAAACAACGTATTCTATAAGAGTGAAGGCTCTTTAGTAACACGTCACGGAAATTATTGTACCATAGATGGTAACTATTTTATTGGTGATGGTGTTAACAAAAATGTTGGTGGCATCAGAATTATTAATACAGGTCATTGGGTTACTAATAACTATTTCTACAATTTAATAGGAACTAGTTTTAGAAGTCCATTAGCAGTTATGAATGGTATTCCAAAATCACCATTAAATCGCTACAACCAAGTCACAGATGTGGTTGTTGCTTATAACACATACGTAAACTGTAGTTCGCCATGGCAATTTGGTGTAGGTACAAACATTGCGCAAGCAGATGTACTACCAAAATCCGAAATTCGTTCTGCAAGAGCGATTAGAACAACGGTTGCTAATAATGTTATTTATAATAAAAAAGGTTTAGAAAGTATTGTTGTTGAAAATGATAAAGCAGATGGTGTAACCTTTAAGAACAATATCGTAGATAATCAAGGTATGAATTTTAAAGACTTTGATGGCGGAATTATATCGGCATCATTAGAGTTGAAAAAAGTGTCTGATAACATTTTTATTCCAATAGGAATTCCTAATGATGTTGAAGCTTACAATGGATTCGATTTTAATACCATCGAAAAAGATTTATTTGGTAATTCTAGAAAAGACAGTAAAAGTATTGGTGCAGTTGTAGGAGTAGATGTTGCTAACCCTAATATTTTGGATAAATCTAAATATGGTACATCTTGGTATTCAAACATAGTGGAAGCTAAAGAACCAACAACACATGCGGTAACTAAAGCAGAAGACTTACAAACTAAAATAAACGAAGCTGTAAATGGAGATATTATCGCTATAGCCGAAGGTGTTTATAATCTAAGTAAATCTCTAGTAATTAATAAAACTGTTACTATTCAATCGGAAGGAAATGCAAAAGCACAACTTGTTTTTTCTGGTGAACCAAACACACCATTGTTTTCATTAGAATCTAAAGGCAAGCTAACAGTTAACAATATAATTTTAAAAGGAAATGCTTCAAATTATGCCTTTGCAAGTTTAAAAGAAAACATGGCGAATCATTTTGGTTTAACCGTTTCTAATACTGAAATCAGTGATTTTAATTATGTGTTAAAAGTGTATAAAGAATCATTTTCAGAGCGGATTACTTTTAAAAACACATCGATTGCAAACTGTGAAAATGGTATAGAATTATCTGAAGAAACAAATGACAAAGGAGATTATAACACAGAATATTTAACGATAAACAACTGTAACTTTACTAACGTAAAACAAAATGTTATTGATTATTACAGAGGTGGTTATGATGAGTCTACAATTGGTGGAAATCTTTTAGTAACCAATAGTACATTTACTAATTGTGGAGCAAAAGAGCAGAACAAACGACTATTAAATCATAATGGAATTGTAAATGTAAACATTAGTAAAAACACATTTAAAAATAATCCAGTACAATTTGTATCTATTCTTTGGGGTGCAAAAAATAATGTAGAATCAGAAAATACAATAGTTAATTCAGGACAAATTAAGACGGAAGAAAATTTAGTTATGAAACTAATGTACTAATCCAAACGCAATAAATTAATCAATAAATGAAAAAATCACTATTTACAATTTTCATCCTTTTGCTAATCTTTGGGTGTAAAGATAATACCAAAACAAATCCGGAAGTAACAGTTAAAAACGAAGCGGAAACGCAAATAAAATACCCAAGTGATGTGATTCCGTTTATGGACAAATGGAAAATTCTTTTAGGAGATGGCACTAGGTCTGAAGACTTGGTAGGTTTTCAAAAAGAAGATTTCTTTTACGTTGAAAACGATGGAAAAACGGATTGGGTAGTTTATAAAACACCAAACTCTGGTGTTACTTCAAGAACATCAAGTAATACTAGAACTGAACTTGGTGAAAAAGAACATTGGATTCCAGAAACAGGAGGAAAACTAACAGGTACATTAAAAGTACAACATGTTTCAACTACAGGAGATGCAAATATATCTTCCTCATATTCTGTTGTTGTTGGACAAATTCATAGCGATGAAGGTCATGAAAATGAGCCTCTAAAAATCTTCTATAAAAAATTTCCAGGTCATACAAAAGGTTCTGTGTTTTGGAATTACGAAATAAATACTGAAGGAGATAATTCTGGTAGATGGGATTTTTCTACAGCAGTTTGGGGATATGATTTTTCAGTAGTTGGTGATAATGCCACTACTAGTCCTGCAGAACCAGAAGATGGTATCGCTTTAGGTGAAGAGTTTAGTTACGAGGTAAACGTACACAAAGGCATTATGTATTTAACCTTTACAAGCGAAGGTCATGAAACTATAAAGTTTACTAAGAACTTATTAAAGTCAGATTTTGCCACAAAACAAGCTATTCCGCAACAAATAATAGATGTGTATTCATCTAGGAGAACAGTAGGAGTAGAACGCGAAATTGCTTATGCAGGTGAGATAAATTACTTTAAGCAAGGAGCTTATAATCAAGCTAATATTAAAACAGGCTCTAAAACATACGACGGTGATATCGTAAAACAATATGCAAACGGAAGCTATGCAGAAGTTTGGTTTAAAGAGGCTACTGTTGGCGCATCTACTGATCCTAATAAATAAAAAATGACGTTGAAAAAAGTAATATTTATAATGGGTGTTTCTGGTTGTGGTAAAAGCACTATTGGTAAACTATTAGCTCAAGAATTAGATATTCCTTTTTTTGATGGAGACGATTTTCATCCAGAAAGTAACATTCAAAAAATGTCTAACGGACAAGCTTTAAATGATGAAGCTAGGCAAGGTTGGTTAGAAACATTAAATGATTTAGCAAAACAACAGCTAGCTAAAAATAGTTGTGTTATTGTGTGTTCTGCTTTAAAGCAGAAATATAGAGACATATTAAGTTTTGATATTAAAGCAGAAACTAATTGGGTATATTTATCTGGATCTTTTAATCAGATTTTTGATAGACTCAACAGTAGAGAAGGTCACTTTATGCCTTCCGAATTATTGATATCACAATTTGAGACGTTAGAAGAACCTAAAGATGCGTTAAAAATTGATATTGCCTTTACGCCAGAAATTATTATAAAAACAATAAAAAACGGATTAATGAATACTTCAGAATTTGGATTATTTGGTTTAGGAGTAATGGGGAAAAGCCTATGTAGAAATTTAGCCAATAATGGTTTTAAAATTTCTATGTTCAATAGGCATGTTGATGGCGTTGAGGTAGATGTTGCTAAAAACTTTAAAGCAGAATATTCAGAATTATCTCAAGCTCAGGCTTTTGATGATATTGCAGCTTTTGTAAACTCATTACAACAACCAAGGCGTATTATGCTTATGGTAAATGCAGGGAAAACTATAGATTATGTTATTGAAGATTTATTACCTCATTTGTCTGAAAATGATATCATAATTGATGGCGGAAATTCAAACTATAAAAAAACTAAAGAGCGTAACGCTTATTTAAAAACAAAGGGCATTCATTTTATTGGTACAGGTGTTTCTGGAGGTGAGGAAGGAGCATTAAAAGGGCCATCAATAATGCCAAGTGGAGATAAACAAGCTTACGAAAAAGTGGCTCGGTTTTTAGAAACTATTTCTGCTAAAGATAAAAATGGTTTGCCTTGCTGTACGTATGTTGGACCAGAAGGAAGTGGTCAATTTATTAAAATGGTACACAATGGTGTAGAGTATGTAGAAATGCAATTATTAGCAGAAGTATCTACAATTTTGGAGGGTTTAGGTCAAAATCCAGATGATATTGCAAATACTTTAGAAAGTTGGAAAGACACAGCAAATAGTTATTTGTTAGAAATTACAGCTACTATTTTTAGAAAAAAAGAAGGCAACGATTGGTTAGTTAACAAAATATTAGACAAAGCAGGAAATAAAGGAACAGGAAACTGGACCACCATTGCTTCCGCAGAACTTGGAGTGCCTAGCACGTTAATAGCATCAGCTTTGTTTTCAAGATATATTTCTTTTTACAAAGAAGAACGAGTACAATTAAATAAGAATTTTGAGCACTCAAATACTTCTGAATTAAACATGACTACGAATGATATTTTAGAAGCTTATCAGTTTGCTAGAATTATAAACCATTATCAAGGTTTTAAATTAATTTCAGAAGCTTCAAATAAATTTGAGTGGCATCTTAATTTAAGTGAAATAGCTAGAATCTGGACTAATGGCTGTATTATTAGATCTACATTAATGGAAGATTTGGTGGTTGTTTTTAAACACACAACAAACATTTTAACCAATTCAGAATTAATAAATACAGTTAATAAATATAAGCCATCAGCAAAAAAGGTAGTGTCGCAATGCATACTTAACGATGTAACAACACCAGCGCTGGCTGAAGCTATTCAATTTTTAAACGGAATTACAACAAAATATACGTCTGCTAATATTATTCAAGCGCAACGCGATTATTTTGGAGCGCATACCTATCAAAGACTTGATGATGATTCTGGAAAAAGTTACCATACAAATTGGAACTAGAAACTAATAACCAAATTAACTAACTCATATTATGGATGTAACCACACCAAAGAAATCATTTCTCAATAAGATAATAGCATTAATATTAGGGTTTGGTCCAGGTATTTTTGCTATTGGTTATACAATTGGTACAGGTAGTGTAACATCTATGATTGTTGCAGGTAGTAAATTTAATATGCAATTATTATGGGTACTTTTAATAAGCTGCCTCTTTTCGGGAATTTTAATGTTTGCTTACGGAAATTATGCTTTAATTACAGGTGAAACGGCACTCTTTGGTTTTAAAAAGCATTTTAAATACGGTAAAATTTTAGCGATACTAATTATAGTAGGCATAACGTTTGGGCAATGGAACTCTTTGATGGGTATCTTAGGAATTTCTTCAAATATTATTTATGAAATTTTAGTGTTAAATTTTCAAGGATTAGCAGACTTTAAATATGAAACTGTATTAGTAACTGCTATTGTTATTATCGTTACATTTTACTTATTAATGTTGGTAGGGAAGTACACTTTTTTCGAAAAAATACTTGTCATTTTTGTAACCTTAATGGGATTGTCTTTTGTACTGTCGTTATGTTTTGTACAACCACTTTCTGTAGATGTTGTAAAGGGATTGATACCTACCATTCCAGATGTGCCAGGAGGTAAAATGTTAGTCGCTGCCTTTGTTGGTACTACTATGGCTTCTGCAACATTTTTATCAAGACCATTATTTGTAAAAGGCAAAGGATGGACCATTAAAAATTTAGGGCAACAAAAAAGAGATTCAATAACAGCTGCGATTTTAATATTTGTTATTAGTGGAGTTATTATGGCTGTAGCAGCTGGTGCTTTGTATTATCAAGGTAAAGAAGTTACGCAGGTTTTAGATATGGCAAATACATTAGAGCCAGTTGCAGGTAAATGGGCTGTTACTATATTCTTTTTTGGAGCATTAAGTGCTGGGTTGTCGTCTATTTTTCCATGTTTATTAATTGCACCTTTATTAATCGCAGATTATCAATCGGGAGAGTTAGATACCAATTCAAAGCAATTTAGAATTATAACATTTGTAGCTTGTTTGGTAGCATTAATAGGACCTGCTTTTGGAGCTAATCCTATTGAGATTCAAATTCTTTCTCAAGTGTTTAATGTGTTTGTATTACCTGTTGTTATTTTAGGTATTATAATGATTGTGAATAGTAAAAAGATTATGAAAGGTTACAAAACAAGTACTTTTGTAAACGTTGGTTTATATGCATCACTTCTTTTTGCTTGTATCATTTCTTATAATGGCATACTGGCACTAATGGAATATTTTTAACCATGTTTTTTTAGTTTTGTAGTTAATATAGCACAGCTTTGAGATAAATATCTATATATTTTTTGGTTACTTCCAAAAATCGCGTATATTGGTAAACCAATCTGGTAAACCAATTTATTATGATAAATAAACGATCTCTAAGTCTTGTATCAATGTTTATTTTATTGCTTCTTACACTTTCTTTTAAAGGTGCTGAGCCTAGTGTTTTATTAGTAAAGAATGTATCTGAGTTTAACGATGCTGTAAACAACGCAAAACCAGGTGATGTTATTACATTAGCCAATGGTGTTTGGCAAAATGCTGAACTCGTTTTTGAAGGTAATGGGACAGCAAAAGATCCAATAAAACTAACAGTTGAGACTAAAGGAAAAGTAACTTTAGAAGGTGCTTCAAATTTACAATTGGCTGGTGAGCATTTAATTGTTGAAGGTCTTGTTTTTAAAAACGGATACACACCAACAAATGCTGTTATTTCTTTCAGAAAAAATAGAGAGGAAATGGCGAGTAACACAAGATTAACAGAATGTGTTATTGATAATTATAACAATCCAGAACGTCAAGTTCAAGATTATTGGATTACTATCTACGGAAAAAATAATCGAATAGATCATAATCACATCGTTGGTAAAAAGAATTTAGGAGTTACCATGATAGTTGGTTTAGATACTAAAGAAAGTGTACAGAATAATCACAAAATTGACCATAATTATTTTGGTCCTCGTCCTACTTATGGAAACAACGGAGGAGAAACGCTTAGAATTGGTACCAGCCATACAGCATTAGAAAATTCGAATACATTAGTAGAATCAAATTATTTTGATAGAACTAACGGAGAGCACGAAATTATTTCTAACAAATCATGTCAAAATACATTTAAGTACAATACTTTTTTTGAATGTACAGGCACATTAACAATGCGTCATGGAAATGAAACATTAGTAGATGGAAATGTATTTATTGGAAACGGAAAGCCAAGTACTGGTGGTGTGAGAATTATTAATGAAAGTCAAACCGTAATTAATAATTATCACATAGGATTAACTGGTTACCGTTTTAGAGGAGCATTTGTTATGATGAATGGCGTGCCAAACTCACCACCAAATCGATATGTTCCTGTTATAAATTCAAAGGCAAATAATAATACGTTTATTGATTGCGATCATATTCTTTTTGGAGCCGGAAATGATTCAGAAAGAAGTCAAGCACCAAGAACCTCTGAGTTTTCTAGAAATATTATTTATAACAAAAACAAGAAAGACATTTTTACTATTGATGCAGATATAAGTGGCATTACCTTTAAAGATAACTTACTCGGACAAAATGGAGAAACATCTATAAATAAAGGTTTTAAAAATGCAGACATTAAATTAGTTAAAAACGAACAAGGGTTTTTAATTCCTACATCAAATAAAATAAAAACAAAAGTGACTATTAGTCCAAAGATAGCAACTAAAGAAAATACTGGCACCACTTGGTATTCTAAGGCAGATAATAGTGTTGCTCTAAATTCTGGTAAAACAATTAAAGTTAAAGCAGGAATTAATACACTATTTGAAATAGTTAAAGGGTCTAAAGCCGGAGATATTATAGAATTAGAGGAAGGCGGAATTTATTTATTAACTAAAGCGGTTCAAATTAAACATCCACTAACTTTTAAAACTTCAGGAACAAAAAAAGCAACTGTTTTATTTGAACGTATGATGGCTTTCGAAATTCAAAATGGAGGAAGTTTAGCCTTAGAGAATATCATTTTTGATGGTACAAAATCACCAGATTATGCAGGTAATTCTGTAATAAGTACAAGTAAAAATTCAATGCTAGATAATTATAAATTGTTTATTGATAACTGTGAGTTTAAAGATATGGTGGTCAATCATTCGTTTGATGTGCTAAGAGTTTCTAAAGGAACATTTGCAGATACTATAAGTATTCAGAATTCAACATTTAAAAATATTTCAGGTCATATTGCGGCATTAGATAAAGAAACAGATGATATTGGTGCATATAATGTGGAATATATGATTATGAAAAACAATATAGTTACTGATTTGCAAGGAGCAGCTTTAAGATTGTATAGAGGTGGAAGAGATGAAAGTACATTTGGTCCTTTTTTAGAAGTAGATCACAACGTATTTAATAATGTAGGTTTCGGTAAAAAGAACAAATATGGAGTAGCTATGTCTTTATATGGAGTTCAGGTTAACGATATTCAAAATAATAATTTCAATAACACTAAAGGTTTAAATATGCATTTGGTTGTTGGTGAACCTATTGTTAATGTGGTGAATAATAACTATTACAAATCTGGTAAAATTGAAGTAACTGGAGATGAAAAATATAATGTTCAAAATCTTTATAATATTGAGTCTACTTTTAAAGAAGGGACTTTTCTATTGCCTGAAAACTCTAATTTAAGAGGGAAAGCAACAGACAAAAAAGACATAGGAATTATTGTTAAAAACTAAACATGACCATAATTAAAAATTTCATAATCAAATTTGCTTTAGTCGCAATTGTATTCACTGCGTTTTCTTGTAAAAAAGAAAACGCAGCTGTTACAAATACTCAAAGTGAACCAACATCATTACAAGAACATCCTAGCTTAATTTTAACAGCACAAGGTGTTAAAGATATTAGAGCACAATTAGGAAGTATTCCAGTTTTTGATAACACATTAAAAGCTGTTCAAGAGGAAATTGATGCAGAAATTGCTTTAGGGATAGATACACCAATACCAGTAGATTATTCTGGTGGTTATACACATGTACGTCATAAACGCAATATGATAGTATTGCAAAAAGCAGGAGTTTTATACCAGATTTTAGATGATGAAAAATATGCGAAATATGTAAAAGACATGTTCATGCAATATGAGGCGATGTATAAAACATTACCACTGCATCCTAAAACAAGATCTTATGCAAGAGGTAAATTATTTTGGCAATGTTTAAACGATTCTAATTGGTTGGTATATGCAAGTCAGGCTTATGATTGTGTGTATAATTATTTATCTGAAGATGAACGCAACACGCTAGAAACAAATTTATTTAAACCATTTGCAGATCATATTTCAATAGATAGTCCGCAATTTTACCAACGAGTACATAATCATAGTACTTGGGGAAATGCAGCAGTTGGCATGATTGGCTTAGTAATGGATGATCAAAAATTAATCGATCGTGCTTTGTATGGTATTAAAGATTTAAAATTAGATACTAAAGAAAAAGATGATGATGGTGGTTTTTTAAATAAAGATGGAAAAGCTGGTTTTCTGGCAAATATAGAAGAGCCTTTTTCTCCAGATGGTTATTATAACGAAGGACCATATTACCAACGTTACGCTATGTACCCATTTTTAATTTTTGCAGAAGGATTGCATAATGTAAAACCAGAATTAAAAATATTTGAATATAAAGAAGGAGTACTTTTAAAATCAATAAATGCCTTGTTAAATTTATCGGATGCAGATGGTGAATTCTTTCCGCTTAACGATGGCCAAAAAGGAATGTCTTATTATAATGACGCTTTAGTTACTGCAGTAGATATTTCTTATTATTTCGGGACACAAGATCCAGGTTTATTGAGTATTGCTAAAGAACAAAATAAAGTTTTATTAGACGATTCTGGTTTGGCGGTTGCACTTGGAATAAAGAATGGAAATGAAAAACCTTTTAATAAAAAATCAATTAATTTATCAGATGGCCCAGATGGAGCACAAGGTGGTGTTGCTATCTTGCGAAATGAAGATATAGAACTCGTATTTAAGTATGCTGCACAAGGCTCTAGTCATGGTCACTATGATAAGTTATCTTATTCATCATACGAAAAAGGTGAGGAAATTCTTCAAGATTACGGTTTAGCACGATTTGTAAATATTGAACAAAAAGGTGGTGGAAATTACTTAAAGGAAAACAAAACGTGGGCAAAACAAACAATTGCACATAATACAGTTACTCAAAATGAAACGTCTCATTTTAATGCGAAGTATGATATAGGAAGTCAGCATCATTCGGTACTAAATTATTTTTCTTCAGAAAATGCAAGCGTACAAGTAGCAAGTGCAAAAGAAAGTAATGCCTACCCAGGTACAGAGCTATTGCGTACTATGGTAATAATAAAAGATGAAAATTTTGAAAAGCCATATATGTTAGATCTTATGAAGGTGACTTCAAACAAAGCTAATCAATATGATTTTCCATATTATTTCTTAGGACAGGTTGTGCAAACAAATTTTGATTACCAAACACCAAAATCATTAAATCCTTTAGGAACCAAAAATGGATATCAACACCTGTTTGTTGAAGGAACGGCAAAAGCATCTAGTGATAATAGTAAATTGTCATGGTTAAATAAAGGGAAGTTTTACACCTTAACATCGGCTACCAATACTAATGATGAGTTGCTGTTTACTAGAATTGGAGCAAATGATCCAGAATTTAATTTAAGACGAGAAGCTGCTTTAATGTTAAGACGAAAAAACACTAAAAATACGCTCTTTGTTTCGGCTATAGAATCACATGGTAGTTATAGTCCTGTTTCAGAATCTGCAGTAAATTCAAATAGCAGTATTAAAGAGTTGAAAGTGGTTTTAGATACTGAAGCTTATACTGCAGTACAAATCACCCATATAAATGGTAATGCAAAATTGTTTATAACAGTAAATGCGGATGCTTCAAAAGAAGCAAAACATAGTGTAAAAATTAACGATAAGAATTACGAATGGTCGGGTTCTTATTATTTCAAATAAAATAAAACTATTAAAATCATAAAAACGAGCTAGTTCAAAATTTTATCATTCATAGGATTGATTTATGGAGAACAGCATTTTAACATAAAAAATATAAATAAAAACTTATGAAAAGATTTAGCGAAAAGTACGTCATTACAAAAGATATGGAATGGGAAGAACTTGGTGGAGGAGTATCCAGAAAGTTTTTAGGTTACGATAACCAAATCATGATGGTAAGAGTAAAATTTGATAAAGGAGCATTAGGTTCTCCACACCAACATTTTCATACACAGGCGACTTACTGTGTTTCAGGGAAGTTTGAATTTGAAATAGATGGTGTAAAGCAAATTGTAGAAGCTGGAGATGGTGTATATATTGAGCCTAATTTATTGCATAGCGCAGTTTGTCTAGAGGAAGGTGAGCTAATAGATACATTTAGTCCTGTGAGAGAAGATTTCTTAAGTGGAGGAGGAGTATCTTATTTTGGAGACAAAAAGTAATATGGGAAAATATTACTCTTATAATATTTGAAGACTTTATGAAGTCGTAATGCAATTCTTACTTACAATATAGATGTTTGCTATTTTAACCCAAACATTTGCTTTATTAACATATAAAATTTACGAAAACGTTATAATTAACAAAATTTTATATATATTTGGTAAACCAAATTGGTCAACCAGTTTGGTTTACCAAAATAAATAGCACAAAGTTTGCCCTAATTTATCGTGTTAAAATAAACCTATAGTGGTGTAAATAAGAAATTATAATTTAAAAACTAATCTAACTCTAAACAATGAATTATGAATTTAAAAGTTAAACTCATTACAGTTGTTGCACTATTCTTTAGTGTAATGATATTTGCTCAAGATGGTTATACCATAAAAGGTACTGTAACCTCTGCGGCTGATAATATGCCCATACCAGGTGCCAATATTATAATTTTAGAAACTACCAGAGGTACTTCTACTGATTTCGATGGAAACTATCAGTTGACTGTAAATAAAGGAGAAGTAATTCAATTCTCTTATATTGGTTATGTCACACAAACAGTGGTAGTTGATAGTCAAACAACTTTAAATATTTCTTTAGTTGAAGATTCAAATACTTTAAGTGAGGTTGTAGTAGTTGGTTATGGAACACAAAAGAAAAGCCATTTAACTGGTGCGATTTCGAAGGTTGTTAATGAAGATTTAGACCAAATAGCTGTTGCTCGTGTTGATGATGCGCTTGTAGGTCAAGTTTCTGGTGTAAATATTCAGGCAACAGAAGGTGAGGCTGGTTCTGCTCCAACAATTACAATTCGTGGTGCTGGTTCAATAACAGGTAATTCTACACCTTTAATCGTTGTAGATGGTTTAGTGGTGGATTCGGATTATTTAGGATCTTTAGATATGAATGATGTTGCATCTTTTGAAGTATTAAAAGATGCTGCTTCAACTTCCATTTATGGATCACGTGGTTCAAACGGTATTATAATGATTACTACTAAAGATGGTAAGGAAGGAAAAACAAAATTTAGCATCAATTCATTTCTTGGTGTTAAAGAAGCTAGACATAGTGATGCTTATACTTTTTCTGTAGCAAAAACTGCTGCAGCTGAATTAGCAGCTACAGGAACAAATTCAGATAGAACAAAATACAAACAATTATTAGGAGATAATACTAATTGGCAAGATGTAATTTTTGATGGTGGGATTATTACTAGTCACTCATTTTCAGCAAGAGGTGGAAGTAAAAAAACAAAATTTAGTACAGCTTTAAGCTACTTGCATGATGAAGGTGTATTATTAACAGATGATTATAAAAAGTATAGCCTTAAATTAAAGGTGGATACTCAGTTGAATGATAAATTTGCGTTTGGAGTTAATTTAACCCCTTCCATATCTGACACACGTCGTTTTGATGGTTCAACACACGATATTTTACGTCAACCTTCCTGGTTACCTGTATATTTAGATGAACGAAATATTCAATTTGTAAATAGACTAAGAGATGGAGGTGTTTATGCAAATGCTCAAATTGGTGATTATGCTGTGCAACGTATGTTTGATAATTACGATTTAGATACCATGTCACCATTAGCTAGTGGTGGTACAAGTATCAGTAACACATCTAATACAAATCCTGCGGCAAAAATATTAGAACGTGACCGTACTGATAATAAATTCAAAATTTTTGGAAGTGTTTATGGAAAGTATGATATCAGTGAAGCTTTAAGTTTTAAAGTTACTGCAGGTGGGGATCTTCAATATACTAAAAGAAGAAGATGGCAAGGTGTGTTAGCAAGTAGAAATGGAGCTTCTGCGGCACAATTAGATTTGTTTAATGAAAAAAGAGTTCACGGATCTTTAGATGGTTATTTTGCATATGACAAAACTTTTGATAAGCATAGTATATCTGCTATCGCGGGTTTAGCTACTGAGAGCTGGAAATTTAGTAATGATTACGTTTCTGGAAACGGTTATACATCAGATAAGCTGCAAACTATATCGGCAGCTACCACTATTATAGACTTTGGGTCTGAAGAATATGAGGAAACGTTATTTTCAATGTTTGCAAGAGCAAATTATGTTTATGATGATAAATATTTAGCATCAGTTAGTTTTAGACGAGATGGGTCTTCTAGATTTGGAGCAAATAATAAATATGGTAATTTCCCGGCTTTTTCTGCTGGTTGGATAGTAAGTAATGAAGACTTTTTAGAAGAAAGCAATATAATTAGTAAGCTGAAATTAAGAGTTAGTTACGGTTTTACAGGAAGTAATGTTTTAGATACTAGTAGTAATCAAATTGATTTCTACCCTTCATATTCTTTGATAGATCCTTCAACAGCTGTTGTTAATGGAGGAGTAGTAAATGGTTATAATCCTTTAAATATTTCCAATGAAGATTTACAATGGGAGCGATTAAGAGAGATTAATCCAGGTATAGATTTTGGTTTTGCAAATAATGTTATTACAGGTTCTTTAGATTATTATGATAGAACAAGTGATCAATTATTATTAAATAATCCTATATCTTCAACTACTGGTTTTACTGATGCTTTAGTAAATCTAGGTAAAGTAAAAAATAGTGGTTTTGAAATAGAGTTACGTTCTCGTAATGTCTCTAAAGAGAATTTCTCTTGGAATACTACCTTAATTGCATCTCGTAATAAAAATGAGTTAATTGATTTTGCGGATTCTAATGGTCAGATTCAAAATGTAGATTCTAAAAGAGCTGCAGAATGGATCAATCTTGAAGGAAACCCAATATCTTCTTTTTACGGTTGGGTTGTAGATACAGAAATTCCTTTAGAATATATTTCTAATCCTTATCATCCAATTGGAGGTCAAGCTCAAGATGTATATGTAAAAGATTTAAATGGAGATGGTTTAATTGATGATGATGATAAAACAATATTAGGTAACCCTTATCCAGAATTAGTATGGAGTTTGTCAAATGATTTTAAAATTTACGATTTTGATTTCTCTTTTATGTTCCAAGGTAGTCATGGTGCAGAAGTAAGAAATATGGCAGATCAGTATATATTCAATCAATTCAATTCTTCTCAAGATTATATTTCTACTACTCCTAATCAAGGATTTATTAAAGAGAAAATATTTACGAATTCAATTATTCAAGATGCTTCTTATGTAGCATTAAGAACAGTGAGTCTTGGATATACGTTACCAAATAGTTTTGCTGAAAAAATACATGTTAACAAACTTAGGTTATATGTGTCAGGTCAAAATCTATTGTATTTCACAGCTGATGGATATACAGGTTGGAATCCAGAAT
Source organism: Winogradskyella sp. Asnod2-B02-A (assembly GCF_045063645.1). NCBI lineage: Bacteria > Pseudomonadati > Bacteroidota > Flavobacteriia > Flavobacteriales > Flavobacteriaceae > Winogradskyella > Winogradskyella sp. Asnod2-B02-A. The sequence continues at coordinate 1,763,297 of NZ_JBEFOG010000027.1, forward strand.
CAATCTATCATACGTCAGGAACTCAGTTATCTACTACATACGGATATCAAAGAGGTGGTTCACCTATAAATCAAACTATTTCATTAGGTTTAAACGTAGAATTTTAAAAAAAATAAAATGAAAAATAAAATGAAAAACTTAAAAGTAATAATAGTATTAGGCATTTTGCTTTCTACTATAACCTCTTGCGAGGATTATTTGACTCCTGCACCATCTTCGGTATTAAATGGTGTAACATTTTTTGAAAATGATGAAGATTTAGAAGCAGCTCTAATTAATATGTACGATGGAATTCAAGGTGTTAATTCTACTAGTACGAATGATAATCATGCTTTACAGTATGAATTCTATATAACAGAAATGCGTAGCGATAATACTAGAACAAAAAGTAATGAAGGTGAAGCTGCTCAATTTGAGTTTTATACTATTACAGCGACAAATGGTATAGTTGCGGATTATTACATAAGTTTTTATAACGTAATTTTTAGAGCAAATACAGTATTGGCAAATTTAGATGTCGCTTCTGATGAAAATAGAGCGAAAATTGAAGGTGAAGCAAAGTTTGTACGAGCTTATGCCTATTTTAATTTAGTACGCTTATATGGAGATATTCCTTTGGTTCAATCAGTAATCTCTCCAGGAGATACAAATGTGCAATATACAAGGGTGGCAAGTTCTGAAGTTTATGACTTGATTGAGAGTGATTTACTAACAGCGATAGATGGATTAGATAATACATATAAATCTCGAGGATCTAAAGCTGCTGCACAAGCATTATTGGCTAAAGTGTATCTTACAGAAGGTACTAATTATTTAGAAGCACAAATTTTGTGTGAAGAAGTTATGGGAAGTGGGTTTATGTTAGAACCAAATTTTAAAGATGTATTTTATAATGAGTTGAATAATGAAATAATTTTTGCTATTGGTTACTTAGAAGATTCACAAGATAGTCAAAACTTTTCTGCAGAATGGCTTAATGCTGTTGGTAGAACGAGTGGTGTAAATTATACTACTGCCGACGTAAGAGCTGTAATAGACGAACTAGGAGGTGATAGAAAACCATATTCTTATCGTGTAGATATTGAACAACCAACACAGTTCCAAGTTGTGAAATTTTTGCCTGAATCGGATGATTCATTGGGTATAACTTCTACGGTAACAGATAGAACTAAAGCAGGTAATGATTGGATTGTATTGCGTTATGCAGATGTATTATTAATGCACGTTGAAGCAATTATGGCAGGTGGAAATAGCACTTCTGCTCAGTCGGCTCTAGATTCTTTTGAAGAAATAAGATTAAGAGCTGGTTTACTAGGTGATGATGATGGTACAATTACTAAACAAGAATTGTTAGACGAAAGACGTGTAGAACTTGCTTTTGAAAATCAAAGATTTTTTGACTTAGTTCGTTTCGGAGAAGCACAGAGTGTATTGTCAGCATTTTCTACTGCAACAGGAGGAAGTTTTACTGCTACAGACCTTTTATTACCTATACCACAAAGAGAAATTAACCTTAGTAATGGAGTTTTGACACAAAACCCTGGTTACTAATAAAATATATAAACAATGAAAAAACAATTAAAAAATAGTTTTTTGGTTTTCGCTGCGATAGCAACTATGACCATGTTTAATAGCTGTGAGGATTTAGAGCTGTTTGAGCCATTAGGTGAAAATTCAATTGCAGATGCTACACCACCAAGTGCCAATTTTTCTTACTCACAAGGAGCTGGCTTAGATGATGCGTGGAAAGTGTATACATTTGCAAACGGATCAACTAGTGCAACAGCTTATACTTGGGATTTTGGTGATGGTAACACATACACATCAATAGACGTAGATGATGCAGATGCTGTAAATACTTATCCAGGAGAAGGAACTTATGTTGTAACACTCACTGCCTCTGATGATTTAGGCGCTGTTAGTGTTTTTTCAGAAACTATTATGGTAGTTGAACCAGAAGAACCAGACGTTCCAGACCCAATATTAGTAAATGCAGATTTTGATAAACTTCCTAAGTCTTCAGGTTCTGATTGTTCATGTTCTGGTTGGATTAATAAAAGTATAGGTGATCAAGGTGAATCTAGTTCCGGTAATGGAGGTTCAGATAATGTTGTTAAATTTGATAATAATGAGCCTGATGCTGTCTATCAAGAATTCGAAGTTGTACCAAATGCAGATTACTCAATACAAATAGTTACATCTTTCAGTAGTCTTGCTGGTGGTTCGTTTCCAAGCATGCTTGAATTAAGAGTTTTAAAAGGTTCTGGTTATTCAAGTGGTTATACTCCAGCTTATTACACAGATACTACGGCTATGCCACAAGATGATTGGGGATATGAATCTATAACTCAAGTTGAAGATGCTGCAAATAATCTTTTAGTTGAAGTACAAACTAATCCATCTGATGATGAATATTTCACTTATACTTATTCATTTAATTCAGGTGCTAATAATAGTGTAGCATTATTTATTAGAGGTATTGGTGGACCTGCAACTGGAGGTGGTGGTACCGAATTAGGCTATAATAGTGGTGACGAAGAAATTAGAGCTGATGTTATTACTATTACTGCAATTAATAATTAATCTATAATAATGAAAAAATTCCGAAAAGAAATATTGGTTTTTTTACTGATAGCATTTATATCTGTTAACGTTACTTCTCAAAATGTGGGAAGTAACGTTACAGAATCGGATAATAAAATAGAAAAGAAAAAGAGCAAAAAGAAGAAGAAAGGAAGAAAAAAGAAAGTAAAGCTCCCAAAAATAGATTTAAGTCACTGGAAAGTGACATTACCGATAGCAAATGAGAAGGGTAAACCTTATGAAATAGATCCACCTGAAATCTTAAATTTTGCTAACATCGAAGTTGCCAAACCTTACATGTATATAGATTCTACTAAAGGAGCAATTGTCTTTCATGCCATGCCAACAGACTCTAAGACTAAAAACACAAAATATACAAGGTCAGAGTTAAGAGAGCAAATGGTACCTGGAGATAATAATACCAATTGGACCTTTAAGCAAGGAGGAACCATGAAGGGGAAAATTGCAATGGAGGAGGTAACTCGAGATTCAGATGGTAAATATCATCGTGTTATTATTATGCAAATTCATGGTAGATTAACTAATGAACAGCGTGATTTAATAGGCGAAGATGATAATAATGCACCACCTATATTAAAGATCTATTGGGATAAAGGTAAGATAAGAGTAAAAACTAAAGTCTTAAAAAACTTAAATGCTTCAGAAACAGAATTGCTTCATGAAGATGCATGGGATAATGATGAAGGATTTAATTTTGAACAAGAAGTAGGTTTTAAAAAGTTTACTTTAGAAGTTCAAGTTTCTGATGGAAAAATGCTAATTATTTTAAATAATAATGAGTATAAATCTTATGAAAGTATTCACATTAAAAAATGGGGAATATTTGAGAATTATTTTAAGGCAGGAAATTACTTTCAATCAAGAGATGAAGGATCCTTTGCTAAAGTGAAATTTTATGAATTAGAAGTAAGTCATTAAAAGTATATTTGAGTTAGTCGCTTATTGAATTCTACTGTTGTTTAGTCCTATAAGTAGAATTCTTTAAGCACTAATAAATAGTAATAGCTTTTATTAGTATTTGTTTAATATTTATATAACTTTATCAGGTCAAAACTGGGTAACCAATTTATAAATTTTAAGATATGAAGTTAGAAATTTTATCAAAATCAGAAAGTCTTGATTCACAAAAGACAATCATTTCTAAAATAGGAGATCTTATAAATTATAAAAATTTAGAACCTGGCGATAAATTGCCTTCAGAAAGAACGTTATCAGAAAAATTTGGAGTCACAAGAAGTAATGTTAGGGACGCAATTCAAAAATTAGAATTATATGGATTGTTAGATTCAATTCCGCAAAGCGGAACTTTTGTCGCTAATATTGGTGTTACGGCTATGAACGGAATGATTGAAGATATTTTAAGATTAGAAGATCCAGATTTTAAAACCTTGGTTGAAACAAGAATCTTATTAGAGCTTAAAACCGTAAGATTAGCTGCTTTAAGGAGATCTGATGAGGATTTAGAAAAAATAAAAACTGCTTTAGATGCCTATTCAAAAAAAGTTTTAAAAGGTGAAGATGCAGTGCAAGAAGATTTGTTATTTCATTTAGCAATAGCAAAAGCAAGCGGTAATAGTACTATGAATAATTTTATGTTATTAATTACACCAAAAATTATTACCAATTTTGAAAAGTATCATGTTTGTGATAAAAATTTAGCGAATCAAGGTATAGACGAACATATGGCAATTTATAAAGCTATTAAAAGTCAAAACCCAAAATTAGCAAAACAAAAAATGAAAGACCATTTTAATGTGTTGTATCAATATTGTTACAATATTAAAAAGTCATCTTAATTGAATTTAAATGAAAAAAACAGGTAGAAAATTAAAAGGATTAAGATGGTGGGTTGTAGCGTTGATAGCTATTGCAACCATTATTAATTATATAGATCGTACTTCGTTAAGTGTTCTTTGGCCAGAAATTGCCAAAGATTTGTATCCTGGACACACAGCTGATGAAACAAAGGAAATTTATGCATTAATTTCAATTATTTTTGTTTTTTCTTATGCTTTTGGACAAGCAATATTTGGGAAAATTTTTGATTGGGTTGGTACACGAATGGGATTTGTACTTTCAATTGGAGTTTGGTCTATTGCAACAGCATTACATGCTTTTGCAAATGGTATTTTAAGTTTCGGAATATTTCGTGCAATATTAGGAATATCTGAAGCTGGGAACTGGCCAGGTGCAACTAAAGGAAATGCAGAATGGTTTCCTACCAAAGAGCGTGCGCTCGCACAGGGAATTTTTAACTCTGGAGCTGCTATTGGAGGAATTGTATCTATTCCATTAATCGCAACTTTATCAATATACTTTGATTGGAAAGCGATATTTATTTTTATAGGTTTAGCAGGTTTGCTTTGGTTAATACCTTGGTGGATTTTAGTAAAATCAGCACCAAAAGATCACCCTTGGATTACAGAAGAGGAACGTGAATATATTTTAACAGGGCAAAAAAATGAAGATTTTGATGGAGATGGAGTAGAGGATCAAGAATATGACCCTAATACCGGAGAATTACTTGGACATAAACAAAGTTGGGGTGTAATTTTAGCCTCAGCAGCAATAGATCCTATTTGGTGGTTATTTGTTTTTTGGATACCTATTTATCTAAATGAGGTTTTTGCGATGGACGTTAAGTCAATGGCATTATATGGCTGGGTGCCATATGCAGGTGCAATGATAGGTGCTTATTATGGTGGTATTTTAGCACGAAATAAACTGAAAAAAGGATGGAGTGTTGATAAAACGCGTAAAATGGTAATAACCCTTGGTTGTGGAATAATGTTGCCAGCATTATTGGCAATGGCAAATCCTCTTGGTATTGAAAAAGCTGTGATTAGTTTTTTGAATAGTGTTGGAGCGATAGATATGACTATAACAGACATGCAAAATCCGGGAGCAACAACAGCTGTAATATTAATGGCGATAATCTTATTTGGTTTTCAATCTGCAATAGGGAATGTTCAAACATTACCAAGTGATCTTTTTAGTGGAAAAACAGTGGGTTCTTTAGCAGGTTTTTCTGGTATGGCAGCTAAATTAACAGCAGCAGGTTTAACCTATTTAGTACCATGGTTAACAAGTGGAGGAAATTATACACCTGCTTTTATTATTGGAGCAACTTTATCGTTGTTGACCGTAGCAAGTGTTTGGATATTTATTCCAAAAGTTAAACCAGTGACAAAAAAAGTATAACATAATTATATATATTAAATTAATAAAGATGAGTAATAAAGGAAAAGTAGCAGTAGTTACAGGCGCAACAGGTGGAATAGGATTTGCTGTAGCAGAAAGATTAGGTAAAGATGGATATACTGTAATTTTAAATGGTATTGAAGATGAAGCAGGAGCTGAAAGAGTAAAACAACTTGCAGCACAGGGAATTACAGCAGAATATTATGGTTTTGATGTTACTAAAGAAGATGAAGTAGCTTCAAACATCAAAAAGATTGGTGATAAATACGGTAGAATTGATGTGCTAGTAAATAATGCTGGTGGATTAGGAGGAAGATCTCGATTTGAAGAAATGACAACTGATTTTTACAGATTTGTTATGGCACTTAATCTTGATTCTGTATTTTTTGCATCTAGAGCTGCAATACCTTATTTGAAGAAAGGAGAACACCCTTCTATAATAAACTATACCTCTAACGCAGGATGGACTGCAGGTGGTCCTGGAGCTGGTATCTATGGTACATCTAAAGCAGGTGTTCATGCGATGACTAGAGCATTAGCAAAAGATTTAGCAGAATATGGAATTAGAGTAAACGCAGTATCACCAGGTACTATTGATACACCATTTCACGCTCAAATTAAAGCGACTAAGCCAGAAGTTTTTGCTTCATGGGCAAATAATATTATGTTAGGAAGATTAGGTCAGCCAGAAGATGTTGCTGGTGTTATTTCATTCTTAGCAAGTAAAGATGCAGGATTTATTACTGCAGAAACTATCCAAATTGGTGGTGGACAAGCTTTAGGTATCTAAAACTTAAGATAAAATTATATTAATTATGCGTTATTGTAGACATACAATAACGCATTTTTATTTCGATGAATCTCTAATAATTAATTCAGCATTCAAAATTATTTTATTCAAGCTTTGTTTTAATTCAGGTTGTTCAACACGTTTAAGAAATGTTTCGGCAGCAAGACGACCAATGTCTTTACTGTGTTGTTTTATACTCGATATTGAAGGAGTGACTAACGAAGTAAAAGGTTCATTTCCAAAACCAATTAACCGAATATCTTCTGGTACTTTAACCTCGTTTTCATTAAGAATTTGTAAAGCACCTAAAGCAGCATAATCACTTGCAATATATACAGCATCTGGTCTGTTTTTTAATTTTAATAATCGTTCCATTTCACGTCTGCCATCTTCAAGTGTTAAAGCGCTTTCAATAATTAAACTAGCGTCTATTGGTAGGTTGTTTTTCTCTAATGCATCAACATAGCCTCTAATTCTATTATTAAAGATACGAGTTCGTCTGTATCCACCAATATGTGCAATCCGCTTACAGCCTTTTTCAACTAAATGTTCAACAATCATATGGCTACTATCATAATCATTGATACCTATATAATCCACATTCAAGTCATTTTCACCTCTATCAAAAAGTATCAGAGGGATTCCTTTAGATTTTATTTTTTCGTAATGAGACAAATCAACGGTTTCATTGGCCATAGAGGCAATAATACCATCAACTTGAGTGAATAATAAAGTATCTATATTTTTACATTCCTTTTCAAAAGACTCATTAGATTGTGTGATAATGATGTTATATCCAGCTTTGTTAAGCACAGATTCCATGTTTTCTAATACAGAAGAAAAGAAATTACTATTAGTTCTAGGCACAATGACGCCTACTAAGTTACTCTTTCCTTTTCGTAAAGCGCTAGCCAAATGATTAGGTTGGTAATCTAATTCTTTAGCAATTCGTTTAACAGCTTTCTTAGTTTTATCACTGATGCGCGAATCATCATGCATCGCTTTAGAAACAGCAGCAGGTGAGATGTTTAAAGCATTTGCAATGTCTTTTAGGGTAGTTCTTTTTTTATTCGCCAAGTTTTTATATATTTGCTTAATCGATTAAGCAAATATAATAGTTTTAACTAAAAGAATCAAAGCTAGACCGTTTTGATTTATTTTTAAAGCATATGGTTAATCGATTAAGCAAACAACAATTTATAACTAATTAAACTAATATATAGAATGAAAAAAGTAGTCACTTTTGGAGAGATAATGCTAAGATTAGCACCTCAAGGTTTTTTAAGGTTTTCACAAGCTAATAATTTTGACGCTATTTATGGTGGTGGAGAGTCTAACGTTGCTGTTTCATTAGCAAACTATGGCGTACCTGTTGATTTTGTAACACGTTTACCAAAAAATGATATTGGAGAATGTGCTATGATGGAAATGCGTAAAAGAGGAGTAGGAGTTGATAAAATCATCTATGGTGGTGACCGTTTAGGAATTTATTTCTTAGAAACAGGTGCTGTAAGTAGAGGTAGTAAAGTCGTTTATGATAGAGCACATTCTGCAATTTCTGAAATTAAACCAGGTATGGTAGATTGGAAAGCTGTTTTTAAAGATGTCGCTTGGTTTCACTGGACAGGTATTACACCAGCAATTTCTCAAGGTGCAGCAGATGCATGTTTAGAAGCTGTAAAAGTGGCTAGCGAAATGGGAGTAACTATTTCTACAGATTTAAATTATAGAGCGAAACTTTGGACGTTCTGCGATGATGCACATAGAGAAAAAATAATGACTGAATTAACATCGTATTGTGATGTTGTTTTAGGAAATGAAGAAGATGCAGAAAAGCATTTTGGTATTCATCCTGAAGGTTTAGATGTTCATAAACATGGACACGACGTAAAAGCAGAAGCTTTCTTATCTGTTTGTAAGCAAATGATGGAGAAATTTCCAAGAGCTAAAAAAGTAATTACAACTTTGAGAGGTTCTATTTCAGCATCTCATAATACTTGGGCTGGTGTTTTATACGATGGTAAAAAAATGTACGAAACGCGTCAGTATCAAATTACAGATATCGTTGATCGTGTTGGTGGTGGTGATTCATTTATGGGTGGATTAATCTACGGATTATTAAAATATCCTGAAGATGATCAGAATGCATTGGATTTTGCAGTTGCAGCTTCTTGCTTAAAACATACTATTAAAGGAGATGCCAACTTAGTAACAGTTTCAGAAGTAGAAAAATTAATGGGAGGTGATGCCTCAGGACGTGTAGCAAGATAAGTTATGGCAAATTATACAAGAATAGAAGTCGCAAATGTTATGAAACAAACCGGAATGGTGCCATTGTTTTATAATTCAGATTTAGAAATTGGTAAAAAAGTAATCAAAGCTACCTATGATGGTGGTGCACGATTATTAGAATTTACAGCAAGAGGAGATTTTGCTCACGAAGTTTTTGGAGAGCTTAATAAATGGGTCCTTAAGGAATTACCAGGAATGATTATGGGTGTTGGTTCTGTTACAGATGCAGCATCAGCGTCTCGTTTTATGGCCTTAGGAGCTAATTTTATTGTAACTCCTGTTTTAAGAGAAGATATCGCAATAGTTTGTAATAGACGTAAAGTTGCTTGGTCTCCAGGTTGTGGTTCTTTAACCGAAATTTGTAGAGCTGAAGAACTTGGATGTGAAGTTGTAAAATTATTTCCAGGTGGTATTTATGGTCCTGATTTTGTTAAGGCTATCCGTGGCCCTCAGCCTTGGACTAGCATTATGCCAACAGGTGGAGTTTCTCCAACTAAAGAAAATCTTGAAGGTTGGTTTAAAGCCGGAGTAACTTGTGTTGGAATGGGTTCTAAACTTATTGCAAAAGGGGCAGATGGTAATTATGATTTGGCAAAAATTGAATCAGATACTAGAAATGCATTGCAAATTATTAGTGATCTAAAATCATAACTATTGAAATCGTCAGCTGTAACTATAAAACAACTTTCATTTTTATCAGGATATTCAATATCTACGGTATCTAAAGCTTTAAATAATAAGCATGAAATTAGTAAAGCGACACGCGATACAATTAAAACTATAGCAAAACAGCATAATTATGTTCCAAATAATTATGCTGTTTCACTTAGAATGCAAAAAACGGGTTCAATAGCTGTTATCATACCCGAAATTACTGAAATATGTTTTAGCCATTCTCTTAGTCATTTGCAAAAATCTGCGGAAAGTTTTGGATATAGAATACTGTTTTATCAATCTTTTAATTCTAGTAGTAAAGAGTTAAATTACATAAAGAGCCTCAGCGATGGCTCAATCGATGGTATTATCGTTGTTTCTTCAGAAATTAAACATAAATCACATCATACGAGTACTTCATTTCCTATTGAATTTATCAGTATTGATGATAGTCAATCTCTTGATGAGATAAAACGGCTATCTTATAATAGTTTATTAAATGTTTTGAAGAGTTAATTTAACTAAGAAATTACTCTACATTGCGCTATTAAAAATTTAAGATGCTGAAAAAAGCAATACAATACATGGTGGTAAGTGCTTTAGCATTTACACTTCTTAACGTGTTTGTGAAATCATTGAACAGTTTTAACGTCTATCAAATTGTATTTTTTAGATCGTTAGGTTCTTTGTTTTTTACTCTGCCTTTTTTACTAAAAAATAGAATATCTCTATTAGGTAATAAAAAAGGATTACTGATTCTTCGTAGTGTATTTGGGCTTATTTCAATGACCTTATTCTTTTTGTCTTTAAAATATATAGCCATGGGAACTGCAGTTTCTATTAGATATATTGCTCCAATTTTTGCAGCGTTTTTTGCTTTACTATTTCTTAAAGAGAAAGTGAAACCCATACAATGGCTATTTTTTGGTATTGCATTTTTAGGTGTTTTAATATTAAAAGGGTTTGATGCAAAACTACAATTTGATGAGGGTATGTTATTTGCACTTATATCTTCCTTATTTGCCGGCTTAGTATATATAACAATTAGAAAAATCGGTAATGAAGATCACCCTGTAGTTGTAGTTAACTATTTTATGATTATATCAACAGTAATAGGTGGACTTTTAGCTATAAATGGTTGGGTAAATCCTGTTGGAAAAGAGTGGTTGGTACTTATGAGCTTAGGAGTTTTTGGGTATTTTGCACAATTATATATGACTAAAGCGATGCAGGTAGGTGAAACTAATGAAATTGCTCCTTTTAAATACTTGGAAGTTATTTTCACAATAATTATTGGCTTAATTTGGTTTAAAGAAGTTTATACACTGTGGAGCTTAATAGGAATATTACTTATCATATTAGGATTAACACTTAATATTACCATCAAAAAGGCGAAAAAATAACACGTCATTTCTATCTTTAAACATTCATACGAGGAGCACAAGTACCTCTTTTTAGCATCATATATTCTCCGTTGTTTTTAAATTCGCGTATAGATTGTCCTGCATACCGTTTAAAAGTTTTAGATAAGTGACTTACATCAGTAAAACCGAGTTCATCAGCAATTTGAGTTAAAGTAAAATCGGAATTTAATAAACGAATTTCCACTAATTTCAATTTTGCTTTAATAATGTACTCACGCAAAGACATGTGGACTTGTTTTTTAAAGTATTCACTAACATAAGTTGAAGACAGCATAAAGACTTCTGCTAAATTTTCAACTTTTAGTAATTCTGTTTTATCTATGTTTTCATTAATATAAGTGAGCATTTTGGTAATTCTTTCATCATTATTATTCGGAATCTCAAAATAATTACTCTTTTTTATATTTCTAATAAGTATTTCTAAAACACTCGTCATAAGACTTGTAACGAGATTTATGGATGATTCGCTATAACTTCTAGATTCTTGTAAAATCATCTCTATTAAACTTGCTAAATGAGTTCTGTCGATGTCATTTTTTATAATGTCACCTGGTAACTGGTTGTAGTTAGATAAGATGTAAGAAGCTTCTTTAAACCATTCGTTTCTATCAATAGTAATTCTGTTTACATTTTTAAAAAATGAATCCGTAAACTTTAGAAATACAAATTTGGTAGATTTTTCTATGTTGAATGAATGACATTTTAATGGAGGCAGTAAAAAGATACTGCCTTTGTTATAATGGACTTCATTATAGTTAATACATTGTGTGCCTTCACCATCTTTTATTAAGACCAATTCGAAAAAGTTATTTTTAACAGGCCGTTGTTTCCAAGCGGTTAATTCTATTTCTTGTATTTCAAAAGGTTTAAAAGCTTCAATAACTTGCATTGTGGTGTGTATTTACGACAATTTAAAGCAAATTTAGACGAAAAAGAATTATAAAGATATGATTTCACATCAGAAACCTCTTAAAGTACATGATTATCCGTTTTAGATACAAATTATACTCTCAGAGTTGGTAGTCTTAGGATTTATATTCTAATCCCTATTTTTGTCTCAATCAAAATTCTTTTAATGTTAAAGCACCTTCAAAAACATGCCATTTTATCTATTTCTGTAAGTATCTTATTTACGTGTAGTCTAATCGTGTTTTTTGCAACTGAAGCCAGTTATAGTGCCATTGAAAGTACTTCCTTATGGGTTAGAAATTATTTTGGTTATTTCTACCTCTTCTTGGGTTTTGGTTGTGTTTTGGCATTATTATTCATTGCTTTTTCTAAATACGGAAATATAAAACTTGGTAAACCATCCTCTAAACCAGAATATTCACTTTGGTCTTGGATAGCCATGTTGTATAGCGCAGGCATGGGATCTGGTATTTTATTAAGAGCAGTGCAAGAGCCCGTTTTTATGCAACAAAATCCACCTTATGCATCTGAATTATCACCAAATATTTTAGCATTAGAGTTTACCTTTTATCAATGGGGATTAACAGCTTGGGCATTTTATGGCCTTTTTGCAATGGTTGTTGGCTATGCGCTGCACGTTAAAAAAAAGAAAGTCAGAATTAGTGCTACTATTAACGATCATATAAAAAGCAAATTTTTAAAAAATGGAGTAGATGTTATTACAATTATAACAACTGTTTTTGGACTTATTGCAGCAATTGGGCTTGGAACAACTCAAATTAATGGAGGTCTCAACCATATTTCAGATTATAATTTTGGACTTACAACAACTATAAGCCTTTGTGTCTTTATTTCTATCGTTGCATGTTATTCTGCATGGCAAGGAGTAAATAAAGGGATTAAAATATTTTCTAAGCTAAATATCATTGTCACCTTAGCTATTTTGATGTTTGTTTTTACAACAAGTGATATGGCTGCTATATTGGTTTCGTTTGCTAAAGCGACTTGGTATTATCTCATAGACTTTGCTCCCATGAGTTTAGCCATGGGATCTTATAATCCTGGTTTAGAGTTTTTAACCGATTGGACCTTTTATTATTGGGCCTTTTGGTTAGCTTGGGCACCGTTTACAGGAATATTTATTGCACGCATATCTAAAGGTCGTACCATAAGACAATTATTATTAGGTGTTTTAATTATTCCCTCTTTAGGTACCTTTTTTTGGTTTTCTGTTTTTGGAACTTCTGCATTCAGTTTAATAGAAGAATGGGGAGTTTACAATGACCAATTTAGTAATGTATTTGCTTCCATATTTGTGTTCTTTGAACACTATCCTTATGCAACGGTTTTAAATATTACATCAATTTTTCTGTTAATTAGCTTTTTAATAACGTCTGTCGATTCAGCTGTATTTGTATTGAGTATGTTTACAGATAAAGGCTCTAAAAACCCAAGTAAAACACACCGTGTTATTTGGTCCGTTTTTATTTTGTTGGCAACAATAGCTTTAATTCTTTTAGGTAATTCTAAAGCAAACATCAATGTTTTAGAAGCTGTTCAGCGGTTGTTAATTATTACCTCGTTACCATTTTCTTTTTTCATTATCATCATGTTGGGCTATTTTATTAAGGATATCTACAAAAAGTATTAGTGGTATGAATAAAGGTTAATCACTTACTTGAAGTACATTTAAGCGTAAAAAACCAGTGTTGCCCATATTTTTTAGGAAAATTTTAAGATTACAACTTGAATAAACCTTTTTTTATACCTGTATTACCTTTTTTTGTACAAAAAAAAATGAAGTGTGGGTATATACCTTTGTAGCGTAATTAAGAATCAACTCAAAAACATAAACAAATGAATTTATCTGAAACATTAAACTGGAGATACACAACTAAAGAATTTGACCCAACCAAAAAAATATCTGAAGCAGATATGGCAGAAGTCAAAAACTTATTAAGAATGAGCCCATCGAGTGTAAACTTGCAACCGTGGCATTTTATAGTTGCTGAAACTACAGAAGGCAAAGCACGTATGGCAAAAGGAACTCAAGGTTTCTTTCATTTTAATGAGCCTAAAATGACTAATGCTTCTGCAGTTGTTTTATTCTGTTCAAAAATTGATGCAGATGATAGTTATTTTCAGCACATTGCAGATACTGAAGATAAAAATGGAAGATTTCCAAATGAAGACATAAAAAACGGATTCCTAGGTGCAGTAAAAGCGTTTGCAGGGATTCATAAATACGATTTAAAAGATTTACAGCACTGGATGGAAAAACAAGTATACTTAAATATAGGAAGCTTTTTACTAGGTGTAGCGAGTTTAGGTATAGATGCAACTCCAATGGAAGGTATAGATGTAAAAGCATTAGATGAAGAATTTGGTTTAAGAGAAAAAGGTTTTACAGCTTTAGTTGCTGTTTCTATAGGATACAGAGCAGAATCTGATTTTAATTCCACAGATAAAACACCAAAATCTAGGTTGCCAGAAAGTGAATTATTCACTGAAATATAATTAGTATTTCTCTTGAAATTTAATGTCATGAAAAAATATATATTATTCGCATTAGCACTAGTAGCAGGTATTTTTGCAAAAGCGCAAACACCAACAACAGACGATATTAAGTCTGTAAACGAAGTAGTAACTGCAGATAATGTAGAATGGGGTTGGTTAAATCCGTTACGAGGCGATAAAAGTCCAGCTGCAGGAAAACTTTGGGGAGACAGAACCAAAAACGAACCAGCAGGTTTTTTAGTAAAATTCAATAAAGGGTTTTCTTCGCCACCACACATTCACAACATTACGTATCGTGGTGTGGTCATTAAAGGTTTATTGCATAATGATGATGAAAAAGCCGAAAAACAATGGCTACCAGCTGGATCTTATTGGCAGCAACCAGCAGGAGAAGCACATATTACTGCTGCAGATGGTGAAGAAAATATGGCATTTTTAGATATACAGGAAGGACCATATTTAGTACAACCAACAGACGAAGCTTTTGATAATGGGGAACGACCAATTAATGTAGATAAAACCAATTTAGTATGGTTAAACGCTAAGGATATAGAATGGGTTTCAGAAAAAAGTAATGTAGAAACTGCTTATTTATGGGGAAGCCATGAAAAAAATCAATTACGTGCAACACTTTTAAAACTACCAGCTGGTTTCAATGGGAAAATTAAAAATTTAAGTCCAAATTTTAGAGCAGTTGTAATTTCTGGTGGAATTTCACACCAGTTTTCTAAAAAAGAAGATAAAATGGAATTAAACGCACCATCATATTTCGGAGCAGAAGAAAATGCAACTTCAATCATTTCAGCAGAAAAAGAAACAGTGCTTTATATTAGAAGTAATGGGAATTATAAAGTGATTTCAAAATAAATATTGAATTAAGAAAATAGTTGAATCCCTAATTATTGATTAATAGCAAGAAGAAGTCACCATGTTGTGGCTTCTTCTATTTTAAATATTTAGTACCTTTAAAAAAAGATTTACATGCCAAGAACGATTATCGAAAATATTGTCATTGCGCAATACAAAGACCAAACATTTTTTGAATTTTGTAAATACACAACCATTCGTTTTTTCGAAATTCTTTATTTTGAAAAAGGTACAGGAACCATAAAAATTAATGGTAAAACGGTAAATTACACACCAAATAGTGTCTTTGTTTTTATTCCAGATGATATTTATATCGTTAATGCCGAATCGGCTACAACTACAGTAGCTATAAAGTTTTTAAAGAGTTTTTTTAGAAAAACAAGTTCGCAAAACTCGACTCTTCCAGTAAACGATTGGTTTCGTAAAATTGAGGAAATTCTAAATAGCGAAAGTCACGAACTACGTGAAATGCAATTCGAAACCGATGCAGACAGATCGCATTTAGTATCCTTAATTAATATGGTGGCTACCGAATATTTAAACAAACAATCTTTCGATATTTTTATTATTGAAAATTCATTGTCTGTTATTTTGCATCTTATTGCTAGAAATATTCAGTTTATAAATACTTCAGATTCGGTAAAGGAAGTAAAGTCTTCAAAAATTCAACAAATCATCAATTATATTCATTCTAATATTTATAATTCAGACGTATTATCTACTAAAAGTTTAGCAGAAGAATTTCATATGGCAGATAATTACATCAGTGAATATTTTAAAAAACATACCGATGTGTCGTTAAAAAAATACATTATCAACTACAAATTAAAACTTGTTGAGACTAGATTGAAGTATACCGATTTACAATATTCTGAAATTGCTGCAGAACTCGGTTTTACAGATTCTAGTCATTTAAACAAAACCTTTCAAGCCTATAAAGGCACAAGTTTAAGTGCTTTTAAAGCGAGTTTGAACTAGTTTTTAGCTTAGTTTTTTATAAGAAACCTCTTTTTTTACTAATACCACTTTGTTTTCTACCAAATAAAATGGTGGTGTCTAAAATATCTTTGTATTGTAAATAATTTATTATTAAGAAAAAATAAATCATGAAAACAATAACAAATACAAATGCACTAGAACAAGCACGTGCACTTACACAACCAACTCGTGAAGCTTCATTAAAACGTGAACCTTCTGTATCTCATTTTTGGAATAGCAACAGAAAATTATTGGAAGAAGCATGGGCAACATGGGAAATGGAAAACAAAGACAATTTACTAATTCCTGATGAATCGCTGCTTGATCCAAAATTGCGAAAAGCAATAAATGACGCTTGGGAAAACCCAGAAAAAGAAAATGCTGTTGCCGATTTATGGGAAGAAATTATTCCAGGTGTTTATGTAGCACAATTTTTTGATATAGAACGCTTAGCGGAATTCCGTAAGTATTTAGAAGATGCAGTAAATTCTGAAATTCCTAAGCGTGCACCTTATGGCATACAATTAAATCGTTATGGAATGATGTTAGATGAGCGTTCTGAAGGTCATTTAGCTGCACCAAGTTTCCAAGCCTTTTATAACGACATGATGGATCGTTATATGCGTCCAATTGCACGTTTATTGCTTGGTACTTATGGTTACGATAACCAAACTTTTGGTTTTTCAATTCAATATAATCCAGATAAGGATAAAGATTTACATGCACACACAGATGCTTCAGCAGCTACTTTAAATATTAATATTAACTTACCTGATGAAGTATTTTCAGGATCTGAAGTTGATTTTTATGATAAAGCTTCAGGAAATACAGTGCAAACCATTTTTGAACCAGGAAAAGCAATCCTGCACAGAGGTAATGTGCCACATGCTACACATCCAATTACTAGCGGACAACGTAGTAACCTGGTAGTTTGGTTATACGGAGATCAAATGCAAATTCCTCGTGGTAGCACTAGTAGCTACGGAAATATCAGTAGTAACACAATCAAAGATGTTGCACTAGAAAGCGTTACAGCGCGCCAACGTTGGAGCTTACCAGATGGACCAAAAGATACAGCTGCACCGTTTTAAAAAGAATAAAAAATAGAATACATTGCAATAAAAGCAGAATGTCAGTTCGAGTGATTTTTCTTCAGAAGAATTTCTGAAGAAAAATAGTATCGAGAACTTCTCTCTAATTGACATTTCAATAAAACACAACAAAAATGAAAACCATATTAATCACAGGAAGTACAGACGGTATAGGAAAACTTACTGCTCTAAAACTTGCCAAAGAAGGGCATGAAGTATATGTTCATGGTAGAAGCAAAGCTAAAGTAGACAGTGTTATTGCCGAAATTAAAAATGCTTCAAACAACGAAAATATAAAAGGATTTGTTGCCGATTTTTCAGATTTAAATGCTGTAAAACAACTAGCAGCACAAATTAAAAATGAAGTATCAAGTTTAGATATTTTAATTAATAATGCAGGAATACTTAAAACGTCTTCGGAAAAAACAAAGGAGGGATTAGATATTAGAATGTCCGTTAACTATTTAGCGCCTTATATTTTAACGGAGTCTATTTTGCCTCTTTTAGAAAAAGGTTCAGAAACCAGAATTGTCAATTTAAGTTCTGCCGCACAGTCTACGGTTCAAAAAGGGGTATTAACAGGTGATGCTACTGTAAATGATAGCGAAAGCTATGCACAAAGTAAATTAGCATTAACCATGTGGAGTTTTTATTTTGCTAAGCAACACCCTAATATCACTACAATTGCTGTAAATCCAGGTTCATTATTAAATACAAAAATGGCGAAAGAAGCTTATGGACAACATTGGTCACCAGCAGAAAAAGGTGTAGATATCCTTTATGATTTAGCCATGTCTGAGGCAAATAAAAACGAGTCCGGTAAGTATTTTGATAATGATAAAGGTGGCTTTAGTAATGCACACCCAGATGCTTATGATGATAGTAAAGTTGAACAATTATTAAGTATTACCAAAAGTATCATATAAGTTTATTTAATTCGGTATAGAAAAGGGAGCCTATTGGTTGCCTTTTCTTATTTCTATTCTTCAAATAAAAATTCCCCTTTTGTTTCTGCTGCGTGTAATCCCCAATCAACAATTAGGTTTAGAATTGGAACTAATGTTTGTCCAAACGCTGTAAGTGTATATTCTACTTTTAAAGGTGGTTTTTTGGTAAACACTTTTCTGTTTACCATACCATCCGCTTCTAATTGTTTTAACTGTAAACTCAACGTACGCTCAGTAATACCAGGGATTTCCTTGCGTAATTCATTATACCGTTTTTTGTCGCCTATTAAATGGGTTAGTATAACACTCTTCCATTTACCACCAATCAATTCCATTGCTGCGCTCGTTGGGCAGTAAGATATTTTATCGTTGATTTTAATTTTTGGTTTCTTTTCAAACAGTTCTTTTCTGTCCATTTCTTAAATATTAAATATCTGACAAAGATATAAAGCTTTACTATAGTATGCAACTATACTTTTTATAGTAAAATATTATGTATTTAAATAATTGATATTCAATTAACTAAATGTTATTTTATATACTATACTTATTGACCGTTATTGACACGTATCAACTCTATATTTATATTTGTACTATAATTTTGATAGTATTAATAATCAACAGGTTAAAAAAATAATAAAATGAATCTAACAGAAATATTAAACAACCGCTACTCAGCAAAAGAATTTGATGCCACTAAGAAAATATCAGATTCTGATTTTCAACAAATAAAAGATGTATTGCGTTTAAGTCCTTCTAGTGTAAACCTACAACCTTGGCATTTTTTAATCGCAGATACTCAAGAAGGTAAAGAGCGAATTGTAAAAGGGACACAAGGGTTTTTCAAATTCAACACACCAAAAGTTTTAGACGCATCTCACGTAATTGTTATTGCAGCTCGCACAGATGCAGACGAAGACTATATGAATAGCATTTTGGAGCAAGAAGACCAAGATAGTCGCTTTGCAGCACAAGAGTTTAAAGATCAAATGCACGGTGGTCGTATGTTATTTGCAAACATTCACCGCTACGACCTTAAAGATTTACCACACTGGATGGAAAAGCAAGTGTATTTAAATATGGGCGCACTTCTATTAGGTGCAGCTGCCTTAGGTATTGATGCTTGCCCAATGGAAGGTGTTGATGTAAAAGCCTTAGATGAAGAGTTTGGCTTACGTGAAAAAGGCTTCACCGCTCTAGCGGTTGTGTCTTTAGGTTATAGAAAAGACAGTGACTTTAATGCAAAATTACCGAAATCTAGATTTCCTGAAGAAACAGTTATTACTCAGTTATAATCAAATTTAAAACTCTAGAAACTATGAAGAAGCTTTTAAAAATAATTGGAGGAATTATTGGAATATTAGTGATTGCTGTAGCGATCATATATTTCTTCTTTCCAAAAGTGTTGGTAGATCAAACTAATGCAAGTTATGCTAGTGCTGCAAACTTGGAAAAGAAAACGGTAGAAGTAAATGGATACACCGTACATTTTTATGAAAGTGAAGGGAAAGGTGATAAGCCAGACTTTATTCTTGTTCACGGTATGGGAGATGATAAAAGTAGCTTTTTACAAACTGCAAAATTCTTATCTAATGAGTATCATTTAATTCTTCCTGATTTGGCTGGACACGGCGATAATGAAAGAAAAGAAGGACTTGATTATTCGATAGACGGTCAAGCAACTTTTCTGAAGTCCTTTTTAGAAAAACTTGGTGTAAATCAATTTAACCTTGTAGGTAACTCAATGGGCGGACATACTGCTGCAGCATATGCTATTAAATATCCTAATGACCTTACCAATCTGATCTTACTAGATGCTGCGGGTATTAAAATAGATGACCATGTGGTTTACAGCGGTTTTGGTAAAGAAATTGAGAATAAAGAAGAGCTGAATGCGGTGCTTTCACGTGTGTTTTACAAAGTACCGGATCTACCAGGTCCAATAGCAGATTATATGATTGAAACGGTTAACAACAGTAAAGACTTTGTTGATGGTTCTTTAATTCCTGCAATTAAAAACGGAAAATATTTCAATCTTAAAGATGATGTACAATCTATAAAAGCACCCACATTAGTCTTGCAAGGTAGACACGATGAAGTGGTAAAGTTTAATGTGGCAGAGTACTACAGAGATCATATACCCAATGCGAAGTTAGTCGTTATTGAAAACGCATCGCACTCTCCACAATTAGAAGTTCCGGAAGAAGTAGCCAATGATATTAAAAAATTCATTTCTAAGACTAAATATATTATGAAAACAAACACAAAAATTATTCACGCAGCTATCGTACAATATCACCGTTGGTATCTTTTTTATGAACGTGATATTGAAAATAAACAGCGACTAGAAAATCAGTTAGAAATTTTAGCAGATGATATAAAAATGAAATCTGCAGCTGGAGAAATGCAAGGCAAAGAAAATTATCCTGAAAGATTAAAAGTTTATAAAGGATGGAAGAATGCGCATCATATTCAAAATATAGAAGTTAATAAATTAGAGAACGGTTCTATTAATTTAGAAGCTGATATTATATATCAAAATTTAAAGTCAGACGGTTCTAATGATAGTTATCCTTTGCATTACAGCACATTTTTAAAAGAGGTTCCTGGTGCGCTTTTACCTGTATTTACAGAAATCAATATTAAGCCTACTAGCGAGATTAAAGATCCAACGTTTGAGGATGCGTATCCAGAAAACCGAATGTTATCTCTTATGCACTATTGGCTCTTAAATATGGAACAGTTAGATGGTAATGTTGCGCCTTTCAAAGAGGTATTAGCAGATGGATTTAAACTTAATTTTTCAACAAATAGCGAACCTATTGTCACCATAGAGCAATTAGAACAATGGTTAAACGGAACGCCAAAACAATTGAAGGAAAGCAGTCATTTTCCGGAGAACTTTACTGTAAATGTAATTTCAGAAAACGAATATGAAGTCAAGGTAGATTTTGTTTGGAAAGGGATAACAAAAGAGGGACAAAAATTAACAGCAACTACTTCTCACCATTGGATTGTAAAGGATAATAAAAATGACAGGTTTGCAAAAATAAAAGAGGTTACAATCATTCAAAAAGTACCACTTACTCCATTAAAATAAAAGGTACTTCAATTTTAAAGAACATTATTATGAAAAGTACAATAGTAAAATTTACAGCAAAACCAGAACACAAAGACACGTTTGCAGCAACGCTTAAAGAAGCACAAGCAGCAACCCAAAAAGAGACTGGTAATAAAGAGATTAGAGTATTTGTATCTAAAGCAGAAGACAATGTGTTTTTTGTTTACGAACGTTGGGCAGACAAAGCTGCTATTAAATCTCACGATAACGAACCACATACCAAGAAGTTAATGGAAGTAGGACAGACCGCCTTACAGTCGGCTCCTGATTTCTACTTTTTAGGCGATACAAATCCGCTTCCAGACCATTCTAAATCTGCAAATCCTGAAGATGAAGTATTCATTATTTTCTTCATTTTTAAACTAAAAACTGAATTTAGAGAAGCACTTCTTGATCAGTTTGAAGATCACATTACCCACACAAGAAAAGAGGAAGAAGGCAACATCCTTTTTGATTTATATACAGTAGATAATCAAGAAAATACCCTAGCAGTTTACGAGCATTGGAGAAAAGAATCTGATGTTTGGGACATTCACTTTAATCAACCTTATGCAGTAAAAACAGGCAAACTAATGGAAGATGCTGTCATTGGTGATTTAAAGCAGTATATGAATTTCGTTAGAGAAATTTAAAAGATAACCCAACTTTATAAAGAATAAATATTATGAAAAAGGAATTGATTTTATTATTCACTTTAGTTTTAGCTTACTCCAGTAATGCGCAAAACACAAAAGAAGACAACTATAAAACAGGCGTAAAAATTGTAAACGAGGTTAATGGAGAAGGCGCTGCAAAAGGATTAGAAGCAGCTTTTAAAAGTGTCTCTCCAGATATGGCAGATTATATTATTCGCTATGGTTTTGGAGAAATTTATAACAGAAAAGGCATAGATTTTAAAACCAAAGAATTATTAATAATAGCTAGTCTTACTACACAAGCTAATGCGAAATCGCAATTAAAATCACATATAAAGGCTGCCTTAAATTTAGGTGTTACGCCAAATGAGATTTCAGAAACTATGATTTTATTAAGCTTGTATACGGGCTTTCCTGCTGCAAATAATGGCATTTTTACTTTAAAGGAAGTTTTAGAAGAAACAAACTATATGGCATCTAAACACATAAATACAACACAACAATTAGTTAAAAACTGGGAGTTAGATGGCTTTTCTATGCCTGAGTCTATTGTGGCATCACCAACAGAGAATTGGTTATATGTTTCTAACGTAAATCAAAATAACAAAGGGTATATAAGTAGAATTTCAAAGGACGGAAAAGTTGATAATTATAAATGGGTAACTGGTTTAAATTCGCCAGCAGGTTTAGCATTTTATCAAGACAAATTATACGTTGGCGATGGTAAGGAGCTACATATTATCAATGTTAAAAATGGTAAAGTCGTAAATAGCATTACTTCTCCAGATGTTGTGTCATTAAATGATGTCGTGGTTTCTAAAAACGGACAAGTTTTTATCTCTGATATAGCAAGTGGTAAAATTTTCACATTAGTAAATAACAAATTAGAGGTTTGGTTTCAATCCCCAGAAATTAAGCATCCAAACGGACTTTATCTTCAAAATGAAGACTTAGTTATTGCAAATTTTGGTGAAGAATTGACTTTAGAAATTTCACCAGATAAGTTTGGCAGTCTATATAAAGTTAACCTAAAAGATAAAACGATAACACGGTTTAAAAGCAGTTATCAACTAGGAGCTTTAGACGGTTTAACTGCTGTTAATGATGGATTTTTAGTAACAGGAGGTACGGTTAGTGATTTGTTTTTTATAAATGAAAATACGCGACAATTAATTGGAAACTTCCCGAAAGGTTTAGCAGATATTACTATAGAAAACAATGTGTTATTTACTCCGGTTCTATTTAATAATTCAATAGCATCTTACACACTTCCATCAACGATTAGTGAAGCTATACCTGTAGATGAAAATTGGAAAAGAATAAACACAAAAGAAGAATATTTAAAGATAGCTGCCGATAATTTTTATGGTGACAAAGACGGGCAATCTGTTGCTACTCACGACGGACAAATATTTGGAGTTTTTGGAGGTAAAGTATTGACAGGTACTTGGGATTGGAAAAATAATTTCTTCACCAGAACAAGTAAAATCGGAGATATGGATTTAGGGTATGATGAACTTGTAATTGAAGTTACAGATACCAAAATGCGCTTAACACTTAAGCAAGGTAAGGGAATGACCATTGTCTACAATAAAAAATAATTTAAAAATAGAAACTCTATGAAAGCAATAGTATTAGAAAAAGCAGGAGGACCAGAAAACCTTCATTTAGCAGAATTAGCAAAACCAAGCATAAAAGATAACGAAGTATTAGTAGCGGTAAAGGCTATTTCATTAAACCCGGCAGACGTAAAACCAAAGTATCAAGATAAGATGCTGAATATGATGTACGGTGAAAAACGACCTGTTATTTTAGGCTGGGACATAGCGGGAACAGTTACTGAAGTTGGTGCTAATGTTACCAATTTTAAAGTAGGCGACAAGGTCTTTGGTATGGTGAATTTTCCTGGTGTAGGTAACGCTTACGCGGAATTTGTTGCTGCACCAGAAGCACATTTAGCTATAATACCAGGCAACGTCTCTTTTGAAGAAGCTGCAGCCACAACGTTAGCAGCTCTAACTGCACTGCAAATCTTAGAAGGAAGAATTAATAAAGGTGATAAAGTACTAATACAAGCAGGTTCTGGTGGTGTTGGTCATTTTGCTATTCAAATAGCAAAAGCAATGGGAGCTTTTGTAAACACAACTGCTTCGGCAAAAAATAGTAATTTTGTAAAGTCTATTGGAGCAGATAATGCAATTGATTATCATACTCAAAAGTTTGAAGAAATTCTATTTGATATCGACTTTGTGTTAGACACACAAGGTGGTGAAGTATTAGAAAATTCCGTAAAAGTTTTAAAAAGCGGTGGTACAGCCTACACAACAGTAGGTATGGACTTAGATGACTTAAAAGCATCAGCTAAAAAGGAGAACAAAACCGTTTCAGACATTTTAGTACACTCTAGTGCTGAAGATATGAACACCTTAAAAGGAATGTTAGAAAACGGTAGCATTAAACCAAACATTTACAAAACGTTTGCTTTTGAAGATATGGCTGCTGCCCATACCGAAGTAGAAAAAGGAAGAACAGTGGGTAAAGTAATCGTTACGCTATAAAAATTACTGTTCCAGCATAGGTACACTAAACGAAATAATCATAATATATAACAATATTACTTCTTGTCCTAATATAAAAAATGACTTGTAAAAAATAGTAAACCATACGTTACGACCAGCCGTACCTAAATTAAAATTACACGAAGAATGAAGTACAATATGCACTGCCTATAAAAAACGATTCCGGAAAGTATTTTGATAACGATAAAGGAGATAAAAAGGTTATTTTACACCAGCGCATCCAGATGCTTATGATATTTCAAAAATCACTAATTTGTTAAGTGTAACCAATAAGTTATTAGGATATTAGACTTTGTTATTTGGAATTTTAAATAAGTTTCGTCAAATTTCGTATCTTTTAAAGTGTCTTAAAAAAAGCACTATTTTTCAGTCTTAAAACAATTTAAAAAAAAACAAAATTACTTTAAAGATAAAGAAGTAGTTTTGCGTTTTTTTTTAAATTAAAATTTTCCACTAAATGGATAACTTAATTACATTTTCAATTACAGTATTTACTGCTTTTTTTGCTATAACTAACCCTATATCAAATATGACGGTTTTTGTGTCTTTAACACAAGGTGCAGATGCGAAAACCAAGCATGATATAAACAAAAGATCAAATCTGATAGCATTTGTGATTGTCGCCGTTTTTGTGCTTCTTGGTAAGTATATTTTCGAATTATTTAATATCAGTATTCCTGCGTTTAAGATTACAGGTGGTATTTTGATATTTTTCATTGGTTTTGATATGCTACAGTCTAAAACGTCTAATGTAAAAAGTCTTAATGATGTACATGTAGATGAAAACATTGCTGTTTCCCCTTTAGCTATTCCAATTTTAGCAGGACCAGGAACCATTGTTACTGCAATGAATTTTGTAGCGAATGTAGAAACTATTCATATTATTTTGGTGATTCTAATTTTTGGATCAATGAGTTTAATTACCTATTTTACTTTTAAATTAAGTGATTTAATTGTAAAAATAGTGGGCCATAATGTCATTTCTGTAATCGGAAAAATCATGGGATTAATCATTGCTATTATTGGAACAGGTATGATTATTACAGGTATTAAATTATCTTTTAATTTAATGGCTTAGGCTAAAATTACTTAAAAAAAAACAAGAACTTAATCACATAAGTTTAGACTATAAGCGATTAAAATTAATTTTATAATCGCTTATTTATTTATAGCTAATTTAGTCCTATGAAAAAAATACTTATTCTGTTTTCGCATCCTAAATTTGAAAAATCTAGGGTTAACCAAGCTTTAATTAATCATATTAAAGATAAGGATCATGTGACCATTCAGGATTTGTATGAGGAATATCCCGATTTTCATATTGATGTAGTTAAGGAGAAGGAATTACTAAGTCAACATGATATTATCATTTGGCATCATCCTTTTTACTGGTATAGTTGTCCGTCTATTATGAAACAATGGATGGATATGGTGTTAGAGTTTAATTGGGCTTATGGTCCAGAAGGTAATGCATTACAAAATAAAACATGTTTAAATGTTATTACAACTGGAGGTTCTAGAGAAGTCTATTGCTCAGAAGGTTATAACAGCTTTACTATTAGACAATTTTTAAGACCCTTTGAGCAAACAGCAATTTTGTGTGGTATGACTTATTTTCCGCCTTTTGCTGTTATGGGAACCCATACATTATCTGATGAAGACTTAAACGATTATAAAAATAACTACGGAAAACTAATCGACTTATTACAAGCTGATTTATCTATTAATGATTTTGATAACAAATCGTTTTTAAACGATATTCCTCAACTTAAAGCAACTTAAACTATGACTGGAAGTATACTTTTTGAAGCCATAGTATTTTTAGCAGGTGCCATAATTTGTGTCTCTATCGCAAAACGTTTAGGCTTAAGTTCTGTTATTGGTTATTTATTGGCAGGTGTGTTAATTGGCCCTTATGTCCTCGGATTTATTGGAGAAGAAGGGCAAGATATTTTACACTTTGCCGAATTTGGTGTGGTGGTTATGCTGTTTTTAATTGGACTAGAAATTGAGCCAAAAAACTTCTGGAACATGCGAAAAACCATTGTAGGCATGGGAGGCATACAAGTGGGAGGAACCATGCTACTCTCATATATTCTATTCGCTGCATTAGGTTTCGAGTGGAAAGTGGCTTTAGTGATTTCAATGGCTGTGGCACTATCATCTACGGCAATTGCATTGCAAACCATAAAGGAAAAAGGATTGATGAATACCACATTTGGCACGTCTTCGTTTTCCATCTTATTGTTTCAAGATATCATTGTTATTTTTATGTTGGGTTTTATTCCGTTATTGGTTGATTCAGAACATAAAACGTCCACAGAAAATCACAGCGAGCATGCTAACTTATTAGAAAATCTTCCAGTAGGTCTTCAAACTTTAGCAATAATTTTATCAGTGGTTTTAATCATTGTTGCTGGTCGTTATTTAATTGTGCCAATGTTACGTAAAGTGGCTAAAACAGGTGTGCGTGAGTTGTTAATCGCGGCTGCTTTGTTAATCGTTTTTGGTATTTCATTTTTAATGGAATATGTTGGTATTAGTCCTGCGTTAGGTGCCTTTTTAGGAGGCGTTGTACTTTCTAATAGTGAATTTAAACATGAGTTAGAAAGTACCTTAGAACCCTTTAAAAATCTGCTTTTAGGTTTGTTCTTTATGGCTGTTGGTGCTTCAATTAACTTTATTGTTATCGCCAAAAGTCCATTGACTATTGGTGGTATTTTATTAGCAATTATTGTTTTAAAGGCAGTGGTGTTATTTATAACCGGACATATTTTTAAACTAAAACTTGACCAAAAATTATTGCTAACCTTTAGTTTAGCTCAAATCGGAGAATTCGCTTTTGTACTGCTGTCTTTTGCTTTCGGATTGAATATTTTAGAGCAAGAACAAATGGATATGATGCTCGTAATTACAGCCTTGTCAATGTCCATAACACCAATTATTAGCATGATTAACGAACGG
This sequence comes from Winogradskyella sp. Asnod2-B02-A, assembly GCF_045063645.1. NCBI lineage: Bacteria > Pseudomonadati > Bacteroidota > Flavobacteriia > Flavobacteriales > Flavobacteriaceae > Winogradskyella > Winogradskyella sp. Asnod2-B02-A. The sequence continues at coordinate 1,790,870 of NZ_JBEFOG010000027.1, forward strand.
TTAATACTGCCTAAAATAGGTACCAAAGAATCCATAAAACGACCAATGGATCACATTGCTAAATCGCAAAAAATAATCCTCGTTGGTTTTGGTCATTTTGGAAGTACAATTGGACGTTTTTTACGTTCTCATGGTGTTGAAGCTACTATTTTAGACCACGATTCTAACCGTGTGGATTTTCTTAGAAAAATGGGTTTTGAAGTGTATTATGGAGATGCCACACGACTAGATTTATTAGAATCAGCCGGAATTGCGGAAGCCAAAATTATTATTTGTGCAACTAATAAAATCAGTGTTTCAAAAGCGATTAGTAAAATAGTGAAGGAAAAATATCCGCATGTAGAATTCATGATTCGGACTAAAAATAGATATGATGCTTACGAATTATTAAATTTAGGGCATCAAAACATATATAGAGAATCTTTAGAAACGTCCTTAACTTTAGCTAAAGATGTGTTGAGCAAAATGGGCTTCAGAAAATACACGCTAACTAGACAAGTTCAAAATTTTATTAAATATGATGAAGATAGTTTAAGACGATTAGCCTCAGAACCTAAACGCGAAGAAGACTATATTTTTAAAGCTAAAAAAGAATTAGAGCAACAAGAGAAATTCTTAAATGAAGATTTTAAGCGTGGTGTTGTAGACTATGATAACCATTGGGATAGCGAACATATTAGAAAGGCTTTAGAAAACCCAAACACTAAAAAATAATGGCAATAAATATTCCACATATTGAATTTGATTCTAAAAAACCAGATAATAGTGGAATAGAAATTTTAACTATTGAAAATCTTGCAGAACGTAAAGAGGATGCTGATCATAATCCTGAAAAAGCACATCAAGTTTCATTTAATATGATTGTGTTTTACACTGCTGGAGAGAGTAAACATTTGGTAGATTTTGTTTGGCATCCAGTTAAGAAAAATACGTTAATTCATATTTCTAAAGGTCAAATTAATGCCTTTCAATTTACACCAGAACTAAAAGGATATATCATATTATTTACGGAAGCGTATTTAAAAAAACAAATTAGCACGTTGCCAAAAAATGAAATAGATAGACTGTTTAACGCGCAGTTATTTTCGCCTATTATTCACGTGCCTATAGATTCTAATGTTGAGACGTATATTCGGTTATTTGATGAAGAATATACTAATCCTCAAGAAAGTTACAATCAAGATAATACTTATAATGCGCTACATACCATTATCTTTTCTAAGTTAGAACGCTTAAAGCAATACCAAACCTTTCACCTTAAACGTTCAGATAAATTAAATACATTTTTAAATTTTAAAGCACTACTAGAAACTAATTTTAGTAAAAGTAGAAATGCAGATTTTTATGCTGAAAAATTAAACATCACCTACAAACATCTTAATTTCATTTGTAAAGAAACCGTTGCGATTACTGCTAAACAATTTATTGACCAATTTTTAATTTTAGAAGCGAAGCGGTTACTTATTAATTCGGAATTAAAAAGTACAGAATTAGCCTATTCTTTGGGTTTTGAAGAACCCACTAACTTTGTAAAATACTTTAAGAAGCATACCGGATTTACCCCAAATCAATTCAAAAAGACCATACAATTAGAGTTTTAGGTTCGATATATACCATTTTTGTACTCACATTTATCTTTAGTTAGGTTTTATGCTGGTTTATTTTTGTTGAAAACAAACAAATTATGTCAGACGTAAGAATATGCCCAACTTGTGGAGCAAAAGCCAAATACAAAGTTAAAGACGATAAAGAAACTTTTAGCGCAGTTCAAGATGAAGATGCTTTTAAAAAAATAGGGCAATTGAAAAAAGCAATGCAAAAATTTAAAGAAAAAGCCGAAGCTTTAGAAAAAGAATTAGAAACATTAAAGTCTAAAACGTAACCATATGAATATAGAACTGAATAAAAAAAATGCCATTGCGTTTTACAAAATGGCTTATGAAGGCAACCCAACTAAAGCTGTAGAATTATATGTTGGTGATACATATATACAACACAATCCTATGGTTGCTGATGGTCCGCAGGCATTTATAGATTATTTTGACAGAATGCAAAAAGAGTTTCCTGTAAAATCTATTGATTTTGTACGAAGTGTTGCAGAAGGTGATTTAGTAGCATTGCATACGCACCAAGTTTGGCCAGATAATGATGAATATATTACTATGGATTTTTTTAGATGTGATGACGTCGGAAAGATTGTAGAACATTGGGACAGTATTCAGCAAATACCAAAAACGTCTAGTAATAATAATAGCATGTATTAATAAGGGACAATGAATTTTTTAAAAAAGAATTTCGGTTGGATAATTGTTGCCATTTTGGCTAGTTTACCTTTATTGGTCATTTTTAAAATGATTAACATTGATTTCTCTAATGGCTTGTCTATTTCTTTTGCTGAGAATGCAGTAGGAGATGGTAAAACTACAGTAGAAATGTTATATCATGTTTCTGGTGAATTTGCCATAAGATGGATGACGGCTGTACTAACATGTACACCTGTTTTTATTGTTTTTGGAATTAACAACCTCTTTGTACGGCAAGCTATGGGAATTGCAACTGCAATATGGAGTTTAATTCATTTCGCCATTTTTATTGCAGACGAAGGTTTTTTGGAGACGTTTTCACAAGTAAATTATGTTCTAGGTTTTATTGCCATATTAATATTAATTCCATTGTTATTTACGTCTAATAGAAAATCTATGAAACGGCTTAAAAAGAATTGGAAAAAACTACAAAGCTTTGCATATGTTGCCGTTTTATTAAGCTTAATTCATGTTGCTATTTTAGATAAGACTTGGATGATTTATGCTGTAATTGTTGGTTTAGGTTTCATTATAAGAATTCCGGTTGTAAAAAATAAATTCGTTATTTTTAGAAAAAACAAAAAAATGGCAAATTCTTAGTCAAGCTGGTCAGTCTTAACTTTTATATGTTGTGTTTCTGTAATTTTTTAAAAATTGATTCGACTTAAACACAATCAAAAACTAATAAATGAAAAAACAAATGCATTTAGCTGCACAATATTTAGCAGCAGCAGGAATTAGTTTCCTAGAGAAAAAAGATGACGACAGCCATACCAATTTAGGGTTTAATATTGAAGATAGCACATTAGAATCACATTTATTATCAGAAAATGGAGACCAATTGTGTTTAAGTTATAACGACTTTTCATTACAATGGAAATCGAAAACTGGAACAGTTTCTTTTGATTTAGATGGCGCAACGCATCAAGATGTTTTAAGTTGGTTAGCAGATACTTCTAAAGCACATTTAGGTAAAGAATACACTTATAATTTGCATTACGATTTGCCATATAGCATTGACAATTCTTATGTTTTTCAATTAAAAAGTACTGAAGAATTACAAGAATTAGTACATTTAAGAACCATGGCACAATTAAGTCTTGAGAAAGTAAATAACGATTTCAATAAAAAGGCTGATATTAGAATTTGGCCACATCATTTTGATACTGGTATTTACAGCCAATTACTTAATAACAATATATATTTAGGACTTGGACTTGCTATACCAGATAGTTTAAGTGATTACCATTACTTGTACATCAGTGGCTATAAAGAAAACAGCGCTATTAATCCATCTCATTTTAGCCCATTAAAAAACGGAGAATGGAAGAGTGATGGTTTTAAAGGTGCTATATTATCTGCTTTAAATGTAACAGAAGCTGATGCTGTAGATTTTTTTAAAGAAGCAATTAATCAATATAAATAGTTAAACAATTTATTTTGTCAAAAGAAATTATCACTACATTTAAAACCATCCGGAAACATACAGAAACGATTTGTAAGCCTTTACAGATTGAAGACTATTCCATCCAAGTGGTGCAATTTGCAAGTCCTGCAAAATGGCATTTAGCACATACCACGTGGTTTTTTGAAACATTCATTCTAAAAAACTACGCTCAGAATTATGTGGAATTTGATGCCAATTTCAACTTTTTGTTCAATAGCTATTACAATAATGTAGGAACTAGAATATTACAAACCAATAGAGGTAATATGTCGCGTCCTGCTACAGATAAAATCTATGAATATAGAGCTTATGTGGATGCTAAAATGATGGAGTTTTTAAGCGATGTTTCTGATGCTGAAATAATAGATTTAGTAACATTGGGTTTAAACCATGAGCAGCAGCATCAAGAATTATTGATGACTGATATAAAATATATGCTTGGTCATAATCCTATTTTCCCCGTGTATGATGCAGATTTTAATCTTATAAAAGATACAAATTCAAATGCTGACAGCATTAAAATTAAAGCAGGTATTTATAAAATTGGATATCAAGGAAATGATTTTTGTTATGACATTGAGTTAGGTGTGCATCAAGTATATGTAGATGATTTTGAAATCAACAATCATTTAGTTACCAATGGAGAATATTTAGAGTTTATGGAATCTGGAGCTTATTCAGATTTTAATCTTTGGTTAGATGATGGTTGGTCTTGGGTCAATAAAAATGATATAAAATCACCATTATATTGGTATAAAATTGAAGGTGAATGGCATTATTATTCCCTTTCAGGATTACAAAAAGTAGACAAAAATGCCATATTAAGTCATATCAACTATTACGAAGCAAATGCCTTTGCAGAGTGGAAAGGTATGCGATTACCAACAGAATTCGAATGGGAAATTGCTTCACAGCAACTCAATTGGGGAAAACGTTGGGAATGGACTAATAGTGCCTTTTTACCCTATCCAAATTTTGAAAAAGCCAATGGAGCAGTAGGTGAGTACAATGGCAAATTTATGAGTAACAAAATGGTATTGCGAGGCGCATCTGTGGCTACATCTCAAAATCACAGCAGACCTACATATCGTAATTTTTTTAACCCATCAGAAAGCTGGCAATTTACTGGAATAAGATTAGTGAAATAGATGATTGAAACGTTTAAGAAAGAAGTAAAACAAGGATTAGACAATACCCCTAAAACGCTTCCCTCAAAATATTTTTATAATAAAATTGGTGATGCCCTTTTTGTTGAAATAATGAATCTTCCGGAATATTATTTAACTCGCAGTGAGTTAGATATTTTTCAGAATAAAACACAAGATTTAATTAGTGCTTTGCAGTTAAAATCCGACTCTTATTTTGAGCTTATTGAGTTAGGTGCAGGTGATGGTTTAAAAACGAAAAAGCTTCTAAGCGCATTAGATAATCAGCAATATAAGTTTGATTATCTTCCTATTGATATTTCTGCAAACGCCTTAAATTTACTAAAGGAAGATTTATCCGAAGTTTTACCAAACGTTTCTGTAAAAACTCAAGCGGGAGATTATTTTGAGGTACTAGCGTCTTTAAAAGAAAGTAATAAACCTAAAGTTATTTTGTTTTTAGGCTCTAATATTGGTAATATGACTGATGAAAGGGCAGCAAAATTCATCTATAATTTAGGAGCCAACTTAAAGCCTGGTGATAAGTTATTGTTAGGTGTAGATTTAATAAAATCTGAAGACATTGTGCTTCCTGCTTACAATGATAATAAAGGGATTACGGCAAAATTTAACCTCAATTTATTACATAGAATTAATAACGAATTGGGAGGTGATTTTAATCTTGAAAACTTTAAGCATCAACCAGAATATAACGAAGAAGAAGGCATTGCTAAGAGTTTTATTGTGAGTGCAGAACAACAAACGGTAAACATAAAATCTATTGGAGCATCTTATCATTTTGAAGCAGGTGAAAAAATTCATACGGAAATTTCAAGAAAATATAACGATGCTTTAATTGAGCAAATTATTGCAGAAACAGATTTTAAGCTAGACACCAAAATTATGGATAGCAAAGCCTATTTTGCAGATTATATTTTGACAAGAAATTAATAATGCTAGAAACAAAACTTGCTGTATTAGGACTTGGAAGTCGTTCAACATTATATTATTTGAGCGAATTGAATCGGTTATACAATCAAGCGAAAGGTGGTTACAGCACATGTCCATTTGTATTATTAAATACAGATTTTAATGCTATTAACTGTTTACTGCCAAACCCTTCAAACGAATTAGATGCAGCATTAAGCGTTTATATAAGTGAAATAGAAACGTATAATATACAGCATGTTTTAATTCCAAATATCACACTTCACGAAACTATAGATAGATTACAAATCACTAAAAACGTATTGCATCCTGTTCATTTAACCATTAAAAAAGTTAAAGAAAATAACTGGACTAAGGTTGTTTTGTTTGGTTCACTATTTAGTATGAATGCTACATATATTAAAAATCAATTTGTAGCAAATGGTATCGAAGTACTACTGCCTTCACAAGAAGATATGTTATTTATTGATGACGTAAGAAAGCAAATTTATAATGAAACAGAAACTAGTGAGTTGATTGAAAAATATCACTCATTAATTGATTCATATTCCACCAATAATCCTGTAATATTATCTTGTACAGAGCTATCTATTTTAAAACCAAAAGGTAATAAGAATCTGTTAGATATGGCAGATGTGCAAATTGAAGAAGCTATAAAACATTGTATGACTTAGTGCATACATTTACCATTTTTTGGCTAAGATTCATCTTAAGTTTTCTTAGATAATCAGGCATCTTTGTATTAGCAAATTATTAATTGTTAAAACAACTATCATGAAAATAGCAGTAACATCAGCAAGCGGAAAATTAGGCGCTTCTATAGTGAAACATCTTGTGAATTTAATTGGTAAGGATAATGTAATAGGAATTGCACGTACACCAGAAAAAGCAGCGCATTTAGGTGTTGAAATAAGGAAAGGAGATTATAACAGTAGAGAGCAATTTGATGTTGCTTTAAGTGGAATAGATACTGTTTTATTGGTTTCTGGAATGGACACGCCAGATAAGAGAATTGTGCAACACAGAAATGTCATCGAAGCAGCAAAACAAAATGGTGTTAAAAAAATAGTGTACACAAGTATTGTTGGAGCCGAAGAAGGAAATGCTTTTAGCCCAATAGTGCAAACCAATAGACAAACAGAAAAAGATGTTCAAAACTCAGGATTAGAATGGGTTATTGGAAGAAATGGCATTTACATAGAGCCAGATTTAGAATACATAGATACCTATGTAAAAGAAGGTGAAATAAGAAATTGTGCTGCAGATGGAAAATGCACATACACAAGCCGTGAAGAATTAGGTTATGCTTACGCTAAAATGTTAACTGAGGAGAAACACAACAAGCATATTTATAATCTTGTGGGAAATGCTATAACACAAAAGCAACTTGCAGAAGATATTAATACGGTTTTTAATACCAATTTAGTTTTTAAAAACGAATCTGTTGAAGCATACAAAGCAGAAAGAACGGAAGCCTTAGGTGAATTTATGGGAACTGTTATTGCAGGAATTTATGAAGGCATTAAAGAAGGTGCAAATGATGTAACTTCAGATTTTGAAACAGTTACAGGAAGATCACATTTATCTGCAATAAAAATGATGGAAGCCTTTAGGAAAACGGAAATGGTAAACAAATAAAATAATTAAAGCATAGCATTAAAATTAAAAGCCAGATAAATAATGTTTATCTGGCTTTTAGTTTTGCTTATTTGTTTTCTGTTCTTCTAATTCTTAATGATTTTTTTCACTATCGTACCTTCATTAGTTGTTAATCGTACAAATAGAACATAATGTCCAGTGATTGTATCGCTTAAGTCTAGTGTTGTTATTGTAGTGGCTTTACCAATAGAATTATTTATACGTTTAAGTACGTTTCCGGTAACATCAAATATTTCAATAGTGGCAGTGGTACCAATGACTGCATTGTATTTTAAATTAATTGTCTCTTTAAAAGGACTAGGATATACATCTAAATAATTAGACGATCTGCCAGCAGAACCATCAGGATATTCACAAACATCACCTATTAAATTATCATCTAAGTCTGCTTGGTCAGGGTTAAAAGTGTACAAACAATTGTCTATACAATCAGCAACACCATCACCATCAGTATCAAAAAAGCCTTCGTCTATAAGACCATCTCCATCATTATCAACACCATCACAGTAATCTTCTAATTGAGGTGATTCACATATATCTCCAATACCATTCTCGTCTACATCTATTTGATTTGGGTTATAAGTATCAATGCAATTATCAATACAATCCGCAACACCATCACCATCCGTATCAGCAAAGCCTTCGTCTATAAGTCCATCGTTATCATTATCAATGCCATCGCAAATTTCTTCGGCTTCAGCGGTTTCACAAATATCTCCAATGCCATTTTCGTCAACATCGATTTGATTTGGGTTGTAAGTATCAATACAATTATCAATACAATCAGCAACACCATCACCATCCGTATCAGCAAAGCCTTCGTCTATAAGACCATCGTTATCATTATCAATACCATCACAAATTTCTTCAGCTACTGCGGTTTCACAAATATCTCCAATGCCATTCTCATCAACATCGGTTTGATTTGGGTTGTAAGTATCCATACAATTATCTATACAATCCGCAACACCATCACCATCCGTATCAGCAAAACCTTCGTCTATAAGACCATCGTTATCATTATCAATGCCATCGCAAATTTCTTCCGCTTCAGCGGTTTCACAAGTATCACCAATGCCATTCTCATCAACATCGGTTTGATTTGGGTTATAAGTATCAATGCAATTATCAATACAATCCGCAACACCATCACCATCTGTATCCGCAAAACCTTCGTCTATAAGACCATCGTTATCGTTGTCAATGCCATCGCAAATTTCTTCAGCTACTGCAGTTTCACAAATATCTCCAATGCCATTTTCGTCAACATCAGTTTGATTTGGGTTATAAGTATCAATACAGTTATCAATACAATCTGCAACACCATCACCATCTGTATCAGCAAAGCCTTCGTCTATAAGTCCATCGTTATCATTATCAATGCCATCACATATTTCTTCAGTAGGTGTATCAGGAATAATTATTGTAGCATCAAATATATAAGGGTGAACTTCTCCTGAATTTTGTTCAAAAGCTTCAACAATAATTTGACCATCAATGTTAAAATTACTTCTATTGTTAAAACGTGCTTGAGGCGCATAAATAGTTCCGTATATCTGAGCACCACCAACATAATTTAGTGTTGAGGTTATATTCGCGAAATTATATAATATGTAAGGCGCATAACTTAAAGGGCTACCAACAATATTTGGCCAACTATCAATTGTTATAATTTCTTCATTATTACTAATATCTGTAATATTTATAATTAAAGGGGTTGTATCTGAGGGTGTTAAAGCATTAAACTTAATTTCACTTAAAGCATTAAATTCTGCAATAGTTAAATTAATTACATTGGTTTCATTTGGTATTAAATCTAGCCACAACTTTCCTTGGCTGATTTCATTTTCATTCCAAGTGACGTTAGTGCTCTGACTGCTTAATAAAGCAGAAATAGTCTCAAACTGATTAAATGCAGTATTGAAATTTATTTGTGGGTTTTCTGCAATAGAAATAGCAGTTTGCTGCGTTGATAATGCAATACTTGGTGTGCTATCATAATTACTCCCAATAGCTGTGATTCGGGTATTACTCGTTACATTGTTTTGGTCAACTTCAAAAATAGAACTTGTAGATAAATCTCCTATTTTTACATAGTTATTTTGCAATATTTGTAATCTACCAGACGTGTAAATGACTGTTCCATTAACCACCAAAGCAGTAGGTTGAGCATCTCCATTGTAATGGTTTACACCACCAAAAATATTGATAGTGCCATCGATTGTTAAATCACCTCCAACTGCCCAAGACCCTTCTGATTCGGTTCTTACAGCAATAGCATCTCCAGAAGTAAAGACATTAAAACTTGTAGCAGCTTCTGTTGGGTTAATTGGGTTAGTTTGAGCGCCTAAATAACTCGTAATATTGAGAAATGAGGTACCAACAACTAAACTAAATAGTAGTTTTTTTAATTCCATAACATGTATTTTGTAGGTTAAGTATAACAAAATTAACAATTTTAGCGACATAAAGATGTCAGTCGTCGATGAGTGGTCATTTTTTTTTACAATTAGTTGTTTTAGCTTTCTGATTTGTAATGCTGAAAGCAATGTATTGGTCGGAGTTACGGGTTTTAGCAGAATAAATGCTAAACAGCATGATAGTTGGAGTGTTTTTATAAGTGCAGTGATTGGTATTGGGCGTCCTTATATAAGAAGTCATAAAGCCAAATAAAAGTTAAAAAATTTTTTATTTCTAACCGATTGTTTAGTTTTGTCATGTAGTTAGAAATAATGGCAAGAAAAAAACAATATAATGAAGATGAAGTCGTAGAAAAAGCCATGAACCTTTTTTGGAAAAATGGTTATGAAACGACATCAATGCAAATGCTCGAAAAAGAAATGGGCATTAATAAGTTTTCTATATATTCTAGTTTTGGAAACAAACATGGTTTGTTTATTGAAAGTTTAAATCAATACAAATCTAAAATAAGTGCTACGTTATTAAAGTTTAAAAACGGCACCAACGGAATTGAAGACATTAAACAGTTTTTTTACGATTCTATTAGTTCTAATTTTAAATTAGGTAATCAAAAAGGTTGTTTTGTTACCAATACCTATAACGAGTTTTCAAAAAATGAAGACCAACTTATAAAAGAACAAATGGATGCTTTTATGAGTAATTTAAAAACCATTATAATAAAAAAATTACAAATGGATCCTTCAAAAGATGAAGACACCATTTTAAAACAAGCCAATTATTTACTCTTAGCAAAACATGGCTTAGCTGCTGCATCAAGAGTTAATACGCAACAAGAAATTGAAGATTACATTGAAATGACGTTCAAAAATCTATAACCCTTTTTTTTACACAATAACTAAACGAACGTTTAGATTAAATTAACATTAATAAATAATTAAAAAGAAAAATTATGACAACATTAAAAATTCACACTATTGAAAGCGCACCAGAAGCCGGTAAAGCATTATTAGAGAATTCTCAAAAAGCTTACGGAATGATTCCTGGTTTACATGGCGTTTTAGCTGGTGCACCAAAAATATTAGAAGCTTACCAAGCTTTACATCAATTATTTGTTGACTCTTCATTTAACGAAGAAGAATTAACGGTTGTTTGGCAAACTATTAACGTAGAGCACGCTTGTCATTATTGTGTGCCTGCGCATACAGGTATTGCAAAAATGATGAAAGTTGATGATGCTATTACTGAAGCATTACGTAACGAAACACCTCTTGAAAGTTCAAAACTTGAAGCTTTACGTACTATGACATTGACTATTGTTAGAAATAGAGGTCATGTAACTCAAGATGATTTAGATGCGTTTTATGCTGCTGGTTATGGTGAAGCACAAGTGCTAGAAATAATTTTAGGATTATCTCAAAAAACAATAAGCAACTATGTAAACCATATTGCAAATACACCTGTAGATGCTGGATTTAAGCCATTTGCATGGTCTAAAGAGAATGTGGAATCGTAAACCCTAAGACCACAGATTGATTGATAGTTATAAGCCTTCCGTGTATTCGGAAGGTTTATTAATCATTTAACCACACAATTATGATAAAAGTTTCTGTAATGTATCCAAACAGTGAAGATGTAAAGTTTGATACTGACTATTACCAGAATACACATTTACCAATGGTAGCAAAACTAGTTGGTAGCGCTTTAAAACGATTAGAATTAGATTTAGGTATGGCAAGTAAAGTTCCTAATGAATCTGCACCATATGTTGCTATTGCACATCTATTATTTGATGATATTGCTTCTTTTCAAGAGGCTTTTGGTCCACATGCAGCAACCTTTGCTGCTGATCTAAAAAACTATAGTAATGTTCAGGCCGAACTTCAAATTAGTGAATTAATAACATTTTAATATGAAAGAGAAATTAAAAATTGATATCGTTTCAGATGTGGTGTGTCCTTGGTGTACCATTGGTTACAAACGTCTAGAAAAAGCGATTTCAGAATTAGGTATAGCAGACCAAATAGACATAGAATGGCAACCCTTTGAATTGAATCCTAATATGCCAGCTGAAGGTCAGAATGTAATTGAACACATTTCAGAAAAATATGGATCTACTTTAGAACAACAAAAAGCATCACAACAACATATGATAGATGCTGGCGATGAGCTCGGTTTTACATTCGACTATTTTGATGACATGCGAATGGTAAATACCTTTGATGCGCATATTTTATTAGAATATGCTAAAGATTTTAACAAGCAAACCGAACTCAAAATGCAGTTAACAAAAGCATTTTTTAGTGACCGTAAAGATGTTTCTAAAACAGAGGTCTTAAAAGAAGCGCTTTTGGAAGTAGGTTTAAATGCGGAAGATGCTTTAGCTAAATTAGATAATGACGAAGCGCGTTTAGAGGTAAGAAATAAGCAGAATTATTGGAAAAACTTAGGGGTAAACTCTGTGCCTACAATTGTGTTTAATAGAAAAAGTGCCGTTACAGGAGCACAACCTGTAGAGACTTTTAAACAAGTACTTTCTGAATTAATTGCTAAGTAAAAAGGGCTATACCACAGTTGTTGCTAATATTTTATTTTCATAAAAAAGTTGAACGCTTTATAATGAAAAACAACAGAATAAACTTTATTAAAATGTGTATATTATGCAGACAACAAGAATGTTGATGCCAGATTAAGTATTAAGAAACACAAGAAAATAAAAAAAGTATGACAACTCAAACAAGACCCAAAGTATTATTTTTTGATGTAAACGAAACGCTCTTAGATCTTACTCAAATGAAAAAGCAGGTTGGTGAAGCGCTAAACGGAAGAGAAGAATTATTATCGCTATGGTTTACTACCATGTTGCAATACTCTTTAGTAATTACAGCGAGCGGACAATATAAGCATTTTGGATATATAGGTGCCGCAGCTTTACAAATGGTTGCTGCAAATAATGGTATTACAATTTCTGAAGATTCAGCGAGAGAGGTCGTCTTAAACTCGTTAAGAGGATTGCCAGCTCACTCTGAAGTTAAAGCAGCATTGTCTCAATTAAAAGAAGACGGTTACAAATTAGTTTCTTTTACAAACTCATCTAATGAAGGTGTAAAAAAGCAATTTGAAAGTGCAGGATTAACAGATTATTTTGATGAATGTTTAAGTGTAGAAGACGTTGGTAAATTTAAACCTTTTACAGATACGTATGCTTGGGCAGCGCGGAAAATGGAAGTGAAACAAGAAGAGTGCATGCTAATTGCAGCACATGGTTGGGATGTTGCTGGCGCACTTTGGGCTGGTTGGAGAGCTGCTTTTGTAGGTAGACCTGGTCAACAATTATTTCCATTAGCTCCAAAAACAGAAATTAATGAATCTGATTTACAAAAGGTAGCAGATATTCTTGTTACATACAAATAAGTATATTGTAATTAGTTGTCTAAATTATTGATTAAAATAGAACAATTAAAAGTTAAAATATCTTAGATAAATTAAAAGGCGTAAATTTTATTTACGCCTTTTAATTTAAAAACCAAAACCCATTCCAAAAGCTACTCTTGCTCCGTCTGAAGAATTAAATACTCCTAAATTTGCAGATAATATATCGATAGCATTAATAAAAAAACCTCCACCATAAGCATTATGCCATTTGTCTGAATGATCATCTTCAATCCAAACTCGACCATAATCAAAGCCTCCAAAAACACCAAGTTTAATAGGTATTAATCTTGTTTTCATACTATTAAAACTATATCTTAAATCTGTATTTTGGTAAAAAGCATTCTTGCCTGTAAAACGTTGATTTCTATAGCCTCGTAATCCATCAAGTCCTCCAACGGAAGCTGCTTGATAAAATTCAAAACCATCGCCAAAGTTTAAATGACTTTTTAACTTAGTAGCTATAACTAATCGTCCCGATGGGTTCAGTTTTCTTGCAAACCCTAAATCTGTAATGAGATAACCAAAACTACGATTGCTTACTTCTAAATTGTCTTTATAACCTGTTTGGAGAGAGAACGTCATCCCATTAGTGGGATAGGCTTTATTGTCATAATTAGAATAAGTATATTTTGCATTTATACCAGCAAAATGCTCTTCATCAAATATGTAATTAGGCAATAAGGTATTATCTGAAACATACCTATTACTAGTATTCTGAACTTCATTGACTTCGTAACTTATACCAAAATTAATAAGGCTTCCGCGTTTAGAATTCCATATAAGTTGAGGCGTAAAACGAATGATTCTGGTTTTTACTCTATTATAGTCTAAGCCTAATTCTTCGTCAGAATTTTCAGTTTCATTACCATAACCAAAGAAATTGACACTGTAATTAGGACTCTGAAAGTGAGTTTCAAATCCAAAATTTAAATTTCCTATTACATTAGCAAATTCACCATGGTAGTTTAATTCAAAACCATTGGTTGCAAAATAATATGCGGCTTTAAATTGATGTTGTGACGTAAACGGGTTTCTTTCAAACCCATAAACGGTATAAGTATCAATAAAGCCCAATTTTAGTCCATCGTCAGGATTGGCACCTAAACTAGGAATGATTTGATTGACATTGTTTTTTATTTTCCTATAATCGTAAACGTTGGTATTGTAATCGTCCGTTAGTTTAATTCTTGCTTTTTTAGCCTGTGTTAAATCATTTTTCTTTGATTTGTAATCGTAAATGACAATATTTTTACCATGCTCTACTTTATAATCGTCATTATTCTGACCACCAATAAAACGAACTTTAATTTTAGAAACTTTTCCTTCAACTTCAAAGCTATCGTCATCATCTAAGCCATAAACCCAAATCTCTTTAGTTGTTTTAGGCTGATAAATTTTATGATGAAATCGGTTTTTTATAGTATCATCTTTTTTGCGATATAATGATACTTCTACGTTGCCATTTTTTAGAGACTTAACATGTATGTAATCATCTTTATTTGTTCCAGTTAAAATGGCATATTTACTAATTAATTTGACATATCTGTCTGAAATATTCTGAAGGTTAGATCGTCTCTCTTTTAAAATATTTTTAATTTCAATAACCGTTTTAGTGTCTAACTCTTTAGGAATGCTTTTAAAAGCTTCATCTATAACATCATCGGTGATTTGAGATTGAATAAATAGCACTTGTTCATCCCAATCTAATTTATTATAATCCGTAATAAATGCTACATCTAGAGGAAAACCAGATACATTAAATCCTTTTACGTCTTTTAGGTCAGATTCATATTTTCTGAATTTTCTTGCTGCAGGAATAAGTTTTACACCAGCTCCAAATAAAAACCCATCAGACATTTTAGAAAAAGCTAAATCTCTATCTCTAGGTAAGGGTTTATAAATTGTTTTTCCGTTTTTTTCAAATACTAACCAACGCCATTGATCTTGGTGTCTATCTGCATCTCCAATGAGCATGTCAAACAATCGTGCTTTTATAAATTCTTTTTCATCTATAATTTTAGATTCATCACTTAACACTTCTTTTAGCATATCTACAGTGCTCACAATTTCTCCTGTAAATTTGCCTGTTGCTAATTCCATGTGACCATCAGATGGATGTTCTTCAAAGAGATAAAGTTCATTACCAAAATCCTCATTATATTGTCCTAAGGCATTTTGTTTAGGTACATAATACAATTTAGGGTTTAAATGCGGTAGGTTTATAGCATCAGATAAAGCAGCTATTGTAAATGGTGCGTATGGATAGGAGCCTGAGAAAACATCCTCTAATAAAGCTTCGGAGGCTGTCTCCGTAAACTGACCTTCTACATATTGATCTTGAAAAATAGCAGCTTGCAAAAATTGGTCAGCTTGCTTTTTCATGGCTCGCATTACATAGCGTTTACCGTTTGAAGCTTTTAAATGTAGTGTTTTAGATTGTGTACCTCCTCCTTTTCGAAACGGTTGTAAGCCACTCATTAAAGTGTCTAAACTGACAACTTTTGCTGTAACCGCTTTACTATATTCGTCTCGATATCTATTTCCCCAAAGAAATTTATAGAATCCAGATTTACTAGTGTCCTCTTTCGCATAAATAGAAGCACTTATAGAATCTAAATTTGTTTTTGGATAGTCAATTTTGGTGTTGTTCTCTGGTTTTTTTATTTGCTTATAAAATTCTACTTGGTCTGAGTTTGAATTAAAAAACTGAACATCTACAGCTTTATTTTCATCTATATTTAATAAAGCGTAGCCAGAAACGGCATGTCCATAATTATCAGGATTACGCATTCTTACAGGCGTTGTTTTAGAACCAGAACCACTGATAACTTGTACGATATTATCAGTCTCTAAATATTGTAAATTATGTTCGTGCCCTGAAAGAAAAATGACATTATCATTCTGTTGGGCAGCTACGATGAGGTTTTTTCTTAATTCATTATAGAATGGATTAGATAAATCAGCGTTAACCACACCAGTTGTTGTTCTTAATACATTTTTAATAGTACCAATAATAGGTATGGGTTTCATGTGTTCCTTAAATCCATAACGTCCATTATGTGGTCCATTACTATACATAGGATGGTGTATTGCTACTAAAGTAATTTTTCCTCGTGCTTTTTTAATTTCGCTTCTAAATTCGTCTAAAAAATCTGCTCTCGTTTTTAGTTCGCAATCGTCGTTTATTGTTGGGTGATTATTCCAATTGGTAATATACCAATGAGAATCTACAACTAATAAAACGGTATCATCATTAAGATTTATTTTCTCAATAGGACAGCCATTCTCTGGTTGAAAGGTGTTTTTGCCTAAAGCTTCTTCAACCATTTTTTCTTGTTGCTTTAAACCTTTTAAGCCACTATACCAATCATGATTTCCTGGAATAAACAGAACATTACCAGGAAACGTTTTTGCAACTTCTAATTGAAGGTTTAGTGCGTTTTTTGCGGCCTTAATGGCCTCTTTATCTTTTAGAGGAATCCCTTTAGGGTATATGTTATCTCCCAGAAAAAAAAGCAAATCATTTTTATCTGCTTTATCAAATTGATTTTGAAGTTTCACTAAGGCTTTAGGTGCTGTTCCATCGGCTTCAGGTTTTCCTACATCTCCTATTAAAAAAATATTGGTGGTTTTGTTATTTATGCCTTTTAGTTGTTTGTCTGTAACATTAGCATTGTATGCGTTGTAAGTAGCACAACTACTCAGAATGAATGTTATTGCAAACAAACTAATTAATAATTTTATTTTCATAATTTCTTTTCTATACAGCTTGTAAATCTTCAATTGTGAAAATATCGGATACCTTTTGAAGCGATTGATTGATGTCTACTCTAAGTGCTTTTATACCACTTGCGCCTTGAAGTTCCTCTAACTCTAATATTTCAATAGTACTACCTATGTAATTTTTGGCCTGTAAAAACTCAAAATAAGCTAAGTATTCTTTTTCTATGGCATTGCTAGAGTAGACTACAGCAAGTTTATGTGGTTGCGTTAAACGCTCATTTGTGTTTTTAATAAAGGCTTTGTCTATACGTTTTTTTATCATTTCGTAACGTACATTATAGGCTCCATCTACATCAAATTGTTTTTCGTCTATTCTATAGCGAATTGTAATAGGAGTATCATAAGCCAGTATTAAGGACGCAACTTCTAATTGTAATGGAAATTCTTTTTGTTTTTCGTAATACATGGCCTCCATTTCGCAAGAAACTTGAAGTTGCCACAGGCGTAAGTTGTATAAAACGGTTGGGTGATAGTTTAAATACTTTGTAATAGATTGCCCAATATATAGATTGTGTTCAATACCATCTGTTTTAAATTTTTCAAAATAATGAGGAAAAATTTCTTGCGCTTTTAATTGCTGTTTATCTAAAAATGCAGACAATGCTTTGTTGCCTTTTTCAATAGTTTTATCATATTTTTTTCTAGCATCATAAATACTACTTGTTGTTTTATCTATGGCTCTAAGAAATTCATCTACATCATTGCTGCTTTTAGAATTACTTTGAAAATGTTTAAATAAAGGGAAAAGCTGTTTCTCGAAAAATATATTTATTTCTTGTTCTGAATTGGTATGAAAGTTTTCTTTTAGTTCAAATAAATATTTATCAATTTGAAAAGCTAACTGTTCGTAAAATGGCAGATTTATTTTAATTCTATTTTTAAGTATGTCTTTGCTTATTTCTAGCTGCTTTGTAAGATCTATTCTTATAGCCTCATTCCTTGCGTTAGATGAGCCAACGACATCCACTTGCCCAAATAAAGGAACAACATCTTTAAAAACGATTTCATGAAAAACCGGATTTTCTCCATAGTTACGTTCTTGAAGGTATTGGTTAGCTTCTTCTTCAAATCGCCATTGCACAGAAGGATGTATAGCAGTACACTCTTGCTGTATTATGGCACTTATTTCATTTTGATACTCTGAAAATGTTCGTTTAGAATAGCTTAAAATAAACGGCATAATGGTATCTAGCTTAACCATATTAATGGCGTTAAGCTGGTTTGGTTTAAAAGAAGCTAACTCTAAAATAAAACCTAATTCACCGTTAATAGGAATAGGAATTAAAGCAACACTTTTTAATCCTTTTTGTAATAATATTTCACTTAATCTGTTGCCTTTGCTCCGTTTATGGTAGGTTTCTACATTAGAGATAATTACAGGTTTACAATCTTTAAATAGCATGTCTTTAATATCGTTACAAGCATATTCATCGGTACATATGTCATCCTTTGGTAACATTGTTAATGTATCGAAGTTTCTATTAAAAGGAGGTATAATTCTGTTATGCTCTACATTATAACTTCCTAGTTGTAAATCTGGATTGTTAAATATGCGTCTTATGTCTTCTATTAAATATTGAAAACTTTCGCTATTGGGCTCTATTAAATGTGTTTTAAAGTCATCTATTCGTTCGTCTAATGAGGTGTCAATTAAGGTAATTATACCAAAGCCTTCAATGGTCCATGAATCTTTTGGGAAATATTTTTTCCAAATTTCAATGTTGTTAGCGTTCCTTAATAATTCATCTAAAATGTCATCAGTAATTTCGATAGCACTTTTGTTTGGGTAGATGTCTAAAAAGTCGGCATTAAAAACAACGCGATAACGCTTTCTATCACCATTCTTATTTGTAATGGATACCGTTTTAGGTCTCTCAAAATCTACATCAAATTTATAATGAATGTTCAGTATAATAGCATAAGTAAGCAAATCAAAAGAATCTTCATAATCTTTATAGAGGTCATTAAAAATATTATCAGTAATGGTTGAGTTAATTATTATTTCCTCTAATCTAGAACTGCAAAAAAATACATCATTTGAATAAGGAGTAACAGCTCCTTTAATCTCATTCTCAGTTAGCGCAGTTGGAAAAATGTACGACATTAACTGATCTATAACCGGTTTGTTATTAAGAAAATCTTCAATTGTATTGGTTCCGGTTAACAAAACCGAGTGCTTTTCAAATAACTCTAAAGCTTGTTTTGCTTGTGTTTTAACAGCTTCATTCTCTGAGTCTAATAAACGTTCAAACTTCTCCTTTAATAAGCGTAATGATATAATTACTTTGAAGGGTCCTGTATTTTTATTTTTCATTTTTGTTGCATTTAAATAAATACTAAGCAGGCATGTTAATGTAATAACTGTATATAAATGCTGCGGCTGAAATAATAATTCCGAACATAAAAACAGTATAAGTAATTCTAAGTAGTTTATATTTTCTATTTAGCACTAATCCCAAATAATATAAATCTTTAGTAAGTGAATTATACAAAGTGTCTTCATTATCCATTAAGTAGTCGATTCCCCATTCAAAATCTTTCAAACTCATTTTACTAAAGTTTCCAAAAAATAGAATATTGGTTTTTTTCTCCTTAATCATCTCCTTTGTAATTGCCACATTAGATATTTTAGGTCGCGTAGATAATACAGATAGTACAACGGAAGCCACACTAAAAAGCATTAATATTAACGTAGGATACACTAAAAATAAATTCGATGGATTGTCTAGTTTCGGAATTAAATTAGATAATGCAATAGAGATAATTATAGCATTTACAGAGAGAAGTATGTTTGCTTTTGTATCTGCAATGGCACTTAATTCTATATGATTTTTTAACTGCACGCGGTACATCGTTTCTACACCTCTGCCAAACTTTTTACCCTTGCCTTTGCCTTTGTTTTTCTTTTTTGCTTTAGTAATTAGTTTATCTACTTTTTTCTGAGTTTCTAACTGAAGAATTTCTTTTTTAGGTTGCCAATTTCTTTTTGCTGAATCGGTATAAAATGTATGATTTTTTAGGAATATTAAATTTTGTTTAGCCCATTCTATTTTGGAAAAATCACTAATATGTTTAGCGTTCAGTTCCTTTAATAAATTTTCTGAAATATCTAAGAAATTATCAGAAGCTATATGTCCACAATCAGCATCTTTAATAATTGACTCTAATTTATTGGTTGGTACAACCTCACTTTTTGTAGCTAAAATTAATTGCTCAATTTGGTTTTGTGTGTCTTCAGATATGTTTTGTTGCGATAAATAAGAACGAGCAATCTTAACACTTTCTTCTTCGTGGCCATTGTCTGTATAAATAAATCCAGTATCATGAAACCAGCCAGCCAACAACAACGTTAAAATTTCTTCTTCTGTGCATTCTTCTGTATGCGCTAATTCTAAAATAGAAGCAATAACTTGTCTCGTATGAATAGCGTTATGGTAATAGTTCGTTGAAGCTAGATGTTTATTTAACAAATTTGCTACATATGTTTCAACATCGAGTAAAAGCTTTTCTTTCATATTACAAATTTACATTGTTTTAATAGTCGTGTAAAATGATATTTACTATCATTTTTTTTAACTGAGCAATTTAGGTTGCTACAATAAGCAAGTTATCCGTATAATTTAAGTAAAAATAATTTATTAAAGACGTTTAATTAAATCTCACGTTTTAAGATTGTAAGCAAATAGGTTTATTTATAAATATAAGTTCTAGTTAGTTTAAACCCTGAAGTCTAATAGGTAATGAGTCTTTTAGCTCTTTTATTTATAGTATTTAGAAAGTTCTAAGCTTGCATAATATCTGTTGCTAATTTTGTTAATACGTGTTTTTTCAAAGAGGTTTCTGGTTTTAAAAGCTTCCATGGTCACTTTTGCTAAAGTAGTTGTATTTGATAAAGTGTAAGTTATACAGTGAATTCTTTTAGAAAAATATACTTTTCCTTCAGCACGCATTATTCAAATTTGTCCGTTTATTTATCATAATCATCAAATAACTCATATAAATTAACTCTAAAATTATTGATGTTGATTTTTAGTTATTTAAGATCGGAAAGGTTTAAATGTAATATCTCTATAGTGTTGTAATTTATTAGAATTAAGAATCAATAATTTTTTAAAACACAGTTTTATCTAAGTAGTCTTTTTTGCTATTTCCTATTCACTAGTCCTTTAGTAAATTCGTTCAATGTCTCAACCTTTTCCTCAAAATCACCTTTGATGGTCTTTCTGTATTTATTTAAGTTTTTTACTAATTCGTCTATATTGTCAGGAATTACATCTTCAAAAAATTGTCTGAGTCGTTTTGCTGTTGTTGGTGATTTACCATTTGTGGAAATCGCTATTTTTACATTGCCTTTAGTAACAATTCCTCCCATATAAAAATCACAGTATGGAGGATTATCTGCAACATTTACTAAAATATTATGCGATCTACAATCGCGATACACAAGTTCGTTAACAGCACTGTGATCAGTTGTGGCTATAACGACGTGCTTATCTTTTAGATAATCACTTTTATAAATATCAATAATCATTTGGATTTTAAACGTTTTGGCAAGTTCTATAGTGTCGTTTCTAAACATGGGAGCAACCATTAGAACGTTAGCATCTGGACTAGATTTTAATAGAAATGTCAATTTTTCTAAAGCCACATTTCCACCACCTACTATTAAAATATTAATATTTGATGTTTTTAAAAATATAGGATATAAGTTGTTGCGTTCCATTTATTAACTGTTTTAATAGAGTATTATAGTTTAAAAAATACTTTAAAGCATAAAAATAAGTAATAATACTTAGTTTATACGTAGATATTTGAATTTATTACGTAAGTTTGATTGAAGTTATTAGGAATATAATCAAATTATAACGCATATGAAGTCATCAATAAAAGCAAAAGTCACTTTAGTTGGCGCAGGACCCGGAGATAAAGATTTGATTACTTTAAAAGGTTTAAAAGCCATTCAAAATGCAGATGTTATTTTATTTGATGCACTTGTAAGTGAAGAATTGTTATCAGAAATTGATGCTTCTATCATAAAAATATATGTTGGTAAACGATGTGGAAAACATTCATTCTCTCAAGAGGAAATTAATACGCTAATTGTCGAAAATGCTTTTAAACATGGTCATGTTGTACGGTTAAAGGGTGGTGATCCATTTGTATTTGGCAGAGCAAGTGAAGAGATTTTATATACTGAATCTTTTGGTATTCCTGTAACGGTTATTCCTGGTGTTTCTAGTGCAATTGCTGCACCAAGTAGTCAGGGGATTCCTATGACAAAAAGAGGTTTAAGTAGTAGTTTTTGGGTAATGACAGCAACAAAAAGAGATGGTACGTTTTCCGAAGATTTAAAATTTGCAGCACAATCATCAACGACTATGGTTATTCTTATGGGAGTTCGAAAACTAAATGAAATAATAAAAGAAGTTTCTAAATATAGAAGTGCGCTAACTGCTTTTGCGGTAATTCAAAACGGAACGCTTCAAAACGAAACTTTTGTTATAGGAACTCTTGCAAACGCAGCTAGCGTAACCTCTAATATTAATAAAGCTGAGCCAGGAATTATTGTCATTGGAGATGTGGTGTCAGAGCATCCTTCGTTTTTTGAAGAAGAAGTGCAACGTATGTTGTATTCTTCTTTGTAATGTAGATTACATTCTTACCCATTTAGAGGTCAATATTTCAATATTTATTAATTATAAGGTCAATAATTAGAGATATACTAAAAATTACTAGTCTTAAGTATAAAAATTAAGTAGTTCTCTATTTTGTAAGTAAAAATACTTAGATTTGTTAAGTAAAATACGTAGTTATGAAAAATATCATAGTTGTTGGAAATGGAATGGTCGGTTATAAGTTTTGCGAGAAATTTATAGATAATACCAATGGTGAAGAATATAAGCTCACTGTTTTTGGAGAAGAACCTAGGCCAGCTTATGATCGTGTTCATTTAAGTGAGTATTTTGAAAATAAGGACGCCAAAGCTTTAGAGATGGTACCAAGATCTTGGTATGAAGAAAACGGAATTACATTAATTACTGATACTAGGGTTACAGATATTAGCAGAAAATCTAAAACAATTACAACGGTTAATGATGTTGAGTATGTGTATGACTATCTCGTTTTAGCAACAGGATCATCCGCTTTTGTGCCTCCAATAAAAGGCATTGAAAAAAAAGGGGTTTTTGTGTATAGAACTATTGAAGACTTAGAGGCGACAATGAACTACGTTGCAAAACTTAAATCTGAAGGAACTCAAAAAAGAGCGGCAATCTTAGGTGGTGGGCTGCTTGGCTTAGAGGCTGCTAAGGCTTTAATTGATATGGGACTTGAAACAGCAGTGGTAGAGTTTGCGCCAAGATTAATGCCAAGACAACTCAATAACGATGCTAGTCAATCGCTTCAAACCAAACTAGAAGGTTTAGGGATTGAGATTTTACTTAGTAAAGCGACAGAACAATTAACAGGTGATGATTGTATTGCAGGCATGCAGTTTTCTAAAGACGAAACTGTTCCGTTTGATATGCTCTTGGTGTCTGCAGGAATTAGACCAAGAGATGAATTGGCAAAAACGTGTGACCTCGAAGTAGGTACACGAGGTGGTATTGTGGTTTCTAATGATATGAAAACGTCCGACTCCAACATATTTGCAATTGGTGAGTGTGCTTTGCTAAACAATATGATTTATGGATTAGTGGCGCCAGGTTATGATATGGCAGAAGTAGCTGTATCCCAAATTTTAGGAGATGAAAAAGTCGCTATGCCTACTGAAATCGATATGTCTACAAAACTGAAATTAAGTGGTATTGATGTGGCTAGTTTTGGTGATGCTCTAAATGAAAATGAAGGTGTTGAAATTGTTTATGAAAATGGTTTTGAGGGCATTTATAAAAGTATTATTGTAGATAAAGAAGGGAAATCACTTTTAGGTGGTATCATGGTTGGTGATGCTTCTGACTATAGTATGTTGCATCAAATATTTTTGAATGGAATGAAAATTCCTGAAAATCCTGCACAATTAATTTTGCCAGCAATTGATGGTGCTGCATCTTTTGGTGATGTTATGGATTTACCAGACGAAGCACAAATATGTTCTTGCGAAAGCGTAAGTAAAGGTCAAATTTGTAGCGCTATAGAAAGTGGAGTAGCAACAGACGTGGTTGGTGTAGTAAGCTGTACAAAAGCTGGAACTGGTTGTGGTGGTTGTAAACCTATGGTGACCGATTTAACCAATGCTACGCTTAAGTCTTTAGGTATAGAAGTGAAACCTGGGGTTTGTGAGCATTTTGAGCTGGATAGACAAGATTTATATAAAATTATTCAAGTAAAAGGTTATACTACTTTTAATGACGTTTTAGATAATCACGGAACTGGAGGTCATGGATGTGAACTGTGTAAGCCTTTGGTAGCTTCGCTTATGGCAAGTATAAATGCAGATACTGCTAATAAAGAATATGCGATACAAGATTCTAATGATAGGTTTTTAGCTAATATTCAGCGAAATGGTACATATTCTGTTGTGCCTCGTGTTCCTGGTGGTGAAATTACGCCAGATAAGTTAATTGCACTTGGTCAAATTGCTAAGAAATACGATCTGTATACTAAAGTAACTGGTGGAGTTCGTATAGATTTATTCGGTGCCACTTTAAATCAATTACCATTAATTTGGAAAGAATTAATTTCTCATGGTTTTGAAAGTGGTCATGCTTACGGTAAATCTTTACGTACGGTAAAAACGTGTGTTGGTTCTACTTGGTGTCGTTATGGAATGGACGAAAGTGTAAGTTTTGGTATCGAACTAGAAAACAGGTATCGAGGAATCCGTGCACCACATAAAATAAAAGGAGGTGTGTCTGGTTGTATTCGTGAATGTGCTGAGGCACGCGGAAAAGATTTTGGCTTAATTGCGGTAGAAGGTGGATGGAATTTATATGTTGGAGGTAATGGTGGTGCAACACCAAGACATGCTGAGCTATTAGCAGAACAAATAGATAATGAAACGGTTATTAAATACATAGATCGTTATTTAATGTTTTATATGCGCACAGCAAAACCATTGCAACGAACAGCTGCGTGGCAAGATAGATTAGAAGGTGGAATGGATTTCTTAAAAGAGGTTATTATTGATGATAAATTAGGGATTGCAGAAGATTTGGAAAAAGAAATGCAATCTTTAGTTAATAAGTTTGAATGCGAGTGGACGCAAGCGGTTAATGATCCAGAAATGATGAAACGTTTCAATCACTTCGTAAATAGTGAAGAAGAGGATGATAACTTAGTTTTTGTACCACTTAGAGATCAAAAAATGCCAGAACCTTGGAAATAATTAATAGACTAAAAACTAAATTACAATGGAAGTAATTCTAAATAAATATAAGACTACAAAGTTAGAAGATGTAACGGTTTGGTTTAAGGCAGCTCATATTAGTGCTTTTCCAAAAGATGGAGGAGCATGTGTTAAGTATAAAGATTTACAAATTGCAGTCTTTAATTTTGAAAGGTTAAGCACTTGGTATGCATGCCAAAATTTATCTCCAGAAAAAAAAGAAATGGTTCTTAGTAGAGGCATGATTGGTGATCATAAAGGAATTCCTATGGTGGCTTGTCCGTTACATAAAAAAACGTTTTCCTTGGTTAGTGGTGAAAATTTAAATGGAGATTTAGAGGCTATTGCCACTTATCCTGTTAGAATTAAAGAAGATTATGTTTATATTGGTTTTAAATACTAATAAAATCAAATAAATGAAGCCAACTAGATTTGAAATAGCGATAGCATTAATTGATCAGAAAAATGCTGAAGATATAAATACTTATAGTAGTCATGGTGTTGAGTTTTCAAAAGAATTACTGTATTCGCAACGTATGTTTCAAAAGTTGTTGCAATTTAAATCAGATGCCTCAGAAGAACTTCAAATAGCTGCAAGAGCTCAACATATTTGCAGATGGAAAATTGCCAGAAATGAATTTCCAATGGATAGAGTTGGTTATTTAAAATGGAGAGAGACTTTAAAAAAAATGCACGCTACAATAACAACGGAAATCTTAACCGAAGTTGGTTATAGTGAAGAATTTATAAAAAGAGTTTCCTTTTTAATTAATAAAAAAATGATTAAAAAGGATGAAGAAAGTCAGACTATTGAAGATGTTATTTGTTTGGTGTTTTTAGACTATTATTTTGAAGAATTTGCCAGTAAGCACGAGGATAAAAAGATTATTACTATTCTTCAAAAAACTTGGGGAAAAATGTCTGAACAAGGTCATAACTTTGCCTTAAGTCTTAATTATTCTGATAAAAGCTTGGCTCTAATAAAACAAGCGATTCATTGATAGATTTAAAACAAATGCCAGAAAATAGCAGTTCATTAGATCAAAGAACGTTTAGAAAGCTAAGCCGCTTATATATAGTAGCTTTGAGTACAATTGCATTATCTGTGATTATTAGTCAGTTTTTAATAAGAAAACATCTAAACGATCAACAAACCGATTCTACGGTCATTAACGTTGCAGGAAGACAACGAATGTTAAGTCAGAAATTAACAAAAGAGGCTATTATGCTTTCTTCTATTAATAATTTAAAAGAAAGCACTGCACTTAAAAATAAATTTCAAACCACGCTTTTATTATGGGAGTCTTCCCATAATTCGCTGCAAAAAGGTGATGTTAATCTAGGGCTTCCAAATAATAATAGTGATTCCGTAGCTTCTTTATTTCAAAAGATTAATCCTGTTTTTAATAATATTAATGAGGCTTCAAAACGCATAATTGAAATAGTTGAAACAAAAGCTAATAATAGTGCTTTAGATCTTACTAGTGAGGTTGAAATTATCAAAACAAATGAAAGTAGTTTTCTAGACACTATGGATCAAATAGTAAACCAATACGATTTTGAAGCAGAGGAAAAAGTAAATTGGTTAAAGAATTTAGAGTTACTTCTAACAGCACTTACGCTACTTATCTTATTGGCAGAATTATTATTTGTTTTTTGGCCTACGGCAAAGACGGTACAAAACAGTATTTCAAAATTATTAATAGCAGAAAAGAAAGCTAAAAGAATGGCTTTTGAAGCTGATGAATTAAGTGTTGCTAAGGAGAAATCAATAAAAGAATTACGTGCATTAACGCGTGCTATGGACGAGACACTTTTATTTGCTCGCATTAGGCCTAATGGAACTGTTGTTGAGATAGGTACTCGAATTTCAAAATTTTTTGGGCTTAACAAAAATATTACTAATATTAATTTTTCTGAAGTAATTAGTATCCATGAAAAAGAGCAGTTAATTATTGAAAACTTAATTTCAAAACATAAAAAAATAGGTTGGCAAGGCGAGGTGAAAGGGACAACAAAGAAAGGGGAAAATGTATGGTTAGAATTAGCAATCATTCCCTTTAATGCTGCCGGCAATAATTCAGAGTTACTTATTATAGCTTCCGATATAACGGATAGAAAAGGAGCTCAACTAGAAATAGAGCGTTTAACAGAAGCTAGTTTTGTTGAAAAAATGAATCAGCAAAAAATTATTTCGAGTAAAATAATTGAGAATCAGGAAAATGAGCAAAATCGAATTGCCAAGGATGTGCATGATGGAATTGGGCAAATGTTAACAGGTCTTAAGTATAATTTAGAAAGTATAGATTTAGGTAATATTGAGAAAGCTAAAGTAAAGGTTGAGCAGTTAAAGCTTCAGGCAGAAGATATCATTAAAGGTATTCGTACTGCTACTTTTAATCTCGCACCACCAGAGCTTACGGATCATGGTGTGGTTCCTGCAATTACAAAGCTAACAAAAGAATTAGCTAAACTTACGGGTAAAAATATTGTGCTTTACAGTAAGACAAAATTCAATGTGCGTCTAGATTCTTTAATAGAAATAAATATTTACAGAATTACCCAAGAAGCCATAAATAATGCCATAAAATATGCAGAATCAACTCATATCATTGTAACAATTACGCATACTGAAGAAATGCTAAGTATTGTTATAGATGATAATGGTAAAGGTTTTGATCCTGATAAGGTTGAAAAGAAAAAGAATGGAGATGGAGGAATGGGATTAACGTTTATGCAAGAGCGTATTAAATATATTAACGGTAGAATTTTCTTGAATTCAGAACCGAATAAAGGTACAAAAGTGACCTTAAATGTTCCCATGTAAATACGTAGTTATACGTATTTTTTATTATTTTCGTATATAGAAAAATATGTAAAATGTCCGCTATTAAAATTATCCTTGTTGACGACCATGTACTAGTTAGAGATGGTATAAAGGCACTTTTAGAAGATCAACAAAATTTTGATGTTATCAATGAAGCATCTAATGGAGTTAAGGCTCTGGAAATTTTGACTACTGATAAACCAGATCTAATGATTATAGATATTAGAATGCCAGAAATGAATGGTATTGAATTGGTAAAAGCCATTAAAGCAAAATATAAAGACATAAAAACCTTGGTGCTCTCCATGCACGATTCTGAAGAATACGTAGTTTCGGCTATAGAAGCTGGTGCAGATGGTTATATGCTTAAAGGTGCTAGTAAAGATGAGTTTATAAAAGCTTTACACACTATAGCTTCTGGTGATAAGTATTTTGCAGGAGATATTTCATCTATTATTATTAATAATTTTGTTAACGGTACTAAAAAGGCAACTGTTGCAAATACTACTGCTGTAAAAGATCCTTTCGGCCTTACAAAACGTCAGAAACAAATTCTCGGTCTCGTTTTAGAGCTTAAAAACAATAAGCAGATAGCAGAAGAATTGGATATCAGTAGAAGAACGGCAGAAGTGCATCGTTTTAATTTGATGAAGAAACTAAAAGTTTCAAACATCAAAGAACTTTCAGAGAAAGCAGCTGAATATAATCTTGATTGAGAATTTGAATTTAATAATAGAATTCTATTTTTTTTAGCGCTTAACTACTAAATTACTAAGATTTCTTCTTTTAACTGATGATTTCATATTAATCAAAAGAATACGTAATTTTTAATTTAAAAACTAAGTAATAATACTTATTTTTAAATCGTAAAATACTTAATTCTTGACCTTATGACTTCTCAAAAAGCGACAAAGCTTAATTTATTAGATATTAAAAGTATTCCAATCCGTACGTTTTGGATTACATCATTTTCATTTTTCTTATGTTTCTTTGCATGGTTTGGGATTGTGCCATTTATGCCAGATGTGGTAAAAGATTTAGGATTAAGTCCTGATCAGAAATGGAATTCTATAATTTTAGCAGTTTCAGGTACTGTATTCGCGCGTTTACTCATTGGTAAGTTATGTGATAAATATGGGCCAAGACTCTGTTATACTTGGTTGTTGGTATTAGGTGCTGTACCTGTTATTTTGTGTGGTTTAGTGCAAACGCCAACTCAGTTTTTAGTATGTAGATTATTTATAGGCTTTATAGGAGCTTCATTTGTAATCACTCAAGTACATACCACATTAATGTTTTCACCAAAAATTGTAGGTACGGCTAATGCGACATCTGCTGGTTGGGGAAATCTTGGTGGTGGAGCTAATCGTTTGGGAATGCCTTTAATTGCAGCAGCTGTAATTGGTTTTGGTGTTGCAGAAGGTGAGGCTTGGAGATATTCTATGGTAGTTGCTGGTGTTATTTGTTTTTTAATGGGAATTGTGTATTTCTTTTTTACTCAAGATACGCCAGAAGGTAACTTTAAAGATATCAACAGGTCGGAAATCATTGAAGAGAAAAAAGAAAAAATTTCTTTTCTAAGTGTGCTTAAAGATTATAGAGTTTGGATTCTGTTTCTTGTTTACGCAGGTTGTTTTGGTATCGAATTAACTGTTTATGGTACCATGGACGATTATCTACAAAACACCTTTCAGTTAGAGCGTGTTACTGCTGGTAACATTGTGTTGTCATTTGCTTTAATGAATATTTTTGCAAGAACATTAGGAGGATTCTTTGGAGACAAGTTTGGAAAGTTAAAAGGCTTACGTGGTCGTGTATTATTCTTAGCGGCAATACTGGTTACACAAGGTACAATGCTTTCAATTTTTTCGACTAGTACCAGTATTATTTTTGGAATTGTATTTTTAATATTATTTAGTTTAAGTGTGCAAATGGCTGAAGGAGCAACATTTTCTGTAGTGCCATTTATTAATAAAAAAGCTATTGGAACCATTTCTGGCATTGTTGGTGCAGGTGGTAATGTTGGTGCTTTTTTAGCAGCAATGCTGTTAAAATCTAAATCTGCTGTAGCAGAGAAAGCAGCTATTTCTGCTAGTCAAGGTTTAGGAGAGGAAGTTATTAATAATGCGCAAGCAGCAGCATCTTCGATTGCGGTTTCTAATGGCTATTTAATTATTGGTTTTACGGTTATATTTATTGGAGTACTTTCTTTACTTATAAAATTCACTACTGCAGATGAACATGCAGAGGAAGCTAATCTTAATGAAAGCTTTGGAGAATTAGAAGCGATAAAAGTAAAAAGCTAATTGTTAGCTAATATAATTATGAATTACGGACTATAAATCTTATATTTTATGAGATTCATAATAATGCTATTCAAGACTTGTTTGCTGACATAAAATGTCTTTAATTGATAATAAAAATGATGAAGTAGTATGTTGAAAAATGAAGTAAAAACAACCTGTTCTTATTGTGGAGTTGGTTGCGGTATCATTGTAAAAAAGGATATTAACAATAAAGTTTTTGTTGAAGGAGATAAGGATCATCCTGTTAACAAAGGGATGTTATGTTCTAAAGGAATGAATCTTCATTATGTAGCTAATGACACTTCAGATCGGATTTTATATCCAGAAATGCGATGGAGTAGATCGCATCCTCGCGAACGCGTATCTTGGGACGATGCATTGGATAGAGCAAGTAGCGTTTTTAAATCTATCATTAAAAAATATGGTCCAGATAGTGTTGGTTTTTATGTCTCAGGGCAATGTTTAACGGAAGAGTATTACATTGCTAATAAACTTACAAAAGGATTTTTAGGAACTAATAATATTGATACTAACTCTAGGCTATGCATGAGTTCTGCTGTCGTTGGTTATAAAAAAACCTTTGGAGAGGATAGTGTGCCTATTTCTTACGAAGACATTGAATTAGCAGATTGTTTTTTGATTACTGGTGCAAATCCTGCTTGGTGTCATCCTATACTTTTTAGACGTATTGAAAAACATAAAGAAGAAAATCCAGATACTAAAATTATTGTCATAGATCCACGAAAAACGGATTCAGCAAATTTTGCAGATTTACATCTTCAGCTTATTCCAGGAACCGATATTATTCTTAATAATGCTATTGGAAGGTACATCATTGAAAAAAAATTAGTCGATCAAGATTTTATAAATAATAACACAGAAGGTTTCGATAAATATAAGAAGCAGGTTTTCGATTTGTCATTAAGAAAGGCTTCAAAACTTTGTGGTGTTTCTGTAGATGATATAAAAACGGCGGCAAAATATATTGGTAACGCTACAGGTTACATTAGTATGTGGACAATGGGTCTTAATCAAAGTTCTATTGGTACCTATAAAAATTTCTCACTTTTAAACTTATCATTAATTACAGGTCAAGTAGGTAAGCCTGGTTCTGGTCCATTTTCTTTAACAGGTCAGCCAAACGCAATGGGAGGACGAGAAGTAGGAGGTATGGCTAATCTTTTAGCAGCGCATAAAGATCTTTTTAATGAAGATGATAGAAGAGATGTTGCTCAGTTTTGGGGAGTCGATAAAATTTCGGATAAAGCGGGTTACACAGCTACAGAAATGTTTGATGCTTTAGAATCAGGAAAACTAAAAGCCATTTGGATTGTGTGTACAAATCCATTAGTGAGTATGCCTAATCTTCATAAAGTTGAAAAGGCAATGAAGAATGCAAAATTTGTTGTTGTTCAAGATATATCACACAAGTCAGATACTGTTGCTTATGCAGATTTAGTACTTCCTGCTGCAGGATGGTTGGAAAAAGAAGGAACGATGACAAACTCTGAACGTCGTATTTCGTATTTACCAAAAGAAATTGATCCACCAGGAGAAGCGAAACCAGATGTTGAAATATTATGTGAGTTTGCTCAAAAAATGGGTTATAGGGGTTTTAATTATAGTAATGCTGAAGAGATTTATGATGAGTATTGTTCTATGACCAAAGGAACTAATATTGATATTTCTTTTTTAAATTATGACCGTTTAAAAAACGAAGGCACATTTCAATGGCCAGTTCCAGAATATAGGCATGCAGGAACGCCAAGACTTTTTGAAGATAAAAAATTCTATACACCATCGCAAAAGGCAATTTTCAATATTCCAGAGCAAATTATGAGTTCGGCTTTAAAAAAGGATATGGATTTCCCTATGATTTTAACTACAGGTCGTGTTCGTGATCAGTGGCATACCATGACAAAGACAGGGAAAGTCTCAAGGTTAAAAGCACATTATCCTAAGCCTGTTTTAGAGATTAATAAAATAGATGCTTATATCTATAAAATAGAAGATGGTGATATTGTAGAGATTAAGAGCGCCAATGGTGTAGTTCGTGTTCGTGCTAGTCTTACGGATAAGGTGAGAGAAGGTGTTGTTTTCTTACCAATGCATTGGGGAAAACAATTGCAGAATGATTTAAATAGAGCAAATAATTTAACCAATACTATTGTAGATCCTATATCTAAAGAACCAGAATTTAAATTCACTTATGTTTCTGTTAGTAAATATCAAAAGAAAGAAGAAAAGATTGTAATTGTAGGTGCAGGTGCAGCGGCTTTTAGATTTATTCAGAATTATAGAGAGAAAAACGAAAAAGACGAAATCCATGTGTTTTCAAAAGAGTTTAATCTATTCTATAACCGTGTATTATTGCCAGAATATATAACCGAAGAATTAACTTGGGAAGAACTACTGAAAATAAAGGAAAAAGAACTTAAGAAATTAAATATTACCATACATCCTGAAACGTTTATCACTAAAATCGATAAAAAAAACAAGGTAATTACGGATAATAAAGGTGAAACTCATAGTTACGGTAAACTTATTTTAGCAACAGGAAGTCGTGCATTTTTACCTAAAGATGTACAGATAGAATTACCTGGTCGCTTTACTATGCGAAATAAAATAGATGCAGATCGATTTAAATCGTATTTAGAAGACACTAAGTTGCCACCAGAAGAACAGCATGTTGCGATTGTTGGAGGTGGTTTGTTGGGATTAGAATTAGCAGCTGCTTTAAATCATCAAAATGTTAATGTCACCATTATTCAAAGGGCTTCCAGATTAATGGAGCGTCAATTAGATTTGGTGTCTAGTAAGCTGTTGGCGCTCGATGTGAAAGAAAGAGGTATTCAAATTTATTTTGATAATGAAGTTAACACGGTTTTTGATGATGAAGATTCAAAAGAATTAAACATCACTTTACGAAGTGGAAAACTGATTACTGCAAATGCGATAGTTTATGCAATTGGTACGGTTCCTAATGTAGAAATAGCAAAAAAGAATGGTATTTCTTGTGGTAGAGGTGTTAAGGTAAATCAACATTTACAAAGTTCAGATCCTAATATTTTTGCCATTGGAGAAATAGCAGAATATAATAATAAACTCTTCGGAATTACGTCTGCAGCAGAAGAACAAGCAGGTGTTTTAGCTAATTTTATTGAAGGTGATGTGAGTAGCTCATATTACGGTTCTGTATTAATGAATATTTTAAAATTCAACAATCTAAACCTTTGTAGTATTGGTGAAATAAATGTTCCTGAAAATGATGATAGTTACCAAGAAGTTATATTCACGGATATTTCTAAGCGTTACTATAAAAAATGTATTGTAAAAGATGATTTGTTAGTTGGTGCCGTTTTAATGGGTGATAAAGATGAATTTGCTGAGTTTAAAACCATGATTGGCGAAAAAATTGAAATGTCAGACAAAAGAAACACCTTATTGAGAGGTGCTTCTAATACCAAACCAGTTATAGGGAAACTTATTTGTTCATGCAGCCAGGTAGGAGAAGGTAATGTTGAAGAAGCTATTCAGCAAGGTTGTACAGATTTTACAGAATTATGTAATGTTACAGGAGCAGGTTTGGGTTGTGGAAGTTGTAAACCTCAAGTAAGAGATATGTTATTAAGCGTAAAGGCATAAAAAAATAATTATTTACACATGAATAATTTAAGCAGACTTATAGTAAATGGAGGTGTTTTATCTCCTGCGGAATTGAAATATATATGCGAATCTGCAGAAAGTTTAGGTTTAACATCTATTTCTTTTGGGTCTAGACAAGATATTTTGTTTTCAAAAACGATTGACGCAAACAGAATAAAAGAGTTTGATAAACTCAAAATAATACAACCGGGAAGTCATGATGGAGAAAATATTATTTCGTCCTATGTTGCGACAGATCTTTTTCCCGCAACATCATGGCTAACAAGTGGTCGTTATTTATATATTTTGGAACAATTTAGAACGCAGCCGAAATTAAAAGTTAATATAACGGATCCAAAACAGCGGTTAGTACCACTTTTTACAGGTCATATTAATTTTATAGCTTCGGAGCACGAAGACTATTGGCATCTGTATATAAGACTTCCAGAGTGGAAGGAAATGGAAATGTATCCAGCACTAATATATAGTTGGGATATAGAAAAAATTGTTGTGGCTATAGAAGATGTTTTGCAAGAAGAGCCAGATTCCATAGAGATGGTTTTTGAGTTGGTGAATGTTGCTGTGGATACCGAAAATAGAACGGTTGATAAGCCACTAAGCGTACCTTTTCACCCGTTTCCGTATTACGAAGGTATGAATAGAATAGGGCAAGACAAATATTGGTTAGGCTTATATTGGAGAAATAATAAATATGATTTAGAGTTTTTAAAGGCTATGTGTAACTTATGCTCTGATGATAAAATTGGAAAAATATCAATTACACCTTGGAAATCTTTTATTATTAAAGGGATTCCTAAGTCTTCTAAATTACAATGGGAAAAATTTTTAGGTAAAAATGGAATTAATGTGCGTCATTCTATGCTCGAACTCAATTGGCATTTACCAGTTGCAGACAAGGAAGCCTTGAGTTTAAAAAAATATTTGGTAAATAATTTTGATAAAAATGACATTAGTACTTATGGACTCACATTTGGTATAACAAACCACATTAGAAAAGCATATTATTTTACATCAATTGTTATCGAAATCAATGCGAAACCAGAGGAACTAAAAGATATCGGTATCAGAGATACTTATAACTTACTTTATGCAAAGAATTTTGATCCTAATACAAGGGACTATATTTCATATGTCCAAGATGTTGATAAATCAAATTTATCAAATTTATTAATGGAACTAAGTCAATTGTACTTTGATGAGTTAGGTACTGAAAAAGATGCTAAAGACAATTCTAAAATTTTAAAAGATACAGTTGAAGAGATTGTTTATCAATGTAAAGAATGCCTAACGGTTTATAATGCTCAATATGGCGATATCACACAAGATATTGTGCCAGGTTCTAAATTTGAAAGCCTTTCTGAATCTTATACCTGTTCGCTTTGTGAAGCTCCTAAATCTAGCTTTGAAAAGAAGGTTTTTGTAAGAGAAGTCTAAAATATTTAATTAATTTACCCTCCAATTGTAATCATACTCCGATTCTGACTATGCAATTTTGGTTCTTGTAATTTTTTGAGCGTATTCATACCACCACGTATTTTAAATTTAGCCTCAACGGCTTTTTTAATTACAGGTTCTATTGGGTTTCCTTCGCGTAAAGTGGTTAATAAATCCGATTCAGTAGAGGAGAAGAGACAATTCTTAAGTTGTCCATTTGCAGTAAGGCGTAAGCGGTTACAAGAATCGCAAAACGGATTTGTTACAGAGCTAATAATAGCAAAACTGCCTTTGTAACCTTTTATTTTATAATTTTTAGAGGTGTCGTTTGGCGCGTCTTGCAGTCGTAAAATTTCATTTTTGTTAAAATTAGCGTTAACAAGATTCATAACCTGTTTATATGAAACCATTTTACTCATATTCCACTTATTGCCATCAAAAGGCATAAATTCAATAAACCGGATTGAAACAGGTAAATCTTTAGTGAGATTTATAAAATCAATAATTTCATTTTCGTTAAAATCATTCATTAAAACAGCGTTCACTTTTACAATAAAACCTTCTTTAATCAATAATAGAATATTGTTGTAAACTTTTGTGAATTGGTCTCTGCGTGTTATTTGTTTAAACTTATCGCGATCTAAAGTATCTAAACTTACATTTATTTTTTTAACACCATTAGCTTTTAAAATATCTATAAACCTATCTATAATTACAGCGTTAGAGGTTATAGAAAGTTCAACATTTAGAGTTGCTAGTTTTTGCAGAATTTCAGGAATATCTTTTCTTATTAAAGGTTCGCCTCCTGTAAGTCTTATTTTTGTAACTCCATTATCTACAAAGGTTTTAGCGATGGTGTAAATTTCATTGCAAGTCATTAAATGACTTTTAGGCGACAACTGAATGCCTTCTTCTGGCATACAGTAAGAACAACGCAAGTTGCATTTTTCAATAAGTGAAATACGCAAATAAGCATGGTCTCTACCAAACGAATCTTGTAATATAGAATTAGTCTTTGTCATTAGTTTTAGTCGTGTCGTGCTCCTTTTAATATTTTAAAAATGTGTAATGCTGAAGGGAAAATAGCATCCATAGATTCTTTTGCTCCATTTGTGGAGCCTGGTAATGCTAAAACTAACGTGTTTTTTATGGTGCCAGCAACGCTTCTAGATAACATGGAATATGGTGTTCTGTCTTGGCCGTAATTACGAATAGCTTCTTCAATACCAGGAATTCTTCTATCAATTAGAGGTAATAGAGCTTCAGGTGTAACATCTCTAACTGATAATCCTGTTCCGCCTGTATAAATTACTAAGTCAACACCTTCGTTTTGGTATTTAAGAGCTTTCTCTTGGATAATATCTTTCTCGTCAGGTATCACAATATAATCTGCAATTTTAACATCGCAAGTTTCTAGTTTCGCTATGATTGCTTTTCCTGCCTTATCTTCTTTGTGTCCTGCCGAAATCGTATCCGAACATACAATTACAACGGCATTTAAATCTTTTCTAAAGCGGTCTTTAAAATCAGATTTCCCACCTTTTTTCTCTAATAATTTAATGTTATGAATTTCAATGCCTTTATCTATAGGTTTTAGCATATCATACATATTCAAAGCAACGATGCTCGCGCCATGCATGGCTTCAACTTCTACGCCAGTTTTATATATGGTTTTAACCGTGAACAGTACTTTGATTTCTAGTCCATTTATTTCGTATTCAATACCTGTGTATTCAATTGGAAGTGGATGACAATCAGGAAGAATATATGGAGTTTGTTTTACACCTAATAAGCCAGCCGCTTTGCTCATAGCAAATACATTTCCTTTTGGTACTGTATCATTTTCAATAGCAATTATGGTTTCAGGTTTACTGACCATTACAATGGCTTGGGCTGTTGCTATTCTTAGTGTTGTGCTTTTGTGTGTGATATCTACCATTTTTTGGTTTCCGTTTAAATGTTAAATTGTTTATTCGTTTAACTTTTTAATTGTGAGTTTCTTAAAGAGTTAAGCTTATTAGATATTTTTTCAATTTCTTTCCTTATTTTTTGATAATCAAATTCATTTAGCAACTCTAGTTCCTTAGAAATAATAAGTTGATTTAAAACTTCCATTAATGAACTAAAGGCCATTGTTGTAAAATGTGCTTTATCTTTATTCGTTTTTCTTGATGTTCCTTCTGCTAAATTTGAAGCTACAGATATTGAAGCTCTTCTGAGTTGATTTGTTAACCCGAATTTTTCTTCGCTTGGAAACCCCTTAGTAACAGAATATATTAATTTTATTAATGTTTTAGAATCAACCCAAACATTTAATTTTTCAAAAGAAAAGGTATATGACATATTTATAATTTTAATAATTCAGCATTTAAGCAAAAAAACGATTCAACAAAAAACACTTTTTAGCTATTTTCTTTCCATTGATGTGAGTTGTCTTCAAAAATTTCTTTTCCAAAGACAGGAACATGTGCTTTAATTTCTTCTACAATAAATTCTATGGCTTTAAATACTACTTTTCGTCTTGGTGATGAAGCAAATACGAAAAGACAAATTTCACCAGATTTCACAGTGCCTAAGCTGTGATAGATGTGCATACATGTTAAGTCAAATTTCTCAAATGTAGCTTCTCTAATGGTATTAAATTTTTCATTTGCCATGTCCTCATAGGCAGTATATTCAATAGCAGCTACAGTTTTGTTATCAATAACGTCTGCGCGTACTTGACCTAAAAAAATAGAATGTGCTCCTATACTTGTTTTGGTTTGGTGTTTGGCGATAGATTCTCCAATAAATTCGGAAGAAATAGCACCTTGTTTAAAAACGTTTTTCGATTTCTTAGTTGTCATTTGTATACTTCTTTTAAATATTTTTCTATGTCTGAAATGCTCTCTTTTATGGCATAACAGTTGGTGATTTTTAATTGGTTTAATAAAGAAATTGCCTGTTTACTTCTTTTTCCAGATTGGCAGAAAATTAGTTTCTCTTTATTTAATTCTATCTTATCTAATTGATGTTCTAAATCACTCAAAGGAATTGAGGTGACTTTAATAATTTCAATTTTTGGTAATTCATGAATTTCTCTAACGTCAATAAATTGAATACTATCTTTTTTTATTGCTGTTTTAATTGAAATTATATTTGTTTCAGAATTGCAATTGGCAATTGTGTTTTTAGAGGTGAAAAAATCACGTTCTCGTAATACCTTATCAATTTCTTCTTCAGATTTATTGATCTTTAAAACCATATTTTGAAGTGTTAAAGCATTGTAAACAAGAACTTTTCCGGATAACACATTTCCAATATCTAAAACTATTTTTAAAACTTCATTCGCTTGCATGGTTCCAATGATGCCGGGTAAAATGCCTAAAACACCAACTTCAGAGCAATTAAGCGTGTTGTTTTGTGGCTGCTTTTTGAAAAGACATCTATAGCTAGGTCCATTATTGTAGTTAAAGACAGATACTTGACCTTCAAACTTATAAATAGCACCAAAAACTAATGGTTTGTTGGTGATAATTGAAGCATCATTGATGAGGTAGCGCGTTTCAAAATTATCTGTGCCGTCAACAATAATATCGTATTGATTAAATAAGTCAATCGCATTTTTATGGGTTAATCGTTCTGGATATGCTGTTATTGTAATGGTATCATTTAAATCTTGAAGTCGTGTTTTTGCAGCTTCAGCTTTATTTTTGCCTAAAGATGATGTGCCAAATAGTACTTGACGTTGCAGGTTAGAGACTTCGACAGTATCAAAATCTATAATGCCTATGGTGCCAATGCCTGCAGCTGTTAAGTACTGCAAAATAGGGCAGCCTAAACCACCAGCGCCAACAACCAATACTTTTGCATTAGAGAGTTTGTTTTGTCCTGTTTGTCCTATTTCCTTAAGGCTAATATGTCTGCTGTATCTATTCATGTTTTTAGCCACCCGCAAAAGGCGGTAAGAGTGCAATTTCGTTTCCGGTTAATATGGTTTCTAAAGTGACCAATTCTTGATTTTGTGCGACTTGAAATTCCTCGCTCTTTAAAGCTGGATATTTTTCGTATAGCACGTTCAATAAATTTAAAACGGTCTCGTTCGCAAAAGAAATAGCTTCGTTTTCGCATTGCGTGATTTCAGCTATAAGTCCAAAATATTTAACGGTTATAAGCATTGTGTTAAGTTTTTAAATTGTTCTGGCGTATTAACATTTGTGGTGTATATGTCGTCTTCTGTATTTAGAATAATTGATTTAGTGTTACAAGCGCTAACTGCTTTGTGTAAGCGTCTTTCATCATTAAGTAAAAGTTTGTGAAACATAGATGCGCAAGATTTTTTATATACAGCAATAAGTGGCATGTGTTGTCCTTGACTTTCAATCTGTACAATATCAATAGTGTCTTCAGAAGCGTCTATGAGTTGTTGTAAAATCCTTTTTTTAATAAGTGGTACGTCGCAGCTCAGTACTAAATTATATTCTGTTTTTGATGCTTTTAAACCGGAATAAATTCCTGCTAAAGGACCAGCATTTTCTATGTCGTCAGTTATACGTTCTATGCCAAAAGCATCATACTTTTTAAGATTAGAAACAATGATAATTCTAGAAACTAACGGTTTTACTGCATCAATAATATGTTGAATAAAAAGTTTATTGTTCAGCTTTAAGAAACCTTTGTCAGTTCCCATTCTTGAGCTTGCTCCACCAGCAAGAATAATACCTGTTATGTTTTTTTTGTCTCTCATTTTATGTCAAAACGAGTTTGGCGCAAGCGATTATTAAAACAAAAGCGAGTATGTGTCGTAAACGTTTGTTGTTTATTTTTTTACTACCATAATAACTACCGAAGATGGCACCTATTATTGCAATTGTGATAAGTATAAAAACATTTGAATCGAATGTAACTCCAGAGGTGAATTGACCAATTAATCCTGATGCAGAATTTACCCAAATAAATAAAGCGGAAACCGCAGCCGCTTCCTTCATTTTTCCCCAATGGAAAAGTAGAATAATAGGTGTTAAAATAATGCCACCTCCAATACCAATTAAACCGGAAAAGAAACCAATTACGCTTCCTATTAAAAGGCTTTGCCATAATTTAACGTCCTTTATTTTAGTGTTTTCTTTACCAAAAACATTAAGCATTTTTAATATTGAGAAGATGAGTAATACGGCTAGTATCTTTTTATAAATAGAGGCGTCAACGTCTAGCATTCCGCCTAAAAACGCAAAGGGAATGGATGTAATAGCGAATGAAACAAACAATTTTCGATTAAAAAAGCCAGCTTTGTAATAATAGAAAAATGAAATACCTGCAACAAATAAATTAAGTAAAAGTGCTGTAGATTTCATCGTTTCTGGTGCAAACGAAAACAAAGCCATTAGCGCCAAATAACCGCTTGCTCCTCC
Source organism: Winogradskyella sp. Asnod2-B02-A (assembly GCF_045063645.1). Lineage (NCBI taxonomy): Bacteria > Pseudomonadati > Bacteroidota > Flavobacteriia > Flavobacteriales > Flavobacteriaceae > Winogradskyella > Winogradskyella sp. Asnod2-B02-A. The sequence continues at coordinate 1,831,957 of NZ_JBEFOG010000027.1, forward strand.
ATGGCCTACACTAGCATAAAGAAAGGATACTATTGGCAGTATGATTAAAAAAAGGGTTATGTTTTCTAGTTGTAGCATCTATTTATAAATCTTCCATTTTTACTAATTGAGTATCTAAAAAAGCCCAACAACTTTTATTGATCTCGTCAAAAGTTTTAATTACAGATTTACCATAATCTGTTAATTGAGCGCCTCCACCACCTTTGCCACCAATGGTGTTTATGGTCACTGGTTTTTTAGCAGATTGGTTTACAGAATCTAAAAGGTGCCAAGCTTTTTTGTATGATATTTTTAGGCTTTTTGCCGCTTTAGAAAGAGAGCCTGTGTCTTCAATTGCTTTTAGAAGTTGAATCCTCCCTTCTCCCAAAAAGACATTGTTTTCAGATTCAATCCAGATTCTACTTTTAATTTTATAACTCATAGATATTAATTAAACAGGTAATAAAATAACTTCGAGGGTATCGTTTAAATTAATTTGATTCACATCTTCAGGCATAAAAACTAAAGCGTTTGACAATGCAAATGTCTGTAGCATTGCAGAACTTTGACCTTCCAATATAGTAGCCATTCCATCTTTATAAATGGCTTTTAAAAATTGAGGTCGATTACCTGTTTTGTTAAATGTTGAGTTAGATTTTGCTTCTGTTTTTGGTAATTCAACAGTAGTATTATTCATCATTTTTTGTAAAGCGATATGGACATATATGTAAAAGCAAGTTAATGCTGCTGCAGGATTTCCGGGTAATGCAAAAATGGTAGTGCTATCCTTTTTTCCAAAGTATAATGGTTTGCCAGGTTTTTGCATGACTTTATAGAAACACTGCTCAACGTTTAATTGTTGAAGTGCTTTGCCTACAAAATCGTAATCTCCAACAGAAATTCCTCCAGAGATGAGTACTAAATCTTTTGTGTTTATTAACTTATTTAATGTTGACTGCGTTTCGTCATAGTCATCTTTAATTTTGTGAATAGTGAGGTCGTAAAACTTCAAGTTATATAACGCATTTTGAAGCATTTTAGAATTGCTTTCATATATTTTTCCATATTGCAAAGATTGTCCTGCTTCAACTAATTCATTGCCTGTTGTTACAATAGCAATGGATGGTTTTTTATACACAGAAACTTCAGTAATACCAAGTCCTGTTAAATAACCAATAGCCGCAGGAGTTAATTTCGTGCCTTTTTTAAGAGCTAAATCTCCTTTAGTAACCTGTTCGCCTTTAGGACGAATATTTTGATTAATAGAAACTGCACTCTTCTCTAAAGAAATGGTAGCGTTATTAGCAATTACTTTTTCTTGCATAATAACTGTATTTGCTGAATCTGGTACAGGTGAACCCGTAAAAATTCTTATGGCTTCACCTATTTTTAAAATTGGTGAAGCATCATCTCCTGCTTTTATTTCACCAATAAGTTTATAATTTGTGGAGTTATGCAAATTTAAAGCGTAGCCGTCCATTGCAGATTGTCTAAAAGGTGGCATATCTATAGGGGAATATACGTCTTTATAAAGTCTATAGTTTCCTGATTTTTCGAGTGGTTTTATAACCTCTTTTAAAAGTGGATTACAATTGCTTTTAACAAGCTGGATGGCATCTTTAATTGAAATCATTTAGCAACGTTATGTTTTTGTAAATATAGCGAAATATTGATTACTTATAAGAATAATTACGTATTTTAGTTTATTTTATAAGTAATAATACTTATTATTGTGATTCAAAACTATAATTTTGGCTATTCAGTTTCTTCATTCTCAATCAAAAAAACATTCTATTTCTGGTGTGTCGTGCCAAGCATGTGGCAATGAAAGTTGTTTGATTAAAAGAAATTTGAAACCAGATGCTACTTTTGATTTAGCTCAAAAGAAAAGTGAAATTAGATGTAAAAAAGGTCAGCAATTCATTTTAGAAGGTGCTCCAGTTAGTGGTCTTTTCTTTTTGCTTAAAGGAAAGGCAAAAGTCTTTAGGACAGGTATTAATGGTAAAGAACAGATTGTTCGTTTTGCTAGTAATGGTGAAATTATAGGGCATAGAGGTTTTGGTACCGAAGAGTTTTATTCCATCGGAGCTGTGGCTTTAGAAGATTCTATTTTGTGCTATTTTTCTAAAGAAAGTTTGCAAAACAGATTGGCTAATGACGCAAAGTTTACTTATGATTTTATGCTTTTTTATGCTAATGAGCTGAATAAGAGTGAATCTAAAGTGAAATCGTTATCTCAAATGACGGTTAGAGAACGTGTTGTAGATGCGTTATTGTATATCAATAGAAAGTTTAAACACAAAAATAATTACCTCGATTTGGTGCTAAGTAGAAGTGATTATGCTGATTTTGTTGGCACTACAGAAGAACAGGTTATTCGCGTGCTATCTGCTCTCAAGAAAGAACAGCTCATTGTAACACACGGAAAGAAGATTGGTATTCCAGACGTGTCGATCCTTCAAAAAGAAATTGACGAGCATAATTTTTATCTCCACAGTTAATAGCCCTTATTTAAATTTATTAATTACGTATTATTTTACTTAGATAATTTAATCGATTGGGTGGTGTTTAACTAATTGATTATTAGTTGTTTGTTTTTTAAACCTGCTTTATGGCAGGTTTTCTTATTGTGTAAAAAAAGGTATTTATAAGTTCAAAGCCATGTTTTGGTAACATATCTACTTATATATTTGTTAAAAATAAGTATTAATACTTAGTTTAATTTTAAAACATTAGATATGAAATCACTATTAACAAGACTAACTTTAATTTTACCAATAGCAATACTCTTATTTGCTTGTGGTAATGAAGAAAAGAAAACAAAGACGGCTGACGTCGCTGAAAAGACCTCAGAAACATCTTTAGATATAGAGAAACCACAATTAACATTTGGATTCATAAAACTTACCGATATGGCTCCATTAGCAATCGCTAAAGAAAAAGGTTTTTTTGAAGATGAAGGTTTATTTGTATCAGTTGAAGCACAATCGAATTGGAAAAACGTATTAGATCGTGTTATTGATGGTCAATTAGATGGTTCACACATGTTAGCTGGTCAGCCGATTGCTGCAGGAGCAGGTTTTGGTCGTCAGGCAAAATTAGTAACCGCTTTTTCAATGGATTTAAATGGAAATGCTATTACGGTTTCTAATGATGTTTGGTCTAAAATGGAACCAAATGTACCAAAAGATGCGGACGGAAAACCCATTCATCCCATTAAAGCAGAGGCTCTAAAACCGGTTATCGATCAGTATAAAACTGATGGTAAGGCATTTAAAATGGGAATGGTATTCCCTGTGTCAACGCACAATTATGAAATCAGATATTGGTTAGCTGCAGCAGGTATTCATCCAGGAATGTATACAGCAGATAACGTACAAGGACAGATTGATGCAGAAGTTTTATTGTCTGTAACGCCTCCGCCACAAATGCCAGCAACATTAGAAGCAGGTACTATTTTCGGTTACTGTGTAGGTGAACCATGGAATCAGCAAGCTGTTTTTAAAGGAATTGGTGTGCCAGTTGTTACAAATTATGATATCTGGAAAAACAACCCAGAAAAGGTATTTGTAATGACAGAGAAATTTGTTGAAGATAATCCAAATACAGCAATAGCTGTTACTAAAGCGTTAATAAGAGCTGGTAAATGGTTAGACGAGCCAAAAAACAGAGCAGAAGCAGTAAAGATTTTATCTATGTCACAATATGTTGGAGCTGATGAAGCTGTCTTAGCAAATTCAATGACAGGTACTTTTGAGTTTGAAAAAGGTGATAAAAGAGACATGCCAGATTTTAATGTGTTCTATAAATATAATGCAACGTATCCATTCTATTCTGATGGTATTTGGTTCTTAACACAAATGAGAAGATGGGGACAAATTCCTGAAGCAAAATCAGCAGATTGGTATGCTAATACTATTAAAGATATTTATAGACCAGATATCTGGAAAAAGGCGGCAGCACTATTAGTTGAAGAAGGTAATATACCAGCATCAGATGTCCCAGAGACAGATGGTTATAAGCCAGCAACATCAGATTTTATTGACGGAACAACATACGATGCTAAAGATCCTATTTCTTACATCAATAGCTTTAAAATAGGAAACAAAGATAAAGTAGCTCAATAAATCATAATACAAAAAATAAGAGAATATGAAGCAGAGTATAACATTAGGGAAAGTAACTAAATTTATGGGTTTAGGTGTTTTTAACACTATAAAAGACTTATTTACTGGGAAACTAGAAAAGGAAGACTTTAAGAATCTTTTACGTAAAACTTTAGTGCCTCTTCTTTCAATTCTTTTATTTATTGGTTTGTGGCATATGGGAGCTAAAGCACTCTATAATAAGGAGGCTGATTTTAAAATTGAAAAAGCGCTTACGGATCAAGGAGAAGAGGCTGCAGAGGCTATGAAAGTATGTATTGCATCTGGTGATGTTAGCTGTAAGCCAAACACATTGCCATCACCATCTCAAGTATGGGATTCTTATAAATCATTATTAAGAGATCATAATATTATTGCTGCAGACAAAGCTGCTTTTAAAGAAAAAACGGCTGTATTGAATGAAAAACGAGTTGCTGACGGTTTAGATGCTATTACATATACAGGTAGACCATCGTTTGTAGATCAAATATTTAGAAGTTTAAAAACCGTATTCGCAGGATTTTTATTGGCTTTATTGATAGCGGTTCCTTTAGGAATATTTATAGGGTTAAGTCCAACATTAAAGAGTTCTTTCAATTGGTTTATTCAAATTTTCAAACCTGTTTCGCCAGTAGTTTGGTATTTATTAGTGTTTATGATTGTAAAAACATTATTGATAGATTCTAATGAAGACAGCTCATTTACAATTTCATTTATTAGTGTTGGTTTATGTTCTATGTGGGCAACCTTAGTAAATACAGCAATGGGAGTTTCTTCTGTAGATAAAGATTATATCAATGTGGCTAAAGTATTAAAGTTAGGATCTTTTCAGAAAATATTTAAAGTCGTTTTACCATCATCTTTACCATTAATATTTACAGGTTTAAAGATTACGTTATCTGTAGCTTGGATGGTTTTAATAGCTATTGAATTATTAGCGCAAAGTCCAGGATTAGGACTGTTTGTTTGGGAAGAATTTCAGAATGGAGCAAATGATTCTAACGCAAAAATAATTGTTGCCATGTTTGTTATTGGTATCATCGGATTTTTGTTAGATAGATTAATGTTAACGATTCAAAACTGGGTGTCTTTTGATAAAACAGACGCGATATAACGCATGTTGAATTGGTTAAAATGTTTATTCGTTGAGTCGGTTAAACAGTTAAGCAAATAAACGATTAAACAGAAAAAAATGGCATATTTAGAACTGAATAACATTTATAAAACATACGGACAAGGTGATACTGAAACAGAAGTATTATCTAATATTAATCTTTCTATAGAAGAAGGAGAGTTTGTAGCGATTGTTGGTTTTACAGGAAGTGGAAAAACGACCTTAGTAAATTTAATTAATGGATTAATAGAGCCAACAAAAGGAGAGGTTTTGTTTAAAGGGGAACCCGTTTCTGGAACAAGCCATGAGCGTGGCGTTATTTTTCAAAATTACTCGTTGTTGCCTTGGTTAACTGTTGGCCAGAATGTTTATATGGCCGTAAAAGTCGCTTTTCCTAAAAAGAGCAAAACCGAGTTACATGAGATTGTAGCTGATTATGTTGAAATGGTAAGTTTAACACCAGCCATAAATAAGCGTCCAAATGAATTATCTGGTGGTATGCGTCAGCGAGTAGCTGTTGCAAGAGCATTGGCAATGAAGCCCGAAATGATAATTATGGATGAACCGCTTGGTGCTTTAGATGCATTGACTCGTGGTAATCTTCAAGATGAAATATTAAATATTTGGGGAAAAGATAAGCGAACTGCTTTATTGATTACGAATGATGTTGATGAGGGAATTTATATGGCAGACCGAATTATTCCATTAAGACCAGGACCTAACGCAACCCTAGGACCAGAATTTAAAATTGATATTGATCGTCCACGTGATAAAACGGAATTGAATGATAATGCGAATTTTAAGAAAACAAGAAATGCCATTATTGAATATCTGATGGATATTGGAGAGGAGCGAAAATCGGAAACTTCGGAAGAGATTACACTTCCAGATTTAACACCTAAGGATTTTGTTAATCAGTTTAAATTTCAAATATTATGAGTATTATTTTAGAAAACGATAAGATAGGAATTATTACTGATAATGGACTTTTTCCTTCTAATGAAGTGATGCTAGATTTAAAGAATTTAAAGAAAGTATATCCTACACCAAAAGGAGATTATGTGGTTCTCGAAGATTTAAACCTGCAAATTAAAAAAGAGGAATTTGTAACAATAATTGGTCATTCGGGTTGTGGCAAAACAACAATGCTTTCAATGATAGCAGGATTAAACCCTATTTCTGGAGGACGAATTTCTGTTTTAGGCAAGCAGATTAAAGGACCAGGTCCTGATAGAGGTGTTATTTTTCAGGCACCAAGTTTAATGCCTTGGATGACAGCTTTGCAGAATGTACTGTTAGGTGTTAACCAAGTATTTCCACATGGCACAAAAGCGCAACGAAATGATATTGCCAAATACTATTTACAGAAAGTAGGTTTAGAAGATTCATTTCATAAAAGAGCATCTGATTTATCTCAAGGTATGCAACAACGTGTAGGAATTGCCAGAGCATTCGCCATAAAACCAAAAGTATTGCTATTGGATGAACCTTTCGGAATGCTCGATTCTTTAACTAGGGGAGAACTTCAAGATATCTTAATTGAAATTTGGAATAAAGAAAAAATCACTGCGGTAATGATAACACATGATGTTGATGAAGCTATTTTTTTAGCGGACAGAGTGGTTATGATGACTAGTGGACCTAAGGCAAAAATTGGAGATATTTTAGATATCAATTTTGAAAGACCTCGTACTCGAAAATCAGTTTTAGAGCATGGTGATTATTACAAATACAGAAAACATTTAATAGACTTTTTAGAACATTAAAAAGTAAAAACAACAACAGTTTATTTAGCTTAAAACAAGTTTTTGAAGATTGAATTTTTCAAAAGCACAGGAAAAACACAACCTAAACCAACCAAAAATGACACATAATAAGACAAAAAATAATTCTAACTTAAAAACAAGAACCATGAAAAAACAATACGTTTTAATAGGCTTAATGGCATTAATAGTTCAATTTGCACAAGCTCAGTTTAGTCTAGACGGAGAATTTAGACCACGTACAGAATACAGAAACGGATTTGGAAGTATAATAGCAGATGATGCAGATGCAGGTTACGGAATTTCTACAAGACTGCGATTAAATGCAGGCTTTAAAACAGCTGTGTATAACTTCTATGTTAGTCTTCAAGATGTCATGGTTTGGGGAGAAAACAGACAACTTTTACCATACGATCAAAATAACTCTTTTGCTATATTTCAAGCTTGGGCAGATATAAAATTAGGTGAAGGTTTTTCTACTAAAATTGGTCGTCAAGTTTTATCTTATGATGATCAACGTATCTTAGGTGGATTAGATTGGGCACAACAAGGAAGAAACCATGATGCCGCTTTACTAAAATATACAAAAGATAAATTTGAATTAGATTTTGCATTAGCTTTTAACCAAGACTATAGTAACCCTACAGGTTTCGTATCCGAAGGTACATCTTATGATACAACGGGTTTCTTTTCTTATAAAACAATGCAAATGTTACATTTAAGTAAAAAGTGGTCTAAGTTTTCTGGTAGCTTATTATTAATGAATAATGGTTTTCAAGAATATGAAGATGATGGAGTTACAGCAGATGGAACAAGTAGTTTGCAAACTATCGGTACACATTTAAAATATAATACTGGGAAATTTGGTGTTGCTGCAAATGCTTATCTTCAAACTGGTCAAAGACAAGGAGAGGTTGATATTAAAGGAGCTCATTTATTGAGTTTAGATTTATCTTATAAATCATCAGATAAAATAACTTTTGGAGCTGGTATGGAAATTATTAGTGGTAACGATGGTGATGCTGGAGAAACAGGAGCATTCTTCCCACTTTACGGAACAAATCATAAATTTAATGGATTTATGGATTACTTCTACGTAGGTAATCATGCTAATTCAATTGGTTTAGTTGATATACATGCAAGTGCAAACTTTAAATTAGGAGAGAAATCTAGTCTTTTGGTAAAAGCATTAAATTTTAGTGGAGAACAAGAATTGGCAAGCGGAGAAAAGTCTTTAGGAACTGAAGTTGATTTGGTTTTTAAACAAAGCTTTAAAGGTTGTGCTTTGGTGTTAGGATACTCTCATATGTTTGCCAGTGATGGTATGTACGAATTAAAAGGTGTAACAGAAGATTTAGCTGCCGGAAGTCAAAATTGGGCTTGGGCAATGTTGGTAATAAAGCCTAAGTTTTTGAATTAAGAGATAAGATGTTTAAAATAAAAACCTGTAAATTATAAGTTTACAGGTTTTTTTTGTGGGTTTTATGCCCAATAAGTGGAGTCGGAGAGAATCGAACTCTCGTCCAAACAAGTAACCAAAAGGCTTTCTACACGTTTATTCTTTTCTTGTTTTTTCGATTGTAAGCTGGTTAAAGACAACCTACTTACAACTTAGCTTTTTAATCTCGAAAAGGCATCAAAGCACTACCTAATCTAAGTCAATTTTTACGATGCCTCAAAAAAGAACGCCATTAACCAAGGCTTTCTGGAGACATTTAGCCTTCCTACCTAGTAGGAATGAGCACGAATCTTACTATAATTCAGATTATGCAGCTAAAGCGTAGTTATTCTCGCCGTTTAAAATTTGGTCTAGCCTTTTAGGTGTTTCAATGCCATTACACCACGTGCTTACCATCTAATTAATCTCGCTGTCAAAACCAGTCGACCCCGTTTACTTCCCACAAAAGCAGGAATCTCATAAATGATAATAATATTTTGGGCGTTCCCTTATCAGGTCGGGCTTTTCGCTATATCTTTTGCTAAAAAAAGCAAAAGGATGCCACTACAATCCCTAACGCGTCAAACCAAGAAACAGTAATAGAATTTCAAGGTCTGCAAAATTACTAAAAATACTAATGCAAATGCCATACCAATCTTGTTTTCTATGTGTTTGCAGAAATTGTGTCAGTATCTGTGCTTACTCATTGTATTTAAAACACAAACCTCTACTAGAGTTTAAAAAAACTACAGTCAAACAAAACGTTAATAAGCTCAATATGTTTTTATAATAAAATACTCAATTTGAGTATTTTATTTGTTTTTAATGCATTGTATATTATGCGTTTACATATAAAGTGTCTTTTGCAAACCAACCAATAGCCAAAATGAAAAAACAAATACTACTTTCACTCTCTCTAATCGTATCTACAATCTATCTAACCCTTAATGCTCAAAACTGGAACGAAATCATAAATGCCACAGCCTCTGATGCAGGCACTGGTGACTATTTTGGCTATTCAGTTGCAATTGATGGTGATTATGCCATTGTTGGCGCTAATCTTAATGACGATGCCGGTGGCTCTTCAGGTTCAGCCTATATCTTTGTGCGTTCGGGAAACAATTGGACAGCACAAACAAAACTCACGGCGTCCGATGCTGCTGCTGGTGATCAATTTGGCACTACTGTTGCTATTGATGGCGATTATGCCATTGTTGGAGCTTATGCTAATAGCGACGCTGGTGGCTCTTCAGGTTCCGCATATATCTTTGAGCGTTCTGGAAACAGTTGGACAGAACAAGAGATACTCATGGCATCCGATGCTGCTGCTGGTGATCAATTTGGATCTTCTGTTTCTATAGATGGCGATTATGCCATTGTTGGAGCTAATGATAATGACGATGCTGGTGGCTCTTCAGGTTCAACATATATCTTTGTACGTTTAGGAGGTAGTTGGACAGAACAAGCAAAACTCACGGCGTCCGATGCTACTGCTGGTGATAGATTTGGTTATTCGGTTGCTATAGATGGTGATTATGCCATTGTTGGCGCTTATGGTAATGATGATGCAGGTAATAATTCAGGTTCAGCCTATATTTTTGTGCGTTCTGGAAGTACTTGGACAGAACAAGAAGAACTCATAGCATTCGATACTGCTGGAGGAGATCAATTTGGATCTTCTGTTTCTATAGCTGGAGATTATGCCATTGTTGGGGCTTTTGGTAATGACGATGCTGGTTCCTCTTCAGGTTCAGCCTATATCTTTGTGCGTTCAGGAAGTAGTTGGACAGAACAAGTAAAACTTACAGCATCTGATGCTGCGGCTATTGATATTTTTGGCAATTCTGTTTCTATAGCTGGCGATTATGCCATTGTTGGAGCTTTTGGTAATGACGATGCTGGCAATTCTTCAGGTTCAGCGTATATTTTTGTGCGTTCAGGAAACAGTTGGGCAGAAGAAGAGAAACTCACGGCGTCTGATGCTGCTGCTAGTGATCAATTTGGCTATTCCGTTGCTATTCATGGCGATTATGTCATTGTTGGTGCTAATGGTAATGATGATAATGGTAATAGTTCAGGCTCTGCCTACTTTTTTGAAAAGGAGCCGCCAGCTATTGTCCCTGATCAAACTAATTTACCGGATGTTACATCACAATGTGAAGCTACACCAACAGCACCTGCAGCAAACAGTGGAACAATTACAGCAACCGCAGATGTTGTCTTCCCAATAACAACACAAGGCACAACAATTGTAACCTGGACTTACAATGATGGTGTTGGTAATACCTTAACGCAATTACAAAATATAATAATTGACGATACCACAGCACCTATTCTATCATTTTCTAATCCTTCAGATGCGTTGATAGATTCTTGTGCAACTGAAGTTATAGTGCCTTCACCTGTAATTGTAGAAAATTGTACAATAAATACTACTTTAGATTTTGATGGAACTAATGATAGAGTTACCATTCCTTACAGTGCATCTTTAGCTTTTACAACAGAATTTTCTGTACAAGCTTGGATTTATCCAAGAGCTAACCAGTATTCTAGAATTTTAACTCAATACTCAGCTAGTGGTAACAATTCTGGTGAATTTGTTTTCGACACTTATGACGGTTCAAATCCGACTTATTTAGCAAATGGTAGAGGTTTAAGATTAGTATTTACTGGTACAGATGGTGGAGCAGTAATTAGTTCAAATGTGTTGAATTTAAATTCATGGAATCATGTGGCAGGTACTTTTAATAATGGTGTACTTAAATTGTATGTTAATGGTATCGAAGTGAATTCAGGTAACACTACATTTACTTCTATTCCAACATCGACAATAAATTTAGCTATCGGAGAAGATATTAATGTAGGTGCTTATGAGTTTTTTAACGGACAAATAGATGAATTAAGCATATGGAATAAGGCACTTAAGCCATCCGAAATCACTTCTGGCTACAATAAGATTTTAGAAGGAACAGAATCTGGTTTAGCAGCATACTATGATTTTGAAGAAGGAACAGGAAGTTCTGTATTGATTGATAAATCTAGTAATGGTAATGACGGGCTTTTAACTAACATGGATTCAAATACAGATTGGGTAACCTCTGCAGCACCTATAACTATGTCGAGTCTTACTAATGATATTACTAGTACTTCTGATGCATCAGGTACATATCCTGAAGGAGAAACAACAATTACTTGGACAGCTACAGATGCTAATGGTAATGTAAGTACGTTACAACAAACTATAAATGCAGGAGATACTGAAGCTCCATCTATTACGTTTTCTAACCCAACTGATGCCAGTATAACTTCTTGTGATACCAACGTAACGATTTCTTCTCCTTTAGTGTCTGATAATTGTGCAGAAAATACAGCTTTAGATTTTGATGGAGTTGATGACTATGTTAGTATCTCTAACTTTCCATTTTTAACAGATTTAACATTAGAAGCATGGATTAAACCAATTTATATAGCTAATGAAGGTTACCGATCTATTGTTAGCAAAGGTGCTGTTTTTGATGCTAATACTAATTTTGATTTTGGAATTAGAAGAAATTGGCAAAATGGAAATTATACTTTGTATTTCTATGTTCAAAATGGGACGACAATCAGTGGTTATGCATTAGAAATAAATGATACTCCAAACTCTTGGACTCATGTAGCAGCTAGTTTTGATAATGCTACAAAAATGGTTAAATTATTCCAAGATGGTTCTTTATTGGGCAGCAGCGTGTTGTTAGTTTCACCTACCAATGGTGGTCAAAATTTAAGAATAGCTCATCCTGCTTCCACGGATGGGCAAGACGAACCTTTTACTGGACAAATAGATGAAGTTCGAATATGGAATAGAGTTTTGTCAGAAACAGAAATATCAAATTCTAATTATAACATACTATCTGGCTCTGAACCTGGTTTAGTAGCTTATTACGATTTTGAAGAAGGAACAGGAAGTTCTGTGTTGATTGATAAATCTAGTAATGGTAATGATGGAGTTTTAACTAACATGGATTCAAATACAGATTGGGTAACCTCTGTAGCACCTATAACTATGGTGAGTCTTACTAATGATATTACAGGAACTTCTGATGCATCAAGTACATATCCTGATGGAGAAACTACAATTACTTGGACAGCTACAGATGCTAATGGTAATACAAGCACTTTACAACAAACTATAAATGCAGGAGATACTGAAGCTCCATCTATTACGTTTTCTGACCCAACTGATGCTAATATAACTTCTTGTGATACCAATGTAACAATTACTTCACCTTTAGTTTCGGATAATTGTTCCGTAAATACGGCTTTAGATTTTGATGGCGTGAATGATTATATAAACCTAGGAAGTCCATTATTATCACCATCTAATGGTAGTCAGGCGCATACTGTTGAAATGTGGGTGAAAACGACTCCAAAAAGCGCCTACACTATATTATTTAATCAATATGGATGGAATGAGTTATACGCCTATCGATCTGTCTTTTATATTGATACTGCTGCAAATGGAGGAAATCTAGTGTTCTTTAAAGGAAGTTATGTTAATATAGAAGGAACGACTAATCTTTTAGATAATCAATGGCATCATGTTGCTATGGTAAGAGAAATCTCAGGGGAGCTTTCATTATATGTTGATGGAGTAGTTGAGGCTGTTGGCTTAGATACTTATCCTTATTCTAATACAAATAGTTTAATAGGAGGTCAGGCACTTTTATCAGATAATTATTATAGTGGTGTTATGGATGAGGTGCGTATATGGAATACTGCAAGAACCCAAACGCAAATAACAAATTCATTCAATGCAAATATATCTGATTCTGAATCAGGTTTAGTAGCCTATTATAAATTTGATGATGGAATAGGAAGTAGTGTCGTAAATGATGAATCAAGTAATTCATACGATGGTGCCTTAATCAATATGGACATAAATACGGTTTGGGTTCCATCAACATCGCCTGTAGCTTCTGTAACATTAACCAATGATTTTAATGGAACTTCTGATGCATCAGGTACATATCCTGAAGGAGAAACTATAGTTACTTGGACTGCTACAGATACCAATGGAAACCAATCAACATTAGAACAAATAGTAAATATTGTTTGTAGTATAACTTACACGTTTAACAATGATGTTTGGTCACCAAATAATCCAAGTGGTTTGGCTACAGCTTTAGATGATATTATTGTTACATCTGGTAATGCTGCTATTAATTCTAATACATCTGCTAACACAGTTACGGTTGAAGCTGGTGCATCGCTTACCTTAGATGCCGCCTTAACAGCTACAGATATTACATTAAACTCTACTTCAACTAGTTATTCAAGTTTATTAATTGGAGCATCTGGTAATGTGTCTGGTACTATAAACTATAACCGTTTCGTTAATTCTAATAGTCTTGGTAACGACCTAATCTCATCACCATTATCTGGTGAAACATGGAGTGATTTTTTAAGTCCAGAAAATGCCACAACGTTATTAGATAATGGCGGAACACCAGCCATTTATGCCTTTGCGCCTTTTGATAAAACAACAGGAGATTATGAGAATTATGATGTTAATACTACAGCAATATTAAGCAGTGGTTCAGGATATAGAGTTGCAACGGATACAGGAGAAACCTTAATGTTTTCAGGGACAATGCCAACAGACGTTAGCGTCAATATTATGAATACGCCTGCGACGTTTGCTCAATGGAATTTAGTCGGTAATCCGTATCCCTCTTACATTAATGTACATGCGTTTTTAAACCACGAGGTAGATGCTGGTATTTCAAACTTAGATCTTTTTACTAATGCATCTGCGGCAATTTATGGTTATAATGCTAATACAGAAAACAAATGGACCATTTACAACTTAGCCAATACAACAGTATCTACTGTTATAGCACCAGGTCAAGGCTTTTTTGTTACTGCAGATGCCACATATGAGTCAGTATATAATTTAGAGTTTACCACAGCAATGCAAACCATTGGGACTTCAGACGATTTTATTGCTGGACGTAATGCGGTCTTAGAACTAATGTATCTTACAATAGATTTAAGTTCAAATACAAACACATACAGTACAGATGTCTATTTTAATGCTAATGCAAGTGAAGGTTTAGATAAAGGTTACGATGCTGATCTTTGGGGATCCGTAGTGCCAGAGTTTAGTATTTATTCTCACTTAGTACAAGACAATACAGGGAAACCAGTAGCGTTACAAGCCTTAAATACAACCAACTTATCTGATGTTTCTATTTCTTTAGGTGTACATACTAATCAAGGTGAGCAAATTACATTTAGCATTTCGGAAACTACATTACCAGCAACGGTAAACGTGTTTTTAGATGATGTTTTAACTAACACATCTACATTACTTAATAATAGCGATTATACTATAACGCCATCAACCGATCTTTCAGGAACTGGCCGTTTCTTTTTGCGAACCACAGAAGAAGCATTGTCTGTTGCAGACAATAATTTTGATGCTATAAATATATTCTATGAAAAGCGTACTAAAGATGTCCTTATAAACGGACGTATTCAAAATAATACTGTAGTTGAGGTTTATGATATGCAAGGCAGAAAAGTATTGTCTAAGTCTCTTGATGCTGCTGTGTTAGAAAATAGAATACATGTTACTTCGTTAAATGATGGTGTGTATGTAGTTAATCTTAAAAATAGTTCAAAACAAAAAACACAAAAAATAATTATTAATTGAGTAGATAATATTACCTGCGTTTTAAAATTACAAACGTTTCATATTCAATACTAAAAAAATGGAATTCTCAAATAGTTGTGGTTTAAATTGACAAATAATTTAAATCACACTATTTTCGTAAAAACTATAATAATCCCACTTTTTAGGGAATGATAATTCCATTACCATGACATTCGCCATCATTAAAGAACGTAAAAATCCACCAGATAGACGTGTGGTATTTTCTCCTGAACATTTAGCAGAAGCTAGAACCCAATTTCCAGAAGCAACATTTATAGTTGAGTCTTCGGATATTAGAATTTTTCCAGACGAAGCTTACAGGAAATTAGGTTTTGAAGTATTAGATGATGTCTCTCATGCCGATGTTATGATTGGAGTTAAAGAAGTACCGATTGAAAATTTAATTCCGAATAAAAAATATTTCTACTTCTCACATACCATTAAAAAACAACCCTACAATAGAAAGTTGTTGGTAGCAATGTTGGAGAAAAACATAGAAATGTTTGATCATGAGACTATCGTTAAAAAATCAGGAGCACGTTTAATTGGTTTTGGACGTTATGCAGGTTTGGTTGGTGCGTATAATGGTTTTAGAGCTTTAGGATTGCGAGATGGTTTATTCAATTTACCAAAAGTTGAGACCCTTGCAGATTTAAACGAAGTAAAAGCAGAATTAGATAAAATTACCATTCCTAATATAAAGATTTTACTTTCTGGAACTGGGAAAGTAGCACATGGAGCCAAAGAGATTTTAGATCATTTAGGGATTAAACAAATTAGTGATGCCTTGTATTTAACATCTCAATTTACAGAGCCTGTCTATGTTATGGCAGATGTAATGGAATATGCCAAACGAACTGATGGAAAAGTAGGTGACCGCTTTAAGTTTTACAAAGATCCATCTGGTTACGAAAGTAATTTTATGCCTTACGCCAAAGAAACTGATTATTTTATAGCTGGTCATTTTTACGGTAATAATGCACCATATTTATTTACTAGAGAAGATGCGAAGCATCCTGATTTTAGAATTAATTTAGTTGCAGATATTTCTTGCGATATTGATGGTCCTGTGGCAAGTACAATTAGACCTTCAACTATTGAAGATCCTTTTTATGGTTATGATCCTCATACTGAAAAAGAAGTGGCTTACGATGACGAAGGCGCAATAACTGTAATGGCTGTAGATAATTTACCATGTGAATTACCAAAAGATGCTAGTGAAGGTTTTGGTGAAACATTTTTGGAACACGTTATCCCAGCATTTTTTAATAATGATGAAAGAGAAATCTTAAAACGAGCTAAGATGACTGAAAATGGGAAATTAACCAAACGATTTAGTTATTTACAAGATTATATAGATGGAAAATAATACCACTAAAACAGCATTAGTAACTGGAGCAGCATCTGGATTAGGATTTGAATTGGCACTTTTATTAGCTAAAGATGCTTGTAAACTAGTGTTAATAGATATAGATTTAGAAAAATTAGAGACTGCAAAAAGCGATATTTTAAAGACCTATGATACCAATATTATCTTAATGAGAAAAGATTTGAGTTTGGTAAATATTTCACAAGAAATCTATGAGGAATTAAAGGATACACCAATTGATATTATTATAAACAATGCAGGTTTTGGATTGTTTGGTACTTTTAACGATACAGCTTGGGAGCGTCAATCTCAAATGTTAAATCTCCATGTGTTAACCACAACGCATTTAGTAAAGTTGTTTTTACCGAGTATGGTAGATCGTGGTTATGGAAAAATTTTAAATTTATCTTCGTTAGCTGCTTTTCAACCAGGACCCATGATGGCTTTATATTATGCATCAAAATCTTATATTTTATCCTTTTCGCAAGCGATTGCAAATGAGTTAAAAGGCACAGGTGTTACAGTTACTGCTTTATGTCCTGGACCAACAAAAACGTCTTTTCAAAGTACGGTTTCTCAAGATGCCAAAGAGAATAAGATTTCTTTTAATATGGCATCTGCTAAAGATGTCGCGGCTTATGGTTATAAAGCCATGCAAAATGGAAGGGTTGTGGCAATTCCTGGTACTTTTAATAAGTTTTTGTCCATATTACCAAGAATGTTAACCAGAAATAGAGCGACCAAAATTGTTCGTAAAATTCAGGAAAAGAATCGCGAGTCTTAGTGACTTTAATGATCAGAATATACTTTAAATTAAAAAGAGGAATATCTTAATTGATATTCCTCTTTTTAGTTTTTAGATTATTTTTTAGTTTTTCAAAAGTTCTACTATAGTATCAATTTCGCTTACTATTTTTTCTGCAGAACCACTAAAACCAACAGATTTAAAATTAATTCTGCCACCAGGACCAATAATTACCTTTGTTGGTATGCCAGAAACTTTATATGCACTTGCTACATCATATTTATCATTATCCTCATTTATAGGATCAATTAACACGTTAAAACTGTATGCATTGTCTTCTATAAATTTAGATACTTTTTCAATACGGTCTTTACCGCTTTCAAACGTATCAACAAATAAAAATACAACACTATCATCGTCTTTGTATTTTGTAACTACTTTTTGCATACCAGGAAATGATGCTATACAAGGTCCACACCAAGTTGCCCAAAAATCTAAAACAACTGTCTTTCCTTTTAAATCAGATAAAGTGACTACATCACTATTTAAACTCTTTACAGTAAAATCTGGTGCTTTTTCATCTATGAGTGTTTTTCTAATGCGATTAAATTCTTTTTCTTTCGCTTTAGCTTCAAGCTCAGCTAACAATGTTTTTGGATTTTTTGAGTTGTCCGTTTTTTGAATGGCCTCTATGAAGTTAGCTTTTATGTTTGCTGTACTTTGCCCTTCTTTTATAAATTCTGAAGCTTCTTCAACGATGTTATTATGTTGATTGTCTGCCTTTAAAAATTGAATATAACGTTCATTCATTTCTGGACTTTCACCTTGGCCTATTGCTATTTTTTGATAATTTATAGCTTCTTTAACATCACCATTTTTAAAAGCTAATAATGCATAAGTATCTGCATACATGTTATATGTACTCTCTAAACTTTTCTCGTATTGTTTGGGTGTATAATATGGTGGCTTATTTTGTGGTGCTTTTTGTTCAGCTTTAATGAGTTCTAAAGACTTTTTTGATAGGGCTATAGCGGCTTCAATATCTTCCCCTTTTTCAGCTTTAGGCCAAGCAATAGCGTTATAAAGTGAAGCCTTATCTGTTTTATTGTTTTGTAGATTTAAATAATCTTCAAAAGCTTCAATGTTACCTTTTTTGTAATTTGCATTAGCTAATGTTTCAATAACAAAGCTCGCATATTGCGATTTTAATAATTTGTCTTTATGCTGATTAAAAATAGTTTCTAATGCACTGAGCTCTTTTGTTTCAAAAAAAGTATTGATTACAGAGCGCAACGCTAAATCGCTATCAGGAAATTTTTCTACAGCTATTTTAAGGATACTATCACTCTTTTTAGAATCTCGCATGCCAACATAAACACTTGATAGGGTTTTGTAATCTTCTAATGTTTCCGCTTTTTTAGTACTAAACTTAGAAAGGTACATGTAGCTAACATCTTTGGCTGTTTTTGCATCTACTTGTCTCGCTAAGTAAATATGTCTGTCTATCCATTCTTTTTTTAATTCCGGATTTTTTTCTAATGCGTTTTCTACGGCATTTAATGCATTTTTTGGATTGCCTTCCATACCAAAATTTTCGCCATAATTTATAATGTAATTTTGTTTTGAAGCTTCAACATCTATAGCCATTTTTTTATCGCTATTCACTACAGAAAAAAGGAAACCTTCTTTGTTGTTATTCGCATAGTCATCACCAACTTTAAAGTTAAAGGCTACAGCCGAAATACTATCTGGCACAGTAATCGTTGCTTTATTGTTATTAAAATCTAAATCAAAAGGATAAGATTTAGAATGACTTATTTGGTAGAAAAAACTATCATCTAATTCTCCAGTACCATTATATGTAATCTGGAAAGGTGTGTTAGCTTCAACCGTTTTAGAAGAAAAACTAAAGTCTCCAATTTCAATAAGCTGAGGTGCTGCTTTTTCTTCATTTTTACAAGCTGAAAAAAGGAATAAACAGAGTAAGGAGTATAGTGCTATTTTTTTCATAAAAACTAATGTTTATAATTATCAGCTTAAAGGTATAAAGAATAGATTGATAAATTAGACTAAAATAGTTATAGGTTTTGTAATGTTTTCAAATTTCTAAATAGCCAAAAGCCAACTGCTAAAAAAGTTCCAAAGCCAATGGTAAACAACCAAGCTTCATAGTGTTGAAACGGTGAAATTAGGATATTAAAAACATCAGAAATTAAGACTTGTGGATTACTAATGATTTCCCAAGAATTATAACGCAAAAAACGGCCTAAATAAACTCCAAAGCCACATAAAAAGAGAATACTAAATGTTAGTGTTGCAATAGGAATTTTTTCAAATTTAGATTTTACAAGATTTTGCATATCTATAATTGATAAATAAAACAAGAATAATCCGCTCAAGGCAAAGGATAAGACCACTAAAATATCGAGCCATAAAAGTGAATCATTTCCTATTCTAATATGAATAAGGTCTGTTACAATATATGGAGCATTGGGTAAAAAAGCCAACCAGATTATTAACCAAACGACGAGCTTAAATGTGCTGATATTTTGTTTTGAGCTGAGATACATAGTGATCGCAAAAGGTATAATGGCTAAAAATACATTCCAGATTAAGAATAGATAGAAAAAGGACTTGTTCAATTTTATGCGTACCATGAGTAAAATGGCACTAAACGTTAATGCTACTGTGATTAATGATAGCGTTTTAAATTGTGATTGAATGGCTTTTTTTATGGTTTCCATAATGTGGTTTTTTGTTGTGATTCAAATTTTGAAATTGAGGTTTCTACAATTAAAACGGTTGCAATTCCCAAGGTATAAGCAATTAAATCTGTAAACTGAAAAGTGCTACCAAAGATTAATTTTGCTGTAAAACTGTCTTGTAAATTAAAATAGCTTAAGAATGGAGTAAGTTGTAAAAACTCAATACCAAAAGCAATTAAGAGGACGACCAAACTAGAGGCCCAAACACTCAAATTGGTGCATCCTCTAATAATTGCATATAGTAAAATAACGACTAGATAATCGCCAAACGTGTAGCGAATAAATCCTGTATTAAGTATAAAGGCGATTGCTAATTCTACTAAAAACAAGCTGTGTGCTAAGGCCAAATAATATTTATTGAATTGTAGCTTCATGGTAAGATGTGATTTGTTCATTTTATGGCAATTTTGTCTCCTAAAAATTTGGGTTCAATATTAAATAGTAAATCTAAACTGGCTTTTGCTCTTGCTAAATATTCTCTTTTAGGATGTTTATAAACATCTTTAGCATTAAACGCAATGGCATTAATGCCAAAATGTTGGGCAATATAAATAGCACGTTCATTATGGAACTTTTGCGAAATAATAGTGATATCATTCTGTCCAAATATTTCCTTAGCTCTCACAATAGAATCTAAGGTTCTAAAACCTGCATAATCGGAAAAGATACACGCTTCAGGAACACCATTTGCAATTAAATCGTTTTTGAAATCAGTGGGCTCATCATAGTCTTTTCTACTATTATCTCCACTCACTAAAATGTAATCTATCTTCCCAGCTTTATATAATGCTACAGCAGCATCTACTCGGTGTTTATAGAACATATTTATGTTTCCGCTTGGCGCAAGTTTGCTTGCTCCAAGAACAAGCCCAACTTTGTTTTTAGGAATGTTATCTATGTTATCATAATTAAATCCTTTGGCTTTGTAAGCTACCCAATAGAACGTGGTGACTACTCCAAACACAATGAGCAGTCCTGAAAGGATTAATAGTTTTAGTTTTTTCATGCAGCAGCGAGGTTGAGATTTAATAATTCATGTTTTGAAAAAATAGCTTTCCTAAAGTCCGATATGGGAACGGTTAATAATTTTTGATAATCGAAATGATAAAATGCATTTGCCGCTTTTCCTGTTTTAAAAGACTTGTAATAATATTTGTAATAATCTGGAAGAATAGAAACACCAAGTACAATAGCTCCATATAAATAAGGACTACGTTTACCGTTACCAAAACAAAGACATTGCAGTGCAATTTCATCTTCAACTTTTGTGCTATAGCCACAAAGCACATGGTAGCAATCGTGGCGCTCTACTTTGGGTAATAATTCAAAATTATTTTCATCTAAAAAATCACCTAAGTGTCTGCCAAAAGTAGGTTCTGGTAGATTTAGTAAATCGGCTTTTGTAATCTTCCAAGGTTCATGATTTTTAAATAAAGAAGTATAAATACGTTGCGAATGTTCAAACATCCAAATGATGAGATCCTTTCGTTTTTGTTTCAAAATTTTAAATAGGTTGTTCATGGTAATTCGGGATGATGAGGTTTTGTGATGTTTTTGATAGTGGTATATTTTCTTTTACAATGCTTCAATTTAAAGTTCCAAATTAATAGTGCTAGGAAGTAGGTGCTTATTGCATAATAAATGGCGAAATATGCGAAATCTAGAGTAATAATTAACGCGCTACATAACCCGAATAAAACTATGATGTAGTATGGGAAATGTGTTTTAAAAACGTACGGTTTATCATTCGGTTTTTTAGAAAACCAGAATACACAAGTCACGCTTAATCTTAGGATAATAAAAGTAAATCCACCAGCAACAAGACACACAAAAATTATAAGTGCTGCCATCTTATTTTGTGTTTAGTTTAAAATTATCGTATTGTAATTCTTGCCAATTATTTGTTCTTAATTTATAGACGTATTTATTGTATTTATTTTTAATGAGTTGAACAGAATTGTCATCTAAAGTTGTAGTTGCTATCTGCTCATTTAGTAATAAAGTGTTGTTATTAGAAAGGTTATACAAATAGTTGAAATCCATAGATTTCGCATAATTAAAGTTGTAGTTGGTAATATGATAATCCCAATTAATAGTACTAGAAATAATAAGAATTATAAATGCAGCTTGCGTGTTTATTCTAAACAAATACCAATTGTTTTTTGCGCTATTTATTTTTAAAAGCGTGGTGACAAGTCCGATAGTGGCAAGTAGAAGGTAAACGATAACACCAATACGCTTGTAAGTGAGACCAAAATAGTAGATATACTGACTGTTTTTAAAAACGATACTTAAAACCAAAAGAATATTTAAGATAATCCAAGTAAAAGCTAAACGCTTAAGTGATTTGTTGTCTTTGTAAAAATTTAAGTTGCCTCTAAAAACATAAAGTAAAATCATTATCGCAATTACAATAGAAGCAATTAAGGCGTTAATTCCGTTATGTACTTGGGCAGAGTAGGCTGAAGCTCTTAGGTCTTCTTGTGATACTAAAAAAGTGATATCTGTAATAAGATATAATACAATTAAAGCATTTAGTAACGCAATGAGTATCACACCAAGTTGGTTTTCTTGTTTTAATTTTGAAATTGAAAAGGCTTCAGTTTTAAGTAAGGTGTTACTGGTTTGTAAATCGAGTTCAGTAGCAGGTTCTACTTCAATGGGATTATAAATATTGTTGAATAAATAATATCCCAAACCTGCAACTAACAACCATTGAATGTTTATAAATCCAAAATCGATGGCCTCTATAATGTTACTAAATACGGGATTTCCATCTTTGTATAGTGCGACGAAAGCAATAACTATTACTGTAGGAATTAAAATAATTTTAGCCCAATGAAGATAATCAATTTGTATTTTTTCTTCTTTCTCTGTTTCGGTTTTTGGTAATGCAAAGTTGCGATGAAAAAAACCAGCGATAGTGGTGTAAATGCCATTTAGCCAATGGACATATATAGAAGATTTCGTTTCAGAAAGATGACCAATTAAGGTAAAGAAAGCGACTAAATTGGCAATTATGGAAAGGGTAGAACTATGAAAAAACATTGTTAATCCTGTAATTAGATAAGCGATACTATAGATTTGGGTTTTTCGATTTTTAAAGTGTGATTGATTATTAATAAAAAGAATCACAACAGTAAGAATACTGAATAAAAATAGGTTAAGTCCAATGGATTGATCGTAGAAGAAGGTACTAAATAAAAGAGCTGCGATAAATAATGCTGGTTTTTTCATGTTTTGTTTATTTAAAAGTACTTTGTTTTTCAAAGTAAATGTTTAAAAAAATAGCTGACTTACATAGAGTAGTCAACCAATTAGGTTTTTCGTATTAATTTTTCAAGCGCTTCAATGTGTTTTTTAAATTCTACTTTACCAAGTTTTGTAACACTATATCTTGTGTTTGGCTTTCTTCCAATAAATTGTTTTTCAACTAAAATATACTCTGCTTTTTCTAACGCTTTGGTATGGCTTGCTAAATTACCATCTGTTGCGCCTAATAACTCTTTTAGCATATTAAAATCTGCATACTCATTTACCATAAGCACTGACATAATGCCGAGTCTTATTCTATGATCAAAAAGTTTATTTATGTTGGTAATTATATTCAAATCTCAGTATATAGTAATTTTTTGTGTATTGGTAAAAAACGTCTCATTTAGTGTCATATTTAAAATGCATCCAAGTACCATAAATGATGTGCAATAATCCAAAACCTACAACCCATAACCAGAAACCGTAACCTGGATAATATGCAGCAAACAAACCTAAAACAATTTCAGCAAATCCTAAGTACTTTATATCTCCGATGCTATATTTTGAAGCATTAAC
The DNA here is from genome assembly GCF_045063645.1 of Winogradskyella sp. Asnod2-B02-A. Lineage (NCBI taxonomy): Bacteria > Pseudomonadati > Bacteroidota > Flavobacteriia > Flavobacteriales > Flavobacteriaceae > Winogradskyella > Winogradskyella sp. Asnod2-B02-A. The sequence goes on from NZ_JBEFOG010000027.1 coordinate 1,855,803, forward strand.
TAAAGCTAAACCGTAAAAAATAAGCATTAGTGCTCCTGTTTGTCCATATCTGCCTTGGTCTAATATGATTAAGGTATACAAACCACCAGCCACTAATGGGATTAAAAAATTAAATAAGAGACGTCTTGATGAATTGTCCCATATTTTTTCACCATTTTTTTTAGCCTTTCTTGTTGTAAGTATTATGCCAGTTAAGGCGCTTAACAAAGCAATCATAAAAAGTACAAACATGCTCGTCCAAAATACCCAACCGTGAAATATATATAATTTGCCACCACTGTAAGAAATAACAAGCCAATAGGCTATTGCCGCACCAATTAAAGCATAAATGCCAGCTAGAATTCCAGATAATCCGCTCAGGGAAATAAATCGAGAAGATTTATTCATAAGATTTTTAATCTCACTGATGTCTTTTAAGTAATCCTTGTCGCTCATATTTAAAGTACTTTGAAATACAAAGTAAAATAAAATATTCGGTTTCAACAAATTTATTTTAGAGATTTGATTAAATTTATGAATTGACAGTTAAAAATATAGAAGCGATATGATAGAATTACTTTTAGCGATAGCCAATATTTCAGGAGGCATATTACTTGGTCTAGCCACCTTAGATAAATGGGATGGAGAGCATAATTTTTTTAATAAAATTGCCGGATTTTTAACCCCTTTTGATACTATTATTGGACTCGCGCTTATTATACTAGCAATACTAGAATTTTGGGATGGTTTAGTCTTTAATATTATAAGTATTCTTGGCGGAATTTTACTTTTAACACATGTCTTTTGGAAAGTACCTGCTTTAGAAACAAGTCTTAGAAAACTCTCTGCGAAGCTAATGCCGTTTAAAGCTATTATTGGAATTGCATTATTAGTGATTGGTATTTTAGGTATTTTTTAATTACCCATAACAGATCTTTTTTTATATGTGTTATCACAAAATTAACGTGAAGAACATCAGTTTTGAATGAAAGAAAATCAAGTTTTTTTCATTAATTAACAATCTTTCAGACTTATTAACAAGTATGACAATTGTCATGTTTTTGAGATTTATGTTGGCTAGCTTTGTGTCAGTTTTATTAATATTTCAAAATCTATGTTATCATGAATCAAACGCTTTTGTCTTCAAAATCATTTACTTACGATGAAGTTTTAAAAAAATCTCTAGACTATTTTCACAACGATGAACTTGCTGCAACCACTTGGATTAACAAGTACTGTTTAAAAGATAAACAGGGAAATTATTTAGAAAAATCTCCAGATGATATGCACATGAGAATGGCAAAAGAATTTGGTAGGATTGAAAATAAATATGCACATACCGAAATCGTTTCAGAAAGTTTATCGGATTATGGAAAAAATAGAAAACCATTAACCGAAACGAAGATTTATCAACTTTTTAAAGATTTTAAATATGTGATTCCACAAGGAAGCGTGATGTTTGGTTTAGGAAACGATCAAGTGATTGCGTCGCTATCAAATTGTATTGTAGTGCCATCAGTTTTAGATTCTTATGGTGGTGTTTGCTATACCGATGAGCAATTAGCACAATTATTTAAAAGACGTTGTGGAGTAGGAGTTGATTTATCAGAATTACGACCAAAAGATGCTTTAGTATCAAATGCAGCTGGTTCAACAACAGGTGCAGTTTCATTTATGAATCGTTTTTCTAACACCACAAGAGAAGTTGCTCAAAACGGCAGACGAGGCGCTTTAATGCTTACTATGGATGTAAAACATCCAGATATTGAAGATTTTATTACAGTAAAACAAGATTTAACGAAGATTACAGGAGCTAATATTTCAATTCGGTTGTCAGACGAGTTTATGCAAGCCGTTGTAAACGACACAAAATTTACATTACAATGGCCAATTGACAGCAAAACACCAAAATATACTAAAGAGATAGATGCCAAAGTTTTGTGGCAACAAATTATAACCTGCGCACATAATACAGCAGAACCTGGTTTGATTTTTTGGGATAGACAACATTACTATTCCACATCTTCTGTATATCCTGAATTTAAAAATAGTTCTACAAATCCATGTTCAGAGATTGCAATGCAAGGTGGTGATAGTTGCCGATTGATTGCTGTTAATTTATTCAGTTTTGTTGAAGCTCCTTTCACCAAAAAGGCAAAATTCAATTATAAGAAATTCTATGAAGTAGTTTACGAAACCCAACGTCTTATGGATGATTTAGTGGATTTGGAACTGGAAGCCGTAACTAGAATTTTAGCTAAAATCAATACAGACCCAGAGCCAGACACCATTAAAAGAACCGAAAAGGAAATATGGAATTTATTGGCAGAAACTGGTAAAAAAGGGAGACGAACAGGTTTAGGATTTACAGCTTTAGCAGATGTTGTTGCAGCATTGGGAATTAAGTTTGATACCGATAATGCTTTGGAGGTTGTTAATGACATAATGAAGACAAAAATGACTGCCGAGTTTGATAGCAGTATTGATATGGCAATCACAAGAGGTCAGTTTGAAGTGTTCAATAGAAATGTTGAAGACACCTCTGAATTTGTTCAAATGCTTGCAAAAGAATTTCCTGAAACTTATGAAAGAATGATGGAACATGGTCGAAGAAATATTTCCATAAGTACCGTAGCACCAACAGGATCGTTAAGTATGTTAGCACAAGTGTCTAGCGGCATTGAACCTGTATTCTTACTGTCTTACGTAAGACGAAGAAAAGTAAATACCAATGACGAAAACTCTAAAGTTGACTTTGTTGATGATTTAGGAGATGCTTTTGAAGAGTTTACGGTATATCACAAAAAGTATGAGACTTGGATGAATACCACAGGTAAAACAGATGTAGCTGAAAGTCCTTATGCAGGTGCAACCGCTCCAGAAATTGATTGGAAAAAACGTGTGGAAATGCAAGCTTTGGTTCAAAAATACACCACACACTCTATTAGCTCTACCATCAACTTGGCTTCAGATGTAAGCATTGATTTGGTTGGAGATATTTATGTCGATTCTTGGCAGAAAGGATTAAAGGGCATTACAGTTTATAGAGATGGATCGCGAAGTGGTATTTTAGTTTCAACGGATGATAAAACTAATGAAGAAACAATAACATCAACAGAAACATTAATCGCCAAACGACCAGATAAAATTGAAGCCGAAATTGTACGTTTTCATAATGAGACTGAAAAATGGTTAGCTGTAATTGGTTTAGTAGATGGTAGACCTTACGAAATCTTTACAGGTAAAATGAAAGATGCCTTTAACTTACCTCAATGGGTAGAAAAAGGTTGGGTTATTAAAAATAGAAATGAAGATGGTTCTTCACGTTACGATTTTCAGTATATAGATAATGAAGGTTATAAAATAACTATTGAAGGTTTATCTAGATCGTTTGATAAGGAGTTTTGGAATTATGCCAAATTGATTTCTGGCGTATTGAGACACGGCATGCCCATACCTTATGTGGTTGATTTGGTTCAGAATTTAAATTTATATGACGATCATATTAACACCTGGAAAAATGGTGTAGCAAGAGCCTTAAAACGATTTGTGCCAGAAGGGACAGAAGCTTTAGATAAAAAATGTTCTAATTGTAATGATCCTGAAGGGTTGATTTTTGAAGAAGGCTGCTTAAAGTGTAAAAGTTGTGGTTATTCTAAGTGTGGATAACAAATTCCTACGAAAGCAGGAATCTTGCAAAAGAACGGTTGTCTTTAAGCAAATTATACACCTCATAAAAAAGCTAAGCTAATTTTAGTTTTAGAGAGGTGTATTTTTCTAGTTTACTTTTTAATTTTAAAGTCTAATATCTTCTCGCCATCATAATACAGGCTTAAGCGTTTAGATCGTTTGGATTTATACTTTAAAACTGCCACGTATATGTCATTATCATTTTTTGTTAACGAGAGTTTTCTAAGTTTATTTTCATTATTAAACTTATAATAAATTGTCTTATTACGTTTTTTGTTTTTAAAACTAATATGAATTTTTTCATCTTGTTTTGATACATGTAGCGTACCTGTTTGATAATTAGAAAGCTCTAGGCCACTTTCAAAATATTTCGCATAATAAATAGGGAGTTTAAAAAATGCTTTAGTGCTAATTGGTTCTGAAATAAGTTGAAATTCAGGTTTTTCAGGTAAATGAGAAGATAATAGTTTTTCGGGATCAGTAAAGAAATAGTAATTATTAAATCGCTGAACCCATCCTCCTGAATTTCTATCTTCAAAACCTGAAGCAAAAGTAATGTCAATAAGTTTCCATTGATCATTGATTTTTACAGCATTCCAAGCATGATTTTTTGAATAATGAGGGTTTTCAATATTATCTACTGTCCTTTTTATAATGCCTTCAATTAATTTTACCTCAATATTAGACTTTAAACAGAGTTCCGAAAAAAGAGAACTAAATCCTAGACATAATGCCCTTCTATGTTTGAAAACTTGTTTGGCTAATTTTTTTCTTTTTTGATTTTCAATGCTTTTATTAATACTCTCTGAATCAAAAATTAACTCTAATACTGGAGGTCTAATAGAGTAATATTTGTTCAAGTCATAGGTTATATTTTTAGCAGTCCAAGTATAAAATGCCCTTACCTTTTCTACGTCAGTATTAAATTCATTGTTTACATGCTTTACTAAATCTTCAATTTGGTTAAAATGTGGATAGTTTTTTACTTTTTCATCAATCAATTTGTAATTTTGAGAGTGAACAATTATAATTGAAAATGTAAACAGGATAGTGATTAATAACTTCATAGTTTAAATATAATACAAATTAATAATAAATGAATCCAGCCGAAGCACATATCCTTAAACAACCAGAACCATACAAATCTATTTTTTTGCATTTACAGGTATTAATAGAACACACTTTACCAGAGGCAGATTTACTATACAAATGGAGAATGCCTTGCTATTACATTGATAAACGTCCAATGTGTTATATCAATCAAAGCAAAGATTATGTGGATGTTGGCTTTTGGCATTCTGCACACTTGTCAAAAAAATGGGATGATTATTTAGTTTCAGAAAAACGGAAAGTAGTAAAATCATTGCGTTACAAAACAGTTGACGATATTAATGATGTTATTTTCATTTCAATTTTAAAAGAAGTAGAAGCGCAGAAAGAAAAAGGGTTTTATAAGAAAAATTAGGTTTCAGTCTCAGTTTGTAGTTTTTTGGAAATAGAATATTTAATTATAGAGCTCATAACATTCCGTAAATATCTACATGTATTGTAATCTTCAGAAACACGTAATCACAACGTTTAGGATGAGTGATTTTTTTTACTCTGAAACTTTACGCCTCAGCTAGAAATCAATTACTTCACCAAATACATACCCAAAAAAACAGCCAAAAATCCCACAACAAAACTAGCAATGGTATAAATGGCAAAACTCATAAAGTCACCAGATTTTAAAAATACATGATTCTCATAAGCAAAGGTTGAGAATGTAGTAAAACCACCACAGAAACCAGTAGCTAATAGTAAGGTTTGATTTTGTGATAACGTTTCATTCTTAGCCGCTAAACCAAGTATAATACCTATTAATAAGCTTCCAATTATATTAGCTGCAAACGTACCATAGGGAATTCCGGTTTCTGAGTTGTTTAACCATTTTCCAATTAAAAAACGTAGCACACTACCAAAACCACCACCAATAAAAACGAATAAAAGCTGTTTCATTCCTTAACCGCTACATAAATTTCAGTAATCCAATTTGCGGGATTTTGCTCACTCATCGGATCCGTTAAATAAGTTTCAATCATTGGGCCACCTTCAACCATTTCTAAATTATTATCAGCAATATAGGTCATGGTAGTATTCCAAGCTTCTTTCAAATTAGAATAATTACCTTTTAAAACTGTTTTCACGGTTCTAAACGATTCTAGTTTACCTGTTAAAATTTCGGCTTCGTCAGTCACAATTCTAGAGTTTGTGGGTACACAAGTAGAGAACATTACCGTGTCATTTTCTTCATCCCATTTATGATATAAAATAAAAGGAGGACCAGCCATAGTTACATTATGTGTCATGGCATAAGCTCCGACTTTTGGTAACATTGTTGTCATGTTTTTTTCAAAATCACTAAATTTACAAGACGCAGTATTGTAAAGGTAATAGCCTCCACTGTGTTGCGTTATACCTTCAACTTTAATGCTATAAACTTTCATTTCATTCTGTATCACGCTATCTAACAGTGTTAGTCCTCTTTCAAAATGAGGTCCAATCTGTTTTTCCATACCTCCCATAAATGCCGAAACCATTTTAAATCCAAAAGGCAAATCTTTGCCAGTAATGGTCCAAGTTACATCTGTAGAACCATCTTCATTGGGTTTAAATTCCCAATTAACATCAGATTTTGGGAACTCTCCAAATTGCATTTCTTGCGAAATGGTTGATTTTGGTTTGGTATCAATAGTTTTAAAATTTCCTACTTCTCCTTCATCAGTCCATTGGTAAGAGCCTCCAATACCATTTGTTTTATCGCCAAGCGTCATTACCATTTCAGGTTTTTCTTCAATCCAAGAATTCCAAGCTTCCCAATTTTTAAAATCAATGACATTATCATAGACCACAGATTGTGGTGCTTTTATGGTCCTAGTTCTTGTAACTTCGAAAGAATTTGGTTGTACTGCAATATAAATTGAAACTCCAATAATAAGGATGAGGAGTAGCAAAAGTATATATTTTATGTATTTCATTTTTAGACGTTCTATATTGTATAATATCAAAGATAGTCATTTTATGATATGTGATATATATCTTACCTTTGTTTCAACTAAAATCGAATAAAATGAATATAAAATCATTATTTAAAGTTTGCCTTTTTGCTTTATTAATTGTGTCATGTAAAAATGATACAAAAGAACAACCTATTGAAACGGTTGAAGTCGTTGAAACGGATTTCAGTTTTAACGTAGAAGAATTTGCTGATATTAAAGTCTTACGTTATCAAATACCAGGTTGGGATAACTTAACTTTAAAAGAACAAAAGTTAGTTTATTATTTAACGCAAGCTGGTTTAGCAGGTCGCGATATTATGTGGGATCAGAATTACAGACATAATCTTAAAATTAGACGCGCTTTAGAGAATGTATATACGTCATATTCTGGTGATAAAACTACAGACACTTGGAAAGAATTTACCATTTATTTAAAACGTGTATGGTTTAGTAATGGTATTCACCATCATTATTCTAACGACAAAATTGTGCCTGGATTTACTAAAGAAGAACTAAGTGAATTGTTTGCAGCGACACAAACTGAGTTACCAGAAGAAGCTTTCGATGTTATGTTTAATGATAAGGATACTAAAAAAGTAAATCAGGCTAAAGGCATTGATAATGTATTGGCTTCTGCAGTTAATTTTTACGGACCTGATGTAACAAGTAAAGATGTTATTGATTTTTATAAGAATAAAAAATCACCAGATGCTACAAGACCATTATCTTACGGCTTAAACTCTCAATTGGTTAAAGAAAACGGAGTGCTAAAAGAGCGTGTTTACAAATCTGATGGTTTATATGGTGCAGCAATAGATGAAATTATTAAATGGTTAGAAAAAGCTAGCGAAGTCGTAGAGAATGAAGCACAAGGTCATGCATTAGATTTGTTAATGAAGTACTACATGACAGGTGATTTACAAACTTGGGATGATTATAATGTGGCTTGGACAGCAGCTACAGAAGGTAACATTGACTATATTAATAGTTTTATTGAAGTGTACAACGATCCAATTGGTTATAGAGGATCTTACGAAAGTGTCGTACAGATTAATGATTTTGATATGTCTAAAAAAATGGCTGTGCTTTCTGAAAATGCACAGTGGTTTGAAGATAATTCGCCATTAATGAGCGAGCACAAAAAGAAGAATGTTGTTGGTGTAACTTACAAAGTGGTTAACGTTGCAGGTGAAGCAGGCGATTCGTCTCCAAGCACACCAATTGGTGTTAATTTACCAAATGCTAATTGGATTAGGGCTGCCGTAGGAAGTAAATCAGTTTCTTTAGGAAACATTATACACGCTTACAATAATGCAGGTGGTTCTGGTAGGTTGAAAGAATTTGTAAATGACGAAGAAGAATTGCAATTAGAAGAAGAATACGGACAGTTAGCAGATAAATTACATACAGCATTGCACGAAGTAATTGGGCATGCCTCAGGACAATTAAATCCTGGTGTGGGTGAAACTAAAGAAACACTTAAAACCTACGCATCTACTTTAGAAGAAGGACGTGCCGATTTAGTTGGTTTGTATTATTTATACGATTCTAAATTACAAGAATTAGGATTAGTTGAAGATTGGGAAAAAGTTGGAAAAGCAGCTTACGATGGTTACATTAGAAATGGATTAATGATGCAATTAATTCGTTTAGATTTAGGAAATGATGTTGAAGAAGCACACATGCGAAACAGACAATGGGTTTCTGCTTGGGCATTTGAAAAAGGAAAAGCAGACAACGTTATTGAAAAAGTAACTAGAGACGGAAAAACGTATTTTAATATTAACGATTATAAAAAGTTACATGAGCTTTTTGGTCAGTTATTAAGAGAAACACAACGTATAAAGTCTGAAGGTGATTATGCTGCAGTTGAAGCTTTAGTAGAAGGTTATGGTGTAAAAGTAGACCAAGCCATTCATAAAGAAGTTTTAGACCGCAATAAAGAGTTTCCTTCGCCTCCATATAGTGGATTTGTAAATCCGGTTTTAATCACAGAAACAAACGACACAGGTGAAATTACTGCGATTAAAGTGGAACAACCAAAATCATTTGATGAGCAGATGTTAACCTATGCTAAAATCTATAGTCATCTTCCAGATGTGAATTAATTAGTATTCATTTAAAATAAAAAAAGCACTTGCAATAACGTAAGTGCTTTTTTATGGGGTAAAATCAAGTATATGAGATATAATAGTATGAACAATTGTATTTGAATACTGTTTAATTTTAAAATTAACTATATTTAAAAATGATGATTTTAAAACGTTGTCAATAAAAAGATGATAGAAGACTTAAAATATTATAATAATCTAAAAAAATATACAGGAACTCTTGTAGAGTTATTGGATAGTGAATCTTCTTTTTCGGATGTGCCAGATACATGGCATGTGGTGATAGTTGATATTTTAAATTCTACACTAGCCGTTGATGAAGGTAAACACCATCAGGTTAATTTAACAGCTACAGGCTCCATAATTTCCGTGTTAAACTTTATCAGAAAAGAAAAACAAAACATAGAAATACCTTATTTTTTTGGTGGTGATGGAGCTACATTTCTCATTCCAACATTATTTTTAAAGAGAATTATACTAATCTTAGATAATTATAGTCTTCATATTAAGAATCACACCAATTTAATACTTAGAGTAGGTCATATTTCAGTTAATTATTTAATGGGTCAGGACTTTGGATTAAAAATAGCCAAGCACCAACTAACAAATCAGTTATCTATTCCTATTGTATTAGGTAATGGTTTAAAAAAGGCTGAAGAAATTATTAAAACAAATTTTGAAGAGAATAGAACCAATTTTGAAAAAACCCTTTTAAATTTAGAAGGCATGGAGTGTCGCTGGAAGCAAATAAAGCCTATTCAAACTCAAAAAAAAGTGGTTTGTTTATTATTAGATGCAATAAATGAAAAAGATCAAAGACTTATTTATAAAGATGTTATTAGTCAGTTAGATACGTTTTTTGGCACTTTAAATAACAGACAACCCATAAAAACAAATAATTTAAAATTAAATTTTAGTATTCTAAATATATGGGAAGAAATGAAGATTAGATTAGATAAGCAGAATTTAAGTTACTTATTTAAAAAATGGATAGAAACACTGGTAGGTAAATTCTATTTGAACTTTTCAGTTGATGGAAAACAATATTTACAACAAATAGGGCAATTATCGCACACGTTTATGCTAGATGGAATTATTAATACTGTTTTTACTGCTGAACAATCTAAAATTGATCTTTTTATAGAGTATTTAAACCAACTAGAAAAAGAAAAGAAAATCATTTATGGTATTCATATCACACACGCATCTGTAATGTCTTGTTATGTGTTAGATAGAAAGACAAAACATTCTCACTTTGTAGATGGCACAGAAGGAGGTTATACTTCAGCAGCTAAAATGTTTAAGCAAAAGATAAAAAAAGTGTAACCACTTTATTTCAAGTTAAACCAAATAATATTTTAACCTAAAAGTTTATTCGATTAAATTGTCTCTTTGAAGGGAGTTTAGGGATGTTTTTTAGCGAATCAATACAAGTAACAATGCATAACATATTACAATATTTTATACCATGCAAAGGGAAACAAAGTTTAGTGTTTTTACTTTTTGTTTCATTAGTTCTCACATCATGTAATAACGAACCTAAAGCTACACCAGACACCGATTTTTGTACTCATATCCATAGAGACGAAAGCACAACATTAACCAAAGAACTAGAAGACGTTGCGATTAAAATGGAGACTAAAACAGGAGTTTATGTTTTAGAAGACGGCAGTGGTTCTATGGTTGCCAGAGCGTGGTTAAGTGAATATGCAGAAAAAACCATAGACATTCAATACTTTATCTTTTCAATGGATAACGTTGGTCTTATTGCTTGCGATTATTTAATTAGAGCTGCAGATCGTGGTGTAAAAGTGCGCATTATAGTCGATGATATTATGGTAGATGCAGATATACAAGATATTTTAACCTTTGCATCTCATGAGAATATTACCGTAAAAATATATAATCCAGGTGTTAATTTAGGGAAGAACCTATTTAGTAAACTAAAGAAATTCACTACCGATTTTAGATCAGCCAATCAGCGCATGCACAATAAAACCTTTATTGTAGATGGTAAAGTGGTGATTACAGGAGGTCGTAATATTGCAGATGAATATTTTGATTACGACCATGAGTATAATTTTAGAGACAGAGATGTGCTCTTGTTAGGTAAAGTATCTCAAAATATAAACACCTCTTTTAGCCAGTTTTGGTACAGTGATCTAAGCAAAGATGTTACCACTATTATAGACGATTTGCCAAGCAACGCAACAGCAGAAAACAGATTTGATAAATTACACGAGTATGCTTGTAATCCTCAAAATTTTTGGCCTCAAGTAAGAAAGCGCATAGCCAACTTACCAAGCACGTTTAAAACCATTAATGATTCTGGCGATTTAGTATGGTTAGATGATGTACAATTTATTTCAGATGATCCAGGAAAAAATGATGGAGAAAACGGACTAGGAGGAGGCGGACGTTCTACCACAGCATTAATAGATTTGGTTAAAAATGCACAAACCTCAATAGAGATTCAAACCCCTTATTTAATTACCACAACTTTAGCTCAAAATTTGTTTAAAGAAGCCACAGAACGTGGTGTAAAAATTAGAATATTAACCAATAGTCTTGCATCTACAGATAATTTAGAAGCCTTTAGCAGTTACCAAACCGATAGAGAACGTTTATTAAAAACAGGTGTACGCATTTTTGAATTTAGACCAGATGCAGAAGAACGCCTTAGTATAATGACAGGAGAACTGCAAGAAACTCTAGAGCATAAACCCATTTTTGGTTTGCATGCTAAATCTATGGTTATAGATAATAAAATTACTGTCGTTGGTACGTTTAATATAGACCCAAGGAGTGCCAATTTAAATACCGAATGTGTAGTGATTGTAAATTCTACCCAAATCTCACAACGTGTATTAAAAGGTATGGAAATAGAGTTTAAACCAGAAAATTCATGGGAAACCACTTTAGATTTTAACCCAGATGCAGAGGTAGATAATTACAAGCGCTTAAAAACTTGGACACGCAAAATTTTGCCTAAATCTATTTTATAGGTGATTAAATGGTGTGTGTTAAAAAAATAAGTAGTTCTACGTATAGGTTTCTATCTACTTAAGTGTTAGTTTTATAAACTGTTATATTAGAGTAATAATAGTTCATATCCCTCAAATAAATTCTGATATGAATTGTAATTGTTTTGATATAACACGTTCTACGCAATTTGACAAACCAACAAACGAATGAATAAACTTCAAATTTTGAATACAATTAAATCTATAGGGAAATGGATTTTTCTATTGTTTACAATATTCTTAGTGTTTTTATACATTCCTGCATTAATTGACAAAATTGAACGACCAACTTTCAAAAACTTACCAATGAATCAATATGTGATTATTGGTATTATATTAGTGATTATGATTTTACTAAATCTAAAATGGTTCGGTATTTTTAAAAAACTGAAATGATTCAATTTAAAAACTTAACGAATCGGATTTTGATTATCTCAAGCGGATTTTTGATTTTAATAGTTGGAATTTCTTACTTTCTGTATGTTATAAGCCAACCGAAACACTTGGTTTGCGGAACTGAAACGCCTGAATTTGTTTGCGGAACTGTTTCGCCGAATTTGACAGAAAATGGTCGAAAAGGAAAACAGATTTTTAATACAAATTGTGCAGCTTGTCATAAACTGAACAAAAATATGACTGGACCAGCATTGGCTAAAACTGACTCTATAAGACTTTGGAAATGGATAACTTTAAAAAACGAAAAAATAGATAGTTCTAAAATCGGAGAATTAGGAATTGACTATCACAGAAATCTTTGGGGTAAATCATTGGAACAATCTGAAGTAAATGAACTTTACGAATATATTAAAGCGGAATAAAAACTGCGTAGAACAACGTGTATAATTCATTGCTAGTTCTAGCCTACTTACGAAAGTCCTCGCGGACTTTCTATCTGTGATTTATTTGCTAACTTTAGTGCTCAAACACGCAACGAAATCATACACAAAACCGTTAGCTGTAATTTGAACCAAGGTACTTTCCTGAAATAGGTTGACTAAAAATTAAACATTTAATTATAGTCACTTATGAAAACACGAAAACAAGACTGTCGAAAAAAACCTTACGAAAAAGTAACTTTTCAGTACAAATTATTCGTCGTTGGCCAAATACAAAACGGTCAAATCTCTGCCAATTTTGCATCTAAGAAATATGATATTTCAAGATCAACTATTGCTTATTGGCTAAAAAAATATAGTACNGAAATTATAAATTGTATAAAATCTATGATAACGGAGATTATTATAAAGCTTACCAATTATATAATGATGATGGATCTGACAGTGATATAGAAGAGATGGTGGATGTTATAGATACCATGCCTGTATCTCTTAAAAATGAAATGATCTTAAAACTAGAGACGCTTTTAGCTGAAAACGATACAAGAATACCACATTTTAATCCAGATTATAATGGTGACCCTTTAGTTAATCAAGATATTGTTCCGTCTGTTACTTCAACAGTTTATGATCATGATACAGATGTAGCCACAGCAACTCTTACTACTAATCCTGGAGATGCAATTATTGAAACGGCTTATTTGCTTTATAGAATAGAGGCTGTAGATTCATCAGAAGAAGAATGGTTTGAGCTTCCTGCTACTATAAATGGTAACGTGATTACAGCCGATGTGCCAGAAGTAGCTACAGGAATTGTATTTACGTTAATAGATGAAAATAATTTTGTGGTTATAACGGATGACATCTCAACAGTTATTAATCCTATAGATGGAACTTATACTAATGCAGTTGACCTTGGAGATGGAACATGGGATACAGCGACTAACTGGACAAATAGCATAATAGCGAATGAAACTGGTATAGCAACTCTTGAAAGAACTATAGACTTAGAAACCAATAGTTATACAGTTGGGCAACTTCAAATGACAGGTAATAGTAATACCAAAACATTTTCTAATGGTACACTAATTTTAAATGGTACTACGTCTTTAAATCCTGATCAAATTATAAGGAATAGGTCTAATAAAGCCATCACCATTACATGTAATGTAACAGTAGATGTTGATGATAAAGAACTTCATATTAGAGAAAATGCTACCACACAACTTATTTTTAATACTGGTACATTTGCATTAGGTAGCAATACGATTAATGTAGATAATAAAAGTACTGCCACTACTACTATTCCTGTAGAATTTAATGGAGCTGTAACAGGTGATTCAAGTAGTCGTATTAACATCATAAATCAAGATGTGTCTTTAGGAGCTTCATCTGATTTTTCTGGCTTTACTGGGAGTATAACTTTTGGAGGTACTAATGGTGTGTTAACCGTAAATGGTGTAAATACTATTGAAGGTTCAATTGGAGTATTAGCTACGTCAGATGGTAATTCTATTATAGAATTTAATGCTAGCCAAAACGGTTTAGCTAATCTTTCAGTAGATACACAGGCATTAGCAATAGATTTTGATGCTGCAGCAACAGCTGTAGAATTTACGGGATATACGACATCAACTACAGAAGGTGTTGTAGACTTACAAAATTATGTATCTGGTTCTCTTAGAATAGGAACCAATGCTACTACTATTTCTCAAACCATATTAAATACTTGGCTTATTGATGGTGTAGAACCTGCAGATGGTACACTTGTACAAGATGCATCTGGATATATTAATGTACAAACATCTGTACAAAATATTAGAACTTTTTTACAAGCAGCACCTAATGGAGAATGGCAAACTACTACTAACTGGGACACTGGTGTATTACCATTAACAACCGACCAAGCATTAATATTATATGCTGGTGATTTAACTTTAGATCAAGATCGTGCAATAGGAAATCTAAAATTTCAAACAAACACAGCTAGGTCTTTTCTTGATGCTGGTTCGACTATATTAACTCTTGATACTCAGTTCGCGTCGAATTCGCGTTTAATTGATAATTCTACCAGTAAAGCAATTACCATTTACCCTAGTATAAACTTTACGACTTCTGGGATTATTTATAATAGAAATAGAAATGGTAATCAACTTACTTTTACAGCTGGTACGATTTATATAAATTCTAATACAATTACTACCGATAGTCGATCGACACATCCAAGTAATCAATACATAGTGTTTAATGGACCTGTAGACGGAGATGGCATAATAAATGTAGATGATTCACAAGCTGGTGGTGCAACACAAGGAATCTCTTTAGGTGCTGATGCAGATTTTTCAACATTTACAGGTACAATTAATGCTAAAAATAATCCAATTGTTTCGTTTACAACGAATGCATTTGGTAGTGCTTTAACTTTAGACGGTACAGCTTCATTTGAAATAAATGTTGCAAGTACTTTTACAGGTTCAATTTCAAGATTAGCTACAACTGCTGGCGCTGCAACTGTAACATTTAATGCAAACCAAAGCATGGGTGCTCTTACAGTAGATACACAGCCATTAGCAATAGATTTTGATGTTGCAACAACAGCTGTAGAATTTACAGGATATACGACATCAACTACAGAAGGTGTTGTAGACTTACAAAATTATACATCGGGTGTTCTTAGAATAGGAATAGATAATACTGGAATTTCCCAAACCATTTTAGATACTTGGCTTATTGATGGAGTAGAACCTGGAGATGGTACACTTGCGCAAGATGCATCTGGATTTATTATATTTCCAACGACGTTTACGTCAACCAATGGTCAGAGTCTTAATTGGGAAGATGGATCTTCTTGGGCAGGAGGAATTGCTCCTACAGATCCTACTGAAAATGTAATAATACATGGTTTGATAACCATAAACTCAGACGTCACTGTAAATAATATAACTATTGTAAATGCTGATGGCGCAAGTACTTTAGAAGAAAGAGTAGTTGTAGGACCAGGACATTCTCTTACTGTAGAAGGTAATGCAGTGACAAGAGGTCAAATTTTTGCATCCTCTAATTCTACTAGTTATGGTAGTTTAATTTTTAAGGGAGTTGTAGATGGTCAAATTAGACTGCAAAGATTTGTAAACGGAGTAGCAAATGGCAACGACCTAATAGCGTCTCCTGTCACTGAAACTTTTGCTTTTTTTGCTGGTGATAGTCCTAATCTTTTGGAAAACCCTAGCAATACTACAGAAAAGGCATTTGGCCCTTTTGATAATACTACTGGTGCATTTGTAAACTGGGATACGATTAATGATGGAGGAACAAATATCGTTCCTGGTAAGGGGTATAGAGCAGCTTCTAGTAGTGGGAATTTGGTTACATTTAGAGCTGAGCCAGAATCACCAGCAGTCGATGTACCTGTTTCTATTACAGATGGTGGTGACGCTACTTATGGACTATGGAATTTAATCGGAAACCCTTTTCCATCATATTTAGATTTTGGTGCCTTTTGGACTGAAAATTCAGGCGTACTAAATGGTGGAGGAGGAGTCTACCAAGCGATTTATGGTTATGATGCTGATGATTCTGATGGTAGTAATTATACGATTTGGAATGGATTTAATACGACAGATAAAATAACACCTGGTCAAGGTTTCTTTGTTAGAACTATATCTGGTGGAACCGTAACTTTTAAACCAGAAATGAGAACTGTTGGTTCTTCTGATGATTTTATTGCTGGTAGATCATCGACAACTGGTTTTGTTTTATCGGAGTTGTTTTTATCTAACGGATCATCTACTTATAATACAAAAATATATTTTGCTGAGGATAAAACAAAAGGGCTAGATCCAGGATACGATGCAGCAGATTTTACAGGTGCTACTAATGGTATTTATACAGATCTTGTAGAAGATAATGAAGGTGTAAAATTTGCTATTCAGGCTTTGCCTTATAATGATTTTAATGATGTTGTTGTGCCACTTGGTGTTAATAGTGATGCAGGTATACAATTAACTATTGGTTTAGATGCAACAACTGGCACTATTCCTTCAAATATTAATGTTTATCTTGAAGATAATGTAGCCAATACATGGACATTATTAAATAGTAGTGATTATGTGTTTACACCATCTGCTTCAATAAATGGAACGGGACGTTTCTATGTGCATTACTCATCTACAACATTAACAATAAAGGATGATTTGTTAAACGGATTAAACATTTATACGGAACAATCATCAAAAACAGTAGTTGTTAAAGGAAAATTAACCAATGATACTACAGCTGTAATTTATGATGTACAAGGTAGAAAAGTATTACAACAAGAATTAGATAGTGCTCATACAACAAACACAATTAATGTGAATGCTTTAACTACGGGAATTTATATTGTTCAGCTAGAAAATAATTCACAAGTTAGAACTCAAAAGGTTATCTTAAATTAACTATAGAAATATCAGGTTTAAAAAGGAGTTTGTATTTTTTACAAGTGATTAATCTAATGGAAGTAAAACAACTTTAAAATTGTTAAAGGAATAAGGTAGACGTGCTACAACGATTAAATATCTAACTTTTTTGTTTCTGACGGCTACCTAATCTATAGGTGTAACTCAATATGATGTAGCGTCCTAAACTTTCTGATGTGGTTTCTTCAAAATAGTTGGTGGTGCTTCGTCTTTCAAAATCTACATTTCTATCTAACAGATCTATTAAAACCAGTTTAAGACTATTATGGCTATTTCCTATATTGTATGAAATAGCCATATTCCATATAGGAAGCTGAAGGTTACTATCAAATTGATTATCTGAAAAAGCGAAATAATCAAATTGCGTATTAAAATTCAGTTTTTCTGTGAAATCATAATCTACGGCAGCATAATAATGTTGCTTTTTATAAGTTCGATTAAGATCTTTTTCTATAGAAAATGTGGTGTTATTAACACTGTAATTGGTTCCAAGCTTTAAATCTATAACATTCTTTTTTGCGTTCTCTATTGACAAACCCATTAGAATATCTTTTGAAACCACATCGTTAAGTTGAAGGTTAATTAATGACGTGGAAGAATTATAAAAACTACTGTTCTTTATAGCATAACGAATTCCTAGTCCCTTTATTTTTTTGCTAAAATTAAAAAAGGCGGAAAACCGTTTCCGCTCTCCACTATTGATATAACTTCTTGTTTTAACAAAGTCATCATCAATAGCAATGTTTTGTATAATAGCATCTCTAGAAAACTGATATTTAATTCTACTTGTAAAATTTAGCGATGTTTTGTAGTTGTATATATTAGCTATTAAAGAGAAATCGTCAGTTTTTTCTGTTTTCAAATTAGGATTTCCTTTTCTTATAAAAAACGGATTTAAATCATTGATAACTGTTGAGCTTTCTGCAGTGCGAGGGCTGCGTATTTTTCGGTTATAGACCAATCTGTATTTTACACCATTTTTAGGTTTGTATTGCAGTGTAGAAAATGGATTTAAGTAAAATTGATTGCTATTAAAAGGATCTTCTGTAATGACACCAAAAGATCTATCGAGCTCTTGAAGTTCAACACCAGTAAAAATATTCAGTTTTTTTGTACTGTAATTGTATGCCAATCGGTTTTGGTAACTGCCTTCTCTGTTGTTGTATTTGTAAGTAAAGAGCTCTTCGGCATTATCATTCGTTATTGTGGTTTTAAGTTGGTAGATGTCTTCATTTTGATTTAAAACTTTTAAAAAGGATTGAAATTTAAAATAATGATTATTACCTAAAGGTTCTGTGTATTTAAAATTGAAATTGTATAAGCCGTTATTAAATGTTTCGTCTCGTAGCGCAAAAATCTCAGTATTTGTTGGGTTGTCACTATCTATATTTCTGGTCACAAAGGTGGTTTGTTCATTATCCTTTGCTTGTTCGCTTATATTGGTGTTAAACCCAGCACTAAAGCTACGACCAGCTTTAGCTAATTTCTGATAGAAGTTAATATTAAAATATAATGATTTTTTAGTGTTATTATTACTGTAGTTTTGACTATTTAAAGTCACTAAATCACCATCTTCAGTATAATAAAATCCGTCTCTAGCTGAATTTTGTATCACCTCATCCGAATTTAAACGCCCTTTAATGGTTAGGCTATTTGTACGATTTGATTTGTTTATGTAATTAAAATTGAAATTGTGATTTTTTGAAACCTTGTCAAAATTATTATCTGCTTCGTAATCAAAGTTATTGGTATTTGAAAACGAAATTCTTTTGGAGAAGGACGTTCCTCTGTTGTCCGAGAGATTGTAAAAATAGTCGGCATTAAGAGATTTTTTCTTTTTAAACTCATGTCCAATATTTATGCCGCTTACTCCCGTTTTTAAATAACCACTTAAGCTTTTTGTTTTTTTTGAATTGGAATTGTCATCATCAGATTCATCAGCAATGCCATCAGCATTTTCTAGAAATCCTTGAATGTTAGATCCCGTAATATTGATGTTGTTGTATTTACCAATAATTGCCAATTGTGTTTTTGGCGAAAATTTGTTGTAGTTAACGTTGCCAAAGTAGCGACTGTCTAATCCTATACCTGCTGACGCTTTTCCGAAACCTTGGTTTTTTTTCGATTTTTTCAAAGTAAAATTTATCACAATCTGTTTATTACCGTCATCTACGCCTGTTAGTTCTGCTTCGTCACTTTTTTTATCGATGACTTCAATTTTTGCAATGGCATCTGCTGATAAATTTTTTAATACAAGTGCCGGATCTCCTCCAAAAAATTCTTTGCCATCGACATATATTTTAGTGACTTGGTTACCTTGAGCAATTACTTTTCCATTAGACTCAATCTCTAAACCAGGTAATTTTTTTAAAAGCGTTTCTAGATTATCACTTGAGTTTACTTTAAAAGAATTGGCATTAAAAGCAATAGTATCTTCTTTTATTTGAATTGGTATTACAGCAGATATCGTAACGGCATCTAACTCATAAGAATCCTCTTTAAGAATGACGTCGCCAAGGTCTATAGGTTTGTTTTTATAATAGACATTCTCAAAATGCGTGACATATCCTAAGTAAGAAAATTGTAATAATAGAGAGTCCTTAGGTGTATCCAAAATTACAAATTCACCCTTAATATCTGTAATGGTGTAATTAATAAATGTAGAATCCTTTTGTCTTAAGAGGGCTACAGAAACAAATTCTATAGGCGCTTTATTTTCGGTTATGACGATACCTTTAATTGGTGGTGAAGACTGACTAAAAAGAACATTAGACAGAACTAGAAAAACTAATATTAAGAATTTTGATGGATTCATGTCACAGTTAAATCACTTAGATTTTAAATTAGAGCATTATTATAATTGAAAAAGACAGCGTCTTTATGCCTTACTTTTAAGTTCTATATAATTGTAAACCCTATCGCTTAAATAGCTTGGTTTTCATTTATAGATAAAAAAAAAAGGTAGCAATTTAAATTACTACCTTATTTTTTACAAAATAATTTAAGCAACGTTTATTACTTAAAATGACCATATTAAATTTTTATTCTTTTACAATTCTCAAGGTTTTAGATCCTAATTCTGTCTTGATATTTGCAATATAAATCCCTGTTGATAAATCACTAATGTCATAATTAGATTCTTCTTTAAATGTTTTTATCAAACGTCCAGTAATATTATATAATTTAACACTCTCAATACTTCTATTAGAATCTATTTGAAAACTGTTAGTTACAGGATTAGGGTAAGCAACAATAGATGCATTATTTAATTCAAAGTCATTTACAGGTAATGTGGTTGCAGATGGTCCTTGAAAAGCATCTAAATAATATACATTTCCTGTGGCGAGAAAATCAGCATCTGGTTGATCAAATAATAGGTTTACAGTACTATAAGATACACCATCTGTAAGTGTAACTCCTGTAAAATCAAAGGTATATTCTTCCCATTGATCATAAACAGTAACATCAATTGTTACGTTCTTTTGGCCTGCAGTTTCAATTCCATCTCGCAAAAACAATCTTAATCTTCTACCAGAACTGCCATCTACATTGGTTGATGGTGCATAGGCTCTTATTTTAAAAATAGCAGCTGATTGATTTGCTGAAGTAATTATAGCCGGTAATTGAAACTTTAATTGTGAGTGTACTTCTTCTCCTTTTGTAAACTTGGCAACTAATGGACTGCTGTTTCCAGTAGTTGTTGGTGTAGCCACTGCTGATGCTTGTTCTAAAAACTCACCGCCTAGCACCTCATTAAGTGTTACGCTAAATGTATCTGGGCTATAGTTATGATACCATTCATTTCCAGATTCTAAAACGGCTTCTGCATCCAAAGGTGGTTCAGGCACGTCTTTATCGGTAACGTTAAATTTATACAATCTTGCTGCAGTAACTGATGGTGCAGTTCCTAAATCTAAATCTGTAATTTCAAATGTAATAGGCGTTGGTGTAGTTGAAAATGTGACAGCTCCAGCATAAGTAGCAGATAATACTTGATATGTACCAGTACCACCATCAGTTTCACTATATGTGAATGTTTGTGGTGTTTCAGACCCAACCGTAATTTTTATAGCCAATGTATTTCCTTCTTTTTTTCTAAAATCAAATGAAATAGTACCGTCAATAGTACCTGATGAAGTTTGAGCAACAAGGTCAAACGTACCAGCAACATCGTTAGAACCAGCTTCATCAGCCACTATTTGAGTACGATTTGGTGTAGCAGGTGCTTCTGAAATAGTAGCAGCCGTTCCAGTAGAAACAGAAGTTACCAAAGGGGAAATCATAGTAAAATCTTGATCTGCTGCATCCACTGTTATAATAGCTTGTGCAAATGCCAACGTTGTGGCAAATAAAAAGGACATGATAAAAAGTAATTGTTTTTTCATAATATAAAGTTTTAATTAGTTAATCAAAGTTAGTTATACAAGGTGTTTTTTCTTTGCTTATTTCAACCAAAAACTTTTCTATCACAACTATTATACTTAAATAATGTAATGAAGGGCATTCTCAAAATGAGTCTTAAAAGCATAGACATTTCACAGATTAATTAGTGGTTTAAACTGAGATAACACTATTTTGTGATGTTGTGAGAAAACAAAAAAGTTCCTTAGTTAAATTTAACTAAGGAACTTTTTTTAATCAATTTATAACAACAACGTTTGTTGCATTAAATACTTGAATACCGAAATCTTATTCTTTTACAATTCTCATTGTTTTAGAACCTAATTCCGTCTTAATATTTGCAATATAAATACCTGTTGCTAAATCACTAATATCATAATTAGCTTCTTCGCTATATGTTTTTAATAATTGTCCAGTAATATTATAAAGTTCTACACGCTCAATACTGTTGTTAGCATCTATTTGAAAGCTGTTTTTTGTTGGGTTAGGATAAACTTTAACACTTGTCTTTTGTGTTTCAAAATCATCTACACCTAAAGTTTCATTAGAAAATCTAAGCCAATAGAATCTAATTCTAGCGCTATTAGAAAGGTCTTGTAAAATATTAATATCCAATGTTATCGTTTTAGGAACAGATGTAATAGTAACATTTTGGGAAAATGTTAACGTATCAAATGTCTCAAAGCCATTAAGGTTGCTTGCACTAGCGTCAGCAGCTAAAGTAATCGGTGCGTCAGTTGTGCCATCAACAGTCATAGTTACACTCCCAGAATTACCAAATAATTTTCTTACGTGAAAAACAATTGATGTTTCGAAATCTGCTCCAGAAGAAACTACATCAAAACTAATAGATCCATTAAGAGCTTCTGGTATAGTTGCATTAAGATGAGCACCATTTCCGTTTGGTGCAAAAGGTCCTCCAGTTTGAGTATAATCTGTACTTGCTATACTGATCTGCTGTGTTTCAGAGTCCAATGGATCAAGTACTGTTGCTTGCCCAAATGTAACACCTGTAGCAAAAAGTAAAATTGCAGTAAAAAGTAATTGTTTTTTCATAATATATATGGTTTTAAAATTAGTTACTCAAAGTTAGTTGAGTTATTTTATTTTTCTTTGCTAAATTAACCCAAAGATATGCTCATTTCTTGTGTAAAAAAATAAAAGTGCTAAAAAACAATGGTTTATGTTTTTCTTTTGAAGCTATAGACAACGGTCATAAACTTAATAGAAAAATTAATTATTTGCTACTTAGAGCATAGTTAGAATACTTCTTTTTCTTCTTTTTAAGAGATTTAATCGTAGGTATTTCAGGATAACTTACTAAGAAATTATTCGCATCAATTAAGTTAATAATATAATGGGTAGTGCCTTTAGGTAAATTGGCTGTTATAGTACCATCAGTATTTATTTTGGCATCGGTTTTAAACCATTCTTCGTATTGGTGCCCTCCGTTAGTTGTATAAATCAAATCGGCCTTTATCACCTCAGCTCCATTTTCTTTATATTTAAAAGTAACTTGGTTATTCTCTTTTGATTGAGATAATACAGTGGGAACCGTTTCTTTATGCTCCATATCACTTTTGTAATAGGGATTGTAAGACGGATAACTCGCTTTCATTTCTGTTAAAATAGAAGTCAATTGCGCGTTCATTTCTTTTGTTTTTTCAGGATAAGACGACGCTAAATTATTTGCCTCCTCAATATCCACACGTTCTGCGACTCCATTATTGGTGGTATATAATTTATATAATTCATATTCTGGTGTTCTAGGGTTATTTTTATAGTCATAATTTCTAATGAATTTATAATCCCCTACACGTAACGTACTTTGGTATGAAGAATGTGGAAAATGCCACATCATCGTCGTTCTTTCATTACCGTTTTTATCAAGTACCAATTTAGAATCGGTAGGGTCTTTTAACAGCAACGTCGATAAATCTGCACCATCCAAATGTTTGTCTTTTGGTTTCTCAATTCCTAATAAGGATAAGATTGTTGGGTAAAAATCGAGTCCGTTTACAACAACATCAGATTCTACTCCTCTTTTAATTCCAGGTCCTGATATTAATAAAGGTACTCTTGTTCCACCTTCTTTAGCATTTATTTTTCCTTTGTCTAATGGATAATTGTCAGTAAAAACTTCTCCTGGATGACCTTCCATTCCTCCGTTATCTGAAGTAAAAATAATATAGGTATTTTCACTTAGTTTATGACCTGGCCAACGTGGATCATCGGTAGTTTCTAAATAATCAAAAACCTGTCCTACATAGTAATCTAACATTTCTACCATGGCTGCATAATATGGATTATTCTGTCCTTTTACGTCCCAATGATCAGGGGCCGTTGGAAAAGGTACACCTAACTTTTTACAATATTTTTCTAAGAGCGCTTTACTCCTTGTGTGTATTGGTGCATGTACAAGAAACGTAGCATAGTACAAGAAAAAAGGATCTTGTTTGTTTTCTTTTAAGAAGTTTAAGGCATCTTGACTGTTTTGATGGTATGGAAAACCGTTTTCATCCAAGCGGTAAGGATCAGACGCTTTAGTTGTTGCAAAATCGGTTAAACGATGTGGTTTTTGTGGACTCGTTGCTCCACGATTTGCAGTAGACACATCAAAACCTTGATCTGTAGGTTGCGGGAAAGCAAAGTGGTTAATAGCCATATGCCATTTTCCAGCATGCCCTGTGGTATAACCTTTTTGCTGCAATACTCTTGCTAGAGTCATTTCGTTTTCTGGCATTCGTCCACTATACCAAGGATCGATAATGCGTTGTGTATTTTTGTTTGCATAAACTGTAGGAGGTGCACCACCAACAACATGTGTTTTTTGGGCTCTTGCTGGATGGTTTCCACTCATTATAGCACATCTACTCGGTGCACAAGTTGGAGCAGGTGAGTAGGCTTGCCAAAATTGAATACCTTTTTTTGCGAAGGCATCAATGTTTGGTGTTTCGTAAGGAGAAGGTTCATCAATATCGTAAACCTTTACATCTTGCCATCCTAAATCATCAGTAAGTAAAAGAAGAACATTAGGTTCTGGTCTATCAGTATTTTGAGTTTTTTGGTTCGATACTTTTGGGTTTTGTGTATTACAGCTAAAGCATAACATAGCTGCGATAATACATATCGTAAATTCTTTATACCTCATTTCAATTTTATTAAATTATTTTTTTAATCTCGAAAGCATAATTACTATGCACATTAAAATGTTTAGTAAGCTTCTGCTAAGTAACAAAACGATATACCTATACTGTATCTGATATTGCTTTAAATTTTGCTTTAATCAATCAATTCAACTACGCGCTTATGATTATGCGTGTCTACTACTAATGTTGTAATTATAGAAATAAAGTTAAGTAATTATTTCTTTTGAATCTTATTATTAGCGATTTAACTGTGAAATCTTTAGATGGATTACAGTAAGAAATGGGTGGATTAGAGAAAACGTAATAATAGTATACGGATTATCTTTATAAAAATTTAAAAGTATGATTAACAAAATTAATTTTATAGTTCTATTTTCATTTTTCTGCTTAAGTTCCATTGCTGCGCAACAGACTTGGTATGAGAATTCAAGTAGCACTAATAACATTAATTTTAACAGCGCAACAGCAGGTACTTTTACCACAGATGAATCAAATCCAGAAACTAACGGTATAAATTCAAACATTACAGTTTCACAATTTGTAAGAAATGGGGACACTAATCCAACCATTCTATTTGATTTAACAAATCCAATAACAGATTTATCCTCATATTCTATTTCATTAAAAGCATATACATCGATACCAACGACCAACTTTAATTCAACAAACAATAGAATTCGATTGTATTTAAGAAGCTCAGATATTGGCGATTCTGGTGATATTTTTGAGCAATTAATATTTTCTCAAGGAGAAACTTGGGAATCTTTTTCTTTCGATTTTAACGGGTTAACAATTCCTTCTGATGTGCTTTTAGCAGGAGGTTACGACCAAATACTGATTGAGTTGGCTTCTGAAGATGAAACAGGACTAACATCAACCTATTATATCGATACTATTTCTGGATATTCAGAACAAACCATACCGCGAGCTACATTTTTATCAGGTTCTTGGGGAGTGAGATTCAATGTCAACGGTGGGATTAGATTAGACGATACGGAAGACTATGAATGGGCAGCTGGTGCACAACAAATTGTAGATAATTTGCCTGCAGTTGACCACGTTATTACAAATTTTACACATCCAGCACATGGTTATTTTTATACCTTAAGAGATAATACTCAGGTAGATGTAGCCAATGAAATTCATCCAGCAATGGTACCATCTATAGAAAATGAACAAATAATACTTAATGTCATTAGTACTTTAAAAAGTTCAGGGAAAAAAGTAATTCTTTATGTTAACGGAGCTGGTCCATCAAGCATTCAAGGCAATGTTGATGCTACCGAAGCAGAAATTTCATTGGCATGGGAAAATTATTGTGATCTAAACTTTGCGGGAGATCAAGGTTTAGCGTGGCAAAATTTAGCTAGAGGTTATTTTGAACGATTTAATAGCTTAGTTGATGGCTATTGGATTGATAACCTATCTAATTTACCAGGTGATTTAGATGCTTTTATCGCTATGATTAGAGAAGTACATCCAGATGCGGCTATTGCGACCAATTTAACCAAGTCGTATATAAAAGATGAGAATGGTAACAATATATATGTAGATTCTGATGCTACGGTCGATGACAATCCTACAGATTATAAAGTTTTCTTTTTAGAAGCTAATGATCCTCATATGGATTTTACAGCTGGTCATCCTACACCTTTGGGACAAGGAGCACCACCTAATTCATGGGCATATGAAGAGTTTTCCTTTCCATTAATTACTGAAAACCCTTGGTCTTCTTACGACGGAAGTAAGTTAGCATTAAAACATTATTTTGCACCTATTAGAGAACGCTGGAGTGTTGCTAGTGCAGATTTAGTTTTTGAAGTTGAGCAAGCCTATCGTTTTGTGAGAACTTTTACAGATGCAGGTGCAACAATCACATGGAGCACAACAATTACCGATGGTTTTATTACTGCAGATGAAATGGCTATAATGCAAGAGGTAAACGACAGAATGATGCAAATGCCTAAACCAGACTACATACCTTATATAAGACCAGTAGGAGCTTACTTAGTTGGAGAAACATTAAGCATTGATTCTGATAGTTTTTTTAATAAACTTGTTTTATTTCCAAATCCTGTAAAGCAAAATTTTAGCTTATCAAAAGAAATTTCTTCTGCAATTATTTACAATGCTAATGGACAGGAAATACTAAAATTTAAAAGCAATCAAAATTCTTTTGATGTTTCAAAACTAGTTGAAGGCGTTTATTTTGTAAAAGCGTATACAGCAACAAATGAAATTCAGGTTTTTAAATTTATAAAACAATAACAACCACATTCATAAATATATAACTAAACAACAAACATTAAATCACTCTACTGATATGAAAAATAAATTATTCACTGAAAGAAAAACATATTATAAATATATCGCTTTTTACGTGTTGTTACTTATGGCTTCTTTTTCCTACGCACAAGTTGGTGTTGGAAATACAAATCCACAAGCCACTTTAGATATTACAGCATCTAATCAAGCAGCACCTTCAAATGTAGATGGCATCTTAATTCCTCGAATTGATACCTTCCCTGCAACAAATCCTACTGCTGCGCAAGATGCAATGCTTGTTTACCTAACCACTACGGTTGGTTTAAATTCTAAAGGTTTTTATTACTGGGATCAAGCAACAACAAGTTGGATTCGTTTTTCGAGTATTGAAAAACTAAACGATCTTTCTGATGCAAAATCGGATGTAGATGGTCTTAATGACGGTTCTTCTATTTTTATTGGGATAAATGCAGGATTAAATGATGATGCTGATAACAATCAAAATGTTGGTGTAGGTTTTAACGCATTAATGACAAATGTAGATGGTGATGCAAATTCTGCGTTTGGATTTCAAGCCTTGAGTTTAAATACAGATATAAATAACTCTGCTTTTGGCTTTAGAGCCTTAGCAAAAAATTCTTCAGGACGAAGAAATTCTGCTTTTGGAAGAGGTGCTCTAGAAGAAAATACAACTGCAAATTTTAATACGGCAGTGGGAACACAAGCATTAGCTACCAATACAACTGGAGCTAGCAATGTAGCGATAGGTGAAAAGGCTTTAATCGGTAATTTAACTGGAGATGGTAATACAGCAGTTGGCGCTGAAGCTTTAACTAATAATATAGCAACAGTAGCAGAAGGAAGTAGTACTGCAGTTGGTTATCATGCTTTACACACAAATACAAGTGGTGCACGTAATACGGCTGTAGGGTACGAAGCACTTAATACTGCTGGTACTGCTAATAACAATTCTGCATTTGGTCATAATGCACTTAGTACTAACACATCTGGTAATAATACCGCTATGGGTTCATTTGCAGGAGATTTGTCTTCAGGAGCCTCTAATGTAATTATTGGACAAAGAGCTGGTAGCGAATTAGCCGGAGCAGAGAATGTACTTATTGGTCAGCATGCTGGTCGAATATTAATTGGAAACAACAATGTGTTTATCGGAAGAAATTCAGGTCGTACTACAACAGGAAATTCTAACGTTTTTATTGGTGATTTTGCAGGTTACGATACAGCTTTTGCTTCGGTTAGTAATACATTAGTAATTCAAAATGAAGATAGTGCTATTCCATTGATTTATGGAGACTTTACCAATGATAGAGTGGGTATTGCCAAAATAGCAACAACACATGCTCTTGAAGTTGAAGGTACAACTGAGGCTACTCAATATAAACTATCTGCATTAAATACAGCACCTGCTAGTGCTACTGATACTGGAGTTGAAGGTGAAATAAGAGTGACTGCGACACATATTTACGTATGTACAGCTACTGATACTTGGGTAAGAACTGCTTTAGCAACTTGGTAGATATAGGTTTACGTAGCTTTCTAAGTTATAAAACAGATTGTAATGATATGCCTAAAATCAATTCCCTTAAAGAGATTTTAGAATGCCGTTAGGAGAGTTTATTCATTAACTGCTATTACAGCATAATGTGATTTTAATAGAATTTGAAATGCTTACACCAAAAATAAGGTGTAACTCATTACTTTTAATTAGTAAGTTGTTACCATTAATTGTTACCTGAAAAGTAAATGTATTAAGTTAAACATCAGAAAGAAGTGAGCAATAATTAAAATATTATATATCTAAGAATTAAATTATTATTTATAAAAATATTCTAGATGTCATTAGTGTTTATATAATTCTGTAACGTTGCTATTCTAAAGCTTCATAAATATTATTAGTGTAGCTATTAGCGGTTTTTGGTCTAAAACCACAGTATAACTTTATCTGTTAAAAAAAGTCCTTTAAAAGTATTCAGACGATGAATACTTTTAAAGGACTTTACATTTATGCCGTTACTTAGGCATTTATTCTTTTAGAAGAATTTAATTTTTCTTCTTCTTCTTGTTGTTACCTTTTCCTTTACCCTTATTCTTTTTAGAGGCATTCATTATTTCTTTAGCGCGATTTTTTCCAAAAGCTATGGTAAGCAATTTAGAAAATTCCTTGTTGTTTTCTTTTCTATGCTCTTTTATCTCTGCAGAACCCTTTTCGTACTTTTCGTTAATTTCAAAAAAAGCTATCGCATGTCCTTTTCTCAATGTAACTATAGTTTTCTTTTCTTCGTCTGTTATCTTTAGATTATCTTCTACAGCCTCTACGAACGCATTAACTCTTTTGTCTATTTTTTTATCTTTAGTATTTTGAGCAAATAATGAACTACACATTGCAATACTAAATACGAGTAATAAAATTGTCTTTTTCATAATTTTAAAATTGTTTAGATTATTAGAACAACAAACATAATCTATATCTCCATTAATTGCGTTCTATTATTCATCATTTAGTTGCTGTAAACTATCATTTTCATCTTTTTGAATATTCTGAAGGCGATATACCATGCAATTTTTTAAATGAGGTAGAAAAGTAAGAATTAGATTCTATACCTATTTGATACATCACTTCTGCAACATTATAGCCACTATTACT
The DNA here is from genome assembly GCF_045063645.1 of Winogradskyella sp. Asnod2-B02-A. NCBI lineage: Bacteria > Pseudomonadati > Bacteroidota > Flavobacteriia > Flavobacteriales > Flavobacteriaceae > Winogradskyella > Winogradskyella sp. Asnod2-B02-A. Next base: position 1,885,417 of record NZ_JBEFOG010000027.1, read on the forward strand.
ATCTAATAACTCTGCCGCTCTCTGCAATCTAAAATTACGTAAATAGGCATTTGGGACTTGCCCAGTAAGTTGCTTTAATTTTCTATAGAAATGAGATGAACTTAAGCCTGCTTCTATAGAGAGTTCTTCTACTCCAAAATTTGAATTAGATAAATTTTTCTCTATAATCTCAGCGATATTCTCTAAAAATTCGAGGTCCCTTTTAGAAAAACCTAATTCCTTTTTGTCTTTTGGAGGTAAACTATTTTTTGAAAAATAATCTTTTATCTTAACATTATTTTCAATTAGTTTTTTTAGTCTTAGTTCTAAGTGTTTTAAAGAAAATGGTTTGCTAATATATTCATCGGCTCCAAATTCTAAACCTTTAATTAAATCCACATTATCTCCTAAAGCAGTTAATAGTAAAACTGGAAGTTGGCAAGTTTCTGGATTGGCTTTTATTCGTTTACATAATTCAAAGCCATCCATTTCTGGCATCATTACATCACTTATAATGGTGCTAAACTCCGTTTTTTTAATTTCTTCAAGTGCTTCAACTCCATTGTTTGCTATTGTGATATTATATTTGTCTGATAATGCACTATTTAGAAAATCTTGGATATCTATTTCATTTTCAACAACTAAAACATTGTGCTGTTTCTTGCTTTTTTTGTTGTTCTCAGCACCTTCAATAGTATTGCCTTGTAAGGGTACCCAATTTTTAATGAATGATTTTTTTACTCCATGGTGTTCAATGTTAGCTTCCTCAATTTTAGAAGATGGAATAACAATTGTAAAACGGGTTTCTTTATTTGGTTTACTTTTTACAGAAATACGACCATCAAATAAATCTATTAAAGATTTACAAAAGGATAACCCAATACCTCCACCACTAACATTACCATCTTGATTTCCTAATTGATAGAATCGTTCAAAAATGTTATTTAAATTTTCTTTTGGTATGCCTTTACCAGTATCAATAACATCTATTTTTATCTTTTTAACATCGTCTTCAAATATTATTGAAGCGTCAATACTTATGGTTCCTTGAACAGGTGTGTTTTTAAAAGAGTTTGAAAGTAAATTAAAAAGTATTCTTTCCAATTTTTCTACATCAATAACAATTTCTTCATTTGGAGTGCTAATTTTATAATAAAAATTAATGTTTTTTTCTAATGCATAATTTTCAAAAGCTTCTGTTGTTGGATATAAGAAATCGCCTAAAGTAGACTTTGTAAAGTTTAAATTGAGATACCCTTGCTCTGCTTGTCTAAACGTTATTAATTGATCTATTAAACTTAAGAGACGATGCGTGTTTCTTTTAATGATCGCTAAAAACTTTTCACTTTCTGGATTATTGTTATTTTCTATAACTCTATCTAAAGGTCCAGAAATTAATGTGAGAGGTGTTCTAAACTCATGAGATAAGTTGGTAAAATATTTAAATTTACCTTGGTTAATAACTTCCATTTTGTCTTTGTCTAATTGCTCATAGATCAATCTTTGTTTTAATTTTTCATGCTGAACAAAATAGAAAACAATTCCAACACCAATACCTATAAGTAAAAGAGCCATTAGCATATAGCTCCACCAAGTTTGGTACCAAAGCGGCAGAACAACCAACGTTAATGTTTTGGTTGAAGCACTCCAAATACCATCTCCATTTGCGGATTTTACTTTTAATGTGTAAGTACCTGCTGATAAATTGGTGTAAGTTATTGTAGATTTTCCTTCATCTGTTTCTACCCAATCTTTATTAAAACCTTCTAATTTATACGCTATTTTGTTTTTTGCAGGTGTAGAGGTATGCTCAGTAACTAAATTAAAAGAAATAATACGCTGACTTTTAGAGACGGTAACAGTATCTGTTTCGGAAATCGCTTTTTTAAGAATTGTAATATCATTTAATTTTTCACCAATTTTTATAGGTTTATTATTAATTAATAGCGACGTAATTAAAACTCTTGGAGGTTGTTTGTTTAAAGATATTTTCTGTGGGTCGAAAATCGTTAAGCCGTTTAGTCCACCAAAATACATATAGCCAGATGTGCCTAAAGTATATGCGGATTGTCTAAAATTATTTTGAATTAAACCATCACTAACATCAAAGACATTTACTTTCTTTGATTCTGTATTAAACCGAACCAATCCCATATCTGTACTGATCCATAAATTATCGCTATTTTTTTGTGGTAAAATCCCGTAGATAACATCATCTGGTAGGATATTATTTTTTCGGAAGTATTCAATGTTTAATGGATTACTCTCGCTATCTAACGTTAATTTATTTAAACCACCACCAAAAGTACCTATCCAAATATTTTTTTTACTGTCTTCAAGAAGTGAAAAAACACTTTTGTAACTTATTTTAAGACTGCCTGTTTTATTTTCTTGGTATTGTCTTATAATCTTAATTTTTCCATCTTTATATGTACATTGCAGTAAACCTTCATCTGTACCAAACCATAATTGATTATTACTATCTTGTAAGAAAGATTGCACTCTGCTTGCTTCTATTCTTAAGCCAGAAGATATGTTAATTTTTGGTTGTTTTGATTTGTCAATTTCTTCCCATGGATTTTGTATCACTAAAATTTTATTTCCAGATAAGACAATATCGGTGTCATTTATTTGCGAAATTTTTCGTGTTAAGAATAATGACGCTTTGCCACCTTTTGATAAAAATTTAATTTCTTTAAAATCTTTTTTCTGCGGATTGTAAACAAATACTTTTTTGTCTGTACCTAGCCAAATGTAATCTCTTTGGTCTTGATAAATACATCTAATGACGTCATTATCTTCAATAGATAATTTACTTTGTAAATCTTCAAACTTAATTTTATCTAGATTGTTTTCACTAATGGTATTTATACTTCTAAATAATTTTTTATTATACCCAGAAATCCAAATCTTACCATTGGTATCTTCTAAAATGGAGGTTATTAAATTATCGCCAATAGAAAACTGATCGTAAGGGTTGTTGGTATAAGAATAAAATGGTTTTTGAAAAAGATCCAATTTATTAAGTCCACCTTGTGCAGTGCCTATCCAAAAGACATTGAAACTATCTTGATACACCGCATTGATTTGATGACTACTGATGCCGTTTTTATTCTTTGAATCGTAATTAAAATGTTTGAAAGAATTTAGAATAGGATTGAATTTGTAAAGGCCATCATCGGTTGTACCTATCCATATAACATTATCATTGTCTTTAAAAAGGCTATGGACATAGAAGGTAGAATCTTGATTTGGTACTTGTATTTTCTTGACTAAATAATCAGAGTTTGAATCTAAATTTGAACTGTACAAACCTTTTGTTGTGCCAACCCAAAAGATATTATCCTCTTTTATGATTTCAGTAATTTCTTTATCCTTAAAAAAATCAAAATCATCTAAATCTGAAATTGGTGATGTTAATATTTGACTTTCTGGTTGATACTTAACTTTTTTTAACCCATCAGTTGTTCCTAAGATTATGGAAGAATTAAGTCCAAATGCAAATGTGTTAATTTCTAAAGATGTTTCTTTTAAATCTAGAATGTTCTCTGTTACTTCGAAAAAACCACTACTTATATCTTTTAATTTACAGCGTATTAATGCTTTGGAAGACGTGATCCAAATATAACCGTCATTTTTTGCGTCAATCTTATTGACATTTATATTATATTTAAGTGGAACCGTAAAAAAGCGTTCTAACCAAGGGACATATATATTAACGCCAACATTAGTGCCTATCCAAAGAATACCATCTTTATCGTTATATAAATAGGTAACATTATTACTTGAAATGGCTTGTTCATTTTTAGATTGTGTACTAAATGTTTTAAATTCATAACCATCATAACGAATTAACCCATTTGGAGTGGCATACCATAAAAATCCATATTTATCTTGCTCTATGGCATTAACAGTATTTTGATTGAAACCTTCTTTATTAGAAATTCGTTCAAAATTTTGAGAATAAGCTTGTAGAGAAAATAGTGTAATTACAACACTAATAAAGCATATAATTCTACGCATTTTATATTTTTAATTTGGCTCAAGAATATACATATTTTAATTTATTCTCTAATAAATTAAAGTAATTTTTTTATCAAGGAACAACTTTCATAATAACAGGAAGGTCGCTCAGTAATATGAGTAGTAATAATATCTAATATAAATAGCTTACCATCAGTGGTTATTCTGTCTGCTTAATCAATTAGAAATGATTATTAAAGTAATTATATTTCTAGTGGTATTAAACGTTCTATTTAAATGTGTATTGGTTTTAAGGAATAAATGCTCTTAAACAGTTTTTGATGACTGATAGCATTTAGATTAATTCCTAATTTATATAATATTTCATCATCAATGCAGCACCTAAAGAGCTTTCATTTTTACAATCAGAAATATTTATTTCAATATCATTTTTAAATAGCTTTAAAAAGTTAATAAAGGTGAATTTTTTATTAAATCCACCAGAAATATAAATGTCTTTGATCTCTAATTTTTCATCAGAAATTGAATTGCTTATTCATTACCCTTATAAAATGGGCTTTTTATTCTTAATGAATTTATAGATCGTAATCTATAAAGCTAATCGGTATATCTCTATAGTATCTTCTATAGTGACTTCTCTTGGATTTCCGCCAGTACAAACATCTTGAATTGCATTATGAGCCATTTCTTCAAAATCTTCTTCTTTAACTCCTAATTCTCTTAATCCTGAAGGTATTCCAACTGCTAAAGATAATTTTTTAATGGCTTTAATCGCTGCATTGGCACCTTCTTCATCACTCATTTCTGAAACGCCAATTCCCATTGCTCTGGCTACCTTTTTTAGTTTATGAGCACAAGATGGAATATTGAATTTTTCAACATGTGGCAATAATACGGCATTTGCAACACCATGAGGTAAATCATACATGCCTCCTAACTGATGCGCCATTGAATGAACAAAACCTAAGCCAGCATTTGAAAATGCCTGACCAGCAATGAATTGTCCCCAAGCCATTTTGCTTCTGGCTTCTAAATCTGAACCATTTTTTACAGCTTGTTCTAAACTAGACGAAATCAATTTTATTGCTTCTAAGGCCAAAGCATCAGACCAACGAAATGCGCCTTTGGTCACATAGGTTTCAATTGCATGGGTTAAGGCATCCATGCCTGTTGCTGCAGTTAAATTGGCTGGTTTGCCTAACATTAACTCAGGGTCATTTACAGCAATTGATACTAAACAATTTTTATCAACCATCACCATTTTGATATGACGGGCAACATCGGTGATAACATAATTTATAGTTACCTCACTTGCTGTACCAGCCGTAGTATTAATTGCAATTATTGGTAATGATTTTACTTTTGATTTATGAATACCGTCATAATCCTCTATATGACCTCCATTAGTGGCTAAAATACCAATGGCTTTACCACAATCTTGAGGAGAGCCACCTCCAAGTGTTATAATAAAATCACACGAATTTTCTTTTAATAATTTTAACCCGTTAGTTACATTTTTAACTGTGGGATTAGGTTGTACATCATCAAAAACAACAGATTCTATACCTGATGTCTTTAATACATCTAATACTTTTTCTGCAACACCAATCTTAACTAAAATTTTGTCTGTAACAAAAAGTGCTTTTTTATATGGGAGTCCTTTTAATTCTTCACCAAGATCATTTAATGCTCCTGGTCCAATTAAACTTAATGGTGGCAAATAAATCCTTCTACTTTGTAACATCTTTTAATATTTTATTTATTGATATAATCTTTCATTAACATTGCAGCACCCAAGGCGCTGGCATTTTCACCTTTCGGAAATTTAATGTTTTGTTCAGGCATCATTTGATTTAAGTACTCAACAAAAATTTCATTTCTGTTAAAACCACCAGAGATGTAAATATCTTTAAGGTTGTTTTCTGAATCTAAAATTCGGTTGATACCGTTATGTACACGTTGTGAAATTTCAAAAATAAGTTGGTAGTATGCGCTTTCGTAATTCTCAAAATTTTTAAGTTGTGTTAAATCGCCTTTAAAATTCTCTGCAATTTCCTTAGGGAAAAACAGTTGTTTGCCTTTAGATAAAATGTCTACACACAGATTCTTATTTAGCTTAAATTCTAAATAGTGATTTTTATCAACACCAAAATGTTCGCTTAAAGCAATTGCATTAACCTCATGTACTCGCCCTAGAAATTGCATAGATGATTTTATTTGCTTTTTATCTGGCGTCATAAAACAAAGGCAATCGTTTTTTAATTGATCGATTGTTAATGTTTCTTTGCTAAAAGGATTCATGCAAATAATCCAAGTACCAGTTGACAATAGTATAAATTCGTTATCAGAATTTTCATTAGCTTCTAATAAAGGAATGATAGAAGAAGAACTATCGTGCAAACCTTTGCCAATAGCTATTTCTTGTCCGTTTACAGTTGCAATAGTTGCATGTTTTCCTGGTTTTGGTTCTGGTAATTTTATACTTTCTGTTGCCAACCAATCATGATACTGCATGGTATCGAAATCCCAAATAGCGGTATGTGCTCCAACTGAAGTAAAATCGGCTGTGATTTTATTTGAAAACAAATAACTAAGATATTGTGGATAGTGTAATATGGTTTTTACTTTATTCCAATAGTGAGGTTTGCTTTGTTTTAACCAATACATTTGTAAACCAGCGTTTAACATGCCGTACGCAGGCGAGGCTGTTTTTCTAGAAAATTCTTCAACACCACCATTTGCGTCATAAAATGGTGTAAAATCAATATCTAAAGGTTTTAAATAATTGTAAAGTGGTGTTATTCGGTTACCATCCTTATCTAAGTAAACTAACGTAGCACCATGTGTAGAAAAGTTGATGGCTTTTATTGTAAACTTATTTTGTTCTTGAATGACTTTAATTTCATTTTGTATCCAAGTTTCTATAGATTCTATATTGTCACAAGGATAATTGTCATCATCTACAATTTCATCAAAGCGAGTAGAATTTGTATAGACAACATTAAAATTCTCATCAAATAAAAGTATTTTTTTATTGGTTTTACCAATATCTATTACAGCAATTACATTCTCCATCACAGTTCAAAATTAAAAAAAGGGTGTTGGTTTTTGAAGCCAATCACCCTTTTGAGTTATTCTAATTAATCTTTAAATCCGTATAACGGACCATAATTTTTACAAGCTCTATAATCAGCTCCTTCTAAGCCTTCTCCAAAAGCAGACCATGCACTTGGTCTAAATACGTCATCTTCACTAACATTATGCATGTTAACAGGAATACGTAACATTGCTGCTAAAGAAATTAAATCAGCACCAATATGTCCATGAGAAATTGCTCCATGGTTGGCTCCCCATTTAGCCATTACAGTATACACATCTTTAAAGAAACCTGTACCTGTTGTTCTTGGTACAAACCATGTTGTTGGCCACGTTGGGTTTGTTCTTTCATCTAAAACTTCATGAACATCTTCTGGTAACTCAACACTCCATCCTTCTACAATCTGTAAAACGGGTCCAATGCCTTTAACCAAGTTTATTCTACACATTGTCATTGGCAACTCACCTCTAGTTTTAAATTGTGATGAAAAACCACCACCTCTAAAATATTCTGCAATTGCAGCAGGCCATTTTGTATTTTCTAAACATCTTTGAACATCTTCTTCAGAAATATCCCAGAATGGTTTCATTGTAGGGTTTCCGTCTGCATCTTCTTGTTGTGCAGTTGCATCTAACGTTGTAGAACCAGAATTGATTAAGTGGATAATTCCATCTTTAGCAATACCTGTTAATTTTTTACCTGTAACTCTTTCTACAGACTCAGGACTCCAGTACGTACGTACATCAGAGAATAACTGAGCTTTGTTTGTTAATAAGTGACCGAACAACATAGAAATTGCGTTTAAACAATCGTTTTCTGTTGCAAAAGTATATGCTTGTCTAATTCCATTCCAATCAAAAGAGGAGTTTAAAATAGACTCTGTATAATCTGCATTTGGTTGGTAGTCGGTCCACTGACGTTGCCCTTGAAAACCTCCCATAATGGCATTTCTACCTTTAGATTCTTCACCGAATCCCATGTCTTTCAACTTGGGGTTTCCGTTCATTAAATCTTTACAGATTAAAGTCATTTTTACAACCTTTTCCCATTCTGCATCTTTAACTTCTGCAGATTTCTGTGCTTCAGGACTATTGTAATCTTTACCTTCTATACAGTTTTCTTTGGTCCAAGCTAATGCTTTTTCAAATTCGTCATGGTCATAAATACCTTCATCTATACGTCTTAAAAGCTCTACAGATTCTACAAACTCAGCTCTTACGCCTAAATAATCTTGTAAGAAGTTAACATCTACCATAGAACCAGCAATACCCATAGAACTGTATCCTATAGATAAATAAGATTTACCTTTCATTTGGGCAACGGCTAAACCTCCTTTTACAAAACGTAATATTTTTTCTGAAACATCTTGAGGAATGGTTTGGTCACCACCATCTTGCACTTCTTTACCATAAATTCCAAAAGCTGGTAATCCTTTTTGAGAATAGCCTGCTAAAGCTGCTGCTAAATAAACAGCTCCTGGTCGTTCAGTTCCATTAAATCCCCAAACGGCTTTAGGTGTTGAAGGATCGGTATCCATAACTTCTGTTCCGTAACACCAACATGGTGTCACTGTTAATGATACTTCAACGCCTTCTCTTTTAAATTTATCTGCACAAGCTGCTGCATCTGCAACACCTCCAATAGTTGTGTCTGCAATTACAACTTCTACTTTTTCTCCACTTGGAAAACGTAACGTGTCTTTTATTAATTTAGCTGCCGCTTTAGCCATGTCCATGGTTTGAACTTCTAAAGACTCTCTTACACCTAATTCACGTCCATCAATCACCGGACGAATTCCTACTTTGGGTAGTCTACCTATTAATCTACTCATGATTATGTTTTTTTTATTATGTGAATTGTTCTAATTCTGTTAATTGATCGTTTGAAAGTCCTGCTGGCTGAAAACCTGCTGCCCAACACATCATTAACATTTTAGCTCCTTTATTTGCAACATCTAAAAAGTCCCATGCTTTCATTACATCTGGTGCTGTTGCTGTTGCTCCATGCTTTTCCCATAAGGACACGTTTCTTGTTTTAAACGCTTCCATAGTGACTTCTGCTAAAGCTGCTGTACTAGATAAAGCATAAGGAGTACAGTGAATTCCTTTAGGAACAAATACTTTTACCTCAGGACACATCATCCAGATTTGTCTGTTTAATTCTTCTTCGTTATCAAATAATTCGTGATGACTCATACAGATTAATTCTAATGGATGTGTATGTACAACCGCTAAATTTTCTGGATGATAAATAGAGTTAAATAAATGGATACTTGCATGAGAAATTAACTCACAAGTTGGTCCAAAGTTTTCACGCTTACCTCCCCAAATAATTGAATAGGCTGTGGCGTCTTCATTGATATAAAGAATACAAGATGCTTCTTCAAGCTTATCTACTAAATCTCTCAAATAACAACCTGTACCTGTAATATAAATTACAAATCCTGCAGCTCCTTTTGGGAATTCAAATGGAATTTCAGTTCCAATGCCTTTTACTTCTTCTTTTGTAAAGTAAGATGTTAAGTTCATTGAAATATTTCCTGCATTTCGCTCTGCCCATTCACGTTGCCATAAATAACCTGCGACTTCAGATACTTTTTTTAATTCTGCTTCTACCTGTACTGGGAGTTTTATTGTTTTCATATCGTTTTAAATAAAATTATTGTAACAAAAATAGAGATAGAATACACGTTATTAAATATTCAAAATCTGTATTTTTGTATCTAATTCAAACATTAGTGCTCCATGAAGTTTGTAAAAGAAATTGAATTAGGCGATCCTTCTGCGAATCATCAAAATTTTATTGATCTGAAATTAAAGATGTTATGTTGTAGATATTGGTTATTGGATTTATGGGACTGTCATGAAATGGTATTTCCGTTTTGGAGACTATATTGGAATAAAAACACAGGTGGTCAATTAATTCATCAGGATACTGTTTTTGAAATGGATCCAAATTACATCTACATTATTCCTCCGTTTACTTCGTTTTCATCACTATACAGCAAAAACCATATCTATACTGAAGGTATTCATGTGTCAGGGAAACAGTTAAACGTGAATCACAATGAAGCGGAATTAGAAAATATGTTCTTAATCCATTTCTTTGCTCACTTTAATCTTGGAGTTCCTTTTGATAGTGTTTATCCTGGTATATTAAAAATAGAATTAACGGACTATTTAAAGGATAGACTAAGCTATCTAACCAATCGCTTAAAAATTGAAAACAAAAATTTCAAACTCACCTTTAATTTAAAGTTGCAAGCTTTCATTAAGGAAGCACTTACTAATATTGGTCCCGAATTATGGAAAACTATTAATATAGACGAACGTGTTTTAAAAGTGATCCGTTACATTGAAGTTAATATTGATAAAAAACTAAGTAACACTAAAATGTCATCCCTTGTTAATATGGCGCCAAATTCCTTTTCGCGATTATTTAAAGATGAAATGAATGTAACTTTACATCAGTTTGTTCAAAATAGAAAAATTGCAAAATCATGTGAGCTATTTGAGCACACCAATAAATCCATTGAATATGTTGCTTTCAATTTAGGTTTTTCAGATCGCTACCATTTTTCACGTGTATTTAAATCTGTTACTGGCTTAACTCCAGCATCATACAAATCTGGAAAATACACTTAAAACCACTTTGTAAAATATTTAGATCCTTAGTCTATAGATGCGTGTTTTTAACACTATGAAGATTTTGAGCAAGCAATTGACGGATTTGAGAAACGTACTCTATCCTTTTCTTTCATTCTTTGTAAAGGCCAATACCATCAGGTTGTAGGTCAGCAAATTTCTATTACAATAAAAGGGCTTTTTCAGTATTAAATACTGTTGAAAATTCAAACTCAGAAATCCTTCTATGTTTAAATTATACATATTATTGATTAATATGGATAAATGCTAAAACCACATTGAGATATAAGTTTGTTGACTACATTGGTAAAGAATAATTCAGTTTTTTGTTTATTTATAATAAAAACCTCGAATTTATTAAACATATCACAACATAAACTAAACGTAAACACTCATGAAAGAATTTAATCAATTTATAAACGGAAAGTTTGTAAAATCTACTTCTTCAGAAGTAACAAAAGTACTTAACCCTTGTACAGAAGAAGTATTGTCAGAGATACCACATGGTTCTGTTGAAGATGCAAATATAGCATTAGCGGCTGCAAAAGAATCGCAACACGCTTGGAAATCTCTAACTGCGATTGAACGTGCTGGCTATTTAAATAAAATGGCTGCTGTAATTCGTGAAAATCGTGTGTTTTTAGCCGAAACCTTAGCGTCAGAACAAGCTAAAGTTATAGGGTTAGCGCAGGTAGAAATTGATGTTACTGCTGATTATTTTGATTATAACGCAGGTTGGGCAAGACGAATTGAAGGTGAAATTATTCAGAGTGATAGAGCTAAAGAACATATCTTTTTACATAAAGCACCTATCGGAGTTTCTGTAGGGATATTACCATGGAACTTTCCATTTTTTGTAATGGCGAGAAAAGTAGCACCATCTTTAGTTACAGGTAACACATGTGTTATTAAACCAAGTTGTGTAGCACCAAATACAGTGATGGAATTTGTAAAGCTTATTGAAAATATAGGTTTACCTGCTGGTGTATTAAACTTTGTTTGTGGTTCTGGACCAATAGTTGGTAATGCCTTAACTAAGAGTCCTATTACAGGTATCGTAAGTTTAACAGGAAGTGTATATGCTGGTCAGAAAATTATGGAAGCTGCTGCACCAAATATTACTAAGGTGTCTTTAGAATTGGGAGGAAAAGCGCCCGCTATTGTTTGTGCAGATGCTAATTTAGATTTAGCGGTTAATGCTATTGTTAACTCTAAAGTAATCTTTAGCGGTCAAGTTTGTAACTGTGCAGAACGTGTTTATGTAGAAGATTCTATATATGATGAGTTTATGGATAGAGTAACAAAGAAATTCAACGAAGTAAAAGTTGAAGATGCATTCTCTACCAACAATCCAGACATGAGTAGTATGGTATCTCAAGCACAAATAGATAAAGTTGAAGAAATGGTAAACTTCGCTAAAAAAGAAGGTGCTGAGGTTGTGCTAGGTGGAAGCAGATCCAGCCAATTTGACAAAGGTTATTTTTATCAACCAACATTATTAACAAACGTTAAGCAGAGTATGCAAATAATTCAAGAAGAAGTATTTGGTCCTGTTTTACCAGTAATGACATTTAGTACACTTGACGAAGCAATTGCTTTATCAAATGATAGTGACTTCGGATTAACATCATCTATTTTCTCTGAAAACTTTAATAAAGTGATGCATGCTAGTCAAGAATTAGAATTTGGCGAAACCTATATAAATAGAGAGCATTTTGAAGCCATTCAAGGTTTCCACGCAGGATGGAAAAAATCTGGAGTTGGTGGAGCTGATGGAAAACATGGTATGGAAGAATACCTTCAAACAAAAGTGATCTATGCACAATACAGATAGTAATTAATATCAAATTACCAAAGCACTATTCATTTTTAGATATTAATTTGAATGGTGCTTTTTTTTCATTGAAACTAAAAAAAAATAAGACGAAATGACAAATTCAACAAAAATACCAGTAGTATCTAAAGAGGTCATCGTGCCATTTGTACTCATCACATCTTTGTTTGCACTTTGGGGTTTTGCTAACGATATTACAAATCCTATGGTAGCAGCATTTGGAACCGTAATGGAAATATCAACTGCAAAAGCCGCTTTGGTACAATTAGCTTTTTATGGTGGTTATGCTACTATGGCTATTCCTGCAGCACTTTTTGTTAGAAAATACAGTTATAAAAAAGGGATTCTTTTAGGTTTAACGCTTTATGCTATTGGAGCTTTGTTATTTTTTCCAGCAGCAAAATTTGAAGTTTTCGGATTCTTTTTAGGATCATTATATATCCTAACCTTCGGATTGGCTTTTTTAGAAACTACAGCAAATCCTTTTATATTATCAATGGGAGATGAACGTACTGCAACCCAACGTTTAAACTTAGCACAAGCTTTTAATCCTATAGGTTCATTGTTTGGAATGTTTGTGGCATCTAAATTTATACTTACCGCTTTAGATTCTGACAAACGTAATGAAGCTGGTGAACTTATTTTCAATACGTTAAACGAAGCTCAAAAAGCGGTTATTAGAACACACGATTTAGGAATCATTAGAAATCCGTATGTTATTCTTGGTTTTGTTGTTATAGTCATGTTGGTGGTCATTTCTGTCACTAAAATGCCAAAAAGAAAGGTTAGCGATAATCCAACGAGTGCAGCATCTTCATTTAAAAGATTGTTCAAAAACGGAAAATATAAAGAAGGTGTTTTAGCACAATTATTTTATGTGGCAGCGCAAATTATGTGTTGGACATTTATTATTCAATACGCAGGCAACTTAGGCATACCTAAAGCAGAAGCACAAAACTATAACATTATTGCAATGACAATATTTTTATGCAGCCGATTTATTAGTACCTTTTTAATGAAGTACGTTAACTCTAGAAAACTACTAATGATTTTTGCACTATGTGCTATGGTAACCATGTCTGGTGTTATTTTAATTGAAGGTATATTAGGCCTTTATTTCTTGGTAGCGACTTCTGCATTTATGTCTTTAATGTTCCCTACCATTTACGGTATTGCTTTAGACGGCTTAAGAGCAGACGATACTGCTATTGGAGCGGCTGGTTTAGTAATGGCAATTGTTGGTGGTGCTTTAATGCCAATATTACAAGGACTAATGATAGATACAGAAAAAATAGGACCATTTTCTGGAGTTAATTTCTCTTTCATTCTTCCTTTTATTTGTTTCTGTGTTATTGCACTTTATGGCTATAGAACTTTAAAAGTATATAAAGACCAGTAATTAAAAATGATGTTAATGGAAAAAATATATGAATTATAAAAGTACATTATGAAAGTAGGATTATTTATTCCTTGTTATATCAATCAATTATATCCACAGGTTGGAATAGCAACATTAGAACTGTTAGAGAAACTAAACGTAAACGTTGAGTATCCTTCTGGACAGACGTGTTGTGGACAACCCATGGCTAATTCAGGTTATGAATATGAATCTGTAGGAGCTTGTAATAATTTTGTGGACAATTTTAAGGATTTTGATTATGTCGTTACACCTTCAGGAAGCTGTGCTTATCATGTTAAGAAACATTATGATATTATACCGCAAACAGAAGATGTTATTAACGTTCGCAATAACGTTTACGAACTATGCGACTTTATTGTTAATATTCTTAAAATCAAAAATGTAAATGCAAAATTTCCATATAAAATAGGAGTGCATAAAAGCTGTCATGGTCTACGTGGATTGCGATTAGGATCTTGTTCAGAACTTGTTGGTCCTTCTTTTTCATCAATAGAAGATCTTTTAAACGAAGTTGAAGGAGCTCAATTGATATCATTAGCAAGAAAGGATGAGTGCTGTGGTTTCGGAGGTACTTTTGCCGTTACAGAAGAAGCTATTTCCGTAAAGATGGGCAAAGATAAAATCAAGGATCATTTAGATAGTGGTGCAGAAGTAATCACTGCAACAGATACATCTTGCTTGATGCATTTGGAAGGTTTGATTAATAGAAACAAACAACCATTAAAAGTATTACACATCGCCGAAATTTTGAATAGTAGTATTTAAATTTAAAGTAAAATGAATCATTCAAAAGCAGCATCTATATTTAATAAAGACGAGAAAAAAGTCGATTGGCATGATAAAGCCTTATGGTTTGTAAGACATAAACGTGATAAGGCAGTACACACTGTTGAAGGCTGGGAATCGTTGCGGAATTACGGTCATGGCATTAAAGCACATGCTCTTTCAAATTTAGACAATTATTTAATTCAATTTGAAGAAAACGCTTTAAAAAATGGTGTGCAAGTTCATTGGGCAGCCAATGGAGACGAACATAACAAAATTGTACATGGAATTCTCAAAGAGCACAATGCAAAAAAAGTTGTAAAAAGCAAATCAATGCTTACTGAAGAATGTCATCTAAACCCATTTTTAGAAGCTGATGGTATTGAGGTTATAGATACAGATTTAGGAGAGCGTATAGTGCAGTTGGCTAAAGAGCCACCAAGCCATATTGTATTGCCAGCTATCCATAAAACAAAAGAAGATGTTGATGAACTTTTTCAAGAACATTTAGGTACAAAACCTTCTGGTGGTGATCCTCAGTATTTAACAGGAGAAGCAAGAAAGCATCTTAGAAAAAAGTTTATAAGTGCAGATGCTGCCATTACAGGTGTTAATTTTGCTATCGCAGAGACAGGTGGTTTTGTAGTGTGTACCAATGAAGGGAATGCCGATATGGGAGCGCATTTAGCTCCTGTTCATATTGCGTGTATGGGAATTGAAAAACTGATTCCAAAACAAGAACATTTAGGAGTCTTTTTAAGACTGTTAGCAAGAAGTGCTACTGGGCAACCTATTACTACATATTCATCTCATTTTAAAAAGCCAGTTAATGGTAATAAAATGCACATTGTAATTGTAGATAATGGAAGAACAGAACAATTAAGTAGGCCAGATTTTAGAGCGTCATTACATTGTATTCGTTGTGGAGCTTGTATGAATACTTGTCCTATTTATAGACGAAGTGGAGGACATAGCTACGATGCCACTATTCCAGGTCCTATAGGTTCTATTTTATCGCCTGGTAAAGATTTAACAAAACATAGTAGTTTGCCATTTGCTTCTACCTTGTGTGGCTCATGTTCGGATGTGTGTCCTGTAAAAATTGATATCCACAGTCAGTTGTACAAATGGAGGCAGATTATAACTAAGGAAACTCCTCAGCCATTTGTTAAGAAAACATCTATGAAAATGATGGGTAAAGTATTTGCAAAACCTATGCAGTTTGAACGTATTGGAAAGGTGGCACGATGGTCTTTAAGAAATTTACCAAAAGGAGTGATCAACTCAAAACCAAATGTTTGGGGAAAAGAAAGAGATTTACCGTCAGGACCAACTGAAAGTTTTGATGATTGGTATAAAAAAAGAAAAGATAATGAGCAGTAGAGAACATATTTTATCAAGAGCAAAAGCAAATAAGCCTGACTTATTAGAATTACCAAACCTAGACTTAAACGTGTTTGTTGATGGAAGAGATTTAATTAAAGAATTCAAAACTAAAATTGAAGTGGTTGGTGGCAATGTTGTTGATGTTGTAGCAAAGGAAAGCGTTATTTCACAAGTGTCATCTCTATTTCCGGATTCGCAAATTAATTTTTCGACACTTGAAGGAACGCAAGATTTTAATACAATTTCATTAGAAGCTTTAAACAAACCTCATGAACTTGAAGATTTAGATATACTGATACTAGAAAGTGATATAGGTGTCGCTGAAAATGGAGCGCTTTGGTTGTCAGATAATCAAATTCCAATACGCGTGTTGCCATTTATTACAAAGCACTTAGTTTTGGTATTGAAAAAAGAAAATATAGTTCCTTTTTTACATCAAGCCTATCAAAAACTAGCTTCTAGAGAAGCCGATTTTGGGGTTTTTATTTCTGGACCATCAAAAACTGCAGATATAGAACAATCGTTAGTTATTGGTGCACAGGGAGCCTTGAGTTTGACTGTTTTTATTTATTAGATAAAATAGTTGTAGAAGGTATAATGGAGTTAAAATGATGTAGCATTTAGTTGTGAAATTAGTGTTTGGACATATTTTAAACTTAATTAATAAAATAGTAATTGTATTTAAAACAATTATTTAAATAAGAAAAAGTCGCTGTAGGGAGCGGCTTTTTTTTGTTGTCAAACTTTTTAAGTTCTATCATTTTTTAAGCTATAAGTGTAGATAATTATAGTATGATAATTTAAGTGTAAGCAATAAACAGTATTGAAAAATCGCTATTTTTTATTTTTTTTCAATCTAAAAGACGCATTTTTAGTCTGTCATTATATTTTTAAAAGTCTTTTAAATTTAAATTTTTATAGTTGCTAACACTTTAAATAAGTACTCTTTTTAAGTGGTTTGTCCCTAATATTGTTGATTTTTTAAAACCAAAAAAGCCTTAAATCATTTGAAATCAAATGTTTAAGGCTTGTTAGTGGTGGTGCCTCCAGGAATCGAACCAGGGACACAAGGATTTTCAGTCCTTTGCTCTACCAACTGAGCTAAGGCACCAATTGCTTAATTAAGCGGATGCAAATATAGAAGCATTTTTAATATTCACAAAAAGAATTTGCTAAAATTTGATTTTATAAATTTGCAATATAGAATTTGCTTATGAATCTTATTGTAGATGTGGGGAATACGTATGTTAAGTTTGCTATTTATAATAGTTATAATTTAATATTTAAATTAAATTTTAAGCTTTCAGAGTTTAAAAAGCAGTATAAAGCCCTAAAAAAAGACTTTCCAAAGTTAGAGAAAGCTATTATTTCCTCTGTTGGTCATTTATCACAAGACCAAGTAGAATTGATAAAGAAAGATTTGCCAGTTATTGAATTGAGCTCAATGACAAAATTACCATTTAATAATCTTTATGAAACTCCAAAAACATTAGGTGTAGATAGGATGGCTTTAGTTAGTGCTTCCATACAACAGTTTTCTGATAAAAATGTACTGATTATAGATGCGGGAACTTGCATTACCTACGATTTTATTACTAAAGAAAATAATTATTTAGGAGGAGCAATATCACCAGGTATTAGATTGCGTTACAAAACGTTAAATAATTTAACCGCAAATCTTCCGTTATTAGAAACAGAAGAGCCTAAAAGTATTATTGGGAACTCTACAGAAACATCAATTCATTCTGGTGTTGTAAATGGTGTTGTTAAAGAAATTGATGGAATTATTGACCAATATATTAAAGATTACTTAGATTTAACAATTATTTTAACAGGAGGAGATGCCATTTTTTTGTCAAACCAATTAAAAAATACCATATTTGCGAATTCAAATTTTCTATTGGAGGGTTTGAATTTTATTCTAGAATATAATTCAAAATAATGATAAAACGACTCATTGTAATATGTATTACAATTATAAGTTCTGCTGCCTTTGCGCAACAAGGAACTGGTTCTCCATATTCATTTTACGGTATTGGAAGCCTAAAAGCTAAAGGTACTGTAGAAAACCGCAGTATGGGAGGAATTGGTGTTTACTTAGATAGTATTCATGTCAATTTAAGGAATCCGGCTGCTTATGCTGGTAAAAATGTTGAGTCTTTTCCTTTTGAAGGAGAAAGTAGACCTATAAAGTTTGCTGTTGCAGGTTCTATGTCTGATGTGACTTTAAAAAGTAATTCTGGCGAAGCAAAAGTAAATAGCACCATCTTTGATTACATTGCTATGTCAGTTCCTGTTGGTAAATTTGGTTTTGGTTTTGGTTTAATGCCATACACTTCTGTGGGTTACGGGCTAGATGATGTTAATGAAGACGATATTATAGTAAACCGTTATAGTGGTGAAGGAGGTGTAAATAAAGTTTTTGCAGGTTTAGGTTATCAGATTAATGATAAACTAAGTGTTGGTGTAGATTTTAATTACAACTTTGGTAGTATACAAAATTCAGCCATTGAAGTAAAATACACACCAGAAGGTGAGGTAGTCGAATATCAGACGAGAGAATTTAATAGATCTGATTTAGGTGGTTTAAATCTTAATTTTGGTTTGGCTTATAAAACTATGATTAATGAGAAATTAGAGATGTCTGCAACTTTTACTTACGCTCCTGGAAGCAATTTGAAATCGGAGAATTCAAGAACAATTTCTACCGTTTCCTTAGATGCATCAAGTTTAGAAGTATCTTCAGTGTCTAATTCTATTGATATTGATGTTAACCAGTCGGATATAAAATTACCATCTAAATTTTCTTTAGGTGCAGGTATTGGTAAGCCTAATTCATGGTTTGTAGGTTCTGAATATACTTTTCAGAAATCAAGTGATTTTTCTAATCCTGTTTTTTCAAATACTGATACAACTTTTGAAAACGCCTCTCAGATTTCTGTAGGTGGATTCTATATTCCAAATTATAAAGCCTTTTCAGGTTATTTTAAAAGAGTGGTTTACAGAGCTGGGTTTAACTTCGCAAATACAGGTTTAGTTATAAAAGATGAGTCAATTAATGAGTTTGGCATATCTTTTGGTCTAGGTTTACCAGTTGGAAGCCGAAGTTTGTTTTCTAATGCTAATCTAGGTTTAGAATTTGGAAAACGTGGTACAACAAACAAAAACTTAATTCAAGAGAATTTTGTAAACTTAAATGTAAGTTTATCATTAAACTCTAGATGGTTTAAACAAAAAAAGTATAACTAACAAAATTAAATTAAAGATGAAGACGAGAATTACTATAATGCTTTTAGCACTTTTTGTGAGTGTTAACATAGGATTTGCTCAAGAGGACAATCAGGAAGAATGTATGAATAACTTATCTATTTTTAATAGTTATTACAAAAGCAAAAAGTATGATGAGGCATATGGTCCATGGAAAATAGTACGTGAAAAATGTCCTAAGTTTAATCAAGCCATCTATGCTTATGGTGATAATATTTTAGAGCACAAGATTAAAAACTCTACTGGAGCAGAACAATTAGCGCATATCAATGATTTAATGTTGTTGTTTGATCAAAGCCACGAGTATTTTGCTTCAAAGTATTCATTAGGTGACATGTTAGTAGAGAAAGCACAGTTAGCTTACAAATACAGAAAAGAATTAAACATGTCAGATGTACAAGTGTATAACATGTATGATGATGCTTATAAAAAAGATCCAGAAAACTTTACTAGTGCTCAAGGACTTTATACGTATTTCTCTTTAGCTGTTGATTTGTATGATGCAGGACAAAAAACACCAGTGGATGCTCAAAAATTATTTGACAAATATGATGATGTTATTGTCATGATTGAAAGTGTAGAGAAAAGCTACATAGAGAAGCTTAATAAGTTAGTTGAAAAAGAAGAAGCAGGTACTGAGCTTAGTAAAAAGGAGCTAAAGTATAAAGCTAACTATGAGGCAAATTTAGAGGCTTTTGAAACTGTAGCTTCTAGTATGGACAAAAAGCTTGGTGATAGAGCTAATTGTGAAGTGTTAATACCTTTATATCAAAAAGATTTCGAAGAATACAAGAACGATGCAGTTTGGTTGCAACGTGCAATGAATAAAATGGGACAAAAGGATTGTACTGATGATCCTATGTTTGAGAAACTAGTTGCACAAAAGAACACTATAGAGCCAGATGCTAGTACTTCATTTTACTTAGGTGTATTAAAAGAAAAGCAAGGTAAAATGTCTGAAGCAGACAAGTATTACAGTCAATCATTTGACTTAGAGACTGATCCACTTAAAAAATGGAAACTTGTAATGAGAGTTGCTGAAAAAAATTATAAAAGAGGTAACTACGGTAAAGCAAGACAACAGTACACGCAGGCGCTAAAATTAAATCCATCAAATGGTAGTCCTTATTTAAGAATAGCAACGATGTATGCAAAAAGTGCTAATAATTGTGGAGATACTAATTTTAACAAAAGAGCGGTATTTTGGTTAGCTGCATTAGAAGCTGAAAAAGCAGGAAGAGTAGATGGTAGATTAAGATCTGCAGCAGCACAGACGGCTACTAGTTATAGAGCTAGTGCTCCTTCTAAAGCTGATATTTTTCAAGCAGGAAACAAAGGTGAGGTTATAAAAATTGGATGTTGGATCCAACGTTCAGTAACAGTTCCTAATCTTTAATGACAAAAGATAATTTACATACTATAAAATACTTAGTCACAGCAATTGCTGTGACTTTGTTTTTTTCATGTAGTAATGACTTCGATGATGTGCAGAAAGTAGGGATTTTACAAAATCAACCTATTAGTGAAGCAGAACATATCGATTTAAATTATACAGAATACAAAGATTCTACAGTAAGGCTTTTAGCGAACCTATTAAGCCCTAAAATGTTAGATTATTCAAATAGAAGTTTTGCGTTTCAAGAATTCCCTGATGGTATTGAACTTAAAATATATGATGAAAACAACAACAAAACAACTATAACCTCGGATGATGCAATTGTGTATTCTGAAACCGATATTATAGATTTACGAGGTAATGTGATAATTGTAACACCAGAACGAGACACTATGTTTACGGAGCAATTATATTACAATCAAAAATTAGAATGGGCATTTACAAATGAATCTTGGTTATTTAAACGTGCTATTGGTCCACTTTATGGAGTTGGGTTTGATTCAGATAAAGAGTTTAATAACTTTCAGATGTTAGAAGTAGGAGGTGATTTTGAACTCGATAATTAGTTATCTTTGCACTTTAATCATTATAATTAAGACATGAAAATTCAGAAAATTTTTCATTACGCATATATTGTTTTTGCAGTACTCTTTTTGTATGATGCTATTTCAAAATGGTCAGTAGATCGAAATGGTTCATATATGATGTTCTTCTTTGCTGCATTGGCTCTTTTTATGTTTTTCTTTAGACAACGCTTTAGCAAAAAGTTTAGAGACCATAACAATAATTAATATATGACTGCTGATATAGTCATTATTATAAGTACTCTTATTCTTTCAGCCTTTTTTTCTGGGATGGAAATCGCTTTTGTGTCTGCCAATAAAATTCATATTGAACTAGAAAAAAAGCAAGGTGATTTTTTAGGAAACATATTAAGTAAGTTAACGGCCAAGCCTTCCAAATACATCGCAACGATGCTTATTGGAAACAACATTGCTTTAGTAATCTATGGCTTTAAAATGGGCGAGGTTTTAGTGCGATGGTTTCAATCAATGTTACCATCAGATAGTGCCGCTTTAACTTATTTATTTAGTGATTTGCAATTATTAACTCAGACCATAATTTCTACTTTAGTCATTTTATTTACTGCAGAGTTTTTACCTAAAGTGTTTTTTCAGATTTATGCCAATACCTTATTAAAGGTGTTAGCTTTTCCTACTTATGTTTTTTATCTATTATTTTCTTGGATTTCAGATTTTGTGCTTTGGATTTCAGATGCCGTCTTAAAGTATATCTTTAAAGCCGAAGGTGAAGATGTTGCTTTAGCGATGACCAAAGTAGAGTTAGGAAATTATATAACAGAACAAATGGAGTCCGTAGATGACCATGATATTGTAGATAGTGAGATACAGATTTTTCAGAATGCGTTAGAGTTTTCAGATGTTAAAGCGCGCGAAGTTATGGTGCCACGTACTGAGATTACGGCTGTAGATATTTCAGAGAGTATTGAAAACTTAAGACAACTTTTTATTGATTCTGGTAGAACAAAAATCATTATTTACAAAGACAGTATTGATGATATTTTGGGTTACGTGCATTCTTTTGAGCTGTTTAAAAAGCCTAAAACTATTAAGTCTATTATTATTAAAGTAGGTTTTGTACCTGAAACAATTCTTATAAAAGATGTATTAAATATTTTAACTAAGAAAAGACGAAGTATGGCTGTAGTTATTGATGAATATGGTGGTACATCAGGAATTATGACAGTAGAGGATATTATAGAAGAGTTGGTTGGTGAAATAGAAGATGAACATGATACTATAGAATTAGTTGAAGAACAACTTAATGAAAACACCTATAGGTTATCAGCAAGGTTAGAGGTAGATTATATCAATGAGACTTATAAGTTAGATTTACCTGAAGGTGAAAACTATGAAACTTTAGGAGGTTTAATTGTTAATGCAACTCAAGAAATTCCTCAAGAAAATGATGATGTTCAGATAGATAATTTCAAATTTACAATTACTGAAGTGTCATCAACTAAGATTGATGAAGTAGTTTTAAAAATCTTAGAGGTTGATTAGTGCTCTGTCTATTTTGTGTGTTTTTAGTTCACCAAAAAGACGCTGTTTTTAGCATATAATTGCACTATTTTTTATAAGACTTGCATTATTATCATTTTAAAAAAGAGTCATATTAAAGTTTAAAATTTAAATTTTAAAAAGAGAAAAGAAAATGTGCAGATAAGTTCGCTTATAAAAACTACTGTTCTCCTTTTATTATTTAGTAGAAAATACTATTTTCGCAGACTTATTTACACCAAAAATATACTATACAACAAAGACTATGGCAGTTTTAAATAAAATTAGACAACGTTCGCTGATATTAATATTGGTTATCGCGTTAGCGTTATTCTCATTTGTAATTGGAGATTTATTCAAGAATTCTACAGCATTTACAGGTGGTCCACAAGACGTGGTTGCTACTGTTAACGGTACTGATATTAATCGTAACGATTTTCAGCAAAAGGTTAAAAATTATCAAGATAGAGCAGGAGGAAGGCAAACATCTACTCAAGCAATGAATGCTATTTACAATCAAGAATTACGCAGTATTGTTTTAAAATCTGAGTTTGATGAATTAGGATTGTCTGTTGAAAAAGACGAAATGAGAGATTTATTGAAAAATAGTTTTTCTTCATATCCTGAATTTCAAGATGAAAATGGGAATTTTGATGTAAATCGTTTAAACGCTTTTATATCTAACTTAAAAGATTTAAACGGCGAAGCAGCACCTTTAGGTAACTTTATGGTTAACTATGAAAGTTGGACAAACAATGAGCAGACGATTGCTGCAAATGCTATTCAGCAAACATATTACAATATGATTAAAGCTGGTGTTAGTACAACTATAGCTGAAGCTGAAGATGATTATTTTGGTGATGCAAAAACAGTAGATATTCGCTACGTGCAAGTGCCTTATACAACTATAGCAGATAGTTTAGTTGTTGCATCTAAAACTGAAATTCAAGCATACATGAATGCTCACAAAGATACTTACGAAACGGAAGCAAGTAGAGAAGTTGTATATGTTGAGTTTAAAGAAGAAGCTTCTAAGGCTGATGAAGATAAAATTAAAGCAGATTTGTTAGCTTTAAAGTCGGATAAATCAGAATATAATGAGAGTAGTAAGAATACTGAAGTTGTTCCAGGATTCGATTCTGCTACTGATATCGAAGAATTTATAAATTCAAATTCAGATATTAAATATAACGATTCATTTTTAAGAGCAGCAGAATTGCCAGCAGTAGCTAAAGATACTTTATTAAAGTTAAGTGTAGGTGACTATTACGGACCTTATAAAGATGGTGAGTATTACAAATTATCTAAAGTAATTGCAACAAAGCAAATGCCAGATTCTGTAAAAGTACGTCACATCTTAATTCCACATGTTGGAGGTCAAAGAGCAGATGCTGCAGTTACTAAAACAGTAGAAGAAGCTAAGGCTACAGCAGATAGTATTTTTGCTAAAATACAAGCAGGTACTAAATTTATGGATTTATTAGAGTTGTCTTCTGATAAAGTAAGTAACGAAAAAGATGGTGAGATTGAATTTGATTACAGAGCAGGAATGGCACCAGAATTTAAGGCTTATGCTTTTGATAATAAAGAAGGTGATATAGGTGTGGTACAAACATCTTTTGGATACCATATTATTGAAGTATTGGAACAAAAGAGTTTTAATAAAACAGTTAAAATAGCAACTCTTGCAGATAAAATTGAACCATCTGATCAAACACTTCAAGATGTGTTTAACAAAATGTCTAAGTTCGAAATTGCATCTAAAGATGGAGATTTTAATGCATTAGCAAAAGAGCGTGATTTGGTATTAAAGCCAATTACATTTAATGAATTAGATGAGAATATTCCAGGTCTTGGAAGTCAAAGAGAAGTAGTGCGTTGGGCATTTGATGATGATACCGAAACAGGTGATTTTAAGAATTTCGCAATATCTAACTTTGGATTTATCGTTGCTAAGGTGGTAGAGAAAAAGGAGAAAGGTCTAATGAGTATTGAAGATGCTTCAATTACGGCTTTACCAGAAATAAGAAAAGAAAAGAAAGCACAAATGATTCGCAAAGAATTAACAGGAACAACTGTTGCCGAAATTGCTAAGAATCAAGGTCAGAGTCCAAGAACAGCTGCTGCTGTTACAATTAAGAATACTACCTTGTCTGGTGCAGGTGTAGAGCCTAAAGTTGTAGGTGCTGCATTTGGTTTAGCGCAAGGAGTAACTTCAAAGCCAATTGATGGTGAAAAAGGAGTTTATGTTTTAGAGGTGACTAAAGTTAACGAGGCAACTAAGTTAGATAACTATTCTGCAATAATGAATAGATTAAATACAGAGCGTAGAAATACAGTGCAAACTAAAGTGATTACAGCTTTAGAAGATGCTGCAGAAATAGAAGATAATAGAGCTAAAACGGTATACTAACCGATTAGAAAAATAATTTACTTAAAAAGGCTTTACATGTTTGTAAAGCCTTTTTTATGTCTTAAAGGTTAGTTGTGTGGTATCATAGCATTCAATATGCGTAAACCATTTATAAAATCATACCGTCATAAGGTATAACAATATCATACCCTTTTGCATTGAAGTAGGCTTTAGGATTGTTCTTAGAAGTGACTAACACAAAATCGCCTCCCCAAGCTCCTAAACTTTTTACCGCACCATTAAAATCTGAAAAGAATTGGGTTTTAATTGGGTCTTGCTGAATGAGGTTTGAAATGATGTTTTCATGTTTTTCAATCAAACTTTCAAATTCCGAAAGTGATTTGCAAACAATCATAGCTTCTGTTATAGCATTAATCTGTGCAATGTTATCTGAATTGATTTCCGCATTTTTTTTATAAGTTGAAATCCCGTCTCTACTATTCTGTTTTTGGTTGAGATATACAAAATAGAGTTGCGGCTTAAAATTAGGTTGAAAATTTACAGTTTCAACTTTAGGCTTTTGTTCAGAGTTTAACTGATATGTTATTGGATCATTATGCTGTGCACAAGCAATATCGTAACCACTACCTCCAAAAGTTTTTGCAAGCAATTGGTAGGCGTCTACATTTGCCCAATTCGCTATATTATTAATTAAAGTTGAAGAGGTGCCCAAA
Source organism: Winogradskyella sp. Asnod2-B02-A (assembly GCF_045063645.1). Classification (NCBI taxonomy): domain Bacteria; kingdom Pseudomonadati; phylum Bacteroidota; class Flavobacteriia; order Flavobacteriales; family Flavobacteriaceae; genus Winogradskyella; species Winogradskyella sp. Asnod2-B02-A. The sequence continues at coordinate 1,911,357 of NZ_JBEFOG010000027.1, forward strand.
CCCCAAAGTCTATTAAAATCTTGATGCGTAGTAATATTATATCCTCGATTCGAAGCTAAAAACTTAGGATTCAAACTTTGGACTGCTTTTAATATTTCAATAAGGCGCTCAGAAATATCATTCTTTAAAGCTGATGTCACGCTAAACACAGATGAAGCGTCTTGTATAGTAAATACATCTTCAAACCAAACCTCACCTAATTCATTATAACTCTTCCAATTTATTTTGTTAGAGTTATTCGCAATAACGTCTAGACTCTGTCCATATTTAGTTGGGATCGCTAAAGCCTTTGCGCCATCTAATACAGCATATTCTGCTGTAAGTAGTAGTTTACCATTACTTCTATATGTTTTAGGGTTATTGTTCAAAATTTAAATTTTGCTTATTGCTGTTCTTCTATAATCACTGAGTGTCATCTATGTTCTACAATACCAATTGTAAGAGGTGTGTTGGTCTTTTTAATTTAGTTTCGTATGTTTTTAATAGCTTCTACAACTGTGCTATGCGTTACCACATGTGTTTTAAAGTATTCAACAAGTTTTACTTTTTCAATTTCTGTTGCTTCAAACTGATTTAATATATTCATTAAGTGCATTTTCATGTGTCCTTCTTGAATTCCTGTTGTGGTTAAGGATTTTACAGCACCAAAATTTTGAGCTAGTCCTGCAACAGCAACTATTTTCATTAAATCTCTAGCTGTTGGTTTTTGTAACATTTCTAATGAGAACTTAACTAAAGGATGTAGGCTTGTTAAACCTCCAACGGTTCCTAAAGCTAATGGAATTTCAATCCAAAATTTAAAAATACCATGGTCAATTGAACAATGTGTTAAACTAGAATATGAGCCATCTTTTGCGGCATAAGCGTGCACTCCAGCTTCTACAGCTCTAAAATCATTTCCAGTGGCTAAAACAACAGCATCAATGCCATTCATTATACCTTTGTTGTGCGTTACAGCTCTATAAGGTTCTATTTCTGCAATACTAATAGCTTGTTTAAATTTTTGAGCAAACTCTTCAGGATTTGGAATATCCTTACTTTTTAAATCTTCAATCTTACAAGATACTTCTGCGCGTACTAAACATTGTGGTACGTAGTTAGAAAGTATGCTCATTACAATGGTAATGTTTTGCTCTAATTCATTGAAGCTTTCATATTGTAAGGCTTCATTCTTAAAAGTCGTTGCAAATTGTTCCAAACACGTATTGATGAAATTCGCTCCCATAGCGTCTAAAGTTTCAAACGTGGCGTGAAGTTGATAGTAATTGGGTAAATCTTTCGATTTGTCTCGTAATTCAATATCTAAAATGCCTCCTCCTCTGCGTTCCATACTTTGAGTCATAGAAGCAGTATCACTAATTAATTTGGGCTTTACATGATTAAAAAAAGTTTTAAGTTTATTAAAATCTCCTTTGAAAATAAAATGTACTTGGCCAATTTTTTCAGTGGATATGACTTCTGCTTTAAAACCTCCGCGTTCTAACCAAAATTTAGCCGCTTTACTTGCTGCAGCAACTACCGAACTTTCCTCAATAGCCATTGGAATAGTGTAAAAAGTGTCGTTAATTAAAAAGTTAGGTGCAACACCTAATGGTAAATAATAGTTGGTAATGGTGTTTTCTATAAATTCATCGTGTAGTTTTTGAAGTTTTTCATCCGAGTTCCAGTAACGTTGTACTAGTGCTCTTGCGCTATCTTTATCTACGAAATATGAATTTAAAAGCCACTCAATTTTTTCGGATTTAGAAAGCTTAGAAAAGCCTGAAATGGTGTTTGGCATGTTGTTTTAATTTTTGAAAAAAACAAAGATACTAGGATTGGTATTAAATGAGTGCATAATCGATTGTAAATGCCGATTTACTGTTAATAATAGCTATTTTTTGCATAATTTTTAGTAAACTTGGCATTGCTTTATTGAAACTTGAGATTTATAAAACAAGCATGTTAAAACTAGCTATTGATAAAAGTATGATTAATAGCGAACAGCATGTGGCTTTTGTAAATATTAAATATAAATACATGAAATTTAGACATCTTGTAGCTGTTTTCGGCTTTTTAATGACTTCTTTGGTTTTTTGTCAAGAAAAACAAATAACACTTCAAGAGATTTGGAGCGGTGAATTTAGAACAGAAGGTATGCAATCTTTGCATTCTATGGCTAACGGAAATGAGTATTCCGTTTTAAATTTTAATAGAGAATCAAGAACGACATCTATTGATATTTATGATTATAAAACTTTAGAAAAAACAAAAACTTTAGTGTCTTCAGGTGATATTGCTGAGATCCAATATTTTTTGGATTATTCTTTTAATAAAGATGAATCTAAAATAATTCTTACTACAAAATCAGAACCTGTTTTTAGACATTCTACATTGGGTGAATATTATATTTATGATATTGCTTCAAAAAAAGTAACTAAAGTGTCTGATGATTTGGTTCAAGAACCAACATTGTCTCCAGACGGTTTAAAAATCGCTTATGGATTTAAAAATAATTTGTATGTTAAAGATCTAAAATCGGGTAAGGTTGAACAAGTCACTAAAGATGGTGAAAAGAACAAAATTATCAACGGCATTACGGATTGGGTTTATGAAGAAGAATTTGCTTTTGTAAGAGCGTTTGATTGGAATGCAAATAGTGATCAGATTGCTTTTATAAGATTTGATGAAACTAATGTGCCAGAATTTTCAATGGATGTTTATGGCTCAGATTTGTACCCAACGCAACATGTGTTTAAATACCCTAAAGCTGGTGAGGCAAATTCTAAAGTGTCTTTGCATTTATATGACATTAATTCAAAAAACGTATCTGAATTAAAAGTAGATAAAGATTATGAGGATTTCTACATTCCTAGATTAAAATGGACAAATGAAGCTAATGTTTTAAGTGTTCAATTTATGAATCGTCATCAAAACGAATTAGATCTTTGGATGATTGATACTAAAGCCCTGACTTCAAAAATTGTATTAGCAGAAAAAGATAAAGCGTATATTGATGTTACTTTCAATTTAACATTTTTAAAAGATAATAGTTTTATCTGGACAAGTGAATTAGATGGATTTAATCACATTTATCATTATTCTAAAGCAGGTAAGCTAATTAACCAAGTGACAAAAGGGAATTGGGAAGTCACAGATTATTATGGCTTCAATGAAAAAAAGAATACTATATATTTTCAATCTACAGAAAATGGTTCTGTCAATAGAGATGTTTATTCTATAGGCTTAAACGGTAAAAATAAAAAACGTCTTACACAGAAAGTTGGAACAAACAGTGCGTCTTTTAGTGCAGATTTTACTTATTTTATTAATACATTTTCTAGTGCAACGACACCACCAGAATATGTATTGTATGATTCAAAATCGGGGAAAATTGTAAAGCAGATTAAAGACAATAATGTTTTAGCAAAGAAATTACAAGGCTATGCAATGTCTAAAAAAGAATTTAGTACTATTTCTGTAAATGGTAATGATTTAAATATGTGGACAATTAAACCCAAGGATTTTGATGCAAACAAGACTTATCCATTGTTTATGTACCAATATTCTGGTCCAGGTTCTCAGCAGGTCGCTAATCGTTGGAATAGTGCAAATGATTATTGGTATCAAATGTTAGCACAACAAGGTTATATTGTGGTTTGTATTGATGGTAGAGGAACAGGATTTAAAGGTGCCGATTTTAAGAAAGTGACACAAAACGAATTAGGGAAATACGAAGTTGAAGATCAGATTGAAGCTGCAAAGCAACTGGGTAAACTAAATTATATTGATGCTGAAAGAATTGGAATTTGGGGTTGGAGCTATGGTGGCTTTATGAGTAGTAATGCACTTTTTAAAGGGAATGATGTCTTTAAGATGGCTATTGCAGTTGCACCTGTTACAAGCTGGAGATTCTATGATTCTATTTACACAGAGCGTTATATGACTACACCTCAGGAAAATGCAAGCGGTTATGATGAAAATTCACCAATAAATCACGTTGATAAACTGAAAGGAGATTTTCTTTTAATTCACGGAACAGGTGATGATAATGTGCATGTTCAAAATACTATGCGAATGGTTGAAGCATTAATTCAAGCGGATAAGCAATTTGAATGGATGATTTATCCAGATAAAAATCACGGCATTTACGGAGGAAATACAAGATTACATTTATATAAGAAAATGACTAATTTTATTCATAAGACTTTAGGTGATAAACTAGAGATGTCTAAGAATTAGTAATCTTAAGATTATAAAAAGAAAAACTAACTACTAACTAAAATAACAATCATGTCAACAGCCATTAAACAACCGCATCAAAAAGAACTATTTGGGCATCCAGTAGGTCTTTATGTTTTATTCTTTACAGAGATGTGGGAACGATTTTCTTACTATGGAATGCGAGCATTATTGACACTTTATTTAGTTGAAAAAACAACAGCTGATAATCCAGGTTTAGGTTGGTTAGATTCACAATCTATTATGCTTTACGGTTGGTATACAATGCTGGTTTATGTGATGTCAATTCCTGGTGGGATGATTGCAGATAAATATTTAGGACAAAAGAAAGCCGTTTTTTATGGTGCATTGATACTTGTTGCTGGACATGGGATTTTAGCATTCGATGTGATGTGGGCATTTTACACAGGTCTAGCTCTAATTATTTTAGGTGTAGGCTTATTAAAACCTAATATTTCAACAATGGTTGGAGGTTTATATAAACCAGGAGATATAAGAAGAGATAAAGGATTTAGTATTTTTTACATAGGAATTAACTTAGGCTCATTACTAGCAACCTTTATTGTGGGTTATATTGGTGAAGAGATAGGTTGGCATTATGGTTTTGGTTTAGCAGGAATTGCGATGCTTTTAGGCTTAGTTGTTTACATGTATGGCCAAAAATTTTTAGTTACGGTTGGTAATAAACCAACAGCAGAGGATAAAAACAATGATGTATCCATAGCTAAATTGTTAAGTGATTTATTTAAGTCTCCAGTTAATCTTGGTATTGTAGCTTTAATAATGGCGTACGCTCTTTATGCAGGTTTTACCTACAATGGTGTTGATAGTTGGGGCTATACGGTGTTATATATTTTTATTGCTGTTGTAGCAGGAATAATGATGATGATTTATAAGAATTTAGAGACTCAAATAGCTAAGGATAGATATTTAGTTCTGTTATTATCCTTTTTAATAGTAATTGTATTTTGGGGTGCATTTGAACAAGCAGGTGGATTAATGAGTATTTATACTAAAACTAATACAGACCGAATGTTGTTTGGGTGGGAAATACCAGCAACTTGGTTTCAAGGTTTAAATGCAGGATTTATAATCATATTTGCAACCTTAGTAGCTGGTTTTTGGGCTAAACGCAAACTGAAAGGAAAAGAAGCTTCTTCTTTATTTAAAATGGCAATAGGTACAATGATAATGGGACTTGGTTTTGTGTTTATGATATTTGCAGCAGCAGAATTTAATTCTAAAGGAAGTTCAGCAATGTATTGGTTAGTATTAGCTTATTTATTTCATACCATCGGAGAATTATGTTCTTCTCCTGTAGCATTATCTTTTATAACTAAGTTAGCACCTGTAAAATATGCCTCATTAATGATGGGAGTTTATTTTGCAGCAACTGGATTAGGTAATAAAGTTGCAGGTGTAATTGGAGAATCTGCATCTGAATTTGGTGAGTATGCCATCTTTTCTGGCATAACTATATTTACTGTTCTTTTTGGTATATTGGTAATATTACTATTAAAACCATTAAAAAGATTAACTCATGGCGCAGAAGACAATGAAGTTGAAATGCATGATGACGAAGCGGAAGGTTTTGAACTAGCGGAATAAATAATAGTAAATTAAAATAACCCTTATAGAATTCTACTTTAAGAATTCATCCTAACTAAATTATTTTTTATGAATACAGACATCGAAAATCTATTTAAAGACAAAGTTCTTGGTCATCCAGCAGGACTTTTTGTTTTGTTTTTTACCGAAATGTGGGAACGCTTTTCATTCTACGGAATGCGTGTACTACTTGTTAATTTTCTTACCATGGCAGCTATTGGCTATAATCCAGGTTGGGAATGGACTGTAGAAAATGCAGGGGCACTTTTTGGAACTTATGCGATGTTACTATATATAACACCAATTATTGGTGGTTGGCTGGCAGATAAATACACTGGTTATAGAGCTGCAGTAATTATTGGGTCGTTAATAATGACGGCTGGCCATGCGTCTATGGCCTTAGAAACTGAATTTTCATTATACTTTGGTTTGTTTCTTTTAGTAGTAGGTACTGGTTTCTTTAAACCAACAATGACGTCTATTATTTCAGATATGTATAAAAAGAACCCAGAAAAGAAAGATGGTGCTTATACTATTTACTATATGGGTGTAAATGCTGGTGCATTTTTCGGAATGATGCTTTGTGGTTATTTAGCTGAAAAAGTAGGTTGGGCTTATGGCTTTGGATTAGCAGGAATTTTTATGCTATTAGGAACGATTCAGTTTTGGTTAGCGGGTCCATTATTTGGGAAAATTGGAGCGAAGCCATCTAAAGTGCATGAAGTAGAATTACCTCAAAATATTAACGAGGAAAGTGTTGAGATTTCTGAAGAGGAGCAAGAAGAACGTCCTAACCCTTTTACAACTTTAGATAAAGTCTTAATTGTAATAGCATCAATCATAGGTTTAGGCTATGCAATTAACGATCCTATGTCTAAAATTGCAGGTGTAGATATGTTCTCATTTTTACAAATAGGTGATTTTGAAGGGCAATACACAGCCGTTTTATTTGCTTTAACGTTATTCTTGGTATTAGTAATTGGTCGTATTTTAAGATATACAGCAGTAGTAAGGGACCGAATGATAGCCTTTATCATTTTTGCTTTCTTTACGGTGTTCTTTTGGATGTCTTTTGAGCAAGGAGCATCATCATTAGTAATTTTCGCTAGAGATAACGTCGATAGATTATTGAGCGGAAGTGCTGCAACAATATTTAATATTGTAAATACATTATTGACTGTAATTCCATTGATTATTATTTCTTATGTGCTTTATATTTTATGGAAGAAAACATTTAAGAAAATACCAGGTTCTAATATTGTCCTAGTGATTTGTTTCTTACTAATGTGGGGAATTGTTGGATGGATGTTAAATAGAGATTATAATACCACGGCTTACGATGTGAGTTATAGTGCTATTGAGCAACCAGAATTAGATGATAAAGGAGAGCAAGTTAAAAATGACAAAGGTGTATTGCAATTTAAATATATACCTGTGACTCAAAGTACAGTTACTAATCCGTCACAAAAAATTGTAACAAAAACAATTACTGTTGGAGAACCTTATGCAGATTATAAAGTTGGTGATAGTAAAATTCTTATTAATAAGAACAAGGAATTAACTGAATTCTCATTTGTGTCATCCGATGATAAAAAAACTGAGTTAGTTGCTAATGCTAAGGGTTTAGGTAGAGATACCGGATTTGTAGATGCAACGATTACAAAAGTTAGAGAAAATGAGGTTGAAATTACAGTGTCTTGGTTTAGTATTCTAAACTCGTTCTTTATTATAGTTTTTGCTTCGTTCTTTTCTAAATGGTGGGAAAGTAAATACAACCCAAGTGCGGCAACAAAATATGCATTAGGATTATGTACTATGGGACTTGGTTTTGGTTTACTAGCCTTCGGTGCTTTTGGTCTTGTAGATGGTGTAAAAGTAAGTATGGTATGGCTGATTTTAGCTTATCTGTTCCATACATTAGGTGAGCTCTGTTTATCACCTGTAGGTTTATCTTATGTAAGTAAATTGGTGCCAGGTAGGATGATTGCCTTAATGTTTGGGATGTGGTACTTAGCCATTGCAATTGGTAATAAGTTAGCAGCAGTAGTTGGTGGACAGATTGAAAATATAACTAAAGAATATAGTTTATCAACGTTCTTCTTAATATTTACTATTGTGCCAATTATCGCTGGACTTATAATATTCGTATTAAATCCAGTATTGAAAAAGTTAATGCATGGTGTGCGTTAAGCAAAACCGTTAAAAATATCTAAAATGCTCCTGTTTAGGAGCATTTTTTGTAAGTTCGGCTCATTATTTGCAACAAATTGAATATGATGAAAAAAATAACCTTAGGATTAATAGCTGTTTTTGTGTTTTCATTGACAGCAATGGCACAAGAGATTAATTGGGTAACCATGGATGAAGCTTTAGAACTTCAGAAAAAGGAACCTAAAAAGATATTTATGGATGTTTATACCAATTGGTGTGGTCCATGTAAAATGTTAGATAAAAATACATTTCATAATCCTGATGTTGCAGCTTATGTGAATAAGCATTATTACGCTGTGAAGTTTAATGCCGAAGGAAATTCTACAGTAACTTATAAGGATAATACATTCGGAAATCCAAAATACGATGCATCAAAAGCAAACAGAAGAAATAGTGCGCACGAATTTTCAAGATACTTGCAAGTAAAAGCATATCCTACTATGGTGTTTTTTGATGAAGAAGGTAATGTGATTTCTCCTGTTCAAGGATATTTAAAACCGCAACAATTAGAGTTGTATTTAAAGATTTTTGAAAGTGATAAGTATAAAGAGATGACAACACAAGAGCAGTTTAATGAATATTACAAATCATTTAAAGCAGAGTTTAAGGAATAAAAAATCTATTCAATAATAAAGGCTCCCTTTTCGTTTGTTTGATGGAAAGGGATTTTTTTATGCTCACAACTTGCTTTCCAACGTTTTAAATAAGATTTGTAGTTACTTGCATCTGCAATAATTTGTTGTGGTTGTAGACTATCAATCATTCTATTGAGATTTAGTCTTGGAGAATTTCGTAATAAAATGTAATTGGGCTGAAACGAAAGACTTTTATATACGGCTAAGCTGTCTATTACTAAAATAGTTTTGCTTTTATATGTGTATATGGATTGTAAACTGTCTGAATACATATTGTTTATAGACTCACCAACTTTGTAGTTTTTTATGGCATAATCTGATTTCAGCATAATAGAATCTAAATTATGATACAATGTTAAGTTAGCATTCTTTTTGATGCCAATCATAGAATAGCGACTCTTGTTAAACACAACAAAAGCATCATTTTGAGTTTTAGATGTGTTATAAATGAAAACACCTTGTAATCCAATTATAGTAATTAAACTAATGGCTGTCCATTTAAAATTTCGGAATTTATAAAGTTGAATTAAAGCTACAATTATCAAATAGCAAGTAATAACTTGAAGTAGAGTAAACGGAATATCTCTAAATAAAAAATCTTCAAATTGAGCTATCCAAGCTATAAATTGATTTAAACTTTCAATTATAAAACTATAAGCCAACACAATTGGCTTTGGTAGAAAACCTATTAAAGCAAATGCAATAACTAGTAAACCAAGGCCTAGAATTAAACCTAAAAAAGGAATCACAACTATATTAGAAATAAAAAATAAACCCGGAAACTGATGAAAATAGAATAAACTAATTGGCACAACTCCCACTTGAGCAGCTAAAGTAACGGTGAGTATTTGCCATAATTTATCAGTTAAATAATATTTTGTTTTCCATAGTTTATAAATAATTGGCTGCACACTTACAATACCTAAAACGGCCAAATAGCTCATTTGAAAACCAACAGAAAATAAAAACATGGGCTTAAAGAGTAAAATCACAAAGGCAGATATTACTAATGTGTTATAAATGTTTGTTGGTCTTTTAAGATGCATAGCAATACTAATGATACTAAACATTGTCACTGCTCTAGTAACGGAAGGAGATAGACCTGCAACAACGGCAAAACTCCAAAGTATACTAACTAAAATGAAAGGTCTAATAAAATGGCCATATTTTAAATACAGCAAAGGGCTAAATACAAAATTTAGAATCCATAATAATATACCAACATGCAATCCTGAAACGGCTAGGATATGTATAGTGCCAGAGTTGACGTAATTATTGTAAATCGTTTTATCAATTGTTTGTCTTTGGCCAAGTAGAAGCGCATTCATAATGCTAAGGACTTCGTCTTTAAATCCTGCTTCTGTAAGTTTTGTGTTGATGGTTTGTCTCAGTTCATCAGCATAACCATAAATAGTAGATTTAGAACCTGAAAGCTGTAAAATGTTAGCAGAGCTTAAGTAGAGTTGATGGTAAACTTGTTTCAATTCTAAATACTTGCTATAATCAAATTGGTATGGGTTTAATGGTTTTTGAATTACTTTTAATTCTGCGCTAGAAAATAATACATCATCTACATTAAAGAGTTTTTGTAAACTATCTCGTCTCACATTAATAAGTAAATGACCTGTGGCTTTTTTGCTGTTAAATGATTTTATTTCAACAATATATTTATCATTATATGCATCAGGTTTTAGTCGTTTTTCAATTTGAAAAACAATAATATTTTGGTTTTCAAGAGGATTCTGATTTGAATAATGCTGAGGTCTTAATGTTTCGTTTTGAATATTGTAGGAGGTCATTCCAATTCCAATCATACAAAAGCCTGCTAGAATTCCGAAAAATGGTGATCTACTGATTTTAGATCTTAAGATTATCCAATAGATTCCAGCAGTAACCATTAAACCTATAGTAATGTATAAAATGTATTGGAAATTAAGCTTTGTGAAATGGGCTAAAAGGATTCCAATAACCAAACAAATGGTCAGTTTTATAATAGTAAAATTTAGTAACTTCATGATTGTGAGTTACTAATATAATAAAAATGTATTTATAAGACGCGTCTAGCTTGTACAAATGAGAAATACCAATATTTTTCAGCTAACGAAGAAATCATTACGCCTCTGCTACTAGATGCGTGTATAAATTCTACATTACCAGTTCTTACATTAGTAACAATACCAACATGATTTACTTTTCGGCTATTTTTCTTAGTCGCAAAAAATACTAAATCACCAACGTTTACTTCTTTAACGTCTATCCAATCTCCTGTGCCTTGAAGTCCTGATGTTGTTCTAGGCAAGCTAACATTATGTTTTTTGTAGCTGGTATAAATTAAGCCAGAACAGTCCATACCTTTTTTTGTTGTACCACCATATTTATATCGTGTGCCATCAAAAGTTTTGGCATATTTCACTATAGTTTCAGCTTCAGCAGTTGGCTTTGCAGTAGTATTGACTTTTACAGAAGGTGATGTGCTTTTTCTACTAGAATATGATTTTTTGGATTTACAGCTAGTAGCTAGAAAAATTAAAAGTAGAATTGGTAAAATTTGTTTCATTGGGTATGTAAATGTTTATTGTTTGGGTGGTTTAACTGCGTCGTAAATCAATTTAGCAGTATTTTCACTAGCTCCTCGACCTCCTAGAATTTGCTCTAGTTCGTAATAGTCTAAAAATAGTTGTTCTCTTTTTTCGGTATTTAAAATAGCTGTTAATTCTTTTTTAAGCCTTTTTTTGTTTAAATCTCCTTGAATTAATTCAGTAACCACTTCACGATCCATAATTAAATTTACCAATGAAATATATTTCAAGGTAATAATACGTTTTGCAATTTGATAAGAAATTGCATTTGCTTTGTAGCATACCACCTGAGGGACTTTAAATAAAGCAGTTTCAAGTGTTGCCGTGCCAGAAGTGACTAGTGCTGCAGAGGAAATACTGAGTAAGTCGTATGTTTTATTAGATATAAATTTAATGTTTTTCTTCTTAATAAATCCTTTGTAAAACTCAAAATCTTGACTAGGTGCGCCAGCAATAACAAATTGATAGTCTTTAAAATCATCAACCAAACTAAGCATAACACCAAGCATTTTTGTGATTTCTTGTTTTCTACTACCTGGTAATAAGGCGATAATGGGTTGATCACTCAGATTATTTTCTTTTCTAAAAATATCCTCTTCAACTTGAGGTCTATCTGCAATAGCATCAATTAATGGATGTCCAACAAAATTAACATCGTAGTTGTACTTTTTGTAAAAGGCTTTTTCAAAAGGAAGAATGCAGTACATCGCATCAATATCTTGCTTTATTTTTTCAACTCTGCTTGCTCTAGAGGCCCAAACTTGAGGAGAAATATAATAATGTGTTTTGTAATTTAATGCTTTTGCCCATTTAGCAATTCTAAGATTAAAGCCAGAATTGTCTATGAAAATTATAACATCTGGCTGAAATTTTTGAATATCATTTTTGCAAAACTTTATGTGGCCTAACACTTTCCTGAGATTAAGAATCACCTCTGCAAACCCCATAAATTGACGTTCCTTGTAATGCATTACCAATTCTCCGCCTACTTGTTGCATAAGGTCGCCTCCCCAAAATCTAATATCTGCCTCTTTATCTTGTTTAAACAAGGCTTTCATTAGGTTTGAGCCATGTAAATCGCCCGAAGCTTCTCCTGAAATGATATAATATTTCAACGTTATGTAGTTTTTAAATTAGTCATTCAAATTCCAAGTATTTAGTTTTTGTATGGTGTGGTGAGCAGTTAAATCAAAATGGACAGGCACCACAGAAACGTAACCATGTTCTAAAGCCCATTCGTCGGTGTCCTCACCTTTGTCCATGTTTACAAATTTACCTGTTAACCAATAATATTCTCGTCCCATTGGGTTGGTGCGTTTGTCAAATTCTTCTTTCCAATTGGCTTTAGCTTGTCTACAAACTTTGATACCCTTTATGGCCTCTTTCTCAAGATTTGGAAGATTTACGTTTAAAACAACACCTTCAGGTAATCCATTTTCTAAAACTTGTCTAGTGATGGTTTCTATAAAAGATTTACAATGTTCAAAATTAGCATTCCAATTATAATCTAAAAGTGAAAAACCAATAGCAGGAATTCCTTCAATACCAGCTTCTAAAGCAGCACTCATGGTACCAGAATAAATAACGTTGATAGAAGAATTTGATCCATGGTTTATGCCAGAAACACAAATATCTGGTCGTCTTTCTAAGATTTCATTTACAGCTATTTTTACACAATCTGCAGGCGTGCCGGAGCAACTATATTCAGACTGCTTTCCATCTATAGTTACTTTTTCTATATGCAAAGTAGAGTTGATTGTTATGGCATGTCCCATTGCGCTTTGTGGGCTATCTGGTGCTACAACAACGACATCTCCAATAGTATTCATTACGGAAATTAAAGTTCTTATTCCAGGTGCTGTTATGCCATCATCGTTGGTAACTAATATTAAAGGTCGTGCAGACATTTCGTACAAAGATTTATTGAATTGTAAAAATACTAAAAAGCTAACGTTTAATAACTAATAACTGCTTTAACAAAAATTTAGTGCCTCTATTTTTTATGGCACGGTTTTTTCTTCTATTTTAGTGAAAAATTGAAAAGCCTACTTAAAAAATAAATAAATAGAATATGAAAGGGAATTATAAGTTTTTACTACTCGCATTATTGATTGCATTTGCATCGTGTAGTTTTACAAGCAAAAAATTTGAAGATCCAGATAAAGATAAATTACTAATTCAACTAATTACCTATCTATTAGATCAAGGTCACTTTGAGCCAAAGGATATTAACGATAATTTTTCGTCTAATGTTTTTGAATCTTATTTAGATAATCTAGATCCATTTAAACGTTATTTTTATGAGTCAGATATAAAAGAATTTGAAGCTTATAAAGATAAAATTGACGATCAAATAAAAGCATATGATGTGTCGTTTTTTAATATCACACACGAACGTTTATTGCAACGTATTGCTGAATCTAAAACAATTTACACTGATATTTTAGAAAAGCCTTTCGATTTTTCTAAACAAGAGGACTATAATGCAGATTATACTAAGCTTACGTATGTAACGAACAAACGTGAAATGAAAGAGCGTTGGAGACAGCAACTTAAGTTTTCTACTATTGCTAATTATGATGATGCTGTGACTCAAGAAGATTTAAGTAAAGATGACACCGAAAAATCAAAATCAAAAGAGAAAAAATCAATTAAGGAGCATGAATCTCAAGCCAGACTAGAAACGAAAAAGTCTTTAGATGAATTATATGAATATATAGATGATAGAAGACGTGAAGATTGGTTTTCTGTTTATATAAATGCTATTGTAGAAGAATTTGATCCGCATACATTTTATTTTGCACCAGAAGATAAAGAGCGTTTTGATAGAGATATTTCTGGTAAGTTTGAAGGAATAGGAGCGCGTTTACAAAAGAAAGTTGATGGTATTGTGGTTAACGAAATTATTAGTGGAGGACCAGCATGGAGAGCTAATGAACTAGAAGTTGGTGATCAAATCCTTAAGGTAAAACAAGAGGATGAGAAAGAAGCTGTAAATGTTGTTGGTATGCGTTTAGACGATGCTATTAAATTTATTAAAGGACCAAAAGGTACCGTGGTTACGTTATCGTTAAAGAAAGTTGATGGTACTATTCAAGATATTTCTATTACTAGAGATGTTGTAGAGTTAGAAGAAACTTACGCAAAATCTTCTATTGTAGAAAAAGACGGAAAAACCTTCGGGATTATTAATTTACCAAAGTTTTATATCAGTTTTGAAGATTATAATGAGAGAAATGCAGCTTCAGATATTAAGCAAGAAATTTTAAGGTTAAAAGAAGAAGGCGTAGAAGGTTTGGTGATGGATTTAAGAAATAATGGAGGAGGATCTCTACAAACTGTTGTAGATATTGCTGGTTTATTTATAGAAGAAGGTCCTGTTGTGCAGGTTAAAACGACTGGAGAAGCAAAAGAAGTACTTAACGATAAAGATAAATCTATTGTTTGGGATGGTCCATTAGTAATTTTGGTTAATGAATTATCTGCTTCGGCTTCAGAAATTTTAGCTGCTGCAATGCAAGATTATAAGAGAGGTATTGTTATTGGTAGTAAGCAGACTTATGGGAAAGGAACAGTGCAAACTGTAATGGATTTAAACCGTATGGTAAGAAATAACACTAAAGGTGATATGGGAGCTTTAAAGTTTACGACACAAAAATTCTATAGAATTAATGGTGGATCTACGCAGTTAGAAGGAGTAAAGAGCGATGTTGTTGTTCCGGATCGTTATAGCTATATTGATATAGGAGAAAAAGATCAAGAAAACCCATTAGCTTGGGATAAAATTGATGCAGCAGATTATGATGTATGGGAGAATTATTACGATTACGATACTACAATTAGTAAAAGTAAAGAACGTATGGCTGCTAATGAACAATTAAAATTGATTGATGCGAATGCACAATGGGTGAAAAAAATAAGAGACCGTGAAAACTACTCATTAAATTATGAGACGTATAAAAAGGAAATGCAAATTAACGAAGAAGAAGCTAAGCGTTTCTCTAAGTTGTCTGAATACCAAACGGACTTAACATTTAACTCTTTACCTTATGAAATGAAGTTAATGGATAAAGATTCTATATTATTAGAAAAACGTAACCGTTGGCACAAGGCTTTAGCAAAAGATGTTTATGTTGAAGAAGCAATAAATGTTTTAAATGATTTAAAGATGACGTATGCGATTAAAAATAAAGTTGCAAATTCTGTGAAGAATTAGAGTCGTCAATGAGCAACAAGAATAATTCATTATCAAGTTTAGCGCTTCAAAAGTTTAAAAAGAACTTTTGGGGCGTTTTTAGTTTGGGTATTATTGTTTGTATTGGGTTGGTTTCTGTTTTTGCATATGTGTTTGCTCCAGATGCTTCACAAAATGCGAATCAAATGCATTTATCTATTCATTCTAAATCTCCTGGTTTTGAAGTGCAAATGTTAACCATTCCTTCTGGCATTATAGCTGATCAAAACTTTTTTTCAAAACTGTTTTTAGGAAAAAATAATACAGACACTGAAATTCCTATTCAATCTTACGAAGTAAAAGGAGATGTAATATCTTATACAGAATATGCTTCAGATGGATTGCAAGGGCTCGAAAAACAAATGAAAATAACACGATTTCCAAATTCGAATTATAAAGAATATATTAAAAAAAGAAAATTCGCTTTCGGTACAGATAAATACGGAAGGGATTATTTAAGTCGGATTTTAATTGGTTCAAGGATCTCATTTTTTATTGGTTTTGTAGCTGTTTTTATTTCTTTAATTGTTGGGCTATTAATGGGAAGTCTAGCAGGTTATTATGGTGGAAAAGTGGATGCCTTTATAATGTGGATTATAAATATAACATGGTCAATCCCAACATTGCTATTAGTTATAGCTATTACGCTAGCTTTAGAGAAAGGGGTATGGCAAGTTTTTATAGCTGTAGGACTAACAATGTGGGTAGAAGTAGCTAGAGTTGTTAGAGGACAAATAATAAGTGCCAAGGAAATGCAATATGTTACTGCAGCGAGAGCTTTAGGTTATAATGATTATAGAATCATAACGAAACATATATTACCTAATATTTTTGGTCCCTTAATTGTAATTTCTGCGGCTAATTTTGCGGCCGCAATTTTAATAGAAAGCGGATTAAGCTTTTTAGGTATTGGAGCACAACCACCAATGGCAAGTTGGGGAGCGATGATAAAAGGTCATTATAATTATATAATTCTCGGAAAACCTTATTTAGCATTGATACCTGGATTTTGTATCATGCTATTAGTTATGGCTTTTATGTTGGTTGGTAATGCTTTACGTGATGCTTTGGATGTAAAAGGTTAGGTCGTTTGTTTGTCTAAAAAGTAGTTTTTTAATTATTAAAGAATAGCGACCAATTTTCAGGTTTTAAATGCTGTTCAAACAAATCAACTCTATATTCTCCGTTTCTAATTAAAATTTGTCCGTTTGGTTTTATAGCGGCAAACGATCCGCAAAGTGTTTGGCTAGTAAAAATGTTTTCTTTTGCAAAATTGTTGACATCTAAGAAAAAATATTCTTCTTCATTTTTTGAATTAGTGTTCAATTTTATACCGTTTTCAAATAAACTAATGAAAATAATATTATGTTTTCTGTAATCCTTTATCAATGGATTTATAAAATTTTTGCGAGAATTAATCTCTTTTTTTGTCCATAGGTTATCGCTTTTTGAACTGCACAAATCATCTTTATAATAATATTGCAGTATTATTATGCTGCTATCATTGAATTTTAAAGGGGTTATTTTTTCAATCTCTGTTTTTATAGTTGTATAATCAATGTTTCCAGCCGTATATAAATTACTTCTAAGTGTGGCATATCGTTTTTTATCTTTACCAATACTATCCCACCGACTTAAGCCTAAATCTTTATTTCTCCATTTTTCCAGAAATTGACTTTGACCGATAGTGTCTCCTTTTTCGTCAATATGAATCCTTTTCTGACAAAAACCGAAAGAAGCTAAAATTAAATATATTAGTAGGGTTAGTGAAGTTATTAATTTCATAGCGAAATTTTAATTATTCTTTAATTCTTCAATCTCATCATTAGTTTTTCCTATAAACCCTAAAACATCATCCTTGCCAATACTATTAGAAGAAGATGTTACAAAATAAGGAGGTAATTCTTCCCAAGTTTGTAGTAATACGTCACAATACTCTTGTACCTGTCGTTCAATAGCTTTAGGCTTTAGTTTGTCTGCTTTGGTGAAAATAATCGCAAACGGCATTTCACTTTCACCTAAATATTGCATAAACTCTAAATCTATTGGCTGAGGTTTATGTCTAATATCTACAAGAACAAAAGCTGAAAGCAATTGTTGGCGTTGTTCAAAATAATTAGTTATAAACTGTTGAAATTTCTTTTTCGAAGATTTTGAAACACGAGCATAACCATAGCCAGGTAAATCAACTAAATACCAATTTTTATTAATTATAAAATGATTTATTAACTGTGTTTTCCCTGGTCTCCCAGATGTTTTTGCTAAGCTTTTTCTATCCGTTAGCATGTTAATTAAAGACGATTTCCCAACATTACTTCGTCCGATAAATGCATATTCGGGTAGGTTGTCTTTAGGACATTTACTAACTTCAGAATTACTAACTACAAATTCGGCTGATTTTATTTTCATCTTTAGTTTCCGCCAAAACGGAAATCATTTTAATTAAACGCTTATGGTAATTTAAAGTGGTATCTTAAGAACTTTGTGATTAAGTTTTAAACTTAATGATTTTAAAACTCACGTTTCTCAAGCCAAGAACTCAAAATCGTATTAAATTCTTCAGGATGTTCCATCATGGCTGCATGCCCACATTTATCAATCCAATATAATTCAGAATCTGGCAATAACTCATGGAATTCTTTTGCAACTTCTGGTGGTGTTACACTGTCGTTTTTACCCCAAATAATACAAACTGGAGTATTCATTTTAGGTAAATCCTTGCCCATATTGTGCCTAATAGCACTTTTGGCAATCGCTAAAGTTTTTATTAGTTTATTTCTGTCGTTTACAGTTTCGTAAACTTCATCTACAATTTCTTTAGTTGCAACTGCAGGATCGTAAAATACGTCTTGTGCTTTCTTTTTTATAACCTCGTAATCGCTACGTTTGGTGTAACCACCTCCCATTGCGCTTTCGTAAAGTCCAGAGCTTCCTGTAATGATTAGGGCTTTAACTTTTTCTGGATTCAGTTTTGTGTAGTATAGACCAATATGTCCACCGAGAGAATTACCCAATAAAATGACGTTGTCTAAACCTTTATACTCAATAAAAGCTTTTAAATAATTAGCAAAGCTTTTTACGTTGGTTTTTAACAACGACATGGTGTAGATAGGTAATTCAGGAATGATAACCTTATAGCCTTTAGTGCTAAAGTGCCTAGTAACAGCATCAAAATTACTGAGTCCTCCCATCAATCCATGCAACACAATAATTGGTGTGCCTTCTCCTACTTCAATATATCTATAATCCTTTTCTTTTTTTAAAAGGTGTGCCATTTGCAAGTCAGTGCTTATGTGTTAAAAACAAATATAACTAAATCCTTTAGAATATAAATATTATCAATAAAATATCAATTTTTTTATTTGAAAATCATTGGAGTTTGTCATGTTAATAATTCCCACTTATGGAAAGAAAGCTTACAAGTGATATTTGTTGACCTTAAAATTACCTGAACATGTTTTAAACGAAAACTTATCAACAAATGTGGTAGAATGTGGTAAAAAGTGGTGATTTTTTCAATATATTTGAATCTTAATCGTTAAAGTGGTAAACGAAACCTTTTGAATTCATTTATAGGAACATACGAATGTAAAGCTGATGCCAAAGGAAGGCTAATGATACCTGCTGTGCTTAAAAAGCAGTTGTCATCAGCTTTGCAAGACGGTTTTGTTTTAAAGCGTGCTGTTTTTCAGCCGTGTTTGGAGTTGTATCCAATGTCTGAATGGAATAAAATGATGGAGAAGATTAATAAGCTCAATCGTTTTAAGAAAAAGAATAATGACTTTATTAGACGATTTACTGCAGGAGTTAAAATTGTAGAGGTAGATAGTACTGGGCGATTATTGATTCCGAAGGATTTAATTAGTTTTTCAGGTATTTCAAAAGAAGTGGTTTTAGCTTCTGCTGTTAATATTCTTGAAATTTGGGATAAAGATAAGTACGAACAAGCTATTGATGATGCGGCTTCAGATTTTGCTGATTTGGCCGAAGAGGTAATGGGACAAGACGACGAAGAAAATGGATTATCATAATGCAGTTTTACTAAAGGAAACAGTTGACGGTTTAGATATAAAGCCAGATGGTGTTTATGTAGATGTCACTTTTGGAGGAGGTGGACATAGTCGTGAGATCTTATCAAGATTAGGGCCAAATGGAAAACTATATGCTTTCGATCAAGATAAAGATGCATTAGCAAATGCTATTGATGATGAGCGCTTTGTGCTTATCAATGAGAATTTCAGATTTGTAAAACGATTTTTAAGATTTTATGGTGTGAAAGAAGTCGATGGTGTCTTGGCAGATTTCGGAGTGTCATCACATCAGTTTGATGTTGCTGAGCGAGGTTTTTCTACGCGTTTTGAAGCAGATCTCGATATGAGAATGAATCAAGATAGTAAGCTTTCTGCCTTTGAAGTTGTTAATAATTATGATGAGGAGCAGTTGAGATCTGTATTGTTACAATATGGAGAACTGCGAAATGCGCCAGCAATGGCAAGGGTGATTGTTTCAGAGCGAAAGCATGCTGAAATAAAAACAAGTGAGCAGTTAAAAGCTGTTTTGAAGCCATTCTTAAATCATCAAAAAGAAAATAAGGTATTAGCGCAAATTTATCAGGCGATTAGAATTGAGGTGAATCAGGAGATAGAAGTTTTAAAAGAATTGCTATTACAGACTCCAGAGATTTTAAAGAAAGACGGGAGGTTGAGTTTTATCTCTTATCATTCTTTAGAGGATAGGTTGGTAAAACGATTTATTAGAAATGGATTGTTTGAAGGAGAGCCTGAGCGTGATGTGTTTGGAAATTTTGAGGTGCCTTTAAAAAAGGTGGGTGGACTAATTGTTCCTTCAAAAGAAGAAGTTAAAGTTAATAATAGAGCACGCAGTGCAAAGCTTAGGATTGCTAAGAAAATATGAAAAAAAACATCTACGGCATATTAAGAGGGAAGTTTTTAATCAGTGATGATTCCTTTAAAAATTGGCGCATCATTATTTTCATTTCTTTTTTGGCAATTATAATGATAGCAAGTTCGCATAGTGCAGATCAAAAAGTTTATGAAATAGCAAAGCTGAACAATGAGGTTAAAGAGTTGCGTTCAGCATTTGTAGATAAAAGAGGTAAGCTCATGCAGCTTAAAAAAGAGTCTTTTGTAGAGGCTGAAATGAAGGCGAAGGGTATTGAAATTTCCTTAAATCCGCCAACAAAAATAATAGTAAAATCAAAAAAGCAACAATAATAAGTCTTGGCAATAACAGAGAAAAACATATTGAACAGATTGTACTTCGTAGCAGGCTGCATGTTTGTGTTCGCCTTGGCTGTGGTGTTCAAGCTTATTAGTATTCAGTTTATACAAGGTGATGAATATAGAGCGCTTGCGGAAAAGAGTACCACTAGAGATTTTCCTATTCCTGCAAATCGTGGGAATGTGTATTCTGCTGATGGTAGTCTGTTAGCGACTTCTATACCTAAATACGATATTAGAATTGATGCTATTCAGGCAAAAGACGCCACATTTGAAAAGTATATTAATGCTTTGGCTGATTCACTTCATGTTTATAAGGGGAAGCCAACGTCTTATTATAAGAATATTATCCGTAAAGCTCGAAAAAACAAAAATAGATATTTCCTTTTAGCTAGAAATATAAGTTATTCTGATTATATCCGAATGAGAAATTTTCCGTTGCTTAATCTTGGTGCTATAAAAGGTGGCTTAATTGTAGAGCAAACAACAAGACGTGAACATCCAATGGGTGGAGTTGCATCGCGTTCTATTGGTTATGAGCGTTTTGATGAAGATGGGAACGTCAGTAGAGCTGGCATTGATGGTGCTTTTGGTGTTAAATATTTACGAGGCACTAATGGGAAACGTCGCAAACAAAGAATTGGTAATGGGCAATGGAAGCCAATTGCAGATTACGACCAAGTTGAGCCCAAAGATGGATATGATGTTTATACAACTATAGATGTCAATATTCAAGATATCGCGCATCATTCGTTGTTGAAACAATTAGAATTATACGAAGCTGAACATGGTTGCGTAGTTGTAATGGATGTAAAAACAGGAGAGGTAAAAGCTATTGCTAATTTGGCTAAAACCTCTAAAGGGACGTACTACGAAAAACGAAATTATGCAGTTTACGAGGCTCATGAGCCTGGTTCTACATTTAAAGTCATGGCTATGATGGCTGCTTTAGAGGATAAGGTTATCGATACATCAACGGTTGTCGATACAAAGAAAGGTAGAAAGAAATTTTATGGCCGTGTTATTACGGATTCAGGTAGTGGTTACGGCGAAATTTCTGCAGCACGTGCATTGGAAGTTTCATCTAATATTGGTTTAGCAACGATTATAGATGATAATTACGCTAAGCAACCTCAAAAATTTATTAACCATTTAAAAGATTGGAAGCTTAATGACTCTCTTGATATTTCTATAATGGGAGAAGGTATTCCGGATATTCCAGAGCCTGGTGCTTCAAACTGGAGTAGAAATGCATTGCCTTCAATTGCTTATGGGTATAACCTAACAATTACACCTTTACAAACTTTGACCTTTTATAATGCAATTGCTAATGATGGTGAAATGATAAAGCCTCGTTTTTTAAAGTCGGTAAAATCTTTTGATAAGAATATCGAAGTATTTAAAAAGCAAGTGCTTGTAGAAAAAATATGTTCAAATAAAACATTGAATGAAATTCAAGATATATTAAAGAATGTAGTAGTTCGTGGTACAGGTCAGCGTATGTATTCTGAAACGTTTTCTATGGCTGGTAAAACCGGAACCGCAAGAACCAACTATGCTGATCTCGAAAAATGGTATAAGGATAAAAAGTATGTGTCTTCATTTGCAGGTTATTTTCCGGCAGACAATCCTAAGTACTCTTGTATTGTAGTTATTCATGAACCAAGTACAAAGGTGGGTTATTATGGAGCTGATGTTTCTGGTCCAGTATTTAAAAGAATTGCTCAGAAAATTTATACGGACACACCAATAATAGATGAAGTTGAGACTCTTGATTTTAAAGATAATTTAGTTAATGAAGAGTTTGAAAATTATTTTGAAAACGCTCGTAAGTATAGAGAGTTAATGCCAAGCGTAGTAGGTATGCCAGCAATGGATGCTATTGCTTTATTAGAAAACTTGCATGTAGATGTTAAAGTGAAATTGTCTGGAAGCGGAATAATAAAAAAACAGTCTGTAGAAAGGCATCAGAAATTACAAACCAATCAAACCATTGTTTTAGAAGCATCATGATGGTATTAAAAGACATATTATATAAGGTTACTATTAATGCTGTCGTTGGGAGTACAAGCATTACTGTGGGTAAAATTGAATTCGATTCGCGTCAAATACAGACCAATGATGTTTTTGTTGCTATTTCTGGGACCATTACAGATGGTCATAATTATATAGAAAAAGCGATTAAAGATGGCGCAACAGCTATTATTTGTGAAGTGCTTCCTGAAAATCTTCAGGATAATATCACGTATATAGAGGTTGTAAATTCTAATCAAGCCATGGCATTTATGGCTAATAATTTTTATGGTCAGCCTTCGGCAAATTTAAAACTCGTTGGTGTAACAGGTACTAATGGTAAAACAACAGTGTCGAGTTTACTATATCAGTTGTTTAAAAAAGCAGGTTATAAAGTTGGGTTATTATCAACTGTAAAAATCATGGTAGATAATACCACTTATAAGGCGACGCATACCACACCAGATTCTTTAACTATCAATAGATATTTGAAAATGATGAATGATGAAGGTGTAGAATTTTGCTTTATGGAAGTGAGTTCGCACGGAATTCATCAAAGTAGAACTGAAGGTTTAAAGTTTGAAGGTGGCATTTTTACAAATCTGTCTCACGATCATTTAGATTATCACGATACGTTCGCGGAATATAGAGATGTTAAGAAAAAGTTTTTTGACCAGTTGCCAAAAGAAGCCTTTGCACTATCTAATATAGATGATAAAAATGGCTTGGTAATGTTTCAAAATACACAAGCTAAGAAATATACTTATGCGTTAAAAAATTATGCAGATTACAGAGCGCAGATTTTAGAAAATCAGTTCAGTGGTTTGTTGTTGAAGTTGAATGATAGCGAATTATGGACGCGTTTAATAGGAAGTTTTAATGCTTACAATATTCTAGCTATTTATGGTACGGCTGAATTATTGGGCTTAGAAAAAGATGAGATTTTAAGATTGATTAGTGAGCTCGAAAATGTAGCAGGACGCTTTCAGTATTTTATTTCAGAAGATAAAATTACAGCGATTGTAGATTATGCACACACGCCTGATGCGTTAAAAAATGTATTGGAAACCATAAATGATATTAGAACTAAAAACGAAGAATTGATTACAGTTGTGGGTTGTGGAGGTGATAGAGATAAAACTAAGCGACCAAAAATGGCACACATCGCTTCGGCTTTAAGTACTAAAGTGATTTTTACAAGTGATAATCCACGTAGTGAAGTGCCTGAAACTATTATAGAAGACATGGAAAAAGGGGTCGAGCCTCAAAATTTCAAAAAAACGTTATCTATAACAAATAGAAAACAAGCGATTAAAACGGCTTGCCAAATGGCAGGACCAAACGATATTATACTTATTGCTGGAAAAGGGCATGAGAATTACCAAGAAATTAAAGGTGAACGCTTTGATTTTGATGATTATAAAATAGTTCAAGAGTATTTAAAACAATTACAGAAATAAATAACCACCAAGAATGCTGTATTACTTATTCGAATATTTAGAAAAACAGTTCCAGTTTCCAGGAGCGTCACTTTTTGGGTTTATCACCTTTAGAGCGGCTGTGGCTATTATATTGTCATTGTTAATTTCTACAATTTTTGGTAAGCGTATTATTCGTTTTTTACAAAGGCAACAAGTAGGGGAAACGATTCGTGATTTAGGATTAGAAGGGCAAGTGGAAAAAGCCGGAACACCAACAATGGGTGGTATCATTATTATTCTAGCAACATTAATACCTGTGCTGTTATTAGCAAAGCTTGAAAACATATACATCATCCTTTTAATAGTGACTACACTATGGATGGGAACCATTGGTTTTATTGATGATTATATCAAGAAATTCAAAAATGATAAAGATGGCTTAAAAGGGAGGTTTAAAGTTCTTGGTCAAGTTGGTTTGGGTATTATAGTTGGTGCAACCTTGTTTTTTAACCAAGATGTAACGCTGAAAGAAAAATTGCCTATTGAGCAACAAAATGAAATTCGTGCTGAAAACCCAAATGTGCAAGCATCAAAATTATTTAAAGCGGAAGAGAAATCAACTAAAACAACGATTCCTTTCTTAAAAGATAATGAGTTTGATTATTCGGATTTAATTACATGGATAAGTCCAGGATTAGAGAAATACACGTGGATAATATTTATTCTGGTGAGTATTTTCATAATCACAGCAGTATCAAATGGAGCGAATCTCACAGATGGAATAGATGGTCTTGCAGCAGGTACATCAGCCATAATTGTATTGACCTTAGGGATTTTTGCTTGGGTTTCTAGTAATATTGTTTTTTCAGGTTACTTAGATATCATGTATATCCCAAGAGCTGAAGAAATTACTATTTACATCGCAGCATTTGTAGGAGCATTAATTGGTTTTCTGTGGTATAACACCTATCCAGCACAAGTATTTATGGGAGACACAGGAAGTTTAACTATTGGTGGAATCATCGCTGTAATTGCTATTGCTGTTAGAAAAGAATGGTTAATTCCAATTCTATGTGGCATATTCCTAGCTGAGAATTTATCAGTGGTATTGCAGGTCAGCTATTTCAAATACACCAGAAAGAAATTTGGAGAAGGACGACGCATTTTTAAAATGTCGCCTTTGCATCATCACTATCAGAAATCAGGATATCACGAAAGTAAGATTGTAACTCGTTTTTGGATTGTTGGAATTTTGCTAGCTATTATAACAATAGTAACCTTGAAAATTAGATAATGAAAAGGCTGGTAATTCTTGGTGGTGGCGAAAGTGGAGTAGGAACAGCGCTTTTAGGAAAAGCAAAAGGATATGATGTATTTGTATCAGATAAAGGAAAGATTAAAGAAAAGTATAAAGACGTTCTTTTAAATAATGAGATTGAATTTGAAGATGAGCAGCACACGGAATCAAAAATTCTAAATGCAGACATCATCATGAAAAGTCCTGGGATTCCAGATAAAGTGGCTTTGGTAAAACAAATTCGTGAGGCAGGAATTAAAATAGTTTCTGAAATTGAATTTGCTTCCAAATTTACGGATGCAACTTTAGTGGCTATTACAGGAAGTAATGGTAAAACTACAACGGCAACGTTGACGCATCATATTTTAAAACAGGAATTAGATGTTGGGTTAGCGGGAAATATTGGAGATAGTTTCGCGAAGCAGATTTTAGAAAAAAATCATGAGAATTATGTATTGGAGATTAGTAGTTTTCAACTGGATGATATTATTGATTTTAAACCTAAGATTGCTGTGTTAACCAATATTACACCAGACCATTTAGATCGATACGATTATAAGTTTGAAAACTATATCGCTTCAAAATTCAGAGTGATAGAGAATCAGACAGAAGATGATTATTTTATATATGATGCAGATGATGAGGTCATTTTAGAGTATATAAAAACGCATCAAATTCGATCCAAAAAATTGCCTTTTTCATTAACAAAAGTTATTGAGCAAGGTGCATATTTAGACAATAATAATATTACAATAACCATAGATAACAATAAAATAATTATGCCAACAAAAAATTTAGCATTAGAAGGAAAACATAACGTGAAGAATGCAATGGCTGCCTCTACTGTTGCGCATTTACTTAAAATTAGAAAACAAACGATACGTGAGAGTTTAGAGAATTTTCAAGGTGTTGAGCATCGTTTAGAGCACGTATTAAAAATTAATAAAGTGCAGTATATTAATGACTCAAAGGCAACAAATGTTAATGCAACGTATTTCGCTTTAGAAAGTATGGATGCACCTACGGTTTGGATTGTTGGTGGTGTTGATAAAGGTAATGAGTATAGGGAATTGTTTCCATTTGTAAACGAAAAAGTAAAGGCGATAATCTGCTTAGGTGTAGATAATGCAAAGCTTATGGAGTCTTTCGGGAAAATGGTAGATGTAATTATTGAAACACAATATATGAGCGAAGCTGTAAAGATCGCTTATAAGCTTGCAGATGCTGGAGATAATGTATTGTTGTCACCTGCTTGCGCGAGTTTTGATTTATTTGAAAACTATGAAGATAGAGGTCGTCAATTTAAAAATGCCGTAAGAAATTTGTAATATAATGTAAAGATGAATTAGGGACTCATCTATAAAAGGTTAAGCATGCAAAATTTATTCAAACAAATAAAAGGAGATAAAGCCATTTGGGCTATAGTCACGCTGTTGGCTATATTTTCGTTTATGCCTGTTTATAGTGCTGCGAGTAACTTAGCTAATAGCGGTAATACAAATACATTTTCTTTTTTTATTAAGCATTTTATGCACCTGTTTTTAGGTTTTGCAATTATGTTTGGTATTCATAAGGTGCCTTATAAATATTTTCGTGGCTTATCTATGGTGATGATTCCAATAGTGTTTGTGCTATTGTTAGTTACGATGCTTCAAGGTACTACTATAGATGGCGCAAATGCTAGTCGATGGATACAGATTCCCATTGTCAATATGTCTTTTCAAACTTCTACTTTGGCAGCTGTTGTATTGATGGTGTATGTGGCGCGTTATTTATCAAAAATTAAAGATAAAGAGGTCTCTTTTAAAGAGTCATTATTGCCACTTTGGGGTCCGGTTTTTTTAATTCTAATTTTAATTCTACCTGCAAATTTTTCTACTACAGCAATCATTTTTACAATGATTATGATGTTGGCATTTATTGGCGGTTATCCGATAAAATACCTTCTAATTATAATTGGTACTGGCTTGTTGGCATTGACCATGTTTGTATTAGTGGCAAAAGCCTTTCCGGATGCTATGCCAAATAGGGTAGATACATGGATAAGTAGAATTGAAAATTTTGCGAATGGAGAAGATACAGAAGCAGATTATCAAATTGAAAAAGCGAAAATTGCCATAGCTACAGGCATTACGCCTTTAGGTCCAGGAAAAAGTATTCAAAAGAACTTTCTTCCGCAATCGTCATCCGACTTTATTTTTGCAATTATTATTGAGGAATACGGATTATATGGTGGTGTATTCTTGTTGGTGTTATATATGTGGTTGTTGTTCAGAATTGTGATTGTAAGTCATAAATCAGATACCATATTCGGAAAATTATTAGTCTTGGGTGTGGGTTTGCCTATTGTTTTTCAGGCGTTAATTAATATGGCAGTTGCTGTAGAGTTATTTCCTGTTACTGGTCAAACCTTGCCATTAATTAGTAGTGGAGGAACATCTATTTGGATGACTTGTTTGGCTATAGGAATTATACTAAGTGTAAGTGCTAAGCGCGAAGAATTAAAGGAACAAGAGGATGCAGAAGATGATCCATTAGCCATTTTAAGTGAAGCGATATAATGAGTAATTATAAATTTATATTATCAGGAGGAGGAACAGGAGGACATATTTATCCTGCAGTTGCGATTGCAGACGAGTTAAAGTCGCGCTATCCTGAAGCTGAATTTTTGTTTGTTGGTGCTTCGGACCGCATGGAAATGGAAAAAGTGCCACAAGCTGGATATCAAATAGAAGGTTTATGGATTTCTGGAATTCAACGAAAATTAACATTGAAGAATTTAGCGTTTCCATTTAAGCTCATCAGCAGTTTATTGCGTTCAAGGAAAATAGTAAATACGTTTAAGCCAGATGTGGTTATTGGTACAGGTGGTTTTGCAAGTGGACCATTATTACAGGTAGCTTCTTCAAAAGGAATTCCATGTGTAATACAAGAGCAGAATTCATTTCCTGGTATCACAAATAAGCTACTGAGTAAAAAAGTGAATACCATTTGTGTGGCTTATGATGGTTTGGAGAAATTCTTCCCAAAAGATAAAATTAGATTAACAGGAAATCCAATTCGTAAGGATTTGCTTGAAGTTAAGAATAAGCATATCGAAGGTAAGGATGCTTTCAAATTAAAGCATAATAAAAAAACACTCTTAGTTTTAGGTGGAAGTTTAGGAGCGAGACGCATCAATCAATTAATTGAAGCCAATATTGAATTTTTTGAAGCACACGATATCCAAGTGATATGGCAATGTGGAAAATTATATTTCAATCAGTATAAGCAATACAATGAATTGAAAGGGGTACAGGTTCATGCGTTTTTAAATCAAATGGATTTGGCATATGCGTCAGCAGATGTAATTATTTCTAGAGCAGGAGCTATTTCAGTTTCAGAATTATGTATCGTTGGTAAACCTGTGATTTTTATTCCGTCGCCAAATGTAGCAGAAGACCATCAAACTAAAAATGCAAAATCGGTTGCAGATAAAAATGCAGCTATTTTAATAAGAGAAAAAGATTTGGATACTGATTTTCAAAAGGAATTTTCAGAATTGATTTCAATCGAAGAGAAACAAAAAGAATTAAGCAAAAATATTGAAGCCTTAGCCTTAGTAAATGCAACAAATGATATTGTTGATGAGGTTGAAAAATTGTTAAAAAAATAAATGAATTTTAGTAACGTACATAACGTCTATTTTATTGGTGTCGGAGGCATCGGAATGAGTGCGATTGCGCGCTATTTTGTGGCCAATGGCAAACAAGTAGCTGGTTATGATAAAACGCCAACTGAAATTACAAAATCGCTTGAAGATTTAGGAGTTGAAATTCATTTTGAAGACGATATTAAAAAAGTGGATTCAAAATTTTTAAATCCTGAAAATACGCTTGTAGTATATACACCTGCAATACCAAAAGGTCATTCTGAATTTAATTATTTCAAGGATAGTAATTTTAATGTTTTAAAACGTTCTGCGGTTTTAGGTGAAATCACAAAGCAGACGATTTGTTTAGCTGTTGCTGGTACACATGGTAAAACCACAACAACGAGTATTTTAGGGCATTTATTAAATGTTTGTAACGTACCTGTTACGGCATTTTTAGGTGGAATAGGTGAAAATTATAATTCAAACTTAATAATAAACGGAACAGATGTTACAGTTGTTGAAGCTGATGAGTTTGATCGTTCATTCTTAACATTGTCACCAGATTTGGCTTGCATCACTTCTATGGATGCAGATCATTTAGATATTTACGGCAATGCAGAAGAACTGGTAAAAAGCTTCAAGGATTTTTCAGAGTGTATAAAGCCAGAAGGAAAGCTGTTTGTTAGAAATGGTTTGCCCTTAAAAGGTATTACTTATGGTATTGAAGATGATTCAGATTATAGTGCGCAGAATATTTCCATAGAAAATGGTAGTTACCTGTTTGATGTAAAAACACCTAAGGGCATTCAGAAAGGTTTTAAATTTAGTTTACCAGGAAGACATAACCTATCTAATGCAATAATTGCATTAGCAATGGCTGTAGAATACGGTTGCTCGTATAATGATTTGGCAATAGGGTTAGAAACCTACAAAGGTGTTAAACGAAGATTTACATATCAAATAAAAACAGATAATTTTGTTTTTATAGATGATTATGCACATCACCCTGAAGAAATTAAAGCAGTGTATCAAGCTGTTAGAGAAATGTATCCTGGTAAGAAAGTGTTGGCTGTTTTTCAACCACATTTATTTAGCAGAACAAAAGATTTTGCAGATGAATTTGCAGAGAGTCTTTCAAAATTTGATGAATTATTGCTCTTAGATATTTATCCAGCAAGAGAATTACCAATGGAAGGTATAACTTCTGAATGGTTATTAAATAAGATTAAAAATTCGAATAAAAAATTAATTCAAAAATCAGAAATAATTAATGAAATTAAGAAATCTGATGCTCAAATTGTATTAACAATTGGAGCTGGAGATATTGGAGCAGAGGTAAAAAAAATAAAAGAAGCGTTCCATGATGAAGATTAATTACAACTATATAAAAGTCATTGGTTTAATGTTGTTGGTGGGTTTTTTGTTTGCATTTTCTAATCATAGAAATAAGACAAGAAAAGTAAGTGAACCAAACATAACTTTCTTAGGAGAAAACAAATTATTCATTACAGATACGAATGTTAGTAAATTGTTAATACAAAACCAAGAACCTGTTTCGCAGCAACCTAAAGAAATTATAGATTTGAACAAATTAGAATCTGCCCTGAAATCTAATCCAATGATAAAGCGTGCGGAAGTGTTTATGTCAGTAAACGGTGCACTTTCAGCTGAAATTGAACAAAAAAGACCTATTGCAAGAGTGAACACAAATGCATCGTATTATATCGATGACGAAGGTGGATTTATGCCTTTGTCTCATAATTATACGGCAAGAGTTCCTCTAGTTACTGGAAATATTGATAAAAATAAGCTCGAAACAGTCTTTCAATTTGCAAAAACTGTGGACGAAGATGATTTTTTGAAGAAGCATATCATTGAGATTCGTCAGAATGACGATAATACAATCGATTTTAAAATTCGAAGAAATAATTTTAGAGTTCATTTAGGAACTTTAAAACAACTCGAAAAAAAAATAAACAATTTTAAGGCATTTTATCAAAAAGCTTTAAAAGACCAAGTTTTAGATAACTATGCTGTAGTAAATCTAAAATTTGATAAACAAGTTATTTGCACCAAAAAGTAAACTATGGACAAGCAAAACATTTCGGTAGGCCTAGATATAGGTACCACAAAAATTGTGGCCATGATTGGTCGCAAAAACGATTATGGTAAAGTAGAGATTTTGGGCTTAGGTAAGGCCAAAAGTATGGGTGTGCATCGTGGTGTGGTTAATAATATCACGCAGACCATTCAATCTATTCAACAAGCAGTACAAGAAGCTGAAGCTGCTGCCTCAGAAAAAATAGAGGAAGTAACTGTTGGTATTGCAGGTCAGCATATTCGTAGTTTACAGCATAGTGATTATATCACTAGACCAAATTCTGACATCGTAATTGATGAAGATGACATTGATCGTTTAATTAATCAAGTACATAAATTGGTAATGCTTCCTGGTGAAGAAATTATCCATGTTTTACCACAAGAGTTTAAAATTGATGGTCAGGCTGAAATTAAAGAGCCAATAGGTATGTATGGCGGACGACTTGAAGCTAATTTTCATGTTGTAGTTGGTCAGGTATCATCCATTAGAAATATTGGTAGATGTATTAAAAGTTCAGGATTACAATTAGAAGGTATTACGTTAGAACCTCTAGCTTCTGCAAATGCAGTTTTGAGTAGAGAAGAAAAGGAAGCTGGTGTTGCACTGATTGATATAGGTGGAGGAACAACAGATTTAGCTGTTTTTAAAGATGGTATTATTCGTCATACAGCAGTAATTCCTTTTGGTGGAAATGTAATTACTGAAGACATCAAAGAAGGCTGTTCTATAATTGAAAAACAAGCAGAACTTTTAAAAGTGAAGTTTGGTTCTGCATGGCCAGGAGAAAACAAGGATAACGAAATTGTATCTATTCCAGGATTAAGAGGAAGGGAGCCAAAAGAAATAACGTTAAAGAATTTGTCTAAAATTATTCACGCAAGAGTTGTGGAAATTATAGAACAAGTTTACGTTGAAATAAAAAATTACGGTCATGAGGAGCAAAAGAAAAAACTCATTGGTGGTATTGTTTTAACAGGTGGTGGAAGCCAATTAAAACATTTAAAACAACTTGTTGAATACATCACAGGAATGGATACCAGAATAGGATATCCAAACGAGCATTTAGCAGGTGATAGTGATGAAGATATAGCAAGTCCATTATTTGCCACAGCAGTTGGTTTAGTAATGGATGGTTTAAAACGTCAAGAACGTAAAAAAGTAGAAGCAATCGAAGAAGAAATGACTGCTGCTGTAGAAGAAGAACAAATGCAAGAACCAGAAATGGATGTTGTTGTAGAAGAACCAAAAAAAGAGCGTCGTTCATTTTTAGATAAATTAACGGATCGTGTAAAGGATTTTTTAGATAATGCGGAGTAATGCGCAAGTAAAAATTGTCTAAATAGAATTAAAATAAAATTGAAAACCCATAATCATAATTAAAATGAGTAGTAGCAACGAATTTGGAAACATTTCATTTGATTTGCCAAAGCACCAATCAAACGTCATCAAGGTAATTGGTGTTGGTGGTGGTGGAAGCAATGCCATTAATCACATGTTTCAACAAGGTATAAAAGGTGTAGATTTTGTAATCTGTAATACAGATTCTCAAGCACTTCAAAGTAGTGGTGTTCCTAATAAAATTCAGTTAGGAGTTAATTTAACTGAAGGATTAGGTGCAGGCGCAAACCCAGATGTTGGAGAAGAAGCAGCTGTAGAAAGTTTAGAAGACATCCGTAGAATGTTAGATACCAATACAAAAATGGTATTTATCACTGCAGGAATGGGTGGAGGAACAGGTACAGGTGCTGCGCCAGTTATTGCTAAAATGGCTAAAGAACTCGATATACTTACTGTAGGAATTGTAACAATGCCGTTTCAGTTTGAAGGTAAAATGCGAAATGCGCAAGCACAACGTGGTATAGAAAAGTTACGTGCACATGTAGACTCGTTAGTTGTTATTAATAATAATAAGCTTCGTGAAGTTTATGGAAACCTTGGGTTTAAAGCAGGTTTCTCTAAAGCAGATGAAGTATTATCAACAGCATCTCGTGGTATAGCAGAAGTAATAACACATCACTATACACAGAATATTGATTTACGTGATGCTAAAACCGTATTAAGTAATAGTGGAACCGCAATTATGGGATCTGCTACAGCTTCTGGCCAAACAAGAGCACAAGAAGCTATTATGAGCGCTTTAGATTCACCATTACTTAACGATAATAAAATCACAGGAGCTAAAAACGTATTGTTGCTAATCGTTTCTGGTTCTCAAGAAATTACTATTGATGAAATCGGTGAAATAAATGATCACATTCAAACTGAAGCAGGATTTGGAGCCAATATAATTATGGGTGTTGGTGAAGATGAGGATTTACAAGAGTCTATTTCAGTAACTATTATTGCTACTGGGTTTGATCTTGATCAGCAGAATGAAATTTCTAATACTGAAACAAAAAAAGTAATTCACGCTTTAGGAGAAACAACTGAAACGACTACTCAAGAAAAGGAGCCAGCGATTATAACGCCAGATATTGTTTTAGAAAAAGAAAAGGAAAATCCTATTGTTAGACATACTTTACTTGAAGAAGAAGAGGTTGTTGCTGAGACTAAAGTTGATGATAAAAATGAGACAAACTTAATTGCGACTACGGATTTCTTAAAAAACATGAATGTAGTTTATGATGAAGTTTTAGATTCTAAACCGCAAGCTGTAATTGAGCCTGAAGAATTTGTTATTACACCAATAGTAAATAAAGCAGAAACAATTGAAGAAGTACAAGAAGAGCAAATTACATTTTCTTTCGATTTACCATTAGCAAAAAAAGAGCCTGAACAAGTTGAAGAGCCTAAAGCTGAAGAAGAAAAAATGCTCTTCAGTTTAGAAGAAGAAGTTAAGGATATTGATGTTAACCAACCTATTGAAATTATTTCAGTAACAGAAGTTAATGAGCAAGGTGAAAAGCGTTATGCTTTAGATGATTTTGAAACATTTGAATCTTCTATAAACACTAAAAATGAAAGAACAGAAGTAAAAGAAGAAATTGTTTTTGAAAAGAAAACACTTCCTTTAGACGAAACTGTAGAGGCAACTGAGGAAGAAATAGATCCTATAAACAGTCCGCTTTCAGATTTATTAATTGCTCGTGCAGATGAGCGCAGAAGAAAAATGAAAGATTTCAATTATAAGTTTAATACTGCTAAAATAGACGAAATCGAAAAAGTACCTGCTTACAAAAGACATGGTGTTAATTTAGAAGATGCTCAACATTCTTCTGAAACAAAAGCGTCAAGAATGTCTGTGGGAACAGATGAAAATGACGATATTCAATTAAGAAGTAATAATTCATTTTTACACGATAATGTAGATTAATAGCAAATTTTGTTATGGTGTAAAAACACTAAAGTCAAGCCCAAAAAGTCACTCAAGCTTTTTGGGCTTTTTGTTTATAATAGGTTGCGATATAGCCTCAATCTTATGTGTTTTGAGCAAAACTTTTTACTATCTTCGCACTTCTTAAAAAGAACAAAATTATGAGTTTACAAGTGGATATAATGACTGCTATGAAAGCAGCAATGAAAGGAAAAGATCAAACAGCTTTAGCTGCTTTGAGAGCTGTAAAATCAGAAATATTATTAGCACAAACAGCTACAGGATCTAAAGAAGAGATTTCTGAAGATGAGGAAATAAAAATCTTATCTAAGATGGTAAAACAGCGTAAAGATAGTGCTGCCATATTTTTAGAACAAGATCGTAAGGATTTAGCTGAACCAGAATTAGCTCAAGCAAAAATTATCAGTCAGTTTTTACCGGCTCAACTCTCTGAAGAGGAAATAACCGTTGAGGTAATGAAAACAATTGCAGCAATAGGAGCAGAAGGTATGAAGGATATGGGTAAAGTTATGGGAATTGTAAGTCAGAATTTAGCTGGTAAAGCTGATGGAAAAACAATTTCTAGTATTGTAAAGGCAAAGTTGTCTTAAAGCATATACCTGCATTTACAGGTGGTAATGGCCTCGTAGTTCAACTGGATAGAATATCAGATTTCGGCTCTGAGGGTTGGAGGTTCGAATCCTCTCGAGGTCACGAATAAATAGTTTCATAAGAAAAAACGCCAAGCTTGCTTGAGCGTTTTTTTGTTGAAACTATTTTCAAGGCTGAGCATTAAAGGATGCGTAGCAATCCTCTAATGCTTAGCATTGCTTTTTAACGATAATAAAAAAAAATAGCTTGCTTAAGCGTTTTTTTGTTGAAACTATTTTCAAGGCTGAGCGTTAAAGGAAGCGAAACAACTCTTAGTTTTATTCCAGCTCTATCTCTAAAATATTAGCATTATTTTTATTTCCTTCGTTAGAGATAAATAATTGTCCGTTAGTGCTAAACGTTATACCTTCTGGTTGGCTAAAATCATGTTTGTTTAAATTATATGTTTTTGAAATTTCACCGTTTGAATGTAATAGGAGAAGTTTTAAATTTTTACTATCTAATACGTAAATATCTTGTGTTTGAGGGTGCACAGCAATAGCAGAAGGTCTTAAAGTCTTTTCAATCTTTTTAGATTTAGAAGTTTCTAATTTTTTTGATTTTAAATCAATTTCAATTATTGGAATAGTATCAAAGCTTTTAGTTTGTATAGGGATTTGATAAATGCTTTTAATCTGTTTTTTCCCTAAGTCTTTATCTTTTGGCGTTAGTAATAATCTATTGTTTTGCTTATCAAAAGTTAAACTTTCCATGTTATTTTTTTCTGTAAACGGAGTTTTAATTTTCGATATTTTTATGTTTTTAGAATGGTAATCTAATATTTCATAAATTAAGCCATCACTACGTAAAACATAAGCATCTTGGTTGTTTATAGTAATGTCTTCATAATCGCCAGCATCGGCAAATTTTATATCCTTTATGATAGAGTTTAGTTGGGTGTTGTAAATGAAAATGTGTCCCATTTCATCTTGTATGCAGGCAAATGTGTTTTTGCTTAGCCAAACAATACCACTAACTTCTTCTAAAATGTCTGGTAATATTGAGGTGTTTTTTATGCTGTAATTTTTAAATGTTTCTATTTTAAGGGTGTCAGTATGTTGTTTAATTGTGTTAAGTTTTGAACTTTTAAGAAATAATGTAATACAGATAAAGAGTATCAATACTATTACAATATTTAACGTTTTAGAAGTCTTCATTTAATTTTATTTTGGAGTAAGTAAATCCAGTCTGCCACAATATAAATAATTAATATTAGCCCGTTTAAGTTTATCAATTTAGAATGGAATAATGTATGCTTTTTTAACAATCATTTAGCACTAAGGTCTTAAATTATATATTTACTTTGTAAATAAATTAGAACAGAAATGTTAAGAAAGCTTTTTAATATTTTATTGGTTTTTGTTGGCTTGGCAAATTCTGTCTATGCTAATGATTTTGAGGTATTAAATAGTGGTTTACAGTTTTCTGTAAATACAGAATCTTCAGGAGAAGTCTATGAGAACATTAATTCTCACCACTACTTTTTCGACTTACAAATTGAAGATTTTACTACAGTTTTTAATGCGGATACTGAGCCGACTCATTTTGAGGACGTTAATATAAATAATTATGGGCTTAGTTGTCTTAATGATTATTTTTCTGCACTACAACATTCTCAATTTGTTAAGGCAAAGCAGAACTGCATTCGCAATTTTTATTTAAGGGAAATTCTTTTTCCATTTCACAGTTTTTGGTAATACAAGTGTAAAGCATCATTATAGATGATGAGTCAATTATGGTATATAGTACCATATCAATTTTTTTACACTTTAAATTTTATTAAAAAACAAATATCATGGGAACAGGATTAATTATTATCGATATTATTATCGTCGCTATTGTTATTTTACCTTTTGCTTTATTTATAAATGGAAGCAAAAAAAGATCAAGAGAACTTCGTAACGCGCTTAAGACGGAAGCAACAGAACATAATTGTAAATTAGATAAACTCGAAATACATGGTAACTACGCAATTGGTGTAGATACTTCTCAGCAAAAGTTATTCTTTCATAGAAAAACAGAGACTTCTGTTTATTCTAAGGTTATAGATTTATCTACAGTTATGTCTTGTAAAACAACAAAAGAAACAAAACGTGTTAAGGATAAAACGAATCATTATGACGTCGTTGAAAAAATAGGTTTATCGTTTTATCATCGTGAACAAAATAATGATGCTTACGTTGAGTTTTATGATAATGACCTAATGATTTTAAGTGACCAACTAGAGGTAGCTCAAAATTGGCAAGATTTTTTAAATCAACTTTTATCATCAAAGGATCATACGCTCAATATACAAAACCAGAAACATAGAGTTATTGCAGTAAATGCATCATAATACTGGAAAACACGTTTTGTGATTTAGATTTAAGAAAAACGTCTTTCAAATTTAAATTTGAAGGACGTTTTGTTTTATAAAAATAATTCAAAATCTAAGAGAGTGGTTTTATAAGTTATTAATCTAATTTGAATTTTGATGTTAAGGTGATCATCTTTTCACTTAAACTAAACAACCAATACAATTGTTCCCAAATTAAATGGGCTTCCTTATGAGTGCTTTCACTATTTGATTGGGAAATGACATTCTTAGTAATACGATGTATAGGAAAATTAAAATGTTCAGGTTTAAATATTGAATCATTAGTTTTAGAATCTTCAAAGTTAATAACCTTCAATTGAGAACAGATGATCTCTAAATTGTTATTTATTTTTTCTGAAATTATTTTAAAGTCCTCTGAAGCTTCTGAGGTTGAGTTATTTTGAATGTAAATGCTCAACGATGCCAACGAAGCTAAAAAGCTATGATTAATAACCACTAGCTCATAAATATCGTCTATATGGTTTTGTTTAGATTCTGGCTCTTGAGCCATACGCTGAAATGCAGAACTTAGATTAGACATTTGCAAGAAGGCTTCTTTTCTATTGACTTTTAAACTTGTTGGAACAGTACCTTTCTTTTGGTAAAAATTGCTAATAGATTTAAAAAAAGCCGTATTTGCTTTTAAAGCGGCTTTAATATTGTCACCAATTTCCATAAATGACCAAGCAGGTAAAAGCCAACGCATGGCCATATAAGATAATGCAGCACCAATTAATGTATCTAAAACTCTAAATTGAATTACCGTTAATATATTAGGCTCTAAAATGGCATAAATAAAAATGACACTCAAGGTAATAAATGTGGCAGAAGCTTTGTAGTTTTTTTGCACCATAGAAAAGGCAACTACTAGAGAAAGCACGCCTAAGGCACCATACATGTATGGATCATTAACCATAAAGACCAATACACTCGCTAAAGCAGCTCCTATAAGCGTTCCAATCATTCGATCTTGTGAGCGTTTTTTTGTAAGGCCATAACTTGGTCTCATAATTACAATTATGGTTAGAATAATCCAATAAGGATTCTGAAAGTCGAAAAATAAACCAATACCATAACCTAACATTACCGCAACTGATAAGCGCAACGAGTGCTTAAAAATTGTAGATCTAAAACTAAGGTTTCTCAATAATAATTTTGGACTGTAATCTTGTGAATCAATAAAACGCTTTAGCTTATCATTTTTTATATAATCGTCTGAGGTTAATTGCGGATTACCTAATAACCATTTAATTTTTTTTAATTTTTCGAATTGCTTTTTCTGATAGTCTAATAGATTCTGAAGCATTAAATAACGCTCATAATCTTCTAGGTTATTTTCATTTTTAAATTTTAGAAGATCACTTTCAAGCGCTTTAAAAGCATCAGAAAGGGCAAGGTTTGATGTAAATAGTTTTGGCTTATTAATATTTTTAGCAATAGAACGTAATTGAAGAGATAACTCGGAAATTAACCTTTGAAAATCAGTTTTAAACTCAGGATGCTGTGCAAAAAGCACATCCATTTTGTCATAATTTACAGGATTAGCAATCGCAGCTTCCAAAATTTCAACCAATTGAATAAACACTAATAAGCGTCTACTTTGATAGTTAGACTTACCTGAACTTTTTCGCGATAGTATTAATATTTCACGCAAGGTTTGGTGATGTTCGGTTAACTCACTTTGCAAGGTCATAAGTTGAGTTTGTAATGTTTCTCTATCAGGTTGTTCTCCTATAAGTTGCCTTCTAGTATCTAAAAAATCAGCGGTTAATAAAAATGTTTGATTAAGTGTTTCTTCGGTTTGAGCCTTTGGATTGATATAATACCATAATGTTGAGAGAAATAAATACCATAATCCACCAACACCTATTAATATGGCATATTGGTAGACTTCTAGAGTATCAGATGTGTGGGCAAAACTTAAAACTAATGCCAATAATCCAGAAAAGCTTATTAATGATGCTCTAAATCCGTAAATTGAAATAAAGGCAATACAAAAGGTTAAAAAGCCCAAAATAGGGAATAGTAAAAAATTTGAAATATTGAGATAACCTCCAATAAAACTAATAACAACCACTAGTATCGCAGAAAAAAGGATTCCAACTTGTTTGTGTTTTAATCGACCACTAACATCACTAGGAGAACACCAAAATGCGCCAAA
Source organism: Winogradskyella sp. Asnod2-B02-A (assembly GCF_045063645.1). Classification (NCBI taxonomy): domain Bacteria; kingdom Pseudomonadati; phylum Bacteroidota; class Flavobacteriia; order Flavobacteriales; family Flavobacteriaceae; genus Winogradskyella; species Winogradskyella sp. Asnod2-B02-A. The sequence continues at coordinate 1,951,032 of NZ_JBEFOG010000027.1, forward strand.
ACAAAGCGCAAGTCCAACTTCAAATTGTTGCGTTGCGATACCTAAAACTATAGGTATTGTTACAGCAATACTAACTAATACTGCTTTTGAAAAACTAGTGCTTTTAAAGAATTCAAATAACTCTTTAGCGTGTTTGGAGATGAAGGTTAAAATGAGCTTTATAATTTTAAGTTTAAAACAAAGATACAACTTGAGTAGTGATGCAGGTTTTATTTATAACTAACAATTACAATAAAAATAAAAGCTGTTAACTTTCATTAAAACAATGAAAGTTAACAGCTAAAAGAATAATACAGATGTGTTTATTATTTCATAATACGTGTTAACTGAAAGAATTTCTTGTAATCATCTGGTATGGTATCAATATTTAGTAATGACCCTTCTTCCATTGGAGGATAAATATCATGATAGGTTTTTACATCGTATAGACCAACACGTTTGCTTATGTGATCTCTTGTTAATTCAGCTGGACTATTTAATCCTGCAGCAGCAACAAGTTCTAAGAAGCTATGAATGGTAGCTTCGTGGTATCTATTTGCTCGTGGTGCTTTGTCTTCTACAACCAAACCTTTAACTAAAGAGGCATTTTGAGTTGCCACACCAACAGGGCATGTATTAGTATTACATTGTAAAGCTTGAATGCAACCAATAGCTAACATCATAGCACGTGCACTATTACAGCCATCTGCTCCTAAGGCTAAAGCTCTTGCCATGTGGAAACCTGTAATTATCTTTCCGGCAACAATGACTTTTATATCTTTTCTAAGTCCAAAGCCTACTAAGGTATCGTGTACAAAAATTAAACCTTCTCTTAATGGCATTCCCATAGAATTAGAAAATTCAACAGGTGCAGCACCAGTTCCTCCTTCACCACCATCTACAGTAATAAAATCGGGTTGAATTCCTGTGAAAATCATAGCTTCACAAAAATCCATAAATTCTTGTTTTCGTCCTAAACAGAGTTTGAAACCAATTGGTTTTCCATCAGAAAGATCTCTTAATTTCTTAATAAAATGCATAAACTGAATAGGATCAGAAAATGCAGAATGCGACGGAGGTGAATGCACAGCAATACCAGGTTGTACGTGTCTAATTTTTGCTATTTCTTCCGTGTTTTTTGAAGCAGGTAAAATACCACCATGACCAGGTTTTGCACCTTGAGATAGCTTTATTTCTATCATCTTTACTTCTGGTCTTAAAGCATTGGTTTTAAATGTAGTTTCGTTAAAAGTACCATCGTCATGTCTACAGCCAAAATAACCGGTTCCAACTTGCCATATTAAATCTCCACCATTTTTTAAATGGTATTCACTTATTCCACCTTCACCTGTATTATGGGCGAAATTCCCCATTTTGGCGCCTTTATTTAAGGCGAGCACAGCGTTGTTGCTTAAAGACCCAAAACTCATAGCTGAAATATTCAATAAGCTAGAAGAATAAGGTTGCTTACAATCCTTACCACCAATTAATAAACGTGGAAACTCACCAATATCCTTTGGGTTGGTTTTGGCATACATGGAGTGCTCTAGCCATTCATAGCCAGAATGATAAATATCCATTTGCGTGCCAAATGGTTCTGTGTCATTTTCTCCCTTGGCTCTTCGATAGATTAATGATCTTAAAATTCTATTAAGTGGTCGTCCTTGCGTATCAGTCTCAACAAAATACTGCATTATTTCTGGTCTAATAGACTCTAGCATATATCTAAACCTTCCTAGTAAAGGAAAGTTACGTCTAATAGTATGTGATGTTTGCATAATGTCAAAAACACCCATTATAACAAGTGGTCCTACTAGTATAAAAGCCCATAGAATAGGCTTCCAAATAAAAGCAATTCCGATAATTGCTGAAACAAGAACGACTGAAATAATAATAAAATACTCACGAACTTTCATAGTGTCTACTTTAAATAAAGCGGTAAATATAAGATTACGCAATTAAATAATTAAGCTAAAAATATATAGTTTAACTTTTTTATTGAAAAATCTAAAAATTGGTATGTCTTATGGATAAATTAATTTTTATATCCATTATGCTCAGATAGAAAACGTTTTAATATAAGAAGAATGAATATGAAATTCATGTAGTAATCCTTAATAGCATACATTCAAAACGATAAGTAATCTCTATGTTTTAATAACCATAAAAAGATATTTTTGTGGTTATTTTTTTTGAATTTAGTTTTATTATGTATTTACATCCCAAAAAAATCTAGAAATAAAGATTGGTATTATGGCTTAAATTAATGAGATAACTTTTATTTTAACCCATAAATTTATTTCAGAGTCTTATTGCATGCTGCTACAAACTGAACAACAAAAATTAGAATGGGAATTAATATATACGTACGTCATACCTATAGGAATAGGAATCATAGCTCTGTTTATAATATTTAGATTGGTTATTATTTTTCAGCATCTATTTACTAGATATTTAAAGAAACCAATAGTCACTCACTTTTATCTAAAGCTTAAAAAACTGACTCCTATTCAGTTGTCAATTTTAAAAAATGAATATCCCTTATTTGGTAAGTTGTCAGACCAACATCAGTCATATTTTGAACATAGAGTAGCGAGGTTTATAGATAAAACTCAATTTATTGGAAAACAAGGCCTCGTTGTTACAGAACAAATGAAAGTTTTAGTTGCGGCAACATCGATAATGTTAACATTCGGATTTAGAAAGTATCTTTTAGATTTAATAAATACTGTTATTTTATATCCAGAATCTTATTATTCTCAAATTAATGAGGCAAATCATAAAGGGGAAACAAATCCACAGTTAAAGGCCATAGTGTTTTCTTGGAAAGATTTTAAGCAAGGTTATAACATAGGAGATGATAACTTAAATCTTGGTATCCATGAGTTTGGCCATGCAATTCATCTTAACGCATCAATAAATAATGATGTAAGTAGTGTCATATTTAGTCGTGGGTTTCAGAATTTAACGTCCTATCTGCAAAATAACCCAAGGCTTAGAGAGCACTTAATTGCTTCAAAATATTTTAGAGCTTATGCTTATACTAATCAATTTGAATTTTTTGCTGTGTTACTTGAGAATTTTATTGAAACGCCTAAAGAATTCAAATCACAATTTCCACATCTATATAGCTATATAAAGGAAATGCTGAATTTTAAGTTTGCAGGTTATTAGAGACTATTTAAAATAAACCTTATTTTTAACCTAAAAATAAAACATGAAGAGAATATTGGTAACTGGAGGAGCTGGGTTTGTTGGTTCGCATCTATGTGATCGTTTATTAAGCGAAGGAAATGAGGTCATTTGCTTGGATAATTATTTTACAGGTTCTAAGAAAAATATTGAGCACTTAATGGATCACCATTATTTTGAATTAGTGCGTCATGATATTATTAATCCATACATGGTTGAAGTCGATGAAATCTATAATTTAGCCTGTCCTGCGTCACCTATACATTACCAATATAATCCTATAAAAACGGTTAAGACCTCCGTTATGGGTGCCATTAATATGTTAGGATTGGCAAAACGAGTTGGAGCAAAAATATTGCAAGCTTCTACAAGTGAGGTTTATGGAGATCCATCTGTTCACCCACAACCAGAGAGTTATTGGGGAAATGTTAATCCAATTGGGTTACGATCTTGCTACGATGAAGGAAAACGTTGCGCAGAAACGCTGTTTATGGATTATCATAATCAGAACCAAGTGAAGATAAAAATCATTCGTATTTTTAATACTTATGGACCAAAAATGCATCCTCAAGATGGTCGTGTGGTTTCAAACTTTATTATGCAAGCGCTGCAAGGCGACGATATTACAATTTTTGGTGATGGAACTCAAACTAGAAGTTTTCAGTATGTTGATGATTTAGTTGAAGGAATGCACCGTATGATGAATAGTAGAGATGGTTTTATCGGTCCAGTAAATATAGGTAACCCAATAGAGTTTACTATGTTGGACTTGGCTAAAGAAGTGATAGATTTAATAGGTTCAAAATCTAAAATTTCATTTCTACCATTACCACAAGATGACCCCTTACAAAGGCAACCAGATATTAGTTTAGCAAAGAAAGAATTAGGAGGTTGGGAACCAAAGATTCAATTAAAAGAAGGGCTTAAGCACACTATTAATTATTTTGATAATTTACTTAAAGAAGTATAAGACCTAACAAAAAGTGTCTTAAATAAAAAAGGTTCACAATTTAAATTGTGAACCTTTTTTATATTTTATTGTTAAGTTGTATTACAATTTAAATACCGCTTGTAAGTGATATTGATAGTGATTGTCATCATAACCGCTATCAGGATGATTAAATGCAAATTTACCTATAGTTTGAGCTCTCAAACCAAAAGTTCTACTATTGTTTAACCATACTAAAACTCCACCACCAAGGTTGGCAGACATATTTGTTTCATCTATATGAAAAAAGCCAATACCGGCATTAACATATAATTCAAGCCAATCTATACGGTCTCCTAATATATGTTCTCCAAAATAATATTTTACATGCGTATCTAATGATAAGTAATTATAATCTTCTTTAAGATTATTGTAATCACTATCTATTCTATTCTCAGTAGTAAAACCATTAAAAGTAATAGATTGTTCTATTGCAAATTTTTCGGTCCAATTTAACTCAACTGCTGCAGCGATAGGAGTTTGAAAGCTCCAATCTTCTGGGTGATAGATAGGTGATTGAGAACCTAAACTATTAATGGCATTAACACCAATGTTTAAATACCAATCTTTCTCACTCCTTTGTGCGAAAGCAGATATACTAAAAGATACTAATAATGCTACTAAAATTAATTTTTTCATTCTGAAATAATTTTGTTCAAAGGTAAACTTTATGGATTATAAAACAAATATTGATTAAAATTTTTATAATATTAATCAAAAAAAAACTAAAAGTGGTTCAAAATAGACTTAAAATGATTGAAAATTCTGTTTCTATCTGATATTATGGCTTTTCTATAGGTCTTATTGCATATAAAAAGCCACAATCGGTATAATAAAATGGGTGTAAATCTAATTATTCCTATCAGTTTATTCCAATTTTTATAAAATTTAAGGTGCTTTAGCTTAAATAAATAGAAATTGGTAAAAATGTTAGTTTTCACATTGGTCGCAATTACTATATCTTCAAAAAATAAGCTCGTGTATTTAAAGTAGTTTTTGTAAACCTTGTTTTTATACCATTCTTTAGTACCAGTGTAACTACGTTGTATAATAATAGTATCATAAGTTGATCTAAAGCTTATACTATTATATAGTGCGCCATAATCATTAATCTGAAAATTGAGAATATTATGCATTAAAAGGTGCTTATTTGAAGGAATATACACCTTGTTAATTTGTTTTTTTTCATTAAAGATGGCCTGATAGTTTAGCAAGTCATCATTATGGGTTGTAAATAATTTTCTATGTACTTCTACTGCAGCAATAGAAGTATCTGTAAGTTTTGTTTTTAGTCTAGGCAGATGTTTGTGTTCAAAAAAATCATTACCTAAAGTTTGGTCAGATGGGTAATAGCCATCATCACATAATAAGCGATATGCTTTTTTTAAATGTTTTGGAGCTACTAATATGTCAATGTCTCCTAGCATGCGCTCAGCATTATCCTCATAACATCCTGAGGCTAATAAAGCGGATCCTTTTAAAAAAACATGGTCTATCTGGTTTAAATTAAATAATTCTGAGATAGAACTAATTTGTTTAAATATAATAGAATTTCTTTTTCTATTTTCAGTAGTAATTAATTCAAGATAACTTAATAAGTCTTCTGGTAATTTGTCTAATAGTTTTCTAGCTTTGAGTCTGCAATAAATGGCTGGTATAACATAGTGCTTACTGCCTTCTCGTACTATATTTTCCCAATTAAACGTAGCGTTGCTAATGGTGTTCTCTAGTTGAGAATTTTTAGTTTCGAAACTGAGAATATCTGCAATATGTTGATATGTAATGGCTAAATTATCCATAGGTCTCTCAATGCGTTACTAATATAAACATTAAACCTTTTTGTTAAGTTGTTTAAATAATTTAGATATTTCATCAGTAACACTTTGAGTATCACTGTATGTTAGTTGATACATTTCTAATGTTGCTAACCAATCTAAAAATTGTTTTGCATGCAAAGGATTAGGTGATAACCAAGAATCAGGGATTATAGTTTCTAGTATTGTTTTAACCGATATGCGTTCTAATGTAGTGTCAGAATTGGGTGTGTAGTTCACCAAAATGATAGAACGACAAGGGTAGTGGTCTCTTTTAGGTTTAATACAAGGAATATATTTTAAGTTGCCCTTAGTTTTATTGAATTTTACAATCGGTAAATCTTTGAAACTAGGCACTAATGGCTCAAGTAAATTAAAGGCTCCTTGTTTTATGGATATTGCTGATGGGTTATAATAAATGTCTTGGTCTTCTGACAACATAGGAGATACATCATCAGCGAGTAAGTCAAAACCGTTGGCAGTTAATAAAGCGCAAAGTGTACTTTTTCCTTTTCCTGAGTTTCCTACAAATAGAATAGAAGAATGACCATCCGTAATTGTTGAACCATGAAAGGTGCCAATCCAATCGTTCTCATCTTTATTATGTAATGTACATAATAATTGCATAATAAATTTCCCTTGCATAAGATGATACTTGTGCTTTGATACTTGAGAAATTAATTTTTGATCTTTAAATAAATATAAATCGTCATTTTTTAAATAAATGTCGAATGTAGCTGAACTATTATTTTTAGATTCTACACAATAATGTGATAGTGCTGGATGTACAGTTTTTAAAACTAATTCAGAATCGTAATATATTTGAATAGTTTTCCCGTTAAAATCATATTGTTTGGAAATATGTCTTTGGGAGGTGTCTAAAGCAATTGAATCTATCTTAGGTGAGGTATAAGGATGATTACAGTCCTTAAGATAATTAAATAACGTTTCAGAAATGCGTTCGCTTTCTGAAACGTTATTATCATTTGAAATCGTTTTGATAAAATCAGCGTTTGAGCTAGATTTTAAATATGATTCTAAAAGCAATTTTAATTCTGATTCTATAATACTATAACTGTTAGATGCGGCAAACCACAATATCCAGTTTTCACCAAACAATTTTTTATATGTAGGTGCTAAGTTAGTATTCAAAATAAAAACCGAAAATTAATCGAACGGGTCACCTCCTGGATCTGGTGGTGATGACGATTGTGCTTTAAGTGGGTTTAAAATCACAAATGTTCCTACTGCAGTTAATGCAGCATACTTACCCATTTTTTGAATGGCTTCTTTACGAGTGATTTTATCTATGTTGTTGTCTTTCTTCATGGCTTTTGCCCTAAATTTGTGTTCAAAAATAATAAAATATTTTATTTATTAAAGTAAAATACGAAAAGGTTTACAATAAAAGTTAAAATTCTTTGATAAACCAATCTGATTCTTATCAATTTACATCTAAAGTTAATACTTTAATTGCACTAAAACTAGACTTCTTTACTTATCTACGTAATAATTATGAAGTTAGTTTTATTTAAAACCACAATATATACAATATTTTAAGAAATCAGGTATAAGAATTTAATGTATAATTACTTTTTGAGTTTTATTTTGTGTTCCGTTTATTAATTGTACTACATAAATTCCTGCAGTTAAATTGCTTGTATCTATGCTTTGCAATCTACTTGTACTGTCTAAAAGGGTTGTACTTACAGCTCTTCCTTGTATGTCATATATATAAGCTGTAGTATTTTCTAATAATTGTCCAGCAATAATTGCAGTCTTCTCATTAGAATTTGTATAGATTGTGATGTCTTCTAAACTGTGATCTATTGTTGAAAGTGTACTCTCCGAAAGACGTAAGTAAAAACGTCCTGTGCCACTAAGGTTAACATTTGGTGTTATTACATAGTCACCATTGTTTAATAGTGTTGATGTATTTTCAATAGTATCATCTAAGTACACGTCTATGGTACTTGGTAAATTAGTTTCACTTATACTAAACGTTAATTGTTCACTTTGGTTTGCATTAACACCTAAAGGAATTGTAACATCCAAGTAATCTGTTTTTCCGAGGGCTTGTACTGCAAAAGGAATTCCAGTATTGTCTTCAATTAATTCTGAATATAAAGCAAATGAAGGGGCTGCACCTCCTAATAAACTAGCATCATAACCAGGGTCTAATCCTAATGTTGAGTTCTGTGTAAAGAAAATGTCAGTAATAAAATTAGCATTAGCATTACTTAGGTTTAATTTTAAGTTGGATATTACTGCAGAATCTCTTCCAGCAATAAAATCATCGCCTCCAGTAGCTAAACGCATGTCAGAGCTAGTGGTTGTAAATTCAATATCGCCACCTGTATCACCTGAAGCAATAAAAAAGCCTTGTCCTGGTGCTATATTCATACTAGTGTTTAATAAAGCACTTATTATAGTGTAATCTCCAGCAGAAGTCCCGTCTGTACTATCGTTATATCCATAGATTACAACTGCACTAGGATCTAATAGACTAGCATTGTGAGATAAAAACTGTTGAGCATCTAAGTATGAAGGAAAAGGGTTTCCTATCAAGTTTAATTTACTAACTGTCCCTTGGGCTATTGTAACCTGAACTAAACTTGTATTTACTGTACCTTCAAAAGTAACAAGATTACTTGCTTCACCTTCTGTAATACCAGAACGGTAACCTTTACCTGCAGTTAATGGAGTAGTGTCAGTGTCATTCCAAAGTTCAAAAGGATCAGTGCTACTATTATTATCAAAACCACCAAATAGTACTTCAGGTCCAGAAGGATTAGCTCTAATGTTAGGGTTGTTTGCTATAAAAGTATCAAAAGCTTGTCCTGATAAAGGAGCACTAATTAAATCGTTTCCATTTACAGAATTGTTACTGTTAACATAACGATTGTATGTTACAGTTCCTGCAATGGTTCCATCTAGTATTAAACTAGAATAACTAGTAGATGTTGAGTTTAATGTCATGCCTTCCGTTCCATTAACTGTTAAAGAAACACCAGTATTTATAGTTAGGTTTGCTCCAGGTTTCACATAAACGTTATTAGAGTTGGTATTTACAGATATAGCTGCATCACCAGAGACAATAATAATATCATCAGAGATAGTAGACACGCCGTTTGGGTCGCTTGGTTTCCATGCATCACCATATCTATATTCATTTTCTAAAGATCCAGGTGTCATATCTGCAACATCCGCAGATGAAATTGTCCATTCTGAAGCTGTCCATGTTGCGTTTGGACTAGTCGTTTTAGGATTGTTTCTAATCGCTCTAGAATCAGTATATTCCCATGCCTCGCCGGTTCCGTCTTGACCAAGTTCACCATATGCATCTAATAATGTTCCAGAGATTTCATCTCCACCATAATAAAGAAAATAACCATCATCACCATTACCAGTAACATCACCAAAGTCTTCATCGGCATCATAACCATAAGCACTATTAATATTTGCAGAGTTACCAATTACTAAAATACAATTAGCACTTAAAGTACCTGTTAACGCTCGTGAACTTATGTTTCCTCCATTAGCTTGTCTAACGAAATAAATTTGTTCAGTGGATAAATCAATTGAAGTAGTCCCATTATTATATATCTCTACAAATCTGCCAGAGAAATCATCACCTGGATCGGCAACTTCTGTGATAATAAGAGAAGGAACTATAATATCGCTAGAAAGAATCGTTAAGTCAAAAATATCATTACTACCAATTGTTGCAGCATTTCCTCCTGCTACGTTTTGAATTTGAAACGTTAAAGTTTCATCTGTTTCCGCAATTATGTCGTCGGTTATTGTAATGCTAATTGTTTGATTAGCATTTGTACCACTAAGAAATGTTACCGTTTGTGTAGTATAAGTATCTATATCTGTCGCATCTCCAGTAACTAATACCACATCGAACGTTGTATCATTTATAGCATCTTCATTAGCTATGGTGAATTCTAGGTCATAAGTACCTACATCTTCAGAAACAGATGCCGTACTTCCTGTGAATTCAACAGTTGTGCTGGCTAATGTTGTAAAATTACCTGTTAAGGCAGTACTCATATAACAAGTGTCTGTATCGTTGTATTCGTAAACAGCAACATGGTAGGTTTCATTTTGTGTTAATCCTGTAACCGCTATCGATGTATCAGATCCGTTATAAACCAGATAGTTGCCAGTTCCTACTTCTGTTCCTGCAGCAAATGCCGCATTAGCAGTATATCCAGTACCGCTTGTTGGAGTAAAATCAACAGCAGCGCCTTCTTTCATAACAACAATAACATTGTCACCATTTCCACGTGCCCATGATAACGTCGCTGAATTTGATGTTACGCTAGATTCTGAAAATACAGTTGCTTCACTTGTTGGTGCTGTACAAGTAGAAATTGCAGTACCTTGAAGCACTATATTGTCGACTCCAAATGCTTCATAATTAGCATTAGAATTACAAACTATCCTCAAATATAATGTAGTACCTGTTCCAGTGAAGTTGTTACTAGAAATTGTTTGGAGTGCATAATTTAAAACGGTTCCGTTGGAAGTGTTAGCACCACCTGTTGCGTTATTTTCTAATTCTAATGGGTCATTTGTAACTGGTGAACTAAAACTATATAGTACATTCCAATTAGTATTATCCCAAGAATATTCTACACTTAGTTCATCTGTTGCATCCCAGTCATTTGGTACTCCTCCAAAATCAGCTGAGAAAATCAAATCAGAATATCCTGAAACATTTATTGAACCGAAATTTATTACCCCAGAAATCCCACTATTAATTGTTTTTGGGTTTGAACCTACAAATAACCAAGATCCTGTAACATTTGTGTATGGACCTCCGCTTTCATATATGTCGGAATTACTCGGTTCTGCTCTGTTGAAATATTGATCGCCTGGATCAGTACTTGGCGTTTGTGAAGGAGTATGACTATATCCACTTATATCAGCTTCAAAATCTTGTGTGTAGATTGTCGTTTGGGCAAACCCCAAATTAGTCAACATCAGTGCAAATAAAAATGTGTAAAGTTTTTTCATAAGTATATTTATTTAAAAATAGATTCGAGCGGTCAAAAATACTAAATCTTTAAGTTATAAGAGTTTTTAAATATTAATAAACTGTTAATTGTATTTGTTTGACACATCTTTTTTCTAAAGGTCACTTTTTATTATTTTACCGCTTTGTGTTGATGTACAGCATGTTAAGTATAGCAAAAAAGCGCATCCTACTGGATGCGCTTTTTTACTAATATTTAATGATTAAGAACTTATCTAATAATCACTTTCTGTGATTTTTGTTGAGATCCATCTATTATAGTAACAACATAAACACCATCTTGGAAATCAGAAGCATCAATTTCGTTAACTAAGTCATTACTTTCTAAATCTGTACTATAAACCAATCGTCCTTGAATATCATGGATTGTTGCAGTAGTACCTTCATTAATAATACCTTGAATAAATATTGATCTCGGTGACTTCTTAGTATAAATTTTAATACTATTAAAGTCTTCATCATTTAAAGATAATGCATTATCTGTAACACGTAAGTAGAAACGACCAGTACTACTAATGTTCGTGTTTGGTGTGATAACATAATCAGATGACGTTAATAATGTTGATGTATTATTCAATGTATCATCTAAATACACTTCTACTGTACTAGGTAATGTAGATTCTGATATAGTAAACGTTAATTGTTCACCAACATTTGCATTCACACCTAATGGTATGACTACATCCATCATGTCTGAAGGGTTTAGTGCTTGCAATGCTAAACGCATATCAGGATTACCCTCAACTAATTGAGAATATAATGCAAAATTAGGAGCATAGTTATCTAATAGTTTCCCATCATAACCATGATCTAAATCTTGAGTTGCATTCTCGTTAAAATAGAATTGCGTACTGTAATCATTAACCGAAGTGTTTGTACTTAACTTAAAGTATGTTATAACAGAAGCATTTCTACCTACAATAAAATCATCAGCACCAACAGTTGTTCTCATACTAGGATCAAACACTACATCGTTACTTGCAACATACGTATCGTCAGCAGCAACTAAGAAACCTTGGCCTGGTGCTATAGGTATATCACCCTGAGCTAAAGTAATTACGTTCCAACCATTGGTTGCGTCTCCATCATAGCCATAGATACCTGATCCATCTTCAAATAGTTGGAAGTTGAATACACCAGCTCCGCTATCATAAAATAGGAAGTTAAATGAACTGATATATGAAGGGTATGGATTACCAATAAGGTTCCAATCTGGATGATTTGCACCAGTATCTTCAATATTTACAGAAACTGTAGATGTTGGTACAGTACCCGTAAAGGTTAATGTAGTTCCACTATCTGTAGCAGCTCTGAAACCAGTACCAGAAACTAAAGTTGCTGAGGTTGCATCGGTATAGTTTACATAATCATCCACAGATTTGTCAAATGGAGCAAAAGCATATGTAGTTGGACTTGTTTGCCCATTATCCAATAAATCTGCAGCATTAGTGTCAGAAGCTAAGAAGCTAGACCATGTTTCTCCTCCAAGTGGTGCAGAAATTAGATCATTACCTCCACTATTAGCATTAACATAACGCTCGTATTTTATGGTTCCGACAATAGTACCGTCATACATTAAACTTGAGTAACTGTTAGAAACAGATTCTAAAGTAACATCTCCATTTACTGTTAAAGTTATACCAGTGCTAATTGTAAGACTTGCACCAGGATTAACTATAACATTATCTGCAGAGGTATTGACTGAAATAGTAGCATCACCAGAAGCTACAATAATATCATCATTTGTTGTAGCCGCACCATTAGGATCACTTGGTGACCAAGAACCGGTATAAGTATAAGTAACCGCAATGACTTCTTCAACTTTTACATCATCTAATATTACTCCACGACCATAATCTCCAGTGCCTTCAAAAGCAATATAATACTCAGCACTTGGGTTAGGCAATTCTATTGTTGCTTCAGTCCATGTTGATATACTATTTAGGTATTCTTGTCCAGGAATTAATGTCCAAGCTCCTGCTTCAGAAGTTTTATAATATACTCTCAATTCATCTTGATCAGAACCCCAAGCTTCTTGAGCATGCCAGAACGTTAGAGTAGGAGAGATGATACCTGTAATGTCTAGTTTTGGTGACACTAATTTTACAACTCCCGATCTAGACGTGTCATAAAACATTGCGTTAAATGATCCCGTATGAGCAGATGTTATAGAACCACCTTGATTTCCATTGTTATAGGTCCAGTTTACAGTTCCAGCTTCAGTTTCTTGAGACCAACATGTTGGTATTATACCAGATTCAAAACCTTCTTCAAAAGGGAACGTCGTAATTGCTACTAAGCAAGGATCTGAACTAGTAGTTGCACTTGCAGATGGAATTGTTCCGTCTGTTTTGAAATCTATTAGTACATCAGAATTGGTATATGGATAAATTTCAAATTCGTATAGTGTACTAGCGTCTAAGTTTACTACAGTATATGTTTGTAAACCAGAAGCTCTTTTAAATTCAAATTCATCATCTGACCAATCTACATCATTTGCTGGGTCAGTACCATCTACAATTGTAGTGAATACTCCTGCACCAGTTTTACCAACGATTACAAAACCGTCTGCTGGTTGAGCACCATCATTGTCATCCCATGTTAATGTAATTTGAGAATCTGAATCTGCTACAGCAGTAAATGCTAATGCATGATTTGTTGGCTCTGGTATTGGATTTACTGTTAAAACACCAGAAACATAGTTTGTACCATCCCAGAAGTTACCATCAGTACTTCCTGGGTTTATACCACCATATGCAAAGTCTCCGCTATCTACAGAGAAACGACTTACATAGTAATATGTTCCAACGTCTAAACTAGATCCAAGCTCTACTTGGTATTCATCATTATTACCACTATCGGTATTATAAGTTGCTGCTATCCATGTCCAACCAGAAGCAAAATCTGCTGTAGTTGTTGCATCGGTAGTATTGTAGCCAATCCAAGATTCTATGTTAGCGCCTTGTCCTACAGCTTCTGTTCTACCAGGCTCATAGATTTGTGCATATACATCATAGCTACCACCTACAATAATACTTCCACTGCTTGGTGACTGTAAATTACAGAAGTCAACAAAGTTAGGTGTGCTTGCATTAATATATAATATACCTGTTGCTGAAGTGTTAGCTGTAGTAGCTCCAAAGTTTGTGGCACCGAAAGTCATATTATATGATCCCGCTGCGATATAATAGGTTCCAGCTGGTAAGCCTATTTCGGTTAATGAACTTAAATTACCAGTTCCTCCATCGTCATCATAATTAATGAAGTTACCAAATACATCATACAATCCAATTTCTGAATCTCCAGAAGTAGTAGATTCTGTATCTACGGTTATTTCAGTACAGTTACCATCATAAATCAATTCTACCCAAACTACACCATCTGTACCTGCAGCATAAGCGCCATTATAACTATCAGTATCTGCACAGCCAGCAATATTAAAAGTAGCTACTGTTGTTGGTATTGATGCAGAGTTTACAGTCAATTGACCTGATACTGCAGTTGTGCCATTCCAAAAATTACCATCGGTACTTCCTGGATTAATTCCTCCATAGGCATAAGCACCAGCATTATAAGAAAAACGACTAGCATAATAATATACACCTGGTGTTAAAGTTGCACCAAACGTGGCTTGATATTCATCATTATTACCACTGTCTGTATTATAAGTAGCAGCTATCCATGTCCAACCCGTTGCAAAATCAGCAGTAGTTGTAGCATCAGTAGTACTATAACCAATCCAAGATTGAATGTTTGCACCTTGACCAGCAGCTTCAGTTATACCAGCTTGATATATCTGGGCATAAGCATCAAATGTACCCCCTTCTGTAATTGTACCACTACTTGGTGATTGTAAGTTACAGAAATCAACCGTGTCATTTGATTGGGTACTTACATTAATGTATAGCGTACCAATTGTCGTTGTATCTGTTGAGGTGACATCAAAATCAGCTCCAAACGCAGTACCAGATGTTCCGGCAGCAATGTAATAAGTACCATTGGCAAGACCAAGTTCTATAAATAAACTTTGTGGGTCTATGCCTGTTCCTCCATCGTCGTTAGTACCTACTAAGTTACCATCAGTGTCGTAGATACCAATTTCGGTATCAAAGTCGGATGTAATAGTATCAACTGTAAGTGATGGACAACTTCCTGTGTAATTAAGTTGTGCCCATACAACGTTTGACGTACTAGCGTCAAAGGCTCCATTGTAACTATCTTCATTTCCTATTCCACATGCAGTAATATCTAATGTTATTGTGGTGGTTGGTAAAGGATTTGAAGTTGTAAATGTGAACGGACCTTCCCATACACTCAATCCATCAGCTATTCCGCAGTCAGATCTAATGTATGCTTCATAGTTAGTGGCTGCTGTTAAACCTGTTTCTGTATATGGATTAGCTGATGTTGCTGTTCCTGCACCACTAGGAATACCTGTTCCTTCTGCTTGAACTACAACTTCCCAGTCTGTTTCTGTTGTGCCAGGAGTCCAACTTAATGTTGCTGAATCTCGAGTAACACTATCAAGTGTTATATCTGAAGGCTCAAAACATGATGGAATGGCTTCCCAAACAATATCATCTAAATATACATAGGTATATGTTGATGTCGATAACCTTCTAATTGCAATGTAAGTATCAGTTCCTGCATATGCTGCAAAAGAAACTTCATATTCTGTAAAGGTACCGTCAATATCTATTGAAGATAATACTGTGAACGTTGAACCGTCCGTAGGGTCCGTTACTGTACCTACTTCGATATCTTGAGTAGCAGATGTATTACGTGCATAAAAACGTAAGCGATGAGTGCCATCACTTAAATTTGATAAATTAGGTGAGACAAGCATTATATTTGATGTCGCATCAGAACTTGAATTATAAAGGCTAATACCATTCGGTAGAGAATTATCTGCACTTGTATTTGATGTTACGCTGGCAAAACTAGATGCACCGTTATCAATAATACTAGACCAACAGCTCGGTAAATCTGGTGTTGTAACAGCATCAAAATTCTCATTGAAATCAGTAATTGCAAGACAACCTGTTGTAAAATCTACTGGGCCAACCCATCCACTAAAACCATCAGCCACACAATCCGCTCTTACATAAACTTCGTATGCTGTTTGCTCTGTTAAACCTGTCTCAGTATGTGGATTAGTAGTTGTTGCTGTACCTGCTCCTGTTGGTATGCCTGTACCATCTGCTTGTACTACAATTTCCCAAGCTGTTTCAGTATTTCCAGCCGTCCAACTAACCGTTACATCAGTAGCTGTAGTTGTGTCAATAGTTAAACCTGTGATATCTAAGCATGTCGGTGGAGTTCTTACGATAAACTGCCCTACATGGAAATCATAATCTGTACCACTAGCAGTACCATTTGAAGCCCAGATCGCAAATTGTACATTGCCTGTAATTGCTGTTAAATCTTCTATATATTCTGTACCTGTAAAATCAGGTTCGTTTCCTATATTCCATGTCGTCAGGTTTACCCACGTTGTACCGCCATCTGTACTACTTAATAGTTGTACTTCATCATCAGTACCCATGGTGTCATCGGTGTCACCATCATTATAGTTGGTAACAGCAACATTAAGTTCTAATTGATAAGGACCTCCTGTAGACAAATCAAATACTGGTGATATTAACCAATCTCTTATAGCAGTAGTACCATATATATTAATTCTATTACTAAATATATTTGAGCCATAAAAATTATCATCATTAGTACCAAAACTGGCAGGAGTATTTTTCCAATTAGAAGACCCAAAACTACTAGGGCCATCTACAACTTCTCCATTTGTAGCTTGTCCCCAACATGTATCAGGAAGATTTTCAGACATATCTGCAAAATAGTTTGGAATTGTATAATCACAAGGAGTTGTGAAATCTACAGGACCAATCCATGCGCTAAATCCGTTAGCTGCACAATCTGCTCTTACATAAACTTCATAAGCTGTCTCGCCAGTTAAACCACCTTCGGTATGAGGATTAGTTGTTGCTGCTGAACCTGCTGCAGTAGGAACTCCTGTTCCGTCTGCTTGTACTGCAACTTCCCATGCTGTCTCTGTATCTCCATTAGTCCAACTAACAGTCACATCAGAAGGTGTAAAGCTATCAATCGTAATTCCTGAAACATCTAAACATGTAGGAGGTGTTCTTACTATAAATTGTCCGATATGGAAATTATAATCTTCGGTATCATCTACAGTACCGTCAGAAGCCCAAACTGCGAACTGAACAGTACCAGTATAAGCTGTTAAATCTGCTATGTATTCTGTACCTGTAAAAAGAGGTTCATTACCAGCATTCCATGTGGTAATATTTACCCAAGTTGTACCACCATCTGTACTACTTAAAAGTTGTACTTCATCATCAGAACCCATAGTGTCATCTGCAGTACCTGCAAAGTCAGTAACAGCTATATTCATTTCTAATTGATAAGGTCCACCAGTTGATAAATCAAACGTAGGTGATAATAACCATTCTCTATCTACATTAGAAAAAAGATTTATTCTATTAGAAGCACCAAAGCTATAAGAACCTGTTGTCCAATCTGAAGTACCAGAACCACTAGGTCCAGTGGCTATTTCACCATCATTAGACTCATCCCAACATGCGTCAGGAACGTTAGTTGACATATCAGCAATATATTCTGGAACAATATCACTACAAAGTGTAGTAAAATCTATTGGGCCTACCCATTCGCTAAAGCCATCAACTAAACAGTTTGCTCTTACATAAACTTCGTAAGCTGTGTTTTCAGTTAAACTTAAATCTGTATAAGGATTAGTTGTTGTCGCTGTACCAGCACCTGTTGGTACACCTGTACCATCAGTTTGTATTGCAATTTCCCAATCTGTTTCTGTATTACCTGCCATCCAACTTATAGTTGCTGCTGTATTTGTAAAGCTATCAACGGTCAAAGTTGTAATATCTGGACAAGCCGGTTGTGATATTGTTACGGTATCAAAACCAACACCTTCATCTTGACCGCTACCATCAGCTGCAAAAGCTACACGTAATATTACTGTGCTCTCTCCTCCAAGACCTGTTAAAGCATGTTTTGCAACAAGCCATCCAGCTGATCCGTTACTAGAGCTATTTCTACCAGTCCAACCCAATTGTTGTCCTCCAGGTGCCCCTCCAATACTACTATCATTATACCAGTTATCTGGATCGCCATTAGTACCAACAAGTTGCCATGTACTACCATTATCTATTGAAGATTGAAGTGCCATACCATCCCAACTAAATTCAGCATTCCACCAAACACTAAGTTCAATTTCAGGAGCTACTAAGGTTGAAAAATCGAATGGTGGACTAATTACGTATGAATCTTCATTAGCATTGTAAGTTCCATCTAAATCAGTTACCCATGCGTTAGCGCCAGAGTCTGCGCTATTAATAATAGTGTTTATTGGTGCCCCAAGTTCCCATGTTCCACTGTTTGTATTATCTGCTGACCAATCTCCAGGTCCTGATTCAAAATCTTCAGTGTAAGGAAATGAGGTAATTTTTGTTGCTGTGGTTGTAAAATCTAAAGGACCTACCCATCCACTAAATCCATTAGCACCACAATCAGCTCTTACATAAACTTCGTAAGCTGTAAGTGCTGTTAAACCAGACTCAGTGTATGGATTAGTTGTGATTGCTGTACCTGCACCAGTTGGTACTCCTGTACCATCTGCTTGTACAATAATTTCCCAAGCAGTCTCTGTATCTCCAGCTGTCCAACTAATATCCGCAGTTACATCGGTAGCTGTATCTAAAGTTAACGCTGTAGGGTCTAAACAAGAAGGTAATTCGTTAAAACTGACATCATCTATTGCAATATCATCGTAGAAACTTCCAGAATCTGTAACTATATATTTTACTTGAGCAGGCCCAGTAAAGGTAAGACCGCTTAAATCTATGATTTTCTCTTCCCATCCGCTTGTGTTCGTATTATAAGTACCAACAAGATTCCAGGCTACTCCATCCCAAACTTCTACAGTTAAAGTTGCACTTGGGTTAGCTTCATTATTACTTATTTCATAAAAATATAAAGCTGGTGTCGTTAAAGGTGTTAAATCTACATATGGTGATATTAATTCTGCCGTAGTTGCAGTAGCATTAGAATCGTCCACAACCGCATAATAATTACCTGAAGTCGTCGATCCAGTTATTGTACCTGCATTACCTACATGATTAGGACCTGAAGTGTTAAACAACCAGTTATTAGTACCTGCTAAAGTCCAACAATCTGGAACTGTACCCGCATTTTCAAAACCTTCTGTATATGGTGCAGTAAATGTTGCACAAGCTGTAGTAAAAGTTACTGGACCAACCCAAGCACTAAATCCATTAGCCAAACAGTTTGCTCTTACATACGCTTCGTAAGCTGTTTCTGCCGTTAGACCAGTTTCAGTATGAGGATTTGTTGTTGTTGCTGTACCAGATCCAGTTGGAACTCCAGTTCCGTCTGCTTGTACAACAATTTCCCAATCTGTTTCTGTATCACCTGCAGTCCAACTCACAATAGCTTCTGTATCTGTAAAACTATCTATAGTTATCCCCGAAACTTCTAAACATGAAGGTGGTGTTCTCACAATAAAATTGTCAATATGGAAATCAATATCTCTTCCAGTGGTACCTTCAATTGCATAAACTGCAAACTGTACATTACTACCAGTAATTGTAGAAATGTCGGTTGTTACAGTATCTCCTGTATTAGATGGTGTATTGTTTTGATCCCATAATTGTAATGTTGTCCAATTAGTACCATCTAATGAGTACACTAATCTTACTTCGTCTCCTGCATTAAATGTACCAGCAGTTGTTGCGTTATAGTTTGTAAGTGCAACATCAATTAGAACTTCGTAACCACCTGCTGATAAATTAAATTCTGGTGACATTATCCATTCTATGTCGCCAGTTGTGTATAAATTGATGTTTACAGCACCACCACCAGAAGATGAAGTATGCGCAAACTCTTCAGATCCCCAAGTACTGCTTCCAGTTGTTGCAGGTCCTGAGCTTAAATCTCCGTCAGCAGCTTCGTTCCAACAAGGATTAAGGAAAGTTGTGAAATCTTCTGTATAATCTGGCGTGTATATGGCACAGTTAGTAGTAAAGTCTACTGGACCAACCCAGTTGCTGTAACCATCACTTGCACTAGTACAATCCGCTCTTACATATACCTCGTAAGCTGTTTGTGCTGTTAATCCAGAGGTGGTATGTGGATTTGTTGTTGTTGCTGTTCCAGTGGTAGGTGAGCCTGTTCCGTCAGGCTGTACTAAAACTTCCCAATCTGTTTCTGTACCATTAACAGTCCAACTAATTGTTGCTGTTGTATCAGTAAAACTATCAATTGTTAATCCAGAAATATCTGGACAAGCCGCCTGTGTTGTGAAATCTACAGGTCCTACCCAACCACTAATGCCATTAGCACCACAATCAGCTCTTACATAAACTTCGTAAGCTGTTTCTGCTATTAAACCTGATGCTGCATAAGGATTGGTTGTTGTTGCAGTGCCAATACCAGTAGGAACACCTGTTCCATCGGCCTGTACTACAATTTCCCAATCTGTTTCTGTATTACCAGCTGTCCAACTAATTACAGCATCAGTATCTGTGAAACTATCTATAGTTATACCTGTAACATCGGGACAAGCGGGTTGAAATATGTTTACGGTATCAAAAGCAACACCTTCTCCATTAGTAAATCCATCAGAATCAAAAGCTGCTCTTAAAAACACACTGCTTTGTCCTCCAAGCCCTGTTAAGTCATGTTTAGCAACAAGCCAAGCTCCAGAATCACCAGACCAACCAGCACTACTATTGTACCAATTATCAGGATCTCCATTTACACCTACATTTTGCCATGTGCTACCATTATCTATTGAGGATTGCAATAGCATTCCATCGTAACCACTCTCTGAACTATACCATACACTAAACTCAATTACTGGAGCTGCTAATGTTGAAAAATTAAGAGGTGGACTAATTACGTACGACGTTTCGTTAGCATTATAATCACCAGTAAGGTTAGTAACCCAAGCATTTGCACCTGAATCCGCTACGTTAATTATAGTGTTTACCGGATTTCCCAATTGCCAAGACCCACTAGTGGAGTTGTCAATAGTCCATCCTGCAGCTCCTCCTTCAAAATTCTCGTTGTAAGGAAATGTTGTTATTGGAGCCGATGTTGTTGTAAAGTCTATTGGACCAACCCAACCACTATAACCATTACTTGCGCCTGTACAATCTGCTCTTACATAAACTTCGTAAGCTGTAGACGCCGTTAAGCCAGTTTCCGTATGTGGATTGGTAGTCGTTGCAGAACCTGCACCAGTAGGAATGCCAGTAGCATCTGGTTGAACTACTATTTCCCAAGCGGTTTCTGTACCACCTGCTGTCCAGCTTATTGTCCCTGTGGTATCTGTAGCACTGTCTATTGTTAAGCCTGAAATATCAGGACAAGAAGGTAACGTTGTAAAATCTACTGGACCAACCCAACCACTAAAGCCATCTACACCACAATTTGCTCTCACGTATACTTCGTAATCAGTCAATTCTGTAAGACCACTTAATGTATAAGGATTTGCAGTAATAGCTGTTCCGGAGCCTGTAGGAATTCCTGTTGCATCGGGTTGAACTACAATTTCCCAATCTGTTTCTGTGCCATTAACGCTCCAGCTGATTGTTCCCGTTGTGTCTGTGAAACTTTCAACAGTCAATCCGCTAACGTTTATACATGCAGGAGGAATACCATCTATATAATTAAATTGTATGTTAGGCCTATGTGAACTAGTAGCAGTGGTATTTACATCACATGCTGTAGTTGAATCACTAACATAATAACGTGAACCATTTGTCACTGTTGTTCCTCTTACTTGTCCATAAGGTGAAGTAAATGGGTTTGATCCATCACTACAAACTTCTACTAGTATATTATCTAAACCATTCCAAACAAAATTAGTATCAAAAGGAATCATATCAAAGACACCTGCAGCTGTTACAGTTGGGTCATAGTCAAATGCGTTTTTAACGACTGTAGTAGGAGATGCATCATGAGCAGCTGAGTTAGTCGCTGATGTATGTCCCATTTTTATGGTATAACCTAAGAGATTACCACCTCCGTAGTCACCAGCAATAGACCATCCTAAAGCTGATATTTCGTCATTTGGTGTGAGCGTAGCACTTAATTGTGCTGCCGTATAAACCACTTGATATTTAAACGCTTCATAATAACCATGAATTGGATCTGCGGTTGTACTCCCTGTACTAGTAGTCCCTGTACCAATGACAAGACTATTAACTGGGTAAGCCGTAACCTCAAAATCATCTACAATTAAATGTCCTGCTTGATTATCATTTAAAACTCTAATAGTTAAAGTTGGACTAGGGTCATTTACAGTATAAGTAAATTGTGTATAGGTAGTCCCTGAAAATGCTTGAGTTGTCTGTGTGGTGTAATTAATACCATCAGTAGACGTTTGTAGTTCAAAAGTACCTCCACCAGAATTTAATTCTCTATACCAAAAGGTAACCACATCGGCACCTCCAGCTAAAGTAGGTGTTGTAATACTCGCTCCAGCTTCATCATCATTAATTCTAGCTGCAGAACCTGTTGCTCCTCGAGAGTCTCCTGCGGCTTCAGTAATAACTTGAACGGTTTCCCAAGTGCCACTGGTTAAAGTTTGACTCCCTGTGGTGTATGATCCAGATAATCCGGTATCAAAGTTTTCGGTGATTTGCCCAAAACTGGAGTGTCCTATTAATAGGAGTACTAAAAATGCGTAAAGATGTTTCATAGAAAGAATTAATTATAGTTAAAGCATAACTTTAGTGTTATTTGTGATTATTAGTTAAAACTAAATAACCTACAAATTTTAACACGTTATCGTTAAAAAAATGTTATTCGTCGTTAATTTGTAAAAATTACGGCTAAGTGTGTAAGAATGAGGGGACTCAAATATACTAAAAGTTAATATTCATTTAATAATTTTATTTTAACAAATAGTTAACGATAGGTTGTGATTTAGTTGTTTGCACTAATCATTATGTCTTCTAATTAGTTAATATTTAGGTGTTTGTGATTTTTATTTTAATGAAATTAAAATTTAAAATATTTTTTTGAGAATCATTTTAATACATATTAAGGGATTTAATGACTTTTTAGCAAAAATGGTAATTGTTGTGTAGAGGTACGCATTATAAGTGTTAGTAGGTTAATTATAGATGTTCTGTTTTATTTTAAAATTAGGGTATAAAAAAAGCGCATCTTTAAAAGATGCGCTTCCTTGTAGTTTAACTTTTTTAAATTATTTTATAATTACTTTTTGGGTTTTTAAAACACCTGAATTGTTTTGTAATTCTATAATATAAATTCCGGCAGTAAGATTAGAAACGTCAACACTATTTTCAGTGTTTTTAGAATCTAAAGTGTTTGATTTTATTAATCGACCTTGTATGTCATATAAATAAAGTGTTGTAGTATGTTGTAACTGACCTTTTATGTCTATTGACTTTAGGTTGGTATTGCTATATATTTCTAAACCATTTAATATATTATCATTAGTGCCTAATGTACCTCTTGAAAAGTGAATATAGAATCGACCTGTGTCGTTTAAAGTGGTTGAAGAGGTAAAAGTATAATCACCTTCTAGTAGATTTGTAAATGTATTAGTGGTGTTATCTTCAAGTATTGCAGAAGTGCCTTCAGGGAAGTTACTTTCAGAAATACTAATAACGGCTTGCTCACCTTGTGAAATATTAACTCCTAAAGGGATCGTTACATTTTCCAAATCTGTATAACTTACAGATTGTGCGGCTAAATCGTTTCCTAAATTGTCTTCTACAAGATGAGAGTAAATGGCAAAATTTGGTGTTACATTATTAATCATTTCAGAATCATAACCAGTATCCATACTTAATGAGGCATTATCGTTAAAATAGATGTCAGTTTGGTATAGGTCTTGACCTTTAGAAATTTGAAGATTCGCATGCGCTAAATTAAGGTTAGCAGATCTGCCAGCAATAAAATCATCTGTAGTACCAATAGTTCGCATAGCAGGAGTGAAATTAATGGTGCCACCACCAGTTTTAGAATTCACAAAGAATCCTTGACCGGGAGTTATTTTAGCAGTTGGATGAGCGTCAGAGTACGCTTGGTTCCATACTTTAAAGCCAGTTGTTATATTGCCAATATAACCATAAATACCAGAGCTTGTTGGGTTAAATTGAGTATTATTAGCAGCTAAAAATGATGATAATGTAATATAAGATGGGTAAGGGTTTCCTATTAGATTAGATCTACTACTTGCTCCTACTGTAATTGGTACGGCAAGAGTGCCTGTTTCAACGTCACCAACAAATTCGAATGTGGTTCCAGTAGGGTAAAGATTAGAATCTGAGGCTGTTCTATAACCTGTACCAGCAGTTAATACTGTAGTCACGTCTGCCGTTGGGTAATTGATATAATTATTAATGCCATTATCAAAAGGGCCAAATAAAACTGAAGGTACTCCTCCTATTGTGCCAGTTGGGATAGGGTTATTAGCTGTGAGTACTGCAACTGTTTGATTGGTGTTGGTAACAGGTGCAGAAACTAAATCGTTATTTCCTGTTGCAGAATCACTATCATTATTATTTACATGACGATTGTAAATAACGTCTCCATATACTTTATCTGTAATTAAGCTTGAGTAAGATGTTGAAACGGAGTTTAATGCTAATGTTCCGTTATTACGTAAGCCAGTATTCGCAGTAATAGATTGACCAGCAGAGACCGTTGTTGTAGCTCCATTTCTAATAAAGAAATCATTAATTTGTATGTTAGTACCTACGTTGTAAGTTCCGCTATACACGTAAGCGTTTTGACTACCTGTTGTGTTATCTGGTGCACTTGGCTCCCAGCCAACAGAGGTGCCATCGTCTACGTATATTAATCCGTCAAATACACTTGATAATCTAAAGTTGTCAAATCCAGAATAACCATTTTCTCCATCGTTTCTTACTCTAACCTGTAAAGCTATTGTGTTTACGGTATTAGGTATGTCAATAGTGACTCTGCCTTGGTCTGTTTCAATCCCGTCGTTTCCATTTAAAAGAAATACTAAAGGTTGATTGACACCATCATATATAAGTCTGTATTGTGCATCATCACTATTATCATCATAGCCATGGATGTCCCAGTCAAATGTTAACCTAATATTGTCAAAAGAGCTGATGTCAATAGGGTCGAAAATTAAAGTTGCGTAGCCAGTGGTTCCATTGCCTTCGTCATCTAAATCATTTTCACCAAAAATGTTATTTGAAAATTCAACGTTGTCTAATGGAGTTGCAATAGCACTGTCTATAACTCCGTAATAACCATCAACTCCCCATCCGTTGTCAAAGGTTGTTGTGCTTGTAGTGTAGGTCCATTCTGGTGTAAAACCATCAAAATCTTGCTTTGCGATATTAATTAATGGTCCATTTACATTAAATGAAGCACTTGTAGCACTAGCTAAAGGATTGCCAATAGCAACAAGAAATGCGACAACCTCTCGCTTAGTAAAAACAAGGGTGTTTAGTGTAGCAATCCCATTAGTTATTGGGTAAATGATAAAAGAAGGTTCTAAGTCACCATCAGTACTAAGAATTGTAACGCTATTATTATAGTCTAAATCTTGATTTCCATTTGAATCTACAGCTAAAATTGTAGGGAAAGGTGTCATGGTTTCAAATTGATTAACATCAATAGGTTGTTGTCCAAAGATATTTGCACTTGCAGTAACTTCTATTCTGTTATCGTCACCACTTATTGGTGTTTGTGCACCTCCTGCGTTAAAAGCGTCAAATGAAGAGCCATTAGCTACATCTGCAGATGCTGTAGTGATTGATAATTGAAATTGTGTATTGTCTATTACGCTAGATTTAAAGGTAGCATAGATGTCAAAAGTTTTAGAGCTATTGTCTAGTGCACTTAAGCTTGAGACGCTAGAAAATGTTGCTGTGTCTGAAACAACAGAAGTTTCGCTAACATTTAAAGCGCCATCAAAAATAGCTAATGTCTCAATAAGGTCACTGCTAGTGATATTGAATTCTAAATCATTTAAAATAGTTGGTAATCCATCAGTGTCCGTTAAAGTGGCTCCTCCGTCTCGTATAGTAAACTCACCTACTTTAATAGAATTAGATATAGTAAGTCCAGAAGTTGTACTATAAGTTGAGTAGTCAATGTTGTCAGAAGGATTAAAGCTAGTGGCAATAATATCTGAATCTGTACTGTTGGCAGATGTTGTTGTAATATTTCCTATTAACCGAAGTCCAGGACTCGTAATGCCATAGGCAGACCATGCTCCTCTAGCAGGAATTCTAAACCAATGGCTAGTGTTTGCAGCATTCCATGCGTATAGACGAAAGGTAATGGTACCAGCTGTGCCAGAATTAACACTTAAGCCAGTGAAATTCTCAGCTGTAGCTGTTGTAGGAGATGTTTGTTCTGGTATAAGTGCAACTCCTGCAGTGCTAAAATTATTTAAACTATAAAACACTTGCCAGCTTGCAGGACCATCAGTGTTTCTTCTTGTAATAATATCAAATTCAGTAATTTCAATACTGTTGTCTGCGCTTGCAGTCACTGACCACTCAATATATTCATTATTGGTTACAGCTTCGGGTTGTGTCGTTGCATCCCATTGGTTTGATGTATGGTTTGCTGCTCCTGTGTTAGATAGGTCAATCCCTGAGCCTCTAATAAAGCCAGTGGATGATATGGAAGGATCATTTCCTGTGTCAGTAGGTCCAACAATGTTGGCTCTATCTACAGTTACAATCGTTGTTTGGCTATATCCTAATGAGAATAGGGTGACCAATAAATAAAAAACGTAAGTCTTTTTCATGATTTTTTAAATTAATCCTAATTACTTCCTTTATTGTTTTGAAAAATAAGTGTTTAGGATAGTTTTTGAAGCGTCAAAGATAAGTTAAAATCTTAAATAAAAAAATAAAAATGCATATTTCTTCGATGAACGGTAATTTTTAAGGGTTAAATTCCTACATTTATATGTGCTTAATATAGGTTTTATACTGCGGAATTGATCTGGTAATATAGAAATGAATCTATTTTTTTAGGTTAAGTCTTGCAAAGGTCGTTTTTATTCATACTGATTTGTAATATTGATAGTTAATATTATAATAAAAAGTAGGGTTTTTTATTAAAGCCTTAATTCTGTTGCTCGTTGTTGTAATTATATCAATCTTTTATATGGGTAAGAGTTGGTATTTAAGTATTTTTGCTCACTTTATTGTTGATTGGTGTAGTATCGCGGTTTTTTTATGATGTTATATCCTAAATTATGTGTTGAATTTATATTTTAGCAATACAGATTGATTTAATTAGATGGATTATTGTGAAATTTTAAGAATATTGAGGGTTGAAATTTAGTAAACGTCATTTTGCCAAAACCATTACTTGGCGCATTATAGGTACTTTAGATACGCTTCTTTTGTCATGGTTTATATCAAATGATATGTCCGTTGGTCTTAAAATGGGTCTATTTGAGTTGGTGACTAAAATGGTTTTGTATTATGTACACGAAAGAGTTTGGTTTAAGTCTACTATAAAAGAATCGAATAAGCGTCATATTTTAAAAACGTTTTCTTGGCGAGGAGTGGGTACTTTAGATACCATCGTCTTGGGCTGGATAATTACTGGGAATCCTTTAACGGGTCTCAAGATAGGTGGTGCAGAAGTAATTACAAAAATGTTATTGTATTTTGGCCATGAAAAATTATGGTACCGAATTAATTATGGTTTGGATAGAAGGAAAGAAAGAAGACAATTAAAAAACGCTACTGAATTATGAGTTTAAATACAGTGAGACATGATTATAAAATTGCCAAGGCAGATCGTGAGAAACTTAATGGGCATCGCTCTTTTTTATTGTGGTTTACAGGCTTATCCGGTTCTGGGAAATCTACTTTAGCTAATTTAGTTGAGATGGAGCTTCATAAAAAAGGCATTTCAACATTTAGCCTAGATGGTGATAATATCAGACAAGGCATTAATAAAGATTTGAGTTTCGTTCCAGAAGATCGTACTGAAAACATCAGGAGAATAGCTGAAATAGCGAATTTAATGGTTGATGCAGGAGTGGTGACATTAGCTGCCTTTGTCTCTCCTTATATTAAAGACAGAGAAAATATAAAGCAGATTGTAGGGGCTGATAATTTTATTGAAATATACATCAATACCTCGTTAGATGAATGTGAGCGAAGAGATGTTAAGGGCTTATATAAAAAAGCAAGAGCAGGAGAAATTAAAAATATGACTGGGATTTCGGCTCCTTACGAGGCACCTGTTAACCCAGATATAGAAATTGTAACAGATCATCAAGATATAGACACATCTGTTCAAACCATATTAGATTTTATTATTCAAAAATTAAAATAAAAAACATGAGTAATTACGTAATTAATCATTTAAAAGAATTAGAATCAGAAGCTATTTTTGTGATTAGAGAGATTGCAGCGCAATTCGAAAATCCAGTATTATTATTTTCTGGCGGTAAGGATTCTATCTTACTAACACATTTAGCAAAAAAAGCATTTTTTCCTGCAAAAATTCCTTTTCCTTTAATTCACATTGATACAGGTCATAATTTTCCAGAAACAATAGCTTTTCGTGATGCTTTGGTCGAAAAATTAGGTGTAAAACTTATTGTTGGTTCGGTACAAGAAGCGATTGATAATGGTAGAGCAAAAGAGGAAACAGGTGCTGATGCCTCACGTAATTCACTCCAAATTGTATCGCTTTTAGATACACTTGAAGCTTATAAAGTAGATGCTGCAATGGGAGGAGCTAGACGTGACGAGGAAAAAGCACGTGCTAAAGAGCGTTTCTTTTCGCATAGAGATGAATTTGGGCAATGGGATCCAAAAAATCAAAGACCAGAATTATGGAATCTGTTTAATGGACGTAAAAATTACGGAGAGCATTTTAGAGTGTTTCCTATTTCTAACTGGACAGAAATGGATGTTTGGGAATATATTAAGTTAGAAAACATTGATTTACCATCACTTTATTTTTCTCACCAACGCGATTGTGTGGTTAGAGATGGTGTGATATTAGCAAATTCTGAATTTATTAAACTTAAAGCGGGAGAAGAAGTCGTGAATATGACTGTGCGTTACCGTACTTGTGGTGATATGCCAATTACTGGAGCTGTAGAATCTGAAGCTGATAATTTAGATAAGATCATTGAAGAAATTGCAACAACCAGAACGACAGAGCGTGGTGGACGTGCAGATGATAAACGTGCAGAAACAGCCATGGAAGATCGTAAAAAACAAGGTTACTTTTAAAATATAAATAGAAATTAGGTTGATACTTTAGAAATTATATCGATTAAATGTGATGACTAAAGCCGAACAACTAACAACTAACAAGGATTAAAAATGGATTATCAAGATATAGAATTATTACGTTTTACAACGGCAGGTAGTGTAGATGATGGAAAAAGTACATTAATTGGACGTTTATTATATGATAGTAAATCAATTTTTCAAGATCAGTTAGACGCTGTTGAGGAGTCTAGTAAAAGTAAAGGTTTCGATTATGTAGATTTATCATTGCTTACAGATGGTTTAAAATCTGAGCGCGAGCAAGGTATTACTATTGATGTGGCATATCGCTATTTTGCAACACCAAAGCGTAAATTTATTATTGCAGATACACCTGGTCATATACAGTACACCAGAAATATGGTGACTGGTGCTTCTACAGCAAACCTTGCTATTATATTGATCGATGCGCGTAAAGGGATGTTAGAGCAAACACATCGTCATGCATTTATTGCGTCTTTATTGCGTATTCCTCATGCTATTGTATGCGTCAATAAAATGGATTTAGTAGATTACAGCGAAGAAGTATATAATAATATCGTTACAGATTTTAAAGCGTTTTCGTCTAAATTAGGCATCAACGATATTCAGTTTATTCCAATTTCAGCCTTAAATGGAGATAATGTGGTTAACCGTTCTGAGAATATGGATTGGTATGGTGGAAGTACATTAATGTATCATTTAGAAACGGTGCATATCTCAAGTGATCATAATTTAGTAGATTGTCGTTTCCCTATTCAATCTGTGATTCGTCCTCATACATTAGATAATCAAGATTATAGAGGTTTCGCAGGTCGTATTGATGGTGGTGTATTTAAGCCAGGTGACAAAGTGAAATCATTACCTTCTGGTTTTGTGTCTACCATAAAAACGATTGAGCTTAATGGAGAGCAAATTTCCGAAGCTTTTGCACCGATGTCTGTAACCATGACGCTAGAAGATGAGATAGACAACAGTCGTGGTGATATGATTGTGCGCGAAAATAACGTACCAGAAATAGGGCAAGATTTAGAGGTGTTAGTGACTTGGATGAGTACAACTCCAATACAAGCGCGTACTAAGGTCGTTATTAAACATACCACGAACGAATCTATTGGTATGGTAAAGGAATTAAAATATAAAATCGATATCAATACCTTACACCGTATTGAGAATATAGATAAAGTGGAGATGAACGAGATTGCTCGATTATCTATCCGAACAGCCAAACCAATGTTTTACGATGCGTATAAAAAGAATCGTCAAACAGGAAGTATCATTATTATCGATGAGCAAACCAATGAAACTATTGGTGCTGGGATGATTATATAGTGGTGATGCGGTGATACAGTGAATCTATGATGCAGTGACACTGTGATGCGGTGAATCTTTAGAATAGGAATTTTAAAATTTTAATAATGACTCATAAAGATTTAGAAGTTTATAAATTAAGTTTAAATCTAGTAGAGGATATTTGTAAACTTACGAAGGGTTTTCCTGCATCTGAAAATTTTGGATTGACCTCTCAACTTAGAAGGGCAGCTGTTTCGTTGCCTTCAAATATAGCTGAGGGTTCTAGTAGAGGTTCTACAAAGGATTTTATTCGATTTTTAAATATTGCATCGGGATCATTAGCCGAAATAGAAACACAGTTAGTAATAGCAGAGCGAATAGGGTATATAACGTTTGATGATGCATTACAAAACAACCTCATTACAATTAGAAAAATGTTATACCGTTTGAAACAAGCTTTAAGCAAAAAACTAAGTAAGTAAAATGAATAATAAAAGCCTCACCGCCTCACCGTCTCACTACCTCACTGAATTACTGCATCACAGTATCACCGCAGCCTTAGAAGCAGGGAAAGCAATTCTAGACATCTATCATTCCGATGATTTTCAGGTGGAAATAAAAGGTGATAATTCACCATTAACCAAAGCAGACGTAGCATCGCATAATGTAATTATGTCGCACTTAAAAGCTACTGGTATTCCTGTACTTTCAGAGGAGGGTAAGGCTATTCCTTACAATGAAAGAAAGGACTGGAATCAACTATGGATTGTAGATCCTATAGATGGGACTAAAGAGTTTATTAAACGCAACGGTGAGTTTACGGTAAACATTGCACTCATAGAAAATCAAAAAACAGTAATTGGTGTTATTTATGTACCTGTTTTAGGCGATCTTTATTTTTCAACTAGCGAAATGGGTGCTTTTAAAGTATCAGTAGATTTGGAAGATTATAATGTAGACACTTTGGTAAATCAAGCTAGTAAATTACCACTAGAAAGAGAAGATAAAACCTTTACGGTTGTAGCAAGTCGCTCACACATGTCACCAGAAACGGAAACGTATGTTTCTGAAATGAGAGAAAAGCATGGTACTGTAAATCTAATTTCTAAAGGAAGCTCATTAAAATTGTGTATGGTTGCAGAAGGGCAGGCAGATTGCTACCCAAGATTTGCACCAACCATGGAATGGGATACGGCTGCAGGCCAAGCCATTTGCGAACATGCAGGTTTTGAGGTGATAGACTGGAGTACAAAAGAGCGTATGTTGTATAATAGAGAAGAGTTATTGAACAATTGGTTTTTGGTGAAAAAATAGCCTCATTTTTGTTACTAAAATATTAGTTTTAGAAGATTAAATTATTGATATAATATATTGATGCTCTAAATAATTAGATATATTTACACCGCAAAACTTTTTAGATTTCTACATTTAATTTCAACCCAAGAGTGCAGCAAAAAACATTAAAGAAACAAGTTATTGGAGGTATTGCTTGGCGTGGATCTGCAGATATTATTCAGCAAGTTTTACAAATTGTGTTTACCATCGTTTTGGCAAGATTGCTAACACGTGGTGATTTTGGATTGGTGGCTATGGCACTTATTGTCAATCGTTTTGTTAAAGCGATGACGAGTATTGGTTTTGGATCAGCGATTATTCAAAGTCAGGAGATTACAAAAGAGCAAATATCCGGTATATTTTATATTCAATTAGCGCTCAATATAGTGCTAACTGCAGCCGTTTATTTTGGATCGGGTTTAGCTGCATCGTTCTTTGAAGAGCCTGATTTAGTGCCAATTATTCAGGTAATTGCATTTGTTATTTTTATACAAACGTTTCAGTTTCCAAATATTCTATTGCGCAAGCGTATGGAGTTTAAAAGCTTTTCGATTGCGGAAATTGTTTCTATGGTGACGTCGAATATAGCCGCTATTATAATGGCACTCTATGGTTTTGGGGTTTGGTCCTTAGTGTGGAGATTAATTTTGCAACGATTAATTTATGGTGCTCTATCGTTTTACTATGGAAAATGGTTACCTGGAAAGCCAGAATTTAAAGGTATAAAACCTTTATTTAACTTTGGGATAAATATGTTGGGTGCACAAATGGTGTATTTTTTTGCAGAGAACATGATTGGTATGCTTACGGGAAGATTTCTCGGAAAGGAAGTTATGGGACTCTTTAATATTGCTTTTAATTTGGCTATTGTGCCAGCAAGTAAAATTCAATCCGTTTTAACGTCAGTTTTAACTCCAGGGTTTTCTAAAATACAGTATCATGCAGAAAAATTTAGAGCGAACTATACGCTTGCTTTGGGCTATACATCATTACTTTTTATCCCCTTTATGGTGATGCTCATGGCGATAAGTCAGAATCTGATTTCTACATTTTATGGTGAAAAATGGCAAGAGGCAGGTAGTTACTTAATGATACTCTCTGTAGTTGGGTTATTAAGAGGATTGTCCCATATTTTGCGAAGTGCCATAATATCAAAAGGGAAATCTAAAGTGATATTTGTGTCAACGATAGTCGAGGTGGTGTTCTCATTGCCAATTATGTATATTTTAATGCAAGATCTAGGTATTTACGGTTTAATGATTGGCTATCTTTTAGGCGCTTTATTTGGGTGGATTTATACGTCTATATATTATAATAAAGCACTAGAGCAAAAGAATGCAGCATTATCAACGATTAAGGAAGCAGTATTAATTGCTGTAGCAGTGTTCATTCCAGTGTATAGTATTAATTTATTGGGTGTAAAGCCAGTAATTGGGTTAATAATACAACTCATCGTAGGGTCTATTATTTTTGTAATTATATTGAGGAGTTTAAAACGAGAACTGTTTGAGAATCTACTTATTAAATTAAAGATCAAAAAAAACAAATAACCTTACAAGTTAATACGATATGCACCAAGTAACACTGCTAGATAAAACATCCAAAACTGAAGTTAATCAATGCTTAGATTTATTAGAAGGTAGTTTTGGTAAAGGCTTAGATTATTACCAATGGAAACACAATGTTACTGAAGAATATGGTATAGAAGAATATACATTTTGTGTTTTTAAAGACAACTTGTGTATTGCAACGACGCAGGTGATCATAAACGAAATGATTATTTCTGGAGTAGCTTATCGTTTTGGGATATTGTGTGATGGAGCCACCCATAAGGATTATAGACGTTTGGGTTTGTTTGAAAAATTACTCAGCCATATTAACACATTTTGTGCTCAAAAAAATGTAGCATATGTATATAGTACCGGAAATGCCAAATCAAGAAAAGCATTATTAAAATTAGGTTTTGAAGATTTTTTCTCATCCTATAAAGCTGCAAAAAAAGTAAGGTATACCCATGCAGCCTTGAAAGGTTATAATATGTTTTTAAATGTATTTGGTAAATTAGCCATAAAACCAAAAGATAACATCAAGGAAATAGCTATTGAAGATTATGCTAAGTTTTATACGAATCAAAAAAATAAATATGCCATAACCTGTGAGAAATCAGAACCGTATTTAAAATGGAGATTAAATGACACCACTGGGAGTTATAAGATATATGGAGCTTTCGATGCACATAAAACATTACAGGCAATAGTGGTTATTAAGAGCTCTAAAAACATGCTTTATATTGTTGATGCGATCTACAATGAGGAAATGAAGTACCTTAATCAATTATTAAAATACACCTCTGACTTAGCCACATTAAATAAAAACATTATAAAGATAAATAGCATTCATAATAACTTTAAAGGCATTAAGAAAATGTTTCAAGATAACAATTACAAAGTATCTAAAGCTGGCTCAAGTACATTGTTATTTATCATAAATCCAGATTTTAAAATACCTTATTCAGAATTAGAAAATATGCATTACATGCGAATAGATAAAAACGAATAGTAGCATGAATTCAAAGATATATTTAAGTATTACAATTGATACCGAATGCGATAAAGGCGCTAAATGGAAAGTAAAGCAACCAATGTCATTTCATAACATGTACAATGGCGTGTTTAATAGATTGCAGCCGTTATTTGATAAATATAATGTAAAAGCAACCTATCTTTTAAGTCCCGAAATTATAAGAGATCAAAGATCAGTAGAAATATTAAAAACATTTGACAGTAAAGTGGAACTCGGAACTCATTTACATGCAGAGTTTATAGAGCCACAATCCAATTTTACGTCTGACACTACTAAAGAATTTCAAAGTAATTTTGACCCAAAAATTGAAAAGGCTAAGCTTGTAAATTTAACCAATTTGTTTATTGAAACATTTGGTTATCAGCCACTTTCTTTTAGAGCTGGTCGTTTTGGGATTAGTAAGTACTCTTTAAAATTTTTGCAAGATCTGGGGTATTTAGTAGATAGCTCTGTAACTCCAGATTTTACAATAAAAAATAAAGAAAGTAAGCAGGTTATTAATTTCTTTGGTGCACCTTACCAGCCTTATTTTCCGTCTGAAAAAGATTTTCGACGTCACGGTAAATTAAGTATTTTACAAGTGCCTGTTACGGTAATTCACAAGAAATTATTGAATGTTCCTGTGTGGATTAAAAGAGGTATAATGGTAGATAAATCTTACCAACATATTATTTTTAATTATTTAACGCAATTTTCTAAACCAACATGGTTAAGACCTACATATGCAGACATAGATCAAATGAAAAGCATCACAAATGATATGATAAAACAAGCTAAAGGAAGTGATGTGTTTTTATGTATGATGTTCCATAGTAATGAATTTGAAGTGGATATGAGTCCTTATAGTTTAAATGAAGCAGCTGTAGATAAAATCTTTGATAGGTTAGACGCTTATTTAAGTTGGGTAACCTCTAAAGATAATTTTTCGTCATTAGGTCTTTCAGAAATCAAATCCAAATTTTAAGAATGGTTAATGTAGGTGTTCTAACAAATAATCATTACCCTCGTTTGGGTGGTATGGAAATAGCAGTGCATAATCTTGTGAAAAATATGCAATCAATGGAAGGTGTTTTAGCAGCAGTTGCTTGCAGTACAATGCCAGAAGTGCCTAAAACGTTTCAGTATCCTTATCCGTGTTATAGATCAAAAAGTTTTTCTGTTTTTACTCCGTTTCTGTTTGAGCGAAATCAGTTAAAAATGATAAAAGAAAATAATATTAATATTTTGCATGGACCAATGCTTCATGGAGGAGGTTTTGAAGCTGTAAAATTTTCCAAGAAACTAAATATTCCTGCAGTTGTACATTCCAGAGGTTCAGATGTTCAATTGGTTAAAGAAATTGGTTATGGAGCGCAGTTAGAAGCCGGCAGCCTTGATAAGCTCAAACAAGCAATTAAATACTCTAATCAAATAATTGCAGTAAGTGAAATTAATAAAGAAAACTTGTTAGAGTTAGGAGCAGATACAGGTAAAATAACTGTGATACCAAATGGTATTTTAATTAATGAGATTAATAATATACCTTATCAAGATTTTAGGACTAAATATGGTCTGTCTCAAGACGATTTTGTGATTATTACAGTAGGTAGAAATAGACCAGTGAAACGAATGGAATTGTTGTTTGAGGCGTTAGAAAAGCTTAAAGATTATAAAAATATAAAATGTCTGTGTGTAGGGCCAACAGAGAACTTGACTGCACTAGCCTCAAAGTACAATGTTTTAGATAAGTTAGTTTTAACAGGCAAAATTCCCAAAGAGTCTAACTTTAATATGATGCAGCCTTATGCAGAACTTATAAATACATTTAGAAGTGCAAATCTATACATATCTACATCTTATGTGGAATCTTTTGGTAATGCAGCTGCAGAAGCTTTAGCATGTGGTATTCCAATTATTGTAGGGCAAAAACATGGCGTTAGGGATGTGGTACTAGAAGGAGAAACGGGTTGGGTTATGCCAAAAGAAACTCCAGCGTCCTTGGCTGAACTTATTATTGGTTTGTATGAGAAACGTCAATCACTTTCAGAAAAAACAGAAATAATTAAAGCTTCAGTATCACATTTAACATGGCAAAATGTGGCACAACAAACAGTAGAGGTTTATAAAAAGATGTTTTAATTATGCTATTTAACTCATTTGAATATTTAATATTTCTTCCAACGGTTTTTCTGTTGTACTGGTTTGTATTCAATAAACATTTAAAGCTTCAAAATTTATTTTTGCTGGTTATAAGTTATGTTTTTTATGGCTGGTGGGATTGGAGATTTCTTGCACTTATAGCGTTTAGTTCATTTGTTGATTATAATATTGGTTTGCGATTAGATAATACCCAAGAGCAAAGAAAACGGAAGCTATTATTGTATATAAGTATGCTTGTTAACTTAGGTTTTTTAGGATATTTTAAATACTATAATTTCTTTATCGATAATTTTAAGCTGGCTTTTGAGTCAATTGGTATTAATATGCATTTGTCTTCGCTCCAGATCATTCTACCAGTAGGAATCAGTTTTTACACGTTTCAAACCATGAGTTACACTATAGATGTGTATCGAAAAAAATTAGAGCCTACAAAGAATGTTATTGAGTTTTTTGCTTATGTAAGCTTTTTTCCACAATTAGTAGCAGGTCCAATTGAGCGCGCAAAAAATTTATTACCACAATTTAAGGTTAAAAGAAAGTTCTCCTATGATTTAGCTTCAGACGGAATGCGCCAAATTCTTTGGGGCTTATTTAAAAAGATGGTTATAGCAGATAATTGTGCGGTTTATGTCAATCAAATTTTTGATGCGCCTCAAGATTATAATAGTCCTACTTTAATATTAGGTGCTGTATTATTTGCATTTCAAATTTATGGTGATTTTTCTGGATATTCCGATATCGCTATAGGAACTGCTAAATTATTTGGTTTTAATTTAATGCAAAACTTTGCGACTCCATATTTTTCTAGAGATATTGCTGAGTTTTGGAGACGTTGGCATATTTCTTTATCTACTTGGTTTAGAGATTACGTTTATATTCCTTTAGGAGGAAGCAAAGGAGGTAAATGGATGAAAGTCCGCAATACATTTATAATATTCTTGGTGAGCGGGTTTTGGCATGGTGCCAATTGGACGTTTATTGTTTGGGGTTTTTTAAATGCATTATTTTTTCTACCATTACTATTAACTAATAATAATAGAAATCATATTGATGTTGTTGCTTCAAATAAAATGTTACCAAGTATAAAAGAGATTTTTCAAATAGGTGTCACTTTTGTACTAACATGTTTTGCATGGATATTTTTTAGGGCTAAAAATATGTCGAGCGCATTAAATTATTTACAAGAGATTGGTACATTTCAATCTTCAGAGTCAATCTTGCCAGTTAAAGTACTATTAGTTATAGCGCTAATGGTTTTATTAGAATGGGGACATAGAGAAAGAAGCTTTGCATTGCAGTATTCTCCATCAGATTCTGTTATTAAAATGAGAATGATATATGCTATAGTCGCTTTTTTAATACTAACTTTTGGTAATTTTGAATTAACCGAATTTATTTATTTTGACTTCTAAATGAGAAAATTTCTAAAAAAAATAAGTCTTTATGGTTTTGTATTAGTTTTCGGATTTTATTTAGGGGCCTATTTACTATCTATATATGTTTCATCGAGAGATTTTGATAATTCAAATACAAAAAATAGTGTAAATATATTTCCTAAAAAAGAGAGCTATGACTTTGCGTTTATGGGAATTTCTCATGCTAGGATTTACTCAAGAGGAAGTAATTATAAAATACTTCAGAATTTACTAGATAGTTCAATTCTAAATTTAGCAAAAGGAGGTGGTAAGTGTGGTTTAAATGATCAAGTCTTTTATCTTAAATATTACATAGACAAGGATGTTCATATTACAAATGTCATTCTAGTACTATCACCAACCTTATTTCTATCTAGTCACTTAGATTCTGCCACCAATACTTTTAATGATGAACCTTTAGATTTTGATTTTTATATGAAATACCTCACTTACGAGGCTCCTAATAAGTATAAGCGACTTTTTAATTTTGCTAAATCTAAATATAATACTAAAACTTGGATAGCTCTGAAGCCAATTTCAGATTCTAGAAAGACGAAGATAATAGACTCAATAGATCATCTTAAATTAAAAAAAATGTTTAAGTTATATTATCCAAACGGATTTGATGGTATAAATCAAAACGAAAAAACTTTAATGCGTTTAAAAAGTCTCTGTGATCAAAATAAAATAAACTTAAAAATTATAATTCCACCTGCTTTATTTGGTGAATGGCCAGGACATGATTTGTTAACAAATACCCTATTAAAAAATCGGTTTGTAGAAAAGGTAGATTTTTACGATTTTTCTAATATGATAATGGAAAAAAAATATTATTATGATGAACATCATCTAAATTCAGACGGAATAGAGTATTTTTTTAAAAATATTTCAGAAAAAATAAATAACTAGTTATTTATGAAATTAGACATATTTGATAAACCCACTTTTGCAAAAGATACCGCTATACAATTGTAAAGTTGAGTACATGGTTTCATTCCCAAAAAAATAATTAGTAATGCTATTTAACTCATTTGAATATTTAATATTTCTTCCAACGGTTTTTCTGTTGTACTGGTTTGTATTCAATAAACATTTAAAGCTTCAAAATTTATTTTTGCTGGTTATAAGTTATGTTTTTTATGGCTGGTGGGATTGGAGATTTCTTGCACTTATAGCGTTTAGTTCATTTGTTGATTATAATATTGGTTTGCGATTAGATAATACCCAAGAGCAAAGAAAACGGAAGCTATTATTGTATATAAGTATGCTTGTTAACTTAGGTTTTTTAGGATATTTTAAATACTATAATTTCTTTATCGATAATTTTAAGCTGGCTTTTGAGTCAATTGGTATTAATATGCATTTGTCTTCGCTCCAGATCATTCTACCAGTAGGAATCAGTTTTTACACGTTTCAAACCATGAGTTACACTATAGATGTGTATCGAAAAAAATTAGAGCCTACAAAGAATGTTATTGAGTTTTTTGCTTATGTAAGCTTTTTTCCACAATTAGTAGCAGGTCCAATTGAGCGCGCAAAAAATTTATTACCACAATTTAAGGTTAAAAGAAAGTTCTCCTATGATTTAGCTTCAGACGGAATGCGCCAAATTCTTTGGGGCTTATTTAAAAAGATGGTTATAGCAGATAATTGTGCGGTTTATGTCAATCAAATTTTTGATGCGCCTCAAGATTATAATAGTCCTACTTTAATATTAGGTGCTGTATTATTTGCATTTCAAATTTATGGTGATTTTTCTGGATATTCCGATATCGCTATAGGAACTGCTAAATTATTTGGTTTTAATTTAATGCAAAACTTTGCGACTCCATATTTTTCTAGAGATATTGCTGAGTTTTGGAGA
The DNA here is from genome assembly GCF_045063645.1 of Winogradskyella sp. Asnod2-B02-A. Classification (NCBI taxonomy): domain Bacteria; kingdom Pseudomonadati; phylum Bacteroidota; class Flavobacteriia; order Flavobacteriales; family Flavobacteriaceae; genus Winogradskyella; species Winogradskyella sp. Asnod2-B02-A. The sequence goes on from NZ_JBEFOG010000027.1 coordinate 1,991,031, forward strand.
CGTTGGCATATTTCTTTATCTACTTGGTTTAGAGATTACGTTTATATTCCTTTAGGAGGAAGCAAAGGAGGTAAATGGATGAAAGTCCGCAATACATTTATAATATTCTTGGTGAGCGGGTTTTGGCATGGTGCCAATTGGACGTTTATTGTTTGGGGTTTTTTAAATGCATTATTTTTTCTACCATTACTATTAACTAATAATAATAGAAATCATATTGATGTTGTTGCTTCAAATAAAATGTTACCAAGTATAAAAGAGATTTTTCAAATAGGTGTCACTTTTGTATTAACATGTTTTGCATGGATATTTTTTAGGGCAGACAACATTGCACATAGTATAGATTATATCAAAAATATTTTTTTAATTAATAAGGGACAGTCAATAGTTCCTACGGTTTTGATAGTTTTAATATTTTTCTTAATTGGCATAGAGTGGTTTGGGAGAAAAGAGACTCATTCTTTAAGTAGATTAATTAAATTACCTTTCGTGTTTCGGTACATGTTATATGTCCTAGTGTTACTTTTAATAGTATTATTTATGCCAAACGAAGCTAATTCATTTATATATTTTCAATTTTAAGTTATAATGAAGTTATTTTTATATAAATCCGTTGCTCTTTTTATTGTTGTTACAATTCTTTTTAAATTGTTAGATGTCTTAGCTGTATCTGGTTTATCTAATTTGAAGGATGATGATTATAAAGATTTAGATTTACTCTATAATAATAAGATAGACGACGAACTTTTAATTCTTGGTTCATCAAGAGCATGGAACCATTTTGATATAAAAGTAATAGAAGAGCAGATGGGAATAAAATCTAGAGTAATTGGTTTGTCTGGTGCAGATTTTAACATGCAAAGAGCGCTTTGGGAACAAGCCTTAAATTCAGAGAATAATGTGAAGTATATTGTGCATGTTGTTGGCGCCTTAGAATTTTCTAAAAGAGAAGATGGTATTTTTAAGAAGTATAAATTTTTTCCATATTTTAATAGCCAATATGTATATTCTAATTTATCGAACATTCAACCTGATCTTTGGAAAGATAAGTATGTGCCACTGTATAAGTTCCATGGGAACTATAAATATTTTTTAAAAGGGATAAAGTCTAAGTTCAAACCAAATACATCAAGTTTATATACTAAGTATAAGGGGTATAGAGGTTTTGAAGATGTATGGGATGGTGAGATTAAGGTAGACTCAAAAGTGATTTCTCAAAATGATATATCTTTAGCGACTAGTTTTTTAAGAGAAGAGGCTCAATTAGCCAATGAGAAAGGGAAAGTTTTAATTATAGTGTATGCTCCTGAGTTTAGTCAAACTAATGCCATTTTTAAAGGAAAGCAGACTATTTTAAATAAATTAGAAAGTGTAGCGTCAGCAAATGATAATGTTTACTTTTTTAATTATAATGAATGGGAAGGAAATAGAGATGTTAAATTATTTCATAATGCAACACATTTAAATGCTGTTGGAGCAAAGCTCTTTAGTCAATCTTTTGTTAAGGATTTGACTGAAGTCTTAGATATAAACAATTAAAAATATAATGTAAATGTCCATAGATACCTCTCACATAGTTTTCATTATTAGCAATGCGCGTTCGGGAAGCACAATGTTAAGACAGTTATTAAATACAAATCCGGCTATAGGAATTCCTGAACGAGAATATGGATCATTACTTTCTATATTGAAAAAGATAGAGACTTATGGAGATCTTAGTGTTAAAGAGAACTTTGAGAAGTTTTATCTAGACAATGAAAATATTGCAGAATTAGATTTAAAAAAAGGAGGATTTGAGAATACCAATACATTTATGCTAGAGGAGTCAGTGTGGTTTAATAGTCTTTCTGAATTTAGTTTTCAATCCGTTTATGCTAAGCTCTTGTATCACCATTCAGAGATATTTGGAAAATCTCAAGAAAATATAAAATGGTTAGGGGATAAATCACCACAACATATTAAGAATATAAATTTGCTTATAAAACATTTTCCCAATGCAAAGTATATTTTATTAACTCGTAACCCAATTGATATAGCACTTTCTCAGGATAAATTTTCATTTAGGCACTATAAATTTATAAAAAAGGAGTCCCTAAATAAAGCTTGGAAAAAGCTAAATAAAAAAGACAATAAGGTATTGCTTAAGAGAATTGGCGCATGTATTAAAAACATTACTAAGATCAGGCAGGTTTTTCAAAATAAAAATATTGATTATATAGAAGTGAATTATGAAGCGCTTTTAATGGATTCTAATACCTTTTTTGATACGGTTTCCGAGTTCTTAAAAATTGATAATGAGTTTGATTTAAAAAAATTAAGAATCAAAGAAAGTCAATCAGGTACAAAAAAGGGAACGAATGAATTACTTGTTAATAATATTGATAAATATAAATCACTCTTATCTCCTAGTTTTATAAAGAAAATCGAATTAGTTTTTGGAAAAGAATTATATAAAGCAACTGATAAAAAGTCTACCTCGATAGATTTAAAAAGTCTTAATTTAAAGTATAATTACTGGGACACTTTAAACTACATAAAAAATATATTTATGTCATTTATACCGGTTGTAGGGTTTTCTAAAACCATAAAACTTGTGTTTAAAAAATATGTTTCTAAAAAGAGGGACCTTTAAATTAATATAATCAATGAAACTAGCCATACTAGCACAAGCCTATTTATTTGATAAAACAGCTCCGATTAATGGCACTTTAGTGCAGCTTTATAATTTGACACAAGGGTTTAAATCAGAACACATAGATGTTAACTATATCGCAGTAACTAAAGATGCCACCAAACCAAAGGATGAGGTTGTAGAAGGCGTGCACTTTTATTGGATACAGGCGCGACCAGGCATACTTGGTTGGAAGAAAACAATGAATGATTATAGGTCTGTCCTCAACAAAGTAAAACCAGATGCTGTATATGTGAGAGGGAGAAATGTAATGCAATATGTGGCTGGTACTTATGCTAAAGCCCATAACATCACATATGTTTGGGGCACAAATGGTGATGATAGTGCTGAATTCAATAAAAATGTGAAGCGTTTAATGGGGTCTAATAAATCTGTATTAAAAAAAGCGATTTTATATCCTTTAAAAGCTTATGAGGATTGGTATATCAATAAAGGTATGAAAATGGTACAGATTGTTGTCAATCAATCTGAAGAACAAAAAATAGCAACTAAGCAACATCTAGGTAAAATGGGTGTCGTAATATCGAGCTACTTTTTTATGCCTACTCAAGAAACAGTTACTAAGAAGAATTTAATATTATGGTTTGCTAATTTATCAGAAGCAAAACAACCAGAACTTTTTATAGATATCATAAAGAAAATAGAAGTAACCAATTGGAAAGCTATTCTAGCAGGAGGCACTAGTATTGATTCATACCAGCAAAAAATTGATATTCTATCCAAAGGGACAATTATAAAAACTCTTGGGAAAATAGATTTTAAAGCATCGTTTCAATATTATAACCAAGCAAAAATTTATATCAATACAAGCAAGCCTGATGCAGATGGTTTACCAAATGCCTACATTCAAAGTTGGTTGAGTGGAGCAATAGTATTATCATTGCATCATGATCCAAATCAATGGATGAAAACACATAATATAGGGTATTGTTCTAATGGCGATATCGATAAATTAGTATTTAAATTACAAGAATTAGTCAATAATCCAGAATTATTAGCTGAAATGAGTCACAATGCACAATCATTTGCTATACAACAATTTTCAAATAAAAATATAATTAATAATTATATAAATCTGTTTAAAAAATAATGCATAAAGCATCTAAAATAGTATTTGTTATGCCATGGCATATTTCGGAACGTGGAGGTGGTGCCGAGGTTCAAGCCAATTATTTGGCTAAAGAATTATTAAGACGAGGGTATCACGTTTCATATATATGCCAAACAAATCATGCTAACAAAATTAACTCTGTAGAGAACTTAGATGGAGTCTCTATTCACTGGCTCAAACCATCAGGGAAAATTCAATGGTTAGATCAGAATAAATATTTAAAACCGCTTAAGTTAATTGATCCAAATTATGTTATCCAACGTTTAACATCTAATGTAAGTTATGTAATCTCTAAATATTCTTCAAAAACAAAAGCAAAATATATTTGGATCTGTACTGATAATAAAAACCCCTTTCGCAATTATCATTTAGGAAAGTTTAAAGAACATTGGACTATTGGTAAAATTGGTGTTATAAAATATTCCATATTTTATTTGAGTAATGTAATAATGGATTATTATCGTAATATAGGGATGAAAGGAATAGATATCGCTTTTACACAAAATGAATTTCAAAAAACAAGATTAAAAGAAAATTTTGGAAGAGATTCATTTCGTATGATTTCTGGTCATCCTGCTCCTTCTCATAGAATTTCTAATACTGATAGGTTTAATAATAAGACAATTTTATGGTGCGCCAACTTTGGAAGACATAAACGTCCAGAGATGTTTATAAAACTTGCTAAAATGTTAAAAACCCAAAATTATAAATTGATTATGGTTGGTGGACATAGTGATAAAAATTATGTAGCTAGCTTACTTGCTAATAAGGTTCAGGATCTAGAAGTTACGGGTACTTTATCGTTTGATGATGCTTTAGCCTATTTTGATCAGGCAAGTATATTTGTTAATACCTCTACACCAGGTGGTGATGGATTTCCAAATACCTTTATCCAAGCTTGGTTAAGACAAATCCCAGTAGTTAGTCTCGGATTTGATCCAGATAATATTATTCAGAAGAATAATTTAGGATACGTAGCAAAAGATATAGAAGATGCAAAAGAATTTATTACACAAATTCTTTCAAATTATGAAATGTATAAATCTACCTCTTTAAGTGCTTTTGAGTATAGTGAAAAAAATCACACTATTGAAAGGATGACTGATAATTTTATCCAATCGATTAATAGTAATTAAACGAAAAGGCAATAAAACGTAGTTTATTTATGAGTAAAGAGAATATACTTATCGAATGGCTTACAAAGTCTTTGGCTATGTACAATGCTTTTGTATCAGAAAAAAGCGTAGCGCATGTTAGGGGAGGGCGAGTTTATGAGTTGTTAGCTATAGATGTTTTAAAGAAAAGTTATGAGGTGGCTATTAATAAAGCGTTAATAAAAACCACGAATACAATAAGCTACGCTTTTCAAAATCATAAGTCAAAAATTAATGGAGATATATGTGTTATTGATCCATACCTTCTGGCTTTAGGGAAATTCAATGCTAAAAAAAAGAATGTTGCGATTGTGCATCATATAGACGAAGACATTTTTAATAAAAATCTGATGTCTAAAATCTTCTATTTCAATTTAAAAAGAAATCTAAAAAAGATGAATGCCGTTGTGGTAGTGTCTGAAGTATGGAAGACTACACTTACCAACATAGGTGTTAATAATGTGAAAGTCATATACAATGCTTTTGATATTAAAGATTATGAGTTTTCAAATGTCGAAAAAGAGATTTTTAAAAAGAAATACCATTTAGAAGGCACCAAACCAGTAGTTTATATTGGGCCAAACAGTCCAGGTAAGGGTATTAGTGAAATATTAGAGGTGATCGATCAAGATAAATACAACCTTGTAGCCACAGGCAAAGTAGATGTCAGTAATAAAAATGTAAAAACCTTCTTTTTTTCTGAAGAAGAATTTCCGCTATTTTTAGCATGTTGCGATGTGGTATTATGTATGTCAACCATGACCGAAGGTTGGAACAGAATTGCCCACGAAGCCTTATTGTCTAAAACACCAGTAATTGGTTCTGGTACAGGTGGCATGCTAGAATTATTAGAGAATGCGGAGCAAATTATGGTTAAGGATATAAATGAGTTGGATAAACATATAGCACGTAGTATAGAAAATACAGATCAATATACTACCGCAGGTCATAAATACGCTAGTAAATTTGATTTAAACTATTTTAAGTCAAGTTGGAACGCACTAATAGAAGAACTCGCATAATGAAAATACTCTGGCTTGCACCAAATTTTAATCACTATAAAGCACGTTTTCTGAATCATTTAGCAGAAGAAAATGGTGTAGACCTTACCATTTTATCAGGTACGGGAAGAGATAACATGGGAGATGAAGAACTTCATACACAATGGAGTTTTAAGCAGCTTAAAGTCAATGTATCTAAAAAAGACTTCGGAAATTCAAAAGTGGTAAAACAAGAATTAAAAAACGTATTCGGTGATTTTAACTGGATTTTAATTCCTGCAGAAAAAAAGAACCTACCATTATTTTTATATGCTAAACATCTTAGAAAGAAAAACTCAGGCGTAAAGTTGTTTTCCTATAACCATCCTATTTTAAAATCAGGTAATGGCAAAATTACATTCATAGATAAAGTATTGACCAAGTTTTATTACAAGAGTTTTGATCGCGTAATTTTTTATACACATAAAAGTTGTGATTGGGCTGTTGAGAATAAACTAATTAATTCTAAAAAAGCTTATTGGGTTAACAATACTATAGATAATACAGAGGTAGAAAAGTTTTATACATTTCAATTACCTCCAGAAAATGAAACGAGAATAGTTTTTATAGGACGACTCATTGCATCAAAAAAAATCGAAGTACTTATAGAATATGTTCAAAAACTTAAAAGAACGATTCCAGGTTTAAAATTAGATATTATTGGTGATGGTCCTGAGAAAGCTATTGTAGAATATGCTTTAAAAGAATATCAAAATATATATTGGCATGGAACTTTAGTCGATGAAGCTAAAATTGCTCCAATTATGAAGAAGGCAAGTCTAGTGTTTATTCCGGGACATTCAGGATTGTCCATTAACCATGCATTTGCTTATGGTAGACCTTATGTCACTTTAGATGGACCTAGTCATGCACCAGAGTTAGAGTATATCGAAGAAGATAGAAATGGTTTTGTGCTTAAAGAAGATATAGATGCCAATGTGAATAAGATTGAAAACGTATTAAAAAATCGAAGCGTATTGGAACAATTTTGCGAAAATGCGAAACTAAAAGGTATGGACTTATCTGTACAAAACTGGGTGCAACAAATAAAAACGAGTTTATTAGATGAGTAAAAAGCCAAAAATACTATTTATTGGACCAACACCTCCGCCGTATTCTGGTCCCGAATTAAGTATGCAACAGTTTTTAGAGTCTGAAACGTTAAATACAGCATTTGATATTAAGTTTCTTAAAACCAACTTTAGAACAGACAATACAAAGAAAGGAAAGTTAGATCTATCCATGCTAACTAACTTTTTTATTTACTTTTCTAAACTATTAAAGCTACTCATTACAAATAAACCCAAATGTGTATATTATCCCATCACACCAACACAAATTGGTTGGATTGGACGAGATGTATGGACCATTTTATTAAGTAAATTATTTGGAGCAAAAGTGATTATACATCTTAGAGGAAGTCATTTTAAGCTTAATTTTCAACAATTTAATGGGCTTATAAAAAAAATGGTTGGTATAAGTTTAAAAAAGGTGGATTGTGCAATTGTACAAGCCAGTTACTTAAAAGACCAATTTCAACCTTTTGTTCCTGAGCACAAAATGGCAGTGTTATATCAGGCTATGGATATAGAGCAATACACTAAAAGTGATGATAGTCAGATACAAGAAGGGAAAATTTTGGTTATGGGTCATATGACGAAAGCCAAAGGTTATACGGATATTTTAAAAATAATTCCTCAAATTTGCCAAGAGTTTCCATGGGCAACCTTTTGTTTTGCAGGTAATATAAGAAAAGGGGAGCGCGGAGTATTTTATAATCAGTTTACAGGCGAGAAAATCACGTATGAAGATCCGTTTGAAGCAGAGGCAAAAATTTTAAACTCAGAGTATAAAAAGAATTATGTGAACCTAGGCATCATTAGTGGTGAGGATAAAATGAAACATTTGCAGTCAACAGATGTGTTTTTAACAGCGTCTTACTCGGAAGGGTTTTCACGTTCACTTTTAGAAGCCATGTCTATGGGTAAACCAGTAGTGTTTACACCAGTAGGCGCACATAAAGAAGTGTTTAAGGATAAGGTGCATGGGTTTTCGTTTGTGCCAGGGGAATTAGAACAATTAAAGAAGGCTTTGCAAAAGGCTTTAATAAATAATGAAAAGCGCAGAGCAATTGGTGAAGAAAATAGAGCATATGTAGTCTCTAATTTTTCAATTGAAAAAATAGCGAATGATTTCAAAGCAATTATTTCAAATACATTGACAGCATGAAACATTCATAATTAAATTTCGATACCCAAAGAAATGATGATATGGATATACCATGTGACCATTCAAAAACAATAAATAGATACACATGAAAACTATAATCCGAAAATTAATACATTACTTAGGTAATGTGCTTCGTTTTTTTCAAATGTCGTTTTTAAAAGCATCTGGAGCTACCATAGGAAAAAATTCTATGATCAGTTTAGGGGCTAAAATAGATGTAAGACGCGGTAAAGTGACTATTGGCGATCATTGTTTAATTACGCATGGTTGTTACATACTATCGCATGATGGTGCAGCACATATCATTAATCCAGAAGATAATGGTACAGGGTATGTAACTATTGGAGATCATGTGTTTATTGGTGTCAATACAGTAGTGATGCGTAATGTGACTATTGGTAACCATGCTATTATTGGTGCAGGATCCGTAGTGAATAAAGATATTCCTGAAGGAGTGGTTGCTGCTGGGAACCCAATTAAAATCTTAAAAACCTTAGACAAGCCATATAGACCTTTACCTAAAAAGCATATGGACGTATCATGATATTAGTTCCTTTATTTATTTTAATTGCCATGATTGGTGTAAAAATGCAGAAAGGTATTTTTATGTCATTCTTAGTATTGGTAGCTACTAAGTCAATCATGGATGCCTTTTGGGAAATAAAGTTAGGGCCACTCTCTATTCTAGCAGTTCAAGGTATATTAATACCAGTTTTATACAGTGAAATTTTTTTTAAAAGAAAAATCATTCCAAAAAGATGGTTAGATTCAGCTAAGATTTATGTGTTAGCTTTATCGCTGGGGCTTATTTGGGCTATTGCAGTGAAACCTATGGCTACAGTTGAAACTGTAATTCTAAATGTTAATATTTATTTAGGTTTTATATTAATTCCAATATTTATTACGGATCAGAAACGTCTGAAGCAGCTGCTTATAGCCGTCATGATATGTGGCATATTTCCTATTTTAGTGAGTGTTTATCAGCTCAATACAGGTGTAGTTTTTCAAGAAAGACAAACGGTAGGTTTAACGAGGTATGTGGGTTTTTATCATGATGCATTTCCTGTTCGTTTTTTTGGATTAATGACGCTTATATCCATATTGATTTATCAATCTGTTTTCAATATTAAAGGATTTTTATTTAAAGCATTTATTTTGTTATTAGCAGGAGGTGCGTTTGTATCTATTTATGCAGTTTTTAGCAAAGCAGGTGTAGGTATTATTGGGTTGTGGATCGTATTGTTACTGTTGTTTTCCAAGTCAAAAGTTAAGCAATCATTTTCAGTACTAATAGGACTATTAGTAATATTTTTGGTTTTTGGAGATGCGGTTTCTAGTAACATAGAACAATTGTTTAGTAAAGAAGTCGGATATCAGACAGGGGAAGTTACAGATGCGAGGTATACATTGGCAGGTCGAGGATATATATGGCAAGAATATTGGAATTTTTGGACTTTGGAACAATCTGCATTTTTTCAATGGTTTGGAGACGGTATTAATAGGCCTGTGCACAATGAATTCTTTAGAGTACTTATGGTTAATGGCATTTTTGGAGTCTTAATTTTATTGGTTTTTATTTTAAGAAAAATAAAAAATATTTTTAAAATTCATAAAAATGTAAGAGTGTTTGGAATGATGTTACTAGGAATGTATACAATAGATTGTATAGGTTTAGTTCCTGGTGAATATTATTATTATAATATATTAGTTTGGGGTATCTTTGGCACATTATTGATGAAACCCCAATTATTTATAAAACAAAAATAAAGTTTAAATGCAACAACTCACACAAAAGCTAGGTTCTGGCGATATGATTATTCAAGATGTACCTTATCCACAATTAGGAAAAGGCATGGTGATCGTTAAAAATCACTATTCTATAATCAGTGCTGGTACAGAAGGTTCTACAGTCGTAGCAGCGCGTAAAAGTTTAATTGGTAAAGCCAAAGAGCGTCCACAGCAAGTAAAGCAAGTGATTGATACCTTAAAAAAACAAGGGCCAATTCAAACCTATAGAGCTGTAATGAAAAAATTAGATGCATACTCTCCATTAGGATACAGTTGTGCAGGTGAAGTTATTGAAGTTGGTGAAGGTGTAACGGAATTTGAAGTGGGAGATAAAGTGGCTTGCGCTGGAGCAGGTTATGCTAATCATGCAGAAATTGTGGCGGTACCAATTAACTTATGTGTAAAACTAGATAATAATACCAACTTAAAAGATGCAGCCTACAATACTTTAGGTGCTATTTCCATGCAAGGTGTGCGTCAAGCAGATTTGCGCTTAGGAGAATCTTGTGTCATTATTGGTCTAGGTTTATTAGGCCAATTAGCAGCATTAATATTAAAAGCTTCTGGTGTAACGGTCATCGGAATCGATGTCTCTGAAGCAGCAGTAAAACAAGCGGTAGATAATAAAGTAGTAGATTTAGGTTTAACCAGAAATGCGGCTGGTGTAGAAGAACAAATTCAAAATGCAACCAATGGATATGGCGCAGATGCGGTAATAATTGCTGCAGCTACAGCGAGTTTAGATCCTATTAATTTTGCAGGTGCTATTGCACGTAAAAAAGGAAAAGTAGTGGTGTTAGGTGCTGTGCCAACTGGTTTTGAGCGCGACCCATTCTGGTATCGTAAAGAACTTGAACTTAAAATGGCCTGTTCTTATGGTCCTGGTCGTTACGATTTAAATTACGAAGAAAAAGGAATCGATTATCCGTTGCCTTATGTACGTTGGACGGAAAAACGCAACATGGAAGCCTTTCAAAATTTAATCGCGACCAATAAAATCAATATTGATTATTTAACCACGCACGAGTTTGAGTTTGATAATGCGAAAGAAGCATTTGATTTAGTGGTGTCTAAAGCCGAACCATTTACGGGTATTGCTTTAAAATACAATACTGAAAAATTAGCTAATAAAACTAAAATTACTACTGGCGAATCAGAACAATTAGGAAAAATAAACATCTCATTTATAGGTGCTGGTAGTTACGCACAAGGTAATTTATTGCCAAACATACCAGAAACCAATGAGGTGGCTAGAGTAGGGGTTTTAACAAATACAGGAACAACCTCTAAGCGTGTGGCTGAGAAATTTAAGTTTCAATTCTGTGCAACAGAAGAAGCGGATGTGTTAGACGATAAAACCAATACGGTTTTTGTAGCGACGCGTCACGATTCTCATGGTCCTTACGTTTTAAAAAGTCTAAAGGCAAACAAAAATGTATTTGTTGAAAAACCAATATGTTTATTAGAATCTGAACTAGAAGACATCATAGAAGCACAATCTGAAGCTAAAAAAGCTGTGATGATTGGTTTTAATAGACGTTTTTCACCATTAACAGATAAGCTTAAAAAGGCTGTAGGTAATAATCCTATGACCATGTTATACCGAATAAATGCAGGTGCTATTCCTGGTGATACTTGGATTCAAGATTTAGAGATTGGAGGTGGTCGTGTTTTAGGTGAAGTATGTCACTTTATTGATTATCTAACCTATCTTAATGGAAGTTTGCCAACTAAAGTATCAGCATCAGCTTTACCAGATGCGAATAAATTAAACGATACCTTAAATATTTTAATACAATTCGAAAATGGATCTTCAGGAGTTGTGGCATATTATGCCAACGGTTCTAAGTCTATGACTAAGGAATATGTTGAGGTATTTTCTGCCGGAATTTCTGCAACCTTAAATGACTTTAAAGAATTAAAGATTTACGGTAAAGGAAAACCTAAAAAAGATAAGATTTTCAATCAAAATAAAGGGCAGAAAGAAATGGTTGAAGCTTTTGTTAATGGCTTATTAACGGATGGCAAAGCACCAATTCCTTTTGAGGACATTGTAGCGGTAACCAAAGCATCATTTAAAGTTTTAGAATCTGTAAAACGTGGAGGTGAGCAAGTTGAAATCTAATATAGCATCAAGTTTTAAACGTCTTAAAAGCTATTGTGAAGCTGAAAATTTTAAAGGTTGGGATCCTTATGATGGGATGAACTCTAAAGTTTTTCAAGCCTTACCATTAAAGCACTGGGATTTAGCCAGATTAGCTTGGATACAAGGCTTTAAAAGAAGTCCTATAAATTTTAGGAAGCTGCTTTTGGTGCCAAAAGAACATAACACTAAAGGCTTAGCGTTATTTCTTTTAGGCTATTGTCGCTTGTATAAATTAGCTGAAACTGGTAATGAAGATTTTGGAACTAAAGATCAAATTTTAACGCGTATAAATGAGCTTTCAGACTTATTATTAAGTCTGAGATCTAAAGGCTATTCAGGTTCGGCTTGGGGTTATAATTTTGATTGGCAAGCCAGGCGTTTGTTCTTGTTTAAGAAATATACACCAACGGTTGTAGCGACTTGTTTTTGTGTGGAGGCTTTGTTAGAGGCTTATGAAATTACTAAAGATGAACATGTTTTAAAAGAAACCTTAACTGCTGCTGATTTTGTGGTTAATGATTTATCGAGAACAAAACATCAGAGAGGAATTATTTTCTCATATAGTGTGCTAGATGGTAATAATACGGTTATTAACGCATCGTTATTAGGGGCTAAAATATTAAGTTATTCTTATAAGTATACCAAAAACCAACAACATGCTGATTTAGCAAAACAGGCTGTAATTGCTGCATGTGATTTACAAAGCGAAGATGGGTCTTGGATTTATGGTTTGTTACCCATTCAATCTTGGATCGATTCTTTTCACACCGGATTTAATTTAGATGCCATTGAAACCTATCAACAAAATACGGGTGATCAAAGTTTTCAAAAGCATTTAGATTCAGGATTAAAATACTATTTAGAAAATTTCTTTGAAGCAGATGGTATGCCAAAATACTATCATGATAAAACATTTCCGATAGATATTCATTGTCCTGCTCAAGTGATTGTTACCTTATCCAAAATGAAAGCCTTTCAGCCTAATGAAGCATTGCTTTCTAAGGTATTACATTGGACAATTGATAACATGCAACATAAAAAAGGATATTTTTATTACCAATACAGACAAGGTATGAGTTCAAAAATATCATATATGCGCTGGAGTAATGCGTTTATGTTTAATGCTATGGCTCATTATTTACTAGAAACAAAACCAGAATAATATGGAGGCTAAGTCCTTAAATGGAGTGATGACTTTTGCTCCAACATCTCGAAAAGAATTAATGCAATACGCTTTTGATAACCATAAAATTATGGTGGCAGTTAATGCAGAGAAAATTCTACATGCTACGAATGAAAGTAGAGCGTTGATTAATAGAAATATGGGCTATCCAGATGGGATTGGTGCAGTTTGGGCTTTGCAGAAAAAAGGAGCTGGTAAGGTGGTTAAAATTCCGGGTTGCGAACTATGGTTAGATGTGGTGCAAGGTTATTATAAGGTTAAATCTTTTTATTTGGTAGGTGGGAAACAAGAGATTATTGATGCTACAATATCCAAGTTAAAATCAGAATATAATGGTATTAATATCTGTAATTATAGAAATGGTTATATTAAGACTGAAACAGAAGAATTAGCATTAATTGAAGATATAAAAAAGCACAATCCAGATGTGGTTTTTGTAGCTATGGGTTCGCCTAAACAAGAATTGTTAATGGAGCGTATTCAAAATGAACATCAGGCCGTTTATCAAGGTTTAGGAGGTAGTTTTGATGTCTATACAGGCAACGTAAAACGTGCGCCAGAATGGTGGGTAAAAAACAATATGGAATGGACCTATAGATTATTAAGTCAGCCATCAAGAATAAAAAGACAGATACACTTAGTTCGATTTTTTGTTAATTTGCATTTAAATCGGTATTAAAACGATCCCGATAAGTTCATAATACGTGTCCAATTAGTGTTTTAATAAACTTTTTTTGGAATTTTAAGCGTGTTTTTAAGGCGTTTTTGTCTAAGATAAATTACGCAACTGACATTATGAGCTCCTTCGGCTCTCCTTCGGCTCTCCTTCGGCTCTCCTTCGGGTATGATGCGGGTATGCTTCAGGTGTGCTTCGGATCTGGTTTGAAAATGATAATTAGAATAAGAGAGAGTATTAACACAAATTGTAAATAGTAAAAATGTACAAAGTCACAATAATCGCTGGTGCGAGACCTAACTTTATGAAGATTGCACCAATCATTCATGCCATTCAAAAAGCAAAACAAGAAAATTTTGATATCGATTACCGCTTGGTACATACTGGTCAACACTACGATAAAAATATGTCTGGTAGCTTTTTTGAACAATTAGAGATTCCAGCACCACACGTAAATCTAGAATGTAGTGGAGGTACTCAAGCTGAGCAGACGGCAGCAATTATGATTAGCTTTGAAAAGGAATTAATGGCAAATCCTGCAGATTTAGTGTTGGTTGTAGGAGATGTAACCTCTACTATGGCATGTGCATTAGTGGCTCAAAAACTACATACTAAAGTGGCGCATGTAGAAGGCGGCATTCGTTCAGACGACTGGTCAATGCCAGAAGAAATTAACCGATTGGTAACAGATAGTATTACAAATTACTTTTTTACAACTTCTGAAACAGCGAACACCACCTTGAGAGCAAGTGGAGTAAAAGACGATCAGATATTTTTTGTAGGAAACACCATGATTGACACCTTGTTAAAACAACGCCCTAATTTTACAGCGCCTAAAGTTTGGAGCGAACTAGGATTAAAACAAGGAAATTATATTGTGATGACCTTGCATAGGCCAGCCAATGTAGATGAAGAGTCACAGCTAAAAGATATGATTGATGAAATTATAGAAAACACGCAAGATTTACCTTTAGTTTTTCCCGTACATCCAAGAACAGCAAAAATTTTAGAACGACTTAATGTGAGTCATTCAAGATTGCATATGGTAGAACCATTAAGTTATCTAGAGTTTAACTATTTGGTAGAAAAAGCAAAAGCGGTAATCACGGATTCTGGTGGTATTACGGAAGAAGCTTCAATTATGAGAGTACCTTGTTTAACATTACGAGATAATACCGAACGTCCAGAAACCATTACTTTAGGAACTAATGAATTGGTTGGGACAAATCCCAAAAATTTAAAACCGTATTTAGATACGTTGTTCGCTGGTAACTGGAAAAAAGGGAATGATATTCCACTTTGGGATGGGAAGACAGCAGCTAGAATTATAGAAAACTTGAAGATTAACATTAGCGAATAGTTATTTTTTTGTTAATTAGAATTTTATTCGTCTAAATATGTTTAAAGTAAAAGCTAGTAGCACATTAATTTGTACCTTGCGAGCTAATAGCTGTCTTAGTTTAAGAAGTTACTGTGCTTATGATTAAAATACTACTAGATAACTTTAATCCAGAAAATAGACCCTTTGTATGGTTGACTTCTGCATTTATTTTAGCCTTTATTATTGCTTATCAAACGTTTCCAACGATTTTATATGTCGCCAAAGAAAAACATTTGATGGATGAGCCTGATGGTAGAAGTATGCATTCCGACCGAACACCAACCTTAGGAGGTATTGGTATTTTTTTTAGTTTAGTAGTGGTAATGACTATTGTTGGCGCAATGCTTAATACGAAAGTATTGATGTTGGTAATGGGCGGTTTAACAATACTGTTTTTTTTGGGCTTAAAAGATGATTTAACAGTCCTCTCTGCGCGTAAGAAATTTGTAGGACAGTTATTTGCAGCACTGCTTTTAATTGTTTTCACTGACACAAGGATTATAGGGTTTTCGAAAATTCTAGATGTAGATGTGCTACCGTATTGGGTATCTATTGGTTTTACATTATTTGTGTATATTTTAATAATAAATGCTTACAATTTAATTGATGGAGTAGATGGCTTAGCTGGTAGTGTGGCTTTATTAATAAGTGCAGTGTTTAGTGTGCTTTTCTATAATTCTGGGGCATTGAGTTTGGCAACTATTGCCGTAGCTTTAATTGGTGCGTTATCTGCATTTTTGAGATATAATTTTTCGCATAGAAAAAAAATTTTTATGGGAGATACGGGATCGATGATTGTAGGTTTTCTGTTAGCTTTTTTCTCTATTAGCTTTATATCTCAATCTCAAATAAACACGGAATCTTTATATCATAAAGGGTCACCAGCTTTGGTTTTAGCAATGCTTTTTTATCCATTAATGGATACGTGTAGAATTTTCTTTATAAGAATTTTTATTTTAAAGAAAAGCCCTTTTGAAGCCGATAGAAATCACGTACATCATCGCTTTATTCTCTATGGTTTTTCGCATCTTCAAACCACTTTAACTGTTGTTGCAATCAACTTATTGATTATAGTGATAGCATTTAATATGCTACACTTAAATCTAAATACTCAAATAGGGTTATTACTCATTTATGGTGCAGCTTTGTATTATGCTCCATTTATCGTTAAAAGAAAATTAAAGAAGAGTAAGGGGTAGTTTTTTATAAACTAACAATACAACTTTTTGTCGGTATGAGTATTGTTTTGTGATAACTATAAATATTTTATATTTGCCGTCGGTTAATAATAAATAAAAATATGAAAATTAGGGTTTTAGTCATTGTGTTGGTATTTGTAGTCACATCATGCGCTTCCAGAAAAGACATTTTATACCTACAAGATGCAGATGCAAACTATAGTTCAAAAATTGAATATCAAAACGCGACAATTCAACCCAATGATATTTTAAAAATATCTGTAGAAACTCTTGAGCCAATTGCGGCATTACCTTATAATAGAGGAGTAAGTGGTGGTGCGTCAGCTAATTCACCAGAATTGATGCAGTTAACGGGTTATTTAGTATCTAATGAAGGTGAGATTAATTTCCCCGTTTTAGGGCAAATACCGGTCTCTAATTTAACAACCAGACAGATTGAAGATAAGATAAAACAATTATTAGTTGATGGTGGGCATTTAAACAATCCCAATATAGTAGTGCGTCTTTTAAACGCAAAAATAACCATCTTAGGAGAAGTGAATGTACCTGGTACTTATACATTTACAGAGCAAAATATTACAGTTTTACAAGCTTTAGGTTACGCAGGTGATTTAACAATAAATGGAAAACGTGATGATATTATTATAACTAGAGACGTAAATGGTATTCGCCAAATTTCTCATATTGATTTAACATCAACGGAATTTATGAACAGTGAATACTACTACATTAAGCCAAATGATAACATCATTGTAAATCAAAATGACCCTAGAGTTAAGCAATCGGGTTATATTGGTAATGTTGGAACGGTATTGAGTGTTGTTTCTTTTGCACTTACTTTAACGATTTTATTGTCACGATAAATATGGATGATTCTTTTAATACTTTTAAATCGTTTGAAGACGATAATAATATAGATTTAAAACAAGAAGTTAGTAAATTTTTGCGGTATTGGCCTTGGTTTGTATTAGCATTGTTTATAGCATTAATTAGTGCTTACGTCTATTTAAGATTTGCGCCAAGAATCTATCAGACCTCTGCTAAAATGAAAATTTTAGATGAGTCAGAAGGATTAGAATTGCCTACTTCAGCGTTCGTCTTTAAAAGAGTAAATATTAATCTAGAGAATGAAATACAAATATTAACCTCATATCTTATTCTAGAAAAAGTATCAAAAGAGTTAAACTTAAATACAAGTTTTTACGAGGAAGGTACCATTCAAACGGCACAGATAGCTCAATTACCATTTAGTTACGAGCAAATTATTCATGCAGATAGTATATCTACAGGCTTATCCTATAGTGTTATTGTTAAAGAGAAAAATTTCGAAATTACAAATCTGAATACTGATAAAACTTTTAAACTTTCGAACAATGGGCTCGAAAACAGTAAATATAATTTACCTTTTAATCTAAAACTCGAAAATAGTGCATCCTTAAATAAAATTTTAGGCAAAAAGTTTATTATTAAATATGGACCATTGAAATCTTCGGCTTTAAAATTAAAATCTAGGATAAAAGTTGAGCCCGTAGGTGAGCAAAGTGATTTATTAGAATTATCAATTAAAGGAGAGAGTAAAGAACTTTCAGAATTGATTTTGAATAAATTGATGGATGTTTTCAATAAAGATGGTATTAATGACCGTCAATTGGTATCCAAAAATACATTAGAATTTATAGATGAAAGATTTGTCTTTCTTGCTGAAGAATTAGATTCTATAGAAATAGATAGAAAAGATTTTAAACAACAGAATAATTTAGTGGATTTGGCTGCTGATGCCGAGTTAGGATTACAGCAAAGAACAAAATCTGATGAGGAGGTGTTTAAAATAGAAACACAAATCGCTTTAGCGCAACTTGTTCAAGAAGCCCTAAAGTCAGATTCAGGAAAAGGTTTGTTACCGTCTAATATTGGCATAGACAACAGTGGTATAAATGGACTTATTAATGAATATAATTTGGTTATTTTAGAAAGAGATAAATTAACAGGCAGTGCTGGTATAAATAATCCAACTGTGATGCTTATTGAATCTAAAATTGATGATTTAAGAACTAACCTTACCCAATCGTTAAACTCATATAATAAACAACTTCAAGTTTCTCAAAATCAATTAAAGGGGAGAAATAGAAAGTTTGTGGGACAAGTAGCACAGATACCCGAGAAGGATAGATTGTTAAGAGCGATTGAGCGTCAACAAAAAATTAAAGAAAGTCTTTATATTTTATTGTTACAGAAGCGTGAAGAAGCAGCAATTAATTTAGCAATTACGGAGCCGTCTATTAAGGTCGTAGACTATGCTATTTCTGGTTCAGGTCCGATATCTCCAAAGTCAAATATTGTATATGCTGGTGCTATTTTAGGTGGTTTACTAATTCCATTTGGTATTCTATATCTCATATTTATGTTAGATACCAAGTTGCACAGTAAAGAAGATATTAATAATATAAATCCTAGAATACCTGTTATAGGAGAAATACCAGATGTAAAAAAGACAAAGGATATATTGTTTTCAGATCCAAATGCGAGAACAGCACTTGCCGAATCTTTTAGAATACTAAGTTCAAATGTAGATTATATATTGCCAGTTAGTGATGATAATAAGGCTAAAGTAATTTATTGTACTTCAACTATAAAAGGTGAGGGTAAAACCTATATTAGTGTTAATTTGTCATTGGCATTATCTAGTATTAATAAAAAAGTATTATTAATTGGTGCCGATTTAAGAAATCCGCAGATTCATACGCATATTCATCAAGAAAAACATAAACCAGGATTATCAAATTACCTTCATGATATTAATTACGATTGGAAAGATTCTTTAATTCGTGGTTTTGATAAACATCCAAATCATCACATTATTTTATCAGGTAGCATTCCACCAAATCCAGCGCAGTTATTAACAAATGGTCGTTTTAAAAAGCTTATTGAAGAAGCTAAAGAGGAATATGACTATATTGTAGTAGATACGGCTCCAACCATTTTAGTTACGGATACCATGTTAATTTCTCAATTGGCAGATGCAACTATTTATTTAGCTCGTGCTAACTATACAGAAAAAAATCTGTTAAGATTCTCAAAAGATCTATCTGAATCTGGTAAGTTAAAAAACATGGCCTATGTTGTTAATAGTGTAGGAGCGAGTAAATCTTATGGTTATGGTTACAATTATGGGTATAACTATGGATATGGTAGCAAGGAATAATATTTATTGAGAGTTCTGTTTTTAAGTTAGGTGATATTTATCATACTTTTTAATGCTTTTATAAATTACTTTTATTAGTGAATTATAAAATAGGAACTCATGAAAAATATAGAACCAATTTCTACAATAATGTCAACCAAAATCATCGCGCTCAATAGAGAAGATGATCTTGAAAATGCAGAAATATTATTTAAAAGACATAAAATAAGACATATTCCTGTTGTTAAAGAGGACGTTGTTATTGGTATGTTGAGTTATACCGATTTGTTAAGGATTAGCTTTGCAGATGCTATTGACGATACCGAAACTGAAGTTGAGACCTTAGTATATAACATGTTTACCATAGATCAAGTAATGGCTAAAAATGTGGTTACCGTGCCGTCGGATGCCACTATTAAAGATGTCGCTGAAATTTTGTCTAAAAGAGAATTCCATGCTTTACCAGTAGTTGATGATGGACGTTTGGTTGGTATTGTTACCACCACAGACTTAATTAATTATTTACTAAAACAACTATAAAAAAATGCGCGAATAGCGCATTTTTTTATGAATTAGCTAAATCTTTTAAAGCTTTAATTGTAGCTGTTGGGTTTGCGCTTTTAAAAACATGGCTACCTGCCACAAATGTATCTGCACCAGCGTCTACTAATTTCTGGATGTTTTGATCAGTAACTCCACCGTCTACCTCTATACGTGTATCTAAACCTTGCTCATTTATCATTTTTCGAAGGTTTTTTATACGTTTATAAGTGATGTCTTCAAATTTTTGACCACCAAAACCTGGGTTTATAGACATTAATAATATCATATAGCATTCTGGTAGAATATCTTCTAAAACATTTAAAGGAGTTGTAATATTAAGAACTATACCAGCTTTACAACCTGCATCTCTAATCTGTCTCAATGTACGATGTAAATGAACAGTAGATTCATAATGTACTGTAATTATATCTGCACCTACTTTAGCGAATTCTTCGATGTAACGCTCAGGTTTTTCAATCATTAAATGAACATCTAAAGGCTTTGTTGCATGTTTTTTTATAGCAGCAATTACAGGCATACCATAAGAGATGTTAGGTACAAAATGTCCATCCATTACATCTATATGAAACCAGTCTGCTTCACTGTTATTAACCATTTCTGTATCGCGTTGGAGATTGCCAAAATCAGCAGCTAGCATTGATGGAGCAATATATTTTGTAGCCATTTTATGTAATTCTTTTAAGTTTCTTCAAAGGTAATTAAAAAGTGAAGATATTTTTACGATTTTAAAGTTGAAACGGCATTTTAAGAATGTAACATGTTCAAGGTATAATTGATTTGTTTAAAAGTGACTTTAAGAGTGCTATAAACAACTTCAGAGAAAATGTTTCAGTCATTTATTAGAGTATACAGAAAGTATTATAAAAAGTGAACCCACGGTAATCAGCCGTGGGTTCTTTCATCAATCAAAAAACGAACAGTTATGTTTGTAACTGTTGTTACCTTAATTAGGTTTGTCGTTAATGCAATTTATTACTTACATATTTGTACGTAATTACACATTTCTAAGTTAACCTAAATATGTCTTTAAAATTTTGCTTCTAGAGGTATGCTTTAAGCGTCTAATAGCTTTTTCTTTTATTTGTCTTACACGTTCTCGTGTTAAATCGAATGTTTCTCCAATTTCTTCAAGTGTCATTGGATGTTGACTCGCTAAACCAAAGTATAAACGAATAACATCTGCTTCACGAGGTGTTAATGTTTCTAATGCACGTTCAATTTCTGTACGTAACGATTCATGTAATAAATCTCTATCTGGATTTGGAGATTCTCCACTTCGTAATACATCATATAAGTTAGAATCTTCACCTTCAACTAAAGGAGCATCCATACTTACGTGACGACCAGAATTCTTCATAGACTCTTTAACATCGTTAATCGTCATGTCTAATTCTTTTGCAATTTCTTCTGCAGAAGGTGGTCGCTCATGGCTTTGCTCTAAAAATGCGAAGGTTTTATTGATTTTATTAATAGAACCAATTTTGTTTAGAGGTAAACGCACAATACGAGATTGTTCTGCTAACGCTTGTAAAATAGATTGTCTAATCCACCAAACAGCATAAGAAATAAACTTAAAACCACGAGTTTCATCAAAGCGTTGAGCTGCTTTAATTAAACCTAAGTTACCTTCATTAATTAAATCTGGTAAAGTTAAGCCTTGGTTTTGATATTGTTTTGCAACAGATACAACGAAACGCAAGTTAGCTTTGGTTAATTTCTCTAAAGCTAATTGATCTCCCGCTTTAATACGCTGAGCTAATTCTACCTCTTCGTCTGCGGTAATAAGATCTACTTTACCAATTTCTTGTAGGTATTTGTCTAATGATGCAGTTTCCCTATTGGTAACCTGCTTGGTAATTTTAAGTTGTCTCATCTAATTTTTAAGATTTGTGCAATTTACTACAACAACGTGTTGCTTTTATTATACGTACAAAAGCAATGAAATGTTACACAATAATAATAAAATTTTTAAATCTTTAGAAGTTTAACGGTATCAAGATTAATATCATCAATAGTTTCGTTGGTAAATTTATAGTGCCCTCGCGTTGTAATTAACCTAAATCGGTATGATTTTAATTGGCTAAGGCTGTTGAGAAATAACCATTTCGATTTTAATAATCTTGGTTTTTTCGACTTTAAACTTAAATCAAATATATGTTTTCTACCTTCCTTTTCTGCAACAATATCTGGTGTTACGTCAATATTACTTCCTTTTTTGTGATATGATTTTGGCGAATCATAACCCTTAATATCTGCTTTAATATTAGAATACCCTAAATTTTCTAGATAGGAAATGGACTGATTTAACTCTTCTGCATATTTTTCTTTATCTTGTAGTATCATAGCTTTTAATTTAGACATTTTTAGTAAGAAATCCTAATTTTGAATAAGATAAATTAGAAGCTAGGAATACTTATGTGTCTCTAAATTAGTAGCTTAATGAAATTGGCGTCAAATTAATCATCCCTTCCCAACTCTACAGCTCTGTCAAATGCTGCATAAGCTGCATCTTGAATTAGTTGTTTTACATTATTATCATCCATAGAGTCAATTGCGGCTTGTGTTGTACCTCCTTTTGATGCAACTTTGGCGATCCAAGACTCTGGTGAGATATCATTTTGGTTGAAGAGCTCTATAGCTCCTTCAAACGTACTCGTCACTAAAACTTTAGAATCTTCATCCGAAAAGCCCATTTTTTGAGCAGCCTCTAACATTGATTGCATAAAATAGAATACATAAGCTGGTCCACTTCCTGAAATGCCTGTTGAAGCATCAATAAAATTTTCAGAATTCACATGGATTGAAGTTCCTGTTGTGTCTAAAAGATTCCTTACCATTATTAATTCGACTTTAGAAACCGATTCAGATTCAGTATAAGAGGTGACACCTTTGCCAACTTGAGCTGGCAAATTAGGCATCGTTCTAATCACGTTTTTTACTCCTAATTTTTGTTGAATAGTATCTATAGTTACACCAGCCATTAGAGATACAAAAATTTGATTACCGTTTAACATCGGTTTCATGTCTTCAAATAATGCATCACTATGATAAGGTTTTACAGCAATAAACACAATGTCTGCTTTTGGTAAGCAATCATTTAAATTATCAAAGGTGTAAAATCTTGAGTCTTTACTTAACGTTGCTGTTTTTTCAGGATCAGTATCATAAATTCTCAATTTATGCTTACTTAATAATGGTGATTCTGCCATACCTTCTGCATAGGTTAAACCCATATTACCTGCTCCAATTACTAATACTCTCATTTTATTTGTTGAATTAATTCAAACTAACAATCACAAGGACTGTACAGAAGTACCAAAACTAATTATTGATTTTAAGAATTGTGATATTCTGAATCATTTGTGTTAATCATTGAGATACCAAAAACATAGAAGGCTCTTACTTAAGGAAATGAGAATCTTAGGTTTTGGTCTGCCTCAAGAAACTGACAGCCTGTCGGTGACAAATTGAATGGATTGAATAAAAAACCTATCAAATTTTGTTTTGATAGGTTTTAAACTTGGTTTATTTTTTTCTATTTCTGTATAGCTAATTCACGTGTTAACCAACCACTTCTGCTTGCTGTTGCTATGGCATAAGGTGTAATCCAAAATAAAGCGAAGGTGAATAGAATACTATACGAATATGCCCAAAAACCTTGAGTAGTTTTATATTGACTGGTAAAAAATAAAACAGAAAATGTTGAAACCACTAAGATGCTAACAAGGGTAGAACCTAAAAATAATAAGGGATGAACCAAAACGAAAAATAACATTGAGATCAATAAAGGGTAACTCATTAATATTTTTACAAATTGACTTATGAATAGGATTCGGGTTCCAGATTTACCTTTAGCTCTAAAATTAGTAAATACGTATTTTGCCATTTCTAAATTTTCTCTCACATTACTTCTTCCCCAACGAATAAACATTTTGTAAAGACCTAAATACTCTTCTGGTACATTTGTGTATGCGACAGCATTCTTTTGAAACAAGACGTGTTTACCTTGTTTTAGTATCATATTGGTCATAGCTCTATCTTCTCCAATATCCGATGGTTTTCCCATAAATGTTTGGTTAATCCATTGCGGTAAACATTTATGTACAGCTGTACTTCTGTATGCTGCTAAAGCACCAGGTGTACATAGTACAGAATTAAGATTGCTTTCTGCCGATCTTACAAATTCAAAACTCAATACAAAACTGACATCTAACATCTTTGGAAGCATCTCCTTTCTGTTGTTTAACACTCTAATGTTTCCTGCAACTGCACCACAATTTTCATCTTTAATAAAAGGGCTAACTAAATTTCTAAGGGTATCTTCAGTTACTATAGAATCACTATCTACAGTGATGTAAATATCGCCAGTACCTAAATTAAATCCACGGTAAAGTGCATGTCGTTTTCCTTTGTTTTTGGGTTGTTGGTAAATCTCTAAACGGTCTCCTAGAATCTTTTTAGCATCTAACATCCATGCCCAAGTATCATCTTTACTACCATCATCAATAGATATGATTTGCAATTTTTGCTTCGGATAGTCGCTATTGTCTAAACTTACTAAAGTGTCATAAACTTGTTTGCCTTCGTTATATGCAGGTACAATTACCGTAACGGTTGGTAGTTCTTTATCTGAAACAGATGCAATAGGCTTATATTTATAATAATTATAGGCTTTATATAGAAAAAATAGAATTTTGAAAACTAAAAGTATGGTTGCAACAGCTATAAAAGTGAAGCCTATTGTTGTACTCATTCTGTCTGCATTCAATTGTTCAAAATCACCATAAAAAACAGAAAGGAAATAAATGCCTAACATCATAAGTAAAAAGGTGCTGAAGAGCACAATTTTGTTGTTAGGGTTTTCGGTTTTTGATTTACTATTAAGAAACAGATTAAGATTGTTTGATATTTTTTTTGTTCTTCTTTTCGTTTTTGAAAGTATAGTACTAGAGGTCGGTTTTTCTGAAGCCATAGATTGTGTTTGTAGATTGATTAACTAAAACAGATGTACGTTGGCTTTTTTACTTTAGACTTTTTTTAATTTTTATTTAACACAGTAAGGTAATGATTACAATTGGTAAATTGTTGTTTATAACAGAAAGAAGACATTGTTTTATTATGTTGATTTATCTTTAATTTACTGCAAAAAGAAACCCTAAATAGAAAATTTCTATATAGGGTTTTTATAAATTTAAGAATTAAGAATTAATCTTCTTTCTTATCTTGTCTAGGTTTACGATCATCACGTCTGTTATCACGTCCGCGATTATCTCTTCCTCTGTTATTATCACGTCCACCAGAACGTTTATCATCTCTTGGTGGTCTTGCTACATAACCTTCTGGTTTTGGTAACAATGCTTTACGAGATACTTTTTCTTTACGTGTTCTAGGGTCTTGACCAAAATATTTTACATCAAAAACGTCTCCCATGTTTACAACATCAGATACATTTTCTGTGCGTTCCCAAGCTAACTCAGATACGTGTAATAATACTTCGTTTCCTGGCGCATCCATATACTCTACAACAGCACCAAAATCTAACATTTTGATTACTTTTACTTCGTAAACGCTACCAACTACAGGCTTAAATAAAATAGCATCAATTTTTGCCATAACAGCATCAATACCTTTTTTACCTACACCTAAGATTTCAACAATACCTTCTTCGGTCACTGGATCTTCGTTTATAACGATAGTAGTCTCAGTTTCTTTTTGCATTTCTTGTATTACTTTTCCACCAGGTCCAATTAAGGCTCCAATAAATTCGTTAGGTACACGTCTTGTTACCATTGTAGGTGCGTGTTCTTTAACTTCTGCATTTGGTGTAGCAATAGTATCTGTTAATTTGCCTAAGATATGTAAACGGCCAGCACGCGCTTGTTGTAATGCATTTACAAGAATTTCGTAAGACAGACCTTTTAC
This sequence comes from Winogradskyella sp. Asnod2-B02-A, assembly GCF_045063645.1. Taxonomy (NCBI): domain Bacteria; kingdom Pseudomonadati; phylum Bacteroidota; class Flavobacteriia; order Flavobacteriales; family Flavobacteriaceae; genus Winogradskyella; species Winogradskyella sp. Asnod2-B02-A. Next base: position 2,017,297 of record NZ_JBEFOG010000027.1, read on the forward strand.
TTTTATATCCATTTGGCAAGCTGTGATACCATCTGCAGTACCAGTCACTTTAAAATCCATATCACCTAAGTGATCTTCATCACCTAAGATATCAGATAATACAGCATATTTTCCAGAAGCAGCATCAGAAATTAATCCCATTGCAATACCAGAAACTGGCTTTGTCATTTGTACACCAGCGTCCATAAGTGCCATTGTACCTGCACAAACAGTTGCCATAGAAGAAGAACCATTAGATTCTAATACTTCAGATACAACTCTTACAGTGTAAGGACTATCGTCTGGCACCATTCCTTTTAATGCACGTTGTGCTAAATTACCGTGTCCTACTTCTCTACGAGATGTTCCACGGATTGGTCTAGCTTCACCTGTACAAAATGGTGGGAAGTTATAATGTAAATAGAAACGTTCTTCACCTTCTTGAGATGGCATATCTATTTGGTTTGCATCTCTAGAAGTACCTAATGTTACTGTAGCTAATGCTTGAGTTTCTCCACGTGTAAAAATGGCAGAACCATGTGTTGATGGTAAATAATCTACCTCACACCAGATTGGTCTAATCTCGTCAGTCTTACGACCATCTAAACGTAAACCTTCATCTAAGGTTAAGTCTCTAATAGCCGCTTTTTCGGCTTTACGGTAATAGTCAGATACTAAACCACCGTAATCTGCTAATTCTTCTTCAGAAAAAGTAGCTTTGATATCTTCTTTTATTTGTTGAAATGCAGCACTTCTTTCGTGCTTAGAAGATCCAGCTTTTGCAATAGCATATACTTTATCGTATGCCATTTCATGTACTTTCTTCTCTAAATCAGCATCTTCTCTTTCTGGTTCGTATTCACGAATAGCTTTCTTTCCAAAGGCTTCTGCTAATTTTACTTGAGCAGCACATTGTACTTTAATTGCTTCGTGAGCAAACTTAATAGCATCTGCCATTTCTTCTTCAGAAATCTCATCCATTTCACCTTCTACCATCATTACTGAATCAGCAGACGCACCAATCATCATATCGATATCAGACTCTTCTAATTGAGCAAATGTTGGGTTGATAATGAATTCTCCATTGATACGACCAACTCTAGCTTCAGAAATTGGGCATTCAAATGGGAAATCTGATAATTGAATAGCTGCAGAAGCGGCTAAACCTGCCATAGCATCTGGCATAACTTCTGGGTCATGAGACATTAACTGTATCATTACCTGAGTTTCAGAATGGTAATCTTTTGGGAATAATGGACGTAAAACTCTGTCCACTAAACGCATTGTTAATACTTCTCCGTCACTTGGTCTTGCTTCTCTTTTGAAGAAACCACCTGGATAACGACCTGCAGCAGCAAATTTTTCTCTGTAATCTACTGTTAATGGTAAGAAGTTGACATCCTTTTGTTCGTAGTTAGAAACAACTGTACATAATAACATACATTTTCCTGACTGAACAACAACAGAACCATGTGCCTGTTTTGCTAATTTTCCGGTTTCGATAGAAATTTCTCTACCATCACCTAGGTCAATGACCTCTTTAAAAACTTTTGGAATCATAAATTTTTTAATTCTAATTCTAACGCATTATTGCTCGTTAGAATAATGTTAAACAATGGTCGTTGTGTTGTTGTGTAGTTGTTGTGTGACCAATGAAAAACCGTTAGACCTAAACTTCATTTAGAATCTAGCTTCTTCAATTTTAGGTTTTATACTCGTCTAAAACCGAGTTGTTTTATAACAAAAAACCACGCTGTTAGGCGTGGTCTTTATATTGAGATTATTTTCTTAATCCTAATTCTTTCACTATTGCACGATATCTTAAGACATCTTTCTTAGTTAAGTAATCTAGTAAGCTTCTTCTTTTACCTACTAATTTCACTAATGAACGCTCTGTGTTATAATCTTTACGATTCTTTTTTAAGTGTTCTGTTAAGTGGTTAATTCTAGCAGTAAATAATGCAATTTGTCCTTCGGCAGAACCAGTGTTTTTTGCATCACCACCATGTTTTTTAAAGATTTCCTCTTTTCCTTTTTGATCTAAATACATTCTAATATTATTGTAAATGATTGTTATGTACACGAAAGCCTCTCTTTCGAGCGGCAAATATACTATTTTTTTGTGATTTGATTTTTTTTTCGTAACTTTTTGATGTTAAAAATATTATTTATAATGATTTAACCTAGTTAGCCCTTACCAACTAATAACTTTCAACAAAGATTAATCTATTTAAACTTAATGAATGAAAGTCTCAAATCATCTACGAAATTTCTCTAATGCTTACGACGTATTAGAGCGTACATTTAATAATACTTATAATGGTATTGCCATTGTAAATTTAGATGGGAATTGGTTAAAGGTTAATGAGAGTGTCTGCGATATTTTTGGATATACAAGATGGGAGCTCTTTAATATGGACATAAATAATATTGTCTATGCCCAAGATCTTGGTGTGCACGAAGAAAAATACGAAAAACTTGTTAATGGTGAAATTGATAAATATCGTGTAAAACAACGCTATTTTCATAAAGATGGTTCTATAAAATGGATGCTGATTTCAGTTTCTTTAGTCTACTTCAAAGAAGGTAGACCACATATGATTTGGCAATTTAATGATATTACTAATCGTAAGAAAAGTGAAGATAAATTAAAAGCCATGCTTAGTGTTGCTAAAGAACAAAATGAGAGATTAACATCTTTTGCCAATATTGTAACCCATAATTTGAGATCACATTCTGGTAACCTATTTTCAATTACTGAGTTTTTAGAAGAGGATTTTTCAAAATTAAAATATAATGAGAATTTTCAATTATTAAAGCAAGCAGTAGAGAATTTGCAAGAAACAGTTTCTCATTTAACAGAGGTGGCTAAGATTCGGAAAATTGACGATTCTAAAATGCAAGCTCTTAATTTATATGATTATGTAGAGAAAGCAACCTACAATATTATTGCTTTGGCACAAAACGCAGAAGCAATTATCTATAATGAAATTGATGAGGATCTTTGTATAAAAGGTATACCTGCTTATCTGGATAGTATTATTCTTAATTTTTTAACCAATGCTATTAAGTATAAATCAGAACTAAGAAAACCTATTGTAGAGCTAAAGTCTGAAACAACCAAAGAATTCGTTATACTTAAAATTAAAGATAATGGACTTGGTATAGATTTAGAAAAATTTGGTGATACTATTTTTCAATTGTATAAAACCTTTCATCATAATGAAGGTGCCATAGGTATTGGTCTTTTTATTACTAAAAATCATATTGAATCTTTAGGTGGCAAAGTTGCCGTTATCAGTACTGTTGATGTTGGCACAGAATTTTCAGTTTATTTTAAAAAAGCATAACTCATAATTCTCAAATTAAATCATGTGTTAATTGATAATACTGAAATACCTATTACATAAATTAACAGATGATTAAAGTAAAAAAAAAGCCATCTAAATAACTAGATGACTTTTTTTGATTTAGCTTATATCGGAATTATAATACATCAACTGTTGCCGTAACATCTAAATTAACTATAATATCAAATATTACAGGAGTAGCACTTACGGTTCCTGTTACAGAAGCATTAATTGCGGTATTATTTTCTAATGCATCTGCGATAGCATTTAATAAACTTGTATCTGCTATTTCATATATTGTGTTATCAATATCAGATTGTTGGAGATTAATATTTGATATTGAAACGGAAACACTTCCAAAGTTCAATGTGGCTTCGGTTAATGTTGCATCTTCCGAACCAATGAAATTAGAAATTTCATAACTTAATGAGTTAAGTGTAACATCTTGTAATAAATCTAAATTATCTTGAATCTCGACGTTTTCCGCAATATCTATAATTGCAGATTCTGAAAAACTTTGTGGCATACCTTCTGAGTCTTCAGGCACAGAGATGTTGTACGTAGTTGTAAAATCTTCGGTAATGTCAAATTCAGTTAATTCGTCAAGATCGTCGCAAGAAAATGCAGTAATCATCACCAGTAGAAAAACACTGAGTTTTGTTTTAATTTTCATCATTTTGGTTTTTTTTAATTTATTTATTGTGGCAAATGGCACAATAAACAAATAAGGTTAAGGCCGAAATATATTAATTTTAAATTAAAACACAAAAAAAAGAGTTGATTATCAACTCTTTATGGTTTTTTTTATTAAGCTCGTATGGGCTGATTCTTTATTAAATCTATATACAAGTTCACTTTAGCTTTTAAATCTTTTCTATGGGTTATAAAATCTAAGAACCCATGTTCTAATAAAAATTCTGAAGTTTGAAATCCTTCTGGTAATTCTTTTCCTGTTGTGTCTCTTACAATTCTTGGTCCAGCAAAACCGATTAAAGCTCCAGGTTCAGCAATGTTTATATCGCCTAACATTGCAAAGGAAGCGGTTGTTCCTCCTGTTGTTGGATCTGTACATAATGAAATGTAAGGAATACCTGCGTCTGCTAATTGAGCTAGTTTTACAGAAGTTTTTGCTAGTTGCATTAAAGATAATGCAGCTTCCATCATACGTGCACCTCCAGATTTACTAATAATCATTAAAGGAGTTTTCTTTTTTATAGCATAATCTGCTGCTCTGGCAATTTTTTCACCAACAACACTTCCCATTGAGCCTCCAATAAAACTAAAATCCATACATGCTATTACTAAATCTTCACCGTTAGATTTACCAACAGCTGTGCGCACGGCATCTTTAAGATTCGTTTTTGCTTGTGCAGCTTTTAAGCGATCTGGATACTTTTTAGTGTCTTCAAACTTAAGGGGATCTTTAGAAGTTAAATTAGCATCTAACTCTTTAAACTTATTATCATCAAACAGAATTTGAAAATACTCATTACTGCCAATTCTTACGTGATAACCATCTTCTGGACTTACATAAAAATTTTGTTCAAGTTCTTTCGTGTCTATTATTTTTCCTGTTGGAGATTTATACCAAAGTCCTTTAGGAGTGTCCTTTTTTTCTTCTGTAGAGGTATGAATACCTTTTTCTTTTCTTTTAAACCAAGCCATATTTAGGTTACGATTTTGGATCCTTAGACTATGCTTAGGATAGGTTTATAATTTTAGATTTACTAATCTTAAATCTATTATTTTAGTTAGTTGTAGTTTGCAATTGCAAGGGGTACAAACTTACTATTTTATTAAATATAACTCAAAATTTGTGAAAAGTATCTCAAAATTAGAATATTTATAAGCCAACAAAACCCACTAAAACTCTGATTTTAAGTTTTAATGGGTCTTTTAATTGTGGTATAAATAAATTTATAATGTGTCTACATTGTTTAAATCTTCGAAGGCTTTTTTAAGTCTTGCAATAAAAGCGTCTTCACCTTTACGTAACCAAACACGTGGATCGTAGTATTTTTTGTTAGGTATATCGTCTCCATCTGGATTACCAATTTGAGTTTGTAAGTAGTCTTTTTTATCTTGAATATAATCTCTTACACCACTTAAAAATGCGTATTGCATATCAGTATCAATGTTCATTTTAATAACACCATAACTAATACCTTCTCTGATTTCTTCTACTGTAGAACCAGATCCTCCATGGAATACAAAATCGATATGATTATGTTCAACACCATATTTTTTAGTAATATAGTCTTGAGAATTTTTTAAAATTTTTGGTGTCAATTTTACGTTACCTGGCTTATAAACACCATGAACATTACCAAATGCAGCAGCAATTGTAAATTGGTCACTTACTTTACTTAATTCTTCGTAAGCGTATGCTACTTCTTCTGGTTGTGTATATAATTTAGAATCATCTACATCTGAATTATCTACACCATCTTCTTCACCACCTGTAATACCTAATTCTATCTCTAAAGTCATACCCATTTTGCTCATACGCGCAAGGTATTTTTTACTGATCTCGATATTTTCTTCAATTGGTTCTTCAGATAAATCTATCATGTGAGAACTATAAAGTGGTTTTCCTGTTTCTTTGAAGTGTTGTTCACTTGCATCTAACAAACCATCAATCCATGGTAATAATTTTTTAGCACAGTGATCTGTATGTAAAATAACAGGTACACCATAAGCCTCTGCTAATTGGTGCACGTGTTTTGCACCTGCAACAGCACCTGCAATAGCTGCTTTTTGACCTTCGTTGCTTAAGCCTTTACCTGCATTAAATTGCGCACCACCATTTGAAAACTGAATGATAACAGGCGCATTTAAATCTCTCGCAGTTTCTAAAACACCATTAATTGTGTTAGAACCAATGACGTTTACAGCTGGTAAGGCAAAGCCTTTTTCTTTAGCATAATTGAAAATATTCTGAACTTCTTTACCTGTTGCTACGCCAGGTTTAATATTATGACTCATAATTTTTAGATTGTAAATTTAATACTCAAAAATACGTAATTTTTGAGTATTTATTACCTGAAATTCATTATTAAATGCCGAAAACGTTATCGTTTTTAAAAAATGCGAAGTTTTATGTATATGTTGAAAATAAAAGTACAGTTTTAGAATTTATGGTTTTATTTTCAATGGTTATGAAATTTAAACTAAGAATAGAATTAAAGTGAAGACGGAATTTATATCTCTAAAAAGGATAGTTAATACCAATGTTATAAACTGCATTTCTAAAGTTGTAATCTCTAAACCAACGCTTGCTGTCATTTTGAGATGGATCGTAAGTTTTAAAACCTACATCAAATCGTAATACAAAAAAATCAAAATCGTAACGCAGACCAAAACCAGAACCTATTGCAATATCTTTTAGTGAGCTAAAATTAGTGAGTGTTGCAGCTTCTTCTTCAACATTATCTAATACATTCCATATATTACCAGCATCTATAAAAAATGCTCCTTGAAATGCACCAAATAAGCTAAAGCGTTGTTCTGCACTTAAGTGAAGTTTAAAGTTAGCTTCATTAAATTCGTTGGTAGATTTAGAACTTCCAGGTCCTAAGTTATAAGCAGACCAAGCTCTATTGTCATTTGGTCCTCCTGCAAAGAAACTTTCTGCGAAAGGAATACTATTAGAATTGCCATACGGAATAGCGATACCTGCATAACTACGAAATGCAAATACATTTTTTCTGCCCAAATCTACGTATTTGACATAGTCAAATTCAGTTTTGATGTATTGAGAGAAAGCAACTCCAAAAACTTCATAGTTATCTTCATCATTTTTAGTAGCTCCACTAAGATTTGAGATTGTAGAAAGTAAATTACCTGCTAATTCGATTCTCCATTTAAAAACTGAAAAATTATTATCAAAGATGCTCTTTCGTTTATCTTTTTTATAATCGAAACTTGTAGAAAAAATAAGGTTATTTTCTGTTAGTCGTTCTTTACGTTCATCAATGGTGTTTACGGTATCGTAATCGTCATCAGATAAAACGACGTCGCCAGATAAAACATCACTAATAAACACATCTGCAGGTGAGTATGGGCTGTCTAATTCAGAATTATATAAACTTTCATCACTGTCTATATAATTGTTGTCTTGTGCAATAGTATTTAGGCTGCTAAAAGAGTTTGTATATACACCAAAGTAATTGCTAGTATTTAGATTTTTTACAAAATTTACATTAAATAATTCTAAGGTATTTGTAACTGTTGTAGAAGGATACCAGTTATAACTATAGTTACCAGATAGCGCTTGCTTGTCTAAGCCAATGTTTTGCTGACTCGTCATGGATATATTCATAGCCGTGCTTGGCGACATGTATTTTGGGATAATTTTATCGGTATTAAAAGGACTAAGAAGTCTAGGTATAGTTAAACGAATATTGCCACCAAACTCATTAATATCGAAAAAGGCAGCTTCAGGATCATTTCTGGTTTTAGAAGCGCCAATAGCTGCAACACCAGATATCTCTAAGGTTTCTGCACCTCTAAAAATATTTCTAATTTTTAAACCAGTACTAAATGAAAACCCTATGGTTTGAATATTACTTTGGTTAATATCAGAATCAAAACTTAAACCATATTTTTTTTTAGGTTCTAAATATATATTTGCGGTAAGAGTTGTGTCTTCTTCGTTTTCAACAAAATCGATGTTTGGATATCTAAACATTTGCAAATCGTTAAGATGGCGTGATGTTCTACTTTGTGCTAAATAACTATATGTATCTCCTTGGTTAATAAATACAGCATCAGTTAGTGCTTTAGGCTTAAATCTTAATTTTTCCTTACTGTAAAGATTAAAATTATTGTACGTAGTAGTATCAGTTATGGCTTTTTCTCGGTTGTTATAATTATCGTCTGTAAAAATATTAACCTCTTTTATTTTATAAACTTTAAACTGCGTTGTTGTAGTAGAATCATCACCTCTTATGGTTCTGTTTGCTATAATTAAATCGGTATGTACTTTGTGATTGGTATCTATAGTATCTATTTTAAAACGGATATAATCTTGTCCAAAATGATAAAAACCAGAATTCCGTAAAAATGTATTTATACGATCGCGTTCATTTTCATAATTGAGTTCATTGTATTGTTCCCCTTTTACTAATAATGAAGCTTTACTAAATGTACTGTATAGAGAATCAATAGCCGGACTGCTGATATTAGGTTTTATAGAGTCTAAAACATATGGTTTATGTTTTGTAACTTTATAAGTAACTTGTGCTAGTTGATTGCTGTCTTTTTCAACTTCGTAAGTTATATTGTTATTAAACCATCCATTACTGTGGTAGTATTTTCTTAGATTACTAGCTGTTTTTATAGTTTTATCTTCATTATAAATTACAGGAGCTTCACCTGTACGTTTTAGCCACGCATTAAAATTACGTTTAGAGTCTATTTGTTTATCAAATTGTTTTTTTGAAAGTAGTGCTGTTCTCCTTTTAACTTTAGAAGAATCACTTAATATGTTTGCATTTATTATAGAATCTATATTGGGTCTAGCAAGATTATAAATGTATAGCTTCAGTGGAAAGCTCAAAAACTGTCGCATACCAGAATTTGTGCGTTGCACAACAATATTATTAATACGTTCGCTAGTAATTCTTTTGCCATCTTCTAAAATGGTATTATTGGTAATAAGATGTTCATCCGTTTTTACACGTTTTACAATATTACAAGAGCTAAGCATCAATACACACAACATAAGAGCTACACTGTGATGCAGCAATTTGTTGTTAATGAATGTTTTTATAGTGAAACGTTGTAAACTCAAAATGAGATATCTTATTTTATTTGTATTGATGAAACAAAAATAATACCATTTCTTCATAAGAAATAGTATAGTCACTTTAATTTAGAAACGCTATTAAATCAAAAAACGTTTACTTTGTGTTTTTAGGTATATCGTCTAAACAAATGTAAAGACATTTTATGTTATCAAAGAATCAAATAAAGTTAATTAAAAGTTTAGGTCAAAAAAAAGGCAGGCAGCAAGAACACCTTTTTATTGTTGAAGGTATAAAGGGGATTTCTGAGTTTTTAGATTCAGATTATAAGTTAAAAAACCTCTATACAACGCAACCAATTTTTGATGCTCCAGAAGAATTAGTTTTAAAAATTTCAGAAGCTGAATTAAAAAAAATATCCGCGTTAAAAAATCCGAACACAGCATTAGCAATTTTTGAGATTCCCAATCAAAAAACCACGCAAAGCACTGGTTTAATTGTGGCTTTAGACGATGTTAGAGATCCAGGAAATTTAGGAACTATAATTAGACTTTGCGATTGGTATGGTATTACAAATTTAATTTGTAGTCTTAATACGGTAGATTGCTATAATGCAAAAGTAGTACAAGCAACAATGGGATCTTTAACCCGTATTAATGTACAATATTTAGATTTAAATGCCTATTTAAAAACCCAAAATACAACAGTCTTCGGAACATTCTTAGATGGAGAAAACATCTATACTTCAGAGTTGCCAAATGAAGGTATTATTGTTTTAGGCAATGAAGCTAATGGGATATCTGAGTGTATTGAAACCTTAGTGACCAGAAAAGTGACTATTCCTCAATTTGGTAAAATAAAAAAGACAGAAAGTTTAAATGTGGCCAATGCCACGGCTATAATATTAAGCGAGTTTAAGCGACGCTCTATTGAAAAGTAAAATTAATAAACACTCCTCTAGTTTGCATTTTAGAGACGTTACCTGTCCATGGACTGTTAGGGTCAACATCTCTTATTAATTCGTCATTCATGGCAAAAACTCCTCTAATTGAAGGTGTGAATTTAAAATAGAGTAGGTACATATCAATTCCAAATCCTATTTCGTAGAAATATGTGTTTTTAGACATTCTAAATTCACCTGCGCTATTATCATTTGGGTTATCTTGATTACTAGAAAGGTTGAGTGCCGTTGAAATACCGCCAATAATAAACGGTTTAAAATTGTTAATGCGCTTGGTTGAAACCTTTAATAATAATGGAATATGTACATAGGTTGATTTTACTTCTCTCAGTAGATCAGAGTCATTATACTCCATGCCTTCAAAATAACTTTCATCATACTCTAAATTTCTAGTAGTAAAGAACACTCCTGGTTCAAGTCTTAAATTGAGATAGTCATTAATTCGCATATCACCCACAAGACCTAAATGAAATCCAAACGATTTTTGTACAAGGATATCTTTAAGATCCTCATTGTAATCGAAATTAAAATCATATTGGTTAAAGCCAATAAAATAACCCCAAGACAAAAGCTTTTGGTCTATATTGTCTGGGTTATTTGCTACTTTTTCTTTTGTGAAAAGCTGTGCAGATACGCTTTGAAATGCTATTAAAAATACTAAAAGGACAAATATTCGCTTCATATTATGCTTTAGATGCTGTGTAAATTGTAGCCACTCCCATGGTTTGTGGATCATGTTTCACATTTATAAACCCAATTTTAGATAAAATATTGTTTAAGGCTTCACCATAAGGAAAAACTGAAGCTGATTCGCTTAAATAAGTGTAAGCTACTTTATCTTTAGAAAACAGTTTTCCTATTGTAGGCATAATTAGTTTTGTGTGGAAATTGTAACCTGCTTTAAAAATTGGATTTGTAGGCACTGAAGTTTCTAGAATTACAAATATACCATTCGGTTTTAGCACTCTTAGAATTTCGGAAAGTCCTTTTTCAAGATTTTCAAAATTACGAACTCCAAACGATACGGTTATTGCGTCAAAAGTATTAGCTTCAAAAGGTAAATCTTCAGAGTCACCAATTACCATAGAGATAATATTGTCTAGTTGGTTAGCTTTAATTTTTTTACGACCAACTTCTAACATGCCATCACTTATGTCTAAACCAATAATTTCTTTTGCTTTAGTAGATACTAAGTTAATAGCCAAATCACCTGTTCCTGTAGCAATATCTAAGATATTTTCAGGATTAGTTTTAGCAACCAGCTTTACAACCTTTTCTCTCCATTTTACATCTATCCCAAATGATATTACTCGGTTTAGACCATCGTATTCATTAGAAATGGTGTCGAACATTTTTGTAACCTGAACCTTTTTAGATTGGTCACTGTCCTTGTATGGATTTACTTTTTCAGCCATAAAAATTTTTGGCAAATATACGGATTAGTTATAAGTTCATAAAGAGGTAAGTATTTAAAGTTTAGATTACCATGGTCTTCTTTTTTAGGAAAAAATGCAAATAAATTAGAGATGCAATATTAAATGTGAAATTACAAATTGAGTTTAAACACCATTTTTTGTGATATTCCTTTAGGCAATAGAGACTTAATAATTTGTAATTTATAGTTATACATATTATTTAAAATACTTTAGGCACATATTAACTTGTAACTTATAAGTATATTTGCATCTTTATTTCAAGTATATAAAATGAAAATAATTATAGCAGGTGCAGGTGAGGTTGGATTTCATTTGGCAAAACTGTTGTCTTACGAGTCTCAAGAAATCACTTTAATAGACACAAAAAAAGATAGTTTAGCGTATGCAGGTGAACACTTGGATATTAGAACTATAAGAGGCGATGCAACATCGATTTCTATTTTAAGAGATGCAAGGATTGACAGAGCAGCACTATTTATAGCAGTAACGTCTTCTGAAACTACAAATATAACAGCGTGTGTTTTAGCAAAACAATTAGGTGCTAAAAGAACGATTGCAAGAATTTCTAATACAGAATTTATAGATAATAAAGAAACTGTAGGGTTTTCAAAATTTGGTATTGATGAGCTTATTTCTCCTGAATCTTTAGCTGCTTCTGAAATTGAATTATTGTTAAATCAATATGGTGGTTTTAATGATACTTATCAATTTGAAGAAGGTGCATTAACTATGTTAGGTTTGCGATTATCTAGAACAGCTACTTTTGTAGATAAGACCGTGAAAGAAGCAGCAGAAATATATCCTGAGTTACATTTTATACCCATAGCGATTCAACGTTTAGGTACACAATATACTATAATACCAAGAGGAGATACTATTTTTAAAGAAGGAGATAAAGTTGTTTTTATGACTTGCGAAGGTGGTGATCAAGAATTGTTTGATTTATCCGGAAAAGTGAAAGCTGAAATCAAAAACGTAATGATACTTGGCGGAAGCCAAATAGGGTATAAGACAGCTAAAGATCTTTGCGATAGTAAGTTTAATGTAAAGATTGTTGAAAGTAAGAGAAGTGTTGCAGAGGATTTAGCGGAAATTTTACCAAATGCTCTGGTGATTTGTGGTGATGGAAGGAATGTAGATATTTTAGAGGAGGAAAATATATCTGATATGGATGCTTTTATAGCTGTAACAGGTAATTCTGAAACTAATATTATGTCTTGTCTTTTAGCTAAGTCTAAAGGTGTTAGGAAAACTATTGCTTTAGTAGAGAATATGGATTATTATCAATTATCCCAATCTATAGGTATTGATACTTTAATTAATAAAAAACTTTTAGCAGCAAATAATATCTTTAGATACATTAGAAAAGGTGAGGTTGTTGCAATGACTAAGCTTACCAATATGAATGCTGAGCTTTTAGAGTTTGTGGTAAAACCTAAATCTAAAATTACAAATAAGTTGATTAAAGATTTGAAATTCCCAAAATCGGCTATTATCGGAGGTATAATTAGAGATGGAAATGGATTAATTCCGTTAGGAAGCTTTAAAGTTGAAGCTGGAGATCGTGTGGTCGTTTGTTGTTTGCCGCGATCTATTTCTGAAGTAGAAACATTTTTCTCTTAACTGAAATAGAAATTATGTCTCGTATAAAACTCAATTATAAAATTATCTTTCATTTTTTTGGATTGCTATTATTGTTTAATGGTGGCTTTATGCTTATCTCAACATTAATAAGTCTCATTTATAGTGATGGTGTAACCCTAGAATTATTATTGGCAGGTCTAACAACACTTTTGTTAGGTGCATTTGCTATGTATAGAACAAAAGACCATCGCAAGGAAATGAATAAGCGCGAAGGTTACATTGTGGTTGCTTTTGGTTGGATAGTAATGTCACTCTCTGGTACACTGCCTTATGTAGTTACTCAGGCTATTCCATCTTTTACAGATGCTTTTTTTGAAACAATGTCTGGTTATACAACCACAGGAGCTAGTATTTTAAATGATATTGAAGTTGTGCCAAAAGGAGTTTTATTTTGGAGAAGTACAACCCATTGGATTGGTGGTATGGGAATTATTGTTTTAGCAATAGCCATTTTACCATTATTAGGAGTTGGAGGTATGCAGTTATTTGCAGCCGAAGCTCCAGGTCCTGGCGGAGATAAATTACATCCTAGAATTACAGATACAGCAAAGCGATTATGGTTAATATATGTTGGGTATACTGTAGCAGAAACCATTCTTTTACAGTTTGCTGGCATGTCTTTTTTCGATGCAATTAATCATGCCTTGAGTACCTTGTCTACAGGAGGTTTTTCTACTAAAAATGCAAGTGTGGCTTATTGGAATGATAATCCTGCGATACAGTATATTATAATATTTTTTATGTTTTTAGCGGGTACAAATTTTGTGTTAAGCTATTACTTGTTTAAAGGCAAGGTTTCTAAGATTTTAGAAGATGAAGAGTTTAAATTGTACTTTACCTTTATTGCAGTCTTTACCATAATTGCGGCAGTGCTAATCTATTTTAAAGCAGATATATCAATTTCTTCTATAGATCATCCGATGGTTTTAGGAGAAGGCGAGAGTGCAATAAGACATGCATTATTTCAAGTATTAAGTGTTGTTACAACGACTGGTTTTGTAACTGCAGATTACACCTTGTGGACTCCTTTTTTAACAGTGTTCTTTTTCGGAATGATGTTTTTAGGTGGTTCTGCAGGTAGTACTTCTGGTGGAGTCAAAGTGATGCGTCAGTTGATTTTAATTAAGAATAGTTTTATAGAATTTAAACGTGCTTTGCATCCCAATGCTATTTTGCCAGTACGTTACAATGGAAAATCCGTTTCTAAGGATATTGTATTTAATGTTTTAGGTTTCTTTATTTTATACATGCTATCATTTATTGTAGGCGCACTTGTGTTTTCTATGTTTAATATAGATTTTACTTCAGCCATTGGGCTTTCAGCATCGAGTTTAGGAAATGTTGGACCTGCTTTTGGAGATTTTGGACCAGTAAATAACTATTCTGCATTACCACCTTTAGGTAAATGGTGGGCTTCATTTTTAATGCTTATTGGACGATTAGAATTGTTTACAGTTTTAATTTTGTTGACACCTTTCTTTTGGAGAAATCGATAATTGTTATTTATATATGGTTGTAAATAAAACTAAATTATTAGCAGCAATATTTATAATTGCAGCTTCTGTTATGCTTTTTCTAAATAACTTCAAGTTTAATCTATTAATTTTAATATTCAAATCTATAGGTTTGGGACTTTTTATCTATGCTTTGGTCAAAGAAAAAAAATAATTTTAATTTTTTTTTGAAATATATCTAGCCTATATTCTCATTAATATTTCCGTGATTTTTATGATTTAGTTTTATTGTTTCTCAACAAACAAGTTGTAACATTTGTAATGGTTACGCGTCTTATTTGTATAACCAATTAAAATCATCAATCATGGAATTAGTCATCAATCATCAATTAGAATTTGTACCAGAACCCACTAAGGTTAATCATTTTAGAACTCAAGGCTTATTAAATTCTAATTACAAATCTGTTGTTAAGAATAGTTTTAGTAAATCATCTTCAAAATCGATATTTGGAATTAGACAGCGATTAAAAGCTTCTCAACTTAATACGGTAAATCATACTGCTGCTATCTTAAAATTATCTGTTTTTGCCATAGCTTTAATCGCGTTGTTTTAAAATATCGTATTAATAATTCGGAACGTTCAACTGATACACTAATGTGTACCTTTTACAGCTGCCATAGCATAAAACAATTTACGTTGATGCTATTTTATTTTCACCTTTTAAATTTTAGAAACTATGTCTGCAAGTGCAATGAATACAAGTGTTAGAAATAACTTGAATTTACTTTCTAAACGGGATAGATTAAAAAATAGATTGGGTGGTTTTAATCGCGAAGAAAAAACGGAATATAATTTGCCAAAAGCAACAACCAAGCAGCTTAATCAAATTAGAAAGCGATTGAAAGAAGAACGTAAGGTTAGAATGTTAAAAGTTATTGCACTAACAGTAATTCTGTTTATGGGACTTGTATATGTGTTTTTGCAATCTGCAAAAGGAATAACGGAATTGTTAACTTATTAATTTCTTAGAACAATTTAAATATTAAATTATGCCACTAGGAGAATCAATGATTAGTACTGTAAAAAGTAACAAGAGCATTATGCTTGATAAATCTAAACGATTTAGAAAAACACTTGGTGGCTATAATAAACATAGAAAAGTTGAATATAGTTTTCCTGAAGCAACGCCAGAATATTTATTAGAAATAAAGAATAAGTTGAAAAAGGAAAATCAAATGATTTGGTTAAAAACAACCGTAACTTTTATTATTGTATTAGGTGGCTTGCTTTTATATTTTTTAGCTAAATAAAAAAACCTTTCAGGTTTTAATAACTTGAAAGGTTTCTTATAAAAAGAGAAAATAATTTTTTAACTCAACGCAGTCTTTATACGTTTAATCGCTTCTTTAATATCATCTTGAGAAGCAGCATAAGAAATTCTAATGCAATCTTTGTTACCAAAAGCTTCTCCTGTAACAGTAGCAACCAAGGCTTCTTCTAATAAGAACAAAGAAAAGTCTGAGGCATTATTAATAGTTTTTCCTTTTATAGTTTTTCCAAAATAATAAGAAATATTAGGGAACACATAAAATGCGCCTTCAGGTTCATTGGTTTTAAAACCTTCAATTTCACCTAATAAACTTAATATAAGTTGACGTCTTTCTTTAAATTCATCAACCATATACTTTATACTAGAAGGGTCTGCTTCTAATGCTGTAATCGTGGCACGTTGTGCAATACAGTTTGCACCACTAGTAATTTGACCTTGCATTTTATTACAGGCTCTTGCAATCCAATCTGGTGCTCCGATATAGCCAATTCTCCAACCTGTCATTGCAAAAGCTTTAGATACTCCATTTACAGTGATTGTTCTGTCGTACATATCTTCAAATTCAGCCATACTAAAATGACCACCTTTAAAGTTGATATGCTCATAAATTTCATCTGAAACCACATAAATGTTAGGATACTTTTGTAGAACATCTGCTAATGCTCTTAATTCGGCTTTGCTATACACCGAACCACTTGGGTTACATGGCGAACTATACCAAATCATTTTAGTTTTTGGTGTAATGGCAGCTTCTAATTGTTCTGCTGTCATTTTAAAATCGTTATCAATAGAGGTTTGTACTTCTACAGGAACTCCATCACTTAATTGAACAATATCACTATAGCTCACCCAATAAGGACAAGGCAAAATAACTTCGTCTCCTGGATTTAACATAACAGCAGCAATATTAGCTAAGGCTTGTTTAGCTCCTGTAGAAACTACGATTTGTGGTAATGTATAATTAAGATTATTGTCGCGTTTAAATTTTTTTATAATAGCTTCTTTCAACTCAACATAACCATCAACAGGTGTGTAGCTGTTATAGTTTTGGTTAATGGCTTCAATAGCAGCATTTTTAATAAAATCTGGAGTATTAAAATCTGGTTCCCCTAAGCTTAGTCCTATAATATCTTTTCCTTCTGCGCGCAGTTCTCTAGCTTTTGCTGCCATGGCAAGCGTAGCTGATGTGGCTAGGTTATTAATTCTATCCGAAAGTTGATTCATGTGATTCTGTTGGTTTTATTCTGAGAATTGTATTAAGCCATAGTTGGCTTTTTACCTAATTGTTTTAATTGCTGATAATGCTCTGTAATGGCTTTCCACATCGTATTGTATTCGTTATATGGTAAGCTAAATTCATGTGCAGTTTCTCTTACTATTTTTGCTATGTTTTTGTAATGAACATGGCTTATGTTTGAGAATAAATGGTGTTCAACCTGTCTATTTAAACCACCAGTATAGAACTCTACAATCCAACTTTTAGGTGAGAAATTAGACGTTGTAAATAGCTGGTGAATTGCCCACGTGTTTTTCATGTTACCTTCTTCGTCTGGTAATGGCATTTCTGTATTTGGCATTACATGTGCTAATTGAAATACAACACTTAAAATTATTCCGGCTGTATAATGCATAATTAAAAAGCCAATTAAAACTTGCCACCACGCATAACCTGAAACCAAAGGTAAAACCACCCAAATAGAATAGTATAATATTTTACCAATAATTAACTTTGTCCATTGCGTTGCAGGATTAGGGAAATCACCATAAGATAATTTTCTTTTTAAGTATTGATATGTTTGTTTAAAATCTGTTGTAATTGCCCAATTTACGGTTAGTAAACCATATAATAAAAAGGCATAATATTTTTGATATTTGTGGATTTTTAACCATTTAGCATGTTTAGAAAAACGGATAATTCTCCCTGCATCAATATCTTCGTCATGTCCTTGGATATTAGTATAAGTATGGTGTAATACGTTGTGCTGTACTTTCCAATTGTAATCATTACCAGCTAAAATATGTATGCTGCTTCCCATCAATTTGTTTACCCATTTCTTGCTTGAAAAAGAGCCGTGGTTAGCATCGTGCATAACATTCATACCTACTCCAGCCATGCCAATACCAATAACCATCATTGATATAATTTGTAACCATCCAGGTATATTATCCACAGTTAACAATACAACTAAAGGTCCAAGTAATAATGTAAACATTACTATAGCCTTTATGTAAAGTTTCCAGTTTCCTGTTTTTTTAATATTATTTTCTTTGAAGTAATTGTTAACGCGTTTGTTAAGGGTTCTAAAGAATTTAGCTGAATCTGTTCTAGAGAATTTTACTGTTTGTTGTGCCATTAGAATATGTATTATTTATTGTTATAACGTAAGGGATTTTAATTCATTATAACATTACAAAGATAGTTAATAAATAAAAAGCAACCATTATCGATTAAGGTTAAATTATACAGCTTAAATTTGAGTATTTTTGTTCAAACTTTTTAGCAATGGAATTAATCCTAAAATACTTCCCAGATTTAACCGAAACTCAAATTCAACAATTTGAATCTTTAGAAGAATTATACAAAGATTGGAATAGCAAAATCAATGTAATTTCTCGTAAAGATATAGATGAACTCTATTTAAAACATGTTCTACATTCTTTAGGGATTGCAAAAGTCATGAATTTTACAGATGGCTCTTCAATATTAGATGTTGGTACAGGAGGAGGATTTCCAGGCGTGCCATTGGCTATTTTGTATCCAGAATGCAAATTTCATTTAGTAGATAGTATTAATAAAAAATTAAAAGTTATAAATGCTGTTTGTGAAGCCATTGAACTCACTAATGTGAAAACTACTCATAGTAGAGTAGAGGCTATTGACGAAACCTTCGATTTTATTGTGAGTAGAGCTGTTACTACGATGCCAGAATTTACCACTTGGGTAAAAGGTAAAATTGCTAGAACTCAGAAAAACGAATTAAAAAATGGCATCTTGTACTTAAAAGGTGGAGATCTAACAGAAGAGTTAAAGCAGTATAAAACGGTAAAAGCTTTTTTACTTTCAGATTATTTTGAAGAACCCTTTTTTGAAACTAAAAAAGTAATTCATTTACCATTAAAATATAAAGTTTAGTTATAGATTTATTAGTCATATATAAAAAAACCGTCACAATAATTATTGTGACGGTTTTTTATAATAGGAAAGTTAAGTGTCTTATTGCTTAACTATTTTTTTAGTAATAGACTCACCTTCTTCGTTGGTAAAACGAACAATATATGGTTGAGCAGATAAATCTGAAATATTAACTGTATCTCCACCAGAAACAATTTTTGCTTGTTTTACATTTCTTCCTAAAAGGTCATAAAAATCAGCAGTTAAATCTTCTGTAGAATTTACGTTCAACTCATTTTTAGTACTTGTAGGGTAAACTTCTAAGGTAGATAATTCTGAGTCGTCAACACTTAAAGCAGGTGTGTAATTATAGGTTACCGATAATGGAGTTCCAACTGTAAATCCACTTGCATCAAATGCCTGAAATCTAAACGTCCAACTCATAGCAGTGGTAGTAGCACTATCATTTTGGTTCCAGATATTATTTCCAGCACTATTAGTTACTCCAGGTGCAATCATAGCAGCTGTGCCTGGGTATCCATTATTTAAAATTATATTATTATAACACTGACCAGCAAAACAAAGTTGAAAAGCAGAACCGTCAGTGCCAACAAGGTTATCTACAAATATTCTAACGTAAATATCTTCAGTTGATGTATTAGTTACTTTAAATTTCCAGTTACAAGGATCCGAGTAAGCACAACCTGCTTCAGTAAAATTTAAGGATTGTCCATCTGTGACTAAGTTCTCGTTGCTATCTTTAACGTCAAATTGTGCATGTGCAGCGAAATTGGCGAAAGCTAAACTTATTAAAAGTAGTGTTTTTTTCATAGTATTTTGATTTTGGTAAATTTGAAATTAGAAATATTCTATCAAAGATAAGATATTTCTAATATAGAAAAAAGGGAAGTATTTTTTGAATAACTTCCCTTAAATTATAATTTATAGATTACTTGCTTACTACGAACTTAGAACTATATGATCCGTTTCCGTCGTTAATATTCATTATATAATGACCAGCATTTAATTGAGATACAGGTAACTCAATGTTTTGAGATCCAAATAATCCTTCGTAATTGTTATTAATTACTGTTCTACCTAGCATATCTGTTACTGTGATATTATAGTCCCCATTTCCGGCTTGGAAAGCAACATTAAGTTTGTCAGTTGCAGGATTAGGATATATTTTAATTGAACTGATTCCAGACACCTCTTCTACACTTAAAGCCTGAGCAATACTACTTTGTTTTGCTCCAACAATACTACCATCTGTAGCGTCTATTAGAACAACTACGATATGCATATTAGCTTGTTCGCTTGTAAAAGGAATTGAATAAGTGAAATCATATGAGGCACTATCACCATCATTAATAACTGAAGGTACAGAGTTTGCTTGGCCATCAAAACCACCTAATAGAGCTCGTCCTACATGGTTATATATCATTTGGGTTGCAGGAACTGGATCTCCATAGTTCTCGTAACCTCCCATAACACCATTTCCACCACCAGAATAGTAATTAACTTGATCGTAATCTAAGTTGTTATCATTTGTACCATCACCTATTCCAGTAACTCCATCTTCAGATATTATTACGCCTAACCTAAAGTTAGCAGCACTAAATGTTGTGTAGAAATTTGCATTAGCAGAAATAGTTAAAGTATTACCAGATTGAGTTGCACCTACAGATAAATCAACAGGTACAGTTTCTGTGTTTAGAAAATCATATGCACTTTGCAAAGTTGTTTGAGAAGGATCAACATCACCATATTTTCGATCTACTACACCACTAGGATATCCTGCAATATATTGTCCAATGCCATTATCGTATGCAGCAACTGACATTTGGTCTGCATTATGTACTGCAACTCCAATAACAGTGTTTGGGTATGTTGAGGTCATGTAATCTAGACCTACTGCTCCTCTTGGACACCATCCACACCACGTGCCTGTTGCTTCCTCTATAAATACAACTTTTGTTCCAGATTGCGATACTGTGTTAAACTGTTTGTCTAAACTGTTATTTGAGGTATCTCCATCTGCAGTACCATTAACGTTATCAATAGTTACGGTAATATCTTTTTCAACTATAGTACTGTAATTTATATCTGTTGTGTGATTTATCGTTTGAGTCTCACCAGATGCAATATTAACACTGAAATTATCAGAATAATTATTTGTCCCATCGTTCCAAGAAATATCAAGTGAAGTGATTGTGTTAGCACCATTGTTATATACATCCATAGATAGTTCGTTGTCCGCAGAAATAAGTGAATATCTATCTAAGTCAACAAAATCTAAAACAGCATCTAAATTGTATGGTGATCTCACCTGAACATCATCAATGATCCAATTATCACCATCATCATTAAAATGTACAAATGCAATATAGATCGTCATGCCATCATAAGCTGATAAATCTACAGACTGAAGAGTATATCCACTACCAACAGTAGTTTCAGTATAGCTAGCAACAGTAGTAAAGTCTGCATGTGTAGTTTGAGAACTTGTAGAAACTTTTACTTCATAAGTTGAGCCATATTCAGCAGTACTGTAAGTTTGTGTTGAATAAAAAAGTAATTCAGTATTTGTAGAAGTTGATAAATCTATTTGGCTAGTTACTAACCAATCCTCTGCGATACCTCCTGTAACATTTTCATATTGATTTGCAGCTGCATAAGTTCCAGTGTTTGGTGCAGTTGCTTGAATCCAATTGTTAACAGTGCCTAGTCCATTGGTGCCAATAAATGAAGTCCAACCTGTAGGAGGAAAAGTAGCGCCTTCAAAGCCTTCTGAAAGTACTATTTGCGCACTAGATATTTGCGAAAAAGCAAAACAAAGCACAAATGCGAGAGTAATTTTTTTAATCATAGTGTTAGTGAATTAAGTTAGTTAATTTGTAAAAATCTGCTTTGAAGATAACTAAATCACTAATTGCCACAAAAATATGGCACAAAAAAAACGGTATTTAATTTTAAATACCGTTTAAGTGTTATTTTTTCGGATGAACTTAAAATGCAACAGTAAGGTTTGCACTTAGACCTGTATTTTCTGGTACAAATCTACATACACCTCCTATACATATTAATCCACCTCTTTGTCTTCCGTAATTAATACCTAATCTTGTATTGCCTTTACTATAACTTCCTCCAACACTGTAATAGTGGGTTTTGTTTTCTCCACCATAATTATAATTGTCAGCAGCATAAACAGCTAAACGTGTAGAAAAATTATACTCAATAACTCCAGCAGCCCAATTTTTACGATCGTCATCACTCCATAAATGTTGTACAACAAAACGCGCAGCTTTACCATCATCAAATCTTCTAGTGGCTTCAATGACACCAATGTTTGCTAATATGGTTTTGTTTCCTAATGGTCCTCCTTCAACAATTCCTTTATCTACAATGACATTTTGATATGTAAATGCAGAGCTCCATTTTTTAGACCATTTCTTTTTTATTTCAAAATTAATATCTCTAAACAGTTGGTGACCTTTGCCAATAAACTTAGCCTTATACCAGCGGTTTTCAATATTATATTCAGCATCTAATCCTCCCCAATAAGAAAAGTTCGCGGCTAGTTTTGTGCCATATTTACCGCCTAAAATGGTTCCTTTTTTAAAGGAGTAAAACAAATCGAATTGCGTACCAACTTCACCAGCACGTTGGTCAAATGACTCTATAATTAATCTAGATTGCGGATTGTAAACATATAAATTTGTTAAAAGATAATCTTGTTGTTTGGTAAGGCCAGGTACGTAATTTATAACTTGTTGGTTATAAATATTTCCTTCGGCAAAGCGGTCTGAATAAAAGCTAAAGTTTTCTAGACGTCTAAATGTAGCATTTACTCCTAATCCCTTTTTTGCATAGCCTGCGTTAACTTGTAAAGCTGTTCCGTCATAAAGTTTGTTGGATGAAATCTGTTCTTCATTTACAATAACATCAGGATCTTTTACAATAGCTTCAACACCTGCGTAAAAGTTGTCTATAATAAAATCTAAACGACCTCCATATGCACCAACAGTAGTTGGTAGTGCTTCATTGCCATCAGTGTCTTGGTTTCTGCCAACATAACTAGCACCTAATTGTATATCAATAGATTCAATATTTAAAGCTCCACTTAGGCTTAAGTCAGCATCGATACCTTGAATTGTACCTGCAGACTCCTCAAAGCCATAACGTTGTTTTCCAAAAACAGCTTTAAGGCTTAAATCTTTAGTAGCATTAAACCTGATGTTTAATCCTTTTAAAGCATTATTAAGTCCTAACTGTCTGTCTTCCCAAGATCGTAATATTAATCCACTACCAAATTGTTCATAGAAATAGCCAGCTGTTATATCTAAACTTTCATCTTTATAATTAAAGTAATAAGTGGCAACATTATTTTGATTGTCATATATTGGACTGTAACCTAATAAGGCAGATGGTAAATAGGATTCATATTGAGCACCAGCGGTAAATTTACCAAGGTTGTAATTCATTAAAATGTAATTATTGGCTCTAAATTGATCTTCTGGCGCTTGGAAATTAATGCCTTTGTCCGTTTGAAGCCATTGCGAATTAGATTCTAATCCTCCATAAAAATAGCCAGTCTCTTGAGCGTTTATAAAGTAGAGGTTTGATAATAGCGTAGCTAGAATAACTAATTTTTTCATTATAAGTGGTTGTTAGTTGTAAGCGGGAGTTTTTAGTTGAATATTATTTAGACAACTCTTTTATTTTTTTGTACAATTCTAATTCTGCACCAGGACTGTAACCAGAATGTTCATATACAATTTTATTATTTTTAACTAGAATTGTAAGCGGAATACTTGAAGCATTTAACGCACGTTTAAGATCGTTATTGGTGTCTAATAAAACAGTGTAATCCCAATCTTTACCATTTACCATAGATTTTACGCGTTTTACAGTTCTGCTGTCATCAACAGAAACAGCTACTAGCTCAACTCCTGTTTCTTCTTGCCATTCATCATACAAGTCATTAATGGCATCTAGCTCTTTTAAGCAAGGTACACACCAAGTTGCCCAAAGCGAAATAATGGTTATTCCATCTTTGTTGGTAGCGTCTTTAAGTGTTACATTTTTACCATCAATAGAAGTTACATCTACATTAGGAAGATCGTTTTGAGCAATAGATGTTAGGCTAAATAGACCTAAGCAAAAAAATAAAATTAGGTTTTTCATAATTAATTTTTGAGATTTTGTTTCACAATATTAGTTAAATTATTTTCAAATGTAGGGTTGTTGTAAAAATTAATTAATTTAGCAAAAACAATACAATTGCTATGATTTCAAAAAAAGTGCCAAAGTTATTTTTATTATTTATTATGCTAATTAGTGTAGCTTGTAGTAAAACGGAAGAGAATGTGCCGTTAACCACTCCAACTGCCCAGATTGTGGTTGATAAGCTTGTTAGAAAAGCATCTTTAATCAATCAAGAAATTCCTTTTAAAATTGTAACAGAAGACGGAATAGATGTCACTGCTGATGCTACTTTTTATGTGAATGGAGAGCTTGTGAATGAAATGCCTTTTTCATCTGATGTCATCGGAGATTTTGAAGTGTATGGTGTTTATATGGAAGATGGAGTAGAAATCACCACAAATACAGAATCCTTTAGTGTTATTATACCTAAAAGAAAAGTTGTGGTTGAGGATTATACTGGCACATGGTGTGGCTTTTGTCCAAGAGTTGCAGGAGCTATTTATTCATTGAGTGAAGAAACTAATGATATTACGGTTATTGCTATACATGAAACAAATAATAATTTTCCTGAACCAATGCATTTTGGACAAGTACAACTGTTAAAAGATGCTTTTAGTGTAGATGGTTTACCTGCAGCTAGATTAAATAGAACTGAAGATTGGGCAACACCACATCCGAATAGTGCTGTTACCAGTATGGCTGGTTTAGATACTAATTTAGCAATAGCAATAAACTCTGAGGTTGAAGAAGGTGAGTTATTGGTTCAGGTAAATGTGGTTTATGAAGAAGGTTCGGTTCAAGGAGATAAATTAGTGGTTTATTTACTTGAAGATGGCATTATTAGCGATCAATTTAATTATTACAATGATGATACTACAAGTCCTTTTTATAATATGGGAGATATAATCCCGGATTTTGAGCATAACGAGGTTCTAAGAAACTCTTTGTCTAGTGTTTTGGGAGATGCAATTCCTGTAACAGCTCAGTTAACTGAGCATATTTGGTCAGATACAATTACACTTCCTTCAAATTATGTTGTAGAAAATTTGAGTATTGTCGCTATGGTAGTTAGTTCTGATAATACAGCAAGGAACTCACAACATGCTCATGTAAATGAAGATAAATCTTACGAATAAATTTTTCTAAATTTTAGATTTAAAAAAACCTGAGTGATATTTTTATCCCTCAGGTTTTTTTATGTTTTTAAATATTATGAGTCTATTTGCTCACAACAAATTTTGTTGTAAATGTTGAATTGTTCTCATCTAAGATGTTTAGAATATAAAATCCAGACGTTAAATTTAAAGGAATCGTAGTTCTATTACCTAATACTAAATTAGAACGATAGACCATTTTTCCTGTTATATCAATAATACTAATTTTAGCATTTTTGTTAGAGTTAGAAAGTAGTATTAGTTCATTTTTTACAGGGTTTTCTTCTAATTGAATAGCAAGCAATTGATAATTAGAAATACTCAACGGAGGATTTAATATTTCGTTTAAAGTAAAATCCACATTGCCTTGTGTAAGTTGTACGTGAGGTTCACTTTCAGTTGGTAAATAGATGTTAACAAATGGAGATGTCGATAGGTCTATTGCGCTATGCCAATCAATTTCGTCATCAGTAAATTCTAATGCCAATGCACTTACAGAAGGGATGAAATTGAATTTATCAATATTTAACGCATTTACAAAATCACCACCAACTCCGCCTGCATCACCTATGCCTCCTGTTATTCCACCTAGATCAAATAATCCACCTGGAGCCGCATCTATGCCATCCGAATATGTAAAAGCTTCGCTTTCTGCAATAGAGCCATCGATTTCTGCACCAAATAATTGAATGGAAATACTACTGGCAGTATTTGTAACTCCAGCAGCTGGAGTAAAATTCACATCCATAAGAATACTTGCAGTAAATGGACCTATTGGTACATCTAAAGTGGTGCTTAGAACTGAATAATCATTTGTAACTGTTGGTCCAGAATTACCTATGGCAAAATATGGATTATTGGTTCCACTACCATTAATTATAGAAACATTTCTAATATTCTCTGGAAATCCACTTGGTGTTAACGAATTAATACTGGCTTCAAATATGGTTCTAAACGGATGCGCTGTTGGTAGTTTTATTGTAGGATCTACAGTAACTAAATCGGTTCCAGATAAATGTGCTTCTATATGGTCTGTTAATAATTGTCTAGCAGCAGGTGATTTTAATAGGCCATTAATTATGGGTTGTACTTCTGTAACTCCATTGGTAGAGTTAAAAGCTAAAAAGTTTAATTGATGTTGTAGACCTATTGGTACGTTGGCTCCATGATGAGGTGAGTCAAAGGAAATGTAGAGTCTAGTGTCTGCGTCTATTGTGTTGGCTTGCATATAATTTAAAGCAAATCTAGAAATTAGGCCTCCCATGCTTGGCCCAATAATTACATTTTGCTCTGGATTATTGGCTGCTTTATCCAAATTGATAATATTAATTAGCTCTACTAAAATCATAGCGTTACGTTCCATAAAATCAGCGCCACCATCTATATTTTCATTGTCAGCAGCTCTAACATAAGTTGGAAAATTTAGTATTACAACATCAAAACCTTCAGCTCTTACTAAATCTGCTAAATTTTGGTTTCCAGATGTTCCAACAAAGTCTAATGAACTATATAAGCCATTAATATCTCTTGTGTCTCCTGGATCAAAACCATCAACAACAATAATGGGCTTGTCTAAAATGTTATCAGCACTTAAAAATATCTGATATTCACCTTCGCCAGGATAGTTTGTAGTTTCCCCATATGCAGATAAATCTGGAGAAATACTAGAGATAATGCTGGTTTGACTAGTAAGAAAAAAAGGTAAGCTTAATAAAACAAAAAGGTAAAGTTTTTTCATATGTTAATATTTTTAAAAGATCAAATTATGTGTCCATGTCATGATGTTCTTTGATTTCAAAATTAAATAGTGATAATTCATTGGGATAAAATGAATGTATTTGTACAATATACAAATTTCAATAGGCTTCTGGATATTTTTCGTCAATTTTACTTTAGACTACAAAAAAAATCCTTAAAAGCACTAAGGCTTCTAAGGATTTCATAATAAGAATATTACAGGTTTTTAACCTAAGAAAGGATATCTGTAATCAACAGGAGTTACAAATGTTTCTTTTATTAATCTTGGAGATACCCAACGTAATAAGTTTTGAGCACTACCAGCTTTGTCATTTGTTCCAGAAGCTCTAGCTCCACCAAAAGGTTGTTGACCTACAACAGCACCTGTTGGTTTGTCATTAATATAGAAGTTACCAGCTGCATTTTGAAGTGCTTTAGTTGCTTCTTCTACAGCGTATCTGTCTTTAGCTATAATTGCTCCTGTTAAAGCGTATTCACTTGTTTCGTCAACTAGTTTTAAAGTTTCAGAGAAGTCTTCATCTTCATATACGTATATGGTCATTACTGGGCCAAATAACTCAGTACTCATCGTTGTATATTTTGGATTTGTCGTTACAATTATAGTTGGTTCTATAAAATAACCTTTCGATTTATCATAATTACCTCCAGCAATGATTTCAGCATCGCTATCAGCCTTGGCACCATCAATAAATTTAGCTAATTTATCAAAAGATCCTTCATGAATCACAGCTGTAATAAAGTTACTCATATCTTCTGGAGAGCCCATTTTAAAAGACTTTAAGTCTTCTATTACATAGTTTTTAACATCTGCCCATATACCTTTTGGGATATACGCTCTAGATGCAGCACTACATTTTTGACCTTGAAATTCAAAAGCACCACGAGAAATCGCAGTAGCTACTTGTTTTGCATTTGCTGTTTTATGTGCAACAATAAAATCTTTTCCACCAGTTTCACCTACAATTTTTGGGTAGGTTTTGTAGTTGTGGATATTGTTACCTATCTGTTTCCATAATTCTTTAAAAACATGAGTAGAACCTGTAAAATGTAAACCTGAAAAATCTGGACTTGCCATTACAGTATCAGTAATCATTACAGGATCTCCAAACACAACATTAATAACACCAGCTGGTACACCTGCTTCTTCAAAGATGTCCATAATTACTTTTGCGGAATACACTTGGCTATCACTAGGTTTCCAAACAACTACATTACCCATTAATGCCATACAAGCTGGCAAGTTCCCTGCAATAGCTGTAAAGTTAAAAGGTGTTACTGCATAAGTGAAACCTTCAAGAGGTCTGTATTCTACTCGGTTCCAAGCATCACTTGTACTTTCTGGTTGTTCCATGTAAATATCAGTCATAAACTGAACATTAAAACGTAAGAAATCAATTAATTCGCAAGCTGCATCTATCTCAGCTTGGTGAATTGTTTTAGATTGTGCAATCATAGTTGCAGCATTAATTTTTGCTCTATATGGACCAGCGATTAATTCAGCGGCTTTTAAGAAAATACCAGCACGTTGTTCCCAAGGCATTTGTGACCAAGTTTTACGAGCTTCTAATGCTGTAGCAATAGCTTCTTCAACATGTTTTTGTTCTGCTATGTGATATTCTCCTACTATATGTTGATGATCGTGAGGAGGAGACATTGTTCTGGTATTACCAGTTTTAACGTCTTTTCCGTTTATGTACATAGGAACTTCAACCTTTGAGTTAAACATTGATTTGTACGCTTCTGCAACAGCTATACGTTCTGCTGAACCTGGTGCGTAAGACATAACAGGTTCGTTAACTGCTACTGGTACATTAAAGAATCCTTTTCCCATAATATATTTGTTTTTTAGTTTGAATTTTGAAAGTGCAAAGATACGATATTTTAAGAGATTTTTTATTTGAAAGGTTATAGTTCTGTGCAGGTTGAAATTAAAAATTTTGTAAGTTGCCCAATTAAATTTCGACTTTTTGTCTATGTCTAAAAACGATGCTTTTATAATTTCACTTGCTTATCCGGATACAATTGTTAGGATTTCAGATGAAAAGCTAGTGTCATATTTGAAATATATAAATATTGGTTGTGAAAATTATGTGCGTGCAGGTCATGCGGCACTGGTACTTATAGATAAATACACTGGGAATTTAGAGTATTTTGATTTTGGAAGGTATACGTCTCCAGAAGGTTATGGGCGCGTAAGAGGGAAATCAACAGATAATGAATTAGATTTTCCTTTATCTGCAAAGATTAGTGATGGTAATATTATTAATTTAAATGAAGTGTTAAGCTTTCTTGCTACAAATCCAAAGTTTACCCATGGAGATGGTAAACTTGTTGCTTCTGTGTGTTCCGCTATTAATTATGAAAAAGCTAAAGCATTTATAATGCAACTACAGCAGAAAACGTTTGTGCGTTATGGAGCATTCTTAAAAAATGGAAGTAATTGCTCGCGTTTTGTAACTGATACTTTAATCAATTCAATAAATGATAAAAAGAAAAGGAAGAAATTGATTAAATCTAACCTGTTTACGCCAAGTACTGTTGGTAATGTAGAAATTGCAACTACAGAATTTATGATATATGAGGTGTCAGAATTAGGTGATATTAAAGAGTTTACATCAACCTCTAAGTCTGAAAACAGACGTTGTTTTTTAGATAGCCTAAAAGGATATGAGCCAAACTTAATAGGTAATTTAGAACCTAGAGTTGTAAGTGGAATTGCAAAGCACGCGCAATGGTTAGAAGGTATTGGAGCAGGAGCTTGGTTCGAAATTTATGATTTAGCTAATGAAATTGAATTTAGGTTTAGACGAATTTCTCCTTACGGCAATATAGATTGTGATAGAATTTATGAGGTAGACTCAAGCGGTTTTGATATTACTGCTGAATATCAATTTATGCACCCTTCTAATTGCTTGTTCTTTTATGTAGAGCAAGGCGCCAAAAAATATAGATTCAATTTTATAAAAGACTATTACTTTTAGTTAAGTGCAAAAGGTGCACTTAATTTAAAAGAAGGAATATAAACTTTAAACTTATTAGTTTTAGATAAGTTGACCATATTATAATGGCCTTGCATTGCGCCAAAAGGAGAAGTTAAAAGACAGCCCGAATTGTAAGTATGGGATTCTCCTGGTTTTAAAACAGGTTTCTTTCCGATAACGCCTTCACCTTCAATAATTTCTTCATTGTTTAAAGCATCCAGAATTCTCCAGTGTCTAGTGTTTAATTGCACAGAGTCTTTACTTTGATTCTCAATAGTAACTTTATAGCCAAATGCAAAATGCACTTTATAGTTTTTATAAAACGTACCTTCAAAATTGGTTTCTACAGAGATTTTAATTCCGCTTGTAACTTGTTGTACCATGGCTTTAATATATTGTTCTATGCTAAAGTAACATAATTTATGAATGAAGCATTATAATTCGGTTAAGTGGTCGCAATTTTTAACAAATTGCCTCTGCAGAGGCTTCTAAAGTGTCAAAAAAGCGAAAAACATCTTGTTTTTCTATCAAACTATTAATAGTTACCATTCTTATAAATTCTACATTGTTAAAATTTCCATAACCAACCATAAGTTCTGAGTTCTTATATAAATGGGTACAGAGCTTATTAGCAGAAATATTTTTGTAATTAAAACAGACTGAAATAGAGTCTTCAAAACTGTAAAGTGTATAGTCTTTATGATTGTTAATATAGTCTCTAGCGATTTGCGCCATTTCAAATTGCTTGTTTACTATCTTTTCTAAACCATTAGTTCCAACAGATTTCCAAAGTGTCCATATTTTAAGAGCATCATTTCTACGTCCACATTGTAGTGAGGTTTTACCTAAATTGAAATCATCGCCATCAGTTTGGTATAAGTAATCTGCTTCATTAGAAAATGAGTGGTGTAGTTGCGCTTTATGCTGTGTCACAATAATGGAGCAGCTTAAAGGCGTTCCCAGCATTTTATGTGCGTTAACACTAAATGAGTCTGAATGTTCTAATCCTTTGATTAAGTGATTGTGTTTTTTACTAAAAATAACACCACCACAATATGCACCATCAACATGTAGCCAAAGATTGTTTTTTTTGCAGACTTTGCTAATAGCTTCGTTGTTATCAAAAGCCCCAAGTACAGTGGTGCCAGCTGTAGCATTTACAAAGAAAGGTATGTGTCCGTCAATTAAATCTTTCTTAATAAGTTGATCTAAATGATCGGCAATCATTTCGCCTTTATCATTTGTATCTACTAATCTAACTTGATTTCTGCCAATACCAGTCAATGCTGCATTTTTAGAAATAGAATAATGTGATTCTTTAGATGTGTATAGAGTCATTGATTGTGAAAGTCCTTCAGCTCTAACAGATTCGTTTTTAGAATCTCTGGCCATAATTAATGCCATCATATTACTCATTGAACCACCAGGAGCAAATGTTCCGTCACTATCCTTAGAATAACCTGCCAACTCACAAACGTTGTGGATTACTTGTTTTTCTATACCAACATGAGGTCCTGCTACTTTATAAGTGTACATGCTATTATTAAACATTACGGCTAATAAATCTCCTAATGCTGCTTTACCAATTCTACCTCCAAAAAGTTGGTTAAAAAATGATTTTGAAGCTGTCTTAGGTGTGCTTTTTATGATGTCTTTTAGTAGAATCTTTAAGTCTTCATCAATAATGCCATCGTTGTTTAGTGATAAATCTAATTGTTGGTATAACTCTGAAGTAGGAATTGGTTTTGCTACTGGCTGATTCGTTTCTGCATCAAAAAGTGAGTCGCATAATTCGGAAAATAGGGCAATGTCATTTTGCATTTTAAAAATGTTTAAAATAATAAGGGTAGAAGACGTTTAATTTTTTTACAGTTTTCAGAATTAATTAGAAATATCTAACGAAGTAGCCTCTCCAAAGCCAATTAAGCGATCATAACGTGATCCTAAATCTTTGTAATAAACCAAAACTTTATAATTATTTTCTGTTTCCCAAAAGTTGCCACTTATAGCTCCTTCGTCTAATTCGCCTGTTTTTTTATCTACAGCGACAAACTTGTAGTTATAAAAACCTTGTTTTAATTCTATGACTGCTTCATAGCGATTACTTTCAGGGTTGTAATTCGTTTTTGTTAAATCTTCTATGGCAAAAGCATTAAAATTACCATAGACATATACATCTTTGTCTAATAGTTCGTTATGTTGTAAAGAAAAATGAATCATAGCATAATCAGCTTCAATATCTACATTGTCTCTATCGATTACTGTGACTAAGAAATTACCGTTAATGTCAGGATTGTAAGTGTATGGCCTGTCTTTTCGAGATATGTTGGTGTAAAGGTAGTTGTGGTAAAGTTCTTGTAAATCAATGAATTGAACGCCTACATTTGCGGCTCTAATATCTTTGTTTTCAAAAAACATATATTCGTTTCCTCCCCAAAATGCAGATTCAGTATCATAGCGGTAAATAAGTTCATTGCCTAGTGTGTACTGTGGTTTTAGATCTGAAATAGCAGTGTTGAGGTTGTTATTCTGAATGATTAAAGATTTGATAGTTTCCAATGGATTATTAAAATTCATACCATTAGTAGTAATCACTAAGTCTACAGATTGTTTCTCGGCAATAGCTGTTACATCTCTAGAACGTTTTACCTTAACTCCAACATTGGCTACATCTTCATAAATCATAAATTTTCTGCTAAACATGAGTTCATCATAATCATCATAGATAGAAATCATATAATTTCCACTTTTTAGTAAAGCGCGCGTTTGGGTGTTTGGTATACTTAGATTGTAATGTGAATAAATCTGATATGTATTAAATGAGTTGTCGTAGGTTAAAATTCTTTGGTTATCTAAACCTTTTAAGTATTCAGATTTTACTAAGTTAGAGGGAGTCCAATCAAAATTATAATGTTCAATAACGTAGTAGAAGTCCTCTTCGTTTCCTGTTAAAGCATCAAATTCTAATAATAATGATTCTCCAAGTTTTAAAATTGGGAGTTGTCCTTGAGTTGTATTACTTTTAAACGTAATAGTTTTAATAAAATCTGGAGGAACAACTTCTTCTGCAACTTGTGAAAGTGAAATAAAAGGCGTTAATACGAGTAGTAAAAGGGTGAAAATGTTCTTATTCATCATTAAAATTGTGTGTTGTGTAAAGATAATCAAAATCTATGCCCTAAAGCAAATATCTTATTTGTAATGAATACAAATAAAAAAGTTGCTCTAAATTCATTCTTAATTAAGCATTAATTCGTAAATTTGCACGGATTTTTAGATAACTAACTCTATTAGAGATATGTCAAAAGACATCAAAATTAAAAAAGGTTTGGACATAAAGCTTGTCGGTGAAGCCGAGAAAGCAACAGAGAATGCTATTATTAGTAATTTCTATTCCATAAGACCTGAAGACTTTCATACTATCATTCCAAAATTAGTAGCAAAAGAAGGAACTCGTGTAAAAGCGGGTGAGACTTTGTTTTACAATAAGGATTTTGAATCTATGAAATTTGTTTCGCCAGTATCTGGTGAGATAACAGAAGTACAACGCGGACCTAGACGTCGAATAGATGCTGTTAAAATTACTGCAGATAAAGAACAAACATACCTAGATCATGGTAAGTTTGATTTGAATGCTGATGCAGAAAAAACAAAAGCACATTTATTAGCTACAGGTTGTTGGTCTTTTATAAAGCAACGTCCTTATGATGTTGTTGCAAAAGCAGATAGCACACCAAAAGCTATTTTTATTTCAGGCTATGCAAGTGCTCCTTTAGCTGCCGATTTAGACTATACCTTGGCAGGAAAAGAAGCGGAATTACAAGCTGCAGTTACTGCATTGTCTAAATTAACAGATGGTGGAGTGCATATTTCTGTAGGTAAAAATTCTAATTCGCCTTTAGCTAATTTACAAAACTCAATTACGCATAAAGTTTCTGGTCCACATCCATCTGGTAATGTGGGTACTTTAATTAATAAGGTGAATCCTGTTAATAAAGGGGAGACAGTTTGGACAGTTAATGCTCAAGATCTTGTGATTATTGGAGAGTTATTGCTTACAGGTAAGTTTAATGCAGAGCGCATTATCGCGTTAGCAGGATCTTCAGTTAAGAAACCAAGATATTTTAGAACTAAATTAGGTTCTGAAATTGCCACTATGATTTATGATAATGGTGTTGAAAGAGAAGGTAATGATCGTATAATTTCAGGTAATGTCTTAACAGGTAAACAAGTACAACCTGATGGCTATTTAGATTATTACAGCAATGTTATTACTGTGATACCTGAAGGTGATGATTATGAGTTGTTTGGTTGGAACAAACCAGTTTTTAACAAAATTTCTACATCTAGAGCAATGACTTTTTCTTGGTTAACTCCTAAGAAAAAATACGATTTAAATACCAATACAAACGGAGAGCATCGTGCATTTGTGACAACAGGTACTTACGAAGAAGTATTTCCATTAGATATCTATCCAATGCAGATTTTAAAAGCCTGTATGTATAAAGATTTAGATGAAATGGAAGCTTTAGGGATGTATGAGGTTGCACCTGAGGATTTTGCGTTAACAGAATTTGTGTGTGTGTCTAAACAACCACATCAAAAAATTATAAGAGAAGGATTAGACTTAATGCTAAAAGAGATAGGATAATGGGTTTAAAACAAAATTTACATAGTTTTAAAGAAAAGAATAAAGACAAAAAGTGGTTGCCAGCATTTTCTGCAATACATACGTTCTTATTCTTGCCAAATGAGACCACTCATAATGGAACTCATATTAAAGCAGCAGACGATTTAAAAAGAACAATGAACACTGTTATTATGGCAATGGTTCCTTGTTTAATTTTTGGTATGTTTAATGCAGGTTACCAGCATTATTTAGCTTTTGGTGAAATTGAACAAGCTACAGGCGGTTTCTTAAGTGCTCAGTTTTGGACTTTAGATAACTTTGCTGTTGGTTTCTGGAAAGTGATTCCATTAGTTATTGTATCTTACGTAGTAGGTTTAGCAATCGAAATTTTATTTGCTATAAAAAACAATCACGAAGTAGAAGAAGGTTATTTAGTAACTGGTATGTTAGTACCACTTATTGTACCTATTGATACTCCTTTATGGATGTTAGCAGTAGCCGTTGTATTTGGTGTAGTTATTGGTAAAGAAGTTTTTGGTGGAACAGGAATGAATATTCTTAATCCAGCATTAACAATACGTGCATTCTTATTCTTCGCTTATCCAACATGGATGTCTGGTGATAAAGTATGGGTTCAAGGAGCCGTAGAGCGCGACCAAATGATTGCAGCAGGTCAAAACGTAGATGCTATTTCTGGTGAAACTATATTAGGTTCATTAGCACAAGGAAAAGAAGTTGCTTATTCTATATGGGATATGTTTTATGGTCTTATTCCTGGTTCAGTTGGTGAAACATCAACACTGCTAATTTTATTAGGAGGTTTATTCTTAATATTTTCAAAAATTGGAAGTTGGAGAATTATGTTATCATCTGTTTTAGGTGCTTTAGCAATGGGCTTAATTTTTAATGGTCTTGTTAGCGCAGATGTTGTAACAGAAGGTAGTAAGTTTTACGGATTAATGAGTACAGAATTTTGGCAGCATTTACTAATTGGTGGATTTGCTTTTGGTACTGTATTTATGGCAACAGATCCTGTAACAGCCTCACAAACAAACAAAGGAAAATGGATATATGGTTTCTTAATAGGATTTCTTTCTATTATGATTCGTGTATTCAACCCAGCATATCCAGAAGGTGTAATGTTGGCCATTCTATTAATGAATGTGTTTGCACCAACTATTGACCATTATGTGGTTCAAGGAAATGTAAAGAAAAGAATGAAACGTGTAAAAGCTAAAGTTGCATAACGATGGAAAATAAAACAGATAAAAATTCGTACACAATACTTTTTGCTATAGGTATGGTATTGATTGTTGGCTCATTATTAGCGTTTACAGCGTCTTCATTAAAGCCTACAATTACAGAGAATCAACGAATGGAAAAGCAGCAGAATATTCTGTATGCAATGGGTGTTAATGATAATGATGAGAGTAGTGCAACGTTTATTTCAACGGATAAGGTTGCTGATGAGTTTTCAAAATATATTACTAAGCAATTAGTTATTGAAAACGGAAATGCATCAGAAAATGACCAAGCCTATTTAATAGATGTTAAAAAGGAACAAACAAAAGCTAAAGCAGGTGAAGCTAGACGTTTACCTTTATTTGTAGGTGAGAAAGACGGTAAAACATATTACATCGCACCAATTAGAGGTAAAGGGCTTTGGGATGCTATTTGGGCTTATGTGGCTTTAGATAAAGATATGGTAGTGCAAGGTGCTTACTTCGATCATAAAGGTGAAACACCTGGACTTGGAGCAAACATTAAACAACGTTTCTTTATGGATGATTTTATTGGAGAACATTTGTTAGGTCCTTCAGGTAATTTTAAAGGAATTACTGTTGCAAAAGGAAATGCAGATCCTAAAAATTTAGATAAAACAGATAATGAGGTAGATGCTATTGCAGGTGCAACGATTACAGGTGATGGTGTTACAGCAATGATAAAGAGTGACTTAAAGCTTTATGTGCCTTATTTTAAAACTTTAAAACAATAATTCATAATGGGACTTATATCAAAAAAAGACGCCAAGTTAATTACTGATCCATTAGCAGACAATAACCCAATTACGATTCAAGTATTAGGTATTTGTTCTGCGTTAGCGATTACAGCAGAATTAAAAGCTTCAATTGTAATGGCTGTATCAGTATTATTTGTTTTAGGAATTGGTAACGTAGTGATTTCGTTAATGCGAAATATTATTCCTTCAAAAATTAGAATTATTGTTCAACTAGTAGTAGTTGCTGCTTTAGTAATTATTGTTGATCAAGTTTTAAAAGCTTACGCTTACGAATTGAGTAAAACACTTTCTGTATTTGTTGGTTTAATTATTACTAACTGTATCATTATGGGACGTTTTGAAGCTTTTGCTTTAGCAAACAAACCATGGCAATCGTTCTTAGATGGTATTGGTAATGCTGCTGGTTATGGTTTAATACTTATAATCGTTGGTTTCTTTAGAGAGCTTTTAGGTTCTGGTACTTTATTAGGATTTAAAGTTTTAGGAGATCCAATTGAAAAAACAGGATTATATTCAATAGGTTATGAGAATAACGGATTTATGTTATTGTCACCAATGGCATTAATAGTTGTAGGAATTATTATTTGGATACAACGTAGTAGAAACAAAGCTTTAATAGAAGACTAAAACAGTACACAAGTTAAAGTCACATTATACGGTGTTTACTGTTAATTGAGACTGAGACTGAAAACTAAAAGAATATGGAACATATAGAATTATTTTTCAAATCGATATTTATAGATAACATGGTATTTGCTACGTTCTTAGGAATGTGTTCTTACTTAGCTGTATCTAAAAAAGTGAGTACAGCTGTTGGTCTTGGTGCCGCAGTAATTTTTGTACTTGCCATAACTGTACCATTAAACTGGTTACTAGATCAGTATTTATTACAACCTGGAGCTTTGTCTTGGTTAGGTGAAGAGTATGCAAGTTATGATTTAAGCTTCTTATCTTTTATTATGTTTATCGCTACTATTGCTACAATGGTTCAGTTAGTAGAGATTGTAGTAGAGAAGTTTTCTCCATCATTATATAATTCATTAGGTATATTTTTACCATTGATTGCTGTAAACTGTGCTATTTTAGGAGGTTCATTATTTATGCAATCTCGTGAAATTGCTACTTTAGGTTTAGCAACAACTTATGGAGTTGGTTCAGGAATTGGATGGTTCTTAGCGATTTTAGCCATTGCTGCAATTCGTGAGAAAATTAGATATTCAAATGTACCACCTGCATTACGTGGTTTAGGAATTACATTTATTATTACTGGTTTAATGGCTATCGGCTTTATGAGTTTTGGTGGTATGTTAACAGGCGGTGATGAAGAAGGAGCAAAAGAAGAAAAGACTGCTAAAGTTGAAGCAGAAAAGAAAATAGAAGAAACAAAAGCATTAGCTGATAACACAATTAAAGTAGTTGAGTAATATGATTTTATTAGCAGCAAGTACATTAGGAACAGTAATAGCGACTGTAGCGGCATTTTTAATAATCACACTAATCTTAGTTGGGTTGTTATTAGTTGTTAAGCAAAAATTATCACCATCAGGTCCTGTAAAGATTACCATTAATGGTGAGCGAGAAATTGAAGTAGGCTCTGGAGGTACTTTATTAAGCACTTTAGGAAATCAAAAAATATTCTTACCATCTGCTTGTGGTGGTGGTGGAACATGTATTCAATGTGAATGTCATGTGCTTTCTGGTGGAGGCGAAGCTTTACCAACAGAAACACCTCATTTTAGTAGAAATGAATTGCAACATGGTGCACGTTTAGCTTGCCAAGTAAAGGTAAAGCAAGACATGGAAATTACCATTCCAGAAGAAGTATTTGGTATTAAGAAATGGGAAGCAACCGTAGTTTCAAATTACAACGTAGCGACGTTTATTAAGGAATTTGTTGTAGAAATTCCTGAGGATATGAATTATAAAGCAGGAGGATATATTCAAATTGAAATTCCTAATTGTGAAGTAAAATATGCTGATATGGATGTTTCTGCTCACCCAGAAGATCATCCAGGTGAACCAGATAAGTTTAAAGCAGATTGGGAGAAGTTTGGTTTGTGGCCTTTGGTTATGAAGAACGATGAACTTGTAGAACGTGCTTACTCTATGGCTTCTTATCCTGCAGAAGGACGTAAGATTATGCTTAATGTCCGTGTTGCAACGCCACCTTTCGATAGAGAAAAAGGAGGCTGGATGGATGTTAATCCTGGTGTAGCGTCATCTTATATTTTTAATCAAAAAATTGGAGATAAAGTTACTATTTCTGGACCTTATGGAGAGTTCTTTATTAATGATTCGGATTCAGAAATGTTATATGTAGGTGGTGGAGCAGGTATGGCGCCAATGCGTTCACACTTATACCAATTATTTAGAACTATAAAAACAGGACGTAAAGTAACATATTGGTATGGTGGACGTTCTAAAGCTGAACTATTTTACATACACTATTTTAGAGCATTAGAAAAAGATTTTCCAAATTTCAAATTCTTTATTGCATTATCAGATCCTACAGATGCTGATAATTGGAAACTTAAAACTGATGTTAATGATGAATCTGGTGATGGATTTGTAGG
The DNA here is from genome assembly GCF_045063645.1 of Winogradskyella sp. Asnod2-B02-A. NCBI lineage: Bacteria > Pseudomonadati > Bacteroidota > Flavobacteriia > Flavobacteriales > Flavobacteriaceae > Winogradskyella > Winogradskyella sp. Asnod2-B02-A. Next base: position 2,056,635 of record NZ_JBEFOG010000027.1, read on the forward strand.
TTTTATTCACCAAGTAGTAATAGATCAGTATTTATCTAAGCATGAAGCACCAGAGGATATAGAATTATATTTCTGTGGACCACCATTGATGAACCAAGCTGTTCAGAAAATGGGTGAAGATTTTGGAATTCCAGATGAACACATAAGATTTGATGATTTTGGAGGCTAATAGCTAAAAAAATATCTATAAAAATAAAAACCAACTCAATTGAGTTGGTTTTTTTATGGCTAAATATTATTGATGTTATACTGCAATTAAAGAATCTGTTTTTTCGAATTTAAATAATATAGAACAATCCATAACATTATCAATTTTATCTATAGAACACAGTTGTGATACAACGGCACATAGTCCATCAAAGAGATTATTACTATTAATAGTTTCTGGTTTAAACAAACGTTTTGATTCTGTGAAATAGTAACCACAGCCGTTTAGGAAAGCATTTTCAATTTGCAACAATTCAATAGGTGTATAGCCATTGAATTGTCTTCCTAAATTTTGATGAACTAATCCAATGTAATTTAATTTTACTGAGCCATGTTGGTCCGTTAAATGTTTCCAACTGTCTTTATTATCAAGAATATTACCAACTGCACATTGCTTACAGTCATCTGGATTTAAGGTCTTATTATGAAATGATGTATATAATTTATATATCGCATTTTCAAAACGAATTGAATTTTTCATAGTTGTAAATTCTACTTTTCAAGATAAAAGATACAAAAAAATGAAATGAATTTCAAAATTCAACAGAAATGATAGATTTAGGAGTACTTATTTAAACTCCATAATTAAATACACAGAGGTGGTTTCTCCAATATTTAAAACCTCATGTGAGGTGATGGAGTCTTTGCGGAATGTGTAACCTGTTGGAACATCTACCTCGCGTGTTCCTGTATGATCAGTAATTCTAAATTTACCTCCTACTAAGGTATAACCAACATGTGGATTGTGATAGTGCTTTTCATGTCCTACGCCTGGCTCAAAAGTGCATTTCAGGACTCTTAATTCGTTATTTTCTTCAATAACCTCGCAGACTGCCTCACCTTTCCAACCTGCTTCTAATGGGTCTGGTAGAGCGTTTTGATTATTACAGCTTGAAAGTAATACTATAGCTAGAATTAAAAGATTAAATTTCATTTAGAATATTTTCGGCCAAGGTAATAATTTTAATCATGTATTATTTTAACTCGGTATTAATCGATTCTAATATAACTACTATTTGCTGATTTAATTCTGAATAATAATTTCGATTGAGATATTCAGCTGTTATAATATAATCCATAATTTCATTCCTTAATTTTTCAGATTGTAATAATTTAAGGTTGCTTTGTTCAAATTTGATTTTTTTATTTTAAAGGTATCATCTCGTGCATCTGTAATGATTTTTTTTGCATTACCTTCTTTGTTATTAATGGCAATGCCATTTCTTATTATTACACAGTGTTCGTCTTTTCGAAACTTAATTCTAGAAAGAACTCCTTTATTTGACTACAAAGCAAATTTTGGAATATTGTTACTAAAAATTGAAAGTTTGCCAGAACTAATTACTTCATCTAATATGGCTTGAATAGCATGGTAAATTACTTCCCGATTTGTCATTTTCATGGCTAAAGTAGAAAATTCCTTACTGTTATTTCAGGATGATTAGATCCCATGACGTTAAAAATTTACAAAGCCTTATGTGCAGGATCCTGTTCTTATTTGTTAAAGAAAACACCATTTAAAAAGATAAAGGAAGCTATAGAAGTCGTAAATAAAGTAGGTTCTTATATGTCTCCTTCAATTGCGAGAAAAATAGTGAATACTTTTGCACCAAAACAGCATAAAAGCAATTTGTTAACGCCAAGATAAAAAGAAATTGTGGCTGGTATTGTAGATGGTAAAAGCTACAAAATGATTGCCTCTGATTTATTTGTTTCCATCGATACAGTTCGTACACACATTAAGAACATCTACAAAACGTTAGAAATTAATAGTAAAGCTGAATTGATTCGGAAATCTTACTATAACGAACTATAATTCAGTCTTCAACATACGAAACTAGATTTTTTTGTCGTTATTTAAAGTATGAAAAAAGTTCTACTCGCCATTTTAATCTTAACATCACTTGCTGTTTTAGCGTTTCAGTTTAAACCAGTAAAAAAAGTGGTAGTATCGTTAAATCAAGTATTGAAACACCAAGTCTTATTAATAAAGATAGTTTAACGATTGCGTCTAGAGTTAATATTCCTGAAGGTTATAAACGTGTCAATTATGCCAAAGGAAGTTTTGAAGCGTATCTCAGGAATTACAAATTAAAAGCCTTTGGAAGTAAAATCATTAATTACGATGATACCAATTATTTTTGGCAAGGAGGTCATATTGGGATTTTAGAAGTCCCTGTGCCTAAAAACGGATTACAGCAATGTGCAGATGCACTAATTAGAATACGAAGCGAGTACCTATGGGACAACAATAGAAAAAACGAAATAGGTTTTAACTTTACATCTGGGCATTATTGTTCTTGGACCAAATATGCTGAAGGGTATAGACCTAAAATTAACGGAAATAAAGTTACGTTTCATAAAACGGCAAGTGCCAATACTTCAAAAGACAACTTCTATAAATTCTTAAATTTAATTTATATGTATTCTGGGACGTTATCGTTATACAACGAGTTAGTAGCCGTTAAAGCCAGAGATTTAAAAATAGGTGATATGCTCATTAAAGGCGGTTCTCCAGGTCATATTGTTATGATAGCAGATGAGGTTATTAATAATAAAGGAGGGAAACTCTTTTTACTATTTCAAGGTAATACGCCAGCACAAAGTGTGCACTTAGTTAAAAATTTAGATAATGCTACTATCTCTCCATGGTATCAATTGGAGGATGATGCTGTGATTTCGGTTTCAAATTATGTGTTTGGAAGTTTAAAATTTGTGCGTTTTAAATAGCAAGTTTGTATCTTTGCTTTATGAGTAAACCTTTAACACCTCAAGAAATTCATAACCTTGCCATGAACCACGTAGGTAAAGACCTAGAAGCTCGAGGTTTTGAATTTGTAGCTATAAATAGCACGCTAAAACGGCATCCACAATTTGTTTGCATAGATAAAAATAGTCAGTATTATTTTGTAGTTGTACGTGCTGTGATCTTGCCTGAGAATCCAAATAATTACGATATCGTTTGGATGGAAACTTTTAAAAAACATGCTTACGAAAAAGACGCCAAAGTGTTGTACGCAGGTGTTGGTGTAGGAAACCCTGAAGGTGAAGATTTACCTCTTTATTTAAACGAAGAATACCTTATTGAATATAATGGCATTCAAGTTATAGAAATGAATTTGAATTAATATAACACTCGTTTTACCAAACTAATTTTCAGTCAAAGTCAATCTACATATTTATGAAAAAAATAGTTTATCTATTTCTAATAGCCATTCTTTTTTCTTGTAATCAAGAGCCTAAAAACACCAAAATAAGTGGACCTGTTTTTGGTACAGCTTATAATATTCAATATTACACAACAGATGATTCAAATTATAAAACACAGTTTGATAGTCTTTTTACGGTAATCAATGAATCGATGTCTACTTATATTCCAGATTCAAAAATATCTAGAATTAATAAAGGTGAAAACATTGAGTTAGATCAACATTTTATGCGTGTTTTTAATAAAGCCAAAGAAATTTACAGAGCAACGGAAGGAGCTTTTGATCCAACAATCGGAGCTGTTGTAAATGCTTGGGATTTTGGGCCAGAAGGAAAAATAGTTAATATCGATAGTACCACTATAGATAGTTTAATGAGGTCTGTGGGCTATAACCGTATGGGATTGAGAGATAATAAGATATTTAAAAGTTCTAAATCGTTTTTAGATTTTAATGCTATTGCAAAAGGGTATGGTGTGGATGCTATTGGCGAGTTTTTAGAAAGCAAGAATGTTACCGATTATTTAGTTGAAATCGGAGGAGAAATTCGTGTAAGAGGTATTAATCTTGATAAAAAATCACCTTGGAGAGTGGGTATTGATGATCCTAATTTTAATGAAGAACAAAGTTATTCTAAAGTGATTCCGTTACAAGATGAAGCGATGGCAACCTCTGGCACGTACCGTAAGTTTAAGATAGATGAAAACGGCAATCGCTATGCACACATTATTAATACTAAAACGGGTTATCCAAGTAAAACCAATATTCTTAGCGTTTCTGTAATTACAAAAGATTGTATGACAGCGGATGCTTACGCTACAGCATTTCAGGCTATGGGAATTGAAAAAGTGAATTGGTTCTTAAATTCACATCCAGAATTGAAAGTTTATTTTATTTATGAAGATGAAAATAAAACATTACAAACACTAAGTGTAAATAACTTTCCTGAGTAATTTCTCGTTTTTTGAATTAGAATTTTTTACATAATATCCTTGATAATAGGTATAGTGTCGAAAAGTTTAATTTACCTATTTTATTTTTAGTAGTTTTCTCACAGTTAGCGGATTGCTAGCTTTTTAATCTCTTACTTATGAAAATAAAATTTATCATCCTCTCATTAGTTTTTCTCTTTCCATTAACAATTATTGGACAAACTGATAGTGAAATTTCAAATGTTTATATAAAGCGATCAGAAGTGCTTTTTCATAATTTAGAAATGGATAGATCTTTAGAAATTTTTAATAAAGCCTTGAAATATATGGACAGTGTTCCAAACAGTCGTGTAGCTAAATTAGGTGCTTTATTGCATTTTGAACATGAAAAGTTTTTTGAAGCACGTTCTTATGCCAAATGGTATTTTGAATTGGAAGAAGATAAGACAACGGAAGATTATCAAAATATGTTAGAAACCTACGTTAATATTCAAGAAGAAATTGATAAGTATATTGCAGAGCAAAAAGCATTAGAGTTAAAACGATTAAGAGAAGATAAAGAAGCACATAGATTAGATTCTTTAAATAAATTATGGACAGACATGTCTAAGGCTTATATCATAAAAATTGACAGCATCTATAAATTCAATAAACATAATGTAGCAGTTTATTCTAAAGATGGTCAGCTTGGTATTATGGACGATGTTGGTAATATTATTGATAAGCCACAGAATTATAACCATTTTATAACCTATGATGGATATGTCCTTATGTTAGATAAACAAAAGAATCCAGAAAAAATTTATGTATACAATTGCAATATTAAACAAGGTTTTTTATTGCCAAGTGTTTCTGCTTTCAACGCCAATTCTACACATTACGGTAAAGTAATGTTACCACGTGCTAATGGTTTAATGGTAACCTATCCTAATAATTCTAAAAAAGCATATGTTTACAATCTAAAAGACAAATCATTTATAGAAACGGCAGATTTAATTGATTTTTTAAAAATGTTGAAGAAAAATGATATTATTGAAAAATATAAAGACGAACAAGTACGTATTAATAAACAATGGTTAACCCTAGGAAGTCACTTAGGTGCTGGAATTTATGAATTGTATGGAGATGAAAATAGATTTGGATTTTTAAATACGTCAGATGGTAAAGTGTTAGATGCTAATTTTTATAACTACCTAGGAGGTTTTTACGATGGTAATTTTGAATTACTTGAAGATGGAAAACAATTCTGGATGGACGTAGATGGTATAAAAAGAGAAACTAACAAAGATGAAAATGGCATGTATTCAGGTACATCTAGATTTGTAAAGCATGCTGATGGTACTTATGTAATTCTTCAGAATAGAGAAGGCAAAGATTATTTAATTCTCGGAGATAAAGCCTTATTAAATAAAGTGAAGTTTATTGAAGAATCGCCTCGTTAATTCCTTGTTGTTTGCTGAGCTTAGTATTAGTACAAACCTAAATTTCCATCAACATATCATCCAATTTTAAAATTTAAAAAAGTGCTTAGCAGTTCAAACTAGCATTTTAGAAGTTAATAGAGCTATAAGTATAAGTAAATTGTATTTTTACTTATAATTTTTAAAATTGTACAGAAAACCATTTTTTCTATGTTTGTTTCTACTTTCATTTTTAATGGAAGCACAACAACCCGTTTCTGTACATCTCACAGAAAAAGACGGATTACCAGATAAAGAATTCTATAATATTATTGAGGACAGCAAAGGTTTTATATGGCTTTGTGCAGATAAAGGTTTGTTTCGTTATGACGGTAAGTTATTTAAAAACTATAGTAATCCAGAAAAAAGAGGATTATCTGTTTTTGAACCGGTAGAAGATCAGTTAGGACGTATATGGTGTAACAATATTTCTGGCCAGTTTTTTTATGTTGAAAACGACCAATTATTCACTTTTATTGATTTGGGTAAAGAACTTAAAGGTGAGCTTTCATCTTTTATGGTAACAAAAAAGCATCTGATTGTTTTTACTAAGTTTAAAATTTATTATGTTGATTTGTTGAGCAAAGTAGTCACATTGAAATTTACTAGCGAATTTCAATTTGGTCCACCTATTACATATAATGATACCATACTTTTTGGAAATTATAAATGCTTATCGCGTTTAAATACAAAAGAAGAAAAAGCTGAGTTATTACAGTTTTATGCATCTGTACCAAAAGAGAAGAGAAGCAGACCTATTAATCAAAAAACTGAATTATTTCAATTAGAATCACAATTATTCTCTAGGAAAAACTATAAAAAAGTCAACACATTTTTTAAACTTGATATCGATACTAATACACTAGTAGAAGTCAAAGGGTTAGAAGAGCTTAAGAATAATGAAAACCTCAAATTTTTTGAAAACGATGGACAACTTTGGGTTGCAAGTAATAATGGGGTTTTTGTTTTTTCTTTTAAAAATGACTTATTTAAGCTAGAAAAACATTTTTTACAAGAGTATTTTGTAACAAAAGTTATTAAAGATAAAGATGACAATTTCTGGCTAACAACACTTAATAACGGTGTTTTTGTAATGCCAAATATACATATAGAGCGTCTTAATGTTTTAGAAGAAAATAGCAATATAAGTTGCCTAGAAAAAATAGATAATAACACTTTGTTATTTGGAACAAATAAAGGTGATATTGTTTTTTATGACACAAAAAAACATGAAGAACATGTTATTGACTTGCCGTTAGCTGAACGCGTGTCGGCAATAAAATATCATCCCGAAAAAGAATTAATCTATATCAGTAAGGATGTAAGTGGTTTTTTGATGGATTATAATACTAAGCGTATTGAATCCATTAAAAATTTCTTTACTGCAAAGAGTTTTTCCATAATAGATCATAAAGATTTGCTATTTGTAAATTATGCACATGCAAGTTTAATTACAGGAAATGATTTTACTAAAGTAGATAAGGAAATTTCGGCTAACAAAAGAGCATATACTTCATTTTACAGTTTAATTAGCAAAACGACTTATGTTGCGTTTGTTGATGATTTAAGAGCTTATGACGATCAATGGAAACCTAATAACATTCGATATAAAGATCAATCGATTTTTGCACTTTCATTATCTGAAACCCCTAATGGAATCGTATGGGTTGGTACATTTAAAGAAGGTGTTTTCGGGATAAAAAATAACGAAGTCGTTTATCATTTTACTACTGAAAACGGACTCATTTCTAATAGAATAGAAAAGATAAAAGCAGACCAAAATAATTTATGGGTTGCTACAGATAATGGCATACAAGTTGTAGACGTAGAAACAAATAAAATTAAAACACTAACCAAACGAGATGGAGTAGTTTCTTACGATATTTCTGGAATAGAAATATTAGAAAACAAAGTGTATTTTTCTTCTAATAAAGGCATATTTTGTATTGATAAAGTAAAAGCGTTTAAACCTGAAAAGCAACCAAAGGTTTATTTTAATCAGGTTGAAGTTAACGAGCAAGATGCAACTTTAAAGTCGGATTATACATTAGAACACAATCAAAATAGTATTAAATTCGGTTTTAATGTTAATGGATTTCAATTTAACCAAAAGGGTAAATACGCTTATCGTTTATTAGGTTTAAATGACGATTGGATAACTACTGAAACTGGGATCAATTCTGTTAAATACAATAGTTTATCAGCAGGAAATTATACCTTCCAAGTAAAACCTGTTATGGATGTTGAGGTAGAAGAGAATAGTATAGAAGAACTTAAATTCTCAATTTCTAGACCCTTTTGGAAAACGTGGTGGTTTATGTCAAGTATTTCAATTTTAGTAATGGGTTCAACGGTTTTATATTTCAGAAGAAAAATAAAAAAGAAAGAACAACAACGCCAAATAGAAGTAAAACAATTATCCTTAGATAACGAACTGATTGCTTTAAAATTGGAAAATTTAAGGTCGCAAATGAATCCGCATTTTATATTTAATGCGTTAAATTCAATTCAAGAATATATTGTTTTAAACCAAAAAATATTAGCTACTATATATTTGGGGAAATTTGCAGATTTAATAAGAACCTACTTAAACCATAGTACTAAAGGAAAAATCACATTGCAAGAAGAAATAGATAGTTTAGAAATGTATTTAGAATTAGAAAAATTGCGTTTCGAAGACAAACTAAATTACACTATTACCGCAACTGGAAGTTTAAAGCCAGACCAAGTAAAGATACCAACTATGCTTATTCAGCCTTATGTAGAAAACGCATTAAAACACGGCTTGTTGCACAGAAAAGACGATCGGGTTTTAGAAATTAGTTTCTTTATAAATGAAGACTCTAATACAGTTAGATGCCTTATTACAGATAATGGTGTTGGACGAGAAAAAGCCGAAGAATTTAAAGCTAGAAGCTACAAGAATCATAAATCTTTCGCCACAAAAGCAACCCAAGATAGACTGGCATTACTTAATTACGGCAAACAAAAACAAGTTGGAATAATCATTACAGATTTGTTTGAAGCCGAAAAACCAACAGGAACTAAAGTAGATATCACAATTCCGTTTACAAAATAAAAAACACTAATGAAAGTAGTTATTATAGACGATGAGCCAAAGGCAAGAAAATTACTAGAGATATTAGTAAAAGAAAACTACCCAAAAATCACTGAGATTTTTACGGCCGAAGACTTATTAAGTGGTGTAGAAATTATTAAAAAAGAACGACCGCAAATCGTATTTCTAGATATTGAAATGCCTGAACATTCTGGATTAGAGATTTTTGATTTTATTGAATCTAAGACTTATAATTTCGAAATCATTTTTACAACCGCTTATAGCGAATATGCTATAAAGGCGTTTGAACTTTCTGCAGTAGATTATTTACTAAAACCATTACGAACCGATAAATTGGTGGATGCTATTGAAAAAGCCATCGAGAATATTGGTAAATCTCATATTAATATTAAGTTAGACGAGCTTCAAAAAAGTTTAAAATCATCCGACTTTAAAAAAATAGGACTTCCTGTAGCAGATGGTATCAAGTTTGTAAATTTTGAAGATATAATTCTCTTAAAAGCAGATGGTATGTACACTAAAGTAAGTATTCAAAATGGATCTGAATTATTAATAAGTAAACCGCTTAAGCATTTTGAAACCTTATTAGATGCCATTCCAACATTTTACAGACCACATCGTTCGTACTTAATTAATCTAAAATTTATTCAAGAATATGTTAAAAGCGATGGTGGTTATATTATAATGGATAATAATGAAAGTGTTTCCATTTCAAAAGATAAGAAAGACGAGTTTTTAACTATTGTTCAAAATATAGGGTAGTTTGCTTTAGAAGTTGAAAGTGCTGTTTCAGAAATTTAGTTACAATTTTAGTAGGTTGGATTAAGATATTTGTTTTTATAAACTTTAAAATTCTTAACCTATTATGAAAAAAATTACATTTTTTCACGAACACTTAATCCATACATGTTTCGTGAGTAAAACAAAATTACTTTTTTTATTTACTATAATTTCTGCATTGAGTTATGGACAGACTTTTGATTGGGAGACAGGAACATTACTAAGTTTTGGTTCATCTAATCAAAACATTATTGCAAAGCAAATTGTTAATGGTTACGAGGTTAACTTTTCGGCCAGTGGTAGCGGTACACCTATTCTGCTTGGCACTTTTAATCAAGGTACTACAGGCAAGGCTGTTATGAATCAGCAACCTCAACAAGTTGTTCGATTAGCTTTTTTTCCTGCAGTAGATATTCAAAGCCTCAAAGCTTTTTCTGCTAATGCTAGTACTGTTAACTGGACTTTTACACCAGTTAATAGTCCAGGTAATGCCGTTGTAACAGCGAATGTTGCTCAAAATGCTGTTACAGTGAACTTAAATTGGACTAATGTTAGTATAATAGATATAACAGCAACTAATGGAAGCTCACAAAATTTTGGAGTTGATGATATTGTGTTTTCACCTTATACACCTTGCACAGTAACCATCCCAGACGCAAACTTTAAAGCTTACTTAGTTGGTAATACTGCCATAAACACCAATGGTGATACAGAAATACAGTGTAGTGAGGCTAGTGCTTTTACGGGAGCCGTAATTGTTAATGGTTTAAATATTTCAGATTTAACAGGTATAGAGGCCTTTACAAATATTTCAGTTTTAAATTGTCGAGATAATGCATTAACGAGTTTAGATATTTCTCAAAATACAGCTTTATTAGAATTGCTTTGTCAATCTAACGCATTGTCTAGTTTAGATGTCTCAACAAACACGCTTTTAACCCGTCTTTGGTGTGATGATAATAGCAGTATTTCAAGTTTAAATGTATCATCTAATACAGCTTTAGTAGTATTATCTTCTGGGAACAATAATTTAACAAGTATAGATATATCTTCTAATACGGCTTTAGTTTATTTAAGTTGTTATAATAATAGTATCACAAGTATAGATCTCTCTAATAATACCGTTTTAGTACGTGTCGTTTTAGACTTTAATGGTTTAACGAATCTAGATATATCATCAAATACTGCTTTAGAAAATCTATCCTTTCAATCTAATGCTTTAACAAATTTAGACCTGTCATCCAATACAGCTTTAAAAAATATAAAGGGTATAAATAATGGTTTAACAAGTTTAGATGTCTCGTCAAATTTAGCTCTAGAATCTTTACAGATTGATGATAATAGTTTTACAAGTTTAGATATATCAAACAACACCTTTTTAAATGTTTTACAAGCGAACAACAATTCCTTAACAAGTTTAAACGTTGCAAATGGAAACAATGCGAATTTTGTTCAATTTAATGCACTTAACAACCAAGATTTAACGTGCATTCAAATAGACGCAGCCTTCACACCACCAACAACTTGGCAGAAAGATGCAACAGCAAGTTATAGCGAAGATTGCGCAGCATTAAGCGTAAATGATTTTAATCTAAATTCAATCTCATTACATCCCAACCCAACAACTTCAATGTTAAATATAGAAATGACTAAAAACATCAAACAAGCAACTGTCTATTCTATGTTAGGTAAAGAAGTATTAAAAACTCGAAATAAACAGATCGATGTTTCTCGTTTATCAAAAGGCGTATTTTTAATTAAAATAGAAGATGAAAACGGAAATGTTTCAATCAAACGCTTTGTCAAGCAATAACGATTAATTATAGTTATTTTAAATCTCGTAAGTGCAATGCTTACGAGATTTTTTTTTGGTTTAGAAGTCCAAAATGGTGTTTCAGAAACTCACCCCATTTTAATGAAGCTTCATAGTAGATATTTGTTTTCTAAATCTTAATAAAAACCAATTATGAAAAAAATTACATTTTTTAACGAACACATAATCAATAAATGTCTCGTGAGTAAAACAAAATTATTTTATTTATTACTACTTATATGTAGTTTTTCTTTCGCCCAATTTCCTACTACTAATTTAATAGCTCAGTATGGATTTGATAATGGGTCTTTAGTAGATGGTGCTAATGGCGCTAATTTTTCTCAACATGGATCAGCTTCACTATTTGTTAATGATAGATTTGGTACAGCTAATGGAGCTTTGCAGTTAAATGGAGATGATTTTCAACGAGTAAACTTAGATCACGACTCTTCTTATGATGATATTTCTTTGTCATTTTGGATTAAGACGGCAACCAATGAAAATAATGAAAGAACAATAATTTATGACCTTGGAGGAACTTTTAACAAAGGTTACCATATTTATTTAAAAGATGGAGAGATAAACCACTATTCAAGATTTAATGTGGGTTCTAACTATATTGTTTATAATATAACATCTATGGATATTAGTGATGATCAATGGCATCATATTGCTATTACAACACATATGTTAATTTCAAAAATTTATGTTGACGGACAATTAGTGGATTCGACTGGGAATCCAAGTGCCTCAAGTTATAGTAATAGAGGATTTGATAGTAACGGTATTGTTGGTTTAGCAAGAAATAGATCTTCATACCCGACGGCTACAAGCAGTTATAGAGACGTTATTGATGATATATTAATTTATGATAGAGAGATATCAGCTGCAGAAATAACATCTATTGGTGACTATAATTTTTGTGTTGGAATTACTAATCAGTTATTTACTTCTAATATTACAGCTACAAATATAGATGTAAATGTACCAGGTACACAAACTGTGGATATTGCGTATCATGAAGTTTCTCAACCTTTTTCTTCTGCTACAGTTGTTTCAAGTGTTTCAGGAGGAGCAAGTACAACTATTACTGGAACATCGCCAGAAACTTATAAAGTTTATGTTAGAAAAGATTGTGGAAATGGTAGTTATTCATCATGGTCTGCACCCCTTATTTTTAAGAATACAGGAATACCAACTTATGTTAACTATAATGCAACAGGAAATAATGATGGTAGTAGCTGGTCTGATGCATATATTAATTTAAATACAGCGTTAGATTTGGCAAACTCTGGTGATCATATTTGGGTTGCGTCAGGTAATTATAAACCACATGCTTTTGATAGAAGCGTTTATTTTACAGTAAACAAAGAAAATTTAAAAATTATCGGAGGGTTTAATGGAACAGAAACTCAGGAATCTGATGCAGATCATGTTTTAAATACGACTATTTTATCAGGAGATTTACAAGATAATGATGTGAATACAACCGATTTTATTTCTAACTATTCAAACACAACTCGAAATGCAGATAATAGTTACCATGTTATAAATATTACGGAATACGGAAATAATTTATTATTAGAAGGTATAACAGTAAGTGATGCACATAATAATTTAGATGCTTTTGAGAGTGGTGGTGCAATTGTAAAAGATTCTGGGGTTACTAAGCTAGCCCTTAAAAATTGTATTATAAAAGATAATGTTTCAAGAAACGGCAATGCAGGTTTATTAGCTGAATATGATCTTAATGGAACAGGGATATTAGGTGAGTTGAATATTGAAAACTGTATATTCTCTAATAATATGGCTCGGTGGGCAACAGCTATATATAGCTTTGTTCGTGACGATACTGATGCAAATATAAATATTACCAATAGTTTATTTGATGGTAATATTGCAGGAAATTTGAATAGTACAACTGCACAAGGCTATGCTGGTAGTTCGGCATGGCTTAGGAATTTAAGTATTAGTAGCAGTTCTACTTTAAATATAGACATCATTAATTCTACATTTGTTAGTAATAACGATACTGGTACAGAGCAAAATTTAAATAACTTTAGTAGATCAACGTTAGCTATAAGTAGAAGTAACGGAAATGCAGGGGCAGTAAATACAACAGTAGCTAATTCTATTTTTTGGGGTAATACAGCTACTGGTGGTTTAACTGCACGTTCTATAACAGATTTATATGAACAGCCACCTACATCTGTAAATGTTTTAAATTCTATAGATGAAGCTAATTTTAACGATGCTGTAATTACAAATACAAGTAATACAACTAACTCTAATCCTCTATTTACGGATGCTGCAAATGGGGACTTTACATTAACTTCTGGTTCGCCTGCGGTTGATACAGGAGACAACAGTTTTGTTTTTGAATCCACAGATTTATTAGGAAACCAACGTGTTTTTAATACAACTGTAGATATGGGAGTTTATGAGTTTGGAGCACCATTTTTAAGTACAAATGATTTTCAACTAAATGAAAACGAAATCAAACTTTATCCAAATCCAACAAATTCAATATTAAACATAGAAATGACTCAAAACATCAAACAAGCAAGCGTCTATTCTATTTTAGGTAAAGAAGTGATTAGAACTGAAAATAAACAGATTGATGTTTCTCGTTTACCAAACGGAGTATTTTTGATTAAAATAGAAGATGAAAACGGAAACGTTTTAACCAAACGCTTCGTCAAGCAATAACACATGGTTTTGTTTTTTAGAAATCTCGTAAGTGTAATGCTTACGAGATTTTTTTTTGTTTAGAAGTTGAAATTAGCATTTCAGAAACTCAAGCTATTTGACAATGAGTTCATAGTTGATATTTGCTTTTATAAACTTAAAATTTAACCTATTATGAAAAAAATAATGATAACGGTTGCTTTAATTTTTACAGCAACCATAGCGCAAGCTCAAAAAACCTTTTACGAAGCTCTAGAAGCTAATGGTGAGACAGCAACGTACGAAGGTTTTTCTGGCATATCTATAAATGACGATGGTACTATAGCTATTGTAAGTGGTAAACCAGCAGTAACTATAACCGTAAAAAAATTGGCAACAGGACAACCTGTGGGTTTTGAAGCTAAACCCGTTTCAGAAACTTATGGTGGTTTTGGAGCGTCTGAACTAGGCGATTATGATAGAGTAGATAGTTACCCAAATGTAATGACCATAAAAAACACTTACAAAAGAGGACTCGATGGTTATATGGTAATCGACGATTTATTATTTAAGATTAGTTACATACCAAGTGACGGTGTTCCAAAAGTAGAAGATGTTACAGCTGTGTATGTTATGGTTGAGGATCGTACTGAAGCAAAAGAAAACTCAGGAAAAAAGAAAAAGAAAAAAGGTGGTTTTTTAGGACGCATGAAGGCAAAAATAGAATCTACAGGTCAATCACCAACCTATAAATATATACAAACGGTAAATATTGAAAAGATATTCAACGATTACGTCACGGCTATGAAAGCTAAACAAGCGAGTCCAATAACTGCACAAGACAAAAAAGATATTGCAAAAATTAAGCGTGCTAGAGAGGCTGGAGACGAAGAAATAAAACGTTATAACGATTCTATAAAAGCAACGCCAGAGTATAAAGACTTGCAAAGAAGAATAAAACAAAATGAGGCAAACTATCAGGCATCAGAGTTAAAAAACACGGTAACACTTCGTAATAACTCGAATCATGAAATTTATGTAGGTAGAGCTGGAAGTAGTAATCCAGGAACAAGAATTAGTGCTGGTGGAACAACCAGATGGAGCTGTGATCAAGATGCTTATTTACAAAAAATAACGAAGTCTGGTGGAAGTAATGCTTATGATTCTACTAATGTACAAGTGTACCGCAAAAATTCGGGTTGTGGTAATACGGTGTCCATAAACTAATATTCTAGAACAAAGACCAAACAAATTTAAAACTCAAATCTTTATACCATTTTTTTAAAATGAGGAATGGTATAACCTAAACCTTAAAACAAATGAAAATATTTAAACACCTAACATTAATCCTCGCTATTTTATTAATAACCGCTTGTAACAGTGATGATGATGCAACACCAAATTACGTCTTAGAAAGTGATCGTGATGCACTAATTGAAATTTATAATGCCAACACAAACAATACCTTATCTTGGGATATTACATCAACGGATGTTTCAACTTGGGATGGTGTTACAGTTGAAGATAGTAGAGTTGCAGTTTTAAGTATAGGAAGCTCTAATATTGACGATTTACCTACAACTGCCTTGCAAAAACTAACGGCATTACGATCTTTAGTAGCAAATAATAATAGTTTTTTAACCATTAATGTTAGTCATAATATTAACCTTAAAAACTTGCAATTATTTGATAATAATCTAACCGCTATTGATGTTTCTAATAATACACTATTAGAACAATTATTGTTAGAGGGTAATAATTTAGAAAATTTAGATGTAAGCATGTTGGTGAATTTAACGGATTTAAAAGGCGGTAGTAATAGTTTTTCAAATTCGGTAAACATAGCAAACGGAAACAATGCTAATATGTGGAGAATGGAATTGGGATCAAGTACTTTGAGTTGTGTGCAAGTGGATGCTGGAGCTACAGATGGTTTTACTGGTTGGTCTATTTCTAGTAATGCAAGTTATAGCACACATTGCTTGTAAATATGTGTAACATTAACACAGTTGTTATTTATTAATTCCAAATAAGTGATTAAGAAAAGTTGGGCTAATTAATTTTAGTTCAACTTTTTTTGTTTTTTGAATAAATTTTATGTGACCTATCAGTAAATTTGGTTTCTTATATGCAAGTGCTATTAGCATTTAAATATAAAAAAGTTGTTCCAGGTTAGGGTGGAGCAGCTTTTTTTTTATAGTATGAAGTCCTTCAAACAATACAGATTAGAATCGTTTTTATACGTTTAAAGGTCTTGGTTTCGTCTATTTATTTTAATTCATATAAGGGATTATTTACCATTCATTACTCAAAAAGTGCTTTCTACTAAATAAAAATAAAGTCCAATAGATTAATTTGTAAATTCAACCCTAAATTTTTCTAGTTGAAATTAAGAGGGCTTCAATATCTATTTTTCTTTACAATAACATGGTTTGTGGCTGCTCAACAACCTGTGTCCATTCATCTCACTGAAAAAGATGGCCTACCAGATATTGAGTTTTATGATATCTTGGAAGATGAGCAAGGCTTTATATGGCTGGCTGCAGACAAAGGTTTGTTTCGTTATGATGGTAAGCACTACAAATTATTTACCAATCCTATAAAACGTGGTCGCTCTTTGTTTGGATTGACTTTAGATGCTAAAGGACGACTTTGGTGTAATAATCTTTCCGGACAGTTTTTTTATGTTGAAAATAATGAACTAAAACTCTTTAAGGATTTTGAAGATATAAATACATTAGTAGATTTTAACATGTATAATAATCATCTTTTAATTTCTGTACATAATGAAATAGTCAGCGTTAACCTTGACACTAAGGCTGTAGTTAATACATTGACGGATGTTTATCAAGATCATTTTTCGGCATTAAATACTTATACAGAAGGCTTTTATTTTAATAAAAATGATGTGATTAATTTTACAGATGATGCTACCTTAAAAAATAGTCAACCCATTCATGAATATCCATTGGTAACCCAACAACAAACTGGTTTAAAAAAGTTCTTTAAGTATAATAATAGGGTGTTTTTCTTTAATGAATTAGAATCTACTAAGCATAATGCCATGTTTTATATTGATGGTAATAAGGACGTACAAGAGGTGCAATTGCCTAACATATTACTCACGTCTATTGTTGTCACTGCTTATCAAGTAAACGATCAATTATGGGTGTTAACGAATAGAGGTATTTTTATTACTGAAATTAAGAATAATAATTTAATGATTAGCGAACGCTATTTTGAAAATAGCTACACTACAGATCTTATCATAGATTCCAATACTAATTTTTGGGTGACAACGCTAAAAAACGGTGTTTTTGTAATGCCTAATCTCGCCTTAAAAAAAATAGCTTTACCAAAAAATATAGGAGTTACTGCCATTGAAAAAACAGACCAGGACGACTTGTATTTGTCGACTTCAGATTTCAATATTTTTAACTATTCTAAAACAGATCAAAGTATAGGAAAACTAGACGTTAACTTTAGAAATAATGTTTATGGAATTTGCTACAATACATTATCTAATGATCTTTTAATGGTTGCAACAACAGAGTCTATTTTTTATAATTCAGAAGAAAGATTACATAAAAGGAGTAAACTTATTGTTACAAAATCCATAACGGTTTATGATGATGATCAGTATTTAGTGAGTCTTCCGCATGGGTTATCGCTCTACAGTAAGAAAAGAGATTCTCTTTCTTTGTTACGCCTAGCTCGAAGTTATGGGTCTGTTTTAAATAGCAATAAAACGAAAGCCTATTGTAACTTCATTGATGGTTTTGGAGTGGTCGATTTGAAAACTAAGGCCTATAAAAAAATCACTCATAATGATTCAACAGTATATGGTTCTAAAATAGCAATTACTAAAGATGATATTGTTTGGGTAGCCACATATAACAAAGGGTTGTATGGATTTGTAGATGATATATTACAGTATAAATTGAATACTAGTAATGGCTTAGCTTCTAATGTTATCAATGTGATTACACCAGATGAAAAATCCTTATGGATTGCCACAGATAGAGGGTTACAAAATTATAATTATGACACCCAAAAGGTCATAACCGTAAACAAGGAAGATGGTATAGACTCTTACAACATTAACTCTCTTGTTGTGCAAGATGATGATGTTTTCTTTGGTTCTAATATGGGACTATATCAATTTGATTCAAATGCTATTATTAAAACAAGACAAACACCTCAGCCGTATTTTACTTCTGTAGCAATTTTAGAAAAAGATACTAGTATTCAATCCAATTATGAATTAGACCAAACAGATAGTGAAATTAGATTTGGTTTTAATGTAAACGGATTCCAATCTAATGAATTTGTAAATTATGAATACAAATTAGAAGGTTACAGTGACAATTGGAATGCGGTAGAAGAGGGATTAGATTTTGTAAAATTCAATACCTTACCAGCTGGGAAATTTATGTTCAACCTAAGGGCAAAAAACACTTTTCAAAATGCATATACGACCCCAATAAGTATCGCTTTAAAAATACAACTGCCATTTTATAAAAGCTGGTGGTTCTATACCTCTATTTTATTAGTGTCCGTAGGTTGTGTGTGGTGGTATTATTCCAAGAAAACAAAACGTTTAAATACGGCGCAACAACAAGCCTTAGAAAAGGCTAAGATAAATCAGCAATTGGTGTTTTCGCAATTAGAAAACTTGCGATCTCAGATGAATCCTCATTTTATTTTTAATGCGCTAAACTCTATTCAAGATTATATTATTTTGAATGAAAAGAAGTTGGCGCGTCAGTATTTAGTGAAATTTTCTAGATTAATACGAACCTATTTAGAGCATAGCCAAACCAATGAAATTTCTTTAAATGAAGAAATTAAAACACTAAAACTCTATTTAGAACTTGAGAAAGACCGTTTTGATGACGATTTTAAATTTGAAATTCACGTTGATGAAAACCTCAACTTAGAAAACACATTTGTGCCTTCATTATTTATTCAGCCTTATGTTGAAAATGCTTTAAAACACGGCTTACTTCATAAAAAAGATAATAAAAAACTGATCTTAAATTTTGTAAAAGACAGCGTCTTCAACCTTTTAATTTGTGAGATTATAGACAATGGTATTGGTCGTGAAGCATCAGCAAAAATCAAAAATCAACGAGCAGGTAATCACAAATCCTTTGCGACATCAGCTAATCAAAAACGAATCGATTTATTGAATCGAAGTCAAGATAAAAAAGTAGAATTAGAGGTCGAAGATGTATACAACACACACCAAGTCGTCTCAGGAACAAAAGTAACGATTACAATAGAATTAGCACATTGAGAAGCTATCTTATGAAGCGAGCATATGAAACATTTTAATATTAAGAGAAATGATTTATAGTGAACAGCATGTGCCTCATATAAACAAATAAAATATAGACATGACAGCAATAATTATAGACGATGAAAAACGTGCAAGACGTATTTTGCATACCTTAATTGTAGAAGAATGTTCTGAAATAGAAACGATTTTTGAGGCTGAAAATTTATTAGATGGTGTAACCATTATTAAAAAGGAACAGCCAGATATTGTATTTCTAGATATTGAAATGCCTAATCATTCAGGACTTCAGATTTTAGAGTTTTTTAAAACTGAGGCTATTAATTTTCAAATTATTTTTACAACCGCTTATGGTCATTACGCCATAGAGGCCTTTAAATTATCAGCTGTAGATTATTTGTTAAAACCTATAGATGTTGCCGAAATGAAAGTAGCTATTGCTAAAGCATCAACCTATTTAAAAGAAAATTCCATAAAAGAAAAACTACAGAATCTCGAACGTAATTTTCAGCAATTAGCCTTAAATAAAATCGCTTTAGAAGTTCCAAAAGGTATTCGGTTTGTATCGCATGAAGATATCTTGTTTTTTGAAGCCGATGGTGTTTATACTAAAGTCTATTTGCAGAATGGTAAAACAGAATTAATCTGTAAAACCTTAAAACACTTCACAGAACAACTGAGTAATAAACCACTGTTTTACAAACCACATCGTTCATTTCTAATCAATTTAAAATACATGAATGAGGTCACTAAAAAAGACGGTCTTCAGGTTATTATGAGTAATAATAAGAGTATTCCTATTGCGCGCGATCGTAAAGATGAATTTATGGACATAATCAATCGTGTATTTTAAGTTTATGTTCCATTCATTGCTTTAATCTTACCATTCACTAAAAACTTAAAAATTACCCCAAAGCACTTTTGCATTTTTGTTTCATAATTATAAAACCAAATTTATTATGAGAATAAAATTACTTTATGTATTGTTTTTAGTTAGTAGTTATGCTTTTGCGCAAAATTGGTCGCAAGTAGGATCTGCTCAATTTACAAACCTTTCATCAGACGCTGCTATGACTTTTGATGCTGCAAACGGCGACATTTATGTGGCTTATAGCAATGTAGCAGATGGCAATAAGGCTTATGTGTCTAAGTTTGATGGTACAAACTGGATGTCTATTGGACTAGTTTCCAATGACGCTGCAGATAATATTGCTATAAAAATCAACCCTTTTAATAATGAAATTGTTGTTGCCTACAGAAATGTTACTAATAATATGACCGCTTATAAATATAATGGAACTGTTTGGTCATCTATTTTCACAAATGTAGGAAGTTCAGCCTTGTCTGACCATCGTTTGCAAATTCAATTTAATGCAGTAGGTACTATTAGAGTAGCAGGAAGAGAATGGACCCAAAAGTTATTTATTGTAGAACGCAATACGGCAGGTACAGGACCAAACCATCTAGAGGTTTTACTTAATCCCAATAATCAATATAATGGAGACCACAGATACGATTTTACAGCCTACGACGAATATTTTGTGTCACAAGAAAATAATTACAACGGATCAGTTACAGGACGTAAAAATGTAGGTTCTGCAAACAATAATTTTGATTTTAATAATTTTTTAAATGGTACTACTACAAAAAATATATCAGGAATTTATGATTCTAATTATCATGCTTTTTATAATGATATAATTCCACAAGGTGCAGCAAATAACGATATTAGAGTTTACAATGGAAGCTCTTTTATTAAGTCAGTAACTGCAACTAATGATAATGTAGAGTTAAGAAAAAGCTCAAACGATGATAAACTGTATTTAATGTATGCTAATAATACAGAAGATATAGTTTTTGAAAATTACGATACTAGTTTAAATACATGGACAACTTTACCAAGTGTAGGTTTAAATTATAATAGTTCCAATTTTTTTATAAAAATGGCAATAAGTGAAGCTGATGGAAATTTATATGTATTATACCAAGATAATGATAAAGTTTCATTAAAAAAATACACTATTACAACAACAGCTTGCAACGTAAATATTCCCGATGCTAATTTTAAAGCAGCCTTACTTGGATTTTCATATATAAACACCAATGGTGATAGCGAAATTTCTTGTACAGAAGCATCAGCTTATACAGGGACTATAAATGTTCAAAACCTATCTATCTCAGATTTAACAGGTATAGAAGCCTTTACGAATATTACAGAATTATATTGCAAAAGCAATTCGTTAACTAGTTTAAATGTATCTGCTAATATAGCTTTAACAAATTTAGAATGTAGGCTTAATCAAATAACCAGTTTAGACGTTTCTAATAATACCGCTTTAGAAAGATTAAGTATTGATAATAATAGTATTGCTAGTTTAGATATTTCTAATAATACCGCTTTAATTTACTTATATTGTTATAGTAATCAATTAACGAGTTTAGATGTTTCTAATAATACCACTTTAGAAGTGTTACAATGTGGCAATAATCAACTAACAAGCTTAGATGTTAACGGAACTACAGCTTTAAGGTGGTTACAATGTGAAGATAATCAATTAACAAATTTAGATGTGTCTTCAAATACGGCTTTAACTACTTTATATTGTCATAGTAATCTATTAACGAGTTTAGATGTTTCCTTTAATACAGCTTTAACTAATTTAAACTGTCAGGATAACCAATTAACGAGTTTAGATGTTTCCTCTAATACAGCTTTAACTAATTTAAACTGTCAGTATAACCAATTAACGAGTTTAGATGTTTCTGGAGCTACAGCTTTAACTTATTTAAACTGTCAGGATAACCAATTAATGAGTTTAGATGTTTCTGCTAATACAGTTTTAACAAACTTATCTTGCTATAGTAATCAATTAACAAGTTTAGATGTTTCCGGAGCTACGGCTTTAAATTCCTTATACTGTTATGATAATCAATTAACAAGTTTAGATATATCTTCAAATACAGTTATAGATGAGTTATATTGCGACGATAATCAATTAACAAGTTTAAATGCAGCAAATGGTAATAATAATAATTTAATTTTTTTCTCTGCAACAAACAACCCAAGTTTAACTTGTATACAAGTAGATGATGTAGCTTGGAGTACCACAAATTGGACAAATATAGATGCTACAGCAAGTTTTAATACAAATTGTATTTGCTATGTAAATATTCCCGATGCTAATTTTAAAGCAGCCTTACTTGGATTTTCATATATAAACACGAATGGTGATAGCGAAATTTCTTGTACAGAAGCATCAGCTTATACAGGATCTATATATGTTCCAAACCTATCTATCTCAGATTTAACAGGTATAGAAGCTTTTACGAATATTACGGAATTATGGTGCGGAAGCAATTCGTTAAGCAGCTTAAATGTTTCCGCTAATACAGCTTTAACAAATTTAAATTGTTATGGTAATCAATTAACGAATTTAGATGTGTCTGCTAATACAGCTTTAGCGCAGTTACGCTGTGGTAATAATCAATTAACGAGTATAGATGTTTCAGCTAATACAGCTTTAGAGGAGTTTTTCTGTGATAATAACCAATTAACAAATTTAGATGTATCTTCAAATACGGTTTTAACGACTTTATATTGTCTTAATAATCAATTAACGAATTTAGATGTGTCTTCAAATACGGCTTTAACTACTTTATATTGTTATGATAATCAATTAACGAGTTTAGACGTTTCTAATAATACCACTTTAGAGGTATTACTATGTGCTAATAATCAACTAACAAGTTTAGATGTTTCCGGAACTACGGCTTTAATTAATTTAAACTGTAGGAATAACCTATTAATGAGTTTAGATGTTCCCGTTAATACGGCTTTAACGACTTTAAGGTGTGATAGTAATCAATTGACGAGTTTAGATGTATCTTCAAATACGGCTTTAATTTCCTTATACTGTGAGGTTAACCAATTAACGAGTTTAGATGTATCTTCAAATACTGCTTTAATTTCCTTATACTGTTTTAATAACCAATTAACAAGTATAGACATATCTTCAAATACAGCAATAGTTGAGTTATTTTGTTCTGATAATCAATTAACAAGTTTAAATGCAGCAAATGGTAATAATAATAATATCAATTCTTTCTCTGTAACAAACAATCCAAGTTTAACTTGTATACAAGTAGATGATGCTTCTTATAGTACTACAAATTGGACAAATATAGATACTTCAGCAAGTTTTAGTACAAATTGTGCAGCCTTAAGTAGTATTGATTTTGAAAAGGAAAAAATATCAATTTACCCAAACCCAACAAAATCTACCTTAAATATAAAAACAGCAACAGCAACAGCTATTGCTAATATATCTGTCTATTCATTATTAGGTAAACAAGTTATTAAAACAAACTCTAAAACCGTAGATGTTTCTAGTCTTTCAGAGGGTGTTTATCTTATAAAGATTATAGATTTATATGGAAATCAACATGTAAAACGATTTATAAAGGAATAAACCAAAGTTCTATTTATACTAAAAAAGGAAAGTCATCAAGGCTTTCCTTTTTTTATTACTATTCATTTACAAAATCTTACCATTCACTAAAAAGTTAAAATTCCTTTTCCTAGATCTTATCATTTTTGATACATAATTATAAAACCAAATTTATTATGAAGTACATTATTTTATTTTTTATTGCATTAGTAACCACAAGTACATTTGCACAGCAAACATTTTTTGAAAATATTAAAGCAAAAGGCGAAAACCCAGTTTACATTGAGTATCCAGGTGTTGGCATTGATAACGAAGGAAAACAGTCAATAAATCTTAGTCAAGAAAGAGTTGGTCAATATAACGAGCCGCAAGAAGTTATCGTAAAATTATTAAATCATGAAGGTATAGACTCTGGAATAGCTATTATAGACAAAAATGATAATGACGAAAAAGGAAGTCAATATATTGCAGATTTTACAAAAAACAGACAAACTTTTACTGGATTTCCAAACACATATATCGTTTATGAAAAAGTGTTTAACGAAGGTTATGTAGCTATTAGCAATTATATTTTTTTTATAGATCATTTTAACAGCCGTACAGAATTTGGTGATATAAGAAGAGTTTATGTGCTAAAGGGTACAACACCTGATGGTGAGGCAACTTCAAAGACTAAAAAAAAGAAAAAAGGTTTCGGTAAATTTTTAAATAAAGCAAAAAATATTGCTCTAAATAATAGTGCAGGACCAGACCCTAGAAAAGCACCAGAATATAAGGCCTTGGCTCAAGAGAATGTGCGTAAAATGATATCTGATTATTTAACCGCTATGCGCGAAAAACAAATCGCCTATACGCTAACGTCTAAAGATGAAGCAGATTTGGCTACTATGCAAAAAGAGGCAGACGCTTACAGTAAATATATTAAAGATAAAAACGATGCCTACTGGCAAAGTCCAGAAGGTCAAAAAACACTCAGAGTTTGGAAATTAAGAGACCAGCACAAAGCGAGTTGTCTTAAAACAGCAGAATCTTGTGATAGTTCTTATCATTAAACAATACAAACAAATTTAAACACTCAAATAATATCAAAAACTATGAAAATTTTTACTTTTAATTGGCTTAACACTGTTACTTTTTAATTGTAATACAGATGATGATCAATCTAAAGAAAATAGTGATCCAAGTGCTTTTGTATTAACAGAGGGAGCAGCAACAAACATAGGCATACCTTTTAATTGGACCGCGTCTATAGATCCAGACAATGACGAGGTTGTTTATGCCATTTACTTAAATAACAATTTATTAATTGAAGATTTAAACGCTTTAACCTACGTTATAGAATATAGCTTGTTCGTATCTGGTGAAAATATAATTTTAGTGATTGCATCAGACGGTTTGGGTGGAGTAACAGAGCAAGAGCTCGTTGTTAATTTATTATCCTAAAGTTACAACGAGATATTGATAATAAAACTAGAGCAGATAGTAACCATGTGTTTTTTTAGTATTTAGCATCTAGTTAAGGCTGAGTCTTTATAGGACTCAGCTTTATTTATTAAAAAACAAAAGCCATTATTATATGTACTTGTATAAAGCTTAAAAAGTATGAATCAACACCAACAACCAACCCAATACTAAGAGTAAGCCTCCAATCGGAGTAACTGGACCTAAAGCGCGTAGCTTTTTCCCTTTAGCATCAGATAAAACCAATCCGTAAATACTAAAGGAGAATAATATAATACCAATTGTAAAACACCAATATGTTGCTGAGGTTACGTTAGTAGCACTTAGTCCCAGCGCTAACAATACGATAGCATGATACATTTGATATTTTACTCCAACTTCAAAGCTATGTAATTGATCTGTAGTTAGAATTTTCTTCAACGCATGAGCACCGAAAGCTCCAAAGATTACGGCGAGCATTCCAAATATAGCACCTGTTGCAATTATAATGTGTTGACTCATTTTAAAAGTAGTTGTTATTTATAAACCACAGGAATAATTTCACCTTTAGCCAATCGATATTTATTCACCATTTCATTTGAAAGTTGAGAGGTATAATCCACTTCTTCAACTTTAAAACCTATAGAACGAAGTTTGTTAAAATAATCACGTCCATAAATTCTAACATGGTCATATTGCCCAAATATTTTAGCGCGTTCATCTCTATCAGTAATAGAGTCGTCTTCAAAAGTTACCGCTCTATCTAATTCTTGTGGAATCTGAAAAATACCATAACCACCAGGTTTCATAACGCGATATAATTCTTGCATGGCTTTAGTATCATCTGGAATATGCTCTAAGACATGATTGCAAAGAATAACGTCATAACTATTATCTTCAAAAGGCAAATCGCAAATATCGGCTTTGACATCTGCAATAGGAGATAATAAATCTGTTGTGGTATAGTTAATATTTTTAAGCTTTCTAAAACGTTTTAAAAAACATTGCTCAGGCGCAAAATGGAGTACATTTTTGTTAGCAGTAAAAAAGTCAGTTTCATTTTTTAAATATAACCACAACAACCTATGCCTTTCTAAAGAAAGCGTAGAGGGTGAGAGTACATTTGGTCTTTGATTACCATAACCGTATGGTAAAAAAGATTTAAAACTTTTGCCGTCAATTGGGTCCGTGTAAGTATTGCCTTTTAAAAATAGAGCTATGATAGGGCGAACCAAATAACTTAATCTTATTAATAAAGGTCGCGGAATAAGGTTGAGACAAAATTTAAAAAGCGATTTCATTTTAAAGTACTAAAGCTTTTTGTCTAAAAGCATCTTCTTCATTAGAGGTGATTCCTAATGCTTCATGCACATATGCAAAAGTCGATAAAATTTCAGGTTTTCCGTCTACAATGGCTATATCGTGTTCAAAATGTACACTTGGTTTACCATCTTGTGTTACAATCGTCCAACCATC
Source organism: Winogradskyella sp. Asnod2-B02-A (assembly GCF_045063645.1). Lineage (NCBI taxonomy): Bacteria > Pseudomonadati > Bacteroidota > Flavobacteriia > Flavobacteriales > Flavobacteriaceae > Winogradskyella > Winogradskyella sp. Asnod2-B02-A. The sequence goes on from NZ_JBEFOG010000027.1 coordinate 2,083,442, forward strand.
ACTCAGTTGTTTTACTTTGTGTGTTCCTAAATTTATCATTGGTTCAATGGCAACCACCATACCTTCAATAAATTTCTTTCCACGTCCTCTTTTACCGTAATTTGGCATTTCAGGATCTTCGTGCATTTTTCTACCGAGACCATGACCAACCAATTCTCTCACAACTCCATAGCCTTCAGCTTCGGTAAATTGTTGTATAGCAAAACCTACATCGCCAACGCGATTACCAATTTTAAGTTGCTCAATACCTTTGTAAAGTGATTCTTTTGTAATCTGAATGAGTTTCTTAGTCTCTTCAGCAACATTTCCTATTTCAAAAGTATAAGCATGATCACCGTAAAATCCATTCATAAAAGAGCCACAGTCTACAGAAACAATATCTCCATCTTTTAATGGAATGTCTGTAGGTAGACCATGAACAACAGCTTCATTTACACTGCACAATAATGTTGAAGGACAATCGTATAATCCTTTAAAGCCAGGCAGAGCACCATGGTCTCTAATAAATTCTTCAGCTATGGTATCTAAATGATTGGTGGTTACACCTTCCTTAATCTCTTTAGCTAACATGCCTAAAGTTTTCGATACTATGAGCGCACTTTGACGCATTAATTCAATTTCCTCTGCTGTTTTTACTATAATCATAATTTCAAAATATTGAGCAGCAAAGATAGGTAATACCATTTCTTGTTTGAAATTACTATGCGAGAAAATCATGATTTTTTACTTTATTCAAGATGAAAGTGAAAAAGACTGATATATTATTCTAATTTCAAATATTTTCAAAATATGATTAAGAACAGTTTTTAAATAGATTGTCTATTATAAATTTGCAGTCAAATAAAATTACTATGTACAAAACCGTTACCGCAGAAGAAGCCTTAAAGGTTGTAAAGTCTAATGATCGTGTTTATATTCAAGCAGCTGCTGCAGCACCTCAAACTTTAATAAAAGCATTGTCTGCTCGCCATGAAGAATTGAGAAATGTTGAAATTTGTCAGTTACATACAGAGGGCGAAGCACCTTATGCAAATCCTGATTTAAGAGATAGCTTCCATGTCAATTCTTTCTTTGTTGGAAAAAATGTAAGACATACTATAAAAGCAGGTAACGGATCATACACACCCGTTTTTTTAAGTGAATTGCCTCGTCTTTTTCAACAACGTATTTTAGAGTTAGATGTGGTTTTAATTCATGTTTCCGTTCCAGATCGTCATGGATATTGTTCCTTAGGTGTTTCTGTTGAAGCTATTTTGGCTGCCATAGATAATGCAAAAACAGTAATTGCACAGGTAAATCCTCAGATGCCAAGAACACATGGTGCAGGAATTATTCATATCTCTGAAATAGATTATTTTGTTGAGACAGATGAAGAAATTCCGATACACGAAATGGCAGCTCCAAACGCAATAGAAAGTAAAATAGGTGATTTTGTAGCTAACTTAATAGAAGATAGAAGCACATTGCAAATGGGTATTGGTTCTATACCTAATGCTGTATTAACACGCTTAAATAATCATAAAGATCTAGGATTACATACAGAGATGTTTTCTGATGGTGTTATAGATTTAATTCTAAATAATGTGATAAACGGAAATTACAAAAAGATTAATCGTGGACGTGCACTTTCTACTTTTGTAATGGGTTCTAAGCGTTTATATGATTATGTAAATGACAATCCGTTTGTAGAAATGCGCGCATCAAATTACACTAATAACGCAGCATATATTAAGCAAAACCCTAAGATGGTAGCTATAAATTCTGCTATTGAAGTAGATCTAACTGGTCAGGTATGTGCAGATTCAATAGGTCCTGCTATATATTCAGGTGTAGGAGGACAAATGGATTTTATACGCGGAGCATCACTTAGCGAAGGAGGTAAAGCTATAATCGCATTACCATCAGTAACTAAAAATGGTATTAGTAGAATTGTACCTTCATTAAAACCTGGTGCTGGTGTAGTAACAACTAGAGCACACGTGCATTATGTGGTTACAGAATACGGAGTAGCCAATTTATACGGGCAAACAATAAAAAATAGAGTAAAAGCTTTAGTTGATATTGCTCACCCAGATCATAGAGAACGTATAGATAAGGCGTATTTTGAAATGATTTAAAGTAATCTATAGATTAAAACTGCCACCATTTTTTTCGTGCAGTTTTAATCTCTGGCTTTTCGTCTGTAATGAGTTGGTAAACTTCTCCCCAACCTAAAATACCACCTATGTTACGGTCGTCTATGAAAAGATCAGCATGGATTTTTCGACTTCTACTGTAGTCGTATTTTTCTTCAGGGAAACTTGCATTTACAGCGTAAAATTCAATGCCATTCTCTTTACAGAAATCAACAGCTTCTTGCAGTTTTGCACCACATCTGTATGTCCAAAGAATTAATCGGTGGCCATCAGCTTGTAATCTTTTTAGGGTTTCAAAAGCAAAAATACGAGTTTTCCCAATTTTGGGATAAGCATCTTCTACAATGGTACCATCAAAATCTACGGCTACTATTAATCTGTTCTGAAAATTCATGTGGATAAAAAATTGAACGGTAAAGTTACAATAATAACAAGTTTTTACAAATTGGAATATGGAATCTTGTGATTAGAGGCGAAAATAGTTTTATAATTAATTGACATTAAAACTCCTAAACATACCAATTTTTCGACTAAGAATGTTGAATAAAAAATTCAAAAGAAACAATCTTAGACGAAAAATCTTATGCTTAATGTATTGTTATATAAGACTCTGTTGTGTCATTTCTGCAGGCTGAGGTATGCCCATTAATTTTAAAATTGTAGGAGCTATATCTCCTAAAATACCATCTTTTATTTCTTTTAGATCTTTGTCTATTAGAATAATAGGTACAGGGTTTGTAGTATGTGCTGTATTGGGAGTACCATCTGGATTAATCATAGTTTCACAATTACCGTGGTCTGCAATTAAAATGGTAGTGTAATCATTTTCTAAAGCTGTAGTTACGACATTATTTACACATGCGTCAACAGCTTCACAAGCTTTTATAGCAGCAGCCATAACACCTGTATGACCAACCATATCTCCATTTGCAAAATTTAAGCAAACAAAGTCTACATCACCTTTTTTAAGTTCGGGAACTAAAGCCTCTGTTAATTCATTAGCACTCATTTCTGGTTTTAAATCGTAAGTGGCAACTTTTGGGGAATTTCTTAAAATTCTAGTTTCACCTTCAAAAGGTTTTTCTCTACCACCTGAAAAGAAAAATGTAACATGTGGATATTTCTCAGTTTCAGCAATACGTATTTGTTTTTTATGATGTTTCTCTAAAACTTCGCCTAAAGTTTTGTTTAGATTATCTTTATTAAATACCACTTTTATGCCTTTAAAACTAGCATCATAATTTGTTAAAGTAACATAATAGAGATTTAATTTATGCATGTTATATTCATGAAAGTCATTTTGCGTTAATGCTTCAGTCAATTGTCTACCTCTATCAGTTCTAAAATTGAAAAATATAACAACATCATCATCTTTAATTGTAGCCACAGGTTTATGATCTTTATCCGTTGCTATTATTGGCTTTAAAAATTCGTCTGTAATATCGTTTTCATAGTTTTCTTGAATGGTTTTTAAAACATTTTGAGTTTTTTCGCCTTCACCATTAACTAAACCATCATAGGCGATTTTTACACGTTCCCAACGTTTATCTCTGTCCATTGCATAGTAGCGTCCTGTTACGGTAGCTAACTTTCCAGAAGTTTTGTCTAAATGATCTTGAAGCTCTGAAATAAAACCATAACCAGACTTTGGGTCCACATCTCTACCATCTGTAAAAGCATGTACAAAAACTTTATCTAGGCCATAATCATGTGTAGCATTAAGTAAACCAAAAAGATGTTTAATATGAGAATGAACACCTCCATCACTTACTAAGCCTAATAAATGAACATTTTTATTGTTGGTTTTAGCGTATTCGAAAGCACCTTTTAAAACAGGTTCTTCGCGTAAGGTTTTATTTTTTACAGCTAAATTAATCTTTACTAAATCTTGATACACAATTCGGCCTGCACCTAAATTCATATGTCCAACTTCACTATTTCCCATTTGACCTTCTGGCAACCCAACATGCAAACCATCTGTCCTTAAACTGGCGTTAGGATACTTGGTGTAAAGTGAGTCTATAAATGGAATTTGTGCATTGTCTATTGCCGAAACTTTAGGGTCTGGTGATTTTCCCCAACCGTCTAAAATCATTAAAATAACCTTCTTATTCATGTGTGATTTATTTTGTTAATCAAAGATAATACATAGAATACTATTACTATTCTGTATGTTAAAAAAATATTGAATTAATATGGCTTTTTTGTTTTAAAACTTATTAGATATTAAGAGTAAGGTTCTAAGGCTCTAATTTTCAAAATGTTAAATAAATGTTATAATTTTTTATAACTGTAACAATTTTAGAATTCCGTAGTCTATTAAGTATAATCAAAAAACAATCAATTTAATTTAAAACCTTTCATCATGAAAAAATCAACAGTAGTTTTAGCTTTGGCATTAGCCTTTTCAATGAGCAATTTAAATGCATCAAACGACATTTTAACTTCAGGAACAAATGAGGTTAGTGTACAAACAGTAGAAGTCAGTCCTTTATGTAAGGCTGTAGCTACAGGTGACACAGAAGAAGTAAAAAGATTAATAAATAATGGTGTGGATGTTAATACCAAATCAAATGGTATGATGCCCATTCATTATGCTGCAAAGTACAATCGTGTAGAATTAATTAAAGTATTAATTACAGCAGGTTCTAAAATACACGAGTCTTGTGATAGCGGTTACTCAGCCTTAAGACTTGCAGAAAAAGCAAACGCAACAGATGCTGCATTATTTTTAAAGCGTTTTAAAAAGAAAACAGCATAGTTTAGTTAATTATTTGAGTTAGTTATAAAATGCGTCTTTAATTTATTTAAGACGCATTTTTGTATTTAGAAATCGCCTCTCTAATTTTTTCAATTCTATTTTCAGGATCTGGATGCGTGCTTTGCATTTCTGGTACTCTATTTGGTCCAGCAGCAGCTTTTAGAATTTCCATTACACCAATCATTTCTTCTGGATTATAGCCAGCATTAAGCATAAATAAAACACCAAGTTCATCACTTTCTAATTCATCTTCTCTTCCGTTTTTAAGAAGCGTTCCGTTTCCTATTTGAGATGCTATTGCTCCCATATCAAAGGCACCTGCACCCATAATTAAGGTCTGCCAGTATTTAGAATCTGTAATCCGCTCATTAGAATGCTTACCTAAAACATGCCCAATTTCATGACCTAAAACTCCTGCCAATTGATCTTCATTTTCAAGTTGAGAAAATAAAGCTTGTGTTATAAATATTTGACCACCAGGTAACGCAAAAGCATTAATAGTATTCTCATCTGCTAGTAAATGAAATTCATATTTATATGGAGTATCTTTAGCTAAACTGTTATTTACTAATTTGTTTCCAACATTATCTACCAAAGCTTGGTAATCATTTCTTGGGTGTAAACCTCCATGCTGTTGTGCCATACTTGGTGCACTTTGTAAGCCTATAGCAATTTCTTGCTCAGGTGATAGTGATATGGCTTGAGTTCTTCCTGTGTAAGGGTTAGTTTCTTGTTGGCTACATCTACGAATAAATGCAAATGCTACAATGGCTACACCAATAAAAAGCCTGACTTTAAAATTACCTCTTCTCATGTTGAATATATTAATGACTTCAATTTACAAAAGTTGGACACATAATTTATTTAAAAGTCATCGGTTTTATCAAAATCAATGTGATTTTTTCTTCTTCAATTTAGGTTTAAATATTTACTTTTATATCAATAATGATAAACTATGAACTTTCAATTTAAAATAATTTCTAATGATAATTTGGACCAAATTATTCCGTTGGTTTATGCACTAAACGACGGTAAAGTCAGTGAGAAATTGTTAAAATCGCGTTTTAACGAAATGAAACACCAAAACTATGAATGTGCTGGTGTTTTTATAGATAATGAGCTCATTGCAGTTACAGGTTTATGGTTTTGCACCCGTCATTATATTGGTAAATCAGTAGAATTAGATCATGTTTATATAAAACCAGAATATAGAAACAATGGTTTAGGTAAATTATTTATGAATTGGATTAATAATTATGTTACAGAAAAGGGTTGTGCTTCAGTAGAACTAAATACTTATGTTCAAAATTATGCTTCTCATAAGTTTTATTATAACGAAGGTTATCAAATTTTAGGTTATCATTTTTTGAAAAAACTATAATCTATTTTAAAAATTCTAAATCTGAATTAGTACTAATTTCGTAAGGCGCTTTGTTGTACTCAAAAATTCTAGCATCTAAAGGCCCTTTTAAGGTAAGTTTATTTCCATTTACAGCAATCCAACTGCCTTCTCTTAGTCCAATAACAGGTTGAGAGTTAAAAGCGTGAAATTCCTTAATACGTGTTTCTCTAGTTTCTCCCATGTGTTTACTGCCAGTAATTGGGTCTAAATAATGTGGGTTAATATTAAAAGGCACTAAACCCAAAGTTTTAAAGCTTGGAGGATATACAATAGGCATATCATTTGTAGTGTTCATGGTGAGACCACAAATATTACTACCTGCACTTGTGCCTAAATAAGGAGTACCATTTTTAATCGCATTTTGTATAGGTAATAGTATGTTGTTTTTATAGAGTTGAGAGACCAAAACAAAAGTATTGCCTCCACCAACAAAAATACCTTTTGCCTGTTTTATGGCTTCTGCTGCATTTTCAAATTCATGTATGCCTTTAACTTTCTTTCCTATAGCACTAAAGGCTATGGCTACTGTATTTGTATAATCATCATGTGAAATACCTCCAGGCCTTGCATAGGGAACAAATAAAATTTCATCTGTAGATTTAAAATGAATTTTAAGTTCATCTAATAAATATTCTAAATAACCGCTACCGTGAATAGTAGAGGTGCTTGCGATTATAATGGATTTCAAAATGTGATTCTTTTTTTTGTTAAAATATGAATTCTTTGTGTGATAGAAAAATCACGCCAAATGAACTTTAATAGCATTGATAATAAACGAATTTAATTAATCCTTTTCAATATTGATAGATATAAAAATCATAAATTATTTTTTTAACAAAAGTTTGACCTCAATTTTTATGGTATTACAATTATAAAACCGAACTTTATTAATCTTAACTAAACAATATGAAAAAAATTATACTCTTAGTCTTTGGTGTTTTTACTCTAACTGCCTTTGGGCAAAATATGGATAGAATTACTGTAAATGGTAGAATTGTGGTATCTTCTAATGATAAAGAAGGTGTTTCGGTTTTTAATTCATCATCTAACAAAGGTACTGCAACAGACGAAAATGGTAATTTTGAAATTAAAGTTGCTGTTAATGATTTGGTAGAGTTTAGTGCACTTCAGTTTAAAGATTTTAGTGTAACTATTACAGATAATATAATTGCATCTAAACAATTAACTGTAATTCTGGTAGAGGAAATTAATAAGTTAGATGAAGTTGTTTTATTACCCTTTGGTCTTACAGGTAACTTAAATGCAGATTTAGATAATGTAAGAACACATAATGTAGATTTAGATGCCATTTATTTTGGTTTAGATCATATTGAAGATTTTGAATTTTCAGCAGATTACAAAACTAAAGCTGATAACCTTGCCTTTAATGAGTACAATCCGCAGATGGTTAATATGGTGAATTTAGTTAATGTAGCAGGTTTTTTAATTAAACAGGTGGTTAATTTTGATACCGTTAAATTTAAAACCGAAAAAGAAAAACAATTAGTACAGAAAACACCTTTTAAACAGGCACTGGATACGTATAGTATTAACTATATTCATACCAATTTTAATATTCCTTTAGACCAAGTTGAAGCCTTTACAGATTATGTTGAAAAAGAAGGTGTAGATGACACGTTGTTTGAAAAAGATAAAGAGTTGCAATTGTTAGAACGGATTTCTCAATTAAGCAAGTCGTTTTTAAAAGATGTAAGTGCAGAAGATTAAAATCCTTTGTTTTATATCCGCTTTTTTATTCACATATGTTTTAACTGCTCAGCGGAAAAGCATTAATGGCCAACTTATGGCAAATGATGATGTTGAAGGTCTCCATATTCTAAACAAAACCGGATTACAATATACCATATCTAATGAAGATGGTAGTTTTAAAATTTTAGCACAAACTTTAGATACAATTGTGATTTCAGGGGTTAAATATCAAAATCAAAAAGTAGTAATTAGTCCTTCAATGATAGAATTGGGCCACTTGAATGTGGAGCTTGTTGAAAATATCAATGTGCTAAAGGAAGTTGTTGTAGGTAAGATTTTAACTGGAAGCTTAGAATCTGACATGGGAAATTCTGATGTAAAACACGAAATTAATTTTTACGATTTAGGTATTCCAGGATCTACGGATATACCAGCTACACAAAACGAACAACGATTGTATGATGCAGACCATGGGCAATTTGTTTATTATTATGGCATCGGGCTTTCTATTAACGTACATAAAATATTAAATAGAATTAATGGTGATACCAAAGAGTATAAGGAAAGAGTAAAAATAGAATCTAATGAAGATTGTATAAGTAGATTGCAATCCGAATATGCTGATGTTATTTTTGAGGCTATCCCAATTCCGGAACAGTATAAAACAGAATTTTTTCAGTTTTGTTTAGAAGATGAGCAATTTAATACCATTTGTGAAGACGAAAATCAGATAAATGATGTTGGTTTTCTTTTAGAAAAACTTGAAGGTTTTAAAAATAAATTAAATGAGAATGATTAAAATTTTTGCTGTTTTTATAGTTTTCATATTAAGTCTTAATCTTCAGGCACAAACCAAAGATTTAAGAGGTCAGCTCATTGCTAATGATGAGGTTGAAGGCCTTCATATTCAGAATAAAACAGCTGCAAAATATACCGTATCTAATGATGATGGTAGTTTTGTAATTCCAGCAAAGGTTTCAGATACTTTAGTAATTACTGGAGTAAAATATAAAACTCAAGAGTTTATTATTACAGCTTCAATAGTAGATTTAGGTCAATTTAATGTGCAATTAATCGAAAATGTAAGTGAGTTAAATGAGGTTGTTGTAGGTAAGATTTTAACAGGCAGTTTAGAATCTGATTTAGAAAATTCAGATGCCGAGCCCGAAATAAATTTCTACGATTTAGGTATTCCTGGTTTTACAGGAAAGCCACTCACTCAGAACGAGCGTAAATTATTTGATGCAGATGGAGGCACTACGGTCGGTTTGGTTGGTGGTATTTATGGAGGCGGTCCTAGTTTAAACTTAAATAAGTTATTAAATACCATCAGTGGTAGAACAAAAAAGTTGAAAGCTATAGTAGAATTAGATAATAGAGACGCTTGTCTTCAGCGTTTAAAAGATAATTATGAGTCCTTTTTGTTTGAAAAAGATACCTTAGCCGAAAATTTAAGAATTGAGTACTATTTGTTTTGTCAAGAGGATGAGGAATTCTTAACCTTGTGCAATCAAAACAACGAAATTAAATTACTCGAATTTTTACAAGCCAAGCTTTCTGCGTATCAAGAAAATAGAAAAACAGTATCTAACGATTGAGTTTGGAGCGCGTATTGCAAACTATAAAGAAATTATAACAATAATCATGAAGTCATTTAGCCTATTAATAGCTTTTTTAATTTTTCCTTTTTTTACATCTATTACTAATAATCACGAGTATTATGTTAGTGTTACGCAAGTAGAATATTCTAAAGAATCACAATCTCTTCAAATCATTAGTCAAATTTTTATAAATGATTTTGAAACCTTGTTGCGCAAACGTTACGATGAAAATATTACGTTAGATACAGAGCAAGAGTCAGAGGTTATTGAGACTTATATGAAACGCTATTTAGAAGATAAGCTAAAAATTAGTGTAAACGGTAGTCCTGTTAATTTTAAGTTTATTGGTAAAGAGTACAAAGAGGATATTACATATTGTTACTTAGAAATAGAAAATGTTTCAGACATTCAATCTATAGGAGTTACAAACCAAATTTTATTCGATGTGTTTTCAGATCAACAGAATATTCTTCGCATGAAACTCTTAGGGAAAAATAAGAGCTTTTTATTGGTTCCTGAGAATGATTCTTGCTTGTTAAATTTTAAATAAAATTAAGTTAAAGCCATCTTAAATTCCTATTTTAGGCGTCATTATAAACACTAAATATTCCATATGAAAATTTTTAAATATCTCTTTTGCGCAATACTTTTTACCTCTTTAAGTGCTTCTGCTCAAGATGAAGAAAAAGTAGAGCGTCAACAAGGGCACACTAATCAAAACAAATTCAAACAGTTATATGATGAGTTTGCAACTCCAAATATGTTTAGAACTGGTTCTGGTGCACCTGGTCCTGCTTATTATCAACAACAAGCAGATTACAAAATGGATATTGAAATTGATGACGTAAACGCAAAATTATATGGAGATGAAACTATTACCTATACTAATAATTCTCCTGATGACTTAAGGTATCTTTGGGTGCAATTAGATCAGAATATGCGTGCTAGAGATTCTAAAACTCCTTTGATTGGTAATTCTGGTATTGCTCCAGCAACATCATCATCTAGAGTCGTAAAATCTTATTTAAAAGAATCTTTTGATGGTGGTTTTCATATAGAACATGTTAAAACTGTGAATGGGAAAGATTTACCACACACTATTAACCGTACAATGATGCGTGTGGAATTGCCAAAGGTTTTAAAATCAGGAGAGAGTTTTTCTTTTAAAATAAAATGGTGGTATAATATTAACGATCATGTAAAAGATGGAGGACGCTCTGGTTACGAGTATTTTGAAGAAAATGATAACCGAATCTATGTAATGGCTCAGTTTTATCCTCGTATGGCTGTTTATAATGATGTAGAAGGCTGGCAAAATTCTCAGTTTTGGGGACGTGATGAATTCGCTTTACCATTCGGTGATTTTGATGTTAATATTACTGTGCCTGCAGATCATATTGTAGATGGTACAGGGCATTTGGTAAATAGGGAAGAGGTATTTACTAAAGATATGATGAAACGTTTTAATAAAGCTAAAAAATCATATGATGAACCTGTAATGATCGTAACGCAGGAGGAAGCAGAAAAAACTGAAAAAACTAAAAGTAAAAACAAAAAAACGTGGAAACTTTCTGCACAAATGGTTCGTGACTTTGGTTTTGCAACCTCTCGTAAATTCTTATGGGATATGATGGCTGTTAAAATTGGAGATAAAGATGTTATGGCTGTATCCTTATATTCTAAAGAAGGAAACCCGCTTTGGGAACAATGGTCAACAAAGGCAGTAGCAAGTACTCTAAAATCGTATTCTAGATTAACATTCGATTATCCTTATCACAAAGCCATTTCAGTACATGCACCAATGGGAATGGAATACCCAATGATTTGTTACAACTTTGGTCGTCCTGACAAGGATGGTAACTATTCTGATAGAACCAAATACGGAATGATAAGCGTTATTATACATGAGGTAGGACATAACTTTTTTCCTATGATTGTAAATAGTGATGAGCGTCAATGGACTTGGATGGACGAAGGATTAAATACCTTTTCTCAATACGTTGCCGAACAAGATTTTGGGGAATGGTACCCTAAAGCATTATCACCAAACGATAAAGCTTATCCATCTAGAAGAGGTCCTGCTAAAAACATCGTAAGATATATGGGAGGTAATCAAGATTATATTGCTCCAATTATGACCAAAGGATTAAATACGTATCAGTTTGGTAATAATGCTTACAGCAAACCTGCAACTGCATTAAATATTTTAAGAGAAACCATAATGGGTCGCGAACTTTTTGATTATTCTTTTAGAGAATATGCAAATCGATGGATGTTTAAGCACCCAACACCAGAAGATTTTTTCCGTACTATGGAAGATGCTTCTGCTGTAGATTTAGATTGGTTCTGGAGAGGATGGTTTTACACTACAGACTATACTGATATAGGTATTAAAGAGGTTAAAAAATTCGCAGTTACTAGTACACCTAATGATAATGGTAAAAGATTAGCGGAACGATATAATAGAGACCCAAAAAGTTTGGTTTATTTTATAGAAGAAGGAGATGAAGGTTATGATAATGCCATTAAAAACAAGGAGGATCTTAATAATTTACCAACAGTGAAAGAGTACATTATGGACAATTTTACACCAGAGGAACAAAAAGAGATTAAGAAGGCACCAAAGTATTTTTATCAGGTTACTTTTAATAAGCCTGGTGGTTTAGTAATGCCAATTATTGTTGAGTTTACTTATGCAGATGGTACTAAAATGAGAGAGACATATCCTGCTCAAGTATGGAGATTAAATGATAAAGAGGCTAATAAAGCCATTGCTAGTGAGAAAGAAATTGTCTCAATAACAGTAGATCCAGATTTAGAAACTGCAGATGTAGATACCTCTAATAATTCTTGGCCAATGGAGGTTAAGGATAGTGATTTTGATACATTTAAGAATAAGGTAAAGAACTAAATTTAGTTGTTTTATAAAAAAAAGCCGACTTTTTTAAGTTGGCTTTTTTTTATTTTCAATTTGAAGTACTATAATTGGGAAACTCACTTTATATTTGCACTGTGATACATCAACTAACTTTATTATTTATTGGAGGTACAGAAATAATCTTTGTATTATTTATTGTAGTACTCGTTTTCGGTGCAGATAAGTTGCCTGAAATAGCGCGTGGTTTAGGTAAAGGTATGCGTCAAATAAAAGATGCAACCAATGATATTAAGCAAGAGGTGACAAAAAGCGCGAAGGAAAATAATATTATTGATTCAGATGTTACTAAAAACATCAATGACGAAATAAAGAAAGTAAAGGATGATTTAGAAGACTTCACTGGATCATTAAAGAGAGATAAGTAATTATTTTATTCTTATAAATTAACTATGTTTTTTGTCGTAATCTCAATATTAAATACTATTTAATGTGTATTATTTAATATATTTAGAAAATAATTAACCTTCTAAATTTTATTAAATGAAAAAAATGTACACTTTGGTCGTGCTAATTTTAGCATTAACCGTAGTATCTTGTACTAAAGATACTATTACTGAAACTGAATCTGAGACTCTTCAATTTCCAGATGACCCTTTAACAGTTCAGCAAATAAATCAACGTATTAGTGAAAGTATTAGAAATACAGGAGATTTTGATTGGAATAAAGAAGATGCTCACTTTTTATGGAGTGCCTTAACTCATGGACAAAATGTATTAACTGTTGGGTATGGTAACGAAGGCCAGAGTTTTAGTGAAGAGGTAGATAATGATCTTATAACTAAAAAAAACAATTTAGTTACAAGTATTATCATTGAAGAAAAAATTGATAAAGAGGATTTAAAAATAAAAGAAGATGATGTTTTAACAGTTTTTGATGTAGAAGTTTTAAATCTAGAAACCATTATTGCTTTAAGAAAAAGCCCAAATGTAAGGTATTTAGAACCTAATGGTTATAATCTATATGTTCAGGGTTCTGAACAGAAATCGAGCTCTGGGTGTGATACAAGTGCAGAATATATAAATCCGTCGCATTACTCTACCATAACTCCAAACAACGCACAAGTATCTTGGCATTTTAATGAACATAATATTCAAAGTGCATGGAACTTATCTACAGGTTCAGGAGTAACTATAGGTTTAATTGATACAGGAGTGTCAAAAACACAATCTCTTTTAAATTCAATAGGAATTAATGATGGATATTCTACAGGGCGTTCAGTTCAAAAATATGGTACGTTTATAGATTCTAATTGGTGGTGGTCTAGTAATTATGATGGCCCTCATGACAAATGTGGTCACGGAACTGCTATGGGTTCTACAATGGCTTCACCTCGTAATGATAACGGAATGCCTGTTGGTGTTGCATATAATGCTAATTTGGTTGCCTACAGAGCCACTGAAGATGTACTTTTAAATGATTATCATGAGCGAAAAGGTGTTTCTATGGCGTTAACGCAATTAGGAAACCGAAGTGATGTGAAGATTATTTCAATGTCCATTGGTTATGTTTGGTCTATTGGTAATATCAAAGACGCAGTAAAATACGCTTATAGTAAAGGGAAGTTGATTTTTGCCGCAGGAGGAACTTCTACAAGCTTTACTAATGGTTTTGGTGTTATTTTTCCTGCAACTATGAGTGAAACCGTAGCTGTAACAGGTGTTAATGATGGCAGTAGTTATGAACGTTGTGATGTTTGCCATAGTGGAAATAAAATTGACTTTACTATTATTATGGAAGGAGACAATGATACGAGTAAAGCACCTCCGGTTTTAAATTTTTATGAAGGTCAGCGTCGATATACAGGTGGTTCATCAGTAGCAACGGCGACCACAGCTGGTATTGCGGCTTTAGTATGGTCTAGATATCCAAGTTGGAGCAGGGCACAAGTGTTAGATAGATTAAAACAGTCTGCAGATTTCTATCCGAGTAAAAACAGTAATTTTGGTTATGGTAATATTGATGCTTTAGAAGCAGTACAGTAAACTTTAATTAAATAAGAAATAGATTTACAGGAAAGCCTCGCTTAAATTAGTGAGGCTTTTCTTTTTTTAACGGCATTGAAATAGTTTAATTTAGGTCTAAGACGTGCTTTTCAAAAATAGATTGTAATTCGCGATCCGGATTATCAGTAATACCAGAATGCGTCTTAGAACTTTGAATTATGGTGCTGCGTGAAGCGGCTAACCATCTAAAGCGATCAGACAATTCAAATTGGGCAATAGCACCTCCTGAAGGCTCTCCTTTAGAAATTAATTCCCAAGATTTCAGGTAATTATTTATAGCTTCTAAATCTAATTCGCACGAAAACGCATTCAACTTTTGTTGATTGATATTAAATTTAACGCCAAGAAATTTTTTCCGTTTAGAGAATAAAATAACACCAATGTTAAAAAACTCTTCGCGCTCTACTTTAGGTACTAATCTAATAATTGCATATTCAAAAGTTACTTTATCTTGCATCTTCAGCCTCTTTTACTAATGTGTCAATTTTTGAGAGTCTCGAATTTAAGTATTCAATATAAGCTTTTCTCATTTGGTCTGGTGTAAAGGAATCTGACTCATTGATTAACCAATCTTCAGGTATTTTGTACACAATATCTTCAATAGTATCTTGGTTAAGTGTATCTGTGATTTGTTGAGATGCTTCATTTAATTGAGATGCACGCTCTAAAAGCACATGATCTTTAATCAACGGAAAGGTTCTGGTAAGATGATTTTTCCAAGTGCTCCAATTGTGGTGAAAATAGAAACTGGCACCATTATCTATAACCCATAATTCTTTATTCCAATTTAATAAATTTGTGTTTTTTACGGTTCGGTCTATATTACTAATGATGCTATCCAAAAGGACTATTTTAGAAGACGTCATAGCATCCGCAACTGAAACTAAAGGGTCAAAAGTAATGGAACTACTTAGGTAATGTAATCCGAGATTTAGACCTACACTAAATTTAAGTAAATCTTGTATTTCTTCATCGGGTTCTGTTTTGCTAAAGGAATCGTCTAAATTTAGAAAAACTAATTCTGGGACTTTCAAACCTATGGTTCTAGCTAATTCACCTCCTATAAATTCTGCAATTAATGCTTTGGTCCCTTGGCCAGCTCCTCTAAATTTTAAAACATATAGAAAACCATCACTAGCTTCAATAATAGCAGGTAAAGAACCTCCTTCTCTTAAAGGAGTGATGTATTTAACTACATCTACGGTTCTTATATCAATTTCACTCATAGTTACGAGATTATTTTTTTCTACTAATTGTTAAACCGTCTCTGATGGGTAGAAGAACAGTTTCAATACGTTCGTCGTTTTTAAGAAGTGTGTTATAATCTAAAACGGCTTTGGTAGATTTATCTTTTTCATCTAAAGGTTCTACAACTTTTCCATGCCATAATACATTGTCTGAAAGAATAACACCTCCTTTGTTCAATTTGTCTATAATTAAATGGAAATAATTGGAATAGTTTGGTTTATCAGCATCAATGAAGATCAAATCAAATGTGTCGTCTAATTGAGGAATTATATCTAAAGCACTACCAGTATGTTGAATAATTTGTTCTCCAAATTCAGATTTATCAAAATACGATCTTTGAAAATCAACTAATTCTTCATTAATATCAATGGTGTGAAGTGTGCCGTTTTCATTAAGCCCTTCGGCTAAACATAATGTAGCGTAACCCGTAAATGTACCTAATTCTAAAATAGATTTTGGTCTAATTAATTTTGAAATCATACTCAAAACACGACCTTGGTATGGACCACTAAGCATTATAGGTTGTAATACTTTTTGATATGTTTCTCTAGTGAGCTGTTGTAGTAGTTTGGGTTCTTGTTCAGAATGTTCAACTACATATTTATCTAAGTTTTCGGGCAAGAAATACATAAATTATAATTTAAGTTATAGCAATAAGACACAGAAAACTGTTAGGATAAAATTCTATCTACTAATTTCTTTTTAGCTACTTCATCATCTCCACACAACCATTGAATAACATTATCTTCCCAAATAGCATCTCGTTCTACTTCTGTAATAATTTTTCTATCTACAGCTAAATCAAGTATTTTACCAGGGTAAGAGGATTGTTTTTCGCTTTCCATTTCGCCTAGCGGATAAGGGTCATCTAATCCCATTATAACTTGTTTAGCTCCTTGATTTCTAATTAATAATTCTAAACCACCTGTGTCATGTACTAAAGTGTCAAAGAATATATTTTTATGACCAACTGCTTTTCTTGGGTGACTTTTGCCTTCAAATAAATCTGGTCGTCCATCAAATCCTTGAATACGTCGTCCTAAATTAATTTGTGCCAATTGTCCGCCATGAGCAAAACAAGTCCTCATGTTAGGATATTTATCTTGGTAGCCATTCAGCGTTAAAAAGTGATAAGCGTCTCCACATTGTGCTAACATCCATATCAAATGAAAACGCCAAGATATATTTTCAAGTTTTATAAATTTTTCACCATCATAAGGATGAATTTCAACAGCTAAATTATATTTATTGGCCATTTCAAAAATGGGTTCATTTTCTTCGTCAAAAATACAGCGCCAAGTGCCTATGGAATCCATATAATGTGTTGGTAAACATAAGAGTTGCATCCCTAAAACTTCCACACAACGTTCAATTTCCCAACATGCACTTCGTACAAAACCAGGATGAACAACAAAGCCACATGTAAATTTACTCGGATGATTATGTTGCACTTTAGCATTAAAATCATTCTGAAAACGCAAAGCTTGCTTCATTTCTTCAACCCTTAAACCGTTACCATAAAGTTGAGATAAGTTTAAAACCACAGCATGGTCTAGCTTATTACGCTCCATCCATTCTAACTTTTCATCTAAGAAAAAACTAGAATCAGTAATTGGACGATTCCAATCCTTCTGAAGCATAAATTTTCGGTCTTTATCGACCCAAAAAATACCTTTGTCTTTCATGAATTGAGGAATTTCTTCAGGATAAGGAAGAAGGTGTGAGTGACCGTTTATTCTTAGTTTGCGTTTACTCATATTAGGGTTGGGTTACGGGAAGTTTATTTCTAGTTTAATCTTTTTTAATTGTCTTATTATACCTATCAAAAATTGCAGGCATATCGGTTTCTATGTTATCCAAAGTAAATTCCTCTTCGTATAGCAGATTAGCATCTTTCTCAGAGTACCATTGCAATTTGTCTTTTACGCCTTCATCCCTTGGATATTCTATAACTAAACCAACAGTATTTGGTCCACGTTGCGGTGAATGCGGCACTTTTGGTGGTAATAAAAAGATATCGCCTTCCTTAATATGAATGTCTTTTGGTACACCATCATCAATGACTTTTAAAACAATGTCTCCTTCTACTTGATAGAAAAATTCTGGTGTTTCATTATAATGATAATCTGTACGGTCGTTAGGTCCTCCAACAACCATTACAATAAAGTCGCCATCTTTCCAAACTACTTTGTTACCAACAGGTGGTTTTAGCAAATGACGATTTTCTTCAATCCATTCTTTAAAATTTATAGGTGGAAATAATTTGCTCATGGTTATGTTGTTTTTTTGTCATTCCTGAGTAGGCAGGAATCTATGTTATTATTGCTTTTATTTTGAATTCCTGCATTCGCAGGAATGACAAGTCATAAAGTTACAAAGATTTTGTTCTTCCGCCATCTACAGGAAGATTAATTCCGTTAATATAAGCAGCACGTTCACTTGCTAAAAAGGTGATAGCATCGGCAAGTTCTTCTGGTTGCGCAAAGCGTTTTGCTGGTACTGCATTTTTCATGGCATTGGCAGCTTCTTCTTCAGTATTCCCAGATTTTGCCGATTTGTTTTTTATAATTTGAGTTAAACGTTCTGTACCAGTGGCTCCAGGTAAAACATTGTTTACGGTAATACCAAACTGTCCAAGTTCATTAGCCAACGTTTTACTCCAATTTGCCACTGCGCCACGAATCGTATTACTAACTCCAAGACCATCTAATGGTTGTTTCACAGATGTTGAAATCACATTAATGACGCGACCAAAACCTTCCTCTTTCATAAAAGGAACGGTAGTTTGAACTAACACATGATTACATTTTAAATGTTGGGTAAATGCCGATTCAAATTCATCAACTTCAGCAAAGAAAATAGGACCTCCTTTTGGGCCTCCTGTATTATTTACTAAAATATGAAAGCCATGATGGTTTGAAATATATTCTGAAACCTTTGCTTTTAAATCATCAGGATTTGAAAAATCAGCCACAATATAATCGTGTGGTCTTTGTTGAGGTAATTCGGAAAGTACTGTTTTTAGTTTGCCTTCATTTCTCGCAATTAGTGTCACTTGTACACCTTCTGCTGCTAAAGCCATTGCTGTTGCTTTACCTATTCCTGCTGTGCTGCCGCAGACTAGTGCGTATTTGTTGTTTAGTTGTAAGTCCATATAATTTCCTGCGAAGGCAGGAATCTTTTTAAGTTAATACTGAAATATAATCAGTATTATATAATTAATAATTTCGTTTCAATTCATGAGATTCCTGCCTTCGCAGGAATTTGTTAGTACTTTATACAAACATTCTTAGCTTCCGTAAAAAAACGCAAAGCTTCAAAACCACCTTCTCGTCCAACTCCAGATGCTTTTACACCTCCAAATGGTGTTCTTAAATCGCGCATCATCCAAGTGTTCACCCAAACAATTCCGGCTTGTAGCTGGTTACTAAGTTTCATGGT
The DNA here is from genome assembly GCF_045063645.1 of Winogradskyella sp. Asnod2-B02-A. NCBI lineage: Bacteria > Pseudomonadati > Bacteroidota > Flavobacteriia > Flavobacteriales > Flavobacteriaceae > Winogradskyella > Winogradskyella sp. Asnod2-B02-A. Next base: position 2,102,682 of record NZ_JBEFOG010000027.1, read on the forward strand.
ACGTTTTAAGTTATTGGTCCATAATGTTGCTGATAATCCATATTTTACTTTGTTTGCCATTTCTAAAACCTCGTCTTCTGAATTGAATGGCATTATAGTAACGACAGGTCCAAATATTTCTTCTTGGTTTACTCTGCAATCATCATTTGGAACTTCTATAACCGTAGGTTCTAAATAATAACCATTTTCAAAACCTTTAATTGTTACTTCATTTCCACCACATAAAACAGTTCCGTTTTCGTCTTTAGCGATTTCAATGTAATCTTTTACCTTTTCTAAATGCGATTTAGAAACTAAGGCTCCAATATTGGTGTCTGCTTCAGATGGATGTCCAACTTTTAAAGCTTTTACTTTTTCAACAAAGTCTTTTTTAAATTTTTCATAGATAGAAGCTTCCACAAAAATGCGACTGCCACACAAGCAAATCTGCCCTTGGTTTGCAAATGAAGAACGCACTGTGGTATTCAACATGTCCTCATAATCACAATCAGCAAAAATGATATTTGGGTTTTTTCCGCCTAATTCTAATGATAATTTTTTGAATAGAGGTGCAGCGACTCTGGCAATGTGAGCTCCTGTTGCTGTGCCTCCTGTAAAACTTATGGCTTTAATGTCTGGATGCTCAATTATGGCTTGTCCTGTTGAGGTTCCTAATCCGTGAACAATATTTAAAACACCTTTTGGTAAACCTGCTTCGTTACAGATTTCGCCAAGTAAATAAGCTGTCATTGGTGTGACTTCGCTTGGTTTGGCTACCACACAATTTCCTGCAGCTAATGCTGGTGCGATTTTCCATGTGAATAAATATAGTGGTAAATTCCAAGGACTAATACATCCGACAACTCCAATGGGTTGACGTAAGGTGTAATTAATAGCATTTTGACCAACGGATTCATGACTTTCACTCGCGAATTGCGTTATCGCATTTCCAAAGAATCGAAAATTACTTGCTGCTCTAGGGATATCAACGGCTTTTGCTAACGAAATAGGTTTGCCATTGTCTTTACTTTCGGCCTCTGCAAAACGGTCTAAGTTAACTTCTAGTAATTCTGAAATTTTAATTAGAATTCTACTACGTTCTTCTAAAGTGGTTTTGCTCCATGTTGGAAATGCAGTTTTTGCTGCGATATAGGCGTTTTCAACATCTTTTTTGGATGAGTTTGGGATTTCTCCATAAACCTCGCCATTAGATGGATTGTAGTTGTTAATGCACCCATTAGCAAGAGGAAGCAAAAATTCTCCGTTTATGTAATTTTTGATATTTTCCATTTTATAACGCGCTACAATGATTTATCATTAATATTGAATATCTGTTAAGTAGTTCTTCTTTTTTGAGTGATAAATACTTATGCATTCGATTTTGGGTTGAAGAAAGGTTTTTGCTAAATAAACTTAATTCATGTGAAATCTCTTTTTTGTGTTTAGATAAATCAGTTTTTGAGTTCCAACATAACAAAATATAATTACAATTTTCACCTATTTTTTGGTTATATATAAATTCTATTTCCGGATTTTTACTTCCAATTAATAAGAATTCCTTCGGAGAAAGTTCAACAAGTGGATGGTATACTTCAGGCTCCGAATAATTAATAATTCTTATTTTTTTAAAATTATTTAAATCTATTTCTATTTTATAATTGTTTGAAGTGAAATCTAGTTGTAACTCACCGAGATTCTTTGTTTGAATAAGAGTGTAAATTGTGATACTATTTTTGTTTAGTAGGTTTTCTAACCTTTTACCATAATCCGTATTTTCATCGTATTTGTCATAAGAATAGTGATAGTAATAACCATTTAGTCTCTCACCACTTTTCGATTCTAATTCTAGATTAAAACGATAAATGTTTCCTGCATCCGCATAAGAAAAAAGCGCAGAGAATAACGCTATGATAATTACAAATGGCTGCATTTAAAGTTTTTTATAAGCCATAACCTTAATCTCCACCACCAAATCAGGATGAGGTAACTGATGCACTGCAACTGTTGTTCTGGTTGGTCCTGATTCTTTTTCAAAGAATTCTCCGTAGGCTTTGTTGTAGTCGGCAAAGTCATTCATGTTGACTAAAAAAGAGGTCACATCTACCACATCTTTTAAGCTGGCTCCAACTTTTGCTAAGTTCTTTTCTATGTTTTTTAAGACTTCTTGGGTTTGGGTGTAAGCGTTTAAACGTTTTGTTCCCATGTCGTCGATTAAGTCAACGCCTGCAATAGTATTGTCCGCACGTCGAGAACTTGTACCCGAAACGAATATGAAGTCTCCGACTTGTTTTACGTGTGGATAGGCTCCTCTTGGTGTTACTCCTGTTCCGTTATTGTTACTCATAATTTTATTTTTTATAGTTCATTTTGTCTTGAAACAAAACGAACCAAAAATTCAAAACGATTTATTAGGAAATTGCTGCGCAACTTTCACTTTCAGAACTTCGTGCTTGAAGCTTCGCTTCGCATCTACGCTCTTTCGTTCATTATTTCTGAAAATCGTTGTTTCCGACGCGGTCGAAATTTGGGACATTAATTTTTACTGATTTTTATTTTAATCCCATTTTTTTAATTTTTGCTTACTGCTTACTGCTTACTGCTTACTGCTTACTGCTTACTGCTTACTGCTTACTGCTTACTGCTTACTGCTTACTGCTTACTGCTTACTGCTTACTGCTTACTGCTAATGTAACCCAGCAATTTTATCATCTTCTAAAATAGCTTCAGTTTCTGCTTTTACTTTTTTTAGAATGTCTCTTAAATCGTCTTCGGGTGAAATAATTTTATCCGTTAACATATTTAAAATCGCTTTATCCTGAGCTCTTCCTCTTAACATGGCTTCTCTGTAGCCTACCGTGGCGTTGAAAGTTACTAAACTATATTTAGAATCGTATTCCGTTGGAAACTCTTTTTCTAGAGCCATTTCTATTTTTCGTTTTTCTTGAAAAATAGGATTTGATACGTGACCTTTCATTTCGTGGAAATTATCTATCGCTAAATCGGCAATGGCATCAGTATCTTTCTTTCGGTTTTTTTCGTAAGCCGTAAAAGTAGCTTCCCAGTTTTCTAAATTTTGGTCTAAAACTTTATCAAATTCAACCACATCTTCAAAAGAGGCATTCATACCTTGACCATAAAAAGGTACAATAGCATGTGCAGAATCTCCCATCAATAGTGTATTTCCTTTATAATGCCAAGGTGAACATTTTACGGTTCCTAATGCAGCTGTTGGATTTTCGAAAAAATCATCCACTAAATTGGGCATAATTGCTAATGCATCTGGAAACTCTTTTTGGAAGAATTCTGTTACCAATTCTGGTGTTGTTAAATTATTAAAATTGTATTCGCCTTCAGCATAACTTAAAAATAGTGTGACTGTAAAACTACCATCTAAATTTGGTAAGGCAATCAGCATAAAACTACTTCTAGGCCAAATGTGTAATGCGTTTTTGTAGGTTTTATAGTCGCCGTTTTCAGTTGGTAGAATGCTTAATTCTTTATAACCATGACTTAAATAATCTTGCGAAAAGCTGAATAGAAATTTCTTGCCTAGATAATAGCTTTTTCTAAGTGCAGAACCTGCTCCGTCTGTTGCTATGATACAATCCGCATCTTCAATAAATTCTTCTTTAGAGTTGTAATCTTGAAATGTAGCTGTAGTATTTTCAAAGTCTACAGATTTACATTTTTTATTGAAATTAATAGTGACGTTCTCGTGCTTTTCGGCTTCGTTTAGTAACAAACCGTTTAGTTCACCTCTAGAAATTGAATTAATATATTGATGCTCGCGACCACTATAATTTGATAAAAAGGTGTTGCCGTCTTTATCATGAATCATTCTGCCATTCATTGGTATGCAAAGTTCCTTTACTTTGTCTTCAATACCAACAAGTTTCATGGCTTTGTTACCTCTGTCTGAAAATGCTAAATTTATAGAACGACCAGCAGAGATGTCTGTTTTTCTTAAGTCTGGACGCATTTCGTAAACAGTAACGTTGTAGCCTCTTTGTCCTAGTCTTAAGGCTAGTAGACTTCCGCAGAGTCCTGCGCCGATGATTAGTATGTTTTGTTTTTTGTTATTCATATATTTATTTTTCTGTTCATTTGCCTTGATGCAAACGAACCAAAAATCACAATCAATCTGAGGAAATTCCTTCGCAATTCCGCTTTTTCGCTCTCTATTTCTGCAGATTGATGTTCAATTCTCCGAATTGATTTAGGACTTAATAGTTTAATTATTCCGTTCTTAATTCAATCAGTATTCTGTTTTTGTTAATAAATCCATTACAGTTCCTTTTTTGCTAAATAACTAGGATGGGTTTTTTAATATTGTTTTCATTTTTTCAACCATAAGATACACATCTTCAAATGAATTGTACAGCGGAATTGGTGCACATCTAATAACATCCGGCTCTCTCCAATCGCTAATAACACCTGCTTCGGTTAATTTATCGTGTAATGATTTATCTGCATTTAATACTTGAATAGATAATTGGCAACCACGTTCATCAGGATCTTCGGGTGTGATGATTCTGATGGTATCTTCACCTAATGTTTTCAATAAAAACTCAAAATAACCAGTTAGTTTTTTCGATTTTTTTAGAATTTTATCGAATCCGACTTCATTAAACATATCTAAAGAAGCTTTTATAGCTGCCATGGATAAAATTGGTGGATTACTGAGTTGCCAACCTTCGGCGCCTGGTAACACATCAAACTCATGTCGCATATTAAAACGTGTATCTTTATTGTGGCTCCACCAACCTGTAAATCGGTTTAAGGTTTTATCATAGGCATGTCTCTCATGAACAAAACAACCCGATAAACTTCCTGGGCCAGAATTCAAATATTTATAAGTACACCAAACGGCAAAATCGGCTCCAGAATTATGTAAATCTAAATCTACGTTTCCTGCACCATGTGCACAATCGAACCCAACTTTACAACCGTAACTGTGTCCAAGGTCTGTAATGCGTTTAAAATCGAAAAACTGACCAGTATAATAATTGACACCTCCAACCATAATAAGTGCAATTTCGTTGCCTTGTGCTTCAAGAATGGTTTCTAAATCTTTATAATTTAGTAATTCTTCGCCTTCTCTTGGTTTCCATAAAACTAAACCTTCTTTATCATCGTAACCATGATGACGTAATTGTGATTCTACAGCATATTTATCTGACGGAAACGCATCACTTTCAATCAAGATTTTATAACGTTCTTTCGTTGGCTGGTAAAATGAAGCCATCATAAAATGAAGATTCGCTGTAAGGGAATTCATAGTTACGACTTCAATGGGTTTTGCTCCCACTAATTTAGCTGTGGCTTCTGTTAAAAATTCATGATAAGGTAACCACGGATTTTTGGCATCTGTATGGCCTTCAACTCCGAGGTTTGCCCAATCTTCTAACTCTTGATTGATATAAGCTTTTGTTGATTTTGGTTGCAAGCCAAGTGAATTTCCACAGAGGTAAATAAGCTCATTGCCATCTTTGTCTTTTGGAATATGAAATTGTGCTCTGTAGCTAGATAATTCGTCTAATTCGTCTTGTTTTTTTGCGTAATCAAGACCGAGTTGATAGTTGGACAATTTTAAAGGTTTTTCGGTTTGTAACAAAAATAGCATAATTATATGATATTTAGATAATAGACGAAACCCTCTATTATGAGATCATTAATTAGATAGAAAATTATTGTTTAATTAACATTTTCTCTTTAGATTGGTCTAATCAATCAATTTTATATATGCTAAAGAGACTATGGTCTTCATATCACCAATGGTATATTGAATATAGTGGGTTTTCTAAAGGAAACCAACAAGATGATTTGTCTTATTTTAGAGATAAACTATTTATTTCCATTTTAATATTAATTCTTCCAATAGGTTTAATTTCTTACATTCCTAGTGCTATTACGGTCATTTTAATGGGGAAATGGTTTGTTTTTTATGTAGATACTATTGCTTTTTTTCTTATTTGCTTTTTGTTTTTTAATAACAAAATGAGTTTAAGCTTAAAGAAAATGGTTTTTTCTTCAAATTTATTTTTCTTGTCATTTGCCCTTCTGCTATATATCGGTTTAGGAAGTAGCAATGGTTTACTTTTATTTATGCTTTGTATTTTAGTAACACTATATAGTGGAAAAAAAGCAGGTGTTAAAACAGTAGTTTGTTCAGGGGTTGGATATTTATTAATCGCTATAACTCTATATTTTAACCTTGTTGACTTGTCGATTTTTAAAGACGAAGAATTTGAAGTAATAGTAATTGTGTTTATTAATAATATTCTTTTTATTTTAATGGCTGTGCTTTCAGTTTCATTTTTAGTGGATCGCTTGCATAATGCACTATTAAAAGAAAACCATTTGCAAGAAGCGCTTATAGAAAAACATAAAAATGTAATAATAGCAAAGGAAAGAGCAGAGCAATCTGATCAGTTAAAATCTGCCTTTTTAGCAAATATTAGCCATGAAATACGCACACCTATGTATGGTATTTTAGGATCTGCCGAGCTTTTAAAGGATTATGAAGCGAATAATGATAAGGATTTTAAAGAATTTATAGGTATTATAGAACAAAATGGCTCAAAGCTACTCGACGTTATTTCTGGGATATTAAATATTTCTGAAATAGAAACAGGTGTAATGAAGATTAATGTTACTACGTTTAATATTGATGAAACAATTTCTACTATTTATAAGCTTTTTTCGCTTGAGGCAGAATTAAAGGGAGTAAAGTTTATTCTTAAAAATAATGTTTCAGAATCTTTAAAATTGATAAAATCAGATGAGGCTAAAATTACTATTGTGTTAAAAAAGTTAATTGAAAACGCTATAAAATTCACCTCTAAAGGAGATGTTATAATACTTAGTGTTGAGTCTAATAATTCGGAATTAAATTTTTCTATTGAAGATACTGGTATTGGTGTACCTAAAGATAAAATGGAAACTATTTTTAACCCTTTTTATCAAGTAGATATTACCAATAAAAATGCACTTCATGGTTCGGGAATAGGCTTGTCTATAGCTAAAGCTTATGTGAAGTTGTTAGGAGGGAATTTGTCGCTTATTAGTAAAGAAGGTGAGGGTTCTACATTTATGTTTAGTATAACAACACATTTAGAAAATCAACAAAATCAACAGATATAACATTATTTTTATAAAAGAATAAAGCACTTCCATTAAATAATAAAAGTGCTTTAATATATATAGACGCCATAAGGCGGAAAATGTAAGCTATGCATATTTAAGAAAATTCTTAATACGCGAATCTTACATTATAGATTACAAAAGTAAGTTATATTTTTAGTGATCCAAAGTAATGCTAACATTTGTAAAATTTAGATTCCATTCACCATCTGCTTTTTTATGGGTTGTAGCAATTTTAATGCCTTTATAATCTTTATAGTTTTCAAAAGTTGTAGTTAGCGATGGTTCTTTAGAATTTCCTTTTCTGAAAACCCATTCTCGGATTAAAAAACTTTCATCAAAATAAATATCGTAAGCATCACCAGGTGTATAACCTCCTTCATTGGGATAAGTTATAGTAATCATATCTAATGGTTCTTTACTAATTGGAGATTCTGCTTTTTTTGGTTTTGAAATTGTTGCAGAAGTATCCCAAGCTAATTGAAATGGCACTAATAACCAGAATTTATCATTTACAAATTTTTTATCAAGTGATATTGTCAAGCTATCTAATTTCTTTCTAGAGTAATTAGTTGTGTCTTTTTCTATTGCTGACCAAACGGCATCTGTTCTCGTATTCCAACTCCAAGAACGTTCAAAATGGATGTTGTTTTGATCAACGTTGAAAGTGAAATTGATTTCAGAAACATTTTGCCAGTTGTTGAAACCATGAGCATTCGCTATTTTTTTTGCGATTGAGACTTCGTTTTGTTCTTCTAGTACTTTAGTTTTTTCTTTGTCAGATTTACAACTGAATACAAGAACTAAGCAGATTAAACTGAGATATAATGGCTTCATACTAAAAGATGTTTTAAATTACATGCTAAATTAACCAACATGAAAGAGAAAACGAATTATTTTGAAGTTAATAGAACAACTTGGAATAAAAAAGTAGCCATACATTCAGAAAGCGAAATGTATAATCTAGATGCTTTTAAAAAAGGGAAAACGTCACTGATGCCTTATGAGTTAAAGGCGTTAGGAAATGTAAAAGGTAAATCTCTATTGCATTTACAATGTCATTTTGGGCAAGACACGTTAAGTTGGAGTAGAATGGGAGCGAAGTGTGTTGGTATAGATTTAAGTGACGAAGGTGTGAAATTAGCAAAACAGCTAAATACAGAATTACAGTTGAATGCTGAGTTTGTATGCTGTAATGTTTTAGATACCTCTAACCATGTTTCAGAAATTTTTGATATTGTTTTTACAAGTTATGGAACCATTGGTTGGTTGCCAGATTTAAAACCGTGGGCAAAAATGATTTCCGAGCGCTTAAAAGTTGGAGGAACGTTTTATATTGTAGAATTTCATCCCATTGCTTGGATGTTTGATTACATTGATGGTATATCAGAAATGAAATATCATTACAGTCAAGATGAGGTGATTTATGACGAGTACGAAGGAACTTATGCTAATCAAGATTCAAAAATGGTAAGTAAAGAGTATGGCTGGAATCATGGTCTAAGCGAAGTGATAAATTCACTTATTGAAGCAGGTTTAAAAATTGATTACCTTAATGAATATGATGAAAGTCCGTATGATGTATTCCCAGATTTAGTAAAAACAGGTTCAGGTATGTATAAATTGATAGATCAAAAATTTCCAATGATTTTTGAAATTAAGGCTACTAAAATATAATAAAAAAAGACTGAACACATGTTCAGGCTTTTTTATTAATGCTTATTGTCTTTCTTTAATAACTCAGGGAGCTTAGCTTTAAATTTATTTAATCTAGGAATAGATATATTTCTTATATAACCTTGATTGGGATGTAAACGCTCATAGTTTTGATGATAATCTTCAGCGACCCAAAACTTTTGAAAAGGATAGACTTCTGCGGCAATTTTAGCATCTAATTCTTTGGCTAAAGCTGCTTTTTTATCTTCAATAATTTTCTTCTGTTCGTCATTTTGATAAAATATAATAGAACGATACTGTGAACCATTATCTGGTCCTTGTCCATTTACTTGCATTGGGTTTTGCGATCCAAAATAGACATCAACCAATTCTGAAAAAGTAATAACCTCAGGGTCATAAATAATTTCTACAGCTTCTGCATGGCCTGTTTTTCCTGTATTACTTGCTTCATAGGTTGGGTTTTCTGTAAATCCGCCAGCATATCCAGAAATGGATTCTTCAACACCTTTAACGCTTTCGTAAATGGCTTCTACACACCAGAAGCAACCGCTAGCAAAATAAGCTCTTGCTTTTCCGTCTTTTAAAGGAACAACAATAGGTTCTGCATTAATAACTGCTTGCTGTTTAGGGTTTACTTGTGCTTGGTTTTGGCAGCTAAATAATAAGGTAATGGTTATAATACTGAGTAATTTTTTCATTTATTTCAGATTTATTTTAGAATATCAAAATTTGAATTCTGAGTTTGTAATTTTCTTTTTCTTATAGTCGCAATAAGATACAATTCCTTAAAACCAATTATTCTAAAATTATCATAAATAAAAAAAGCCTTTGCATTTGCAAAGGCTTAAAAATATGATGTGTTGAAAAATCTACTTACTAAGTTTAGCAAATAATTTATTCATTTTTACTTTTTCTTCTTCAGCTAATGCCGCATCAACTAAGATACGTCCACTATGCTCATCAGTAATTACTTTTTTACGAGAAGCAATTTCTACTTGTACTTGTGGTGGAATGGTAAAGAAAGATCCTCCAGAAGCACCACGCTCAATTGCTACAACAGCTAAGCCATTTTTAACGTTATTTCTAATTCTGTGGTATGCTTTTACTAAACGATCATCAATTTTCTTCTGAAAATCTAATGATTTATCGTTAAGTGCTTCTTCTTCTTTTTCAGTTTCCTTCAAAATTTCGTTAAGCTCACCTTTTTTATGCTTTAAATGCGCATTTCGATCTTTTAAACGGTCTTTAGTTTCAGAAATAACTATTTTTTTCTGCTCTATTTGCGCTTTAAACTCTTTAATGTGCTTTTCTGCCAATTGAATTTCTAATTCTTGAAATTCAACTTCCTTAGTTAGTGAGTTGTATTCTCTGTTATTTCTAACATTTTTTTGTTGCTCACTGTATTTTGAGATTAAAGATTTGGCTTCTTCAATTAAGTTTTTCTTTCCTTTAATATCATCGTCAATAATAGCAAGGCTATCATTTAACTTTTCCATTCTTAAGTTAAGTCCTTCAACTTCGTCTTCTAAATCTCTAACTTCTAAAGGAAGCTCACCCCTGACATTTCTTATTTCATCTACTCTAGAGTCAATTAATTGTAAATCATATAGTGCTCTTAATCGCTCTTCAACAGAAACTTCAGCTTTTTTTGCCATAATTATAAATACTTTATCGGATTTGTATTTGTCTTTGATAAAATGATTGCAAAATTAGTGATTTTTTTCGAGAGATAGTCTACTAAAAACGATTTTGTGAACTGTTCGCTTTCATAATGTCCAATATCGGCTAAAACAATGGCATTTTCAGCACTGAAAAAGTCGTGGTATTTTAAGTCTGCTGTGACTAAAATATCTGCATTGGCAGCCTTTGCCGCAGAAATAGCAAAACTACCAGAGCCACCCAAAACGGCTATACGTTTTATCGGTTTATTTAATGATTTAGAATACCTAATGCAGTCTGTTTGCATCTTAGCTTTAATATATTTTAAGCAATCTTCGGTTTCCATAGCGTTTTTAAGCTCACCTATCATTCCGATGCCAATATGCTGATTGTTGTTTTCTAATGTAGAAATTTCATAAGCGACTTCTTCATAAGGATGTGCTTCAAACAATGTTTTTAAGACTTTAGATTCAAGATGTTTCTTAAATGTTACTGATATTGCCGTTTCTTTCTCAGTATGTAATATTCCTTTTTTACCAATTACTGGGTTAGCGTCTTCATTGCCAAGATAAGTACCTTCTCCTTCTACGTTAAAACTGCAAGATTCGTAATTGCCAATGCTACCTGCACCTGTGCTAAACAAAGCTGTCCTTAAGGCTTCTGCGTTAGCTTTTGGCACATAGGTTTGTAATTTTTTTATGGTTCCAGATTGTGGTATTAGAATCTTTTTATTTGTTAGCTCTAATTGGTCACAGATAATGGAATTTACGCCCTGAAAAGCATTATCTAAAGCTGTATGAATAGAAAAAATCGCAATATTATTCTGAATGGCTTTAATGACTACACGCTCAACATAAGTTTTTCCTGTAAGTTTCTTTAGGCCTGAAAATATAATAGGGTGGAAGCTTACTATAAGATTACAATTATTCTCAATAGCTTCATCTACTACAGTTTCGAGCGTATCTAGTGTGACTAAAATCCCAGAGACCTTCTCATTTTTATTGCCAACAAGTAGCCCAACATTATCAAAATCCTCAGCATAAGCCAAAGGTGCTAAGTTGTGCAAGTGATTAATTACGTCTTGTATAATCATAAGTGTATATTTGTTTCAAAAATAATATAATTTAGTCGTCGTGAAGTTGATCCGCATCATATTGTTTCCTATTGTTCCAGTTTATTACCTAATTACATGGTTGCGAAATTGGTTGTTTGATGCTGGAATTAAATCGTCTAAGTCTTACGATTTTCCTGTAATATGTGTTGGAAACCTAAGCACTGGTGGAACAGGCAAAACACCAATGATAGAATATTTAATTCGTATTTTAAAAGATGATAAGGATTTAGCCACATTAAGCAGAGGCTATAAGAGGAAAACTGAAGGTTTTGTTTTGGCCGACGAAAGTGCTAACGCAGATACTATTGGCGATGAACCTTTTCAGTTCTACAGAAAATTTAAGGATGTAAGAGTGGCTGTAGATGCGGATCGCCAAAACGGAATTGCTGAGCTTAGAATGCTACAACCACAACCGGAAGTCGTTTTGTTAGATGATGCTTTTCAGCATAGAAAAGTAAAGGCAGGATTCAATATTCTGTTGACGTCTTATAATAACCTGTATTATAAAGATATGGTTTTGCCAACAGGTAATTTGCGTGAGCCCAGATCTGGTGCAAAGCGTGCAGATTTAATTGTGGTAACAAAATGTAATAAAGATATTACCGAAACTGAAAAACAGAAAATAACTTCAAAATTAAAATTGCTTAAACAACAGCAGTTATTTTTTAGCTATGTGGATTATGGGTCTCATGTGGTTTCGGATTCTAAAGAAATGGAATTAGCGAAACTTTCAAAATTTACTTTAGTAACAGGAATTGCTAATGCAAAGCCTTTGGTTAAATTTTTGAATGAGAAAGGATTGAAATTCGATCATCTAGAATATAGCGATCATTATAATTTTAAACCATCTGATATTGAAACTTTAGCTTCAAAATCACTAATTATTACAACGGAAAAAGATTATGTACGTTTGTCTGCTAATGAGAAGTTAAAAAGTAAATTGTTTTACTTACCTATTGAAATTAAGATAGATAAATCGGAAGAATTTAAAGCAGCAGTGCAAGTATTTGTTAGCTGAAGAAACTAGATATTATTTTTTCACCTGAAAGTGCAGCGTGCAGTTTATCTTCAAAATCATCTTGCTTAAATGGTTTTGATATAATATCATCGAAACCAGCTTCACCAAACTCGTGCATTTTATCTTCTAAAGTTACAGCTGTAAGTGCAAAAATAGTCAGCTCTTTGTCGAAAGTTCTGATTATTTTTGTGGCTTCTAATCCGCTAATTCCTGGCATATGGATGTCCATTAAAACAACATCGTATGTCACCTCTTTAACTTTTTCTACAGCGGCTTCGCCATTATCAACAACATCACAATACAGATCCATTTTGTTAAGAATCTTTTTAGTGATCATTTGGTTGATTTTGTTATCTTCTACAATGAGAATTTTAACATTGCTTAAATCTAAACTTTCCATCTTATTAACTTTTTTAACTTCTTCTACTTGAGGTTTGTCGGCTTCTTTATCATATTCTAAAGGAATTTCGAAAAAGAATGTAGTGCCTTTACCAAGCTCACTCTTTAAGTAGATTTTACCTTTAAGAATTTGAATTAATCCTTTTACAATTGATAAACCGAGACCAGTTCCTCCATATTTTCTGTTAATTTGAACAGAGCCTTGTGAGAAGCTTTCAAACATGTGGTCTTGTTTTTCTTTTGTGATACCTATACCATTATCTTCAATCTCAAAGCGTAGCTTGTACATGTTATTCTTTTGGTCAATTTTGTACGCTCTCACCCAAATGTCTCCATCTTTAGTGAATTTAATAGCATTTCCGAGTAGGTTAATTAAGATTTGGGAAATCTTTAATTGGTCGCCAACAAATGTTTCTGGCAATCCGTTTTCATAATCAAAATGTATAGTTGTGTCTTGGTCTTTTGCAGAATTGCTAAGTGCCGAAATCACATTTTCTAATTTATTTTTAAGGTTGAAATTTTCTGGGTCTAACTCCACTTTATTGGCTTCAATTTTGTTGATTTGAAGAATATCATTAATGAAAGTTAGTAGGTAATCACCAGAGAATTTTAAGGATTTTAAATGTGGAATTTGATGTTCTTTTGGGTCTTCATCTAATAGCATATTAGTAAGACCTGTTACTGCATATAAAGGTGTACGTAACTCATGTGTTACAGTAGATAAGAAGTTTGCTTTTGTTTTAGAGGCCAATTCTGCCTTCTCTTTGGCTATAATAAGTTCATCATTCTTCTTGTGAAGCATGGTGTTGGTATTAAGCCTAATGTTATTGTTTTTGTACAACGATAACGTTAATAGCGACAAAATAGTAATTAGTGCTATGCTCAATATGGTTGTTATTCTTGTAAATGCAATTTCATCACTTACTTCATCAATTTGAGCTTTTAACTGTGCGTTTTTAGCATCTTTATAATTGCTAATATATTGCCCAGAAATTCCTGGTGATAAATTCTCTCTCTTTACATTTAATATGGAATCAGAAAGATGAATATGCTTTTTAATATAATTGTAAGAATTTTGATAATCACCATTTTTTTCATGAATATCACTTAGTGTTACATAAGCTTCATTTACATCTTCTAAAATTTTATGTTCTTGTGCAATGGCTAATCCTTCTTCTGTTTGTGATAAAGCCATCTCTGAATTTCCTAAGGCAGAATACACTTTTCCACTTTGTATTAAAGCACTACTTAAACGACGATTTTGGTTGTATTTCTTGGCAATAATTATGGTTTTTTCTAATTGCTTTTTCGCCTCTTCAAAGCGTTTTTGTGCGATATAAACTTTAGCCTCATTTAGTGTGACTTCTGAAGTGTATTTTTCTAAATCTTCTTGTTCAAATAGCTTTTTTGCAGAATCAAAATATCCTAAGGCGTTTTTGTATTCTTCTTTTGTACTATGAATTACACCTTTAATATTATAAGTAATAGCTAAATTACCGTAGTCGTTATTTTCGCGTTGAATTTGAATGGCTTTAGTAAGCGAAATGTTAGCTTGGTCTTCTTCACCAACAAAAAATTGCACTTTTGCAATTTTAGTATGGATTGTACCTTGCTGAGATTTGTCGTCAATTTTTACGGCAATGTCTAAAGCCTTATCAAAATTGTCTTTAGCATTATAGTAATCTCCACGATTGCTTTCAATCCTGGCTTGTTCTAAGTGTTCTTGAAGTAATAGTGCAAGCATATCCTTATCTTCCACATTAGCTTGTTGTGCGGAAATAAGACTACATAAACATGCTAAAAAAACAAATATGTAATATTTGATCTGGGACATTCAGCTCCTTTTAATTCAGGCAAATATAATTATTTATTCGATAAAAGTCACTATTTGTCGGTTAAATTGCAAATTAAATCTAAAATTCTTGAACTATAGCCAGTTTCATTATCGTACCAGCCTACTATTTTTACCATGTTACCAATGACTGAAGTCATTTGAGAATCAAAGATACATGAGTGTGCGTTGCCAACAATATCAATAGACACAATAGGGTCTTCAGTATATTCTAAAATACCAGATAAGTGATTTTTGGCCGCATTTTTAAAAATGGAGTTGACTTCTTCAATAGAAGTAGATTTTTTAACATTGATGGTAATATCTGTTAAAGATCCGTTTGCAACTGGGACTCTAATACCACAACCTCCAATAACTTCCGATAAATCAGGGAAAATTTTTGTCAAGGCTTTTGCGGCTCCAGTTGTTGTTGGTACAATAGATTGGCCAGCAGCTCTTGCTCGTCTTAAATCTTTATGAGGTTGATCGTGCAGGCTTTGATCTGTAGTGTATGAGTGAATAGTTGTAATATAAGCTTGTTTTATACCAAGATGCTCTCTTATAAGCGCAATCATTGGTGCAGCATTATTTGTGGTACAAGACGCGTTAGAAATTATAGTTTCTGTGCCATCTAATGTGTCGTCGTTAACGCCTAAAACAATGGTTTTAATATCGTCTTCTAAAGCCGGAACAGATAAAATAACTCGTTTTGCTCCATTATTTATATGGTGCTGGAGTTCTGCTTTAGTTTTAAATTTTCCTGTAGATTCAATTACAAAATCAGGTTGGACTTTAGTCCAATCTATAGTATTTGGATGCGATTGATTGTATAAAGGAATAGAAATACCATTAACAATAATATGATTATCATTAAAAGAAACAGTATCGCTTAATACTCCATGAATACTATCATATTTTAATAAATGACTTAAGGTTCTAGCATCAGCCAAGTCATTAATTGCTACTATTTGTATTTGCGGATGCTTTAAAGCTAACCTAAAAACACGACGGCCTATTCTGCCAAAGCCATTAATGGCAATTGTAATCATTAATTAATATGTTTTTGAGCTTTGTAAGACGATCTTACAAGGGCACTACTTTCAACATGTCTAAAACCTAATTCTAAACCAATTTCTTTATATTCATTAAATTGATCTGGATTGATAAATTGTTGAACAGGTAAGTGCTTTTTACTAGGTTGTAAATATTGACCAATAGTAACCACATCAACATCATGCGCTCTTAAATCGTGAAGGGTTTGAATAACTTCTTCTCGTTCTTCTCCCAAACCTAACATAATACCAGATTTGGTTCTGCGTTGTCCTTGTGCTTTTAAATATTTTAAAACTCCAAGACTTCTATCGTATTGTGCTTGTATTCTTACTTCTCTAGTTAATCTTCTAACAGTTTCAATATTATGTGATACTACTTCAGGAGCAATATCAATAATACGATCGATATGTTTTTCTATGCCTTGAAAATCAGGGATTAATGTTTCTAATGTTGTGTTAGGATTCATTCTTCTAACAGCGTTAACGGTTTCAGCCCACATAATGCTTCCCATGTCTTTTAAATCATCACGATCTACACTTGTTAAAACAGCATGTTTTATTTCCATTAATTTAATTGAGCGCGCTACTTTTTCAGGCTCGTCCCAATCTACTGTTTCTGGTCGTCCGGTTTTTACACCGCAAAAACCACACGATCGTGTACAAACATTACCCAAAATCATAAATGTAGCAGTGCCTTCTCCCCAACATTCTCCCATGTTTGGACAGCTTCCAGACGTGCAAATAGTGTTTAGTTTGTATTTGTCTACTAAGGATCTAAGTTCTGTGTATTTTTTACCAGTAGGTAATTTTACTCTTAACCATTTTGGTTTACGTTCTGGTAATATATTTGATGCCACTTTGGTTTCCATGCAATTCTTTATTTCAAGACGCAAAGATACAAAGTAAATAATAAAAAGAGTTTATGGAATGTTAGTATAACATATTGTAAAGCACAAATTATTTACTGATTAAACCAATAAACAATTGAAAATTTTATACTTTAAAAAATTAAGATTTTGTGATAATTGCAGCTAATAGCTTTTTTGCTCTTAGGAGTTTCACTTTTACGTTATTTATAGGTTCTTTTAGCTCTTCAGAAATTTCTTTATAACTTAATTCTTGAAAAAACCTCAAGTTGATGACCTCTTGATAATGCGGTTTTAGTTTTTTTATGTCACGCAAAAGATTTGCGAGATTTTGCTCCGTAATAATGCTATCTTCTGGAGTAGGTGAATCATCAACGATATCAAAATAGTTGTCCTCATTGTCTTTAGAGGTATCATTGATAGACTTTTTTTGCTTTCTTACTAAATCTATATGTATGTTTTTAGAAATGGTAATTAGCCATGTCTTAAATTTATAATCTTCATTATAAGTGTCAATCTTGTCAAAAGCTTTAGAAAATGTCTGAATTGTAATGTCTTCAGCATCGTTTTCGTTTTGGGTTCGTTTGAGCTGAAAGGCATAAACATCATTCCAATAAGTATCAAGAAGAAAATTGAACGCGATTTGTTCTTTGTTTTTTGCTTTGATTATGGCTTCTTTTATTTCCAATGTTTAGGCTTAGATATCAAATTAGCAATAAAGATACTTAATTGTGTAATAATTAAAAATAATTCTAAAATTGGTGCTAGAATTATAAGGTCTGTTTCTTCGAGTTTTTTAGCAGTAAAACCAAAACATAGCCATTGTATAACAAAACGTAGGCCAATTAATGATATTACCCATTGCCATGAAAAGCCTAATACTAAAAGTGAAATTCCGATAAACCAGAATAATAATTGTGAGATATAAAATGTACCTAATAAAAATTGATGTTTCAATTTATAAAGATTGGCTGTGCTAATATGTCTTCTTTTTTGAAGAATCCATGCCTTAAATGTTGTTTTGGGTTCAGAAATAGTGAAGCTTTCTTTTGTAAAACAAATTGATGTATTTGAGGCATTAGCGACTTCATTTATAAATAAATCATCATCACCAGATTTAATAGTCATATGGTTGTTAAATCCACAATTATTAAAGAACAGTTCCTTTCTGTAAGCCAAATTACGTCCAACTCCCATATATGGCGATCCTAATTGGGCATAAGAGAAATATTGTAATGCAGTCATTACGGTTTCAAACCGAATAAGTTTGTTTAAGAACGAAAATTTCTTTTTTGAGTACGCTCCATAACCTAATACAATAGATTTTTCATTTGAAAAATTTGCAGATAGTTGAGCTAACCATTTAGTAGAATTTGGAATGCAATCTGCATCTGTAAAAACTAAAAAATCATTTTTTGAGGCTTTAATTCCTAATGTAAGTGCGTATTTTTTATTTCCCCAAAAGGCTTCATTTACTTTAACATCTACAAGTTTAATGTTGCTGTTGTTAGCCTTAAAATCTGTCATTATTTCTAATGTATCATCAAAAGAACTGTCGTTAACTAATACAACTTCAAAATTAGAATACTCTTGGTTTAATATTAAGGGAAGGTTTTTCTTTAGATTTTCCGCTTCATTTTTAGCACAGATAATTATAGAAATAGGAATTTGTTTTTTTAGACGTGATTCAGCTCGTTTGATACCAAACGAAAATAAAAACGTACTATAATAAAAAACTTGTATACCAACTACTGCACAAAATGCATAAAAGAGTATTACGGAAAGTGTCATTAAGGCTTAAGAATGTTCAGGTTCGTTACAATCTTTATATTGTTCTGGTGTTTTTCCGCAAAAACCACAAGATTCACCTTCTTTGTTTAGCATTGGGTTTTGGCTAGCACATGTGCCAGCAAATTTACCGTCTTTTTTTGCCCATATTTTTATGGCAATTCCTGCTACTGCTAAAGCTAATAATGCTAATGTAAGTAATAGTAATTTCATCTGTAAATATCTATTTTTCTCTAATTTATTAGATATAGTATCCTTAAATTAATTTCTTATAAATAGAAGAATTTGTTTTAAGATTGCTTCTTCTTAGTACTCAAACTTAATGCAAAGGTAATGCTTTTACATTTATTTTCTACTCAATTCTGTTGTGACTTAACTTGTTGATTTTGTGTCTATATACTATATAAGCATTTTTATTAACTAATTAACTTATCAATTATGAAAAAATTATTCGCTGAATTCTTCGGAACATTTTGGCTAGTGTTTGGTGGTTGTGGTAGTGCAATATTTGCTGCTGGAATCCCTGAACTAGGAATTGGATTTGTAGGTGTCGCTTTGGCATTTGGTCTTACTGTATTAACTATGGCTTATGCTGTAGGGCATGTTTCTGGTGCCCACTTTAATCCTGCTGTATCAATTGGTCTTTGGGCTGGTGGAAAGTTTGAAGCTAAAGACTTATTAGGTTATATTGTAGCTCAGGTTATTGGTGCCATTGCAGCAGCAGGTGTATTGTATTTAATTGTATCAGGAAAATCTGGCTTTGATGGAGTAGGCGGTTTTGCAGCTAATGGTTATGGGGAATTATCACCAGATGGTTATAGTATGGTGTCTGCTTTAATTGCAGAATTTGTTTTAACGGCATTTTTCTTATTGGTTATTTTAGGTAGTACATATCCTAAAGCGCCAAAAGGGTTTGCAGGTATAGCTATTGGTTTAGCTTTGGTACTTATTCATTTAATTAGTATTCCTATTACTAACACATCAGTAAATCCTGCAAGATCTTTAAGTCAAGCATTGTTTGCAGATGGTGCGCATTTATCACAAGTATGGTTATTCTGGGTAGCTCCAATTGCAGGAGCGATAGCAGGAGGTGTAATTCATAAAACTTTATTCTCTAAAGATTAAGTTTTAAAATAATTCAAATAAAAAAGAGGCACAATTTTTATTGTGCCTCTTTTTTTAAGATATATAGCCTATTTCTCTTTTAAAGAAATTTCAGCAACTTCAGTATCATTTTCATTTGTATTGTCACCTTTAGTGCCAATTTTAATACTAAGTGCCAATGCATCTTCCATATATGGAATTTGTTTTAACTTTCTATTAGATTCATCTAGTATACCTAAATTAACCATACGGTCTTGCAACTCAGCCCAAATTTGGTAATACTGATCTTCTGGTAATTGTGGTAACGTTATAACATCAATCATAGACGTTTTTTCTACTGGATTAATGTAAGCTACTGTTTTTAAGTTTTTGGCACGCTCATTACCATTGATAACGTATTTCTTAGAATCAGGATTGTTTAATTTAAGCAACTCTCTCGACAATTTGTCTAATTTATAATTGTTACTTTCAATATCGCTTCGTAAGTCAAAAATTTCATCAACAACCACATTGTTTTCGCTGTTAAGTTGAATGTTTTTTTGATAAAGCATAAATGACGTCGCTGCAAATAATACTGCTGCTGCACTTGCTGCAATGCTATACCACGATGTTTTTCTCCTATGCTCTAATTGAATTACTTTAGTCTCTTTAGGTTCTTCTAAGGATTCTAAAATACTATCTAACATATTATTAGGTGCTTCAACAGCACTAGCCATTGTTATAATTTCTAAATTATTCTGAAGTTCTTCATATGCTTGAGCAGCCTCAGGATAATTAGAAATAAAGTGTTCAACTTCTTTAGATTCTTCCAAAGAAGTGTCTCCAACCAAATACTTATTAAGTAGGTTAGAATTTAAAAAGTTGTGTAATTTTTTTTCCATGATCAAATAATTTATGGATTGTAGACTTTTTTAAGTTCTCTCAATCCTATTTTTAATCTAGACTTAATAGTGCCAAGTGGAATATCTAATTCGTCGCTGGCTTCTTGTTGTGTCATCCCTTGAAAAAACAAGGCGTCTAACACAATTTGATACTTTTCTTCTAGTTTCCCAACATGTTGTTTGATGTCCATGACATCTTGGTTAAAATTTGTTGTTGGTAGAATATATACGTTTGAAGTTTCAATTTGGACTTCTTTATGATATCTATTATTAAAACTTCTTAGTTTGTCTATTGCAGTATTTCTTGCTATTCTAAATAACCACGTAAAAAGTTTGGCTTTAGAGGCATCGTATTTAGAAGCATTTTTCCAAACTTTTATAAATGTTTCTTGTAAAGCATCTTGAGCAACTTCTTCGTTAACGGTAATTTTTAAGATGACACCGTAAAGACTATTAGAATAGTTCTCATACAATAAATTTAACGCCCGTTTATCTCCTTTTTGAAGATAATCGATAATTTTTTGCTCTGTAGGTGTTATGCTCAAAATGTTAAAATATTGATTTTCTGATTCTTAAAACGTCTAAAATTGATTTGAGAACGTAAATATAAGTAAATACAATATATATAGATGTTCTATAAAAAATATTAGAATAATTTTATCTTCTCAAGAGGTTGATTAATAGCATTTTCAAATAGAAATTATTCTAAATTCAAAAGTCGTAATGTAAATTGCGACTTTTGTTTTGTAATTATTTTGCCTTTCAAATTTTATTCAAAAAAATGGAATTTAAATAATATTTACTTCCATTTCAATATTGATATTAAATAGTCTATTAATAGTGCTTTGAATCAATTGTGCTAAATTTAAAATTTCATTTCCAGTTGCATTGCCATAATTAACTAAAACAAGAGCCTGTTTATTGTGAACACCATAGTCTTTAAAACGTTTGCCTTTAAATCCAGCTTGTTCAATAAGCCAACCTGCAGGTATCTTTATAGCTTCATCTGATATTTTGTAAGAGGGTACATTTGGAAAATTACGTTCTAACTCAACAAATTCTTTTGCTGAAATAATGGGATTCTTAAAAAAGCTACCACTATTACCAATCACCTTTGGGTCTGGTAATTTACTTTGTCTAATAGAGATTACAGCATTAGAAATATCTTGAATTGTAGGCTCTTTTATTGCATTGACTTCTAATTCACTTCTTATAACACCATAATCCATATGCAATTTATGGTTGGCTTTTGATAACTCAATATTTACACTCGTTATAATATATTGTCCTTTTACGTCTTGTTTGAATATTGATTCTCTGTAACCAAAATTGCAATCGGATTTTGAAAATTTTTGTAAAGATTGATCTTCTATTTTCAATGCTTCACAACTCACAAAAACATCCTTAAGTTCAACACCATAAGCTCCTATATTCTGAATTGGTGCTGTGCCAATATTGCCAGGAATTAAAGATAAATTTTCTATACCTCCGTAGTTATGCTTTAAACACCAAAGTACAAAATTGTGCCAGTTTTCCCCAGCCATTGCTTTTACAATAACAGTGTTTTCTGTTTCACTAACGACTTCAATGCCTTTTAAATTAATATGAAGCACTAAAGCTTCAATGTCTTTAGTTAATAGCATATTGCTTCCTCCGCCTAATATAAATAACGGTTTGGAATGGTATGTCTTTAAAACAGTACTAAGCTCATCGATACTGCCAATGTCGCAATAAGATTGGGCATTGGTAGCAATACCAAAAGTATTAAAAGGTTTTAAAGATACATTGTTAATAATAGTCATTAGTCTTTATATACTTTTAGTGCTCCTTCTAAGATTTTAACTGCCATTTTTAGGCTTTCTTCATTTAAGACATATGCAATACGAATTTGGTTTAAACCAACACCAGGAGTAGAGTAGAAGCCAGCTGCAGGTGCAACCATAACTGTATTGTTATTATAATCGAAAGATTCTAAAAGCCATTTTGCAAAATTATCTGAATTTTTTACTGGTAACTCAGCAATACAATAAAAAGCTCCATTTGGCTTGGCTACTTTTACGCCTTCAATTTTTTCTAATTCATTAATCAGCGTATTTCGGCGTTTTACATATTCTTCAATAACATCGTCAAAATAACTTTGTGGTGTTTCTAATGCAGCCTCACTTGCAATTTGTGCTAATGTAGGAGGACTTAATCTTGCTTGTGCAAATTTTAACGCCGTTTTCATTAGCTCTTTGTTTTTAGAAACTAAATAACCTATACGAGCTCCACACATGCTGTAGCGTTTAGAAACTGAATCAATAACAATAGCGTGTTCTTCTAAACCTGGTTCTTGCAAGATTGAATAATGTTCTATACCATCGTAAACAAATTCTCTATAAACTTCATCAGCGATTAAAAACAAATCGTGCTTTTTTACAATGTCTGCAAGTTGTTTTATTTCCTCTTTAGAATAGAGGTAACCTGTTGGGTTTCCTGGGTTACAAATTAAAATCGCTTTTGTTTTTGGAGTAATTAATTTTTCAAATTCCTCAATTGGAGGTAACGCAAAATTATCTTCAATTTTAGAAATTACAGGAACCACCTTAATACCAGAGGCCGTTGAGAATCCATTATAATTAGCATAAAATGGTTCAGGAATTATAATTTCATCATCTTCATCCATAATACTACCAAAAGCGAATAGTAAGGCTTCACTTCCTCCTGTAGTTACAATAATGTCATTATGCGTTACATGGATATCATTTCGTTTATAATACTCGGCAATTTTTATTCTATAAGCTTCTGAACCTTCAGAACGAGAATAGGCCAAAATATCCAATGAGTGTGTTCTTACTGCATTTAATGCAATTTCTGGAGTTTTTATGTCTGGCTGGCCTATATTGAGGTAATAAATGTTTTTACCTTTTTTTTGAGCTGCTTCTGCGTAAGGAACCAATTTTCTAATTGGTGATTCAGGCATATTGATGCCTTTATTTGATATTGTTGGCATTTGGTATTGGTTTTAAGTTGCTAAGTTCTGAAATTTCTTAATGTTTATATGAAAAAAAAGCATAAAAAAAAGAGTCCTCAATTGAGAACTCTTTTTATTTTTTAAAAAGAATGAGTGTTTATTGCTCAATCATACTTTTTTCTTTCTTTTCTAAAACACTTGTTTTATTAGTGTCTACTACCAAACCTTTAATTTTTAATGCTACCGTTGGAGTTTCTGCATTAGAAAAAACAGTGATAGTTTTTCTAATTGGGTTTACTCTTTTAGTATCATATTTCACTTCAATTACACCTGTTTCACCTGGCATAATTGGTCCTTTTGGTTTTTTTGGTACTGTACAACCGCAAGTAGATTTTACATTAGATATTACTAACGGTGCATCTCCAGTGTTAGTAAATTCAAAAACTCTTACTCCATCAGCACCTTTTTCTATGGTACCGTAGTCTATCACATCGGTCTTAAATTCTATTTTTGCAACTTTTTCTTGGGCAAAAGAACCTAGACTCATTAATCCTACAAATAATACTGCTAATAAATTTTTCATCATTTTAATTTTGATTAGTCAAACTTAGTTACTTTTTCATTCCTAACAAAATTTATTAGACGTAATACGCTCCATTTAACAGAAGTTTTTGCTTTTGAACCCATATTAATACGCTAATAATTTTTCGAAATAGGAATTATAAGTACTTTTGTCAGTTATATTACAAAAACAATACCAAACATGGACATCCCATCAAAATATAATGCATTATCAGTAGAAAATAAATGGTACGACTACTGGATGCAAAACAATTATTTTCACTCTATACCAGACGAAAGAGAACCTTATACCATTGTAATTCCGCCGCCAAACGTAACAGGAATACTGCATATGGGACATATGTTGAATAATACGATTCAAGATGTATTAATCAGACGTGCTCGTTTATTAGGTAAAAATGCGTGTTGGGTACCTGGTACAGATCACGCTTCTATTGCTACAGAAGCTAAGGTTGTTGCTAAGTTGAAAGCACAGGGCATTGATAAAAATGACTTAACACGTGAGGAGTTTTTAGAGCACGCTTGGGAATGGACAGAGGAATATGGAGGTGTAATCTTAGAACAACTAAAAAAACTAGGTTGTTCTTGTGATTGGGACAGAACTAAGTTCACTATGGACGATGATATGTCTGAAGCTGTAATTAAAGTATTTGTTGATTTGTATAGCAAAGGCTTAATTTATAGAGGTTACCGAATGGTAAATTGGGATCCAGAAGCCAAAACAACTTTGTCTGACGAGGAAGTAATTCATGTTGAAAAGCAAGGTTTACTTTATTACCTTGAATATAAAATTGAAGGTAGCGATGAAAAATTAACCATTGCAACTACAAGACCAGAAACTATTTTTGGAGATACTGCGATTTGTATCAATCCAAATGATGAACGTTTTACACACTTAAAAGGGAAGAAAGCCATTGTTCCTTTAAATGGACGTGTTATTCCTATTATTGAAGACGAATATGTAGATTTAGAATTTGGTACAGGTTGTTTAAAAGTAACACCTGCTCATGATGAAAATGATAAAGTTTTAGGAGATAAGCATAATTTAGAGGTTATAGATATTTTTAATGACGATGCTAGTTTAAATAGTTTCGGATTGCATTACGAAAGTCAAGATCGTTTTGTTGTAAGAAAAGCAGTTACTAAAGAATTAGAAGAAGCTGGTATTTTAGTAAAAACTGAAAACCACATTAATAAAGTAGGAACTTCAGAACGTACAAAAGCTGTTATTGAACCAAGATTAAGCGATCAATGGTTTTTAAAGATGGAAGATTTAGCAAAACCTGCTATTGATGCCGTTTTAAAAACAGGTGAAGTAAAATTATTTCCTAAGAAATTTGAAAATACCTATCGTCATTGGATGGAGAATATTCGTGATTGGAATATCTCTCGTCAGTTACTTTGGGGACAACAGATTCCTGCTTATTTCTATGGCGACGGAAAAGAAGATTTTGTAGTTGCAGAAACTATTGAAGACGCTTTAAAATTAGCACAAGAGAAAACTAATAATTCAGCTTTAAGAATCGAAGACTTAAAGCAAGATACTGATGCATTAGATACATGGTTCTCTTCTTGGCTTTGGCCAATGAGCGTTTTTGATGGAATTAGAAATCCTGAAAACGAAGAAATTAAATACTATTATCCAACAAATGATTTAGTAACTGGTCCAGATATTTTATTCTTCTGGGTTGCACGTATGATTGTTGCAGGTTACGAGTATAGAGATGAAAAGCCTTTTGAAAATGTTTATTTAACTGGTTTAGTTAGAGATAAGCAAAGACGAAAAATGTCTAAATCTTTAGGGAACTCGCCTGATGCCTTAAAATTAATTGAAGATTATAGTGCAGATGGTGTACGTGTTGGTTTATTATTAAGTTCAGCTGCCGGAAACGATTTAATGTTTGATGAAGCCCTTTGCCAACAAGGAAAAGGATTAGGTAACAAAATATGGTCTGCGTTCTATTTAACCAATTTATGGGAAGTTGCTGATATTGAGCAGCCACAGTCTAGTAAAATAGCTATCGAATGGTTCGAGTCTAAATTTCAAAAAGTACTTTTAGAAATCGAAGATCACTTTAGTAAATACAGATTATCTGATGCGTTAATGGCAATTTATAAGTTAGTCTATGATGATTTTGCATCGTGGTTATTAGAAATTGTAAAGCCAGCTTACCAACAGCCAATAGATTCAAAAACGTACAATGCTGTAATGTCAATTTTTGAAGATATTTTAAAAGTTGTGCATCCATTTATGCCATTTATTACAGAAGAAATTTGGCAAACCATAAGTGAAAGAACGCCAGAAGAAGCGTTGATAGTTTCTAAATGGCCAGAAGCAAAACCAATTAATGAAACTTTAATTTCTGAATTTGAATTTGCAACTGAAGTAATCACTGGTATTAGAAATATTAGAAAGCAAAAGAATATAGCTTTTAAAGATGCCATTGGGTTTTCAGTAGTGAATAACGAAAATGTAAACACCACGTTTGATGCTGTTATTTCTAAATTAGGGAACTTAGAGAGTTTCGAATATGTTACAGAAGCTGTTGAAGGTGCTTTAACTTATAGAGTAAAATCTAACGAATACTTTATTCCTATGGAAGGAAGTATTGATATTGAAGCAGAAATAGAAAAGCTAACGGAAGAATTAAAATATACGGAAGGTTTTCTTAAATCGGTTCAAAAGAAGTTATCTAATGAGCGTTTTGTTGCAGGTGCACCAGAGCAAGTAGTCGCTTCTGAGAAGAAAAAGGAGGCAGATGCTTTAGCAAAAATTGACACTATACAAGCTAGTTTGGCTAGTTTGAAATAGTATTAAAATAATAAAAACGATATAAAAAGACTACCATTTAGGTGGTCTTTTTTATTTACCACTCATTAATCTTATTACTATCCAACTTCACAAAAATAAAGAGTAAAATAGTAAAACCCCAAAGTCCCGAGCCACCATAGCTAAAAAAGGGTAGAGGAATACCAACGGTTGGAATCAATCCCATTACCATGCCAATATTTATGGTAAAATGGATAAAGAGAATTGAAGCTACACCATAGCCGTAAACTCTACTAAATTGTGATTTTTGGGATTCAGCTAAATAAAGAATCCTAATAATGAGGAATACAAATATTAATACAACAAAGCTAGTTCCTAAAAATCCCCATTCTTCTCCAACTGTACTAAAAATATAATCTGTTTCTTGTTCAGGTACAAATTTACCTGTTGTTCTCGTACCTTCTAAAAAACCTTTGCCAGAAAACCCTCCAGAGCTAATCGCTTGTTCAGATTGGATGAGGTTGTAGGCTTCGGCTTTTTTCATGCGTTCTAACTTTACTGGATCTTTTTCTAATCTTAGCCAAAGACTAATTCTGTTTTGTTGATGTGGTTTAATACCATGCTCATAGAAGAGTCTTACGCCATAAGAAAAGCTAACAGCAACCAACAGGACGATGATGTATTGTATCATTGATCCACGTTTTTTCCGTCGAAAAAAATATACACTTGCTAAGATAATAGTTGAAATTATAGCTGTAATTAATACGCCATATTTTAGGCCCAATACAGCTAAAATGATTAAAGATAATGCAATAATTAAATAGACTTGTTGTAAACCTTCTCTATAAAAAACAAAGAAAAATGCCAAATAAACAATAGTACTACCTGCATCATTTTGAAGTAGAATTAGCAATGCAGGAATAAAAATAATAGCTGCAACTCGTAATTGATCTCTTATGGTTTCCATATTGGTCTCGAGATCACTTATGTACTTTGCGACAGCAAGGGCTGTGGCAAACTTAGCGAATTCACTAGGTTGAATAGTCATGCTGCCTATACCATACCAAGAACGTGCGCCATTAACATCCTTTCCAAAAATAAATAAACCGATTAAAGCCAGCATGGCTACAAAGTAGATAATACTAGCAAACCGTTCATAAAACTTGGCTTCAAAAGAGAGGATAAAAACAATTAAAACAAAAGTTAATCCTAGAAACATTAACTGTTTACCGTACAATTTACTAGTATCGAAATAACTTTCAATTTCTCCAACATGCGATGCAGATAAAATATTAAGATATCCAAAACCAACTAAAAGTAAAAATAGAATGATTATAATCCAATCAAATTTAAAACGTCTTTGGTTTTCTCTAAGCATGAAAAGTTATAATTTTAAAGCGCTAGTATTTTGGTTTTCGATAGTGTGATTTTCTTCAGTTGCATAATTATCAATAAGCTGCAGAGAAGTTTGTCCATTAATTTTAAAAGGCTCACCAGAATAAGGCTTTTTATATTCGTTTTCAAGACTGTGAGTTAATATCCAATTTTCTAAATCGGTTCTAGTAATTTCACCATTAATATGTTTTTCAATCATAAGACTTGCCATTCTTCCTGCAAAACGACTTCCCCAATATCCATTTTCAACAAAAACGGCTATCGCAATTTTAGGATTATCTTTGGGAGCAAAAGCCACAAAGATGGAGTGATCTGTTAGTTGTGTTTTTACACTATCAATTCTTATAAAGTTTTCTGCAGTACCCGTTTTTCCACAGATTTCTATTCCTGGAACTCTTAAAGATTTAGCCGTACCTTCATTATATACGTCAAACATACCTTGCACAACAGGCTCAAAATGACGTTTATCTATTGTTGTATACTTAGGCGTTTTATATTTTTTTGGAATAGTATCTCCTTCAATATTTTTAATAATATGCGGAGTGAAGTAATAGCCACGATTTCCAATTGCTGCAGCCATATTTGCCAGTTGAATAGGTGTAGCTTCAACTTCTCCTTGTCCAATGGCATTAGATACAATATAGGTAGAACCCCAACGATTGTCGCCATAAGCTCTGTCGTAGTAATCACCATCAGGTATTCTTCCGGGTTGACCCACAGATAAGTCATTATTTAAAAAATTGCCTAAACCAAAACTTTTTGCATGATTTGCCCAAACATTCATGCCTTCTCCGGCATCATCATATTTATCTATAATACGACGGTATACATTAACAAAATAGGCATTACAAGATTGAGCTATACCATCATTCATAGCAACAGGACTTCGGTGATGGTGACAACCCGTTAATTTTCGACTACCATAATAATAGCCCATTCTACAAGTAAATTTATCATCGATCTCAACGACTTCTTCTTGCAGCCCAATTAGTGCATTTATTACTTTAAAGGGTGAGCCTGGTGGATATTGGGCTTGTAAACCTCTATCGTAGGTAGGCATATTAATGGTATCTCTAAATAAGCTACTAAAATTTTTATTACGTTCTCTTCCTACTAATAAGTTGGGATTGTAGCTTGGACCTGTAACCATAGCAAGTATTTCTCCACTCTGAGGATCAATAGCAACAATACCACCACGTTTGTGTTTCATTAATAGCTCTCCATAAGCTTGCAATTCTGAGTCTATGGTTAGGGTAATATCTTTTCCTGGTTGAGGTAAAGTGTCTAAAGTCCCTTCTTTATAAGGGCCAATGTTTTTATTAAAGCGGTCTTTTTGAATGAATTTTATGCCTTTTACACCTCTTAGTACATCTTCGTAAGTCTTTTCAACACCTTGTTTGCCAATTAAATCACCTAATTTATAATATGGTTGATCTTTTATGGTTCTACGGTTAACTTCACCTAAATCTCCTAAAACATTAGCTCCAATATTGGTTTGATAAGATCTAAGCGATCGTTTCTGAATATAAAAACCTTCAAACTTTCGCATTTTTTCTTGTAAAACAGCATAATCTTTTTTGGAAAGCTGAGGTACAAATGGAGAAGGTAGTCTTGGTGAATAATTTTTAGCTCTGGCTAATTTCTTATAATACTCTTCTTGAGTAATTTTTAATAGTTGACAAAATTCATTTAACTCTAGTGAATCTAAAGGAGATACTTCTCTAGGAATTACCATCACATCATAAGAGGGTTGGTTGGCAACTAAAAGTTTACCGTTTCTATCATAAACATAGCCACGTTTAGGATAGTTGAACTCTTTTCGAATCGCCGTATCTTCAAAAATATCATAGGCAGAATTATTGTAAACCTGAAGGTAAAATAAACGCGCAATAAAAACGAGACCTACAAGAATTACAGTAGTTAAGAGTAATAATTTTCTCATTTTTTGTTTCGGCTAAATAGAATTATAATCAATACACTAAGAATAATAGTGAAAATACTAGAAAATAACGT
This sequence comes from Winogradskyella sp. Asnod2-B02-A, assembly GCF_045063645.1. Taxonomy (NCBI): domain Bacteria; kingdom Pseudomonadati; phylum Bacteroidota; class Flavobacteriia; order Flavobacteriales; family Flavobacteriaceae; genus Winogradskyella; species Winogradskyella sp. Asnod2-B02-A. Next base: position 2,132,906 of record NZ_JBEFOG010000027.1, read on the forward strand.
TTTTTGTAAGATTAAAAGTATATTAGAAATGTTAAAAATTTCTAATGAAAATAAGATTAAGTGGTGAATAACTGTACCTATAGAAATATATGATATTAAACTGCCTATTTCCGTTGTACTAAACTTTATACTTTGATGTTCGTATAACATTCCGAAAGAACTTTTTAAAAGTATAGGTCTTACATAGGCCAAACTTACTGCTGCTGCTGCGTGCACGCCTCCTGAATCTGAAAACAAATCGATCATCATTCCTAGTAAAAAACTGGCTAGTAGTAAGATAAGGCGTTCTTCTCTAATAGGAAATAGAAAAATAAATATGATATAAATATAAGGGTTGATATAACCAAGGAAATTAATATGATTGCATATGAGAACTTGTACCAATAGTAATAATACAAACCGAACTATATTTACAGTTAAAACACTATTCATTTGTGTTGTTTTCTAAATTATAAATTTCGTTTCGTTCTAAATTTTCTATGATATAAACTTTTCCAACATTGGTCATATCGTTAAATAATTTCACTTCAATATTGTAGGTGTCTCCTCCAATATCAGTTTCAAAACTAGCAATAGAACCAATACCAATTCCTTTTGGGAAAATTGAAGATTCACCACCAGTTTCAATCGTATCTCCAATTTTTACAGGAGCAAACTGAGAGACGTCTACAAGTTGCACAAACAGAGGAGAATCCCCATTCCATTTTAAAGAACCAATGTGGTTGGTAGATTTAATTTTTGCATTAATTCTACTTTTTTTATTTAATATAGATAATACTCTAGAGTATTTATTCGATGTGTTGTCAATGATTCCTATTATTCCATTAGAGGTCATAACACCCAAATCCGTTTTTATACTGTCGTTTTTACCTTTATTTAGAGTAAGATAGTTGTTCGTTGCAGCGTAACTGTTTTTGTATACATCTGCTGTAGTTATTCTATATTTTATTTGAGCATAAGAACTATCAATAAATGTTGAATCGATTGTTGTTTTTAAATTTAATAACTGCTCTCTTAGTAGTTTGTTTTCCTCAGCGAGTATGTTGTTTTCTGTTTTTAAATTGAAATATTGATCAACAGAATTCATCGCTCCATATAAACCGCCAGTTAAACCATTAGCAGAATTTATAAATTTACTCTTATGATAAGAATGCGATTGAATGGTTAAAGTTAAAGCAATACTAAAAAGCAATATAAACAACAGAAAGGTTTTGTTTCTTATAACAAAATTGAAAATTTGTTGCATTATTTATGGCTTATTTAATCAATACGCTTTTGTATTTAGATAAGTTTTTAAGTACGATACCTGTACCTCTAACTACAGCTCTCAAAGGATCTTCGGCAATATAGACAGGTAAATCAGTTTTTTGAGATAGACGTTTGTCTAATCCTCTTAACATAGATCCACCACCTGCTAAATAAATACCAGTGTTGTAAATATCTGCTGCTAATTCTGGTGGAGTTTGAGATAACGTTTCCATTACAGAATCTTCAATACGCAAAATAGATTTGTCTAAAGCTTTTGCAATTTCTCTATATGAAATTTGAACTTGCTTAGGCTTTCCTGTTAATAAATCACGGCCTTGAACACTCATGTCTTCTGGAGGTAATTCTAAATCTTCTGTGGCTGCACCAATTTGAATTTTAATTTTTTCTGCCGTTCTATCTCCAATATATAAGTTATGTTGGGTTCTCATGTAATAGATAATATCGTTTGTAAACACATCACCTGCAACTTTTACAGATTTGTCACAAACAATACCGCCAAGGGCAATAACTGCAATTTCGGTAGTTCCTCCACCTATATCAACAATCATGTTTCCTTTAGGCTGCATAATGTCAATGCCAATACCAATAGCTGCTGCCATCGGTTCGTGTATTAAGTAAACTTCTTTCCCGTTAACACGCTCACAAGATTCTTTTACTGCTCGCATTTCTACTTCTGTAATTCCTGAAGGAATACAAACCACCATTCGTAATGCAGGATTGAAAAATTTCTTCTTCAATGCCGGAATGTTTTTAATAAACATGCTTATCATTTGCTCTGAAGCATCAAAATCTGCAATAACGCCATCTTTTAAAGGACGAATAGTTTTAATATTCTCGTGCGTTTTTCCTTGCATCATGTTGGCTTCTTTGCCAACGGCTATAATTTTTCCGCTAATGCGGTCTCTTGCTACTATCGATGGATTGTCTACAACAACTTTGTCGTTGTGTATTATCAGTGTATTTGCGGTTCCTAAATCTATGGCTATTTCTTCCGTTAGGAAATCAAAAAATCCCATGTGCTGTTCTTAATTATTTGGGTTACTCTCGTCTTCTATTTACGACTATCTGTAAATGTAGTAAATAATACGATATTTATACGAAATTAGACGTTTATTGATAGATTTTTTTTGTTTTTTATTTCGCTTTTATAAAAGACGCCTTTAACTTGAGAAATTTATGAAAAATTAGAGCCTAGAAATAAGATAGTTATGCGTCTTACTTCTAGGCTCAATATTCTTATTAAATTAATAATTTTTAGTGCTTAAAATGACGTGTGCCTGTAAAAACCATTGCAACATTATTATCGTTACAATAGTTAATACTCAATTCATCTTTTATAGAGCCACCTGGTTGAATCACAGCAGTTATACCAGCATTATCTGCAATCTCTACACAATCTGGAAAAGGAAAAAAGGCATCACTAGCCATTACAGCTCCGTTTAAATCAAATTTAAAGGATTGTGCTTTGTGTATTGCTTGGTTTAATGCATCTACACGACTTGTTTGTCCTGTTCCACTCGCACAAAGCTGTCTGTTTTTTACAAGAACAATAGTGTTAGATTTTGTATGCTTACAAATTTTTGAAGCAAATATTAAATCGTCTAATTCAGCTGACGTCGCTGTAGTTTTTGTAACTGATTTTAAACCTTCAAGTGTATCTGTAATATTATTTCTATCCTGAACTAAAACGCCATTTAAACAACTTCTTACGTTGGTTTGAGGCATTTCTATATCTTTTAGAATTAAAAGGATTCTATTCTTCTTACCTTTTAAAATTTCAAGAGCTTCATCAGAAAACGATGGTGCAATAACAACTTCGCAGAATAATTTGTGAATCTCTTTAGCAGTAGCAACATCAATTTCAGTGTTACTAATTAAAACCCCGCCAAAGGCAGAAACAGGATCTCCAGCCAAAGCATCCACATAGGCTTGGTGTATTGTGTCGCGCTGAGCTAATCCACATGCATTGTTGTGTTTTAAAACAGCAAAAGTTGGTGCGTCATTTTTAAATTCTAACATTAAATTTACAGCAGCATCTACATCTAAAAGGTTGTTGTAGCTTAATTCTTTACCGTGAAGTTTTGTGAATATTTCATCAAAATCACCAAAAAAGAATCCTTTTTGATGTGGATTTTCACCATAACGCAATACTTTTCCTTTGTTTTCTGAAATTTTTAAAGATGGAATCTCATGATTTTTGTTGAAGTAATTAAAAATAGCAGAATCATAATGAGAAGACACATTAAATGCCTTTGCAGCAAATTGTTTTCTGTCGGCTTCAGATGTTTCTCCATTTTTAGTTTCTAGTAACTCTAAAAATTCCGCATAATCGTCTACTGAAGAAACGCAAGTGACGTCAGCATAATTTTTTGCAGCCGCTCTAATTAAAGAAATCCCTCCAATATCAATTTTTTCAATAATATCTTGGTTACTCGCGCCAGAAGCTACAGTTTTTTCAAAAGGATATAAATCTACAATAACTACGTCAATTTGCGGAATATCAAATTCTTTTAATTCTGCAACATCACCATCGTGATTTTGACGATTTAAAATGCCGCCAAATACTTTAGGGTGAAGCGTTTTTACGCGACCTCCAAGTATTGAAGGATAAGATGTTACATCTTCTACAGGTACGACATCGATACCTAAATCTTTAATAAATTTTTCAGTACCTCCAGTGGAATAGATGGTTACGTTTAAATCGTTTAATTTTTTTACGATTGGTGCTAATCCATCTTTACTAAATACAGAAATTAGTGCCGATGAAATGGTTTTGTTGCTCATAATGTTGTGTTGTGTTTTAGATGCGCCAAAAATACGTATATTCAAAACGAAAAGCTTGGTGCTAAATACAGTTTCTTTAAGTTTTTTGTAACAATAAATTGTTGAAAACGTCCTATCTTTAAAATGTTATAAAAACAACCTCTGCATGCTAGTCTATTTACGCTTATTAAAAGAGAGTTTTTCGTTTGCACTTAATGCACTTCGGAACAATAAACTCAGAACATTCTTATCACTTTTAGGTGTAACGGTTGGTATCTTCTCTATTATTGCTGTGCTTGCAGCTGTAGATTCTTTAGATAAAACCATAACTTCTCAATTAAGTTCTTTAGATAGTAATACAATGTATGTGGCAAATATGTCTTTTGGTCCAACAGATGTACCACGTTGGCAAAGAGAAACTTTTGATGAAGTGTCTTATAATGAATTTAAAAGTATTAAATCCTCGGTCTCTGATGCAGAGCATGTGGCATTACAGTTATTTGTAAAACGAGAAAATATTAGATATGAATCTGAATTAGTAAGCAGTGTTAATACCGTTGTGGTGTCTCATGAGTTTATAGATATTCAGGTGATGGAATTTGAAAAAGGTCGTTTTTATAACGAATCTGAATCTAATTCAGGGAAAGCTGTTGTTGTTATTGGTTCTGAAATCGCTAAATCCTTATTTGGAGAACTTGAACCAATTGGGAAAAAAGTGAGACTTTATGGTCAAAAATTTACGGTAATTGGAGTCGTTAAAAAAGAAGGATCTGGTTTGTTTGGAGATAGTAATGATGTTTCCATTTTTCTTCCCGCTAATTATGTTAGAAATAGATATGGAGATAATAATCCATTTATGAAGTATATTGTTATTGTGAAGCCTAAAAAAGATGCGGATATTGAAGGGTTAAAGGCTGAATTGGTGCAGGTAATGCGAAATAAAAGAGGTTTAAAGCCAGATGAAATGGACACCTTTTTTATTAGTGTTATTTCAGGTCTTCAAGATCTTATAGATACAATTATTGGAAGTCTAAACATAATAGGATGGGTTATTAGTGGATTTTCTCTCCTAGTTGGAGGTTTTGGAATTGCAAATATTATGTTTGTTAGTGTTAAAGAACGCACCAATCTTATTGGTATTCAAAAATCATTAGGCGCAAAAAATAAATTTATACTCTTTCAGTTTTTGTTTGAAGCTGTAATTTTAGCTGTGGTTGGTGGAGTTGTAGGATTGTTTTTGGTCTGGATAGGTACTATAATAGGAAACAGTTTTACAGAAGATTTTGAATTTGTATTATCACCATATAATATGGCTTTAGGATTCTTTATTTCTTCAATAATTGGTTTAATCTCAGGCGTAGTGCCAGCATTGAGAGCGTCGCGTTTAGATCCCGTAGAAGCAATACGCACAGGAATGTAACTTAGATTTTTAATTTGAATTTAAACGAAACATCAATGTTTGCTCTTTCCTTTTTAATGTTTTAGCTGTTTATAAGCGAAATCTTATTTAATTAAAGAGGCTACTTCCTTACAAACAAATTCTAGAAAACGTTCATCTGCCTCAGTAAATGGGTCTGGTGTGTTAGAGTCAATATCTATTTGACCAATATTTTCACCATTTACAAAAATAGGAATTACAATTTCGGCTTTTACAGTAATACTGCAAGCAATATAATTATCTTGAGCAGACACGTCTGGGACTACAAAATTTTGGTTACTAATTGCAACCTGTCCACAAATGCCTTTTCCAAACGGAATAATAATATGGTCTGTAGGTTCACCAACGTAAGGTCCTAATTTTAATTCGTCTTTTTCTCCATTTTTAAAATAAAATCCAACCCAATTATAATAGCTTATCTGCGATTCAAGAGTTTCGCAAATTTGTAACAATCGTTGATCTACACTAAGGTTTTCTTGTGCAATAATCGATTTAATTCTAGGTTTAAGGTCTTGTAAAATCATTTGATTAAAAAACTTTTTGTAAAAGTATCTAAAATGAGCAATTTTCAGTTAGTGTTTTTATAAATTTAACATCGTATAATTATAATTATTTGTTGAAAGCACTTTTATTAAAATACAAGCCCGTTATTCGTTTTATAGTCACATTTTTGGCTGTATATGGAATTTTAACTATAGGTTATAATGTGTATTTAAATATGTCTGATGGTACTAAATACTATCCAGATTATTTAACACATTTAGTAGCAGAGCAAACCAATGTATTATTAAATAGTCTAGGGTATCAAACAAGTGTTATACCGCATGAAAATGAGCCTTCCATTAAAATAATTATGAATGGAAAATACGTGGCTCGTGTTATTGAAGGATGTAATGCTATCAGTGTTATTATTTTATTTCTGTCTTTTATAGTTGCCTTTGCCGGAAAGTTTAAAACTACTTTATTTTATGGTTTAGCAGGTAGCATAATTATTTATGCGTTTAATTTAATCCGAATTGTTATTTTATCAATAGGGCTTTATCATTATCCATGGAGAAGAGAAGTTTTGCATACGGTTATTTTTCCGATGTTAATATACGGAACCGTATTTTTGCTTTGGATGATATGGGTGAATCGTTTTTCTAAACAAATAAAAGCCAATGAATAAAGTTGTATCATTTTCTTTGATTGTAATTTTAGTGCTGTTTTTAATCTTAATTAGAGCTTTTGAAAACGACTTGTTTTATGACCCGTATTTAACTTTTTTTAAAAATGATTACTTGTACATCGATAGTCCTAGACGAGAAATAGCAAAGCTCGTTTTGTACACAACCTTAAGGTTTGCGCTAAATACAGTAATTTCTTTAGGGATTTTATACCTCAGTTTTAAAGATAAAGGTATAATCAAGTTTTCTTTATTTATTTATGCTGTTGCTTATGTGTTATTGCTGATTCCGTTTCTGTATTTTGTAATTAACCCAAATCAAGAAGACTATTATTTGTTTTTCAATGTAAGGCGCTTTTTAATTCAACCAATAGGCTTAATATTATTGTTGCCAGCATTTTATTATTATAAGCTGAACCGTTAATTGTGTGGTAATTCTAAACTATCAATTCAATAATTTCGTAGCTTTGCATCGTGAAATTTTCATACACACATAAAACCATTTCAATTGCACTATCATTTTTGGTGCTGTTTTCTACATTGTCATTAACTATAGAAAAGCATTTTTGTGGTGATGTATTAATTGATGTGGCTATTTTTTCTGAAAGCGAAAAATGTGGCATGGATATGTCTAAAATTACAGATGCCGAAACTGTGAAAAAGAACTGTTGTAAAGATGAAATTGATGTTCTTGAAGGACCTTCTGAAGTAATCGTAAATTCTTATGAGGATTTAGATACAACACTTAAGCATGTTTTATTCGCTTATAGTTTTTCGTATATTAATCTTTTTGAAGATCTACCAAACTTAACAATTCCACATTACGGATATTTTCCGCCCATGCTCATCAAAGATATACAGTGCTTAGATGAGACTTACCTTATTTGATTTATTATAACTTTTTTTGAATATCAAATTGTGCAATTTATGCACTATTAAGTTATACCTACAAATCAAACAAATGAAAAAATATTTAGTAATAAATTTTATGCTCTTGTCGTTTATATTAACAGCGCAAGAACAGATAGAAGGTATTGTTTTAGAAACAAGCAGTACTAAAGAAATGCCGTTGCCTGGCGCAAATGTCTATTGGCTAGGTTCCTCCATTGGTGCAATTACGGCAGAAGACGGAACTTTTACTTTGCCATATAAGTTCTCGTATAGCCAACTAGTAATTAGTTATGTGGGCTTTAAAACAGATACTATAACTGTAAAAGAAGATAGATATATTAAACATATTTTACAGGCCAGCGATGAACTAGATGCTGTAAACATTGAATCTCGTAAACAGGCTACAAGAAAGTCTTACTTGCAAGCTACAAACACATTTACAGTTACTAGTGATGAGTTGTTAAAAGCAGCCTGTTGTAATTTGGCAGAAAGTTTTGAAACCAATCCGTCAATTGATGTAAATTTTGCAGATGCAGTTTCTGGCACAAAGCAAATTAAGATGTTAGGTTTAAATTCGCCTTATATTTTAATTGCTACAGAAAACATACCAACAGTTAGAGGAGCTTCTCAAGCCTATGGATTAAGTTTTATTCCTGGTACTTGGGTAGAAAGTATTCAGATTACTAAAGGAACAGGCAGTGTTGTTAATGGTTTTGAAAGTATTGCTGGGCAAATCAATGCTGAGCTTGTAAAACCTTCAACCGATGATAAATTGTTTGTTAATCTTTATGGAGCATCTAGCAAACGCCTAGAATTAAACACGCATTTTAATACAAAAGTATCAGACAAGTGGAGTACAGGTTTGTACTTGCATGGTAATACACATCAAGAAAAACACGATGTTAATGACGATGGTTTTTTAGATATGCCACTTTATAATCAAATTAATGTGATGAACCGTTGGCAATACTCAAACCTTGAAAAAGGTTTAGTGAGTTTTATAAACTTAAGATACTTAAATGATGAAAAACAAAGTGGACAAGTAGATTTTAATCGTGATACAGACAAAGGCACTACCAATTTTTGGGGAAGTGAAATTAATACAGAACGTTTTGAGGTTTCAACTAAATTAGGCTATGTAAATCCTGAAATTCCATACCAGAGTTTAGGCTTACAAACAGCTTTTAGTCATCATAAACAAGATTCTTATTTTGGACTTAATCTTTACGATATTGAACATAATAGTTTTTATTCTAATTTGGTTTATAATACTATTATTTCAGATTCTCGTCACAAAATAAAAACAGGCTTAAGTTTTACTTACGACCACTATGATGAGTTAGTAAATACAGATATATATGAACGTACTGAAAACTCAGTTGGAGGTTTTTTTGAATATGCTTATGATAATTTAGATAAGTTAATTATGACGGCAGGCGTACGTTTTGATCAGCATAATAGATTAGGCTTTTTTGTAACACCTCGTTTTCATTTGCGTTATACACCTTGGGAAAAATCTGCTTTAAGAGCTTCTTTTGGGAGAGGAAAACGAAGTGCTAATATTTTTGCTGAAAATCAGAATATGTTCGCAAGTTCTAGGCAAATTAATATTTTAAATTCTGGAGGAAATATTTACGGTTTAGATCCAGAAATTGCATGGAACTATGGTATTAGCTATTTACAAGGCTTCAACTTATTTGATAGAAAAGCAGATGTAACTTTTGATTTTTATCGTACTGATTTTCAGAATCAAGTGGTTGTAGATTGGGAAAACCCTTATGAAGTTAATTTTTATAATTTAGAAGGAGATAGCTACGCTAATAGTTTTCAATTCGAATTTAATTATAATGCTTTTGAACATTTTGATGTACGCATGGCTTATAAATATTACGATATTAAAACTGATTATGTGTCTGGTAAATTAGAAAAACCATTGGTGCCAAAGCATCGCCTATTTGCTAATACATCTTACGAAACAAAAATTAAGGAAAATGGATCTCAATGGAAATTTGATGCAACCTATAATTGGCTGAGCTCTCAGCGTTTTCCAAGCACTCAATTGAGTGCTGAAGAATTTCAATTGGTAGAAGAAACTCCTACTGTTGGAACGTTAAACTTGCAAGTTACTAAAGTCTTTTCGCCAAAATTTGAAGTATATTTAGGTGGAGAAAACGTAACTAATGTTCGTCAGAATGATCCTGTGATAAGTTCAGATAATCCATTTGGTTCAAATTTTGATAGTAATTTTGTATATGGTCCAATTTATGGAAGTATGTATTATGCAGGATTACGATTTAGAATCAATTGACGTTATATAGTTAAATTAAAGAATAAGATTGAAATAAAATATTATGAATAAATTTCCTGTTTAATCAAGGAAGATAAAAAACAAAAATTATGAAAAAATTAATGACAGTAGTTTTAGTGTGTATGGGAATGTTTGCTTTTTCACAAAATAAAAATGCAAAGGCGAATATAGAAGTAGATGGAGTTTGTGGTATGTGTAAGGAACGAATAGAAAAAGCAGCTATTAGAACAAAAGGAGTAAAATCTGCGGTATGGAATGTAGATACGCACGAGTTAAAATTAATTTTTGATGAGCGTAAAACAGATGTAAAGACTATTTCTAAGAGTATAGCAGCCGTTGGCCATGATACTAAAGAGATTAAAGCAACTGATGAACAATACCATTCTGTCCATGCGTGTTGCTTATATCGAGATGACGAGGTTAAGAAAGATCATGAGAAAGAAGAGGATTAAAATAAAAAAAAAGCCTGAACTTTATGTTCGGGCTTTTTTATGTGTTTTTATTAAATAGAAGTATTAAGAATTAGACAAACGATAGTAAAACGATTTGTTATTAATCTTAATGGTTACTAAAATTTTAATTCAAAGCGGCATCAATTTCTGCAATTAAAACATCGCAACTTTTAATTCCGAGTTTTGTCGCAGCTTTCTTATCATCATAGGTTGTTGTTAAGGCTCTTACAATATTTTTTAGTTTAATTTCATCTAAAAATGGCCCTTTGCCTTGAGGTATTTGGTCATAATCAGCATGGTTTACCAAATAGTTACCTAAATAATCTTTTATTAAACTCGTGTGCCTAAAGTAATCATCAGACAATTCATCATAATTAGCATAATGTTGTTGAATTGCTGTTTTTAATTTAAAATCTTCAATCAATTTTAAGTCTCCTGAATTTATTAAGGTTTTATACGTAATGTTTTTAGGGCTAAAATTTACATATTTCACTATTGCGAAAATGTTATTCATCAATCGCATATCTTGGTCTTTTTCAGAATTTAACACAGGTATAATCTCAGAGCAAATAATCTGTTTCTTATTAATCGCTTCAATGTTTTTTTCAAGTTGAAGCCTGTCAGCTTCAACGTCGCTTTTAAGATTAGTGAGATATTGTTTTTTTAGCTTACTATCTTTTATGTTATCTGCGCATTTATTCATGCTAAAGGCAATAGTTATTCCAATAATAACAATAACTATTTCTCTTAATGTATATTTCCAGGTTGCTTTAGTAGTTTTTGCCATAAATCCTTTTGATTAGGTGTCTAAAGCTAAGAAATTTTATTAAATACAAAAGCCTTTGATTTTCATCAAAGGCTTTTAAGTTTATAACTGCAGCTCAATTTTTCTCATTGACGAGTTTTATACATTGTGTGTTGATGCTTTCAACTACATCATGCCTGGCATTCCGCCTCCACCCATTGGCATAGCAGGTGCATCTTCTTTAATATCAACTAAAGCACATTCTGTAGTTAAGATCATGCCAGCAACAGAAGCGGCATTTTCTAAAGCAATACGAGTTACTTTCTTAGGATCAATGATACCAGCTTTAAGCATATCTACGTAAGTTTCTGTTTTGGCATCGTATCCAAAATCTTTCTTACCTTCTAATACTTTATTGATAACCACAGAGCCTTCACCACCAGCATTTTCTACAATGGTACGTAGAGGTGCTTCAATAGCTTTATTTACGATTTGTACACCTGTAGTTTCATCTAAATTATCAGTTGTGATTTTTTCTAAAGTCTTTTTAGCTCTCACTAAAGCAACACCACCACCAGCAACAATACCTTCTTCTACTGCCGCACGTGTTGCATGCAAAGCATCATCAACTCTGTCTTTCTTTTCTTTCATTTCTACTTCAGAAGCAGCACCAACGTATAGTACAGCAACTCCACCAGCTAACTTAGCTAAACGTTCTTGTAGTTTTTCTTTATCGTAATCAGAAGTTGTTGTTTCTATCTGAGCTTTAATTTGGTTTACTCTAGCTTTAATATCAGCAGCTTTACCTTCACCATTAACAATTGTTGTATTGTCTTTATCAATGGTTACGGTTTCTGCAGTACCTAGCATGGTTAAGTCAGCATTTTCTAGAGAGAAACCTCTTTCTTCAGAAATAACAACACCACCAGTAAGGATAGCGATATCTTCTAACATAGCTTTACGTCTGTCTCCAAAACCTGGTGCTTTAACAGCAGCGATTTTAAGTCCTCCACGTAATTTATTAACTACTAAAGTCGCTAAGGCTTGTCCTTCAACATCTTCTGCGATGATTAATAATGGACGACCAGATTGTGCAACAGGCTCTAATATTGGAAGGATTTCTTGTAAGTTAGAAATTTTCTTATCAAATAATAAAATGTATGGATTTTCTAAATCAGCAATCATTTTGTCAGCATCTGTAACAAAGTAAGGAGATAAATAACCTCTGTCAAACTGCATACCTTCAACAACGTCAACATAAGTTTCCATGCCTTTAGCTTCTTCTACAGTAATAACCCCTTCTTTACCAACTTTACCAAAAGCAGTTGCTATTAAATCACCAATAGTATCGTCATTATTAGCAGAAATTGCAGCGACTTGTTTAATTTTATCAGAAGAGCTACCTACTTTTTGAGATTGCTTATCTAAATCTTTAACAATGGCTTCAACAGCTTTGTCAATACCACGTTTTAAATCCATTGGATTTGCGCCAGCAGCAACATTTTTTAGACCTTCTTTTACGATTGCCTGTGCTAAAACGGTAGCTGTAGTTGTACCATCACCAGCTAAATCGTTAGTTTTAGAAGCAACTTCTTTTACCATTTGAGCTCCCATGTTTTCAAGCTCATCTTCTAGTTCAATTTCTTTTGCAACAGAAACACCATCTTTAGTCACTTGAGGTGCACCAAATGATTTTCCTATGATTACGTTACGACCTTTTGGTCCTAATGTTACTTTTACTGCATTTGCTAAAGCATCTACACCACGTTTTAGTCCGTCGCGTGCTTCAATATCGAATTTTATATCTTTTGCCATTGTTTTATTGTTTTAGCTTTTAGCTGCTAGCACTTGGCTTTGAGCTAAAAGGTTTGAATTATAAATTGATTTATTTTATAGTTGCTAAAGGCGAAAATGCCAATAGCTAAAAGCAATCTAGATTATTGCTAAGATGTCGCTTTCACGCATCATTAAATAATCTTTACCTTCAAGTTTAAGTTCAGTTCCACCATATTTTCCGTAAAGTACAGTATCTCCAACTTTTACAGTTAAAGGTTCATCTTTTGTACCGTTACCGATAGCTACAACAGTACCTTCTTGTGGTTTTTCTTTGGCATTATCTGGAATAATAATTCCTGAAGCTGTTTTAGTTTCAGCTTTCTTTGGTTCTACAAGAACACGGTCTGCTAATGGTTTAATGTTTAAGCCCATTTGTTATATGTTTTTTAAATTATTTAATTATTAATTTACGCTTTAGCGTAGTTCGAAAATTATGCCAATTCATAAAGTCTGACAAAGTTTCAGATGTGTCAATTTAAATTGGTGTAAAATAAAAAAGCCAACTTAAAAAGTTGGCTTCGTTTTATATGATATGATAACAATCTGTTATTCTGTCGCTGTTCCTGCGTCATTAGTTGTTGCTGGAACAGAAATAGGCATTTCAGTTGGTTCATCTGTGTCTAAAGCTTTAGATTCTGTACTTCCGCCAGAACCAATAGTTAAGTTAGATGCTAAAATTAAAACGATTAACGCTGTAGCTAAAAACCAAGTACTTTTATCTAAAAAGTCTCCTGTTTTCTTAACTCCACCCATTTGCTGAGTGCCACCACCACCAAATGATGATGATAAACCTCCGCCTTTAGGGTTCTGTACCATAATTACTACTACTAGTAAAAAGGCAACGATTACGATTAGTACTAAAAATATTGTAAATGCACTCATTATTATATTGTATTATTATCTTTTAATTCTTTTACCAATTTTATTTGGTGTGCAAAGAAACTACTTTTTTCTGGATATTTCAAACTTAAAATTTTGTAAGATTGAATTGCTTTATCATAGTTTTTTTGTTCTAAATAAATTCTAGCTAAAGTTTCAGTCATTAAACTGTCTGAAATAGCATCATCATTGTTAACTAACTTAGGTTTTGGAGCATTGTTAGAAACAGGTTTAATCTTCGGATTATTACTAATAAATTTATCTATAATTGCAAGTTTGTCTTGCAGTGGAGTAGTAGTTTCTACTTCTATAGCCTCATTTTTAGATACTGTTTCTGCGTTTTGCTCAATTTCAACTTTGTCGTCATCACGATTTATAGGTTTAAAACTCGTGATTTTTAGCCACTCAGTAAATGAATGGTTTTCGGTTTTGTCAAACTCTAAAGGTTTGCCTATGTTAAGCTGTTTTTCTGCTGTAATATTTTTTACATCTACCGCAATTATAGAATCTTCAATTTTAGGAGTTTCTGCTTCTAATGTAGGTTTAGGTAGTGGTTTTGCTTCAAATAAACCTGGGTCTAAAACACCTTCAGTTGCTTTAATATGTTCTTTTAACGCATCGTCTATGGTTACGCTTTTGTTTACAGAAATGTCATCTACATCGCTAACTTCTATCGCTTTAATGTCCTCAATGTTTTGTTTTATGCGTTCTGATATTTCGTTCTGATTGAAGACGTCTGAAGTAATATAATCGAATAAAACACTACGATTTGTGGTGTAGGCAGCAGTAATTTTTAAAGCGTTATTATATTTGTAGCTTTCCTTTTGTTTTAATCCTTTAAGATACAATGCTCTTAAAGATTGAAAATAAGGGTATTCATTAATGGCAGCAGAAAGTGCTTCGGTTTGAGAGGCTGTAATGGCTTCTGGGTGTTGTAATAAATATGTAAGTTGCTTAAGCTGCATAATTTACCAGTCTGCTAATGAGGCATTGAGAATATCTTGTGTAAGGCGTTCTAAAATTTCTTCGAAAGCAGTGTCTTTTATACTGCCAGTAAGTTGATCATTTGCTCCATAATCGTAAAAGAATGAAAAACGTTTTTCAAAATCTTTTTCTTCATCTTTTGTATTAATATAACGCACATTTACCGATATAGTTAGTCTGTTTTGCGCAGCAGTATTTTCTGCTGTTGCTGTCATTGGTGAAATACGATATTCAACAATTTCACCTTCGTAAATGACTTCTCCGCCTGAGTTTACCAAATTGGCACTTGTTTGATTTACAATTAAATCTTGTAGCGCATTAGTGAATAGTTGATCTAAGCCAGGTTCAATTAAATCAGCATTATTCTGAAAGAAATTAACTTGAAACGTTTCAGGTGTTTCTGTTATACCTGTAAATGAATAATTTACTTTGCAACTAAAACTTGCAAGGCAAATGGTGAATATTAGAATGTATTTTAAAGCTCTCAATTAAAAGGTGTTTATTTTTTTTAATGTATAGGAATCAATATAGTCTAAAAACTTAAAAATTAAGGTTTTGGTGTAATTGATTTCATAAACTTATCTTAAAGATCAAATTGTTTAATTTTTCTATATAGTGTGCGCTCACTAATACCAAGTTCTGCAGCAGCGAGTTTACGTTTACCACTATGTCGTTCTAAGGATTTTTTAATCAATTCTAATTCTTTATCGTGTAAAGATAGTGTTTCCTCTTCTTCTATTTCTTCGGCAAAATGATATTTATCTTCAGTGTCTATAGGAGTTGAGTCATTAACTTCAGTATGTTCAGCTAAGGATAGTACTTCTAAATCTTCAACATCAGTTTCAAATTCTTCATCTTTATCTTCTCCATAAATCTTCTGAATTAAATGTTCGTTATCTTTTTGAACCTCAGAAATATTCCCGTTTTCCATGAGTTTCATCGTAAGCTTTTTTAGATCGTTTAGATCACTTTTCATATCAAATAAAACTTTGTATAAAATTTCTCGCTCACTACTAAAATCACTTTCAGATTTAGAATTATTGACAACAGCAGGTAAATTACTGCTTGTATTTGGTAAATAATTTTGAAGTGTTACACCATTTATAGTTCTGTTTTGTTCTAAAACAGAAACTTGTTCTGCTACGTTTCGTAATTGACGAATGTTACCATTCCAACGGAATTTTATAAGTAGAGCAACCGCATCGTCAGTTAATTTAACTGTAGGCATTTTATATTTTAAAGCAAAGTCACTTGCAAATTTTCTAAATAACAAATGAATATCTTCTTTACGCTCTCTAAGCGGAGGTAAATTGATTTCAATAGTGCTTAATCTATAGTATAAATCTTCTCTGAATTTTTCTTTATTAATAGCTTCAAACATATTAACGTTTGTTGCAGCTACAATTCTAACATCTGTTTTTTGTACCTTACTAGAACCTACTTTTATAAATTCGCCATTTTCTAAAACACGTAATAAACGGACTTGGGTTGTTAATGGTAATTCGCCAACTTCATCTAAAAAAATTGTACCACCATCTGCAACTTCAAAATATCCAGAACGTGTAGCTGTAGCGCCTGTAAAAGCACCTTTTTCGTGTCCGAATAATTCACTATCAATAGTTCCTTCAGGAATTGCACCACAGTTTACAGCAATGTATTTACCATGTTTTCTGTGCGATAATTGGTGTATAATTTTAGGAATACTCTCTTTACCAACACCACTTTCTCCTGTTACTAATACAGAAATATCAGTAGGAGCAACCTGTATCGCTTTTTCTATTGAGCGATTAAGTTTTGGGTCGTTTCCAATAATTCCGAAACGTTGTTTTATGGCTTGAATTGATTCCATATTAATTTACGACTAAGGTGAAATTCTCTATATTATGTTGTTTTAATGAGTTGTGCTTAATTGATATAAGTAAACGTTTCATTAATTATAGCTGATAATTCAGGACTAGAACTAAAAACCATATCACGCTTTGTGATTCTTCCAACGGTATTGTATTCTAAATTAAAAGTAAAACTACTTTCGTCAAATGAAGCTCCGTTCCAATTGTTTGTAGACAAAAATTGTGCTATTGATTGGCCAATTTCATCAGAGTACTCATCTCTTAAAAATTGTAAAAGGTAATTGTCAGCGTACACTACTTTTAGTGGGTTTGTTTTGTCATCAAACTGGTAAGTTGTGTTGCTTTGTATCTGGCCTGTAGTTGTGCTACTTGTAATATTACCAGCAGTATCGTATGCTATCGTTTCGGCTTGTATAGAAGCATCTCCGTCAAAAGATTCTTTTTTAATCACACGGTCAGAACTATCAACAGTAAAAACGGTAGAAATTGTAGATCCTTCATTGGTTCTAGTAATTGTATTCCCATCGTAAGTGAAGTTGTAGTTATAATCGTCTTCATCATCATCGTAATAATCATAAGTTATATTAGAAACTACACCATTAGTGTATGTTATTAAAGTCTCATTAGTAATTTCACCTGCTGCATTTGTTGAGGTGTCACTTATAATTTGATTTGACCCATTACGAGTAATCTGTTGATTTTCGGTTACGAAAGGGCTTCCGTTTACAGATGCTTGATTAACACCAGAAGCAATTTTATTATCACTAATATTAAAATCTGATTTGGTGTTGGTTACAAAAGGAGTACCAAAAAAGTCAAAACTGATTTGGGTATCTAATTCATATAAAGACAACGTTAAATCTGAACTTTCGCTTCCGCTACCTCCTCCGTTATCACTTCCACCATTAGTGTAAGCAGGATCTAAAGGTTCATTGTCGCAAGAGGTTACTAAGGTTAAAGCTAAAAAGATGAGAACTAATTTTTTCATATGGATTTATTTTTTTTTAATTGTTTTTTGAATAGTCAATGGCTTTTCCAATCAATGTTGCGCTTGTACAATCTGTAATTAATACATTAACTAAATCACCTACTTTGTAATGTTCTTTAGGGAATACGGCAACCGTATTATCAGAAGTTCTGCCTGACCATTGTAAATCAGATTTTTTAGATGCTTTTTCTATTAAAACTTCAACGGTTTTGTTAAGATGATTACGTGTATTGAGTTCGCTATACTTTCGTTCTAGTTTTACAATTTCGGTTAAACGACGTTTCTTTACCTGTTCTGGTACGTCATCTTCCATTTTTCGTCCAGCTAATGTTCCTGGACGTTCAGAATAAGTAAACATATAACCAAAGTTGTATTTTACATAGTCCATTAATGATAAAGTATCTTGGTGGTCTTCCTCAGTTTCAGTTGGAAAACCTGCTATTAAATCTACACTTATGGAGCATTCAGGGATTATACGTTTAATATTATCTATAAGTTCAAAATATTCTTCACGCGTATGTAAACGATTCATTTCCTTTAAAATACGATTGCTTCCGCTTTGCACAGGTAAATGGATGTGTTTACAAATATTATCATATTTCGCCATAGTTTCAATAACATCTAATGTTAAATCTTGTGGGTTAGATGTTGAAAAACGAATACGCAATTTCGGTTGTGCTTTTGCGCATAGTTCTAAAAGCTTAGCAAAATTTACAGCTGTAGCTTTTTGAAGGTCTGAAGCGTTATTAAAATCTTTCTTAAGACCACCACCATACCACAAATAGCTATCTACATTTTGTCCTAAAAGTGTTATTTCTTTAAAACCTTTAGACCATAAGTCGTTTACTTCTTCAATAATACTTTGTGGATCTCTACTACGTTCCCTTCCTCTTGTAAAAGGTACTACACAAAATGTACACATGTTGTCGCAACCACGAGTAATAGATACAAAGGCTGTAACTCCGTTGCTGTTTAAACGAACAGGAGAAATATCTCCATAGGTTTCTTCTTTAGAAAGTATAACGTTTATGGCGTCTCTACCTTCATCAACTTCAGCTAACAGGTTTGGTAAATCTTTATAGGCATCTGGTCCTACAACTAAATCTACTATTTTTTCTTCCTCTAAAAATTTAGTTTTTAGTCGTTCTGCCATACAACCCAATACTCCAACTTTCATTTTTGGATTGGTACGTTTTATTGCATTATAATGTTGTAATCGTTTTCTAACCGTTTGCTCAGCCTTGTCTCTTATGGAGCAAGTATTTACTAATACAAGATCAGCTTCTTCAAGAGTTTGCGTTGTGTTAAAGCCTTGTTCTGAAAGAATTGAAGCCACAATTTCACTATCGCTAAAATTCATAGCACAACCATAACTCTCTATAAATAGTTTGCGTTGGTTGCCTTCTTTTTTATCTAAAACTAAGGTTTCTCCTTGTTTGTTTTCGTCAATATTTTTTTCCATCAGCTACAGTGAATACTTAAATTCTCAATAAGTATGCAAAGATAATATTATTTTAGACTTTATGACAAAGTGGCAGTTGTAATTTAGTTAAGGTTGTTTTAAATAAATGAAATTACATTAATAAAACTCGATGAAAGGCTATGATACAAACTGAGATTAAGACTTTGTAAAATTAATGAAGACTACTTTTTTTCTTGAATAATTCCAAAAAATAGACTTCTTTTGATGAACTAACTAACCAAATAAAAAAAGAAATGAACACTACTGAAATTAAACGTCACATAGATGGCGCTAAAAATCTTGACTTTGGAACCATTTTTAGTCAATCCATAGAATTATTTAAAAAAGTTTGGGTACAAGGATTGGTTACATTATTGCTAAATATTGTTTTGGCCATACCAGTAATAATGATTGTATATATACCATTACTATTTTTTGGTTTTATGAATGCTTTAACCATTAATAATAGTTATGATGCATATGATTCTTATGGGCAGTCTGGAATGGGTTTTGCTTTTGTACTGGTGCTTTTATTGGTTTATATTTTTCTTATTGTAGCCATGAGCGCTATTGGCCTTGGCTTAAAAGCTGCTTTTTACAGAATTTGTAAGCTAAAAGATCTAGAGCAAATGGGAAATGAGGATTATTTTTATTTCTTCAAAAAACCATATTTAGGTAAAACTATAAAGCTAGGTGTGGCATTTGCAGGTATTGCAATTTTAGCAACATTGCTGTGTTTTGTGCCAATAATATATGCTGTTATTCCATTATCTTTTATTGTTGTTGTCTATGCTTTTAATCCAGATTTATCGGTTTCAGAAATTGTGAAATTAGGTTTTGATCTTGGGAATAGGAAATGGTTAATTTCTTTTGGTCTTATGTTTGTGTCTGGATTCTTAGCAATGATCGTAGGTCTTGTAATGTGTGGATTTGGTATATACATTACATCGTCATTTAGTTATTTGCCTGCGTACTTTATTTATAAAGATGTTGTTGGATTTGATGGTGAATTTGATGAAGTAAGGCAAATTGAATCATAATTAACATTTTAACGCAACCATTTACTTTGATTTGCATCTATAGAGAAACACACATCTTATGAAGCTTAGAAAATTAATGACACTAGTATTATTTGGTTTGCTATTGATGAATACGCAATGTAATGAAGATGATGTAGCGATCTTACCATGCGGTTTAGAAATAATTATTGATAATTCAACTTATAACGACGTTGAGTCGCATGCGATTGAAAATGCAACTATCACTGGAAACTGTTTAGATATT
Organism: Winogradskyella sp. Asnod2-B02-A; assembly: GCF_045063645.1. Classification (NCBI taxonomy): domain Bacteria; kingdom Pseudomonadati; phylum Bacteroidota; class Flavobacteriia; order Flavobacteriales; family Flavobacteriaceae; genus Winogradskyella; species Winogradskyella sp. Asnod2-B02-A. The sequence continues at coordinate 2,153,220 of NZ_JBEFOG010000027.1, forward strand.
AGTATATATGATAGTGGTTGTGATAGTAATAATTGGGTGATGACTTTAGTAGATTCTGGAGCAATAGCTGAATCAATGCCTCCTCAACGGTATTTAAAATTGTCACTTTTTAATGATGAAGCGTGTTTGGCGGTTTTTAATAAAGAAGCGTCTTTTAATTTAATACCGCTTAGAGTTGAAGGTGCTAATGAGGTATTATTACACGTAGAGGGTCTTTCAGAACCAATATTGTATACCTTTAATTAAGATTTATAAATATTTATAAACAGTAGAAGCCTTGCAAATTGTAAGGCTTTTTCTGTTTTTTACAACAAAAAACCACGATAAAACGCATTGTATTTACGACCAAATTAGGATTGTAACTTAATTTTCATATACATTTGTAAACGCAAAATTTTAAGAATGTCAAAGAATCTCGTTATTGTTGAGTCACCTGCAAAGGCAAAAACTATTGAAAAATTTTTAGGAAAAGATTATAAAGTAGAGTCCAGTTTTGGGCACATTGCAGATCTGCCTTCTAAAGAACTAGGAGTCGATGTTGAAGGAGACTTTATGCCTAAATATCAAGTTTCAAAAGATAAAAAAGATGTCGTTAAAAAATTAAAGGATTTAGCAAAGAAAGCAGACATTGTATGGCTAGCGAGTGATGAGGATCGAGAAGGAGAAGCGATTGCTTGGCATTTAGCTGAAACTTTAAAATTAGATAAAGAAAAGACCAAACGAATTGTATTTCATGAGATTACAAAAAGCGCAATCAATAAAGCCATTGAAAATCCAAGAAGTATAGACTATAATTTAGTAGATGCACAGCAAGCAAGACGTGTTTTAGATCGTATTGTAGGTTACGAATTATCTCCAGTATTATGGAGAAAAGTAAAAGGTGGTTTATCTGCCGGTAGAGTGCAATCAGTTTCAGTACGTTTAATTGTAGAACGCGAAAAAGAGGTTCATGCATTCAAGGCTAAAGCATCGTATAGAGTTGATGCAGAGTTTACTACCGAAGGTGGTAGTTCTTTTAAAGCAAAATTACCAAAGAATTTTAATTCTGAAAAAGAGGCTTTAGAATTTTTAAATAATAATATAGGAGCTGGTTATAAAGTTTCAGATTTACAAAAGAAACCAGCAAAAAAGTCACCAGCTGCGCCATTTACAACATCGACACTTCAGCAAGAAGCGTCTCGTAAATTAGGATATTCAGTAAGTAGAACGATGCAAAATGCGCAACGTTTGTATGAAGCTGGTCTCATTACATACATGAGAACAGATAGTGTAAACTTATCTGACGAAGCTAAAAAAGGAGCACAAAACGAAATAATTTCAGCTTATGGCGCTGAGTTTAGCAATCCTAAAAATTATAAAGGTAAATCTAAAGGAGCGCAAGAAGCTCACGAAGCGATTAGACCTACTGATTTTGCTAACCATTCTGTTGGTGTAGAACGCGATCAAGCAAGATTGTACGATTTAATATGGAAACGTGCTATTGCATCTCAAATGAGTGATGCTAAATTAGAGCGTACTAATCTTAAAGTTCAGATAGATTCAAAAAATAAGGTAAGCGAACAATTTACTGCAAGTGGGGAAATCATAACTTTTGAAGGATTTCTTAAAGTATATTTAGAAGGTACTGATGATGAAGATGCGGAACAAGAAGGTATTTTACCAGATTTAAAAATTGGAGAAGCACTTCAGAATAAATACATTACAGCAACAGAACGATTTACAAGACCACCTGCAAGATTCACTGAAGCTTCTTTAGTAAAGCAATTAGAAGAGTTAGGTATTGGTCGTCCGTCTACTTATGCGCCAACAATTTCTACAATTCAAAATAGAAATTATGTAGAAAAAGGCACACATGAAGGTGATGAGAGAAGCTATAAGCAATTAGTTTTAGAAGATCAAAAGATTAAGGATAACACACTTTCAGAACAAACCGGTTCTAATAAAGGAAAATTAGTGCCAACTGATATAGGTAACATCGTTACTGATTTCTTAGTAAAGCATTTTGAAAGTATCTTAGATTACAATTTTACGGCTAAAGTTGAAGATCGTTTTGATGATATCGCTGAAGGAAAGGAAGATTGGAGAGAAATGATGAAAGACTTTTATAAAGGGTTTCATCCACATGTTGAGGATGTTCAAGAAAATGCAGAACGTGAATCTGGTGAACGTATTTTAGGTACAGATCCAAAAACAGGACGAACAGTTTTAGTGCGTTTAGGTAAATTTGGACCTCTAGTGCAATTAGGTACACCAGACGATGAGGAAGATTCTCAATATGCGAGTTTATCACCAGATCAACAATTAGGTTCTATAACTTTTGAAGAAGCTATGGATCTATTTAAACTTCCAAAAGCATTAGGTCATTATAAAGATGAAGAGGTAGAAGTTAATAATGGACGATTTGGCCCTTACGTTAAGTTTGGTAAAAAATTCGTTTCACTACCAAAAGGTGTTGATCCATTAAGTGTTGAATACGATGAAGCTATAGTATATATAAAAGAGAAGGAATTAGCAGATGCTCCTATATATATGTACAAGGATTTAGAAGTTACAAAAGGTAAAGGACGTTTTGGACCATTTATAAAGTGGAATAATCTTTTTATAAATGTGAATAAAAAGTACGATTGGGGTAATTTATCTGAAGAAGATATCGTTACTTTGATTGAAGAAAAAATTCAGAAAGAAATAGACAAGGTTATCCACAATTGGGAAGAAGCAGGTGTAAGAGTAGAGAAGGCAAGATGGGGAAGGCATAACATTATCAAGGGGAAACAAAAAGTTGAGTTGGCTAAGACTGTAGATGTGAGTAAAATGACACTGGAAAAAGCACAAGGTATGCTCGAAAAAAACGCTCCTAAAAAGAAGGCTACTAAAAAGAAAGCCACAAAGAAAACTGCCACTAAGAAGACGGCAACAAAGAAAAAAGCTACAACTAAAAAGTAATAATAAAATATGAATTTTAATTTTCTGTCGCCTGTATCAGATGCGGTTTTAGCTCATAACGAACTAATAGCGCAGCAAGCGCTAGGAAAAAAAATTAAAATCCATTCGCGTCAAAATGGATTGCCAGATTTGGAGAACGTTCAAATGGCTATTATCGGAGTTAAAGAAAATAGAAACGATGTTAATTATATCGGATCTCAAATTAGTTTTGATACCATTCGTAAAACCTTTTATACTTTATTTCCTGGTAATTGGCATACCACATTTGCGGATCTTGGTGATATAGAACCAGGAGAAACTGTTGAAGATACATATTTTGCTATTAGAACTGCTATTTCTGTTTTAGTAGAAAAAAATATTATTCCTATAGTATTGGGAGGAAGTCAGGATTTAACTTATGCCAATTATCGTGCTTACGATTCTCTTTTACCAATGGTAAATGTTGTAAGTGTAGATACTAATTTCGATTTAGGAGACGCGAGTCTTCCTATAAAGAATAATAGTTATGTAGGCAAAGTGATTGTAGAAGAACCATATAATTTGTTCAACTACGCTACAATTGGTTATCAAACTTATTTTAACTCACAAGAAGAGATAGATCTTATAGAAAAGTTGTATTTCGAAGCCTATCGTTTGGGTGAGATATCTGGAGATATTAGTAAAGTTGAACCTTTAATGCGAGATGCACATATTGTATCTGTAGATTTAAAGTCAGTTAGAGCAGCAGAGGTAAGTGATAATCAAAAGTATTCTCCTAATGGTTTTTCGGGAAAGGAGATATGTGCTATTAGTAGATATGCAGGCATAAGCAACAAGGTATCTTCTTTTGGTATATATGAGTATAGCGGATCTAAGAATGATAATGCAACATCTATGTTAGTCGCTCAAATGATTTGGTATTTTGTAGAAGGGGTAAACTGTCGAGTTAAAGACGATGAATTTACAAATGAACGTTATTACCAAAAATATAATGTATTGGTAGACGAAGATGAGTTGATTTTTTATAAAAGTTTAAAAACAGGACGTTGGTGGATAGAAATTCCTTTTTTACCAAATGTTAATAATAAATTAAAAAAGCATACGTTATTACCATGCATGCATTCCGATTATGTGCACGCTACTCAAGGTGAAATACCTGAGCGTTGGTATAAGGCTTACAGGAAGAATAGCTTCTAAAATGAGCACTTAATCGAATTTTAACATTTTTTTTATCGACGAAATGCTTATTTTAGGGGTGAAATGCAAAAAAAATATAAAAAAAGTTGTTTATTCGGAAATATATAAATATGTTTACGACCTCAAAAATAATAAGGACTAATTTAACCTAGAGTTACTATGAATATTAAGAAGTTTATTTTATTAACCACAGTACTTGTTTTGGTAGCCAGTTGTAATTCTGGAGATCGAGGACAGTTGGTAGGTGTTAAAGGTAAAAAATGGCATCCGGAAAAACCCTATGGAATGACATTGGTGCCTGGAGGAGCGTTTATAATGGGTAAATCAGATGATGATTTAGCAGGAGTACAAGATGCACCAACAAAAACAGCAACAGTACGTGCATTCTATATGGATGAAACTGAAATCACAAATAGCGAGTATCGTCAATTTGTGGAATGGGTAAGAGATTCTACTCTAAGATTAAAATTAGCTGAAATGGCTGATTTAGAGGGGAAAACGCCAGGTAGTGGAGATATTGGAGAGTTTGCTTATGTAGATTCAGATCCAAACAATCTAAATGCTTACGAAAGTTATATGGTAAATACCTATGGTAACGAGCAAAGAAAAATTAATCGTGATGCAGAATTATATTTCAGTACGGATGATTATCCAGACGAATTATATGCTGAAGTGATGGATGGTATGTATTTACCATTAGAAGAGTCTTACAATGGTCAACGTACTTGGGATGTAAAACAATTTAAATTCCAATATACTTATATGGATATCTCTAAAGCTGCTAAAAATAGAGGCTTAAAACGTTCTGAAGTCATAGTTCAGCAAGAAGTTGAGATATATCCAGATACTACAGCTTGGATAAGAGATTTTGCTTATTCTTATAATGAGCCAATGCATAATGATTATTTCTGGCATGATGCTTATGGAGCTTATCCAGTAGTTGGTGTGTCTTGGAAACAAGCTCAGGCTTTCTGTCAATGGAGAACTTTATATCATAATGCAGATAGAAAGAAAAAAGGAAAGCATGCTGTAAATAAATACAGATTACCTTCTGAAGCAGAATGGGAATATGCTGCACGTGGAGGTCTTCAAGGTGCTACGTATCCTTGGGGTGGTCCTTACACTAAAAACGATAGAGGTTGTTTTATGGCTAACTTTAAACCATTACGTGGTGATTATGCAGCAGATCAAGCATTATATACTGTAGAAGCAGATGCTTATGATCCTAATGATTTCAACTTATATAATATGGCTGGTAATGTTTCAGAATGGGTAAATGGTTCTTATGATCCTGCATCTTATGAATATGCATCATCAATTAATCCAAATGTAAATGATCCTAACAATGCACGTAAAGTAGTTAGAGGTGGTTCTTGGAAAGATGTTGCTTATTTCTTACAAGTAAGTTCTAGAGATTATGAATATGCAGATTCTGCAAGAAGTTATATCGGATTTAGAACAGTTCAAGATTACATGGGAACTGAAGTAACTAAAAACGCAGCAACTAATTAAAAATAAACTTAACTTAAACTTAATATTAATCCCGAATTGAGTGCAAACAACCAAGCTCAATTAAAAACTAAAATTTAAAAATCATGGCAAAAAAGAAATTATCAACAATGAATATGGTCTATGGACTAGGAGCTGCAATCGTAATTATTGGAGCATTATTCAAAATCCAGCACTGGCCTTATGGTTCACTTATTCTTACAATAGGTATGATTGTTGAGGCGGTAGTTTTTACAATATCAGCATTTGAAAAGCAAGGAGACGATTTAGATTGGTCTTTAGTATATCCAGAATTAGCAGGAGGTCAGTCATTAGGAGGTAAAAAGAAAGCTATAGAAGCTCCTAAAGATGCAGAAGGTTTATTATCTAAAAAATTAGACAACTTATTAAAAGACGCTAAAATTGATGGTGAGCTTATGGCAAGTTTAGGTAACAGCATCAAAAATTTTGAAGGTGCAGCAAAAGGAATTTCTCCAACTGTTGATGCAATGGCAGCACAAAAGAAGTATGGTGAAGAAATGTCATTAGCAGCTGCGCAAATGGAGTCTTTAAATAGCCTTTATAAAGTACAAGTTGATAGTGCAAATCGTCAAGCTGCAATTAACGAAGAAGCTGTAGAAAATGCTACTAAATTAAAAGAGCAAATGCAATCTTTAGCATCTAACCTTTCATCTTTAAATGGTGTTTATGGTGGAATGTTATCTGCAATGAATAAAAACTAATTGGTTTTAATAATCGATTTAATTAACAATTAAAAAACTAATTAGAAATGGCAGGAGGAAAACAGTCCGCAAGGCAAAAAATGATTAACCTAATGTATTTGGTATTCATTGCAATGATTGCAATGACAATGTCAAAAGAAGTATTATCTGCATTCGGTTTAATGAATACAAAATTTGATAGCGCTAACGAATTAGCAGCAGCTTCAAATGAAGGTATTCTTAGTCAGCTAGAAAAGAAAGCTGAAGAAAAACCACAGGAATTTGCTATAGTTGCTAGTAAGGCTGAGCAAATCAGTAAAGTATCTGATGAATTTTACAAATTTTTAGGTGATGTAAAAGAAAATGATATTGTAAAACTTGGTGGATACGAAAGAGAAGACAATGGTGAATTACCTTATGAAGAAATGGATAAAGGTGATAAGCTAGATGAGCACTGGTTTACTGGAGATCGTTATACTAAAAGAGGTGATGAAGTTGTTGCCGCTATTGAAAAGTATAAGTCAGATATAAAAGGAATCGTTGGTGATGATGTAAAATGGACTAAAGTAATCGAAAGTTTTGAAAAGCGTTTTAGCTTAGAACCGATTGTTGATAGTGAAGGAGCAAAAAAGAAATGGTTAGATTATCATTTTCAAGGTTTCCCTGCTATTGCGTCTTATACAAAGTTAACAGCAATGCAAAATGATGTTAAAGCGACTGAAACTAACATGTATAATGGTTTCTTAGGAAATTTAGTTACAGAAGCAGTATCATTAAAAAATTATAAAGCAATAATTTTAGCTGATAAGTCTGCATTTTTTGCAGGTGAGAAATTTCAAGGTAGAGTTGTTTTAGGTAAATATGCTAATGTAACACCTACTAAATTAAATGTACAAGGTCAAGAAATTGATTTAACAAATGCTATTGATTCAACTGGTGCTGCTAAGTTAGATTTTAACGTTGGTAATGTTGGTGAACATCAAGTTGAAGGTCAATTTACTTTTATTGAAGATGGAAAGCCATTAGATATTCCAATTATTGGTAACTATGTGGTTGTACCGAGACCAAACTCTGCTACTATTTCTGCAGATAAGATGAACGTTGTTTATCGTGGTGTTGCTAATCCAATGACAATTTCTTTTGCTGGTGTACCAGATAATAAAGTAAAAGCTAATGGTACTGGATTAAAAGATTTAGGTAAAGGTAAATATGTTATGAACCCTAGTACTGGTAGAGAAGTTACCATTAATGTAACAGCTACTCTAGACGATGGTTCTAAAGCAAGCGATAAAAAGACCTTTAGAATTAAAGACATTCCTAAGCCTACAGGTACTATTTCTGGTAAAGATGGCATGGTAAGATTACCTAAGCGTAATTTAGAAATAGGTACTATTGGTGCGGTTTTAGATGATTTTGTATTTGATTTACCAATTAATGTAACATCATTTAAAGTTAAAGTTCCTGGGCAACCAACTGTAATTGTTGCTGGTACTAAAATGAATAGCCAAGCTAAATCTGCTATTGGTAGAGCACGTGCTGGTGATGTTGTTACAATTTTTGATATTCAAGCTAAAATTAAAGGAAACAGCTCTTATCGATTAAAAGGTGTATCTCCTGTAACAGTTGAGGTATCAAACTAAGCGATAATTTATTTAGATAATTAGCGTTATCAATAAAAGAAAATCCCAAATTATAATAAAAAATAAGATGAATTTAAAAAGCTTTTTATGTATAGGAATAGGTGTATTAGCTGCAAACACTATGTTTGCTCAAGCTAATATCCTAAATGCAAAAATACCTGAAGAGGTAGGTATGAAAACTGAAGCACAGTTACTTCTAGATAACGACAAGCCTTTAGAATATGGATATGTTGGAGATAGAGATATCTTATTTTCTAAAATGACTTGGGAAAAGATTGTCTTAGACGAGCGTGCTAACTTTCCATTATATTTTCCTATTGAAGATAACTTAGGGGATGATAGAAAATCATTGTACAGAGTTCTTATGAAAAATGTCAATGACGGTACTATTCCTAAAGTATATGCAGATGATTATTTTACAGAAGAACGTACAATGGAAGATCTAGCTCCTTCATTAAGAAAGGAAGAGATCACTGATCAAGGTATTGATTGGATGAATGCTGAAGGTGTATCTGATACATCTCTTATTCCTGAAGAGTATGTAATTCGTAGAGAAATTGGAGCAGCAGATATTAATTCTTATTTAGTAAAAGGACTTTGGTATTTTGATAAGCGTCAAGGAGAATTAAAGTATCGTATTTTAGGTATTGCACCTGCAGCACCAGATGTTAACTTTATTGATTCTGACGACGAAGCTAATAAAGAGCCAATTGGTTTATTCTGGATATTTTATCCTGAATTAAGAGATATTCTTCATGAAGCGAAAGCTTTTAACAATAAGAATAGCGCAGTACCACTTTCTTTTGATCATTTATTAAACAGCAGACGCTTTAGTGGAATTATCTACAAAGAAGAAAATGTTTATGGAGATAGAAAGATTGAAGAGTATGTAGCAGAGAATGCTTTAATGCAACTTTTAGAATCTGAACGTATCAAAGATAAGATTAGAAACTTTGAACAAGATATGTGGAGCTACTAATTTGCTTAACATAAGATATAAAAAACGCTCACTTTTTAAGTGAGCGTTTTTTTGTTTTAACACTTATTTTTTTAGTTATACTAAACCTTTTGATGTCTATAATTATTTACTTTTGTTTCTATGAAAAAAGTAGATTATATCATTGTTGGTTGTGGTTTAGCAAGTATTGCATTTTGCGAAGAATTAAGAGCTAATAACAAAACGTTTATAGTATTTGACAATAATTCTCAAAAGTCCTCTATTGTAGCTGCTGGATTGTATAATCCTGTAATACTTAAACGTTTTTCAGAAGTTTGGAAAGCAAAAGAGCAATTAAAGTTAGCAACACTACTATATTCTAAAATTGAAAAAGAGTTAGGCATAACAGTAGATTATAAGCTTCGAATTTTAAGGCGTTTTACGTCTATTCAAGAACAAAACAAATGGTTTACGGCATCAGACAAGCCTAATCTAGAACCCTTTCTTTCAACACAGCTCGTTAAAAATACAAATTTAGCTATAGATGCACCTTTTGGATTTGGTGAAGTACAACATGCTGGCCGTGTAGATACGGAAACTCTAATTACTAATTACAAGCAATTTTTAAAGCGTAATAATTATTTTGAAGAGGTTACTTTTGAGCACGACAATATTAAGCTAAAAGAAGATTTAATACACTATAAGGGTATTGAATCAAAACACATTGTATTTTCTGAAGGTTTTGGAGTAAAAGAAAATCCATATTTTAATACCATTCCACTTACAGGTTCTAAAGGCGAAATACTTACTGTTAAAGCACCCGATTTAAAAATTGATTATGCTATAAAATCATCTGTATTTGTGATTCCACTTGGAGATGATTTATATAATGTAGGATCTACTTATAATAATGACGATAAGTCTAATACACCAACGGAATCAGCGAAAGAAGAATTACTTTTAAAATTAAAAACGTTTTTAAAATGTGATTTTGAAGTTGTGAGTCATATTGCTGGAGTTAGACCTACAGTAAAGGATCGCAGACCTCTAATTGGTAGACATCCAAAACATAATGATTTATATGTGCTTAACGGACTTGGTACAAGAGGAGTGATGATTGCTCCTTACGTAGCTAAAGCGTTATATAATTTTATTGAAAAAGGCGAGGTGTTAGATGCTGAAATTGATGTGAATAGATTTTTGTAATTTAAATATTACAATTTAAGTCTTCACAAATAGACGTTATTTTTTAACTAAATTTTTGTCATAACTCATAAATATATTAATCCATATATTTCGAGATAAACGCATAATTATAGGGAAAAAGCAAACTAAAGTAGCTACAATAGCTATAAAAGCAGTTGTTAAAGTAGATTCTAATATATTATAGCTAATAATAAAAGCAGCGACAGCAAAGGCAATACCTACAGCATAACTTACATACATAGAGCCATAGAAAAAAGAAGGTTCTATTTGGTACTTTGTATGACAATGAGAACATTTCTCATGCATTTTTACAACATCAGAAAGAACGTAAGGGTTTTTATTTACATACATAGATTCTTGATGACATTTTGGACATACACCAAAAAGAATACTATAAAGTTTCATTCCTTTTCTAATCATAACTAAAACCTTTACTTTTGCGTTTTTTAAGACACAACAAAGGTAAAATAATATAACTTAACCTTTGTAACAATTGTAACTCAAAATTCAATTGTAATATTCAAAATACTTATGCTAAATATCCATAATCTTTCAATCTCATTTCAAGGAGAATATCTTTTTGAAGAAATTACATTTAAACTCGGTCTTGGCGATCGTATTGGTTTAATTGGTAAAAATGGAGCAGGTAAATCCACAATGCTTAAAATTCTTTCTAAAGAGCAAGAGCAAGATTCAGGACAAATTGCCGCAGATAAGGATATGAAAATTGGTTTCTTAAAACAAGATATTGATTTCGATTTAGGTAAAACAGTGTTAGAAGAATCTTATCAAGCTTTTAAAGACATAAAAACTTGTGAAAGGCAACTCGAAGAAATCAATATACAATTAGCAGAGCGCACGGATTACGAAAGTGAAGCTTACCATCAATTAATGGTAGATTTAAATGATATTCAACACCAATACGAGATTTTAGGTGGTTATAATTATCAAGGTGAAACGGAGAAAATTCTTCAAGGTTTAGGTTTTAAGCGTGAAGATTTTGATAAACTCACAGATACTTTTTCTGGAGGGTGGAGAATGCGAATAGAATTAGCAAAACTTTTACTTCAAAATAACGACTTATTACTTTTAGATGAGCCAACAAATCACTTAGATATAGAATCTATAATTTGGCTAGAAAACTTTTTGAAAGGCTATACAGGAGCCGTAGTTATTGTTTCTCACGATAAGATGTTTTTAGATAACGTGACAAATCGTACTATAGAAATTTCTTTAGGTAGAATCTATGATTATAACAAGCCATACTCACAATTTTTAGTTTTGCGTAAGGAAATGAAGGTTCAACAGCTCGCTGCACAAAAAAATCAAGAGAAGCAGATTCAGCAAACCGAAAAATTAATTGAGAAATTTAGAGCAAAGGCTTCTAAAGCTACTATGGCTCAATCCTTAATTAAGAAATTAGATAAAATAGATAGGATTGAAGTTGATGAAGATGATAATAGTGTAATGTCTTTAAACTTTCCGGTTTCTGTAACTCCTGGTAAAGTTGTAGTAGAGATAGATAATATATCTAAACGATATGGAGATCTTCAAGTCCTTCATAATGTAAATTTATCTGTTCCTAGAGACATTAAAACGGCTTTTGTTGGCCAAAACGGACAAGGGAAATCGACTTTAGCAAAAATAATTGTTGGAGAATTAGAGCATGAAGGTAAACTGACTTTGGGACATAATGTTCAAATTGGCTATTTTGCTCAAAATCAAGCAGAATATTTAGACGGAAATAAAACCGTACTAGACACTATGATTGATGCAGCCAACGAAACTAATAGAAGTAAGGTTAGAGATATTTTAGGGTCGTTTTTATTTAGAGGTGAAGAAGCAGAGAAATATGTAAGAGTGCTTTCTGGTGGAGAGCGAAATCGATTGGCATTAGCAAAATTACTATTGCAACCGTTAAACGTGCTTATAATGGATGAGCCTACCAACCACTTAGATATAAAATCTAAAAATGTTTTAAAAGAAGCTTTAAAAAAGTTTGAAGGTACCTTAATACTGGTCTCTCACGATAGAGATTTTCTTCAAGGATTAACAGATACGGTTTACGAATTTAAGGATCAGAATATTAAAGAGTATTTAGGTGATATAGATTTTTATTTAGAAAAACGAAACCTTGAAAACTTAAGAGAGGCCGAAAAAAGAACTGTAGTTGCAAACCAACCTAAGGAGAGTAATAAGCAAAGTTATGAGGACCAAAAGAAATTAAAGTCTTTAAATAATAAACTCAGCAACATAGAGTCTAAAATCAATCAGCTTGAAAAAGATATAAAAAGTGACGATATGAAGCTAGCTACAGATTACGATAAAACAGCTTCAGACCCTAAATTTTTTGATGCATATCAATTAAAGAAAAAGACTTTAGGGAAATTAATGGAAGATTGGGAAAGTGTTCATTTTAAGTTAGATAGTATTTCAAGTTAATAATTAAGATTATTTTAACGATTTCACTTGTTGATAAGGTTAGCTTTGCAAAACACTGACCACGATCAACATTATGTTAAGAAAAATTATTTTATCTGTATTAGGAGTTCTATTTATAATAGGAGCCGTTCTTTTTGCTAATTATCTCATTGATAATAAACATAAGCCAAAACCCGTAATTCCTAAAATGGTGAAGACAGTACTTACAGATACTGTAAAAAATAGCACCATTCCCATTGTGATTTCTGCAAATGGTAACCTTACAGCGAAACAACGTGTTGAGTTGTATTCTGAAGTTCAAGGGATTTTTAAAACTGGTTCAAAACTTTTTAAACCAGGTCAAAAATTTAATAAAGGAGAAACACTAATTCGTTTAGATGCTTCAGAGTATTATGCAAGTGTACAATCTGCTAAAAGTAGTTTGTATAACAGCATTGCAGCCATTATGCCAGATTTGCGTTTAGATTTTCCAAATGTATTTCAAAAATGGCAAGGGTATTTAAATAGTTTTGATTTGAATAAAACGACACCTAAACTACCAGAAATTTCAGATGAAAAAGAAAACTATTTTATAACAGGTCGTGGAATCGTTAGTGCGTACTATAGCGTAAAGAATTTAGAACAGCGATTAACAAAATATAGAATTTCAGCACCATTTTCTGGTATCTTAACAGAAGCCTTAGTTACAGAAGGGACTTTAGTAAGGAGTGGACAGAAATTAGGAGAGTTTATAAACCCTTCCGTTTACGAGATGGAAGTTGCCATTAGTAAATCTTTTGCAGATATTTTAAAAGAAGGAGAAAGTGTGAGTCTTTCAAGTTTAGACCATACTAAAACTTATGATGGTGAAGTATCTCGAGTTAATGGAAGCATCGATGCAACTACACAGACTATAACGGTTTACATAGAAGTTAACCATGCAGATTTAAAAGAAGGGATGTACCTTGAAGCAAAATTAAATGCAGAAAAAGTAGAGAATGCTATTGAAATTGATAGAAACTTATTATTAGACAGTGAAGAGATTTTTGTAGTTAATGATAGTTTACTCGATGTGATTTCTGTAAAGCCTGTGCATTTTTCTAGTGAAAAAGTGGTTTTAAAAGAAGTGCCAAATGGTACTATCATTTTAAGAAAACCGGTTCCAGGTGCTTATGCAGGTATGCATGTAAAAGCAGCAAAAGATATATCTTCAACCTCTGATTCTATTCAATAATGAGAAAAATAATTGAATATTTCATACGATATCATGTTGCTGTAAACATTTTTATTATTGCATTCTTTGTCTTCGGAATTATAGGTGTAACATCTTTAAAGTCGTCGTTTTTTCCGCTTACAGAATCTAAAATAATTAATGTTAACATTGCATATCCAGGAGCTTCACCACAAGAGATTGAAGAGGGTATTGTACTTCAAATAGAAGATAACCTTAAAGGATTAAAAGGTGTTGATAGAGTGACGTCTACATCTCGAGAAAATAGTGGGTCTATTACAGTTGAGATAGAGAAAGGCGAAAATATAGATTTTATGCTACTGGAAGTTAAAAACGCAGTAGACAGAGTACCCTCATTTCCAACAGGAATGGAGCCTTTAATAGTTTCAAAACAAGAAGCTGTAAGGGAAACGATTTCTTTTGCCGTAAGCGGAAAAGATATTCCGTTAGTGACATTAAAACAGTTAGCAAGGCAAGTAGAAACAGATTTAAGAGCCATTGATGGTATTTCTCAAATTGAATTATCTGGTTTTCCTGACGAAGAAATTGAAATTGCAGTTAATGAATTAGACCTATTAGCCTATAACCTTACATTTAATGAGGTTGCAACAGCGGTTAGTAGTGCCAATATATTGGTTACAGGTGGAAATGTAAAAACCGTTGCCGAAGAATATTTAATTAGAGCTAATAACAAACAATACTACGGTAAAGAGCTTTCTAATATTATTGTAAGAGCATCTTCTGATGGCAAAGTAATACGATTAAAAGATATAGCGATTATTAGAGATCGATTCTCTGAAACGCCAAATGCAACTTATTTCAATCAAGAATTAGCAGTAAATATTTCAATTACAAGTACTAATAATGAAGATTTAATTTCATCTGCAGACAAAGTCAAAGCATATATAGAGCAATACAATCAAAAATACACCAACGTTCAGTTAAATGTGGTTAGGGATTTATCTATAACACTAAATCAACGTACGCAATTATTGACAGAAAATGCGATAGTGGGTATGATTTTAGTATTGGTGTTTCTATCAATATTTTTAAATACTAGACTGGCATTATGGGTGGCATTTGGCTTGCCTATTTCGTTTTTAGGTATGTTTATTTTTGCAGCTCAGTTTGATGTAACCATTAATGTATTGTCACTTTTTGGAATGATTATAGTGATTGGTATTTTGGTGGATGATGGTATTGTTATTGCAGAGAATATTTACCAACATTATGAAAAAGGAAAAAAACCAATTCAAGCAGCTATTGATGGTACAATGGAAGTTATTCCGCCTGTAGTATCTGCAATTATTACAACACTATTAGCTTTCTCTTTATTCTTCTTTTTAGATAGTAGGATAGGTGAGTTTTTTAGCGAAGTTGCAGTTATTGTGATTTTAACTTTAGTAGTATCTTTGGTTGAAGCACTTATTATTCTACCTGCTCACTTAGCACATTCTAAAGCATTAAGAGCTAAAAAAACAGATGAAAATCCTTCAAAAATAAAGCAGTTTTTCTCATTCATGAGATTTATTAATCAAGGAGGAGATCGTTTTATGTCTTTCTTAAGAGATAGAGTTTATACACCTATTTTAAATCGTGTATTAAAATATAAATTGTTCTCATTGGGTGTTTTTGTAGCCTTATTAGTACTAACTTTTGGGTCACTTGGAGGAGGAATTATTGGAGTCACTTTATTTCCTAGAGTAGCAAGTGATGCTGCAAATATAGAATTAGTAATGCCTGCTGGTACTAATGTGAAAATTACAGATTCTATCATTTCTATGATTGAAGAGAAAGCCTTCATTGTAAATAAAGAATTGACAGAAAAATATCTTAAAGGCACAGGGAAACAACTGTTTGAAAATACTATTGTAGATATTAGCAGTAGTTCTAGTGCAAGATTAAGAATTAACTTATTACCAGGAGAAGAGCGACCAGATGCTATAAAAGCCAATTTAATTACAGATCGTTTAGAAGAATTAGTAGGGCCAGTAATTGGTACTGAACGATTAATTTACGGCTCTGGTGGAAATTTTGGTGGTAGTCCAGTATCAGTATCCTTGTTAAGTAATAATATTGACGAATTAAAGGCTTCTAAATTAGAGTTGAAAAAGTATTTGGAATCTAATCCGTTACTTAAAGATATTGGTGATAATGATCCTGCAGGTATTAAAGAAATTAGATTAGAGCTTAAAGAAAGCGCTTATTTATTAGGTCTCGATTTAAGAACGGTAATGGCACAAATTCGTTCAGGGTTTTTTGGTGCACAAGCTCAACGTTTTCAACGTGGACAAGATGAAATCAAAGTATGGGTACGTTACGATAAAAATAATAGAAGCTCAATTAACGATTTAGATGCCATGCGCATTGTAACACCAACAGATGAGCGCGTAACATTAAAGGATATAGCAGATTATACAATTGCTAGAGGTGATGTTGCGATTAATCACCTAGAAGGAAAACGTGAGATTCAAGTGTATGCAGATTTAAAAGATCCTAGCACTAGTAATACAGATATTATAGATGATATTAGAACCGTTTTTATACCAAAACTACAATCTAAGTATCCTACAATAAATGCCTCTTATGAAGGGCAAAATCGTGAAGCTAGTAAATTAACAGGATCATTAAAAATTGCAGGTCCAATAATCTTGTTATTAATTTATATTACCATAGCATTTACGTTTAGAAGTTATTCTCAACCATTTTTATTAATCTTATTAATTCCTTTTAGTTTAACAGCTGTAGCTTGGGGACATTGGTTATTAGGTTTTCAAGTTAATATTTTATCCCTTTTAGGAATCATAGCCTTAATAGGTATAATGGTAAATGATGGGTTGGTTTTAATAGGAAAGTTTAATAGTAATTTAAAGGAAGGAATGTCCTTTGATTATGCGTTGTCCGAAGCAGGTAAATCACGTTTTAGAGCAATTTTTTTAACCTCATTAACAACCATCGCAGGTTTAGCACCGTTATTATTAGAAAAAAGTAGACAAGCACAATTTTTAAAACCTATGGCAATCTCTATATCATTTGGTATTGCTTATGCCACTATTTTAACGTTATTAGTTTTGCCTTTATTTTTGTCATTTAGTAATAGCATTAAGCAGAGTGGTAAATGGCTAGTAACAGGTAAAGAGGTTACAAAAGAAGAAGTAGAACGAGCAATTATAGAACAAAATGAAGCAAATGATGACTAAATTAAAACTGACATTTCTGTTTTTATTGTGTTGCTTTGGTCTGCAAGCACAAGAAGTTTTAACTAAAGAAGCCGCTGTTTCTGTAGCTCTAGAAAATAATTATGGAGTTAAAATAGCCGAAAATGCTGTTGCTGTGGCTGAAAATAGTACTAGTATTCTTAATACTGGGTTTCTACCAACACTTGCAGGTAGTGCAGGAGCAAATTATAATTTAGATAATACAGAAGCTGAATTTTCAGATGGAAGGCCTGATGCCGTTTTAAATGGAGCAGAAAGTTCTAATTATAATGCTAGTGTAACTTTAAATTATACCCTTTTTGATGGTTTAGGAAGGCATTACAACTATAAACGTTTAAAAGAACAATATCAATTATCAGAGTTACAAGCACGAGCAACTATTGAATCTACTATTCTTCAATTATTTGCAGCGTATTATAATGTCGCTCAATTTTCAGATAATTTAAATGCTTTAGAAGAAACCTTAATAATTACAAAAGATAGGTTAGTAAGAGCAAATTATCAATTTGATTATGGCCAGAATACAAAGCTAGGAGTCTTAAATGCTGAGGTAGATATTAACACAGATAGTATCAATATAATTAATAATAAGCAAAATTTAAAAATTGCTAAACGTGATTTAAAACTAGTTTTAGGAGAAACGTATACTAATGATTTTAATGTTGAAACAGAAGTCGTTTTTACACTGCAATTAGATAAAGATAGTTTATTTGAAAAAGCAAAGTCTAGAAATATAGCTTTACTTCAAACCGAAAAAAATATCGCGATAAGTAAACTTGATATTAATTCTGGAAAATCAGATTTTTTACCAACAATAGGGCTATCTGGTTCTTATGGTTGGAATAAAAACAATAACAATGCTGTTGCACTTTTAGCTGTTTCTACTAGTACAGGTTTGTCTGCAGGTTTAAATTTAAGTTGGAATCTTTTTGATGGTGGCTCAACAATTACAAGGGTGAAAAATGCGAAGATTAATTTAGAAACGCAACAACTTCAAAAAGAAAGTATTTTACTTAGTATAGAACGTGATTTTAATAATGCTTGGGATAATTATCAAAACAAATTAGAAATTTATAATATTCAGGAAAAAAACATTGTGACAGCTCAAAATAATTTTGATCGTACCCAAGAAAAGTTCAAGATAGGACAAGTCAATTCTATTGAATTTAGACAGGCTCAGATTAATTTACTAAATGCAGAATTGAGCCGGAATCAGGCAAAATTTTCAGCTAAATTATCAGAGTTAGAGTTACTGCAAATTAGTGGCGAACTATTGAATGTTCAATTTTAATTTAAGTAAATAATGCACGAACATTTTTTTCAATGTCCTTATTGCTGGGAACAGATTTCTATGCTAGTGGATGTGTCTCAAAAGCATCAAACATATATAGAAGATTGTGAAACATGTTGTAATCCCATTCAGGTTTCAATAGTGATTGATAATCAGGATATTGTATCTTTTAAAGCTGAAAATATTGAACAGTAGTATTTTAGTAATCATTTGATTATTAGTTAAGTATTTGTTTTTCTTATGTAGTTGGTCGAAAAAATTTGTGGTTCATAGGCGTTTCTCGTATATTCGTAGTGTTATTGTGTCCCTCCACAAAAATCTACAACTATGAAGACACTAAAAATAACGCTACTATTCTGTTTCATTTCAGTATTCACTTTTGCAGAAGTTTCGCAAGACCAAAAAAATGCACTTGTAGATTTATATAATAATACCAATGGTGAATCTTGGAATCACTCATGGGATTTAGATCAACCAGTTTCAAAATGGTATGGACTAACATTAGATGGAGACAATGTAGTGGCATTAAATTTAAGTTTTAATGGGTTAGAAGGAAATCTTTCTGAGTCAATTTCAAATTTAATTTATTTAAAAGTTCTTAATTTATCGTTTAATAAATTAGGTGGTGAATTACCAGTTACTATAGTGAGTATGGAGAGTCTAGAGGAGTTAAAATTATATTCTAATAGCTTTAGTGGTGCAATACCTTCAGATATCGGAAATTTAACAAATTTGAAAGCTTTAGAATTATTTAATAATGAGTTTTTTGGTCAAATTCCTTCGTCAATAGGAAGCTTAACACAACTAGAGACTTTAATTTTAAGTAGTAATCAGTTGATGGGTAAGTTGCCTTCAAGCCTATCTCATCTAAAATCGTTAAAAGTATTAAGTGTTTTTGATAATAATTTAATAGGAACTATTCCTTCTTCTATAGCTGAGTTAAAAGATTTAGAAGAGTTAGTATTATCTAATAATGCATTTTATGGGAACCTTCCAGGTGTTTTGGTAGAATTAAAAGGTTTAAAAACGTTATTACTAAGTAACAACCAGTTTAAAGGAAACTATGCTGTTTTGAGAGAGCAGCTTCCTAATATTATTGATTTTGATTTAGATGCTACAAATTTAGAGGGAGCGTTGGCAACCTTAGACGACGAAGAAGACGAAGATTAATTATTTTTTAGCCATGTAATTATATAAAAATAGCACTCAGATAAAATTTGTGTGTTATTTTTTTGTTTAGTCTTTCGTATTATAAAAAAAGTATTATCTTTGCAGTCCTAAAATGATTGAGTCGGCATTATGAACCGAAAGTTAAGAGCTAAGAAAATCATTTTAAGATTAAATCGCGGGATAGAGCAGTAGGTAGCTCGTCGGGCTCATAACCCGAAGGTCACTGGTTCGAGTCCAGTTCCCGCTACTAATAAAACCTTCAACTAATCAGTTGGAGGTTTTTTGTTTTTATTAAAACACCAAGCTAAAAACAGAACCTTCTCCTTCCAGACTTTTAACAATGATTCTACCTTTATGAAGCAACATAATTTGCTTACAGAGGCTTAATCCGATGCCACTTCCTGTTGTTTTACTGGTGAAGAAAGGCACAAATATATTTTCTAAAATGTCTTTAGGAATTCCCGAACCATTATCTAAAACCTTAATCACAATATCTCTATTTGGGTTTTGAGAAGCAAGAACTTTAATTTCTGGATTGGCTCCATCTTTACAAGCATCAACAGCATTTAAAATAAGGTTGATTAAGACTTGCTCAATAAGATGGGTATCAATATCTAACTCTAATTTAGGCGACGTAACATTAAATGCTATGCTTATGTTTTTCGCCTTTATAGAGGGCTCCATTAAAAGCTGAAGATTATTAAATAAGTTTTCAATTTTTACGCGCTGTAAGTTGAGGTGCGTTACTTTACTCAAACTTCTATAGGTCTTTGCAAATTTTAAAAGGCCTTCACTACGATTTTTAATAGTTTTAACTCCAGCGTTTAAATCTTCTAACTCAAGGCGAGTATCTTCAGGTTGCTCTATGGCTAATTGTAAGTTTTTTTGAAGTGTATCTGCCAAGGATGATATAGGAGCAATAGAATTCATAATTTCGTGTGTCATCACGCTTAAAAGCTTCTTCCATGACTCCGATTCATTTTTATTTAAAGTATCATCGATATTCTGAATCACAATTAATTTGAAAGCATCGTCTTTAACTTGAAAAACGGTATCCGAAATCAATATTTTAATACTTTCATTTTGAAGCGCTATAGAAATAGAATTAGGTTCTCTATGGTAAGTTTCAAAAATGGTATTGAATAATTCGGGTTTTCTATTTTCTACAAACCGAATATTTTTAAACGAAGGCATATCTAGCGTTTCACCAAAAGAATCATTACTCCAAAGAACATCGCCAGACTCCAAATTATACGCAATAATCCCTATATCTACCATTTCTAAAATCTTTTGAAGGTAGACGTATTGCGCTTCGTTTTTAGTGTTGATTTCCTTAATCGTTCGGTTAATTTCATTAAAACCAGTATAGAGAAAACGTATGTCTTTTGGACCTCTGTCTTCTGGAAACCATCTTGAAAAATCACGATACTTAACCGCTTCAAAAAAATCATCCATCACCACAAAACGGCGTTTTACAAATGTATAGGTGTTAATACATAAGTAAAGTAGCGTAATGCTGAGTACTACAATGTAAGCGGTCTGTTCTTTGTATATGGTATAGGTTAGTGCAAATATGGTACTTACTAAAAGTAGAATTCTAAAAAAGAGCCAAAAGATGTAACTTCTATAGTTCATACTTTTCTAGTCTTCTGTATAAAGCTGCTCTTGTAATACCTAATTCTTTAGCTGATTTTGAAACGTTGCCCTTATTTTTTTCAAGAACATTTAAAATTGCGTTTTTTTCTAAATCGTCTAAATTTAAACTTTTCGTGGTAATACGCGTCGTTGAGGACGGACGTTCTATAGATGAAAATACTAAATCTTCAGGTTTTAAAACAGAACCATCGGTCATAATCACGGCACGTTCTAAAACGTATTGCAATTCTCTAACATTACCTGGGAAATCGTGATTTTTTAATTTTGAAATAAATCCGGAATCAAATGAAAACGGATTTTTATTATATTTTTCGGCATATAAGGTGACAAAATGATGTGCTAATTCGGTAATATCTGTACCACGATCTCTAAGAGGTGGCGCAATAATATCCACTGTATTTATTCTGTAAATTAAATCCTTTCTAAATTTCTTTTCGTCTGCTAAAATTTGAGGATCAATATTCGTCGCGCAAACTAATCGAATGTCAATAGGAATAGAAGAGTTAGAACCTAAAGGCGTAACCTGTCTATTCTGTAAAACGGTGAGCAACCTTGCTTGTTGACCTAAACTAATATTACCAATTTCATCTAAAAATAATGTACCTCCATGGGCAGCTTCAAAACGGCCTTTTCTATCTTCTCTAGCATCTGTAAAAGCTCCTTTTTTATACCCGAATAATTCACTTTCAAATAGTGATTCAGTTAATGCACCAACATCTACTTTTACAAACGGTTGGTGTTTTCTATTGGAGTTATCATGAAGTGCTCGAGCAATTAAATCTTTACCTGTACCATTTTCACCAAGTATTAAAACGTTAGCATCTGTTGGTGCCACTTTTTTAAGTTTCATAAAAACATCCGTCATTACGTCACTGTCTCCAATAATTTCAGTCGTATTACTATTAAGATGTTTCTTCTGAGTATTTTGGGATTTCTTTTGAATTAGAATTGTTTTAATCGTTTCTATGATTTTTTCATTCTTCCAAGGTTTCATCAAAAAGTCAGAAGCTCCTTCTTTTAATCCTCTTATCGCTAAATCAATATCAGCATAAGCGGTCATTAAAATAACAGAGGTTTCAGGTTTTTGTTTCTGGATTTTATTCAGCCAAAAAATACCTTCATTACCTGTATTTACTAACCCATTAAAGTTCATGTCTAAAATGATGATGTCGTAGGAGGTACGCTCAATTTGAGATAAAATATTACTAGGATTCTTTTCGGTAACCACTTCCTTAACCAGTGGTTTTAAAAGCAGGCGTAATGCTGTTAATACATCAACATCATCATCTATAACTAATATTGTAGCGTTTTTTAATACCATCACTCGATAATCGAGATTTATTTATTAGGAAGTCTTTCTAGAGACTAACGTCATTCTTTGTAAATTACGTATAGAACTCATTCTAAGGCTGTGTTTACAATATTACGATTTTATCTTGGGCTTCTAAAAATTACAAAACCTAAATTTTTAGAGCCTTCAAAAGTGTGCGTTTTCGAACATAAAGTGTATCAAAAACGGACACTTTTAGTTTTAAGTCTTAATTTAATGTGTTGTAAATTAAAGCGTTATGTTTTTGGCATTATCTTCACTATATAAATTGTATAAATAAAAGAGATATAATGGACGTTCCAATTCAGAAGAAGAAATTTTCAAATCAAAAACTAGGTTTAGCTTTAGGGATTTTAGCCATAGTGGCTTTAATCGTGTATGTTATTTTTCAAACTTCAGGTGGTTCTAAATTGAATGTTGATAAAGAACGTATTTCAGTAAATACGGTTTCTAAAGATGTGTTTCAAGAAAATATTCCTGTTAATGGTATTGTACTTCCAATCACTACAATTTATTTAGATGCTTTGGAAGGTGGACGTGTAGAAGAGAAGTTTGTTGAAGATGGTACGATGCTTAAAAAAGGAGAGCCAATTTTAAGATTGTCAAATACCGATTTGGAATTGAGTCTCATTAATCAAGAAACTTCCGTGTATAATTTATTAACCCAAATGCAGATTTCTCAAAATGCAGCGCGCCAAAATACTATAAACCGCCAAAATCAATTTACTGATGTTGAAAATAATCTGATTGAAGCCGAACGTGTTTATAATTTGAATAAACGCCTATATGATAAAGGAGCGATAGGAAGAATGGATTACGAGTCGTCTCAGAATAATTACGAATACCAAAAAGAACGGATGAAGCTGGCTAAACAAGTATTGTCAGAAGATACCATTTCGTCTAAATTAGAAGTGAGTCAAGCTAAAAACTCGTATGCCAGAACACAAAGTGCGTTAGAGCTCATGCGAAAAAAAGTAGGAGATTTAGTGGTGAGAGCACCAATTGATGGTCAGTTAACGTCGCTAGATGCTGAAATCGGACAGTCTATTAATAAAGGCACACGATTAGGTCAAGTAGATGTGATCACTGGTTATAAAGTAAGAGTGGATATTGATGAACATTATATTTCGAGAATTTATAATGGTCAAATAGGAACGTTTACCTTGAATAATAAAACTTACACTTTAGAGATAAAAAAAGTATTTACACAAGTTACTAATGGTCGTTTCCAAGTAGATATGAAATTTAAGGGAGATGTGCCTGAAGGTATTAGAAGAGGTCAAAATCTTCAAATTAGAGTGGCTTTAAGCGCAGAAAAAGAAGCGTTGTTAGTTGCGAAAGGTGGATTCTTTCAAAAAACTGGCGGTAATTGGATTTTTAAAGTCAGTGAAGATGGAAATACAGCGTACAAAGTCAACATAAGATTAGGAAGCCAGAATACAGAATATTATGAGGTGCTTGATGGTTTAAATCCTGGAGATAAAGTAGTCACCTCGAGTTATGATGCTTTTGGAGATACGGAAGAATTGATTTTGAAATAATAAAAAAGAGACAAGAACCAAGATTCAAGATAATAGAGAATAGAAAAAACACTAAAATTAACAACCAATAACTAAAGGCTAATAGCCAAAGCTACAAGATAAAACTTATACGATGATACAAATAAAAGACTTAGAAAAATTCTATAAAACCGAAGAAGTGCAAACCATAGCCTTAAACAAATTATCATTTGATGTGAAAGAAGGTGAGTTTGTGGCGATCATGGGACCTTCGGGATGTGGGAAATCCACGCTTTTAAATATTTTGGGATTACTAGATGATCCTGATGGAGGTAGTTTCATGTTTAACGGAACAGAAGTCGCTGGTTATAATGAGCGCAAGCGTTCAGAATTACGTAAACATAATATCGGTTTTGTATTTCAGAGTTTTAATCTTATCGATGAACTAACGGTGTTTGAAAATGTAGAATTACCATTAATCTATACAGGTGTAAAACCAGCAGAACGTAAAATACAAGTGGAAGCAGTTTTAGAGAAAATGCAAATTATGCACCGAAGAAATCACTTTCCACAACAGTTATCTGGTGGTCAGCAACAACGTGTGGCTGTTGCAAGAGCCGTTGTAAACAAACCTAAATTAATTCTTGCCGATGAGCCCACAGGAAATTTAGATAGTACTAATGGTAATGAGGTAATGGATTTATTAATAGATCTTAATGAAGCAGGAACAACCATTATCATGGTAACACACAGTGAACACGATGCAAAATACAGTCACAGAATTATAAGAATGTTAGACGGACAAAAAGTAACAGAAAATATATTGGCATAGAAAGAATAGATCTGTCAGGTTTTTAAAACCTGACAGGTCTTAGAAATAATCATCAATCAATCAATCAATCAATCAATCAATCAGGCTGAAAACACTTCAGTAAATCATAAAACAACCAACGAGTGCTGAATTTAATTCAGTATCTGTACTGAAGTGTCGAAGCCAAATCAATCAAAAAACGAACAATAATTCTTATTAACCATGATCAAAAATTATTTCAAAATAGCATGGAGAAGTTTAAAGACAAATCGACTGTTTTCGGTAATAAATATTTTTGGGCTATCTATAGGTTTAGCAACAACATTATTGCTTTTTTTATTCATTTTACATGAACGCAGTTTCGATACAATGTATGCAAATAAGGACAAGATTTTTAGAGTGCTTTTACATACTACGGAAGAAGGTATTGAAACTTGGGGACAAGTGCCATCAGCTTTGGGACCGGAACTTACAGAGCATATTCCAAATGCTGTAAAATCTGGAAGAATATTGCAAAATGGTTATGGTGGAAATGCATTTATTAAGGTTAGAGATAAGGTGCTGATTGAAAGATTATTATTTTGGGTAGATCCATCGATTCTTGAGATGTTCGATGTGAAAATGCTTAGTGGTATAGGCGCAGAAGCGCTAAATACACCGAATAATATATTACTCTCAGAAAGTACTGCAAAGCGTTATTTTGGATCAGAAAATCCACTGGGAAAAACGATATCTGTAGATAACAGGAATACCTTTGAGGTTAAAGGGGTATTTGAAGATTTTCCAGATAATAGTTCATTAAATTTTAATGCTGTTGTGCCTTTTATGATGCGCCAAGAAGCTAAACATCCAAGTTGGGGAAATGCAAGTTTTGAGACGTTTGTAATGCTTAATTCAGACAAGCCTAATCTTGGTGCTATTGAAAACAAACTTCAAAGTATAATTGATGCCAATATGGATAAAGAGCAGCAATGGTACACGTTTTCGCTTCAACCTTTAAAGGAGATTCATTTAAATTCTTCTGCCTATTC
The DNA here is from genome assembly GCF_045063645.1 of Winogradskyella sp. Asnod2-B02-A. Taxonomy (NCBI): domain Bacteria; kingdom Pseudomonadati; phylum Bacteroidota; class Flavobacteriia; order Flavobacteriales; family Flavobacteriaceae; genus Winogradskyella; species Winogradskyella sp. Asnod2-B02-A. Next base: position 2,178,990 of record NZ_JBEFOG010000027.1, read on the forward strand.
CGATAGTTATTTGGAGAACTACGGAGATATAAGACAAATAAAAAATCTTACCGCATTAGCTATCATTATCTTGATTATTGCCTGCATAAATTATATGAATTTAATTACGGCACGTTCTCAAAAAAAAGCAAAAGATGTTGGTGTAAATAAAACTTTAGGGGCTTCTTCAAAACAATTGATTTTAAGGTTTTATGTTGAAACGGGACTCATAACTGCAATTGCCATGTTGTTGGGAGGATTCTTTTCCATATTAATCTTACCATCATTTAATAAAATTGTGAATCGCACATTAGAGGTATCTTCTCTTTTTTCACTAGAAATTCTTTCTTTTTTAGTCTTTACTTGGTTAGTAACAACACTCATTTCAGGTTCTTATCCTGCTTTATATCTATCTCGTTTTTCGCCAAAAGAAGCTTTAAAACCTTCTAGTAATAAAGGGATAATGACTAGTTTTATTAGAAAAGGATTAGTAGTGGTGCAATTTTCGGCATCGGTAGTTCTTATTGTAGCAGTTCTTGTTGTTCGTCAGCAATTAGAATATATTCAAAATAAGAACTTAGGTTTTAATCCAGAAAATGTCATTGCTATATCTACAACAGCTATTCCAGATTTTGCAACCAATGAGGCTTTGGTAAATGCTTTTGAAAGACGACCTAATGTGTCTCTAGTAGCAATGGCACAAGGTTTTCCAACCGCTAGTGTGAGTTTAAACAGCATTTATAAGCCTAATAGTGATGTTGGCATGAGTGTCAACACCAATTTAGCACAGCACAATATTGTGGATATTTTACAATTAAAATTATTGGCAGGTCAGCGATTACCAGAGCATAAACAAAATGGTGATTCGTTAGTTGAGGTTTTAATTAATAAAACAGCATTAGATTTTTTAGGCTATACACCAGAAGAAGCGATAGGTAAAAAAGTGGATGCTCAACTCGGTAATAACAGTTATATCTGTGGAGTTGTAGATGATTTTAATTTTACCTCACTGCATAAACCTATTGGAGCTTATGTTTTTCATAATACAGCCAGAAAAGGAAATTATAATTATTTGTTAGTCCGGTTTAAAAATGGAGTATTAATGGAAACCGTTTCAGAATTTGAAAATACATTTAAAGACATTGCTACAAATTCTGCTTTTGAATACTCTTTTATCGATAAAAATTTAGAATTCTTTTACCAAAAAGAAAAACAGATGGCCAACGTAAGTCTATTGTTTTCAGTTTTGGCAATAATAGTAGCTTGCTTAGGCTTATTCGCTTTGGCTGCATTTATGGCAGAGCAACGTCAAAAAGAAATAGGAGTGCGTAAAGTGTTCGGTGCAAGTGTTCCAAAAATAGTTCAATTGTTGTCTTTGGATTTTATGAAACTGATTTTAATTTCATTTGCTATCAGTTTTCCATTGGCATTTTATATTATGGATAATTGGTTGCAAGATTTTGCGTACCATATTAATATCCGTTGGAGTGTATTTGCAATTGCTGGTACCTTATCATTAATCATAACCTTTTTTACGGTGGGTTATCAAGCAATAAAAGCTGCGGTTGCCAACCCAATTAAAAGTTTAAGAACGGAGTAGTCATCAATCAAAATCGAAGAAATCATGCTAAAAAATTATATCAAAATAGCAATCAGAAACCTCTGGAAGAATAGAACATTCACAGCACTCAATATTGTAGGTCTTACAGTGGCATTCGGAGTAGCCCTATTATTAGGCATGTTCGCTGTTTTTCAATTGTCTTTTGATGGTTTTCATGAAAACAAGGATCAACTTTTCAAAGTGTATTCAGAAGATAGTGGGCCATACGGTATTGAAGCCAATACCTCAAAATCTGAACCTTTTGCGGCAACACTTCGTGATGAGGTTACAGGAGTAGAAAAAATTACTCGTTATAATGGTTCTGGAGTCTTATTAACTTATCAAGATAAGCAACTCGGTATGGGCACTGCTTATGTAGATCCCGATTTTTTTGATATGTTCAGCTTTCCCATTGTAAAAGGAGATGCCAAAAACCCAATAACGTCAGAGTCTTCAGTTGCAATGACTGAGCTAGCTGCAAAACGCATATTTGGAGACGAGAATCCCATAGGGCAAACCGTTACCATTTTAAGAGATGAAGTAGAAGTGCCTTTTAATGTCACAGCGATTATTGAAGATTTTCCTGATACAAGTTCAATAGGTTTTGATATCGTTCTCAATTTTAAAAGCCAGAATGAACATGCCTATGCCAGAACTATAGGACGCTGGGACATGGAGAATCATGAGGTGTATATGCAACTTTCTGAAGGTTTAAAACCTGAGAAATTTGAGAAAAGTACAGCAGATTTTACCCAATTACATTATAAAAATGAGATTGATAATGCAAAGCGCGATGGCTTTCAACCTAATGCTAATGGCGATTACAGACAAATAAAACTATTGCCTTTTGCAGATGATAGGTTTGCCAATTTTAATCAAGGTGCTGTTACCGTAAATCGAACCATGCCGTATTTGGTTTTAGGGATTTCTATACTAATTCTATTTATCGCTTGTGTGAATTTTATCAATATGAGTATTGCTAAAAGTGCGCAACGTTTGCGTGAGATTGGCATGCGAAAAACATTAGGTGCAAACAAAAAACAACTGTTCTTTCAGTTTTGGGGTGAAAGTATTTTAGTGTTTTTAATTTCCATCGGACTAGGAATTTTATTAGCCGTGGTTTTACTACCATACTTTCAAACCTTATTTAAAACCCAAGCGTCATTGGCAACCTTACTAAACCCATCATTGTTGTTGGTGCTTATTTTAAGTGTTTTGCTGATTACATTAATTGCTGGAGGTTATCCTGCGTTATTAATGAGTCGTCTAGGAACCTTACAAAGCTTAAAAGGAAAGCTCGACGTCAATGGTAAAAATCATTTGCGAAATAGTTTAATGGTCTTACAATTTGGTATTGCTATTTTACTGATTAGTGGTACGCTTGTACTTTGGGATCAAGTAGAATTTATGAGGACTAAAGACTTAGGTTTCAATAAAGATCAAGTGATTGCTTTTCCACTGAATGGTCAACTTAACGATCAACAAGCTATAGAATTACTTCGAAATACGCTTCAAGATAAAGCTAATGTTGTCAGTGTAACAGCCTCTAATAATATTTTAGGATTGGGTAAAGATGGGTCACGCTCTACAAGTGTTTTGGGTTTTGAACATAAAGGACGAGGAGTCGAAACACATATGGTGGTGGTTGATGCCGATTATATTGAAACCTTAGATTTGAATTTAATTAAAGGGCGTTCTTTTCGAAAAAACCTAGACAGTGATAGTTTGTCAGTGATTATTAATGAATCTATGGCAAAACAATTGAGTGAAGCAGATATTTTGGCATCTCAGATAGATCTTGATGAAGGGATTTACAATATTGTTGGAGTCGTAGAGGATTTCAATTTTCAAGAGCTCGATCAGAATATTGCACCTATGACCTTATTTGCTCTTCCTAACTGGAATTTACGCAACGTCTATGTAAAAGTAGCGCCACAAAATTTAGAACAAGCTTATAACGATGTAAAAGGAGCATGGAAAACTATTGAACCTAATGCCGAATTTCAAGGGTCATTCTTAAATGAAAATATTGAAAGAACATTACGTAGTGAACGTACTATGATTACAATGATAGGTAGTGGCTCTATACTTGCTATTGTGTTAAGTTGTATTGGTCTTTTTGCTATGTCATTACTAATTGTTGCACAACGTAAAAAAGAAATAGGATTACGTAAAATAGTCGGTGCGAGTGTCTCGGCCATTACAATATTACTGACTAAAGACTTTTTAAAATTAGTAATTATCGCTTTTTTAATCGCGTCTCCAATAGCATGGTGGGCAATGCATAATTGGTTGCAGAATTATGCGTATCATATAGATCTTAATATTTGGATGTTTTTATTGGCAGGCGGAATAGCTGTAGTCATAGCTATGCTAACTATAGCTGTAAAAACAATAAAAGCCGCAACCTCTAATCCTGTAGAATCTTTAAGAACGGAATAACTAATTCATTAAATCATACACATCATGATTAAAAATTATTTCAAAATAGCATGGAGGAACCTCATGAAGCATAAGGTATTTTCTCTGATTAATATTATTGGATTAACCATTGGTTTAAGTGCCTCTTTTGTGATTGGTTTAATGGTGTATTACGATGCTACCTTTGATACATTTCATAAAGATAAGGATCGTATTTATAGAGTCGTTACAGATTTAACGAGTCCTGAGGCTAATTTTTCTATTCCAGGAGTCACATTAGCATTGGAGGATGTTATATCCGAGAATTCAAATTTTGAAACTGTTAGTGGGTTTTATATAGAACGGCCTTCAAAAGTTGAAAATAGAGCATTAAATTCCGAATTTAAATGGCCCAACTTCGTCATTTTTGCAGATGCTAATTATTTTAAGATTTTCGATTATAAGTTTTTAGCTGGTAATACATCTGAAATTTTAGCAAGTCCAAATAATGTTATTCTTACCGAAAATCGAGCAGCTGATTATTTTCCAAATACAAAACCGTCAGATATTATTGGAAAAACTTTAGTTTACAATGATTCACTTCATATAACAGTTACAGCAATTGTTGAGAATTTTAAAGAACGAACAGATTTTGTGTTTGAAGAATTTATCTCGCATTCAACAATTTTGAAAACGCGATTGCGAGACGATTTTCTCAATAAAAATTGGAATAACACCAACGATGCGTCTCAGCTATTTGTAAAGGTGACGCCAAATGCCGACTTATCAGCAATACAAAATCGTTTGGATGATTTAGCAAAGGAGCACCAAGATGAGGAATCTAAAAAATATGGTGATGAACAACAGTTTACGTTGCAACCATTGGCCGATATTCACTTCAACGAAAAGTATGGTATTTACGATTGGTCTAAAGGCCAGGCTAGTAAATCGCTGCTTACAAATCTCGCTTTGGTGGCTATATTTCTATTGGTGTTAGGTTGTATCAACTTTATAAACCTAAATACAGCACAAGCTTCTCAGCGTGCCAAAGAAATAGGAATCCGTAAAACATTAGGAAGCTCTAGAAAACAGCTCATAGGTCAATTTATGGGTGAAACCTTTTTATTGGTTTTGGTGTCTGCAGTATTATCGCTATTACTTTCTAGATGGTTGATTAATGTGTTTTCAGATTTTGTGCCAGAAGGGTTAAGTTATGAACTGATGAAATCACCTTTAATCATTCTTGGTATTGCTATTCTATTACTATTAGTAACATTTTTATCTGGTTTTTATCCAGCATTAGTACTTTCAAAGTTCAATACAGTTTCAGTTTTAAAAAATCATTTAGCTGTCGGAAATAAAAAAGTGAAACTTCGTAAATTCTTAACGGTTTTTCAGTTTTCTATTGCTCAAGTATTTGTAATTGCTACGTTGTTGGTTGGTCAACAAATTAATTTTCTTTTAGAAACAGATATGGGTTTTAAAACGGATGCTATTGTGTCTGTTTATAGCCCAAGAGCAGAACGCGAAATTTCTAAAAAAGAGCTTTATGCTGAAAAATTAAGAGCTATTCCAGAAATTAAGTCAATTAGTATTGGAAGCCATGCACCTGCATCTATTTCAACGAATAGTTCTTCAGTCACTTATAATAATGGTGACAATGAGGTTAATTTAGACTTACAATTTATTTTTGGTGACGTCAATTACGCTGAGGTATTTGAGTTAGATCTTATAGCAGGACGAACCATCAGAAATGATACTGTTAAAGAGTTAGTAATTAATGAGACATGCCGAAAAAGACTTGGGTTTAAAAGTCCTGACGAAGCAATTGGAAAAACAGTTTTATTAGGTGATCAAAGTGTGCCTATAGTTGGAGTTATGGCAGATTTTTTCCAACGTTCTTTGCGAAGTGATATTAAACCGATGGCATATAGAGGAGATTGGTATCAACCAGATTGGAGTCAGTTTCAAGCCGTTCATATCGCATTTCAAAATGAATCATCAGCAGATTTTAAAGGAACACTTTCAAAAATTGAAAATGCTTATAAAGCAGTCTATACCGAGACCGATGATTATCGCGTAGAGTTTTTAGATGAAACCATCCAGAGGTTTTATAATCGGGAGCAAAAGATGTCCAAACTTTTAAATTGGGCAACAGGCTTGTCTATTCTCATTAGCTGTTTAGGATTGCTCGGACTTGTGATTTATACCACCAACCGTCGTGTAAAAGAAATAGGTGTACGCAAAGTTTTAGGTGCGTCATTACTTCAAATTAACGCACTCTTATGTAAAGAGTTTTTAATCTTGGTAGCGATTGCTTTTGTTATTGCGGCACCAATTGCATATTACGGCATTAATAATTGGTTGCAAGATTTTGCATACAAAACAAGTATTAGTTCTTGGGTGTTTTTAGTGAGTGGTTTGGCGATGATTGTCTTTGCCTTATTAGTCATCAGTGTAAAGACGCTTCAGGCGGCAAATGCCAATCCTGTGGATTCTTTACGCTCAGAATAAACTGTTCATTTACGAACAAGATGTGTATCAAAAACGAACACTAAGGATTTTAAAATAAAAAGTAATTAGTTGATTTTTAGTGTTTTGTGGTTTTGGCATCATCTTCACTACATAATAAGTAGTAATAATTAATTCAGTCAAAAAAAGAATATGATTTTAAATTATATAAAAATAGCCTTCCGGACTTTACGTAAAAATAAAGGGTATAGTTTTTTGAATATTTTCGGATTAGCCATCGGAATTACCTGTGCCAGTTTAATCTTTCTTTGGGTTGAAGATGAGTTGAGTTTCGATTCAGGATTTGAAAAGCAAGATCAAGTGTATTATGTGCCAACACATCAAGAATATGATGGTGAATGGAGAACGTTTAATTCTACTCCAGGACCATTTGCGGAAGCTATGAAAACGGAAATTCCAGGGATTGTTAAAGCATCACGCACAAAACATAGAGATTTATTATTTGCTGTAAATGATAATGCCATTAATAGTGGTGGACGTTTTGTAGATGAAGATTTTATAACAATATTCAGTTTAAAATTTGTTGAAGGTAATGCAAAAGAGGCTTTCAATAATCCTGAAGCCATCGTTATTACGCAAGAAACGGCAGAACAGCTTTATGGCAAAAATACAAAGGCCATTGGTAAAGTACTCAAAGTAGATAATACTGAGAACTATTTAATTTCTGGAGTGATTGAAAATCTTCCAAAAAACGTCACATTTCCCATTAATTGGATTGCACCATTTGAGCGTTGGAGTGGAGACAAAGAATGGACCAATGGTTATGGTAGTTTCTTTGCAGATACCTTTGTAGAATTAACACCAGAAGCTGATTTTAATTCTGTAAATGATCAAGTCCTTGGATTGCTTGAGAAAAAAACAGGAGACAGTGATTCAAAAGCATTTTTACATTCTATAAAAGATTGGCATTTAAGAGGTAATTTTGAAAATGGAAAGCAAGTTGGTGGACGCATAGATTCGGTGAGACTATTTACTATCATTGCTTTAATTATCTTACTCATTGCGTGTATTAATTTTATGAATTTATCCACAGCACGAAGCGAAAAACGTGCCAACGAAGTTGGCGTTAGAAAAGCGATGGGCTCTGGTCGTACACGATTAATTTTTCAATTTATTTCAGAAGCTTTGATTCTTGCTTTTATGGCAACTTTAGTAAGTGTGTTGTTGCTATTTGTCTTGTTGCCACAATTCAATTTGCTCATAGAGAAAGATTTAGTTTTAGGATTGTCGCAACCATTTCATCTGTTATTTTTATTAGGCATTACGCTAGTGTGCGGCATCTTCGCAGGACTGTATCCTGCTTTTTATCTATCGTCGTTTAAGCCTGTTGAGGTTTTAAAAGGACTAAAAGTTACACAAGGTTCTGCAAATTATATCCGGAAAGGGCTCGTTGTTGGCCAGTTTACAATTTCAATCGTTTTTATTATTTGTACGATTCTAGTCTATCAACAACTTCAGCATATAAAAAATAGAGACTTAGGTTTTGATAAAGACCAATTGATTTCGTTGAATGTCAATGGAACCATGATCGAAAAATTTGACGTCATTAAACAAGATTTAATACAAACAGGTGCGGTTTCAAGTGTAGGCCTAAACAATTCAGGGATTTTAAATGGAGGTAATAATGGTTCTAACTTAACGTGGACAGGCGGAACAAACACAGAAGACGTCTTAATTTTCTTTAGATATATCAGTTCCGATTTCTTGGAAACTGCAGGTATGGAACTCGTTGAAGGTCGTGGGTTTTATGAAAACATGGCAAAAGACAGTACGAGTGTTTTAATTACAGAATCCTTTGCAAAACTTATGGGACAAGGCAGTGCTATTGGTAAAAAAATAGATAGAGGAGATATGTATACGGTTGTTGGTGTTGTAAAAGATTACCTTTTTGATGACATGTATGGACAAAGTGATCCTGTGCTATTTTTTAACTATCATGGTGAAGCGAGCTATATGTATTTAAAAACAAATCCTAAAATAGGAACTAGCGATATGTTGTCTAAAGTTGAAGCAGTAATGAAAAAACACAACCCAGCATTTCCTTTTGAATACAGTTTTGTAGATGATGCGTTTAACGCTAAATTTAAAAGTGAACAACTCGTTGGGAAGCTATCTCAGCTTTTTGCCTTGTTAGCCATTCTTATTTCATGTTTGGGACTTTTTGGATTGGCAGCTTACACCGCAGAACAGCGTAGCAAAGAAATTGGAGTTCGTAAAGTTTTAGGAGCAAGTGTTGCTGGTATTGTAAAATTATTATCTAAAGACTTTTTAAAACTCGTTGGTCTTGCCATTGTAATTGCTATTCCTGTGGCTTGGTATGTTATGGATAATTGGCTAGGGAATTATGCCTACCGCATAGAAATCAATGGATGGATTTTTGTCATAGCTGGAATAGTTGCTATTGTAATAGCGATGTTAACGGTAAGTTTTCAGGCGATTAAAGCGGCAATTGCAAATCCTGTAGATAGTTTAAAAACGGAATAGAATGCTCTTGTAAAGTAAAAAGAATATAAAATTATGATTAAAAATAACATAAAATTAGCATGGCGTAGTATTCGGAAAAATCGTTTGTTTTCAATGATTAGTCTCACAGGATTGACTCTTGGTTTGTTGGCTTGTATTAGTGTTGTTAGTGTGGTTTTGGATGACTTTTCTTATGATTCTCAATGGACTAGAAAAGATGATATTCATCGTTTACTTACCAATATAGATATGGGTAATGAGGTATCTAATAAAATGTCAGCGTCATGGGCAGGTCTAAGACCAGCACTAATGGATAATTTCCCAGAGGTAGAAGCGGTAACAAATATTTATACAGTAGATCGCCATATTAAAAAAAATATAGAGGACACTGATGTTATAGATTTAAAGGCATTAGAAACGGATTCTCTTATTTGGGATTTGTTCGATTTTAAAGTGATTTCTGGTAATCCCAAACAGTTTATTCACGGTAAATCAAATCTTGTTTTAACCAAAACATTAAAGGATAAATTATTTCCTGGTGAGGATGTTATTGGTAAAATTATTTATAGTATTCCAAGTTTTGGGAGCGAATCAACTCCGTTTTTAATCACAGGGATTATAGAGGATATACCTAGTAATACGCATTTAAGGGCTGAAGCTCTTATTATTGAGAAAGGACATTTAGAGGCATTGTATAAAGAACAGTATGGTTCATTTACAAGAAATTATGTTCTATTTAAAACAGGAACAAATGTCAAGAAGTTTTCAGAAAAACTAAATACGTGGTATACAGATTTTGTAGGTGGAGAAACTAAATATTCTTATGAGTTTCAACCCATTTCAGAAACTTATCTTAATTCAGAATTTGATAATGAAATAGATATTAAAGGGAACAGGTCTACGGATTATATTTTACTGGGAGTTGCTATTTTAGTATTGTTTATTGCTTGTGTCAACTTTGTAAATCTAAGTGTTGCGAGATCATTAACACGTATCAAAGAAGTTGGTGTCCGAAAAGTTATTGGTGCAGATCGTAAGCAGATTATCGCTCAATTTTTAGTAGAATCATTAATGTATTTTGTGATTGCTTCTTTAATTGCATTACCAATGTTTTACATCATAATCCCTTTTATAGAGCAGTTTATTGGTCATGCTTTACAAGTATCACTATTAAGTAGTTTAGAATATTTGAGTTTAGGATTTGTAGCTGTTTTTATAGTAGCAGTAATAACAGGTACATATCCAGCATTTTTAATTTCTGGTTTTAAACCAATGAATTCTTTAAAAGGATTAATTAATAAGAATGAAATTAATGGCCAACAATTCATTCAAAAAGGACTAGTTGTTGTTCAATTTTCTATTGCTATTATCGTTTTAGTTTCTGTATTTGTAGTTAAATCTCAACTCGATTTTATCAATGATAAAGATTTGGGTTATGATGAAGAAAATTTGATTGCCATTGATCCAACGTCGTGGGATGGTAAAGGTGAAACTTTACATAAGGAAATTACCAATATTCCCGGAGTAACTTCTGCTAGTCTTGTAAATTGGCGCCCTACATTTGGTTCTGGTGGTATGCTAAAATCAATTGATAATCCAAATAATCTAGGTTTAAAAATGCAAGTGTGGTTTATTTCTGGTGATGTACATCTAGCAAAAACATTAGGTTTAGAATTGATTTCGGGTAGATTATTTGATAAAAAATTGAGTACAGATGCACCTAAATCAAAACCAATTACATTTAATGAAAAAGAGGAAAAAGTAAACACGCAACCTTCAATATTAACCGAGTTTACAGCTAACGCATTACAGGTTGTAAAAATGAACACAACAATACCAGAATTAGAAACAAATCCCATTGGTATTGTAAAAAGCTTTCATACCCAATCTTTGAGATATGATTTTAAACCAGTTGTAATTATTGCAGAATCGAATCCTGATTACAGTAGTATGCTTATTAGAGTAAAAGAAGGAACGTCAAGTGAGGTTACAGCGAAAATTAACAAGGTTTGGAAACAAGCCTATCCAAACAAATACCTTGCAATGAATTGGGTAGATGATCTTGTAGAAAAGCAGTATTTAGAAGAAGATCGTTTGCAAAGCTTTTTTACATTTTTTAGCATGTTAAGTCTTTTGTTGTCTGCAATAGGTGTTTTTGGTCTCGTAGCGCAATCTACAGAACAACGTATTAAAGAAATAGGAGTGCGTAAGGTTCTTGGAGCATCTGTTAAATCAATAGTTGTTTTGTTTAGTAAAGATTATGTAAAGTTAGTAGCCATTGCGATTGTGATAGCTTTACCTATTGCTTGGTTCGCAACATCAAAATGGTTACAAGATTTTGCTTACAAGATATCAGTAGAATGGGTAGTTTTATTATTGGCAGCTTTAATAGTTTTAGTTATTGCATTAACAACAGTGGTAGTTCAGTCAATTAGAGCAGCCATAAGAAATCCTATAAAAAGTTTGAGGACTGAATAAAAAATAAACATCAATTAAAATGAAGAATACACTATTAAGCTTAAACGAAGCCACAAGAACAGTCAATTCAGGAAGCAACAAAGTTACGTTGCTAGATACTATTAATTTAAATGTTGAAGAAGGAGAATTTATCTCACTTATGGGACCTTCTGGTTCTGGGAAATCTACTTTGTTGAACTGTATTGGTATGTTAGATAATTTTACAGGTGGAGGTTATACCTTTTTAGGAGAACCTGTGCATAGTATGAAAGAAAAAAACCGCTCTAAACTCTACAAAGAATATATCGGTTTTGTGTTTCAGGCGTATCATCTTATTGATGAACTCACCGTTTACGAAAATATAGAAACACCATTACTTTATAAAAACGTAAAATCTTCTGAACGTAAAGCGATGGTTGCTGATATGCTAGACCGTTTTAATATTGTTGGAAAGAAAGATTTATTCCCAATACAATTAAGTGGAGGGCAACAACAACTCGTCGGGATTGCCAGAGCGTTAATTGGACAGCCAAAGCTCATTTTAGCAGACGAACCAACAGGGAATCTAAACTCGAAAAAAAGTGAGGAAATCATGGAGCTCTTTGCACAATTAAATAAAGAAGGCGTCACCATAATACAAGCCACACATTCTGAAAGTAATGCCGCTTATGGCTCAAGAATTATCAATCTTTTGGATGGGAAAATAGTTTAGTTTTTTAAGCAAAATTACAATACGTCACTTCGAGTGAAATTTTCGTTTTTCAGAAAATTTTGTATCGAGAAGTCATAAATAGATATAAGATTCTCGATACATTTCTCGATCCCTCGAAACACTCGAATTGACGATGCTGTAAGATTGATCGTTCGATACCTAAATAATTAAAAGTAACAAATCATGATATATAAACTCATAGTGCTAATCATTATTGTAATGATGAGTTGGGCTGGTTTTGCTCAAAACAAAACGAACAAAAGTTATACTTTAGACGAATGTATCGCTATCGCTTTAGACCATAATCTCGATTTAAAATCAACCAATTTACAAGCCAATTCAGCAAAAGTAAATTACCAGCAATCTAAAGCTAATTTGTTGCCAAGTCTTAATGGAAATTTTAGTTTAGGTGTTAATGATGGCAGAAGTATCGATCCATTTACTAACGATTATATTAATCAAGAATTAACATTTTCAAACTTAGGATTGAGTTTAGATATGACCATCTTTAATGGCTTTCGGTTATTAAATGCTGCCAAACAAAATCGATTGAATAAAAAGGCATCAGAATTAGAGATTGAAGCAGCAAAACAAAATTTAATACTAAATGTAACCTTAGCCTATCTTCAAGTTTTAAATGCAAAAGATGTTTTAGGCTTAACCAAAGCACGATTAGAAACAACTAAACAACAACTTAAAATTCAAAAAGATTTTTACGATAATGAATTAGGTAATCCAGCTGATTATGCAGATATTTTAGGGCAAGTGGCAAGCGATGAAACTAGTGTTTTGTATTCTGAAAGTAGCTTGAATAATGCCAAACTGAACTTAGCACAATTAATGAACTTAAAAGAAAACGTCAATTTAGCGACAAATGGATTAATTCTAGATTTTGAAAAATACAATTATAGTTCGGATGCTGTTTTTGAAGAAGCTATTCAAAATTTAGCCACGTTTAAAGCTAAGGAATTACGTGTTGAAGCTGCAAAAAAAGGTGTAAGTGTGGCTAAGTCTCAATTTACACCAGAAATTTCACTTTTTGGTGGTGTAAATACCAATTACTCTAGCGCAGCCGAATTGTTTACGGCAACAGGATTAAGTGTTGTAGAAACTGGTGATTTTGTAACGGTTGATGGTGAAGATTTACCAATTATGACTGAGCAAACTAGTTTTTCTTCAAAAAAAATTGATTATAAAGATCAATTAGATAACAATTTAAATACAGTGGTTGGTGTTGCAGTTAGTGTTCCGTTATTTAATGGTTTTAGAGCCAAAAACAATGTGGCTTTAGAAAAAATTAGAGTAGAGGAGTCTATCATAGAATTAGAGCGTACACATGTAGATATAAAAAATGCCATTACTCAGGTTTATTTTGATATGGAAGCTGTTTACAAGCGTTATCAAAGTTTAGAAAAACAAGTGGAAGCTTATCAAGAATCGTATCGTATTAATGATATACGTTTTAAAAATGGTGTGTCTAATTTCTTAAACTATATTACTAGTAAAAACAATTTAGATAATGCAAAGGTAAATTTAGCCAATGCAAAATACGAATACTTATTACGCGTAAAAGTGTTAGATTATTATAGAGGAATTGAGTTTCAGTTATAAATTAGGATTTTTGGTTTTCTTTTTATGATATGTCTTAATTTATTCGAATTATTAGTTTTAATAGTTGAATGTTCTTTATAAATTTTAACGATTCATTAAAATAACATAGTGATTTATGTGAATATTAATATTAATTTTGATTAAAATCAAAATAGAGTAAATATTAATCTAGTAATTTAGGTTTTATAATGAAATTATTGTTAAAATTCGATTTTACTAAAGTTTGCAATGCTGTTTTAAAACAGAAGTTGGAAGCGCATCAATTTAATTATCAGCAAACAGCTTTTGGTGAAATAGAGTTGATGGATAAAGTGTCTGAAGATCAATTAAAGATATTTCATGAAGATATTAATGGTTTTGGAATTGAGGTTATAGAAGATCCAAAAAAAATTGTGATTCAAAAAATTAAAGATGTCATAGTAGACATGGTCTTTAATGAAAAGGATATAAATGTGAAGACTTCAGTTTATTTGGCTGAGCAACTAGAAGAGAATTACAACTATTTATCTAATTTGTTTTCTGAAGTGACTTATACTTCTATTGAAAATTTTATTATCTTACAGAAAATAGAATATACTAAGATATTATTGACAAATGAAGATCTTTCACTCACTGAAATAGCCTTTAAGCTCAACTATTCTAGCGTAGCACATTTGAGTAAGCAATTTAAAAATACAACAGGCATTACACCTTCAGCTTTTCAGCGTATTATAGCTAAAAGAAAACAAATAAATTAACCTAACCGTAAGTTTGTAAAGATGAATACCGATTATATTAATATAGCCTTGGCTGATGATGATGAGGACGATAGGTTGTTTTTTACAGAGGCCTTTGAAGAGTTAAAAATTAAAAGTAAAGTGTTACTTTTTAAGGATGGTATAGAACTAATGGAGTATTTAAATGATTCCACTAATACACTTCCAAACTTATTGTTTCTAGATCTAAATATGCCGAAGAAATCTGGACTAGAATGTTTAAAAGATATTAAAATCACAGATCGTTTAAGTGATATAGCAATTGCGATATATTCTACGTCAGCATCAGAAGAAGATATTGAAAATACCTTTGTTAAAGGTGCCAATGTATATATAAAGAAACCTAATGATTTTGAAAAGCTAAAAAAAGTGCTTTCAGAAGTGGTGACTACAAATTGGCAATATCATACTAGCGGATTAAATAAAGACAACTTTTTATTAAGATTATAATTTATGCCAACACCTTCGAGTAGATACCTTAGAACCGCTTTTGTAGTTGGGCTTTTCGTTATTTTATGTATAGGTGGATTTATGTATAAACATATTAGCGAATTGTCTGAGACCTCACAAGAGGTAGAGGATAATTATGAGTTAAGAAGTGAGTTAGAACTATTAATTTCTAATCTTAAAGATGCTGAAATAGGTCAAAGAGGTTATCTATTAACAAGCGATTCTTTGTTTCTTAATCCTTACCAAGAGAGTCTTAATAAAATACAAAACAACCTTATAGCATTAGATACACTTATTATATCTAAAGGTGGGCAAGTTGAAAAGCTCAAAATGTTAAAAGTTGATATAGCTAAGCGATTCGAAAATTTTGATAAGTCTTTTAGTCTTACTAATGAAGATAACAATATATTAACACAAGAGTTATTATTCTCATTGCATGAAGGTGAAATTAGAATGGATAGAATCCGAGAGGATATCATTGAAATGTTGAGACTAGAGCAAAGTTTGCTGACCGAACATCAAAAGATTAATGATAAGAAAATAGGACTAACACCTTTGTTCTTTTATGGTTTATTGATTGTTACTCTGGTTATTCTTCTATTAGCTTATTTAAAAATGACATCAGATTTAAAAGCTTTAAAAGAGAGTAATACAGAATTAGATGTTTTTGAAAAACTGACGAAGCAATCTGAAATTGTAAGTGATAGTAGTACTTGGGTTTGGTATATTGAGGAAAATGAGTTTGAATTTTCAGATAATTTGTACCGCTTAGTAGGAGAAAAGCCTCAAAGCTTTGAGCCAACCTTAGAAAACTTCTATAAATATGTACATGAAGAGGATCTAGATAATTTAGGCCAGCAAGTAAATACAATGATGAGAGAAGAAGAACTTCCCTTCACCAATTTTCGTGTTGTACATAAAGATGGGACTATTAGACATCTAAAAGCGTTTTCTAAGCTTGTGGATGATGCTCAAGGTGTTAAAACCATGTTGGGAGTTACTGTTGATGCTACAAACGAAGTAGAAAATTACAGAATTATTGAGCAGCGTAACCAAGAATTAGAACGCACAAATAAAGAATTGTCTGCGTTTAACTATGTTGCAAGTCATGATTTACAAGAACCTTTACGCAAAATACAGACTTTCTTATCAAGATTAGAAAGTAAAGAAAAGGATCATATTTCTGAGAGTGGAAAGGATTATATTCAGAGAATGAAATCTGCCTCTGCTAGAATGCGTATGCTTATTGAAGATTTATTACAATATTCTCGTACCAATACGTCGGAAAAGGAATATATTAAAACGAATATGAACATGCTATTAGAAGATGCTCAAGCAGAACTTTTTGATAGTATTGAAGAGAAACAAGCTAAAATTATTTGTGATGAATTGCCTACAATGGAGGTGATTTCATTTCAAATTCAACAATTGTTTATCAATTTAATCAGTAATTCATTAAAGTATAGTAAACAAGACGTTCCGCCGATAATAGAAATTACTCACGAAGAAGTGCGTTCTAAAGATATAGACCAGATTAATAAGTCCTTATATAAATTTCATCATAAAATTACCTTTAAGGATAATGGTATTGGTTTTGAGCAAGTTTATGCCGATAAGATATTTTTACTCTTTAATAGATTACATGGTAAATCTGAATATTCTGGTACAGGCATCGGCTTAGCAATTTGTAAAAAGATAGTAGAAAACCATAAAGGAATTATTATAGCAGATGGCAAACCTAATGTTGGCGCTACATTTACAATTTATTTGCCATTTTTAAAATAATATAAATAGTCTCATTTCTTAAAATAGTATAAACATTTTCTGAAATTGTATAACATGCTCCATTTGCAATTGAGCATATTTGTTAAGTGTTATTACTCCATATTTTTATTGCTTAAATTGTTTTTGAAACCTGTTTGTAGCAAATTTCTATATAGAGTTGGGACCCTTAATAAAATCGTTTTTCTACAATGAAGACTTTTCTTTCTGTTTTTTTAGTGTTATTGGTTATCCTCTGGGCTATTGGTTTTTTTGTTTATGCATTCTCTGCAATAATTCATGTTTTACTAATCGTTGCTATTATTTTACTCATAGTTTTAAATAAAAAATAATTCTTAGAAATAATAAGAATCCTATTCAAGTTTCGTTTTATTGAAGCTATTCTATTTAGCTGTATATTTTTAATTCTCAGTTTCTCCTCCATTCTTTCATATAGGTATTGCCTCTAGCTTAGGTTAAGTCTTTTTTTGACTTTAACTCTAGAACGACTATAATTCATGCTTTTTTGTGTTTTGTTTAACACTATTTTGTAATCATGTAACAAAACTGAGGAATTGTATAACATGGTAAGGCTAAAGAGTTCGTTACTTTGTCATAAGAAAATTAACCTAATCCATAACATTATGAAAATATCATCTAAACATTTACAAAAGCAATTTGCAAGAGTTGGAAGGATTTTTCCAAAACGCAATGTTGACGTTGTTTATTCTGAAATAGGATATTCAAAACTGAAAACCATAGAAAGCGCCAAAACAGTCTTCTAAGCCTACAAGATTTACTACCCTAATTAGAAGACTAATAGGGCGAATAAAAAATTACTTTCTAACCAAAAACAAACACACATGAGAACTATAGAGATTAAAGCAAATAATTTACAATTTATGTTTCACGCTTTAAATAATGAAGTTGGTGGAACTTTTAGAACAAACCATAGAGAAGTAGAGTTAAAAATAGATAATGAGTTAGGTGAAGGCTTAATTAGAGGTATAGAATTGGATAGAAACACTGTATTTATTGAATTTGATGTAAAATTTAAAGAAGACATTAAGTTTGTAGTTGAAAGTCCAAAACGATCAGTAGTTAACTTTTTGTACTGCTCAGAAGGAAAATTAAAACATTCTTTCAGTAACAATGATGCTTCAAATACCGTTGAAACGTTTCAAACAGGAGTCTCTGCTAATATTAACACTTGTGAAAACCATATTAGTTTCTTTAAAGATGTTTATGTAAACTCTACAATTATTTCGGTTAACACCTCTGAAAAGAGTTCAGTGAAGCACCATATAAATAGTATGGTATCAGAACGTTTCATAGCAGGTAGAACAGCAGATTACTGTTATGTAGGTTCTTATAACTTAAAAATAGCAGAAAATATTAAGCAACTTAAGGCTATAAAACAAGATGGTGTTGTAAGAACATTATTAATTCAAGGACTAGTGAATTTTATATTAGCTATGGAGATTGAGCAGCATTCATTAGATATAGAAAGTGCTCAGAATCCTACAGGTTCGCTTTCAGCATTTGAATTGAAACAAGTGAAGGAATTATCAGAATACATTAATAATTTTCCTGAAACTAACCTTAGTGTTACTGAGCTTGCCGCTAAGATTTCAATAAGTCCTGCAAAAGTACAAGAAGGATTTAAATTAATGCATGGTAAAACTTTAAACAGTTATATAAGATTTGTGAGAGTAAAAAAATCGGAAGAGCTTATAAAAACAACAGATTTAAATATTTCAGAAATTGTGTACACTTTAGGATTTTCTAGTAGAAGTTATTTTTCTAAAATCTTTAAAGAACAATACAATTGCTCACCAATTGATTATAAGCAAAACATTAAGTTAGCTGCAACAGCATAATATATTATATATACCAAAAAGAGATTGTATAAATAAAATTTAAACTATTTATACAATCTCTTTTCATGTTTAATTCGTAAAAAATATAATATGAAATTTATATTTTTGATTAATGAATGATAATTTTACAAATGAATTCTTCGGAATTGGAATTCAAAATGGAAAAACACCAGAAAATCTTGGTGTATTATGGAGATCAGCTCAAAACCTTGGTGCAAGTTTTATTTTTACCATAGGTAATCGTTATGCAAAGCAAGCCTGCGATACACACAATGCAGTAAAATCAATGCCTTATTTTCACTATGATACGTTTGAGGATTTCTTTAATAATTTGCCCAAAGGCACGAGACTTGTTGGTGTAGAATTAACAGAGGATGCAGAACCGTTAGAAACGTTTAATCACCCAAGGAGATGTGTATATTTACTCGGAGCAGAAGACCATGGTTTATCTAATAAAGCCATTAAGAGTAGTCATTTTTTAATAAAATTTAAATCGCAATTAAGCCTTAATGTATCTGTTGCAGGAAGTATTGTAATGTATGATAGAGGTATAGATAAGCCTCGTGTTTAGTTTTTAATACACCTTTATTATTCGGCTAAATAAAATAAAGCATAAAAAAACCTTGAACTATTAATTCAAGGTTTTTTGTTTTATAAATTCTGAAAAGGTTTAACCATTCATTGAGATTAAAAACTCTTCGTTATTTCTAGTTTGTTTAAAACGATCATTGATAAATTCCATCGCTTCAACTGGGTTCATATCTGCAAGATACTTACGCATTACCCACATTCTTTGAATGGTAGTTGCGTCTAATAAAATATCATCACGTCTTGTACTAGATGATGTTAAATCGATTGCTGGATAAATACGACGGTTAGAAATCTTACGGTCTAACTGTAGTTCCATATTACCAGTACCTTTAAATTCTTCAAAGATAACTTCATCCATTTTAGATCCCGTTTCTGTTAAGGCAGTAGCAATAATTGTTAATGATCCACCATTTTCAATATTACGAGCAGCACCAAAGAAACGTTTTGGTTTATGTAAAGCATTAGCATCTACACCACCCGAAAGAATTTTACCAGATGCTGGTTGTACAGAGTTGTAAGCTCTTGCTAAACGTGTTATTGAATCTAAAAGAATCACAACATCGTGGCCACATTCTACTAAACGTTTTGCTTTTTCTAAAACAATATTGGCAATTTTTACATGCTCATGAGCTTCTTTATCAAAAGTAGAAGCAATAACTTCACCACGTACATTACGTTGCATGTCAGTAACTTCTTCTGGACGTTCATCTATTAG
Source organism: Winogradskyella sp. Asnod2-B02-A (assembly GCF_045063645.1). NCBI lineage: Bacteria > Pseudomonadati > Bacteroidota > Flavobacteriia > Flavobacteriales > Flavobacteriaceae > Winogradskyella > Winogradskyella sp. Asnod2-B02-A. The sequence goes on from NZ_JBEFOG010000027.1 coordinate 2,198,896, forward strand.
TAAAATCATTTGGTATACCTCAGGATGATTTGCTGCAATAGCATTCGCAACATCCTTTAATAACATAGTTTTACCAGTTTTTGGTTGTGATACAATCATACCACGTTGTCCTTTACCTATAGGTGCAAACAAATCCATAATTCGAGTAGAAATTGTAGCTTGCTTTTCGGCAATATTAAATTTCTCTTGAGGAAATAATGGTGTTAAGTGTTCAAAGGCAACTCTGTCTCTTACCACATTTGGGCTTTGACCGTTAATTTTACTCACTTTTATTAATGGGAAGTACTTTTCACCTTCTTTTGGTGGACGTACATTTCCTAAAACAGTATCACCAACTTTTAAACCAAAAAGCCTAATTTGAGACTGAGAGACATAAATATCATCTGGTGATGACAAGTAATTATAATCCGAAGACCTTAAGAATCCGTAACCATCTTGCATTATATCTAAAACTCCTTCACTTTCAATAATAGCATCGAATTCAAAATCTGGCTCACGATAGCGATTTCTACTATCTTTATTACCATTGTTTTTATTTCCGTCTTTAGAGCGTTGTTGTCTATTGTCCTTGTTTTGAGGACGTCTATTGTCGTCCTTACGTGGATTTGGTTTTCTTTGTTCCCTTTGCTCTTTAGGTTTGTTTTGAGTTTTGTCGTTAACAGGTTTATCTGCTTTCGATTTGTCTTCATTTGGTTTGTTATCCTGAGCTTTGTTCTCTTGAGCTTTACGCTCTTGAGGTTTACGAGGAAGTGGTTTTCTTTTTTCTTGAGGTTTCGCAGCAACTTCCTCTTTTTTATCAGAGCTATCAGAAAATTCTAAAGATTTTTGTTCTTTATTATCTTTTGGTTTTTGAGGAATTCTAGCACGCTTTTGTGCTGGTTTGCTTTGTTTTGCTTTTGGTTCTGAAGGAGTTTCTGCTACAACTTTTGTTTTAACAGCGTCAGGATTTGTGGCTTGGTAATCTAAAATCTGATAAACCAAGTCCAATTTTTTTTGTGTACGGTATTTAGGTACGTTTAGTTGTTTAGCTATCTCCTGTAATTCAGGAAGTTTTTTAGCTTTTAACTGAGAAATTTCAAACATTCTGTATGTTGTATATGTATTATAATTTGATATTATTAATTCAAGATTTTCTAAATGAAAAAAAAAGAAAAAAAGTGAGATTAATTTGGAAGATTAGAAGGATGCAAGTCAGTTTGTTACTTCTTTCTATTGCAATAATACAATTTTATTTTAAAACAATTTCTATCTTTTTAAAAAATAAACTCCTAATTTTGCAGAGCTTTTTTAATAAAAGATATGATTCAACGCATTCAAACTCTATATTTATTTTTAGCTGCTGTAATTTCAGCAGGCTTAATATTTGTGTTTCATTTGTGGACTGATAATAATGGTGTGAAGATATTTGCTCTAGATAATTATTTATATTTAGGTTTATTTCTTGGTTCAACTTTATTATCTTTGATTTCAATATTTAGATACAAAGACAGGAAATCTCAATTTGTTTTGGGACGACTTAATATCATATTAAACTTTGTTTTACTAGGAATCTTTGTGTATCAATCTCTAAACTTATCTGGAGAAATTAACGTTTCTGAGAAAGGTATTGGGATGCTTCTTCCTATTTTTTCTATTGTGTGTTTAGTCTTGGCTAACAAGGCTATAAAAAAGGATGAAGATCTCGTAAAATCTGTAGATCGATTACGATAGACCTAAAATCTTAGTAGTATTAGTGTGAAAAACCCAGACGCTGCCGTCTGGGTTTTTTTTGTTTTCTTAAAAAAATTTATATGTTTTAGAAAATTTTGTAATTTAGTTGAAGGCTGTAAAGGTTAACAATTAATAAATTATATAAATGAGAAAACAAGTGTTTTTACATGTATTGGGTGCTTTGCTTTTAAGTTTTTTGCTGTATAAATTGGCTGCGTTTACTTTAGGAACATCACTATTTATTGGTGTAGGTACGGCTACTTTGGGATTAGTATATAATGTGAAACGCTCTAAAAAGTAGTGCGCTAACAAAATTACCTAGTTTCAAATTCAATGACTTCTAGGTCCTTAATGTTTTTACCATCAATTTTAAAACGAAGCATAGTTCTTACTTTATGAAATCCATGTGTGCCAGCTGCACCAGGATTCATGTGTAATAAATTTAATTTTTTATCTGGCATTACTTTTAAGATGTGAGAATGCCCTGTGATGAAAATATCTGGAGGATTTGCAACTAAAGCGTCCTTCACTTTGTTATTGTATTTTGGAGGATAACCACCAATATGCGTTATCCACACATCAACATCTTCGCACATAAATCTATTATGTAGCGGAAATTCAGTTCGGGCTTTGGCGTCATCAATATTACCGTAAACGCCTTTAAGAGGTTTTAGTTTTTTTATACTGTCCGTGACATTTAAATTACCAATATCACCAGCATGCCATACCTCGTCTGCTTGTTTTACGTGTTTTAAAATCGCATCATCAATGTAACTATGCGTATCTGATAAAAGGAGTATTTTTTTCATATTTAATATTGGAGAAATCGATAAACTATAACTTCATATTTTAGGATTTCTTTAGCATCTAAAACTGTAACTTTGCACTTTAACAAAAGTAAGATTTCTATTGCGATTTTTCATTGAACTTTCATATAATGGTAAAGCCTATCATGGTTGGCAAAATCAACCCAATGCAATTTCTGTACAAGAAGTTCTAGAAAAAGCACTTTCTACTATTTTGAAAACTAAAATTGTGATTTTAGGAGCTGGTAGAACAGACTCTGGTGTGCATGCCTCTCAGATGTTTGCTCATTTTGATTTTCAAGGAGATTTTGAATCTAAAGATTTAGTTTATAAATTGAATTCCTTTTTACCAAAAGATATTGCTGTGACTTCTGTATTTAAAGTGAAACCAGAAATACATGCAAGATTTTACGCTACAAGTAGAACTTATCAATATAAAATTTCGACATCTAAAAATGTATTTGATTATGATTTTGCATATCAGGTACATTTGCCTTTAGATATTGAAGCAATGAATACAGCTTGCAAGATCTTATTACAGTATAAAAATTTTCAATGCTTTTCTAAAGTAAATACCGATGTTAAAACTTATAATTGTGATATAAAGACTGCTTTCTGGACAAAAAATGCAGACCAATTAATTTTTACTATTACAGCAGATCGTTTTTTAAGGAATATGGTAAGAGCTATCGTAGGCACTATGATAAATATTGGTTTAGGAAAAATGAATCCTGAAGATTTACATGCAATTATTGCATCTAAAAGCAGGAGTGAAGCAGGTTTTTCTGTTCCTGCGCATGGTTTGTATTTAGTAGAAATAGTGTATCCAGAGAACATAAGATTAGAGCGTTAAATTGATAAGATTCCTAGTTGTTTTGGGAAATATATATGGCAGATAAAAAAAAGAAAATATTTGATGTATCGTTGTTTACACGATTATTGCAGTACATAAAACCATATCGTGCTGTCTTTGTTGTGTCATTAATTTGTGTGATTGGTTTGGCATTATTTGGCGCCTTTAGACCTTATGTTTTAAAGGAGGCAATAGACGTTAAAATTGCAAACAAAGAGTATAATGGTTTTGTTATTTATATAGTAATAATGCTGGTTTTGTTACTGCTAGAAGTGATTTCGCAGTTGCTTTTTATTTATTACGCAAGTTGGTTAGGACAATCAGTAGTGAGAGATATACGTGTTAAATTATTTAAACACATGCTTAAATTTAAAATGACTTATTTCGATAAATCGTCTGTAGGTGTTTTAATAACAAGAGCAGTCACAGATATGGAGCGTATTGCAGATATCTTTGGTGAAGGGTTATTTATGATTTTTAGTGATATTTTAAAAATGCTAGTGGTTGCTGGTTTTATGTTTTACATGAATTGGAAATTAAGTCTTATCGTTATTGTAACATTGCCAGTTGTTTTGTTTGCGACTAAGATTTTTCAGAAGTACATGAAACGTGCTTTTGAAGATGTACGAACTGAAGTCTCAAATTTAAATTCCTTTGTGCAAGAGCGTGTAACAGGTATGAAAATATTACAATTATTTACACGAGAAGATACGGAGTACAATAAGTTTATGGCCATTAATGAGCGTCATAAAAAAGGCTGGTTAAAAACGGTTTGGTATAATTCTATTTTCTTTCCTATTGCAGATTTTATTTCATCATTAACAATGGGAGCTGTGATTTGGTATGGTGGTTTAAATGCGGTAATTGGCCAAACAGCAACTTTAGGAGATTTAATTGCCTTTACCATGTTTATTCCAATGTTGTTTAGACCTTTAAATCAAATTGCGAATAAATTCAACACATTACAAATGGGAATGGTGGCTGCAGATCGAGTATTTAAAGTATTAGATACAACATCTAATATTGATGATTCTGGTACTATTGAAGCCAAACATTTTAAAGGTAATATTTCGTTTAAAGATGTAAGATTTTCTTATGTTAAAGACGAAGAGGTTTTAAAAGGTATTTCGTTTGATGTTAAAGCAGGAGAAACTGTTGCTATTGTTGGTGCGACAGGAGCTGGAAAATCGACTATTATTAATTTATTAAATCGTTTTTATGATATTAATTCAGGTACTATAAAAGTTGATGATATAGATATTAAAGATATGACCTTGAGTTCTCTGAGAAGTCAGATAGCAGTGGTGTTACAAGATGTGTTTTTATTTGCAGATACTATTCTAAATAATATAACACTAAACAATGAAGATATTACAGAAGAAGATGTGATAAAAGCGGCAAAAGCCATTGGTATTCATACGTTTATTTCTAGCCTTCCAGGTGGTTATCATTATAATGTTAAAGAACGAGGAGTTATGTTGTCTTCTGGTCAGCGCCAATTAATTTCGTTTTTAAGAGCTTATGTAACTAATCCAAGTATCTTAATTTTAGATGAAGCGACCTCTTCAGTAGATTCGTATTCTGAGCAATTAATACAAGATGCCACAGATAAAATAACCAAAGGCAGAACCTCAATTGTTATTGCACACAGATTAGCAACCATACAACAAGCAGATAAAATCATTGTGATGGATGCTGGTAAAATTGTTGAAATAGGAACGCACAAATCACTTCTAGCAAAAGAAACAGGATATTACAAAAACCTTTATGAAGTTCAGTTTTTAAAGGTAGAAGTGGCTTAAATTATTATTGTTTTACCGCTTCCATCGCAGCTTTTTGTGCTTCTATTGTAGCTTTTTGAGCTTCAATAATATCTTGCATAAAGGCAGAATCTTTGAATAACAACGCCATAATAATTCCCAGAATAACACATAGAATCATTATAACCAGTAAGATTCCAAAGAAAAATAATAATTTTAAAATACAACTAGGAATAGACAATTTATATAGGCGTTTATAGCAATATCCAAAATATACCATTTGTAGAAAAATACTAGCAGAACCTAATATACTCGAAGGAAGGTGAAGCACTAATAGCGTAATGTTTAAGAAGGAGCTAACCAATGAAAATTGAGCCATCATAAACATGGCCATTACGAGATGTTCAGTAAAGTTATATTCCTTTCGGTTTACAAAAACCAAGCGTGATATTATGGCATAAAATGGTATTAAAAGTATCATTACAAATGAGTAATACGTTTGCATAATTATTACCATTTCTTTAGCAATTACTTCCTGTTGCTCAACGCCAGCAGAAGACATTTCTATCATTGCATTAGGAAAATATTTATTAAGAATAAGCATATATAATCCACCAACGGTAAGGGAAAGCGCTACAAAGCTAATCGGGTTCACATAGCGTTTTCTAACACCACTGATATATCCACCTATGACAACTTCTGGCTTTTTAAATAGGTCAATTACTGTACGTAATATTTTATTATCGTAATTAAAAAACGTTTCACTGATGTGTTCAAAAAGATTTCTGAAAGTCAAGCGATTTCTAATCACTTTACCACCACAATTTTTGCAATAGTCATCTTGTTTTGATAATTCGGTATGGCAGTTTTTACAATTCATTTATGCAAGGCAATTCCAATTATTATAGCTACTATTAATACAAGTAATCCAATGATTATAAATGATCCAATATAAATTGTCATTACAAGTAAAAATCGAGCAAAGGTCTCCCAAAAAGTTGTTCTAAATACACGTTTTAGAACATAGAATAAATACGCAAAAGTGGGTATGTATATTATAGAAGATATTACAAAGTAATTTAGTCCCAATACTAAAAACAGGATGGTTAGTAAAGCAGATATAATGATAACTTGAGCAGAGTAGTATAAATTAATAACGATATGCTCTGTAAAATTATAGCTTCTTTCTCCAATAATATAATAGGCAAGCCAACTTCCAAGAGCTGAAAACGGAACAGTTAAAATATAAATTAAGCCTTGATAATTATTGATGCTATTGAAATCAATGTCTTTAAAAGGGTTATCTGTTTTAGCTGATGAAGCATTAAAACCTTCAGCAAACCCAGATCCAAAATCCATTGATTCCTTAAAAAAAGTAGACATTAAAAATACTTGAAAACCAACTAAAGTTATCGATATCGCAAAATACTGAAGTACATCAATATATTTTTTTCTAGTACCATTTATGTAGCCAATAATTACAGCTTCAGGTGTTCTAAATAAATCAATAAATGTTCTAAGAAACTTATTGTCTACGCAAAGAAATTGTTCATTAACTTGTTGTGCTAAGACTTTTGGCTTTAACCGATTTTGAATCACTTTTGCGCCACATTCATCACAAAATTTTTGTGAGTCTCTAAGAGTGTTATTACAGTTTTTACAATTCACTACCCTAAATCTGTTTTTATTTTTTGGGTAAGCTCGTCTGTATCTTTAAATATTACAAACTCTCCGTTTTTAATATAAGAAATTTGTCCGGTTTCTTCACTCACACAAAGTGCTAAAGCATCTGTTTTTTCTGTTATACCAATGGCAGCTCTGTGTCTTAACCCAAAGCGTTCAGGGATATTTTTTTCATTATTAACAGGAAGAATAACACGTGTGGCTTTAACAATATTTTTATCAATTATTATTGCACCATCATGGAGAGGGCTATTTTTAAAAAAGATACTTTCAATAATGGGTTGTGAGACTAAAATATTCATTTCGTCTCCGGTATCTGTTAAGAAATCTAAGTTATTATTACGTTCTATTACAATTAACGCTCCAGTGTTAGTGGTTCCCATTTTATTGCAAGCCTTAATAATGGCATCAACATCTGTTGAGGTTTGGTCTTCGTTTTTAAGAAACTTAAAGTTTTTAAACAGATTTCGCTTGCCACCAATATTGGTAGAGCCAACCATAAGAAGGAACTTTCTAATTTCTGGTTGAAATACGACGATTAAAGCAATAATACCAACCTTCATAAAACCATCAAAAATGCTGTAAAGCATCTGCATATTGAGGTAATCCGTTAATCGCCAAGCAAAATAAATAATAAGTATACCAATAAAAATATTGATAGCAACAGTGCCTTTTACAAGCTTGTAGATGTAATAAAGAAGAATAGCAACGAGGAAGACATCCACGAAGTCTATAAATCTAAAATCCCAAATTTGTAAGTTTTCCAAATGGTTAGTGTTTCTGCTAATTTAAGAATTTATGTGAATTAGAAGATTATAATTGTGCGCAATAATCTAAAACTTGCTAGATTTAGCGCTTAATATATGAATTCGTTCGAGGTAATTTTTAGATTTTCGGTATTTAACTTTTCTAATATAGACTTCATTGAAATATAATCTTGAAAGCTTAATTTCCCGTCGAAATAAAGAGTGAGTGACAGTTCAGGTATTATTAAGTTTTCATCAGGCATAGCCATGTAAATCGCTTTCTGCTGTTGTAAAATAGGTCTTATTAAATTTTCGAAATCAGCTTTGTTGTCATTGTCAACAACTAAATATGTCATAGGAATAGGCAATTCAGCAATAACAGCATCGTCTATAGGTTTTAGTTGCAATGCATGTAAATTAATGGAGTCTTTATGGCTATTAATTATTTCATAGTAAACATCCGTGAACTCTAAAAATCCTAAGTTTTTAATACTAGTATCATTACAAGTAAAATAATTCTTAGCATCTTCATTTTTATGCATTTCGGCATTGCGTTTTTTGTCTTGTAAGAATTTAATATGCGGAATCGCTTGTTTTAAGGTTAGGCGTTTATCTACATTGACTAGCCAATTCGTTGTGATTATTAAATTTTTTCGGTTTAATAATGTGGAATCGGGTTGTGTTTCATCATAAAAAATATAACCAGGTGAGACGTCTAAAACTTCTACGGTTTTGGCATTTTCAATTTTAGGTAAAAGTAAAACACGTTCGTTGTTGCAACTTAAGCAACATAAAAAAACAAGTAAATATATAATGCGCATGGATTAATTAGATTTCAATTGATTATAAAGTGTTACACATTCCATAGCCTCTTTCACATCATGTACACGTAATATTGATGCACCATTTTCTAAAGCTACCATATGTAAAGCGGTTGTGCCATTTAAGGCCTCTTTAGCAGTAGAATTTAATGTTTTGTAAATCATAGATTTTCTAGAAACACCAGCTAAAATGGGTTGATCTGTGAGTTGAAGTAATTTTAAGGTATTAAGTAATTCAAAGTTTTGTGCTATGGTTTTTGCAAATCCAAAACCAGGATCGATAATTATATCATTTATTTTTTCCTTGTGAGCAGCCGTTATGCGTTCAGCAAAATACGCGATAACATCTTTGGTTATATCGTTGTATTGTGTTTGCTGCTGCATGGTTTTGGGATTACCTTTCATGTGCATCATAATGTAAGGCACGCTGAGTTTACCAACGGTAGAAAGCATCTTAGCGTCTAGTTTTCCGGCAGAAATATCATTAACCAAAGCAGCTCCGGTTTCAATGCTTTGTTTTGCTACCTCGCTTCTAAATGTATCTATAGAAATTAAAGTATCAGGGAAATGTTTTAAAATAATCTTAACTATTGGAATAACACGATTTAGTTCTTCGGTTTCACTAACATCATCAGCATTTGGTCTAGAACTATAACCTCCAATATCTATAAAAGTGGCATTTTGTTTTAGCATATTCTCCACCTTGTTTAAAATATCAGCTTCATCTTTATATGTTCCACCATCAAAAAAGGAATCAGGTGTAATATTCAAGATTCCCATCACTTTTGGTGTGGATAAATCAATCAGTTTGCCTTTGCAATTTATATTCATTTTTAATCTAAAAATAATGTTAAGAAAACTTTAAACCTCAAACTTTGAACTTCTAATTTATTTATGCGAAATTTACGGAAATTTTAATGTAATAAATGCAAGATACTTCAAAACAATACGATGCTGTTATCGCAAAATGTAGAGCGCTTTTTATAAATAAGATGAGTGATTATGGGAGTGCATGGCGAATTTTAAGATTACCATCATTAACCGATCAGATTTTCATTAAGGCTCAGCGCATAAGAGGCTTGCAGCAAAATGCAGTAAGAAAAGTTGATGAAGGCGAAATAAGCGAGTTTATTGGTATTATTAATTATTGTTTAATGGCACTAATTCAATTAGAAAAAGGTGTGGTAGAGCAACCCGATTTAAACACTGAAGAAGCTACTAAACTTTACGATGACAAAATTGCAATTACAAAACAGTTGATGCTTGATAAAAATCACGATTATGGTGAGGCATGGAGAGATATGCGTGTGAGCTCTTTAACCGATTTAATTTTGCAAAAATTATTACGAGTTAAGCAAATTGAAGATAATGCAGGTAAAACAATTGTGAGTGAAGGTATCGATGCAAATTATCAAGATATGATAAACTATGCGATTTTTGCTTTGATTCATTTAGGAGAAAGTAAGTAAATAGATTTTATTAGTTATGAAATATATAGTACAAATTAGCAGAGTATTCACTGGAATATTATTTATTATCTCAGGATTTATAAAATTGAATGATCCGTTAGGCTTTTCATATAAGCTTGAAGAATATTTTGGAGCAGACGTTTTAAATTTAGAATTTTTAATTCCTTACGCACTTGGTATTTCTGTAATAGTTGTAGTATTCGAAGTCGTTTTAGGTGTCTTTTTATTAATAGGCTATAAACCAAAATTTACAGTTTGGAGTTTATTGTTAATGATAGTGTTTTTTACGTTTCTTACCTTTTATTCAGCGTATTTTGATAAAGTTAAAGATTGTGGCTGCTTTGGCGATGCTTTAAAATTAACCCCTTGGGAAAGCTTTTCAAAAGATTTAATATTGCTTGTGCTTATTTTAATTTTGTTTGCTGGTGTAAAGTATATTAAGCCAATTTTCTCAAAATTGCCAACAACAGTTATGGCGTTATTGAGCTTTATAATTTCGTTTTGGTTTGGTTACCATGTGTTAATGCATTTACCTGCAATAGATTTTAGAGCTTATAAGATTGGTGCTAACTTCCAAGAAGGTATGTCAACACCAGAAGATGCAGCAAAAGCGGTTTCAGAATATACATGGACATTTAATGTTAATGGAGAAGAACAAGAATTTGTAACTAACGGAAGTTATCCAAAAGTAGAAGGTGAGTATGTTGGTGTAGAAACTAAAGTAATAGATGAAGGTTATGTGCCACCAATTCAAGATTTTTCAATAGAAACCGATGATGAAGATTTAACTGAACAGTTTTTAGAAGAAGAGAAACTTCTTATAGTTGCTATGTACAGTATTCCAAAAGGTGAGCTAGAAGGTGTTAATAAGCTAAAAACGTTTACTGATAAGGCAAAATCTAAAGGCTATACCGTAATTGGTTTAACCTCGTCAGGACCTCAAGATAAAGCGCAAATAAAGCAAGATTACAACCTTAATTTTGAATTTTATTTATGTGATGAAAAAGTGATTAAAACCATAGTGCGATCAAATCCAGGAATAGTGATTTTAAATAAAGGAACAGTTATGAATAAAGCACATTGGAACGATATTGATGATATAGAACTGTAATTTGGTAAGGTATCTTATAAATAAAATCTTTTATGCTTTTATCACCTTAATAGGTGTTATTACTGTCATTTTCTTTTTATTCAATATTCTGCCAGGCGATCCTGCAAAGATGATGTTAGGTCAAAACCAAACGGCAGAGCAAGTTAAAGTTGTAAAACAGAAATACGGTTTTGATAAACCTATTAGTACGCAGTTTCTATATTATCTAAATGATTTATCGCCAATTTCATGGCATTCAAATTCAACAAAGGATTATACATATTTAAGTTCTAATAAATATACGGCAACAGAACTGTTTACTTTAGGAAATACAACCACAGTTATAAAAGCACCTTATTTAAGAGAATCCTTTACTAAACAAGGAAAAAAAGTGTCTCAAATTATTGGAGAAACTATTCCTAATACATTTGTTTTAGCTGTTTCAGCAATCTTTATTGCCATTGTAATAGGTGTTGTTTTCGGTATTATTTCTGCATTATATAAAGATACTTGGGTAGATAAAACCATTCAAATTCTAAGTACTTTTGGTATGAGCGTACCATCTTTTTTTAGCGCCATTTTATTCGCATGGTTATTTGGTTTTGTATGGCACAAATACACTAATTTAGAAATGACTGGCAGTTTATATGAGCTTGATGATTTTGGCGAGAAAATAAATATTAGGTGGAAAAATTTAATACTTCCTGCAATTGTTTTAGGCATAAGGCCATTGGCTGTAGTAATTCAACTAATGCGAAATTCATTGTTAGAAGTTTTAAACCAAGATTATATAAGGACTGCGAGAGCTAAAGGATTAAGTGAGTTTCAGGTAATAAAAAATCATGCAGTAAAAAATGCTTTAAATCCTGTAGTTACAGCAATATCTGGTTGGTTTGCATCGATGTTGGCAGGAGCTGTTTTTGTAGAATATATTTTCGGTTGGAATGGCTTAGGTAAGGAAATTGTCAATGCGTTAAACACATTAGATTTGCCAGTGATAATGGGAGCTGTTTTAGTAATAGCCATTATTTTTATAACCATAAATATTTTTGTGGATATTATTTATGCTTGGTTAGATCCACGTATAAAGTTAGCTTAATTAAATACTGACATTTGTCAATTTATTTTCACCTTTATTGTGTTATTTTTGTATACTAAAATTAAGAATTCAATATACTTTATATTATGAGAAAAAATATAGTAGCCGGAAACTGGAAAATGAATAATGATTTACCTCAAACAGAGGAATTAATCACGGAATTGTTAAAGCAAAATCAAACTTCAGATGCTGAGGTTATGATAGCGCCAACCTTTACAAACCTATGGCAATCTTTTGAGTCACTTAGGCAAGAGCCAATAGAGGTTATTGCACAGAATATGCATTTTGCAGAAAATGGAGCTTATACAGGCGAAATTAGTGCTAGTATGTTAAAAAGTGTTGGTATTCAAACTGTAATTCTAGGTCACAGTGAGCGTAGAGCGTATTTTAATGAGACAGACGAGTCATTAGCAAAAAAAGTTGATGCTGCATTAGCAAACAATATGCGTATTATTTTCTGTTTTGGAGAAGAATTAGCAGATAGAAAAGCAGGTAATGAAGAAGCAGTTGTATCAAGCCAAATTAAAAACGCATTATTCCATTTAGGAGCAGATGCTTTTAAACATATCGTTTTGGCATATGAGCCAGTTTGGGCTATTGGTACAGGTGAAACAGCAAGTCCGGAGCAAGCTCAAGATATGCATGCCTTTATTAGAAAAACTTTAGCTGATAAATATGGGAATGATGTTGCTGATTCTGTTTCTATATTATACGGTGGAAGTGTTAAACCAGCCAATGCAAAAGAAATTTTTGGAAAACCAGATGTTGATGGTGGATTAATTGGTGGAGCAGCTCTTAAAGCAGAAGATTTTTATGCTATTGTAAACGCTTTCTAAATTCTTTTTTAGTTGACACAATTATCTTAGTATTAAATAAGATAAAAAGCCTTTAAGTAATTGGTTACTGCAAAGTATCTAATTACTTAAGGGCTTTTTTATTTAAATCCATATGCTTTTGGGTGGTCTACTTGGTTTTTAAATACCTATTTCTACTTGAAATCGTAAATACCAATCATTTGCTTTGCTAGAGTCAACATAGTTGAGGTCACTAGTTGTAATTTCGGCTTGTAACTTTAGAGCATGTTCCCAAATATATTTGGTAACACCAAGACTATATTGGTCGGTTTGTGGTGTTAGATTTTCGATGTCTTTGTGCGGTTCTTGATAAGAATAACGGCCAATAAGCTCATAATTACTTTTAAAAATATAACTCAATTGCGCATCGAAACCACTACCTGTAAAGACATATTCAGTATCTAAAGTATCATCAGGATTAATGGTAATAGGATTGTTAGCAGCTCTACTCATATAAGCCGTTTGAAAAGCCCAACCATTATATTTTACAATAGCATCAAAGAATAAAGATTGAATATCACGTTGTTCAAACAATTCCTCTCCAATAGTACCTCTTGTTCTTCTAGCATTATGATTGAAATGATAAACACCTGAGAGCATTAATTTTGGAGATTCTTCTCGTTTTATATCACCTTCAAATAAAGTACCATTACTTTTAAATGCTCCAAAAGGAAAGAGTTCTAAGCGACCCGTAAAAGCTAATCCGTTATCTGGTTCTTTAGTCCAGTTTCTGCCTTCACCAGTACTAATTGCTGTTTTTACATTGTAAGAAAATTTATTCTGCAATTCATTTAAATAATAAACTTGTAAACCAAAATCTCTATCGATATTAAAACGCGAATTATTTATGGAGCGATCGGTTAGCTGTAAAGCTCCAGAAGAATTAATACGTTGCCTATTTCCTGGTAGTTTTGTTTGTCCGAAACCAATATTCCAATGTGCATTTGGTCTATAAAATAATATGGCATCTCTAATGATGTTAAGGTTGTCTCCGTCTTCAATGGCTCCAACATCGTTTGGTGAGAATGATAGTTGAATGACATAAATAATACTAGGGTCACCTACATAACCATCAAAACGCAGTCGTAAACGTCTAATTATTGCCTCGTAACCATCTTCAGCATTGTCGTTATTTAGGTAGGTTAGACGGTTTTGCATTCTAAAACGAATGTTGAGTTTAAAAATACTGTCTGGAGATGTAATCCCTAAACCTTTACCATAGCTATAATAAGGTAATGCAGATAGTTTTATGTCGTTATTTTCTTGAGATTTAACAGTTTGAAATAAGACTAAAAATAGAATAGTAACAATATATTTATTCATATTAAGTTAATTTGAAACAAAAATAATAGTAACTCAATTAATGATTAGTAAATTTGCAAAAAATAATAATAAATGTCTAATACAATATACCTAGGTTACAACTTTAAAATAGAACCATTGCAACCTGCAACGGAAATCTTAATTGCAGAACTTGGTTATGCAGGATTTGAAAGTTTTGTAGAAACTGAAGAGGGAGTAACTGCTTACATTCAAAAGGAGGAATGGAATGAAAATATTTTAGAAGATATTTATATTTTAAACTCGGATGAATTTAAAATTACATTCGATTTTAACGAAATTGAACAAACCAATTGGAATGAAGAGTGGGAGAAAAACTTCAATCCAATAATTGTAGATGATTTAGTATCTGTACGCGCACCATTTCATGAGAAACCAGATGTGAAATACGATTTAATCATTGAACCTAAAATGAGTTTTGGTACAGGTCATCACGAAACCACACACATGATGATTCAGCATATTCTAAGGAATGATTTTGAAAATAAATCAGTTTTAGATATGGGTTGTGGTACAGGTGTTTTAGCTATACTAGCAGAGAGAGTTGGAGCTGTTAAGCTTGATGCTATTGATATTGATAATTGGTGTTATCTTAATAGTATAGAAAATGTAGAACGTAATGATTGTTCTAATATTTCGGTTTATGAAGGAGATGCAACGTTGTTAGATGGTAAGAAATATGATAGTATCATTGCTAATATAAATAGAAATATATTGTTATCAGATATTGGTAGTTATGCTAAATGTTTAAACCCAAATGGTACCTTGTTTTTGAGTGGTTTTTATGAAGAAGATATTCCTCTTATTGAAACGGAATGTAATAAGTATATGTTAAAATTGAAGGAAACTATACAAAAAGACAAGTGGGTTTCGTTAAAATTTATAAATTAGTATCATATAATTTGAACAAGCTGATTCATTGAAGGCTAATGTATTGCGTATACGTTTTTATAAAACGTGTCTTTTAAAGCTATTTGAAGTGCAGTTAGTTAGATTAAAAATGCTATAAATCGAGGAATTCTCAAATCTGTTAGACCAATGACAAAAGAAAAATACTCAGAAGAATTACTTCTACAAGAAGAAGAATTAAAACAAAACGAGATTGTTTTATTTAATGACGAAGTTAATACCTTCGATCATGTAATAGATACGCTTATTTATGCTTGCGATCATGTGCCAGAACAAGCTGAACAATGTGCGTTGTTGGTGCATTATAAAGGCAAGTGTACTGTTAAAACAGGTTCTTATGAAGATTTAGAACCAAGATGTTCTAAGCTTTTACAAGCAGGACTTAGTGCAGAAATAGTATAATAGAAAATCCCACATTGAGTGGGATTTTTTTATGTTTCAAAATAAGAGTTTCTAATCTCTTATTTTGTCATTCTACCTACAGCGCAGCTTACAAAAGACTTTGCTTTTTTAGGTAAAGAATTGGCATCTCCTTCAATTGGGTAGCCTAAATCTGATAATTTATTTTTTACATTAACAATCTCATTGTCAGAAATAGCATCAAAGCTTACTTGGTTAGTTTCGTTATTAACTTCAACTTCAGAAATACCTTCTAATTTAGATAATTGTGTTATGATGGTATTTGCACAACCACCACATTTTAAGTTTTGTATGTTAAATGTATTTTTCATGTTTGTTTTTATTTGCGCTTGCATGTATTCCATCCAAATAAAGTATATAAGGGACAGAAATTAATAAAGCTAGTGATTAAAAATATAATAGAAACAGCCATAAGAATATAGGCTAACGTTCCTTCAAGAATATTAAAGTAGTAAAGCAAAGCGATAAGAATTGCTACCGCAATTCTTACGCTTTTATCTAATGTACCCATGTTTTTTTTCATAATAAATCTTATTTATAAGTAGCTTAATAGCTAGTGAGATTGTTAAACTTCCTAACTATAGTCGTTTAATTGCTTAAAGCGTTGATGGACAAACAAAATCTGTTGTTTTTATATCTGTCTCTTTAATAGCTGCGTATCCACCTAGAACGTCAATGAGGTTGTTAAATCCTCTTGCTTTTAAAATAGATTCAGCAATAACAGAACGATAACCACCAGCGCAATGCACATAGTATGTGTTATCTTTATCAATCTCATTCATTTTCTCATTAATAAAATCTAATGATAAATGTTGAGCTCCTTCAATGTGAGTAGACTTATATTCTCCATCATTTCTAACGTCTAAAATATTAATCTCATCAGTTTTTTCGCGCTTAGCAAAGTCTTCGGCCGAAATTGATTGTAATGTTTCAATTTGTTTTCCAGCTTTTTGCCAAGCATCCATTCCTCCTTCAAGATAGCCTAATGTATTATCGTAACCCACACGAGATAATCTCGTAACAGCTTCTTTAGATTTTCCTTCAGGAACTACCAAAATAATAGGTTGCTTAATATCTTTAATTAAAGCACCAACCCAAGGAGCAAAGCCACCATTTAATCCAATAAAGATTGAATTAGGAATGTGTCCTTTTATAAAATCAGATTGTGTTCTTACATCTAAAACCAATGCGGCTTCATGATTTGCCAAAGCTTCAAATTCTTCACTGTTAAGAGGTACATTACCCGTTTTTAAAACCGAATCAAAAGCATCATAACCCATTTTATTCATCATCGCATTTTTTGCAAAATACTGTGGTGGTGGTGCAATGCCATCTAATACTTCTTCTACAAATTCGGCTTTGGTCATATTAGCACGCAACGCATAATTTGTTTTTTTCTGTTCTCCTAAAACACCTACAGTTTCCTTGCTTAAGTTTTTTCCACAAGCAGAACCTGCACCATGAGCAGGATATACAATAACATCGTCTGCGAGAGGCATAATTTTTTTGCGTAACGAATCAAATAGCATAGCGGCTAAATCTTCTTTTGTTAAATCGGATTTAATTGCTAAATCTGGACGTCCAACATCTCCTAAAAATAAGGTGTCACCAGAGAAAATGGCATAATCTTTTCCGTTTTCGTCTTTTAGTAAATAGGTTGCAGACTCTAATGTGTGTCCTGGAGTATGTAACACTTTAATAGTTACTTTTCCAAGTTTCAGTTCTTCTCCATCAGTTGCAGCATGTATATCATAGTCAGTAGTTGCTCCTGGCCCAAATACGATGGTTGCACCAGTTTTATTTGCTAAATCTACATGACCTGAGACAAAATCAGCATGGAAATGAGTCTCTAAAATATATTTAATTTTAGCGTTATTAGCTTTTGCTTTGTCTATGTATTGTTCGATTTCTCTAAGCGGATCAATTATAGCGACTTCACCATCAGATTCAATATAGTAAGCACCTTGAGCTAAACAGCCAGTATATAATTGTTCAATTTTCATAGTTTAAATTTAATTTAATGCAAATTTACAAAACTTCATTTTTTGAAATGTGATAATTATCACAAAAGGTTTTAAAATAACTCCTTGTAAATTATATAGATTGCCATTAATAGGGTGAAATATCCAAATCCTTTTTTTAGTCCTTTTGCACTTATTTTTTTTGAAAGTGCTAGACCAATAAAAATACCTAGAATAGAAATTATGGTAAACGTAATTAGAAATTGCCAATCTATTTTTAAGGTTTTTAGATCACCTAAAAATCCAATCAATGATTGTATGGCAATAATGAATAACGACGTGCTTATCGCTTTTTTTATGGGTAGTTTTACTAGTAAGACTAATGCTGGTACTATTAAAAATCCTCCACCAGCACCAACTAAACCGGCTAAAGCACCAATACCTATAGCTTGTGTACCAATTGCAAAATAGTGTGTGTTATCAAAATCTTTTATCACATGATCACTATTAACCGCTTTAGATTTTATCATTGACCAACCTGCCAAAAGCATTATTACTGCGAATATTAGCATTATAAATAGTGAATTGGTAAGTGAAAACTGGCCAATTGTAAATATCACTTCTGGTAAATTAGGGATAACTAAGCTTCTCACCATAAATACGGTCAATATTGAAGGAACAGCAAATATGATAGCTATTTTAAAATCAATGGTGTTTTTCTTAATGTTTCTAAAAGTGCCAACCAAGGCTGTACTACCAACTACAAAAAGGGAGTAGCTAGTTGCTATTATTGGGCTAAAGCCTAATAAATATACCAAAATAGGAACAGTTAAAATTGAGCCACCTCCTCCAATTAAACCTAATACGAGTCCAACAATTAATGCTCCGATATAACCTAAAATTTCCGTTAATTCCATATCAATGTGGGAGTTTGTTTTTTAATATGCCATAAACATAAGTACCTAAAAGTGCCGCAATAATGACTATTAATATTGAGAAAGCACCTGTACCTACTAAAATATACATTGGTCCTGGGCAAGCACCACATAAGGCCCAACCTAAACCAAAAATAGTTCCACCAATTATATAGCGCGTAAAACCACGCTCTTTTAAAGGTACTTTTAATGAATTACCTTCTGTAGTTTTAATTTTATTTATTTTAGATAGCTTCAAAAGTAGAATCCCTGTTAAAACAGCAGTTCCAATTATGCCATACATGTGAAAAGATTGAAACTTAAACATTTCAAAAATACGATACCAAGAAACAGCTTCAGATTTTACGAGAACAATTCCGAAGAAAATACCAACAACAAAGAATTTTATATATTTTCCCATAATTAAAAAAGTGTTGGATAAATAAGATGAATCATAATTAAGCCTCCTAAAAAGAAACCTATCACTGCAATTAATGATGGTAATTGCAAACTACTTAGTCCTGTTATAGCATGTCCAGAGGTACAACCACCAGCATAACGTGTACCAAAGCCAACTAGAAATCCTCCAATAATTAATATGAGAATGCCTTTTATACTAAATACGGCATCCCAACTAAATAATTCAGGAGGTAATAAACTTTGTCCTATATCATTAAATCCTAATACAGTTAAATCTTTAATAGTGGCTTCACTGAGATCCATGTTTATAGGATTAGATAAAAAATAGTGAGCAATAAAGCCTCCAAAAATAGCTCCGAGTACAACGACTAGATTCCACTTTTGACTTTTCCAATCAAATTTAAAAAACTCCACTCGTTTTCCTGCACCACCAATAGCACACAAGGTTCTTAAGTTTGATGACATACCAAAAGTTCTTCCAAAATAAATTAGAAGAAACATGATGATTGCAATACATGGACCTGAAACATACCAAGGCCATGGTTGTAAAATATATTCCATAGAATTAATTTAATACAAAAGTAAAGTTCTGTTATTTGGGCTGTGTAATAAAAGTGACTAAAATTCTAAAACATTAATCTTGTTTCTACCAAGTTCAATTTTATTTTCTCTTTCTAATTGCTTTAATAGTCTTGAAATAACAACTCTAGAAGTGTTTAAATCTTCAGCAATTTCTTGATGTGTAACTTCTAAATGTGTAGAAGCAGATAGTTTTACCTGATCTGTAAGGTATTTAAATAAGCGTTCATCCATTTTCATAAACGCTAATGTGTCAATTGTTTCTAGCATTTCGTCAAAACGAACTTGATAACTCTGTAATATGAAATCCCTCCAACTTTCGTTAGTGTTAAACCATATTTTCATGTTTTCTATTGGTATCATAACAACAGTTGCATCTTCGTCTGCAATAGCACGTATTTTACTAACAGATTTTACCATACAACATGTTAGTGACATCGCACAGGTATCTCCAGACTCTAAAACATATAATAAAAGTTCATCTCCATTATTATCTTCTCTTAAAACTTTAATATTCCCACTAATTAATAAAGGAATATAGTTTAAATCTTGACCTATATCTATGATGATATCTGATTTATGAAAGGTTTTTAGGACGGCAACATTAGCTATATTATCAATTATTTCTGAATCGAATAGGTAGTTGAAAGGTTGGAGTAGTGTTTTAGCAATCATGTCTCAAAAATACTAATTTTAAAATTTGAAATAAATAGTTTGCATGTTTTTTAATAAAATTGTTATATTTGCACCCACTTTAAAAAATGGCCTCGTAGCATAACTGAATAGTGCACCACATTACGGCTGTGGAGGTTGAAGGTTTGAATCCTTCCGAGGTCACAAAAAAGTATTAAACCCAGACATTAAATCAAGCTTGCTTGAATTTATAAGTTTGGGTTTTTTTATGTTCAAAAATATTGAAAGTCGTCGTTTTCTTGTTGTGTTTTAGTCCGTTGTTTTAAAAAGAGATCATTCTTTTGGATTAAAAACTAATCAAGCTGATTTAGGAATTTTAAATATTGAGTATTGTTTGGATAAAGGTTAACTAATTTAGAAACTATATTTTTAGCTTTTTCTTTTTGATTGGTAGTTGAATAGTGATAGGCTAAGGCATATAATAAACTTTCATTGTTTGCTTCAACTTTTAATCCATTAATAAGTGTTTGTTCTGCATGTTTACGATCTTGTTTTTTATCATACAATAAACTTAAATTATAATAGGTGCGTGTATTTTCTGGCATGTGCTTAACCGCATTTTTCATTTGGATTATGGCATCGTCTATTCTATTTAACTCAGCGTATAATAAAGATAGTGAGTAATAAACTGGTCCATATTCTGGTTCTTGCTCTATTACGGTCTTAAATGCTTTTTCAGCTTCAATAAAATTTTGATCTTGATAGTATAAGTTTGCTAAATTTAATCGTATTTGATTGTTGGTATTATCAATTTCTAAAGCACTTTCGTAGCCTTTAATTCCACTTTGTAAATCACCCTTTTTAATATAATAATTTGCTTTTTTCATTCTGCCTCCAACAAAATCAGCATTAGTATTTAAATTATCAAAGAACTCTTTTTTTACTTTTTTGTAACTGTCTTTATATTTTTCTGGTATTTGTAATTCTGTTAAACCGCCAAGTCCATAAAAAGCCTTAACCCTTACACTTCTTTTACTGTCTTCTAACAACGGTAAGAAGTAGGAGGAATATTCTGTATTATTAGTTTGACTCATTACGTCTAAAGTGGTTCCTCTTACTAATGGAGATTCATCATTTAAGAGCGCAAGATATTGATCTATTAAATTTTCTGCATCGTAATATGAAATGGCTTTAACGGCAGAAGCTCTTACTATTTCTGGCTGTGTTTTGTCATTCATTAATTCAGCTAAACCTATTTCTGCATTTGGTTCGTGAGCGATTCCTGGAGCTAATTTTTCTGAATAATGATGAGCATCTAATTCTCCGTATTGTTTTTTAAATTCTGCCCAAGCCCATTCATCATCTTTGTCTTCGTGGCATCCTGTACAGGCATTTGGAGTGTCATATTTTAAACTTAAATCTGGTCTCGGAATTCTAAAACTATGGTCTCTTCTAAAATCATTTCCCATGTAATATTTGCCAGGCATATGGCAATTAATACATTGAGAAGCTTCTGTGTTTTCTTTATGAAAATGATGTTTAGGTGTATTGTATTTCTCTGGTAAATGACATTGTGCACATAATTTATTGCCTTCAAATTTTAACTTTAATGAGTGTGAATTATGACAATTACTGCAGGTGACGTTGTTTTGATACATTTTACTCTGAGTGAATGAGCCATAAACATAAACTTCATCTAAAATTTGACCATCAGGATAATACAATCCTTCTTCTAATATCTGCGGAAAGTAATGATCTAACATAGTACCTTCAAAATTGAAATGCGATGAATATTGCTCTCTTCTCATATGGCAACGAGCACATTCATCTACTAATTCTTTTGGTTTAGTATCTAAAGTCATTTGTAAAGTTCCGGTAGAAGAATAGTTTTTACCAAGTCTTTTAACATCCTCTACATGCTGTTTTCCAGGACCATGGCAAGCTTCGCAATTAACGTTGATAATAGCAAATTTAGTGTCGTAACTATGGGTTTTTTGGTCGTAATTTTTTCTAACGTTGGTAGAGTGACAATCGGAACACATGTTATTCCAGTTTAATCCTCCTCTAGACCAATGTAACCATTCTGAGTGTACAACTTTAAAATCTGGATATAGATCAAACCATTTGTTTTCTTTAGAATCCCAAGCCGTTCTTAAACATTGGTAATGTCCGTTTGGAAATTGTACAATATACTGTTGTAGAGGTGTTATTCCAAAAGTATAAATCACTTTGTAGTCATGATATTTTCCGTCTGGTCCTTCGGTATTGGCATAAAAATCAGAATCTTTTTTATAAAAACGCGAAGTAATACCTTGGCTTGTAAATTTCTCACCATTAAAATCTGCTAATACAGAAACGCTATCTGCAATTTGCATGGCTTTATCGTGATGAGAACCTTGCCAGTCTTTAAATTCTTCTTTATGGCATTCTTTACAGTTGTTGTCTCCTAAAAAATGATTGTCAGGGATTATTTTTCCTGATAAAAATACAGACTCATTTGTTTCAATAGCTTCGTATTTGTTGTTGTCTTTACATGATAAAACAATTGAAAAACAACTTAATAACAAAATTATTACTCGATTTGTAAGATCTATTTTTGAATTGGTGATGTTTAGTTTCAAGGGTGAGAATTTGGTGTATTAAAAGTACAATTTTTTTTACTTTTTATACCCTAAACTTTATCATAATATCGTAAAATTAGACGTTACATGGCAACATAATAAGCTGTAATGTATTTACTATGATAATTCTATTGGAGTGCGTTTTTAGTTACATAAGCACGCCAACCTATGATAGCTAGTTGAAACTTAGAAGCTTTACTAAGATCTAGTTGTTTTTTAGTGTAAGATGGAAGTATGGCTTTGTTTAGTTTAGCCAGAATTTTAAAGATGTAGTTTTTCATTTTAAAACTGAATAGTCAATCTTTAGTAAAAATAGTAAAACTTATTCTAGAACTAAGTTTTACTTTTATTTGATTGGTAAATCAATTATAATTTAAAGTGTTGATATAATAATATCAATAATAAGTTTGGCTAGTGTGATCATAATTTTTTGGTTTTAGTGGTTAATAAAATGTATTGTTCGTTTGATTGAGTTTTCAATATATATTTTCAACTTACTATGTTCCAAACGTTTTTATTAAAATCGACAAATTTGAATTCTAATTTGTAATTAAAATAATGATTATGATTACAATAATTTGTGACTTATCTATGTTTAAGTAATAGTATTTAACTTAAAATTTAATATTTGTTTGATTTTAGTAGTTTTGTAGAGGGTTTTAGCTCTAGTTTTTAGAAACGTAGGGGAATTTGATGATTAAAACAGTACTATTTATATGTTTTGTCTTTATGTGAATTTTATTTCATGATAAATTTCATGTTTTAAAAGCCTCGTTTTTTGTAATTAATTATGGCTTAACTTTTAGATTTAATAATAAGTTATCTTTGTAAAAAAAAATATAAAATGAAAAGAATTACTTTTATTGTATTCCTGTTAATTTCTGGATTAAGTTGGTCTCAGGTTTTATTGATTAACGAATTAGATGCAGATACTCCTAGTATAGATACTCACGAGTTTATTGAGCTGAAATCTCAAGCGCCAAATTTTTCAACTGATGGTTACATATTGGTGTTTTTTAATGGCTCTAGCAGTGGAGGCGATTCTAGTTATTTTGTATATGACTTAAATGGATTAACAACAGATATTAATGGTTTGCTCGTTATTGGTAGTGATAATGTTTCTCCGTTTCCACAAGCATTAATGTCTGAGAACGTTATACAAAATGGACCAGATGCAGTTGGGATTTACCAAGCTTCTGTAAATGATTTTCCTGAAGAGACCATTGCAACTCAGACCAATTTAATTGATGCTATGGTTTATGGTACAAACGATTCTGACGCTACTGGCTTATTAACTAAACTAGGGCAGACCACTCAGTATAATGATAATGGTACAAACGCTAATCCTAAATCTATACAACGTTATATAGATGATATGGACAATGTAACATTTGATGCTCAAACACCAACTCCTCGAAGAGATAATGATGGTAATGGTATTGCTATTAACCCTATTGCAATTTCAATTGTAGACACTCAAATTGATGAAGGTGATACTTTTGATATTACATTTACAGCGGAAACTGCACTAACTTCAGATTTAAATTTTACTATAAGTTTAGATAATTTAGGATTTGGAATTTCAGATTTTACAGGAAGTACAAGTCTTACCATTCAGTCTGGTGAAACTACAACGATGACCACTATTTCATTAATTGATGATACAGAAGATGAGGGAGATGAAGTTTTAAAAATTAGATTTTTAGATTTAGTTGAACCCATTATTGCAGCAAATGGAGCCGTAGAGATAAGAGTTGTAGATAATGACTTTACTGTAGCAGCTTGGGGAACACCTTTGGCACCAACTTATGGGATTGTAGAGAGTACGCAACCAAATGGCTATTACAATAGTTTAGATGGGTTAGCAGATACCGAATTAAGACAAGCCTTACAAGATATAATAGCAGATCCTTCGGTTGTAAGAGCACAGACTTACGCTGATGTTGTAGATATTTTAAAAGAAGCTGATCAAAACCCTTTAAATAGTAACCAAGTTTGGTTAGTGTATTTAGAAGAAGGTCGTGCTAAGTTAGATTACCAAACGACGTCGTTAAGCACAGGGAAATGGAATAGAGAACACACGTTTCCTAGATCTAGAGGTGGTTTTGATAGTATAGAAGAGGATGAGATTGCAGACGGTATTGATATTTATTGGACTACAAAAGCAGATTCATTACGTCATGGTAATTCTGATGCACATGCTTTGAGAGCTGCAGATGGACCAGAGAATAGCACGCGAAACAACCAATTTTACGGTGAATATAATGGGCCAGATGGTACCGCAGGTAAATTTAAAGGAGACGTAGCTAGGAGTGTGTTTTATATGGCTGTGCGTTATAATGGTTTAGAAATAGTCAATGGTTTTCCTGAAGGGATTGTTGGAGAATTTGGTGATTTAGCAACGTTATTAGATTGGCATAGAAATGATCCGCCAGATGATTTTGAAATGAATAGAAATAATGTGGTTTATAATTGGCAGAAAAATAGAAGTCCGTTTATAGATCAACCAGATTTGATAGAGTATATTTGGGGTGATAGCGTTGGTTTAGCTTGGGATCAAGTATTAAGTGTTAATGAAAATACAGAACTCAAAGTAGCTGTATTCCCTAATCCAACAAATGGACGTGTTTATATTTCGGGTGCAACTGCAACAGTAGATGTTGAAGTTTATTCTGTAGATGGAAAGCGCTTAAAGCAATTACAATCTGTGGAAGATTATATCGACTTAGATGTAGCTTCAGGATTATATCTTTTAAAGATAACAAGTGATAATCGTTCTATAATTAAAAAAGTTATTGTAGATTAAATGATCTAAGACATAAAAAGAAAAGCCAAACTATTGTAATGTAGTTTGGCTTTTTTTTGTTTCCAAATTTTTCGTTTACTTGCTTCTAACTATTAAGGAGCCTTCTGATTTTCCAAATTCAATGTCTGGGATGCCATTAGTAACTTTCCAAGTTGCGCTATTTTTTCTACCTTCATTATCAATAAGACTAATTTTTATACTTGTAATTTTGCCATCTTTGTTTCGTTTTAATTTAGAATACTTAACCGTGATTCCAATGCTTTTAAGTTCATTTACGTGAGAATCTAAAATTTGATCTGGTGTAGATTTAGAAATATAGGCAAAGGATCCATTTTTTGAAGGATCTTCATCATCAATATAAGTCAAGCTATTTATTTTTGGTTCTCCAACGATCTTCCATGGGTTATCTTTTTTGGTGGTTTTGTTCTGGGGAGATTTTTCGGCATTTTTAGAAATAACTTCTACAACTCCATTGGCGCCTTTTTCTCCATATTTTTCTTTTGCTTCTTTTTCTTTTAGAACTTTTAGGCTTGAAACTGTTTCTTTTGAGTACACTTTTTGTAAATCTGATTTAGATATTTCTTTGCCATCAAGGATATATAATAAGTTATCTTCATTTGAAAAATGGATTTCGGAATTAGTATTTTTGTAAGTTATTGCTACAGTTTTATCTGCCTTTGTTGTCATAATTATGACTCCGTTTTTGCCTTTGTCTCCATATTTTTTAATAGCACTTTTATCTTTTAAAACAGTCATGCTTTCAATGAGATTGGCATTTAAAGATTTTAACATATCATGACTTGCTTCCTTACCATCAACTATAATTAAAGGCTCAGGATCTTTTTTTGTATAATTTGAAATTACTTTATAGCCTACCTGAGGTTGGTGAAGAATAATTTCTTCATTATAATCGGTAAATTTTACGTTTTTTTCATTTTCATAAAAAAGATTGGGTTTTTCTTGAGAGAAGCGTTTAATTTCTAATGAATCAATAATTCCATAGTATACTGTATCTTTTTTAGCCACAACATATGTTTTGTTAGTGTCTGCTTGGACTAAAATTGAATCTTGTTTTGGTGAATTATCTACTTTAGTGACTTCTAAAATGTTTACGTTTTCTTTGATGGTTCCAACTCTAAAACTTCCATCATCTTTAGTGTTAAAGTAAAATGATTTTATACCATCATTATTTTTTGCACTGTAGTTAGTAGATCCAGTTTTAGTTTTAAAATCGATATCAATAGCTTTGATTTCACTGTTTTGATCTCTTTTTATGCGTTTCACTACCATTATAACATCAATAGACTTTAATGTTTTTATAATGTCTTCTAGTTGATTATCTGTAGTTCTTTTTGTGAATACAATTTCAATTCGTTTTTGGTCAGTGATTTTATATTTCTCAATGACCTTATCTGTTAAATTATACTTTGCTAATAATTTATTAATTCTGTTAGTGAATGATTTTATAGCTGGATTATTCTTTGAATACTCACTATCTAAATCTAAGTAAAACGTTCCGTTGCCATATCTGCCAATAAAGCTTCCTTTTTTCTCAAAAAGTTCTTTATATATTATAAAAGATTCAATGGATATATTGTCATTAGATTCATATTTTGTATCCGCTAATTTTACAGCAATATTTGTGATTTCATTATTGCTATTACGCTTTAAATCATTAAAATTAAGTGAGATCTCTTTTTGTTTAAATTTATTGATAATGTGTTCTAGTTCAGAATCTTTGGTGTCTTTTGTAATAATAGAAAATACTTTGTCTTCTTTAGTTATGGTTTCATTATTAGTATTGTTTTCAATATATACCTTTTCTGTATTTACGCTCATTAATAAACCAGCTAAAAGGGGTAATATTAATGCGTATCTCCATTGTTTTTTTCTGTTTGATCTCGATTTGTTTAACATAAGAATTCGTTTTTTAATTGATGAATTATAAAAATTATTGGGTAATGAAATGTTGTGATTAGCAACACCGGTTTTTAATAATAAATGCTGGTATTCTTTTTCGTTTTCAGAAATAGTTTGTGTTTCTGAATCTGCGATATATTCTAAATTTTGTCGTACTTCTTTTCTGTAAAGCCATATTAATGGATTAAACCAAAATATAACACAAGCTAATTGTGTCAATAGTATATCTATAGAATGTAATTGGTTAGCGTGTACTTTTTCGTGAGTTAAAATGAGATCGAGTTCGTTTTCTTGTAAAATAACAGGGTTGTAAACAATCCATTTAAAGAATGAAAATGGTGAAATTTTACTTTCTATAATCACATAAGTATAGATGCCATCTTTAACTTTTGAGTTTTTGATTAATAGCAGAGCTAGTGATCCGAATTGAAATATAAATTGAATTAAAAATAAAGCTAAGCCTACACTATATATCATTGAAATTAGGGATGACCAATCAAAACTTTTTTGAATTGGTGTTGCCTCTATAAAGTTTGTAGGTGGTATTGGGTTATATACCGTTTCTTGAATAAAAGAAGGTTCTATTGGTATATAAATAGGAATAACAAGTAAAGGAAAAACTAAAGCGATTACTAAACCAATGAATAGAAACCATCTGTTATGCTGAAAGAACGTTTCTTTTTTTAATAAAAACAAATAACACAAATAAAATAGTACAATTACGGCTGATGCTTTTAGTAGATATTCCATAATTACTTCTTGTTTTCAATTAATGAAATAATTTCTTTAAGCTCATCTACACTAATCTTCTCTTCTTTGGCAAAAAATGAAACCACGTTTTTATACGAGCTATTAAAGTAGTTTTCAATAGCAGTATTCATAAATTTTGTTTTATAATCTTCTTTAGAGACGATAGGGAAGTACTGATGTGTTTTTCCATAAGCGTTATAACTCACATATCCTTTTTCTTCCAAGTTTCTTATAATTGTAGAAAGTGTGTTATAGTGTGGCTTGTCTTCTGTTATTTCGGCTAATACATCTTTTACAAAAGCTTTTTCTAGCTTCCATAGAATGTGCATAATCTCTTCTTCTTTGTTTGTTAGTTTTTGCATGGCATAATTTAAGTGTCAATCAAATCTATAACTATTTTTGTAGTTATACAACTAAAATAATAGTTATTTAACGAAAAATATAGTTTTTAGTTTCTGTAAAAAGGAAATGTTATCTTCGCGTTTTTAATAAATATAGTACTAAATAATAATAGGTAAATGAGTGTATTTCTTGTTCTTGCTGGTTTAGCGTTGCTGGTTGTTGGTGGTGATTTTTTAGTTAGAGCCTCCGTTGGTTTGTCTTTTAAGCTTAAGCTATCTAAATTAGTTATTGGTATGACGGTAGTTTCATTTGCGACTTCTGCACCCGAATTATTAGTGAGTTTACAGGCAGCTTTAGAAGGAGTTTCAGATATTGCTTTAGGTAATGTTATAGGCTCTAATATTGCCAATATAGGATTGGTTTTAGGTATAACAGCCATTATTTCTCCATTGGCAGTAGATAAAGATTTCTACAAATTGAATTGGCCAATGATGATGATATCGTCATTTGTGTTGTATTATTTCTTGTGGAATGATAATGTACTCACAGCTATTGAAGGGTTAATTTTATTTGTAGGCCTCGTTGTATTCTTAATTATTTTAATTAGAAGTTCTCGAAAATCTATTAAAGCAAATCTTGAAGAAGTAGACGATGCCCTTGCCGTGGTTTCAAATTTTAAAATTGTGATGTGGTTACTAATTGGAGCAGCAGGTTTGTATTTTGGTTCGCTTTGGTTGGTAGATGGTGCTAAGCAGTTAGCAACAGCAGTTGGTATTAGTGATTATGCGATTTCTGTAACTGTTATTGCAATTGGTACAAGTGTACCAGAACTTGCTGCTTCCGTTATTGCAGCATTAAAAAAAGAAAAAGCCTTATCATTAGGGAATCTTATTGGATCTAATATTTTTAATATAGCTTCTGTTTTAGGTTTAACAGCAATAATAAAACCTATTGCTGTGAATCCTGAAACTCCAGAGATACTATCGACTAATATTTGGTGGATGATTGCTTTTGCTGCGATTTTAATTCCTTTAATTTTAATCCCCAAACGTCTTGAAATAGGAAGGCTAAAAGGGATGCTGCTTTTTGGTGGTTATTTAGTTTTTATATATATCGCACTTAAGTAAAAGTTACTAAAAGACATAAAAAAAAAGGCTTGTAAATAATTACAAGCCTTTTTTAATTTATATAATCGCTAATTAAGAAATATTAGCGCTCTTTACAGTTTTAATAATACGACCTGCAATTTTGTATGGATCACCATTAGAAGCTGGTCTTCTATCTTCTAACCAACCTTTCCAGCCTTTCTCAACAGTAATAATTGGAATACGAATTGATGCACCTCTATCAGAAACTCCATAAGAGAAATCTGTAATGGCTGCAGTTTCGTGCTCACCAGTTAAACGTTGATCGTTAAACTCTCCATAAACAGCAATATGCTCTTTTACAACTGGTCTAAAAGCTTCACAAATCGCTTCGTAAGTTTCTTTAGAACCACATGTTCTTAAAACTTCGTTAGAGAAATTAGCATGCATACCAGAACCATTCCAGTCCATATCCTTACCTAATGGTTTTGGATGGTAGTCAATGTAATAACCATATTTTTCAGTTAAACGGTCTAATAAATATCTAGCAACCCAAATTTCGTCACCAGCTTTTTTAGCACCTTTAGCAAACAATTGGAATTCCCATTGTCCTGAAGCAACTTCTTGATTTATACCTTCAAAGTTTAAGCCTGCATCGATACATAAGTTAGCATGCTCTTCAACTAAACCTCTACCATGTGTATTTTTTCCACCAACAGAACAGTAGTACATACCTTGAGGCGCAGGATATCCACCTATAGGAAATCCTAATGGTAATTGTGTTTTAGTATCCATAATGAAATACTCTTGCTCAAAACCAAACCAGAAATCATTATCATCATCATCAATAGTAGCTCTACCATTAGAAACATGAGGTGTGCCATCAGCATTTAAAACTTCAGTCATCACTAAGTATCCATTAATTCTGTCTGGATCAGGATATATTGCTATAGGTTTTAATAAACAGTCAGATGAACCACCTGAGGCTTGTCTCGTAGATGACCCATCAAAAGACCACATACCTAATTCTTCAACTGTACCTTTAAAGTTTTCGTGCTCTTCTACTTTGGTTTTACTTCTCAAATTTTGAGTAGGGAAGTAACCATCTAGCCAAATGTATTCTAATTTAATTTTTGCCATAATGAAATTTTGTTTATATAGTATAGATACAAATATTGCTTTTTTTTTCTTTAGGGCAAAAAAAATAGGGCGTTTTAGATGAAATGTTATTAATTATTGTTAACAACCCTATTTTTTAATGGGTGGCAGTACAAATTTTAAATATTTCGTATTTTTGATTAAAAATATTATCAATATGTCAACACTTAGATTTCACGCTATAAAAAAATCTCTAAAACGCAAACCAGTAAAGATTACAGAGGAAAAAAGACGTTCTGAAATTTTTGGTCAGAATGTGTTTAATGAAGCCGCAATGCGTCAGTATTTAACTGAAACGGCATTAAAGAGTATAATGGGAGCTGTTGAAAAAGGGACTAAGATTGATCGATTAGTCGCAGATCATATTTCTACAGGAATGAAAGAATGGGCAATTTCTAAAGGAGCTACACATTATACGCATTGGTTTCAGCCATTAACGGGAGCTACAGCCGAAAAACATGATGCTTTTTTTGAAACAATAGGAGATGGGCTTGCTATTGAGAAATTTGGTGGCAATCAATTAGTGCAACAAGAACCAGATGCTTCTAGTTTTCCTAATGGAGGAATTAGAAACACGTTTGAAGCTAGAGGTTATACGGCTTGGGATCCAACGTCTCCAGCTTTTATATATGGTACAACATTATGTATTCCTACCGTTTTTGTGTCTTACACAGGAGAGGCTTTAGATAATAAAACTCCGCTTTTACGAGCATTACAGGTAATGGACAATGCAGCTGTTGCAATTTGTAAATATTTTGATAAAAATGTAAAAAAAGTAAATGCTTCCTTGGGTTGGGAGCAAGAATATTTTTTAATAGATAATGACTTAGCCGCTTCTAGACCAGATATTGTTTTAACTGGCCGTACACTTTTAGGACATTCTCCAGCAAAAGGTCAGCAACTAGATGATCATTACTTTGGGACTATTCCAAATAGAGCGATGTCTTATATGCGCGATTTAGAGAATGAATGTATGTTACTTGGTATTCCTGTGAAAACTAGGCATAATGAGGTAGCACCAAATCAGTTTGAATTGGCTCCGATATATGAAGAGGCAAATTTAGCTGTAGACCATAATTCATTGTTAATGGATGTTATGCAAAAAATAGCAAAGCGTCACAATTTTAAAGTGTTGTTGCACGAAAAACCTTTTGCAGGTGTCAATGGTTCTGGTAAGCACAACAATTGGAGTTTAAGTACAAATACTGGTGTCAATTTATTATCACCAGGAAAAACACCAATGAGTAATCTTCAATTTTTGACGTTCTTTATTAATACGATTAAAGCGGTACAAACTCACGAAGAATTATTGAGGGCAGCAATAGCATCTGCAAGTAATGATCATAGATTAGGTGCTAATGAAGCACCACCTGCAATAATTTCTGTTTTTATTGGTGAGCAATTAACAAAAGTATTAGAAGAACTAGAAAGTGTTTCTAAAGGGAAATTATCACCTCAAGAAAAAACGGACTTAAAGTTAAATGTTGTTGGTAAAATCCCTGAGATATTGTTAGATAATACGGATAGAAATAGAACTTCACCTTTTGCCTTTACGGGTAATAAATTTGAATTTAGAGCTGTTGGTTCTACGGCTAATTGCGCCAATCCTATGACGGTTTTAAATACTATAGTCGCTAAACAGTTAATGGATTTTAAAGTTGAAGTTGACGAACTAATAGATAAAAAAACAATGAAAAAAGATGATGCTATTTTTAATGTATTGAGAGAATACATTAAAACATCTAAAGCGATTCTTTTTGAAGGCAATGGTTACGGAGATGCATGGGAAAAAGAAGCTAAAAAACGAGGTTTAAGCAATAATAAAACAACACCAGAAGCACTAAAGATTAAATTTGCTAAATCTTCAATAGAGCTTTTTGATAGCTTAGGAGTGATGAATAAGGTAGAATCTGAAGCGCGTTACGAAATTGAAATGGAAGAGTATATTCTTCATATTCAAATAGAAAGTCGTGTTATTGGAGATATTGCCAGAAACCATGTTGTGCCTACTGCGGTTCGTTATCAAAATATATTGATAGAAAATGTTACTGGTCTAAAAACTATTTACGGTGATAAGTTTAAGGATTTTGCTAAAGAGCAGCTATATCTTATTGAGCAAATTTCTCATCACATTGAAGCGATAAATTCATTAGTAACTAAAATGACCGATTCACGTAAAGGATTTAATAAACAATTAGATATAGAAAAGAAAGCTAATGGTTATTGTCATAAAGTAAAACCATTGTTTGAAGATATTAGATATCATTGTGATAAATTAGAATTAATGATTGATGATGAGCTTTGGCCATTAACAAAATATAGAGAGTTGTTGTTCACTAAATGATAACATTTCAGTAACTTAAGTCTGTTTTTATATTGATTAAGTATTAAGATATACGTATATCTACGTATAAATTGGTCTAAACAAATTGCGTTTAGTGTCGTTTGTCGATAACTTCAAACTTATCATCGAAAAGGTAGTGGTTTAGTGCTAAATAATTGAAAATAACCATTTTCAAACTGTGTTTCTTCCGTACTTTTGTAGGGCTATTAATCAATATTTGTAAAAATGAAAAAGTTACTACTTAGTGTAGCTATACTTGTAGGTGCAACTCTTATTCTTTCACAAGGAAAATCTGATGATTTAAACAAAGTGACAAAAGATGATGTTGTTAACATACAATCAGCGCTACAAGCTGAATCTTAAAAAGTCAAAAAGTATTTATTACTATTAAGATAATAGGATGAAATCGATAATTCGGTTTCATCCTTTTTTTATTTAGTTTTTAATATTTAATGGTTGATTTTCAGTAATTTATAAATATTTGTATATATTGCCAACCCGTCAAAAATCTACACAGGAATAAACTTATCTTCTAATTAAAGGTATATGATTCCTAAATTCAATGCAATTATATTAAGTATTGCAATGACTTTTGTTTTTTTAAATTCTGCGTTTTCACAAGATGAAGATGCAAAAAGTGACAACTACATTAATAAAAGATATGCTTTCTTCAACTTTAGAGGGACTAACGCTATAGATGTAGTAGTTGGTTCTTTAATGGTGGAAGGTGATACTCCTAAATCTGATTTTGATTTATATTTTAGAATAGGGTATAAACACCATCTTACAAGTCATCTAAACATTAATTTTACATTCAATAAATACGACGTTGTTATTAAAGAGGATTATAATGAAGGATTTATGTCTTTTGATTTAAATTTAGAATACTTGTTTAGTCCTCACACAAAATTTACTCCTTTTATTTATGCTGGTGCAGGTTATAATGCTTCAAATTATTTTAAAAGTACAGCTTATAAATCCCAAGGAGGTCTAGGTTTTGAGTTTATACTAACTGAAGGTGTTGCTTTAAAACTTTTAGGAGAATATAATTATATGCTTACGGATGACATTGATGGTGTCATTGAAGGAGATACGGATGATGTGTTGTTTAGAATGGGATTAGGCCTTAATGTTTACTTTGGTGGTAATAAGAAAAAAGAAGCGTTACGGAGAAAAATGAAAACTGTAATTAATTCCAACCTAATCATTCCTTATAATTAAACGCAATTCTTACTTTTGCAAGACCAATACAAATAAAAAGTTCCATGAGTAATTCGGTTAGTAAAAGATATGCACAAAGAGGTGTTTCTGCTTCAAAAGAAGATGTCCATAATGCCATAAAGAATATTGATAAAGGCTTGTTCCCTAAAGCATTCTGCAAAATAGTACCAGATTATTTAACCAATGATGATGCATATTGTCTTATTATGCATGCAGATGGAGCTGGTACAAAATCGTCCTTAGCCTATATGTATTGGAAAGAAACTGGAGATTTGTCTGTTTGGAAAGGTATAGCCCAAGATGCCTTAATTATGAATATTGATGATTTGCTTTGTGTTGGTGCAACAGATAATATTATGTTGTCTTCAACTATAGGTAGGAATAAAAATTTAATTCCAGGAGAGGTTATTTCTGCTATTATTAACGGAACAGAAGATTTAATAGAAGATTTAAAATCTTTTGGAGTTACTATTCATTCTACAGGTGGTGAAACTGCTGATGTAGGGGATTTAGTAAGAACTATTATTGTAGATTCTACAGTAACAGCTCGCATAAAGCGTAGCGATGTTATTGATAATGCAAATATAGTTGCAGGCGATGTAATTGTAGGCTTAGAATCTTTTGGACAAGCAACTTACGAAACCGAATACAATGGTGGTATGGGAAGTAATGGCTTAACATCAGCAAGGCACGATGTGTTCTCTAAATACTTAGCCAAAAAATATCCTGAAAGCTATGATGCAGCTGTACCAGAAGATTTAGTATATTCTGGACAAACAAAACTTACAGATGCTGTTGAAAATTCACCAATCGATGCTGGTAAATTAGTACTCTCTCCCACTAGAACGTATGCACCAATTATAAAAGCAATTTTAAATACATATAATAGTGATGTTGTTCACGGTATGGTACATTGTAGTGGTGGAGCGCAAACTAAGATTCTACATTTTATAGATCATCTTCATATTATAAAAGATAATATGTTTAATGTTCCTCCGTTATTTAAACTCATTCAAGAACAATCTAAAACGGATTGGAAAGAAATGTATCAAGTATTTAACTGTGGTCATCGTATGGAACTTTATGTAAAACCAGAGGAGGCAAATGCAATTATTGAGATATCTAAATCTTTTAATGTAGATGCTAAAATTATTGGTAGGGTAGAAGCTTCAGAACAAAAGAAGCTTACCATAAAAAGTGAATATGGTACTTTTGATTATTAATTTTTAAAGTATGAAAAGCTATTCTTGGTTTCTTTTTGGAGTATTTATTTTATGTTCAGGTATTTTATCTGCACAACCAGATTCCCTCTATTTTAAAAAGAAAAAGCAAGCTCCTATTAAATTGGGTTGGAGAACAAAAAAGGAAGTTGGTCTAAACCTTAATCAGGTGTCTTTTACCAATTGGAATTCTGGTGGTACTAATTCAATTTCGGGTATTATAGTTGGAAAAGCAGAAGCAAAATACAAACAAGAAAAATGGTTTTGGAACTCTAATTTCAATGTGCGTTATGGTTTAAATAAGCAAGATGCTGAAGTCATAAAAAAAACGGATGATGTTATAGAAGTGATTTCTAATGTAGGACTAGAAAAAGATTCTAAAAGTAATTGGTTTTATTCTGCTAGATTTAGTCTTAATACACAGTTGGCTAATGGGTATAATTATCCAGATAGAGATAACCCTATTTCAAGATTTTTGGCTCCAGGATATATGTTTTTTGGGTTAGGTATGGAATATGGTAGACATATTGAGCGCTTGTCTTTTTACGCTTCTCCATTCACTTTAAAAACGACTTTTGTTTTAGATAAAGACTTGGCTAATAAAGGAGCATTTGGTGTAGATCCGGCAATTTATGACTTAGAAGGTAATATTCTAAAGGATGGAAAAAAAGTAAGACAAGAATTGGGTATTCTTTTAACTAACCAATATCAAGAAGAAATATTTGAAAATATTAAAGTTACAAGTCTTTTGCGTTTATATACAGACTACATTAATAGTTTTGGTAATATTGATATAGAATGGGAACTTAACTTAGATATGAAAGTCAATAAATATGTAAAGGCGACATTAGGTTCTCACCTTAGATATGATGATGATATTAAAGTTGAAGTAGAAACGAATGAGATAACCAATGAAGAGATTGTAATTATTGGTCCAAAACTACAGTGGAAACAAATTTTAGGAGTAGGTGTTGTTGTGGATTTAGATAATATTATAAAGTCTAATACGTCTTCATAATTTACAACCAAAGCGTTTAATTTAAAGTGCCTTCACTTAAATATTTGTAGTCTTCAAGTTCCGTAAGCTTATTAACTTGTTTTGTTGTACCATTTTGTAATAGGTAAATAATGTCAGAAGCTTCAATAATGTGCTGATACATGTGGTCTGATATAATAATAGCTTTCGTTTTCTTCTCTTCAGCAATGAGCTGTTTTATGGTTTCAATATGTAATGGTGATAAATGCGAAAAAGGTTCGTCTAAAAATACAATCTTACTTTTTGATTTCAGTATAATATAGGTTTCAATAAGTCGTCTTTCTCCGCCAGATAAGGCTTTAAATTTATGGTCTTTATAATTTGAAAAAGCTTCGAAGTTATCAATAAACACATTCCAATCTAGAGTGTATAATTTAAAAATAAATGATAATTTCATTCCATTAGGAATAAAATTATATTGAGGTAAATATTTAGCAATTCCTGTTGCGTATAATGGTTTTAACTCTGGTTTACTATCTAATCGTGTCAATTTGTATTTTGGTTTTAAATTCCCAAATGCAATATTGAGTAAACTACTTTTGCCACAGCCATTTCTGCCTAAAATAGCAGTCACTTTTCCTGTTTCTGCTTTTAGGTAAATACCGTTTAAAATGCGTTTGTTTTTAAAGTAAAGTTCTACATTGTCTAATTCAAATATCATTTAATTTTAGTAAAATATGTTTTATATATATTCATAATTTTAAGAGAATCTAAGTGAATTCTTTAAAAATAGTGAGATAAATAACAGTTAAAAAGCAATCTATTATAAACATAATAGAAAAAAGTTTTAAAGGCGAAATTCCTATATTTTTATAAAAGGTTAATTTTCGTTTGTTTGGGGTTTCACTCACGTAATACCATGCAAAAACCGTAAGAAATAGTTTAGTAGCAATTGCTGGTGCAATCTGTGCATTAAAAAATGCAACGACAGCAGTTACCAGAAGCGACCAAACCACAAACGGCTTATAAAATGATAGTATAGCTAGGAAACGATACATATTACTTACTAAACGTTCATTTTAGGGTATTTATTTTTTGATTGTAAAAATGTCCTGAAAATGCAAGCAAGAGAATCCATAAAAAAACGTATTTTTGAATTCCAATTTTTGAAGAGAGATGTTAGAGAAAATACAAATTATAAAACAACGGTTTGATGAGGTTAATGACCTTATCATTCAGCCAGATATTATATCCGATCAGCAGCGTTACACTAAGCTGATGAAAGAATACAAGGATCTTAAACTCATTGTAGATAAAGGTGAGATTTATAAAGAAGCAACAGATAATGTTACTGAAGCTGAAGAAATCATTGCAGATGGCTCTGATGCCGAAATGGTAGATATGGCTAAAATGCAGCTAGAAGAAGCTAAGGAAACTATTGAAAAGCTTGAAGAGGAGATTCGCTTTATGTTAATTCCTAAAGATCCAGACGATGCTAAAAATGTAGTTGTTGAGGTACGTGCAGGAACAGGTGGTGATGAAGCTAGTATTTTTGCAGGTGATTTATACAGAATGTATTCAAAATACTGCAGTGATAAAGGCTGGAGAGTTGATGTAGTGAGTCAGAGTGATGGAACATCTGGTGGTTTTAAAGAGATTATTTTTGAAGTTTCTGGAGAAGATGTTTATGGAACTTTAAAGTTTGAAGCAGGTGTACACCGTGTACAACGTGTGCCACAAACAGAAACTCAAGGTAGAGTGCATACTAGTGCAGCAACGGTTATGGTGTTGCCAGAAGCAGAGGAATTTGATTACGAGTTAGACATGACAGAAGTACGTATTGAGCGTACCACTTCAACAGGTCCTGGTGGTCAGTCGGTGAACACAACGTATTCTGCAATTAAGTTACACCATGAGCCAACAGGAATGATTGTAAGTTGTCAAGATCAAAAATCTTCACACAAAAACTTAGAAAAAGCCTTAAAGGTTTTACGTTCTCGTTTATACGATTTAGAATTAGCAAAGCAACAAGCTGCAGATTCTGAAAAACGTAAGAGTATGGTAAGTTCTGGTGATAGAAGTGCTAAAATTAGAACTTACAATTATCCACAAGGACGAGTAACAGATCATAGAATAGGACTAACGCTTTATGATTTATCTAATATCATAAATGGTGATATTCAAAAAATAATAGACGAATTAATGTTAGCTGAAAACACTGAGTTGTTAAAAGCTAGTGATGATGTCATTTAAACCAAAGCCTCTTTTTGAGGCTTTTTTTATTTGTAAAATGGATATAATAATTATTACAGGACCACCTTATAGCGGAAAAGGTACCCAATGCGAGTTTTTAAAAGAGATTTTTAATTATCAGCATATTTCTACAGGAGATCGTTGTAGATTAGAAAAGCAAAACAAGACAGAGATTGGTTTAATAATGTCTCAATATGAAGAGAAGGGAGATTTGGTTCCTGATGAAATCATGAAAAATCTTTTCGGAAATATATTAGAGGAAAACTCTGATAATAATGGTGTTATTTTAGATGGTTATCCTCGGACCATTGCTCAGGTTAATGACTTGCTTGAAATTGTAAGCAAT
The DNA here is from genome assembly GCF_045063645.1 of Winogradskyella sp. Asnod2-B02-A. Classification (NCBI taxonomy): domain Bacteria; kingdom Pseudomonadati; phylum Bacteroidota; class Flavobacteriia; order Flavobacteriales; family Flavobacteriaceae; genus Winogradskyella; species Winogradskyella sp. Asnod2-B02-A. The sequence goes on from NZ_JBEFOG010000027.1 coordinate 2,238,006, forward strand.
AGGGATCTGCAAATAAGTACAGTTATTAATATTGAAGTTCCAAGAGAGGAGTTATTAAAACGAGCTAAAAAAAGAGCAGAAACTTCAAATCGAAAAGATGATAAAGACAAAGCCATTCATTTAAAACGTATTGATGTATTTGAAGATGTAACTAAACCAGCAATTGCTTATATGAAAACGAAATTACATGTTGAGGATTTTGATGGTTTAGGATCTATTGAAGACATTACAGATACTATTAAATCTAGAGTTATTAATTAATTTAGTGTAAAGTGACAACAACACAACTTATCAACCAAATCAAAAAAAAGAAATCCTTCCTTTGCATAGGATTAGATGTTGATTTAAATAAACTTCCAAAGCATTTATTAAAAGAAGAAGATCCAATTTTTGCTTTTAATAAAGCGATTATAGATGCAACGCATCATTTGTGTGTGGCTTATAAGCCAAACACAGCATTCTACGAAGCCTACGGAATTAAAGGTTGGCAGGCATTAGAGAAAACGATTAACTATCTCAACGAAAATCATCCTGAAATTTACACTATTGCAGATGCAAAGCGAGGTGATATAGGTAATACAAGTTCTATGTATGCAAAAGCATTTTTCGAAGATTTAGGTTTCGATAGTGTTACGGTTGCACCTTATATGGGAAAAGATTCAGTAGAACCATTCTTGGCTTTTAAAGATAAACACACCATTCTATTAGCATTAACTTCTAATCAAGGAGCATTCGATTTTCAGACTAAAACTGTTGATGGAGTTGAATTATACAAACAAGTATTGCAGACTTCTAAATCTTGGACAAATTCTGAAAACTTAATGTATGTAGTTGGAGCAACTAAAGCTGAATATTTAGGAGATATTAGAAAAATTATTCCTGATAGTTTTTTATTAGTTCCTGGTGTTGGTGCACAAGGTGGTAATCTTCAAGATGTTTGTAAGTACGGAATGACTGATTCTGTTGGTTTATTAATTAATTCGTCTCGAGGTATTATTTACGCCTCACAAGACGAAAATTTTGCAGAAGCTGCTGCAGTAAAAGCTGAAGAATTGCAGAAGCAGATGGCTACTGAATTGAGTCGTCATTCCTAGGAAGTATGACATGGGAATCTTTTAAAATAGAACTATAAATAAATTGCTTCGCATAGCTCGCAATGACGTATAAAGATCAACTTAATAGAACACTTGAATTTAAAAAAGCACCAAAACGAATAGTCTCTTTAGTGCCTTCGCAAACCGAATTGTTAGTGGATTTAGGATTAGAAGCTTTAATAGTAGGTGTCACTAAATTTTGTGTGCATCCTAAACATCTTAGAATGTCTAAAGTTGTTGTGGGTGGTACAAAACAAATCGATATTCAAAAAATTAAAGACTTAAAGCCAGATATCATTCTTTGTAATAAAGAAGAAAACACAAAGACAATAATTGAGGATTTAGAAGCAATTGCACCAATTCATATCAGCGATATTTATAATCTTGAAGATTGCTTTGAGCTCATTAACATGTATGGTGAAATTTTTAATGTTAAAAGGACAACTTCAACTTTAGTGTCAAATATTCAGTTAGAACGCGAAGCATTTAAGCTTCAAAATAAAAAGCATTTAAAAGTCGCTTATTTTATTTGGAAAGATCCTTGGATGGTTGCTGCATCTGATAATTTTATTAATATAATGTTGGATGAGGCAGGATTTGTAAATGTTTTTGAAGAAGAAAAACGTTATCCTGAAATAGATTTAAATAATGCAACTTTAACAGAAGCTGACCTTGTTTTTCTGTCGAGTGAACCATTTCCGTTTAAAGAGGAGCACCTACTAGAATTCAAAAAGCTGTTTCCTGAAAAGATTATAAAAATTGTAGATGGAGAAATGTTTTCTTGGTATGGCAGCCATTTACTAAAGGCATATACATATTTTCAAACACTTCATTTTTAGGCAAAAAAAAGTCGATATCTCACTAAATACCGACTCTAAACTAACAATTCTAATTCAAGATTTAACTAACTCAATCTCTTGCATTGCAAAGATGGTTATATTCTATACGTTGTATGTTATGTTAATATTAGGATTAGATTAAAATAGTGTAATGTTTTGATATTTAATATGTCAGAATTAATTTGCCTGAAATTTTGTATCACCTACAACAAACTTCAGTTTATTAATTTTGTAAAGTACTTTTGTCGCTTTATACTCAGAAATATCACTTAAAGCATGATCTGTTTGCCTTAGATTATAGGCGTCTTCAATGAGTCGCTTATACTTTTTATTGAGTTTATCTTTTTTGTTTAGAAGTCTATTTAGATTAGCCACAACATCAAAATTATTATTTAGTACTTTGAATTTAGTGATTTATCTTTAAACAGAGTTAATCTTAATTACAAAAAAAGAGAATTTAACATTTGTTTAATCCTGAAGTGCAAATACTTTCTTCAATAAATCTGTACTTCTAGAAGATGTCTTTTCTCTTATTTCCTTTTCTTCAACAGCTATCATAGTATATACACCTTTTAAGGCTTCGTTAGTGACGTAATCCGTTAAATCAGGGTTTACATTACTTGTTAAAGGAAGGCTGTTGTACTTAGTGATTAAGTTTGTCCAAATTTTGTCTGCACCTACTTTACTAAATGAGTTTTCTATAACAGGTTTAAACTTACTATAAAGTTCTGTTTGAGTTTTTGTTGTTAAATATGATGTTGCAGCATTATCTTGGCCTAGTAAAATATTTTTAGCGTCATCAAAAGTGATATCCTTTACTGCATTAACAAAAATTGGTGTCGCTTCTTTAACCGCATCTTCTGCTGCTCTGTTTAATATTTTTAGACCTTCATCAGCTAAACTACTCAAGCCTACTTTACGTAAAGTATTATCTACTTTTTGTAATTCTTCTGGTAAAACTATTTTAACTAATTCATTTTTAAAGAACCCATCTTCTGCCGTTAATTTAGTTACTTGTTTATCAATACCAAGATCTAAAGCTTGTCTTAAGCCTGCTGCAATATCAGTATTACTAAGTACTCCTTCTGCTTGTGGTAACGAATCAACTACTTGTTGTAATTCTGCACAAGAAAATAAAAGAGAAAGGCATAAAACTGAGGTCAAAAATTTTTTCATAAGTATGTTTTTTTGCAAAGATAAAATAAAACTTCAGCTATGGTGTTATTATTATCCTAATGAATCTTAAAAGTACTTTTCTGTTTTCAGGATATAATTTGGTCAATTTTAAATTATTAATGTATAATTGCTTCAAGGTATTGTTGTTAAATGTCTTTTTATTTTTTCAAATCCTTATTTTAGCATCATATTTGATTATACCTTATTTAAAGATAATATAGTTTATGGAATTGTATAAAAAAAACCTGTTTGGGTTGCTTTCATTTTTAGTGTGCTTTAGTGTTAATGCACAAAATCAAATTAAGGTTTCTGAATTTTTACAAGAATCTAAAATTGCAACATCAGATAATAATAAACTTTATTTTGTTGATTTTTGGGCAACATGGTGTGGTCCATGTATTACGGCTAAGGAGCATTTAGGAGTGTTGCAAAAGCAATTTCCTAATGATTTATATATTGTGTCAATGACTAAAGAAAATCCGCTTACTGTGGAGCGCTTTTTAGAAAGAAAGCCTGCGGAATTAGCCATTGCGATTGATTACAATGGAGAAACACATAAAGAATTTAATGTTACAGCAATACCAGATGGAGTTTTGTTTAATAGCAACGGAAAAGTATTGTGGAGAGGTGGTGCGCCAGATTTAAAAGCTAATGTTGTCACTAAATTTTTAAAACAACAAACATCTAGTACATCTCTTAATTCATTTATTAAAGTTGTTACTGATGAAGAAGAATTTAACGAAGAGTATATTCCAAAAGAAGATTTAGAGATAAAACCATTGTTAGCTGAGGTAGAAGATTTATCTGTAGTAGATGCTGATAACTATTTAAAGTTGTCAGGTTCGTTAACTCGTATTGTAAGTTATTTAGCGAAAATATATAAGAATCAAATTGTGTTAGAGGAAGGGTTAGATACTAATTACGAGGTTTATTTTAAAAAACCGTTTAATCAAAATGAAAATCTTGCCGTTAAGCTTATTACTGAAATGAAGCTTGGGATAAAAAGAAAATATAGCGAAGGTGAAGGGATTAGTTTTGTTGTAGCAACTCCTCGATTTTGGGGTACAGATCAAATAGATTGGGGCAAAAACAATGCGAAATATTTAGTTGGTGATTCTCAAATAAAAGCAGATAATGTATCCTTAAAAGATGTTGCATATCAACTATCTTATGTCTTAGATATGCCTATAATTGTGCCTGATGATAATGAAATTAGCCTCTCGCTTCACGATTGGGATTTTCATTATAAGTTTTTTCAACTGATGCAAACCGATTTAGAAGATAATTTTGGTATTACTGCAGAAAAGAAGACAGTGTCTTATCCTGTTTATCATATACAAAAGAATACTCCTTAAAACGTATACGGAGTTCTAAGAGTTGATTTTTAAATATGAAGTGTTATCTTTTGTCAATTCACTTATAGCCATTATAGATGTTGTAGAACTATAATTGATGGATTTATTGTGGATGTTGTTATACTCTACTTTAGTCTATTAATTTCATTATAGTGCATTTCTTTACAATGTCTTATCCTGTTTATTATATACAAAAGAATACTCCTTAAAACGTATACGCAGTTTTAAGAACTAACTTTTAAATGTCTACATGTTATCTTTTATTAATTGACTTATAGCCATATTAGATTATGCATAATTATAATAAATAGATTCATGGTAGATGGTGTTATTCTCTGCTTTAGTCAATCAATTTTATGATAACGTATTCCTTTCATTGTATCACATACAGTCCTAGTGTTAAAAGCAAATTACAAAAGAATTGTAAGACTTGTAAGTAGCCTTTATTTTGATTTTATAATATGAATGAAACGACAGCTTCAAATTAATTGCAGAGGTTATAACGTTTAGAATCTTGATAAAAGCGCACAAAAAAAAAAGAGCTCCTATTATAGGAGCTCTTTGTAATATTAAAACTTACTTAATTCTTAGTTACTTAAAACTCTAAATTCAGTACGTCTGTTTCTTTGGTGTTGCGCTTCTGAACAATCAGAACCATTAGAACATCTGTTTGTTAATCTAGTTTCACCATATCCTTTTGCAGATAATCTGCTTCTAGTGATACCTTTAGATACTAAATAGTTTACTACAGAGTTAGCTCTTTGTTGAGATAAAGACTGGTTAAAGTCATCGTTACCTCTAGAATCTGTATGAGACATAATTTCAATACTTACGTTAGAATCCGTTAAGATTGGTAATAAAGTTTCGTCAATAGTCTTTTTAGAAGCAGGTGTTAATCTTGCGCTACCTAATTCATAAAATACAGGTAATACGTTTGGATCTAATAACTCACAATCAACTTCTTCCCAAGTTGTAATACCACCTTTTTTATCTAAAACAGTTCTTGTAACAGTTTGGTACTGTGCAGCAATAGTGTTTGTAGTTGTAGAAGCCGGAGTTTCAATTACTTTTCTTTTAATTGTTTTGTACTCAGCAGGAATTTGGATTTCGTCCATTCTTGCAGGAGTTTTAATAACACGTTTTGTGTAAGTTGTTGTTTTTTCAGATACAGGAACAGCATTTGTACTAGCGTCTGATGATAAAGTTGTAAAACTTACATCTCTAGATTGTGCAGGATACTCAACGAAACATGCAGCAACACAATCATCTTTATTCACTGAAGGACAATCTTCTAATACTTTATATTCCCAACCAGAAGTTTGAGGGTGAACTTCAAAAGTTCTTGAGTCATTACCAAAACTAGCAGGTACAACTCTTAAATCTGTACGACCTTCTTGATTTACGTAAGGCACTTCAACATTTTCGTAAGTAGCTGGTACGTATACAAATTTCTTTGTAGCTTCTTTTACTAATACACTTTCTTCTACAGTTTTGTAAGTTGCAGGAACAACTTGTAAAGTTGTGTAAGCAGGATACGTTTGTATCGTTTCCTCTACTTCTTTAAAAGAATCTTTAGTGATACATTTTACGTAACACTTTCCTGGTTCTGGGTTGGTTGGTAAGCCTTGTGCTTGCGAAAATCCAATTCCTGCAATAAAGCAAACCAATAATAATAGTTTTTGTTTCATGGTTAAAAAAAATTAATTTGTTAATAGATTATATCTTGTGGTAAGAAAATTTAATGCCTTACATCTTATTAGAGACATTTATTTAAGATAGGTCACATTAACTTTTTATTAAGACATGTATTAATGAGGAATTTTAATCTTAGAGAAGCCTTAATGGTAAGTAAACAAAGGGATGTTTAATGCTGTATATAAAATTAAAATTAAAAATAATATTTAATTCTAAGTGAAAAATACGCATTAAGAATAGAGAATTTTAAGAGAAAATAACTGTTTTATTATTAAAAACCATCACTTTTCTATCTGCATGAAGTTTTATAGCATTAGATAGAACGATTTTTTCTAAATCGCGTCCTTTTGCAATTAAATCTTTAATAGAGTGCGTATGTGATACATGTGCAACATCTTGTTGTATAATTGGACCAGCATCAAGCTCTTCAGTAATATAATGACTCGTAGCACCAATAATTTTAACACCACGTTTATAAGCCGAATGATAAGGTTTAGCTCCTACAAAGGCTGGTAAAAAAGAATGGTGAATATTAATTATTCTATTTGGGTAGTTATCAATTAAAGTTTTAGAAACAATTTGCATGTATCTTGCTAAAACGATAAAATCAATATTATGGGCTTCAAGCAACTTTAATTGTTCCTGTTCTGCTTCATGTTTTGTGGCTTTTGTAACAGGTACGTGATAAAAAGGAATATTAAAATTATCAGCAATTGGTTTTAAATCGAGATGATTACTTAATATAAAAGGAATTTCAAGATGTAATTCACCCGAATTGTAACGCCCTAAAATATCATACAAGCAATGATCATATTTAGAAATAAACAAAGCCATCTTCGGTTTTCTTTCAGCAGAAAAAATTTTCCAATCTAGTTTAAATTTATCTGCTAGAGTAGTACTAAATAGTTGTTTAAACGCTTCAAGAGAAAAAGAATCAGATACAAATTCACATTCCAAACGCATAAAAAAGATATTTTGTTCTCTGTCTACGTGTTGATCTATATAAACAATATTACCATCATTAGAAGCCATGAAATTTGTGACAGAAGCAATTATATTGGGTTGATCTTCACAATGAATAAGTAACGTAATTTTCTGCATAAAACTAAACTTGAATGGATTGTTAAAAGTAATTAAAAATGTTACTGATACTGAGTTTCTTCAAGTTTTAGATATTTATCGATTATTGCATTAATTTTTTGAATATTCCTTAAATTTGTCGCTCAAATAAGCTAGATTTTTAAGAATGGAACAAGTTGCACCTTATAAGCCAAAATACAAAGTACGTATAGTAACAGCCGCATCGCTCTTTGATGGGCATGATGCTGCTATAAATATTATGCGTCGTATAATACAATCTACAGGAGTGGAAGTGATTCATTTGGGTCACGATAGAAGTGTAGAAGAAGTGGTAAATACGGCGATCCAAGAAGATGCAAATGCTATTGCACTTACCTCTTATCAAGGCGGACATAATGAGTATTTTAAATACATGTACGATTTGCTCAAAGAAAAAGGAGCAGAACACATTAAAATCTTTGGTGGTGGAGGTGGAGTTATTCTTCCTGAAGAAATTAAAGAATTAATGGATTATGGTATTACCAGAATCTATTCGCCAGACGATGGAAGAGCACTTGGTTTGCAAGGTATGATTAACGATTTGGTTCAACAATCAGATTTTGCAATTGGTGATCAATTGGCTGATGAAGGTAAAATGCTTCATGAAAAAAATCCAAAAGCTATTGCAAGAGTGATTTCTTCGGCTGAAAATTTCCCTGATGTAGCAAAAGAAACACTTGAAGCAATTCATACTAAAAATAAAAATTCAAAAACACCAGTTTTAGGAATCACAGGTACAGGTGGAGCAGGTAAATCATCTTTGGTAGATGAATTAGTGCGTCGTTTTTTAATCGATTTTCCTAATAAAACTGTTGGTTTGGTTTCTGTGGATCCTTCTAAACGAAAAACAGGTGGAGCACTTTTAGGTGATCGTATTCGTATGAATGCTATCAACAATTCAAGAGTGTATATGCGAAGTTTAGCTACGCGTCAGTCTAACCTAGCTTTATCTAAATATGTAAACGAAGCCATTGAAGTTTTAAAGGCTGCAGAATTCGATTTAATTATATTAGAAACCTCTGGTATCGGTCAGTCAGATACAGAAATTATGGAGCATAGTGATGTTGCATTATATGTTATGACTCCAGAATTTGGTGCGGCTACACAATTAGAAAAAATTGACATGCTCGATTTTGCAGATTTAGTAGCGATTAATAAGTTTGATAAACGTGGTTCATTAGATGCATTGCGCGATGTAAAAAAACAATACATGCGTAACAATAATCTTTGGGATATTCCGCAAGAAGAATTGCCTGTTTACGGAACAATAGCCTCGCAATTTAACGATCCTGGAATGAACACGCTTTACAAAGCGATTATGGATAAGTTGGTTGAAAAAGCAGATGCAGATTTAAAATCTACTTTTGAAATTTCTAAGGAAATGAGCGAAAAGATTTTTGTGATTCCACCTTCAAGAACACGTTATTTATCTGAAATCGCAGAAAATAATAGGGCTTATGATAAAAAAGCAGATACTCAAGTTGAAGTGGTGCAGAAATTATACGGTATTTATAAAACGATTGAATCTGTTTTAGACGCAACACCAGAATTAGATAAATCAGGAATTGCTTCAGAATCGATGTCTCCCAATGAGGATAATGAAGATTTTGTAAAACTCTTAGTTAGTGAATTCGATCGTGTAAAATTAAATCTAGATCCTTACAATTGGGAAGTAATTACCGGTTGGGATGAGAAAGTAAACAAATACAAAAATCCAATTTATAGCTTTAAAGTAAGAGATAAAGAGATAAAGATTGAAACACATTCGGAGTCGTTATCACACTTACAAATACCAAGAATAGCGTTACCAAAGTATCAAGCTTGGGGAGATATTTTAAGATGGTGTTTACAAGAAAATGTACCAGGTGAGTTTCCATATACGGCAGGTTTATATCCTTTTAAACGTACAGGTGAAGATCCAGCACGTATGTTTGCAGGAGAAGGTGGACCAGAACGTACCAACAGACGTTTTCACTATGTAAGTGCAGGTTTACCAGCAAAGCGTTTATCTACTGCTTTTGATAGTGTAACGCTTTACGGAAATGATCCAGATTTAAGACCAGATATTTATGGTAAAATTGGTAATGCAGGTGTTAGTATTTGTTGTTTAGATGATGCTAAAAAACTATATTCTGGTTTTGATTTAGCAAACGTTATGACATCGGTAAGTATGACTATTAATGGACCAGCACCAATGTTATTAGGGTTCTTTATGAATGCTGCTATTGACCAACAATGTGAATTTTACATTAAAGAAAATGGTCTAGAAAAAGAAGTTGAAGCTAAAATTGCTGAGATTTATAAAGACAAAGAACGTCCATCTTATAACGGAGAATTACCAGAAGGAAACAATGGTTTAGGGTTGATGCTTTTAGGTGTTACTGGTGATCAAGTATTACCAGCAGATGTGTATGCAGAAATTAAAAAGAATACCATTGCGCAAGTTAGAGGAACGGTTCAAGCAGATATTTTAAAAGAAGATCAAGCACAAAACACGTGTATTTTCTCTACAGAATTTGCATTGCGTTTAATGGGAGATGTGCAAGAGTATTTTATTGAGAATAATGTTCGTAATTTCTATTCGGTTTCTATTTCTGGATACCATATTGCAGAAGCAGGTGCCAACCCAATTACACAATTGGCATTGACTTTATCTAATGGTTTCACGTATGTGGAATATTATTTAAGTCGTGGTATGGATATCAATAAGTTTGGTCCAAACTTATCGTTCTTTTTCTCAAACGGAATCGACCCTGAATATGCAGTAATTGGTCGTGTGGCTCGTAAAATATGGGCAAAAGCCATGAAGCATAAATATGGTGCAAATGCTAGAGCACAAATGTTGAAATATCATATTCAAACTTCAGGACGAAGTTTACATGCTCAAGAAATTGACTTCAATGATATACGTACAACGCTTCAAGCTTTATACGCTATTTACGATAATTGTAATTCATTACATACCAATGCGTATGACGAAGCTATTACAACGCCAACGGAAGAATCGGTTAGACGTGCGATGGCAATTCAACTCATTATAAATAAAGAATTAGGATTAAATAAAAACGAAAATCCAATACAAGGTTCTTTTATTATTGAAGAATTAACGGATTTAGTAGAGGAAGCTGTATTACAAGAATTTGATAGAATTACAGAAAGAGGTGGCGTTTTAGGTGCTATGGAAACCATGTACCAACGTAGTAAAATACAAGAAGAGAGTTTGTACTATGAAACATTGAAACACAGCGGAAAATTCCCAATTATTGGTGTAAATACCTTCTTAAGTAGTAAAGGGTCACCAACGGTTATTCCTGCAGAAGTCATTAGAGCAACAGAAGAAGAAAAACAATTTCAGATTAAAACGTTAAAAAATCTTCATGAAGCAAATGATACTACAGCATTGTTGAAAGATTTACAACAACGTGCTATAAACAACGAAAATATTTTTGAAGCTTTAATGGAAGTTTGTAAAGTATGTAGTTTAGGTGAAATTACTTCATCTTTATTTGAAGTAGGAGGACAGTATCGCAGAAATATGTAAGCAGAGAACCACTTTTTGCCTTTTCGCAAAAAGTGAGTGAATCGCTTATACTGAGCGCAGCCGAAGCATCTCAGAGAACCACTTTTTGCCTTTTCGCAAAAAGTGAGTGAATCGCTTATACTGAGCGCAGTCGAAGTATCTCAGAGAACCATTTTTTGCCTTTTCGCAAAAAGTGAGTGAATCGCTTATACTGAGCGCAGCCGAAGCATCTCAGAGAACCACTTTTTGCCTTTTCGCAAAAAGTGAGTGAATCGCTTATACTGAGCGCAGTCGAAGTATCTCAGAGAACCATTTTTTGCCTTTTCGCAAAAAGTGAGTGAATCGCTTATACTGAGCGCAGCCGAAGCATCTCAGAGAACCACTTTTTGCCTTTTCGCAAAAAGTGAGTGAATCGCTTATACTGAGCGCAGTCGAAGTATCTCAGAGAACCATTTTTTGCCTTTTCGCAAAAAGTGAGTGAATCGCTTATACTGAGCGCAGCCGAAGTATCTCAGAGAACCACTTTTTGCCTTTTCGCAAAAAGTGAGTGAATCGCTTATGCTGAGCGCATCCGAAGCATCTCAGAGAACTACTATTTCTCATTCATAGTGTAGTGTAGCATCTAAAATTAAATAGAATAACTAAAAGCGTTTCCTTGAGAAACGCTTTTTTTACATCAACAAATAAAATAGCATGTCGATAAAACACACTTTTAAAGCAACAGTAAACTGGGTTATTAACCAAGGTGAAAGCACACAAAATCCAAGAACTTTTAGTAGAAATCATGAAGTTTCAATTGCGAATAAATTGTCGGCTTTAAAAGTATCGGCTGCAAAACCATTTAGAGGTGATGATGCTTTATATAATCCAGAAGATTTATTATTGTCTGCTTTAACATCATGCCACATGATGTCTTACTTATACGTTTGTGCTCAAAATAATATAGAAGTTTTAAGCTATACAGATAGTGCTGAAGGCGATTTAGAAGTTAATGCTTCAGGAAGCGGAAGTTTTAAAACCGTAAGATTAAAACCTAAAGTGACTATAAAGGATATTAATCAAAAAGAATTAGCGCTGAGTTTACATAAAGAAGCAAATAGTTTATGCTTTATAGCTAATTCTTGCAACTTTCCAATTACTCATGAAGCCGTAATATTAGTAGAGTAATTCTTATTCAGTAAATATTATTAACTTTTTTGCATCTTTTTCAAGATTATCTCGTCTATTATATGAACATAAAAAATAGATATCATGAAAAATAAAGAATGTAACTGCAACTGTGAAGGTTGCTCAAAAGGAAATTGTAACAACTGTACGTGTGATAACTGTACATGTACAAATTGTAATTGTTAAATTAGTGTTAGTTCGGATGCAAAGTTTTGTGTCCGAACTAATTTTAATTAATTTAGAATATGACTACGAAAGATGTTTGGGGAATTTATGCAGAAGACATAAGACACTTTATTTTAAGTAAAGTAAAGAATCCTGTGATTACGGAAGATATTCTTCAGGAAACTTTTATTAAAGTACACACAAAGTTACATACCTTAAAAGATGAAGGCAAGCTGAAATCATGGTTGTTTTCAATCGCTAGATATACCATTTTAGATTACTTTAGAGAAAGTAAACGAGAAATTCCTGTAGACGATCTAGAAATAGAATCGGAACCAGAAATGAAAGCGCATTCCGAGCAAGATTGCCTTAGAGGTATTATAAAAAGCTTACCTAAAAAATATAGAGACCCTTTGTTTTTGTCAGATATAAAAGGCTTAAAACAACAAGAGGTTGCTAATCAATTACACTTATCATTATCCACGGTAAAATCACAAATTCAACGTGCTAGAAAACAAATAGCACAAGGTTTTATGGATTGCTGTGGCTTTAAAATGAATGACGAAGGACACTTGGTTGGAGAAATACAAGACAAAGCCGACTGTAAAGTTTGTCATTAATAGTATCTTTGAAATCTAAATAGCTAAATCATTAATCAAGCTATTGATTTAATCAGTAAGATGTCTTTCAAAAAACTACACCCTTTATTAAAAGAATCCCTAGAAAATGCAGGATTTGAAACTTCAAATGCATTTCAGAAAAAAGTATTACCTACTTTAAAAGGAGGTTCAGATGCCTATGTGATTGCACCAAAAGGAAGTGGTAAGACTACAGCATTGATTATTGCAACTATTCATAAATTAAAAGCGGAAGCTTTTGAGGATTCACCAAGAGCTATCATTACAGTAAAAGATAAAGCGGATGCTTTGGCCTTAAAAGAAGAATTTGAGCGTTTTACCAAAAATACAGACTTAAGGGTTTATGCGTTATATGATGAATATGATATTGAAAAACAAAAAACAGAAGTCTATTACGGACAAGACATTGTAATTGCGACGCCTTCTCGATTAAGTAAACTCTATTTTCTTAATGGAATTCATTTAGGGGAAGTACAACTCTTTGTTATTGAAGATGCTGATTATTTAGGTCGAAATAATGCTTATAATCATATATTAAGACTATCTGAAAGTGTTACTAAATGTCAGTTTTTAATTATTGCAGATGCAATGAGCCCTAAAATACAGAATTATCAGAATGCTTTTATGAATAACGCGCATATTATAAAACAGAAATAATGGTTTATAATGTCATCATCCAATGATGCTTTAATTTTCTGAATTTTCTTAATTCACCTTTAAGTATAGGTAAATAATCTTTGCCATTACTGTTCGCCATTTCTAATTTTTTGCAATTTCTATATAAACGGGTAGTTAAACGATCTAGACTTTCAAAATATTTACTTTTTTTATCTGAGCAGCTTTCTTGTTCTGCATTAATAATTTGAGGTGCAAGATTAGTAGATTGTTGTATGATGTCGCCAGTGAAATAAATGTGTTGATCTTCTGATCCATCTGCCTTTAAATAGTTTAGATCCTGATTTAAATACGTGGATATGCTTCGGGAAAGCACAAGGATATCCATAGCTTTCTGGTAAACAGGTAATTCTGAAAAATGCAATGGCAGGTTATAATTCATAATTTTAATAGCAATGTACACGAAGTTAAACCCAAAAATTCAATTCAAGCTTTAATATTTAAAGTTATTCTGTATATTTACTTTAATATTTATGTTATTAAAGCTTATTTTCTTTAAATGATAATTGATGAATTAAATTGGAAGATTTTAAAGTGCCTTCAAAATAACGCACGTATGTCTAATGCAGAGATTGGCAGGCAGGTTGGTGTAACATCACCTGCGGTTTCTGAGCGCATAAAAAAAATGGAAGATGCGGAAATCATTCAAGGGTATACCACTTTTGTTTCGCCTTTAGATGTTGGTTATCAGTTTAAAGCGCTTATTACATTAAGTGCATTTATGGGCATGTTAAAACCCTTTTTAGAAAAGGTAAAAACCTATGATGAGGTTGTAAATTGTTATAGGATTACAGGTAATGAAAACATAGTTATGGAAGTGGTTTTAAAAAACCAAAGACATCTTCAAACCTTTATTGACCAATTAATAATTTTTGGTGAAACAAAAACTCAAATTGTATTATCTCATGTTATTAAACACAGTGAGGTAAAACCTCTAAAATAATCAGATAAGGTTGTTTTCAATATGATTTGAAATTATTTTGGCGTGAATCCTAGAATTTTCAATGAACCATTTATGGGTTTCTAATCCACCACAAATAACACCTGCAAGATAGATGCCTTTAACATTAGATTCCATAGTTTCAGAATTGTAAACAGGAATTTGTTTTCCATCTTGAGAAAATTCAATACCAGCTTTGGCTAAAAATTTAAAATTTGGCCTGTAACCTGTAAGTGCAATTACAAAATCATTAGGAAGCGTTAGATTACCATTTGGTGTTTTTACTACAATTTCATTGGGTTTAATTTTAGAAATTTCAGAATTAAAATAGGCTTTAATGCTGCCTTCTTCAATTCTATTAATAATATCTGGTCTTACCCAATATTTCACACGTTCGCCTATGGCATCATTTCTAATAATCATGGTTACATTTCCACCTTTTCTATAAATTTCTAAGGCGGCATCTACAGATGAGTTGCTCGCACCAACTATGGCAATATTTTGCAACGTATAAGGATGTGCTTCTTTGTAATAATGTAGCACTTTTGGTAAATTTTCGCCTGGTATATTTAGCAAATTTGGTATATCATAAAACCCTGTAGCAATAATTACTTTTTTTGTATGATAGCTATTTTTATCTGAAATTACTGTAAACCCATCAGCTGTTTTCTCAAAAGATTGTACGTTTTCAAATAAATTAATATTTAAGTGGTTTGATGTTGTAACACGTCTGTAGTATTCTAAAGCCTCATTTCTAGTTGGTTTTGGGTTGTTGCTTATAAACGGAATATTATCAATTTCTAATTTATCTGAGGTGGAAAAAAAGGTCATGTTTAAAGGGTAATTGAATAGGGAATTGGTCAATGCTCCTTTTTCAATTACAGTGTAATTCCAACCATGTTTTTTGCATTCTAAAGCACAGGCAATACCTATTGGTCCTGCACCTATAATTACTACGTCTTTATGTTCAGTATTCATTTTTTAATTTTAATTGATTCTCCAATGCGGACTTTTTAGGTTTTTTTCTTTGTGATAAATGATTACGGAAATACCATCAAAATCATTTATATGTGCTTCCTGCCATAGCCAAGACTGTTCTTTTATTTCAGAATTAAAAATAATACCTTTTTCTTGAAGTTTAAAAACCATTTTTTAAACTTCAAAATAGGGACTAACTCCTTTATTGATTAATAAATCTTCAGTCTGGTGAATGGAAAACGTAGCGCCTCCATCAAGACGCTCCAAACGCGTATATAATGGTTAGGCATCAACTATAAGTTTTAGTCCCAATTTTTTATGAAATTTTACAGGTGTTCTGCTATCTAACGATGAGATAGTAATTTGGTTTAAGTTCATTATAAATTACGTTTTATACGTTTTTGTAGCCAAATAGATAGAATAATAGCCAGTAAACTGTATGATCCCGTGATTATCCAATTTATAGTATAACCATAATTTTCAATAATATCCATTCCTATTTTAGGGCCTACAATAAATGCGAGGGCAAATGACATGGTATATAGAGCCATATAACTGCCTTCACTTCCTGGTTTTGCTCTACTTAAAGCAAATGCATTGGTATATGGAAAGCCAATCATTTCAGCAAAAGTGAGTAATATTATGTTTATGATAAGTATACCAACCCAAACATCAAATAATAGAATAAAATAACTAAGCGCAAATAATATTGAGCTAAATAATATCAGTTTGGTATGAAGGATTTTTTTAGCTTCTAAATAAGCAATAAGTGGCATTTCAAAAATTACAATTAGAGCTCCATTTAAAAACATAATTAGACCTGTTTGCAATTCTGTTAGTCCATATTTATCAAAATGATAAATAGGCATTGATGTAATTAATTGAAAAAATGATAAAGCAATTAAAAAACTAATGGTAAAAAAAATTAGAAATGATTTGTCTTTTAATGCTGCGTTTTTGTTTTGTTTATGAATTAGTTTTTCTTCAATTGAGGCCTTTTTTACGGTTTCTTTTATTAATAATTTGAATAATAAAATGGCTAAAATACATGTGATGCCATCAATCCAAAATAAAAGTGAATAACCATCAAGCCCAATAATTAATCCAGCGATGATTGGACCAAAAGCCATTCCTAAATTTATAGCTAATCGCAGTAATGTAAGTGAACGTGTTTGATTCTCTGGTTTGCTATAAGTTTTAAGTGATACAAATAATGCAGGTCTAAAGGTGTCTGCAATACTCATAAGTACTAAAATACCAATACATAAACCTAGAAATGATGTAATGTATTGTAAAATAATGAAGCCAAATCCGGTAAAAAGTAAGCTGTAAAACATCACTTTGTAGAATCCTATTTGGTCTGTTAATTTACCACCAAGCCATGAACCAATTAATGAGCCAATACCAAAGAACATTAAAATTGTGCCAGCATCTGGTATTGAAAATTCTAGGTTTTCTTTAAGATATTTAGACAAAAATGGAATGACCATAGTACCTGCTCTATTTATTAGAGTAATAAGTGCAAGCAACCAAACTTCTTTAGAAAGTCCTTTAAAGTTGTTTATATAGTTGGTGTATATTTTATTCATTTTGGTGGTTGTATAAATATAAAAAGTCCGACGGTTAGGTCGGACTTTTAAATATTGTTTAATAATATATGTGAATTGTTACAATAGATAATGCGTCCGAATGACTTCCCAAGAAATCACGGTGGTTTGCTTTGTATATCTAATAATCTGTAACATTGTTTTTCTTTTATTATTAGCTCAAAGCTACAATAAAATTTGATATGTTGTATTTTTGGGATTAAAATTTATGTAGAATGAAGAATTTATTATTGCTTTTTTTAGTTGTTTTTTCGTTTGGTTGTGCGCAGCACCAAACAAAGACTATAGAAGAAACTCTTTTTCAGAAAACTATGAATGATGAATTTAAGGACGCTTCAAAATCTCCATTAAAAGCAAAAGATTTAAAAACATTTGAAGGGTTAGACTTCTTTTCTTATGATTCTGTTTTTGTTGTAAAAGCCTCAATAAAACGTTTGCCAGATGCGGAATGGTTTAATATGAAAACAACAACAGATCGCTTATCTAAAGAGCGCGTTTTTGGCATTTTAACTTTTCAGTTGAAAGGAAAATCTTTTCAGTTGAATATATACCAAGGACAAGAACTTATGCAAGAAGAAGGTTTTGAAAATTACTTGTTTCTACCTTTTCTAGATAATACCAATGGCACATTAACTTATGGTGGTGGGAGATATATAGATTTAGAGATCCCTGAAGGAGATACTATAGAGATTGATTTTAATTCTGCTTATAATCCTTATTGTGCCTATAATGAGAAATATTCTTGCCCAATAGTTCCTAGAGAAAATTATATTGATATAGACATTAAAGCTGGAGTAAAGGCTTTTAAGAAATAGGATTTATTCTTTTGAGATCAATATAATTGCTTAACAAAAAAGCATAAAAAAAGCCTGAACATTACTGTAATGTTCAGGCTTTTTTTTTAAGCTTTAGATTTTATTTATAAATTAAATCCAAGGGTTACTACGAAATCGGTATAATTTGTTTCAATAGACGCTGCATCTGTAAGTCCAACATCATATAATTGATAATTGGTATCTCGCATGGCTTGGCTAAAAGCAAAATCTAAATTAATATTTCCAAAATTATAACCAAGACCTAAAGAGTATCCAGTTAAATCCCCATAAAAATCAGTGTCTTTATATGGGCTTTCTTCAAAACGGTAACCACCTCTAAAGCTCATTTGTTTATAGCGATATTCACCACCTAATCTAAAAGTGGCTGCTGAGGTTAATCTGTCGTTGATGTCGTTATTTATTGCAGAAAAATAGGCGTCAGAAGTTGGTTTAAATTTTGTATTACTATAATCCTTCATTGAATAATCAAGACTCAATAAGCCACGCTTTCCAAAGACATAAGCTAAACTACCTGTGATTTTAGCAGGAGTTTGTAGTTTGTATTCCTCATATATATTAATAACATTTGGATTAACAAATTGATTAATGTTTTGTCCGCCTTCTATTCTAGATGTCGCTAAATATTGAGATGTTTCATCCGAAACTCTATACCATGTAGGTGAGTTATAAGACAGTCCAACTCTTAATTCTTCAGTTATTTTTGCAATACCTCCTAATTGAAGTGAGAATCCTGTTCCTGTGGTCAGTAAATTGTTTTCAAAATTAACATTGGTTACTGTGGAACTTAGATTTGAGTTTGATTCATTTAAAAATGTAGAGCGTTCATAATTTATAAAATGTGAATTCAGATTCAGACCAAAATAAAATTTATCGTTATAACTAGTGGCGAAGTTAAACGCTAGTTTGCCATTATAGCCAGTGCTTGAATATGCAAAGCGTTGGTTGTAATCACCTCCGTTTATGTTTGATGTATAATTTGTGTTTTCATCAGTATCTTCTACGGGATTAATAATATACCCTTCGTACCCTAAAAAGGCTTGTTGGTTTTGAAAACCAAATAAAGAGCCAATTTCTGAATAAGCTTGTGATATGGATTCTCCAGGTAAGGCAGAAATTTCATCAAGTCTTAATCCTTCGGCATTTAATCTAAAATAATCACCAATAGAATTGTTTGGGTTAGTTCCATTTGCAACCCAGTCATCATCAAAATTCCCAGAGCTATCATATGCCACACTCAATGAGAATTTTTTCCAAAGTGAGTTTGAATTCATATTATCAAAAACAAAAACAGCTCCTAATTGATTTAAATCTACGTTTAAGTCTGATGAAGAATTAATGCCTCCAAAATAATTAATATCGTTGCTTTTATTATATAAGCCTAATGATATTGATGCATGACTGTTGTTAAAAATAGCAGAACCTGCCGGATTAATATTAACACTAGACATATCACCGCCTAAGGCTCCAAAAGCACCACTCATAGCCTTAAAACGTGCAGTACCTTGGATTTCATCCATAGAATATCTTACTGCATCTGTAATGTCTTGTGCTAAAATAAAAGATGAGCTTACTAAGCCTATGCAAAGCATAAGTAATTTTTTCATAAGTAAAGTTTTTTTAATTTGGAATTATTTTAATGTCTAACCTCTTCCTCGTCTGCTGCTACTACTAGATGAACTACTTCTACTGCTACCGCTACTAGATCTAGAACTTCCAGATGATCTTACACTACTAGATGAAGATCTTGAGCTACTAGAGCTAGAACGAGTGGTTCCGCTTGATCTTGTGCTTCTTGTTGGTGAAGTTGATCTAGTACTATTAGAAGATCTAGTTGTAGATGGTCTAGTAATTCTAGTGCTAGATCTTGTAGTACGCGTTGTTGGAGTTGTAGCTCTTGTATTTCTAATAGTTCTTGTTGAAGTATTAGATCTAAGCGTTGAGTTTCTAGATATGCTTGATGAATTAGATAATCTGCTTGTTGAATAATTTCGTCTCGTTGATAATGCAGAATTACTTCTACTACGGCTCAAATTATTATTGTAAAGTAAAGACCCTCTTCTAGAATTGCTGTAGGCATATCTACTTGTGTTTCTATAATATCCGTTATTGTAATAACCGTTATTCCAGCCCCAATTATTATAGCCATAACCGTAGCCATAGCCATAATTCCATGGTGAGTTATAACCATAAAATCCACCATATGCCCAATGATTGTTCCAGCCCCAATTGTTCCAGCCCCAAGGTCTTCCCCAGCCACCATAGTAGCCATAAACACCTCCATACATCCATGGACTATTGTAACCATACCAACCATTATCTATATAATTTATAGTTATAGTATTATTGTCTTGTCCCCAACCACCATATGCTGGTCGTTGTTCTAAAGTATCTGTAGCTTGTTCTACATAATTACCTTCATAAGAATCTACATCTGTAAAAATTTCGCTTTCTTCTTGTATAGCATCTACTTCTGCAGAATTCTCTGCGAAATAGTTTTTATAATAATTAGAATCGTTAGTGGAAGTTGTTACTACAGCTTCATCAGTTTCGTAATCTTCAGTAGAATAGATACCATCATTATCGTATCCTGAATACTGAAACGAACCACAAGAAGTTAACACGGTAGCTAAACCGAGTGCAACAAAAAATGGCAATTTTTGAATTAAAATAGTTTTAAATTGCATATCTCTTTTATTTTATTGTTGAACATAGCAAAAATAGTTAGTTTTGCTGAACTATTTATTACATTTAACATAAGCACAATATTTGTGCCAAAACACTGAAAATGAGTAAAAATCTTACGAGTAGAGCTGAAGATTATTCAAAATGGTACAATGAATTGGTTGTAAAGGCTAATTTAGCAGAGAATTCTGCCGTTAGAGGTTGTATGGTAATTAAGCCATATGGCTATGCTATTTGGGAAAAAATGCAAGCTGAATTAGATAGAATGTTTAAAGAGACAGGGCATGAGAATGCCTATTTTCCATTATTTGTGCCTAAAAGTTTATTTGAAGCAGAAGAGAAGAATGCGGAAGGTTTTGCTAAAGAGTGTGCTGTTGTTACACATTATAGATTACAAAATGACCCTGATAATGCAGGGAAATTACGTGTAGATCCTGAAGCTAAATTAGAAGAAGAACTTGTGGTTAGACCAACAAGTGAAGCTATAATATGGAATACTTATAAAGGATGGATTCAAAGTTATAGAGATTTACCTATTTTAATAAATCAATGGGCTAATGTGGTGCGTTGGGAAATGCGAACACGTTTATTTTTGCGTACAGCAGAGTTTTTATGGCAAGAAGGCCATACGGCACACGCAACAAAAGCTGAGGCATTGGTAGAGGCAGAACAAATGAATGATGTGTATGCCAAATTTGCAGAAAATTTTATGGCTATGCCTGTCATTAAAGGTGTAAAAACAGAAAGTGAGCGCTTTGCTGGTGCTCTAGATACATATTGTATTGAAGCACTAATGCAAGATGGAAAAGCGCTTCAAGCTGGTACTTCGCACTTTTTAGGTCAAAATTTCGCAAAAGCTTTTGATGTTAAGTTCACCAATAATGAAGGTAAGTTAGACTATGTTTGGGCAACATCTTGGGGAGTTTCTACACGATTAATGGGAGCTTTAATTATGACTCATAGTGATGATAAAGGTTTGGTTTTACCACCAAATTTAGCTCCATTCCAAGTGGTTATTGTTCCTATTTATAAGAATGATGAACAGTTTGAAGCCATAACAGAGAAAGCAGAAAGTATAATTAAAGAACTTAAAGCATTAAACATAAGCTGTAAGTTTGATAAAAGAACAACACATAGACCAGGTGCAAAATTTGCGCAGCACGAATTACAAGGTGTGCCTTTGAGAATTGCAATAGGACCAAAAGATTTAGAAAATAATACTATTGAATTAGCAAGACGAGATACGTTAACAAAAGAAATTGTTCAAATAGATGAACTGACGTCTACAATAAAAGATCTTTTAAAAGTTATTCAAGATGAATTATTTAATAAGGCCTTAAATTATAGAGATGATCACATTACTGAGGTAAATGATTTTGAAACATTTAAAAAAGTTTTAGAAACAAAAACAGGCTTTATTTCAGCACATTGGGATGGAACAGCTGAGACTGAACAAAAGATAAAGGAACTAACAAAGGCAACGATTAGATGTATACCAATGAGCAATAAACTAGAAGATGGTGTATGTGTTTATAGTGGAAAACCATCATCACAAAGAGTGCTTTTTGCTAAGGCATATTAATTTTTTTTAAAAAAAATTAATCAAGGTGTTGCACAATTTAAAAATAGTTGTATTTTTGCATCCGCAATGGAAACGTTGTAGGTTCATTTAAATAATTTAATAACCAAAATGGCCCGTTCGTCTATCGGCTAGGACGCATGGTTTTCATCCATGTAAGAGGGGTTCGATTCCCCTACGGGCTACAATTTTTAATAAGAAAAAAATATAATGGCAAATCATAAGTCAGCTTTAAAAAGAATAAGAAGTAACGAAAAAAGACGTGTACTTAATAAGTATCATCATAAAACGACTCGTAACGCTATAAAGAAGTTACGTGAAATTACTGATGCAAATGAAGCTCAGAAAATGTTACCATCTATTATTAGTATGGTAGATAAGTTAGCTAAAAAGAATATTATTCATGCTAACAAAGCTGGTAACTTAAAGTCACAGTTAACTAAATATGTGGCTACAATATAATTGTAGTTTCTATTAAGATATTTAAAGTCTTTCCGAAAGGAAAGACTTTTTTTTGTTAATGAAATTTGAGCTGTGAAATGATCATATTTTTTTCTAGACTTTTTAGAACAATCCACTAATCTCTCCACTATCACTTATATCTATACCTTCTGAGGCTGGGTGTGTTGGCAAACCAGGCATTCTCATAATATCTCCAGTGATTGGTATTAAAAAGCCAGCTCCAGAAGCTATTTCAATTTCACTAACGGTAATAATAAAGTCTTTAGGACGACCTAAAAGCTTTGGATTATCTGATAATGATTTTTCAGTTTTTGCAACACAAATAGCTAATTGATTTAAGCCAAGGTTTTTAATACGTTTTAGTTGACGTTTAGCATTTGAGGTATATTCTACATGGTCAGCACCATATATCTTTTGTGCTATAGTTTCTATTTTAGACTCTATTGTGTCTTCCCATTTATATAAAGGCTTAAAATTGGTTTTACTAGATTCAACAACCTCAATAACTTTTTTAGCTAATTCAATAGCTCCTTCGCCACCTTTAGCCCATACATCTGCAACAGCAACGCTTATGTTTTTAGTTTTAGCAAAGTCTTTTATCAATTGTATTTCTTCAATACTATCAGATTCAAATTTGTTAATTGCAATTATAGGAGTAAGCCCAAATTGCTGGATGTTTTCAATGTGTTTTTCTAGATTTGGAAGTCCCTTTTCTAAAGCTTCCAAATTAGTAATAGTTAATGCTTTTAAATCTGCACCACCATGATATTTTAACGCTCTAATTGTTGTTGTGAGCACTACAGCTTTAGGAGAAATATCTGCACTTTGACATTTAATATCTAAAAATTTTTCTGCGCCTAAGTCACAACCAAATCCAGCTTCAGTGACAGTATAATCTGAAAATGTCATTCCCATTAATGTGCCAATTACAGAGTTTGTGCCTTGAGCAATGTTTGCAAAAGGACCTCCATGAATAATAGCTGGATTTCCTTCAATCGTTTGTACCAAATTTGGTTTTATAGCATGTTGTAACAAAGCTGCCATTGCTCCAGCTACTTTTAAGTCTTTGGCGTAAATGGGTTTGTTAGAAAATGTATAACCGATAAAAATATTACCGATACGCTTTTTTAAATCGCTTAAATCTTTAGAGATACAAAGAATAGCCATGATTTCTGACGCAGCAGTTATATCAAAACCAGTTTCTCTTGGTATGCCAAAAGTAGTCCCTCCCAAACCAATAATTATTTTTCTTAAAGCTCTATCATTTACATCAAATACACGTTTCCAAGTAACCGTTCTTGGATCAATGCCTAAAGAGTTTGTTTTACTTTGAATATTATTGTCAATTATTGCAGCAAGTAAATTATTGGCTTTTTCAATAGCCGAAAAATCACCAGTAAAATGTAAATTAATATCCTCTAATGGTAAAACTTGTGCATAACCTCCGCCTGTAGCTCCGCCTTTTATTCCAAAAACAGGACCTAATGATGGTTCTCTTAGCACTACAGTGGTTTTTTTATTCAATCTATTTAGAGCTTCAGATAATCCAATTGAAATGGTTGTTTTACCTTCTCCAGCAGGAGTAGGTGATGTAGCAGATACTAAAATAAGTTTGCTTAGGTTGGCTTTAGTTTTGTCTATACAAGAAACTGGAATTTTAGCTTTATGTTTTCCATACATTTCTATGAGTTCAGAATCTATTCCGAATTTTTCAGCTATTTCCGTAATTGGTTTTAAGGTTACCTTTTTCGCAATTTGAAGATCTGTCATAATAGATAGAAATAAGAAGTTATCTCTCAAATTTAAAAGAAAAATTGTGTTAAAATGGTGATTTTTGTCATGTGTAAAATTGTATTTCAACTCTTTTATGACTTAATGGTTTAAAGATTGTAACTTTGCAATAAATTTTTAAAGATGCACAAAGCTGGTTTTGTAAATATTATTGGTAATCCTAACGTGGGTAAGTCAACGTTAATGAATGCATTTATAGGTGAGAAATTGTCTATAATTACATCTAAAGCGCAAACTACAAGACACCGAATTTTAGGTATTGTAAATGGTGAAGATTTTCAGGTGATATTAAGTGATACACCAGGAATAATAAAACCTGCTTATGAACTGCAAGAATCTATGATGGATTTTGTAAAATCTGCTTTTGATGATGCAGATGTATTAATTTATATGGTAGAAATAGGAGAGAAGGAGCTTAAAGATGAAGCCTTTTTTAATAAAATTACCAATTCAAAGATTCCAGTGTTATTATTATTAAATAAGATTGACACATCTAATCAAGAGCAACTAGAGGAACAATCAGAGTTATGGCAAAGTAAAGTGCCTAATGCTGAATTTTTTCCTATTTCTGCAACTGAAGGATTTAATGTTCAAAATGTATTTGATAGAATTATAGAGTTATTACCTGAGTCACCTGCCTTTTATCCTAAAGATCAATTAACAGATAAACCAGAACGCTTTTTTGTAAACGAAGCGATAAGAGAAAAAATCTTAATTCATTATAAAAAAGAGATTCCGTATGCTGTAGAGGTTGATACTGAAGAATTTTTTGAAGAAGAAAATATCATCAGAATGAGATCTGTTATTATGGTAGAACGCGAAACCCAAAAAGGAATTATTATTGGGCATAAAGGTTCTGCTTTAAAACGTGTTGGAGTAGAAGCACGTAAAGATTTAGAAAAGTTTTTTGGTAAACAAGTTCACTTAGAATTATACGTTAAAGTGAATAAGAACTGGAGAAGTAATCAGAATCAATTAAAACGTTTTGGTTATAATCAGCGATAAACGCGAATTGTTTCTTTCATAAAGCTGTGTAGTTTGTGCATCTCAGGCATGCCTTTAGAGCGTCCAATTCTTCCAGCAAAATACAATACAAACCATATGATTATCATAAATAGGGTTAGAAACAGTTGTATGGCATAAGAGTTTCCTAATGTTGCATTTGTGTATGCCCAAATTCCAAAACCAAAGAATAATCCTGCGACTATAAAGTGTAAGAACATAAACATAGTCCAAACTGTTGGATTGGGTCCAAATAAGCCATGTATAATAGATTTATCATCACTTTCGCTATTGATTTCTAAATGCAACTGAGGTGACCAAAAGTGTTGGTCTTTTTTGGGGAATTTAATAAAAACATGATCATCTATTCTTGAAACTATAAATGCAGTTTGATTAGATTTTGTGCGATCAAAACCCTCTAACAATGATTCGTTGTTTGTAGCGACTTCAAATTTGAACCGTGGTCTTAAAACAATGTCATTTGAAAGAGCCATTATTAATTTGGATATAAGGAAACTTCCTTATTTTAGAATTAGGAATTCACAACGTCTATTAATTGAAAATTCTGTTTCTGTACAGTCATCACCACATGGTACTAATGGCTTAGTTTCACCATAACCTTTAGATGTTAATCTTGATCTTGATATGCCATTCTCTACCATATATTCTAAAGTAGCTTGTGCTCTTTTCTGTGATAATTCTAAATTAAACTCAAAACCAGCTCTAGAATCAGTATGCGCTCCTAATTGAATTTCCATACGTGGGTACTTTGTAAGTAATGCCACTAATACATCTAAAGTTTTTGCTGCTTGAGGTCTTATATCCCATTTTGCAAAATCGAAATATATATTTTCTAATTCAATATATGTGTTGCCTTCTTCATCATCCGTAACGATCTCCTCGGCATCTTTATAAGATTCAATTTCAAGTTCAATATTGAATTCTATATTACCTTTATCGTTAGTGTCAAAAAATTCAATTTGAGGGATATATTTTGGTTGAAAACCTTCAACAGAATACTTCTGATTAGGTTTTGTGGTTAATTGATATTTTCCATCTTCCCCTACAAGTTGTTCTGCAATTACATTGCCGTCTTCATCAAAAAGTGTAACAGTTGTATTTGGCAGTATTTCACCTGTTACCTTATCTGTAACTAATCCTTCAATAGTATAAGTTCTTTCATTTTCAATACGTTTAAACGTATAGATATTATCTTCTCCAGATCTATTAGATGATAAGAATCCTGTATTTAGCGAATCTACAACTACAAATGCGAAGTCGTCTTTTTCGGTATTTATAGATTCTCCTAAATTGAGGGCGTCTAAGTATTTTGAGTTTTTAGAACTACTAGAAAATAAATCTAAACCACCAAATCCAATTTTACCATTCGAAGCAAAATATAGTGTGCTGTCTTTTGCAACAAATGGAAACTGTTCTCTACGAACGGTATTTATGTTTTTACCAAGGTTTACTGGTTCTCCAAAAGAATTAGTATCTAAAATATCCACGTAAAAGATATCAAATGAACCTAGAGTATTAGGCATATCACTAGAAAAATAAAGTCTTGTTTCATCACTATTTAAAGCAGGATGCATGGTAGAATACGTGTCACTTGAAAATGGTACGGGTTCAATATTTGTCCATTCGTCATCAACTAATTCTGCTTTAAAAATACTTACAACTGCTATTTTTGTAGAATCTAAATCAATACGTTTTTTTAGATTTCTAGAAAAATACATGGTTTTGCCATCCTTGGTAAACACAGCATTACTTTCATGTTGTTTTGATGTATTTATTTTTTTGTTAAACGGTTCTATACTGTCTAATGTTATAGAATTGCCAACGGTAACTTTACCTTCATATAAATCTAAATAGGGTTTACTATTCCATTCGTAATTTGGATTTTTTAAGTTTTTTGTTGAAGCAAAAGTGATTTTATCTCCGTAAATACCCACTCCAAAATTAGAACCTCCTATATCTTCGGTAAGGTTTATGAGTTCATATTCGTATGGAATAATACGTTTTAATAAAGATTTAAAGCTTTTGGTATTAATTGGATTGTTTAAATGAAGTGTTGAAATTTCATCAGATTCTTCATATTTTCTAGTTCCTTTTAATACGTCAAAGTATTTGAAATAAAAGTCTTCAGTGAGTTCTGTATTGTCTTTTAAATCGTAAACTTGTTTATAGGCTTGATAGGCTCTATCAAATTCAGAATTATAATAATAGCAGTCTCCTAACTTTTCTAAGTTAACAGCTGTTTTTGGAAGCTCAGAATAAATTTCTGCAGCTTCAACATACGCTCTGTTTTCATATAGAGCGTCCGCTTTACTAGATTGCGAAAAACAAAGATTTCCTGTTGTTATTACAGCAAATAAGATATATAGTTTAATCGTTTTCATTTGTCTTTAATTAGAAAAATCTTGGTGATTTATCGTAGCCTTTTCCGAGTTTGCCAATGTTAAATAATAACATTATTTCGTGAGACCCAGAATTAAATCGACCTAAATTAGAAATTGTATGGTCATATGCATAACCAATACGAATAGCGTCTGTCATAGAAAAATTAACCATACCACTATAAGAATCATCAAAGCGATAACCTGCACCTAGTTCTACTAAATCATTAATTAAAACATTAGCATTTAAATCTATGGATAAGCGTGCTCCATTTACATGCTTAGCCATAAACGAATGTTTAAATTTAAAAGTATCACTTAAATCTATAACATAGCCACCTGTAAAAAAGTAGTGTATATTTTCTGAACCTTGGGATACAACACCACTATCTTCCTCTAGATGTTTCGTTTCTAAAAGGTTTGGTGCTGAAAAACCTAAATAATAATGATCTGAAAAAAAGTATAAACCTGCTCCTATGTTAGGAAATGTTTTACTTATGTTTTCAGCAAATGCTGGATCTTCATTTATTGGATCTGAATAAACAAAACCATCAAAATTAGTATTGAAAATGGTAGCACCTGCTTTAACACCAAAAGATAATTTTGTGTTAGTGCCAACGGGAAGTACATAGGCAATATCTGCAAAAGCACTTGTTTGTTTTACTACATCTCCTATTTCATCATGCACAACTGAGAGTCCTCCTTCTAAACGGCTTGTAATCGTAGAATGTACAAAGTACGTTCCTGTTGTAGGCCCTCCAACAGCCTTAGCCCATTGATTACGGTAAAGCAAGCCAATATTCATTAAGGTATTATCATCTGTAGCATATGCAGGATTTATAACACTCATATTATACATGTATTGAGTGTATTGCGGATCTTGCTGTGCATGCGACAATAACCCTAAAGTTAGAGTTGCTATGGCAATGCAATATTTTATTAACTTATCTATCATTTTGATTTGTCGTAATTATCTACTTAAATAAACTCTACCTTGTACAGGCTCTGTCTCTCCATCATTAAATTCTATAATATAAAAATAGACTCCTACAGGTAAAACGGTACTGTTATTTTTCCATGTACCATCCCATTGAGGTGTGTTTTTATTTCCTTCGTAAAGAATGTTTCCATAGCGATTATAGACACTAACTTTATAGTTTGGATAAAGGTCTTCTAAAAATAGAATGTCAAAAACATCATTTATACCATCGTTATTTGGTGAAAAACCATCAGGTATAACAAGGTCTCCTATACATTCTATAAAACTGACATTCGCTTCTAAACGAATTTCGCTCTCACAACCAAAAGCAGATCTAATAGAAGCATAATAAATAATACCTTCCTCTAGTACTTCAGAGTTGTTATATTGAGTACCATCTGTTAATTGATCGTACCATATAACTATTTCACCATCTTCATAGTTAACATTAGTTATATTATTTGATAAATCGTTTAGGGTTGAATTATCTTCTAAACAAAACTCTGTACCGTTGTCAATTAAAATTGGAGTAGGTATTTGTTCAACTATTATTTTTACAGGTTCTATTCCAGTTGTTATGGCGCTACAACTCTGTCCAAGAACAAATAATTGGTTGAGGTTAACTATGGTTAAACCAGAGTTTTCTAACAATACTTGTGGAATAGTAAATGTTGCATTTCCGCCTGAAATTGAAATAGCAATAGTGTTTACAGAAACATTTGAATCTGAAAGTTGATATACAATAGAATAATCTCCATCTGGCAATTGATTTGCACCTGTAATATCTATTATAGCATCTTCTAAACCTACACAAATTACATTATCTTCCATAGACATAGTAAGACCTGTAACATCTGGGAGATCTAGTATGGTAACCGTCACGTTTGCAGAAACCGTAATATTACATTCTGTTGAAGTTACAGAGTATGTATAGATACCATCATTATCTATGGTTGGGTCAAAAATTCCTGATCCACTAGTTAAAGTAGGAGACCAAGTGCCTCCAACATCTGGATTTCCTTCAAGGCTTTCAAATAAATTAATAGTATTAGTTTCATCTATACATAGAAGAACAGAACTGTCTATACCAGCGTTTGGTGTTGCAATAATAGAAACTTCAATAGATGCAGCAGCAGCTGGACAACTTGATGTGCTATCCGAAACGGTATAAGTATATGTGCCAGCAGAGTCAATTGCTGGATCAAATAGACCTGTGCCACTATTAAGTGCAGGAGACCAAGTTCCAGTAGTGTTAGGTGTTCCTTCTAAGCTTTCAAACAAATTGATAGCAGTAGCATTACTACATAATTCGATAGAAGTACCAATACCAGCATCATTTGGATTAGAGGTTGAAACTGTTACTTCCGCAGAACTTGTTCCACAAGAATTACTTACAGTATATGTATAAGTACCAACAGTATCTGTATTAGGATCAAATACCCCAGTCCCACTAGTTAATGTTGGAGACCATGTTCCTCCCGTATCAGGTGAGCCTAATAAGGCATCGGTTAAATTTGCTGTAACGGTTGCATCACTTAAACATATATCTAATAAGGCATCGGTTCCAGCATTTGGTAATTGTAAAACTGAAACTGTTACTGTTGCAAAGTCATCAGGACAGGACGCTGAAGCGCTTGTTACGGTATAAGTATAAATCCCAGAAGAATCTATAGTTGGATCAAAAACTCCCGTAGTACTGGTTAAAGTTGGTGACCATGTACCTCCCATATCTGGTGTTCCTCCTAAGCTATTAAATAAATCTAATGGAGAATCAGTAATACAAATTTCAAGATTACCATTGTCTCCTGCTTCTGCACTATCAGATGAAATGGTTACAGTGGAAGAGCTACTTCCACACGTATTACTTACGGTATAAGTATAAGTTTCAGCTGTATCTGTGCTAGGGTCATATATGTTAGTACCACTTGTTAGTGCAGGTGACCAAATACCTCCTGTTTCAGGCGTTCCTGTTAGTATATCAAATAGATTAACTGTATTTGTTGAATTACATAAATTTAATGTTCCGTTGCTACCAGCATCAGGTACTTGTAAAACAGAAACTGTAACTGTTGCAGTATCATTAGGACAAGCCGTTGTGCTACTAGAAACGGTATAAGTATATACACCAGCAGTATCAATAGATGGATTAAATACACCAGTTCCACTTGTAAGCGTTGGTGTCCAGGTTCCTCCAGAATCAGGTGATCCTTGTAAACTATTGAACAAGTTTACAGACATATCAGTAATACAAATTTCAAGATTACCATTATCGCCCGCGTCAGCACTGTCGGATGAAATGGTTACAGTGGCAGAGCTATTTCCACATGAATTACTTACAGTATAGGTGTATACAATAGCAGTATCAGTATTAGGATTATAAATGTTAGTACCACTAGTAAGTGCAGGTGACCAAACACCTCCTGTTTCTGGTGTTCCGGTTAGAGAATCAAATAAATTAACCGTATTTGTAGATCCACATAAATTTAATGTTCCGTTGCTACCAGCATCAGGTCCTTGTAAAATAGAAACTGTAACTGTTGAAGAATCATTAGGACAAGCCGCAGTACCACTTGAAACGGTATAAGTATATACACCAGCAGTATCAATAGATGGATCAAATACACCAGTTCCACTTGTAAGCGTTGGAGACCATGTACCACCAATATCAGGATTTCCACCTACACTATTAAATAAATCTACAGAAGTATCTGTGTTACAAAATTCAACTGTTCCATTATCACCAGCGTCATTCACATCAGATAGAGAAACGGTAACAGTTGCTGAGTTAGTGCCACAAGCATTACTTAGCGTGTAGGTGTATGTGCCTTCAGGATCAGAGTTAGGGTCGAAAATTCCAGTGCCACTAATTAAAGCAGGTGACCACGTTCCTCCTGTTTCTGGTGTTCCGGCAAGACCATTTATTAGATCTATTGTATTTGTTGTGTCACATAGGTTTAATGTTCCGTTGTTACCAGCATCAGGTCCTTGTAAAACAGAAACTGTAACTGTTGCATAATCATTAGGACAAGCTGCTGTACCACTTGAAACGGTATAAGTATATACACTAGCAATATCAATAGATGGATCAAATACACCAGTTCCACTTGTAAGCGTTGGAGACCATGTACCACCAATATCAGGGTTTCCACCTAAACTGTTGAATAAATCTACAGAAGCATCTGTGCCACAAAGTTCTATTGTCCCATTATCACCAGCATCATTCACATCGGATAAAGAAACGGTAACAGTTGCCGAATTAGTACCACAAGAATTGGTTAATGTATAGGTGTAAATTCCTTCAGGATCAAAGTTAGGGTCGAAAATTCCGGTGCCGCTATCCAAAGTAGGTGACCAAGTTCCTCCTATTTCAGGAGTACCAGAAAGACCAGTTAGTAAGTCTATTGTATTTGTTGTATCACATAGGTTTAATGTTCCGTTGCTACCAACATCAGGTCCCTGTAAAACAGTAACAGTAACTGTAGCAGAATCATTAGGACAAGCCGTTGTACCGCTAGAAACGGTATAAGTATATTCACCAGCAGCATCAACAGACGGATCAAATACACCAGTTCCACTTGTAAGCGTTGGAGACCATGTACCACCAATATCAGGATTTCCACCTAAACTGTTGAATAAATCTACAAAAGCATCTGTGCCACAAAGTTCTATTGTTCCATTATCACCCGCATCATTCACATCGGATAAAGAAACGGTAACAGTTGCCGAATTAGTACCACAAGAATTCGTTAATGTATATGTATAAATTCCTTCAGGATCTGTATTAGGGTCGAAGATTCCAGTGCCACTTGTAAGGGGTGGAGACCATGTGCCTCCTGATTCAGCTGTTCCTCCAAGCCCATTGATTAGATCTACAGTTATAGTTGCATCACATAAATTAAGGGTTCCATTGTTTCCTGCGTTTGGCTCTTGTAAAACTGTAACCAAAACGGTTGCAGTATCATCAGGACATAAATTTGTGCTGTTAGAAACAGTGTACATATAGGTTCCTGCAGAATCAACAGTTGGATCAAACATTCCAGTGCCACTATTTAACATAGGAGTCCAAGTTCCGCCAATATCAGGATTTCCACCTAAACTGTTAAATAAATTTATAGGTGCATCATTAAAACAAAGTTCTGCATTTCCGTTATTTCCAGCATCGTTAGCATCTGTTACAGAAACTGTAATGGTTGCAGTACTATTATTACATATTGCCGAACTTATAGAGTAAATGTAATCGCCTTCAGGATCTAAATTAGGGTCAAAAACGCCAGTTCCACTTGCTAGTGCTGGTGACCATGTACCTCCTGTTTGTGGCAAACCACCAAGACTACTAAATAAATCTACCGAATTGGCTAGACTACATAAATTTAGTGTGCCATCTAAACCTGCATCAGGTGATATTTCAATAGAGACTTCTACAGTAGCTTCATCTTCAGAACAAGGTCCTGAACCAGAAGTTGTATAAGTATAAGTTCCTGCTGCATCTATTAAAGGATCAAAAACACCAGTTGTACTATTAAGTGTAGGTGTCCAAATACCTCCAGATTGAGGTGAACCACCTAGACTGTTAAAAAGATCTATAGTGCCATCATTAGTACAAGCGGTAACAGTACCATCTGTACCAGCATTTTGGAATGGTACTACTGTTATTAGGATTGTTGCTGTATCATCTGCACAAGGGCTTGTTCCTGTTACTGTATATGTATAATCACCAACAGTATCAACTAAAGGGTCAAAAATATTTGTGCCACTGGTAAGTGCAGGAAACCATGTTCCTCCAGTTTCAGGGGTTCCACCTAGGTTATCGAATAAATTAATAAGCCCTATATTATCACAAATATTTATTGTAGCATCTATACCAGCATCTGGTGCTGGAATTACTGAAACTTCAACAATGGCTTCATCGTCAGAACAAGGTCCTGTTCCAGAAGTTGTATACGTATAGGTGTCGGCTAAATCGATAGCAGGATTAAAAATTCCAGTTCCACTAGTTAATGTTGGAGACCATGTACCACCAACTTCTGGTATACCTCCAAGACTATCAAAAAGATCAATTGTACCATCATTAGAACAAACAGTTACGGCACCATCTGTACCAGCATTTTGAAATGGTATAATTGAAATAGTTACTGTTGCTATAGCATCAGCGCAAGGACTGGTTCCTGTTACTGTATAATTATAATTACCAATAGGATCCACTAAAGGATCAAATATTCCTGTTCCACTTGTTAATGTAGGTGACCAAGTTCCACCAACTTCAGGATTTCCTCCAAGGCTATCGAACAAGTCTATTGTTCCATTATTACTACAGATATTTACAGTAGCATTTATGCCTGCATTTGGCTCTTGAATTATTATTACATTTACTTCTGCTGATATATCTGTACATGGAGGAGTTCCAGATACCGTATAAGTATATATTCCTGCGGTATCAGTAGATGGATCAAAGACACCCGTGTTACTAGTTAGTGTAGGTGACCAAGATCCTCCTGGTTGAGGTGTGCCACCAAGGCTATCAAATAAATCTATAGTGGCTAAGTCATTACTACAAAGGGTCAGTGTAGCATCACTACCAGCAATTGGTAATGGAACTACGTTTACAGAGACTGTTGCAGATTCATTAGGACAAGGATCATTTCCTGTAAAGGAATAGGTATATGTACCTGCAGAATCAATTAAAGGATCAAAAAATCCTGTTCCGCTAGTTAATGCTGGAGACCAAACTCCTCCAATATCAGGTACACCACCAAGGCTGTCAAATAAATCAATAATACCAACATTATCACATACATCTATAGATCCATTTTCACCTGCATCTTTATATTCGGTTACAGATACAGTTATAGTTGCAGTAGCATCAGCACATGGACCTGTTCCAGTTACGGTATACGTATAAATACCATCAGAATCAATAGCAGGATTAAATACACCAGTCCCACTATTTAATGAAGGAGACCAAACTCCGCCTGCTTCTGGATTTCCACCTAAACTGTCAAATAAATTGATAGCAGCATCTATACTGCAAAGATCTAAGTTGGCACTTGTACCTGCATTAGGGGCAGGAATTATAGATATTGTTACTGATGCAGATCCATCAGGACATGTGTTATTTGAAGCAACTGTATAGGTGTATTCTCCTACAGGATCTATATTTGGATCAAAAATTCCTGTGCCACTATTTAATGTTGGTGACCATGAACCTCCAGTTTCAGGAGAGCCTTCAAGTGATAAGAATAGATCGAAAGTTGAATTTAAATTATTATCACAAATATCTAGTATACCATTTTCACCAGCATCTGGAACTGTGTCTAAAATTGCAAGTACGGCTAATCTTCCGGTACTTTCGCACGGTGGATCTAAAGTTGTTGCATAATATGTTTGCCCACTTATTAAAGGAGTACTCGGAGACAAAGGTAATGCTGAGAATAATGAAATATACCAATTATTGTTTCCACTTGCTACTAAATCTCCGACAGTTGGCGTTGATCCTGAAGTGCTACAAAAATTTTGAACCATATCTCCTGTTGGAATAGAAGTTGAGCCTACAATAACTAAAACAGGTAGTCTAGAAGTTCTACAGCTTCCATCCGGACTTGCTTGATCTGCATAATACAATGTGCTATTTACTAATATATCACTGCCATCCAAAGGAGTGCCACCAGCAGGAGATGAATACCATTGTACATCATTTCCTGTTGCTATTAAACTACTTACAGTAGCTTGAGATACGTCATCTAAACAAACTCCTTGAAAGTTATTACCAGTAGGAGGTCCAATAAGAGTAAAATCTACACGTGCTCTTGTTCCACAAGATCCAGTATTGTCATCTGCATAATAATCTTCACCACTTATTAAACCTGCAGAATTAGATAAAGGTGTTGTAGAGTCTGCCGAAGCATACCATACTATTCCTCCACCATTATCCGTAGCTTCAAGATCACCAACTAAAACGGATTGCAAATCGCATAACGTTTGCGTACTGTTAGTTACTGTTGGGCATTGTGCATTAATAGAATTAAATGCGGTAGTAATTGTTAAAAGAAAAAATGTTATAGATATAGGATAACATTTAAAACGTTGCTGTTTGGCTTTCATTAAGAAAAATTAAAATAATTACTTTTGTTGAAATTGATGCCATGGATTAAGAACAGCAAGTTCAAAATAAAATCGTTCACTTGCAAAATTGTAAGATAAAGGGGAAACAAATATATGTAATTAGCCTTTACTTAGCAAAATTTAAATATGTCAGTTTTATAGTTTTTTTTATTTTAACATTCTAGCGCATTAATCAAGCTCCATTAATCCTTCATTTGAATGGTATTGCATTATTCTGACTCCATTGTTAGAATAAATAGAATCATTAGATTTTTGATACTCAAATTTTAGGTGAGGATGTTCGGAAATAACAGTATTTATAGTGTTTTCAAAAGATGAATTTTGGGAAAGTCTTAATAATATGTCTAAGGTAACATCAAATCCTAATTCAGAATATCTTGAGGGATTTGATTCAAATATATCTTTGTAATGACGCTCAAAGTCGTTCACTCCTTTTTTATTCCTTGGATCTGTAATTGAAGGGAAAATTAAGCGTAAAACACGATATCTCATATCTGAGACTTCAGTTTGATTAGGTCGTAATGATGATTTAAGCATTACAAGCTGAATGTTGAAGTCAGATAATTTACTCATTAATGTTGTTGTTGAGTTTAGAAAAATAATGGTTTTTTCACTGTCTAAAATCAAATAATTTAATTTGTCTTTTCTTAACGTATTTTCTAATGCATTTGCTTCAAAGAAACCAGCTTTATCTACTTTTAAGAATTTTGCATTAGGAATGATATTTAAAATTAGATTTTTATTTCTAGCTTCTTCAAGATCACTAACAACTATAACTTGTGCATTTTGCGTGGCTAAATAATTTAATGTTTTGGTTTTTTGAAAATTATCTGAAGGAATTGATTGATAAACTTTGCTACTATCTTTAGGGATAATATTAGATTCTATATCAATAATTGAAAGATCTTCATTAGACGTAATTTCTGGGTAATGTGAGGCGTTATCTAAAAATGGAACAAGAATTGCATTTTTTTGATGAGGACTCTCAATATTTAACTGAGGTTTACCAATATTCTTTTTAATTAATGTGACATCAAAATTAAGATTTAAGGTTTTAGCCGAATCGATTGCAATTTGAGCACCTTGGAAAAAATCAATATATTTTTGAAGATCTGCATTTGCACTGATCATTTTATCTCTTTGCTCAGGAGAACTTAATTCTTCACTAGAAAAAGGAGTATAAAAATAAATACCATTGGCTGTTTCTGTGACTAAATTATCATATAACGCTTGGTTTTTATTAACGCCAGTTTCTTCGTAATTAATTTCGGTTACAGTATCTGTAGTGCTTGATACCACGTTTATTGGCATTTTAATTATGTCTCCAGTATTAACAGAGGTTAGTAATTTTGGATTTAAAGTTGTTAATTCATTAATGGTCATGCCGGCTTTTTTAGATAAGCCATAAAGTGTTTCTTTTGGTTGAATAACATAATCCCTGTATTCTCCGTCAGAGGATGTTGTGCTTATTTCTGTTACTGAATTGTCTGTATCAGTAGAGCTAATTGTTTCATCTTGAGCGTAAGTGCTAGAGTTGTCTACATTAAGTCTATGACCAGCCATTAACATATCTACAATATGAGGGTTTTTGCTCTCGAGCTCAGCTATAGTCATATTAAAACGTCTGGCCAATTCAAATTTTGTATCACCTCGCTTTACTAAATATTCCCCTTCGGTTGTAATCTCTGCGTTCTTGTCTGGAATCACTAAAGTTTGTCCAATTTGCAAAAACTCAGATAATCTACCAGCGTTTGCAGCTTCTAATTGAGCAAGACTAATGCCATTGCTTCTTGCAATTCCCCAAAGCGTCTCTCCTTTAACTACAATATGCTCACCAGGCGCTGCCTGTCGTTCATTTTCTATAATAGTTTTGTCGATATTTATAATATGTCCTGCTTGAAGCATTCTAACAATATGGGGATTTTGTTGCTCTAACATAGCAATACTAACTCCAAAACGTCTTGAAAGGCCAGATTTTGTTTCACCTCGCTTTACTTCGTAGTTACTAATTAGGCTATCACTAATAACGGTATTATTATTATTATTATTATTATTATTTACTTGTGTATTAGTATCACTAGAATTAGGTATTTTTAAGGTTCTACCTGCGTATATTACATCTTCAGATCCTGGATTAAGTGAGAAAATCGCATTTACAGTAACTCCGTATTTTTTCGAAATCATATAAACACTTTCACCTTTTTGAATGGAGTGTTCAACGTAATTCTCTTGAGCTATTGCAAATTCCAAGCTTAAAAATAAAACTAAGATAAGCGTAAAGTATCTCCCCATTCTTTTTGAATATTTAATTATAATATTTTAGTGTTTAATACTAGCAATCAATAAAACCTTATGTATTGTTTTAACACACAATTTCCCGCAAGAAAAGGGGCTGTTTCTCGAAAGATTATGTTTGTTAAGCCTTTTTAAGGATGTGTATGAAAGCTTCATTTTATACACGCCTTAAAATTACTAAAAATATACGTCTCATTTTTTAAATAAATACTTGTTATCAACAGGATGTTAACAATATTAGCTGTGTTATTTATGCTTTTACTTTTTAATTTGTATACTTTTTAAAGTAATAAATGAAAAGTGATTAATAGTGCGCCATAACTAGGAAGGAAGTAGTATCTTTGTAGCCTTAAATAAAAATAAATGGGTAATATAGTCGCTGTAGTGGGTCGTCCAAATGTTGGGAAATCGACATTTTTTAATCGTCTTATTAAAAGAAGAGAAGCTATTGTTGATGCTGTTAGTGGTGTAACAAGAGATCGTCATTATGGAAAAACAGACTGGAATGGAAGAGAGTTTTCTTTAATTGATACCGGAGGATATGTCCTTGGTAGTGATGATGTATTTGAAGCGGAAATTGACAAGCAAGTTGAGTTAGCCATAGATGAAGCTGATGCTATTATTTTTATGGTTGATGTAGAATCTGGAGTTACAGGTATGGATGAAGACGTCGCTCAGTTATTACGAAAAGTTAAAAAACCAGTTTTTTTAGTAGTTAATAAAGTTGACAATAATAAACGTCTTGAAGATGCCGTTGAGTTTTACGCTCTTGGATTAGGAGAGTATTTTGCCATTGCAAGTATAAACGGAAGTGGTACAGGTGATTTATTAGATGCCGTTGTTGAGGCTTTACCAGAAAAAGAGGAAATTGAAGAAGATGAATTACCACGTTTTGCTGTGGTTGGGAGACCTAATGCAGGGAAATCTTCATTTATTAATGCTTTAATTGGAGAGGAACGCTACATTGTAACTGATGTTGCTGGTACAACGCGCGATTCTATTGATACAAAATATAACCGTTTTGGGTTTGAGTTTAATTTAGTAGATACGGCTGGTATTCGTCGTAAATCTAAGGTTAAAGAGGATTTAGAATTTTATTCTGTAATGCGAAGTGTAAGAGCTATTGAGCATTGTGATGTTTGTTTAGTTGTGTTAGATGCTACTCGTGGTTTTGATGGTCAGGTTCAAAATATTTTTTGGTTAGCAGAACGTAACAGAAAAGGTATTGTAATCCTTGTCAATAAATGGGATTTAGTAGAGAAAGACACAAAAACAGCCAAGGAATTTGAAAAACACATTAGAGAACAAATTGCTCCTTTTACAGATGTGCCAATTGTGTTTATTTCAGTTTTAAATAAGCAACGTATTTTCAAAGCTATTGAAACGGCTGTCGAGGTTTATAAGAATAGATCTAAACGTATAAAAACAAGCGTTCTAAATGAAACCTTATTACCAATAATAGAGAATCAGCCACCTCCAGCTTATAAAGGTAAATTTGTGAAAATTAAGTATATTATGCAGTTGCCAACTCCGCAACCACAATTTGCTTTTTTCTGTAATTTACCACAATATGTAAAGGATCCATATAAGCGTTTTTTAGAAAATAAACTACGTGACATGTTTGATTTCAATGGTGTTCCGATAAGTGTGTATTTACGTAAAAAATAATAGATTTTACTTAACGACCTAAAACACAAAAGCTATTTGCCATTGGGTTTTAGGTCGTTTTTTTATTTTATAAAAATAGATTTCACTTTTTTAAAGTGTACTAGTTTTTCTTGTTTAAGTTCTCTAATCTATACATGTAGAGCTACTTAGTGTTTGATGAAAATTTCTTAAAAAATTAATTAATTGGAATTAATATGAAGAAATTTCATACGAATTCTTAATTTAGGGCGTTTAAGAATTAATCATCAATCAATCAACTAACCAAACATGAACAAACTAGTCCTAGTTTTTGCACTCCTCTTTGCAATTAATTCATTTTCACAGGAAAAAAAATTCGAAATTAAAGGAACACTTATAGCTGAAGACACTAATAAACCATTAGAATCTGCAACTATTTATTTGGAGCGCGTAAAGGATAGCTCTGTAGTTACTTATACGATTTCTGATAAAGATGGAAATTTTAAAATTGAAAGCTCAACTTACGATAAAAGCTTAAATTTCTATGTGTCTTATATTGGATATGCTACTTATTTTAAAAAAATAAATATAGATAAAGAGAAGATAGATCTAAAGGCTATTTCATTACAATTAGATAACCAGCTTGGTGAAGTTTTAGTGAAATCTACTGCTCCAATAACTATTAAAAAAGATACCCTGGAATTTAATGTGAAATCTTTTAAAACTAAAAAAGATGCTAATGTTGAAGATTTATTAAAGCAATTACCAGGTGTAGAAGTTGATGAGGAAGGGAAAATTACGGTTAATGGTAAAAGTGTCAATAAGATTTTAGTGAATGGTAAGCCATTTTTTGGAGATGATCCTACCATTACTACAAAGAATTTAACTAAGGATATAATTGAGAAAATTCAGATTGTAGATACAAAAACAAAATCTGAGGAGTTTACAGGAGAAGAAGGTGACAAGGAAAACAAAACAATCAATCTTACCATTAAGGAAGAAAATAACAAAGGAGTATTTGGTCGTGTTTCTGCAGGTGGAGGAACAGATAAGCGTTATGAACTCGCTGGCATGGTTAATGTTTTTGACAATGACAGGCGTGTAAGTGTCCTTGCAGGCGCAAACAATACCAATACACCAGGTTTTAGTTTTGGAGAGATATCAAAAATGTTTGGAAATGGAGGAGGAGTTTCGTTTAATAGCAATGGATCTTTTTCAATTGGTGGTCGTTCGTTTGGAGGTGGAGAGGGTATTACAACATCACAAAATGCAGGACTCAACTATGCAGATGTTATAGGCGAAAAAACAGATCTATCAGCAGATTATTTTTTCTCATCAAGTAATTCCGAAAATATATCGTCATCTCAACGTGAAACGATTTTGTCTGATTCAAGATTTTTTACCAATTCAGATTCTAGATCAGATAACGATACAGATAACCATTCATTTAATTTAGAGTTTGAAATTAAAACAGATTCAACCTTTCAAATAAGTATTGAGCCATCTTTTGGGTATTCAAAATCGAGAACCAGGTATAATAGCAATGAAGAAACATTAGATGAAAATTTAGTGTTAACTAATCAATCTGAAGTGAACTCAGATGTAGAAAGTTTTGCGAGAAGATTTTCTAATGATATTTCTATTACAAAACGTTTTGGGAAGCGAGGAGCTTTTATAAAAGCGGAATTAGAAACTACGGTGAACCAGCAAGAAAGTGATGATTTTTTGGATTCAGAGACTGAAGTCTTTGGCACAAACCCTGAAACTATAGATCGTAATCAATTTACAGATGGTGAAAATAATAGTTATGGTGTTTCAACAGAATTGTCTTATAGATTACCGTTGATTACAAAAAAGTTTTTTTTAAATTTTAAATATAGATACGCTAGAGATAAAGATAATAATAGAGAAAGTACCTTCGATTATAATAATAGTACACAAGATTTCACGGATTTCAATACCGATCTAAGTACGGATTTTCAATATACAGATTATAGAAGTATTCCGGGATTGGGATTGTCTTATAGAGGCGATAAATTTTCTACAAATTTTAATGTAGGTTACAATATCCGGACATTAAAGAATGAAGACTTATTAAGACCTCAATTTAACGTAGAACGTGATTTTAAGAATATTGAAGCTAACTCTTATGTCAGTTACACGTTTAGTCCAAAAGCATCGATTTATGTTAATTATTGGCTAGAAAATCAGCCGCCAGCATTAAGACAACTTCAGGCATTTGAAGACGTATCAAATCCATTACAAACTATAATAGGTAATCCTAATTTAGAGCCTTCAAACAATCATAGTTTTTATGCAGGATATAATGGTTTTGATTGGCAAAAGCGCACAGGCTTTTATGTAGGTATTAATGCTAGTATTTCAGATAATCAAGTGGTGTCTAAAACTTTTGTAGATCAAGAAACGTTGAAGCGAACTACGACCTATGTAAACGTTGATGGTAATTACAATATTGGTAGTTGGGTTAACTATAACAAAGATTTTAAAGTTGATACATTAAGAACTATTAAATTAAAGGTTAGGGCAAGTTATAATACTTCAGAACGAATTAATTTTAATAATGATGTAAAATATGCGAGTAAGATAAATAGAATATCACCAAGAATAGGTATAGATTTTATTTGGGATAAAGTATTAGAGTTTAAGCCATATTACCAGTTGAGTTTTACTAATAATGCTTATGATATTGCAGCTTTTGAAGATCGTGAATTTACTAGCCATAATGCAGGTGTAAGAACGGCAACTTTTTTGCCTAAAAACCTAGAGTGGAGAAATGATATTAACTTTAATTATAATCCAAATGTAGCAGATGGATTTCAAAAAAGTGCTTGGTTTTGGAATTCTACTTTAGCCTATAGTGTGTTTAATGACAAAGCTATTGTTACATTAAAAGTATATGATTTGTTAAACCAAAATACCAATGCAAGACGTATAGCAACACAGGATTATATTGAAGATAAACAAAGTACCGTTTTAAGACAGTATTTTATGTTAAGCCTAAGTTATAAGTTTAATAGTTTAGGAAGTAAAGGTGAATCGGGAGGTGATGATGTTTACTTTTTTGATTAATGAAAGGACCTAAAATTACCAACCACCAGAAGCTCCTCCGCCTCCAAAACTTCCTCCACCGAAGCCACCGCCAAAGCCGCCTCCAGAGCTACCACCAAAGCCACCTCCAAAGCCACCAGAAGATGAGCCTCTAGAATAGCTACCTCGTCCCATATTGCTTAAAATAATAGCTTCAAGAAGACTTCTGCTGTCAGATTGGTTGCCTCTATTTCCACCGTTTCCGCTACCACGACTTTTAGAAATTGCTATAACGAAAATTATAAATATGATGACTAAAAAAATGATAACCTCAACCGGAAATTCTCGATTTTCGGATTGTCTTGTGCCTTGATATTCGCCATTCATTACTTCAAAGATGGCATCTGTAGCACGATTTAATCCTCCGTAATAATCATTGCGTTTAAAATAGGGAATAATGTCTGTGTTAATTATACGTTTACTCATAGCGTCTGTGAGTAAATGTTCAACACCTTTTCCTGTACTGATATTTATTTCTCTATCGTCTTTAGCTAGTAGTATAAAAATACCGTTGTCTTTGTCAGCTTGTCCAATGCCCCATTTTTCTCCCCATTGTGCGCCTAAGTAGTTAATGTATTCTCCTTTTGTGGAGCTAATTATTGCAACAACAATTTGCGTTGAGGTAGAATCAGAATAACGAATAAGTTTACGTTCTAAGTTACTCTTTTCTGATGCAGACAATAATTTTATCTCGTCATCATAAACGCTGGTCTGAAATTCTGGTTTGTCAGGAATATTATATTGTGCTAATCCTACCAGCGGACTTGCTAAAATTAATAACAATATAACTTTAAACGCTATGTGTTTCATGTTTTGCATTAACCTTTAGAAATAGCATTATCTAATTCGTCTTTATCATTATGGTGCCAAGGGAAGTGCTTAGATAATACTTTGCCTGCCTCAGTTATTCCATTTACAATACCTTGCTTGAAGTTGCCTGTTTTAAATTGTGTCGCAATTTTGTCTCGAGTAGAATTCCAAAAATCAGCACCAACAATATTATTAATGCCTTGGTCACCAAAGATTACAAAAGCTTTATTGTCTACAGCAACATAGATAAGTACGCCATTTCGCTGTATGGTATTGTCCATTTTTAAAGTATGAAATACCTCTAGTGCATGTTCGTAAACATCAGTGTCACATTTCTGTTCTATATGCACACGAATTTCACCAGAAGTATCGCATTCAGCAATTCTTATAGCTTCAACAATTTCCTCTTCTTCTTTTGATGTTAGGAAATCTTCAATTTTTGGCATAATTAGATTTTATTTAAAATCGAAATTAACATCTGGTGCATTTTCGCTTCCAGCATCTGCTTTATATCTTGGCATCTCTTCAAACCCAAACCAACCAGCTAAAACTGATCCTGGAAATTTTGAAGTATGAATGTCATAAATGTTTACTTTTTCGTTATAACGATCTCTGGCGATATTAATTCTGTTTTCTGTACCTTCTAATTGGCTTTGTAATTCTAAGAAATTCTGATTTGCTTTTAATTCAGGATAGCGTTCAACAGATACTA
Source organism: Winogradskyella sp. Asnod2-B02-A (assembly GCF_045063645.1). NCBI lineage: Bacteria > Pseudomonadati > Bacteroidota > Flavobacteriia > Flavobacteriales > Flavobacteriaceae > Winogradskyella > Winogradskyella sp. Asnod2-B02-A. The sequence goes on from NZ_JBEFOG010000027.1 coordinate 2,282,374, forward strand.
AGAGTTTAGATAGTGCTCCACTTAATCCACTTTGGGCTTGTTGGAATTGCGCCATGTTTTCAGCATTTAGATTGCTAGCATCTATTGTTGTAGATGTTGCCTTCGCTCTAGCTTCAATTACTGCAGTTAAAGTTGATTTTTCAAAATCAGCAGCACCTTGTACGGTTTTAACTAAATTACCAATTAGGTCATTTCGTCTTTGATAAGAACTTTCAACATTAGACCAAGCTGTTTTAGCATTAGCTTCATATTCTACAGCCGTATTATTAAATCCTACTGCCCAATTATAAATACCAAATGCAATAATTGCAATTACGATTACAGGAATTAGCCATTTTTTCATGATAGTTTATTTTTTAAAGTTGTGTTTTAATTTTTGTGAGTTGTGCTTTTATACTTTCAAGCTTATCAATTATTTCAAATTTATTTAAAGCTTGTTTTTTTTCTTCTTTAAGGTGAATTTTTGCGCCTTCAAGTGTAAATCCTCTTTCTTTTACTAAGTGGTAAATAAATTTAAGATTCTTAATATCTTCAGGTGTAAATTTTCTGTTGCCCTTGGCGTTTTTCTTCGGCTTTAAAACATCAAATTCTTTTTCCCAAAACCTAATCAAGGATGAATTTACCTTGAAAGCTTTGGCTACTTCGCCAATACCGTAATAACGTTTTTCTGGTAAGTCTATGTGCATCTTAATCGAGAGATTGGTTTTCTAATGACGCTTTTTTCAGCAAAATATCATATTCTTCTGCAGATAAATTACCATAGTAAAAATTAATAGGGTTAATACGCTCTCCATCTTTAAAAACTTCGTAATGTAAGTGTGGTGCTTCAGAACGACCTGTACTACCAACAAAACCTATTAAATCACCACGTTTTACACGTTGATTTACTTTAACATTATACTTGTACATGTGTGCATACAACGAGATATAACCGTAACCATGATCTATTCTTATATGGTTTCCGTAACCTGTAGAGGCATTATCTGCCCTTTTTATAACTCCATCTCCAGAGGCATAAATTGGTGTGCCACGAGGAGCTGTAAAGTCCATACCAAAATGAAATTTCCTCACCTTTGTAAATGGATCTGTTCTGTAACCGTACCCAGAAGCCATACGCGTCATGTTTTCATTGCTTATAGGCTGAATAGCAGGTATTGCTTCTAAAAATTTTTCTTTGTCTTCGGCAAGTTTTGCAATTTCATCTAAGGATTTTGATTGCACTACGATGGCTTTTTCTAAAATATCCATTCGCTTATTGCTTTCTGCAATGAGTTGCGAATTGTTATATCCTTCGTATTTTTTATATCGGTTAATGCCTCCAAATCCTGCTCTACGCTGTTCTGTAGGTATTGGGTTGGCTTCAAAATAAAGTCTGTAAATAGCATTATCACGTTCCTCTACATTTTCTAAAGCAGCAAAGGCATCATCTGTTCTTTTGTTTAACAACTCATATTGCAATTCCATATTCTGCAATTCTCTTGCTAATTGTTTCTCTTTAGGAGATTCTATATATTGACTAGCAATAAAAAATGATAGGAATCCAAAAAGTGCAGCAGCAGTTAAAAACACCGAAGCATATTTTAAAGTAGTGGTTTTTTTACGCTTTATCTTACGGTAAGAAAGCGTTTCAGAATCATAATAATATTTTACTTTAGCCATGTTTGAATTTATACTATTTTTGCAGCTAATAAGTGCACAAAGCAAGCAACTTATTTACAGCGTAACGACCAAAGATAAAAAAATGTTTTTCATTTACGCTAATTTATTACAAACAAGCTCTAATTTCAATATATGAAGTCTCAAGAAATCCGTTCTAAATTTTTAAATTTCTTTGAAGGAAAACAACACCTTATTGTTCCTTCTGCACCAATGGTATTAAAAGATGATCCAACATTAATGTTTGTTAATTCAGGAATGGCACCTTTTAAAGAATACTTTTTGGGCAACGCAGAACCAAAGAAAAATAGAATCTCAGATTCTCAAAAATGTTTACGAGTTTCAGGTAAACATAACGATTTAGAAGAAGTAGGTTATGATACTTATCACCATACGTTGTTTGAAATGTTAGGTAATTGGAGCTTTGGTGATTATTTTAAAAAGGAAGCTATTGCTTGGGCTTGGGAACTTTTAACTGAAGTTTACGGCATTGATAAAGACATTTTATATGTAACCGTTTTTGAAGGAAGTGATGATAAGGATAAGCTAGATATGGACACTGAAGCTTATGATATTTGGAAACAATACATTTCTGAAGACCGAATTTTAAAGGGGAATAAGAAAGACAATTTTTGGGAAATGGGAGATCAAGGACCATGTGGACCTTGTAGTGAAATCCATGTAGACATTAGATCTAAAGAAGAAAGAGCAAAAGTCGATGGAAAGACGTTGATTAATATGGATCATCCGCATGTGGTTGAAGTTTGGAATTTGGTTTTTATGGAGTATAACCGAAAAGCAAATGGTACACTAGAAACTTTGCCAAACAAACATATTGATACAGGTATGGGATTTGAACGTTTATGTATGGTTTTACAAGGCGTGCAATCTAATTATGATACTGATGTTTTTACACCAATTATACGTGAAATAGAAACAATTACTGATAAAAAATATGGTGATAATGAAGAGGTTGATGTTGCAATTAGGGTTATTTCAGATCACGTAAGAGCGGTTGCTTTTTCAATAGCAGATGGTCAGTTACCAAGTAACACAGGTGCTGGTTATGTTATTCGTAGAATTTTAAGAAGAGCAGTGAGATATGGCTTTACCTTTTTAGATAAAAAAGAGCCATTAATATATCGTTTAGTGGATGTGTTGAGTAAAAAAATGGGTGATGCATTCCCAGAATTGAAAGCTCAAAAGCAATTAATTGAAAATGTAATTAAAGAAGAAGAAGCCTCTTTTTTAAGAACATTAGACCAAGGTTTGGTTTTATTAAATCGTATTGTGGAAGAAACAAAAGGTGATACTGTGTCTGGTGAAAAAGCCTTTGAGTTGTATGATACTTATGGATTCCCTATTGATTTAACGGCATTAATTTTATCTGAAAAGAACTTAAAATTAGATGAAGAAGGTTTTAAAGAAGAATTACAGAAACAAAAAAATAGATCGCGTTCTGCAAGTGAAACGTCAACTGAAGATTGGACAATTTTAATTGAAGATGATGTTGAAGAATTTATAGGTTACGATACATTAGAAGCAAATGTAAGAATAACAAGATATAGAAAAGTAACGTCTAAAAAGGACGGAGAAATGTATCAGTTGGTTTTCAATTTAACACCATTCTACGCTGAAGGTGGTGGACAAATAGGAGATAAAGGGTTTTTAGAAGATATTAGTGGTGATGTTGTTTATATATTAGATACAAAGAAAGAAAATAACGTTATCATTCATTTTACAAAAGAATTGCCAGAGCATATTAATGAGGGTTTTAAAGCCGTTGTAAATAACGAGCACAGAGCTTTATCATCTAGTAATCATACCGCAACACATTTATTACACCAAGCTTTAAGAACCATATTAGGAGAACATGTAGAGCAAAAAGGGTCGTTGGTAAAACCAAAATCTTTAAGATTTGACTTTTCGCATTTTTCAAAAGTAACACCAGAACAATTACAAGAGATTGAAGATTTTGTAAATGCAAGAATTGAAGGCAAATTACCATTAGAGGAAGAACGAAATATTCCTATGGAAAAAGCCATTGAAGAAGGTGCCATGGCTCTATTCGGAGAGAAATATGGTGATACGGTAAGGACTATTCGTTTTGGAAATTCTATTGAACTATGTGGTGGAATTCATGTAAAAAACACATCAGATATATGGCATTTTAAAATCGTATCTGAAGGAGCTGTTGCAGCAGGAATAAGACGAATTGAAGGTATTACCAATAAAGCCGTTAAAGATTATTTCTCTGAAAATAATACTGCTTATCTTGAAATGAAAGGACTTTTAAATAATGCAAAAGAACCAGTAAAAGCATTAGAGAACCTTCAAGATGAAAATGCCGATTTAAAAAAGCAAATTGAAGGCCTTTTAAAAGATAAAGCCAAAAACATAAAAGGTGAACTTAAAAACGAATTAACCGAAATTAATGGTGTTCAGTTTTTAGCTAAGAAATTAGATTTAGACGCCTCAGGTATCAAAGATGTTTGTTTTGAATTAGGCAGTCAGTTTGATAATTTGGTGCTTTTATTTGGTGCAGAGAATAATGGAAAAGCGATTTTATCTTGTTACATTTCTAAAGAATTAGTAGCTAGTAAAGGTTTAAATGCTGGTACTATAGTTAGAGAATTGGGAAAACACATTCAAGGTGGTGGAGGCGGACAACCTTTCTTTGCAACTGCTGGAGGAAAAAATCCTGCAGGAATTGAAGCTGCTTTAGAAGCTGCTAAAGGTTATGTTGTTTAAATTAAAGATATTTCGTGTAAAGATTTTTATGATTTTTCGCGCAAAGATGCTAAGGCGCAAAGAAAAATGACCTAAGTTATAATTTATTGTTTAGGAAATAGCATATAAGACTTTGTAACTCTGAATGTGAAAATTAATTTATGACTGAAAACGAAATTTCAAGGATTATAGTAGATGTTAGTTATCACATTCACGTTGAATTAGGTCCAGGTTTATTAGAATCGGTTTATGAAGAAATTTTATTCGTTGAATTAAAAAATGAAGGATTATCAGTAGAGCGACAAAAACCTTTGCCAGTCGTTTGGAGGGGAAAACAATTGGATTTAAGTTACAGAACAGATTTAATTGTTGAAAATAAGGTAATTATTGAGATTAAGTCGGTTCAAGAGATTCATCCTGTTCATCCTAAACAATTGATGACCTATTTAAAACTTACAGGACTCAAATTAGGATTATTAATTAATTTTAATAGTCCATTAATTAAAACAGGTATTACAAGAATAGTAAATAATTTGTAACTTGTTTTACAGCTGAGCAAGCCTTTGCGACTCTGTGACTTTGCGCGAAAATATGAAACTACAAACACAAATACCATTAAAAAAACAACAACATAATCAAATAGATTACAACTCTAAGATTATGTTGTTTGGTTCGTGCTTTTCTGAAAATATAGGAGAGAAATTTAAATATTTTAAATTTGAAAGTAGTATTAATCCTTTCGGGATTTTATTTCATCCGTTAGCGATTGAAAATCTTATAACACGTGCTATAAACAGAGATTATTATTCGGAGGAGGATTTGTGTTTTCATAATGAACAATGGAGTTGTTTAGATGCACATTCTAAATTAAATAAAACATCTAAAGTTGAATTGTTAGCGATTTTAAATTCTCAAATTGATGAAACCTACAATCAATTAAAAAGTGCAAGCCATGTTATAATCACATTAGGAACAAGTTGGGTTTATAGGCTAATAGAATCTGATAAAATTGTAGCGAATTGTCATAAATTACCTCAGAAAAAGTTTTTAAAAGAGTTACTTTCAGTTGAAGAAATATCAGAATCTCTTGAGGCAATAATTAGTTTGGTAAAAAGTATTAATCCTGAAGTCTCGTTTCTATTTACAGTATCTCCAGTGCGACACGTTAAGGATGGTTTTGTGCAAAATACGCAAAGCAAATCTCATTTGTTGGCTGCCATACATCAAGTTGTAGAGCCAAGAAATCAGCTTTATTATTTTCCTTCGTATGAAATTATGATGGATGAATTAAGGGATTATCGTTTTTACAATTCTGATATGTTACATCCAAGCGAAATCGCGATTAATTATATTTGGGAAAAATTTAAAAATGTTTGGTTATCTAGTGATGCTTTAAATACTTCAGAAGTTGTTGCTGCTATTCAAGCAAAAAAAGCGCATCGTCCGTTCAATCCAAATTCTCAAGCACATCAAGCATTTCTTGCAAAACTTCAAATAGAAATAGAGAATCTACAAATGATATATCCTCATTTCAATTTTAATTAGATTGTAAACGGAATAAATAATTAGGTAATCCATAACCTTAAGATAAGATTCCGTATTAGACTTATTAAAAAGTGCTAAGAAAAATAATGCTCTGTTTTATTTATTAATTGAGATTTACTCTAGTTAATTACTAAATAATCTTATTTTAACAGTCTTATTTAAAAAAAACTAAACATGAAAAAACTGATTTTTATTTTTTGCGCCTTTGGCTTAATGCTTAATTCTTGTTCAAGCGATGATTCATCTGATGATGGTGGAGATCCAGACACTGTTTTATTGCAAACTTTAATTGAAACTTATGAAGGTGATGATTATATAACTAATTTCACTTATTCTGGGAATAAATTAATTGGTACTTCTGATAATGATGGTTACTCTGAAGAGTATATTTATACTGGTGATTTATTAACTACTATTAAGGAATATGAAGATGGTGTTTTAGATTTTCAGACCGAGCTAGGATATGACAGTAGCGATCGATTAATAACCGAAACATTTACATTTGGTTCAAATTCAGTTGACGTTAATACATTTACTTATAATGCAGATGGTACTATAACTTTATCAGAAAACGGAGAAAACACTTATATTTTAACTTATGCTGCAAATGGAAACCGTTTAGAGGAAGAAGATGTTGATGGAGGACAAGATTATACATTTACTTATGACACTAAGAATAATCCACTTAAAAACATCCACCAAAGAGAGGTTTTTGAATTAATAGGTAGATATGCATATGAGAATAATGTGTTAGATGAAGTTAATACAGGTAATGCAGTTTATGCTGATGAGAGTTCATTTACATATACTTACAATTCTGCAAACTATCCTACTACTGGTGTAGAAACAATAACGCTTGACACTGGAGGTGAAGAGGATTATATTTTACAATATATTTACGAGTAAATATTATATTCGCTTTTACATAGTAATAAAAAACTCAAGCCTTAACGGTTTGAGTTTTTTTATACTTTAAATATTTTTCTATGAGTATTAATAATTTGTTATCGGTTTACCCTCACACTTTCTGGAACCAAAACCGTATAATCACCATTGTTTCTTAGTACATCACGTACTATTGAAGACGAAATAAAAGAGGTTTTAGCCGCAGTTAACAAAAAGACTGTTTCAATTTTTGAGAGTCTTCTATTGGTATGTGCTATGGCCTTTTCAAATTCAAAATCAGCAGGATTTCTTAAGCCTCTTAATATAAATTCTGCATCAATTTTTTCACAGAAATCAATAGTTAATCCAGTATAAGTGACCACTTTTACTTTGGGTTCGTTTTTGAAGGCTTCCTCAATGAATTTTTTTCGTTCTTCTAAAGAGAACATATATTTTTTGTCGGCATTGATGCCAATTGCCACTACGACTTCGTCAAATAGCTTAATACCACGTTTTATAATATCGAAGTGTCCGTTTGTAATGGGATCAAATGATCCAGGGAATAATGCTCTTTTCATTGATTAGCTTTATAATTTGACAGAATGTTAGTTAAAGATACTAAACTTAATTATTTTTTTGTTTTTCCCATTCACTTTCAAAATATGTTACATACTTAGAAAACTGAGAGGTTCCATTAATATATTGTTTCGCTATTTTTATCCACTTGCTATATTTCTTTTCGTCTTTTTTATTGAAATAAACAGAACACATATTTATAGCCATTTCAGCCTTAATATTATCGTCTTTAGCGTTTTTAATACCTTCAGTAAATGCATTCTCAGCTTTTTCTAAATCTTGTAAATTCATAAAAGCGTAACCTAATTCTTTGTAAATTAATTGGTCATTATTTTTATTCGCTATTGCTTTTTCTAAAACGGGAATGGCTTTTTTAAATTGTTTTGTAGCATTATATGCAAAAGCTAACTCAAACTCTAATCCTTTAAAATGAGGTTGTTGGTTATAAGCTTTTAACAATGGTTCAATAGCATTTGCACTTGCTCCTACATGGTTGTAGAGATAACCAATTTGCTTAAGGTATTCAACATTATCGTCATCTCTTTTGTACAATTCTAACCAATCTGGAAATAATGGTAAGTTGAGTTCTTTTAGTTGTTTTGAATTAATTATGGCAACGTTTTTTGTGTCTGTATAAAGTCTACTTTTTATATATCCTATTTTTGAAACACTATCTGTTTTAGTAGGAATTAATATCTGGTCTTTGATTGTAAAAGAATTCTCAAAATTAAAAGTAAATCCTGCCATTTCATCTATATAGATAAAACCTAAAGTATATGTAGAATCCTTTTTAGTTTTAGGGAAAGCAACCCATTTATCTACTGCGTTATAATACTTGGTGTCAAATTTTAGAGGAATAGAATCGTTTTGAGCAAAACAAAATATTGAATTAATAGAATAGATAAGTATAAGAAAAGCCAGTTTGTTCATAATAATTGTTTTAGTTTTTTAAGGCTTCTTCAATAGCATTTCCAAACAAATCTACCAAACTAATTCCGGCTTCAGCAGCCTGTTGAGGTAATATACTCTCTTTAGTTAAACCAGGAACGGTATTTACTTCTAACAAATAAGGTTCATCGTTTTTAGAAATAAATTCGCTTCTAGAAAAGCCTTTCATTTTAAGAATTTCGTATATTTTTTTTGCTTCAATTCTTACTTTATTCGCGTAAGATTCAGAAATACGAGCAGGAGTAATTTCTTGAGATTTTCCTTCATATTTAGCTTCATAATCAAAGAAGTCGTTTTCAGAAACGATTTCAGTAATTGGCAAAACCAGAGTTTCATTGTTGTATGTAATGACACCAACAGAAACTTCTACACCATCTAAAAATTGCTCTATAATGATTTCATTATCTTCCTTAAATGATTTTTCGATAGCTGTTTTTAAATCTTCTTTTTTATAGACTTTAGAAATTCCAAAACTACTTCCTGCTTTATTAGCTTTTACAAAACATGGTAAGCCAACTTTTGCAATAATAGCATCTTCATCTATAGTATCACCAAGGTTTAATGGATAGCTTTCGGCTGTTTTAATACCGTACGGCTTAAGTGTAGCCAACAAATCGCGTTTGTTAAATGTAAGCGCAGCTTGGTACATTGAGCAGCTGGTTTGTGGCATATTTAACAAGTTAAAATATGCTTGCATGTAACCATCTTCGCCAGGAGAACCATGGATAGCATTAAAAACACAATCGAAATTAATTTTTGTTTCGTTTACTAAAACCGAAAAATCATTTTTATCTATTGGAAATTCTTCATCTAAATCATTCACAAAAACCCATTTGTCTTTGAAAATATGAACACGGTAAGCGTTGTATTTATTTTTGTCTAACGTGCTGTAAACCACGTTGCCACTCTTAAGGGAAATCTTATATTCACTAGAATAACCTCCCATTATAATTGCGATATTTTTTTTCATTATCAGGTTTAAAAAAGTCTTACCGTAAATGTATAATTTATTTTTTATAAACTAAATCACTTGTTCTAACGTATTTTATACATGTGTCGTTAATATAACGTCAGAATTTCTTAGTTTTGTCAACAATTATATAGCTTATGAGTTTAGTTAAGTTTCTTACTAGTAAAGTGTTTTTTAAACAATTGGCAATTGCCGTTGTTGCTATTGTGGTATTATGTTTTTTAATATTAAAATGGTTAGATGTCACCACCAATCATGGAGAATTTGTAATCGTTCCTGATTTAAAAGGTAAATCCTTAGAAACGGTAGGCATAGAATTAAAAGATCATGAACTGGCAATGGAAATTCAAGATTCAGCAAATTACAACCCAAATTACCCAAAGTATTCCGTTATAGAACAAAATCCAATAGCAGGATCTCACGTTAAGGAAAATAGAAAAATTTATTTAATCTTAAATCCTTCAGGTTATCGTAAAGTAGAGGTGCCAAACATCTTAAAACGCACTTTTAGACAAGCCAAACCACAATTAGAAGCTTTAGGATTTAAAATAGGTGAAATTAGTTACAAAAAATCCATTGGAGAAGGTGTGATGTCTATGTCACACAATGGAAAGCCGCTAAAACCAGGTACATTATTGCCTTTAACTTCAAAGATCGACTTGGTAATAGGTAAGGTTGACTAAAAAAAAATGATAATGCCAAATATTCCTGATATTTCAGAAAGTGACGATAACGAATTGTACGAGCATCACGCTTTTAGAGTTGTTGCGGGTCAACAACCACTTCGAATAGATAAATACTTAATGAATTTTATTGAAAACGCCACGCGTAATAAAATTCAAGCTGCAGCAAAAGACGGAAGTATTTTTGTGAATGATGTCCCTGTAAAGTCTAATTACAAGGTAAAACCCAATGATCACATTACAGTTAGGTTTGAGCATCCTCCGCACGAAAATTTATTAATTGCAGAAGACATTCCAATAGATGTCGTTTACGAAGATGATGATTTGCTCGTTGTAAATAAACCAGCAGGCATGGTAGTGCATCCAGGTCATGGCAACTATTCTGGGACCTTAATAAACGCATTAATTTTTCATTTTGAAAATCTACCAAACAATTCAAGTGAAAGACCAGGTTTAGTTCATAGAATAGATAAAGATACCAGCGGATTATTAGTAGTTGCTAAAACAGAACAAGCCATGGCGCATCTTTCTAATCAGTTTGCTAAAAAAACGAGCGAACGCGAATATGTGGCACTTGTTTGGGGAAATATGGAAGAAGAGGAAGGTACTGTTGAAGGTAATATTGGTCGTCATCCCAAAAACAGATTACAAAACACCGTTTTCTTAGATGACGAAGAAGAACAAGGTAAACCAGCCGTTACACATTATAAAGTCATAGAACGTTTAGGTTATGTAACGTTAGTGAGCTGTAAACTCGAAACCGGACGTACACACCAAATACGTGTGCACATGAAACATATTGGACATACCTTATTTAATGACGAACGTTATGGTGGTGAACGCATTTTAAAAGGAACCACATTTACAAAATATAAGCAGTTTGTAGATAACTGTTTTAAAATTTTACCAAGACAAGCCTTACATGCCAAAACTTTAGGTTTTGTACACCCAACAACAGGTAAGTTTATGCAGTTTCAATCTGAAATCCCAGAAGATATGACGCAGTGTATTGAAAAGTGGAGGCACTACGCTAAACACACAAAGGATTAATAAATTTTGGGCGTTTCTCTACTACGCAATAGCTACGTAGAGTCAGGCTGTCCATTATATCTTTTTTTTCGTGCCTCAAAAAAAGGATGCCATTTCCATCCTTAACGCACTTGCCGATGGTAAGTGATTATAAAGCTAATGCAATTACAACAACTCAATAGGTTTAGTGTAGTTGCATTTTTACTTTTGTTATATAAAAATGAGTTTCTGTCTCTTCATAGTTATTCATTATAACACTATCAAGATTAGTTCTCACTAAGATTTGAAACTCTTTCATTTACATCGTATTTTTACATTGAGAAAGAAAAATTGTTTAACTTTTAATGAAAAATCCACGTTTGTGGACATGTGTTATGAAATTAGTACTATCACCAGCAAAATCTTTAGATTACGATACTAAACTGCCAACAACTAAAACTACAGAAGGTGTTTTTTTAAATGAAGCAGAGCGTTTAAATAAATTACTAAAAAAGAAATCAGCAAAGAGTTTATCTACGCTGATGCATATATCAGATAATTTAGGGCAACTGAATTACGAGCGCAATCAAGAATGGGAATTACCATTTACATCAGAGAATGCAAGACAAGCTATTTACGCTTTTAGTGGAGATGTGTATAGAGGATTAGATGCTTATACCATTGACACAAATAAATTAGATAAAGTGCAAGATACTGTTCGTATTCTATCAGGATTATATGGTGTTTTAAAACCTCTAGATTTAATACAACCTTACCGATTAGAAATGGGGACAAAAATGCCCGTCGGTAAAAACAAAAATTTGTATCAATTCTGGCAAAAGAAAGTTACTAAAGCCTTAAATGAAGAGTTAGAAGACAACGAGATATTTCTTAATTTAGCAAGTCAAGAGTATTTTAAAGCCATAGATACAAAAGCTTTAAAAGTGCCAGTAATAAATGTAGCGTTTAAAGAGTTTAAAAATGACAAGTATAAAATCATAGCCATTTTTGCAAAATTAGCCAGAGGATTAATGACGAGATATATTATTGATACCGATGCAAAAACTATTGATGATATTAAAGGTTTTAATTACGATAACTATGGCTTTAGCGAAGCGTTATCTTCAGAGAATGAATTGGTATTTACAAGATAAAATAGATCTGTAGTGCTTTAAATTGTATTTATGTATTATTTACTTATTGTTGTTCAAGTGTATTGTTTATATCATGCCTATAAAAACAACAAGCCTTTTTATTGGTATTTTCTTATCTTTTTTGTTCCTGCCATTGGGTCTTTAATTTATATTGTAACCCAGATGTTTAACAAAAGTGATGCAGAAAAAATTCAAGAAGATATAACATCAGTCATTAATCCTACCAAAAAGATAAAAGAGTTAGAAAAGAAGGTTCAGCTTGTAGATACTTATACTAACCGAATAGAATTAGCAGATGCATATTTTAAAAACAATGATATTACTAATGCTATTATACACTATAAGAAAACATTAGAAGATACCATTCAAGATGATTTATATGCAAGGCAGAATTTAATCTTGTGTTATTTTCAACTAAAAGATTATGAGGGTGTCATTGAGCAAACTGAGTTTATCAAAGAGAAAGCTGAATTTAAAGGTTCAAAACAACAATTTTGTTATGGTTTGGCATTAAATGAATTGGGGAAAATAAATGAAGCAGAAGTACAATTAAAACAAATAGATAGACCATATTCAAATTATGCAGAACGTTTAGCTCTTGCTAAGTTTTATATTGAAAACGATAGGATTACTGAAGGAAAAGAGCTTTTAGAGGAAATTTCTACAGAATCAAAACGTTTAACCAAACCAAACAAAAAACGTTATGGATCAACCATAGTTGAGGTTGAGCGTATGTTGTCTGCATTATGAGATTTTACGTCAAAATCCAAACCAATGATTTATAATATCCACTAAGGTCGTTTTACTCAATCCTCACTTCCCCAAGGAGCATCTGGTGTTTCAATAGTTTTAGTTAAATCAAAACGAACCGTAAACAAACGATCACTACCTAAACGACGTAGGTTATAAGTTAAACTTGTATCATCTATTGTAAACCACCAAATATTAGTAGAAGCTGCAGGTAAAATTTTTGCAGTATGTGCATCGGCAGGAAACATTTGTAAATTAGCCAAACCTTGATTTGCACTTGTGCCTCCGTATTGTGTTAGTTTTTCTTCGGAGCCGTCTTCATGTCTATGATCGTGTTTTAGGCTAATTATTTTTTCATCATTCATATGTAAAACCCAGGTACGTGATTTGTTGTCACCAACAAAAAATGGAATTTTAATGTCGTTAGTATCGCAAGAACGCACATGCATCACTAGTTTTTCACCCGTAAAGCCATCACCTAATTTTCCTCCTTCTATAATCTCGCCTTCGTAAGCATTGCCACAATGCGCTTCGAGTTGCTTCCAAAATTTTTCTGAATTGGTTTGTTCTTGTGCTAAAAGGTGTAGTGGTAATATGAATAAAAAATAGAGTAGTGCCTTCATAATTAAATATTCTTAGTATACGTTTCTCTTACAGCTAATATACATGAATTCTTGAGGTTAAATAATTTTATAAAACGATGAAGTACTGATATAGAATCTAATTAGTTCATTAAATGTATAGGATAAAAATAAATAAGTACCAATAAGGTTCGTACCGTTTCATTTAAGTTAAAATATGGACAGAATAAGCTAAACTAATGCTTCATATGTTTTAAATTAGAGGAAAATTAAATCATGAAAAAAACGCTTCAGATAGGAAATATTATAGCTTTAATTTTAACTATATTCATCAATTATCTCTCTAATACAGGTGCCTTAAATAACACCACTATTGGCGAAGTTTCTAATAGTTATAGATCCTTGTTTACTCCAGCAGGTTATACGTTTGCTATTTGGGGACTAATTTATTTACTGTTGATAGGTTTTGCCATTTATCAAGGTCGTAGCTTGTTCAAAAAAGTTGAAAATGATGATTTTGTAATGAGAACAGGTTGGTGGTTTATGCTCTCATGTTTATTTAATTCGCTTTGGGTGTTTGCTTGGATTTATGAATATACAGCAGTGTCTTGTGTTTTTATTTTCTTATTACTTTTTTCATTAATAAAGATTGTAATCAACAACCGAATGGAGTTAGATGACGAGCCATTATCTATTATTGCTTTTGTTTGGTGGCCTTTTGTGGTGTATTCGGGTTGGGTAACTGTGGCTAGTATTGCTAATGTCTCAACGTATTTAGTAAAAATGGGTTGGGATGGTTTTGGTGTTTCTGATGTCACTTGGACAATACTATTAATTGCAATTGCAGTCCTTCTAAATATATTGATAACATGGAGGCGAAATATGAGAGAGTTTGCGCTTGTTGGAGCTTGGGCATTAATTGGCATAGGAAATGCCAATAAGCTCAATAATGAGACACTGATGTATGTGGCTTTTATAAGTGCAGCTATATTGATAATAAGCAGTTCTATTCATGGTTATAAAAATCGTGATACTAGTCCGTTAAAGAAGTTTCAAGAACGGAAGAATTCATAGCGTTTATAATATAATAGCCATTTTTTTAGAGTCAGGCATAAATTAGCTGTAACTTCGCACCAAATTAAAGGAGTGACCTAAATAAATAGAGTTTGCTTCATAAACACTATTTATGTCATTTAAATCTTTGGGCCTATCTGAGCCTTTACTTAAAGCTATCCAGAAAAAAGGATACGAAACACCTTCACCTATTCAATCAAAAGCTATTCCTTCTGTATTAGAAGGGAAAGACGTTTTAGCATCAGCACAAACCGGAACTGGGAAAACAGCAGGTTTTACATTACCGTTGCTTCACTTGTTATCTAATGGAGCTCAGCAAAGACATAGACCAATTAGAGCTTTAATATTAACTCCAACACGTGAGTTAGCAGCACAAGTTTACGCCAATGTTAAAGAGTACAGTGAGTTTTTAAACATTAGAAGTACTGTTATTTTTGGTGGAGTCAATCAGAAACCACAAGTTAATAAATTAAGTCAAGGAGTTGATGTTTTGGTGGCTACACCAGGACGTTTAATCGATTTAGAAAACCAAGGAGTAATATCTTTAAATAAGGTAGAGATATTTGTTTTAGATGAAGCAGATCGTATGTTAGATATGGGTTTTTTACGCGATATAGAACGTGTTATGAAACTTATGCCAGCTAAACGTCAGAACCTAATGTTTTCTGCAACCTTCTCTAAAGATATTAAGAAACTAGCCTATTCAATTCTTAATAATCCTGTTCAAGTTGAAGCGACACCTGAAAATACAGCTGTTGAGGTTATTGATCAAAAAGTATATCGTGTTGCCAAAGGCAAAAAAACAGGACTAATTATAAAGTTAATTTCTGAAGGGAATTGGAAACAAGTTTTAGTTTTTACAAGAACAAAACATGGAGCCAATAAACTTTGCAAAAAGATGATAAGCGATGGCATTACTGCAGCAGCAATTCATGGAAATAAAAGTCAAGGAGCCAGAACAAAAGCATTAGCAGGTTTTAAAAATGGATCGGTTAGAGTTTTAGTGGCTACAGATATTGCCGCTAGAGGTTTAGATATTCCGTTATTACCACATGTTATAAATTTTGAATTGCCTAATGTATCTGAAGATTACGTTCACAGAATTGGTAGAACAGGTAGAGCAGGAGCTAGTGGAGAAGCTATTTCTTTAGTAAGTGCTGATGAAACTACTTTTTTGCGAGATATTGAAAAGTTGATTGATATGAAGATTGAAATCGAAATCGTTGAAGGTTTTGAGCCAGATCCTAATGCTTCAACAGAACCAATAAGGCCAGGTCAGAATAGAAATCAAGGTCGTCGTAAAAATTCGAATAATAGAAATTCAGGAAAGGCTAAAAGCTCTAATTCAGATCGAAATAAAAACCGAAACCGTAATAGAAACAACGATAGTAGACGCTAAGTAATGACTTCAGCTTTAAAAGATAAAATCATAGAAGTTTGCGATAAGAAGATTGCTCAAAAAGGCACTAATGTTGGCATTTCATTTTATGCGTTTTTTAAAAATAAAAATGACAATCCAGAATTATTAATGGAAGCTGCTATCTGGTGGATTAAAACTCACCAATTAGATCATTTTGAAAAAGCGGTTAAGATTAAGGCTTTAATTGAAAACTAAATGTCAACCCAACCCAACAATCCACTTCACGGAGTAAAATTAGAACAGATTATAACAGAACTGCAAGCACATTACGGCTGGGAGTATATGGGCTATCAAATTAGTATTCGTTGTTTTACGGATAACCCTTCAGTAAAATCGAGTTTAAAGTTTTTAAGACGCACACCTTGGGCAAGAACTAAGGTTGAAGATATGTATTTAGACTATTTAAAAAAGAATAAGAAATAAGTGGTTTTAAATTCTTATTTAAAGTCATAGAATTAATTAAGAGACTTAAATTTTAGGTAACGTTTTACCCTTTTTCTTATCAAGATAATGACGTAAAACGCCACCTTTTACATTATTTACATCAAATTCTACTATAAATGCATTTTCGTCTATATTTTCAATAATACGATGCATTTTCTTTATGTCAATACGATTAATTATGGTGTGAATAATATCAAAATCTTGTTGTGGTCCATTACTACCAAAGCCTTTAGAACCTTTATAGGTTGTTAAGCCAACTCCTAATTCAATCATTATAGCATGCTTAATTTTAGCATAATCATTAGAAACGATTGTAACACCAATAAAATCTTCAAAACCTTCAATAGTCATGTCTGTAACTTTTGCTGTGACGATGTAAGTGAGGATGGAGTAAAGCGCTATTTCTAAAGAAACAACCATTGCCGTGATACTAAATAATATAATATTAAATATAAGAATTACTCTACCTATGCTTAATCCAAATTTATCATTGAGATAGATCCCTAAAATTTCTGAGCCATCTAAAACAGATCCATTCCTAATGGCAATGCCAATACCTCCACCCAAACATAAGCCTCCAAAAATGGAGATTAATAGTTTGTCGTCTGTAATGGTATCATAATTTCCAAAATGAATCAATGATGCAAAAGCGAGAATACTTAGAATAGACTTTATAACAATACGCTTAGAAACCGTATAATATCCAAGGATTAAAAATGGTAAACTGAAAATGACTAATAGTAATGAAATATCTACACCAATCAGTCTATTTACTAATAATGCTATTCCTGTAACGCCACCATCCATAAAACCATTGGGTAATAAAAAAGCTTTTAAACCTATACTCGCTAAAATAATACCTAGCGCAATCTGAGCAAATTCTGAAAAAAAATTATAGGATTTAGAGTGCTTCATAATACTGTATTAGATTAATGAAAAGTTACAAAAGGAAAATCATTTAAATGTTATCTAGGGGTAAAAAAAATATCCTCTAAAGTAACTTCTAGAGGATATTTTAAATCTTGATATTAAAAAATAATGTTATTCTTTTTTATCTAATTCAGCGCTCTTTTTTTCTTGAACCTTAATTTGATTTTTTACTCTCTTTGGTTTCTGTTTGCTATTGTAAAAAACACTAAACTCTTCTCTATTTAAAGTACCGTTTTTATCTGTGTCTATACTTAAATATCGTTTTTTAACAAGTTCTTCTTTAGATGCATCTTTTAATCTAGCGGTTTTATATTCTTCTAGAGTAATCACATCATCGGAATTTGCATCTATATGATTGAACATTTTTGATGAGTTATCTTTTTTTAAATCGACTGTTTCTTGAGCGTTAGAAAAAGAAAATGAAGCAACTGTAATTATAAAAATTCCGGTTTTTAATGTTTTAGTAATCATTGTATTATGATTTAGGGTTTGTTTAAATTTAAGACCAATATAAGCGAAAAAGGTTTAATTACCATAATAATTATTTTATTTGTCGCAATCCTTCATAAACTACAATGCCAACAGCATTTGCTAAATTTAGACTTCGTATGGATTCGCTATAAAGCGGAATTTTAAATAATTGTTTTTTATGATGTTCTATTATAGGTTTTGGTAAGCCAACAGATTCTTTGCCAAAAACTAAAAACATATTGTCTGTAAAATCAATATTCCAATGCGTTTTTGTGCCATGGCTAGATAAGAAAACCATTTTAGCATTTTTATTTTTTAAGAAGAATTCGTCTATATTATCATAGTAGATGACTTCTAAATGTTGCCAATAATCTAAACCAGCACGTTTAAGACGCTTATCATCAATTTCAAAACCAAATGGTTTTACCAAATGTAATTTAGAACCTGTTGCTAATGCTAAACGACCAATGTTACCAGTATTATTTGGTATTTCTGGTTCTATAAGTACAATATTAAGTGGCATTTTTATGCGTAATTTTTATAAAAATTAATCTTATTAATAATAGAAATGGAAAACCATGAAATACGACATCGAACCAATCCTTTAATGTCATTCCGTTTGCTCCACCTGCTATCCATCTTATTTTTCCAATGATATGAGGTTCTGGAAAAAAAGGTGCTAAACCTAATGTTAGGCATAATAGCAGTATAACACGCCAATCGTTTAAGATTTTCATATTATCTGATTGAGGTTATAAAGCTATCGATAGAGTTGGTGCCATTATTAGTAATGTGTTTAATAAACGCACTTCCAATAATAGCTCCTTTTGCGTACTGTGTTGCTTGTGTAAAAGTTTCATTGTTAGAAATTCCAAAACCTACTATTTGAGGATTTTTTAACTTCATATCTGCAATACGCTTAAAATAATTAGTTTGTTCATTTCCAAAACCAGAATTGCCACCCGTTACACTTGCAGAACTGACCATATAAATAAAGCCGTTAGAAACAGAATCAATATAACGAATGCGTTCGTCTGAAGTTTGAGGAGTAATTAAAAGGACATTTATTAAACCGTATTTTTCAAAAGTTGATTTATAATCGGAGTGGTACACGTCTACAGGCAAATCAGGAATAATAAGTCCATCAATTCCAACTTCTTCACATTTTTTACAAAAGGCTTCAACACCATATTGAAACATTGGGTTAAAATAACCCATTATAATTAAAGGAATGTTAACGGATTTACGAATGTCTTTGAGTTGCTCAAATAATAATTCGCTAGTCATACCATTTTTTAATGCTTGCGTAGAACTTGCTTGTATGGTTGGTCCATCTGCTAATGGATCACTAAATGGCAATCCAATTTCTATCATATCTACACCACTTTTTTCCAGATTTTCAATGATACTAACGGTATCATCAACGTTTGGATATCCTGCTGTAAAGTAGATGGATAAAAGTTTTTTGTCTTCTGCTAATTTTTGGTTAATTCTGTTCAAAATTTAAGTTTTGTTATTGGGTAGTGAACTTTAGAAAATTTTCACGGTAATTTGTTTAATGTAAAAGTATAACTTAATTACGAAACTTCGGTATTTTCATAAAACCTTCTTTTTGGATAATAGTGCATTTTTAGTGCTTGTTTTTATTGTTAAATTAGGAGATATATCTCTAAAAATTATATTGGCATAGTAATTGAAATTATGCGATTATGTTAGTTTTGTTTACTCATTAGTTGTTTCAGGAAATGACTGATAATAAAACATATTAAAATTTTAATTCATGAAATATATTATAAGCATCATAATACTACTGAGTTCCGTAATGGCGTTTGCGCAAAATGAATTCCATGTTTTTCCTGTAGATGGTAAAACAATAGCCGGAACACCAAGTGGAAATGGCAGTATTGAAAAGCCTTGGGATTTACAAACAGCATTATCGCAATCTCCAGAATACGTAAATGGAGGAGATACAATTTGGATTCATGATGGTGTTTATAAGGGAAGATACATTAGCTTAATTCGGTCTTCAAACTCAAAATTTATTACAGTTTCAGCATTTAAAGATGATACTGTAATACTAGATGGAAATGTATCTACCGAAGGCAAATATGTATTGGAGGTTAAAGGTGGTAAAGTAATATTTAGAAATTTTGAAGTGACCTATTTAGGAGATTTTCCGAGGTTGTATTCAGATAAAAATATTAGAGGAGCTAACGGAATTAATCATATTTCTGGCGAATGTAAATTTCAAAATTTAAAGATTTATAATATTCCTGGACTAGGGTTTGGTTCATGGAAATCAACAGGTGGTTCTGTCATAGAGGATTGTATTATTTATAATAATGGAATTATTGGTAAAGAAAGAGGTTATGGTGAAGGTATGTATGTTCAAAATCATAGTGATAATACTAGGATTATTAGAAACAACATCATCTTTAATAATTATTATAAAGGTGTAGAAATTTGGTCTGCAAGTTCAGGTCAGAATAAGGAGTTTGTTAAGAATATAAACTTAAGTGGTAATATTATATTTAATAATGGAATTCCCTCAGGAAGGCACCAAGGCAATGTAATTATAGCAAGTAATGACCGAGAAAGTGTAAACATTGCCAAGCATATTAAAGTAGAAAACAATGTGTTATATCACAACGTAGATTTTATTAAAAACAATAAATTAGGAGATGCTTCGTCTTTGCTTTTGGGTTTTATAAAACAAGCACTTGTTGAAGATATTACAGTTACGGATAATGTAATTATTGGTCAAAATAATGGGTTTAGTATTTTGCATGCTAAATCAGTTTTTTTTAAAAATAATACGGTTTATGCTGGTTATGTGCATTTTGATGCATCAACGTTACTAGGTTTAGAGTCGCAATTAATTCAAATGGATTATAATAGCTACTATACTAAAAGAGGAGTACCGTTTAGGATTTTAAAATACAAAGATTATACACTAGCAGACTGGCAGAATACTTTTAAAATTGATGTCCATAGTTCGGCTAGAGTTTTAAAAGAATTTGAAATTAATTCTGTGTTAAAAGTGAGTCCATTACATACAAATCCAAGTCACTTTAATGTTGCGCTTATAGAAAAAAATGGAAATGATGTTGAAGTCAATTTTAGTGATTTTAATATTGAAGAAGGTATGACATATAAAATCTATGATATAGAAAACAGTCATCAGGTTTTAAAATCTGGAGAAATCACAAAAACTTTAAATGTTAGTTTTCCTATGACTTTGAATAACTTTGAGAAACCGTTACACAATACTTTAGCCATAAAATCTGCTGAAAATTTTGGTGTATTTAGAATTGAATTCGAAAAATCAGAAAAGAAAAGTTTTTTCAAACGCTTATTCGGATGGTTGTTTTAAGGATTAAACACCTCTTACTTAATTATACCAACTATTTTTAATAACTCCGTTTATAATTATAAACAAATTCTATCGTTATAGATTTGGGATTGAATTATATTTGACATTAAATAAAATCATCAAAAAAACGTAAAACTAATGATGTTACTCAAAAAACAGTTAATCATCGTTTTTCTTGTAGTTTCTTCGCTTGCAATGGCTCAAAAATCGGCTGTTTACACTAGTGATTTACAAGATTATCAAAAAGCATTAACCTTATACAATAATAAACAATATCATGCAGCTCAGTCTTTGTTTGATAATGTTAAAGACAGTACAGACGACATTACTATCCAATCCGATTGTGCCTATTACATCGCTAATTGTGCTGTGCGTTTAAACCAGAATAATGCAGACGATTTAATCACAGAATTTGTTGAAGATTATCCAACAAGTACTAAGAGAAATACAGCTTTTTTAGATGTAGCTGATTATTATTTTGATAACGGAAAATATGCTTATGCTCGTAAATGGTATGAGAAGTTAGATGAAGGTAGTATAGCACGTTCAGAAAAAGAGCGTTTCAATTTTAATTATGGCTATGCTTTATATTCAACTAAAGACGAAAAGAAAGCGACGAAGTATTTAAATAGAGTTGTAAATTCTAAAGAATATGGTTCTCAAGCCAAATACTATATTGGTTTTTTAGCGTATCAAGGTGATGATTACGATACGGCGAATGAGTATTTTGATCAAGTTAGTGATAACGAAAAATACAAAGAAAAGTTATCTTACTACCAAGCGGACTTAAACTTTAAGTTGGGGAAATTTGATAAAGCCATAGAGCTTGCAGAAGCACAATTACCAAGAAGTAGTGCTGCAGAAAAATCAGAATTATCAAAAATTATTGGTGAAAGTTATTTCAATTTAGAAAAATATAAGGAAGCCATTCCATATTTAAAAGCGTATAAAGGTAAAAAACGAAAATGGAGTAATACTGATTATTACCAATTGGGTTATGCATATTACAAGCAAAATGATTTTGAAAGTGCGATTTCAGAATTCAATAAAATAATTGGTGGACAAAATTCAGTAGCACAAAATGCCTATTATCATTTAGGAGAAAGT
Source organism: Winogradskyella sp. Asnod2-B02-A (assembly GCF_045063645.1). Classification (NCBI taxonomy): domain Bacteria; kingdom Pseudomonadati; phylum Bacteroidota; class Flavobacteriia; order Flavobacteriales; family Flavobacteriaceae; genus Winogradskyella; species Winogradskyella sp. Asnod2-B02-A. The sequence continues at coordinate 2,304,679 of NZ_JBEFOG010000027.1, forward strand.
TACATCAATTTAGATAAAAAGCAAGAAGCTTTAAATGCCTTTAGAAATGCATCACAAATGGATTTTGATTTAAAAATTCAGGAAGATGCATGGTTAAATTATGCTAAGATTAGTTACGAAATTGGAAATCCGTACCAATCCGTTCCTCAGGTTTTAACGAGTTATTTAAAAGCTTATCCTAATTCTGGCTATAAAGAAGAGGTTGAAACACTTTTAATAGATTCTTACATTACTTCAAAAAATTATAAAGAAGCTTTAGAACTTTTAAAAGGAAAAAATAGTTTTGAAAACAAAGCCGCTTATCAAAAAGTTGCTTTTTTTAGAGCTGTAGAATTATTTAATGAAAATAAATATAATGAGGCTTTAGATTTATTTAAAGGCTCTTTAAAAGAACCAATAGATGCAGTTTTTGTTGCCAAAGCAACCTTCTGGAAAGCAGAAACAGAATATAATTTAACTAATTATAATGATGCTTTAATTGGCTTTAAGCAGTTTGATGGTTATAGTGAATCTTCTAGTTTATCAGAAAACGAAAATCTAAATTATAATTTAGCATACACTTATTTTAAGCTGAAGGATTACACAAATGCTTCTAACTATTTTGAGAAATTTATAAAAAATAAGTCGAATGATAAACTACGCCAAAACGATGCTTATTTAAGATTGGCAGATGGCTATTTTGTTTCTAGTAAATATCAAAATGCGATTGATGCCTACAAAAAAGCCATTCAGATTAATGAGATTGAATCCGATTATGCCGCATTTCAAATAGCGATGAGTCAAGGGTATTTAGGAAAAGGTGCTGATAAGATCTCAGAATTAAAAGCTTTTATAAATCAATATCCTAAATCAGCATTACGAGATGATGCTATGTATGAGTTGGCAAATTCTTATGTAAAAGCAAACGAATCTGATAAGGCAATGCAAATGTACGATCGCTTAAATTCTGAATACAAAACAAGTGCTTTTACTTCTAAGGCCTTATTAAGGCAAGGTTTGGTTTATTATAATGGGAATGATAACACACGTGCATTAACTAAATTTAAAAAAGTAGCTACTGATTTTCCTGGTTCAGGAGAAGCGGTTCAGGCGGTTTCAACCGTAAGATTAATTTATATAGATTTAGGTAAAGTAGATGAATACGCAACTTGGGTAAGAACTTTAGATTACGTTGAGGTTACAGATGTAGATTTAGATAATGCCACCTATTTAGCAGCAGAAAAACCTTATTTAGATAATGAAACTGATAAAGCTATACGTCAGTTTAATAAGTATTTGAGTGAGTTTCCAAAAGGACTTCACAATGAAAAAGCGCATTTTTATTTAGCGCAATTGTATTACAAAAAAGAATTGTTTGATAATGCACAACCACATTATAAGGCTATTGTTGAAGCTTCAAAATCAGAATATACAGAACAAGCTATGGTTAAGCTTTGTGAAATTTATTTAGGTAAAGCTAATTGGGAAAAAGCAGTGCCTGTTTTAAAGCGATTAGAGCTCGAAGCTGATTATCCGCAGAATGTGATTTACGCACAATCTAATTTAATGAATGCGTATTATCAAACTGAAGACTATCCTAAAGCAGAAAGTTATGCTGAAAAAGTATTAAGCAATTCTAAATTAGATAACAAAGTTAAGAGTGATGCTAAATTAACTATTGCACGTTCAGCTATTAAAATAGGAGACGAAGCTAAGGCAAAAATAGCATATGCTGAGGTAGAAAAATTAGCAACAGGAAGTGTGGCTGCAGAAGCGTTGTTCTATAATGGTTATTTTAAAAATAAAGCAGGCGATTACGAAGCATCAAATATCACTATTCAAAAATTAGCAAAGGATTTTGGTAGTTATAAGTTATATAGTGCTAAAGGTTTGGTAGTAATGGCTAAGAACTTTTATGCTTTAGGAGATGCATTTCAAGCCACCTACATATTAGAAAGTGTAATTAGCAATTTCCCAGACTTTACAGAGGTTGTAACGGAAGCGAAAGCAGAATTGAATAAAATAAAAGCTGAAGAAGCAAAAACAAATTCATCAATCGAAACTGACGACAACTAAAGGTAGCATTAATCAAACGGTTAGGCTTAGCCTGCCGAAGCCAAGTTGAAGTATAAACAAAACATTTAAAATGAAAATCAAATTTTTAATTTTTATTATAACCATATCAAGCAGTATGTCTTTTGTTGTAGCTCAAGAAAAAGATACCATAGCAGATCAAACGGTTAACGTTATAAAGCCATACACACCAACAATTTCTGATGCTTTTAAAGTTAAGGATAATCCTAAATTGAATGATTCTAGCGCAGTTAAGAAAAAGGAAATTAAGTATAATATTTTTTCAATACCTGTAGCATCCACGTTTACACCTGCAAAAGGAAAGGCAGCAACCGTAGATAAAGCTAAAGCTGTGAAATTATACGATAATTATGCATCGCTTGGTGTTGGTAATTATGCTACGCTTTTAGGCGAAGTTTATTTAAATTACGAACTAAGTAAAAGTGAAAATGTTGGTGGTTACTTTAGCCATCATTCATCTCGAGGTGGTATTGATAATTTGTCATTAGATGATTATTTCTCTAAAACCAAATTGAATGCACATTACAGTAAGAGTCAACGCGATTATACATGGAAAGTTGATGGAGGTTTCGATTTGCAAGCCTATAATTGGTATGGTTTACCAGAAGGTGTTTATACTGATACACAAATCGATGTAATTGATTCTAAACATACCTTTAATAGTTTTAATGTTGGAGGAAAAATTAATTTCGATGATGCTATTGTAAAAGATGCTAGCCTTAGGTTTAGACGTTTTGGTGATAATCAAGATTCTGGTGAAAACCGTTTTATGGCTAATAGTAATTTTGAAGTTTCTATACAAGATGCAGATATTGATGCAGAAGTATTTATTGATTATTTAGGAGGAAGTTTCGATTCTACTTATTTAGAAACCCTACCAAAAACATCAATAGATTACGGTAATATTATGTTTGGTTTGGCTCCTTCTTATCAACTTAATCGAGATGATTTAACCATTAATTTAGGTGTAAGATTAACTTACCTTAATGATACAGAGTTAAGCAAAAGTAAATTCTATGTACATCCTAATATTAAGGCGTCATACCGTTTAGTAGACGAGCTTTTAATTGCTTACGCAGGCCTTACAGGTAAAGTGATTCAGAATTCGTATTACGATTTTGCTAATGTGAATCCATTTGTATCACCAACACTTTATGTAAGCCCAACAGACCAACAGTATAAAACTTTTGTAGGTGTAAAAGGGAAACTAACTAGTAATATAAGTTATAATATTACAGGGAATTATGCTTCTGAAAAAGCAAAAGCATTATACAAGTCTAATGAAGCAATAGCTACAGCAACAGAAGACTATCAATTTGGAAACTCGTTTAATGTTGTTTACGATGATGTAACTACATTTTCTATTGCAGGTGAATTAAATGTAGACTTTAATAGAAATTTCACTTTAGGAATTAAAGGAGAGTATTTCGCTTATGGTACAGATGATGAAGCTCAAGCATGGAATTTACCGGATTTAGAAGCCTCATTGTTTTTAGATTATCAGATTTCAGAACAATGGTTTGCTGGTGCAAGTGCTTATTTTGTTGGTGAACGTAAAGACGAAAGAATTGTTGAAATGGTGTTTGATAATGTCGAATTAACAAGAGTAAGTTTAGATAGCTATTTTGACCTTAATGCCCACGTTGGTTATAAAATAAACGACCAATTATCTGTTTTTGCAAAGGCTAATAATATTTTTAATCAAGATTATCAACGCTGGTTAAATTTCCCAGTTCAAGGTATTCAGTTTTTAGCAGGTGCAACGTATCAGTTTGATTTTTAAATAGAATGATCATTACGCACTTAGAGTAGTAATCTGATTAATTTATACTTATATGCAAAAGTGTTCCATTTGGAGCACTTTTCTTATTTTTACAAAGCTTATAAACTAACTATCATGAAATTTAAAACTTACAGACTAACTTCAATTTTAATACTGTTAACCATTTTTTCCTGCCAAAAAGATAAATTACAAGCAGATTTAGTTGTTACAAATGCTAATATATACACTGTTGATAACGACTTCAATAAAGCGGAAGCATTTGCTGTAAAAGATGGTAAAATAATAGCTGTAGGATCAACATCTGAAATTAAGGAGAAATACAAGGCTATTGATACGCTCAATGCTGAAGGAAAAACACTGTTGCCTGGATTTATTGATGCACATTGTCATTTTTTAGGTATGGGACTTATGCAAGAAACGGTAGATTTAGTTGGCACTAAGAGTTTTGAGGAGATGATGAAACGTGTTTTAGATTTTCAGAATACAAAACATAAAAAATTTATATACGGACGCGGTTGGGACCAAAATGACTGGGAAGACAAACAATTTCCAAATAAAAACTTATTAGATAAATTATTTCCTAATACACCTGTTGCTTTATTGCGTATAGATGGCCACGCTATATTAGCAAATCAAGCGGCTTTAGATTTAGGGAAAGTTACCAAAAATTCTAAAATTGATGGTGGTGAAGTCATAGTTGAAAATGGAAAACTAACCGGAGTTTTAATTGATAATGCAGAACAATTGGTAATGAATCATTGGCCACAACCAACAAAAATAGAACAAGCAAAGGCGTTATTAAATGCACAAAAAATTTGTTTCGATTTAGGCTTGACAACCGTTGATGACGCAGGTTTAAGCAAAGATGCTCTTGAGATTATAAATAACCTTCAAGAATCTGGAAAGCTAAAAATGCGTATATACGCAATGGTATCCTATTCTGAAGAGAATTTAGATTACTTTTTAAATAAAGGTATCACTAAAACAGACCGACTCAATGTGCGTTCATTTAAGTTTTATGCAGACGGAGCACTTGGTTCTAGAGGAGCTATGCTTAAAGAACCATATTCTGATAAACCTGGTCATTTAGGATTACTGGTTACTGATTTAGAAACGTTAAAGACATCTGCAGAACGTATTGCTAACTCAGAATTTCAAATGAACACGCATGCTATAGGAGATTCTGCAAACAGAGCCGTTTTAGAAACGTATAATAAAGTTTTAAAAGGTAAAAACGACAGACGTTGGCGTGTAGAACATGCGCAAATTGTCTCTCCTGAAGATTTTGATTTGTATAAAAATATAATGCCATCTATTCAACCAACACATGCAACAAGTGATATGTATTGGGCTGAGGATAGAGTTGGAGCGGAACGTGTAAAAGGCGCTTATGCTTACAAACAATTATTAGAAGCTTATGGAAAAGTAGCTTTAGGTACAGATTTCCCTGTAGAACGCGTTAGTCCTTTTTTAACGTTTTATGCTGCTGTGGCTAGACAAGATTTAGACCAATATCCTGAAGGTGGTTTTCAAATGGAAAATGCATTGAGTAGAGAAGAAGCTCTAAAAGGAATGACTATTTGGGCAGCGTACTCTAATTTTGAAGAAAACGAAAAAGGAAGTATAGAAGTTGGTAAGTTTGCAGATTTCATCATCTTAGATGAAGATATTATGACGGTTGATGCTAAGGAAATACCGAATATTAAAGTGTTAGAGACCGTTGTTGGAGGTGAAATTCAGTAATTGTTTTTTATAATTCATTAGGTTTTGGAATAATATTTGAGCAGTTTTTGATATGAAAAAATACTTACTAATTTCATTTCTATTCGTTTGTTTTAAATCAATAGCTTGCACTTGTATTATGGGAAGTCCCTCTCAAATATACGATGACTATGATTATATTTTTACTGGTAAAGTAACAGATATAAAAGAATATTACCCTGATTCTAAAAGAGTAAAACAAATTAGTTTTTCTATAGAAGAAAATTTTAAGGCTGACATAGATTTTAGCTTAATCAATGTAGATAGACCAGATGGAATGTGCCCAATTCCTTACTTAGTCTTAAATAGTAGTTATATTTTTTATGTCAATAAAGAGGATGGTGTAGTCAACATATCTATTTGTAACCCAACATTGAGGCTTGAAAAAAGTAAGAAAAAATTAGATCGCTATAAATTTTATGTAGAAGAATTACGTTTAATTAAAGAAGCTATATCTGAAAATGAGGAGACTATTGTTTTTGATAATGTTATTAAAAATAGTATTAGCTCTGGAAGACGATTTGCAAGAGGTATCACTAAATATTTAGATGCTAATTTTAAAAAGGAAGATTACAAGAGTGATCTAGGTTTTTATTTAGTTGTTTTTGATGATACGGATTTTAAATCGAATCATTTAATTATTCGCAAAAGTCATGGTGATAAGATAGATGATGCTATAAAAAAGTATATTAAAAGTGAAGAGTTTCTGACTTATCTGGAAAAAATAAAGGTTAAATATAAGAGCTCAGAAAACCTTATGTTGCCCATATTAATTCAAAAACCGTTAAATGATTTAGATTAAGCTTAGCTTCGCTAAATAATCAAAATGCTCACCGTCCATAACGTTTTCACATTTTAATCCAACCGTTAAACAAGCTGTTTTTAAAGTTTCAAAATCGAGATAAAGCCATTTCATAGCGGCTTCTTTTTCGCCTTTGTAAGACAAATAATAGTCTAATTCGCCAGGATAACCTTGGTTGAGGTCTAACCACATACCACCATCTTCATCTTCGTACATATATGAAATGTCTGAAGAGTCTACAAGAATTTGTCCTTCTGGTTGTAATAGCGATTTCAAATGCTTCAAATACATTGAAACTTGAGATAATTCTTGAAAAATCCCAGTACCATTCATCAATAATAAAATAGTGTCAAACGTTTCGGTTTCTTCCAAAAGTGGTTTTAATTCGGCATTTAGAATTCCACGCTTTTTAGCCACTTCAATAGCGCCTTTAGAGTTATCAATAGCTTTTATTTTTAAACCCTTTTCTTGTAACCAAAGTGAATGACTTCCAGAGCCACAACCAACATCTAAAATATGACCTTTAGATAATTGTAGTGCTTTCTGTTCTAGTTTTGGCATTTCAGAATAACCTCTAAATAGGTAGGGAAGAGGTAAGGCATCTTCATCCGAAATATTAGTAGAGGTTATGAGGTCTTCAGAATAATTTCCATTTTGGTAATCTAATAAGGCCTTTCCAAAAATATCTTTAGTCATAGTTTTTGTCTGTTTGAGTGATTTTTGTTTTAATTGAAATTGTATTGAGAACTTTAGTTAAATTTGTTTTATGCAAGACCAGATCAATAACCTTCCAAAGCTCGCCAAAGATAAACATAAGGAGAACAAAACCTTTTTTACAAAGCTAAAAAAGAAACCACCAAAGCAGTTAGACTATTTAATGCAAGAGTTGCACGAAGATGAATTTGAGCGTACCGATTGTTTAAAATGTGCCAACTGTTGTAAAACCACAGGTCCTTTATTTACAGATAAAGATATTCAGCGTATTGCTAAATCTTTTAAAATGAAAGAACAGCAATTTATTGACGCCTATTTGCATTTGGATGAAGAAAATGATTATGTACTGCAAGCTGTACCTTGTACTTTTTTAGGAGCAGATAATTATTGTTCTATTTATGATGTGCGCCCAAAAGCGTGTAGAGAATTTCCGCATACAGATCGAAAAAAATTTCAACAAATATCTAATTTAACCTTAAAGAATGTTGCTATTTGTCCTGCAGCTTACAATATTGTAGAAGAAATGAAGAAGAGAATCCAATTGTAACAGGTTTAATGTTTTCGGAATAATTTTTGATGTTAACACGATTAAAAAATACCATGGAAAAACGAATTATTATATCGCTATTGTTTTTTTTTACGATCAGTTTATCACATGCTCAAGCATGGATGACGAACTTGGAAATCGCGCAAAGTTTAGCTTCGGTGCAAAATAAAATGGTTTTAATGGTGTGGGAAGAAACAACAAAATACCCTTACCCTGTATTTATAAATAGCGAAAATGGCAAAACAATTTTTATAAATAACTTATTCGAAGATGAATTGGTCAGTCCTATAATTTGGAAAAATTTTGTGCCTGTAATTGTAAGTGAAGATGAATATGCGGATTTATATTTAAAAATTAAGGGTAAGCGTTCACAAAAATATATAGATAAGTTTAATGATGATTCTATTAAAATACTAGATATAAATGGTAATATATTAAATACATCTTATAGCTCACTTGATTATGAGAATATTACAACAATGATTCAGGAGTACGCATTAAATACCGAATTTATTGCAGTAGAATTAATGAGTTATAAGCAAAAGCAAGACTTTTATTCGGCTTATTATTTAGCTTCAAAATATATAGATTATTCCATGTATATGAAAGAAAGTGTTAGGCAAGAAGTTATTGATTTAGCAAATATCTATTTAAGTGAAGCTGCTGGTTTTGTTGAAACAGAAAAAAATGAAGATCAACTTTTATTACAGCAACGCGTAAAGCTTTTAAAAATTCAGGAAGATTTAATTACCAAACGTCCCAAAAAAGTATTGAGACAATTAAAACGAATAAATACTGAAGATGTAGAGACTAATAACCAAGCTTTCGTTGCTTTTTTATATTATACAGCTTATGAGATTTTAAATGACAAAACTAATGCTGAACAATGGAAGTCTAAGATTTCTTCAGTAAATTTGAAGAAAGCGGAGTTAATTATTAATCTTAATTCTTAGAAATAGTTTTAGTTTATGAAAAAAGTAATAGGACTATTATTAGTCGTTTTTATATTTAGCTGTTCAGATGATGATAGTTCTACAAGTCTCGATTTAAATTTATTATATGGTCAATGGTATGAAGTAGGTTTGTGTCAAGAACAAAATAGTTTGTTGTTAAATTCAGACGGAACTTATGAAAGTTTTAGTTCAGGAGCAATAGATTGTAATAATCCAGAGCCTGATACCTATAAATTTACAGGCACATATACAATTAATGGTAATTTCTATAACAGCAATGTGCTTACAAGTGAAATCGTAATCGACGGCACAAATCTCAGTGTTTTTGATTTTGAAAACCCTAATCTTAAAAGAGAAATATTAGAGCTTAGTGAGACTTCTTTGGTTATTAAAAGCTATATAGATAATGGTGATAACCATAACCAATTACTCGGAGAAGTAACATACGAACATTAAATATGGAAAACATTATTAATTACTTTGAAACTATTCCTTCATTACACAGAAGTCTTATTTTAGTTGGTGGACTTACATTTTTTTGGTTATTAGAAGGAGGTTTACCATTATTTAAGTTTAAATATAAAAAATGGCAACACGCTATTCCTAATCTGTTCTTTACATTAACTACGATTGTTATAAATTTTGCTTTAGCATTTGTACTTTTAAATTCTGCAGATTGGGTAAAAGCCAATGATTTTGGAATTATAAACTGGTTACCGCAAATGCCATTATGGTTATATGTATTTCTAGGTTTATTATTTTTAGATTTTTTTGGAGCCTATTTAGCACATTATGTGGAGCACAAAGTAAAGCCACTTTGGATGGTGCATTTAGTGCATCATACAGATCATAAAGTAGATACGACTACTGCAAATAGACATCATCCAATAGAAAGTTTTATTAGGTTTGGGTTTACGTTACTAGGTGTTTTTGTAGTTGGTACACCAATAGCTTTAGTGATGATGTACCAAGCCATGTCTTTAATATTTACGCAGTTTACTCATGCAAATATTAAATTACCAAAAGGCTTAGATAAAGCCTTAAGCTATTTTATTGTATCGCCAGACATGCACAAAACGCATCATCATTATAGGTTACCATATACAGATTCTAACTATGGAAATATTTTTAGTATTTGGGATCGTATTTTGGGAACTTACAGGTATATGGATCGTGAGAAGTTGATTTATGGAGTTGATGTTTTTCCCGATGAAGCTAAGAACAGTAATATTAAACATTTACTTAAACAACCTTTTCTGAATTATGAAAAATCAACACTTTCAGCAGAAATTGAAAATTAGTACAATCGCATTTTTAATTCTATTATGTATGAGCTGTAATACCAATTCAAAACAAATAGATATACAAGGACATAGAGGTTGTAGAGGATTGTTACCAGAAAATTCATTGCCAGCTTTTGAAAAGGCAATAGAATTAGGTGTGCATACTTTAGAGCTAGATATTGTGATCTCAAAAGATAATAAGGTAGTTGTATCTCATGAGCCTTTTATGAATCCTTTAATTTGTTTAGATATTAATGGTGACGTTATTCCAGATTCACTTGAGACAAACCTTAATTTGTACCAAATGAATTATGAAGAGATAAAGCAATTTGATTGTGGTTCAAAACTTCATCCTATTTATCCAAATCAAGAAAAATTAAAAACATACAAGCCATTATTATCTGAAGTATTTGATTTGGTGAAAACAAAAAAATCAGATGTTAAGTTTAATATTGAAATTAAATCTGAACCCAATTATTATGGCATTTTTACACCTTATCCTAAAGATTACGTCACCTTAGTTTTAGATGAAATAAAAAAACAAGAAATGCTTCATCGTGTAAATCTACAATCTTTTGATTTGCAAATTCTTGAACAAATAAAAAAGCAATCTCCAACAATGCAAGTCGCTTTACTTGTAGAAGATAATGAAACTATTGAGGAGAAACTGAAAGCTTTGTCTTACCAACCGGAGATCATAAGTCCATATTTTAAATTACTAACATCAACATCTGTTAAAGCCTATCAGGCAAAAGGTTTTAAAATTATTCCATGGACAATTAATAACGAAGAAGATATGAAAGAAATGATATCATGGAACGTTGATGGTATTATTACAGATTATCCCAATCGATTGATTGAGCTATTAAAGCTATAATTTTCTTACATTTTTTTAAAATAATGCAGTTCGTCGAATATTTGTGGTAGATAATGTAAATTATAGGTTGTATCATCTTAAAACCACTTATGTTTAAACGGATTAATTAATTATTGTTGGGTATACACTTGCTATGTGTAACTTAAAATTGTCTTGTTTTGAAAAATTTAATCCGCTTCTGCATTATCATTATCCTATCCATTTTATTGGGTTTTACACTTCATGCACAAGAGCAATATGCTAAGTTAGAGAAAAACCGAAATATTCAGGCTCAAGGATTAATCCATCAATTAAATAAAACGAGTGATACTTTAATTCTTAAAAGTGATAAAATAATTCATTCGCTTTATACAATCAATCAAAATTACACACGCGAACTAGATGTTGAAATTGATTCTACTGCTTATAAATTACCATTAAATAAACTATCTAAAGGAAAGCATGTGTTTGTTGCTAGGCAAGCACCAATGAAAATAGTATTTGTTGTAAGAATTTTAAAGGAGATTCCAAAGCAACATCCAGAGTCATATAGAACGAAAGCTTTGGTTACTATTGAGCAATTAAATCCTGTAGTCCTAAAAGATAAATAGCGTACGCTTAGTTGTAAATCAAATACTGCTTTCGTTTATCTTTAAAAGCCTCTAAATCGGTTTTCCAACTTGCTTTAATTTCCGCTTCGCTTAAACCAGCTTCAATCTGTTTTTGCAATGTTGCGGTGCCTGCATGCGTAGTGAAATTAGATGTGTTAAACACTTTAGTCTTATCAGTTGCATGGTTATAGGCATCCATAATATATTTCAAGGTAAAATGACGCTCAGCGCTAACCTTTGATAAATCTTCTCCATAGCAAATTTCATTTTCATGTTTTGGGTATTTAGATCCAAAATTGGCAACAGGTGTATAATTAAAAGCGTAATAATTCTTATCTAAAAACGGTGCGCCATAACGTTGAAACTGAAATTCAGTACCTCTACCAGCATTAATATTAGTGCCTTCAAACAAACCCAAACTAGGATATAATACAATAGATTGGTCGTTTGGTAAATTAGGAGAAGGTCTAATGGCTAAGTTGTAAGTGCTATTGTGATTGTAATTTTGTATTTCAATAACAGTAATATTGCAAGTGATTCCATTATTTAGCCATGCTTCACCATTTATCATTTGTGCATATTCGCCAATAGTCATCCCATGAACCAAAGGAATAGGATGCATACCTAAAAAACTACTGTGTTTTTTTTCTAAAACAGGACCATCAACATAATTACCATTTGGATTTGGCCGATCTAAAATTAAAAGCGGAATATTTTGTTCAGCGCAAGCCTCCATAACATAATGTAAGGTGGAAATGTAGGTGTAAAAGCGCACACCAACATCTTGTATATCAAAAACCACAATATCTACATCTTCAAGCTGTGCTTTGGTAGGTTTTTTATGTTTTCCATGTAGTGAGTAGATAGCTAAACCTGTTTTGGTGTCTTTGCCATCTTTTACTAATTCACCAGCATCTGCAGTACCTCTAAATCCATGTTCTGGGGCAAATACTTTTGTAATATCTACATTTCTAATTAAAAGAGAATCTACAAGATGTGAATAAGGTTTGTTTGGATACGTACTTTTATCTTCAGTGAAATGAAAACGATTTAATTCATTATAATATGCTTTTTTAAAAATCACAGACGTTTGGTTAGCAACAACACCAACACGTTTTCCTTTTAGTAGTGGTAAATATGACTCTGTTTTATTAGCGCCAACTAAAATTAATTTTTCTTTTTCAATTTCTGTACTGAGACTTAATGAGTCAATGTGTTGGTTTTCAGAAATTGTATGTAAATCATTACTATTTTTGTCTTCTACAAGTTGAGAATTGTCTGCTTTTGATTTCATTTGATTTCCACAAGAAAATGTAAGCAAGGATATCCCAATAATTATCGAGAATAAAACTGTATTTTTGAAAACCTTTAAAAGCATATATTAGGTTTGAATTTCGAGTTATTTATAGCTAAACGTATAATTGGCAATAAAACGTATAAAAGTAGTGTTTCGGCACCAATAATTAAAATTGGTATCGCAGCAATTGCTATTGGCATTATTGTAATGCTTATTGCAATCGCAACAGGTTTAGGATTGCAGCAGAAAATTAGAGATAAAGTTGTGGCATTCAACGGTCATATTGAAATCACTAATTACGATACAAATGCGTCAGATGAATCTCAAGTTCCAATTTCAATAAACCAAGATTTTTATCCTAATTTTAAGGATGTAGAAGGTGTAGAACACATTCAAGCTGTAGCTACAAAATTTGCGGTGATTAGAACCGAAACGGATTTTGAAGGCGTGGTTGTAAAAGGTGTTGGAGCTGATTATAATTGGGATTATTTTAAAGGGTTTTTAATAAAAGGAAGACTTCCAGATTATGCAAAAGCGCAAAACGAGGAAGTTTTGATTTCTGAATATCTATCCAAAAGACTAGGCTTTAAAGTAGGCGATAAGTTTCAAACCCTATTTACAGAACAATTAGATAGACTACCAAGAATCATGAATTTTGAAATTGTAGGTATTTACAATTCTGGTTTTCAAGAACTCGATGAAAAATTTTTAATAGCCGATTTAAGGCATTTGCAACGACTTAATAAGTGGGAATCTAACCAAATAGGCAGTTTTGAGGTCTTTATTGATGATTTTTCTCAAATTGAAGAAAAGACTGTTGAGGTTTATAAATCGATTCCATCTTTAATGAATGCGACTTCAATTACACAAAAATACTACACCATCTTTGAGTGGATTAAAATTTTTGATAACAATACTTACGGTATTATTGCCATAATGATAATTGTTGCAGGTATTAATATGATTACCGCATTATTGGTTTTAATCTTAGAACGTACTAGTATGATTGGTATCTTAAAAGCATTAGGTAGCTCTAACTGGACCATCAGAAAAGTATTTCTTTACAATGCTTCTTATTTAGTTGGGTTGGGATTACTTTGGGGAAATATTATAGGTTTAGGTTTATTGTTTGCACAGAAATATTTTGAGCTATTTCCATTAAATCCAGATACATATTATGTAAGTACGGCTCCTGTTTATATCAGTTGGGAATATATTGTAATTCTTAACCTTGGTACATTTATAGCATGTTTATTAATGCTATTAATTCCTTCTGTAATTATTTCTAAGATTTCGCCAGTTAAAGCGATTAGATTTGATTAATAATGACTTCTTAGTGCTTGAGCCTAAGCCAATAGATGCTTTCAACTATTAATGCTTTTGGCCAGAGGCAATAGACCATTATTATAACCTTTTTAACTTTATACTTCTAACTTTTCACTTATTTTTGCATCCTTGAAAAAACAATTATGGAATACGTAGAAAATATATTAGGCACAATAGGGAATACACCATTAGTAAAAATGAACAAACTAGTGGAAGACTTACCATGTCTAGTACTTGCAAAATACGAAACTTTTAATCCAGGAAACTCTGTAAAAGACAGAATGGCTTTACAGATGATTGAAGATGCTGAAGCAGATGGTCGTTTAAAACCAGGAGGAACCATAATTGAAGGTACTTCAGGAAATACAGGTATGGGATTGGCTTTGGCAGCAATTGTAAAAGGTTACAAATGTATTTTTGTAATGGCAGATAAGCAGTCTAAAGAAAAAGTGGATATTATGCGTGCTGTAGGTGCAGAAGTTATTGTTTGCCCAACAGCAGTAGAGCCAGACGATCCAAGGAGTTATTATTCCGTCTCAAAACGTTTAGGTGAAGAAACACCTAATTCTTGGTACGTGAATCAATACGATAATCCAAGTAATACTAAAGCACATTACGAAAGTACAGGTCCAGAAATCTGGAAACAAACCGATGGTAAAATCACACACTTTGTAGTTGGTGTTGGTACAGGTGGAACTATCTCTGGTGTTGGAAAATACCTAAAAGAACAAAATCCAAATATTAAAGTTTGGGGAGTTGATACGTATGGTTCTGTATTTAAAAAATATCACGAAACAGGTATCTTTGATGAAAAAGAAATCTACCCTTATGTAACAGAAGGCATCGGTGAAGATATTTTACCAAAAAATGTAGATTTTAGTATTATTGATGGTTTTACTAAAGTTACAGATAAAGATGCTTGTGTTTATACGCAACGTTTAGCTAAAGAAGAAGGCATGTTTTTAGGGAACTCAGCAGGATCAGCAATAAAAGGTGTATTGCAATTAAAAGAACATTTTAAACCAGATGATGTGGTTGTGGTTTTGTTTCATGATCATGGCAGTCGTTATGTTGGTAAAATGTTTAATGACGATTGGATGCGTAAAATGGGATATATTGATTAGAGTTTGCTGCTAAAAAAGTAATCTTATTATTAATGATGTAGGTCATTTGAGAAGTGGGTGCTAAAAATTACCTTAGAGTATTAAAAATTAATGCTTTATGGGAACTTCTAAAATTAAATTACACAAAAAAATCTATTGGGTTTTAATCATTTTATCCATAGTTATTGATTATATCTTTTATAGTGTTATAGAAGATCAGTTTTCTTTATTCTTTCTTGTTTGTTTTTCTGGTATACCTTTCTTGTTATTTGCAACAGGATGCTTTGGGTTGTTATGGCCAAAAATTAAACCAGAAGGAGATGATGAAGTTTATATTAGCCATTCTTTAATAATAGGCTTCCTTTTTATCATTATGTTTTTTATCCATGTTTGGATTATTTTACCAAGTATTTGTCCAGAATTTGGGACGCTTTTAGGGGTTTAAAACTTATGATTATTAGTAATTTAAAATTTACTTATGTTTTTTAACCTATAAATTTTATTTTAGCTAAATGCAAGAAGACTTCCTTCACTACATCTGGAAACATAAAGCCTTCGATTCCTTATTGTTAAAAACAACAAAAGACGAAACTATTAGCATTGCTAATTTAGGACAGCATAATTATAATGCTGGTCCAGATTTCTTTAATGCACAATTAAGTATTGCAGATCAGCTTTGGGCTGGTAACGTTGAGATTCATATTAAATCTTCGGATTGGTATATACATAATCATGAAGTCGATAAAGCCTACGATAATGTAATTTTACATGTGGTTTGGGAACACGATACCGAAATCTTTAGAAAAGATAACTCTGAAATTCCAACTCTAGAACTCAAACACTATGTAGATAAAAATTTAATCTACAAATATGAAAAACTGATGCATTCTAAATCTTGGATCAATTGTGAATCTAATTTCTCAGAGGTTAATGATTTTCTACTTAGTAATTGGTTAGAAAGACTTTATATAGAACGATTAGAAAGAAAATCTGAAATTATTGAGCAATTGCTAAAAGATTCTAATAACGATTGGGAAGCGGTTTTGTTTAAGATGTTATTAAAGAATTTTGGACTTAAAGTAAACGGTGAATCGTTTTTTAGTTTGGCAAATTCAATAGATTTTGCCATAATCAGAAAATTGCAAAACGATGTTTTAGATTTGGAAGCCTTACTTTTTGGTCAGTCAGGATTGTTGTTAGATGAAAATATTGAAGACCGTTATTTTATAGATTTAAAAAATCGCTATGGATTTTTAAAACAAAAATTCAAATTAGAAAATCAAGGCGTATTACCACTACAATTTTTTAGATTGAGACCACCAAACTTTCCAACCGTTCGATTGTCTCAATTTGCAAACTTATATAGTTTAGAGCAGAATTTGTTTTCAAAAGTGATGCAATTTAATACGTTAGATGAGTTTTATTCGTTTTTTAATAAGGGAGTTACAACGTTTTGGACATCACATTATACGTTTGCTAAAACTTCAAAAGTGTTTAAAAAAACCTTAACCAAATCCTTTATAGATTTACTAATCATTAATACGCTAATTCCATTAAAATTCGCTTACGCTAAATCTCAAGGGAAGACTATTGAGGATAATGTGTTTAAGCTTTTAAAAGAAATTAAGATAGAGAATAATAGTATAGTTGCTAAATTTTTGAATTTAAAAGTAATAGAGAAAAATGCATTTAGTTCACAGGCTTTATTACAATTAAAACAAGATTATTGCGATAAAAATAAGTGTCTTCAATGTGCTATTGGTAATAGTTTAATTGTGAAAAATAAGTAAATTGCAGCATGAAATGGTTCTACAACTTATTATTGTATTTTCAAAAAAGAGGGTATTATGTGTGTCAGCGTATTGCAGACCGCTTAGGTATTAGAGCTAAAATTGTGAGAACAACATTTATGTATCTTACTTTTGTAACCGTAGGTTTTGGTTTTGCACTATATTTGTTTTTGGCGTTTTGGATGCGAATTAAAGATATAGTTTACACAAAACGTTCTTCTGTTTTCGACTTATAATTACATTGTTATTATATGGATAATCCGCTTTTAAGACTTTATAGATCTAAGATTTACACAGCTGTAATGATGTTAGTGTTTTTGCTGGGTATTGGCGTTTTGGGGTATAGGTTTATTTCCGGTTTTGAGTGGTTAGATGCACTATACATGACTGTAATAACGATAACTACAGTCGGTTTTGCAGAAGTAAATCCTTTAGACGCACAATCTAAAGTTTTTACAATATTTTTAATATTGGCGAGTGTAGTTATTGTGGGTTATGCTCTTTCAATCATCACCGAATTTATATTAAATAGAAATAATATAGAAGATATAAAACAACGTAAGATGCAGAAGAAAATTGATGCTATGACTAATCACATCATTATTTGTGGTTATGGACGTAACGGTAAACAAGCGGCAAAAAAGTTAAGTGATTACGGAAAACCTTTTGTGATTATTGAACGAAATAAAGACATTATTGAAAAATTTCAAGACGATGATATTATCTTTATTGAAGGAAATGCTAACGAGGATGAAATACTTTTTTCTGCAGGTATCGCTAAAGCAAGTACACTAATTTGTGCTTTACCAAATGACGCAGATAATTTATTTGTGGTTTTATCAGCTAGGCAGATTAATTCAAACTTGACTATAATTAGTCGAGCTTCTGAGGAGACTTCGTATAATAAGTTAAAATTGGCTGGTGCTAATAATGTTATTTTACCAGATAGAATAGGAGGAGATCATATGGCATCTTTAGTGGTAATTCCAGATTTGGTAGAGTTCATAGATAATTTAGGAATTGTTGGAGAACGTAATATCAATATTGAAGAAGTTAAAGTAGAACAACTTTATAATATTAATGAAGTTAAAACCATAAGAGACTTAGATTTACGAAGAAAAACAGGTTGTACTGTTATAGGTTTTAAAGATGATAATGGAGATTATATTATAAATCCAGAGGCAGAAACAAAATTGATTCCAGGGTCTAAAATTATCGTTTTAGGTCGGCCAGAACAGATTATAAAACTAAATTCTAAATACAATATTGTATAAAATTACGGCTGTTTTATAGGTTGAGACTTTATTGGTTCAGTTTTTTTTTGCATCTTGTCATCTTATAAATTAAAAAAACTAACTAATCACTACACGCATGAAGAAGTATCTTCTATCAATTCTTACACTTTTATTACCACTATTAAACTTTGCTCAAGAAACAACTTCCGAAAAAATTGATACTATTTTTAAGGATTATACAGGTTGGTTTGTTGATGCTATTTTCTATGAAATTCCATTTTCAGAATCATACAAAATTCCATGGGTACTAATTGTATTAATATGTGGTGCCTTGTTTTTTACCATTTATTTTAAATTTATAAA
Source organism: Winogradskyella sp. Asnod2-B02-A (assembly GCF_045063645.1). Taxonomy (NCBI): domain Bacteria; kingdom Pseudomonadati; phylum Bacteroidota; class Flavobacteriia; order Flavobacteriales; family Flavobacteriaceae; genus Winogradskyella; species Winogradskyella sp. Asnod2-B02-A. The sequence goes on from NZ_JBEFOG010000027.1 coordinate 2,323,176, forward strand.
TGTTACTGGTTTTAGAATGGCTATTAGAGTTGTTAAAGGACAGTATGAAGATATTGAAAAACATGGAGCAGACACTTTATATGGTGATAATACTGCAAATGAAGGTGAAAACATAATTGAAACCATGAGAGATGATGGTGCAGACGGAGAAGTTTCGCATTTTCAGGCTTTAACAGCAGCTTTATCTGCAACTGTAGGTTTAGGGAATATAGCAGGTGTTGCTGTAGCCTTATCAATTGGTGGACCTGGTGCAACATTTTGGATGATTATTGCAGGATTACTAGGAATGGCTTCAAAATTTGCAGAATGTACTCTTGGTGTAAAATATAGAGATGTTGGTGATGATGGTACCGTTTATGGTGGTCCAATGTACTACTTAACCAAAGGTTTAAAAGCCAAAGGTATGGGTGGCTTTGGTAAAGTACTAGCTGTATTATTTGCCATATTTGTAATAGGAGGTTCTTTTGGCGGTGGAAACATGTTCCAAGCTAATCAGGCTGCTGCACAATTTGTTAAAGTATTCGATTTAGATCCGGCTTCTAATGCAGGTCTTTATTTTGGTTTAGTTATGGCTGCTCTTGTGGCAGTTGTAATTATTGGTGGAATTAAGCGTATTGCTAAAGTAACTGAAAAAGTAGTGCCATTTATGGCAGGTATATATGTGTTAGCTTCTTTGATAATTCTAGGAGCTAATTTTAGTCTAATTGATGATGCATTTGCATTGATTTATGAAGGTGCTTTCTCTGGATTAGGAATAGCAGGTGGACTTGTAGGTGTAATGATTCAAGGTATTAGAAGAGGAGCATTTTCTAACGAAGCAGGTGTTGGTTCTGCGGCAATTGCACACTCTGCCGTTCGTACCAAATACCCAGCATCAGAGGGTATTGTTGCGCTTTTAGAGCCTTTCGTTGATACTGTTGTTATCTGTACAATGACCGCATTGGTTATTGTAATCACTAATTTTGATGGTGGTTTTATGGAATATGGTGTTGAAATTAAAGAAGGTGTTGAAATTACAGCTACTGCTTTTGATTCTGTGATTCCACATTTCTCAATAGTACTTACTATTGCAGTAATATTATTTGCATTCTCAACGATGATTTCTTGGTCTTATTATGGTATGCAAGGTTGGGTATTTTTATTCGGAAAAGGGAAAGTTTCAGATTTAGCTTATAAAATATTATTCTTATTCTTTGTGGTTGTTGGTGCATCAATAAGTTTAGGTGCTGTAATTAATTTCTCTGATGCCATGATTTTTGCTATGGTAGTGCCTAATATTATAGGTGTAGTGATTTTATCTCCAGTTATTAAAATGGAATTGAATAAGTATTACAAAGCTATCAATGTTAAGAAGGATGCAATTGAAGATGGTGCAGATGATTTAAATGAAATTTTATAAAGTAAAATTATAACGTATGAAATCCCATTTCTTGTTTACTAATCAACAAAGGAATGGGATTTTTTTATTGTTGGCAGTAATCGTAATTTTTCAATGTGTATATTGGTTTATGCCTAATATTCTCACAAGTACAACTGAGGATATACCTGAAAACGAAAGTAAACTAGAAACGTTTAGAAAAGAAGTAGATTCATTACGTCTGGTTGAAATAGAAAATAGGAAACCAAAAATTTATCCTTTCAACCCAAATTATATAACAGATTATAAAGGTTATACTTTAGGAATGACAAATGAAGAAATTGATAGACTTCATAAATTTAGAGAAAGTAACCAATGGGTTAATTCCGCTAAAGATTTTCAAAAAATCACCAAAGTTTCAGATTCATTTTTAGATATAATTTCACCTTATTTTAAATTCCCAGATTGGGTAACAAATCCTAAGCCAAAGGCTAAAACTTACAGTAATTCATATTCAAATTCTTCATCACCAAAATTGTATAATCAGAAGGTAGACCTAAATTTAGCAACAGCAAGTCAGTTAAAAAAGGTGTATGGTGTTGGAGAAAAATTATCTGAACGGATAATAAAATATCGAAACAAGTATAAAGGAGGGTTTATTTCAGATGTTCAACTTAGTGAAATTTATGGGTTATCTCCAGAAGTTATAGAGCGTATTAAAAATGATTTCACAGTAAAAACACCAAGAGCAATTAAAACCTTTAATCTTAATACGGCAACTAGGGATGAGTTGGTCACCATTCAATTTGTTGATTACGAAGTAGCTCATAATATTATTGAAGAACGAAGCCTAAGAGACGGCTTTAAATCTATAGAAGAGTTAATGAAAGTTGAAGATTTCCCCATCAAAAAATTCGATATAATTAAGTTATATTTGTACTTATAACAAACAACAATTTATGTCTAATTTATATTTTACAGAAGAGCACAATTTATTCCGAGAAAGCCTCAGAGAATTCTTAAAAAAAGAAGTTGTACCGCATATTGACAAATGGGAAGAAACAGGTCATATTGAGCGTTTCATCTGGAAAAAATTTGGTGATATGGGTTATTTTGGTTTAGCAACACCAGAAGCTTATGGAGGCTTAGATTTAGATTTATTTTATACCGTTATTTTTCTTGAAGAAATGCAACGCATAAATTCTGGTGGATTTGCAGCAGCAATGTGGGCACATGCATATTTAGCGATGACACATCTTAACAAAGAAGGAAATCATGAACAAAAAGAAAAATATTTAACACCTAGTGCTTTAGGTGATGCCATAGGATGTCTTTGTATTACTGAACCTTTTGGAGGAAGTGATGTGGCTGGTATGCGCACAACTGCAGTGAAAAAAGGTGATACCTATGTGATTAATGGGTCAAAAACATTTATAACTAATGGAGTTTATAGTGATTATTTAGTGGTTGCTGCTAAAACGAGTCCGGAATTAGGAAATAAAGGTATTAGCATTTTTGTAATGGATAGAGATACGCCAGGTATCTCAGCAACAAAATTAGATAAGTTGGGATGGAGAGCTTCAGATACTGGTGAGATTGCATTTGATAATGTTGTAATTCCTGCTTCTAATTTAATGGGAGAAGAAGGTCAAGGGTTTCCATATATTATGCAACATTTTGCGCTAGAGCGATTAATAATGGGAGTGAATTCGCATGCTAGGGCAGAATATGCTTTAGAATACGCAAAACAATATATGTCTGAAAGAACTGCCTTTGGTAGAACTATAGATAAATTTCAAGCTTTAAGACATACTTATGCAGATTGTGAAACACAGATGGAAATCTGTAAGCAATTTAACTACTATGTTGCAAAAAGATTAGACATGGGTGATTATGTTGTAAAAGAAGCAACAATGTCTAAACTTCAATCGACTAAAATGGCAGATGATGTTATTTACCAATGTCTTCAGTTTTTAGGAGGTTATGGCTATATGGAAGAATATCCATTAGCACGTATGTCTAGAGATAGCCGATTAGGTCCAATAGGTGGAGGAACTTCCGAAATCTTAAAAGAGATTATCGCTAAAATGGTAATTGATAATAAAGACTATAAGCCTGCGACTTAATTTTGAAGTAATAAATTTGAAATATAGGTCTTAGACCTATAAAATTGAAAACTCGTGAATTTATTCATGAGTTTTTTTGTTTTTCATCATTTTTTTATACTGATAATTGGTAATTTATCAACACGCAAACGTTTTCGTGAATTATTGGGTTTCTATTGAAGTCATTATTCATGTAAATTTAGAGATATAAAAAAATCTTAATATTCATGAAGTATTTAAAAATCATTGTTCTTGTCTGTTTAATGCTATTCCTTTTTAATTGTAGTCAGGATGAAATTTTTGCGGAAGAACAATCAGCGCAAACTAACGAGACAACAGTAGAATATGCTAAACGTGATGGACTGAAACCAATTGGTTCAGGTGTTATGATGCAAGCTTTTTATTGGGATGTTCCAGCAGGCGGAACTTGGTGGAACACTGTAAACTCTAAAGTAGCAGATTGGAGTAATGCTGGTATTGATGCCATTTGGCTTCCTCCAGCTTCAAAGGCACAAAATGGCCCTTTTTCTATGGGTTACGATCCTTTTGATTATTTTGATTTTGGGGAATACAACCAAATGGGAAGTGTTGAAACACGTTTTGGATCCAGAACTGAGCTTACAAAATTAATTGATGCAGCACATCAAAATGGACTTAGTGTAATAGCAGATATAGTAATTAATCACAATAGTGGAGGAGCAAGTGAGGCTAATCCATATGCTGGAGGTAATACATGGACGGATTTTAATCCTATGTCAGGTAATTTTTATCGCTCAGCTAATGATTTTCATGCCAATAATATACACTCTAATGATACTGGAGCATTTGGAGGTTATCCAGATTTATGTCACAATCAAACTTATGTGCAAGATTGGTTATGGAATAATTCAAATAGTGTGGCAAAATATTATAGAGATGTTATAGGTTTTGATGGATGGCGTTTTGATTATGTTAAAGGTTTTGAACCTTGGGTTGTAAAAGCATGGAAAGATGAAGCTGGTGGTTTTGCCGTTGGTGAATATTGGGATAGCAATGTATCAACCTTAGATTGGTGGACAAGTACTGCGGAAGCAAGTGCTTTTGATTTTGCGTGTTATTATAAAATGAAAGATGCGTTTATGGGAAATAACCTAAGTGTTCTTAATGATAATATGTTGTGGAAACAAAATGCTTCAAGGGCAATGACATTTGTAGCTAACCATGATACAGATGAAATTATAAATAATAAAATTTTGGCTTATGCTTATATATTAACTCACGAAGGATATCCGACTATATTTTATAAAGACTATGAGGAATGGCTAAATAAAGAGCGATTGAATAATTTAATATGGATTCATAATAATTTGGCTGGTGGAACAACAAATATATTACATGCGGACACAGATGAATATATTGCGAGAAGAAATGGATATAATAATTCTGGGCTTGTAGTTTATATTAATAATTCAGATGCATGGCAAGAAAGATGGATAGAAACCAATTGGTCTAATACTATTATTAAAGATTATACAGGTCACTCTGCTTGGGAACCTACTACTCAATATGGTAAATGGGTTAAAATACAAGCACCACCAAAAAGTTATTCAGTGTGGTCGGTAAAGTAATTTTTTTATTGTTTAGTTTAAATCCTGCCAAAATGCAGGATTTTTAATATTATGCTAAATTATACCAACTAATCGTTATATTTATTCTTATTGAAACTAGTTGAATGAGTATTAAATTCTTTTCAGAGTATTTATTATTAGAAAAAAAATATTCTAACCATACTGTATTGGCCTATACAAAGGATATTGAAAATTTTCAAACCTTTTTAAATCAATATAATTATTCTGAAGATTTAAGAGCAGTTGGATATTCTGAAATTAGACAATGGATTGTAACGTTAGTAGATGCAGGTATTTCTAATCGAACTATTAACAGAAAAGTATCTTCATTAAACACTTATTATAAGTACTTACAAAAAACAGAAGACATTAAGATAAATCCATTAAAGCAGCATAAAGCCTTAAAAGTTGGAAAAAAAGCACAATTACCATTTTCAGAACAAGAATTAAAAACTGTATTAGAAAATTCGATAATAGTAGATGATTTTGAAAGTGCCAGAAATCATTTTATTATTGAGTTATTTTACGCTACTGGAATTAGACGAATTGAGCTTGTAAATTTGAAACTAATAGATGTAGATAAAAGCAACAACCAAATAAAGGTATTGGGTAAACGAAAAAAAGAAAGGTATATCCCTTTAATAGAATCGTTATCAAAGTCCTTTAATTGTTATTTAGAATATAGAAACAAATTACCAATAGTTAAAGATAAGGAACAGCTATTTTTAACAAATGGTGGTCTTAAAATTTATGAAAAGCTTGTTTACAGAATAATAAATAAGTATTTTAGTGAAGCATCTACGAAAGCAAAATGCAGCCCTCATGTAATTAGACATTCGTTTGCAACGCACTTGTTAAATCAAGGTGCAGATTTAAACACCGTAAAAGAACTTCTTGGACATACAAGTTTAGCAGCTACTCAGGTATATACGCATAATAGTATAGCTGAATTAAAAAAAGTACATGCGAAGTCGCATCCAAGAAATCAAAGTTAATTATAACTTAATGCGAATAATCAATAAATAAGTACTAAACAAATGCGTTTTAGTACTCATGTTTAACTTAAAACTAAATAAATGAAAGTAAACACTCAATCCGTTAATTTTACAGCAGATAGTAAACTGATAGATTTCATTCAGAAGCGAATGGATAAATTAGATTTATTTTATGATAAAATAATTCAGTCCGATGTGTATTTAAAAGTAGAAAATACAAGTGATAAAGAAAATAAAATATTCGAAGTTAAAGTAAGTGTGCCAGGAGATAGCTTCGTTGTTAAGAAGCAATGTAAATCTTTTGAGGAAGGTGCAGATGCCGCAATTGCCTCATTAGGAAGGCAAATCAAAAAGCGAAAAGAAAAATTAAGGTCACATAGTTAAATTTTTTTAAAAAAATGTTTTGAATAGTAAAATAAAGTCTTACATTTGCAGTCCGTTAGAAATAGCGGACTTTTTTATGGTCAGTTTTTGATCTTGAAAAAGTATAAAAAGCCGATGTAGCTCAGCTGGCTAGAGCAGCTGATTTGTAATCAGCAGGTCGTGGGTTCGAGTCCCTCCATCGGCTCTTTAAAAGTTTGATTTTTTGATTAAAAAAGTAAACTTTTATTGTTTGAAATATTGAAATTAAGTTTTGGGGAGATACTCAAGCGGCCAACGAGGGCAGACTGTAAATCTGCTGACTACGTCTTCGCAGGTTCGAATCCTGCTCTCCCCACAAATATTTTTGCAAATAGTTTTGATAATTAAATTTCATTAAGCTACTTTTGCAAAAAAAAAAATGATTCCATTTATGGAGTCGTTTAAAATGAAATATTAATTACCTTTCAAAGTGTAAAAATTTTGATAAAATGCGAGAGTAGCTCAGTTGGTAGAGCGTCAGCCTTCCAAGCTGAATGTCGCCGGTTCGAACCCGGTCTCTCGCTCTAAAATTTACGAGTTAAGATTTAGACTTTTATATCGTAATTCGGAAATCGGCTATCTTAAGTGAAAAGCCGGTGTAGCTCAGGGGTAGAGCGTTTCCTTGGTAAGGAAGAGGTCACGAGTTCAATTCTCGTCATTGGCTCTTTTTTCTAAGTAATAGATTAGAAATAACAATTGAACACTAATATTTAACAAGAATAAAATAAATTAAACATGGCAAAGGCAACTTTCGATCGTTCAAAACCACACTTAAACATAGGTACTATTGGGCACGTAGATCACGGTAAAACAACTTTAACTGCTGCTATTACTAAAGTATTAGCTGATGCAGGTTTATCTGAAGCAAGATCATTTGATCAAATTGATAATGCACCAGAAGAAAAAGAAAGAGGTATAACAATTAATACTTCTCACGTAGAATATGCAACTGCTAATCGTCACTACGCTCACGTTGACTGTCCAGGTCACGCGGATTACGTAAAGAACATGGTTACAGGTGCTGCTCAAATGGATGGTGCTATTTTAGTTGTTGCTGCAACAGATGGTCCTATGCCACAAACTCGTGAGCACATTTTACTTGGTCGTCAGGTAGGAATTCCTCGTATCGTTGTATTCATGAATAAAGTGGATATGGTTGATGATGAAGAGTTGTTAGAGTTGGTTGATATGGAGATTAGAGATTTGTTATCTTTCTATGAATATGATGGTGACAATGGTCCTGTAATTGCTGGTTCTGCTTTAGGTGCGCTTAATGGTGAGCAAAAGTGGGTTGATTCTGTAATGGAATTGATGGAAGCTTGTGATGCTTGGATTGAAGAGCCTGTTCGTGATATGGACAAGCCTTTCTTAATGCCAATTGAAGATGTATTCTCAATTACTGGTCGTGGTACTGTTGCAACTGGTCGTATTGAAACTGGTGTAGCTAATACAGGTGATCCTGTTGAGATTATCGGTATGGGTGCTGAGAAATTAACATCTACTATTACTGGTATTGAAATGTTCCGTCAGATTTTAGATAGAGGTGAAGCTGGTGATAATGCTGGTATCTTATTAAGAGGTATTGAGAAGTCTCAAATTTCTAGAGGTATGGTAATTACTAAGCCTGGTTCTGTAACACCACACGCTAAATTTAAAGCTGAGGTTTACGTATTGAAAAAAGAAGAAGGTGGACGTCACACTCCATTCCATAATAATTACCGTCCACAGTTTTACGTTCGTACAACGGATGTAACTGGAAACATTGCGCTTCCAGATGGTGTTGAAATGGTGATGCCTGGTGATAACTTAACAATTACAGTTGAGTTAATCCAACCAATTGCAATGAACGTAGGTTTACGTTTCGCTATCCGTGAAGGTGGTAGAACAGTTGGTGCTGGTCAGGTTACTGAAATTTTAGACTAAACAAAATAGTTAAAATATTTAATTAAGGTGTCTCGATATTTCGGGATGCCTTGATTATTGTTTACGGGTTTAGCTCAGTTGGTAGAGCACTGGTCTCCAAAACCAGGTGTCGTGAGTTCGAGTCTCTCAACCCGTGCGAAATTAAACATTGGATTATTTTTATAATTCTTAATAAAGTAAAGTATCAAATGGCAGGATTAATAACATATATAAAAGAATCGTTTGAAGAGTTGAAGAATAACGTGTCATGGACTCCATGGCCAGAAGCTCAAAAATTAACGGTAATTGTAGCTGTGTTTTCAATTATTTTTTCATTAGCTATTTGGGGAGTTGATACCGTATTTAGTAGAGCGGTTAAGGCTTATTTTGAAATGATTCACTAACAATTTACAAGAAGAATATGTCCGATAAAAAATGGTATGTTGTTAGAGCGGTAAGCGGTCAAGAAAACAAAATTAAAGCTTATATTGAAAATGAAATTTCAAGATTAGGTCTAGAAGATTTTGTTGATCAAGTTTTGGTACCAACCGAAAAAGTTATTCAAATCCGTAACGGAAAGAAAATACAAAAGGAAAAAGTTTATTTTCCTGGTTATATAATGGTTCAAGCCAATTTAAGTGGTGAGATTCCTCATATTATTAAATCGATTACTAATGTTATCGGTTTTTTAGGTGAGACAAAAGGAGGGGATCCTGTGCCTTTAAGACAGTCTGAAGTAAATAGAATGTTAGGTAAAGTAGATGAGTTATCTGTAGAGGCTGATGCAAATGTGGCAATACCATTTACTAAAGGTGAAACTGTGAAAGTTATTGATGGTCCATTCAACGGTTTTGATGGTACTATTGAAAAGATTAATGAAGAAAAGCGTAAGCTTGAGGTAATGGTTAAGATTTTTGGAAGAAAAACACCATTAGAGTTAAGTTATATGCAAGTAGAAAAAGTTTAATAATTGTTACAATAAAGAGCGTTAGTCTATGCTTCCAATATAGATAAACGTATAAACATTAAGAAATGGCAAAAGAAATAGACAAAGTAGTTAAGCTACAAGTTCGGGGAGGTGCTGCGAATCCATCGCCACCGGTAGGACCCGCTTTAGGTGCCGCTGGAGTTAATATCATGGAGTTCTGTAAGCAATTTAACGCTAGAACACAAGATAAACAAGGTAAAGTTTTACCTGTGGCAATCTCTGTTTACAAAGACAAATCGTTTGATTTTGTAATCAAGACTCCACCAGCAGCAGTACAATTATTAGAAGCGGCCAAAGTAAAGAAAGGATCAGGTGAACCAAACCGACGTAAAGTAGCAAAAGTAACTTGGGATCAAGTAAAAGCGATTGCTGAAGACAAAATGGTAGATTTAAATGCGTTTGAAATCGGATCAGCTATGAAAATGGTTGCCGGTACAGCAAGATCTATGGGTATCACTGTTAAAGGAGGAGAAGCTCCAAACTAAATTTTTAGAAATGGCAAGATTAACAAAGAAGCAAAAAGAAGCAAGAGCAAAGGTTGATAATAACAAAATTTACTCTTTAGAAGAAGCTTCAGCTTTACTAAAAGAAATTACATATACAAAGTTTGATGCTTCTATCGATTTAGCAATCAGATTAGGTGTAGATCCACGTAAGGCCAATCAAATGGTTCGTGGTGTAGTTTCATTACCACATGGTACAGGTAAAGACATGAAGGTTCTTGCGCTTGTAACACCAGATAAAGAAGCCGAAGCTAAAGAAGCGGGTGCTGATTATGTTGGGTTAGATGAATACTTACAGAAAATTAAAGATGGTTGGACAGATGTTGACGTTATCGTTACTATGCCAAGCATTATGGGTAAGTTAGGACCATTAGGTAGAGTATTGGGACCAAGAGGTCTTATGCCAAACCCTAAGACAGGTACAGTAACTATGGATGTAGCTAAAGCGGTTGCAGAAGTAAAAGCTGGTAAAATAGATTTTAAGGTAGATAAAACAGGTATTGTTCATGCACCAATAGGTAAAGCATCGTTTAGTACTGATAAAATTATTGGCAATGCTCAAGAGTTGTTATCTACAATAATGAAATTAAAGCCAACTGCTTCAAAAGGAGTTTATGTTAAAAGCATTTATATGTCTAGTACCATGAGTCCAAGTATAGCAGTTGATACAAAAATAGGATAGTAGTAAACTTAGAATATTATGACAAGAGAAGAAAAATCCCAAGTAATTGAAGAGTTAACTGCTCAATTAGCAGATAATACAAATATCTATTTAACTGATATTTCAGGATTAGATGCAGTTGCAACTTCAAATTTAAGAAGAGCCTGTTTTAAAGCTAATATTAAATTAGCAGTTGTTAAGAATACACTTTTAGAGAAAGCAATGGAAGCATCGGATAGAGAATTCGGTGATTTACCTACAACTTTAAAAGGAAATACATCAGTAATGTATTCTGAAACAGGTAATGGACCAGCCAAAGTAATTAAAGAATTCCGTAAAAAATCTGAAAAGCCTTTATTAAAAGGTGCTTTCATTGAGGAATCGGTTTACATAGGTGACGATTTATTAGATGCATTAGTAGATATCAAGTCAAGAGAAGAACTTATTGGTGAAATTGTAGGTTTACTACAGTCTCCTGCTAAGAACGTTATCTCAGCGCTTAAATCTAGTGGTGGAAAAATCGCAGGTATCGTTAAAACATTATCCGAAAGAGAAGGATAATATTAGAATTACACAATAGAAAATTATATTATAACACACATTATTAAACAATAGAAAAATGGCAGATTTAAAAGATTTCGCAGAACAATTAGTTAACTTAACAGTAAAAGAAGTTAACGAATTAGCAACTATATTAAAAGATGAGTACGGTATCGAGCCTGCTGCTGCTGCAGTAGCTATGGCTGGTCCAGCTGCAGGTGGTGGTGACGCTGCTGAAGAGCAAACTGAATTTGATGTAATCTTAAAAGCGGCAGGTGGTTCTAAACTAGCTGTAGTAAAATTAGTTAAAGAATTAACTGGTTTAGGTTTAAAAGAAGCAAAAGGTTTAGTTGATGATGCACCAAGTGCAATTAAAGAAGGTGTTTCTAAAGATGAAGCAGAAGCTTTAAAATCTCAATTAGAAGAGGCTGGAGCTGAGGTTGAGCTTAAGTAAGCTTACTCATTCAACAATACAAGGTTTAGGTCTGGAGTCGTACTCTAAGACCTAAACCCTTTTGTGTATATAAACGTTATATGCATTTTTTAGTTTTTATTTATTAAAATCTCGTTCATCAATGTTAGCAAAAAAGGCTGAAAGAATTAATTTCTCTTCTATTGTAAATAGGACAGATTACCCAGACTTTTTGGATATTCAAATTAAATCCTTCCAGGATTTTTTCCAATTAGAAACAAAGTCAGAAGAAAGAGGCACTGAAGGTTTGTACAACACCTTCATGGAGAACTTCCCAATCACAGACACGCGTAATCAATTCGTATTAGAATTTTTAGATTACTTTATAGATCCACCAAGATATTCTATAGAAGAATGTATCGAAAGAGGATTAACATACAGTGTGCCTTTAAAAGCAAGATTGAAATTGTATTGTACGGATCCAGAACATGAGGATTTCGAAACAATCGTTCAAGATGTATATTTAGGTACAATTCCTTACATGACTCCGAGTGGTACATTTTGTATCAATGGTGCAGAGCGTGTAGTAGTTTCTCAGTTACATAGATCACCAGGTGTATTCTTTAGCCAGTCTTTTCATGCTAATGGAACTAAATTGTATTCTGCAAGAGTAATTCCTTTCAAGGGATCTTGGATAGAATTTGCTACAGATATCAATCAAGTAATGTATGCTTATATTGATAGAAAGAAAAAATTACCAGTTACAACGCTTTTCCGTGCTATCGGTTTTGAGCGTGATAAAGATATTTTAGAAATTTTCGATCTTGCGGAAGAAGTAAAAGTTTCTAAGTCAGGTTTGAAGAAAGTTATAGGTCGTAAATTAGCTGCTCGTGTATTGAATACATGGCATGAGGATTTCGTTGATGAAGATACAGGTGAAGTTGTATCTATTGAGCGTAACGAAATTGTATTAGATCGTGACACAATTATAGACAAAGACAATATTGAAGAAATTCTTGAAGCTGATGTAAAAACAATCCTTTTACATAAAGAAAGTGCGCAACAAGGAGATTATGCAATTATCCATAATACATTACAGAAAGATCCAACAAACTCTGAAAAAGAAGCTGTTGAGCACATCTATCGTCAATTACGTAATGCTGAGCCGCCAGATGAAGAAACGGCGCGTGGTATTATTGACAAATTATTTTTCTCTGATCAACGTTACTCTTTAGGTGAAGTAGGTCGTTATAGAATGAATAAGAAATTACAGTTAGATATTGGTATGGACAAACAAGTTTTGACCAAATTAGATATCATAACTATCATAAAATATTTAATTGAACTTATCAACTCGAAAGCAGAGATTGATGATATTGACCACTTATCTAACCGTCGTGTACGTACAGTAGGTGAGCAGTTATCTTCTCAGTTTGGTGTTGGTTTAGCACGTATGGCTCGTACTATTCGTGAGCGTATGAATGTGCGTGATAACGAAGTATTTACTCCAATTGATTTAATTAATGCAAAGACTTTATCGTCTGTTATTAATTCGTTTTTTGGTACTAACCAGTTGTCTCAATTTATGGATCAAACGAATCCTCTTGCTGAGATTACGCACAAGCGTCGTCTTTCAGCATTAGGACCAGGTGGTTTATCTAGAGAAAGAGCAGGTTTCGAAGTACGTGATGTTCACTATACACATTATGGACGTTTATGTCCTATTGAAACACCAGAAGGACCAAACATTGGTTTAATTTCTTCTTTATCAGTATTTGCAAAAGTGAATTCAATGGGATTCATTGAAACACCATATCGTAAAGTTGAAAATGGTGTTGTTGATATTAAGAATACTCCAGTATACTTAAGTGCAGAAGAGGAAGAAGATATGTTAATCGCGCAAGCGACTATAAAAGTTGATGAGGATGGTAAAATCTTAGCTGATAAAATTATTTCTCGTCAAGAAGGTGATTTCCCAGTTATTGATCCAACACAAGTAGATTACACAGATGTTGCACCTAATCAAATTACTTCAATTTCTGCGTCATTAATTCCATTCTTAGAACATGATGATGCCAACCGTGCATTAATGGGATCTAACATGATGCGTCAGGCCGTTCCTTTATTACGTCCTGAAGCACCAATTGTAGGTACTGGTTTAGAACGTCAAGTAGCATCAGACTCAAGAGTATTAATTAATGCAGAAGGAGCTGGTACTGTTGAATATGTTGATGCTGAAAAAATCACCATTAGATATGAGCGTACTGAAGAAGAAGCAATGGTTAGTTTTGAAAGTGATACTAAAACATATCCTTTAGTTAAATTTAGAAAAACAAACCAAGGAACATCTATCAACTTAAAACCAATCGTAGTGAAAGGTGATAAAGTTGCTAAAGGACAGGTTCTTTGTGAAGGTTATGCAACTGAAAATGGAGAATTAGCACTTGGTAGAAATATGAAAGTAGCCTTTATGCCTTGGAAAGGGTATAACTTTGAGGATGCCATCGTTATTTCAGAAAAAGTTGTTAGAGAAGATGTATTTACATCTATTCATATTGATGAGTACTCATTAGAAGTTAGAGATACTAAATTAGGTAACGAAGAGTTAACTAATGATATTCCTAACGTTTCTGAAGAAGCGACTAAAGATTTAGATGAAAATGGAATGATTCGCATTGGTGCGGAGATTAAACCAGGTGATATCTTAATTGGTAAGATTACTCCAAAAGGAGAATCTGATCCAACTCCAGAAGAAAAACTTCTTAGAGCTATCTTTGGTGATAAAGCAGGTGATGTAAAAGATGCATCTTTAAAAGCATCTCCATCTCTTAATGGTGTTGTAATTAATAAAAAATTATTCGCTAGAGCCGTAAAAGATAAACGTAAGAGAGCACAAGATAAAGAAGATATTGAAGCATTAGAAAATGCTTATGACAATAGATTTGATGACCTTAAAAATGTTGTAGTTGAAAAATTATTCAACATTGTTAATGGTAAAACTGCTCAAGGTATTTATAACGATTTAGGTGAAGAAATTATTCCTAAAGGTAAAAAGTATACCTTAAAGATGTTAAATGCTGTAGATGATTATACGCATTTAACATCTGGAAAATGGACTACTGATGACCATACTAATGAAATGGTTGCAGATTTAATCCATAATTATAAAATTAAGGAAAATGATCTTCAAGGATCTTTAAGACGTGAGAAGTTTACAGTTTCTGTGGGTGATGAATTACCTGCAGGTATCATAAAATTAGCTAAAGTTTACATCGCTAAAAAGCGTAAACTAAAAGTTGGTGATAAGATGGCAGGTCGTCACGGTAACAAAGGTATTGTTGCTCGTATCGTTCGTCAAGAAGATATGCCTTTCTTAGAAGATGGAACTCCAGTTGATATTGTATTAAATCCACTTGGTGTACCTTCTCGTATGAATATTGGTCAGATTTATGAAACCGTTTTAGGTTGGGCTGGTCAAGATTTAGGAAAGAAATATGCTACTCCAATTTTCGATGGTGCTACTTTAGACCAAATTAATGCATACACTGATGAAGCTGGTATACCAAGATTTGGACATACGTATCTTTATGATGGTGGAACAGGAGATCGTTTTGATCAACCAGCAACAGTTGGTGTAATCTATATGATTAAACTTGGTCACATGATTGATGATAAAATGCACGCACGTTCTATTGGACCATACTCATTAATTACACAACAGCCATTAGGTGGTAAAGCACAATTTGGTGGTCAGCGTTTTGGTGAGATGGAAGTATGGGCACTTGAGGCTTATGGAGCATCAAGTACATTACGTGAGATCTTAACTGTAAAATCAGATGATGTTATTGGTAGAGCTAAAACTTACGAAGCTATCGTTAAGGGTGAGCCAATGCCAGAACCGGGACTTCCAGAATCATTCAACGTACTTATGCACGAATTGAAAGGTTTAGGATTAGATATTAGATTAGAAGAATAAAAAATAGTAGCCAGTCATCAGTATGCAGTTATCACTGCGTACTGAAGACTGAAGACTGAATACTATAAAGAACATGGCAAGAAAACAAGATAAGAATACAGTACAGAAATTTAACAAAATTTCTATTGGTTTAGCATCTCCTGAGTCTGTTTTAGCAGCATCTCGTGGTGAGGTATTAAAGCCAGAAACTATTAATTATCGAACTCACAAACCAGAAAGAGATGGTTTGTTCTGTGAGCGTATTTTTGGTCCTGTAAAGGATTTTGAATGTGCTTGTGGTAAATATAAAAGAATACGTTACAAAGGTATAGTATGTGACCGTTGTGGTGTAGAAGTAACTGAAAAGAAAGTACGAAGAGATCGTGTTGGGCACATTAATTTAGTGGTACCTGTAGCACATATCTGGTATTTCCGTTCGTTACCAAATAAAATTGGTTACCTTCTTGGATTACCATCTAAGAAATTAGATATGATAATCTATTATGAGCGCTATGTGGTTATTCAATCAGGTATTGCTATGAATGCTGAAGGAGAACCAATTCAAAAGATGGATTTCCTTACAGAAGAAGAGTATCTTAATATCTTAGAATCACTTCCTAAAGAAAATCAATATTTAGATGATACAGACCCTAACAAATTCATTGCAAAGATGGGTGCTGAGTGTCTTATCGATTTGTTAGCTAGAATTGATTTAGATGAGTTGTCATATGAATTAAGACATAAAGCAAATAACGAAACTTCTAAACAACGTAAAACTGAAGCTTTAAAACGTTTACAGGTTGTAGAGGCATTTAGAGATTCAAATTTAAATAGAGAGAATAGACCTGAGTGGATGATTATGAAGGCTGTTCCTGTAATTCCACCAGAATTAAGACCTTTAGTGCCTTTAGATGGTGGTCGTTTTGCAACTTCAGATTTAAATGATTTATACCGTCGTGTAATTATCCGTAACAACCGTCTTAAAAGATTAGTTGAGATAAAAGCACCAGAAGTTATTTTACGTAATGAAAAACGTATGTTACAAGAATCTGTAGATTCATTATTTGATAACACACGTAAATCATCTGCTGTAAAAACAGATTCTAACAGACCATTAAAATCATTATCAGATTCACTTAAAGGTAAGCAAGGACGTTTCCGTCAAAACTTATTGGGTAAGCGTGTTGATTATTCTGCACGTTCTGTAATTGTTGTTGGACCAGAATTAAGATTATTTGAATGTGGATTGCCTAAAGGTATGGCAGCAGAACTTTACAAGCCTTTTATCATCAGAAAACTGATTGAAAGAGGTATCGTAAAAACTGTAAAATCTGCAAAGAAAATTATAGATAGAAAAGAGCCTGTAGTTTGGGATATATTAGAGAATGTTTTAAAAGGACATCCAGTGCTTTTAAACCGTGCTCCTACATTACACAGACTTGGTATACAAGCATTCCAACCTAAACTTATCGAAGGTAAAGCAATTCAGTTACACCCATTAGTGTGTACTGCATTTAATGCCGATTTTGATGGTGACCAGATGGCTGTGCATTTACCATTAGGGCCAGAAGCTATTTTAGAATGTCAATTATTAATGTTGGCTTCACATAATATATTGAACCCAGCAAATGGTTCTCCAGTTACAGTACCTTCTCAGGATATGGTACTTGGTTTATATTATATGACTAAACTTAGAAAATCGACTCCAGAAGTGCCAATTAAAGGAGAAGGCTTAACTTTTTATTCACCACAAGAGGTTACAATTGCTTACAACGAGAAGCAGGTAGACTTAAATGCTGGTATAAAGGTAAGAACTTTTGATTTTAATGAGGAAGGTGAATTAACTAAGCAAATTATAGAAACAACTGTAGGACGTGTACTTTTCAACGAAAAAGTACCACCAGCAGCAGGTTATATAAATGAAGTATTAACTAAAAAGTCTTTAAGAGAAATCATTCATGGTATTCTTAAAAAGACTAGTGTACCTGAAACTGCAGATTTCCTTGATGAGATTAAGACTCAAGGGTATAAATTTGCATTCCAAGGTGGACTATCATTTAGTTTAGGTGATATTATTATTCCAGCAGAGAAACAAGGAATGATTGATGCTGCTAACAAACAAGTTGATGGTATTATGGGTAACTATAATATGGGACTTATTACCAATAACGAACGTTATAACCAAGTTATTGATATTTGGACATCAACCAATGCTGAATTGACGGAATTGTCAATGAAGCGTATTCGTGAAGATCAACAAGGATTTAACTCGGTATTTATGATGCTTGATTCTGGTGCAAGGGGTTCTAAAGAACAGATTCGTCAGTTAACAGGTATGCGTGGATTAATGGCTAAACCTAAAAAATCTACAGCAGCAGGTGGTGAAATTATTGAAAATCCAATTCTTTCTAACTTTAAGGAAGGACTTTCAATTTTAGAATACTTTATCTCTACTCACGGTGCACGTAAAGGACTTGCAGATACGGCTCTTAAAACTGCCGATGCAGGTTACTTAACACGTCGTTTGGTAGATGTTTCACAAGATGTAATTGTTTACGAAGAGGATTGTGGTACATTAAGAGGAATTGAAGTTTCTGCACTTAAGAAAAATGAAGAAATTGTTGAAAGCTTAGAAGCTAGAATCGTTGGTAGAACATCTCTTAATGATGTATATCATCCTTTAACTGAAGAGTTAATTGTAGAGTCTGGTGATCATATTAACGATATTATTGCTAAGAAGATTGGTGAGTCTCCAATTGATTCAATTGAAGTACGATCACCATTAACATGTGAAGCTAAGAAAGGTATCTGTGTTAAATGTTACGGACGAAACCTTGCTACTGGTAAAATGGTACAACGAGGTGAAGCTGTTGGTGTTGTAGCTGCTCAATCTATTGGTGAGCCAGGTACACAGTTAACATTGCGTACTTTCCACGTGGGTGGTATTGCAGGTAACATTTCTGAAGAGAATAAGTTAACTGTGAAGTTTGATGGTATTGCTGAGATTGAAGATTTAAAAACGGTTAAGTCTGTTGATAAAGAAGGAAAAGAGGTTG
The DNA here is from genome assembly GCF_045063645.1 of Winogradskyella sp. Asnod2-B02-A. Lineage (NCBI taxonomy): Bacteria > Pseudomonadati > Bacteroidota > Flavobacteriia > Flavobacteriales > Flavobacteriaceae > Winogradskyella > Winogradskyella sp. Asnod2-B02-A. The sequence goes on from NZ_JBEFOG010000027.1 coordinate 2,341,659, forward strand.
ATGTTGTAATATCAAGAACTTCAGAATTGAAATTAGTTGATGTTAAAACAGGAATCATTTTAAGTACTAATAATATTCCTTATGGTTCTTTCATCTATGCTAAGAATGGAAGTAAACTTAAGAAAGGAGATGTAGTTTGTGAATGGGATCCATATAACGGTGTAATTATTTCAGAATTTGCTGGTCAAGTGAAGTATGAAAACATTGAACAAGGGGTGACATACCAAGTTGAAATTGATGAACAAACTGGTTTCCAAGAGAAAGTAATTTCAGAATCTAGAAATAAGAAGTTAATTCCAACATTATTGATTACAGATAAGAAAGGTGAAACAATCCGTTCTTACAACCTTCCAGTTGGAGCACACATTATGATTGATGATGGTGATAAAATTGATATTGGTAAGATTTTAGTTAAAATACCTCGTAAATCATCTAAAGCTGGTGATATTACTGGTGGTCTTCCTCGTGTAACAGAATTGTTTGAAGCGCGTAACCCTTCTAATCCTGCTGTAGTGAGTGCGATTGATGGTGTTGTGTCTTTCGGTAAAATTAAGCGTGGTAACCGTGAAATTATAATCGAGTCTAAATTAGGTGAGGTTAAGAAATACTTAGTGAAGTTATCTAGTCAAATTCTTGTACAAGAAAATGATTACGTAAAAGCTGGTATGCCTTTATCTGATGGTTCAATTACACCAAACGATATTCTTAACATTAAAGGACCTGCTGCGGTTCAGCAATACTTAGTAAATGAAGTACAAGAAGTATATCGTTTACAGGGTGTGAAGATTAATGATAAGCACTTCGAAGTTGTTGTAAGACAGATGATGCGTAAAGTTAGAATTATTGATTCTGGTGATACCATTTTCTTAGAAAACCAATTAGTTCATAAATCAGATTTCATTGAAGAAAACGATAAGATTTTCGGAATGAAAGTGGTAGAAGATGCTGGTGATTCTAATAATATGAGATCTGGTCAAATTGTAACAGTTAGAGATTTAAGAGATGAAAACTCTAGTTTACGAAGGGAAGATAAAAATCTTGTAACAGCAAGAGATGCTAGTCCTGCGACTGCAACTCCAATATTACAAGGTATTACTAGAGCTTCATTACAAACTAAGTCATTTATATCTGCGGCATCGTTCCAAGAAACTACAAAAGTTCTTAACGAAGCAGCTGTAAACGGTAAAGTAGATTCACTAGAAGGACTTAAAGAAAATGTAATTGTTGGTCATAGAATACCAGCAGGTACAGGTGTTAGAGAATACGAAAACATCATCGTTGGTTCTAAAGCAGAATTTAATGAAATGATGAAGGCTAAAGAAGAAATGAATTTTAATTAAATGAGATTTAGATTTAGCTGGCCGAAGGCGAGGCGAAATATTAAAATCGAATTTATCCTCAACTAGAGTCAAAGATTCATTCTTAAAATAGTAGAATAAACCAAAAGCCTTCAAGTTATATAACTTGAAGGCTTTTATATTTTAGATAATAATTAATTAGACTTCCTTCTTCAAGGAAGCGTAAATAAATTTACCATGGCAGACGAAAAAAATAACCCTAAAAAAGGTCAAATAAATATTGAATTAGATGAAAAAGTAGCCGAAGGTACTTATTCTAATTTAGCAATTATAAATCATTCTGTATCAGAATTTGTAGTGGATTTTGTAAGCATTATGCCAGGCACTCCAAAAAGTAAAGTAAAGTCTCGTATTATTCTTACACCGCAACATGCAAAGCGTTTATTGAAAGCCTTAGGCGAAAATATTGTTCGCTTTGAAAAAGCACATGGTGAAATTAAAGATTATGAGCAACCTCCAATACCTTTGAATTTTGGACCAACTGGACAGGCTTAATTTTTTGCTACAAGTTTAGGATATAATTACACCTTTTGGCTTTCTTAAAATATGTAGTAATTGAAATCACAATTTTACTGTTCCTTTACTCTATTTATCTAAAGTAAACTAATAATAAGCATGATAGTTTTTTTCAATTGTTTCGGTGCTTTTAATTGAATTTACATATTAATATTGACTTATTTAAAGAAGTGTTTTAGCTTAGTTTATGAATTTAACGGGTGCTTTTATTTAAATTGATATTTGTGGCTTTAAAACGCTTTTAAAATTAGTATTTTTGATTTTTACTTGTTTTCAGATAAAAAAACCTTTGAATTTTTAAATTCAAAGGTATTTTTATGTCATTAAATAAATTTTGTTACCTATGCAACTTCCTTTTTATTTAAATGATATTGTAATGCTCCAGAAGGACATTTTTTAATCTGATTGATAATGGCTTCAGTTTGTGCTCCTTCTAGGTCAATCCAAGGAATCACTGAGTTTCTAAATACATTAGATAATTGCTTCGCACAAAGCTGTGCATTTGCACAACATCTAGGCTTGTAGGTAACGGTAATTTCAGAGTTACTGAAAACGTTTGCGTTAATTTCCATAATAAGTAGATTAGTTTGGGGTTAATCGTATTCTGAATTTATTGAATGCAAATGGATTAATGTTTAATATTCGATTATAATCATATTTAATCGTTTATTTGTTTTAATTTGAAGGAATATACTTTGTTGTTCGATGAAATGCACACTCTATTTATTCAAATTCTGATGTCATATGAAAGGTAATGCTTGGATATTTTTGTTGAGACATTTGTAGTGAGAACATAGAATCAGCTAAAAATACCAATTGATTTTGCTTATCTCTGGCTAAGTAGCGTTGTTTGACTCTTATAAACTCTTTATATTCTTCACTTTTTTCATTCTCTGTTTTTATCCAACAGGCTTTATGTACGTTAAGATTTTCGTAAGTACATTTAGCACCATATTCGTGCTCTAATCTATATTGAATAACTTCATATTGTAATGCTCCAACGGTACCAATGACTTTTCTACCATTAAAATCTAGTGTAAATAATTGTGCAACACCTTCATCCATTAATTGGTCGATGCCTTTGTATAGTTGCTTAGCCTTCATAGGATCAGCATTATTGATATATCTAAAATGCTCAGGAGAAAAACTAGGTACTCCTTTATAGTTTAAGATTTCACCTTCTGTTAAAGTATCTCCAATTTTAAAACTTCCAGTATCTTGAAGTCCTACGATATCGCCAGGATATGAGATATCTACAATCTCTTTTTTCTCTGCAAAAAATGCATTAGGACTAGAAAATTTTAATTTTTTATTTTGTCTTACATGTAAATACGGAGTATTACGCTTAAATTCTCCCGATACAATTTTTATGAAAGCTAATCTATTTCTATGATTAGGATCCATATTGGCATGAATTTTAAAAACAAAGCCGCTAAATTCTTTTTCCTCAGGTTTTACTATGCGTTCTTCACTCTGTTTTGGTCTTGGTTTCGGTGCTATTTCTACAAAACAATCTAATAATTCTCTAACTCCAAAATTATTAAGTGCAGATCCAAAAAATACAGGTTGTTGATTTCCATTTAAATAGTCCTCTTTATTAAATTGAGGATAGATGCCTTCAACTAACTCGATCTCTTCTCTTAAGGTATTAGCCGCTTTTTGACCAACTAATTTATCTAACTCTGGTGACGATAAATCCGATATTTCAATGGTTTCCTCAATATCTTTTCTGCTATCTCCAGAAAATAAGTTAATATTCTTTTCCCAGATATTGTATATGCCTTTAAAATCGTAACCCATTCCTATAGGAAAACTTAAGGGAACAACTTTTAAACCTAATTTCTGTTCAATTTCATCTAAAAGATCAAAAGCGTCTTTTCCTTCTCTATCCATTTTGTTAATAAAAACAATCATTGGGATATTACGCATCCTACAAACTTCAACTAGTTTTTCGGTTTGTTCCTCAACACCTTTGGCAACATCAATGACCACTATTACACTATCTACAGCCGTTAATGTTCTAAATGTATCTTCTGCAAAATCCTTGTGGCCAGGTGTGTCTAAAATATTAATTTTAATACCGTTATATTCAAAAGCCAAAACTGAAGTAGCTACGGATATTCCACGCTGACGTTCAATTTCCATAAAGTCACTGGTAGCACCTTTCTTTATTTTGTTGCTTTTAACTGCACCAGCTTCTTGTATAGCACCACCAAATAATAGTAGTTTTTCTGTAAGTGTAGTTTTACCTGCATCTGGATGCGAGATGATTCCGAACGTTCGTCGTCTATTTATTTCTTTTAAAAAACTCATAAAAATAATTAAAAAAGGGAACGCAAATATACCATTAATAACTTCATTTAGGATAACTAATCTTTTGGTTTTACTTCGTTTATTTATGGAAGGCTATGTTTTGTATTTGCGGTTAAAATTGAGATTAGCGTAACTAATACTTGTTGTGATGATAATACTTGTAAAGTAATATTCTAACGAGTTTTCAATCTATCTTCATGTTTTTTTATCTAAGATTTCTGGGGCTTGTGATTTATCTTAGAGTAACCTGTATGTATTAGAGTTGTTTATGTTTTAGTGAAAAATAAAAATTTCTTGTATAAGAATACTTACATGTTAATTTTTTTGTAATTTTACCTTTATAAATTATGGGATTAATTTTTTTGAAGTTGATTAATAGTAAGTCTCTTCACTAGTTTAATGGTTATTTATTTTAGGTTTTTAAGTGTGACTTAAAGACTTTTTATGTGTCTTAAAAATTTATTATTGTTAGTTGTTTTCTATATTAATATAGATTAGATCTAACAATAAATTATTTTATTTACACTTTGCCGAAGATACTGGTCGTTTTATCGGTTTTTTCGTTTTTTATTTGTTCAAATTGAATTATACATCAACTATATAATATATGGAAATCTTTACTCGATTCTCTTTCCCAAAGAACATAAATTTATTTAAATGCTCAGTTCTAGAGAACTTATCTCAGTTTAGGATGAAAACCTTATTGCTGGTTAGTTTTCTCTTATCATCAATGACGATAACTGCTCAGGTAGATGTAACCACTATATATGGTGATCAAGGTGGTTTTTTTGTATCTTCTACAGCCTCACCTATTATGGCCACAGATTCAAATAATTTATTAGGCTTTATAGCTAATGGAGTCACATATTCTACAGGTGTGGATGATTCTGTGTTAACATCAAATGGAATAACGACTTTCACTGCTGCTGAATTTCAGGCGTTTCCTGTACCTGGTAACATAACTTACTCAGCTACTGAGTTAATTGGGGTTGCTTATAATTGGGGTGGGACTATACAAAATAATGCTGTTACAGATTATATTAAATCTTATAATCCTATTGTTCCGAGCTCTTTTATAAGAGATGGTATCAATGGTCTTGAGTTATCAACTAATTTTTTTAATATAGATGCCCAAGACTTTATCTATGATAATTTATCTATTAACTTAATAGGCAGTATTAATGATGGTATACCCGATATTATAGCAACTCAAACAGGAGATCCAAGTGGAAGTGATACTTTTAAGTTTGTTGATAGCTTTGGAAATACGGTAGGGAGTTCAGTTTTGGTAAATTTTTCTTCAGTAAATGTATTAGGGAGTATTAATTGGACTATTTACAATGTTAATTCTAGTACAGGTACAGTCACAAGTTTATTTGGATCTAATACTCCTAGAAATTTAAGACTATTAACTTTCGAACTTAGCGATTTTGGTATTACTAGTGCAAATGCCGCTCAAATTACTGATTTTATTCATACAACTTCTGGCAATACAGATATTGCTTTTACAGCATTTAATACGAATAGTTTAATTTTTAGTTCTGTTGATTTAAGCATAGATTCTAGCATTGTTTCAGCAGCACCTCTATGTACAACAACCGCACTAGATTTTGTTTCTACAATTACAAATAATAGTGCAACTGATAGTAGTGGTTTTGAGGTTGATGGGACTCTCCCTAGTGGTGTTACTTATAGCAGTAGTGCGTCTGTGTTTTCTTCTGGTACAAGTACTGCGACATATAATAGTACCTACAATAAATGGATTATTTCAGGATTAGATGCTGGTGAAAGTGTAACATTAACGATTAGTGGATCCGTCTCTTCGCTTACATTACCGGTGATTTACAATGCTGGTATTACTAACATGACTCAGTCAGATACCGATACCAATAATAATACATTTACCGTGTCTGAAACTGACACCGATTGCGATGGCGTGTATGATTCAGCTGATTTAGATAATGATAATGATGGTATTCTTGATTCAAATGAAGATGAAGACTTAGATTTTGATAATGATCCTTCAACAATTCCTACCGATACCGATAATGATGGAGTTCCTAATTATTTAGATTTAGATTCAGATAATGATGGTTGTAATGATGTGATAGAATCTGGAGGAATAGATACAAATAATGATGGGGTTTTAGACGGTGATGGTTTTAATACAGATGGCCAAGTAACAACAGGAGGAGTTATAACCGATGGATATGATGATGTAACAGGTGATGAGATCGAAGCATCACAAGTTATCGTTAATTCTAGTCCAGATGATCAAGTTTTAGTAGACGGTGACTCGGCCGTTTTTACAATAGATGCTTCTATATTAACTACAACAAGTTATACGGGTAGCTCTCCCAACACTGTACCAGTTTATGATGTAAATACACCAACCACAGTTGGTTTAAATTATCAATGGTATTTAGGAGACCCATTTAGCGGAGGAGTTTTGCTTACTAATTCAGGTGTTTACACAGGAGTAAATAGTGCGTCTTTAAATATCAGCGATGTTACAGGACTTGACGGTAATAATTATTATGTTGTAATTGGTCAAGATAATAATGTATGTACAGAGGTCGTTAGAAATGCTACATTATCTGTTTTAAATCCATGTGCATTAGATAGTTATTCGGTTTCGTCAATCATAAATAATTCTCTTTCTCCAAATACAAGTTTGGATGTTCCAACCTTTAATGCTGCATTAGGAACATTAGCACAGGTGCGTATTCAAGTTGAAATATCTACAGAAAATAATAACAATAGCTCAGCTTCTGAGAACCAGGGAGTTTCTGCTTGTACTGCGGAAATTAGTAAAACTTTGGATTATACTCTTAGCTACAATGCATCTAATATATTAAATGAAACGGGCTTAATACTTAGAGATATAGATGTAGATTTAGATGCCTATGATGGGACTTTAGATTTCGGAGGATCATCTGGAGTTAGAATACAGGATAATTTACTTTATAATGAAGGCGAGTTGTTTTTAACAAGTGCTGCTGATAGAGCAGTATTTACTAATGATGGGATAACAACAGTAACAGCTGTAGATTTTACATCTTCTGTGAATTCAAATATAGGTGGATGTGGCACTGTGATAAACAACTTCCAAACAGCTTATGACTTAAAGGTTAATGTAAGTTATTTATATATACCAACAGTATCTCCTTGTCCAGATCCTTGTGACGCTTTAGCATCAGGGAATCCAGATAATGATAATGATGGAATAGCCGATTTATGTGATGAAGATGATGATAATGATGGTATCTTAGATATTTATGAAGGATGCGGAAACCTAATCATTAATGGTAATTTTGAAAAACAAGATTTTTCAAGTCAGGCAGATTTTCCAGATGCGTCTAATACGAGTTCTGCAGGTACATTTATTGGTGCTACCTACAATACAAACACAATGTTAGGGTGGGATTACACTCAGAATTTTGATGGTTGGATTGGCGCGCAATCACCAACTTGGGGTCCTAGTTTTACATTTGCCAATGCTTATAGTGGTAATCAATATTTGGATGTGCTTGGAAATAATAATGTTACAGGAGGTGTTAATAATGTACTTTCTCAAACAATTAATACAGTTCCAGGGGAAACTTATACACTCTCATTTTATTGGGGTGAAGATGTAGGACATCCTGCAGGTTCTGACATAACTTTAGATATTGATGTTATTGATGCTACTACTACATCTTTATATAGCCAGACTCTAACTGCTGTGGCTCAAGGAGAAATAGGAGGAATTATAGGTGCAAAAACATGGTATGCCTTCTCGCAAACTTTTGTAGCAACAACATCTCAAACTACAATACAATTTGAAGCAACACCTCCTAGTGGTTTAACTGCGGCAGGAGCGGCTCTTGATTTTGTTAGTGTATTTGCTAATAATTGTGCAGATACGGATAACGATGGAGTTGATGATGTTTTTGATTTAGACTCAGATAATGATGGAATTTATGATGTTGATGAAGTTGGCGGAACTGATGCTGATAATGATGGAATGGCTGATGGTGCAGTAAATACAGAAGGAGTGCCAACCACTGCTGGATCAGGACTTACTCCAATATCTACAACTAGCGGAATTTTTGATTTCCAAAACACAGATAGTGATGGAGATGGGTGTTCAGATGCCAATGAAGCCTACGATGATTTAGATGCAGATGGTGGTGATGGAGGTCAATTTGGTGCGGGTGACCCATCTACAGTAAATTCAACCAATGGATTAGTAACTGAAACAGGTGTTGATTATACTAAAGGTACTAATGCTACTGTAATAGATGATAGTGTATCGTCTGGTTGTAGTTTATGTATTGATGATATTCCTGCCGGAAATCCAACAGCAGCAATAGTTGCTGGCGATGTGACTTTTGATATAGATAGTGGTTTAAGTGCAGGTTTCCCTGCAGAATTGAATTCAATAACAATTGCTGGTGAACCAAATCCTTTTTCAGCGATTTATGCACCTAATAATTTAAATTATCAATATGCAAATCCAGCAGGAAATAGTCAGTATGTTAGAGATCAATTAAGTACGACAGCTACAATAGCAGATGGAGCTGAAATTTATAATGCAGCTTTACTGGCAGCAAATGCTGAAAATGATTTAAGACATTATGTGTCAATGGATAATAACATAGATCCAACGGATTATAATGAATACATTTATAACTCTCCAATTGCCTCTGCTTCTAATAGGTATATTGTTGTTACTGAACGAAATGGTAATAATGAATTAAGTATTCAGGCCTTAGATAATGCTTTAAATCCAACTGGAAATATTGTATTAGCTAATGCTACTAATTATATTGATACAGGTGTTGATACAGATTTTACCCAACACGTGTTTTTGGCAATTTATCCTTTAACAGCTCTAGTACCATCAGGTACAGATGTACAAGGAATAAGAATTACTCAAACAGGAGCTGCAGGTGGTGATGGTGGTGATGGAAAAGCTTTTATTATTTATGATCCAAGTTTCTTGGTACTACCACCAACTATAGAAGTTTCAACTTCTAGTGTTCAACCAGATTGTACAACAGTTCAAGGTTCTATTACAATTGATGCCATCGATAATGGAGGTGGTGCTATGGAATACAGTGTTAATGGTTTAACAGGTCCTTTCCAACCAAGTCCAACATTTAATAATCTTGTTCCAGGTTCATATACTGTAGCAGTTAGATATATTTCTTCACCTAGTTGTGTTGAAGTGGCTTTAAACCCTATAGTTTTAGATGTGCCAGATTTATGCGATATTGTCTCTTCAAATGAGTCAGCATGTAGTGATAATGGAACTCCTCTAGATATTACAGATGATACATTTACAGCTGATATTACCGTGTTTTTCTATGATCCTCCTGCAACTGGAAGTTTAGATTTAACTGGCGACGTTATACTTCCTATGTCTATACCAGTTTCTAGTATCACTGCCCCATCGTACACTTTTGTAGGAGTGGTTTTACCAGCTAATGGTAGTGATATTTCATTAACTGCAACTTTTTCAGCAGATTCCGCTCGTACTATTACAGTTGAAGATGTTGTAGTTGCTCCTTTTGAGTGTAGTGATGAAGCATGTTTAGATGTAATTCCAGTTGGAAATTCAACATCTGCTCTTTTAGCTAGTGAAGTAAGTTTTAATATTTCTAGTGCGCCTAATGAAGGATTTCCTGCAGTATTAAATTCAATTACAGTTGCAGGGCAATTGAATCCTTTCACTGAGATTTATGCTCCAAATAATGTTAATTATCAATATGCTAATCCTAATGCTTCGAGTCAATTCGTTAGAGATCAGCTGAGTACAACGGCAACTATTGTAGATGATGTGGCAGTTTATAATGCAGCATTGTTAGCTGCAAATTTTGAAAATGATTTAAGACATTATTTATCAATGGATAATACTATTGATCCTACTGATTTTAATGAGTTTATCTACAATACTCCTATTGCAGCTGCTGAGAATCGATATATAGTGGTTACTGAACGTAACGGAAATAATGAAATGAGTATTCAGGCTTTAGATAATACTTTAAGTCCTACAGGTAATATATTATTAGCTAATCCTTCAGTTTATATTAATACTAGTGTTCCTACAGATTATACACAAGAAATATATGTTGCAATTTACCCATTGACAGCTTTAGTGCCAGCAGGTACAGATGTTCAAGGTATTAGAGTCACTCAAATTGGTGCTGCTGATGCCGGTCCAAACTTTCAGGACGGAGGAGATGGTAAAGTATTTATAATGTATGATAATGCATTTTTTATACCACCACCTACAATTAGTCCAGCAACATCTGTAGTACAACCAACTTGTTTAACTACCACTGGTTCAATTAATGTAATTGCAGTAGATAATGGTGGTGGAGCTATTGAATATAGTGTGAATGGTTTAGCAGGACCTTTTTTACCAACATCTAATTTTACAGGTTTAGCAGCTGGTTCTTACTCTGTTGCAGTTAGATATGCAGGTAACCCAGGTTGTGTTGAAGTAGCATTGGAACCGATTGAAATTGTAGCGGCGGATTGTTCATTGAGTTTAATTAAAAGTATTTTAGACGTAGATTCATTAGGATCTCCAGGATTATTGGATGATGAAATTGAATATGTATTTACAGTGACCAATACTGGTGATGAGACTTTAACAAATATTATTGTAACTGACCCAATAGTAGGTACGGTAACATGTGTCGCAACCACGCTTGCACCAGGTGAAAATACTACATGTAGTGCTACTTACACTATTTTGCAAAGTGATGTTGATGCAGGTGGTGTAGAAAATTCTGCAACTGTACGAGCTGATTTTCCAGGTGGTGATAATTCAGATCCAAGTGATGATGTGATAGATGTATCAGATACAGGGACAACAAGTGACGGTTCAACTGTTACCGATCCTGAAACTGTGGAGACAGATGATATTGATAGTGTAAACGGAAATAATAATGATTCAGATCCAACAAATGATGTAACACCTTTCTCTATTTCTCAAAATGCAGCCTTAACGGTAGTTAAGACGGCAGTGGTAACGGATAATGGAGCAACAGGCTTAGGAGTTGATGATTTGATTACCTATAGTATTGTAGTGAATAACACCGGAAACGTAACAGTAAGTGATATTACATTATCAGATACCCTTACAGATTTAGACGGTAATGTACTAACGTTATTAAGTGGACCAACATTAACAAGTTCGAGTTCAGGTAGTAGTGCAGCCAGTTTATTAGTTGGAGGTAGCTTAACGTATACGGCGACATATGTATTAGATCAAGACGATATTGATGCAGGCGGAGTAAGTAACACAGCGACAGCCACAGGAGACAGTCCAACAGGAACAGATGATGTAACTGATGTGAGTGATGATGGAGATGAAGCAGCAGACGGTCCAGATGCAGATACAGATCCAACGAATGACCCAACATTAACGACAGTAACACCAACAGCAGCCTTAACGGTAGTTAAGACGGCAGTGGTAACGGATAATGGAGCAACAGGCTTAGGAGTTGATGATTTGATTACCTATAGTATTGTAGTGAATAACACTGGAAACGTAACAGTAAGTGATATTACATTATCAGATACCCTTACAGATTTAGACGGTAATGTACTAACGTTATTAAGTGGACCAACATTAACAAGTTCGAGTTCAGGCAGTAGTGCAGCCAGTTTATTAGTTGGAGGTAGCTTAACGTATACGGCGACATATGTATTAGATCAAGACGATATTGATGCAGGCGGAGTAAGTAACACAGCGACAGCCACAGGAGACAGTCCAACAGGAACAGATNTTATCGATTGATGAGTAAGGTCCAAGAATTAATAAATTTTCCCAATCAAAGTCATTCAGATTGCTTAAGTCTATATTTTCTGATTTAAATTCCGATTCAATTTTTTCGGTCAGAGAATTGTCCGAATTCAATTGGTTTAAGTATTGACAAGAAAATAAAGTCAAAAAAAATGTTCCAATTATTATCAGTTTTCTCATTTTCTTAAATTGCTTACAACGTGTTTGTATATGGTTTGTTGCGTGGTTTAAGCAACTAATTTAGTAAATAATTACCGACCAAGAAAGTCCGCGAGGACTTTCGTAAGTAAGCAATAAGCCAGCAATAAATTATATACGGTGTTAGCATTAGTTTTTATTTTTAAACAATATTATTTTACCCGAGCAATTTATATTCGGCACTCATTTCTGAGTAATCTAACATTACATTTGCAAGTATTTCTATTTCATTTGCCAAGTGATGATTTTCTAATTCAAATCTTGGGTCATTAATTTTAGATTCATATAAGAATATTTCAGTCATTGTGTCAAGTAACATAAATAATCGAATGCAATTTTCTTTGGTTGCAAACTGATTGTCATTTAATAAGTGTGATGCTACGTGCCTATTGAAATTTGCATATGATGAACCTTCGTCACTAGGTTTATAAAGGTGTTGATTTAATATTTTATCACAAATTTTCGTGTATACATTGTGAAATAAAATATTACTTGGACAAGGTTGTCTTTTATGAGAGTTTTTGAAAAATTTTCTGAGATCATCAAATTGAGGTTTTTTATCTCCATCTGAATATCCCATCCACCTTATAATTACACCCTCGATTATTGGTGTTAGAGTTAAATAGCAACTAATGTAATTTGTTCGATAATATGATAAGGTAGCTGCGTCAATTAGATGGACAAATTTTTTGAAATATTCAAATTCTTCAAAACGACCTTTTTTTTGCATTACTCTAACTTTAGGGTGCATTGTGTCATTTCCAATTATTTCAAGAATTTTAGATTCAGAAGAAGGTAATTCTTTCGATAATTGATTAATGTAATCTAACTGTGGTACAGTTGAAAAAATCGGAATTAGTAAAGCATAGTTAGAAAGTACATCATTTAATATTAAAATCTCTTTTATTTTTTTATTTGATGTACATAAAGTATTTGGCTTTAATTCTGAAGTTTTTCTTTCTTTTTTACCAATTGATAAATATTCATTGTAAGCTTTTGAACTAAATCTATGCCATTCATCTTCGGTTGAAGCTAGTCTGGATTTTAAAGAATTAATTGATTCTCCATTTTTTATACCTTTAATGATTTCATCAGCTATTTCCTTGGATTTCGACATTTTTCTTAAATTAATGCTAACGGTTTTGTGTATGGTTAGTTGCGTGGTTAAGCAACTAAATTAGTAAACATTTACGAACCCGTGAATATTCCGCAGGAATATTCGCAAGTAGGCAAGAACTAAGCAATTAATTATACACGGTGTTGGCAAATCGTTTTTAATTTTCAGATTCTAATTTGGGTAAAATTTGTCCATCTTCCCATTCCAATTCTCTACTCACTTTATTAATTTCAACCCAATTCGTTTCTTCGTCTTTGTAACTCCCAATTTCTTTTTCATATACTATTTTCCCTTTGACTCCTTTTTGGTCATTTGGAAATATTAATTTTTCATTTATCCAATAAACTCCAGCATCAGAAATTTGTGAAACCCAAAATACTTTTTTTAAAACGCTATTAACTTGAAACATATAAATTCCACCACCATCAATTCCACAAGCTTCAGCTAGATAGTTAACATATATAATGTTTTGAATCCCTTCAATTCCTTTATTGTCATAGATTTCAAGAGAAAAATCATTTGTTTTAAGTTCGGCAACATCTTCGTTTATTTCAAGTTTCTCATTTACGTGTCTAATTATCAAATAGAATTTATCATCTTCTTTTCCGTATGCGTAGAAATATTTTGATTTCTCAAATTCCTTTTTTTCGAGAGAAATAAGACTGCCTAAAATATAACCAATCTTATGGTCATATTTTACCTTATAGTAATGTGATATAATTCCATAATAGTCAACTTTGCTTTCGGATTTTTCAATTATTTTAATTTCAGTTCCAATTTCTAAAATATCTATTACTTTAGATTTTTTGTCAGGTTCAGTCCGAAACACAACATCGTGTCCGAATAAATAGTAAGTTTTACCATTTTCTAAATCTGAATATGGACTGTTATACTGAATTTCTTGACTAAAAGTAAGACTTGAAATCAATAAAAATAGGATTGTAATTCTGTTCATCTCAAATGTTTGCCAACGTGTTTGTGTAAGATTAGTTGCGTGTTTAAGTAACTAATTTAGCAAATAAAAACCGAATAGAATATTCCGCAGGAATATTCGTAAGTAGGCTAGAACTAGCAATTAATTTTACACGGTGTTGTGCAACGTTTTTTAATCAAATTCAGTTTCTATTTTAGTCAGATTTGAAATGTCTTTATTTAGATATTTTATACTGACTTTAGGTGGAATTGAAATTTCAATACAAGTTTCGCTAAAAACTAATGTGTCCGAAGATAATTTACCTTGAAATTCGTTTGACATTTTCAAAGCCTTGAATATTAATTTAAACATTTTTCGGTCAGAATATAATTCAAGTAACTTTTCAGTTTCTTCTGGACTAAGTTCCTTAAATCTACTAAAGTGGATTTCAATAGATGGCGGAACAGAAATTCCAACAATCAGTCTATTTGTTTTAAATCCAGCGTTTTCAATTAAAGGTAAAACATCAAATACATCTTTTACATAATCCACAAACTTGTTTTTAGTAGTGGTTCCAATATCTCCAATTTTAGAAAGTCCGTTTTTGAGTTGATTTAGTATTTGTTCAGAACTGTCGGTAACCGTTTTAGTCGTTTTTTTTAAAATTGATTTTTTTTCCATTTGGTTTTTGTTTCGTCCTGTTTCTCAAATGTTGCACAACGTGTTATAAGAACATAAAAACAGTTGTTATCCCTTTTTAATTTACTGATAAACAGTGTTTTTATGGTCTTTAAAAATACTAAAATAAAACTATGATACTATAAGTAGAACTACGTATTTTAATAAAAAAAACCACCAAGCTTGCGCAAGGTGGTTTTAAATATCTAATATATTTTTATATTATGGAACTGCGGCTACTACACCAAGCGTGTAGAGTTGTTCCATGGTTGGTGATTTGCTGCCTCCTTCGGGTTCTAAAGTAATTCCAAAGGCTTCACTTTTGTTAGCATTGGCAATAGAAAAGATTTTATTATCATCGGTATTAAAATCTTCTATTGTACCTAAGCTTGTTGGAGTTAATGGGTTAAGAGTTAAAGACCAAACTTGCCAAACTTTGCCTTTTGGTGCATTTGGCAAACCTTCTGCGTCTAAGTAGATGGTATTATCTGCTTTGTTCCAATATACTTTAGCAAAGCTAGAAGCAAAATCACCTTGGCCACCAAGTGGTACAGCAATAATATCCTTATCTCTTATAACATTTAGTAGGTTTTTAGTTGCCGCTAAATCTGCTCTAGCATCTTCTATTTGTGTTTCGAGATATTGGTTTTCTATTTCTGCAGTTTGTATTTGTTGTTCTAAGTCTGTTTTCTGGTTTAAAGTCCAGAATAAACCTACAGCCAATAAAATGGAAGCTGCCCAACCTGTATAATTAATCCAATTGGTTTTTTTAGGTTGCAGTTCTACAACTTTAGTTTCGTTAGTGTTTAAACGTTCTTTAATAGTACTAAACCCTTTTGCTCTTGGTGATACTGCAGCTGTTAATTTAACAACGGCACGTTCTATTTCTATAACTTCTTGTAACAATTCTGGATGTTGTTGCAAAAGGTCATAAATCTCCTGATTTTCTGTTTCAGAAAGTTGTCCTGCTACGTATAGCTCTAAAATACCAGATTCTATGTATGCTTTTATATCCATATTACAATACCATATCTCTTAATTGTTGAATACAGTTTCGGTTTCTTGTCTTAATAGTGCCAATTGGCATTTGTAATTCTTCCGAAGCTTCCTTTTGCGTAAAACCTTTAAAGTAAAGCAATTCAATTACTGCTTTACATTTTTCACCTAACTCGGTTACAAATTTCTTAATGCCAATAGCATCTGTACTGTCATCTAAATTATCATGACTGGCTATAATATCTACGAAATAATCTGTATTAAGGTTTTGTTTAGACTGTTTAAATGCCTTAGAACGTGTTTTATCTATAGCAGCATTACGCGCTATGTTAAGAATCCACGTAAAAAAGCGCCCTTTTTTTGAAGAGTAAGTATCTGACTTATGCCATGCCTTTATAAAGACATCTTGCATTAACTCGTCTGCAATAGCTGTATCTTTTACAATGTTGTAAACCACACCATGTATGCTTTTACTGTACATGCCGTAGAGCTTCTCAAATGCGGCATGGTTTTTATTTTGAAACTGATTTATCAGTGTTTCTAATTCCATTTATTAGCGATGTTAATTAGAATTTTTCGCAGAAAAGGGGAAGAAATCGCCGCAATTGTTCTAACAATTTAAATGTTATGTAATAGTTTAGTTAATTATTCTATAATGCCTGCACAACCAATACGAGCACCAGCAGCTCCAGTAGGTTGCGTTTTTAAATCGTCTATACCCAAATGTACAATAATTGCTTTACCTAAAATATCTTTGGTGTTGTCTCCACAACCAATACACCATTCATTTGTTGATTTAGTTATTGTTGCACGTCCATTAGCGTTTGCTGTTAAGTTACCAATATCTCCTTTATGATAGCCAGCTTTGTCTCCCCAAGCACCATGTGGCTGACCTGTAGGATTCCAATGCCCTCCTGAAGAGGTGCCATCATCAGCAGAACAATCTGCTTTTTCATGAATATGAATGGCATGCTCGCCTTCTTCTAATCCAGTGACTGTGCCAACCATAGTTACCATACCATTTTTCTCAGTAAAATTAATGGTACCTTCTACATTACTATCGCTTTTTGGTGCTAAAGAAATAGCTAATTTCTTTTCAGAAGACATGCTATCTTTAACGTCTTCGGTTTCTGTTTTTGTAGTCGTTTCTGCTGTCTTTTTTTCTTCTTTACAAGCTGTAGCACATACAACAGCAAATGTGAGTACTAATAGTTTTAAATTTTTCATGATGCGTTCTAATTTTTAATTGGTGTTAAAATTAATAAGTGTTATATCCCTTCTATACCAATAATAGTTGCTGCGATGTTTCTAATGCATCACAGTTAGTAATCATATAAGTGAAATATCTTCAATTAAAATTTTTCACAATATGCCATGTTATATAGGATGGATAATAACAATAAGCACAAATTACCAAAGTAATATGTGCTTAAAGAACGCAATCCATAATAATATTAACCCATTTGATAAACGCTACCCAATGGTAAAATTAAAAGGAAATTATTTTTCGCGTAGGTAAGTGTTTACTTCAATTGCAACATCTTCCCAAGTTTTACTAACACCATCTGCACCTTTATGAAGATCAAAACAAACTTTGTTTAAAGATTCTAAAGCATCTAATGCATCCCAATCTTTTAGTTGCATTGTGCCTTTCATATTTACACGTCTTTCATCAGTAATACTAACTTCTAGAGGCAAGTCTGCAGTAACACCATTCATAGTTATCGTTGCTAAATATGCATTGTCTATATACTTAATAGTACCTTTTAAAATCTCGGTATCAAGCATTGCACCAAAGAAAGATGCTTTTAGTTTGGCATCTCTAGTTTCGTCTTTAGTAAATAAACTACTAATAGGGATTGAAAACTCTAAACTATTTAAGGCTTCCTCTGGAGTAGAACCTACTTTTTCTTCAAATTTTAAAGTGGCAAATTCACCACCAACAGGTACTTTTTCTGTTGTTTTATAAGCTGTCCAAGTAACTGTAGTTGCTTCTGGTTTAACCACGTATTTAGCGGAGTTTTCTACCGTCTCTGTTTGTACCTCTGTCTGTGCTTCTTTTTTTTCTTCTTTACAAGATGTAAATACTAAAGTAATAATAACAAGTAAGGATAAGAATTTTGTGCTTTTCATGGCTATTTCTATTTTTTAGTAAAGTTAATTATATAAATGATTTTGTGCAAGATGAATTAATGGTCTTCATGTTGAGATTAAATCGATATGACAAATATCATATTTTAATTCTGTACATACTACTAATTTTGAACCCAAGTTTTTAGGTATGAGTCAATCGTTAATTAATAAATATAATGTTGCGGGTCCTCGCTATACGAGCTATCCAACAGTGCCCTATTGGGATTTAGAATCCTTTTCATTGGCCCAATGGAAAGCATCGTTAAAGCGTTCTTTTGAAGAGAGTAATGCAACAGAAGGTTTAAGCCTCTATATCCATTTACCGTTTTGCGAAAGTTTGTGCACTTTTTGTGGTTGTCATAAACGCATTACTAAACGCCACGAAGTTGAATCACCATATATAAAAGCCGTTTTAAAAGAGTGGCAATTGTACCTTAAATTATTAGGTAGTCAACCAAAAATAAAAGAGTTACATCTTGGTGGAGGTACACCAACATTTTTTTCACCAGAGCATTTGGACGTTTTAATTTCAGGGCTTTTAAAAGATGCTGAATTGGCTGAAGGTTATGAGTTTAGTTTTGAAGGCCATCCTAACAATACCACAGAAGCACATCTCCAAACGTTATACAATTTAGGATTTAGACGTGTGAGTTATGGAGTTCAAGATTATAATCTCAACATTCAGAAAGCGATACATCGTATTCAGCCTTTTGAAAACGTAAAACGTGCTACAGATTTGGCACGTAAAATAGGTTATACTTCTGTAGGCCACGATATTATTTTTGGATTGCCATTTCAAACTGAAGCTGATGTCATAGAAACCATTAATAAGACGAAAACATTAATGCCAGATCGCATAGCGTTTTATAGTTATGCTCATGTACCTTGGATAAAAGGAAATGGTCAGCGTGGCTTTAGTGAAGACGATTTACCAACTCCAGAATCTAAACGTCAACAATATGAAACAGGGAAACAACGTTTTGAAGCTGCTGGTTATGTAGAAATTGGTATGGATCATTTTGCATTAAAAACAGATTCACTTTATAAAGCGATGGAAAATAAAACGTTGCATCGTAATTTTATGGGATATACTGCTTCTAAAACACAAGCGATGATTGGTTTGGGAGTATCTTCTATTAGTGATAGTTGGTATGGTTTTGCACAAAATGTAAAGTCTAATGAAGAGTATTATAAGTTATTAGACCAAGATATAATTCCGGTGTTTAAAGGTCATATTTTAAATACAGAAGATTTAGTTATTAGAAAACACATTCTTAATCTAATGTGTAATTTTGAAACGTCTTGGGCTGATGAAGCAATGGCATTTAAAGAATTACCAGAAGTTCTTATTAAATTAAAGGAATTTGAATTAGACGGATTACTTCAATTTGAAACAAAAAGTGTTACTGTTACAGCTAAAGGGAAACCGTTTATAAGAAATATTTGTATGGCTTTCGATTTGTTATTACAAAGAAAAAAACCAGAAACAAAGTTGTTTTCTATGACGATATAGTGATTTAAATAAAAGGGAATAACACAGAGTTTGATGAATGCTAATTTCAGTTTAAAAATGAATTATTAACAAAATAAATAAACGATGAAAAAAATAATTGTACCCATAGATTTCTCTGAACATTCAGAGTTTGCGCTAGAAGCAGCAGCAAGTTTGGCTCAAAAATTTGGCTCAGAACTTATTGTTTTACACATGTTAGAATTGTCTAATGCAATTATTTCTTCTGCTAATGATACATTAAGTCAGGAGGCCGTTTTTTATTTAAAATTAGCCGAACAAAAGTTTGATACCTTCTTAGATAAGCCGTATCTAAAAGATATTAAGGTGACACCAATTGTAAAACACTTTAAAGTTTGGAGCGAAGTAAATGATATAGCCATTGAGCATGATGCCAATTTAATTGTAATGGGTTCACAAGGTGCAAGTGGATTTAAAGAGGTATTAATTGGTTCTAATACTCAAAAAGTGGTTAGACATGCCAATATACCTGTTTTAGTAATTAAGCATAACCCAATATTATTGGATTTTGAAAATGCGGTTTTTGCTAGTGATTTTGAAGAAGAGGCTGTAAAACCTTATTTAAAAGCAAAGGAGACGTTTGATGCTTTAGGCACTAACATGCATTTAGTGTATGTAAACTCTCCAGATGGTAATTTTAGAAGCTCGTCTGAAATTGACAAGAAAATAGCAGCTTTTTTAAGAATTGCAGAAGGTGGTTTAGATAATTTAAAGGATGTTAACGTAGTGTCTGATTATTCTGTAGAAAAGGGCATTCTAAATTTTGCAAATGTGATTGGTGCAGATGTTATAGCTGTGGCAACGCATGGTAGAAAAGGACTATCTCATTTCTTTGATGGTAGTGTGTCTGAGGATATTGCTAATCATTCCACATTGCCTGTAATGACTTTTAAAATATAATATTTGATGTTATTATCTTAGGGGTTTTTAACATCAGATTAAACGTCAAAAGTTTAGACTTTTGACGTTTTTTTTATAATCTATATTCATGAGAAGCGTATAGTTTTAGAATCTGTAACCAATTCTTAAATGAATATTTGCACTAACGCTATTTGTGTATTTGAGGTTAACATTTTCTTCTTTAAAAAAGTGAATATACCCAATTCCTATAGCGGTTTCATAATTAAAATGATTGCCAATATTACGTCGAATTCCCCATGTTGGAATAATAGAAAGATCACTAATAAAATTTAAATGATCTGGCACATGGCCAATAACGAGGTCTGGATGATAAGCTGATTTTATAGAAATAAAATTACCGCTATTACCATCAATTCTCTTCGATTTAGAAACTCTTTTGTTTAAATTATAATACCATCTTGGTTCAAGTGATAGTACAGGTAATAAAATAAATAGAGAGCCATCTTCTAAATTATCACTAAATGCACCAGCATCTAATCCTATTTCACTTCGTAGAACTGTAGAATTTGATAATTTATATTCATTATGTCCCCAAATTCCTAATATTCCCGTTTGAACTCCAGAAGTGGATTTTTCTACGCTTGCATCTTGTGCCAAAGTTACGAGTGTTGTGGCACAAAGAATTATTACCAAATAAAATGCTTTCATCTATTTAAATTTGAAAGAAATATAGTAATAAATACTCGTTTTACAACGATTTATTATTTAGTGACATTCTATGGCACTCGTAGCAGTTTCTACAATTGGAGCAGGAGAGACGTAAGGAATTCCCAAACCTAGACCTCTAAGAATAAATAAGACACCAATAATTACAACAAAAACTGGAATTGCTTTTTGGATGCGTTGTTTAATAGTGCTGTTTAAAAATTTTCCTAAGTAAATAGCAGTGGTCATTAATGGAATAGTACCAAGTCCAAATAAAAGCATGTATAAACTGCCTTCTAATAGGCTTCCAGTAGCTATAGATCCAAAAACAGCCATATACACTAATCCACAAGGTAAAAAACCGTTGAGAAAACCGATAGTTAAAAACGTATCTGCCGTTTTCTTTTTTAGGGCTTTACCAAGCGATGATTTTACTTTAGAGATAATTCGGTATAAAGGTTTTGATAAGTTGTATTTACCAATGACTTTATGCGGTAAAATCACAATAATTATCATTAGAATACCAATAATAATAGAGAGTTGTTGCTGTATGCCAAATAAATAAAAGCTTTTGCCTAAGAGACCAAAAACTAAGCCTATTAAGCTGTAAGATAATAATCTACCAAAATGATATATGGCAATTTGACTTACTTTTTTGAAAGAATTAGACCGATCTACAGGTAACATAAAGGCAATTGGGCCACACATACCTACACAGTGTAAACTCCCTAATAAACCTAGTATGAAAGCTGAAAACAACATTTAATATGTTATTTCGGTTTTATAAAGATAAGAATTAGTGTTATATTTCCAGTCTATTTTAATGTTCCAACGACCATCCAACATGCGTTTGTCAGGTATGAGCAAATTATGGTTAGATAGTGAAATCGGTGTTTCAAAATCTAATTGCTTGTTAGATGGTCTGTATAGGAACACTTTACCTTTTATTAAGTTAATATCTAAATCTTCTGGAAACGTGATAACAATGCCATCCGTTGTTTTTTTCCACGTTACATTTGTCTTTAATGCTTTCGCATTTTCTTCGTGAGTAATATCTTCTTGAAATTGAAGTTCTTGACCGTAATAATCTTCTACCACCAAATCGTGTTCATATTTAGTACCAATACTCATGGTAATAACGAAATACATGATAAATGATATAAAACATACAAACGCAATTACAATTG
Source organism: Winogradskyella sp. Asnod2-B02-A (assembly GCF_045063645.1). NCBI lineage: Bacteria > Pseudomonadati > Bacteroidota > Flavobacteriia > Flavobacteriales > Flavobacteriaceae > Winogradskyella > Winogradskyella sp. Asnod2-B02-A. The sequence continues at coordinate 2,363,966 of NZ_JBEFOG010000027.1, forward strand.
CTGTTCCCCAATTTATTTTCATAATTCAACTTCCCTAATGGGAATCTCCATTTTTAGTTGTGTTCTGAAAGTGTTTCAGAATATTAGTATTTTGTATCTAATTAAAACTTCGTGGTCCTAAGAATGATACAGATGTGGTTTCAATTAATTCACCATCACTATATAAATCAATCATTACCTCGTTTTTATCTCCAGATAAATCACTTTGTTTTAATTCAATAAACAACGTGCCTTCTGCTGTACCTTGAGCATCTACTTCAAATGTATCTGATGTAGATACAACATTTATAGTACCATCCCAACCTCTTAGTTTAAAACTTAAATCATCAATGTCTTGAGAGGTTTTATTGACTAGTTTAAAGGTATAAACATTACTAATAATGCCATTTTCTTTATGTTCAAATAATTGTCCAGGTAAACGCAATATTCTTGCTTCGACATCACTTCTTAGTAATAACATACCAGCTAAAATACCAATTAAAATGGTTAATACTGCCATGTAACCTTTCATACGAGCCGTAATTTTAAATGGCTCTTTTTTCTCAATTTCATCTTCACTAGCAAAACGAATTAAGCCTTTTGGAAGATTGATACTTTCCATTATGTGATCACATTCATCAATACATGCTGTACAGTTAACACATTCTAATTGTGTTCCGTTTCTAATGTCAATACCTGTAGGACAAACATTAACACATTGGTTACAATCTATACAATCTCCATTTCCTAAAGCTTCACGATCTTCATTTTTTCTGAATTTTTTTCGACCATTTTCTGCTTCTCCACGTTTATAGTCGTATGCAACAACGATAGATTTATTATCTAAAAGAACACCTTGTAAACGGCCATAAGGACATGCTATGATACATACTTGTTCTCTAAACCATGCAAATACAAAATAAAAGACAGCTGTAAATATGAGCAATGGAATAAGTGTGCCAGTATGTTCAAAAGGGCCTTCTGTAATATATTTAATGAGTTTATCACCTCCTATTAAATAGGCTAAAAAAACATTGGCAATTAAAAAAGATATGACTAAAAATATAAACCATTTAAGTACTCTTTTTCTAATTTTCTCTGCATCCCATTTCTGGCGTGCTAAACGCATTTGTTTGTTACGGTCACCATCTATCCAATATTCAATCCGTCTAAAGACCATTTCTAAAAAGATAGTCTGAGGACAAATCCAACCACAAAAAACACGTCCAAAACCTACTGTAAACAAGGTAATGAAAACAACACCTATCAGCATTGAAATTACAAAGAGATAGAAGTCTTGTGGCCAAAAAGGAAAGCCAAAAATATTGAAACGCCTTTCTAGTATATTGAATAATAGAAATTGATTACCATTGATTTTTATAAAAGGCGCAGCAAGTAAAAAGGCTAATAAAAAATAGCTTACTATTTTACGCTTCTCATATAAAGGTCCTGAAGGTTTTTTAGGAAATACCCATTTACGTTTACCTTCTTCATCGATGGTACCTATTGAATCTCTAAAAACCTCATTGTCTGGCGTTTCCATTTTTTTTGTAACTTCTAATTAATTATTAGATACTACATTTTCAATAACTTCAGTTACTTCTTCTGTAGTTGCATCGCTATTATCTTCTGTAGCTTCTGTGTTAGTATCAATAGCACCTTCTTCTACCCAAATATCACCTTCTGCAGCTTTTGGTTCTGCTGGTGTTGTGCCTTGAAAACTTAAAACATAACTAGCAACCTGAGCCATTTGTAAAGGCTTTAATTCAGATTTCCATGATACCATACCTTTTCCGTCACGTCCACCTTCAGAAATTGTTTTGAAAACGTTTTTAATGCCTCCACCTAAAATCCAGTGATTATCAGTAAGGTTTGGTCCAATTCCACCTCCACCATCAGCTTTGTGACAAGCAATACAGTTGGCTTCAAAAACCTTTTTACCAGCATTTAAATCTGCTGTTTCAGTTAGGAGCTCTACCGTATTAAAATCTACTAAGCCTTTTGCTGTTTTTTTGTATTCTTCAATGGCTGCATTAGCTTCTGCGTATTCAATTTCATATTCTACAAATTGATCATCTGCATTAAACACATGATAGCGTAGCATATAAATGACTGCAAAAACTATAGAGATATAAAAACTGTAAACCCACCATGGTGGTAAATTATTATCTAATTCTTTAATACCATCGTAATTATGATCTAGTATAATCTCACTTTCTTCTTCAATAGGTTTTTGTTTACCTACTAATTTTGAATAAAGCGCATTAATCTTTTTAAATTGAGGGGCTTTAGTTCTAGATGCTATATAGCGTTCTTTACCTTCTGCATCTAAACTTTGAAAGAGAATGTTATCCATTGAGCTAACAATACCTTCTATTCCAATAAGTACTAATAGTACAAGAACTAAGAATAGTAAAATAATAGGTTGCTCAATAAATGCAGGTTGATCACCTGAATCTACAAAGTATTCTATGAGTCCGGCAATCGCAAAAAAGATAACAGGTACTCTGATGTATGATGGAATTAAATGTCTCATATTTCGGTGTCGTTTTGGTTGTCTAATGGTATATTACTAACGGTTGTTATATATTCTTTTTTAGCTGTAATTACCCAATAGAATAACACAACGAAGAATATGAAAAAGATAAGAAGCGATATCATTGGATATATTTCAATACCAGCAATGCTTTCTAAATGGCCTTTTATAAATTTGAACATAATAAATTAGTTTTGAGCAGTTTCGTCTATAATATCTTTTACTTTAATATCGGTTCCAAGACGCTGTAAGTAAGCAATCATGGCAACGATTTCTCTGTTGCGCATTTCTATGAATTCTTCACCTGAAGCCGCTTTGTCTGCTTCGTATGATGCTACAAAATCTGGATCATTGTATAGACTTTTTTCAATTTTTGTCCCTTGCTCTAACATTGAAGCTTGAGCATTTGCTATATCTTCTTCAGTATATGGAACACCTAAAGTAACCATAACTTCCATTTTCTTTTCAATAGTAGATTTATCTAGTTTTGCACCTTCACCTACAATAAGCCATTTATAAGAAGGCATTATAGATCCGCTTGAGGTACTTTGAGGATCATACATGTGATTAAAGTGCCAGTTGTCTGAATATTTTCCTCCAACTCTGTGTAAATCTGGTCCTGTACGTTTACTTCCCCAAAGGAATGGGTGATCGTAAACAAATTCTCCAGCTTTAGAATACTCTCCGTAACGTTCTACTTCAGATCTAAATGGACGAACCATTTGAGAGTGACAACCCACACAACCTTCTCTGATGTAAAGGTCTCTTCCTTCTAATTCTAAAGGAGTGTATGGTTTAACACTACTAATAGTTGGTATGTTAGATTTTACAACGATTGTTGGAATTATTTGAACAATACCACCAATTAAAATAGCAATTGTAGCGTATATAGTTAAAAGCACAGGCTTACGCTCTAACCAAGTGTGCCATCCTTCACCTGCAACACGACTCTTAGATACGCGTTTTAATGCTGGTGCTTCTGCTAATTCATCAGTTACTTTATGTTCAGATTTTACAATCGTCATAATCACATTAAATACTAGAATAAGCATACCTGAAAGATAAAGTGTACCACCAATAGCACGCATCCAATACATAGGCATAATTTCGGTTACGGTTTCTAAGAAGTTACCGTAAACTAAAGTACCATCTGGATTAAATTGTTTCCACATACTTGCTTGTGCAAAACCTGCAACATATAGAGGTAAAGCATATAGCATAATACCTAAAGTACCTATCCAGAAATGAACATTTGCAAGACCAATAGAATGTAATTTAGTTTTAAATAATCGTGGAATCAACCAGTAGATCATACCAAAGGCTAAGAAACCATTCCATGCTAACGCACCAACGTGAACGTGAGCAATAATCCAATCGGTAAAGTGAGCAATAGCATTTACGTTTTTAAGCGATAGCATTGGACCTTCAAAAGTTGCCATACCATAACCAGTAATAGCTACAACCATGAATTTTAAAACAGGATCAGTACGTACTTTATCCCATGCTCCACGCAAGGTTAAAAGTCCGTTTATCATACCTCCCCAAGAAGGCATTAATAACATTATAGAGAATGCAACACCTAAATGCTGTGCCCATTCTGGTAATGCTGTATATAAAAGGTGGTGAGGTCCAGCCCAAATGTAAATAAAGATCAATGACCAAAAGTGCACAATAGAAAGCCTGTATGAGTAAACAGGTCTGTTAGCTGCTTTAGGTACAAAGTAGTACATTAAACCTAAAAATGGTGTAGTTAAGAAAAATGCAACCGCATTGTGTCCGTACCACCATTGCACTAAGGCATCTTGAACACCTGCGTAAACCGAATAACTTTTCATACCTGTAAAACTCACAGGGATTTCCAAACTATTAAAAATATGAAGTACAGCTACGGTAACAAACGTAGCTATATAAAACCAAATGGCTACATATAAATGGCGTTGACGACGTTTAAGCATGGTACCAATAAGGTTAATACCAAAAGTTACCCAAATTACAGCAATCGCAATATCAAAAGGCCACTCTAATTCTGCGTACTCTTTTGATGTTGAATACCCTAAAGGCAGTGTAATTGCGGCACCAACAATAATAGCTTGCCAACCCCAAAAATTAATATTACTTAATAGGTCGCTAAACATTCTAGCTTTTAAGAGACGCTGTGTAGAGTAGTAAACTCCTGCAAAAATCGCATTACCTACAAAGGCAAAGATGACTGCATTGGTGTGTAATGGTCTCAATCGACCAAAACTCAACCAAGAGATACCATCGGTCATGTTTGGGAATAAAAACATAAAGGCCAGAAGAAGACCTACAAGCATCCCAACCACACCAAATACTATTGTGGCATAGAGGAATTTTTTAACGATTTTATTATCGTAATAGAATTGTTGCATTTCCATATTAAAATTATTAGTCGGTTTTAGTTTGTTTTATTGTTTTGGTTTTTTCTTTTACTAATTCATCTTCAAAAAGCATGCGCACAGATGGCGTATAATCGTCATCGTATTGACCAGACCTTACAGCCATTATAAAAATGACAAAAAAAGTCACACCTACAGCTACGCTAACTGATAATAAAATATAAATAACACTCATACCTAGTGAAGTTACGGCCCAAAAATAATATTGAACCTATTATTAAAACATGATTTTTATCATGTTAATGATTTTTTTTAACTATTTGTTAACTTTTACGTTTTATTTTTTCTAATTGTAATTATACGGTGCTTATAATTAGTTGTTTATGTGTTTTGTCAATTTAACTAAATTATTTTTCTACCTAAAATATTAGTAGAAATAGTTGTAAAAATAACAATGCTAATAGAGCTTAAAGGCATCAAAATAGCAGCAACGACTGGTTCAAGCTGTCCGGTTACGGCAAAGTATAATCCAATAATATTATAAAAAAATGACAAAACAAAGCTCCATTTAATAATTTTAATCGCCGATTTAGAGGCTTTTATAAATGTAAATAATTGTTCAAATTTTGAAGCATCTAAAATAGCATCACATGCAGGCGAAAACACGTTAACATCTTCAGAAATAGCGATGCCTACATTACTTTGTGCTAATGCTCCTGCATCATTTAAACCATCTCCTATCATTAATACTTTTGCTCCTTCAGACTGGTGATATTTTATAAAATCGAGTTTATCTTCTGGTTTTTGATTAAAAATTAATTTGGTTTTTGCAGGTAATAATTTTTTTAAGTTTTCACGCTCCCCTTCATTATCACCAGATAAGATAACTAAATCGAATTGTTGTTTTAGTTGATTAAATAATTTTGAAACTCCTTTTCTATAACTATTATAGAATGTAAATTTTCCTTTATAAATATTATTACTGCTTACATGAACTGTGGTGTTTAAAACCGTTTTTTCATTAGAGTTGCCAACAAAACTTGCAGACCCAATTTTCATGTTTACAGCATTATGTTTTGCTTCTATACCTTTCCCTATATGTTCTTCAAAGGTATCGAGTGTAATAATGTTGTTTTCCTCTAAAATATGGTATAAAGTTCTGCTTAATGGGTGGTTAGATCCTCTGAGAGAATTTTTTAAAACGATGTTTTCAGAATCAGATAGTGATGCTCCGTCATACTCTGCATTACTATTTTTATTAGAGGTTATTGTTCCGGTTTTATCAAAAATAATGGTATTTATTTGTGCTAATTGTTCAATAACACTGGCGTTTTTAACGTAAAACTTTTGTTTCCCAAAGATTCTTAATAAGTTACCAAATGTAAAAGGAGCGGAAAGAGCAATAGCACAAGGACATGCAATAATTAAAACCGCAGTAAAAACATTCATTGCCTTGCTAGAATCTGCAAATAGCCAATACGTTGTTGCAAGAATTGAAATAGTTAAAATAGCAATGGTAAAACGTTTACTAATAGTATTGGTAATGTTGGTAAAACCTTCTTCTTTGTTTTTATTGAAAACATCGTTGCTCCATAATTGTGTAAGGTAACTTTGCTCAACGGATTTTAAAGCTTCCATTTCAATAACACCATTGGTTTGCTTACCACCAGCAAATAGTTTATCTCCAGATTGTTTTGAAATGGTTTGCGATTCGCCAGTAACAAAACTATAATCAATTTTTGCGTTGCCGTTAATGAGAATACCATCAATAGGAATTAATTCTTCATTCCTAATTAAAATACGATCGCCTTTTTCTATATCATATACTTGAATGGTTTCTTCAAAACCATCCTTATTAATTTTAGTTATTGCAATTGGAAAGTAAGATTTATAGTCGCGCTCAAAAGATAAGAATTCATATGTTTTTTGCTGAAAGAATTTTCCAATTAAGAGGAAGAATATTAAACCAGCAAGACTATCGAAAAAACCAGAACCTAAATCAAATATAATTTCAATGGTACTTCTTATAAATAGTACAGAAACACCTAAAGCAATTGGAACATCAATATTTAAAATCTTTGCTTTTAAACCTTTGTAAGCAGAAATAAAATAATCTTGAGCAGAGTAAAATACAATTGGTAACGACAAGGCAAACATTAACCAACGGAATAACGGTTTGTATTGTTCTAACCAATATTCGTTGACTTCAAAATATTCAGGAAAAGACAAAAACATAATATTACCAAACCCAAAAGCAGCGACTCCAAGTTTGTAGATTAAGGTTCTGTTAACTTGTTTTTTACCTGAGTTAAAATCGTCTAAACTAATATAAGGTTCGTAACCAATTGAGCTTAATAATAAGACAACGGATTTTAAATCTGTAGCCTCAGAATTGTAAGTAACTCTAACTGTTTTCTTGCCAAAATTAACTTGAGAATTTGAAATATTAGGATTGAGTTTGTTTAGGTTTTCTAAAATCCAAATACAAGAACTACAGTGAATATGAGGAATGTAAAGTGTAGCAATTTCAATAGAATCGCCTCTAAATTCCGTTAGTTTTTCAATAATATTTTCTTGAGTTAGAAAATCGTATTTACCTTCAATTTCCTTTGGGATTGCTCCAGGAGAATTTTGTAAATCATAATAACATGTAAGATCGTTTTCGTTAAAAATCTCGAAAACAGTTTTACAGCCATTACAGCAGAATGATTTGTCTTGAAATGTAATTGGATGATTCCCACAGTCATCACCACAATGAAAACAAGGTTTGTTTTCCATTATAAAATTTGCTCAATTATACCTATTGCAAAAGTCACAAAACTAGTGATTATAATCTATGATATTTGTCATGTTTTGATTAACTTTGAAATTATTAGATTTTGGAATGAGTAAATGTGAACAATGTATAATTAAGCAGTTTAATTCGTTAAGGTCATTAGGAAAAGATGATTTAATCCGAATTTCGGGATGTAAGACTTCAAAGTTTGTTAAAAAAGGAGAAATCCTTTTTAGAGAAGGCGAGAGCATTAATGGTGTTTATTGTGTAAAAGATGGTGTTTGCAAATTATCTAAATTAAGTGCTAATGGTAAAGACCAAATTGTAAAATTGGTAGTTAGAGGTGATTTAATTGGGCAACGTTCTTTGGTTACAGACGAAAAATCTAATCTTACTGCTATTGCTTTAAATGAAATGGAAGTTTGCTTTATACCAAAAAATGAGATTATTAATGATCTAGCCAATAATGCTAATTTTTCTTTAGACATGCTTCAAGAAATGGCAAAAGAGCTAAGAATAGCAGATAATATTATTGTAGATATGGCTCAAAAATCGGTAAAGCAACGTTTAGCCGATGTGTTAATTTACTTGTATGAAACTTTTAATACTGACGAGAATGGGTTTTTAGGCGTTGTCTTATCTAGAGAAGATTATGCTAGTTTAGTAGGTACAGCCACAGAGTCAGCCATTAGAATTTTATCTCAATTTAAAAAAGAAGGTCTAATTTCTACCACAGGGAAACATGTAAAGATCGAAGATTTAGATGGCTTAAGGCGTGTAGAATAATCTAAATCTTACATTTTTTTTTGGTTTACTTTGTTTGTTATAAATTTTAAACAATAACGTCATCCTAGTAAGAACTGCTCCAATAAAAATTTCAACTTCAAAAAAAATGATATTCCGTATATTGTAACGATTTGTTTTTTAGTATCTTAATATGTTTGTTTCTAATTTCTAATCAATTGTATTAGATTAATATTTAGGTTTTATTATAGTATTTTAAATTTGTAACTCTTCATAGTTTAAAACATTGCCCAATCTAAAAACTCATTTCTAAAAGAGATGTTAATGCTTATTGAAGCGCGTGTAAAAAGCATTATTTTTACATAGCTATGAAACAAAAACTAAATAAATCGGGCTTTGTATTTAAAACTTACGAAGCACCACATCAATCTCCCTTCGAAAAGCTTTTCGAGATTTTTAAAGAATTGATTACACATACTTCTGGTGATTTTGATGAAGCTATAGATTGGTTAAGGGAACTTGATAAAGAATACAAGTTAACCACTCCAGAGTACACCATTGATGATTTCATTGAAGATTTAAAGAATAAAGGTTATATACGAGAAGAACTAGATCCAAACGGAACAGGTGAAGGTGGTATGACAATTACTGCAAAAACGGAACGCGCTATTCGTCAGCAAGCTTTAGATCAAATTTTTGGAAAGATAAAACGGAGCGGTTCAGGTAATCATAAAAGTAAAGGTGTTGGTTTAGGAGATGAACATACGGGCGATTTAAGAGCCTATCAATTTGGTGATGGTTTAGATAAAGTCTCTATGACAGAGAGTCTGAAAAACGCTCAAATCAATAACGGTATAGGTGATTTTAGTTTAACTGAAGACGATTTAGTGGTTGAAGAAACACTTCACAAAAGCCAAATGAGTACAGTGCTTATGATTGATATAAGTCACAGTATGATTTTATATGGTGAAGACCGGATTACTCCTGCTAAAAAAGTAGCTATGGCATTAGCAGAGTTAATTACCACACGCTATCCAAAAGACACTTTAGAAATATTAGTCTTCGGAAACGATGCTTGGCCAATTAAAATCAAAGAATTACCCTATTTAAAAGTGGGTCCATATCACACAAATACGGTTGCCGGATTACAATTAGGGATGGATATGTTACGAAGAAAACGAAACACCAATAAACAAATTTTTATGATAACCGACGGTAAACCAAGTTGTTTGCGTATGCCAGACGGACAATATTATAAAAACAGTAATGGCTTAGATCCCTATATCACTAATAAGTGTTATGCCATGGCACAGCAGGCAAGACGATTACATATTCCTATTACAACTTTTATGATTGCTCAAGATCCTTATTTAATGCAATTCATTAGAGAATTTACGCAAGCCAATAGAGGTAAAGCATTCTACACAGGATTAAAAGGTTTGGGTGAAATGATTTTTGAAGATTACGAAAACAACAGAAAAAAAAGAATTAAAGGATAAAACCAGCTTTTAGCTCTTAGATATTAGCCTTTAGCTCAAATGAGCTCGCTAATAGCTAAATGCTAATAGCCAAAAGCTATAAAATGAAAGATATAAAAACACTAGGAGAATTAAAAAAAGCAGGCTATCAATCAAAATCTATTAAAGATGAATTGAGAGATAATCTCATTGGAAATATAAAGAATAAGAAAACCACGTTTGAAGGTATTCACGGTTATGAAAATACGGTAATTCCAGAATTAGAACGTGCTATTTTGTCTAGACACAATATTAATTTATTAGGATTAAGAGGACAAGCCAAAACACGTTTAGCAAGAATGATGGTGGATCTGTTGGATGAATATATTCCAGTCGTAGAAGGTTCAGAGATTAATGATGATCCTTTAGCACCAATTTCAAGATTTGCTGTAGAATTGATTGCAGAAAAAGGGGATGATACTCCGATAACTTGGTTGCATAGAAGTGATCGTTTTGCGGAGAAATTAGCCACACCAGATGTAACTGTTGCAGATATTATTGGTGATGTAGATCCGATAAAAGCAGCCAATTTAAAATTGAGTTATGCCGATGACCGTGTCATTCATTACGGGATGATTCCACGAGCTAACCGTTGCATTTTTGTAATTAACGAGTTGCCAGATCTACAAGCACGTATTCAAGTGGCTTTATTTAATATTTTACAAGAAGGTGATATACAAATTAGAGGCTTTAAGTTAAGATTACCGTTAGATATGCAGTTTGTTTTTACTGCAAATCCTGAGGATTATACCAATAGAGGAAGTATTGTAACTCCTTTAAAAGATAGAATTGGTTCTCAAATTTTAACGCATTATCCTGAAGATGTAGAAACGGCAAGAACAATTACAGCACAAGAGGCGAAGTTAGATTCTAGACAATCGGAATCTGTTTATGTTCCTGAATTAGCGAAAGACCTTTTAGAGCAAATCAGTTTTGAAGCCAGAGAAAGTGAATACGTAGATGTGAAAAGTGGAGTGAGTGCACGTATGAGTATTACGGCTTTTGAGAATTTACTAAGCACCGCAGAACGTAGAGCTTTAATTGCAGGTGATGATTCAACCGCAGTGCGCTTATCTGATTTTACAGGAGTTATTCCTGCAATTACAGGGAAAGTTGAATTAGTGTATGAAGGAGAACAAGAAGGTGCTGATTTTGTTGCCAATGCTTTAATGGAAGCAGCAGTGAAAACGTTATTTCCTAAATATTTCCCTAAAGTTGAGAAGTTAGAAAAACAAGGTGAAGAAACACCTTATGACGATTTAATTTCGTGGTTTTTTAATGGTAGTGGATTTGAATTGTTAGATGATTTTGATGATGCTACGTATAAAGCTAAATTAGATGAAGTAAAACCTTTAGATGCTTTAATTGCAGATTATCAGCCAGAAATAGATCCTAAAGACGTGTATTTTGAAAAGGAATTTATTCTTTGGGGTTTAACACAGTTTAAAAAATTAAGTAAGTACCGTTATTCTGAAGGCATGCAGTTTAAAGACCCTTATGGAAGTTATATCAGTGGTTTGTAATCTACCGAACATCACGACTTTTAATATTAGCATCGCAGAGTTGAATTATCTCTGCGATTCTTTTTTGTTGCGTAGTTTCTCTTTTTGCTTGATTTAACCAATACAAATAACTTTTTCTATAGCTAGGAGCAAAGTTGAGGTAGTTCTTAAAAGCATTTTTGTTGACATCAAAAGCGTGTTGAAGATTGTTAGGAATAACTCCGTTTTCTACATCATCTAATGTTGTCCAACTGCCATTATCTTTCGCTATTTTAATAGAAATATGACCGCTTTTGTGGATTAAGTTTTCTTTATGTAATTCAATAATATAATTTTTGTTAACTGCACTCCAAACACTTTTAGGTTTTCTTGGACAAAAATATTGTCGCCGTTTTCCATCTCCTAAACTTTTTACGGTAGAATCTATCCAACCAAAACAAAGCGCCACTTTTACGGCTTCTTCCCAACGCATAGAGTCTTTTTTATGATCTACTTTATAGAAAATTAAATGAACGCCTTTTACTGAATCATGATAGTTTAGTAACCATTCGCGCCATTCCGTATCTGTTTTAAAATATAATTCTGGTAATTCCAAAAGTTATAATTTTTTAGAATTCACGTAGAAATCTCTATCTATTTTAAAGTCTTCTGAATTGATTTTTTTAGATTGCCATACTGCTTTTGGAAACAGCCATTCAGATTTGCCGTTAATTTCAACTTGAATAGGCATATCAAAATCCTCAACAATCTCTGTCCAATGATACTTTAGTTCTCCTTTTTTTATTTCATATTCCAATGTCGGAATTTTAGTGGTTCTTAAATATTGATCAAAAAACGCCGTTAAATCAATTTCTGTTTGTTCACTTAAGTAATCTTCAATCTGTTTTGTAGTCACCGTTTGATGGTAAAACTCAGAATTTAAACCACGAAGAATCTGTCTCCATTTTTCATCGTCTTCAATTAACTGACGCAAGGTGTGTAGCATATTAGCACCTTTATAATACATATCACTTGAGCCTTCATTATTTACATTATAGACGCCAATTAACGGTTTGTCATTTTGGATGTTTTTACGTGTACCAATCACATAATCCGCAGAAGCTTCTTTGCCGTAATAATAGTCTAAAAATAAATTTTCTGAATATGATGTAAACCCTTCGTGAATCCACATGTCAGCAATATCTTTATTGGTAATGTTATTGGCAAACCATTCGTGACCAGCTTCGTGGATAATGATAAAATCGAATTTTAAACCCCAACCTGTTCCAGATAGATCGCTTCCTAAATAGCCTTGTTTGTATTGGTTGCCATAGGTTACAGAACTTTGGTGTTCCATGCCTAAATAAGGGACTTCAACGAGTTTAAAACTATCTTCGTAAAACGGATAAGGCCCAAACCAATGTTCAAAGGCTTTCATCATTTTGGGCGCATCCTTAAAATGTTTTTTGGCTATTTCTAGATTATCTTTAAGTACCCAATAATCCATATCTAAATCCCCTTTTTCGCCTTTAAAAACTTCAGAGAAATTGACATAATCTCCAATATTCACATTAACTCCATAATTATTAATTGGGTTGCTAACGAACCAATGCGAAGTGACGGTGTTATTATCATTTTTGACTAATTCTCGAAGTTTTCCGTTAGACACATTTGTTAAACCTTTAGGATTGGTAACACTAATCAGCATACTATCTACTTCGTCGTACATATGATCTTTGTTTGGCCACCAAACACTAGCACCTAAACCTTGACAAGAGGTTGCTATAAAATGCTTTCCATTTTTGTCTTTCTTCCAAGAAAATCCACCGTCCCAAGGAGCACGTTTAGCTTCTCTTGGATGTCCTTTATAATAGACTTCAATAGAATTGATATCTCCAATATTTTGATTTTCAGATAGCGTTATAAAATGTGCGTTCTCTTCATGTTTTACCTCTAGTTCTTTTCCTTCTTGAAGAACCTTTGTTATTTCCATAGGTTGTTGCAAATCAATTTGCATCACCTGATTGTTTTTTAGTACTTTATATTGAATGGTATTTTTACCTGAAATAAATTTGTCTTCAGGTTTTACTTCAATATCTAAATGATAATAGGTTAAATCCCACCATTCACGTTCCGGAGTAATGCTTCCTCTAAGTGTATCTTGTTTAGTGAATTCTCCCTTATCTTGAAGCAATTGGCCTTGTATGGTAGAAAATGTCAATACAAATAATACGAGTAACTTAGTTTTCAATTTTAATTTGTTTTTAATTTCAAGTATTTATAAAACATAAATCCTGCCAAGAATAAATTTAATCCAAGGTACAAGGAACCAAAAATGATAAGGTTGTTATAATTTTGATTAGCAACTTCAAATTCTGATAATTCAGAAATTAATGCTATAACCAGAAATAAATTCAAAGCAATAAAGACAACTGAAATAACTAATCCTAAGGTTTCTTTTTTGCTTATAACAAGATAAATAAGAATAGCTAATAAACCAATAGCGAACGGATTTAAAAGGTTAGAAGTTAAAATCCAATAATAGATAACCGAAACAATTAAAAATAATTCAGGTATTAAGGGTTTGAGTTTAGTCATATTTATTGGTGTTTATCTCATAATTTTATTAGGAAAAACAACAACACTTTCATGTCCATCTACGCTTACAGCTACCACTCCAAAAAAGAAATTATCAATAACAATACCTTCTAAAGTAAACTCGGTTACATCTTCTACATAACGGCTGTGATCCCAAGTTGGCGAAGTGGTATCTCTCCAATAGATTTTATAACCTTTAGCACCTTCAACTTTATTCCATTGTAATTTTGCAGATGCTTCAACAATACCTCCAATACCAACTTCGGTTGGAGATGGTGGAGCAGAAGCAAGGCTAGCCATTGTGATGGCATTGACTGCAGTTAATTTTTTGCAATACGGAAAGTTAACATGCTCAAAAGTATCTCCGTAATTAATTCCGCTTTCTGTTCTAATATCTTGATGTTGTTGAGTATAATTTTCGTGAGCTTCCATAATTCTGATACCAGCAATACCAGCATCATTAAAAGGTCTGTGATGACCACCACGACCAAAACGATCTAAACGATAAACCAGCATTGGATTCATTTCTGGCATATAGGTCTTCGTTGTATTATAAGTATAGCGTGCTAATTGTCGGGATATACCATCAACTTCACCTCCGTAAAATCGTCTAGCTCTAGCTTGACTTGCTAATGCTTCTGGATCTGTTTCTGAGGTGGTAATTGGTTCTGAGAAAATTCGGAAGGTTCTATTATCAATCACTCCGTCTACACCAGAGATATTGCCAATCATGTCATTATTTAGAACTCCAATAATATCCCAATTATTTTCTTTGGCATATTTGGCTAATCCTTTTCCGCCAAACAAGCCTTGTTCTTCACCTGAAAGTCCTACATAGATAATACTATTCTCAAATTTATATTGAGACAACACTCTAGCAGCTTCTAGGGCTCCTGCCATACCTGTGGCATTGTCATTAGCACCTGGTGCATCAGATGTGAAATCATTTGGATCTGAGACTCTCGAATCGATGTCTCCACTCATTATAATAAAACGGTTTGGATATTTGGTTCCCTTTTGAATAGCAACAACATTTACGACATTGACATCGTTTACAATACGTTGATTTTCACCTTTTTTAACAAGGTTAGTTTGATAGAAAACCTCTAAACAATCGTTGCAATTTTTTGAAATAGTTTCAAATTCTGACTTTATCCAACGTCGTGCAGCTCCAATGCCTCTTGTTTTAGAAATAGTATCACTAAGTGTATGTCTTGTTCCAAAATTAACAAGCGTTTGTACATCTTTACGTAAATTATCTTCAGAAATGTTCTCTATTATATCATAGATTTTTTGGTCGGTTTGAGCATAGATTACTGAGGAAAAAAGAATAATAAAAGGCAAAAATAGATATCTCATAATTTTTAAAAACTTAGTCTTAAAGTTCCGAAAATATTTGCATCTATCCAACCGCGATTTTTATCTACACCTTCTACAAAGACAGAACCAATAAAATTTTCTCTCGTTTTACTAGTATCATTATCGCAATAGGCTAAAGCGAATCCCATAACTTTACCAATTTCTAATTTTAATGGTGTATTCTCGGCATCGTCTTTATAAGTGTCATTGAATAACGAAAT
This sequence comes from Winogradskyella sp. Asnod2-B02-A, assembly GCF_045063645.1. Taxonomy (NCBI): domain Bacteria; kingdom Pseudomonadati; phylum Bacteroidota; class Flavobacteriia; order Flavobacteriales; family Flavobacteriaceae; genus Winogradskyella; species Winogradskyella sp. Asnod2-B02-A. The sequence goes on from NZ_JBEFOG010000027.1 coordinate 2,379,534, forward strand.
TTTAACTTCCCAAAGTGTTGTGTTCCCTTTTGTAATATGTTTCGATTCTATATGGGAATTGTACAATTTCCCTGTTTTTTCAGTAGACATATCAACCACATTGCCATCTAAAGCAATATGATAGGCAAACGCATTATGATTAAATTGGTGTTTTCCACCACTATTATCTTCATCTATAAAAACCTCCAAACAATCATCGTCCCACCATGCGACTAATGGATCTGGATTATTGTCAATAAGTATATCATCTTTAATTTCAGCTAAGAGATATAGACCATCCTCTGCCCAAGATAATTTATAACGACCAGAATAGTCTTCTTTAGTGTAAGGGTTTCCAAGCCATAATTCATTTAATGGTAGCCAAATAGTGTGAGACCAAATGTCATCATCAGCTTTTCCATCTATAATTGGTTTGGTTTTCGCTCGTTTAACGTGGATGAACTGATTTATTTGCTTGGGTTTTACAATTGTTTTTTTGTAGTTGAAAGTCACGGTTTCTGTTTTGCCTTTGTCTTTAATATCTACATAGACATTCATTTCAGTAGCACTAACTTTTTCAAAAGACATACCATCAAAAACAACTTTATTTTCCGTGATTTCTTTTAAAGGAAAGTCGATAGTTTCGTCTTTCGTTTCCCAACCTTTAAGGTCTGAACCGAAATGTTTTAATTGAAGTATTAGGGAATTTTCGACTTCACGGATTACTTCTATTTCGTAGAAAGTTACTTTTCCGTCGTTAATTAATTTAAATGTTGCCATCATGGATCCACCAGAAGGTTCGCTCCATATTTCTTCAGTGATGCCACCAAAGGCTTCACCATGCCAGGTGCCAGCAATCCATGCAATGTTTTCTAGTTTGGGCTCAAGAACTTTACTTGTTTGTGCTTTACTAGTTAAGGTAAAAGTAATTAGAAAGATCAGTAAGAGTTTCATCGAGTTTGTTTTAATATTATCAAGTAAATATAAAAATTACATGGTACAAACCGGTTATAAATAAAATAATAAGTCCAAGTGCCAATAGGCTCATAGCACGTTTAACAATTTTAAATTTTCAATCGGATATTTTTGAAATGATAAAAAAACATGGCCAATGTAGGTCTAAAACCATCGGAGACTCTCGTCTAGCGATTCAGCTTTTCCTTTTTGATTTTTAAATTCACTTTATTGTATTAAAACCCAAAATAGTCTATTGCGGTTAGTTTCAGAAAGTAAAGACGTATAGGTAGTATTTGGTTGTGTAACTATTTGTCTATAAAAGTATTAAGATGTTACATTATTGTATAAAAGTAACTCTAGAAATTAATCCGTTTTGAATTTCATAAATAGCAATAGCATAAATTGTTTTTCCATTAACTAGTACCTTTTCTTTATCAATCACTTTATTACCTATTACAATTCTATTAACGATTTCTGCATTAAGATCAGGAGTGCTCTTAAAAAAAGCAGCATATTGGTTTTTTAAAGCTTCATGTCCTTCTGTATTTAACGTGTAAGGAAATGTAAATAGCATAACATCATCAGCATAAGTTTTTACAAAGCCATTAATATCTCTGTTGTTATAAACTTCTAGTTGCTCGTCTACAATATATTCAGGGTTAGCATCTGTTTTAGAGTTGCTAATAAAGGTCATTATTTTAATATTATCAGCATCAGTTTCATAAATAGTAACCTGTCTACTAGTGGTATTATCTATAGTTACCAATTCTTCATCAATCACCATATTTTTATGTGTCATTCTATTGATAACCTTAACGTGTGATTTTTTATTTTTTTTGAAAAATAAGCGGTAATGCTCTCTTAACATATTACGGCCAGAATACATTTTTGCTCTAGGAAATCTATTAACAAGTATATTGGAGTCAAAAGTGTACACAAATTCATCTAATTGTCTATTGTTAAATGGTTCAATGTGTTTTTGAACAATTTTTATAGCATTTTCTTCCATTGCAATTCTGGTAGCATCAGAATTATCTACAATGGTTTCCTCAGCAATTTCAGTAGCAGTTGTATCAACAATAATATCTCCTGTTAAAAGTAGTTTTGTTCCAGAAGCATTAGTGGCTAAACGAGTGATTTTTGTAACTCCGAAAGTGGATAGATCTGCTATTTTTTTCCAATTATTATCTTTTTGAAGTCTTAATTTATAAAGTATATTGTCTTTTCCTAGAAGGAGTGTTTTACTATTTAACCAACAAATATCTTCAACACCCTTAAGTGTGTTGGCAATAATTTTGACTTTACCGGTCTTTGGATTTAAAGATTTAATTTGCCATTGGTTTTTATTTGTTTTTGAAATAAAACTTACTAAATCAGAATCTGGAATTTTGTGAAATGAACGCCCAACATTTGACGTTATTTTTTTGTTTGTACCTGTGGTTAGATTTGATACATATAAGTTAAGTTGGTCATTTTCTATCACTGCAGAAACAATGGTGTTCTCGTCAAACCAAGTATAATATGCTACGACTAAATCTTTAATAAGTTCAGAAGATTTGCCATTGCTTAAGCTATAAGCATATAAACGCTGTTTGCCATCTTTATCTAATCTTACTGCCGAAAACTCGTGCTTGTTAGGGATTTTTAAAGGTGAATATTCGCTTCCTTCAGAAAAATTAATCCAAATTTTACCGTTATATCTCGTATCGTACTTGGCAATATCTGTTTGTTCATTTCTAGTTGAAGGAAACACAACATAGCGATCATCTAAAAATGAAGGTTGACTATCGTAGCCTATGTTATTAGAAATGTTCATGCCGTTTTTAACTGAAATTGTTGTGCTTGTAGCTTCTATATCAAATAAAAATATTTCGGTATCAGTTTGTGAGATAGCGATTAATGGTAATAAAAGTAAGGATATGAATAAATAGCGCATTGTAAAATAGTTTGTTTAAAGATAGAAATTTTATGAGTCATTTGCATATTAATTTTTTATTACTACATTTGTAGTATTAAAACTATAATTGTGGATATAAAACAACTAAATAAATCTGAACTTCAAATTATGAAGTATCTATGGATGCTTGAAAAAGGATTTATGAAAGATATTGTAGAGAAATTTCCTGAGCCAAGACCAGCTTATACAACTATTTCTACGTTGTTAAAACGTATGACAGATAAAGATTATATTGGTTTTGAACGTTTAGGTAGAGACAAACAATATTTTCCTATTCTTAAAAAGAACGATTATTTTACGAAACAAGTTAATGGAATGATTCAGCATTTTTTTAATGATTCTAAAGCACAATTTGCGTCGTTTTTTACTAAAAATGCGGATTTATCTATGCAAGAGTTAGAAGAACTTCAGGTTTTATTAAAACAGAAAATGGATCAAAAGAAAGCCAATGATTAGTTATTTCGTTTATACCATTATTAGTTTAGGCTGTTCTTACGCGGTATATTTCTTATTACTTAGAAGACAAAAAACATTTCAGTTTAATCGGTTTTTTCTTTTAAGCGCTTTGGTGCTATGTTTTGTAGCTCCATTTTTAGAATTTGAACTATTTAAAGCCGTTCCAAGCATTACACAAATTCAGTTAGATAAATTTACTGAGACAAACGTTATAATAGATACTGTAGATAATGTCACAATAGGAGAGGAGGTAATTGTTAATCCTTATCGTGCCAATCCAGTTAAGATTATTTATGGCCTAATTTCTTTTTTATTCATCATTCGATTTTCAAGGAATCTACTTCAGATATACAAACTTACTAGATTGGAATATGAAACAATAGGCCATCTTAAACTAATAAAAATTCAGGACTCTAATATGGTGTCTAGTTTTTTCAATTATATGTTTATTCCTAAATATCACGCACTATCTATAGGTGATTACGAAAGTATTATTGCACATGAAACTGTACATAGTGAAGAATTACATACGATAGATATTATACTATTAGAATTATTGAGTTGTGTGTTTTGGTTTAATCCATTTATCTGGTTGTATAAGAAAGCAGTCTTACAAAATCACGAATTTATCGCTGATGAAAAGTCCGTCTTATCAGGCATTGATATTGAAAATTATTCTAATACCATTATCAATTTAGGACAAAAGGAAAACCGTGTTCCTCTAACTAGCGGATTTAATTTCATTCAAATCAAAAATCGAATTATTATGTTACATCAATCAAAATCGTCAGTATTCAATCGTACTTTAAAAATTACCTCAGTCATTTTTCTTTTTACAGGTATTTTTGCACTTAGTTCTTGTAAAGATATAGATGATACATTATCTAGTGAGCCATTAGTGGTTGTTATAGACGCAGGACATGGAGGAAAAGATTCAGGGCATTTAAGCGAACATGAAGTTGAAAAGACAATTATTCTTCAGATTACAAATTTATTAGCCTCCCTTAGCGATGACAAGGTTGAAATTGTATTAACTCGGAATAATGATGAGTTTTTGGAGTTAAGTGAGCGAGCAGATTTTATAAACAATATAAAACCAAACTTGTTTTTAAGTTTACATTGTAATGCGCATAGTGATGTGTCTATCCGCGGAACAGAAGCTTATTTCAATCCTAAACATCAAGATGCTGAAACTAGTTTTAAATATGCAGATGTTTTAATTGAGCACCAACTAGATAATTTTTCTAGTAGAGGTGTTAAAGAAGCATCAGGATTTTATCTTTTAAAGAATACAACAGTTCCTGGAGTATATCTAGAGTTAGGTTTTCTTACCAATGAAAGAGATAGGGTAGTGCTTACCGATAAAAGTGAACAATTAAAAATTGCAAAATCTATATACGAAGGGTTATTAGAAATTAGAAATAGTAACTAAACTAAAAAAGCCAATTCAATCCAACTATTACATTGGAAGAATTGGCTTTATAATTAGAATTATTTGAGTTAGTCTAATTATTGTAATATTAGAAGCAGTATTTGTTTTCTGCTTTTACTTTTTCTGCAATTTCTATACGTAAATCTACAATATCTGGATAGTTAGCATATTTTGTGAAACGTTTAAGTCCCATTAACATCATACGTTGTTCATCGCCTTCAGCAAAAGAAATAATACTTTCCTTTCCTTTTTCTTCTACGATATCTACAGCGTGATATAAATATAATTTAGCCATTGCGATTTGAGCAGATTGCTCTTTTTCGCTAGTACGTTTCACGTTTTTCTCTGTTCTTAAAATTGCAGATTCTGCCATGTAGATTTCAATTAAGATATCTGCTGCAGCAATTAATAATTGTTGGTGCTCTTCTAGTTGAGGTCCAAATTTTTGAACAGCTCCACCAGCAACCATTAAGAATGTTTTCTTAAGTTTTGCAATCATTTGCTTTTCTTCAGAAAATAATTCAGAATAATCAGGAGTTTCAAATGAAGGAATACCCATTAATTCTTCTTGTACTTTTGAAGCAGGACCTAATAAATCAACATGACCTTTCATTGCTTTTTTAACTAACATGCCTACAGCTAACATTCTGTTGATTTCGTTAGTACCTTCATAAATACGAGCAATACGTGCATCTCTCCAAGCAGCTTCCATTGGTGTTTCTTCAGAGAATCCCATACCACCAAAAATTTGGATACCTTCATCTGCAGCATTTTGTACATCTTCAGAGACTGCAACTTTTAAGATAGAACACTCAATAGCGTATTCTTCAACACCTTTAAGTTCTGCTTCTTGATGCGAATTACCTGCAGCTTCACGCATAGCGATTCTGTCTTCAATATTTTTAGCAGCTCTATAAGTTGCAGATTCACCAGCATAAGCACTTGCAGCCATTTCGGCTAACTTTACTTTAATAGCTCCAAAATCTGCAATAGGTGTTTTAAATTGTTTACGTTCTTTAGCATAATTTACAGCCGTAGTTAAAATACGACGCTGAGAATCTAAACAAGCAGCAGCTAATTTAATACGACCAACATTAAGAGCATTCATCGCAATTTTAAATCCTTCACCACGACCAGCTAACATGTTTTCTACTGGTACTACAGTATCGTTAAAAAATACTTGACGTGTAGAAGAGGCACGAATACCTAATTTATGTTCTTCTTCACCTAAAGTAATTCCATTTGGATTTTCCCCATCATACTCAACGATGAATCCTGTGATATTTTTATCATCTTCAATACGAGCAAAAACAATCATTAAACTACAGAAACCTGCATTTGAAATCCACATTTTTTGACCGTTAATTTTATAAGATTTTCCGTCATCTGAAAGTGTAGCTATTGTTTTACCAGAATTAGCATCAGATCCAGCACCTGGTTCTGTTAAACAGTAAGCGCCAAACCACTCACCTGAAGCTAATTTTGGTACGTATTTTTGTTTTTGCTCTTCTGTTCCGTACAAAGTAATTGGCATGGTACCAATACCTGTATGCGCACCAAAAGCGGTACTAAAAGAACCTGTTCCGCTTGAAATATAGTCACAGGTTAATACTGTAGATACAAATCCCATTCCCATTCCACCATAAGCTTCAGGAACAGCAACACTTAAAAAGCCCATATCACCAGCTTTGCGCATTACTTCTTCAGTTAAAGCATAGTCTTTAGCTTCAAATCTTGGTTTGTGTGCAATAATTTCACGATCGTTGAATTCCATTACGGATTCTTTCATCATGGTTTGCTCTTCTGAAAAATCTTCAGGAGTAAACACATCTTCACAATTTGTTTCTTTTACTAAGAATTGACCACCTCTTAAGATGTCTTTTTCTAAATCTGCCATTTTTTTATTAGATTTTAAGATTTCTAGAACCAAGAATCAAGACAGCTTAAGTCCGGATTTGAAGCTTGAAATCATTTTTTGTATTTGTTTTATTTTGTCTTCTAATTCTTTAAATTTTTCTTCTGAAATATAACTTTCATTAAAAGCGATATTCAGTTGTGTTTCCCATTCAAAAGCAGAATTTAAACTATGCTCTAAATAATTAGCAAATTGTTTATCTGAACTTTTACTTGTTCCTTCAGATATATTTGAAGGAATAGACACAGCACATCTATTCATTTGATTGATTATGCCATACGTTTCAAACTTTGGAAAACTTCTAGTGATTTTATAAGATTCTGAAACTAATGCCATGCTTTCATTCCAAATTTTTAGCTTATTGAAATTATGCATGGTTTCTAGTTTTCTTAATCTCGTTTCTAAGCGTCTTGATTCTTAATTAAGGAATTCAAATATTCCACAAGCACCTTGACCTGTACCAACACACATGGTTACTGCTCCGTATTTTCCTTTCATGTTTTGCTTACGCATTTCATCAAAAAGTTGTACAGATAGTTTTGCACCTGTACATCCTAATGGATGACCCAATGCAATGGCACCACCATTTACGTTAATAATATCTGGGTTAAGACCTAATTCTCTAATTACTGCTAAAGATTGAGAAGCAAAAGCCTCATTCAACTCAATTAAAGATAAATCGTCTTGTTTTAAACCTGCTTGTTTTAATGCTTTTGGAATTGCTTTTACTGGTCCAATACCCATAATACGAGGCTCAACACCTGCAGCTGCATAGTTTACCATTCTTGCAATTGGTTCTAAACCTAGTTCTTTTACCATGTCTTCACTCATTACCATTACAAAAGCAGCTCCATCACTCATTTGTGACGAGTTACCAGCTGTAACACTTCCACCAGCAGCAAATACGGCTCTTAATTTTGCTAAAGCTTCTTTGCTAGTTCCTGCACGAGGTCCTTCATCTTTCGTTACGGTATAAGATTTTGTAGCTTTCTTTCCGTTTGCATCAATGTAAGTTTGTTCTACTTCAATGGGTACAATTTGATCTTGAAAACGATTTTCAGCTTGTGCTCTTAAGGCTTTCATATGCGAATTATATGCAAACTCATCTTGGTCTTCACGAGATACTTTAAACTGTTTTGCAACAGCTTCTGCAGTATTTCCCATTCCCCAATAATAATCTTCATGACCAGATTTTACGATATCGTAGTTTAATTCTGGTTTAAAACCTGTCATTGGTACGCTACTCATACTTTCTGCTCCACCAGCAATAATACAATCTGCCATTCCGGCTTGTATTTTTGCCGTAGCCATCCCAATTGTTTCTACTCCAGAAGAGCAAAAACGGTTGACCGTTACACCAGGAACATCCACAATATCTAATCCCATTAATGAGATTAAACGTGCCATATTTAATCCTTGAGAACCTTCTGGCATTGCATTACCAACAATAACATCGTCAATACGCTTAGGGTCTAAACCTGGCAATTCCTTCATCATATATTTGATGGTTTCGGCTGCCAATTCATCTGTTCTTTTAAAACGGAACACGCCTTTTGGTGCTTTACCAACTGCGGTTCTATATGCTTTTACTATATATGCTGTTTTCATTTTTCTTAGTTTCTTAACGGTTTCCCTTTGGTTAACATGTGCTGAATACGTTCTAAAGTTTTACGTTCTGTACATAAACTTAAAAAAGCTTCACGCTCTAAATCCAATAAATATTGTTCTGTTACGCGTGTTGGTTCAGATAAATCTCCACCAGCCATTACGTAAGCTAATTTATTAGCGATTTTCATATCGTGTTCAGAAATGTAGTTAGAGTCTTCCATAGAGTCTGTTCCTACTAAAAACATACCTAATGCTTGCTTACCAAGAACTAAAACGTCATCTCTTTTTACGGGTTGTGTGTACCCTGAATTAGCCATTAACAAAGCATGTTGTTTTGCAACTGCTATTTGACGGTCTTTGTTTACAACCACAACATCTTTTCCTTTTTGTAATAAGTTTAAGTCGAAAGCTTCGTAAGCAGAAGTAGATACTTTTGCCATACCAATCGTTAAGAAATGTTCTTGTAAAACGTTTAATTGTACATCACCTTTATGGAAAAGATCTTGTGCTCTTAAAGCCATTTCTTTAGAACCACCACCACCAGGAATAACACCAACACCAAACTCTACAAGTCCCATGTATGTTTCTGTTGCTGCAACTACTTTATCTGCGTGTAATGATAATTCACAACCACCACCTAAAGCCATGCCGTGAGGCGCAGAGATAGTTGGGATAGAAGAATAACGCATACGCATCATTGAATCTTGGAAGTATTTAATAGCCATGTTAAGCTCATCATATTCTTGTTCTGCAGCCATCATAAAAATCATTCCGATGTTTGCACCAACAGAGAAGTTTGCTGCTTGGTTACCAACTACTAATCCGGCGAAATCTTTTTCGGCTAAATCAATAGCTTTATTCAATCCAGCTAAAACATCTCCACCAATAGTGTTCATTTTAGATTGGAATTCTAGGTTAAGGATGCCGTCACCTATATCTTCGATAACAACACCAGAGTTTTTAAACACTTCGTTTGTTTTTCTGATATTATCAAGGATGATGAAACTGTCTTGACCAGGTATTTTAGTTTGTTTTTTAGAAGCGATATCATAAAAATAAGAAGCGCCTTCTTTTACAGAATAGAAAGATGTGTTACCAGAAGCAATCATCTCATTAACCCAAGCAGCAGGTTCTAAACCTTCAGCTTTCATTAATTCTATACCTTTTTCTACACCAATAGCATCCCAAATTTGAAAAGGTCCGTGTTCCCAACCAAAACCAGCTTTCATAGCATCATCAATCTTGTAAAGCTCATCTGAAATTTCTGGAATACGATTAGATACGTAAGCAAATAATGCTGTGAAGCTTTTTCTGTAAAACTCACCAGCTTTATCTTTTCCTTTTACTAATACTTTAAAACGGTCTACAACTTTATCAATCGTTTTCGTTAATTCTAAAGTTGCAAATTTTGCGCGTTTAGCAGAACGGTATTCTAATGTGTTTAAGTCAAGAGAAAGAATTTCTTTTTTCCCTTCAGCTGAAACTGTTTTTTTATAAAAACCTTGTCCTGTTTTGCTTCCTAACCATTTGTTTTCCATCATAGTATTGATGAAATCTGGTAATTCAAATAACTCTAAACGTTCGTCGTTAGGACAGTTTTCTCTAATACCATTGGCTACGTGAACCAAAGTATCTAAACCTACAACATCAACTGTACGGAAGGTTGCCGATTTTGGACGACCAATAACTGGACCAGATAATTTGTCTACTTCCTCAATCGTTAAATCTAAATCTTTAACCGTATGAAATAAACTTTGTATGCTGAAAATACCAACTCTGTTTCCGATGAAAGCAGGTGTGTCTTTAGCAACAACAGATGTTTTTCCTAAGAATTTTTCTCCATATTCATTTAAAAACTCAAGAACAGACGCATCAGTTTTTGGTCCAGGAATAATTTCGAATAATTTTAAGTAACGTGCTGGATTAAAGAAGTGCGTTCCGCAGAAATGCTTCTGGAAATCTTCACTACGACCTTCACTCATAAATTTTATTGGAATACCAGATGTGTTAGAAGTAATTAACGTTCCTGGCTTACGGTATTTCTCTAAGTTTTCAAACACCATTTTTTTGATGTCTAATCTTTCCACTACAACTTCCATTATCCAATCGACATCTCCAACTTTAGCAATGTCATCCTCTAAATTACCTGTAGTGATTCGACTTGCAAAAGATTGACTGTAAATAGGAGAGGGTTTCGATTTTAAAGAGGCTGTTAAGGCGTCATTTACTAATCTATTCCTTACAACTTTGTCCTCTAAGGTTAAACCCTTAGCTTTTTCTTTGTCGTTTAGTTCTCTAGGAACAATATCTAATAGTAATACGTCTACACCAATATTGGCGAAGTGACACGCGATACCAGATCCCATAATTCCGGAACCAATAATCGCAACTTTTTTAATTCTACGTTTGCTCATATTATTTTAAAATGTGTTCTTTTTTATTATATATCTGTTTATTTGAAATCATATTATTAATAACTTCAGCTACTTTCTGAAAATTGGCTAACTCTTCTGCAGAAACATTTGCTTTAATAGTTTCATTAAAAGTCAATACTTTTTCTTTAGAATAGTTTCTTTTTTTTCTTCCAAATTCGGTTAAAAAGATTAAAACACCTCTACCATCCTCTGGATTAGGTTTGCGTTCTATTAACCCTTTTTCCTCCATAGTTTTTAAGGTTCTAGAAAGACTAGTTGCTTCCATTCCCATTTTTGGTCCTAAAGATGTTGAAGGGGTTCCTTTTTCTGGATCTATACTTAATAATGCAAATCCAGTAGCCATTGTAGTTCCAAATTGTGAAGCTTCTTCGTTATACATTTTGTTAACTGCTAACCATGTGGTTCTCAGTATATAATCTATTGTTTTATCTTTCATGCAATGTGATTGGTTACCAAAGATAGTAAAAAATACTATGCACGCATAATAAATTAAGAAAATATTATATTGATGATACTTCAATAATTGTATCGAATAATTTTTAGAAGTCTATTTTTAAGGCATTTATTTTGCGATTATCGTACTTTGTTGTTAATGAAGCCAATTATTCCTCCTGTAATTGCTGTAATACAAATTGACACAGCAATATCTAACGTAAATAGTTCGGTTGTAATAGATGTGTCCATTGCCATTTTTGTAAAACCAGAAGTTAATGCTATAAATAAACCAAAGAAACCACCTGCTTTTGCTCCTGTAGAAATGGTAGAAATTTGCGCCCAACGATTATAAAAATAAGACAAGAAAAATCCTAGAGCTAAGCAACCTAAAAATAAATAAATGAACGCTCGCTTACTTTCATTTGGTTGTGCGAAGTAATCTGCTAGGATAATTCCATAACTCAACGAGCTAAGTAGCCAATTGGTGATGCCTCCACAAATGCCAGCAACGATAAATGTCTTGGTTTTCATAATCTTAGGATTTAGCGGTTGATTTACTCTAAGATATGAAATTTAATGTAAAGTGTTTTATATCAACGATTAAGCGTTTTTAATTCTCGATTAATCCTAATATTTCAGATGATTTTACTCCAAGTTTTAACTTCAAAATATTACGAACGGTAGATTTTGTCGTAAAGATCTTGATAAATGTCTTTTATGATGGCGCGTTTCATTTTCATAGTAGGAGTAAGGTGTCCACCATCAATAGACCAAACATCTGGTGTGAGTTCAAAACGTTTAATTTGTTCCCATTTACCAAAATGTTTATTGTATTTATCAATTTCTTGTTGAATACGCTTAATTACAATATCTGAATTTGCAATTTCAGCATCTGTTTTACCAACATTGTGTTTTTTTAAATCTATCCAATCTCGAATAAAATCAAAATTTGGTTGAATTAAAGCTGCAGGCATTTTTTCACCTTCTCCAATCACCATAATTTGTTCTATGAAAAGAGACTGCTTCATATCGTTCTCTAAGAGTGGTGGAATCACATATTTTCCACCAGAGGTTTTAAACATTTCCTTTTTTCTACCTGTAATTTTTAAGAAGCCTTCTGCATCAATAATACCTTTATCTCCTGTATGAAAATAATCTCCAGACATTACGCTAGCCGTTTTTTCTGGGTCTTTATAATAGCCTAACATTACGTTTGGTCCCTTTATTAAGATTTCTCCATCGTCTGCAATTTTAACTTCAACATTATCAATAGGTTTACCAACTGTAGCGACTTTGTATCCATGATTTTTATACATTCCAACTGCCACAACTGGTGATGTTTCAGTTAAACCATATCCTTCCATAACTTGCATTTTGGCAGCTCCAAAAATTCTTGCTAATCTTGGTTGTAAAGCAGCACTACCAGAAACCATTGTGCCTAATTCTCCACCAAGCGCTTCACGCCACTTGGTAAATATTAGTTTATTGGCTATTTTTAATTGAAATTCGTACCAACCACCATTTGCACCATAAGGTTCCCAACGTTCAGCTAATCTTACTGCCCAAAAGAATAATCCTTTTTTGATACCAGATAATTCTTCTCCTTTAAACATTATTTTATCAAAAACTTTTTCAAGTAATCGAGGAACAACACTCATTAGGTTAGGTTTAATTTCTTTGGCATTGTCACCAATTTTATCAATGCCTTCAGCAAAGTAAATAGATGTGCCAGCATATTGATAAACGTAAATTAATAGACGTTCAAAAATGTGGCAAATAGGTAAAAAACTTAATATGCGTGTTTCACCTTCTTTTAATGGTACTCTAGGCGAACTGTCTAAAGCGTTACTGGTAATATTCCAATGCGATAGCATCACTCCTTTTGGTCTTCCTGTTGTTCCTGAAGTATAAATTATTGTTGCTAAATCTTCAGGTTTTACGGCATCTTTTCGTGCTTCAACTTCTGGTTGATTACTTTGGTCTTTACCAAGTTCTAATAATTCAGAATAATGCTTACAACCTTCAATATGATTAAAAGAATATACCTCTTTAATTTTTGTGTTAGCTTGTACTTTTCTAACTTTTTCTAAAACATCTTTATCAGAAACAAAGCAATATATAGATTCACTATGGTTTAAAACATACTCATAGTCTTCTGCAGAAATAGTTGGATATATAGGAATATTTTGAGCTCCAAGTTGGAGTATTCCAATATCCATTATATTCCATTCTGTTCTATTTGTAGTAGAAATAACTGCAATTTTATCATTTTTTTGAATACCAAGCCTTAATAAAGCTCTACTAATAGCATTCGATTTATCAATGTATTCTTGCGTGGAAGTTGCTTCCCATTTTCCATCGTATTTGGTAACCAATGCTTTAGCGTTTGGTTTATGTTCTAATTGGTAATATGGAAAGTCAAAAAGTCTAGTTACTTGTGTCATTTATGTAAAGCTATTATAACATTGCAAATTATGAAAATAAAAGGGATTTTCAAATATGGCAACTAAAAAGAAGTAACTTATTAAAAAAAGCCTTTGTTTTTTGCTAAATCTTCAATAAGCGCGTTAAAATAATTTAATTATTAAGTTTTTTTTTCTACTTTTAAATCATTCTAACTGGTTAACCAGATTGGTAATCCAATTTTTTTAATCATATACTAAATTAAATAAAAACTAAATAACTTTAATGCTTATGAAAACTTTTTACAATCTTAAGTCCCAATGTATTTTTACGTTTATAGTTTTAATGTTGTCTACGATTGGTTTGTATTCGCAAACCACATATAACGTAGCTAATCTTGATGATATAGACGCTCTCGAAGATTTGTTTGATACACTTGCTGCTGGTGATACTGTTATTTTAGCAGATGGAGTTTATTCTACAGATGAAAGAATTAAATTTTCGCCAACAACTGGTACTGCAGCCATGCCAATTACATTTAGAGCACAAACTCCAGGAGGTGTTAAATTTACAGGTGGTTTAAATATGAGTATTGGTGGAGATCATGTTATTATTGATGGTTTTCATTGGCAAGGAGGTTATGGATCTAGTAAAGTGGTTGAATTTAGAGATGGTGAAGACTATGCTAATTATAGTATAATGCAAAATTGTGCTATGGATGGTTTAGGAATTGATCCAGATGATATGGAAACAGGTACAAGCGTTAAACATAATTGGGTAATGCTTTATGGAACATACAATACCGTAATTAACTGTTCATTTATGAATAAAATTAGTTCTGGTAATATGGTTTTAGTAGAATTGGCTTACAATGCTTATCCTCCAGTAGACGATGGTGAGCCTGAGGTTAATACGAGTTGTGACATCGTAGGACATACAATTAGTAATAATTATTTTTATAATTATGAAAAAATTGATGCGTCGTTAACCAATGCTGGAGATAGTGAGACTATACGTATTGGTACAAGTTCTTATCAAAATGTGGATAGTAGTACTATGGTTAGTAACAACTATTTTGTAGAAGCTGATGGTGAAAATGAAATTATTACCAATAAAAGTAAAAACAATTCTTACATTAATAACACTTTTAGAAGATGTAGAGGTTCTTTGGTGTTAAGACACGGTTCTAACGCTACAGTTGATGGAAATTATTTTTTAGGTGAAGATGTTGATGGCACTGGAGGCATTAGGATTGTAGACAGTGAACATACCATAACTAATAATTATATTCAAGATTGTATTACAGTTATTGATCAGGCTAAGTGGAATAATGGAATAACGTTTTTAGGTGGAAGTGCTAATAATTCAGTGCCTTGTACTTCTGATAATAATTCTAGTGATTATCAAAAAGTTGAAAATATCAATCTTTCTAATAATACTATTATAAATACAAATGCTCCTTTATTTTATAATACGGATAAAGGATCAACAGATCCTACAGGAACAGTTGCTAATAACTTAATCTACTTTACAACAGGTAATGCTAATATATCAGATGTTATTTCTGGTGATACAGCATCATCGTATGCTGATCTTGGTACAACTTTAGCATATTCAGGAAACGTTTATACAGGAAGCGCTTTAGGAGAATCTAATGGAGGTTTCTCAGAAGAAACAGGAATTGCAGCAACTGCAGATGGAGAAATATTTACTTTTTCGGGTGCAGGAGCAACAGGTAAAGGAGCAGATATGGGAGTTTACGAACCTACAACAGATGATATGGTAGGCTACGGAATTGGTGCTTGTTTTTTAAATAATTTAGGAGGTAATATTACTGATGGAGATTGTACTATAGAAATACCTGAGTCTTTAACGATTGGTAGTTTACCAACACTTGCTCCTGATGCAAACAGTTATGATATTTCTATTTATGCAAATGTGAGTTGGACGGCAATGTCTAACGATAGTTGGATATCTATTGATGTTAGTTCTGGTAATGGTGATGCAACAGTTTCTATTACTGTAACTGAAAATACAGATACTACTAGTAGAACTGGTTCAGTAACTTTTACACAAGATTCTGGTGGTAGTGATATTGTAAGACAGTTAAATGTAACACAAGATGGAGCAGATTTAACAGATTTGTATGATCTTATTAATACAGGCGTTGAGGGTGAAGATCCTGTTTTTGTTCATTCTTTTTCAAAAGAAGAAGTAAACGGTGTTGACAAATTTAATTACGCAACAAATACTTTAGACAAAGATAATAGCTCTGTTTGGGCTGCCGACGATGGCGAGGTTTTATCTGGAGATTATAAAGGTGATGGTGAGTATATTATTTATGATTTGGCTAGTATTTATGCTCTTAATTTAATTCAATTTACTACTACTAATAAATCCGATGCGTTTGGTTTTCAAGTTTTGGTATCTACTACAGGAACTGATGAGTCAGATTTTTCTATTGTACTGCCAGTAACAGGTGATTTATTATTAACAGCTACTAATACTACAGATTTTAACTTATATGAAGTAGATGATAATGCACGTTATGTGAAATTATTAGGTTATGGAAGATTTAATAGTGCAGGTGATTCTAGAGCAAGTCCATGGAATGCAGTTGGAGAAATTGAGTTTTTTGGTTCTGAAGTTTTATCTGTAGATGACGCTGATTTACAAAATAATGTAACCATATATCCTAATCCTGTTCGAGATAATGTAAATGTAAAAGTTCATAATTCTACTAATATTCAGTCTTATAAATTGTATAATCTAGATGGCAGACTAATAATGGAATCGAAGTTAGACGTTGATCATTCTACATTTAATATTGATGTATCAAAAGTAGTGAGTGGTACTTATATCTTAAATTTATCTAGCGACAATGGTAGAACTGTCTCCAAAAGAATAATAGTTTCTAATTAAAACAGTAATAGTTGATTTTAAAAAAAAAGGCTTCTCAATTAGAGAAGCCTTTTTTTTAGTTGTTTTTATCAATCCATTGTTTAGCATTCACAAAAGCTTCAAGCCATGGTGATACGTCATCTTTTCGTCCTGCTGGGTAATTAGCCCAGTTCCATTGAAAAATAGAACGTTCAATATGTGGCATAGTTACTAAATGTCTTCCGGTTTTATCCGTTAGCATAGCCGTATTAAAATCTGAACCATTAGGATTAGCAGGATATTCTGCATAACCATACTTGGCAACAATATTGTATTGGTCTTCAGCATATGGTAAATTGAATTTTCCTTCTCCATGAGAAATCCAAACTCCTAATGTCGCACCTTCTAAAGAAGAAAGCATTACCGAATTATTCTTTTGAATCTTTACAGAGGTAAAGCCACTTTCATGTTTGTGAGAATCATTATAAGTCATTTTTCCGTGAACCTCGTGTTCTGGATTTACTAAATCGAGTTCCATCATTAATTGACAGCCATTGCAAATACCAACTGAAAGTGTGTCTTCTCGCTTAAAGAAATCGTTAATTACTTTATTCGCTTTGTCGTTATATTTAATAGCTCCAGCCCAACCTTTAGCAGAGCCTAAAACATCTGAGTTGCTAAAACCACCAACAGCTCCTAAAAATTGAATATCTTCAAGTGTTTCACGGCCAGAAATTAAATCCGTCATATGAACATCCTTTACATCAAAACCAGCTAAATACATTGCATTTGCCATTTCACGTTCAGAATTAGATCCTTTTTCTCTAAGTATGGCAGCCTTTGGCCTTGTGCTGTTTGTGCTAAGTGCATCTTTTAGTTTTCCCGTAAAATGACTAGGAAACGTAAAGTCTAATGCTTGATGTTTATAATTATCAAATCGGTTTTTAGCCAATCCATTTGCCGTTTGTTTTTGGTCGAGTAGGTAAGAGGTTTTAAACCACATGTCTCGTAATCTTGAGACTGTCATTGTAAAGACTTGATTGCCGTTTATAATGCCTAAAACATCACTTTCAGTCACTTTTCCTAATTTATGAAATTCAATATCTGCATTAGATAAAGTCGTTTCAATAATTTCATCACTTTCAGCTTGAATTACAATACCAGCATTTTCAGCAAAAAGCACTTTAAAAGCATCTTTTTCGTTTAAGCTAGTAATATCTAATTCAGCTCCTAAATTAGTATCTGCAAAACACAATTCTAATAAGGTTGTAATCAATCCACCAGAAGCCACATCATGACCTGCAACAATTTGATTGTCTTTTATTAAGTTTTGAATGGTATTAAAGACCGTTTTTAAGTAAGCTGCGCTTTTAATATTAGGAGTAGTATTTCCTATTTTATTATTGATTTGCGCGAATGAACTTCCACCTAATTCAAAAGAGTCCTGTGATATATTGATATAATAAATAGAGCCTTTTCCTTTCTGAAAAACTGGCTCTACAACTTTTGTAATGTCGTTACAATTTCCTGCAGCAGAAATAATCACGGTTCCTGGAGAAATTACATCACCATCAGGATATTTTTGTTTCATGGATAATGAATCCTTTCCTGTTGGTACGTTAATGCCTAGGTCAATTGAAAATTCTGAAATTGCTTTTACAGCCTCATACAAACGTGCATCTTCACCTTCATTTTTACAAGGCCACATCCAGTTTGCCGATAATGATATACTTTTAAGTCCATCTTTTAAAGGTGCCCACATAATGTTAGTCAACGCTTCAGCTATAGAATTACGACTTCCAGCTTCCGGATTAATTAATCCTGAAATAGGAGAGTGCCCAATCGATGTTGCAATTCCTTCTTTACCTTTAAAATCGAGTGCCATAACACCAACGTTATTTAATGGGATTTGCAAAGGGCCAACACATTGTTGTTTTGCTACTTTACCACCAACACAACGGTCTACTTTATTTGTTAACCAATCTTTAGAGGCTACTGCTTCTAATTGTAAAACTTGATCTAAATAATCGTAGAATTTGTTGGTGTCATAAGAAATACCACCATAATTTTTTTCAACGGTTATGTCGTTCATTATGGTTTTAGGAGAACTTCCAAACATATCCTCTAAGGCTAAATCCATTGGTTTTTCACCAGTCGTTTTAGACTCAAATGTAAATCGGTGTTTTCCTGTAACTTCACCAACATCGTAAATTGGTGAACGTTCTCTGTCTGCTATTTTATGAAGTATTTCTAAATGTTTATCTGCAATAACTAATCCCATACGTTCTTGAGATTCGTTACCAATAATTTCTTTTGCAGATAATGTTGGGTCACCAACGGGCAATTTGTCTAAATCTATTTTTCCACCTGTATCTTCAACAAGTTCAGATAAACAGTTAAGGTGTCCACCAGCTCCATGATCGTGAATAGAGACAATAAAATTCTCATCACTTTCAACCATTCCTCTAACAGCATTAGCCGCACGTTTTTGCATTTCTGGGTTAGAACGTTGTACCGCATTTAATTCAATGCCTGAAGCCAAAGCACCAGTATCAGCAGAAGAAACCGCAGCTCCTCCCATTCCAATTCTATAATTATCACCACCAAGAATAACAATCTTGTCTCCTTCTTGCGGAATGTCTTTTAATGCCTGATCTGCTTTTCCATATCCAATACCACCAGCTTGCATAATGACTTTATCGTAACCAATCTTACCATTGTTATCACTATGTTCAAAAGTTAAAACAGATCCACAAATTAGTGGTTGTCCAAATTTGTTTCCAAAATCAGAGGCTCCATTACTGGCTTTTATTAAAATGTCCATTGGTGTTTGGTACAACCATTTACGCTCAGGGAATGCTTTTTCCCAAGGACGCTCATCATTTAATCTTGAATATGAGGTCATGTAAACCGCTGTTCCGGCTAATGGTAAAGAACCTTTTCCACCAGCTAATCGATCTCTAATCTCACCACCAGAACCTGTTGCTGCACCATTAAATGGTTCAACTGTAGTTGGAAAATTATGCGTTTCAGCTTTTAATGAAATTACAGATTCGTAATCTTTAGTCGTATAATAATCTGGAATATCAGCACGTTTTGGTGCAAATTGCTCAACAATTGGGCCTTTTATAAAAGCCACATTATCTTTATAAGCCGAAACAATATCGTTTGGATGTTGCTTAGATGTTTCTTTGATAAGTTTGAATAAAGAGGTCTCTTTTTCTTCTCCATCAATCACAAATGTGCCGTTGAAAATTTTATGACGACAGTGCTCAGAGTTGACTTGTGAAAATCCAAATACTTCAGAATCTGTTAATGGTCTCCCTATTTTTTTTGAAACACTTTCTAAATAGTCAACTTCTTCGTCGCTAAGTGATAAACCTTCCTGTTGGTTATATTCAGAAATGTTTTCAATATTTAGAATGGCTTTTGGTTGAATATCAATTTTGAAAATATCTTGATTCAAATCTTGGTATTTCTCAGAAATCATAGGATCGAAATCTTTGAAATCCTTAATAACAGAAGTAAATTCTTCAATTCTTATGATATTAGAAATTCCCATGTTTTGAGTAATCTCCACAGCATTTGTACTCCAAGGAGTAATCATTGCCGCTCTAGGTCCAACAAAAAAAGCATCGAGAGATGCTTGTTCTATTTTTGGTTGGTCGCCAAATAACCATGTCAGTTTTGAAATGGTTTCTGTTGATAATTCTTTTGTGGCTTGAACAGCAAATACCTTACTGTTTTGGTTTCCGAAGAAATGAATCATTTATGTTTTGTGTTTGAGTTGTGTTTAGTAAAAAGCAAATTTACTTTTTTTATACGTTATTTAACTCATAATCTAGTATTGAAAATTGGGAGTTGTTCACGATGTTTTAAACATAAAAAAAAGCGACTCATGGAGCCGCTTAGTTTAATATGTGTAATTATAAATTATTGTTTAATCAATCTTCTGGTTTGAGTACCGTTTTCAGAATTTAACTTTACGATATAAACACCTTTAGTTAATTCAGAAATATTTAATTTAGATTGGTTTGACGTAATGTTTTGAACCGTGACTTTTTTACCTAAAATATTATAGACTTCTGCAATAATGGATTGATTAGATAAGATGGTAACTTCATTTCCATTTGCAGGATTAGGAAATAGTTTAATAGAATCTTGTTGAACATCTGTAATAGAAAGAGTTTCCCATCTGTTTTGAGCTTCAGGTCCTCCCCAAATTACAGTAGCTAAATAAGGGTTGTCTATAAAGGGGTTTCTGTTGCCTTGGGCATATTCGTTACTTGAATTTCCGTGATATGCATTTCTAACATCTTCCAATCCACCTTCAACAACAGGGTCTTCAGCGTTCCATTGTAAAAACAGATCAATCATATCATCAGTTGTAGAAGCACTACTACCAAAACCAACAACTGTTGGTAAACAGCGATCACCATAACGCAAGTACATGTACATAATAATTCTGGCACAGTCACCTTTCCATTCATCTCCAGGATACCAGCCACCATTAGTTTCTCCAGATTCACCGTTAGTAAATTCACCAGTGTTTTTATCTGCAAATCGTAAACTCCCACGCTGACCATTTCTTTGAACATCGCTAGGTCTTAACATTTGTGCATCAGAACCAGGACCAGAAGTGCCTAAATTTGGGTTACCTAAAGATTTAGGGTAAACATGTTCTCTGTTCCAGTCTCCAACACTACCACCGTTTTCAAATTTCCCTCTAGTTCTGTCAGTTGTTATGCTGCCATCAGTATCGTTATATCCATATATTAAAAGTACATTGTTAGAATTGTTTGGATCTAAATCAGTAATCCTAGAAGCGTCCCAAACATCGCTGTAACTCAAAAAGTTAGTGTGTTTATCTGTGGTAACGTCAATTAAATCATTTTTCAAGGTACTACCAGTAGAACTGAAATTGACAGTAGTGTAATAAGCACTTAATTCAGCTGGCGGAACTAACTGTGCAAACGCAATTGTAGTTGTAAATATTAATAATAGCGTGTAAAAGTGTTTCATTAATTCTTGATTTTTTTAATAGAGACAAATGAAGTCTGTAGAAAGTAGGTTTATATTTGGTCTAATGCAAAGGTATAATTTTTTATAGATTATAATTTTTTTTAACACCTTTAGAGAATGAGAAGCCTAATATTTTGAATCGCTACTATGGATAATAAAAAAAGCAGCTATTAAAGCTGCTTTTCAATATTTATAATTGGTGTGTTTACTGTTTTACTAATTTTTTAGTAATTGTGTGATCACCTTGTGTAACTTTCACTATATAAATTCCAGTTTTTAACGCTTGAAGATTTATGTTACTTGTTTTAGATATGTTGTTTTTAAGAACGCGTTTTCCTAGAATGTTAAAAATTTCAATAGTTGTATTAATGTTAGTTTTTAAATCTACGGTTAAACTATTTTTAACTGGATTTGGATGAATCTTAACACTAGAAATATCAAATTTTTCAACATTTAAAGCTGTATAACAAGTGTAAGATAAATTATCAAATACAACTCTGTTACCAGATCCACTATTGCCATTTATTACAATAGAAACACTGTTTTCTATATTAATGTTAGGTATTGTAATGGTTTGCTCATCGCCACTGTAAGCAATTGTACCCACTAAAGTTCCGTTAACGTTCACATTAAATGTTCCGTCAGAACCACTAAAGACACGTTTCGTTGTTACGGTAAGCGATCCAATTCCTCCGGAAGTTGTTGGTAATGTTAATATTCCATCTCTAACCGTAATTGCAGCAGATGTAGTTGTGTTAATTACTTGATCTGTTCTGGCATCAGTAGCAGTCCATGTTCCACCTTCGTCACCAGTCCAGCTAACACTAGAATACGAACCAATTGATGTGTCTAAATTATCAAATGATTCCGTTAAACAATCTGATCCACCAACGGTACCGTTGTTAGTAGTAGTTTCGCAATCTTGATTACTAAATCCTGATTCGTTATTAGCAGCATCTTTTGCTTTAACAGTAAAACAATAATTAGTTGCAGCAGTTAAACCTGTAGCAGTAGCAGTTGTATTACCAGAGTTAAAGACAAATGTTCCGTCAATATAAATATCATAAGATATCACACCAATATTATCGCTAGAAGCTGTCCATGATAAAGTAATACTATTGTCAGTTGGGTTAGAAGCTACTAAATTAGTTGGGTTTGATGGAGCTTCAGTATCTGGAGTAGGATTCCAAATCATATCTGCGTATTCAGGATGATCTACAAAAGGATTAGCATTGCCTTGAAAATTATACGCAGCATTATTTCTATCACGTTCTCTTTGGTCTACAGGATCTACATTATTATGCCAATCTAGTAAAACATCAATTGCCCAAGGAAAAAATACTTGATCTTCCGTACCGTTAAACATATCAAAACTTGTGTAACCATCAACAGTACTTTCGTAACGCGTAGCAAAATAAAGTAAGGCTCTTGCGATATCACCTTTAAATTCATCAATAGGTTCAAAAACAATACCTGAATAACCAGCCATTCCGCTTGTTCCGCGTTTAGATCCATTTTGAGATGTAAGATCTACAGATCCTACATTACCAAAAGGATATGAGCTTCTATAATTATTCACACGACAATCTGTTGGGATAACGTGGTGTATATCACTCTGCATTGGATATGAGCTTCCAAATGATGATTGAGGAATTAAATGCTCTCTATTATAGCAATCTCCTTCCGAGTTTTGATTACCTCCTTCGTCTACGTTGTGTGTAAAATTGTATGGGTCTGTGCCTGTAGGATTTTCAGAGTAGAAATCTAAAACTGTTCCATCGTTTTCATAAATATTACCAGAAGAAACAGGAACATCTGAATGTGTGTCTACATAACCATTAGAACCAGAAATTCCAGATCCATCATAAAGTTGATCGTAGGTTCTCGCTGTATGACCATTTGATGTAATGCTTTTTAATTGCGTTTTTAAGTCAAAACCAGATAAGCCATTGGCGCTATCATAGTAATTAGATGGGATTTGAGCAAACCCAATACTTGTAATGAATAAGAAAAATAGGTAAAAGTATTTCATGTATTATAGTATTTAGAGCGTATTTATTATTAACAAAGGTAGAATATTTTTTAATAATAATTTTTGAACAAAATTCTCATACAAAGAGTAAAATAAATTAGAAATTTAGCGTTAATAATAACTCTTTTTGTATGTTGATTATAAATATAAATTAATCTACAAGATGTTTGTTTTTAGAGGTTAAGCAAACAAAAGCAACTTGAAACAGCTGCTTTTTTTTCTAGTTTTGTTACGATTATCGTTTTATAAGTTTTTTTGTAATCGTTGCGTTATTTTGAGTCATTTTGATCATATATACTCCAGTATTTAAACCATGAAGATTAAGAGAAGTTGTCTTATCAATGATAGCATTAAAAACTCGTTTTCCCAAAATATTAAAAATTTCTATAGTAGTAGGTATTTGGTTTTTTAGAGTAATTATGAGTTGATTATTAACGGGATTTGGATATATTTTTATGTGATCAATATTAAAATCATCAATCCCTAAAGCAGAATAACAAGTGTAATTTAGGTCATCAATTTTTACACTGTTTGTGGCAGTACTATTACCATCAATAATAATAGATACGTTATTCTCTATATTAATATTAGGTATAGTAAAAGTTTGTTCTAAGTCACTGTAAGGAATTGTGCCTACCATATTTCCGTTTACTTTTAAATTAAATGTTCCGCTAGTTCCAGAAAGGATAAGTTTAGTTGTGATTGTTAAAGAACCAATACCGCCAAAAGTAGTAGGTAATGTTAATGCTCCGTTTCTAATAGTGATGGCTTTTGTATTTAATGTTTGGTCATTTCTAGCATCTGTAGCAATCCAATTTCCTCCGTCGCTTCCATTCCAACTTATGGTTTTATAAGTTGCTGAAGACACTCCTATATTTTCAAAATTTTCGATTAAGCAATTTGTATTACCTATACCAGTATTTGTTGTGGTATTACAAACTTGATCACTGAAATTTGATTGATTGTTAGCTGCATCTTTTGCTTTTATTGTAAAGCAGTAATTTGTAGCTGGTGTTAATCCATTTATTGTTGTAGTTGTGTTGGCTGTGGTAAAGGCATAAATCGAATCGATGTAAATATCATAACCAATAACTGCTATATTATCCGTAGATGGTAGCCATGTTAAATCTATAGAATTATCTGTTGGATTAGAAGCTGTTAAATTTATAGGATTTGTTGGAGCTTGGGTATCTATCCAAATCATATTTGCATATTCAGGATGATCAACAAAAGGATTAGCATTACCTTGATAGTTATATGCAGCGATATTTCTATCTATTTCTCTTTGGTCAACAGGATCAATATTATAATGCCAATCTAATAACATCGTTAAAGACCAATTAGATAAAGCTTGGTTTTCTGTACCATTGAACATTGGAAAACTAGTATATCCATCTACGGTATCTTCGTATCTGGTCACAAAATAGAGAATCGCTCTTGCTATATCTCCTTTAAATTCATCAATTGGTTCAAATACAATTCCAGTATATCCTGATGTTGCACTTATTCCACGTTTAGTACCGTTTAAAGAAGTCCAATTTGCGTTACCAACAACACCAAAAGGTAAGTCACCTCTTTTTTCATTTACAAACCCATCACTTGGTGTGATATGATGTATATCACTTTTCATTGGAAAAGCAGAACTAAATGCGGCTTGTGGAACTAAGCTTTCATGATTGTAACAAGATCCTTCGTCAACATAACTACCACATTGGTTAGGAGATCCATGATTATAAGTATAAGAGTCGATACCATTTGGGTTTTCTGAGTAATACAATAGAATGGTATCATCATTTTCGTAACCTGCTTCTATAATATTATCAGAGTGGGTTAATACGTAACCAGTAAACAGCGTATTGTAACCTTGATCAATATGACTATTCGTTATTATATTTTTTAGTTCTGTTTTTAAAGTGAAACCAGATAGTCCGTTTGCACTATCATAATAACTTGAAGGAATTTGAGAAAAACCAATGCTATAAAAGCATAGGAATACAATGTAAAGGTATTTCATAGTTAGTAGGTTAAAATATTATTAAGGAATAATACTTGAGGCAGAATGGTGTTTGGGGGAAACTGCTTTTTATTATTTTTTTTCTAATAGTGCCATGTAAAATCCGTCAAAATTAGATTTGTAAGATAGTATTTTTTTATCTTTCAATAAAGTGAAATCTTTTCCAGCTTCTGTTGTTAAGAATTTCTCAACTTGTTTTTGATTTTCTGAAGGCAAAACAGAACATGTTGCGTAGACCATTTTTCCACCAGATTTTACCATTTTAGAGTATTGATCTAAAACTTCTAATTGTGTCTTTTTTATGTTTTCTATAAACTCAGGTTGCAATTTCCATTTCGCATCTGGATTTCTACGTAAAACTCCTAAACCAGAACATGGTGCATCAATAAGTAAACGATCTGCCTTACCATGTAATTTTTTAATTGGTTTGGTAGAATCAATGACTTTCATCTCAATGTTATGCACTCCATTTCTACGTGCTCTTACTTTGAGTTTTTTCAATTTACTTTCGTAAATATCCATAGCAATAAGCTGACCTTTATTTTCCATTAAAGAAGCCAAATGCAATGTTTTTCCACCAGCACCAGCACAAACATCTACTACTTTCATTCCTGGTTTCACATCTAGATAGTCTGCCACTAGTTGAGAAGATGCATCTTGAACTTCAAACCAGCCATTTTTAAAGGCTTCAGTTTTAAATACATTAGCACGTTCTACTAATTTTAATGCCGACGGATGATTTGGTAAAAACTCAGTTTCAATATCTTCAGACTGTAACTTAAGTTGTAAATCTTTTTTATTAGTTTTTAAAGTATTTACTCTAAGAATAACTTCGGCTTGCTCATTTTGCATAGCAATTTCCTTAGTCCATTCTGCCTCACCTAATTCGGTAACACCTAATTCGTCAATCCAATTTGGAATAGACTCTCTATATTTTCTAATTTTAGATAATTCGTCAAAGCGTCCTTTAATTTTTCTAGTAGGAGTATCTGTGAAATATTTCCAATCAGGTAATTTTATACCTTTAAGAGTTGCCCAAACAGCAAACATTCTCCATAGATCATCTCTATGGTAAGGTGCTTTTACATTAGCAATTTCGGCATATAATCTTTGGTAACGTACAATAGTATAAACGGTTTCTGCAACAAATCCTCTATCTCTGCTTCCCCAACGTTTATCACGCTTTAGTAATTGTTGTATTACTTTATCTGCATATTCACCTTCGTTAAAAATAAGGTGTAATCCATCAATTACTGCAAAGCATAAATTTCTATGTAATCTCATAACTAATCTTTAATTTTCAATATGCAAAATGTGTTCTGCAAAAATAACGTGCAAAGGTAAGCTAAAAGATTAAAATTGTGAGACTTTATTCAAAAGTGTTATTTTTAAAAATAATTAGAATTAGCACAAGTTTTTATTTCTAAATGCATCTAAATTAAATTAAGCAATACAAATAATTTTTGACAGAAACTGAATTTATAAGAGAATTAAAATCAAAAAGCACTGTAGCTTACAGTAAGCTTGTTGATGATTTTCAGCAAAAAGTATTTGCTACATGTATTTCTTTTGTGCCTAATAAAGAGGATGCAGAGGATATTGCGCAAGAGGTTTTTGTTGAGGTTTACAATTCTATCCATAAATTTAAAGGTGATTCAAAATTATCCACTTGGATCTATAGAATTACAACTAATAAGTGTTTAGAATTTATTAGAAAGAAGAGTACTAAAAAGCGTTTTGCTTTTTTACAGTCTATAACAGGCAATGCAATTCCGATGGATAAGACGGATTATTTTACAGAAATGAATCATCCGGGAATTTTGTTAGAAAATAAAGAACTCAACGCTACTTTGTTTAAAGCAATTAATGGTTTGCCCAAAAGTCAGTCAGTTATTTTTACGCTTCATAAAATTGATGGTAAAAGTTACCAAGAGGTTGCTGAGATTACAAATAAAAGTCTGTCTTCTGTAGAGTCATTAATGTTTAGAGCCAAGAAGAATTTACAAAGTATTTTAGAAAATTATTATAAAAATGAACATTAGCACAAGTTTTTTTAATCTTATGCATCTAAATATATAATTATGAAAACAAATGTTGAAATGAATAAAAAAGTGAACGCTACTTTTGATTCGTTAGAGTCAATTAGCGAAGTTAAAGTGTCTCCGTTTTTTAAAGAGAAAGTAATGCATAAAATTCGTAATGCATCAGAAGATATTCAAGAAGCAACCTACTCATGGTTTACACCAAAATTACAATTAGCTACTTTAGTTTGTGTCGTAGTTTTAAATATTATAGCATTTAATAATTTAAAAGAAACGACTTATGATGAGAATGTGAGCAGTTTTGCTGAGTCTTATGGCTTAACTACAACTACAGAATCTACCTTATTAAAATAATCATGAAGAAAAATACAATATTATATATTTTAGTGGCTTTTCTAATTGTAGTTAATGGATTTTTTCTGTTTAATTACATGAGTAAGAGCAATGATAATGCAATAAAAGGACCTCAAGATAATAAAGATTTTATTGTAAAAGAATTAGGTTTTAATAAAACGCAATTAGCAGAGTTTAAACAAAGGAGTGAAGGGCATTTTAAAACTATGATGAGCTTGTCTGATGATATTAAAGAACTTAAGGATAATTTATTTGGTACTTTGTCTAATGAAGCGGTAAATGAAACAGCTATTGATTCTATTTCAGCATTAATTTGTGAAAAAGAAACAAAAAAGGAAAAGGAAATTTATTATCATTTTAGAATGATTCGGGAAATCGCTAACGACAAGCAAAAGGAAAAATTTGAAAGCATATTATTAGATGCATTACGTCAAGGTGATCAAGGAAACAGGCCACCACCTCCCAATGGTGAAGAAGGTCATAGACCACCACCTCGAGGTGGTTCAGAAGGACAAAGACCTCCTCCAAGATCAGAATAAGCAAAACGTAAAAAGACTTTCAAGAAATTGAAAGTCTTTTTTTTATGCTTTTTTTAACAATGTCATACACAAGTTTAATGGAAGTAGTGCATCTAAAAGTGTATAACATTAAAAAATAAAATTATGACACGAAATACATTAAAAATTGCAGTAACAATGTTAAGCATTGTTTTATTCGCCTCTTGTAAATCTACTTCAGATTCAGAAAGCAATGACGGTACATCAAAAAAAAGACAAGGAGGTCAACCTAGTGTAACACAATTATTATCAGAAATGGATTCCAACAAAGATGGTAAGCTTTCTAAAGATGAAGTTAAAGGGCCTTTAGCTAATGATTTTTCAAAAATAGATACAGATAAAGATGGATTTCTGTCTGAAGAAGAATTGAAAAATGCACCTAAGCCAGATAGACAAGGTGGTGGAGGTCAAGGAAGACCACAAAGAAATTAAAATAAAATAATTATGAAAAATAGATTTTTTAAAACAACAAGTTTATTTGCAATACTAATCTTGGTTTTTATTTCATGTAGCAGTGATGATGATAGCGACGAAATTATATCTAATTCAGAAGATATTGCAATAACAGACACAAACATATCTGGTACAGCCGAAGGTGATACCAATAATACAGGATACGATGAAGATGATTTAGTAGAGAACGCTACTTTTGAAAACACCATACAAATTGTATTTTCTAATACATCGGCAACAATTACAAACCCTGTTCCTAGTGATGTGGTAATTACACAAGACGGAGCAGATGTAATCATTAATTCCACTATTTCTGCAGTGGCTTATGAAGTTTCGGGAACAACAGCCGATGGTATGTTGAAAATCTATAGCGATAAAAAATTCAAATTAGCGTTAAATGATTTAAGTATCACAAATGCTGATGGTCCTGCTATAAATATCCAATCCTCAAAAACAAGTTTTGTGGTATTAGAAGGTACAAACAACTTGACCGACGCATCAACCTACAGCAATATTCCTGATGATGAAGATGCCAAAGCAGCATTTTTTAGTGAAGGGCAATTGGTTTTCAGTGGTTCAGGTGCTCTTAACGTTGCTGGATTCTACAAACACGGCATAGCAAGTGATGATTATGTGAGGGTTATTAGTGGAACAATTACGGTTACCCAAGCAGCATCCGATGGTATTCACACCAACGATTATATTATTGTAGATGGAGGTACACTCAACTTAACAGTAGATAGCGATGGTTTAGATTGTGAGGAAGGTTATATTATTATTAATGACGGAACATTTATAATAAATGCTGCTGATGATGGTATTGCTGCCTCTTACGATATTGATGATGAGGAAGAACCAGATGATACCATTACGCCTTATGTAACCATTAATGGAGGCGATTTTACTATAAATACATCTGAAGGTGAGGGTATTGAATCAAAAGGTGTAATGACCATTAATGATGGAAGCATAAATATCAATTCTTATGATGATGGCCTTAATTCTGGTGGAAATTTATATATCAACGGAGGAAATATCTATGTGTACACTACACTTAATGACGCTATTGATAGTAATTCTGGTATTACAATTACAGGTGGAACCACTATTGCTATAGCAGTTAGGGTTGATGAGCCAGATGGTAGTTTTGATTGCGATGACGATATATTTAAAATTACAGGAGGAACAATATTGGGATTAGGATTGAATACCTCATTTCCAACAGAAAGCGAGAGTACTCAAAATTCAGTGATTTTTGATGGAATAAATGCATACCAGATACTAAATATTCAATCAGAAGATGGTACTGAAGCCCTTACTTATGAAGTGCCAAATAGTGTAATAACCATAATTTATTCCAATGCTAAATTAGAAACAGGAGAAACATATAAAATCTATACAGGAGGAACCGTAAGCAATGGAACCGAAGTTAATGGATTATACACTTCCGGCACCTACAGCGGAGGAACAGATTCAGGTGATTCATTTACTATAAACAGCACAGTGACACAAATTGGGGGAGAAATGGGACCAACCGGAGAACCTGGTACTGGTGGTCCTGGTGGTCCTGGCGGAAATTAATTACTTGAAGATATTAAAAACAAAGTAAATAAATGAAAGAGAAAGCTGTTTTTGTAGGCCTAAAAAAGAGAATTATTTAAGAGGGCATACAATGGCAATAATAATATTAAAGATTTGAGTTAATTGTTTTTAGATTGTTAAAAAGCTTCGTGAGAAATTGCGAAGCTTTTTTTGGTGTATAAATTTATCAAAAGCGTATATACATACTAATAATGATTAGTTGAATTACAAGTTGTTTTCTAATGTTTCTTTTTATGCTTTTTTTAACAATAACGAACACAAGTTTAAAAAAAGAAAGACATCTAAAAGTATATAACATTAAAACTTAAGAAGATGAAAAGTAACACATTAAAGTCATTAATATTAGTATTCGGAATAGCATTATTTATGTCTTCAAGTGCATTTGCACAATCTAAAGATAGGCCAGAAAGAAAAGAGCCACCAACATATGCTCAACTTTTAAAAGAGATGGATGCTAACGAAGATGGTAAATTAGCAAAAGATGAATTAAAAGGACCTTTAAAAGATGATTTTACTAAAATCGATACTGACGAAGATGGTTTTATTTCAGAGGAAGAATTTAAAAACGCACCTAAACCAGAACGTAAAGAAAGAAGCAGAAATAAATAGATTGTTTAGATTGATTGGTTGTAAGGGCTTCGTGAGAAATTGCGAAGCTTTTATTTTATAAGTAAAAGCAAAAGCACTTAATAGGAAGAATTTGGTATGAGGCTATTTAGAAAAATAAGAAAAAACTTATTGATTTCAGGGAAATTGAGAAGTTACATCGTTTATGCAATAGGAGAAATCTTGTTGATTGTAATTGGTGTTTTAATTGCTTGGAAGATTAATAATTTAAATGAATTAAGAAAAAATAGGATTGTAGAATTAAAAATTTACCAATCTCTAAATGAAGAGTTAAATGCAAATATGATTCTGTTAGATGCCTCAATTGCTAGTTATTCTAAAAATAGAATAACCATTGAAAACACTATCGATATTATAATGGCAGAACAACAAGAGGATTTAGAAATAAATGAAAAGTTAGATCTTATTGATGTAGATTATAAACCAACAAAATTACATAATGGTGCTATAAATTCAGTTAATACCACTAACAAATTCGAGTTTATAGAAAGTGTCTTACTTAAAGATTTAATTGCAGCATATCCTAATGAACTAGACAATTTTGAAAATCAAGAAACAAAAATTGAAAATATAATCGTTAATAGACTTCAACCTGCAATAGAAAAGTATATTTCCTTAATTGATATTCTTACAAAACGGGAATTTAAAATTAATAGAATTGAAACTTTTTCTGTTGAATCTAATTATGATAAGTTGTTAAAAAGTAGAGAATATCAAAACTGTTTAGTAGATCGATTATTGCAAACAGAGATTCAATTAACAAATGCCATAAGTTTAAGAGATAAAACCCAGACTATTGCTCTTAATCTAAATAAGGAATTAAAAAATTAGCAATGATGTTGTTTTTATAAATAATACATTAATTAAATACTGATTCAGTTGTTTGACTATTAGTGTTTTACATGTGGTTTTGATTTTTTTGAAATTATTTAATATTTAGCGCAAGTTTTTTATTGTTTAAGCATCTAAAAGTGTATCACATCAATAAATTAAACTTAACAAATGAAAAAAACAATTACTATTCTATTGATATTCTTATTATCAATGAATGCATTTTCGCAAGATTTGTATGATATTAATTCTATTCAGACCATAGAAATCCAATTCGCTCAAAGCAATTGGGACGCACTATTAGATGCAGAGAAAGCTGGAGACAACAATTATACAGAAGCTACTTCAGTAACTATAAACGGAACCGTTTATAATCAAGTGGGAGTAAAATATAAGGGCAATAGTTCTTATAGTGCTAACCAAACAAAGAATCCGTTTCATATAGAATTAGATACGTACGTAGATCAAGATCACCAAGGGTATACAGATATTAAATTGGCCAACGTTATGTTTGATCCTTCTTTTGTAAGAGAGACTGTGGCTTACAATATTGTAAACCAATACATGGATGCACCACAAGCCAATTATGCCAATGTATATGTGAATGGCACATTAATAGGTTTGTACACAAACACGGAGTCTGTTTCTAAGAAATTTGTAAACAAGCATTTTAATTCTAATGATAATGCTTTCTTTAGTTGTAGTCCACCAGACGGAGCCAGTCCACAAACAACCACACTACCTAATTTACAGTATTTAGGTACAAGTTATACGAGTTATGACGATGCCTATGAAATTAAATCCGATGATGATGAAGATCCTTCTGTTGCTTTAGCACATTGGGATGATTTAATAGATTTAACCTACACTTTAAATTACGATATTACTAATATTGAATCTGTTTTAGATGTTGATATGGCAATATGGATGTTGGCATTTGATAATGTTTTGGTAAATTTAGATAGTTATATTGGTCAGTTTAAACAAAATTATTATTTATACAAAGACAACAATGGGCAGTTTAAGCCTGTAGTTTGGGATTTAAATATGTCTTTTGGTACTTTCGCAATGACAGGTGAAAGTAGTGGAGGAGGTGGCCCTGGAGGTGGCGGAAGTGGTTCTTTAAATTCAACCACTCAAAAAGCGCAATTAGACCATTTGTTACATGATACGAGTTCTGATTTTCCTTTAATTTCTAAATTATTGGCAGTGCCTAAATACAAAAGAATGTATTTAGCACATTTTAAAACCATCTTAACTGAGAATATTAGTAATTCAAACTATCTAACTTTAGCAAATGACTATCAGGCTATAATCTCTGCTGCTGTTGCTGCTGATACTAATAAGTTTTATACAAACGCTCAATTTTCTGGTAATATTAATACAGATTATAATGTAGGGCAATTAACGGCATCAGGTTTAACAAACTTAATGAGTGCTCGTAGTTCATATTTGTTATCGCAATCAGATTTTACTAATACACAGCCAACAATAAGTAATGTAACACCATCAGAAACAGATCCTCTAATTGGTGATACGGTTTCAATTACCGCTAATGTTACGGATACTAATGATGTGTATTTAGGGTATAGAACTGATGAAACAGTGCCATTTACAAAAGTTATTATGTACGATGATGGTGCACATAACGATGGAGCTGCTAATGATAATGTTTATGGAGTAGACGTTGTAATAGACACAGCTAATATGCAATATTATATCTATGCAGAAAATTCAAATATTGGAGCGTTTTCACCTACCAATGCTGAATATGAATTTTATTCAATAGAAGGGACATACACTACTATTACGGTTGGTGATTTAGTTATTAATGAAATTATGGCATCTAATGTCACAACAGCAACAGATCAAGATGGTGAATATGATGATTGGTTAGAGCTTTATAATAACAGTTCAGAGACATTGAGTTTGGATAATTTATATTTATCTGATGATCAAGATGATTTATTGGTATGGCAATTTCCTTCTGGTTTAACTATTGAGCCAGATAGTTATTTAATTGTTTGGTGTGATAAAGATGATGAGCAAGATGGTTTACATGCAGATGTAAAATTTTCTTCAGGTGGTGAAAGTGCAATTTTATCTTATGCTAACGGAACTGTAATAGAAAATATAACTTTTGGTGCTCAAACAGATGATATGGGTTATGCCAGAAATCCTAACGGAACTGGAGATTTTGTAATACAAGAGCCAACGTTCAACGCCAACAATGAGAATATTGATGATTATGATGTTTTAAATGTTGGGGATTTAGTAATAAATGAAATCTTAGCGTCTAATGATACAGGTGAAACTGATGAAGCAGGAGAATATGAAGATTGGATAGAATTGTATAATACAACCGATGAAACTATTAGCTTAGATAACTTGTATTTATCTGATGATGCAGAAGATCCTTTAATCTATCAATTTCCAACAGGGACAACTTTAGCTCCAGATAGTTATTTAATAGTTTGGTGTGATAAAGATACTGATCAAGGAGATTTTCACGCAGATTTTAAATTCTCTTCAGATGGTGAAACAGCAATTTTATCTTATCCTAATGGTACAGTTTTACAGAACATTACTTTTGGAGCACAAACAACAGATATGGCCTATGCTAGAAATCCAAATGGTACAGGTGACTTTGTGATTCAAGCACCAACTTTTGGATTTAATAATGAAGAAACACTTTCTGTAGATGAGGTGCTTTTTAATGATGGTTTAAATTATTACCCAAATCCAACGATAAATTACCTTGAGTTAGAGAATGCAAATTATAATATAGAAACTGTAGAAATTTATAATTTACAAGGGCAGCAGTTGTACACAGATAAGTTTTTAAATAAAAATTCTATTCACTTAGATTTTACTTCTTTTTCTAAAGGATTATATCTGGTTGTGGTAAATAAAACTGCAGTATTAAAAATTGCAAAAAATTAATAGAATAAAGCAATATTTTATTGATAGAGACCTAAAAAAGCTTTATGAATTTTTCATAAAGCTTTTTTTAATATCATTTACACAAGTTTTATTAGAGTTGCATATCTAAAATAATAACGAAAACAATTAAAATGAAAAATAGAAGAATAACATTTGTAATCACAGTATTTTCAATGCTACTATGTTTAACAACTTTTGCACAAGGACCTCCAGGAGGAGGACAAGGTGGTAGAGGTGGAAGACAAGGTGGTGGGCCACAAAAAGGAGAAAAACCAGATGCTTCAGAAATATTAAAATTGTTAGATGCTAACAATGATGATCTTATAGATAAAGATGAAGCTTCAAAAGATAAAAGAGGAAAAATTTCTGAAGACTTTGATACTATAGATGCTAACGAAGACGGGTTTATAGATTTAGAAGAATTAGAAGCGTCTTTAGATAGTAAAAAGCCAAAAAAAGTATCAGTAGATAAGCTTTTAAAAGAAGTAGATCAAGATGAAGATGGCTTGTTAAATGAGTTAGAAGTGGCTGCAAAAGACAAGCGAGATTTGATGGCTAATTTTTCTGAGATTGATGTAAATGGTGATAGTCAATTAGATGTTGAAGAATTAAAGGCTTTTTATTCAAAAGACGATAAGAAAAAGAAAAATAGAAAAGAGAAGAATTAATAGTTTAACTTTAATTGAAACATTTTAAATCAATTTACTTATGAAGTATTCTAAAATCTTAAAATCAACATTATTATTTATGTTTACCATAGTATTCTTGTGCTGCAAGCCAGGTACAAAATCTAACGATGAACATGCTGCTAATCCAGATGAAGGTCAAGCACCTAGTGTAAGTGATTTAATAAATCAGATGGATGCAAATAAAGATGGAAAATTATCAAAGTCAGAAGTGCAAGGCCCTTTATCAAATGATTTTTCTAAAATAGATACTAATAATAATGGTTTTCTCTCAAAAGATGAATTAGAAAGTGCACCGAGACCAGAGAGAAGAGAACCAAGAGAGACTAGCTCTAACAACAGTGTTCAGAAAGATTTCGAAGTCACTATAAATGTGGATCCTTCATTGTTTATAAAGGAAAGTTTATTAAAAGAAATTACAACAGAAGAACGGACGCTATCTAATGGCACAAAAGCTCTATGTTATGTTATAACAACAGCTTCTCAACCTCAAGAACACAAAATGGGACCTTGGTGTCCAACGCATATTAATGACGGCAAAGATAAAGGTGGCATTTGGTTTAAAGATGATAAAGTCTATGATGTCGACGGCCATTTTATTGCTAACCTTAAGGAATTTTATTCTGATGAAGAATGGGCGTTATTTAGAGAAGATGGTTCAGTTAAAGTTACAAGCACTCAAGAAGAATGTGAAGCTGCAGCAAGACCAGATGTTGATGAAAAATATCATAATTATTGTGTAGAATGTTTACCAGATTACTATAGAGAGAAAGTATCAACTTACATTATTCCTGTTAAACCTATGTATTTAGAAGATTCAGATGCATTAGGAAGAAACGGTATTGGTGTTGCGTTTAATGGTGTTAATTTTGATGCTCCAGCACCAACACACGCTATTCTTTCAGCACATACTTTAGCTCCTTTAGATGATGCTGGTGGTCATGTTAATCCACATGCAGGTTATCATTATCATGCCGTTACAGGTAAGACAAAAGAGATTGCGCAAAATGATATTCATGCACCAATGATTGGTTATGCTATGGATGGTTTTGGAATCTATGCGCACAAGGACCAAAACGGTAATGAATACAGTGATTTAGATGATTGTGGCGGACATTATGACGATGTTAGAGGATATCATTACCACGCAGGAGATGCTGGTAGCAATCAAGTTTTAGGATGTTTACATGGAGTAAGCGGATCAGTGTCTGTAAAAGGTTAACTAAATATTAAAACTTTTTAAGACCTATTGAGTCTAAAGACGAATTAAGCTAATAATGATAATAGTTAATATGAATAATAAGCAGCGTAAATTTAAGAGACAATATGTATTGTTGTTTTTATTTTTATGTGCAATGCTTTCAAGTTTTTCACAAGAACGTATTACAGATTTAAAAATTAGCATTGAGACTACTTTTAACGGAGAAGCACTTAAAAAAGAGCAGTGGTATGTTACAAAGACTAAGGATTCAATTCAGCTATCTAAGCTAAAATTCTATCTAACCGATTTTGTAATTCAAACTGAAAACAAAATAAAGGATTCTATAGCTAATAGCAATTTTCTTATTGATGCGTTCGACGGTGACACAACCGTAATAAAGCTTACTGATGTTAATTTTAATGAAGAAGATAAACTATTGATAAGTATTGGTGTTAACGAAAATTTGAATACGTCTGGAGCCAATTCAGGAGATTTAGATCCTTCTAAAGGCATGTTTTGGTCTTGGCAAAGTGGATACATAAATTTTAAAGTTGAAGGGATAAGTCCTAGTTGTAAGACACGAAAAAATAAATTTCAATTTCATATAGGCGGTTTTCAAACACCTTATGAAACTATAAGACCCTTGATTTTTAAGTTAGATACTGTGAAAAATGGGATACTAAAAATTAATTTGGATGTAGCTCAATTTTTCGATTCAATACAATTAAATTCAGAAAACCAGATTATGATTCCTGGTCAAGAAGCTAGTAATACAGCGGATAAGCTTCCTAAACTGTTTTCAACACATGAATAAATTCGCTAAATATATTTTAGGAGGTCTAGGTCTATTTTTGTGTTGTGGATTTATAGCTGTAAAACATAAAGATTTATTATTTAGTTATCCTGAATATTGGCCTAAACCACAGTATGATTTTTCAAAATTGACCATGTCGGAAGATCAGTTTCAATTAGGAAGACAACTGTTTTATGATCCCATTTTGTCTAGAGATAATACTATTTCTTGTGCGTCGTGCCATTTGCAAGCCACAGGTTTTACACATGTAGATCACGATTTAAGTCATGGAATAGAAGGGAGAATTGGTACACGAAACTCTATGACGATTATGAATTTAGCTTGGAATACCTCATTTATGTGGGATGGAGGAGTAAATCATATAGAGATACAAGCTTTGGCACCTATTTCTAGTGAAAATGAAATGGATGAATCACTAGAACATGTGGTTGAAAAACTCAATAATTCAGAAAAATATAAAACTCTTTTTTATAACGTTCATAAGGATAGCGTGGTTACAGGTCAGAGAACATTATTAGCATTAACACAATTTGTAGTGATGCTTACAACTTACAATTCAAAATACGACAAATACATAAGAGAAGAAGTAGAATTTACCGAACAAGAAAAAAGCGGGTTAAATGTATTTAGAACGCATTGTGCGTCTTGCCATACAGAACCACTTTTTACAAATAATAAATTTATAAATAATGGACTAGAGGTAGATACAACTTTAAATGATTTTGGACGTATGATAATTACTCAAAACCCTCAAGATTCTTTAAAGTTTAAAGTGCCAACATTGCGAAATATTCAGTTTACAAAACCTTATATGCACGATGGTCGTTTTGAAACTTTGCAGGAAGTTATTAACCATTATACATCAGACATTCAAGATAGTAATACCTTATCTGAAACACTAAAAAGCAATATAGAATTAACACATAAAGAAAAAGTAGATCTACTCGTATTTTTAAGAACACTTACAGATCAAGAGTTTTTATTTAATAAACGCTTTGCTTTTCCTTATAATCAATAACAAGAATTTGAACCTTTTAATTATGAAAAAACATATACTAAATTTTATTACTTTTTTTGCTTTTGTAAGCGCATCGTTAGCACAAACAAATCCGAGTATTACACAATGGATTCAAAATAATGATGGGACTACGGGTCGTCATTATGTTGCTGGAAATTCAACACCAATTGATGATTCAATTTTGGCTAATGTACAATCGGTAGATTATTCAGCGGATTGGGTTTATGTAACAGCAACAGGTGTTCCTTCGTATATTACTGGGCCATTTCAAGATGGAAACCCATCATTAGCAACGGATCAAAATGCGATCTATAAAATTTCATTAAATCCAGTACAAAACACAGGAACATCAACAAGTACCTCAGGTGGAAATATTGGTATTTTTATTAATGGAGTCTCATTATTCGATTGGAGAGATGGTGTTGCTTGGAATAACAATACAAATGCACTTTGTGGAGGACCAGGAAATCCAACTTGCCCTGGAGGTCCAAATGCAACCCAAGATTGGAATAGAGACGCAATACCAGCAGAGATGGATGGTTTTGATTGTGCAAAAGCGCATCCTGCAAATGGTAATTATCATCATCACCAAAACCCAAGTGCTTTTAATTTAGATTTGTTGGTCGTATCTGATGTTTGTGATACGTATCCTGCAGATGGTTTATATGTTATCAATACAAGTGAACATTCACCTTTAATCGGTTTTGCTTATGATGGTTTTCCTATTTATGGAGCTTATGCTTATGCCAATACTAATGGTACAGGAGGTATTGTAAGAATGCAATCTAGTTATGAACTAACAGGAGCAACAACAAGAGCAAATGGTCCTGATGTTAGTACAACCTATTTCGAAGGTTATTTTAGAGAAGATTATCAATATGTTGCTCATACAGAAGCATACTATTTAGACGAACACAATGGTCGCTTTGCAATTACTCCAGAATATCCATCAGGCACTTATGCTTATTATGCCACTGTGGATTCAAATCATAATTCTGCTTATCCTTACGTTGTAGGTCCTACTTATTATGGAACTGTAACGGGTTCTAATGTTAGTTCAATAAATGAAGCAACCACAAATTATGATGCTACTTTAAGCGTCAGTGATGTTGATGAAAATAACTTTAGTTTAAAGGTTTATCCTAATCCTGCCCAAGACTTTATAGCAATTCAGTCTAATTTGTTAAGCCAAAATTTAAAATTAAAATTGGTGAATGAATTAGGACAGGTGGTTATGCAAAGTGAAATATTACAAGGAAGTACATTAAGCATTATGGAAACGCATACGCTATATAATGGTATTTACTTTTTAAAAGTATCTGGTAACGATTCTGCTAAGAGTTATAAAATTATAATTAATAAATAGTTGGACTTAAATATTTTTTAATCTAGAATTTTTAGTGATTTAATAATGAAAGCTTTGTGGATATTCCATGAGGCTTTTTTGTTAAATAAATATTAAAAAGAAAAGCCTGCGCAAGTTTATTTCTGTTAACTCATCTAAATATTAAATAACCTTAAAACACTAACTCTATGAGAATCGATTTTAAACCTTTTACCTACATTACAATTTTTGCTTTTGCACTATTTGCTTGTAGTAGTGATGATTCGTTAAGCGATGATAGCAATGATAGTGGTGTTAATGATGATGACGATATAGCAGTAACAGAATTACATGCTGCTTTTTCTGCGTTTAATTCAGATGCGGTTACCGTTATTTTATCTGATGATGGAACTGAAGTTTATATTGAAACCACAGGATTTCCCGACCATAGCTCAATTTATTGGGAAACAGATAATGCGCTTTATATGGATGAGGCAGGTGTTACTAAAACAACTCAAGATACATATATTGGTGGAGGACAAGGTGAAGCAGCAAGTTTCACAGTTGATGCCACACCAAACTTAACAGGCAGTACTGTTAGCACAGAATTAAACACTATTGGTATAGCAGTTAGTGGAGCATCTATATTTAATGACCAAGAAGGTGCGGGAGATTTAGATCAAGCAGCAGGAAGCTTAGATTGGGCAGGCGCTCATAAAGGTCCTGGTGTGTATCACTATCACTTAGAACCTACACCAATTACTAGCGATGATGACAATTTAGTAGGCATATTACTCGATGGTGTATTTATCTATGGAAGACAGTGTAATTCAACAGGAACGAACCCTACAGATTTAGATGCTTCAGGAGGTCACACATCTACAACACAATATACAAATGGAGTAGAAGAGTATCATTATCATATTATTAATGAAGAATATCCTGCAGGTAATTATGCCTATGATCCAGCGTATATTCTTTTTGCCGGACCGTTTCAAGGCTACTAAAAGATAAAACTATGAGACCAATTTATTTTTTAATACTTATTGTACTTTCAATAACTAGTTGTAAGGAAATTTCATCTAATAAAAGTGAAATTGCTGTTACAGTTGAAGAGCAACCTATCCTTATAGATAATGTAGAAGTATTAAAAAGTGAATTGGTTCTTAATGGAAATAAAGGTAAATGGTATTACAAAGATAAACCTTACAATGGTTATTCTTTAAAGTATCACCCAAATGGTGTTTTAGAAGAAAAATGGGGATTTATAAATGGTAAAAGAGAAGGTATTGCTAGGCGTTGGACAAAAAATGAAACCCTTCAATTAGAGTCTTATTATAAAAATAATCGGTTAGTAGGTGTTTATAAAACATGGTGGGAAAATGGCATTTTATCTGGTGAAACTAATTACGAAAACGGAGTTAAGCAAGGTGTAGAAAGAAAGTGGTATTCCGATGGGCAATTATTTAAATTAAGACATTTTGTTGATGGAAAAGAACATGGTTTTCAAAAAGCTTGGTTAGCTAATGGTAAATTATATGTTAATTATGAAGCAAAGAATGGACGTATTTTTGGTATGAGAAGAGCAAATTCATGTGTGAGATTAGAAGATGAAGTCGTGATTAGAAAAAAAATAATTTTATGAGATACCTCTGTATTATAATATTAGTTGTTTTTACAAGCTGTAAGGAGGACGTGAAAAAAGAAACTATTAAAGTTGTAGAAAACAGCCGAGTAGATTATTTGCCGTATTACAACGATGACTCATTTACTCCACATTGGTTAACACCACATACAGAAGAAGAAAAAGCGTTTCATAAAATACCAGATTTTTCATTAACAAATCAACTCGGAGAAGCAGTTACTCAAAATACGTTTGAAAATAAAATATATGTAACGGATTTCTTTTTTACAACCTGTCCAGGCATTTGTCCTAAAATGACTGGTAATATGTCTAAAGTTCAAGAAGAATTTAAAAACGACAAGGATGTCTTATTGTTATCACATTCGGTAATGCCAAGCACAGATTCGGTTGCTGTTTTAAAGGCTTATGCAACTAAAAATGATGTCATAGATAATAAATGGCATTTAGTAACAGGAGAAAGAAGTGAAATTTATAATCTTGGTAGAGACCATTATTTTGTAGAGAGTGATTTAGGGGAAGTAAAAAGTATTGATGACTTTTTACATACCGAAAACTTTCTACTAATTGATAAAAACAAACACATAAGAGGCATCTATAACGGATTAAACAGAGCTTCAATAGCACAATTAATTGTAGATATTAAAGCATTAAAAAAAGAAAGCTAGAGTGATGATCTAGTTTTTATTTGATTGATTGATTATTGATGATTTGAAAAGCTTTGCGGTTATATCGTAAAGCTTTTCTATTTTTAGGGAAAATATTATATATGAGATTATTTGTTGTTGTACTTTGTTTTATAATGTTTAATTCTTGTAAAGAAGAATATAAAAGATCAATAAACGTAACTAAAGTTAATATTGAACCTATTTTTGTCGATTCTACATTAAGTGTTAGAGCTATAGACTTTAATGATGAATATTTGTATTATGGGAGTTCCGATCATATTGGAAAGCGAGGATTAAATAAGGAGTTTAAAATTAATCTCAGCGAGTTAAATGTTAATAGCAATAAAAATCACTTTAAACACATACTTAACTACGAAGAAAAGCCACTTCATTTTAGGGCAATTAAAGAAGTAGAAGGTAATTTATTTATCATATCAATTGCTAATCCTGCAAGACTTTATAAGATTTATAGGAAGTCTGATAAACCAAAATTAGTGTATGAGGAGGTGAATGAAAAGGTTTTCTACGATTCTATGGATTTTTGGAATGACCAAGAGGGTATTGCTATTGGAGATCCAACAGACAATTGTATGAGTATAATCATCACTAGAGATGGAGGAGAAACGTGGACAAAATTATCATGCGAGGATTTACCAAAAGCAAAAGAAGGA
Organism: Winogradskyella sp. Asnod2-B02-A; assembly: GCF_045063645.1. Lineage (NCBI taxonomy): Bacteria > Pseudomonadati > Bacteroidota > Flavobacteriia > Flavobacteriales > Flavobacteriaceae > Winogradskyella > Winogradskyella sp. Asnod2-B02-A. Next base: position 2,422,492 of record NZ_JBEFOG010000027.1, read on the forward strand.
GAAGCTGCTTTTGCCGCAAGTGATACTAATATAGCAATAATTGGAGATCATACATGGGTTGCTACAGGCGGAAAAGCAAGTAGAATACTATATTCATCAGACAAAGGAAAAACTTGGAAAGTATTTGAAACTCCAATTACTCAAGGAAAAGAAACCACAGGCATATATTCTCTAGATTTTTACGATGAACAAAATGGATTCGCCATAGGTGGAGATTACACCAAGCCCAATGATACACTAAACAACAAAATAAGAACTAGCGATGGAGGTGAAACATGGCAAGTAGTGGCTAACGGAAAAGGTCCAGGTTATAGAAGTTGTGTACAGTTTATTCCCAATTCAAATGCTAAAGAATTAGTTGCTACAGGTTTTAAAGGAATCGATTACAGCAATGATGGTGGAGACTCTTGGAGACATTTAAGCGATGAAGGCTTTTATACGATCCGATTTTTAAATGATTCGGTGGCTTATGCAGCAGGAAAGGGTAGGGTAAGTAAATTGACTTTTAGATAATAAAAAAAGGAAGCTATGTTTAGCTTCCTTTTTGTTCATTATTTTTTGTCTGTCTATTCTCTAGAATGTCGCTTTTTATATTCTTCAAACATTTTTTGTTTAAAAGAACGTTCAGCCTGATAGAGCTTTATTATTTTTTTAGCAGGAAGAATTTCAAATAATTGATTTAATAATTTAGATTCTAATGCTACTTTTTGCTTTTCAGCTTTTTCCATATCTAGCAATAAAGACTTTGCTTCACTTTCCGTAAGTTCTTCAATAGGTTGTTCTTTACGTCTGTTCATGGAAGATTCTCTTAGCTTACTTTTTGCATCTTCATTGGCATTGTAAATTGGCCAAAATTTTTGAGCTTCAGTTTCAGTTAAATCTAATTGTTCTGTTATATGGGCAATTTTTAATGCTTTAATTTTTTCTCTATCTGGACGTTGTGCAAATACACTTGCCGAAATAAATAGGGTTAGGATAAATAAGGATATTGTTTTCATAATCTTTAATCTAAAATAAAGTCTTCAGTATCTGCATTTTCTAAATATTCATTTAAAGTATCATCTGAAATAGTGATATCAATAAAGTCTGCTTCTGAGATATTATCAGTTATAAATAAAGTGGCTAAATCGTCGTTTGAATAATCTTCTTGAAATAAATAATTTTCAATACTCGCTGTATCAATAGTATTGATGTTAATTTTATCATCAGTATTAAAAAACAAACTTACAAGCAATACAAAACTTGCAGCTATACCAGCAACATAATAAAATGTGCGTCTAGATTTTAAAGCAATCACTGGTGTTTCAGGTTTAGACTCTATTTTTTGTAAAATAGTTGTCTCAACCGAATCAAAATAATTTTTTGGAACCACAAAACTAGAAGTTTCTGGCGCACTGATCATTTCTATGTCATTTAGACGTTCAAGAATTTGATCGTCAATAGATTCAAAATAATTATCAGGTGTTTTAAAACCAGAACTTTTAATGTTATGTATATTTTCTTTTTTCATCTTTAGTTCCCTTGAAAGTGGAATCTTTTTAGCTTGTATTCTCTTATAAGACTTCAAATTTGTAAAATGGTTTAATCTGAAGTTAAATAGGCTTCTATTTTTTTTGCTGCAATATGATATGATGATTTAAGTGCGCCTTCGGTTAGATCTAATATTACAGCCATATCTTTATATTTTATATCTTCAAAATAACGCATATTAAATACCAACTGTTGCTTTTTTGGTAAGGTTGCTATGGCTTTTTGTAATTTTAATTCAATGTCGTCCCCTTCAAAATAAACATCTGCAGTTAAATTATTAATGGCTCTATCTTGATACTCTTCGTTTGTAATCTGCAATCGTTTTGCATTTTTGTTGAGAAGTGTAATAGATTCATTGGTTGCTATTCTATATAACCACGAGAATAATTTGCTTTCACCTTTAAACTTATCAATACTACGATGGACTTTAATAAATGTATTCTGAAGTACATCATCAGCATCGTTATGATTCAATACAATTTTACGAATATGCCAATACAGACGTTCTTTATAGAGTTGTAATAATTCTCTAAAAGCGGCTTCTTTAGATTTAGGATCTTGTAAACGTGTAATAAATTCCGATTCGTTAATCAAATGATTACTATTTGTATCAATATTAGTGTTGATTTAGTACTATTTAGACTCCTTAAATTACTAAAAGTTTAATAGACCTTTTTTATTAAATTTTACACTTAAATGCTTTTGTTGATTATCAGTGACTTAAAATGTCTTTTTACGATAAAACGCAAAAAAAGACGATAAAAAACATATTTTTCTTGTGTGGTATGTTTATTTATTATATGTTTGTCTCAGCTTAACCTATTTACCGTTATCAGTTCCCCAAATCTGATAACAAAAAAGAAGGATGTATTTAATTATATATCCTTTTTTTGTGTTTTAAATCATTCATAATGATGTTTTTATATGTTATTTGGATGGTTTTTTTTTAAGAAATAGAATTGATTAAAATCAATTAAAACCCTTTTTTAAAGAAGTCCACGTGCTTTAATTTCTAAATACTTATTAATAGTATTAATCGTTAAGTTTTCTGGCGTTGTTAAAATAGATTGAATACCGTGTTTTTGAAGTTCGTTTACGATCAATTTCTTTTCGTACATAAACTTTTCTGCAACCGTTTTCTGAAAAATATCGAAAGTGTTATGCGCTTCAACATTAGTGAGTTTCTGTAATTCTGTGTTTTCAAAAAAGATAACCACTAATAAATGATTCTTTGCAATGGCTTTTAAATAGGGCAATTGGCGATGTAATGCATCTAAAGTTTCAAAATTGGTGTAGAGCAGAAGCAGACCACGTTGTGTAAGGCTTCGTTTTACATCTATATATAATCTTGAAAAATCAGATTCAGAAAAATCAGTATTTACATTATATAAAGTTTCCAGAATTTTATTCATCTGCGACGGTCGTCTTTCGGCAACCACTTTGTTTTCAACTTTACGAGAAAACGTAAACATGCCGGCTTTATCTTGCTTTTTTAAGGCAACATTACTAATGACCAAAGTCGCATTAATAGCATAATCTAAAAGACTTAAACCATCAAAAGGCATTTTCATGGCTCTACCTTTATCAATAACAGAATAAATTGGTTGCGAACGTTCATCTTGAAACTGATTAACCATCAATTGGCTTCGCTTGGCTGTCGCTTTCCAGTTAATGTTTCTTATGTCATCACCATTTACGTAGTCTTTAATCTGCTCAAATTCCATGGTATGTCCAATGCGTCGTATTTTCTTTAAACCATATTCAAACAGTTTGTTAGAAAATGCCAAGAGCATATATTTTCGTAATTGTAAAAACGAAGGGTAATTAGGCACCATCGCATCTTTAGCAAACTGAAAACGTCTCGTAACTAATGCTATTGGTGAGTTGACGTAAATATTTAAGCTGCCAAAGAAATATTCACCACGTTCTAAAGGTCTTAAAGTGTATGTAATTTTCTTCTTATTGTGTTTGCTAAGTTGGGTATTAATTTCAAAATCACGCTTTTGATATTGAAATGGCATTTCGTCAATTAATTGTAAATCGGCAGTAAAATTATAGTCATTTTGAAGAGTAATTTCAATAGGATTGTCATCACCATTACTCAATTTTTCAGGTAAAATTCGCGAAGCACTAATCCCTTTTTGTTTAAATAACAGAATGAAATCAATAATAACTAAACCAATGGCAATGAAAAATAGAATAGTAACAATGCTTAACAAACCAGGATAAATATAGGCAAGGATGAACAGTGCTACCAAAATCATGGCAACAACAAAAAACCGAAAGGTTAAATAGGTATGTTTAAAGAAACGCTTCACTATCTAGGAATCTCAATAGTTTCTAGGATTTGATCTACAACTTTATCTACTGTAAAGGCTTCCATTTCACGTTCTGGTGTTAACACTAATCTGTGTTGTAAAATGGCTTTTGTACAACGTTTTATATCATCTGGCGTTACAAAATCTCTACCGTTTATAGCTGCATTGGCTTTGGCAGCATTTAAAATGGCAATTGAAGCTCTTGGTGAAGCACCTAAGTATAAATTAGCGTTTGTTCTGGTATTATGAACAATAGAAGCAATGTAATTTAAGAGGTTATCTTCAACAACAATTTGTTTAATGAGGTCTTGGTATTTCTTAATCTCTTCTGCAGACAATACAGCTTTAATGTCGTTGAAATCCATTTTATCTTGACGAGAATGATTGTCTACTAAAATCTGAACTTCATCTTCTAAAGAAGGGTAATCTACATTTATTTTGAAAAGAAAACGGTCTAATTGTGCTTCAGGCAAACGATAGGTGCCTTCTTGTTCAATAGGGTTTTGTGTAGCGAATACTAAAAACGGTAATTCCATTTCGTAACGTGTGCCATCCATGGTAATTTGGCGTTCTGCCATAACTTCAAATAAAGCAGCTTGCGTTTTTGCAGGTGCTCTGTTAATCTCATCAATAAGCACAATATTAGAGAAGATTGGTCCTTTTTTATATTCGAATTCACTGTTTTTTACATTAAAAATCGAAGTCCCTAAAATATCACTAGGCATTAAATCTGGTGTGAATTGGATTCTGCTAAAATCGACTGCCATAGTTTTAGCTAGCATTTTTGCAGTCACTGTTTTTGCAACACCAGGAACACCTTCTATAAGCGAATGTCCATTAGTTAATATAGAAATAATAAGAAGCTCAATCATTTCATTTTGGCCAACGATGAACTTAGCAATTTCTCGCTTAATATCTTCAACGCTATTTTGCAAAGGCTGTAAATCAATTCTACTTTGGAAACCTTCGGTAGTTGGTTCGGAAGCTTCTTCTTTTATGTCGTTTAAAGGATTTGTTTCGGTTACATTATTTTCTTCGTTAATATTTTTGTCATCTAAATGCTCTGATGATGGTATATTTTGATCTTCCATAATAACTTATGTTCGTTTAAAATGTTCTATTTTTTTATTCAATTCTATGAGCTCTTGCTCAGTATGATTTGTTTTCGATTTTAAAAAGACAATATAATCTACTAAAGTCTTTGTGTCTTCTTTAGTATTGCTAGATTTGGCGGCAAGCTTATCAATAAAACCTGAATTAAATTGATTGGTTTCTAAATAATAATGCGTTCTAACAAACTCTAAAAAGTATTCAATTTTCTTATTTATAATATTAGTGTAATCACCATATTGGTAATATAATTCGCCAATAGTCTTGGTGAAATCTACAGTGGCATTATCTAATTTTTTAATCACGGGAATAATACGTTGTGTACGTTTTCCTCTAAAAATCACAAATAGAATTAAACCAAACATACTAATGTAAAATGCCCATTTTAAAGCAGTATTTTCTAAAATATAACGCAATGGACTTGTAATGACTTTACGACCACTTTTGTAATTGTTGTCCCAAATAATTTGTTGCTTGGGCATATAAGATAAAACGGTTGCAGCATAATCTTCTTTTTCATCTAAAAGATGGTAATTGGTAAAAGCAAACGGATTGGTGTGCAGAATAAATTGACCGTTGTTATCACCAACTTCTACTTTAATTAAATTGGGATGCGTTTCTTCAATCTCGTCCTCGTTTTTTGTGGTTAAGGTTCCTAAAACGGTTGTTCTTAAAGTGTCTATAGATTCAAAGAAACTGTTTTCAATAACATCTTTGTAAATTCTGTTATTAGCTTGTAAACTTGGACTTGTAAATTTATTGTCTGCCTCTTTTCTATAAATATTAGTGTATTGTCGTTGCACGCTAACATTTAAAGTATCTAAAACATTACCATAAAAATAAGTGCTACTTATAAAAACAGTATTACCATCTTCTACAAATTTCATTAAAGTTTCAGATTCTTCTTTTCCTAAATTAATACGGTCATTAACAAATATAAGGGACTTTGGCTCAGAGAATTCTTCGGCTTTAAGATATTCGTAAATTGATTTTTCAGAGACTAAAACGTCGCCTTCAGAAAACGTATCAAGTTCATTAAAAAGCACAAAGCAACCCAATGGAATCTTATCTGCTGCAGAATAAGAATTTCGCCAGTTTAGTGCTTTTGGTTTAGTGATTTCTGCAATCATCATAAAAACAATCACTGCACCAATGATGTATAGCGCAATTTTAGAACGCTTATCCATGTTGAGTTGTTTTTATAAGTTCATTAAAATCGGCTTTGTTTTTATTAAAGCTTTCTTCATCTATAGGGAATTCGCCATACCAAACATAATCGTATATATAAGACACACGTTTAAATAAGGTTTTGAGTTGGCTATCCTTTATTTCATTTAAATAGTCTGTATTTGTTTTTTCGTAATGCCATTCAATAATCTCTTTATTGGCAAGTGATTTTAATGATTTAAGATAAAGGTAACGTGTGGCTAATCTGTAGTTTTTTTCTTTTAAGGCTTTTGAAATTAAATTTTCAAAATCAATTTGTTCAATATTTTCTTCAACATAACTAAAACCTTCAATGTCTTTATTTTCGGTTTTAAATACAGTGCTTACAGGGTTTTCTAATAAGAACTTTATTAAAAGGTATAATACAATAACACCTAATAATCCGTAAACAATATATTCTAGTGTTTCATAATCAATAAAATCAATATCAAAGCCGAAAACATCTCCTAGCCAATTAAAAAATTTTCTAAGTACACGTTGCATGAGGTTAATCCCTCCTGTGTCGTTTATAGAATAATTAAAATCGCTATCGGAATACTTATCTTTAAAGTTCTCTTTAAAGTAAGTGACATCTAAATCAGAGGAATCTCTTTTAACAACAACATCTTGAGACCACAACAAGGCTGAACCTAATGTTGTCATTAAAAATGTGTTGATATGTTTAAGTTGAGACTTACTCATTAACACCAATTTGATCGATTTTTTGTTGAAGAAACAAGTTGTATTTTACTTCATTTAGATTGTAATACAAAATACCATATGAAATTTGAGACAAGGCTTGTGTGTATATAAATGATAATAAAAATGCAGCAAAACCGAAGGTAAATACTAAGGTAGCAAAAGTGCTTGTAGATAAGTCTACATTGCTTTCAACAGAAAAGTAAACATAAATACCAATAATAACGCTTGGTATAGAAATAACGAGCATGGTAATCATAAAATTAAGAATACCTATAACCAAACCAAATAATACAATACGCCAAAAATTAGACATAGTAAAACTAACGCCTTCAGAAAGTGCTTCTCCAACGCTTTTATTAGTTGAAAATATAGACATAAACGTTAACCCAAAAACGGCAGTTAATGTAAAGTTTAAACCATATTGTGCTAGCATGCCTAGAAAAGGAATAAACGCTAAAACCATAGAAATAATAAAATAAGCAACCACAATAAGACCACCAATTAAGATAAAAACTATAATACTCCCTAGGTTACTTGTAATACTTTTCCAGATGCGTTTAGATTCCACTTCTCCTTCATTTTTAACATAATCTGCGATGTAAGCACTTGAGAAACTAAAGTTAATTAACGAAGTGATAAAAATAATTAAGAAAAGAATTATCGCACCTGCAATAAAATAGCTTTCAGTTGCCACGTTAGAACCCATCCCAAATCTAAAATCTCTACTTGCTAAACCCATAAAGCCAGTGACTAAAAGGTATGAGGAAATCAATGTAAGTATAATACTAATAGCATTATACCTTAGATATAAATTGGTGTAGGCTTTAAAATTATGTTTTAGAAATAAAAAGTAAGTATTAATAATATCTCCAAACGTACTTCTTGTTCTTAATTCAATATACTTTTCGTTCACGTAATTTGGGATTTAGATGAAACTTGTACAAGCTTCGTTTTACTAGCTTTATTCAGTGCAATCGGATAAATAATATAGTAATATACAATTAAAAACAAGGATAAAAAGATAATACCATAAGCAATAAACCAAGGCATTTGCTCTCCATAACGCGTTATAAAACCTTCAATAAAGCCAGCAATTATAAAAAATGGAATAGTACTAACTACAATTTTTAATCCGTCCTTAGCTCCTTTCATAAAAGCAATACGTCTAGAATAGGTTTTAGGAAACAAAAAACTATTTCCCATAACTAAACCTGCACAGCCAGCAATTACAATTACTGAAATTTCAATAGTACCATGTAACCAAACTGTTGAGGTTTTTTCTAAAATTCCGTGATTGTAAAAGAATGTTATAAAAGCACCTAACATAATGCCATTACTAAAAAGGACGTATATAGTACCAACACTAAAAATGGCTCCGCAAGCAAAAGCAATAATAGCCACTCTAATGTTGTTGATGGTAATTCCTAAAAACGATCCAATATTACTTCCGCTTTTATAAACAGCCATGGGTTCTCCTTTTTCTATATTTTCTAAGGTCATGTTTACATAGCCATCACCTAGTATTAGCCTTATAAACGAATCGTCATTTAAAGTAGAAACCACACCAATCAATACTGCTGACATAAAAATTAGAAAGGTGTAAAGTAGTGTTTTTTGATATTGATAAAAGAAAAGAGGAAACTCGTCTCTCCAAAACGAAATAATCTTGTTTTTAGATTCTTTTTTGGTAATATAAATTTTTTGATGCGCTTGCGAAGCCAATGAATTTAGGTACAACAAAGTCTTACTCTCAGGATAATAAGTCTGAGCATAAGACAAATCGTTAGTAAGCTGTATATAGTAAGAAGCTAGGTCATCTGGATTTATTTTTACATTATTATCTAATGCGTTTTCAAAACCAATCCATTTTTCCTTATTTTGCTTCACGAAAGACGCTTCGCGCATAAATCATTTTAAATTAGAAACGAATATACATTTCAATGAGCAAATTAGCAATTAACACGGCACAAAATGTCAACTTAGATTACAAGTTAATTGGTTTGGGTGAACGTATGGTGGCATTCTTAATAGATGGCATCATTATAATTACTTATATGACCATTGTTGAAAGTCTTGTTTCAGTATCAGAGATTTTTGATGCAGATGGCTGGACAAGGCGTGGTTTCTTAGGTTTATTTACTTTACCAGCACTTTTTTATTCGGTAATTTGTCACATTCTTTTTGGTGGACAAACCGTTGGAAAAATGATTATGAAAATTAAAGTGGTTAGTGTAGATGGTACACCAACAGAGTGGTATAATTTCTTTGTACGTTGGATGCTTAGAATTGTAGATTTATGGATTTTTTCACCATCCATAGGTATCTTAAGCATTTTATTATCAGATAAAAAGCAACGTATTGGTGATGCAGCTGCAGGCACTGTGGTTATTAGTGTAAAGAAGAAACACAAAATTACTAGTACAATTCTTGAAGATATTAGCGATGATTACGAGCCTGTTTTTAGTAATGTAACTCAACTAACAGATAAAGATGTTAGGATTATAAAAGATGCATTTACAATTTCTAAAAGAAATAATGACTTTAAAACTTTAACCATTTTGAAGAATAAGATCTGCGATACACTTCAAATTGAATCAAAGCTTTACGATGTTCAGTTTATTGATACCATTCTGAAAGATTATAATTATTACACTCAGAACATGTAAGTAGATAACCTAGTTTGTTAAAAGCAAACTTGTGCAAAATGCTTTTACTGAGCTAAGATTATTACAAATGAAACTTTAATAAACTCATGTTTTTTCAAATAGTAGATATATTAGGAACCATTGCTTTTGCTATTTCTGGTGCTTTAGTTGCCATGAACAAACGTATGGATCCATTTGGTGTTCTTATTATTGCCTTTGTTACAGCTGTTGGTGGTGGTACTTTAAGAGATGTAATGATTGGTGTTGAACCTGTTTCTTGGATGAAAAATATGACCTTTGTATATGTTATTATAGGTTCTGTAGCATTTGCTGTGATTTTTAGAAAACGAATTAATTACCTCCGTAAATCACTCTTTTTATTCGATACAATTGGGATTGCTCTATACACTTTAGTTGGTGTTGAAACAGGGCTAATTGCAGGTTTACACCCTATAATTTGTATTGCATTAGGTACAATGACAGCTTGTTTTGGAGGCGTTTTACGTGATGTCTTATGTAATGAGATTCCTGTGGTTTTTAGAAAAGAAATTTATGCTACAGCCTGCATTTTAGGTGGACTCACTTATTTTATACTTAGAAAATTTTTAAACGATGAAAATTATCTTTTCGTTATAGCTGGTTTAGTTGTAATTATTGTAAGATTGGTTGCAGTGCGTTTTAAAATTAGTTTGCCTAGTTTGTATAAGAAGGAGGATCAATCACCAATTACCTGATTAAATAATTGATGAACTTCTATAATTCAAAAAGCATAATTTCTAAAATGGGAATTATCTCATCTTTTCTGTTTTTCGCTTATACTCCAAATTGATTTAAATGATGGTCTAAATGTTTGTAGAACATATTGTTCCATTCGGTTGAAGATAATTTCCCAAAAGAATGGCTTTCCTTTTGGTTAAAATGATTACTGCCTAATTCTTGAGCCTTTATAATGTATGCCGTTAATCTGTTTTTTTCTAAATTAAAATCTTTATCGCTCGCGATTAAAAATTCAGGAGCAGTACGTCCATTTTTTTTATAAGGCTTTTCACTTACAACTATATTTTTCACAAATGTTTTAAGCATCCATTTTTTAAACCCTTTTGGTTTAGGGTGTTTGTCTTCAAAATCGAGTTCATAAGTTACACTGCAATGTGCTAACATTTGATCTACCGACATTTTTCCCCAATTTGGTGTTGTCGTTGGTTCTAATTTATTGATACGTTTAATAACTTCATCGGTAACCGTTTTATCAAAAATATTCTTCATGGTAGACGTTAATTAGCAAATTTAGTTTTTGTTTAAGGCTAAATATAAGCATTATTCTATGGCTTTAAGTAGGGCACTCTTCAATTTAATTCTAATCACCATCAAAGGCTTTATAAATTTTCACATTTGCCAAGAGTTGTTTTTTTGATTTCAATTTTAGAATTTAATATTTTGCGTTGCGTTAATACAACTTCAGTATAAATAGCCTCTAAATTAATGTACTTATCAAACCTGATCAAGGTTTTGAGTTGTATTAGGCAATAATATATAGAGTAGTGGTTGGTGTTTGTTTTTTAGCTTTTTATAAGGTCCTTGTATTCCTCAAAAAAGGCTTCAAATAAATTCATGTTTACATTGAAGAATTCCATAACATCACGCCAAGTGTTTTTATTATGGATAGATACTTTTTGTTCTAAGGGTAAGTAAATCCGAGAGATTTCTTTTCCGTTATCGAGGAAATGTTCTTCCTCATATATAGCTTCTGGTAAGTATTCACTTTTTAAAATGCCTTTTAAAGATTCTAACTTTTCCCAACAGTTAATACGGTTTTCTAAATCGTCTTCTAAATCTAAAGCGATTAATGCAGAGGTAGTATCAAAATGAAACTTAAATGAGACACCTTTTATTTTAGTATCATATAACAGCCATTTTCGTGGAAAAGATTTTCCAAAGCTCGTCCAAAATTCTTGTCTTAGTAGTCTCGATTCTTCTTTTGAAAACATTTATATAAAATAAGCGATTAATATACCTAAACATATAGCCAATAGTTTAGATAAATTGAATTTATGACCCTCACCAGATTCAAACAAAATGGTTGTTGAAATATGTAAAAAGATACCAATAACAAAAGCATTAATTACATCCACATAATTGACCATAATACTTGAGTGATTTGATATATAAGTACCCAAAGGTGTCATTGCTGCAAAAACAACTAAAAAGCTAACTACTTGAAGTTTGCTATAGTTAGATTGTAATAAAAAGGTAGTAATTAAAATAGCAATAGGAATTTTATGAATTAAAACGCCATAAACCATATCATTATGCTGGTGAATAGGAAAACCTTCTAAAAAACTATGTATGCATAAGCTAATAAAAAGTAACCAGGGAAATTCATTGCCTTCTCTGTGTACATGTACATGGCCATGTTCTGCACCTTTAGAAAAGAATTCTAAAATAATCTGAAGCAGAATACCGCACATAATGTACAAACCTGTGAGTTTGGCATCAATGTGGTGATACACCTCGGGTAATAAATCAAAAAGTGTTAATGCTAATAAAAAAGCACCACTAAAAGATAAAAGCAATTTAGTGTAAATTGATTTTTGATTTTTAGTTAATAAAGCAATGGTAACACCTATAACTACGGCTAATAAGGGTAATAAATAACTAATCATTCAGTAATTACTTAAAAATCATGATTAAGCGTTCAGATGTTTTAGAATGGTATTTATGTAATTTAAAATCACCAAAAACATCTAACAAATAAACTCCTGCTTTTTCAAAAAGCGTTTCAAAATCTTTTAAAGTAAACGCTTTTACACGCTCTTGAAATTCAAAGTGCTCTCCGTCAGCTTCAAAACTAATATCTTTAATAATGTAGCCATCTTTTACAGAACGCTTTTGGTGAAAATCAATGCCTTCAACTGTTTTTACATCTTCTGCGACTAAATTTTCAATGATATAATTCACATTCATAAAATCGATCACTCCAAATCCAAAATCATTTAATTCGGCCTTAAGCGCCTTTATGGTTTCAAGATTACAGTTTTCATCTTCAAAATAACCAAAGCTAGTAAAGAGGTTAAATACGGCATCAAATGTGTCTGGATACGGTTTACTCATATCATGCACATTAAACTTCAATGTAGCATTCTCAAATTGTTTAGCATGATTAATGCTTTTTTCAGACAAATCGACTCCTGTAACATCATAACCCAAAGAATTAAGATAAACGGAATGCCTACCTTTTCCACAAGCCAAATCTAATATTTTTCCGCCTTCAGGAATGTTTAGGTAATTGGTAAGATTGTCCATAAACCCTTGAGCTTCGGTATAATCTCTGTCTTTATACAAAATATGGTAGTATGGTGTGTCAAACCAAGATGCATACCATTGTTTAGTTGATTTAGTCATAATGATAAATGTGCTACAAAAATACTGTATTTTTGCAATGTATATGACGTTACAGATGGAAGAAAATTACAAGATGTTAGCCAAAACATTATTTGGCTTTGAAGATATATTAGCAAAAGAGCTTACACAACTTGGTGCCATGCAAGTGGAAAAAGGGGTTAGAAATGTGAGTTTTGTTGGTGATAAAGGCTTTATGTATAAAGCTAATTTAGGTATTAGGACTGCGATAAAAATATTAAAACCTATCCATTCTTTTAGAGTCACAAAAGAAGATGATCTCTATAAAAATGTAAAGAACATGAAGTGGGAAGATTACTTAAAGCCTACTGGTTCTTTAGCTGTAGATGCTACAGTGCATAATAGTGTTTTTACACATTCGTTATACACGGCATTAAAAACAAAGGATGCCATTGTAGATCGTTTTAGAGATAGAGAAGGTGTGCGTCCAGATGTAGATTTACGTTTTCCAGATTTAAAAATCAATGTACATATAGATAGACAATTGTGTACCATTTCTTTAGATACGTCTGGTGAATCTTTACATAGACGTGGCTATAAAACGGCAACGAATATTGCTCCTATAAATGAAGTTTTAGCTGCTGGTTTAATTATGATGAGCGGTTGGGATGGACAAACAGATTTTATGGACCCAATGTGTGGTAGTGGTACCATGCTTGCAGAAGCGGCAATGATTGCTTGTAATATTCCTCCAAATTTAATGCGAAAAGAATTTGCCTTTGAACGTTGGGAAGATTGGGATGTTGATTTGTTTGAGAAAATAGAAGAATCACTTTTAAAGAAAACGCGCGATTTTCATCATAAAATAATTGGTTACGATAAGTCTCCTTCTGCAGTTACAAAAGCTAAAGAAAATATGAAGAATGCGCATTTAGATGAACTAGTTCATATTCAGCATGAAGATTTCTTTAAAACCCAAAAATCGGGAAATGAGAAGTTGCACATGGTTTTTAATCCACCATATGGAGAACGTTTAGAGAATTTAAATGTTGAAGAATTTTACGGTAACATTGGAACAACGCTAAAGCATGGTTATCCAAATACAAACGTATGGTTAATTACATCTAATCTTGAGGCTCTAAAGTCAGTAGGATTAAGACCATCTAGAAAAATTAAAGTCTTTAATGCTAAACTAGAAGCAAGGTTGGTGAAGTATGAAATGTATGAAGGTAGTAAAAAGGCTAAGAAACAAGGAAACTAGTGTTCTAAAGCTTCTAATTGCAAATTATAATCATACTGTAAATCCTCGTGTAATACACTAATTTTTTTCTTAATAGAAAGCACCTGTCTATCGTATAGATTGCTCAGTGTGGTATTTCTATGTATAGAGGGTTTTAATGTATTCATTTGTTCACAAAAATAGAGTAGAAGCTCTACTTCTGTGGTTTTCTTTAAAGAATAGCGGCTATACACGCGAATTTCTCTTAGGATTTTTCTAATAGTTTTCTTCATATAGAAGTAACTATCTGTATTAATGCCTTTAAAAAGTTCGTCTAAACTTGTTTTTACACTAACGATATAACCATCTTCATCGTGAGATTCAAATAATAAATAGGTGAGTAGAGCTTTATTCTCTTTTTTAAATTTACCTAAGCGTAAACAAAGCTCTAAAAGCTCTTCTTGAGTAAGGTGTTTTAATTCCTTTTTTATGGTAACTATCGATTCAATTTTCATGATGTAAATTTAGAACTTTTAAAACAGAATCCTTGTAAGTCTGGCCAATAGGAATTGTATGTGTGTCTATGGTAATTTGATTGCCAGAAAGACAATTCATTTTATTCAAGTTAATACAAAATGATTTATGAGTACGTAGAAAATTATCAGGTAAGGAGGTCATAAATTTTGAAAATGTACTATGCGTAACAATCGTTTTTTCTGTAGTATGTATTTTAACGTAATCTCCAAAAGCTTCAATATATTGAATATTGGTATAAAAAACCTTGTGTAGTACTTTGTTTTCTTTTAAGATCAGGAAATCATTATCGGTAGTTGTTTTAGTTTTAATAACCTTATTTACAGCCATTAAAAACCTTTCGTAAGCTATTGGTTTTAATAAGTAATCAATAGCATTAACTTCAAAACCAACGACAGCATATTGAGAGTAGGCCGTGGTAAAAATAACTTCAGGCGGATTCTTTAGAGATTTATAAAAGTCTAAGCCTGTTTGCTTGGGCATATTAATATCCAAAAAGAGCAAGTCTATAGTGCTATTTAATTGCAAAAAATTAAAAGCTTCAGCAGTATTACTGCAGGTGGCTTTTAGGTCTAATACGTTAGTTTCATTTATAAAATATTTTAGAACACGTTGCGAAGAGGGTTCGTCGTCTATTATTATACAGCTTATACGTGTTTTATTTTTCATTACTAATAGTTAATAGAACTTTAAAAACTTCGTTTTGTAATTTAGTTTCAAACTGATGCTTGTTTGGGTAGACTAAATTTAAGTTATTTTTTAAATTTTCTAAACCAATACCAGAATGTTTGTCTTGTAATTGATTGCTTGTGTCTAAATTAGTGTTTTCTATCGTAAATTTAAATTGGTGACCTTTTTGCGATAGCTCCATTTTTATAGGCGAATTGATTTTTCCTGCTATAATCCCGTGCTTATAGCTGTTTTCTAGTAAAGGCAAAAGTAACATTGGGTATACTTTGAAATTTTCATCTTCAATTTCAATATTTAACTGTGTAGAAACAGGTAATTCTATACGATGATTTTGAAATGAAATATAATTTTTGAGCAAAGCGATTTCGTCTTTTAAACTCACATGCTTGGTGTCTGAATCGTAAATAACATAGCGTAAAATATCAGAAAGCTGAACAATGGCCTCTGTTATGCCATCTTTTTTTTCTAAAGCTAAAGCATAAATAACATTTAATGAATTAAATAGAAAATGTGGGTTTAATTGGGCTCTTAAAGTTGAAAGTTGTGTTTCTATATGTTGATTTTTAATTTTAAGTAGTTGATTTTGGTTTTTGTTAAAGTAAAACCAATCTTCAGTAAGTTTAAGTGAGCTTGTTGCTACTAAAAAGATTATGAATACTAAATATATATTCTTGTCAGACACATAGGATATAAAAAAATAACTCGGAAATAGTACATCTAAAATAGGCTGTAAAAACCACGAACTGAGCGTGGCAAAGACAACCAGATTTATAATAAATATAACACTGTAAATAAGGTATTTTTCTTGCTTGAGGTAATTAGGTATTAAAACGTAAAAATTAATTAAAACAGGTATTGCTAGTGCTGTTAAGAAAGTTAAAGTATAGGCAAAATCTACACGTATTGGCAATTGGCCTTTTGAAAAAATAAACAGTAAGATTACAAATGCAAACAACCACAGTACACTATTAAAACGTAGTGGTCTGTGGTAATTAGATTTTAATATGGTATTAAAGTTAAGGTTTTGCATTGGCTCTTGTTAGTGCTATTTGATCAGATTCTTTCCACTTATTTTCAATATCAGCGTTGAGATATTTTTTTAAAAAACGATACAGTTCTTCAGAAGTAGCTGTAAGCAATAATGTTTGTTCTGGTCCAATACTTTCGTGCTTTAACCGTATTTTGTTTTCCTTGAAGATATCTTTTATACGTTCCTCACTAAGCCATGAAAACATAACGTTTTTATCAGTAGTAAAATCTAGTTTTGCTACTGAGTGTGTTTTTAATAAGTGCTCTGCAGCTAAACTGTTTATTTCTTCATCTTCAATGTTTATAGGTATAAAATCTAATAAATATTGGTTTTCAATTTTAAAAGGCATGGCTATAAAAACGGCTTCTTTTTCATTTTTGATGTAAGTAACGAGATAGCCATCTTTATAGGTGTCATATACTAATTCGCCGTCTTTAGATGGTTTTTCTCCTTCCTTTTTATCTTCTTCAAACTTTTTTTGGAACGATTCTACTGTCCATTGTCCTTTTTTGTGATCTGTCCATTCACCTAATAAGTCTTGATTAAATTTTAGACTGCTTTTAATATAAAATGGTTGAAGTGATTTTACAATGCAAGAACTAAAAAGTAAAACACTTAAAATTAATAATACTCCTCTTGTTTTCATAAGTTATAAATTTAAAAAGTTTTCTCTAAATTCTTTAAATAATCAATTGTTTACAACAAATTTCGATAAACAATGTGCAAATCATGTCAAACGATTTAAACAAAAAAAAAAGAGGGCAATTGCCCTCTTTATATGGTTTTCGAATTTTGAAATAAATTCGAATTTAATGTATGAGTAAATTATCTCAATTTAGGATAATTATCAGGACTCAATTCATGCATTACGTCATAAATGGCCTCAAAAATATCTTCTACAGATGGTTTAGAAAAATAATCACCATCAGTACCATAAGCTGGTCTGTGTGGTTTAGACGCTAATGTTTTTGGTTGGCTATCCAAATATTCAAAAGCATTTTGCTCATTTAATATTTGATCTAATATATATGCAGATGCTCCTCCTTTTACATCTTCGTCAATAATCATTAACCTATTGGTTTTGGCAATACTTTTAACAATATCATGATTTAAATCAAAAGGTAATAAAGACTGAACATCAATAATTTCTGCATCAATGCCAACTTCTTGCAATTCTTTTGCGGCTTGCTCTACTAAACGTAGGGTAGAACCATAAGAGACTAAAGTAATATCCTCTCCTTCTCTAATCGTTTCTACAACGCCAAGAGGTGTTTTAAAATCACCAATATTGTTAGGTAGTTTTTCTTTAAGTCGGTAACCATTTAAACACTCAACCACTAAAGCAGGTTCATCACTTTCTAATAATGTGTTATAAAAACCAGCAGCTTTGGTCATGTTTCTAGGTACTAAAACATGGATACCTCTAACCAAATTTATAATGCCTCCCATTTGAGAGCCAGAGTGCCAAATACCTTCCAACCTATGGCCACGTGTTCTTACTATTAATGGTGCTTTTTGGCGACCTTTAGTTCTGTATTGAACTGTAGCCAAATCATCACTCATTATTTGAAGCGCATACATAATATAGTCTAAGTATTGAATTTCTGCTATAGGACGTAAACCACGCATTGCCATCCCTATTCCTTGTCCTATTATGGTCGCTTCTCTAATACCTGTGTCTGAAACTCTAAGTTCTCCGTATTTTTCTTGAAGTCCTTCTAAACCTTGGTTTACATCTCCAATATAACCAGCATCTTCTCCAAAAATTAACGCTTCTGGATACTTGCTAAAAATAGCATCAAAATTTTCTCTTAAAACAACACGTCCATCAACTTCCTCTGAGTTAGCATCGTAAGTTGGTTTGATTTCAGTTTGCTTTATAGCATTTAATTGAGACTCGCTATGTAAATGCGAACTGTATTTTGGTTGTATTAAATCAATATAATTTGTGATCCAATTCTGAAGGTTTGTTTTTGCTACAGATGATTCTGATACTACATAACGCAATGCCTTACGAGTTGCAGAAAGTAAATCTCTTCTTAAAGGTTCATCTATTGTTTCTAAATCATTTTTTAACTTTCTAATAAACACACCGTTTGGGCTAGTAGAGGCTAATTGATCTAATAAGTTAATAGCTTCTTTAAATTCAGCGTAAATAGGATTTATAAACGCTGACCAAGCTGCCTTTTTACCTTCTCTAACGGCTTTTTTAATTTCGCGTTCTGCAGCTGTGAGTTCTTCATCGCTAGCAATATTATTTTCAATAATCCACTTACGCATTTGAACATTACAATCGTATTCTGCTTCCCAAGCCAAACGTTCTTTGTTTTTGTAACGCTCATGAGAACCAGAAGTTGAATGACCTTGAGGTTGAGTTAATTCTTGAACATGTATCATTACAGGAATATGCTCTCTTCGAGATACTTTTGCTGCACGTTGGTACGTATCCATTAATTCTGGATAATTCCAACCATCAACTCTAAAGATTTCATAACCTTTATCGTCTTCATTACGTTGAAAGCCTTTTAGTATTTCTGATATATTTTCTTTTGTAGTTTGGTGTCTTGCATGCACTGAGATGCCATAATTATCATCCCAAATACTAATAACCATTGGCACTTGTAATACACCTGCAGCATTTATGGTTTCAAAAAATAAACCTTCACTTGTACTAGCATTTCCAATAGTTCCCCAAGCAATTTCGTTTCCAGAATTAGAGAACTTAGTGGTATCAATACCTTCTACTTGTCTGTATATTTTTGAAGCTTGTGCTAAACCTAAAAGTCTAGGCATTTGCCCAGCTGTTGGTGAAATATCTGCACTTGAATTTTTTTGTTCTGTTAAATTTTTCCAATTGCCATTGGCATCTAAACTGTGGGTTGCAAAATGACCTCCCATTTGGCGACCAGCAGACATTGGTTCTTCTTTTAAGTCTGTATTGGCATACAATCCAGCAAAAAATTGCTCAATAGTTAATTCTCCAATGGCCATCATAAAAGTTTGATCTCTATAGTATCCAGATCTAAAATCGCCATTTTCAAAGGCTTTTGCCCAAGCAATTTGAGGAATTTCTTTTCCGTCTCCAAAAATTCCAAATTTAGCTTTGCCTGTTAAAACTTCTCTACGTCCTAGTAAACTACATTCACGACTAGTCACAGCGAGTTTATAATCGTTTAAGACCTCTGCTTTAAAATCTTCAAATGTAATCTCTGTTTTTGTGTTAAGGTTCGTCTTCATGTAGGCGCATTTTTATGCCTAACAAAAGTACAAAAAATATAAATTTTACACAAGTGAGTTTGGTGTTATAATATTGAATTATTCTTAGTAAAACATCGATAATACTGATAATATTTTAAATAAAAATGAATTTTTAAGTTTTCAATAAGAATTTGCTAATACCATTTTCTTCTAAAAAGACCTAAAAGAACATTAGGGTCTACGGTAAACATAAAGCGAATGCGTTGGTCATAGTTTTTCTCGCCAACTTCCCAGCCAAGATTAGAATACATTGGGAAGTAGATTTCAAAGTAATCTTCTACTAGATTTAAACGAATACCTGAATCATAAACAAATTTGGCATTTTGATATTTGTTTTTTACTAAACCTACATCTCCATAAAACTGAATATACCTCCAAATAGAAGTAGTAAAATTGGCTGTGGTCATCCACTGGTTAGCAAAAGGTGTTTCTAACTTCGATTTAAAACCTCCTTCTGCAATAATTATTTGCTGACTAAATAATCCTGCAGATTCTGAACGCCCTAGATAATTAAAATCGAAAAGGTAATCTGTTGGTCTGTCTAAAGCAAAGCTGAAATAATTAGAGCTAAGATCAGAATTATTTTCTATAAAGAAACCAGCGAAAAATCTGAAATTAATATTTCTATTTTTTTTGGTGAGTTCTCTAAATTCATAATTAAATGATATTTTACTGAATTTATCAGCAATCTGAAGGTCTGTATTAAACTTAGAATAATTAATAACACCAGGATTAGAATGTGTGTATCTTAAATTAAAAACACCGTAGTCTGGTTCATCTATAATTACAGTGGCATCTTTTCCTAATTCTCTTTTAATACTGACGTATCTCGCTAAAATTTGATCTCGTTGATTAGATCTAAAATCGGAATCATCTCTAAAATTAAAAGAGAGTGAAGGTCTTATTTTGGTGAAAAAGGCATCACTAGCAAAGGATTCGTAGCTTGCAGCTAAGCCATATGTAATATCATAAAGTTTTTTATTTTCAATATTGTGCGTGTAATAAACAGATGTGGATCCGGTTAGTGACCTAGATTTTGTAGCATATTGAGGAGAAATACGATAGTTTAAACGTTTTCGAAGAATCGTTTTGTTATACATCTTTGCTCCAAGTGTTAATCCATCATAAATATTATTAAACTCAACGAGTGGCATTAAGAAAAGCTGATTATAATTGGGATCTTCCAAGTCTTTAAATAATCGAATCTGTAATGGCTTGTCTTTTAAGAAAGAGCCTTTTATAGCTTTGAAATTGTCACGTTGATTAAATTCTGGAATCACATTATCATAATCTAAAGAAAATTTTTCTGTGTTGTCCTTAGGTAGCATAATGGTTTTTGTGCCTTTTATGTTTTCTATCCATAAATGGTCTGTAACCGAATCGTTTTGTAGTTTAAAAAGAGAAATAGGCATGGCATTATCTCTTTTATTTTTTATGGTGAGTTGCAAAGAATCACCAATGGTTTTGATAGTTTTAATTTTAAAATCTATTTTCTTTCTCGTATTGACGTAATCGTCAAAAAACCAACGAATGTCTTTATTCGTTTTAGAAGTTAAATAAGACTCAAAATCACTAATGGTTATCGATTTTAACTGGTTATCTTGTAAGAATTCTGTGATTAATATAGGTAATTCAATGTCTTCAGTAAATTGATCTAAGTAGTTAAGACCAACACCAGCTTTGTATTTTACAGCAATGTTAGCATTGAATTTTGTTAGAGAATCTTTTGAGGTCGTTAATGGTTGATCAATATTTTTTCTCGCAACTTCCATAGAGTAAAGAAAATACTGGAAGTTGAATTTTAAATCTGCTGCATGAAACGCTTTAATACCCCAAATATCTGCTAAAGTCCCAATAAGCTTCATATCTGGATAGTATTCTTCAACATATTTAATGAGATAATAAATTTGAAGTCCTTCACTTAGCCAATGTTCTTTTCGTGGATTCAGCAACAGAACATTGTCTATATATTTCTTTAAAGCCGTTTTTACTAATTTTAATTCATATTGAAAATCATTAGGAAACGGACGAAAAAAGGATGGTAATTGATTAAGTCCATAAAGTGGATTTTTTTGATAATCAATAGAAGAAACTAATAATTGTTTGTGCGGATAAGTGCCAAGGTGTTTGGTGAGATATCGAGTGACTCTATCGGTTAGTAATGCTTTTGCTGGTCCTTGTAATCCTTTTTCGTTAATGTTAGAAATTAATATAAAATCGTCGGTCTGTACAAAACTGTATTTGGGTAATTTCTTTAAGGATAAGTAAGTGTCAATACGATCTTTACCGCTGAGAACAGTAGTTTGTGTTTTATCCTCACTATTAGAAGTTGCAGCATTAAAATTGAGTTCTGAAGATACTTTGTAATTTCTAGGATGAGTTATTCTTAGGATGACATCTGACTTAGGTACAAACAAATCATCTAAGTTTTTATTGCTATAATACTGCCATTCGCCATCATAAACGGCAGGTGTAATGTACCAATACTTTAAATCAAAATCATTAGTTTTAGAAATGCCATAACTTGTAAATGTAGCATCTGGTATTAAAAGTTGGTAGTTAAGTTTTAAAGTATAAGAGGTATTGGGTTGCAAAGGCTGTTCTAATGTTACTTTAATAACATCAATATGATCCTTTAAACGTTGGTGTTCTAAAGAGGTATCATTTTCATTTTTTATAGAAGTGATAACGGTAAAACCACGTTGTTCGTTTTTGGCTAAATGGAATTTTGTGCTGAATTCTTCTTCAAAGCGTTTGGCTAATGGAGTAGATTTGGTAGAATAGCTATTATTCCAATCGCTAAGGTATATCTCTTTTAAAACAGTATTAGACTCGTTTTTATAAACAATGCTTTGCTCAACAATAATAGTTTTGGACTCTACGTTC
The DNA here is from genome assembly GCF_045063645.1 of Winogradskyella sp. Asnod2-B02-A. NCBI lineage: Bacteria > Pseudomonadati > Bacteroidota > Flavobacteriia > Flavobacteriales > Flavobacteriaceae > Winogradskyella > Winogradskyella sp. Asnod2-B02-A. Next base: position 2,444,980 of record NZ_JBEFOG010000027.1, read on the forward strand.
ACAGTAGCGTTAATTTCCATTGCGTTTTGAGCCACAATAGTGTAGCCAAAAACCAATATAAGAACTGCTGTGATGAGATTTTTATTCAATTAGATATGATGAATTTTATAGGATTAGTATTCATAGATGTTACGCTTAAAAAATAAAGACCACTGTCTAGATCCGAAACATTAAAATATTGTTTGGAATCAGCGTTTAAAGGAAAAGTTTTTACATTTCGCCCTAAACTATTATAAATGTTCAAACGCTCATTTTGTAATGTAGTAGTATTAACATTAACAATGAGACTGTGATTAATTATCGTAGTTTCTAAGCTAATAATACTTGATGAAATATTGAAATCTTCCACACTTAAAAAAGTGGCATCCGTTTCTAATGATAACGTAACGGGAAGATGATCACTAAAATTGTGTAAATGATTTCGTAATGTATACGAAAATTGTGAGCCTGTGGTTTCACAATCCGAAGAATTAATAGATTTATTCCAACAAGACACCAATCCGTTATTACCATAAACTTGATAAGAATTTGGAACATAAGTTATGTTCGCTGTGTTCATCATGTTTTCAGAAGTTAAAATAAAGTCAAAGCGATCATCAAAACCTCCTGTGGTGCCTCCCATGCCTGTTTGTGTTCTGGTAGATTGTGAAAATACATCAACATAGCTAGAGTTGTTATGCCAGCTGCCAACGCGGTTAGGTGGATCTAAAAACGTAATATTATTGTTCTCACTTAGTAAGGTTTCAAATGCAGATTCACTTGAGGTGTATACATTGAAATCACCTGCTAGTAAAACATTGGTGTCAGATGGTAAGCTATCTAAATATGCTTCTAAGTCCAAAACCATTTCATAACGTTTTTGTGCATTTGTGGTGCCACTCGATGCTTTTAAATGACAAACTATCACAAATAATTCTAAAGGATTGGTTACTTGGTCTACTGTATTTAATTGTAAGTGATAAACATTAAAATCTCTTAAATAAGTGGGTACAATAATTTCTTCTTGGATGGTAAATTTAGTGCTGTCGTAATACAATAAATTTTGCAAATCATTTTGGTCACCAAAAGTATCATCAGACGTGTTAGAAACATAAGTAGCCATTTCAAAATTGCTATGAATAGCCGATTTTGTGGTGTTAAATACATCAATAGCTCCTGAGATATTATTTAATTCACATACTAAAAACAAATCGGGTTTATAGTCATTGAGAATATATGCTAAGTCATTAATTCTATTAGGCACAGCATCTTCTAAAGGATAGTTTAATAAATTATAAAACATCACTTTAACTGTTTCTTGTGCAGAAACAGTTGAAAATGTAAATAGAAGTAACGTGAAAAAACCAAGTATTTTCTTTTTCATAGCAGTGAATTAAAAAAATGGTTTCTCTTAGAAATTTGGACTAAGATCGTATTCTTTATAAAAGTCGTTAAGTATGTCTATAACCTCATCACCAGTATCCACTAAATGTATTAGGTCTAAATCTTTTTCGCTAATATTACCAGCATCAAGCAATGTGGTTTTTACCCAACCCATAAGGCCTCCCCAAAATTCAGTACCTACTAAAATAATTGGAAAAACTTCAATTTTATGAGTTTGTATTAATGTAATGGCTTCAAATAATTCGTCTAAAGTTCCAAAACCTCCTGGCATTACCACAAAACCTTGTGAGTATTTTACAAACATTACTTTACGTACAAAAAAGTAATCAAAGTCTAAACTCTTATCACTATCAATGTATGGATTATCATGTTGCTCAAAAGGCAATTCAATGTTTAAACCTACTGAAGTTCCGCCTGCAATATGTGCTCCTTTATTACCAGCCTCCATAATGCCAGGTCCACCACCAGTAATAACTCCATAACCGTGATCTACAATTTTAGTGGCAACTTCTTCTGCTAATTTATAATATTTTTGACCTGGTTTTGTTCTAGCTGATCCAAAAATAGAAACACAAGGTCCTATTTTACTTAGTTTCTCATAACCACTTACAAACTCTCCCATAATCTTGAAAATTGCCCAAGAGTCATTTGTTTTTATTTCATTCCAGCCTTTATTTTTACTTTCTCTATGCATATCTGATTTTAATAATTTATTATAGCATTATAAAAGCCATACGTTAATATGGCTTTGTCTCATTTTAGACCTTCAAATTTAAGCTAAAATGAGCAGATTATTTGGGTATTAGTGAAAAAATAAGCGTAGAAATTAAAAATCACTACGCTAATTTTTTAGAGGTTTAGGTGGTTACAACGGTTTTCTTCCAGAAATAATGTTATACAATATAACGACTATAGCAATGACTAATAAAATATGAATTAGACTGCTGCTGCTTATTCCTGGGATAATGTTGAGAAGTCCTAATAACCAAACAACGATACAAATTACTGCGACAAGCCAAAGAATACTTTTCATGATTTTAGATTTTTTAATTGTTAGTTAAAACAATTTAGAAAATTAAATCGGAAGATCATTTGCCTTTCATCTTACCCGTTAAGATCTTAATGAAATGAGTTAGCATTCTCTCAGTTTGTAGGAAATTAAACCAATTCCTTCTTTAGAAATTTAGCAGTGTAGCTCTTTTTGTCTTTAATAATTTGCTCTGGTGTGCCTTTAGCGACCACTTGTCCGCCTCCTTTTCCTCCTTCGTAGCCGATATCAATAATATAATCTACAGTTTTAATCACATCGAGATTGTGTTCTATAATTAAAACAGTATTGCCTTTATCAGCTAGTTTGTTTAGGACTTTCATGAGGACTCTAATATCTTCAAAGTGCAAACCTGTAGTAGGTTCATCTAAGATATAAAAAGTGTTTCCGGTATCACGTTTACTTAATTCTGTTGCTAATTTGATACGTTGGGCTTCACCACCAGAAAGTGTGGTAGATTGTTGCCCTAGTGTTATATAGCCTAAGCCAACATCTTTTATAGTCTTCAGCTTTCGGTGAATCTTTGGGATATTTTCAAAGAAATCTACAGCTTCTTCAATCGTCATGTTTAAGACATCACTGATGGATTTGCCTTTATAACGAATCTCTAAGGTTTCTCTATTAAAGCGCTTGCCTTGGCAGGTTTCGCACTCTACGTAAACGTCTGGTAAGAAATTCATTTCAATCACACGCAATCCACCTCCTTGACAGGTTTCACAACGGCCTCCTTTAACATTGAAACTAAAGCGTCCTGGTTTGTAACCACGAATCATAGCTTCGGGGATTTTTGCAAATAAACTTCTAATTTCATCAAAAGTTTTGGTGTAAGTGGCAGGATTACTTCGTGGAGTACGTCCTATTGGTGATTGGTTAATGTCAATCACTTTGTCTAAATGTTCTAACCCTTTGATACTTTTATAAGGCATTGGCACTTTAACTCCATTAAAATAATGGGCGTTAAGAATCGGGTAGAGGGTTTCGTTTATTAAGGTCGATTTACCACTTCCTGAAACGCCAGTAATACCAATCATTTGACCTAAGGGTAATTCTATGTCTACATTCTTTAAATTATTACCTGTACACCCTTTAAGAATTAGTTTTTTACCATTGCCTTTTCTGCGTTCTTTAGGTATTTCAATGGTCTTTTCACCATTAAGATAAGCTGCTGTAAGCGTGTGCTGGTTTAATAATTCTGTTGGTGTACCTTCACTGATTATTTCGCCACCATGTTTACCCGCAAAAGGTCCAATGTCAATGACATGGTCTGCGCGTTCTATCATGTCTTTATCGTGTTCAACGACTATCACAGAATTACCAACATCTCTCAATGAGATTAGTGAATTAATCAACTTTTCGTTATCGCGTTGGTGTAAACCAATACTAGGTTCGTCTAAGATATAAAGCACGCCTACTAGTTGTGATCCAATTTGTGTAGCTAGTCTTATACGTTGTGCTTCACCACCAGAAAGAGATTTAGAACTTCGGTTTAAGTTGAGATAGGTAAGACCTACATCGAGTAGAAACTGTACGCGACTTCTAATTTCTTTGATGATTTCGGCAGAGATTTGTTGTTGCTTGTTTGATAAACGGTCTATTAAACCATCTAACCATTCTCCTAGTTCAATCACATCCATTTTTACTAAGTCTGCAATACTTTTGCCATCGACTTTAAAATAAAGGGACTCTTTACGTAAGCGTGAGCCTTCACAAACAGGACATTCAATATTGTCCATGTATTCTTTAGCCCAGCGTGTTAAGGATGTTGAATCTGAATTGTACTGCGTTTCAATAAAATTAGCGACACCTTCAAAGTCTATTTTATAGTCTCTGGTAACACCTAGTAATTTACTTTCTACAGTGAATTTATCTTTTCCTCCGTAAAGGATGATTTGTTTGGCTTCTTCCGGAATGTCTTTCCAAGGGTCGTTTAAAGAGAACTCAAAGCGTTGTGCTATGGTTTCAAACTGTTTAAAAATCCAGCTTTTCTTTTGTGGTCCATGTGGTGCAAGCGCTCCATTTTTTATAGAAAGGGATTCATCTGGCACTAGTTTATTGGCGTTCACTACATACAATTCCCCAATACCATTACAGTTAGGACAAGCTCCTTTTGGTGAGTTAAAGGAGAAGTTATTAGGTTCTGGGTTAGGGTAAGAGATTCCCGAAGACGGACACATTAAATTCCGGCTAAAGAAACGCGGTTCGTTGGTGTCTTGATCAATCACCATCAATACATCTTCACCATGATACATGGCTGTATTGATGCTTTCCATTAGGCGTTTTTCATCGTTTTCTGTGTTATCAATCTTTAGTCTATCAATAACAATTTCGATATCGTGGGTTTTGTAACGGTCTAGTTTCATGCCCTTTTCGATATCTACAATTTCGCCATCGGTTCTTACTTTAACGAAGCCTTGTTTGGCGATTTGCTCAAATAATTCGCGATAATGTCCTTTACGTGAACGTATAACAGGTGATAATATATTAATACGTTTGCCAGCATAAGATTCTAAAATCAGGTTCTTAATTTGCTCATCGCTATAGCTAACCATTTGCTCTCCAGTTTCGTAACTGTAGGCATCTGCGGCTCTTGCGTACAATAAACGCAGAAAGTCATAAATCTCTGTAATGGTACCTACTGTAGAGCGTGGTGATTTGCTCGTGGTTTTTTGTTCTATAGCAATCACAGGAGAGAGGCCATCGATTTTATCTACATCCGGACGTTCTAAACTGCCTAAGAACTGCCTTGCGTATGCTGAAAAGGTTTCGATATAACGACGTTGCCCTTCTGCGTAAATAGTATCGAAAGCCAAGGACGACTTTCCACTACCAGACAAGCCTGTTATCACCACTAGTTTATCTCTAGGGATGGTAACGTCTATGTTTTTTAGGTTGTGAACGCGTGCTCCTTTTACTTCAATTGAATCGTTGAATTGGCTCATATATGGTTTTATCCTCCTGTTGTTTTTAGCAAAGTTGCAAAGGTACAAATTATGAATCTAATTTTATTGAAGCTTAAAATGATTTGAACTGATTTTGATAGAGTTGGTGGTATTGGGACGGCTTGGTGCGTCGTGGTCTTGTTTTGATGTAGGAAAAAACGCGGGTTCACCCGACTATGACCCGACTATGACCCGGCTTTGATGCGGTTATGACCTGGGTATGGTGTTTGGTTGTTGGTTTTGGGTTTTGGGTTTTAGAGCGGTTCTCGATACATTTTGTCTTTCTTCGTTTCACTTTGAAAGGCAAAACACTCGAACTGACGTTGGTGGTAGGAACTGACGTCGGTTTATATAACTGTTGTCGGTGGTATTTGGTTGGTGGTTATTGGTTCTCGATACATTTATGTATTCTTCGTTTCACTTAGAATACATAAACACTCGAACTGACGTACATGTAAATAACTGACGTGGTTGGTTGGTAGTGTTTGGTTTTATGTTGGTTCTCGATACATTTTGCCTTTCTTCGTTTCACTTTGAAAGGCAAAACACTCGAACTGACGTTGGTGGTAGGAACTGACGTAGGTTTATATAACTGTTGTCGGTGGTTTTTGGTTGTTTGTTTTAGGTTGGTGGTATTTGGTTTTTGGTTGGTTCTCGATACATTTATGTATTCTTCGTTTTACTTAGAATACATAAACACTCGAACTGACGTACATGTAAATAACTGACGTCGGTGGTTGGTTGGTGGTATTTGGTTGGTGGTTTTTGGTTGGTGGTTATTGGTTCTCGATACATTTATGTATTCTTCGTTTTACTTAGAATACATAAACACTCGAACTGACGTACATGTAAATAACTGACGTCGGTGGTTGGTTGGTGGTATTTGGTTGGTGGTTTTTGGTTGGTGGTTATTGGTTCTCGATACATTTATGTATTCTTCGTTTTACTTAGAATACATAAACACTCGAACTGACGTACATGTAAATAACTGACGTCGGTGGTTGGTTGGTGGTATTTGGTTGGTGGTTTTTGGTTGGTGGTTATTGGTTCTCGATACATTTATGTATTCTTCGTTTTACTTAGAATACATAAACACTCGAACTGACGTATATGTAAATAACTGACGTGGATGGTTATTAGATTGAAGTTGTTATTCTTTTGTTTTAAGACTGTCTGATTTTATTTGGTTGATGTCTTGTTGTAGGGTGTTTATTTTGTCTGAGGATTCACTTTCTCTTATGGCATCTTTACGTTTAGAGATGTCTTCTAATTCGTTAGTTATGACGCTGTTGTCTTGTGTGTCGTCATTAAGGTCCTTGGATTTTTTACCCACCTTAACGTTGAAATCATCACTGGTGCCTTCAATAACCACAGGAATCCCAATAAGTCCCAATGGTGGTAATCCAATACGCATTTTAAGACTAAGGTTACCCTCAAAATCGGTTTGCCCTTCGGCTCGTAATCTAAATGGACTCACTTTAAATTTAAAGCGTTCTATGTCTAACACATTATTGTTTACGGTAGAATTAATGGTGATCTCAGAGATTTTAGGATCGTTTAAGGCTTCAAATCCTGATTTTTCAGAGACTTTACCCATCAATTTATACCCCTCAAATTTAACATCGTGTACTTTCAACGTGCCTTTGCCTTTTAATGATGGCATTACTGGTAACATGGTTTCGTCTAATTGGCCTGCTATGTCGTAGTCTATAGACACAATGCCAGATGCTTGCGCTGCGGCAGGTGCCAGTTCTTTAAATAGCTCCATGCTGTTATAGCCTTTTTCAATATTTAATTGTTTGGCCTTTAAATTCAGAGAAAACAGGGCTGCTTTTAATGACGTTGGTTGGTAAAAACCTTCGATTTTAGCTGTGCCATCGACCATGTTTAAGGTGCTGTTTTTTAAGAATAGTCCTTGGTCTTTTAGTCCTAAATCTCCAGAAAGCTTTGTGATGATAAGGGCGTTGTAGTTTAAGCTATCGATGTTTACTTTAAGAGCGAGATCTACATTCTTTGGGATTTGCATCACACCACTTACTACATTTTCTACAGTACGTGTATTGGTGATACTATCTGTTTGCGCGGTTAACTGTTCTTCTTTTGGAAAAAATTCTGTGATATCTATTTTGGGAGCTTTTAGTTGTACATCTCCTTGCAATATGCCTTCAGATAATAAGGTATAATTGAGATAATTTTGAAAATACCCATCCATAACCACATCCGAAGATTGATGATTTACATTGACATTAGTAAAGGCCATTTTATCATTTAAAAACAAAAACTGTCCTTCACTTATCACTACAGGATATTGTAGCATATGGGTTGTAAAGGCTAGGTCTTTTAGGTTTAAAGTCCCACTATTCGCATTTTCACTTTGCGGCTTATTCACTTGTCCTTTTAAATGTGCGTCTGCCGTAAGTTGACCGTTTGTTATGGCAATTGGCAATGCTATCACTTTATTTAGAGCGGTGAAATCTATGGTGCCTTTCCCTTGGATATCGTATTCCGGTTGGTCAAAATTCTTGAAAAAAGCCGTACTGGTAAATTGATTATCGAGAAAGCTAAAGTTTAGGGCGTTAATAGTTAAGGTTGAAGCATCGTATGTTTCGCCTTTGTTTTCTATTATAGCATCTAATTGTATGTCTTTTATAGGTTCTGGATGTCCTGAAGTTTGCAGCGCACCATCGGTTAATTTCAATATGCCGTTGGTTTTAGGTAATTTAGATTTGAAGGGTTGGTACACACCATCACTAGTAATGTCTGCTACTAAAATACCTTTAAAACTAAAGTCTGGTAGATTTAAAGTTTGGTTAAGGATATTCAGGTTGAGATGTGATGTCATGTCTGACTTCACGTATAGGGAATCGGCTTTACCGTTGAGGTATGCGTGACCATGCGTCCGTTCGTCATTCAGTGTAAAATCTAAAGTATCTAGTTTTACATTAAACCGATTGTTAGTGATATTTCCTTTAAACTTTAGGTATAGGTTCTCTAGTGCTTCTGTGGCCTTGTTGTGTTTTACTTTGCCATTTACAATTGAGACCTCGAGATCCATCTTATCTACAGCAGCAGCTTCTGGTACTGTACCGGAGAAACCTGCCAATTCAAATTTAGCATCTAAATCTCCTTTCAATGTGACCTCTTTGGACCATTCGGCATATTTAGGAGGTAAGGCACTCATCACTTTTTCTAAGGAGCCATCTTCTGTTTTAAAGTGTAAATTGTAAGCTACTCCATTTTCAAACACATCGAGTTTGCCATTAAAATTCACTTTCAAATCATTTAAAGAAATGGTATTCTTGTCTAAGGCTACGGATAGGTTTTCGGAATCATAGATAGTGAAGGATTTGGCTTTTATTTTTTTGCCATTTAAATAATCGGTATGGTTAAAGGTGACATCTACACTGGTGATATCTAAGCGCGATCCCAATTCTAATTTGCCATCCACAATGCCACCTCTGCCATTGTAATTAAGACCTTGTGAGCTAATGGTTAAGCCATTGGCATTGTCTATGTAATGGATGGATGCATTGTCTAATTGCAAGCGTCTGAGGTTAAGATTTAAACCCGATGCTGTAGTGTCTTTTGCAACTGCAGTGGTATCCGTTGCTTTGTATACATCGTAATTTGTTCTGCCAAAGGCATCTTTAATGAGATAGATATTACAATCGGTGAGGTAGGTTTGGTTCACTACGACTTTATCTGAAAAGATCAGCTTGAATACATTGACTCCAAATCCTAATTCTTTGGCATTAATTAAGGTGTCTTTTTCAAAGGGTTTTGCACTGGCTAAACTGACGTCTTCAAATGAAAACGTTAATGCAGGGAAATGATTAAAGAATGAAATGTTAGAGTCTTTAAACTGCAGTTTGGTGGTGAGATTACTATTGATGCCTTTTTTTATTTCATTAGAAATGACATCATTAAAGATGGAAGGAATAGCGAATAGGCTTATAATGAGCAATCCTACTGCTGCTAAGGTCCATTTAAGTCCTTTTTTCCATCGGTTTTTATTTGCTTTTCCCATTAACGTGCTACTGACTTAAATGATTAAGCCGTCAAAATTAATCTTATTTTTAATGTGTGGTGTTTTAACTTCGTTAATTGTTTGTTAGTGTTTGGGTTTTTGGTTGGGTTTTAGAGCGGTTCTCGATACATTTTGTCTTTCTTCGTTTCACTTTGAAAGGCAAAACACTCGAACTGACGTCTGTGGTTATTACTGACGTACGTGGTTGGTGATTGGTTTTTGGTTGTTAGTTTTTGGTTTATTGGTTTTAGAGCGGTTCTCGATACATTTTGTCTTTCTTCGTTGCACTTTGAAAGACAAAACACTCGAACTGACGTACATGTTTATTACTGACGTCTGTGGTTGGGATTGACGTATCTGGTTATTGCTGATGTTGGCGGTTATTGCTGATGTTGGTGGGTTGGTGGTTGATTATTAGGTTTACCAATTAGCGAAAGAGATGCCTAGACCAACGGTGTTTTGATAATGGTTATAGTCTATAAGGGTTTCTCCGTAACCTGAGAAGAATTGTGCGTGCAGATTTAGGTTTTGGCTGATGGGATAGAGGTAGTTAAATTGAATGCTGCCATGATTATCCTTTAGTGCAAACGAATTGGTGCCAATAGCATAAAACGTATGTTGCTTGAGTTTGTAAATGGCGGTGACGCTACCTCTACCTATATAACTTGTGATTAATGGGTTTTCGTCTTCGCTGTCTGGTATTCTAATCCAAGGGGTAAGTAATAAGGTGAGGTTTTTGCTTTCCATAGCCAATTTAAATACCACTCTGTTCCAGCTTCGGGATCGTGGTAAGTCTCTACCGTTAGACTGATGATTAAAACTGACACTCGCCATTTTTATATTAAAGCCTGCAAAGGTTAGGTTTAGAGGGTAGGTGAAAATCAGTTCGGGTTCGTAATTGAGTTCTCTAAAGGCCCTTGAAATATCGGTGTTGAAAATCTGCCAATGTGCGACTTGGGTGTAGCCAATCCATAAATCGCCTTCGCCAAATAAAATTGATTCGGCTATTTTGGTTTTAAAACTCAACTGGAATTTGGCTTCTAGGCTGTTGTATTCAATTTCTTCGGTAACGGAATAGTCTGGATTTTCACTGTATGGTAATCTGTTAGGACTATCGGACCATCTAAAGGCGGCAATGTAAATGGGTTTGTAGGCTGTGATTTTAAACGTGCCTTGTTTGTTTTGCTTATCTAAATCCCAAACGGTTGCAATTGATTTGTAACGTGTTGGTTTATCTAAAAGTGTTTGCGCTTTCAAATTAAAACATACTAATAGTAGTAGCCACAAGCTTAGTATTGTTTTTGTCATGTTATAAGAGGTCTTAGAGGTCGCAAAGCTATTTTATAATTTTCAATTTATAGCGATGCATCCTTTTTTTTTAATCCTTGCACCATAGGACACTGCCGTACTCCAGATATTAATTGGTTTTTAACAACTTGTGTGTGGCTGTTTGCCCTTGACTGTTCTGTATGTGTATGACATAAAAACCAGAAGCTAATGTATTTACATCTAAACCTGCAGCTTGGGTTGTGAAGGTTTTAGTCATTACTGTTTTTCCTAAGGTATTTATAATTTGAATGTGATAGGTGTCCGAGGTTTTTAAATCTAGCGTCACGAAGCCGTTGGTAGGATTCGGGTATAAGGTACTCTCAGTTAACTGGTGTGTTGTGGTGCTTAGATTTTCATTTATAGAAAAGTCGGTGACTACCGGAAAATGGTCTGAGGCGTTAATGGTATCAAATTCGCCGAGGTTATATTGTATTAAGCGTTCTAAAGGCATCACTTCGGTTTGTAATACAAAGGATTTTTCAGCTGTTGCGACGTGATCTGAAAAAATGATGTAATCTAATTTGCCCGGAGGAAAGCCTTGGTCATCTGATCTCCAGGTGTAGCCCATTCTTTCATCGGCTTGCAAACAGTTTTGTTCTGTAAGATCTGTATTGTCCCAATCTAAAGGAGCGCCATTGCCATAGGTGGCAGTATCTTGTATGTCTCCTGTTTTTAAGGTAGTTAATTGTTGTGCGTAGCCTACTAAGTTTAAATCTCCAGAATATAAAAACGGAGTATTGGTTTCTAAGGTGATGTTGCCACCAGGTGCTTTGGCATCTAAGATAAACGCTGCGTATTGGTCGGCCTGATCTTGGCGAGCCGCATCCGCATCACAGCAATTTAAGTGCGCATTGGTAAATAGGAGGTTTGTAGGGTAGGAGTCTGGTAAATCGATGAGCACTGGGAATTGCCTTGTAAGGCTTTGCCATTGTTGCAGTATTTCCCATCGTGAGGCGGTAATGAGTCCACCTAGTTTTTCAACATACCAGCCTTGCTGAGTACCTGTAGGTAACCACACATCTAAAAGTGTTTTTACTGTATTTGTTGTGGTATCCCAACATTCCGTAAACCCTATAATATCTGGTTGAATGGTGGTTAGAATACTTCCAAAATGTTGGACTCTATTGGCATCATCTAGTCCATTAAATAAGGTGTTGTAAGCTAGAAGTCTAATATGTGTAGGGTTCGCTTTTGTAAGGTCTATAGGTGTGTACGGTGTTACAGGAGTCTCATCAAAGGTGTAAGACAAGGTGCTTCCAACGTTTGGAATTTTATCTGCATTAGCATCATTTTTTAATACTATTTTTATGGTTGAAGACGTAAACAATGGGTTAATGCCATCTGGTATTTGATGTCTGCCTATGGCGATTTCAAATTCGTTAGACGTTACTGTAGGAGCAGCTCTTAATTTGATACTCGACAAGCTCACTTGTGCATAAGGCTCTACATTATAATGCGCGAATAATTCTTTGAAAATAATCCCTAATTCAGACCCATAACCCTCTTGAATGTCATAGCCTGTACTGGCATTGTTGTCCGTGTCTATGAAGAGTCTTATTTGTTGCGTGATTAAATCGTCCGTTAAATCGAATTCTACATTCGCTTTCATTTTAATGAATAAGTACTCATCATCATTAGTGACTTGGAGCTCTAGCAAATCGATACCATTAAGGGATTCGCTGGTGTCTGTGTAAGTGGTTAAACTCGCGTTCCAATCGTCAAAAAGACCATCAATAGTGATTGCTGCAGACTGTGCCGTTATGGAGTAGGTGTTCAGTACTATTATGATGAAGCACAAAAGCTTAGATATGCGTCTCATTTGTTTTTTTAGTAAAGTTACTATTTTTATAGGTTTCTGCGCTGTTTTTTATGATTTGAATGTTTGTAAAAACTTGTGTCATCCGCATTTTTGCAGCTTCAATTTTATATCGTCTTCTACCGTTCTTTTTTTTCCTATTTTTCAATCCATAGCTCCGAGATTATTGTATCTTTATTCTACTAAAACAACAAAACTAAAACACATGAAAATTATTGGTATAGGCAAAAATTACGTGAATGACCTTTCAGAAATTAGCGCCATAAAAAACGGAGCACAAACTATATTTACGAAGCCAGAATCTACTTTGGTGACCGGTAACGCCAACATTCCATTTCCTAAGGTGACCAATCAATTGGCTTATGAGGTAGAGTTGGTGGCTAAAATAGGAAAGCAAGGCAAAGACATTGCGCTTGCTGATGCTGAATCTTACATTTCTGAAATCGCTGTAGGTATTGACTATACTGCTAAAGATGTGTTAGCGGCTAGTAGAGCAAATAAAGGCCCTTGGGCTTTGGCAAAAGGCTTTGATGGAGCGTCACCAATGTCAGCATTTCTTCCGATCTCAAAGTTTAGTGATTTAAGCAACATCAATTTCGATTTAAAAATTAACGGAGCGCCTACACAAATAGGGCATACCAGTCTTATGATTTATAATTTTGCTGAGATTATTGCTTATGTGTCTTCGTTTATGACCTTAGAGCCAGGTGATCTTATTTTTACAGGTACGCCAGCCAATGGAGCTGGTTTAAATGTTGTGGGAGATCATTTGCAAGCCTCTATTGAAGGAGACTTGTTGCTCGATTTTAAATTGGTGTAAACGCTATAAGTGAAAAAGAATTGGCAGGCTCGCCTTATGTTATTACGTAAGGCGCTAGCTGTACTGCAAGCTTTAGCGTCGCTTATTCGTTACGGTCTATTTTGATGTACGCGCGTATCACCAACACTGCCCAGATGATAATGCACACCGAGACAAAGATGGACAGCGAGAAAATGATTTCATTGGCCTCCATTGATGATCTGTTTTATAAAGATGACTACACCTAAAATAGTTGGTACCCAAAGTCCTATAAAGATGGCATGAAGCTCATCTCCGGTTAAGAACATATATTCCGCAACCACAATAATTAAAGCACATAATGCTAAAATAAAAAGGTTGAGCGCTCCTATTTTTTTTGTAAAATTCATTCGAGGTGGATTCATTAATAGGTTTAAATTTAATAAAATTTTATATTATTTTCTTATAAATGCGCCTTAAAGGAGTTTTATCTTTGTAAAAAAGCCTGTTGTTTATGTCTAAAGCCAAAAAACCAGATCAGATTGTATTTAATGAGCAAACGCAACGTTACGATGCGGCCTTAAAACCGTATGCGACTAATGTGGGTGCGCCAGCGATACAGGTTACGGATAATTCATCTTGGAAAACCCGAAATATCAACAAGGCGAATAAACAAATTAAAGCCAAGTATTTGGAGCTTAAGGCGGAGTACGAAAAAATGATGCTGTCGTTAGAGTACAATACCTTGGTGTATAATTCGCGTTACACGTTTGAGCCGCTTATTGGTGAGACGTATCATTTGTACAATGATAAACACCAGCAACCGTTTCTGTCTATTATAGCGCCATCGGATTGTAATTTTGATCACATTGGTAGCTTTTTACTTAATAGTGAATTGATTTGGGTGAAGGTTGAGGTTTAGTTGAACGGCACAATAGTCTACTTGTTTTTAGGCTATACACTTCATATGTAGCTTATTAAGGTCTTTTTATGGTATTATACAGAGAATTTTAACAGTTGGTCTAATTTAAAACCATGCTGTGCTTATATTTTATAACTTCCTAACAATTCCCTAAGTACCATATCCTTAACGGTACAGAATTAACATAATTCGTTGTTGATGCACGATAGTCATAGTACCCCATTTGGGCACGGTGTACTGTATTATAAATTCAACTTAAAACCAACGACTTATGTCATTAAAGATTTCTACTTGGAATATAAAACACGCCAAAGATTTAATTAAAGATCCACCCACACAAAACAGTCTCAATCGGAGGCAGCGCGTACAAACCACCATACAGCAGATTGATGCCGATATCCTCTTATTGGTAGAAGGGCCAAAAGGCGAAGCTGCTATTCTCGATTTTTGCGCTATAGTCTTACAAAACGCATGGATTCCTATTTTACTCAAAGGAGATAACGACCAAATTGGTGATCGCGACCGTGATTATGGCAATCATATGCGTGGCACCCAATGGTTATGGTATTTGGTAAAGCCTGCTATTGCTGCACGCTGTCGCTTGCAAGATCCGACGGTTTGGCAAGCCTTTATCACAGCCGATCGCTGGCAGGTGAATTATTGGGGTAAAATTATACCTGACGACCATAAGCATTACCGCCATCCGCAGGTACTGATTTACGAACTCGATAATGGGCAAGAGATTGAATGTATTGGAGTACACCTTAAATCTAAAATTAATTTAACCAGTATAAAGCGCGATGCCCAAGGCAATTTAGAAGGCGATTACTTAGAAACCGCACTAAAAGCCAGAGTGAAGTTAGCCACAGAAGCCCGAAACATTCGTCATTATATTACGGCTAAGTTCAACCAATTAGAAGCACCAGGTATGGTGTTGTTGGGAGATTGTAACGATGGGCCTGGGCAAGATTTTTTTGAAAGTCAGTACCTCTTTTTCGATCTCATTCAAAACCTACAAGGAGATGTGCTCTCAGCCGAAAGGTATTTTAACCATGCCCTTTTTGATTATAGCGCTGATTTGCGATGGACCTCTCGCTTTAGAGATCCCATTCTCAACATACCAGCCAGCCAAAACCCTTTGCTTATCGATCATATATTAATGAGTCAACCGCTGTGTAATGGTAGTTTTCCGCTTAAGGTGAACGCTAAATCCGGACTTGTAGAGCATGAGGTTTTTGAGCGTGCCAATGCGGGTTCTAATGCTAGTACGCGGACTAGCGATCATCGGCCTGTGTCTTTGACTTTGAGTGCGGCTGTTGTGGTTTGATTATAATAATACGTCACTTCGAGTGATTTTGGTTTTTTCCAGAATTGTATCGAGAAGCAAGTGTACCACAAAGCTTATAGTGAAGTATTACATATATAACGCACTTTAGCAAAACGATAACAGCTTTATACTCATGAAAAGGTAACGTATGCTGTGATGTTTGCTATTAAAGATGAATTATTAACCAAAACCAACCATGTTATGAAAAAATATTTACGAATCCTATTCTTAGGATCATTTTTAACAGGATATTCTCAAAATGATAATATTCCTTTTGCAATAAAGACATTCTTAAAGAGCGATCCTGGATGGAATCAACCATTCACATCACCTACATCGGATTATACGAAAAATGATGCAATTAAAAACAATTCAGATATAATTAAAGAGCTTTATAAACCTTTAGATGGCGCAAAAAATATGAGGGTATATAATAAGCGTTTAAAAATACTAACGGAAGGTTTCGCAGATGTGTTAAGTAATAACAGATTCGCTTCGCCATTGGTGGCTATGGGTAAAGAATACCTTTATCAAAAAGCAGAGGAATCTGTTGAAAGTAGAGTTAAGAATGAGAAAACTGCATTTAATAATAATATTAAAACTGCTTTTAATTCAAGTGTTACAAGAGAATTAAAGAACAATCCTGATTTAACTTATGAAGAAGCAGTTGATAATTTTTCCAAACAACTTAAGAGCTTTTCTACAAACTTAAATCCAGAGGATTACAGGATTTTATCACCTATTGTTGATCAACAAAGTATAAATTTCATAAAAGAAAATAGAGACTTCTTTGAACAAAAATTTGAAGAACAAAAACTAGATATTGATAATATAATTGCTAAAACTAAAGAAGAGTTGTCTAAAGAATTTGATTCGAAGATGCAGGATTTCAAAATTAGTGTAGATGACTTTGATAAAAAGTTACTTGAAGGTATAAAAGAAAACGCTGTTAGTTTGCAAAAGTTTAATCAAGAAGTTGAAAGTAAGTTTCAAAAATTGGATATGGACGTACAAGAAATGCGTACAGATATAAAGAATAATGAAAAGCAAATTATATTAAATAAAAAACAAATTGAAAGAAATAAAGATGATATAGTTCTTGTTAAAGAGTTGCAAATAGAAAATACTAAATTAATCAGTGAAAACTCATTTAAAATAGGAGTTATCACTGATGTTTTATATGATAATGCAGATACTAAAGGAAAAATTAAGATTCTCGATTTAAATTTCAAAGATGATACAAGTAATCCTGATTATTTAGAAACTAAAAGTACTTTAGAAAATATTAATTCAGTACAAAATATTCAAAGTTATCTAAGTGGTGCGGGCGATATTGTAGAGTTAGCAACTAATTTAGGGCTATCTAAACAAGATGCTGAAAATGCAAATCAAGCTATTGCTATTGGTAATGTAATTGCAAATGGAGCAATGGCTTATTTTACAGGTAATCCTATGGCAGGCATTCAAGCTGTTAACGGTGCCTTTGCTTTATTTGGAGAAGGGCAAGACTCTGACCCACAGTTTGATGCTATTATGGCTGAGTTTGCTCAAATTAATAAAAAGCTTGACGAGATAAATAAGAAGCTAGATGTAATTAATGATAATATTTTGGATTTAAGAAAGTTGAATGTAGACTTATACATAGAAAACCAAAAAAGATTCACGAAAATTGATGCAAAACTGATAACAATTGAAAATAAATTAGACAGGCTTACACAATTAATCTATTCAGATAATGAGGCTATCAAAATAACTAATGCATCACAATATAATCACCTTTGGGAAGCTATAAGAAATGCAACAACTCTTGAGGAGTTAAGAGATTTATACGAAAGTAGTCAAGAGGTAAAGGATATGGTGAAAATAGTATTTATTAATACTAAGAATAAAACTCTAATCAATAAAAAATTCTTACACTTTAATAGTTTTGATAAGAGTAATATATGGCAAGATAAAATTTACGATCCTATGTTGAGTTTGATTAGACAAGTTTATCCAAACATAAATGTCAATAATTTAGAATATTCAATTGTCAGCTTATCAGATAATATAATGATACCTAAATTAGACATTAAATACATTGAGGATAATATTTTCAAGCAAGACTTATCAGATAAGCTCGATATTTTAATATATCCTCAATCTATATTAACTTTAACTGAATTTACAGATTTACTTGAACCTTATTTATATTTCTACAAGTCAGAAATTGGAAATAATTTCAACATACCAAAAGTGATTACTATTAATCCTTCAATTAAGAATGAAAACACAAAAATAAAATTTGAAAATATACTTTTGGAAAATCGTAAAGCCATAGCTCAAACAAATGTAATATCTGGTGCTATTCTTTTGCCTTACTTCAAAAAACATATTTTAGAGAAAGATTTTAATTTGATACATAAAAAATACATTTATAATTTATTAATGTCTCAAAACGAATATCTAAAATTAAACCTTTCTAATTATTTAATTAATACAGAACTAACTTTAACATCTCAAATCGAGAAATTTTATGCTATCCTAAATGAAATAGATTTTGACAAAGCTATAAAATTAGTTGAAGAGGTGAATACTGATTTTAATTTTGAAAATTCTTTTTTTAAGTTAAACTTAGTTGGCGATAAACTCAATTTTAGAACAGTAATTACTATACATCCAATGAATATCAATGGTTTAGATATTACAAAAAATGTAATTAATTTACCTATACCACCTTTTGAATATATAATAGAAGAGAAAATTCTCTATCCAGAATATCTACAAGGTCTATTTGAGAATGAAAACCTACTTGTTAATAAGATAGCTAAATATGATATTATAAATAAAACAAGCAATAAACCAGAATATCAGAACTATATTAATTTAAACTAACCAATATGAAAAATTTCAAAACTATTTTGCTAGCGATAACAGTTTTCGCTCTATTGTCATTTACATTCAATAATTCGTCAAATTTTCAAGAAAACCTAGAAGATATTGGGATTATAAAACAATCCTTACTTAAACCAAATCAATTTAACAAAACTCAAAAAGGTACTTGGGTTTTGCTCAATGGTCAAGAAATCTATAAAGATTCTGAACTCTATAAACTTTTGGATGAAAATTTTGATTTAAATATTTTAACTAAAAAGAATGATAAATATTTTTTACCCAATGCTTCAGGAGCATTTATTAGAGCGAGTAATGTAAACGGAGAGGGTAAAGATCCTGACACCACACGAAAAGTTGGAAGTTTACAATTAGATGGTGTAAAAAAACACAACCACGGAGGTTGGGTAGGTGCAAGAGCAGATGGGAATCCAGATGGATCGACTGATACAAGAGGTGGAGATCAATCACCTGGAGGTAATGATCGTTTCCCGCACAATCCTAAAGTAATTGACAACTTTGGTATAGAAGAAACTAGACCAGTAAATATATCTTTATACACTTATATAAAAATATCGAACTAGATTATTAAATAAATATGGTATAATTCAAAGTAAATCGAGGTATTCCCTCGATTTCTTTGTTTCCACTATATCCTAATAAACATAAAAACGTAAACCGTTTTACGGTTAACCGTATAGATGTTAATAACCTTAAAATTACCTTTATAACTTTTTATTGTTTTTAGTTAGTTCTTTCTTTCCTTTTCATAAATTAGACAAATATTGACAAGTCTAAAAAAACCAATTATGCAATTTGGAGAATATTTAAAGAGCTTGCGTGAAGAACGACAATTACTGCAACGTGAAATTGCATCTATATTACAGATGGATATGGCACTACTTAGTAAAATTGAACGTGGTACACGTAAAGCAAGACGAGAACAAGTAATCGCTTTCGCAGAAGCCTATAACATCGACCCTAAAGAATTAGATAAACGTTGGTTAGTTGACCAAGTAATGGAAATTCTCAAAGACGAAGAGGACCCAAAAGGCATCCTAAAAGTAGCAGAAGAAGAAATAAAATATATTAAAAATAGTAACGCTAATAGCTAATATGACATTAATAGAAAAAGGAGTAGCAAAAGGATTAATTTCCTTTTCAGAAGACGGTAAATACGTACATTACATACATCAAGATAAAAGACGTAACTACACAAATCCAGAAGAACAAGTACAAACAGAATCATTCCTTAAATTGGTTTTGGATTATGGTTATCCAGTAGAACATATAGAACAATTCAAGACGGTTACAATGGCTTCTACAACTAAAGAAGCGGATATAATAGTCTATAATGATGAAGATCATACACAACCACATATTGTTGTTGAATGTAAGAAACCAGAGGTTTCTGAACTTGAATTTATCCAGGCTGTTGAACAAGCAGCAAGCTATGCTTATGCTTTATCAGGTACTATTAAATATCTTTGGGTAACGTCTCGTATAAAGGATGTAAGTTACCAAATTGATAAGGAAAGTAGCGTTAAACAAACGATTCCAGATATTCCAAGATTTGGTATTACCGATATTCAAAAATATAAGTATGCTAAAGGTGGTAAAAAGGAAGATGAAGAGGCAGGCAAAGATGAAGTAAAGCAAAAATACTTCGAACTTCACACCATAGGCGAGGATGAACTAACAAAACGTTTTAAACAAGCGCACAATGCACTTTGGGCAGGTGGAGAACTCAATCCTTCAGAGGCTTTTGATGAACTTGATAAGTTAATTTTTTGTAAGATATGGGATGAACGATTACCTCGTAAAAAAGGAGAACCTTACGATTTTCAGATATTTAATGAGCCTATTCCAAAAAACGCTACTAAAGAACAAAAAGAGAAGATAGAAGAAAAAATATCTATAGACCTTTTCAAACGTATCAAGGCATTATATGCGCAAGGGAAAGTGAAAGATCCAGAAGTATTTAAAGATGATATAAGATTAAATCACACTAAAGTAAGAACGGTAGTAGGCTATTTAGAAAACATTAATTTAAATGAAACAGATTTAGATAGTAAAGGAAAAGCATTTGAAACCTTTATGGGTTCATACTTTCGTGGTGACTTTGGACAATATTTTACACCACGTAACATCGTTAAGTTTATAGTGAACACATTACCTATTACAAATGACAGTAGAGTGTTAGATACTTCTTGTGGTAGTGGTGGTTTCTTATTATATGCATTAGATAAGGTAAGACAACAAGCTGGAGAATATTACAATGAAGGTTCTGTAGAGCATCATAGACATTGGCACGACTTTGCAGAAAAAAACTTATTTGGTATTGAGATAAATGAGCAAATTGCACGTACAGCAAAAATGAATATGATTATTCACGATGATGGCCATACAAATGTAATTGCATCAGATGGTTTACTAAATAGCGATGCTATGATTGCTAAGTCTGGTAATCAAGGATTCAAATACAACTCGTTTGATTTTATTATCACAAACCCACCATTTGGTTCTTCAGTAAAGTTGACCGAAAAAGCATACTTAAAAAACTATAGCTTAGGTAATAAAGATACCTCTTGGTTAGATCTTAAAAACTCAGGAGTAAAAAACAGAGCAAACCAAAGTACAGAAGTTCTATTCTTAGAACAATGTCATCATTTTTTAAATGAAGGTGGTTACCTCGCAGTAGTAATACCAGACGGTATTTTAACAAACAGTAGTTTACAATATGTACGTGATGAAATAGAAGAATGGTATCGCATTATTGCAGTAGTATCTATGCCACAAACAGCATTCGCACATACAGGTGCAGGAGTTAAAAGTTCCGTACTCTTTTTACGAAAATGGACAAAGAAGCAAACCGAAGAAATCAAACTTTTAAAGCGCACTATTCAGGACACTATTATTAAGGATAACGCTTACGCTATAAAGGTTAAAGCCATAAATACAGAGAAACTGAAAACCATTAAAGCGCATACAAGCTTTGTAAACAACACTGGCAAAACTGATAAAAAAGATATCGAGAAAACAGACGAGTTTAAGGATTGGAAAAAAGAAATCACAGCAGAGTATACTCAAAAAGTAAGTGATTTAAAAGACGAGTTGGAAGAAGAATTTATCATACGTAAGCAAAAACAACTCATAGATTACCCAATTTTTATGGCTATTGCAGAAGACATAGGTTATGATGCTACAGGACGACCTACTGGTAATAATGAACTGGATGTGATTGAAGAAGAATTAATAAGGTTTATAAGCCAAATAAACTAATTATTAATATGAACTATAGAGTAAAACAAAATCTCGATAATAGATTGTTTATAGTAAATCATAGTGATTTAGAAAATAGAATTGACCCTTCACCATACCATACGGAAAGGCAAGCGATAATTAATAAGCTTGAAAAGACTGGTAAACTTCATAAACTTAAAAATGTAGTAAATAATGCCAAATCAATTACTTCGGAAATATCGGAAAATGATATTTACATAGGATTAGAAAACATAAAGTCAAATACAGGAGAGTACATACCTACGAAGATCAAAGCTTCGATTAGTAGTGCAGGTATATTTAAGAAAGGACAAATATTATTTCCAAAACTAAGACCTTACTTGAATAAAGTTTATCTAGCAGAATTTGATGGAATATGCTCTACGGAGTTTCACATATTTGACTCAAAATCAAAACTTTCAAACGAATTCCTTGCAATTTACTTACGGTCAGATATAATTGTCAAGCAAACGAAACATTTGATGACTGGTAATACTTTACCTCGCTTACAAACTAATGATATTGATAATCTACCTGTTCCTGATGTATCAAAAGAAATACAGACAAGAATAATAAAAAATTATAACCAATCATTTAAACTAAAGCAAGAAAAAGAAAAACAAGCAAAAGAGCTTTTAGATAGTATTGATAATTACTTGTTTGATAAATTAGGGTTTAATGTCCCATTAGTTGATAGTTCAATTGAAAATAGAATGTTTCAAGTAACATCTAAAGATATAACAGGTAGTCGTTTTGATGCCTTCTATAACCAGCAAGAATATTATCTATTAGAGGAAGCAATCAATTCTGCTCATTATCTAAATGAACCACTTAGAAAAATAATTACCGGATTAAGTAATGGCGTAGAGATACGTTCATATTCAGACACTGGTTTTAGATACCTTAGAGTAAGCGATTTAAGTTCAAACGGTATAGTAGATAAAAATGCCAGATATGTAAATGTATCAGAAGTTCCATCTAAAATTAAATTAGATTATAATGATTTTTTAGTATCGCGTTCAGGCTCATTGGGTTTAGTGTCAGTTGTAGAAGATGAAATTATAAATAGTATTCTTTCATCGCATATTTTCAGAGTTAGTTTAAATACATCATTAATCAATCCATATTATTTACAGGCGTATTTAAGAAGCTACGTTGGTCAACGTTTAATATTTAGGAATAATAATGGTGGTGTTATTCCAGAATTAAATCAAACCGCTTTAAAAAGTATTCAAATCATTTTACCACCTATGGAATTGCAAAATGAGATTGCAAATTACATAATAGATTTAAGAGATAGAGCCAATAATTTAAAAGCCGAAGCTATTCAGGAGCTAAAGAACGCACAACAAGAAATAGAAAAAATAATTTTAGACAACAGAAATTAATTAATATGAAACAAAAAACAATAATAGTATCATCAGGTACAGCGAACATTGGTAAATCAATGACTTTATCACGATTAGGAAAGCAGTTAGTTGTTGCTGGCGCAACAACATCACATACATTTCCTAAAAAAGACTATCACGCTTATTTGCAATACAAAGGCATGAAAATAGGTGTTCAAACCTATGGAGATAGACAAGATTTAGTAAAAGATGGTTTAAATGCCTTTAATGCCAAAAGCTGTGATATTATAGCTATTGCATCAAAAGGTTACGGTGCAACAGTAAAAGCGATAGAATCATTTGCTTTAGCAAATGATTATCGAGTTATCTGGACATCACCATATCGTGTATTGGATGGTTCAATTACCGCAACTGATATAAAAGATTATTCCGCATCTCATCTTAAAATGATGGTTGATGACATTATTTCAAGTAGTCTTTAATGAATCCTTAACTAACAATAGAATGAGATATACTTTAGCAAGAGGAAATTCAGATTTTGGAAATAATTTTGATGAATATGAAGATATGCTTCAAAGGGTAAGTGATAGCGGTGAAGATGTGGATCGCGAAGCTTTTTTTAAAGCCTTACAACAAGATAAACGATTAGGTATGCACTACACACCTAATCAATTCTCGGCATTAATTGCTCACTCTATAACTACCCAACCCAAAACTATTTTAGATCCTTGCTGTGGTTTAGCAAACATATTATATTATTTAGAAAATTCTTTTGATAGTGCTGCAATAATAGGTATTGAAATCAATCAAAATGTTGCATCAATAGCACAGCTTTTGGTTCCGGATAGCAAAATTATTGCGGCCGATACATTCCAATATTCATTTAATGGAAAATATGATTTAATTGTTGGTAACATTCCGTTAGGGATGCGACTTAAAATAAACAACAAAAGTATTTCTTCTGAAGAAGCTTTTACACTTAAAACATTAGAGTTACTCAACGAAAAAGGTGAAGCCTTTTTAATAATGGGTGGCTCACCACTGACAGTTCCAAGAATGCAAGACACACGGGATGTTTTGATTCCACACATTAATAGCATTGTAAAATTACCCACACCAAAAAACTCATTTTCAGGAGTAGGTAGATATTTAATGCATCTGACAAAGACAGAGGTAGATGAAATTAACTTTGGTATCGTTGAAGATTTTAGAAAATTGAAAACAACTATAAACCAAAATACAACACTTTCAATCTCTAAAACAGAAATTAAAGACCGTTTAAACCCAGAGTTTTACATTAGTATCAATTCCAGTAACTATGATTTTTTAGATGAATTTGAAACTAAAAAGCTATCAGAATTGACTAACATACTTCGTGGAGCTTACATCCCAAGAGATGAAAAGAGAGAAACAGGTAAATTCTTATTATTAAAACCGTCAGAAATTAAAGATGGTAAACTGCAAATAAACGAACGCTCTTCATTTGTAGATGAAATAAAAAATCCAAACCATCAACGTTATATTGCCATACTAGGAGACATTGTAATATCAACAATGTTTAATCAAGCTAAAATTTACTGTATTACAGAAAATGATCCGCCAATCATTGTAACAAACAAATTAGTCATTTTAAGAGGTTCAGAAAATGAATATTTAAAGGTCTATTTTGAAACTGAAACTGGTAGAAAGATTTTCAATACACAGGCTAATGATTTATCAACAGGAATGCTAATTCCTAACCTGACGATGTCCAGTTTAAAGGAAATTCAAATCCCTATTTTTCCTATGGATAATTTAAGCCAATTGGGTGATACATCTATTGAGCATTCAACTCAAGAAGAGCTTGAAAATCTGCGAGAGCAAGTACAGTTTTATAAAGAACAGATAGAGCAAAAGGATCAAGCTGCAAAAAAGTATGAAGCATTTGAAGAAATACTTTTAAATCGATTTGATAAGATTGATAATCAACTTGTTCAAGTACATAAAAAATTAGATACCATTCTCGAAGCCATTAAAAACCTTCAAGATGATTTTCTAAAAATCAAAAATACCAATCGTGATGATGAAGAAAAGATATTTAGGTTATTAAAATCATTGGACAGAAGAATTAAAACGGTATTAGACGAGAAAAGAGAAACTATGGAAGAGTACGAGCAGATTACTCAAAGATGGCTAAGCCTTTGGGATGATCTACATCCCACTTCTCAAAAATTCTTGCCTTTAGCAGAATTTCTTTATGATGAATTATGCAATATTAAAGATGCAGATTTCTCACCTTTCATTTTACAATATTGTCGTACACTGGAAAATGAAATATTAATAAAACTCTTTCAAAAATATCATTTAGAAGGATTACAGGGAACAAATGTAAGTGAATTGGTTAGCTTCGATTTGAAGAATAAGACCAAAGCAGCAAAGTTTGCTTCTTATGTGAAGAAAAACAATGCTCACTATCCACTTGGAGATATGCATTGGATATTAAATTTACTAAAACCAACAGGAAGTACTTTTAAGAATAGTTTGCTTTTACAACATTTTAGGGAATTTGTAAGTACTTATTTTCAAGAAGAATTAACCAGTCAAAGTTTTTTAAATCAAGTTCAAACTATTCAACAAAACTACCGCAATAAAGCAGCACACGTAAGTGCTTTAGATTTAAAATCAGCCGAAGAATGTCGTGAACTTTTAAGGGATTGCCTTAACGAATTTCTGGAATTAAAAATTAAATCCACATCATGAGTAAAATAATAACATTCCAACGTAAACTAATAGGCAAAGATGGATAAGGGTAATTACTATAAAATTTTTAATAGTATAACTCTTATATTGTAAATTCCTTAGAGTATATAGTTGAAATATTAAATAAAATTAAAGAATTATAATATTCCATGAATTTATATCAACATTTAAATCAAAACCTAAAAGTTTTAAAAGAAAAACCTTTTAAACTTGAGAAGGACATTCAAAGTGTTTTCGAAAATAACTTAGAGACTATTATGGGCTTGCAGTTAGTTAAGTCAGAATTCTCAATTAAAAACAAACGTATAGATACTTTAGCTTATGATAAACAATCAAAAGCCTTTATAATAATAGAGTATAAGCGAAGTAAAAACATAAGTGTGGTAGACCAAGGGTTTACCTATTTAAGCTTAATGCTTGAAAATAAAGCAGATTTTATTGTTGAATACAATGAAACCTTAAAAGCGTCTTTAAAGCGTACAGATGTAGATTGGAGTCAAACACGCGTGGTTTTTGTATCTACTAGTTTTACGGAGAATCAAAAAACAGCAACGAACTTCAAAGATATTGCTATTGAGTTATGGGAAGTGAAACGCTATGAGAATAACTTAATAAGCGTAAATCAAATAAAGAAAAGTAAATCTGCAGAAAGTATAAAACCTATAACCTCTTCCAATAGAGACTTAGAAGCTGTTACCAGTGAAATTAAAGTATATACGGAAGAAGACCATACCATCAACAAAACAGATGAAATAATAGAATTATATGAAGTTTATAGAGATGCGATAGTAAATCTAGCCGATGATATTGATGTGGTACCTAAAAAAGATTATATAGCCTTCAAAAAAGACTCTAACATAGCCGATATTAGTATTCAGCGCAAAGGTTTAAAGTTTTGGATTAATCTAAAGAAAGGGCTATTAGAAGATCCAAAGGAATTAATGCGTGACGTTTCTAGTATAGGTCATTGGGGAAATGGCGATTATGAAGCAGTTGTAAAAGATACTGAAAACCTAGAATATATAATGAGCTTAATAAAGCAGGCTATTTAGATTTACGTTTTACACAATCTTCAAACAGATCTATTGCTCTTAATCTATTTGTTTCTTTATTAGTATGTTTAAGTAATAGATAGTTAATAGTTTTAATCCAATAGTCTTTTGAACAGGTTTTTGTGTTTTTTGCTTTTTGTTGTTTAATGCCCAAAGCATAGCGTGCCCAAGATAGAATACAAGGTGATAATTGTGTTGTTTTCATTTTATAATAAATTTAGTGATTAGTTTATTTTAAATAAATAAGAATATTCTTAAAATACCAAACTAACTAGCTTAATTTTAATGTTGTTTTTTGTTGTTGAGTGTTGCTTTTGCTATTTGAGCAATTACCAATAGATAGCTTCGTGCCTCGCAATGAAGAAAACAAAAGTAATCGAGTAAACATAAAAAGTCATTATACATAATCAAAAAGAACAAGCAATAAAAATCCCATACACTAAACACCCCTAAGAGCTTCGCTCGGTAGTTTCAAAATAAAATATATTTTATTTCTCATTAATCCTCAAGGGGACAATCCTACCATTAAACTTTTCATTACCATATAAATCAACCTCTTAAATCCAAGTAACTAGAGTATAACGTACTAAATATATCAAAGCCCATCAATCAAAGCCAAAAACAACCAAGCGTTCACCACCAAATTCCGACACAGTCGGAAGCAACGATTTTCAGAAATAAAGAGCCAGAGCTATAGTTAATCTACAAAATCAAGGATTGGAATCCAATTTTAATTAAGACCTTAAAATAACAATGTATCAGCGAATGGTGCTTTAGCGATTTCCTAACAAATCGTTTTGACTTTTTAGTTCGTTTTGTGTCAAGAACTGCAGAGCACATCATGAGTTTCAAAACAATAGAAAACGACGAATACAACTGCGAAGCACATCATGAGAACTTTAGTAAACAATAGAAGAGTACGAATAAAATGAACATGCAATAAAAATCCCGTATAGTAAACACCCCTCAAGTCCCCTCAAGGGGACAATCCTAACAATTCAACATATTTGTTTACAACCAACAACCAACAACTAATCACTACCAACTAAAATCTAAAAGCCAACAAACACGCAACACCCATATTCCCACACAGTCGGAATCAACGATTTTTAGAAATAAAGAGCCAGACCTATAGTTAATCTACAAAATCAAGGATTGGAATCCAATTTTAATAAAGACCCTAAAATAACAATGTATCAGCGATTGGCGCTTTAGCGAAATGCGCAGCATTCACGAAAACCTATTTAAACAATAAGAATGGATGAGTAACTCCTAACAAATCGTTTTGAAATCAAAGATTCACGGAATCAAATGTATTAAAATAGAAGATTGAGTACTTTTTGGTTCGTTTTGTGTCAAGAACTGCAGAGCACATCATGAGTTCCAAAACAATAGAAAACGACGAATACAACTGCGAAGCACATCATGAGAACTTTAGTAAACAATAGAAGAGTACGAATAAAATGAACAGACATAAATAAAAGATTGCAGCGTCCTACGTCCTTGCAATTAAGAAAACAAAAGTAATCGAGTAAACATAAAAAGTCATTATACATAGAAAAATGAACAAGCAATAAAAATCCCGTACAGTAAAACCATACGGGATTATAAACTTAACCTTACTAACAGCTAAAAGCTAGCAGCCAAAAACTACCCAATAGAAGCAATTTTCATACAATGCCCCTGAGCAAGCTCATAAAGCTCACCATTCACTTCTTGGTAAAACACTATCGCAGTAGCAGCATACAACGCTGTCGTTACAGGGATAGGAGCATAAGCAGTCAAATCTACAGTTAAATCTGTAGCAGCACCCACCATACTAGTAACAGCTATTTTATCACTATACATAATACTACCAACACCATTGGGTGTATCCTCTACAGGTTCGTAAGCCTTTAGAGTCGGTTCCCATTCATAATTACTCACATAACCAGCAGCTAACGCTACCTTAAAATGTGTAGCACCTTCAGGAGAACGCACATAGGTATCTGCATTAAAATCGGGTAACGTCCAAGTTACCGTATCACGTGCTGCATTAATGTCTGGTCCTGCAGATGGTGCATTAAATTGGCTGTCAAATGGTTTATTAATATTAAAGTTGAAACCAATAAACGGCTCCGTATTATCAACAACGTTCAAAGTACGCTGTCCACGCAAACCTACTCCAGTATTCATCATACGTCGCATAATACCAGCCACGCGCGAACTTAAGTTAGAGTCACTCACCAAGCGCACAATAGAAGAAAAACTATCTCTAAAACTTTTGCCGCCTTTGTTAGCACCTGCAAACTCTTGCATGTTTTCGCGTGTTCGCTGATACTCTGGTGCATTCATAATACGATTTCTACTCACACGGCTTTTTGTTTTTACAAAATTTTCACCGTTTTTTCTGAAGAAGGTCAAACCATCTAAGGTACCTTCTAGTCTAATAAAAGAATTATTCTTTGCCATAATATTAAGATTTAGGACACGTATAGCTATGGCGTAATTAAGCTATAACACATCTGGTTAGTAAAACCCAAACTCGTTTTGGATCTTGTAAGGTAAAAGTGGGATTATTACAGTTGGCTATAAATCCGGTATTTATAATTAGCAATTCTAGATTTTGCTAAACAACTGTGGGTCAAACATATAAAAAATAAATTAACCGCTAAGTATTTCATTTTAAGGTATTTATAATAAAAAGTGCATTTCGTCGATAATCTTTTAAATTTTAACCTGAATAATCTCACGTTTTTGAAGAATTCTTACCAACTCCCGAATAAGCATTGCATATTTCGTAAAAATAAGAGTAGACCAAAAAATATAAATATAACTAACAGTAATACAGTGTGTTATGTAGTATTATGTAACGTCTTTAAAATAAGAAAATAGAGATATAAATGTACCTCAAAACTAATGAAGTGCTCCTTCGGCTCTCCTTCGGCTCTCCTTCGGCTCTCCTTCGGGTATGAAGCGGGTCTAATGCGGGTCAGAGAAATTGGAAAACAAATTCATCTCAAAGAGTGCTATAAATACAGCTAAGTTTATCCCAATTATAATACAATGTTAAGTAATTGCTAAATCTTTGATTTTTAGTGGTTTTATGTGGTTGGTGGTGATCCAAAAATGGTCTTGGCTGCGTATATTTGGTAACACCAAACGACCTATGTTATGAAAGCATTACAAGATTTAAGAAATAGACTGTTAAGTTTCAAGCCAACTGCGCTAAAAAACGAGCAAAAACATGAAGATACGAACACGAAGCGTGTTTTAAAGCGTTACTTTTCTAATGATGAAGATGACATTTTATTTATATAATGTTGTTGCATTAGTTAATATTGAGCTGTGAACGCTTGCGCATTTAGTTGTAGTCAATAGTATAGATCGTCGTGCTATAGTGTCCTGCCTAAGCATACAACGAAATAGGGCATAGGATTATGTCAAACATAAGACATTGCTGTGCTTATTTTCACTACATGTAACTCGCGTTAGAAAACAACCTCTAATACCAATAGACACTATGGCGAAATCACAAGATGCAAAGCGCAATGTAAAAAAAGAAGCCGCATGGTCACCAAAAGAAAAGAAAGCGGCAAAACTGGCTAAAAAGGCGAGTCGTACATCATACAACATCTCAAACAGATTAAAAAAACCACTTCTATCGGAGTGGTTTTTTAATGTAAACCCATTACCTTTATACCACTAAAAAAAGACCTTGACACCCATGGATATAAAACTCGCAGTACTGATAGATGGAGATAACATTCCATCCGCTTATGTAAAAGAAATGATGGAAGAGGTCGCGAAGTATGGCAATCCCACCATAAAGCGTATTTATGGAGATTGGACCAAGCCTAACTTAAACAAATGGAAAAATTTGTTGTTAGAGAATGCCATTACTCCCATACAGCAATATGGTTATACCACAGGTAAGAATGCTACCGATTCGGCCATGATTATTGATGCTATGGACATTCTCTATTCCGAAAAAGTAGATGGCTTTTGCTTGGTGTCTAGCGATAGTGATTTTACACGGTTGGCAACCCGTTTACGTGAAGCTGGTATGAAGGTCTACGGCATTGGTGAAAAGAAAACACCGAACCCGTTTATTGTAGCTTGTGATAAGTTTATTTACATAGAGATTTTAAAGCACCAAGCGGCAACATCAGAATCTGAAACCACCACTACTACCACTGAAGCGAAAAGCGGTTACGATACCATTACTAAGAAAGAAATTCAGGTTATTGCAGCCACTATAGATGATGTGTCTGATGATGATGGTTGGGCATTTTTAGGAGATGTAGGAAGCTTATTGCAGAAGAAACAGCCTAATTTTGATTCTCGAAATTATGGATTTCAGAAGTTAACACCGTTAATAAAATCGATTCCTGCTTTTGAAATTGAACGTCGTGAAGACTCTAGAGGGCATAAGAAACTGATTTATGTAAAGCTGAAAACAGAACCCTCTAAAGGGAAGAAGCGCTAATTTATTTGTGTTGCTGTGCTTTATCAATTCGAAAAGCACTGGAGTTTCTGTATAAAAAAAAGTGCTCTGAATGTACAGAACACTTTTAGTCTTAATTGAGCATGTGGTTGCTATTTTGTAGTCGCTATCTCGCCAGCGTCTAAGGCTTTATTATAATTGGCTTTTACTTCACTTAAATAGCCAAAGAATTTAGAGCCATCCTTTTTCTTTAAAATTACATAAGTGTCTCCATTTTTTGCCGTTTCTACGGCATCGATAAGCACCGCATTTTCATATACCGATTTGTAACGATCTACCGTACCACGTTTGATTAATATGTTGGGTTTTGGGAATTTGATGTAGCTAAACGTATGTGCATTAGGAGTTTTAATAGTTAATTGGTCTCCGACTTTAGGAGGGTTTTGAGCACTCGAAATAACGTAGGATCCTAAAAGAATAATAGTAAAAAGTAGTTTTTTCATAATATTATTGGTTTAAATTGAGAATATGGCAAAAATAATACAGATGAAAGAATTGAAAAAACGCTTTAATTTATGTTTAACATTTGCACGTACAGGTCATTTTTGTTTATTTTAGTTCTCTTATTAATGATACAAATCAATTAGAACAACAGATGAAATTATTAGGCATAGGATCGAGAATACACCATACAGAATTTGGCAAAGGAGTGGTGACCAACGTGACCTCAAAACACTATTGGGTAACGTTTATAGAGAACGGATTAGAAACTATTGATATAGATTCGGAATTTGAAGTGATAGAAGCCGCAGAAGATGAGGTGGATACCGTGAGTTTTTATGATGTAGAACGCAGTTTGAAGTCCATATTAAAACAATGGTCTGATGTATCTGAAGTGGTTGCCATTGCCGATAAATGGAAAGGAGGTAAACTGGTTATGACACCAGGAGATCCCAATTTGAAGTCGAGTGAATTGCCAATTGATACCTTTTTTCATAAAATCACTATGGTTCGTGACCGTTTGCGTGTGATGGAACAGAAAATCAATTCTAGTAATTTAGAAGAACAAGAGAAAATAGATTTACAGCAGTATATAACGCGTAGTTATGGGAGTTTAACGAGTTTTAACGTGTTGTTTAAGTTGAAGAGTCAGCAGTTTGTTGGGCAACGGTCTAAGTAAAAAGATTGTTTGTATGTTCATTTTTTGCTGGTCTAATTAATGAACGATTTGCGTTTTGATGCAGTGCTTATAATGAGTTTATAGTGCTAGTCCTACAACATCATCGAGTTCAATACCTAGTACTAATAGCTTATGAAAGGTGGGGAATTGTGCTCCGCTTTCTGTAGTGATCCAGTTTTCCCAAGTCGCTTCTAAGCCATCTATGGGTAAAATCTCTACCCACATTTGGAAGCTTTTAGGTTTGCCATCTTGGTCTAAATGCCATAAATATGAATCGCCTGGTGTGCTACCGCCAGAGTTATATGTGACGAGCAATGCTTTCTTATGGTCTTCGGTGGTCACTAATCTGCGTTCTACACCTGCGTCAAATACCTTATAGGGAGCCACTAGCCAAAATGAATCGTTATTAAAATAATCGACAGCTTTTTTTACGTAGTCTTGCTTTTCAATGCCATTGTATTCTTGTTCTAAAACAAACACTTTAGAATGCTGTTGGTTCTCTAGATCTAAGATCACAGTAAAGCTTTCCCAATAGACTTCACAGGTGTTTTTAGATTTATACCACTTGTATTTATGTCTGTTTTTAAAGGTCCATTCTATATAATCGGTATTGAGATAGGCCTCTTCATTTAAAGCAGTCAGCATTTTTGTAGCCAGTTGATCAGCTGCAACGCCTTGCTCACCTGTTGGTAAGTCTTCATTGTATTTGAAGTACATAAAACCAAAGAGCAGGAGCGTTGGTAATGTGAAGAATACAATCACTCCACCTATTATTTTAAGTGTTTTTTTAAGTCTGCTTTTCTTTGCCATGTCTTGTTGTACTTTATAGGTTGCGGATAGTTAGTTTATGATTGCTCTACGCTTTATTGGTTTGAAACTGCTTTTCAATTTCTACTTGTTTCTCTTCAGAAAAAGCCATTAGGTCTTTAAAGAATAGTGTGAAGTCTGTTTCAAAGGCATCATAATGGGCAATGAGTTCCTTGGTGGCTTCATTCATTTTAGATCGACCATTGGTTCTTTTATTCATGCCATTTAAAACCAATTGTATGCCTTCGACTTTAGCATAACTCAGCAACCAATTGCCTTCAATCATTATCGGTGTGAGCTTTTTAAAGCGCGGAGGTAGTATTTCTATATGTTCAGAGAGACTGCTATAAAAATCATCAATATAAGTGGCAAGTGGTACATTGGAATAGGTGGTCCAGTTTTTTGCTAAGAAATGATCGAAGAATATATCTACGATGACTCCACTATAATGACCATAGCCTTCATGCAATCTTTTGGTGCATTGTCTAAATATAGGATGTGCATCTGTAAAAGTGTCGATATGACGATGTAAAATGATGCCTTTTTGAATTTCGGTAGGATATAACTTGTATTTATTACCTCTAATACCATCAGCGACAAAGTTGCCAATAGTAATTAATTTGTTATTTCCTGAAAGATAAATGTGAGCGAGAAAATTCATAAGTCGAAATTACAAATTCATATTGAACCATACTTATTTTTTTATCTAATAATACTGTTCCTTTTACTTAAATATTGAAGTGTATTATGGTTCAGGTTGTTTTTTTCGCTTAAAAGACAAAAGTCAAGATGAGTTAAAGACCAAAATAGGATTAAGATATTATATTTGCTAAAAATTAATATTTATGACTTTAATAAAATCAATTTCAGGAATTAGAGGTACTATTGGAGGACCAGTAGATGAAAACTTAACACCAATAGATGCTGTTAAATTTGCAGCGGCTTACGGTACATGGTTAAAATCTCAACGCAATAAAGACCATTATCTTGTGGTGGTTGGTAGAGATGCTCGTATTTCTGGTGAAATGATTCAGAGTTTAGTGATGCAAACCTTAGTAGGCCTTGGTATTGATGTTATAGATTTAGGTTTGTCAACAACACCAACGGTTGAGATTGCTGTGCCATTAGAACATGCAGATGGTGGTATTATTTTAACCGCAAGTCATAATCCTAAGCAATGGAATGCTTTAAAGCTTTTAAATGCTAAAGGTGAGTTTTTAAATGGTGCAGAAGGACAGAAAATATTAGAGATCGCAGATTCTAATAACATGACTTTTGCAGAAGTTGATGATTTAGGGAAAATAACAGTTAACGATGCGTATATTGATATCCATATCGATGAGGTTTTAGACTTAGAATTGGTGAATGTAAAAGCGATAAAAGACGCTAATTTTAAAGTGGTGGTAGATGGTGTGAATTCTACAGGAGGTATTGCCATTCCGTTATTATTAGAACGCTTAGGTGTTGAAGCTGTAAAGTTGTATTGTGATCCAACAGGTCATTTTCCTCATAACCCAGAACCGTTAAAAGAGCATTTAGGAGATTTAGCAAAAGCTGTTGTAAAGGACCATGCTGATTTTGGTATTGTTGTAGATCCGGATGTTGATCGTTTGGCATTTATGGACGAAACAGGAGAGATGTTTGGAGAAGAATACACTTTGGTGGCTTGTGCAGATTATGTATTGAGTAAAACTCCAGGAAATACGGTGAGCAATATGAGTTCTACACGTGCCTTACGCGATGTTACTGAAAAGCATGGTGGTACTTATGAAGCTAGTGCTGTAGGAGAAGTTAATGTGGTGGCTTTAATGAAAAAGAATAACGTGGTTATTGGAGGAGAAGGTAATGGAGGTATTATTTATCCGGAATCGCATTATGGTCGTGATGCTTTAGTTGGTGTGGCTTTATTTTTAAGTTTATTGGCAGAAAAGAAAATGAAAGTCAGTGAGTTAAGAGCCTCTTACCCAAATTACTTTATGAGTAAGAAGAAAATTCAATTAACACCAGGTTTGGATGTTGATGGTATTTTAAAAACAATGGAAGCCAATTACAGTGGAGAGAAATTAACCACTATTGATGGAGTGAAAATTGATTTTGCAGATAGTTGGGTGCATTTACGTAAAAGTAATACAGAACCAATTATTAGAATCTATACAGAAGCACCTTCTCAAGAAGCCGCAGATGCCTTAGCCGATAAGATTATTGGAGAAATAAAAGCTATTGCTAATATTTAGTATTTTTGAAAAACTTAGTATTTCATTATAAAATTAAAATCAATCATAAAAAAAATTAAACATGAATAACAAATTACTCTTACTCTCATTTTTTTTTAGCTTAACTCTGTTTTCACAATCGGGAACTTTAGATGGCAGTTTTGGAACCAACGGGAAAGTGGTTACCTCTATTAATGGAGTTGAGGACAAAGCAAGATCTGTCGTTATACAAAGTGATGGTAAAATAGTAGTTGCTGGTTACACCTTTAGCAATATTTTTGGTTTTGACTTTTTGTGTTTAAGATACAATACAGATGGTTCATTAGATACTTCTTTTGGAACTAATGGAATAGCTACGTTTGATTTACAAACAGGAAGTGATGACAAGGCCTATTCTGTAGACTTACAGTTAGATGGTAAAATTGTTATTGGAGGTTATTCTGATGATGGTAGTAATCGTAATGCCGCTATCATTCGATTAAATACGGATGGATCTCTTGACTCTGGTTTTGGAACTTCGGGAGTTTCAATTACAAATGTTTCTAATGAAGATGAATTAAGAGTAGTGAAAATTCATTATGTTACTGGTAACATTGTTGGTGGTGGTGTGTCTTATTCAGATACTGATGAAGCCAACGCTATTTTTATTAGACTGACGCCTAATGGCCAATTGGATACCAATTTTAGTAGTGATGGAAAAATCACGGGATTACCACAACCAGTATCGAGTTCTAATGGTTTTGAATTGGTAATAGAAGATTTAGCTATAAAATCTAATGGACGCATTACAGCTGTAGGTTGGATTGATGTTCCTGGAAGTGGTACTGCTACTTTAACAGCAGAACATTATGCTTGTAGAATTAATAGCGACGGTACCTTAGATGATACCTTTTCGGATAATGGTTACGACTTTAAAGTGCTTACTACTGGAAATGATATTACTAGATCTATGGTTTTAAATCCGGATGATAGTTACGTGTTTAGTGGATATACTACATGGTCGTCAGTTGACTATAGAACTTATGTAGATTATACCTCTTCAAATGGCACCACAACAAACAGTGTAGAAAACTGGTTGCAATTATCTACAAGTACTCAAGATGCTGGTTTAGGTATGGAGCGCGATAATTCTGGGAACATAATCATTGGAGGTGTTTCTGCAAATTCAAATACAGGAACGGCATCTTTTTTCCTTTCAAGTATTAGTGGTAGTGATTACTCACTTACTACTTCTTTTGGAAATTCAGGATACGTTACCACTGATTTTGGAACGGTGTCTTTTGCTTATGATTTAAAAGTACAATCAGATGATAAAATCGTAATGGTAGGTTATAGTGATAATGATGTTGCCATTGCTAGATATAACGGAAATACACTTTCTACTGATGATTATCAAAAAGAAAATAAGTTTTCAATATACCCTAATCCAGTTGCAAACGTTTTAAATTTTAAAATGTTGAATAATGAATTTTTAAATGAAACATATAGCATCTACAATGTACTTGGAGAAACTGTTCTTGAAGGAAAAATTGTAAGCAATGACAATGCTGTTAATGTTGAAAATTTAACCAATGGTTTTTATTTTATAGGTATTGGTGATAACGTGATAAAATTTGTTAAAAACAATTAATATAGACGTCAAGGTTTGTACTTTCACTATTTAATGGTTGAAAAAGGTGTGGTTTTATCAGCCTTAAACGATTAATTAAAAATATATAATGTTATGATTTCTTCAGAATTATCTAAGTCAAAACCTCAAGAACTTGAGCAGTATTTTAGTCAGTTTAGAAGTCATATCATTGGTCAAGATCAAACGTTTATATCTCCTTATGGTGAGCAAAAAATCATTTATACAGATTGGACGGCTTCAGGGCGTTTGTACCGACCTATTGAAGAAAAAATATGTAATGTTTTTGGTCCTTTTGTAGCCAATACGCATACTGAGACTACGGTTTCTGGTACAGCCATGACTAAGGCCTATCATAAAGCTAGGCATATTATAAAAGCGCATGTCAATGCCAATGACGACGATATCTTAATTTGTTCTGGTAATGGCATGACTGGAGTAATTAATAAGTTTCAGCGTATTTTGGGGTTAAAGATTCCTGAAAATTTAAAGGAATTTACAAAGATACCAGAAGAAATGCGACCTGTGGTGTTTGTCTCTCACATGGAACATCACTCTAACCAAACCACGTGGTTAGAAACCATGGCGAAAGTAGAGGTAGTGCCACCAAATGAAGATGGTTTATTCTGCTTAAATAATTTAGAAATATTACTACAGAAATATAAAGACTGTACAATAAAAATTGCATCCGTTGTTGGAGGCTCTAATGTTACTGGTATTCAGATTCCGCATCATGATGTGGCTAAACTGATGCATCAGCATGGAGGTGTTTGTTTTGTGGATTTTGCTTGTTCTGCTCCTTATGTAAATATGGATATGCACCCAAAAGATGAAAACGCACAATTAGATGCTATATTCTTTTCTCCACATAAGTTTTTAGGAGGTCCAGGTACTTCTGGAGTTTTAGTCTTTAATAAGAAATTGTATAAAAACATGGTGCCCGATTGTCCAGGAGGTGGTACTGTAAGTTGGACGAATCCATGGGGAGAACACAAGTACATTGATAATATAGAAGATAGAGAAGATGGTGGGACACCTGGATTTCTTCAAACTATTAAATCAGCACTTTCCATTAAGTTAAAAGAAGAAATGGGAGTTGCAAATATGCTGCAACGTGAGCATGAGTTGGTGTCTATTATTTTTGAAAAATTAGAAGAGATACCAAACATCAATATTTTAGCAAGTCAACATAAAGATCGATTGGGAGTGATTTCATTCTATATTGACGATTTACATTTTAATCTGGCAGTTAAGTTATTAAATGACAAGTTTGGTATTCAAACAAGAGGAGGTTGTAGTTGTGCAGGTACTTATGGTCATTTTTTATTGCATGTAGATCAGCAGATGTCACACGAGTTAACTAATGAAATTTCTATAGGAGATTTGGTGCGTAAACCAGGTTGGATTCGTATGTCTATTCACCCAACAACTACCAATGCAGAAATTGAATTTGTATGTGATGGTATTATTGATTTAGCTAAGCATCATAATACTTGGGCTAAGGATTATGAATATTCTAAGTGTAATAACGAGTTTGTTCACAAATCATTGGTTGGTAAAGATTGCTCAGGTCCAAATATTGCCGATTGGTTTGAGATGTAAAGCGTTTACTTTTTAGTATTGTATTTACTCTAAAAGGCTTATCGTTAAATCAATTATGAAAATACAAAGTTCTATTTCTGATTAGGGACTTGCATTTAGGTATAAAAATAAATTCTTAACTCTAAGCTACTTTTATTAACGAAATTCTGCTGGTACTTTATCTCTATGTTTCCAACGTTTGTGCGTCCAGAGATAATATTGCGGTGCTTCTAAAATTTGTTCTTCAAGTAGTTTGAAAAAGATATCTGTGATTTCGTAATCTTTGTACTCTTTAGGATGTTCCGTTATGGTGGTAAAGGTAGTTTCGTAATAGCCACGTTTAATTCGCTTTACACTAAAAAATACCACAGCCATATCTAATTTTTTCGCTAATATTTCGGCACCAGTGTACATTGGTACTTTAATGCCCATAAATTCATTCCAATGAAATGCTTTGCGTGCCTTAGGTGATTGATCAGACACAAAACCATTAATGGTTAATTCTCCTTTTTTCTTACTATTAAGTAAAACACCAAATGTTTCTTTTGTAGTTATAAGATGAGAATTATATTTTGCTCTAATACGTTTTACTAATTTATCAAAATGTTTATTTGCTAATCGTTTGTAAACAGCATATCCTTTGTGCTTCACATATTTTTGTAAAATAAAAATCCATTCCCAACTTCCATAATGACCACACATTAAAACAATGCTTCGCTGTTTTTCTTCTAAATCATTTATTAATTCAACATTGGTAAACTTAAAACGTTTTTTCATTTGGGCTTCACTAATAGTTAAGGATTTAATAGCCTCAACCATCATATCGCAAAAATGATGATAAAACTGACTTGTAATTTTTGCAATATCTTTTTCAGATTTATCAGGAAAAACCAATCTTAAATTCTCTTTCACAACCGATTTTCTATAACCGAAAATTCGATACATAAACAGGTAAATCACATCAGAAAATCCATAAAGTAATCTAAAAGGTAATATGGATATTAACCAAAGAATAGGGTAAACTAAAATATAAGCAATAAGTTGCATTAAAGTATGATTGCATTTAAACGCAAATATATATATTTGATTTATAAGAATGGATTTTATGGACAATTTAGATATAAGTATAGTAACCATTGTAATTATTGTAGCCAATGTTATTATGTCTTTTAAGGGATTTGATGATCGTGGTTTTTTTGAAAAATTCAAATTTAATGTAGGAAGTATAAGACGAGGTGAACAGATTAGGATGTTAAGTTCTGGGTTTTTACATGCAGATGTTACCCATTTATTATTTAATATGTTTACGCTTTACTTCTTTGCTGATGCTGTAATTATGAAGCTGGGTTCTTTCAATTTCGTTATTATTTATTTTGCCAGTCTTATATTTGGAAACTTACTCTCTCTTTATTTTCATAAGGATGACTATTGGTACAGTGCTATTGGAGCAAGTGGAGCCGTGACAGGTATTCTCTATGCCGCAATTCTTCTCAATCCAGGAATGAGTTTATATATGTTTTTCATTCCTATTCCAATTCCAGGCTATGTTTTTGGTATTGGCTATCTTTTATATTCCATTTATGGTATGAAAAAGCAAATAGGTAACATAGGTCACGATGCCCATTTTGGCGGAGCTGTTGGTGGTTATGTGGTTACTTTAATAATGGCGCCTTCACTTTTTAAAACTGATTTGGGTTATATTGGTTTATTGGCCATTCCGATTATTATTCTGTTTGTTTTGTATAAGACCGGAAAGTTGAAATAATACTAAGAACTCATTGCTAAATGAGGTAAAGTAGATTAAAAAGGTATGATTTTTATCATGTTTTTGAGAATAAGATGAAAATATATTTGTGGCTTATTTAATTTTTAAAAATTAAAAAATGGCTTCATCTAAATCACTACATAACTTCCATATTCCTGTAATGGGATTAGCATATACCATAGACAGCCCTATTCGGGTGGCTCAATATGGTATTTCGTCCGTAATATCTATTATAGATGACGAACTCATCGAAAAAATGAATTCATTTTACAGTGAGAAATTCAGTCTTCCTTATCAAGAAATCACAAAGAAAGCACAAGATTATCGAGCAGAACGTATTACATCTTATTTGAATTTGGTAGATACAGTTGTAAAAGATAAATTTTCACAATTTAAAACGGAATTGTCTGAAAGTAAATTAGCATTAGATAATTTTATGGCCACTTTACCTAATACCTCATCAATTAAGGAAGGGCTATTAAACTTATTAGATGAAGGTACTGCCATTAAGGATACAATTAAAAATTATCTTGAAACACATTTAAAACCTGGTGATATTGATGTTAATATTATGACCAAAGTTGATAAAGATAATTTTGAAAAAGGAGAGCAACTAGACATTTCATATAATGATGCGCATGCATCACTTAGAGGTTTTGCTCAAAGTAAACTAAGTTCATCAGTCGTACTTTCAGCAGGTATGAATCCAAGATTATACAGTTACTTTGAGAATTTTAAAGACTTTTTCCCAGATGCAAATGGTGTGCTAAAAAAGAAAATTATATTAAAGGTTAGTGATTACCGTTCCGCAACAATACAAGGGAAATTTTTAGCTAAAAAAGGACTTTGGGTTTCAGAATATAGAATAGAATCTGGTTTAAACTGTGGTGGACATGCATTTGCTACTGACGGTTTTTTATTAGGACCAATTTTAGAAGAATTTAAAACGAAGAAATCGGAGTTAATTAGAGATACACACGATGTTTTTATCAAAGGATTAAGCTTAAAGAAATCACCTATCCCAACACAACCTTTAGAGTTAAAAATTAGCGTTCAAGGAGGAGTTGGAACTGCTGAAGAACAAGAGTTTTTATTAGACCATTATAGTGTAGATTCAGTAGGTTGGGGAACACCATTTTTATTGGTGCCAGAAGCCACTTCTGTCGATCAAAAAACTAGAGATTTGTTAGCAAATGCTAAGGAGAAGGACTTGTATTTGAGTGGGATTTCGCCATTAGGAGTACCTTTTAATACTATTAATGGCACAACAAACGAGTTACACAAACAAAAGCGAATAGATACCAATAAAGCAGGTAGTTCTTGTCCTAAGAAATTTTTAGCATTAAGTAAAGCGTTTGGAGCAGAAGGAATTTGTACAGCCTCTAAAAAATATCAAGATGCAATGTTACAAGAATTAGAAACTAAAAAAGTAACATTGTCTCCAGTTGTTTATGAAAATTCTAAAGCTAAGATAACTGAAAAAGCATGTCTTTGTGTAGGATTGGCGAATGCTTCATATTTAGAAAATGGCATTAAAATAAAAGGACAAGAACAAGGAGTTGTTATTTGTCCTGGGCCAAATATGGCTTATTTTGACAAAGAAGTGACACTTGCTGAAATGATGAAACATATTAACGGAAATGGAACGATACTTTCAAATTTAAATCGTCCAAATATGTTTGTTAAAGAATTGAAAATGTATATCGATTATTTAAAGAACGACATAAAATCAATTTCAGAAGATCTTTCAGTTAAGCAAATGAAAAAATGGAATGCCTTTAAAAACAATTTATTTGATGGCATTACTTACTATCAAAATTTATTTGCAACGTCCATTTCATCAGAATATAAAGTGATTCAAACAGAACTTCAGTTTTATAAGGAAGAACTCGTAGCTGTTAAAATACCTAATTCTAATTAGTTTAGTTGTTGTTTAAGTGAGTTTTAAAAGCCTTTAGATTAAGTCTAAAGGCTTTTAATTATTTCAAAAGCGCTTCTACTTTGAGTTCTAATGCTCTTCCTCTAAGGTTTTTTGCCACAATTTTGCCTTCTTCATCAAGAATGTATGTTGCAGGAATTGACGTAATATTATAAAGTTGCGCAACAGGATCATTAAAATATTGCAAGTTAGAGACGTGTGTCCATGTTAAATTGTCTTTTTCAATAGCTTCTATCCATAATTTTTTTGGGTCTTTTTGTGTGCGTGCACCATCTAAAGAGACTCCAATAATTTCTAACCCTTGGTTATGATATTTGTTGTAAACTTTAACTACGTTTGGATTTTCTCTTCTGCAAGGACCACACCAAGCTGCCCAAAAATCTATAATAGTAACTTTGCCTTTAAGGTCTTTTAAAGAAGCCATTGTACCCTCTGGAGTTGGTGCTTCAAAATTAGGAGCTACTTTTCCTATTTCTAGGTTTGCAGTTTTAAGGAAGGATTCATGTAATTTTTCTAACTTTAATTTTATAACAACACCATCGTGAGAAGTCTTTATTTCGTCCGATAAATTGTTA
The DNA here is from genome assembly GCF_045063645.1 of Winogradskyella sp. Asnod2-B02-A. NCBI lineage: Bacteria > Pseudomonadati > Bacteroidota > Flavobacteriia > Flavobacteriales > Flavobacteriaceae > Winogradskyella > Winogradskyella sp. Asnod2-B02-A. Next base: position 2,487,955 of record NZ_JBEFOG010000027.1, read on the forward strand.
AAAGCTTCCATATATTTTTCAATGTCCATTTTAGGATTGTTAAGTTCTAAACGAATTAGAAAGAGACTGAAAAAATTATCTTTATTTTCTTCTATTGCATCAATGGTGTATTCAGTAACACTGTTTTCAAGCTGAAGCAAACGTTTTGAAAGTGAATCTTGTTTGGCAACATCTTGTTGTCTTGCCGCATTTCTCATTGCCATTTTAGTAGGTAATGATTCTTTTTCAATTGCTTTATAACCTTTTTGGTAATTTTCAAAACTACTTTGAGATTTTGAACCTGTTATTGTAGAATTTAAAATATTTGATTTATCGATAGCAACATTGATTTCACTGTTTTCTATCATTATTGGTAGTTTGCCAGGAACGCTATTAACGGTAATATTGAATAGTCCAGGTGATTCTACTTTTCCTTCAAAAGAAAATTGTTCATTTACCACCATTTTAGTCGCAACTGGTTGCTCTTTGCCTTTTTCGTCAATACTTTTTAAGTGCACTCTAACACCATTGTAAACGCCTTTGGCAGTGCCATTAATAACATAATCAGTTCGTTTAGGTTCTTCTTTGCAGCTAAATAATAAAAGGCCTGCAATTACAAATAAGTATACATTTCTCATCATCATATAATTGTGGTATAAATCTCAATTGTTTTAAGAATTACAAATATAAAAACTATGTTATAAAGGCAAATATAAATGACTTTGCTTTTTTGTAAAAAGAATCCCATAATTTACAATACTTTTGCATTAAAGAATTGTAAAATGCATAACGATACTATTGTAGCTTTAGCAACACCATCTGGCAGTGGTGCAATTGCAGTTATACGATTATCAGGAAAAGACGCGATTACTATTGCTTCAAAATGTTTTAGGTCGGTTTCTAATAAAGATTTAAACAAGCAAGCTACGCATACTATTCATTTAGGCCATATTGTTGATGCTAATAGAACTATAGATGAGGTTTTGGTCTCTGTTTTTAAAGACCCTAATTCTTATACTGGTGAGAATGTGGTGGAAATATCTTGTCATGGATCTTCTTATATTCAACAAGAAATCATTCAACTCTTTTTGCGACACGGTTGCAGAATGGCAACAGCTGGAGAATTTACCTTACGTGCTTTTTTAAATGGCAAGTTAGATTTGAGTCAGGCAGAAGCTGTAGCCGATTTAATATCTAGTGATAACGAAGCGTCTCATCAAATAGCTATGCAACAAATGCGTGGAGGATTCTCTTCTGAAATTGCTAAGCTTCGTGAGGAGTTACTCAACTTTGCTTCGTTGATAGAATTAGAGTTAGACTTTGCGGAGGAAGATGTGGAGTTTGCGGATCGCACGCAGTTTAAAGCGCTTATAGAGCGTATCACTTTTGTATTGAAACGTTTGATTGATTCTTTTGCAGTTGGAAACGTTATTAAAAACGGAATTCCAGTAGCTATTGTTGGTGAGCCCAATGTTGGAAAGTCCACGTTGTTGAATGCTTTACTGAATGAAGATAGAGCCATAGTTTCAGAAATTGCAGGAACCACTCGTGACACTATTGAAGATGAAATTTCTATAGGAGGTATTGGATTTCGATTTATAGATACCGCAGGAATTCGTGAAACCGAAGATGTGGTTGAAAGCATTGGTATTAAAAAAACCTTTGAAAAGATAGAACAAGCCCAAGTGGTGATGTTTTTAGTTAGTAGTGCACAATTGGCTGTAGATGCAGATGCTATTAAAACCATTACTATTGAAATTGAAAAGGTAAAGAACAAGTTTCCACAGAAACAACTTTTAGTAATCTTGAATAAAATAGATCAGATTACGGATTCGGAATTGGCTGATATTAGAACGGCTTTACAATCTAAAGCAACTCAGGTTATTCCTATTTCGGCAAAATCTGGTTTTGGAGTGGAACAACTTACCAATAAGCTTCTCGATTTAATAAATACCGGAGCACTTCGAAATAATGAAACGATTGTGACTAATTCGCGTCATTATGATGCTTTATTAAAGGCTTTTGAAGAAGTACAGAAAGTAAAAGACGGTTTAGAGACTGGCTTATCAGGCGACTTGTTAGCCATTGATATTCGTCAGGCCTTATATCACTTTGGAGAGATTACAGGCGAGATTACCAATGATGATTTGTTGGGTAATATATTTGCTAATTTCTGTATTGGAAAGTAGCATAAAAAGTATAAAGCAGTTCCTTAAGAAATCGTGTTTATTTTACGTCGTATTCTTTTCGGAAAACAAATTCTATTGGTTTCTCATTAGATTCCATGCCATTGTATTTAAATAGAATTTCATTTGTTGGGTGTGCACCTTTTTCGCCAAATAAGAATGAAATAGAATTTCGATTTGTTAAGTCTCTATTTTTTAATTCCTTAATAAGGTCATCAAAAAAATATTCAGAGTCTAGTAAGTCGTCTTTATATTCCGTTATATTGTTTAAATCGAGTTGGTTAAACCACCAACTCTCCATAAAGTCCTCATCATAATATTCTAATTCAGCATCTTTTCCAAATTCTGATTCAGGTTCGTCATCGTTGGTGTAATCAACATTCAGATAGTTTTTGTAGAGGTTGTCTTCAGATTTGAACGTTCCAATCCAAACGCATATTATTTTTTTAATCATAGATTCTCAAAATGTTTACGAAGCTGTTTTTAGGTGTTTTGTTCTGCAGTTAAGCCTTTTTTTTAGCTACTAGATAACAGATAGCATATTATGCTGTACTATTGGTAGTCAGCTTAAACTAGTAATCAATTATCTAAACTATTGGTTGTAATTTTTATCGGTTTCTTCTTGTGAATTCATCTTTTGTAATATAACCGTCTTTGTTTTTATCTCGTTTATCAAAGTTGTCTTTCAATTTACCTTTTGCTTCTGATTTAGAAATTTTTCCATCGTTATTGGCATCCATATTTGTCAGCATTTTTTCAAAAGAAGGCGCTGTATTTTTTAAACTCTGATTGTTGTTTTTTTGTCGATTTTTCTCTGGTTTTTCAGTCTTTGGAACTGATTGTTGTGTCGTCTCAGTATGTTCTGCGTTGTTGATATTTCTAACACATCTTACATAATTATAAACATATCTAACATCACCTTGTGGTCCAAAATATTGAGGATAATCTTTTTTGTTCCCACTTTTTGGGTCGCTTCTTTGAGCTCCTGCGCCATGAACATCCATTAATCTACCATTCATTTCGCCTTGTGCTTCACCAAAAGCGATGTAAACGGCACTTGCGTATGGATTTTTTCCATCTAAATGTGTTGTACTTGTCCAGTAAAATGGATATTGTCCAAGATTTCCGTTAGGATCTTTGATTTCAGTAGACTCAAAAATGGGGTTAATTGCAGGTGAATTGGTTATTTGTGGAGAACGTGTATAATCCACAATACTTTGTAGTTCTTTTGCATTGGGTAAACGCCAATCTGAATGCGCTGCTAGTTTATTGTTTTCGGCATAGTTTAAGGCTTCTTCCCAATCTTTACCAATACCATCATCCATTTTTTGCCACATTAAACCAGTAGCATAATCACTTACTGTACCATCACCATTATCTATAAAATTATTTTTTCCATAGGCTGTATTTCCACGCACTAAACGGAAATACATTTTGTTTTCAGTACCAGATTTGGGTTTATATTTTGGATATCCTTTTATCCTCCCGTCCACAAAATTAACTCCGAATATGGTTACATCACTTCTCATTGTTTTACCCACATATACTGTTGAAGACCAAGTTTGTGCATCGATTTCTCGTTCTCCATTTTTACTATTTCCTAAAGGTTGATTAAAATAATTGGTATCAATAAATAGTTTTATAGCTGTAGCTCCTTTTACTTTTCCGGTGAACTGTATTAGCGAATAAAGCTCTTTAATTGTGGGTATTCTCCAGTCAGAATAACCACCCAATTTAGAGTCTTTTGCTTTTTGAATGGCTTCTTCGAGAGTCATTTTTGTTCCCATATCCTGTTCCCACATTAAACCCGTAACATTGTCTGTTATAGTACCATTTTCATTGTTGGTGTATGAAGGCTGATTACCATTGTAGTTGGCATCTTGTCCGTAGAAAGAGTCTCCTACAGATGGTTTAGAAATTTCTTTTGTGTCAGAATAAAAAGCTTGAACTCCTGTGTCAACAATAGGGTAGCTATACTTCAAAGTTGAATCCTTGTTTGTAGTACTATTTTGTTTAAGAGGTAAAGTCATTAAGTCTTCTCCATATATAATTGTGCCTGAATAATTTTTCTGTATTTCGGCAGTTGTTGCTTCTTTATCAATAGTTGAAAAGTTGAAATGTGTTAATACTAAATTTTTAACCTTAGCTTCTTTAGCCATTTGAGAACTTTCTGCTAAATTAACGTGTGCTTTTTCTTTAGTCATAGAGTTATTTCTATTAGTGTTGTTTCTTGTCGGTTTTATTTTCTTTCCTAACTCAATAGCACCACCAGAGTCCATTATTAAATAATCGGCATTGTTAGCTAAGACAGGTAATGATTCTGAGTAGGTTAAATCTCCAGAAATTACTATAGATGCTCCACCTGCATCAAAACGATAGGCGTACGTTTCAATAGTATGATTTACAGGTGTATAATTAATTTTTATATCTCCAATATAAAAAGGGGTATTACCTATTAAGTTTTTGGCGGTGAAGTTGGGTATAACATCGTTTAAACTTCTTCCTGATTTTGAGAGTCTATAGCTAATATCTTCTTCATAAATACTAAGAATATTATCTACCATTGTTGTTGTAGGTTTTGGCCCAGCAACAATTATGCTGTTTCCTCCAAGTAGTGATTGAATAAAAATAGGAGTAAATTCTTCATTATGGTCTAAATGATGATGTGTAAAAAGGAAACCGTCAATGTCTTTAATCTTAGTGTTGTTTTTATTTAAATTGGCTTGTGTCCCATTTCCCATATCTACCAAAATTTGAGTGTTTTTGTAAGCTATTAGCACAGAAGGTCCCGAACGTTCTGTGTTAAATTTAGGTGAACCAGAGCCAATTATTGTTGCAGTTAAATGATTGTTGTTTTCTTGAGCAAAAAGCTGTGAGCCAAAACAAATGATTATTAGAAAAACGTATTTCATCATTTTAAAGATTTTGATTATTGGACACCTTTTTTTCTAAATGGTTTAATTTTAAAAAGGGAAATAGTTCTGTTATCAGATTTTTTTCTTGGATGGCGTTGTATCTAAATAATTGTGTGATTTAGCACGTAATTAACCATCTAATAACTGAATAAAAAATCTGTGAGGGTTTTTGAAAGTAAGCTAGAATTGGCAATAAATGATGTATGGTATTCATAATAGCTTTTAATTTTTAAAGCTATTACTATACTTCTTTTATTATTCAAAAGTTGTTTCGTCTATGAGAACGGATCTATGATAAATATTTAGTGAACAATTAAATTTTAGAATTCATTTTTTTAGTATTGAATGTAGGCTTTCTGTATAAACTCTGAAAAGAAAATCTATTAAGCAGTCTTAAAATTCCCAAAAATCAATGAGGTTAATAATAGTCCGATTCCAATGCCTGTAAATGCACCTTTCATCAAATCAGATAGTTCTATGAAATGAGAAAATATTTGAGAAGTTGCGATAACAAACATTCCAAATGATATTAAAATTAATGTTCTTCTTTTTGTTATTTTTTTCATTTTATTGTGATTTTTATTATTGGTATTTAGATTTTATTATTTGTTACATAATTTGCCTTAAATTTTTGATGACGTGTTTGTCTAAAAGTTAGTTGTGTGTTTTAAGTACTAAAGTTAGCAAATAAATCACAGATAAACCCAAGCGAATCGAGCTGGCGAAGTAAAATCTGTGAGGATTTATGTGAGTTGGCCAGAATTACAATAAAATATATACAGTGTTAACTAAAGCTATTATTCATATTCATAATATAAAATATTCACAATTTCTTTAGTTTCAAAATCTTTGACAACTTCTTTTTCGAGTAGACCATTTTCAAAGTAATAGCTTTCTGTTTCGTCCATGAATTGAAACTTGCCAGTAATTTTAATTTTTCCTAATAATGTTTTTTTATATTCAAGATGTGGATATTGAATTAATTTAAAGAGCCTATCATCCTTGTATTCGTAAAGCGTTTTCTTTACACTATCTTCATATTTAAAATATAGGCATTCAATTATATAGCCATTTTTATTCAATGTGTATTTTACTTTGTCTGGTTCATCAAGGTGTATAATATTATTAATTGTCCTTGTTTTGTTCCATTCATGTTTTATCCTATATACTTCATCATCGTCATCATATGTGTATCTTTCGAAGGACAAATGATCACCCAAATATTCAAACTCTCCAGTATAAATTTTTACTTCTTTCTCGTTTTCGATGTTTATAAGAACTTCTTTGATTTTTTTGTTATTTGAATAAGTGATTTTTTTAATTGAATCAAATTTCCTTTCGTTTACCGAATCTTCAAAGAGATAAAATTTTATAACATAATCATTATTGGAATGTTCATATTCGGAAATTATACCATTTCTGTAATCAATAATTTTAGAAACTTTTTTATCCTTATAAAAGTATTCTTTTCTAATATCCTTTTGTTCTTCAGATTTTGTAAAAATCGTCAGCTTATTGAAATCAAGAGGTGCTAAAAGAGGTGAGAAATGTCCTTTAAATATCATTCTTTTTTAATTTTGGCTAATGTTTTTGTATATGATTTGTTGTGTTTTAAGCCATTTTATTTAAAAATACTTGTTGTGCCTTCACAAGTTCAAAGAGGTTCATTGTTATCGTAGGTATTAAATGTATTAGTTCCTAGAAAGGCTTCATCACTTTCTGAATACATATAGTTTCCAACGAATTTACCGGTAGTTCCAGAGGGTAGAGTATATGTTGTCTCAAGGATTAGTTCATTTCCAATCAATTGATAGTGTGAAGTTGTAAAATAGCCAGGATCAGTAAATTCAACAGTACTATCCGTTAAAAATCTAAATTCATATGCAGCTCCTTCTCCTAAATCTAATCCGTTAGAACACGTCTCTCCGTGTCTTTGAAAATACCAAGAATTTTCAAGCATTTGCTCTTGAAGAGTTTTTGTTTCATAGTCATCATTGTTTGAAGAGCAAGAAATTATAAGGATTCCAAGGACTAAGCTTAAAATGGTTCTTTTCATATAGTTTAAATTATGAGTTTGTTTTTCCGCAACGAATTACATCCTATTTGTATATGAGTTAGCAACTAAGTTAGCAAATAATTACCGAATAGAAAATCCGATAAGATGTTTGTGTGTAAGCTCAATGAACCAATTAATTATTTTCGTTATTGTGATGTCGTTTTTTATTACTTTTATTAATAATCAAATTTATATGTATTTGTTGTTTGGCTTTTTGTCCAATTTTTAAATTCAACTTTCACAATTACTTCTTGAGTTCCGTGAATTTTTTCTTTGAAATCAAAGTTTTGACAATATGAAATTCCGTATTCTTTAAGGACTTCATCAATTTTAAATTTTTCTAGTTCCGCTTTTTTATTTTCGCTTCGATATTTATTCAGTTTAGAGTAAGAAGTTCCGAGAAATATAAATCCAGATCCAATTATTCCAATTTTTACATACCAAAGAAAAAGACTATGTATATTCCAATCAGAAAAAAAGTATCCATAAAGTATTAGTAAAAAGCCAATAATTATTGTGGTGTAGAATGTTGAATGTGTTGATTTTTTATTTCTGCGTATTATTTCTAGTTCGAGATTAGCAATTTCCAATTTTTCTTGAAATTTTTTGTCAAGAGTAATTTTTGAACAAGTCTTGTTAAAATTAGGTTTTCTATCTGTTAATTTGCATGTTAATCCTTTTTTTAAACTAGTTATTCTGTTTTCGCATAAATTACAATGTTGCCAAAATTTCATAAATTGTTAGTTCGGATTATTAATTTAAATTACTGCATTCAATTTTGAGCTTAAATGCACAACAACGAGTTTGTGTATGATTATGGGCGTGTTTTAGCAACTAATTTAGTGAATAAAAACCTAATAGAAAATCTGTGAGGATTTTTGTGAATAGTCTAGAACAAGGTAATATATTTTATACACCGTAGTGCTTCGTTTATTTCATTTTTGATGTAAATATATTCTTAATTGTATCTAATTCCTTTTTGTATTTTAAATCTGTTCTTGATGCAAAATATAAGGTATTTTCTGTTTTTACTTTTCCCTCCCAGACTAAATTTATTTCGTTTCTTAAAATTTGTTCTTGGCATAAAAAATCTGGAACTAATGCAAGTCCGTTTCCATTGTTTAAACACCTTATTATAGAAGTGATATTTGGTAAAATATAGTTGGGTTTAAAAGCGGGTTTCTTATTGAAATTCTCAAACCAAAAGCGTCTAAAATGTTCCATTTCGTTTGATGAACTATACCAAACATTTTGAAGTAGTTCCTCTTCTAACTTATTTATATTTTTTGAATTAATGTGTTTTTGTATTTTAGTTACATTGGTTTTATTTCCTGCTATTAAAACGATTCTTTCTTTTGAAAAAGGAATATACTCAACTAATGATTTTTTTTCATTCTGTTTTTTAGGTGTTATTACTAAATCTAAAATTCCATTGTTTAGGTCTTTTATTAAATCTGTATGTGCTCCAAATCGAGCTACTAGGTCAAAGTCCAGTTTTGGAATTTCGGGTTCAATAATAAGTTGAAACATTTCAGAACACATTCCTACATTTAAAGATGGATTTTTTTCTTGCGTTGTTTTTTTAAAATGCTGTTCTGCTATTTCAAGTTTTTTTAAAGATTCAATAATATATTCATATAAAAATTTCCCATCTTCTGTTGGAATCATTTTTCTCGAAGTACGTTCAAATAGTTTTTTGCCAACATAAGCTTCTAAAGCATTTAAGTGTACACTAACTCCAGGTTGAGAAGCATATAAAGCAATAGAAGCTTTGGTTAAAGTTCCGTTTTCATATATTTCTTTAAATGTTCTGTACCATTCTAAATTTACCATAGCTATTAAAATATTAATACAAAGGTATGATTTGTATTATTTTTACAATAATAAATGTTGCTTTAGTTTTGCCTCATAAAAAATAAGAGACAAATGAAAAACATATTTATAATTAATGGAAGTCACCCATTTGCACATTCTGGTGGAAGATTTAACGAAACACTTTTCAATAAAACTATTTCATATTTTGATACGCGTGAGGAATTTGAAGTGAAATTTACTCAAGTAGGTGAAAATTATAATGTAAAAGATGAAGTTGAAAAATTTAAATGGGCTGATATAGTGATTTATCATACTCCAATTTGGTGGTTTCAAATACCGTTTGGATTCAAAAAATATATAGATGAAGTTTTTACTGAAGGTCATCAAAATGGAATTTATGCAAGTGATGGCAGAAGTAGAAAAAATCCAAATATCAATTACGGGACTGGTGGTTTAATGCACGGAAAAAAATATATACTAACTACAAGTTGGAATGCACCTAAAACCGCTTTTACTTTTGAAAATGAATTTTTTAATCAAAAAAGTGTAGATGAAGGTGCTATGTTTGGGTTTCACAAAATGAATGCTTTTACAGGAATGGAATTATTAGCAACACATCATTTTCACGATATGGAAAAAAATGCAGACGTTCCTTTTGAGTTGAATAATTACAGTGTTTTTTTAAATGATGTAATGATTAATTTGTAATTTATCAGCTTTTATTTTCCGTTAAACCACTTACTTAAAAAACTTAAAAAACTTTGATAAAACACTTAAAAACAATGAATTACACGCGGTTTTAGTGGTTCGGGCTTTTTTCCACTTATTTATTTTTATTACTAATGTTCAGTCGGAATAAAATCAAATTTGAATTTGTCTCATCAATTCTATCCGTACTCTTAAATTTCAATTCGTTAAGTAGATTGGTTGAACTTTGGTTGTCCTTATGTGTATAAGCATCAATTGTTTTTAGTCCAAGTGTTTGAAATGAATATTCAATTATTTTTTTTGCTGCTTCTCTCATAATTCCTTTTCCTTGATATTTCGTTAAAAGTTCATATCCAATTTCGCATTTTTTTAGGTCTTCTGAAATATCAAAAAGACAAATTGTCCCTACAAGCTTTTCGTTTCCTTTTTGTGCAATTGCCCAATAAGAAAGGCTATTGTTTTTTATCTTCTCAATAAATTTCAATGCGTCTTCCAATGTTTTACTTGGCTGTCTGCCAAGATATTTGTTTATTAAAGTGTCAGAACGAAGAACAAATATTTCCTGAACATCGCTTTCTGATAATTGTCGAAGAGTCAACCTTTCAGTTGTCAATATAGGGAAGGTTTTCAAATTTCTATTTTCTGTTATGTCATTTAATAATTTTTCTGGATTTCGTTGTTTTGCCTGACCGCTAACGGTTACGTATAAGAATAGTGCCTAGTTTGTGTACGAGGATTTTCTGCAGGAAAATTAGAAGTAACAAAAAAGCACTGTTCATTCTTTAAGCACGAATCTACGCATTATTTTATGCGATGTTGTGCTTAGTTTTTTTCTTTTTTATTAATTCAATTATTTTTCCGATTGCGAAAACAAATAAAGCAATAATTCCAGAAAAAATTAATCCAGTTATAAATGAAAAATTTCTTCTAGTATCACTTATCAGATATTTCATTGCTTCTTGCTGTTCAGGCGTGATTTCATTTCCGCTAAAAAATCCGTCTTGATTTAGATCAAACTTATTCGAATTCCATTGAGCATAAATATCATCATAAGTTGCTCCTCCAACAATAAATAAGTAAAATAGAAAGAAAACAGTCAAACTTATCCAAAACCATTTCAGTTTTCCGATTCCAAATATTCGCTTTCTTTTCAAGAATAATATTCCTAAAATCAGAATTGAAATTATTGATGGCATTATTAAATGATATGGTAAAGTTATTTCGTTCATTAAATTTCTGGCGGTTTGCTCAAATTACACTCAGCGGTTTTGTATATGGTTAGTTGCGTGGTTGAGCAACTAAGTTAGCAAACTTTTACGAACCCGTGAATATTCCGCAGGAATTTTCGCAAGTAGGCAAGAACAAAGCAATTAATTATGCATGGTTTTACCTATAGTTATTTATTTCTAAATTTTACTAATTCAGGTTTTATTATTATTAATTCACTTTTTCTTGGAAATTTTCCGTGTTCAAAAGTCAGTTCGACACTATTCTCTTTCTTTTCGAGCATTTTTATGTCAACTTCATAAAAGTCCGAAATCACGAACGTTTTATTTTCATAACCCAATTCAGTCGGTTGGATTAAAATATGAATATCTGTTTTAGAATTTTCGGTTTCCAGAGGCAAACTTTGTCCATTATAAAATGTCATTACTCGCACAAAAAAGTCATTTCCATATTCCGATTTGACTTGGTCAAAATCACGAAGGACTGATTCAAATTCCGATTCAGACGTTTGAGTGATTTCAGATGTATGTTTATAAACGAAAAAATTGTCTGATATATCTAAAGTGTCTTTAAAATCCTTTTTATCAATTAATTTCCGTTCTCCGCTTTTTAATTTTTCCGAAACATTTATTTTAGAGTCAGAAGTTTCCACGAAGCGATAATAATCCGAAGTTTGTTTGTTTTCAGTCGGCTTATTAACTTTTTCTAAATTCTCAATTTGACTTTGCAATTCCGAAATCCGATTTTCTTTTTCGGTTAGTTTTTTTGTTAATTTTTCCAATTCCGATGAAGTTTGTTTTGAATCGCAACTTGCAATTAAAATCAATGTTAAAATCAGTAACGGAATGTTTTTCATAATTGTAGGTAACGTTTTTATGCATGATTAGTTGCGTGGTTAAGCAACTAATTTAGTAAACTTTAATGAACCCGTGAAAATTCCGCAGGAATTTTCGCAAGTAAGGAAGAACAAAGCAATTAATTATACACGGTGTTGTAGCTAGTTATTTTTCAACTTCTAGCGTCAGTGAGGTTTCCCTTAATTTAAAAAATACCGTATCATTCTTTTTTTCTACAATTATAACCATGAGATTATCATGCTCGTTCCAACTTTCAATAGTTATTGATGAGTCATCTGAAGAATAATTCCAATATACTTTTTTTAATTTTTCTCCAATTCCGATAAAATCAATATTAAGAGTGAAATTCTCATTAGATTCAAATTCGAATGTTGAATTCATAAACGCTTTTTTTGCCATATCAAGCATTTCTTTTTCTTCTTTCTTAATCTCTCTGGTACTTTCAACATTTACAACGTTCCACAGTCCGATAAGCTCAGTTTTTTCAACTGATTGACTGAATGCAAAAGAAGTGAATAATAAGAGTGCAATTAATAAGTATTTTGTCATTTTATGTTTTTTTTTAATTAGCTACAACGGTTTTGTGTATAGTTAGTTACGTGGTTAAGCAACTAATTTAGTAAACTTTTACGAACCCGTAAAAATTCCGCAGGAATATTCGCAAGTAGGGAAGAACTTAGTAATTAATTATACACGGTGTTAGCAACAGTTTTTATTATTCAGATTACAGTATGTCGTTTAAATCTTGTCTTCCGACAATTGCCATTATTTCAACAACGTCATTATTTATTTTATAGTAAATATTATCTATTCCGCAAACACATCTTCTGTAGTCTTTTTTTATATAATCAACTGACTCGAATGAAAAAGGCCTTTGGGAAATAATTTCAAAATATTTAAAGAATGATTCAAAATATTTATCCGCTTGAGTCATTCCAAATTTTTTAACTCCATAGTGATGGATTCGGATTAAGTCATTTTTAGCTTCGTTACTTAATCGATATTTAGCCATTCAGTAAAGTTTTTGATTGAGCTAAAATTTCATTTTTTGATTCGTTCGTAAATCCGCTATTTTCAGCTTTTTCCAACTTAGTTCGAACCCAATCAATTTCGATTTGTTGTTTTCTAGCTTGTCTAATTAAATCGTTAACTAATTCGCTTTTACTTGAATATTCTTTACTATTAACTTGTGCTTTCAGCCATTCGTCGTTAGGTTCTGTAAATGATATACTTTGTCTTGACATAATTCAATTGTTTGGTGTAAATGTACATCAAATCCGAATCATTACCAAGTTGTTGCCAACGGTTTTGTGCATGATTAGTTGCGTGGTTAAGCAACTAATTTAGTAAACTTTAACGAACCCGTGAAAATTCCGCAGGAATTTTCGCAAGTAAGGAAGAACAAAGCAATTAATTATACACGGTGTTGGCAATAGTTATTTTATTCCAGATAATTTTGTCAGTTTCCTTTTTTCTTTACGTTTTACTCTTCTTAGCTTTTTAGTCTGACTGCAAGTACTTGTAGATAGATAGGGTTTGACTTTTCTTTTCGTGCTCCAATCATTTAATCTTCTATCTTTAATGTAAGAATATACTAATTGTTTGGAATTCAATTGAAAATAATTTCCGCAGTCAGAAATTCCGCCTGTAGTATAAATGGAAACGAATTCCGAATCAGTTTCTCCTTTATATAATTTGATTATTTTAAACTTAAATTCAACTCTGTTATATCTCCGAATTTTGAATGGGTTCAATTTGTTGTCTGTTGGAATTGAGTCAATCACTTTTTGTTCAATAACCTCGACGACTTTACCAGTAAATACTAAATCGGCTCCTTTATAATTTTCCGTTACACTTTTTTTGTAACAACTACACGCACATATTTCAGACATCGAAAATATCAGAAGTATTGTGGTTAGAACTATTGATTTTTTCATAATTATTGCCAACGGTCTCGGCTATGAGTAGTTGCGTGGGTTAGCGATTAACTTTGCAAGTACACACCAAGTTGGAAATTCCGCAGGAATTTCCAAAGTAGGCGAGGACAAGCAATTACTTATAGCCATTGTTGTAAAACGTTTTTATTTATTCATTTGTTTTTCAAACTCACTCAATATATAATCAGCATCATTTTCGGATAGTTCATTAGTCTTAAAAAAAAGATTAAAATAAAAAGGAAAAAGGACTTGTGGGTTTAGAAAAGGGTTTTATATTTGCACCCCGAAACAAAGACACTAGTTTAAGTTTCGCACGTTCATTTCCAGACAGATTTAGCTTTAAGAAAATAATAAAATATTTTTTCAAATTAAGTTTGTGAGAGTGAAAAAAGGGTTTTATATTTGCACCCGCTTAGCGAAATAGTGTTAAGTAAAAGTAAAGAAAAAGTTCATTAACATATTGAATTGACAGCGTAAGATAATAATTGGAAACGATTAAAATCAAACAAGAGAATAAATCATTTAGAGTACTAGAATAATTCCTATTAGTTGTTAAAGAAATAGTCGTAAGACTTAAAATTTAACGATGAAGAGTTTGATCCTGGCTCAGGATGAACGCTAGCGGCAGGCCTAACACATGCAAGTCGAACGGTAACAGAGAAGAGCTTGCTCTTTTGCTGACGAGTGGCGCACGGGTGCGTAACGCGTATACAATCTACCTTTTACAGGAGGATAGCCTTTAGAAATGAAGATTAATATTCCATAGTAAGTTGACTTGGCATCAAGATAACTTTAAAGTTTTGGCGGTAAAAGATGAGTATGCGTTCTATTAGCTAGATGGTGTGGTAACGGCACACCATGGCAAC